>NZ_JAJJJF010000001.1 GCF_022458745.1 Bacillus piscicola
CCTGTTCACTCTACTGATAAAATCCGATTTCATTATAGAGATGTAAATAGGTGTAGGCCGCCATCAAGATGCACACCACCTTAACAGCTGGTAAAGGCGGCGATCACCGATAGGATACTTAACAAAAAAGAGTGACTTTTTTCCAATACTTATAGACTAACTAAGCGAGGGATTTTTACATGGGAGCTGGGTTGTACCAAAAACATAGTGCTTTTAATAAATCACTTGAACAAGAGCCAAAAGAATCTTTCGACCCTCTTGAAGAATCAAATCACCATAATCCAAGTCTATTAAAAAAAGTTCATCAGAATGATCGACTTAGTTTTTGGTTTAGCCACTTGTATAAGGCAGGACAAATATTAACTGATCATCTTCTCGGAATTGATAACAAAATAAACTCTGGTAATAAAAAGCTGAATAAAAAGGAAATTTTTGAGGTACTTCAATTACTAAAAGAATGTCATGAGGATATTGATAATTTCCGACATGATATTGCTGAATACAATCGTTATATGCTCAGTACAGATATACTATTTAAAGATGACAATGTTCAATCACTATATGAGCAATTAAGGTACATTGATTTGCTAGAGCAACGTATAATTACAGTAGGGGACAGAAAGTTAAGCGAAATTAACAATCGAAGAATGCAATTGTTTAGTCTCTTCCTGAGTATAATTGCTATAGTGGTTTCAATTTATTCAATTCTCTTAAGCTCAGATTCCAACAATATATTTGAAACCAATAAACTGCTTCAGGAAATTCGTGACGAGATAGTTGGTATAAAAGCAAATTTTTGATAAATAATTCCCAATACTAGCAGGGACGGCCTTCTACTCAATAGATCTTACGCGAAATCGTAAAAGCGAAGCAAATGTCCTGTATATATTGTATTCGGGGGTCAATTCCCTCTCAGCTAAAGTGTAAAGTGTTAGTGTGGTAATGTGAAAGAGGAATAAAAATTTCACTTTGATCTGTCTAACTGGCCTTATTATTCACTATTCAAATTGGTGGGCTGATAAAATGGAAAGAATATTGAAGGAGTTAGAACATATAGCTTCAAGTAAAATAGCAACGAACTATGACTTGTTTTCATATTTACTTTCAAAGACGGGAACTTTTGAGGAAGTAAAAGTAATAACAAACGAATTAGAAGAGCAAGGCCATGAATTTAATCGTGAAATGTATGAGTTATTATTTGACCTCGCTAACAGTTACACAGACGGGAAAGAAATTATCAAAAAAATGAAAAGACATGGTTTTGAAATAGACCCAGTATTCCATAATAGGATTTTTTGGAAGGAAAAAAATGAGAAGGAGCTAATAGAAGCAATAAACTATTTCATAAAAATATTTAAAAGGGACCCACAATTTGATGAAATCAACAACCCTGCTATGCTTTATTATGAATATCGAAGGTCGGTAGAGACCAGGGAAAAAATAAAAACCAAGTACACCATGGTCAATTTACTGACAAACAGCAGTATGACAGATGATGAATTTCAAAATCAAATAGAAAATACTTGGATGAATAAAAAGATAAACATAAAGGATAGCCCAAAAGAAAAGCCAAGCAAAAATAGAGCGAACAGGGAAGTGGTAAAAAGGGATACAACTGTTGCTAAAAAAGCTATTATTTTTGCTGACTATTTATGTGAAGTAAATCCGGAGCATAAAAATTTCAACTCCAAACTTACTAATAGGAATTATGTTGAGGCGCACCACATGATACCATTAGAGTTTCAGGATAGATTCAAGTATAGCTTGGATGTTGAGGCGAATGTAGTATCATTGTGTGTAAGTTGCCATAAAAGATTACACCATGCAATTTCTGAGCAAAAGAGAGATATTATAGATGCATTGTTTAAAAGACGACAAACTAGGTTGAATGATTGCGGAATTGGAATCAAACTGAAAGAATTGTATAGTATGTACAAAATATAAAATTAAGATCTGTTTTAATGTACTTGTTCGTTAAAATGCCTATGACCGATCTTAAAAGATAATAGTCTAACTACTTTCAAAGATATTCCAGAAACTAATTTAGTTTAGAAGTTAAAACAGAATTAGGTTTCGTTTTAGTTTTTTTGATAGACGTAAGAAAAATTAATAACTGATGGTTTAAAAAGTGAGATACTAGTGGTAGGTCTTAAATAGATAACTAGTCAAAAAGAGGGGTAAAATTGAGTGATCGGATTAATTTAAATATGGTTGAGAATGGATTGGATTTTATTTTAAAGTCATTACAAACCATTGATAAGTCAGATGAAGATTTAAAATACTCACTAATTAATCTTCATGCGGGGATACAGCTTCTTTTGAAAGAGATACTTTACCAGGAGCACTGGGTGCTTATTTTCCAGAAGATAGAGAACGCTGATAATGAAAAATTGTTATCTGGAGACTTTTTAAGTGTTAACCACGATACTTTAATAAAAAGGTTACAGAATATCAGTGGTATTAATTTTGATGAGAATCTTCTTAAAAAGATGGATTGGTTACGAAAAGAAAGAAATAAGACAGAACATTACCAATTTGTAGTGACTGCTAATGTTCTCAAATCAAATATTGTAAAGCTATTTACATATCTACTCCCTTTTATTAAGTCTGAAATGATTGATGTGAATTACATAGAAGCTGATAATGAAAGATTTGTTGAGATACAGGAATACTTAAATGAATTTGATGAATATGTACGTGAGAGACTTGAAATGGTTCAGGTTGATATTAACAAAATTGAATTGATTTTACCTTGTCCAGTTTGTATTCAGAAAACGGTTGAATTTATAGATGAGTTCGATGCCTTTTGCCATTTTTGTGGTGGAAATATCGATAATTTTCGCGAGAAGTATATCGACAATTTTGTTGATAGCTATACTCATGTGAGTGATGGCGGAGAGGGACCCTTGTATGAATGCCCAGACTGCGATATGGAAACTTTCTTATGTATAGGCGGAAACCAATATATTTGTTTAAGTTGTGGAGCTAGGCCAATCCAGGATGAATTAACAACATGTCCTGGCCCAAGATGCAATGAAAAAATTGTTTACAGAAGATATGGTGATAAGGATGGAGTCAGTTTTTGCGATACCTGCATGGATTACTTTGAGCATGCATAATAAACAAATGTCAAAAGAAGGATTTTAACCACGTAAAAGGATGTCCTAACATGCTTGCTAGACTTAAATTAGCCAGTTTTCGATTGATAGAATTGAACACATCTTTCTGGGTTATTACTCCGCTCCGTTAAGCTGTATGGTGAAGGTGGTAATATAAAATCTTTGTTTAAATAGTAGCCTAAATAAATGCAGACTCGTTGATTGTAACGGAAGGCGGCGACTCCGACGGGAAAAGCATGTGAAGAGGAACTTCTGCTAAAAGCGCGAACGTCCTGTTCGCAACGCAGAAGCCACCGCATCCTGCGGAAGTAAAATCCCGCAGGATGCGAACTTTGCTTCCGAGGAAGTTGAGGCGTTGCCCGCGGAAAGCGTCCGCCTGCAGTGGAAATCAACCGTTGAACCACCGGATAGGGTAGTAAACCCGTTCTTATGAACCTGACTCGCAGTTTTAGCAGAAATACAATAGCACAATATAGCCACAGAATAGCGATTAACCTCTTCGGGTTTTGGCTATTTTGCCTTTTAGGGCTCATAGTTTGGTAAAGACTTTTGCAATAGATGGTACAAAGCTCCGCAAAAGGTGGTAAAAAGGACCGCAGAATTGGTAAAAACTTTTCGCCGTACTCTCATGGCAAAGATATTAACAACATATAGATAAAAAATTTCTGGAGAGCAAATGAAAAGGGGGTATCTCACTGTGATTGATATCGTGTGGGAGAGAATTATAGATAATGAGGGGGAAACTTTTAAACAAATAAAAGGCGGGGAATTTACCTATTCAGTAAATGGGAATAAAATTGATTTGAGCCGTACAACTCAGTCTATTTATAAAAAAAGTTTTCAGGAGGCTTTAAAACTAGTTCCACTTGAAAACACAACACCGTTGCAGAAAAGCTTTAGAGCACCTTCCTATATTTTTGCAATAGTAATGGACAAGAGAATAAGAAAAACAGATTGGTGAGACGAAACTTCTTCATGAAGGAGAAACGTGATGAATCTAAGTAAAAAGAGATATCTGCGTTATAACGAAAATTATGTGCCACTTCCAAGTTACGAGGGGGATGAGATATTCCCTAATGGAATTTTTAATTTTAATATCTCCCGTATGATGGAGTACATTCATTCAGGCTCCCTTCGTGCTGAAAGGGAAAGGATTGAGGTGAAGAGGTGGTTTACCACTCATTATCGCCCAACTATAAATGAAGATCACATAAAAACGGTGGATGTCAGGAAGACGGTTATACAAGCAGAAATTAGGCCGGGGATTTATTCTATCATTGATGGAAACCACCGAATGGAAAAAGCGTACCGAGCCGGTGTTCCATATATGGATTCATACAAACTGCAGGGGGAGCAACTTATACCGTTTTTCTTAGAGGAACGAGGGTATAAGGCGTTCGTCGATTATTGGAATTCAAAATTGAACTAGACTCAGTGTAGTATAAACAGGACTGCTTTTACTATTAGTGCGTTTTCTTAGGATTAATCTGATTAATGGGACCGCTCGGTTAAACCGTAGGGAAGAGGGTGTGGCTCATGCCGATGGGGGTTTATTTTTTGCGTACATGCTTTAATAATGTATAATTAAAGCACAAAAGCAAAAAAAGAGGTCGATTATATGAGTTATCGTGAACAATTAGAAAACCTTATTGCGGATAACAATGGAATCGTAATTACTCATGAGGTAGAGAATCGCGGTATTCCACGCCATTATTTAACACTTCTTTTAAGAGAGGGAAAACTAGAACGAGTGTCCCGTGGGATTTACGTAACGCCCGATGCATTTGAAGATGAGATGTATATGCTTCAGATGACAAAGCCTAAGGTGGTATTTTCCCATGAAACAGCATTATTTTTACATGACTTAACGGATAGGGATCCTCTCGAGTGGTCGGTTACCGTTCCGTCCGGTTACAATGCTACTAATTTAAGGGATGAAGGTATTCAGGTATATACTGTTAAAAGATCACTACATGTAATGGGGACAACTGATTTAGAAACATTGTTTGGTAGAAAAGTTACAGCTTATAATAAAGAACGGACTATTTGTGATATTGTCCGAAATCGAAATAACATGGACGTTGCCATTTTACATGAGGCTTTAAAGAGATACCTTGGAAGTAAAGATAAAAATGTATCGTTATTAATGAAATACGCTAAAGAGTTACGGGTTCAAAATATCTTAAGAAATTATATGGAGATTCTATTATGAAAAGTTCTACTCAAATAAAAGCCTTGATACGAAACCTTGCAAAAGAAAAGGAAATAAATGCTCAAATACTTTTAAGAAACTATATGTTAGAAAGACTTCTAGAGAGAATCTCCATATCTGAGTATAAAGACAATTTCATCCTAAAGGGCGGCATGTTGGTTGCTGCCCTAGTTGGTGTAGATATGCGGTCGACAATCGATATGGATGCCACTATTAAATCATTTCCTATGAATCAGGAGTCTATTGAAGCTGTATGTAAGGTTATTCTTGATATGCCGATAGACGATGGAGTAGAAATGACATTGAAGCGGATTGATGAGATCCAGGATGAGGATCAATATAGTGGTTTTCGTGTGTCAATAGAAGCGGTTATGGACAATGCAAGAGTCCCAATCAAAGTTGATATTACAACTGGTGATGAAATAACACCTAAAGAAGTTATTTATACATTTGATTTATTGCTGGAAAATAGAAGTATAGATATCCTCGCATACAATATAGAAACAGTTATTGCTGAAAAGATTGAAACGATATTAACTAGAAACATAACGAATACAAGAATGAGGGATTTTTATGACATCTATATTCTCGTTAAGTTACAAGGTTATCGAATAGAGCGTGAATTATTAGGTGAGGCTGTACGAAAAACTGCTGAAAAAAGAGGATCTGTTTCTGTTTTACCGGATGGACAAGCTATTCTTGAAGAAGTTAGGTTGGATAAAGGTTTAGAGCGACACTGGTTAAACTACCAAAGAAAGAATAGCTATGCCGACGATATTACATGGGAAGATATCAACACGTCACTAATAAACTTGTGGAACGCAATTCAAGCCAATCTATAACAATTACCATACAATTTGAAGGCTTGTTAAACGCTGATCTGCTTATCCACCGCGCATTCTGTTGATATGATTGTTCGACTCAATTTCATCTTGAACTCAAGGTTTTCACAAAAAATGGAGCAACTCCCCAATTTCTGTATAATGCTAGTTACTAATCCCCCGCTAATTAATAGATTTGTAAACTCACAATTTAACCAGTGAGGAAACTTATTTTTATGAGATTTTACATTATTGGAATCTCAATATCATCCCTTAAAAACAGAGCGAGTATAGCAAGATAAGAATTATTTAGCATGTTAATGTCTAAAAATTATAAATATTTAAACCTATTCTGTTATTGTTTAAAAATAAAATGTGAAATAAGATTGATTATAAAATATTCAAAACATTCAGCATTACAAAGGGGTTGAGGGATAGAGGGTTGCTTCGAAAAGTTTTAATTGGCGTACCGGTGTCCTAAAGAGCAAAACGGTTTTCAAAGAGGTACGGCTATCAATGTGGAGATCACAACGCGCATGTACTAAGAGAAACCGTTGATTGGGAAAGTGATCTGATTCTAAAGCTTTATAGGATAAACCATTTCTCGTAGAATAAGCGGTTACACAAGGCAAGTAAGACAAATTTTAAAAATGGAAGGGGATTTAATTATGGGTAATGAGGAACTAATAACGGCTCCTAAGCTTAAGAATGTAGAGGAAGTACGGATACATAGAAAAAACAGGTTGGCCGCTGCTTTTCGTCTGTTTTCAAAGTTTGGATTTGATGAAGGACTAGCTGGACATATAACGGTACGAGACCCTGAGTATACAGATCACTTTTGGGTGAATCCGTTTGCAATTCATTTCAGCCTAATTCGAACATCTGACTTGGTTCTAGTTAATGAAGTGGGTGAGGTGGTAGAAGGGAAAACCACTGATGTAAATAAAGCTGCCCTTGCCATTCACACCCCAATTCATAAAGCAAGACCCGACGTTGTGGCTGCAGCACACACACATGGTTTATATGGAAAGACATGGTCATCATTAGGCAGGTTACTCGACCCAATTAGTCAGGATGCCTGTGCTTTTTACGAGGACCACTCTATATTACATGACTACAGTGGTGTTGTGTATGAAGATGAGGAGGGTCAGAAGATTGTAGAAACGTTAGGGGATCGTAAGGGAATTATTCTAGGTAATCATGGTCTGTTAACGGTTGGTCAATCAGTGGAGGAAGCAGCCTGGTGGTACATCAGCATGGAAAGATGCTGCCAATCTCAACTGATGGCTGAGGCTGTAGGGAAGCCAAAGCTCATCAACCACGAAAGTGCAAAGCTTGCTTCACAGCAAGTGGGAGCTTCCTGGGCTGGTGAGGTTCAGTTTAATTTACTTTACGATCGAATTGTTAAAGAACAGCCAGACCTCTTAACTTAGTTTTCAATCGATTTCACAGGTATTTATTATAATAAAATTTTTAATTTATCAAAAATAATGAAATATGTTTAGGAGGATTATGTATGTTAACTATGAAAAAGGAAATAATTCAAAGTCCGGCTGCTTGGAAAGGGAGCGAACTATCTGGAAGTGATTCCTGGATCTATTATTTATCCGATAAAACTATTAATGAATTTGAAAAGGCAATGCGAGAAGTCCAAAAAAAGGGGTTGAAAGCACCTGATTTCAATAAAGAAGACTTCCCAATCGACAAACTTACTGATGAAATTTCGCATTTTATTGACGAATTAGAAAACGGGAGAGGTTTTCTGTTACTTCGTGGTCTGCCGATGGAAAGATATACTGATGAAGAGGCAAGTATTATTTATTATGGTCTCGGTTTGCACATGGGTAAACCAGTGACGCAGAATCCTAAAGGTGATCTTTTAGGAAATGTGACTGCCATAGGTGATCCAAGCGACAAGAAGACAAGAGTTTATCAAACAAACTCATATCTTCCATATCATACAGATTTGTCTGATGTCGTTGGTTTATTATCTCTTCGAAAAGCGAAAACTGGCGGGGAAAGTAGCTTGGTAAGTGCAATTACCATTTACAATGAAATTTTAGAAAATTATCCAGAGTACTTGGGGGTTCTTTATCGTCCTATCTACTTTGCTCATCTCGGCGAAGAGTTACCTACTTTGTCACCGATTTTCAGCTACCACAAGGATAAGTTGAGCTGTCGATATATGCGACAATATATTGAACTGGGTCAAGAGATGAAAGATGTTCAACTGTCAAATATAGAAATAGAAGCTTTGGATCTCATTGATTCATTACTCCATGATGAGGACAACCGTTTGGATATGATATTGGAACCTGGAGATATTCAATTTGCAAACAATTACATGGTTTTGCATTCCCGTACTCATTTTGAGGATCATGAAGACCCAGCACTTAAACGCCATCTCTTGAGGCTTTGGCTTAAAATGCCAAACGCTCGAGAGCTTGCCCCTGAATTTCCTGGTCGTAATGGTTTCCCACGCAAGAAACAACTGAGCTAAGTAATGGGGAATACCCAATTATATTCAGGGTATTCCCTTTGAAATAGGTTTTCATCAGATAGATGCCATGCATGTTGAATCTTGAAACATAAAAAATTAGATAAGGAGTGTGCAGATGAAAAAGCTATTATTATTAATGTTTTTCACTCTCATGTTAGCAGCATGTAGTCAAAATACAACTGACACTGAAGCAAGCCAAGAGGAGACAATCACCCTGACTTATGCTTTCTTTGCCCCTGAGTCTACGTTCCCGGCTGTTCAGATGAAGGAGTGGAAAAAGCGCCTCGAAGAAAGAACGGATGGGAAAGTCACAGTAGAGCTTTTTCCTGGTGGGACATTATTAGAAGCGAATAATATGTTTGAGGGAGTGGAGAACGGTACGGCGGATATTGGTCTGACTACTACAGCATATGAAGCTGGGCGCTTCCCAATGCTTTCCATGTCCTATTATTCCTCTGATTTTAAAGATGCCGAGTCAGCCAGTAAAGTAATGGCAGATCTTACGAAAGAGTATCCGCCAGAAACTTTGAAGGATTTTAAAATCATCACTACTTTTGCCACAGAACCTTCTTTTATTCAAAGCACTAAACCAATCACCAATTTAGATGATATAAAAGGTAAACAGCTACGGGTGGGAGGAGAAATGATACCAGTGTTAGAATCATTAGGTGCGTCACCAGTTGGAATGACGCAAGCAGAGGTACCAGAAGCTCTGCAGACTGGTATTGTTGACGGTACCGTGTCCTCCAGAGAAGTTCTAAAAGACACCAAATTAGCAGAAATGGTAGGATATACGACGGACTATCCTCTTGGTGTGTACACTTTCTTTGCGGTGATGTCAAAGGAAAAGTGGGAGAGTCTTCCTGAAGATGTTCAAAACGTTATTGATGAATTAAATAGTGAGATGACAGAATTTACTGGACAGTATTTGGATCAACATATCCAGGATGCTGTTAAATGGAGTAAGGAAAACCATAATCACGAAATTGTTGAACTAACTGATAGTGAAAAGCAGAAGTGGGATAAGCGTTTGCAAGAAGTACAACAGAAACACTTAGAGGCGTTGAAAAGTGAAGGTTATCCTACCGAAGAGTATTACGACAAAATGCAGGAGTTAATAAAAAAGTACAGTAAAGATAGTGAATAATTCAGGTTTATATTTAGGTGCACATGTAGCATATAGACCATCTGGTGTAAATGAATAAGTGGTCTCCTTGTGGTTTGTGCTCGGGGCTGTATCAAAAGGTCATAAAAAATAACCTTTTGACAGCCCTTTTTTCAATTCTATAAGATTTATCGTTAAGATTAATTAATACCCTTTCACACAGATGGCTCTTCAGGTTCGCTTGTCGCGGGCAAGGCTTCAGTTAACCGACGGAAGACCACCATCGGTGGATATTCAGCTCTTGCTTTTCCCACAGGCGTCTCACCTGATCGCCATTCAAAGTAGTGGAACGAAAAAACAATCCAACATTTTTATTACAAACACACAAAAAAATCGTCTCTTTCGGTACGTAGCAAGCGACTGGAATACGGACTGACCCACCGGTAAATTGATGTACATGTCCCGCAAGCAGAAGAGGTATTTCCTATAATTCTAACCATTGCCACTGGGGAAGCCGGCTTTTATCATAAGGAACGGATAGATAATCACATCGATGAATATGGAAAGTACGTAAAAAGCGTAATGGAAGCAAGTAAAATGATTACTGCTGTTGATTATATCGGTGCCATAGCCAAAAAGAAACAGTTAGAAACAATGTTCAATGAGGTGATGAACGACTTGGACCTTCTTCTCACACCTACGTTACCCGCTCTTCCAAAACGAATAGGAGAGGAAGAAGTAAAGATCAACGGTAAGGTAGAGCCCATCTTTAATTGTATGGTACGCTACACGTCGTATTTCAGTCTTACGGGGCATCCCGCCTTGTCCATGCCTGTCGGTTTGTCCAAAGAACGTCTCCCTGTGGGAGTGCAGCTTGTCGGTAATAAATGGGAAGAAGCCAAATTATTAAAGATAGCGAGTACCTATGAATCTCGCCATCTAAGCGACTACCACACCATTGAACCGGGGGAACAGATAAATCTATAAACACACGAGCGGATGGACTCTGGATATTTAGAGTGGTGAATTTTAATAGAACAAATCCACTTACCCATCTTCTTTATCATGTACCCTATAGAGAAGACACAATAAATGGATACTGTCTCGTAGCTATAGCATAATGACTATAACACCGAATAGCGAATAACCTATCTCGGCGTGCCCTTCAAAGATACGCGGGATAGGTTATTACACTTGAGACAGCAGTTCTATAACGAGCTGCTGTCTCAAGAATGGAGAATTATGCTTGTTCGGCTTTTTCGGTTTCTTTCACTTTTTGCATATATTCTTCTGCTGTCATCACGTGAGCCGTGGATCCGCCCAAAACCGTTAGACATACCCGGTGCACTTCAGCGGCAGGGACCACACCAAACCCGATATCCGCGTAGTCATACGTTCCTGTCACATCGGATAAAAACGCGACCTTGTATCCTCTGTACATCGCATCTCGCGCAGCAGCAAAGCAGCAGTCTTCGGTGGTCAACCCAACAATGGCAACCGTTTCGATTCCTTTATTCCGTAAAATGATATCCAGGTCAGTACCGAAAAAAGCGCTGTATCGATGTTTTTTAATAACAGGCTCATTCTCTAATGGCGCCACTTCCGGGTAAATCTCCGTTCCCGGCGTTTCATCAATTAAGCAGGCTCTTTCCGCAACCGGAGGATAAATCTCACCATACAACCCCATATCCGAACCATCTTCCCGGTGCACATGCGCCGTGTAAATGACCGAAATACCTTTATCCCTGGAGAAGTTCAGAACTTCCTTTAGCCTTGGCAAAAACTCCTGCCCCATAGCCGTCTCCAACGGCGCACCAGACGCCATAAAATCATTCTGCATATCAACAACCAACAAAGCCGTTTTCTTCGGATCAATCTGATTAATTACTAAACCCATACCCATTCCCCCATTCTATTTAATCATATACTATCGGAATAATCCTATTTTGTAAATGGTAGTCAGAAAATATAAAAAATTTAACTCTTAAGATGCTGGTAACAATGATAAGGAATTGTATGATGGATTTATTCTTTCTGTATATCCAAAGTGAATTGGGAGAGAAACTCTCATGACCGAAATAAAAACATAAATTATAATAAAGACTCCACAATTAACAGCATTTGACAAATGCGTCTCTAATGGTAAACTAGTTGTCATGGACCAGCGATGACCCCAGGAGGGATCATCGTGAATGAACTAATTATTATTATTCTTATCCAAAAATTAGAAATCAATGTGGGCGAATTTACAATCAACAATTTTTTTCCGTTAATTGTGTTTTACGCCATGTGTTGTTTTTTTCACAAAAGCAAATAGCTTCTTTTAAAATACATTTCATCGCTGGTCCTTGCTTATAAATATTAAGCAAGGACCAGCTTAAATAAATTATAATAACTGATAGGCGATGAGGGGAATTCACCATTTTCAACAGGACTCATGAATGATATTTCCGTGAAGCAATTGTATTGAAAAAGACTTGGGTGCTCCATCATTGTCATCTTTGACCGATTAAACGAGGGTGCGCATTTTCAAAAAACTGCCTTAAATCAACCATTCACCTGACAAGGGGTTGTTTTAAAGGTGGTTTTTTTGTTTTGTAAATAAATTATATAAAATTTAGAGGTGAAAGGTACAATGAAGAATGCATGAAAGGTGAGCTTCGTGCCTTGTTTTTATTATCAGGAGATGCTTTATTTGGCGTTTGACAAAGATGTTAATTGATAACTTAGATCATGTTTTAGGTAAAAAAACAATTGATGACACTTTAAATTTTGGGTATTACAGCTTAATCGATTAAATAAATGAGTACCTCTAGCTTAAAAGCAGAGGTATTTTTTTTGGTACTGCCCGTAACAATTAACAGTAAAAAAGTAATAACAATAAGTGCCAAGCATATCCATTAAATAAACTATATGGGAGCTTGGTAAAATTGCGTTATAAAACACACATCGTAAGCTCGTTGACCCTTGGTGCAGGTCTTTCAATTATTTTAAGTTATCCTTTCCATATTGCTTATGTTATTGGGATAAGCTTTGGAAGTTTATTACCTGATATTGATGAACCAAAATCTTTCATTGGTAGAAGATCATTTGGTATCGCTAATTATGTAAAAAATAGATACGGTCATCGAGGAGTTACACATAGTATATTTGCTTGGATACTTGTTTCATTGATTTCTTTTATTTATCTATCCCCCTTAACAGTAGGGATTTCCTTAGGGTACTTCTTTCATTTATTGGGAGACTTTTTCTCAGTACGAAGTATTCCTGTTCTTGCCCCATTTAACACAGACTATGCTAAGCCCCCTTTTGCTTACAAAACAGGAAGTTTAACAGAGGATATACTACTCTACATCTTTACTTTTCTCTTGTTTTATTTTGTTTTTATACTTGGTCAGCTACATATCTATTTGGTTCAATCAACAGCAGAGTTAATTGTTTCAACTGTTCATATTTTATTTGAGTTGCTGCATATTATCAATTCTTTATAGAAGGTGGTGGTGAAATGTATATGAAGCCATTAGTTATTCACCCAGAGAGTAGGAATATTTACGTTTTGGAAGCACTAGATAAAGAGGGGAATGTTGGTCAACAGTTGATAGAGTTTGCAGACTTAATCCAAGCGCCAGAACAAGTTCATACATATGCCTTAACTCCTTATGCCCTATGGACGGCAAAGGCGAAAGGGATAGATCCAGAGTATATTATTAGTTTTTTAGAGCAACATTCTCAAAATATAGTACCTGAATGGTTTCAGACGGTTATTAAAAAAAATATGAACCACTTTGGAGCATTACAATTTTCAATGAAAGATGATAGTTTGCTATTAAAGGCAAGAACGGAAGATTTAATAAACGAAATTAAAGCTATTGAAGGGATTCATAGTAAAACTATAGGATACCCAGATTCTAAGACTTTATTGTTTAGAGCTCGTTACAGAAAAGAGATCAAGAAACTACTTTTCGAACATGAATTATTTGCTAAGGATATTGTTTATGAAATTGGTGAGGAAGTAGATATCACATGCACTGAAAATCAACTACTGGACTACCAGCTTGAGGCTGTTAACTCATATTTAACTTATAGTCACCAAGCTGGTGGAAGCGGAACAATAATGATGCCTCCAAACTCTGGGAAAATCATAGTGGGAATTAAAATTATTGAGGAATTAAAAACATCTACACTCATTATTACTGAAGATAGACACAGGGCAGAAAAATGGAAGAATGAAATTATCGAAAAAACAGATCTTGCTAAGAGTAACATCACACTCTTTAGTAAGGAAGATACAAAATTAAAGCCAATTACAATAGGAACATACGAAACTTTCGCTAAGCATGTAGATAATTTGGAAGGATTTGGATTTATAATTTATGATGATGCCCATAACCTTCCTACACCGACGCATGAAAAAACAGCTGATATTCAAGCAAAAAATAAATTAGCTTTAGCTTCAACTCTTGCAAGGTCTGATGGTAATGGTTATTTTGTTTTAGCATTAATTGGACCAAGGTGGTATGAAGTGCTGTATCGGACGTTAGTAAATCAAGGCCACCAAGTTCCGGTAAGGTGCATAGAAATCAAAGTTCCTTTACCTAAGAAAGAATGGCGCGAATACGTGGCAAGAGACCGCAAAAAATCAGTGACTCCGGACACATTAAATTCTAATAAGTACAAGGCACTATCTATTTTATTAAAAAAAGAGAAGGCAAAGCGGTTACTTGTTGTTTCTTTTTTCACTGAGGTCACTTCGAAATGTAGTGAATTATTTGAAATTGAAACATTGTCAACTCAGTTAGATGAAGAACAGCGTAAATATCTCATAAATGCATTTAACGAAAGAAAAATTAATAAATTAATATCTCCTTCAAAACTAATTGAAAATATGCCCTTCGAAATGGTTGAAGTAATGATTGCATTATCTCATCAACAGGGATCAGAAAGAGAGGAATACCTCAGATTGGGTAAGCTATTGCCAGCAGAAGAATGGAAAGAAGAAGCGGTATTATACTCGCTAGTTTCATTAAATACGGATGAAGAAAGGTATTATTCGAGAAGAAGACGAAGGCTTGTTAATTTTGGATTTCAATATAGAATTCTTACATTCGAGGAAGTAATAAATAGGGGGGAATTTTTTGAATCATAAAGAAGCCCTTTCACAATTAAGTTACGAACAATTAAATACAATACTCAACAAATTAAAAATAGAACCATTCAAAGGTGCCAGGAAGACATGGATTGCTAAAGATATAGCAGCATTTTATCAAGATACACAAAAGTTTCACCGAATTATTCCCTTCCTTGGTGATAGAACAATAAATGATTTACTTTTATTTGCACATATTAACAAGCCATTAAATGATGAACAAGTACAGTTATTAAACGATTATGGCATATTGATTGAGGGGGAACTTACAGGTGATTTAAAGGATCGTTTAATTCGCTGGTCAAGGTCAATGTTTGTAAAAACCTTCCCGTTAAAAAGTGAAGAAACTCAACATAGCTTTTTCTTACAATGCATTTTATTACTTCATTATTTTGAAAGAGAGAATTCAGTAAAGATAACGCAGAGAAAAAATGATAACAATACTCGTCTTCTAACAGAAGAACTGTTTATGGATAAAGAAACAATTTGGAAGGCAATAAATGCATTAGTCGTGTCTGGGTTGGTACTAAAAACAAAAAATTTGTATGAACTTAATATTTCAAAATTCACTAAATGGAAAAAGGAGCCGATAAATACAGTATTAGAATCATTTTACGAGGAGCAAACGATAAGTCGAGTTTTATTATTTTTGGAGAAAGTTTCGGAGTATCAACAAACTCCTGAAGAGTGGGTTGATATTACGGTTATTTCAAATACATCCGTTGAATTTGACCAAGCAAGACAATTGGGATTAATCCAGGTTCATAAAGATTCAGGAAAGACATATATACAACTAATGCCAGAGAGTTGGTATATTACAAAAGAACAATTTCATCCGTTATGGAAAAAAGAATCAATTTTAATATCTGCATCATTTGAAATTTTTGTACCTTACCATTTTGACCCATTTATATTATTTGAACTGTTGCCAGTATGCAGGATGAAAGATTCACATTACTTTTTGGTACTCGATATTGATGTGGAGAAGGCAAAGAATAATAAAAAAGCATTAAAAGAATTTTATTATACGTTAGTCGGATGCTCTTCAGCCATTCCTGACGTAGTCGATTACGAACTTAAAACCGCAATTGCTGAATTGTAAGAGAAATGCATAGCAGAAGTATAAAAAAGCTGTAAAGCAACCCGCTGAAAGTGTAACTGCTAGACTAAACTTAGCCAGTTACCGGTTGATAGAATTGAACACTTTTTTCTAGAATATACTCCGCTTCGATAAGCTATTATATGGCGAAGATATAATGAAAGAATCCACTTCAAGGCTGATACAGGCCTCTTGGGGGTTCTTTTTTTAGTTAACTGCATACAAAGTTTGTTAAAATAAAACTAGTGGAGTTCATTACATTAGTACTTAATTGGATGATAATCAATTTAACAAAACTCTAAAATAATTATGGACTCGTTAATTGTAACGGAAGGCGGCGACTCCGACGGGAAAAGCAACAGCCGAAAATCCCGCAGGAAGCGAACTTTGCTTCCGAGGAAGTTGAGGCGTTGCCCGCGGAAAGCGTCCGCCTGCAGTGAAAATCAACCACTATGCTTAAGTAAATGACCTCTATCGTACGAGGAGTGATGGGAGATGGGTACGACATGTCGGCAATAAGAGAAAGAGAAAAAGAAGTAGTTGGAAATAGCAGGGCTTTTCAAGGGGTTGCCTATGCGTTTATCGTCGTGATGCTAGGAACCACACTGCCAACGCCGCTATATCCCGTCTACGCGAATACATATAGCTTGTCACCGTTGATGATCACGATTATTTATGCGTTTTACGCGATCGGCGTGATTGCAGCACTGCTCTTGTTCGGGCATCTTTCCGACCGCATGGGACGACGGTATATTTTGATTCCCGGTGTCCTGGCGTCTGCCCTCAGTTCGCTTGTGTTTTTGTTTTCGGGTAGTCTCTTTCCTTTATTTGTGGGACGGGTGTTGTCTGGTTTATCGGCGGGGCTGTTCACGAGTACGGCAACCGCCACGTTGGTTAATCTAGCGCCCGTTTCGAAGCAGGGGAAAGCGTCGATGATTGCAAGTACGGTTAATATGCTGGGGTTAGGGCTGGGACCGCTTGTTGGAGGACTTCTCGCCGAGTATCTGCCGTCTCCCATGCGTCTCGTTTTTATCATGCATCTTGTCATCCTTGTGCCGGCGTTCCTGGCGATTTGGTATATGCCGGAACCGGTGAAACAGCGGCAAAAGCTGAAATGGACAGTTCAGAAATTGCGGGTTCCGCCGGAAGTGCGCGCCACTTTTATTCGTGGCGTTATTCCAGTGTTTGCAGGGTTTTCGATGCTTGGATTGTTTACGGCCGTGTCGCCCTCCTTTCTGCAAAAAGTGCTGCACGTTGAGAATAAGGCCATTTTAGGGGTGATTGTGTTTTCAAGTTTTTGTGCGTCTGCAGCCGGGCAGTCGCTGTTACGAAAGGCGTCCAACCAGCTGGTGCTGAAGTTAGGTTCTGCCGTTTTAGTCATTGGCATTAGTTTGGTAGGGCTTGCCCTGCATACGCATTCCTTACTTGTGTTACTGGGTGGGGCGATTGTTTCCGGAGTTGGCCAAGCCTTTAGTTTTCGTGCCGGACTTGCTTCGGTCAATGCCAAAACAGCTGCCCATGAACGCGGAGAGGTAGCCTCCAGTTTTTTCATCGTCGCGTATGTAGCCATCTCCCTTCCCGTCATTGGCGTCGGCTTGCTTGCGAAGGCGACAGGAATCCAAACAGCCGGCATCGTTTTTAGCATCGTCATCGCGCTCCTCGCCCTCCTTGCCCTCATCCTATCCCTCCTCGCCAGCCGGGCTAGTAAACACACGCTCGGATCGTAACGCGAGGTGCCTTCTGGGCGATGATGTTGCCCTTTTCCCCGCAATAAAGCACCCATAAGACCAAAAACCACCCAACCCCACAGAAAACCGGTCTTATGGAGCGTTCATAAGACCAATATTAGCTAGAAAAGCAGGCGAAATGGTCTTTTGGACAAGCCAAAAGACCAAAAACCAGGAGAACGATCGTCAATCTGGTCTTATGGAGGCGTCAAAAGACCAAACCCCACTTGTTTATCTAATAAAGCGGTCTTATGAAGCTCCCAAAAGACCAAAAATTGCCAGAAACCAAGACAAAAAGGTCTTGTGGAGCGTCCACAAGACCAATATTAGCTAGAAAAGCAGGCGAAATGGTCTTATGGACAAGCCAAAAGACCAAAAACCAGGAGAATGATCGTCAATCTAGTCTTATGGAGGCGTCAAAAGACCAAACCCCACTTGTTTATCTAGTAAAGCGGTCTTATGAAGCTCCCAAAAGACCAAAAATTGCTAGAAACCAAGACAAAAAGGTCTTATGGAGCGTCCATAAGACCAATATTAGCTAGAAAAGGAGATAAAGAGGTCTCATGAATGAATCATAAGACCAAGAAAAACACAAAAACGGAGTTATCTGACGGTGGAATATTGTTATGTCAGTTGTATTTGAACATTATTTTATGTGATAACCTGCATTGTAATTTTATATAGGGTATATGTTGTCATAATAGGAATCAATTGATACCAAAAACGTTGCTAATGGATATTAGGAGTGTTATAATAAATGAACAAAAAGTCAAGACTAAGTAAACGGATTGAAGATAAATTTGAAGTTGAAACATATTTAGACCGGTTAAAATACGCTATAGAGAGCGGTTCAGTAAAAATTAACTTTCAAAAAAATCGAAGAGTGGATGAGACAAGAGACAGAAAGTATACCAACAGATATACAATGGCCTATTTGTTTCCTGATGAGGATGAAATTGAAGCTTTAAAAAGAGAACTTTCACTTTTAACAGTTGAAGATTACATGGAAACCGTAAAGGATCTCAGATTCCCCAGTTATTCAGAGATGCGAGTATTTGGAAAGGAATATGTTAATGAGGACGTTTATATAAAAATCAGAGTGGAACTACTAAATATTACGCATGCTGCGGGTGATGGCTTTATTTTAGTTATGTCCTTTCATTTCGCAGAGATTCCATTGAAAGAAGATGACTTTCCTTATAGAAAGTTGAGGTGAGTATAATGAAAATATTAAAAAGTGAAAAGAAGCTTTGCCTGCTTTGTATGGAAGAGCATGTAGTTGAAACTGTTGAAGTGACTGATCATGAGACTTTTAAAGGCGAAGAAGTTAGCTTTACCGCTCAATATGAGTATTGTTCAGCTACGGAAGATTTTCTAGAGTCGGAAGAAATGATAAAAGCGAATAGTTTAGCGATGAAAGATGCATACCGGGAAAGATTAGGGTTGTTAACCTCTAGTGAGCTCCATGATATTAGGAAGAAATATGATATTAGCCAAAAAGACTTTTCTGAAGTCTTAGGTTGGGGAAGAGCAACCATTACAAGGTATGAAAATCATCAAGTCCAAGATCGTGCTCATGATGATGTATTAAGGAAAATTAGCTCCGATCCAAAGTGGCTTATAGAAAAATTACATGAAGCTAAGGAACAAGATAAAATATCGGAAAAAGCATATGTGAAGTCATTGCATAAAGCAAAGGAACAGTATAAAAAAAAGAAAAATCAATACCTTATAGATTCAATTTACGCTAGTTATGCGAATTATGAAGACCCACTAATCAGGGGGAATGCAGACCTCAATTTAAAAAAAGTTGTTGAAATGATTAATTATCTTTCAGAAAAGGTAAACAACCTTCACAAAGTAAAGCTTATGAAAATGCTTTGGTATTCGGATATAGTACACTTTAAGAGGCAAGAAAAATCAATTAGTGGTCTTGTCTATAATGCCCGTCGAATGGGGGCTGTTCCTGAGGGTTACGACCAAATCGTGTTATTAGATGGTGTTCAGTTTGATACCGTTCAGTACGGTGAAAATATTGGGTATAAGTTTAACCCATCCCCAGGGTTTCAAATTACAGAGTTAACAGAAGAGGAAATACAAACACTGGACGATGTAATTTCAGAGGTTGGCAGTTTAACTACCGATGAGATTGTTCATAAGATGCATGAAGAAGAAGCATATAAGCATACAGTAAGTAATAGTCCTATATCCTATTCGTTTGCAAAGGATGTAACAATCGATTAGTAAGAGTCAGAGCATGAGTTTTTTATCTGCCCCTATCTATAGAAAAACCAGCCAATTGATGTTTGAAATGTTTGAAATTTAATCCATCACTAAATAAATGGTGACCGGCATTGTTTTTAGCCCTTTTCCCCGCAATAAAACACCCATAAGACCGAAAACCACCCGCCCCCACAGGAAACCGGTCTTATGGAGGCGTCAAAAGACCAAACCCCACTTGTTTATCTAGTAAAGCGGTCTTATGAAGCTCCCAAAAGACCAAAAATTGCTAGAAACCAAGACAAAAAGGTCTTGTGGAGCGTCCACAAGACCAATATTAGCTAGAAAAGCAGGCGAAATGGTCTTTTGGACAAGCCAAAAGACCAAAAACCAGGAGAACGATCGCCAATCTGGTCTTATGCAGGCGTCAAAAGACCAAAAACCGGGGGAAGGCTTAGCATCTTTTCACATTATCGAATAATGTGAAAAGATGCTTGTTTATTTTGAGTGATAAGTCATAAAACTGGGAGCCATTCGGGCGGAAACGGGCGGCACATCACGTTCCATTTATTGGTAAAAGAGAGGGGCTGTCTCCCTTTTACTGGAAATTTTTCACGTAAATTTTATAGTCCTTAAGATACATTTTATCATTAGCGGTCATATGTTCGCTTTACGAGCTTTTTCCTTTTTCTGTTAATTCTGGACTTCTCCGTTTACCTGATAAAACACCTCGGAGCGGGCGCTGGAAGCGCTTGTTGCTTATTAGTTTTTTGACAATTCTTCTGTTTTCACCCTACCTTTTTCCAGATGATTTTTTGTCGTTTTTTTCCTTTGAAAATAGGTAGGACTTTATATTCACATACGATAGTATCTCTTTTAGTAATAAAAATTTTCAAAAAATAAGGATTGATTTTCTGCAAGACTATTATATGATACAAGTGTACACAAAATGTGCTAGGGAGGAGGTAGTGGGGATGGATTTGCGGAATCTTCGGCTGATTGATTTGCGTAACAAACATGAATTGACGCAAACGGAGCTGGGGCGCCTTGTTGGCCTATCTCAAAGTATGATCGCGCATATTGAAGGAGGAACAAAAGAACCAAGAAGCAAGTACAAGGTCAAGCTCGCCGAGTACTTTGGTGTGACAGTCGAATGGTTGTTTTATGCGAATTACAGAAAGTGGGCTTAGTTTTTACAGGGTTGTTACCAAGACAGCATGATGCTATTACTCCTCGTAACGTACATATGGCTTTTAGACAGCATGGTTTTTTCTCCCCGGTGTACGTAAAAATTTCTTAATTTTTTGTCTATTTTTCTTTTTTACTATAGCTTTTTAGCAACTTATCAAAATTGAAAAGGGGCCGGAACATGAATTACTTAAAAATGATTAACGCCTTTTACAACCGTTTGGAAACGGAGCCATTGACGGCGAGCGCGATTTCGGTGTGGCACGCGCTGATGCAAATCAACAACCGGGCGGGCTGGCCGCCGCAGTTCGCAGCATCGGCGCCGCTGATTTATCAGAAAGCGGGAGTGACGGAACGAAGTTTTTACAATGCGCGCAATGACTTGGAGAATAAGGGGTATATCGAGGTGGAGCAACGGTCTGGACGTCAGATGGCACTCTATTCCATGCATGCTTTTTCCGACTATTTTGCAGGCAACGTTTCAGGCAACGTTTCAGACAATGTTTCAGACAATGTTTCAGACAATGTTTCAGACAACGTTTCCCCCTTATTTAAACAAAATAAAACAAGACAAAACAAAACGAAACAAATAAATAATTCGTATCAATTTTACTGATATGGCGTAGAAAGGGGGAAGTTTCATGACAAAACGAATTCGTCATCAACCGTATTCCAGAAGTGTTTCGGCTACTGCGGTGATTGTTCGCCGGTATACGTGTTCGGGCTGTGAGGAGCCTGTTGTCGTGAAAAGTATCGTGATGCCATTTGGACCAGCGAAAGGGGAGCGCCAGGAGCTTGACTGCGGCTGTCGCTGTCCCGATCCGGAGCTGGAGAAAAGTGTGCGGCGCAATCAACAAGCACGGAAGAAACAACGTTCGTTGGATTTATTTGCGGAGGAGAGCCTGGTGAATGCAGATATGACAAGGTGCACATTCGATAACTACGTGCCGCGTCACCAGTCGCAGGCCGATGCTAAAAAAAACACCATCTTGTATACTCGCACTTTTTCGCTTGCGGAGCCGAGGAATTTGCTTATGACCGGCTCCTATGGGCTTGGGAAGTCGCATCTCGCCATGGCTTGTGCCCATTCCCTGCTGGAGCGGGGCTATTCGGCCATTTTTATCAACGTGACGAAGCTCTTGACGAGGCTGAAGGCGACGTACGGGAAGAAAGGCGGTCGGGGGGAAGCGGATATTCTCGCTATTTTGGAACAGGTGGACTGCTTGGTCTTGGACGATATCGGCGCGGAACACGGCACGGAACAAAGCGGAAGTTGGAGCATGTCGAAGGTGTTTGAGGTGGTGGACAGCCGCCTCGGAAAGCACACGATTTTTACTACGAATTTGGACGGGCGCGAATTGTCGCGGAAGGCAGGTCCGCGCACGTTTTCGCGGATGATGCAGGAAACGGAAGTCGTGCCGGTCTTCGGAGAGGATTACCGCCTCGAACGTTACCGAAACCAACAGCGAAAGGATGGAAAATATAATGTCAACCACTAAAATTATGATCGATCCCGGCCACGGCGGCAAAGACCCGGGAGCTGTGTCGGCGGGGGTGGAAGAAAAACAACTGACACTCACGATTGCGCGCCATATCGCGGAGCAGCTGAAGCGTATTCACGGGCTGGACGTCCGCCTGACACGAGACACGGATACGTACCTCTCGCTTACCGAACGGATTCGGCTGGCGAACAGTTGGAAGGCGGACTACTTTTTGTCGATTCACATCAATGCCGGCGGCGGGAGCGGCTTTGAGTCGTTCATCTATCCGAAAGCAGGACCGCACACGGCCATCTACCAATCCGCGATTCATCAGCACGTCGCCGTTGCGGCAGGGAGAGGCGACCGGGGCATGAAACAAGCGAACTTTGCCGTCCTGCGAGAGACGAAAATGCCGGCTCTGCTCACAGAAAATTTATTTATCGACCACCTGGTGGACAGCCGCATACTCGGCAGTCCCGCCATGTTAAAGCGGATCGCCGCCAGTCACGTCAACGGCTTCAAACGATTGCTGAAACTCGGGGATGCTGCGGTGGGTTCCGCACCCGCCACCCGCACCTACCGCGTCCTCATCAACGGCAAACAAATCGGCGCCTATGCCGAGAAAGACAACGTCTACAACCAAGTGAAAAAACACCTCGGAACCAACACACACATTGAAATAAAGCCGGTGTAGGAATGGTGCTGTACAATATTACCCTACACCCGTATTGTGTTTCCGATCATTGACGTCATGAAAATTGGTGTTTGTGGAAATAGCGACGTCATAGGGGTTGTATGAAGTATTGAAAAGGTTTGTTGGCGAAAATAACAGCATCATAGAGGAGGTATGGAGTCGTGAAAAGCAGCATTGGCAGAAATAACGACTTCATAGAGAGTGTATGAGGTACTGAAAATGAGTGATGTTGAAAATAGCAACGTCATAGAGGGTGTATGAAGTCATGAAAAGCAGCAATAGTAGAAATAACAACGCTATAGAGAGTGTATGAAGCCATGAAAACGAATGAAGTTGAAAATAGCGACGCCATAGGGGTTGTATGAGTTATTGAAAAGGACTGTTGGCGAAAATAACAACGTCATAGAGGGTGTATGAAGTCATGAAAAGCAGCAATAGTAGAAATAACAACGCCATAGAGAGTGTATGAAACCATGAAAACGAATGAAGTTGGAAATAGCGACGCCATGGGGGTTGTATGAGTTATTGAAAAGGACTGTTGGCGAAAATAACAGCATCATAGAGGGTGTATGAAGTCATGAAAAGCAGCAATAGTAGAAATAACAACGCCATAGAGAGTGTATGAAGCCATGAAGATGAATGAAGTTGAAAATAGCGACGTCATAGGGGTTGTATGAGGTATTGAAAAGGGCTGTTGGCGAAAATAACAGCGTCATAGAGAGTGTATGAAGCCATGAAAACGAATGAAGTTGAAAATAGCGACACCATAGAGGGTGTATGAAGTAGTGAAAAGCACTGAACGTGAAAACAACGACGTCATAGCGCCGTCACGGGGATTCAGACGAGTGGTATCCGCGATTTTAAAAAACAGAGGAGCGATAGATGATGAGAGCGTCTATGTTAAAAGCAAGTATCAAAAAGATTGAAATCATGAATGTGACAAAGAAAGAGGAGTGGCACCAGTCCGTCCGCGTGATTCTCGGCGACATCGAGCTCAACAACGACAACTTTATCGCGCTGCGCAAATTCCGGCCCGACGAGATCGTGCATGTCTCAATCGAATCCGCACAGCGGGACGCGCCACCAGCGCAACTAAACGAACAACAAGCGGACGACATGCTCTTGGACAGTCCCACAGCCCCTGTCTATGACCTGAAAGATGAAGACCTTATTGAAGAAGGCGAGACCCGTTTAGGTGAAGGCGACGTCGTGGAAGAGGAGTTTCCCCTTTGACTATCTGCACAATCACGCCTTTTTAATAACTATTGGTAATATTCTTAAAACTATATTGACTATTTCATAACCTTAACATATACTCAAGGTAGCCGGTGGGGAGACCTATCGGCTTTTTTTATTCCCAATCGGAACCGACGCGTTTCACCGGCCCTGAATGCCTCGGTATTGGGGGAATAAACGACTATCTTGGGAAAGGAGGTGACCAATATGGCTACCAAAGAGACGTATGCAGCCCGCTTAAACTTGACGTTTGACATGGGTTTGGACGATGACGGAAAAACGATGACACGCCGGAGCGGTTATCCGTGTAAAATCGATGCGCTCCACGCAGTAGGCGCCGCCTTCTCGACGCTTACCGATAACCCGATCATCAACGTGTCCCTCACCGAAAACAGCAACATTTTTTAGGGGTAATAGTATGGAAAGATAATGTTTGGATGAAGGAAGCGGGCACCGACCAGCCAAGAGGAGCCTCGATGGACGAAGCAAGATGGGGAAGCTGGGACGGTGCTCGAGCATACAAGAAGTGGGGAAAGCGACCAATTGTTATGCGACAGATAACCGTTACTAAGTACAAAACAAAATATATAAAAAGAGGGGAAAACCATGCCAGCTAAAACGTTAGAAATGCGATTTTTAAATGAAGAGAAGCGAATTGTCACGATTCGTCTACCGGAACCGAAAGAGAATTTGACCTCGCAGGAAGTATCTGCTGCGATGGATGAAATGCTTACACATTCCGTTTTTTCCGGCAGTGCTAGTGTGTTGGAAACGAAGGAAGGAGCGCGGATTGTCTCCCGTGCGGTGGAGCCGATTCCGTTAGCGTAAGTCGAACAAAGACAGGCAGCCAACGCACGCGGCTGCCTTCTTTTCTAACAAGGGGGTGAAAACGTTGGAAGAACTGATCGCGCTCATATCGAACGTCGGGTTCCCGATCGCTGTTGCGTCCTACCTGCTCATCCGGCTTGAACCAATCGTGAAGGACCTGCAAGCGTCTATATCCGGCCTGACAGTCGTGATAGGCAAACAAAACGAAGCCACCACACAGCAAATCAGAGAACTCCTCGACACCAAATAAACGACAGCTCCCTCGTAAAAAAGGGGGCAACCTACATAAAAACAAAGCCAAAAGAACTGATTCTTTGTAGCTAGCAAGAAGACCACTTACAGATCTTATTGGAACGCAAAAAGCAACAAGGTTGTCCATGCTCGTAGTGCAAATGTCCCGCGTTTTCATACTCGTTTCAGTAGCAAAAGAAATGGGGTTGAATACGTATACAAATGTGCTACATTGCTTTTCTTTTTTAGCGCAAACTTTTTCATGTAAAGAATAATTGTTCTTTCTACCATGCATTCGTTCTATGTTATAATCATAAAAAAACAGTACATCGAATAAAGGAGATCGTATTCTCATGATTGGTGACCGTATAAAGGAGTATCGTAAGCAAAGAGAGCTGTCCTTAACGGAGCTTGCTGAAAGAGCTGATGTTGCGAAGTCCTACTTAAGTGCAATTGAACGAAATTTACAGATAAACCCCTCGATTCAATTTCTTGAAAAAATATCGAAAGTCTTACATGTCCCAATAGATGTGTTAATAAATGAGGAAGCGGAAAGCGATGATAAGGAATTAGATGATGATTGGTTGGCGATTGTACAAGAAGCAATGAATTCGGGTGTTTCCAAAGAGCAGTTTAAAGAGTTTTTGGAGTTTTACAAATGGCGGTCTAAAAATCAATAGGGATTATGGAACACTTTTTTTATGTCGTGATACGTAAAAGAAGTGTTTTTTTTATGTCGGTTGTGTTCTTTTACCCGTGCCCTTCGGCTTGCTACTCATCCTGCTTCTCTCTCCCTTTTGTATACTTGATATACTCACTAAATTCTTTGAATTGTTCTTTACTAAGGCCGGACGCAATCGCTTCCGTTACCAATTTCCTCCAAGCCTCGTCCAATGGATCGGCCTGTTTTCCCTTTCCTAGCGAAGTTTCCATGATCAGTTCCTCAATGGATACATCTAAAACGGCCGCTATTTTTTTTAAGACGTCAATGGATGGATTTTTCTTTATGTCTCTTTCCATGTCACTGATATATGACTTTGATAAGTTAGCTCTTCTGGATAATTCACTCAGGGAGAGCCCTTTTTTTCTCCGGTACCTTTTTATTTTTTCACCGAGCATAGTTCCCCTCCCTCCCTAACTCCAAATACGTAACCAAGATTATAGTTCATTATATAAAAAAAAAAATTAATGTAAAAAAACGAAAAAGAGAGAAAACAAGAGAATATACGTTATAAAGAACAGCTATTGTTCGATATATGGAAAAAAGAGACTATTTTCGAGTTTTGAAAATAATCTTGTGCGATATATACTGTGTTCATATTCTTTAAAACGAACAAAAGAGACGGGGTGGAGGCTTGGTAAAGCGATTCGGTCATTTTATACTAAATAGTTTCCTAGTTTTGTTGTTTGTCCTGTTTCTAATCGGTGTGTTTTTTATTTATCAAGAAAAAGCAAACCCCGATCAAGTTCCGTCGATATTCGGTTATCATCCGTTAACAGTGTTATCAAACAGTATGCAGCCAGCTTTTTCAGCTGGGGACATGGTGTTAACGAAGGAAGTAGACCCAGAGACGATTGAACAAGGTGACATTATTACGTACAGAGATAAGCGTGATCAGATTATTACTCACCGAGTGATAGAAAAGGTAACAGAAGAAGAAACCGTGTTTCAAACGCAAGGAGACAACAATAATGTGGCAGATGATTATCAAGTGATGCCAGACCAAGTAATGGGTGTTGTTGACTTTACAATTCCGAAAGGAGGATACGTCGCCCAGTTTTTAGGAAGTCCACTGGGAATGGTCATTTTTATTGTGATACCGCTGTTCACTCTAGTAGGTATTACGGTATACGAAAAACTCGGGAAAACTGAAACGGATGTAAAGGACAAAAAACATTCTACTATGTAAAAACAACAACCATTTCTTACGGGGAATTTATTATACGAGGGAGGTGACCCAGTCTATGCATAACAGTTCGTAAACGTTGGTAGGAAACGAATGCAGGCAAGGATGGTCAAATGAAACAAATATGAAGGGGGATTTAATAATGAAGAAAACCAAAAAGGTACTTATTGCAACAACAATGGCTGGGGTATTGGCAGTGGGGGCAGGGTTTGGAACATTTTCTTGGTTCACAGCGAGTCAGGCTTCTTCTGAAGGACAAGTGGATGCTGGAACCTTATTACTAAACGATATTTCGGAGTACAGCGTGTTCAGCCATGAAAATATTCAGCCGATTGATCCAACCTTAAATCCTGAAATGATCGTGGAAGGTGATACGATCAACGTGCAAAATACGGGATCACTTGATATGGTTCCGCGCCTGAGGCTAGACGTAGAAGTCCGTGATGCCGACTGGAACCTTGCGCCGCAACTTACTGACGAGTATATGGTAACGATGAATTTTAAAAGAAATGACATGAACTGGGAAGAAAGCATTACGAAGCCCGTTTCGGCATTTTTGAGTAGAGATTTCATTGATCCAGCGTGGTTCCCGAGTGATGATGGTTTTATACATGAGTTAGGCGCTGGGGACAGCTTTGATGTTAGTTTTGATGTGTACCTAAATAAAGATGCCGGCAATGAATACCAAGGATCTCACCTTACTGGAAAGCTGATCGTTGAAGGGAAGCAAACAGTGGACGGTGCAGAATACGAGAACCAAACGCAAACCCCTCAACCTCAGTAAAAAGCTGACATATTTCATACAAAACAGCCGGCTTTTGGCTGTTTTGTATGCCTTACCTAAGAAACGCAGATGGGAGGTATGAAGTTGAAAGGATGGATGTCCCTCCTTGTAACCAGTGTCCTTCTTATCAGTATCGTGCTGAACGGGTTCGGGGCTTTCTCTTACTTTATTGATGACACAGCAAGTTCTGTCGGAAAGGTAAGGGCGTATATTCCAGCGGACGGTCTTCACATTAAGACGAAAGTAAATGGATGTAACATAACCGTTGATATTCGAAACAAAACACATGTGAACGTAAACGACATTACCATTCAAACCGCAGCCCAAGTAGTGGGACACACAGATGGTGATATCTCGTTATCCGGTCACGAAAGCACCTCCCGAACATTTAAAGCACCTGATCGAGAAGGAACATTTTGTCACAGACAGTCGCTTTCTTTTGATGTGACAGCTTTTGAAGGGGTTTTTTCTGATCAATCTCGAGTGGTTGTAAATAACCCTCCGCCTGATGAAGAGGAAGACAGTGAAACAGATTCAGAAGGAGAGGACAGCGATACGGAGAAAGACGGGGAGGATAACGAGAAACAAGGTGAAGAGGGTGACAATGCTGACACCAACGAGAACAGAGAAAAGAATGAGGGAAGCGATAAAAACGAGCCGAAAGACAAAAAGGACGATAGCAAAGAAGTAGAAAAAGAAACGCAGGACACCAATCCGAACACGAATAAAGAAGAGAGCGAAAATACAACGAAAGATAAGAGTACGGAAAAAACGAAACAAGAAAAAGATAAAAACATGAATACTAAAGAGGAGAGCACAAATACAGCTCCAGCTAATAGTACGGAAAAGGCAAAGCAAGAAAAGAATAAGAACACTTCCACACAGAAGCCAGAGAAAAAAGAGGAACCGAAGAAAAAACAAGATACAGATAAAAAGCCAAGCACAGAACAAAAGGCGCAGTCTAACAAGGAAAGTTCAGCACCCAGTCAAGGAAAAGCGGGAGACGGCAATGAAGCACCTTAAAAATTGGCTACCTGTCTTCTCGCTTTTTATTTTCTTATATGCCATGTTCTTTTTCGTATCCCATATCCAGCACCCGGAAAGGTTACCGAAAATGTTTGGATTTCAAGTTGTGAAGGTGCTGTCCGGAAGTATGGAACCGACTTTTTCCAAAGGGGATTTGTTGTTTTTAAAAGAAACAGGGGTAATCAAAACAGGATCCATCATTATGTTTGCTGCGGAAAACGGTGCGCTTGTTACGCACCGGGTAAGCAGCATGGCCGAAACAGGCTTTTATACAAAGGGCGACGCTAATCCAATCCAGGATGCTCACATTGTTACTTTTGATGCGGTGGTAGGAATATACGCATTTCACCTCCCTTTTGCTGGTGATGTGGTTCATTGGCTTGCAAGTAAGTACGGAATTGTATCATCGGCTGGTGTGTTACTATTGATTTTTTTATCCAGCTATTATGAAAAAACGATAAAAAAACTCTGTTTACGCAAAAAATATGTGCGTTACATGCCGACAGAAGTAGACAAAAGAGACTAACATGGGATTTTTTAATCGTTTTGTTCGTTATAAAGAATAAAAGAGCAAAGAAGGGATTACCCAATGACAAGATATCGACAGCCAAAGAGGGCATTGGTCATAATTCTAGCCTTGGTGTTAGCGGTCAGCTCCATATTTCCTGTAACCCTTACTCTAGCAGCGAAACAAGAGGAGGATACTCGTGTTCTCGTTATCTATTCATCCAAAGATGGTGAGATGGACGAACACCAGCGGAAACTGGATATGTTAATAGGGGGATTTACGAAAAATATTGAGTTTATTAATAGTCACAACGTAAGAAAGAAGGATCTCAAACAAGTCACCCATGTTTTTTATTTCGGGCAAATAGAGGAAAAACTACCGAAGAGATTTATCACGTTGTTTGATGACTATACAGGGTATTTTATAGCGCTCGGATATAATTCCGAGTACCTGGGGGACGCCTTTCAATTTATGGATCCACTACACGAAGTGGGAATCAATGAAATTGTGCTCATGGACGGTAGTGAAAAGACGCTGGACGTAGGTCCGGAAGAAGCGATTGAAATCGAGCTGTTAGATAACGAGGTGGACGTGTTATTGGAAGGAAGAATGGTCGAAGAAGACTGTATTCATCCTGTGATGGTAAGACAGAAAAAGAAATATTATTTTGCATTCGATAACTTACTAAATGACAAGGATATTATGTTCGGTGAAGGACTCCAAGACATCTTTCCCGCTCAAGAAGAAGAAGAAGATGTAAACCCTGCTTATCTGAGACTGGAGGACGTTCATCCTTTGGTGGATCCTGACAAATTGCAAGCGACCGCAGATTACTTAAAGGAGAAGAAGATCCCTTACATGATTGCGGTTATCCCGGTTTATACCAATCCCGTTACGGGGGAGGAGCATCACTTTTCAGACACCCCTAAGTTACTAAAGATATTGAAAGAGATGCAGAAAGAGGGAGCCAGCATCGTTTTACATGGCTATACGCACCAATATAGAACCAGTGAAACAGGGGAAGGGTTTGAGTTTTGGGATGTAGATAATAACAGACCCGTCTACACGAGTGCAGATCAAACATTAGAAATGAAAGAAAAAGAAGATTTTAGCAGCGTCACTTTATATGAAGAATACGTGGATGGGTTAAAGAGATTTGAACGAGAATACACGGAAAGCAAAATAGAGCGCGGGATTGAGGAGCTGGTGAATTATGGCTTGTATCCACTTGCTTTTGAAGCCCCGCATTACACGATGTCCCAGCACGGTTATCAAATTGTATCTCAGTATTTTTCTACGTACGTGGGGCAATTGCAATTAAGTGATGACGATTGGGAGTTGATGGGAAGCACCCCGTACATTACGTCCCCGACTTTTTTACATGGAATGGAGCTGCTTCCGGAAACGATGGGCTTTGTTAAAAAGAGCGATTCCCAGCCTATTGAAAAGATGATAGAGAATGCCAAACGACACCAACTCACGCAAGGAGGAATGGTAGCCGCGTTTTATCATCCGTATTTAGGAGTTGATGGATTAAAAGAGTTGGTGACGGAAATGGAGAAATTACCCAACCTTTCCTGGATCGATTTAAAACAGCGCGATATCACGGTGACTACGGATAACATTACCATTGCGACAGACGAGGGGGAGATAGTGACAGAAATAGATAGAGGGAAACTACTCTTTTCTTCCATTGATTTCCCGCTATATCACATCAAACAATTTGTTCAACGTGTTGTATGGGGATTTGCTGTTGCAGGAGGTGCGGCAGTAGTAGCCTTCACCGTCTTCACTATTGCGGTCAACAGAAGAAGAATGAAAGTGGGAGGGTGATAGCATGGGAGATCTAATACTGTATATATCGCTATTTCTAATTTGGCTCATGTTGTTTTATCATGCGTTTCTTATGTTGGGAGGCTATATACATTCTATTAACTATAAAAAGTATCAACAGAAAGTAGTCAAAGATGATCAAGACTTGCCGACAGTCAGTATTTTAATCCCAGCTCATAACGAAGAGGTCGTCATAGAAGACACACTATTGTCGATGATTCGTTTGCATTACCCGAAAGAGAAACTAGAAGTTATCGTGATTAACGACAATTCCAGTGACCAAACCGGTGCTATTATTGATCGTTTTGCCAGCACCTGTACGTTTGTCAAAGCGGTGCATACGAAACCTCCTTTTGCTGGAAAAGGTAAATCAGGCGCTTTAAATCAAGGCTTGAAACAAGCAACCGGCGAAATCATTGCGGTCTATGATGCGGATAACACACCAGAGCCAGATGCGATTCGATTGCTTGCAAAAGCGCTAATCCATGACAAAAAAGCTGGTGCTGTCGTCGGGAAATTCCGTGTAGTCAACGCAAACAAAAATTTGCTCACACGTTTGATTAACATTGAAACCCTTACCTTTCAATGGCTGGCTCAAGCCGGTCGCTGGTTTTGGTTTAAGATGACGACCATTCCCGGAACAAATTTCGCGATCCGTCGATCCATTCTTGATCAGTTAGGAGGCTGGGATGAGAAAGCGTTATCCGAAGACACAGAGCTCAGTTTTCGGGTCTATAATCTCGGGTACTATATTCGGTTTTTCCCGGCAGCGATTACGTGGGAACAAGAACCGGAGAATCTGAAAGTATGGTGGCGGCAGCGCACAAGGTGGGCGCGAGGCAATCAGTACGTCATTTTTAAATATTTATTTAGCTGGAAGCAGCTTACCAATAAAAAAGTGTTTCTTGACTTGTTTTACTTTTTCTTTACTTACTTTTTGTTCTTTGGGGGCGTATGGCTGTCCCACTTGGTATTTGTAACGAACCTGTTTGTAGATCTAGAGCTGACGATTGGAAGTGTCTCCTACGTGTTGCTGGTTGTCGGTTTTCTGCTGTTCGTTACCGAAGTAGCCTTAGCGATAAGTATGGAAAAGAAACAATTTACGGTCAAAAACTTCTTCATTATCTTGCTGATGTATTTCACCTATTCGCAAATGTGGATGTTCCTTGTCGGCTATGCGGCGCTTTTAGAAATAAAACGGACTCTGTATAAGCAGGAAGTGAAATGGTACAAAACGGAACGCTATAAGAAGGACACAAATAACAAAGAACGTTCCGCCTAAACGGAGCAATTATAAAGAAGGACGGTGAAGGATATGAAAGTATTGACTATTTTTGGGACGCGTCCGGAGGGAATTAAGATGTCCCCTCTCGTAAATGCATTAAAAAAGGAGGAACACGTGGAATGTCTTGTAGTAAACACCGCCCAGCATCGCGAAATGTTAGACCAAGTGCTAGAGTTATTCGATATCCGTCCTGATTATGATTTAGATATTATGAGAAAAGGCCAGACATTAGAAGAATTAACGACCCGGATAATTTCAAGCCTTTCCTCTATTATAAAAAAAGAATGTCCTGATCTCGTTTTCGTACATGGTGATACAACGACAACTTTTGCAGGTGCGTATAGCTCTTTTTTACAAAAGGTTCCAGTCGCTCATATAGAAGCGGGTCTGAGAACCTACGATCCCTATTCGCCGTTTCCGGAAGAGCTAAATCGTCAGCTAGTAGGACGCCTGGCCACCTACCATTTTGCGGCGACGAAGCAAAATCGAATGAATTTGTTAATGGAAAATATCAAGGAAGAAGATATTTTCGTAGTGGGAAACACGGTGATTGATGCATTGTTGGAAGTTGCTGATAGACCCAATCCGTTGAAAGAAAAGTTACCGTTCTTAGACGATCCTTACGTCAAAACGATATTGTTAACGACCCATCGCCGAGAAAATTTTGAGGAACTAAAGCACGTATATCGGGCGGTGAATCGCTTAGTAGATATTCATCCTGATGTGCACGTAATCTTTCCTGTGCATAAAAATCCCGTGATCCGAGAAAAAGTCAAGAAAGAGTTACAAATGAACGAACGCCTTCACATCGTGGAACCGTTAGATTATGAAGATTTTGTGCACGTCATGAAACAGTCCTATCTCGTCATCACAGACTCGGGGGGTATTCAGGAAGAAGCTCCCGCGTTAGGAAAGCCCGTTCTTGTTGCCCGGAAGACGACGGAACGCCAAGAAGGAGTGAGGGCCGGGACGCTCCGCCTAGTCGGAACATCAGAAGAGATCATTTTTGAAGAATGCAATCGGCTGATTCAACACCCATCGTTATACAAAGAAATGGAAAAGGTTCGAAATCCTTATGGAGACGGAACCTCATCCGAACAAATCGTCCGTGTGATCAAGGAAACGATCCAACACAAGATTGCAGTTGACCTTCTTTTGCCTGAAAAAAGTCAGTAACCTACTGAAAAGGAAGTAAGGAAGTGAAAAAAATATACGTTATCCTAATTGCTGGGTTCATAGGTGTCATCTTCCTTTTCACTTATTACGCGTGTGAAACGAGTAAGGAGAATTTTGTGACGGAGAGCTTTATTAAAAGATGGCTTCAAAATGACAATGGAACGTTTGCGACGTATTTGAAAGATGAAGGTCCGGAAGATATAGATCTGGTAAAGGGAAGAGAAACCTTGTCAGAAACTCTCGGCTTGTGGATGGAGTATGTGTTACAAAAAGGAGATCAAGAGGCTTTTGAAACCGCGGTTCGGCAATTGCATCGTTACTTTTTAGAAGAGAACGGTTTTGTTCATTGGAAGTTAACAGAAAAAGGCGCTAGTGAAGTCTCCACCAACGCTCTAGTAGATGACTTACGGATTATTCATGCGTTACTGCAGGCAGGGGAGAAATGGGGGAGTCCTCGATACGAAGAGACGGCAGCGTTAATTGCAGGTTATATTACTCACCACAATAATAATCAAGGAGTATTAACGGACTATTATGAAAAAAAAGACCGCTATGCAAGTGATGTTATCACGTTATCTTACATCGAACCTAACGCCTTAGAGAAGATGAAGGATCGGGGATTAATAGATGATAACGTTTATTACAACATGAGAACCATTTTACAGCTGGCACCCATTGACAAGGTTTTCTACCCCAAATCCTACGACGTGAAGAGAAACAAGTATATGTTTGACAATGACATTAATATGATAGATCAAGCTCTTGTCGCGTTGTACCGGGCTAGAGCAGGATTTGCAACAGAACATTTTTTAGAATTTTTAAAAAGGGAACTGCGACAAAACGGAATCATATACGGACAATATAACAGAACTAGTAAAAAGCCAATTGTCGCGTATGAATCCCCCGCTATTTATGGGTGGCTGGTTTTATATGCATTAGAAGAAGAGGAAGAAGAGCTAGCCAAAAAATTGTTTGCCCAAATGACAACATTTCGCAACACTCGCAAACACGCAAAATATGTTGGAGGCTACTCCATTTATCAAAACAATACGCACATCTTTGATAACCTGGTTCCACTCCTAACAGAGCGTGCGATGTTCGATGGGGTTATTCTTCCGCCAAGAAAGGAAGAGAAAAGATGATACGTTTACAAGGAGGTATTTATTATACGTCCCTTTATGGACGAGAGATCAAATTAGTTTATTTGCATTCCGATGTTTGTAAGCTGTATATCAATGAAAAATACGTAGGATTGTGCAACTTTGGTTATATAAGAGAAAAAGTGAAACTGCTCCAAAAACGAAATCAAAAGGGAGAGCTCATTTACCCGGGTTCCAACGTATGGACAGCCGCTAAAAAGGGAGCGTTTATAAGCGTTTCCTATAAGAAACGGTAAATTAACACCTTACACCATCAATGGGGCCTACCAACTGTTGCGAAAATAGTCAAAATATAAAGGATATTCGGGAGCCTTAGAAGAATAACTACTATCAAAGACCTTTCATGTTCTGGCGTTAAGGAGGCTCCCTATGAGAGGAAAGTGGTATGGGTGGACCCTGTTATTCCTTTTTTATTTGATACATGTCAATAAGGCAGAGGCTGTTGTGGAAATTCATGAAGATAGGGAACGCTACTCCCTTACGAAACAAATGGAAATTCTTGAGGATCAAGAAAAAGAGTGGACGATCGCAGACATGGAATCCGCTGCTGTCTTGAAACAATTCGTACGGAACAAGGCGAATCCCCCAAACTTTGGTTATACGACCTCTACTTACTGGGTTCGTTTTCAAGTTGAAAACCGTACGGAGCGGGAGGAGTTTGTACTTGAAATTCCATACCCGCCTCATGATGAGATAACCTTGTATAAACCAAAAGGTAATCATGTTGTCTCGGAAGTAGCAGGGGATTTGCTTCCGTTTTCTCGCCGGGATAGAAATCACCGCCACATTACCTACGAAGTTACCATACCGCAAGGAGAAATGTATACGTATTATGCACAGTTTAATAGTGAAGGATCCATGCAGCTTCCGATACTACTGTGGACGGAGGAAGCTTTCTCAGAAAAAAGTATGCTCGAATACTTGTTGTTAGGGTTATACTTTGGACTTGCTGCTGTCATGATTTTATATAACTTGTTTTTGTTTTTTTCCTTACGGATGCGTAGTTACATATGGTATGTATTATTCATTTTAGCGCTCGTTTTTACACACATGACGTTAAACGGAGTGGCGTATCAATTTTTATGGCCGGAAGCTCCGTGGTGGAACAACCGGGCTATCGTATTTTTTATGGCGGTAACGAGTATCATGGCCATATTGTTTACGAAAAGCTTCTTAATGACACGCCAGCACGTGCCCTGGTTTGACCGCTTTTTTAATTGGACCATCTTGGTGCAGGTTCTCCTTATTGGTGTATTGTTTTGGAGGTATGATATCGCATTAAATGTGGTGATGGGATCAACGATTACACTCGTATTTGCCATCCTAACCGTTGCGTGGTTATGTTTAAAACGTGGGTATAAGCCGGCGCGCTACTTTTTAGTCGGATGGGTTGTTTTTTTAGTCGGCGTCCTAATATCTTCCTTGGCAGATGCAGGTGTGATCCCCATCACTTTTTTTACCAAATATGCCTCGCAAATGGGATCAGCTCTGGAAGTTATTTTATTTTCCTTTGCGCTGGCAGATAAAATCACTACGTTACGGAAAGAAAAAGAGAGAGCAGAAAGAGAGATAAAAGAAAGCCAGGAAATAGTAGTAGAACAGTTAAAGAAAACAGATCGATTGAAAGATGAGTTTTTGGCCAATACCTCCCATGAATTGCGTACCCCGTTAACCGGCATCATCGGGATTGCGGAATCGCTTCGTGACGGGGCCGCGGGTCCGTTAAATGACACCATGAAAAAAAACCTATCTATTCTTATAAGCAGCGGCCGTCATTTAGCTCACTTAGTAGACGACCTGCTTGATTACTCGAAATTAAAGCATAAAGAAATGAAACTCAAAACAAAGCCCATCAGTATGAAGAACATGACAGATGTTGTCCTATCCATTGTACAGCCGTTACTTACAAGTAAAAAAGTCGAACTTAGCAATCGTATTCCGGAACAACTTCCTTTCGTTCAAGCAGACGAAAAAAGGTTACAGCAAATTTTGCATAATCTGATCGGCAATGCGATAAAATTCACAGAAATCGGCACGATTGCCGTGACAGCTGAAAAGAACGACAATATTCTAACCATTACTGTTTCCGATACAGGGATTGGCATGACAGAGGAAGAAAAAAGCAGAGTATTTAATGAGTTTGAACAAGGAATACACTCTCCTACCTTATCGCAAAGTGGAACCGGGTTAGGTCTTACTATTACAAAAAAACTAGTAGAGCTACACGGAGGCAGCATTGCGATTGATTCTGAATTCGGAACAGGAACGCGTGTCTCGTTCAGCTTGCCGATCTCGGCAGAAAAGGAAGGGGAGGTATCACTCTCTGTTCCGGCAGCCAAGAACGAGGAAGCGTTGGATCTAACAGACGCTTTAATACCGTTAGAAAGGCCGACCATCAAAAAAGACGGGAGAATTTTACTTGCAGATGATGAACCAGTCAATATTCAGGTGTTGTCCAATCATCTTTTATTAGCAGGCTATGAAGTCGTTACCGTGCAAAAGAGCAACGACGTATTACAAAAAGTAAAAGAATCCTCTTCTTTTGACTTAGTCATTCTGGATGTCATGATGCCAGGCATGTCCGGTTATGAGGTGTGCCGACGACTGAGAGAACGGTTTTCCCTGACAGAACTTCCGATATTAATGGTAACCGCTCGTAATCAAATCGGAGATATCGTGACAGCGTTTCAAGCTGGCGCGAATGATTACTTAACCAAACCTTTCCATAAAGAAGAACTACTTGCGAGAGTGCATACGCATCTTACGTTACAACAAGCAGTGAAAGACATCCTGGAAGTGAATAGGGAGCTGGAGCTGCTTAGCCAGGAACTCGAACAACGTGTTCAGGAGCGAACAGAAGAATTAGCGATCCAGACTCGACAGTTACAAAAGACGGAAAGCTCGCGCCGAGATCTTTTATCTAGTATTTCCCACGACTTGGGGACACCAATGACTTCATTACTTGGTTACATCAAGGCAATGATGGACGGCATCATTGATGCATCAAATGAAAAATATCTTAGGATCGTGTATGAAAAGATATTGTTTATCGATCGTTTAATTCAGGACTTGTATCAGCTATCAAACTTGGAGACGCGCCAATTAGTATTTAAGTGGAACGATATGCCAACACATGATTTTATTCATGATTTTTTACAAAGCTTTAACGAGGACGTCACCTTACATCATATTCATTTTCATTTGGAAAATCATGTAGATATGACAGAAAGAAATGAATTCGTGTATGTTGATCTGGATCGAATGAAGCAGGTGATGACCAACTTAGTTTTCAATGCGATCAGGTACACCAATGAAAATGGCGTGATTACGATTGAAGTAGCAGAGGAAACCGTGAAGAATCAAGGCGACATAGCCAACCAACGCATGGAAGAGACGACTGCTGCTGTTGTTCCCTCTCTAACGCTGAAACAGACAAACAGACAGATGGTGATCGCGATCCATGACACGGGGACGGGAATAGAAGCGTCATCCTTGCCCTTTGTGTTTGAACGTTTTTTCCGCGAGGATTCGTCCCGACAGGTAAGCGGGGGCAATGTCGGATTAGGGCTTGCGATTTCCAAAGAAATTATTGAATACCACGGGGGTCACATTTGGGTTGAAAGCATAAAAGGGATGGGAAGTTCATTTTTTTTCACCCTTCCTCTTTATAGGAGAGGTTGACAGTAGAAAGGTGTGAGGGGAAAAATGACTAGAAAAACAATTCTTGTTGTGGAGGACGATGAGGACATTCAAAGGTTGATTACGTTGTATTTGCAAAAGGACTATGACGTGATCACATCGGCTAACGGCATAGAGGCCTTGCAGTTAGTAGAAGAACACTCTCCGCATTTAGTTATTTTAGATATTCTTCTTCCTGGAATGAACGGTTTTGAAGTATGTCAAAAACTAAGAGAAGAGGATAAAAACACCCCTGTCTTATGTGTAAGCGCCAAACGAGAGGCGGATGACAAAATATGCGGGTTGGAGCGTGGAGCTGACGACTATTTGACGAAGCCCTTTGATCCTGGAGAATTGGTCGCGAGAGTGAAAGCACTTCTCCGCCGTAGCTACGTCACCAAAGTTCAACAATCAGCCTCATCCAACCGTTCGTTACAATTTGGAGACCTTCATATTGATACCATTGGTTATACCGTGACCAGAGCGGGACAGAACATTCACCTGTACGCCAAAGAAATGCAAGTTCTGCTGTTATTGTCACAAAACCCCAATCAAGTGTTCAGTGTGGAGCATATTTATGATTCCATCTGGGGCCTCGAGAACGACAGCGATGTGAAAGTCGTGTCCGTTCATGTAAGCAGTCTCAGAAAGAAAATCGAAAAAAATCCATCTAAGCCACAGTATATTGTTACCGTACGAGGTTTTGGGTACAAATTTATTCAAAATGTTTAAAATTTTTACCTAATTTTAAACTTCGTCCTGTACTCTGTATGGTATGGGGAGTGATTTGTTAGTCATGATAACCAAAATGAAAGGACTAATGGGGATGGGGAAAAGTGAAACGGCGGTGGAGGAAAAAGAATGGATAGAATTAATAAAACAAGCACGAGATTTGGGGATATCCAAGGATGAGGTACTCCGTTTCGTAGCTCAAATGCAACAAACTGAAGAGTGAACGACCTTTTAGCTATAGAAAATCACGAAACCATGTAAGCAATACCAGGCTCAAAATCCTTGTGAAAAGGATTTTTTTTTGTGGTGCGCCCGGCATGCTCACTCGATCAGTCACCTTTCCATAAGGCTGTCAAGATCAGGCGGAGGAGCTAAGAAAAGGAAGAAGGATCAAAAAACATCGGATTACATGAAAAACGGATCTCATGCCGTGTTCATAAGACCAAACACCAGGGGGACGGGTGTAAACTTGGTCTTATAGCGCCGTCCAAAGACCAAATCCCACTCTTTTATCGGGAGAGTCGGTCTTATGAAGCGTTCAAAAGACCAAAAATCGCTAGAATACGAGACAAAGCGGTCTTAGGAAGGCGCCAAAAGACCAAAAGTCAGAGATTTTCATGTACATCTGGTCTTATGAAGCGCCCAAAAGACCAATAAATGCTAGAAAACAAGACAAAGTGGTCTTATGAGCTTGCCAAAAGACCAAAACCGAGGGGAAAGGTCGTACATTTGGTCTTATGGAGACGTCAAAAGACCAAACCTCGCTCTTTTATCGGAAGAACCGGTCTTATGAAGCATTCAAAAGACCAATAAATGCTAGAAAACAAGACAAAGCGGTCTTATAAGTCTAGTTGATGTTTTTTAAGGGCAGGAATTGGCAGGTCCCTTACATCTTTGACAAAAAAATGGTGGAGTAAAATCACGCCACCATCTTAGTCATTGAACCATATATTCTTTCCGTCACATTTGGTGTGCCAGTAGCTCGGAAATGTTTTTTGAAATTTCTTTTAACTTCATGACTTCTTTCGTGTTTGGTGCTGTATTGAAATCGTGAGTAAAGCCTATTAACCCTATTACAGCCACAGCTCTTCCTGTGTGATCAAAGACTGGGCATGCGATTGTATGGTTTCCTGGTAAATCACCAAACTGCCTATCCCTCGACGCAAACCCCTTTTCTCTCACTTCATTTATCTCGTTCATAACCGCTGTTTCGTCTAAGTTGTAAGTGGCGATCTCTTTTTCCACTAAATGTTTGGTGACAGGCTCCGGTAAAAATGCAACGAAGCATTTTCCGACTGAGCTGACGAGCAGGGGAGGACGGTAGCCTATTTCTATTTCTACATTTATTGATCTTCCGCTGCCTTGATACTTCACAATCATTGGCCCTTGCTCTGTCCATAAGGAAAGGATGGATGATTGATTCAGTTCTTCTTTGATTTTTATTAAAAATGGGTCAATGATAGAGATAACATCCATTCTATTTAGTGCATGTAAGCCAAGATCGATCAATTTGGAACCTAGATTGTATGTTCTTGTCGATTCATCGTAAAGTAATACATCCGTCTTCATAAAACTTACAAGGTATTTCTGTAGGCTGCTTTTCGACATGGATGTTTTATGGGAAAGCTCTGTAAGTGTTATGGGACCCTGATTATTTTTTATTTCATCTAAAATATACACCGCACGCTCAAGGGATTGGATCCCCTTCGTTTTTAAAGCCCTCTCCTTCAAGACTACTCACCATCACTTTATTTATTACTATGATTCAGATTAGCATACAAGACAATTATCTCAAAAACAATACCGCTTACTTAGGCAGGGGCCTATTGTCTCACCCTGCAGGAATTGCGAAAAACTGTAAATGAATTATAACATATCTCTAAATCTCATCAGGTTTATCAAGGAACAGAACAATAAATGGGCGATAACACGTAAATAGAATTCATGAAATTGTTAATTAATTATTGATTTTTATACGCGTCCCATGTAGAATTACACTCAAATACACTAATGGCGTACATTGTTAACCATTAGTGTACAACAAGGAGGCTATTATTAATGAGTCATTCAAAAGCAGATTTTATGAATTACAAAGATTTTCTTCAAAAAAGCACAAAGCCGACGGTGAGCCCTTGTATTTGGAAAGGGAAGGATATCATGAAACACTTAGATCTTTCTCTTTCTTCGGATTTTATGGGGGATGGCAGAGGCGCAGTATCGCTTGTCAATAAAGATACGGGAGACGCTTATGGTGTTTCGCCTAATATCAATGCTTTGGTGCAGGTATTGAAACCGGGCGAACATAATAATCCGCATAAACACAGTAATTTTGCTATCTTTGTCGTCTTTGAGGGAGAAGGATATAGTGTCATCAATGGCGAGAAGATCGAATGGGAAAAAGGAGATGTATTCTTCTCTCCAGCGTGGCTTGAGCACGAACATTGCAACACCTCTGACACTGAAAATGCTATTTTATATACCATTCAAGATGTTCCAACTGTTTCTGGTATGGGAGCATGGTTTTTAGAGGAACCTGTCGGAACAAAAACTCAGCACGTTGTGGAAGATGAAGTAGCCGACAAGAGTTCTATTTTGCCGGAAAAATAAGCGTTCAAGGTTATAAGAATTTCATGTTCATGTAAGGCATGAGTTAACTGACTTGGTGTAACGCAAACCTGAGTCAGTTAATCATGCCCCTTTCGCTTAAATTTACTGAATAATCAGATGTAAGGAAGTTTTTTATCACATACTTGGGGGGAATACCATGGATTTATGGTTGCTTTGTGTTATTGGAGTTATACCAATCATGATATTGTTTTTATTGCTAGTGGTTCTGCGCTGGACAGCGAGAACTTCCATGTTGCTCGCCTTTATATCCGTGTTACTTATAACTACTTTCGTTTGGCAGATACCTGTTAATCAAATTTCTGCCGCTAGTGTGGACGGGGTCACTACTGTGTTTAGCATTTTGTATATTGTATTCGGTGCATTACTCTTGCTCAATACATTGAAAGAGAGTGGCGCATTGGGTGTAATTAGAAAAAGTATTACAGGTGTTACACAAGACAGAAGAATTCAAGTGATCATTCTCTTGTGGGTCTTCGGTGCTTTTTTAGAAGGTGCGGCTGGGTATGGATCTACAGGAGCAGTGGTTGGATCCATATTAGTAGCTCTAGGCTTTCCTGCCATGTCGGCTGCTTTGATGGTTATGATTTTCCAGAGTACAGCTGTATCCTTTGGTGCGGCCGGAGCACCTATTTGGATTGGGGTAAGTGATGGATTGGGAAGCGGCCGGGATGAACGGATGAATTCTCTTCTCAACGTCTCCTCTTGGGACCAATTTCTTTTGGAAATGGGAGAAAAAGTAGCACTCATTCATGGCGCGGTAGGGATATTTGTCCCTTTATTTATGGTTGTATTGCTTTGCGGTTTTTTTGGAAAAAACAAATCATTTAAAGAGGGCTTCGGGGCGTGGAAATTTGCTATTTTCGGAGGATTGTGCGTATCTGTACCTTACATTCTATCAGGGATGTTCCTAGGTCCTGAGTTCCCTTCCTTATTCGGTGGACTGTTAGGACTTATACCCGCAGTAATAGCGGCGAAAAAAGGGTGGTTCATGCCGAAAGATACGGTGTGGCAATTTGGTGATAAATCCAACTGGGAAAAAGAGTGGATTGGCGTGTTGAAAGTAGAAGAAGAAAAAATCGCTTCATTTTCCACTTTTAAATCGTGGCTGCCCTATATTATCATGGCCGCTTTGTTATTTATCAGCAACGTATCCTTTTTGCCTGTTTCCTCATGGTTAGGAAAAACAACCATTGTATTTACTAATCTTTTTGGAACCGATATTAGCACAGGTATTGATTTATTAGCATCACCTGGCACCGTTTTTGTAATCGTTTCCATTCTTACCATTTGGCTGCATGGTATCGATTGGCCTACCTACAAAAAGGCTTTGAAGTCATCCATTGTGACAATTGGCGCGGCGGCTGCTTCATTAATATTCGCGGTTCCCATGGTACAGGTGTTTCTTCAAAGTGGAGGCGGTGCAGCAGGATTCGAAAGTATTCCCTCTACTCTAGCAAGCGGCTTAACATTTTTCGCCGGAAATTCATGGGCTTTTATCGCACCGGTTATCGGCGCCATGGGAGCATTTCTTGCTGGAAGTAATGTATTTAGCAACTTGATGTTTAGCCAATTCCAAGTAGAAATGGCCTTAAGTTCGAATTTAACGCCATCCTGGGTTGTGGCGCTTCAGTGTGTTGGGGCAGCAGCGGGGAACATGTTTAGTGTTCATAATGTAATCATGGCTTCAGCTGCAGTGGGCTTAGTTGGAAAAGAAGGAAATGTTATTAGGAAAGTGATTATCCCGGCATCCTATTATATTCTGATGACTGGTGCAATTGGCTATGTCCTATTAGTAGGAGTTGGATTAAACTTAGGGTCATTTGTCATCGCCGCTATTCTTGGAACAATTTTTATTTCAATTTTCATCAATAAAGGGTATTACAAACAAGGGCCCCACCTAACCTCCGATATTGTAGAAAAGACTGGGTCAAAATAAAACCAGGGGAATGGGCGTAAACTTGGTCTTATAGAGCCGTCCAAAGACCAAATCCCGCTCTTTTATCGGGAGAATCGGTCTTATGAAGCGTTCAAAAGACCAAAAATTGCTAGAGAACGAGAGAAAGAGGTCTTATAAAGGCGCCAAAAGACCAAAAGCTAGGGGTTCACACGTGATTCTGGTCTTATGGATCGCTCAAAAGACCAAAAACCAGGGGGATGGGCGTAAACTTGGTCTTATAGAGCCGTCCAAAGACCAAATCCCGCTCTTTTATCGGAAGAATCGGTCTTATGAAGCGCCCAAAAGACCAAAAGTTGCTAGAGAACGAGAGAAAGAGGTCTTATAAAGGCGCCAAAAGACCAAAAGCTAGGGATTCACACGTGAATCTGGTCTTATGGATCGCTCAAAAGACCAAAAACCAGGGGAATGAGCGTAAACTTGGTCTTATAAAGCTGTCCAAAGACCAAATCCGCTCTTTTATCGGAAGAACCGGTCTTATGAAGCGCCCAAAAGACCAAAAATTGCTAGAGAACTAGAGAGAGGCCTCATGAACGAGTCATGAGACCAAAAACCAGTGGAAAGATCGTAAAATTGGTCTTATGAAGGCGTCGTAGGACCAAAACTGACCGGGAGACGTTTATTAAGCCTAATAAAGAAAAGGTTGCCCGCACCTAAAGAGTAGACTCGTGCAGGACATCTGTAATTATGGGGATGCTGGGGAAGGGCAGTCCATTCCTGGGAGGTATTCCCCGTAGTTTCTGCCCTCCGGATCAAAGTCGAACCCTAAGTAATTTTTATAGAATGTAAAATGTCGTCTGAACGAACCATCTACTTTTAATAGAGGTAATCTTCCTTTTTCGTATATGGAGTACGTCCCGAGTACTGCTCCATAGGTTTTCACATTAGCATTTCTGGCAATTTGGTAGGCGTACGTGTTTTGGCTGGCTAGGCAAAAGAAGTGTTTTAAATATTTAAATTTTATTTCGACTTTTCCTTTGTTCGGAAACCGCTGGTTGTGAGACTGCAAGTAGCTTTCTAGTAGACTTATTTCTTCTTTTGTAAAGGTCGTAAACTCAAAAAGGGATTCATCTCCTACACCGTTCGCCCGGTACATAGAATGCTTTTCTATTCTGTATAAAATTTGGTGGATGGTACGGGGAAAGGCACATCCCCATAACCATACATACCCATCAGGATGAAACGCATGTTGAAAGTGTTGTAAATTTTGGTTGGTCATGGTTGGCGGGATAAAATCAAGTTCCCCACGCGGATCTTTGTCGTCGGGATCACGTGACGAAGCTCCGCGAAAACTGTGTGTGAAGCTTGGGAGAGAGGGGTGCAATTGAATGTTTGCTTCTCTGTCGTCGTAACTGTTCACAAGAATGGGACCTCCCATCCACCCATGGGAAAAGAAACTTAGCTCCATAAGGGTGCCAGGGGAATGGTCCCCAATGTCTTGTACTGCCTTATATACATCCACTATAGACATAACGTTATCTTGACCATCTCTAAAGCGATAACTGTTGTACGTTCCATGGTTCACGGAACGATAATTTGCTTTTGAGATTCGGTTGTACTTATTTTGTACTTTTTTGCTTTGTTTCTTGTTTCCTTTCTTATACGTTACTTCATGGGTGACGATCTCCCCGCGTAGAAAATCATAAATATGAAATGTCATGTCTTTCTTTTTTTTATTTCGAGCAATGAGCCTTTTCATCCGGTTGTCACACACCACTCTAAAGTCGGATGTGCCACCATCAAATCCATAATCAACCGCAGCAACAAGTATATAGTGGTCCATATCCTTTTTGTCCATCCTTTCCCAACTAGATAATAGAAGATGTCCGGGTGACTTAAGACTGCGCTTTTGTTATATTAACTGGTTCCCCTGTCATGATGTCTCGGATTTCAGGAACATCTTCTACGTTTTGCAACATAACAAGTGATGTTGGAATGGTTACCTCCCATGGCTCGGAATCTTCTGGATATGGCACTTCCCCCTGTGGCTTATCTAAGCTTTCCGTAATTTCATCCACGATTGGTACGTATAACTCGTCATCCCGTAATGGAATGTCGTTTCCTTCCCACACTTCACCAAACTGGCAGAAGTGGGCCACAGCACGTTCGAACCCTGGCCGTACCGGAAGCTGCACCCGCGCTGCTCCTGCCTTCAAGAAGGCCGCAAAATCAGGATCGGGATCTGTGAAATGTAAAGCGGAAATCCAGCGGGATTTTCGTCCCCAAAAGTACGGATACAACACGTACAGTAAATTATGCCACTCAAAGGCGTGCTCCAAAAAACGTATAGAAGATCCATTTTTATAAGCTTGATCCAGATCCATGAGAGGCTCAGAGGAGTATGGGTGAAAGCTGTCTTTACTTATATTCGTAGTTTTAGATAACATCATGATCACAAGTTTTTTCAGTTCCTCTTGCTCCAAACGACGATTCTCTAGAGGATTTCGTCCCAGTACTTGCACGCCTTGCTCGATTGATTTCGCGGCTACCGCTTCCTCATAATCCATCTGTTGCTGTTGATATGCTTGCATAATGGCATCATACATTTCATGCTGCCACTTAGAAAAACCCTCCCCCGTTAAGCGGCAATGAACATCGATTGCCAAGGCAAAGCTGGATGAGCGAAATAAGTGAACAGCGACGGAGAGCTCCTTTCGTCGTCCATTAAATGATTTGTATTGGGATCCCCAAGCATTGGATACATCGAACCTGGTGCCACCGATCATCACTCTGAAATGGTGTTCTTTGTCTTTATGGAAAATATAATCACTCATAACGGTCGCTGCGTATGCTTCGTAGTCGGGATCGATTTCGATTTTAGCGGAACGACCGTAGTCGGTTATCGTTTCTCCGTCCTGTTTGTCAAAATAAGCGACGTCTCTAAAAGCGGATGGAGGTTCTGGGGCGTCAGTCACTTGATATTTACTAACGAAGCCCTGGTAATTTGATCTCGTTATATTTTCAGGTTTAAGCGGCTTGCCATCATAATCTGGAATCTCCGGTTTCTCCAGTTCCAAATCAGTTGGCGGATTTTCTACCAGGGCATATAAAAAATAAGCAGCCGGTTCAGGGATGATGAACTCGTACATCATTCGCTGGTCATATTTGAAAACTTGGGCATTATAGATTTTATTCAACCACCGATACATACCACGGACATGGCCATTAGCTGCCTCAGAGTTATCGATGGAGTGTATGTTTGTCTCTTCTATCTCTTCCATGAGTCGTTGCTTCTGTTTTTCCTGAATACGTTCCTTGATGTGTTCAGCGGCCTTTTCAGTGACATCTCTTGAATAAGAGCTTGCTTTCCGTTGTGATTCTTCGATCGAGTTGGAATAGCTCGCATTTAGCGAAGATGAAAAACTTACGGCAGGGCCATAAGATCCGCTAATTTGGAGGCCTGCTTCCATACCCATTTCATTTTTAATCGTTTTTTCTGCTTCACTTTGTAATTCATGACGTTCCGTGCTTTGTAAATCACGTTCACTTGTCGTTTCACGTTCTTCTTCCACGAACATTGTTTCTTCTTGTACGTGAAGACGACGATGAGACCGTTCTCTGGACTCACCGGCTAGTACATTTTCAATATGGGCAAACTCCCCAAGTTCATATGTCTTGATGGTTTGTTTTACTTTCAATAAGTCACCAATTCCTGCTTTGAATGTCCACTGTTCTATGGGAAATGTAGGAATGAAAGATGTTTTCTTCCTTGGCATAAGTCCGATTGATTCGCCAAACTTCTGTTTATTTAAATAAATTCCGCCTAGGGCCAGCTGCGTGGAAAATGACTTCTCTGACTTGACGAGAGAACTTGTATACGCCATTTCTTCTTCAATCCTATGTACTGCTTTTATAGGATTTATCCTTTCGATATCGACATTTACTTCTTGTAGTAGCTTTTTGGTGGTGTCATTAAGTTGCTGCATGCCTTGTTTTGAAAGTACCATTTCTTCGGCTTCGTTACTATTCATCACAACGTTTTCGCCGAACGAAGAATTCTTATCATCCATTTTTTCCTTTGCGTACCATTTCTCTTTTTCTATCTCCAATTTGGTGATCGTTTCTTCCATGGACTTTATTTTAGAAATAAGCGGTTTGTCTATTTTTGGGATACTTATGAACCTTTCATCTATCGGTACTTTCGACAGTTCACGATGTGCTGTTTCTAAATCTTTCAACCGCTCCCTCAGCCGCCGATCCTCCAACTCGTTTTCGTTATCATTTGTTTCCTCTTCTTCTGTTTCCTCTTTGTCGCTAGAGGAGGGTGTTACTTTCTGCAGATCGATATCCGTCGGAAGTACGACGTGTAAATCACTTAATAATCGTTTAAGGGTCAAATGACTTGGGAACTGTTGATTGATATCAGTAGTAGCCGCCTGTTTCAGCAAATGCATCAGCCTTAATGCTGTCATGATCTCATCATTGTTCATGTTGTGGGGTGGGTCAATGCTGTTAGAAAGTAAGGTGTCCATTACCTGAGTATAAGAGGTAGTAAAGGATGGGGAATCAATAATTTCTTGTGGTCTACTGCTGTAAAGTTTAGACAGTTCTTCCTTGAAATTAATCGTCTTTACCAAATCATCGCGATGATCTTCTGACCACTCAAGCAAGGGGGTGATGTCAAAATCTAAATGATCGATTTTCGTTATGTAGCTCGTGGACTTTTTGAATACTTTTGCCTTGTCCACCAGCTTTTCTTTATTGACACGATTCTTGATCATTTCACTCATTTCTTTGTACAAGCCGGTTATTTCTCGTTCACCTGCATAAAGAGTGACCTGTTTATCCCTAAGAAACTGCCTCATCTTCAACTTTGCTGGACGTATTGCCATTAAACGTAACGTACTATCCTGGCTCAATGTAATCCCCCTTTGAATTTTAAATAATTAAAATATTTTTTAAACTATTCTATACATTAATACATTCTTCCGGAGAATGAAACACGAAGGTGGAAAAACACGACTATTTAACTTACCGAGGCATGCAGGTACGTTTCATCCAACCCGAATGGAGACTTTTGACCCGCGTTCTGGACCAATGTGCAGCAGGAGGTATGGAAACTTTACAAGTTTAGAACTCGTAAACAGCGTTCTAAAAAAAGAAAGTGTCGACAGCACCGTATGTCTTCTCGTGCCATGAGACCAAAGGCCAGAGGAATAGGCGTAAACTTAGTCTCATAGAGTCGTCATAAGACCAAAAACTACCCATTTAGTCGGAAACTAGGTTTCATGGAGCGTCCATGAAACCAGTATGAACTAGAAAGATAGATGAAGAGGTCTGATGAAGTGCTCACAAGGCCAAGGCCCGTCTTTTTAGTAACGGTAATAAGCCAAATGGAAAAGTAAAAGCAGGGAGAGTGGAGAAATTGTCCGTGAATAATGAGAAGGAGAAAAAGATTCAAGGGATTCAATCGGTAGAAAATGCTTTTTCTATTTTAGATTGCATTAAACAAAGCCCTGAACCTTTAACATTGTCGGATATCGCCCGCTTAACGAATATGTCAAAAAGTAGAGTACAGAAGTACATCGTGAGTTTTTTACGGGTGGAGGCATTGGTGCAAGATAAAACAACGCATACGTATCGTTTTGGTTCTAAGCTGCTGGAAGTAGGCTTACAGGCGTTACGTGATAACGATATTGTCTCCATATCGGATTCTTACTTAAAGGAAATACGAAGGGAATTAAATCAATCATCTGCGTTGAATATCTGGACACAAGAGGGCCCTGTCGTTGTGAAATATGAGTCCAGTGGGCAACCGATAAGTGTGGAAATTCAGGTCGGCTATCGACCACCTATTCTCAGAAGTGCTACGGGTAAATGTTTTGCTGCCTTTATGGAGTCTGACCAAATAGATGAATTTATAAAAAAGGAAATTCAACAGTACAACTTAGACAGAGCAGCGGTTGAGAATGAACTGAAAAAAATCAGAGAAAATGGCTATTCGTTAAGAGATACCGTGCATGAGGGTGTTCCTGGTGGTTCAGCCATTACCGCTCCTGTTTTTAGTGATTCAGGGAGTATGTTAGCTGTAATATCTATAATCGGTTTTTCAGGGAATTTACGTACAGAGCCGCATGCAAAAGAGGTTCAAAAGCTAAAAGAAATTACGTCCAGGTTGTCTAAAGAAATGAGTTATCACTAAATCCTCTCTCCCTTTCTTTCATTCGAAAACAATGTAAAAAGGTATGGAAACTATTTATACAGTAAGCTTTTTTTGTTCTAAAGTACACTAATATTTCATAGGGTGTAACATTGGTGTACGTCATCTTGAAAAAGGGGGAGTTATGGTTGAATGAACCTAAACGAGACATGATGAGTTACAAGGAATTTTTGGAAAAATCAAAGAAGCCTTATGTTCGCCCTCATATTTGGAAATGGAAAGATATTGAAGCGAAATTACAAGAATCGTTGTCTGAAGACTTCATGGGGGATGGGAGAGGAACGATTGCTTTAGTTCATGAGGATACAGGTGAATCATACGGGGTATCCCCCACGATGAATATGGTAGCCCAAATATTTGAACCAGGTGAACGGAACAAACCACACCGACATACGAATCTGGCCTTAAGCATTATTGTGAAAGGCGAGGGCTATTCCATTATAGATGGTGAAAAGGTTGAATGGGAGGCGGGAGATGTGTTTATTGCTTCCCCTTGGTCTGAACATGAGCACTGCAACACGTCAGAAACGGAGCAAGCTCTTTTCTATACCATTCAGGATGTGCCGGTTGTCTCAAAAATGGGTACGTGGTTTCGCGAATCACCGATCGGGGCTCCCAAATCTCATATAATTAAAAACCAAGATAAGGAAAATTCTTGAGTAAGTACCAAAAGTAAATGAAGTGAATCAATTTTACAAGTGCTTATTTAGAATAAATTTACGAACAATAAAACAAACAAATAATATATTATACGTTTAGTTTCATGATTATCTATTATTGATTGTAACGGAAGGCGGCGACTCCTGCGGGAATAGCATGAGCTTTAAGACCCCGCAGGTAGCGGGATTAAGGTTCAAAGGCTAAAGACGCCACGTCCTGTGGCAACGCCTTTGTGACCAACATCGTGTTGGCCTGAGGAGGGCTTAAGCCATGCCCGCGGAAAGCGTCCGCCTGCAGTGAAAATTAAAAAAGCAGTGCAATCTTTTTCGAATCATTCGTATTTAAACCACTGTATTTGAATTATGAAATTGACTCAAGTGTGATCAAATTATAATGTAAGCGTTTACTTTAATCAAAACCTCACAATGAAGCCCCTTTCAGAAAAACTCGTAGCAATACTGGCACGAAGGAAAGTGAGGGAAGTATTGTGAGTACTATCACTGACGAAGAAAAGAAACAAAACAATGAAAATAGCGAGGAAGATAGAGTAGCTCTCCATTTCTCGCAATTTCGCGAATATGTAGGTCCGATGGTTCAAATAGTTACGATTGTCGCTGTCTTATGGTCGTTGTTTCAACTTTATATAACAGGGTTTAGTTCTCTCGAAGCCGTGAAACATCGTGTTTGGTATTTTGGATTTATGGCAGTGTTGATTTTCTTACTGTTCCCGGCTGTGAAGAGTAAGAAAGGAAAACAAAGAAAAGTTCCAACAGCTTGGGACTTTGTTTGTATCATCGCGACGGTTTCCTCTGTTATATATTTTTTGTTTATGTATGACGCCTATTTAGAACGTGGTGGTATGCATATTCTACCGGACTATTGGTTTGGAGCAATAGGGATTCTAATGACTTTTGAAGCATCAAGAAGAGCAGCAGGTTTACCGATGACTGTCTTGGCCGCTACTTTTCTGCTTTATAATTTATTTGGTCAGTATATTCCGGGATCTCTGGGTCATGTAGGATTCGACCTGAAACGAATTATTGACGTCATGTGGTGGGGAGCAGAAGGTGTTTTCGGGGTTGTTGCCGGCGTAGCCGCTACCTATATTTCGATGTTCATCTTATTCGGGGCTTTTCTAAGACGAAGCGGATTTATAAAGTTTATTAACAACCTAGCACTCACCATCTCCGGTAAATCAGCAGGGGGACCGGCAAAAGTTGCTGTAATCGGCAGTGGAATGATGGGAATGATAAATGGAAGTGGTATTGCCAACGCCTCAACCGTAGGAACCTTCACCATTCCAATGATGAAAAGAACAGGTTACAAGTCTCACTTTGCCGCAGCTGTCGAGGCAGTGGCAGGAACAGGAGGCGTGCTTGCTCCCCCAGTTATGGGTGCTGCTAGTTTTGTCATGGCAACTTTCTTAGGGGTGGAGTATCGGATTATCATTTTGGCTGCAATCATTCCTGCTATTCTTTACTTTACGATGTGTTTTACGTCCGTTCATTTTGAAGCAAAAAAGCTAGGATTAAAAGGTTTATCAGCAGAAGAAATCCCGAAATTGAAAGACGTTATGAAAGATGGAGGTCATTTGCTACTGCCTGTTGTGGTATTAGTCTATATGCTTGTAACCGGAGTCACACCTATCTATGCTGCATTAGGAGCTATCGTGACAACAGTTATCGCAAGCTGGATCCGTAAAGAAACGCGGATGGGGCTAAAAGATATTATAGGTGCACTAGAAGAGGGTGCTAGGAATGTATTAATCATCAGCGCTGCTTGCATGGTTGTCGGGATAGTGGTAGGTACGATTTCCTTAACGAGCATAGGGTTAGTAGTGGGCAACAGTATTCTAAGTTTGGCTGGTAGTTCGATTCTTTTGGCAGCTATATTAACCATGCTGCTTACCATTTTGTTAGGTACCGGAGTGCCGGTTACGGCTTCTTATATCATCGCCGCTACCATTTCTGTCCCCATTTTAGCTGAAATGGGCGTTCCTCCTCTCGTCAGTCATATGTTTGCTTTTTTCTATGCCGCACTTTCGGAGATCACCCCTCCGATTGCCCTGGCAGCGCTTGTTACGTCAGGAATCGCAGGGGCGAACTTTACCAGAGTTTGTATAACAGCCGTGCGTCTTGGACTGATAGGGTTTATTATTCCTTACTTTTTTCTCTATAACCCTGTATTACTCTTCATAGAGGGAAGCGTGGTAAGCAGCTCTATTGCTATTATCACCGGAATAATTGGGGTTATTGCTTTGGCCGGGGCCATGTCTAATTGGTTTTTAACCAAGCCTAACTTCGTACAACGAGTATTATTGGGAGCAGCTGGTTTTGGTTTAATTTTACCAAGTTACGTTGTTAGTTTACTTTCGTTGATTGTTGTAACAGCTATCTTCCTTTGGCAAAAGAAAAGCATAAAAAAGAACCAATTAAGAAACCCAGATGAAACATCTATTTCTGTATAAAAATTTTTTAGGAGGGGTTATGTTGAAACAGAAGACTCTTGTTTTTATGTTACTGGCAGGATTGTTAGTAGCTGTTGCTGGCTGTAGTGAGGATAGTTCAACATCGGCAAACGGGGACGAAGGATCATCTGATGTATTAAATATTGAATTGAGTACCGCCACAACTACTGGAAACTTTTATCCTATGGGAGCTGCACTGGCTAACATTTGGAATGATGAAGTGGATGGCGTGAAAGTAGCTTCCCAATCATCAGACGGAAGTGTACAAAATCTTAATTTAATGCAAGAAGGCAGTATTAAGATGGGGCTGTCCACTCTCGGCGTCTTATACAACGCTTACAATGGAACAGACCAGTTCGAAGGGCGAGAGTTTAAAGATGTGAGAGTGGTCTCTACCCTTTTCTCTGATGCCGGCCAAGTAGTTGTTAAAAAAGACAGCGGTGTCGAATCAGTTGAAGATTTAGTTGGAAAATCGTTTGTGCCCGGCGCACCGGGTAGTGGAGCTAAAGACCTTACAGAAGTAATTTTCGAGGCTTATGACATGACAATTGACGATACAAAGGCACAATTTGTAGGGTATTCACAGGCCACGGACTTAATGAGAGATGGAAAAGCAATCGGTGCTCAAGTAATGTCCGCCCTTCCCACTTCCGCCGTTATTGAAATGTTATCTACAACGGACAGTGAGATTATAAGCCTAACAGATGAAGCTATAGAAAAGTTAACCGAGGAACACTCATGGTTGGTTGAATACACCATATCGTCCGATGTATATGATGAACTAGACAAAGACATCCAAACGGTTGCCCAGCCAAGTGTACTAATTGCATCAAAAGACATGCCGGAGGACGTTATTTACGAGCTGACAAAAGCAATGTGGGAAAACTTAGAACCACTGCACAATACAATCGCAGCCTCAAAGACCATGGAACTAGAGAACGCTACCAAAAGAATAGCGGATATCCCTCTACACCCAGGGGCAGAGAAATACTATAAAGAAAAAGGAGTACTGCAGGAACAATAATTTTTAAAGAGCACGCACACGTCGCATGGGTATTTTTTCAGTAATGTGAATATTCATGAAACTAGAATTGTAAGGACGATCCTTGGTTTAACCCATACGAACAGGATTCATCTATTTATAAATAACCTATCCTAGCGTATCTTTCCGATTACACGCAGGATAGGTTATTTTCTTTAGAGGGTAATACATACTTCGAATGTAACCACTATGACCACCCTCTATCTGTAGGGGAGTGGCCTATGCCTATCCTGCGTTTGACTGCTTCATTTATTATGGCACAGTTTTATAGATAAAAGGAAAAACGATAAATGAAAGATCATGATCTAAGAAAGTCGACAGGAGGTCATTTGGTATCAAAAAGTTTTCAATTCCATCAAGCGGAAACTGACGTTTAGTCTGGCAGTTACATTGGTTTAGTGTGGAGTGATGTTACGAATTATTTTACTTAAAATAAAGGTATAAGAACAACGGCGAAAAGGAGTTGATATGATGCCAAATAGTAAGCCTGTTTCTGACTTAAGGAATTACAATGAAGTATTAAAGGATATCACAGTTGGAGAACCTGTTTTCTTAACAAAAAACGGTCGAGGAAGGTTTGCCATTGTAGATATTGAAGAGTATGAAAGAAATCAAGCTACGATTAAACTTCTTTCTAAACTTATGGAAGCAGAGAAAGCGATAAAGACCGAAGATGAATGGCTTTCTGAAGAGGAAATTAAGAAAGATCTGGGAGTTTAATTTTCATGCTTCAACTGCGAATTAATACTAGAATGTCACATTGGTAACACCAAATACCTGTAATCAGAAGGGGAATTCAAAAATGAGTGAAGCCATAAAACTAACACCAGTGGATATACAAAATATTAAAACAGACATAGACGAAGCGACCAAATTAGTGAAACATTATGCTATCCAGTACGAAGGACAAAAACACTACAACCAACTCGGCGCAAGTTGTGTTATGTCAGCAACTAATGCAGTCGATACAATTATTGGCTCAGCTCAATACCTGGATGGAACGTTTCTAATGCCGGATGAAATTCATGTGGAGCGTTTAGTTGACTGGTTTATAAAGAATAGAGACTTTGAGTGTAATACAGCTATTCTTACGTTTTATTTTGCAAACTATATAAAGCGAAAGGTTAATACGTTATACCGCTCTATCAATAAAGATGAATTTGCCACATCACTTACTATTTTGGGAAACAACGAAGCGAATAAAGAATTTAAAAAGCAGTGGCGAAAGCGGAAGAATCAGGGTGTGAAAATAATCAGATAGTATCGCGAATTGTTTGTTAATGGTTGTAATGGAGGGAGGTGTATAAAATGACTGACTTTACTCCCTAAAGGACCGATCTACTATAGCTTCCACAGTACACACTTCATAAGATTTGTGAGCGGATGTGAGTGGTGCATTGGCTTTTTTCATCCTCTTAATTATTTTCGATTAGGGTTGATTAGCTGCACCAAGGATGTCTTCTGCCAACTGCGGCATAATCGATAACCTATCTTTGCGAGCTCACAGAGTGCCGAGGAATAGGTAATATTCCATGTAGACGGAGGAATCAGGGGGAAACAATAGCAATTATCTTGTAAAACGGTGGCGGGTAGATTTCTGTTGATACTCAACTAACTGGGAGTAATGTATCCGGAAATCATGTCTTATGAAGATTTCATAAGACCAATATTAGCTAGAAAAGTAGATGAAGAGGTCTCATGAGCATGCCATAAGACCAAAAACGAGGTGGATAGTAGTAAACTTGGTCTCATGAAGGCGCTATAAGACCAAAAGCCAGAGATTTGCACGTATATCTGGTCTTATGAAGCGCTCATAAGATCAGAAACCATCCATTTATTCGCAATCCAGTCTCATGAAAGACGAAAACGGCACAGATTAAGGAGTGCCTCCATACTTTGCTATTCTTTTTTTTCGTTACGATCAACGCAGCGGCCGTCTTCCTGATCGCCAGAAATAGCACGACGGTGCAAGCGGTTACCACGAAGATGTTGATCCTCTAAAATGGATGTTATCACTGCTGTCAAAGGTCCCGTCATGATATAATCGATGTAGGTAAAGAACGCGATTGCACCCGGCATTGAATTATATTAAGGTGGTAGTTAATCTTGGTAATGGAGAATATAAAAGACCAGAAACTGCTTTACCATTTGACTAGATTATCGAATTTAGAATCGATTCTTAAGTATGGTCTGCTTTCGCGCAAAAGGATTGGTAATAACGATCTTACTTTTAGCGATGTGGCGGATCCTGATATTATTTCCAAACGAACTCTGCTTGGCCTGCAGGATTATGTTCCGTTTCACTTCCACCCGTACTCTGCATTTGATAAAGCAGTTAAGAGTAAGCATTCCGATGAAGAATTTATTTATATTTGCATCAAAAGAGAACTTGCGAGAAAAAATGACTTTAAAATACTTCCGAAACATCCGCTAGCAGATGAAAAATATAAACTTTATCATTACGATGAAGGTTTTGAAGCTATTGACTGGGATGTGATGCATACCCCAGGGAATGAAACTGAGCACAAGAAACACGTCAAAATGGCTGAGTGCTTAACTCATAAACGAATCCACCCAAAGTACTTCCAATGTATATATGTAAAGAGTGAGGAAACCAGGAAATGGGTTCAACAGAAACTTAAGGAGCATGGTGTTACTAAGAAACCTCCGTTTGTGGACATTGGAAAATGGTTTGATATTTAATATGTGAGGTGACGGTATGATTAGGTACACCACAGGTGATTTGTTCCAATCTTCTGCAGAGGCTCTTGTGAATACGGTGAACTGTGAAGGATACATGGGAAAAGGGATCGCCTATCAGTTCAAATTAAAATTCCCCGAAAACAATAAAGATTATATCAAGGCCGTAAAATCAGGTGAACTCCGCATCGGAACTCTTCATTATTTTAAAGAAAACGGCAAAATTATCATAAACTTTCCTACAAAAAATAAGTGGCGTGCGAAATCAAAGATGGAGTATGTTGAAAAGGGATTAAACGCGCTTATTCAATTGGTTAATGAAATGAAGATTACCTCGATTGCGATCCCACCTTTAGGGAGTGGCAATGGGGGTCTTGTCTGGCACGATGTAAAGAAACTCATGGAAGAAAAACTTGCTGCAATAGACGATAAAGTGACGATTTACATTTATGAGCCATCCCAAAACTATAAAGCCCAGCCGAAAGAAGAGCCAAAGCTGAGTTTATCTGCACTTGTGCTAATGGACATTAAACATCATTTGCAGAAGTTTAATAAGTTGCGCTTACAGAAAACCGCTTTTTACATGGATGTTTTATCTGGAGAACCATATTTCAATTTTAAAAAACACAAGTATGGTCCCTATGACAATGCGATTCCTATTATCAGTCGAGATATAAAAGCCTTCCAGGATTACCATGGCGTGAAGAAAACGGATGATGCTTATCAGATATTATACAACAAATTGGTCAGTGATCATGTGGAATCGAAACTGGGAACGTTGCGGCCATTTATTAGGGGAGCAGCTGCGTTAGTCAATAAATTAACAAGTGATCATGAACTGGAATGTGTCGCCACGATCACGTACCTTCTAAAAGATAATCAAGAACTAAGCGAGGACGAAATTGTTGCAGTGTTTAAAGCATGGTCTAATGATAAAGCGGAGCGATTCTCTGAAGCAGAAATCAGAAAAGGGATCGAGACACTTTACGGAGCTGAAATTATTGAAAAGACGCTGGTCGGATACACCCTCAGTCAGTTGCATACATTGCATCATAGCTAACTTCATGTCTGTGAAGCGCCTCTATTTCAGGAGGTGCTTTTTTGTTACATAGGCTGCTGCAGTCCTTTCTGGAGATGGTTCATTGACGAGCGCGGAACTTGGTAATAGAAAATTCACAGAGTTTTTAAGAGAAAATGGTGCGGAGATTAACTTTAATAGGAACCAAAAAATAATATTGGTTGCTTCGGATTATGATGAACAAACTTTATCAGCTGTTGCATGGTTAAATAGTAATAACGTTGATATTAGTTGTTTCAAGATGATCCCCTATAAGATCAATGGCGAAGTGTTTATAAACATGGAAAAAGTTCTGCCATTACATACATGTAAAGATTACTACGTAAATTTTCTGGATAACCCGATAAAAAGTAGTGGACAGAAAAAAGGTATTACACGGAGGTCACTCCCTAAAATTGATGAGATGCTTGAATGGGGTGTTGTGAAAGCAGGGGACACGGTAGTTGCAAAAGGCCGAGATGAGGAAGGTACGTTGTTGGCTAATGGAAATGTAGAAGTGAACGGCGAAGAAATCTCCATCAAAAATGGCTAAAGGATCTCTTTGGTTGGTCTAGTATTCAGACTTATGTGTTTGCTGTTCACGAGGAGACTGGAAAGACACTTTCACAGGTACGGGAGGAGTATATGGAGAAAGAGCAGGAAGCGGGTTTGTAGAAAATAGAACTTCCACCCACTAAGCTAGCATTAGTTTTATCGACTACTTGGTGGGTTTAATTTGTCTAATTACTTAATTATAAAGAGAGGAAGGGTTTACTTTTTTAAAAAAAGCACGTATGCGGTAAGAAGATGGGTGCATGTGTGGATATGATCCTCTTCCTTACAGGTGATGACGGAACAGGGATGTCTTATTAGGGTACCCCCGTTCTTTTTTAGAGTACATTCTTGTTATAATAGATAAGGCAATACATATCGTTCCAATCCCATACGTTTCATTGCTAGGATAAAGGAGTTAGGTACAGATGAAGAAATTTGTGAATGCGACCATATATGGAGATCCGGAATCTCATGAGTTTGTCGTGGAAGATGGTCAGTTTCAAGCCATTGGGAATGGGCTGCAGGATGCGGATGAGGTGATTGATGTACAAGGTCGGTTGGTGCTGCCGCCTTATGTGGATCCTCATTTGCACTTGGATTATATTTTTTCCGGGCTTGGCGAAGGGAATGCCAATGTGTCGGGTACGTTGTTTGAAGGAATCCAGCGCTGGAGTGATAATAAGAAATCGTTGACGGAAGACATGGTGCGGGAGCGCGCGATCAAAGGGATTCAAAAGGAAGTGAGCAAAGGCGTTCAATTCATTCGGACGCATGTCGATATTACGGACCCTCATTTAACGGGGATGAAAGCTCTACTGAAACTGCGTGAGGAATTGAAGGATATCGTTACCTTGCAACTCGTGGCGTTTCCGCAAGAAGGTTTTTTCCGCTATAAAGGAGCGGAACGTTTGCTGGAACAGGCCCTTGACATGGGGGCGGACGCCGCAGGAGGGATCCCGCACTTTGAAATGTCCTATGAACATGGTGTGGAATCGTTGAGACGGATTGTCAGCCTGGCGATCAAATATAACGTCATGATTGATATTCACTGTGACGAGAACGATGATCCGAATAGTCGCTTTTTGGAAGTGTTAAACGCGCTTGTGATGGAAGAGGAGTACGGGCCATTCACCACCGCAAGCCACACCTGCAGTTTCGGTTCAGTGGAAAATAGTTATGCGAATAAAATGTTAGGGTTGTTTAAAGAATCACAGATTAACTTTATTTCGTGTCCGACTGAAAACGCCCATTTGCAGGGGCGCGGCGACAGTTATCCGAAACGCCGCGGCTTAACGCGAGTCAAAGAACTGTTGCAGAACGGGAATAACGTAGCCTTTGCCCAAGATTCCATCGCGGATTATTGGTATCCACTGGGAAATGGAAATATGATGAACATCTTAGACAACGGCATCCATTTGGCGCATTATACCCATATCGATGAGATCAACAAAGCCCTTGATTTGATCACGTTCTACGGGGCGAACGTGATGAGAGTGAACGACGAATACGGCATCGAACCAGGGAAACCCGCGAACTTTATCGTGTTAGACGCGCAAGACCCGTATGAAGCCATCCGCGAACGCGCAGAAGTACTGGCATCCGTGAGAAACGGTGGCTACTTGTTTAAACGCGAACCACGAAAAAACGAGGTCGAAATAGACTTTTTGAAACAATCCTAAGCATCGCTAACCCCGTTGTCGCAGCGCGCGCGTCATGCATAAGACCAATAAAAGCGGGAAGCTGCGCAAAGCAGGTCTCATGGAGCGTGCAAAAGACCAAATCGCCGGTAATTTTATCAGGAAACGGTCTTAAAGAGCTGTCAAAAGACCAAATCATCGGTGTTTTTATTAGAAAGTGGTCTTGAGGAGCGCTCAAAAGACCAAAACGTCGGTGATTTTATCAGAAAGTGGTCTTAAGGAGCGTGCCAAAGACCAAACTGTCGGTGACTTTATCAGAAATTGGTCTTAAGGAGCGCTCAAAAGACCAAACGGCTGATGATCTTATTAGAAACTGGTCTTATGAAGCCGTCAAAAGACCAATACTAGCTGGAAACCGTGAGGGAGTGGTCTTGAAAACAGATAGATACCTAGAGTGGTGGCCGTTTGGCGGCTGCTTTTTTTTGGCGATTCGTCTGCGGAGCCGGTGAAAGGATGAAATAGAATTCATGGATGGAAGATAACGAGGCGGGGTGATAGAATAAGAAAGGTTCGAATCGAGGCTTTATTCCTAAAGGGACCTGAATTTACAGAAGGGGTGGGTGTCATTTGTTTGATTTGTTATTGATCTTATTTTTATTATCTATTTTTGCTTTAGTCATTGGGTTGGTGAAGCCTGGGATTTTCCGCATGGATTCTCGTAAGCGGGTGCTGAAGATCGGGGGACTCTCCGTCATTGTGCTTTTCGTGGCGTCGATGATTGCCGCACCGGAGTTAACGGACGAAGAAAAAGCGGCAATGGAGGCGGAGAAGAAGTCCGAAGAAGTAGCAACAGCGGAAGAAGAAGAGGCAGAGGCAAAAGCAGAAGAAAAGGCCAAGCAGCAGAAAGAGGAACAAGAAGCAGAAGAGAAAAAACAGAAAGAAGCGGAAGAACAAAAAGCGAAAGAGAAAGAAGCAGCGAAGAAGGAAAAAGAACGCAAAGAGCAAGAAGCGGCAAAGAAAAAAGCGGAAGCGAAGAAAAAGGAAGAAGCAGCTGCGAAGAAAAAGGCAGAAGCAAAGAAAAAGGCAGAAGCCAGAAAACCGGAGAATCTAGTAAAAAGGGCAGTGACGAAGCATTTCGGGGAAGACACGATTGACGTCATTACCTACAACAAGGAGAACCGTTATGTTTTGATCAGGGTGTTGGGCAGCGATAATTTAACAACAAATATGATTAAAACGGGCATGTGGATCGATACGGCGAGCGTCCTCGAGGACCTGGACGGAGTGGAAGGGATTGATACCGTCGATTTCAATATCCAGTTTCCGATGGTAGACCAGTACGGCGGAGAATCCACCGACATCGTGATGAAGTCATCCTTTGACAAAGAAACACGAGAGCGAATAAACTGGGACAACTTCTTGCACGATAACATCCCGAACATCGCGCAAGACTACTGGGAACACCCAGCTTTTCGAAAATAACGAAAATCAAACCAGAGCTGCCTTTTTTCGTCTAGCCGAATCACAGCCAAGGCAAAAGGTATCCAAAAAAACCTATCCCGACCCATATGCGGATAGGTTTTTTGTTTGTTAAGAAGAGCGATGACGTGTAACACCCAACGCGAACAAGTACATGCTCATGTTATACTAGAATAATGGAAGGGGGTCTTTTGATGAAGGAAGAACGTGACATGCTTCAGATAGAACTTGAAGGTATCCTCTACGCTTCCTATGATAATATCGTCATGACGGATGGGGCAGGCATGGTGATTCGAGTCAGCTCCAATTGTCCTACTATATATGGGAAAGACCAAGACGAATTGATCGGTAAAACGGTGTTTGAATTGGAAGAAAAACAAATTTTCTCCCCGTCCGTTACCGCGATCGTCATGAAAGAAAGAAAAGAAGTCCAGGTTATGCAACGAACACTTACAGGTAAAGTGGTAATGGCAACTGGAATTCCATTATTTAATGATAAGAAAGAAATGGTGCGCATTATTAGTTTTTCTCATGATTTAACGGAAATTCAACAAATAAAAGAGGACTATGAACAACTTCGTGAAAAAATGACACGTTATGAATCAGAAATTGAAGAGTTACGAGGACTAGAAAAAGGCAATGTCGTGGTTAAAAGCAAAGAAATGAAGCAAATACAAGAACTAGTGGAACGTGTTGCGACGTCAGATGCTACCGTTATTCTTTTTGGGGAATCCGGTGTGGGTAAAAATGTGATCGCAAGAGCCATTCATGAAAACGGTGAACGAAGCCAACACGAGATGATTGAAGTAAACTGCGGGGCAATACCTGACACACTTTTTGAATCAGAAATTTTTGGTTACGAAGCGGGTTCCTTCACAGGGGCAAGTAAACAGGGAAAAAAAGGTCTAATAGAACTTTCCGATCAGGGAACGTTATTTTTGGATGAGGTGGCTGAACTTCCGTTGGCCATTCAAGCAAAGTTATTAAAAGTATTACAAGAGAAAAAAGTAACGCGAGTAGGTGGGGCAAAAGCGAAAGCGATCGATTTTCGTCTGATCGCTGCCACAAACAAAGATTTAGAACAACTTGTGAAACAAGGGAAGTTCCGAGAGGATTTGTTTTACCGGTTACATGTCATTCCAATGACTATTCCCCCCTTACGTGAGCGAAAAGATGATATATACAATTTAGCGCTGTACTATTTGCGGCACTTTAATGAGAAATACCAAACGAATAAGTATTTACCTACTTCCACGCTCGATGCTTTGCTGCAATATAACTGGCCTGGAAACGTGCGTGAACTTGAAAATTTAATAGAACGGTTGGTGGTTGTCTCGGAAGGACGTGGCATCTATCCAAACCATTTGCCGTTTGCGAAAGAAATGGGTGCTGCCGTGCTGCACGATGAAGAGTGGGAGTTAGATTCTTTTGAAGAACAAGGCTTAACGTTACAGGGAGTATTAGAAAAAGTTGAAAAAAAATGGCTGGAACGGGCGTATAAGCAATATAAAACGACGTATGACATGGCGACCTATCTTGGGTTAAGCCAGCCTACGGTAGTGCGTCGTTTAAAAAAATACAATATTAATTCAAAATGAATCAAATGATTCAACTGTGAATTGAGAATCCTCGATCGATTCATAGTTGAATCTTTTTTCTCGTTAAAAGGGATCGTGAGGCAGGGGGACTAGTTGGCATAAATATTGCATTACTATTAGAGACTAACATGTAGCTTACTTTTTTGACCATGAATTGAATAAAAAGGAGGTAAGGATGGTGGGCGAAACATATGGACTTTTATCTTTACTCCCAATAGCTGTTGTCGTCATTACTGCCATTATTACAAAGAGGGTTATTGAACCATTAATAGTAGGAACAATTGTAGGTGCGATATTGCTTTATGGTTTTTCTTTCTTTCCAAACTGGGTAGGGGATTTATTAGCTACGATGAGTGATCCCGATGTTGTTTGGACAATGGTCATCCCGGCATTGTTTGGAATATTGATCGCTATGTTTGGGAATTCTAACGCAGGTACAGCTTTTCGGGAGATAGCTATAAAATATGTGAGAACTAAACAAAACAGCTTATTCGCCACGTATATATTTGGAATCATTATTTTCATGGATGAATACATGAATGCGTTACTAATTGGCGGCACGATGAGAAACCTGACAGATAAATTTAAAGTTCCTAGGGAAGTTTTAGCATATGTTACAAACTCTACAGGAACACCGGTATCTGTTTTGCTTCCTTTTTCCAGCTGGGCTGTGTTTTTGATGGGGCTTTACGGGTCAAGTGAGCTGCTGGAGGGAGACGGGTTTTCTACTTATGTCTCAAGTATCCCTTTTATGGTTTATCCAATCGTCATGTTGATTATTGTTCTCTTGTTTATTTTTAACAAAGTACCGATGACAAAATACGTGAAAGAAGCGACGGCTCGAGCAGAAAAAGGGGAGCTGTTCCCAGATAGAAGTCATGCCGATTCTGAAGGTTTTGAAGAGGAACTGGAACAAAACCAGGCAAACTCGAAAAAGCCTAGATTGATTAACTTTATTTTGCCGATCATTATGTTGGTAGCCGGCACAATTGTGTTCGACATGGATTTAATTATTGGAGTTATCATCGCTATTGCAACTTGTTTTATTTTGTATCGAGTAAATGGCACCATGACCTATTCGGAGTTGTTTGAAACGAGTGTGAAAGGTGTTCAGGATATGGTGGAATTGATTGTGTTAATCATCGCAATCTTTCTACTGGTAAGGGTGAATGAAGACCTTGGGACGATCGAATTTGTGATTCATTCCGTGGAACCGCTTATTACACCTTTGCTATTGCCTGGGATTACATTACTCGTTGTGGCATTTTTAGGGTTTACTACCGGAAACTACTGGGGAACGATGGGAATCGTGTTACCTATTATTCTTCCGCTTACGCAATTAAGTGATGTAAGTGTTCCTTTGGTTTTAGGTGCCATGGTTTCCGGAGGGGTATTCGGTAGTCAGGTGTGCTTCTTTGGCGATGCCGTAACGTTAACAAGTGCCTCCACCCAAGTGGACAATATGTCGCAAATTAAAGTTTCTTTTCCATATGCATTGTTTGGATTGCTTCTATCTTTCTTCATCTTTCTTGGTCTTGGCCTTATCATGTAAAGGCTGGAAAGCGGACACTTGTGCACGTTAATATAATATTGACTAGACCTGTAATAACGGGGCTGTCCTAACTTGGGACAGCTCCGTTTTGAAAAAAAACAAAGAATCGGGAGGGGTAATAGGTGAATGACATTTTCGAATTAAGCCTTTTACAGCTGTCAACCATGATCCGCCAAAAGGAACTTTCCCCCGTTGACATCACGGACAACATGTTAAACAAAATAGAAACGCAAAACAATAAGAATAACGCCTTTATAACCGTAATGAGGGAAACGGCAATGGCGGACGCAAAAAAGGCAGAAAAAGATATAGTGAACGGGAATAACAAAGGGCCGTTACACGGTGTTCCCCTAGCTTTGAAAGATAATATTTCTGTGAAGGATGTACGTTGTACGAATGGCTCTATGGTTGATGAAAGTAGTATAAGTCAAAACGACGCAGCGATTGTCAAACAGCTTCAACAAGCAGGAGCTATTATCATAGGGAAGACAAACCTTGATGAATATGCCAATCATATGGTGGGGAAAAACAAACATTATGGAACGATTCAAAACCCGCTGCATGCTGATTATAGTGTTGGCGGATCAAGTGGAGGAAGCGCCGTTTCAGTTGCTGCTCATTTGGCTTATGGTGCAATTGGAACAGACACATCTGGTTCAGTGCGTGTTCCGGCGGCTTGCTGTGGAATTGTCGGGCTAAAACCGACATATAATTTGCTTCCCGTTGACGGTGTGACGCCGTTGTCCTGGTCCTTAGACCATATGGGGATTCTTTCTAAAGATTGTCAAGATCTATCGGTGTTGTTTCACGCTCTCGCACCAGGTGCAAAGCAAGACACGACCTATTTACCAAAGCCCGTACATATGAATCAATTGACTATTGGTATCCCAGAAACCTACTTTTTTGAAAAACTTGATAAAACAGTAGAAACAAAAATAAGAGAAGTCATTGACCTATGCGTGAAGAACGGGGCTGCCATTAAAAAGGTGAACATACCAAAAGTGGAACAGGCAGCGATCGTGCAAGAAAAGGTAATAGGGGTAGAAGCGTCTTACGTTCATGCAAGGGAATTGGCAGAACATAAAAATCAATACGAAGAAGAGAACTACGAGTATTTTAAACATGGTGCAACGATTTCCCATACGGAATACATCGAAGCATTAAAAATTCGAGAGAGGATGAGCAGGGATTTTCAACATATGTTTAATGACATCGATATTCTTCTTACCCCCACTCTTCCCATAACAGCTCCCAAGCTTACAGAAAATAAAAAGACGTGGGGAGAGGACGAAGAGGATATTCTAATGACATTATCCCGCTACACAGGGCCTTTTAACGTAAGCGGCCTACCAGCGTTACAAGTACCAGTCGGATTTGATAAGAACCACTTATCCATCGGTCTGCAAATCGTAGGGGATCTGTACAGCGAAGAACAACTGATAGCTGTCGGAGATTGGATCCATACGAAAATGATTTAAAAGCTGGGTGATGGTAGGCATCCGTGTCAAAATCGGTCTCATGGGGCGATCATAAGACCAAAAACTACGTATTTATCAAAAAAACCGGTCTCATGAAGCGTTCATGAGACCAAAAACCAGGGGAATGGGCGTAAACTTGGTCTTAAGGAGCTGTCAAAAGACCAAATTGTCGTTGTTTTTATCAGAACTTGGTCTTAAGGAGCGTTCAAAAGACCAAACTGGCGTTGCTTTTATCAGAACTTGGTCTTAAGGGACTGTCAAAAGACCAAATATTCGGTTATTTTATCAGAAATCGGTCTTAAGGAGCCGTCAAAAGTCCAAACTGACGGTGTTTCTATTAGAAACTGGTCTTATAAAGCGCTCATGAGACCGAAATAGGTGTGGGAGGGCGCAAAAGTGCCCGCTTGATACAAAATCAGCCGTCTTTTGTTTCGTACCGGTGGGGTTAGGAGTGTTTAGAGAAAAATTTGGATTTATATTTGCAGGGGAGTCGCGCATATTAAAGAGAGAAAATGTAAGCTATAAGGAGAAGACGCGCGATGAGTGGAAAAAAACGGCTTTCCTTCAAAAATAAATCAAAACAGAGCTTAAGCAAAGAGGATGTCACGGTTGTTAACACAAAGTCTGCTCGCAAGGCGGTAGTTGCGACCGCGATGGGGAACGCGATGGAATGGTTTGATTTTGGAATTTATGCGTATTTGGCGGCAACGATCGGCCAAGTATTTTTCCCTCATTCCAGCGGGACGATGCAATTGGTTTACTCGTTTGCAACGTTCGCGATCGCCTTTCTCGTGCGGCCTATCGGCGGAATCGTCTTTGGGATGCTGGGAGATCGGATCGGTCGGAAAAGGGTGCTCGCCATTACGTTAATCATGATGGCGGCCGCTACGTTAAGTATCGGCTTGATCCCGGGCTACGCAACCCTTGGTACAACTGCCACTGTTTTACTCCTCATTGCGAGACTCGTGCAAGGATTTTCGACAGGTGGCGAATACGCCGGGGCGATGACCTTTATTGCCGAGTCGACCCCTGACAAGAAACGGGGATTTTTGGCAAGTGGGTTGGAAGTGGGGACACTCGTCGGTTACATTGCCGGTGCCAGTCTCGTTACCTTTCTAACGTTTATTCTTGGCCCGCAAACGATGCTGGACTGGGGTTGGCGTGTCCCATTTTTTGTTGCGGCTCCGTTAGGATTCATTGGTTTTTATCTACGCGGTCGTTTGGAAGAGACGCCAGCATTTCAGGCGATGGAAGAAGAAAAAAGCGATGTGGATGCCCATGCGTCTGTCAAAGATATTTTAATATATCATAAAAAACCTCTTCTTATCGGATTGATCGTGGTTTTCTTTTATAATGTCGTCAACTATACCATCTTAACTTATATGCCTTCGCATTTAACGGCAGTCCTGAATTACGGGGAAACGGAGGGCTTGATGTTAATTGTGATTGTGATGGTGATTATGGTACCGCTTGTGCTGACGATGGGGTACTTCAGTGATCGAGTTGGTGCGAAGCGTATTATTCAAGGCGGTTTAATTGGATTGGTGTTTTTATCGATCCCATCCTTTCTGTTAATTGGCAGCGGAAACAGTTGGCTTGTGTTTGTAGGGTTATTGATTTTGGCTGTTTTTTCCGCATCCTTTCAAGGAACGATGCCGGCGCTCTTGCCTTCGTTGTTTTTTACAGATGTTAGAAATGGAGCATTGGCGATCACCTATAACGTTTCCGCTTCTTTGTTTGGCGGGACGGCCCCGATGCTCATTTCCTGGCTGATCGGTCTGACAGCGAGCCGGTTTATCCCCGCTTATTATATGATGTTCGCTTCCCTGATCGGTATCGGGGTGGTCACATACTTTGTCCAGGAAACGTCAGGAAAACCACTGCGCGGGTCTTCGCCGGCGGTCGCAAATAAGAAGGAGATCAAAGAAGTATTAAAAGAACCGGAAGAGGCGTTATGGTGGCATGAAGAAAGAAAAAGCATACGGAAGAAAATGAATAAGGAACCAGAAGGAACCCACTGATAGTTCGGCATAGTTTGGGATAGTTTGGGGTGCAGCGGGCGTGGATTTTCATGCGATCCTTGCCCGTTCCACCACATAAACGGACGACATAGGGTGATTTTGAATAAACGGGGGTGTGAATGAGATGGGATACATAAGCGAAACGGAACTGAGTGACCTGGTGGAGCAAGCAAAGGATTACGCCAGCGAAGGGAAAGTAGCGGATTATATACCGGCATTGAAGTACGCGAATAAAAGGGATCTGTCGATAGCGATGGTCTCGGGTAACGACATGCTTGCAGCCGGGGCGCCGGAGCAACCATTCACGCTGCAAAGTGTCAGCAAAATCCTGACCTTTGCGATCGTCCTGGATGATCTCGGTTTCGACCCCGTGTATCAGAAAGTCGGAGTAGAACCGAGTACCAAATCGTTTAATACCGTCACGGAAAGTTATAACCACAACAAACCGTTGAACCCGATGATTAATGCCGGGGCACTCGCTGTTACTAACATGATCAGCGGGAAGGGGACGGCTGAGAAATTAGAAAAAATACTCACCTTGGTCCGGCGGATGGCGGGCAATCCTGCGATTGAGGTGAATAGCAGCGTCGCCTCTTCTGAATTTGAAACGGCGCACGTCAACCGGGCGCTCTGTTACTTGCTAAAATCAAAGGACATTATTACAGGTGATGTCGATGAGCTGATGGATCTGTACTGCAGGCAATGCGCGATCGAGGTCTCGTGTCAGGACTTGGCCCGTATCGCCTACGTACTCGCAAATAACGGAGTGGACCCGGATACAAACGAGGAAATTTTACCAAGTTCGGTGGCGCGAATCGTCACGACCACGATGGCGATGTGCGGGATGTACAATGCTTCCGGTGAATTTGCCGTGAACGTAGGGGTACCCGCCAAAAGCGGTGTTTCCGGTGCGATCCTCGCTGTCGTGCCGGGAAAAATGGGGATCGGCATATACGGGCCATCATTAGATGCGGACAGTATCAGCATAGCAGGGAGGCAACTGTTGCAGCAGCTGGCGTCTCGATTGAAATTAAGCATCTTTCAAACCTGATGCCAGGCGTGAGGTTTCGTTAAAAGAAAACGCGCAGCTTTTCCACAAAAAGAAAAAATCCCTTCCCCATATCAGCTAAAACACGACCTTCCACCACTTTTTATACTGCCATGTTTTCTTGCAATATACGCACTTACCCCGGGTCCTGCACCAGGAATGGGAGCATAGGGACGATTGACTTCTGTGGGAACAGAGCGAGACCGAAGCTATGTTATAGATTACATGCGTCTGAAGTGCTGACCGTAAAAATCTGAAAGGAAAAGCCAGCGAAAGGGAGCAGCCGACAACATGGTTTTGTTTTGGAGTACTATCATCTTGCTAAATATCGGTGCCTTTGTCATTCCGAAAAACCTCCCCACATGGCAGCTATATGCGACCTCCGTTTTTGCCGTCTTGTTTCAGCAGGTAGTGGATAATTATTTTGATTTCGAATGGGATCTGTATGGTTATTTTGAAAAAGGGGTAGATGGTTTCATGGGGCTTGTCTATATATTCGGCATTTTCCCCGCGGCTAACATTATTTTTTTAACAGGATGGCAGGGGGTTGTCAAAAAAAGTGCAGGGCGCAAGATCAGCTATCTTGTGATGTGGGTGATCCTAGCCAGTGCATATGAACATTTTGCGGTCCAAAGCGGGTTTCTCTATTACAACGGATGGCAGCTGTTGTATTCCACGATGGAATACCCTGTTATTTTTCTCGTCTTGATTGTAAATCTTATTATTCTACAACGCCTTTCTCGCGGTGTTCGTACATGATGATACCTGCTGTTCTTTTCACGTTTAACTGGTGGCTGCTCGTTTTTATCATGATTTTTCCCTTTCTGATTTGGTTGAAAGTAGTGGACAAATCACGTTTATTAGAAATAATGATCGTCGGTTTGTTTGCGGGGATCATTGCTTCTTTTCTAGATATGGTAGGGGTCTCCTTTTCACTTTGGTCGTATGGGAATCAACTCTTGCAAGTCCTTCCCATGTTAAGCCCCGTCAATTTTTCTTTACTGCCATGTATATATATGCTCGTATATCAACGGATACCAAGCTGGAAACCTTATGTGATCATACTTACTCTCCTAGCTGCTTTTGGAGCCTTTGTTGCTGAGCCTGTTTTTTCCTGGTTACACATATACCACGTAATCACATGGAAATACTCTTATTCTTTTCCCATCTATATTGCAATTGGGATTGGCATCAAGGCCCTGACGGAGAAGTTGGCCGTGATTCAGCAGCAAAAAAGACAAGAGTGACAGAAAGGATGAGCATGATGCCATTTTGCCCGGAAATTTGGCCGGAAGACCCGACGCCGGCAGACGAATTGAACTGCAAGGAATGCGGGCTCTATTCACAAGGGACGCGGATGGTTTGGGGAGAAGGCAATCCGGAGGCACCAATCATGGTGATTCTTGATAATCCAGGTGCCCGCGAAGATCGTGAAGGGAACCCTTTCGTATGCGGCACCCGGCAGACACTTCAAGAGGCCATCCACGAGGTCGGAATGAAGAAGGAATCCTTTTATGTGACATACATTTTAAAAAGGCAGCCCCTTCGAACATACAAGAAAGAGCAAGCGCGAAGCATTTGTATGCATACCCACTTGGATAAACAGCTTACCCAGCAAAAACCCAGCCTCCTATTATGCCTGGGTAACGTGGCCGTTCAGTCTTTTTTTCAAGACCCCGAAGCGGAAGTGAAACAGTTGCGCGGAAGTTGGCATTGGGTAAAAGGATACGAAACCGCCGTCGCCTACCATCCACTCGCCATCAGACGCCGCCCCAATTTACGCACCCGGTTTATCGAGGACTTGTTGTTGGTAAAAAACAAACTGGGCCGTCGCGTGGAATAGGTCTTAATTGAGCGTTTTTCATTTATAAGACCGAAACGCCAGTGGAAAACGAGGAAGTGGTCTTAAGGAGCGCTCAAAAGACCAAACGGCGTCATTTTTGGGTAAAACTTGGTCTTAGAGAAGCGTCTAAAGACCAAATTGTTGATGAAAGTCGCGCCAATTGGTCTTAAGGAGCAATCAAAAGACCAAAACGCCCGGAGAAAACGGAGGAAGTGGTCTTAAGGATCGTTCAAAAGACTAAACGGCGTCATTTTTGGGTAAAACTTGGTCTTTGAGAGGCGTCCAAGGACCAAAACATTGATGAAAGTCGTGTCAATCGGTCTTATAAAGGGTTCAAAAGACCAAAACGCCCGAAGAAAACAGAGGAAGTGGTCTTAAGGAGCATTCAGAAGACCAATCTGCAGGGTTTTTTAGCAAGACTTGGTCTTCTAGAGCCTCCATAAGACCGAAACACTGAGGATTATCATTGAAATCGGTCTCATGGATCGTTTATAAGACCCAAACCTAATTTCCCTCGCTAAAATTAGTTTCATGAAACACAAAACTTCCTTTCTAAGCAAAAGCTTAGGAAAGGAAGTTGGTTGGAGGGGAGGGGGCATTGTCCTAATTTCTGATTAGGATTGCTTCAAGCCGCCACTCGCCTCTGGGATGTTATCGATGTCAAGGGCATTCACTTGGCAGAAGTATTCGAGGAAGTTCGTAACCTCTTTTATTTCCTCTTCATCTGTTTTTAAGGCAGCAATGTCTTTTAAGATCTGCGCCGTCCACACGTTATCGAAATAACGATATTTCCCGGATCCCCATGTCATTCGATGAGGGTAGCTTTTGTTAATATAATAATTCCAAAATAGCATTTTCTCTGCTTCTTGTTCGGTGAGCTGGATTTTATATTCCGCGTGCGACGGGATAATGCCGTCTTCGCTAAGGTTACCGGAGAATGTTTCGGCTACCATGTAGAGTCCGAGGATCCGTCTGTCAGTTTCTGGTTGATCCGACGCTCTTGCAGTCAGAAGCGTGGCGCTGTTTGGACGCAAACGAGCCGCTCTGTTTGGCTGGCCCTTATTTTTCCCGCTTTGACTCACGCCGGTAAATACTTGCCAGTCGGTAAATACTTGTTGTTGCTCTTCCTCGTCCAGCCAGAAAACAAGTTGGGAGCTTTCATGAATTTTGTGGTTCTTCAGCATGTCCTTGCGCTGCTGTTCTAGCACCTGCCGCTCTTTTTCTTCCTGGCGTTTCTTTTCAAGTGCTTCTTGTTCCATTTCCTTTTTCATAAGGGCTTTCTTCAAATGGTGTGCAGCATTTTGGTCGTTTAGTGTAATAAATTTCCCAAATGCGTCAGGGTAAACGAATTTCTTAATGTTCTCATTAAAATTAATGGTGATGACCGATTCATCCTGATCTACGACATTACCTGACCCAAAAACCTTATGGGTTACTTCCTCGTCAATTAAATTCACGAATACACTCTCCTTATACGTAGTCAACAAAAAAACCGCACTCAAATTCTTTCTGAAAGAAGTTGCGTACGATTGTGCGAATGCTGGCTCCGTATTATTCTATATATATAGTATCATATAATCGAAAAGAATGCAAATTTGTTATTGACAATGGTTCTTTTGTCATCGTATAATTGAAAGTTTTGAACGAAAGGGCGAGCAAAGGGGTAGTGTTGCGGAAAGTTTGGCTTTTAGGTTCTTCGCTGTAATTTCAAAAACAAATGGGTCACACCATAAGAAAGAAAGACAACCGCCACATCGAGTAAAGCCACATAAAACAGATTCATCCCCTTATGAAGGCGGACCAGGTCAATGGCAGACATCGGCACATTGTATCCATATGCAAACAAAAAGCAACCGATTGCCGAGTAAATCCAGAAGTTCTTTTTATGGTTCGTGCAATATTGATAAAGCAGCATAAACACGACTGGGAACAGCACCGCGACAACCGAGGTCCCCTGTGGCAGCATGTAGAATAGGCTGTGGGCATAGTTATAGTAGTTATGGGACGTTAAAAAACTTCCTACTACATACCAGAGAACATGCATGAAAAAGCCGAAGAAAGCAATTTCAAACACTCTCTTCCGGTCGACACAAACCAGACAATGAGTGGGACAACAAAAGTAGCGAGGTTGATCCAAAAATAGCCCGTCCCCATATTGGAGTATAACTGCCAATGTTCCTTGAGCAGACTACCGAGTTCCTCTTTCTTTTCAAAAATTTTCATATATAAATCATGTTCGTTCACCCGTCCTGCCTCCTTCCCGGGTTTGCATAGCAACATAATAAGAATTCGATACATGTATTATTCCCTTTTTTAAGCCATGCTATGCAAATAGGAGGTTCGTTCCTCAAGTACCGAAGAGGATGGTGGAAGCCTTTATTTCTTGTAGTCCCATAAAATTTTCCACTCGTTTTGTTCTTTTGCAGCAAATACAGGTTGGGTGATGTCAAAATGGCCGTATTTTCCTTTAAAAGTCATGACGACGTCCATTTGGTACACTTCCTCCAACGTCGTTGCGTCCTTTTCCATCTGCCAGTTTTCGATTTTCTCCGGTTTACCGACCGAATAGAAAAATGTATTCACCCCAAAGTGATTCAAAAAGACGTGGGCACGGTCCTGGATATAGTGTCCTTTGGTGAATTTATTTTTCATATCCGAATGAAACAGTTGCCAGGACTGGGCAAAGTCACCTTGTTGCTCGTAATCATAGAAAGACTCAACGGTGCTCTTGGCCTGTTCACTTGGCGAAGGTTTTATAAAAAAGAAAGCAAGGGCGAGGAATAAGACGAATACGAAAATAATAGCCAGCAGCACAATCCCTTTGTTTCTAATAGTAGACCACCCTTTTTGTCTCATATCTATTCACGAGAAATTGGATTTAGTAGTGCCTGACCACCCAGGCAGAAAAAATAGAAAGAAGGGATGTAGACGAAGCATCGGCCCCGACAAAAAGTGCGCAATCCATCCGAACAAAAATTCCGTAATTCAGTAGAAATCGGACGTAAGAAGCGTTCAAAAGACCAAAGCGTCGGGTTTTTTGATAAAAATTAGTCTTATGAGGCATTCAAAAGACCAAAGCGTCGGGTTTTTTGATAAAAATTAGTCTTATGAGGCATTCAAAAGACCAAAACGTCGGTGGTTTTGATAAAAATTGGTCTTATGGAGCGCTCAAAAGACCAAAACGCCTGGTTTTTTGATAAAAATTGGTCTCATGGATCGTTCAAAAGACCAAAATGTCGGATTTTTTGATTAAAATTGGTCGTAAGGAGCGCTCAAAAGACCAAAACGTCGGTGGTTTTGATAAAAATTAGTCTTATGAGGCGTTCAAAAGACCAGATTTCCGTGTTTTCCCCCGTGAAAGTGTCTGATGATCAGGGTTTGTGCATGTCATGTGACCGAAAATCATGGAATTCGAGGGAAGACCGGTCTTATGAACACGTGACGGAATTCAAACTAATCGATACGCGGGCGCGGGGTTGTTTTTTTCTTGCATTCCTTGATTTCTTTGGTAGTCTATCGCTAAGGTTGCCCGAATAACGTAGAAGGAAAGACACGTCGGGCTAAGGAGGGGGATTGTATGCGTTTTTCGAGTTTGCAGCGGGATGAGTGGCTGGAGAAAATGGAAAAGACGGCGTATGATTTGCTCGTGATCGGCGGCGGAATTACCGGGGCGGGAATTGCGCTTGATGCGGCGAGCCGCGGGATGAAGGTGGCGCTTGTGGAGATGCAGGATTTCGCGGCGGGGACGTCGAGCCGGTCGACGAAGCTGATCCACGGCGGGCTTCGTTATCTTAAGAACGGGGAGTTACGGCTGGTAGCGGAAGTAGGGAAGGAAAGGGCGGTCGTGTATGAAAACGGCCCGCACGTCACGACGCCCACGGGCATGCTGCTGCCGATTTATCGCGGCGGCTCGTTAGGAAAATACAGCACGGCTATTGGGTTACGTCTCTATGATTTTTTAGCAGGGGTGAAAAAGGGAGAGCGCCGGAACATGCTGTCGCGGGCGGAAGTTGTAAAGAAAGAACCTTTGTTAAAGCAGGAAGGACTCGTGGGTGGGGGTTATTACGTGGAATACCGAACGGACGACGCCCGTTTAACGCTTGAGGTGCTCAAGCAGGCAGTGAATTACGGGGCGGACGCGGTCAATTATACGAAGGTGGACGGGTTTGTTTATGAAAAAGAAAAAGTGGCCGGCGTGACAGCAATCGATCAACAGAACGGGAAAAAACGAACGATACATGCAAGAAAGATCGTCAACGCGGCGGGTCCGTGGGTCGATACACTACGTGAAAAAGACGATTCCAAATTAGGAAAGTTTTTGACCCTCACAAAAGGGGTTCATCTCGTGTTTGACCAAAGCGTTTTCCCTTTAAAACAGGCGATCTACTTCGATAACGCGGACGGGCGGATGCTGTTTGCGATTCCGCGAGAGGGAAAAACGTACGTCGGCACGACCGATACTACATATACGAGCGACCTGGCGCGTCCCCGCGTGACGGAGGAGGACCGTGATTACCTTCTGCGCGCAGTCCGTTCGATGTTCCCGTCGCTTTCACTTACGGCGGAAGAGGTGGAGGCGAGCTGGGCTGGATTACGACCATTAATAATGGAAGAAGACAAATCGCCGTCTGAGATTTCCAGGAAGGATGAAATCTGGGAATCGCCGTCCGGACTGATCACGATCGCCGGCGGAAAATTAACCGGCTACCGGAAAATGGCCGAAACGATCGTCGACCTCGTCGCGAAAAAGTTTAAAGAAGAGCGCTACAAACTTTTTTCACCAAGCATGACGGCATCCCTTCCGATTTCCGGTGGCGATGTTGGCGGAGCGGTGCATTTTGAAAGTTTTATCCAACGAAAAGGAAACGACGGAAGCAAGTTGGGGCTAAGCAGAGAAAACGCCGAGACGCTTGCGAGACGTTACGGATCTAATGTAGACGACGTATTTGCCATCCTAGAAGAGTTACGAAAACGAGGCGGCGAAAGCGAGTCCGAGCGGCTCATCGATGCCCAACTCCAATACGCCATCGAACACGAAATGGCCGTCACCCCGCTTGACTTTTTCATTCGAAGAACCGGTGCGATGTACTTGAAGAAAAACTGGGTGCTGACTCACAAAGAGCGAGTATTAGAGTGGATGAGCGAAACATTGCAATGGAGTGAAGCAGAAAAACAGGCGCATCGGAGAGAGCTCGAAGACTACCTCAAAAGCATGTCCGTCCCTTGGTGAACGAAACGAGAGGCGCCCGTTTCGTGGAAGGAACGGGCGCCGGCTTACGAATAAACACGCGGGTTTTTCGTAATAAGAGCGTTCACGACGTATTTGTGATAAAACCATTCGCAAGCTCCAATGAGAAGGGCCGCGACGAGAGCGAGAAGGAACGGAACCGGGTCATTCAGCACGAAAGGACCGAGGAGCCAAATGACCAAAGTGTTTAACACAATATCAGCGATGGTGGAAACAACATTATTCGTGACAGGAAATACAAACAGATCTCCAATCAAATAAGAAGCTCCGATGACAATGGCGGATAACAGCAGCGTCTTCCAAAGCGCATACCCATTGAAAAAAGACAAAAAGACGACGAGAATAAGCATCACAAGTATCGTTTTGACCGCGAGGCTGATGACGTGCTTCATGGTGCTTTCCCACTTTCCATGTTGGTTGTTTTGCTTATGCTTTGCTGTCGGAAAGGAAAATATTCGTTTCTGCACGTAAAAGCGCCCGTTCTCATGCAACGGGCGCTACCTTTATGGCTGCTGGAATCAATGGAACATGCCGGATTGCCGTGATTTTTTCACAAGTTTTTCCGTTTGTTTGTTGATCGGTTTTTTCAGCCAGGTGCCAATAACAAGAAAGGCCAGACCGAAGAGCGCGAGGAAAAGCATGTCGCGTTGGGCTCTTTCCCACACGATGCCGCCGAGTGCTTCGCGCATCAAGTCAATCGCATACGTAAACGGCAGAAATGGGCTGATCGCCTGGAAAAACTCAGGCAAAAGGATAACCGGATAGGTGCCGCCCGCTCCGGCAATTTGCAGAACGAGCATGACGATAACGGCCGCTTTGCCGACGTCACCGAAAATAGTGACGACCGTATAAATAATCGTGACGAATACGAGACTGATCAATAAACCGAACAAGATGAACCAGACCGGCTCACGCACCTCCACATGCAAAAGGAACAAGTCCCCGGATGTGACGATCAAGGTTTGTAACAGGCCGATCGTCAGAAACGTGAACAATTTGCCGAAATAGCGTTCCGACACCGTGTAGGGCGACGGGTCATGGACATCAGTTGCGAGTAACGAGATCAAAAGCAGGCCCCCGACCCAGATCGCCAGCACGGTGTAAAACGGGGTCATGCCGGAACCGTAATTGGCAATCGGAAACAGCTCATTTTTGTTTAGTTTTACAGGCTCTTCAAAAAAGCTGCGCTCGGCGTCTGGGTCGTTTTTCAGCAGTTCAATGATTTCATGAATATCCGTTTTCCCTTGAATGTCACGGATGCGGTTCGCAAGCTCGTTGATTTTCGTGCGGATATACGGATATTCGTTCGCGATCTTTTGCAGCATTTCTTCCCCGTCGGAAAGCGTGGTGTCCGCATTCTCCAACACTTGAGCCACTTCGGGAATCGTTGATTGAATGTCTGTTAACACGTCGCTTCCGGTGGCGAGTGTAGTTTTGGCTGTATTCATTTTTTTTCTTACGGCAGGTTCGATGTCTTGATGGTATTCTTCGAGAAATTGCCCAATCCGGGTATCCGTGTTGGCGGACAGCTCTGTAAGATTAGCAAGTACTTGATCGACCTCCCCGTGTTTGTCGGTAATAAATTGGTCGATAGTACCGGCATTCGATTGCATCTCCTCTAAGGCTCCACGCAAGGTAGCAACGTCGGCCGCGGCTTTATCAAGAACGGCCTGAGCGGCTTCCTGCCGGCGGTTTGGGGCAGAAGCGTCCGGGTTGTCCGTGTTTAATTCACTCAACCGTTCCAGCGCTTGTTCCACTTTACTCAGACGTGTCACCGATTCTGTTACGCGTGCGTCAAGCTTGTTCATTAATTCTTCTTGCTTCTCAAAACTAATATCAGTGTTCGTCAAGTCAGTTAGAAAGTCATGGACCGTGCTTGCGGTTTGCTGTGCTTTTTTCAGGTCGGCTTCGATTTTCGGCGCCAGTTCATCGAGCTTATTTTCTGCTTTGGCCAGGAGCGCTTCGGTGTCATGAATGGTCTGTAACCCTTCCTCTGTCGCGTTCTTGGCATCAGGAAGGCGCGCTTGGGCTTTCTCAATAATCCCTTGCGCCGTGCTGGCTTCATCAAGACCGTCTTGGAGCAGCTGATAAACGTCGGGCAGTTGTTCTTCGGCTTGGAAGATGTACGTTTCAAATGCCTCAATGTCGGGCAGCTGACTTTCAATCTCGATCCCGAGTTTATTGAACACATCAAAAATGACCCCATTAACAGTCGAGATGAACTGTCCGCTTACTTTCTGGACGATCACGCTCGCTCCTTTTTCGGTAATTTTCGGAGCAATCGCATTGATTTTTTCATTGACATAATAATCAATCGTGGACTTCTCGGGGTGGTCGCTCATGACGGTTGCCATTTTTTCGGAAAAATCCTCCGGCACCACAATCACCGCGAAATAATCCCCGTACTCCAGTTTATCCATCGCCGTTTTCCGGTCGGTGAATTGCCAGTTGAGCGAGTCGTTTTCTTTTAATGTTTCGACAAGCTCCTTTCCGACGTTCATGTCATGGTCCCGGATCGTCGCCCCCTCATCCTCGTTCACGATGCCTACCGGGATTCGATCGGTTTGGCCATACGGATCCCATGACGCTTTAATATTGAACCAAGCGTACAACGACGGCAGCACAATCAGCCCGCCGATGATAATCAGCGCCACCCAGTTTGTCGTAGTGTTTTTCAAATCATGACGATAAATAGACCAACTCTGCTTCATGCACCTGTCCCTCTTTCACTTCGTGTGACCCACAAAGCCATTTTGAATTTGTCGCTTCTTTTATTATGGTACCAAAACAATCATTTTACGCCACCCCAGCCACAAACACCGATAACCAGAGAGAGATGATTGAAGTCGTGAAAAAGGGGCTTGGTGAAGATAACGTCGTCATAGAGGTGGTATGCGGTCGTGAAAAAGAGGATTGGTAAAGATAGCGACATCATAGAAGGCGTATGCAGTCGTGAAAAAGAGGATTGGGAAAAATAACGACGTCATCGAGACCGTATGGAGCCGTGAAAAAGGGGCTTGGCGAAGATAACGTCGTCATAGAGGTGGTATGCAGTCGTGAAAAAGCGGATTGGTAAAGATAGCGACATCATAGAAGGCGTATGCGGTCGTGAAAAAGATTATTGGGAAAAATAACGACATCATCGAGACCGTATGGAGTCGTGAAAACACGGATTGGGAAAAGTAACGACGTCATAGAGGGTGTATGCGGTCGTGAAAAAGAGGATTGGGAAAAATAACGACGTCATAGAAGGCGTATGCAGTCGTGAAAAAGAGGCTTGGTGAAGTTAACGGCGTCATAGAAGTGGTATGCGGTCGTGAAAAAGAGGATTGGGAAAAATAACGACATCATCGAGACCGTATGGAGTCGTAAAAAAGAGGCTTGGTGAAGTTAACGGCGTCATAGAGGGTGTATGCAGTCGTAAAAAAGCGGATTGGTGAAAATAACGACATCATAGCAGCGGTATACGATTGTGAAAAATTGCTAAGCAGAAAATGGCAGCGTTGAATCTATGTAAAGAGCGTCTTATGAAACTGTTATAAGACTAAAACTAAAAAGATCACTGGGTAAATTGGTCTTATGAGTTGCTTATAAGTCTGCTTTTAGCGCCAAAGTCCATGAATTGGTGTCTAATCGGGGCGGTTATGTAAACGGAGAGGGTGCGGCAGCCCCTGTTCTTGAGTATTTGAAAGTCTTCGCTCCATTCAAGTGTCTTTTATAGTAAAATCGACAAAAAGGAGAGGGGGCTCGGGTTTTGTTGAAACGATGGGTGTGGTTGTTTTGTGTTCTCGGCTGGTTTGCGTTTCCGGCGCTGCTTGATGCGGAACAGGAGGCAGCAAAGGCACACAAAGAGGATGTCGAGGAGCAGGAACGGGTATGGATTGCCGCGTATGATCCGGATTTGCCGCCGATGCACATAGAGGGGGAGGGAAAGGAGTTAACGGGATTTTCCGTGGATGTGTTAAACAGCGTTGCGGAGCGAACAGGAATGACGATAAAATATGTCCCCCTGTCGAAAGAGGAGTCTCTTGCAGCGATCGAAGCGAATGAGATTGACATGATTTTATCGATCAATTTTTCGGAACGGCATGACAGCGTGCTGGATTTCAGTGATTCTATTCTCTCCACTGCTGCGGGCATTCTTGTACCCGCCGACACAGATAGCATTCACGGGATCTCCGACGTCGCGTCCCACACGGTGGCGGTACAGCGGAATACGGTGGAGTATGATTTTTTGCAAAATATCAGGCGCGTTAAGTATCAGGTAACGAGTAATCAAGTAACGGCCCTACAGGTTATGGATCAGGGGAGGGCTGATGCGGTTGCGGGCAATGTGTTAACGGCGGAATATTTTCTTAAAACCCATAATAGGGAAGACAACTATATCTTTGTTGAAGAACACATGCTGCCGCTTGAGTATTCGATTGGGGTCGGAAAGGAAAAATACACACTATTAAATCAATTGAACCGCGGTATTCGGGAAATGAAAAGTGACGGGACGTATACCGAGTTGTACGAGAAATGGTTTGGCGAGGAAGCGGGACTCGCGCCTGAACATTTGTGGACGGCTATCCGCATTATTGGCACGCTGCTCGTGATTGCTATTATCATCATTCTTATTTGGGTACGTTGGAACCGGCAGCTGCAAAGGGAAGTAGCGAGGAAAACGAGTGACTTGCATGATGTGAATGAATCGTTGAAAGAGCAAATGGAACAGACCAAAAACAGTACAGAATTTCAACGACAAATTTTAAATTCCAGTCCGCGCGGGATTATAACGATGAACGAAAAGGGACGAATTTCCTCGATGAATCCGCGGGCACAAGACATTCTCGGTATAAAAGAACACATAGAAGGTCAGGCGTTTACCAGCCATCCTTTTTTAAAAAAGCTATTAGAAGAAAAATTCCCTATCGTGCTGAAAGGGGAGGGGAAACAATATTTAGGACTGGAAACCACACGGATGACAACAGACAATCAGCTGCAATATTTGCGCTACTATGTTTACCCGTTATACGACTTTACTGGTAGTGTGACAGGAATTATTTTTGGGCTAGAAGATAATACGGAAGAACAGATGATGCGGCTGCAAGTGTTCGAACAAGAAAAAAGCCAGGCACTGGTCAGGGTCGTTGCCGGTATCGCGCACGAGATTCGGAATCCGCTATCGTCCATCAAGACATTTGTCGAGCTCTTGCCAAAGAAATTTCAGAGCATGACATTTAGAGAGAAAATGACGGCTTTTGTGCCCCAGGAAATTGACCGCCTGAATCAGCTGATAGAAGGTCTGATTGATTACGCCCGGCCGGCTAAACAACAAAAGGAAGTAATCGACGTGACGCGCGTCCTGCAAGACTGTGCACTGTTATTTGAGGCAACTGTTGAGAAAAAAGGATTTGATTTGCATGTAGAATGGTCGGAAAATTTATATATGAAAGCAGACGCGGACCAGTTGAAACAGGTTATTATTAATTTAATCATTAATGGAATCGATGCCATGGAAGAAACGAATAACAGAGGTTTGACCTTGTCTATGCGAGCGTGGCAGAAAGAGGACCTTATTCACATCGTACTGGAGGATGAAGGGCCGGGGATAGCGGAGGACGCGAAACAAAAAGCATTTGAACCTTTTTTTACGACGAAAGAAAAAGGCACTGGCTTGGGATTATCGGTTGCGTACCAATATGTCAAAGAAAATAACGGTCAGATGGCGATAACGGGAACAAACGATGGAACGACTATCCATTTAACTTTCCAAGCAGCTTAAGCCGCGCTCAGGCGACGGATGCGAAGATAGGGGGGACGAGAAGTGGCCAATATTTTAATCATTGATGATGAACCTTCCATTTGTTCGGCGCTCGAATTTGCCTTAGAAGATGCGTACCAGGTAGGAAGTACAACGGATCCGGACGAAGGCCTTCGGATCTTGATGGAAGAACAGATTCATCTTTGTCTGCTCGATTTAAAAATAGGGAGCCGGGATGGCCTTGACGTTTTGCAGAAAATAAAAAAAGAGCAGCCGGATACAGCTGTCGTTATGATTACCGCTTACGGTACCATTGATTCTTCGGTAAAAGCTTTACAACTGGGGGCTTATTCCTATTTAACGAAACCTATAAACATGGCGGAGTTGGAGTCGGTTATTGAACGAGCGCTTCATTATACGGAGTTGAATAAAAAGGTAGAGTACCTAACCGGAGAGCTAGAGCGAAAGTATAATTATGAAGGCATGATTGGGACAAGCCGAGCAATGGAGAGAGTCTATCAAGTAATTAAAAAAGTAAAAGAAGTCGATACGAGTGTGTTAATTACCGGCGAGAGCGGCACCGGAAAAGAATTGGTTGCGCGGTCCATTCACTTTTCAGGTAAAAGAAGACAGCAACATTTGGAGACGATTAACTGTGCCGCCATCCCCGAAGCGCTGCTCGAGAGCGAGTTATTTGGATATGAAAAAGGAGCGTTTACGGGTGCTGATACAAAAAAACGCGGAAAATTTCAACTGGCTCATAAAGGAACGATTTTTCTCGATGAGATTGGAGATATGCCGTTAGCCTTGCAGGCAAAGCTTCTACGAGTGTTGCAGTTAAAGGAAGCGACCCCGCTCGGATCGAATAAATCGGAAAAAGTGGACGTACGTGTCATCGCGGCAACGAATAAAGATTTACAGCAGGCGGTGAAAAAAGGGGAATTTCGAGAGGATCTTTATTTCCGCCTTCATGTGATTCAGATTCCCTTACCGCCGCTTCGTGATCGAAAAGAAGATTTGCCGTATCTGATTAAGCATTATCTCGAAAAGCTTAATCAAGATCTAAACAGGGATGTAAAAGGATTATCGAAAGAAGCAGAAAGTGCCTTATTTCGCTATCATTTCCCGGGAAATGTTCGAGAGTTGGCAAATATTATCGAAGCTGCTATGGTGTTGTCTGATGGTGACATGGTTGAATTGGATGACCTTCCTCCGTACATACTGGGGGAGAAATGGACACCTGTTTCGGCAGAAGAAGCAGCCTCCTATTTTGTCGGTTCGACGATGAAAGAAGCGGAAAAACAGATTATTCAAGCAACGTTGAAAGCAAATGACGGCCACCGGAAGCAAACCGCGGCAATGCTTGGGATTAGTGAGCGTAGTTTACGAGACAAAGTAAAGATGTACAACGTGACCGATTCATAAGCGGCAAAATATGCCGGGCAGGCAAATATTGCCGCCCTTTTTTTATGCTTTATTTTTAGTAGTTATTTGATATTTCCCTGTTTTAAGGGTTTTCACACGTTTTTTATGAAAGCGTTTTATTATGGCATGAAGGTTGCATTATACATAGGACAATACATTCAAAGGGGGAAATAACGTGAAAAAAATGTTGACTGCAGTTATTTCAGCAGCTTTTATACTTACAGCTTGTGGGAACGATGGAGGTCAATCAACAGAAGAGGGGAGTGCCGGCGCGGCCGGTTCCAGCTTTATTACGATCGCAACCGGAGGAACGTCCGGTGTATATTATCCGATCGGCGGGGCCATTGCCAAGATTCTTGAAGGTGCAGAGGTCGCGGATACATCGGTACAAGCGACGGGAGCCTCGGTAGAAAATATTAACCTATTAAGCACAAACCGGGCAGAATTGGCGACCGTTATGTCTGACAGTGCCCTGCAAGCTTACGAAGGCAGTGGTGCGTTCGAAGAGGAGGAGCCAAGAGAGGACCTTACAGCCATTGGAAATTTATATCCAAACTACGTACAAGTCATAGCACCTGCTGATTCAGGTATTGAAAGCGTTGCCGATTTAAAAGGAAAAACAGTCGGAGTAGGAGCGGCGGCGTCTGGAACCGAATTGAATGCGCGCCTTATCTTAGATGCATACGGTTTAAGCTATGACGATATCGAAGAAGATTATCTATCGTTTGCCGAGTCGGTGGATCAAATGAAGAATGGGATGGTGGACGCTGCTTTTATCAACAGCGGTATTCCGAACTCCGCCGTTATTGACTTCTCCACACAACATGATGTGAAAATCCTGCCGATTGAAGGAGAAGAAATGCAGTACTTATTGGATAGCTATCCATTCTTCCAAGAAGGGGTCATCGAAGCAGGAATGTACGAAAACGAAGAAGACGTGAATACGGCGATGATACAAAATATTCTCATGGTAAAGTCAAGTCTTAGTGAGGAAGAAGTCTATAACATTACCAAAACGTTATTTGATAACCTGGACTCTTTGCATAGTGCTCATAACGCCGCCAAAAACATTACCGTGGAAGGTGCAGCGGAAAACGTGGTGATTCCCATTCATGAAGGTGCGAAGAAATATTATGAAGAAGAAGGCGTACTTGAATAAGATCCGATCGCTGAAAGGTAGAGGCGTCTTCATAGCGGCGCCTTTCCTTCTACTTGTCATAGTATTGTTGACGTCAGCCGGTACTGCTGAAAAAGAGGTAGTGGTGATCCAGAATCAGAGAACCGGAGAGGTGTACGGCGAAGAAGAAGCTGTCGCCGGCATGAAGCTAACCGTAAGCTGGATTCATTCGGTAGAAAAAACAAAATGGCAGGATACCATTCTCGTGAATGACGAGGGAGAATTGATCCTTGCCGAAACCCGCTTTCAATCGTACGGAGCAGGAGTGGATCACGAAAGCAAAGAGGACGTCGTTTTGGAAGACGGGAACATTGTATATAAGAACCTTAATAAAAAACTGGCGTGTTATCAGTGGATTCATTCTCATGAAGCCGAACACACGGTTACGATAAACGACAACCGCCAACTTAGTAAAGAAATACCGCACCATGAAGCGGTAGAAATATGTGTAGAAAGCAGGTGAGGGATGTGGAGAAAGAAGTGTATAAAGGGAATGATACTCCTCATTTGACCGCCGACATGGAAACCGATGAGGAAGTATTGAAAAAATATGACAGTGAATCAAGGTTCCGGGTCTTCCAGAATCCCGTAGTTCCGAAAATTGTAACCATTTTGGCTGTGTTTTTATCTGTCTATCATTTATATACGTCGTATGTGGGAACACCGCAAACATTGCAGCATCGGTCTCTTCACGTGGCAGTCGTACTCGCGCTTATTTTTATTTTGTACCCGCCTTTTAAACGATCAACTGCCAAAAAGGTGCCGATATATGACATCCTGTTTGCACTCATCGCCTTTTCAACAACGGTCTATTTCTTCATTGATTATACCGCCATTATGAATCGCGGTGGTCTGCCGAATTCGACTGATCTCTTGTTCGGAGCCATTCTTGTGCTTCTTGTCTTAGAAGCAGCAAGACGTGTTACTGGCTGGGCTTTGCCGGCACTAGCCGTGCTTTTCTTCTTGTACGGCATGTTCGGAAATATGATGCCGGGAATATTCCGCCACCGCGGCTACACGTGGGAAGATTTAGTCGGTTTTATGTACGTGACAACCGAAGGAGTGTACGGCACTGCGATCGGAGTGTCCGCTACGTATATTTTCCTGTTTATTCTATTCGGAGCTTTTCTCGGAAAGTCGGGGATGGGCCAATTTTTTAATGACCTTGCCTTAGCGGTTGCTGGTCAGTCTAAGGGAGGGCCGGCAAAGGTAAGTGTTATTGCTTCTGGATTTTTAGGAAGTATTAACGGTTCCGCGATTGCCAACGTCGTAACAACAGGGGCTTTTACAATCCCATTAATGAAAAAAATCGGCTACAATAGAAATTTTGCCGGTGCGGTAGAAGCCGCCGCTTCCGTCGGCGGTCAGATTTTGCCCCCGATCATGGGTGCCTCCGCCTTCATTATGGCGGAAATGCTCGGTATCCCGTACACAGATATAGCTTTAGCCGCGTTGCTTCCTGCGCTGTTATTTTACGTGGCCAGTATTGTTCAGATTCATCTGCGCGCCACAAAAGATGGATTGAAAGGGATTTCTCGTGAGAATTTACCGCAAATTAAGCAAGTGATGAAAGAACGAGGTCACTTGTTAATCCCGCTCGTATTCTTACTGTACATGTTATTCTTTAGCGGTCGCACGATTATCTTTGCAGCTTTCCTGACCATTGTCGTTACCGTTATCGTGGCCATGTTTCGGAAAACGACGAGAATGTCGTTTAGAGACATTGTGGATGCCCTGGAAGACGGGGCCCGCACTGCCTTAGCGGTAGCGATTGCCTGTGCGGCGGTTGGTATTATCGTCGGTGTCGCTACGATGACTGGTTTTGGTATTAAACTTGCCAATGCTATTGTAACTCTTGGAGGAGCAAGTATTTTACTCACGCTTCTTTTTACCATGGTGGCTTGTATTATATTAGGGATGGGACTCCCCAGTATCCCGACGTACATCATCACCGCGACTATGGCAGCACCGGCGCTCGTACAGCTTGGAATCGAACCGCTTGTGGCTCATTTATTCGTATTCTATTTTGGCATCTTTGCCAACATTACGCCTCCCGTGGCCCTTGCCGCTTTTGCTGCGTCCGGAATCGCAGGAGGGCAGGCTATGAGGACCGGCTTCATATCGATGAAACTAGCCGTTGCCGGATTCATCGTACCGTATTTATTCGTCTTTAACGACTCCCTGCTCTTGATTCATACAACGATAGGGGAAGGAATTCTTGTTGTCGTGACATCTGTCCTCGGTGTCATCATGCTTGGCACTGCGACAGAAGGCTACCTCATGACCCATATGAATCCAATTCTGAGGATCCTATTATTCGCAGGAGCACTGATGTTCATGACACCAGCGCTTATCCAGGACGCTATCGGGCTTGCCATTATCGTAGTCACTGTCTTCTTCCAATGGATGAAAGCGAAGAAAAAAGGAATCGCAGCCCTCAAAGCCATTTGATACGGTGGCTTGCATCAACCAGACGTCAACCGGTCCCACGAGAAGCACCCGTGGGACCGTTTTTGGTTGAAATGTGTGTAAAATAAGTCTCAAGAAGCCTCCATAAGACCGGCTTTAGCTAGAAACTATGAAAAAAGTGTCTTATGAAGTCGCCATGAGCCCCTTTTTCAGCCAGAATCTATGAGAAAATGTCTTAAGAAAGTTTTTGCATGTGAAGCAACAGCAGTAACGTCATCGCATGGCGGAATGTCAGTGGGTCGAGGCCGGTGATTTGTTTCATTTTTTTGAGTCGGTAAAGCAGGGTATTGCGGTGAATATATAGTTTTTTTGCGGTTTGGGTAATATTTAAGTCGTTGTCACAAAGGCAGTAAAGGGTTTCGTGGAGCCCTTTATTCCGAGGCGAAAGAAATTGTATCAAAGACGGGTCTAGGGTGATGTCGTCTACCACCTCTTTTTTTACTTCCAATAGTATTCTTTCCACAAACAGGTCCTGAATCGATAGGATCCCTTCCGAGTATCCGAGACGATCCGCAATCGATAGCGCTTGATGGGCGCCCTGATAGGCGGATCGCATGCTTGTTATTCCGCAGCACTCTCCTCCTGCCCCCACTAAGAACTGCAGATCGTGTTTTCTTTTTAAAAACTCATACAGCTCCTCGAATTCTTCCATAGGTGTAGAAGCGTCGTGGTGCCGTTTAAAAATAGAGACGATGTCGTTGTTTGTATGGCAAACGATCGTTTGTGGTTCTTGTAAAAACTCCGTAATCGAATCTATGACGTTATGGATCACTTCTAAAAACTTTTCATGATCGAGGTTGTCCGGTTGCGTTCTTGCTGTTTTATCGGTGACCTTAATGGCAAAGGCATACCGTCTCAGGTCTAAGTTGATATTGTTCACCTGTGCTAACGATTTCATTTGCCCACTGTTGAATTGCCCGTATAGAAGTTCTTGGATAAATAAATCAAAGGCATCGGACCTGATCTTCGAGAGTTCGAAATGCAAGCGCTGCTGGTACATCATTTCGACCTGATTTTTTATTAATTGAATGTAGCCTCTTACGATGTCCGGATTGCCGCGTATTCCGACAGCGCCAATGACATTATCAGTAAAAACAATCGGGCAGGCAATGCCGGCATAGGCTCCGGGAATATCTTTCACTTCCTCTTCATCATGCTCAATCAACTGCTTATGTTGAAAAACTGCATCAATCCCACCGTGAATCGTATTGATTCTTGATCTGTCTGACGAACCGATAATCAGTCCTGACGAATCAATAATCGTCACGGGGTACCCACAAATGTCAGTTGTCTTTTCGGCAATTCTCTGTGCCATACGATGATCTAACATGTTTCTAAGCCTCCCGGAGATTCCAATACCAATCATTTTGTATAGATTGCACAAATTCCCTCCTTTTATTTCATACTCTTAATACTATACTAATAATTCAGTAAATAAAATATAATCTAATGAACAGGCACCAAACATTTCAATACAGGGATGTGACAGGAACATGAGGAATTTTTGCGGGTTGGAAGTGGGACGGGACTTGCTGTATATCAGTCGGGATGACATTGTAGGAATGGAACGAAAACAAACAACTATCATTCATTTAATAGAACGGTCCCTGTCCATTCACGGAATGAAAGAAGTAGAGATGCCGGCTAAAATTGGCATCCATCCGAAGGAAAATACATTTATTCACGCGATGCCTGCCTACATACAAGAACATCAAGCATGTGGGATAAAGTGGGCTGCGGGTTTTCCGGAAAACAGGGAGTTGTATGGTCTGCCTCAAATTACCGCCTTACTCACGCTTAACGATCCGGAGACGGGATTACCTGTAGCGGTTATGGACGCGTCGTGGATAACGACAGTAAGAACGGCTGCTGTTACTGCCGTTGCCGCCCGGTATTTAAGTAACACTAACTCGGAAACGTTCGGGATGATCGGCTGCGGGGAAGTAGGAAGGAAACATGTGGAGTTCATCGCCAATGTCTTGCCGAAATTAAAAAAGATTTTCATCTATGATGTCTCACCGCAAGCGATGGAGCGGTTGATCCAAGAGATTCAACCGCAAATGGAAGTCGAGATCATACAAGCCGCATCGATGGAAGAAGTGGTGAAAAGCAGTTTAATTGTAGCATCGGCAACCGTTATTACCGAGCAGCCTCGTCCGCAAATAAAAGACGAGTGGATTCGAAAAGGGCAGACGATTCTGCTCTGTGATCTTCATACGCTTTACGAAGATAAAACGATGAAAAAGGCGGATAAGTATTTTGTTGACAGCATTGAACAAAACAAGCTTTTTCAAGAATATGGGTATTATCCTGCTGGCATTCCCACGATTAACGGCGAGTTAGGAGAAGTAGTCGCTGGTCTTAAGAAAGGACGGGAGCATGAAAATGAGTTAGTTATCGGTAATAATATCGGCATGGCTGTTGAGGACATTATGGTTGGAAAGGCCATTTTTGAAGCAGCCGCAAACCAAGGCATTGGGCAAACGCTTAAACTCTGACACGTTCAAAACAGGGCAGAAGGTGGTGGGATTTTGACACAAAAAATAGTAGTCATCGGTGGGGGAATCATCGGACTTTCCTCTGCTTATTATTTAAAAAAAAGGGGTTACGACGTGACCGTGATCGACAAAGGTATACCGGGAGAGGGCTGCTCAGCCGGAAACATGGGCTGGATTTGTCCGACATTATCAGAACCGGTCCCGGCGCCAGGGTTAGTACAGACTTCCCTGAAATGGATGCTGCAACGAGACAGCCCGCTTTATATTAAACCAACAAAAGTGCCAGCGATGACCTCCTGGTTATACAAGTTCTGGAGGCATTGTAATAAACATTCTTACGAAAGCGGTTACAAAGCAATGAGGCAGTTAAGCAAAAATTCCCTCCCACTGTTTAATGAGATGGAAGAAGACGGCGACGTGAACTTTGAGTTGCACCAAAAAGGCTTGCTGTTTTTATTTACGGAGGAAGAGGCGATTAAAGCGAAATATGAAAAACTGAAAGTGATCACGGATATCGGTCATCCGATTCCTGAAATAAAATCACGAGAGGAGGTTGCAGCGCTTGAGCCGACTGTGTCAGAGGACGTAGTAGGTGGTTTGTATTTGCCGGCGGAAAGGCACGTCCGCCCGGAAAGTTATCTACAGGGAATGTTGGAGTGGTTGAAGCGTCATGATGTTGAAATAAAAGCCAATACACCGATAACCAAGATCAAGAAAAAGAATGGCGAGGTGAAGGAGGTGCGATGTGGCAGGCAAGTGATCGAAGGCGATGCTTTTTTAATAACGGCAGGAGTGTGGTCAGCTGAGCTAGTGAAAGAGTTAAACGTCAAACTCCCGATGACCGCTGGAAAAGGCTACAGCATTACGATTACAGAACCAAACATACAAGTGTCAAATCCGCTTTATTTAGGAAATTCAAAGATTGGGATCAGTCCCTACCAACATGCCGTGCGAATTGCAGGTACGATGGAACTGTCCGGGATCAACGGGAAAATTGATCAAAAACGAGTCCAAGGTTTACGACATTCTGTTCAAAAATATTTTTCCACCCCGATAGAAGGTAAAGAGCGAGTCTGGACCGGGATGAGACCGATGACGCCGGACGGACTGCCGGTATTGGGAAAAGTACCGGACCACAAGAACGTATTTATCGCAACCGGCCACGCGATGAGCGGCATATCCATGTCGCTCTCGACAGGAAAGCTGATGTCTGATTTAATTGCCGGCGCTCATAGTCCCTGTGAATTGTCTCCATTTTCGCTTACGAGATTTCAATAATTAAAGGAGGGTTTTCCTATGTATACGAAGAGGAAGGGTATGTTATTTGTTTTTGGAATAGTTTGTATTTTTGTGCTGGCGGCATGTGGCGGCGGCAATACAGGAGAAAAAGAAGAAGCAACAGCGGAGACTGCGTCAGACACAGAAGAAACATTTACGTTTAAAGTGGCGGGTCAGTATCCGGAAGACCACCCCAATACTCAGGCACTAAAAAAATTCAAAGAAACGGTGGAACAGGAATCCAATGGTGCGATCACATTAGATCTATACCCGGCAGCACAATTAGGGGATTACACATTGGTCTATGAAGAAATCATGCGCGGAACAATTGATATGGGCTTGATCTCGATTCCAACCGACTTCGATGAGCGTTTAGCCATTAACTGGGTAAATTATTTGGCTGAATCATACGATGTCGCAAGAGACGTATATGCTCCGGATTCTTTTTTCTATCAAACAAACGAGAAATTAAATGAAGAGGCAGGGGTTAAGTATTTAGGATTTCACGTGGAAGGCTTCGGCGGGATAGGAGCGATGGAAGCGTTAGAAAAACCTACAGAGCCAGGGGTGGACAAAGGAATTCAGCTTCGCGTGCCGCCGATTGAAATGTATAAGGTAACCGCCGAAGACTTGGGATTCCGAACAGTCAGCATTCCTTATGCGGAATTATACCAAGCGATGCAAACAGGAGTGGCAGATGGCTGGGCCGGGGGTCCGCCGGTTGCGAACTATCATGATGTCGGTGATTTAATTACCCATTATTACCAGTACAATGACTTCTTTGAAATGGTACCGATGCTGATGAATATGGACAAGTGGGAGAGCATCGGGGAAGAGAATCAACAGATCATTCAAGACGCTGCGCAAACGATGATGGAAGAAAGCTTCAATATTGCGGAGGAAAATGATCAAATATACCGGGACAAAATGGCGGAAAATGACATTGAAATCATCACCTTCTCCGATGAGGAGTTGAAAAAACTCGCGGACTACACAAGGGAAACGACCTGGCCGAAATTGAAAGAAACGCTTGGGGACGATATTTATAACGGATTGACAGAGGAATATCAGTAAACAAAAGTAGGTCTTCAGGGCGTGTGAGTAAAAGCGTATTCCCCCTGTACGTCCAAGATAAGGAGTTTACAGGGGGACTATAGAAAGGAGGAAACGATGCAATCAGCGGCTACCGTCATCTGGAAATCTCTGCTGAACATACAGCGCACCATCCTCATTACCTGCAGTCTCTTTATCATCATCGGAATTAGTTTGAATGTGGTCTTTCGCTACATTTTGGAAAAGAGTCTATTTGGCATCGAAGAAATCATCGTAGTGTTTGCCTTTTGGCTTTACTTTATCGGCGGTTCGTATGGAAGTTATGAGAGAAGCCATATTACAGCCGACATCACCAATTCCTATATTACGAATGAGAAAATTCGCCTGCTTGTGAAAGCGGTCGTATCGCTTATTACGCTCGTCATCTGTCTCGTTTTCACGTATTGGGCGGTGGAATTTATCGTATGGGCGATCCAGCAAGGGGCAGAATCACCAGCCCTTCACATACCCGCGTATATTCCGCAAAGTGCCATATTTATCGGTTTTATTCTTATGTCCTTTTATCTTAGTATTAACTTCATTCAGGACGTCATCGCGTTTTTTCAAACAAGGAGCAAGGAAAAAAATGAATGATTAATGGAGGGAATGATTTGTAGCATGGAAGTCGTTATTGCTCTGCTCCTGTTGTGTTTTCTATTAGTGATAGGTGTTCCCGTTCCCTTTTCTTTTTTCGGATCCGCTCTGTATCTCATTTTCGCTGGTGATTATGCTCCCAGCTTTTTACTGCCGTATGGGCACAGCCAAATGACGAATATCGTATTACTCGCGATTCCGTTGTTCATCATTGCTGGCGGTATTATGGAAAAAGGCGGTATTGCGAAAAGATTGGTAGATTTAGTTGAACTATTTGTGGGACGGGTGAAAGGTGGATTAGGTTCCGCGACGATTCTGTCCAGCGCTGTTTTTGGTTCTATTACAGGGAGCGCGGCGGCCACGTTATCAAGTATCGGTTCCATTATGTTCCCGCGTCTCGAGAAGGCTGGTTATCCACTCGGGTACTCGGCTGCATTAGTCGCAAATTCCTCGGTTCTCGGGATGTTGATCCCGCCGAGTTCCATTATGATTTTGTATGCCTGGCTCGGTAACCAATCGGTCCTCGCGAGTTTTCTGGCAACGTTAGTGCCCGGAATTATTTTAATCACCTTACTCAACGTGATCAATTTCTTTATGATGAAGAAAAACCCCGCTGTTGAAACATCAGTGAAAATGGATCCAGCTGCCTTTGTACGGACATTCGGAAAAAGAACGTACGCCGCTTCCTTTGCCCTGACCCTGCCCCTTTTAGTACTGGGTGGCATATACGGCGGGATTATGACCCCAACGGAAGCAGCCGGTCTTGCTGCTTTTTATGCGCTCCCACTGGGCTTTTTCGTATATAAAGGGTTGACGTGGAAGAAGTTAAAAAGTGTCTTAGTAGAATCCGCCACTACTACCGGTGTCGTCATGGTGATGTTATTCTCGGTTATGATTTTAAGCCGTTTATATATTATGGAAGACCTGCCTTCCCAAATACTAAACTTTCTTTTCGCTATCTCTGAAAATCAACTCGTGCTGCTCCTCATGATCAATGTGTTCCTCATCATCATTGGGATGTTAATGGATGATATTAGCGGCGTGCTATTAGCTACACCAATCTTACTCCCGGTTGTCGTCGGCCTCGGAGTAGATCCGATTCACTTTGCGGCGATCATTGCCGTGAACTTAGGAATGGGAAACGTTACTCCTCCAACCGCGCCACTCGTTTATTTAAGCGGGAGAATCAGCAAAGCACCGATCAACCAGATGCTGTCCCCCACTCTAATTATGATCATTTTCGGCTGGATCCCGACACTGATCGTAACTACCTTAATCCCGGAACTCTCCCTTTACCTGCCCTCTCTTTTACTAGGCTACCAGCCGTAATCGAGAGGGAGGGGGGAGGCAATGGTTTATCAGAACCACCTTCAAGGCATTTTACACAAACCATAAGACCAAAACTCAGGAAAATATTGGTTAAAATGGTCTTATGGGATGCTCATGAGACCGATTCCAGTTGGAATCTATGAAATAGGCGTCTTATGAAACTATCATACGACCAAAACTTAGGGGATTACTGGGTAAAATGGTCTTATGAAGCGCTCATAGAACCATTTTTAGTGGGATGTTGTGAAAATTTGGTCTTATGAAGTGCTCTTAAGACCAAAACCAGGGGGATTGCTGAATAAAGTGGTCTTATGAGACGCTCATAAGACCGTTTTAGGTTTGAATTTATGCAAAAAGTGTCTTATGAAGCTGCCAAAAGACCAAAACCGAGGGGATTGTTCAGCGAATTGGTCTTATGAAGCCGTTATAAGACCAAAACTGAGAGGATTGCTGATTAAATTGGTCTTATGGATCGTGTAGGAGACCGTTTTCAGTTAGAATATATAAAAAGGTGTCTGATGAAGCCGTCCTATACGATTGAAAGGGTGTCAGGATGTATGGCAAAGAATGTGAAAGTAGAACTTCCTAGAATTCAACAAGAAAATGTGCATACGATCAACTTTGAAGATGTCTTTCACCAAGAAGAACCACACTTAATGGATGGCACGGTGACGGATTCATTTATTGAAAATGAGGAAATCGAGAATTTATCTTTATCCAGGATGTGTTTTAAAAACACAAGACTGCTCCAATCAACCTTCGAAAAGATAGACATGGTGGATGTGCATGTTGAGAACTGCGACTTGTCTAATACCAGCTTTATGGGTGGTTCGTTACACCGGGTTACTTTTAAAAACTGTAAATTGCTTGGCAGCGATTTTACGAAAGCTTATTTAAAGAACGTTAGCTTTGAGAATTGTATTCTGAATTTAAGTTCTTTTATAGAACCGAAGTTGAGCCAGGTAGTATTTGACCATTCCTCTTTGCAGAGTGCTAACTTTTATGAATGTCGGTTACACATGGTTGCGTTCCGCCAATGCGAGTTGAACGACATTGATTTGACGCAGACTTCCCTTGATGGAGTGGATATCAGTACTTGCTCATTCGAACAAATCAACCTGGATACCGCTGAAAATTTGAAAGGCTGTACCGTGTCACCGGAACAAGCCATCGTATTTGCAACAATGTTGGGATTAAAGATTCGTGACTAATCTACGGAGGCGATAACGGAACAAATATCGCGCCCCTTCCAGGTTCAAAACAAAAGGAGGAACGTCATGACCATGTATGAATATAAATTTGAAAAAGTGGACTTGAAAGGTGGCTTTCGTATGAAGCCCAAAGAGGATTATCACGATATTATACGGGAACACGCCAAAGACGGGTGGAGGTTGGTTCAGATTTTTGCGCCTGGAACTAGTTCCTACGGCCTTGCCAGTTATTTTGAGTTAATTTTTGAAAGGAAGACAGATTAAAGCTTTCAGACTGTCAAATCAGGGAATTTTTTTAAAAAAGAAGAGGCCGGTGCCGTGAGTTGATCACGATACGAACCCCGTGTAACAGGTACCCCCAGAACTTAAAAAGGTTTCAGTACCATTAAGATAATCAAAACAACGGCTGCTATATGGGTCATGCTGTGGAAAGGAGCTAGCTGTTTTCCAATTTGTTTGTACGCCTCAGGCAGTTCCGTACCATCGTGTGTTTCTAATATTTTCATTTGTTTCGCCATTTTCTTTGGAAGAACAACGATGACCACTGGTTGAATGGCAATAAAAACAATGATGGAAATGATGTACCAACCCTGTGTAAATAAATGTGGATTCATTATCCCCAACATAAGACCGGTAATAAGGAGTGTGATGCTTCCTACTTTGGCAAGTTTTTCAACGCCCGCATTTACGGTAAAAGCAAATTGGGCTTGTGTTACTGTTTTGGGCTTATTCATTAACACAGGTAAAGCAAAGGTAGCACCTAATCCGCAAACCGCCGCAATAATGTGTACTAATATGATAAGACTATAAACAGTCAATAATTTGTACCCCCTTCCCCTTTTTTTCTAGATAATCATTTTACCAAAAAATCAGAAGAATACGTACTGTTTTCAGCGATATACTGCAAATTAGGGAAAATACGACTGGGCACGACGCGTCTAAAAAGGGGTTTGCGTATAAGAACCGGCTTGTTGTAATTGTGCATTGTGGAAAAAGAGGTGGTTGTATGGATATACTTATTCCCATTGGTATTGGTTTTATAGCAAATTTTATGATTTTTATTATTTTTAAAAGTTTAAAGCAAAGTAATGAAAGATCTTTACTAATTTGTGTAGTTGCTTTTCTGGCAGTCTTCCTAAGCTCTTTTGTGATTGGCTCTTGGTTAGGAATGGGGATTGGTGTAAGTAGTTTAGGTATGCTGCTATCCGTTATTTTAATTAGAATAATTTTAGCTTTTGTTCGTCGTAAAGGTTATGTGTAGATATAACTAGTTAAAGGAGAAGATGATGTGTAAGGAAATAATAGTGGAAAAAAATGTAGTCTATGGGAAAACGGAGAGGGAATTATTAACGGCTGATGTGTACCGCCCTAGAGAAGGGGAAGACATCCCGGTTGTCATCCTTATCCATGGCGGCTGGTTTCAATCGGGGTCGAAAGAAATGTATAAAGAGTGGGGGTATTATCTGGCTGAAGCGGGCTTTGCAGCCATGGCTGTGAATTATCGTTTGATGACACCAGACTATTCTATTTATCCCGCTGTTCTACACGACATACACGCGGCCGTGAATTTCATTGTAAGCCATGCAAATGAATGGGGGGTCGAGCCGCAGCGTCTCGGTATCATGGGTGACTCCGCGGGGGGACACCTAGCTGCTCAGTTTTCTTTTACGTATGCGACAAATGCAAGTTTTAAAGTAAGGGCCGTCGTAGGAGCATACGGGGTGTATGACCTGGAAAAATTGTGGACGACTTCCCCGGACAACCACACTCGCTTACACCGATTAATGGGTACTTCCTATGAGAAAGACCCGGATATCTATAAAAAAGGCTCTCCGATTCATGGAATAGAGGGGGCGTTGGAGCATCCGATTTTTGACACCAGCTATTTTCTTACGTGGGGTGGGACGGACAAGGTAGTGCCACCCGATCAGTCAGAAGCATTTGCTGAAAAACTGATACATGCCGGCATTCACACGGAGCGGGTCAACGTTCCCGACAAAGGACACTTTTGGTTTACTATCTTACCGCATATAGAAGGGGGAGGGATCAACGATTATCCAAACACAGAAGTAGCTCCGAAAGTTCTAAAATTTCTCAAGGAGCAGTTGTGCCAGGAAGAATTCGGGAACTTTTCCATGTCGAGAATAGAGCAGCTGAAGTCTCTGATGTCATAACGGAAGCAAGACAATGATGCATCACCTCCCTGGAAAAAAGACAGCTCCTGCTCCTTTGGGCTGTCTTTTTTGCGTCTCTTATAGAAGCGTTTTGAACGCGTTGCGAATCACGTCGCCGCGGCTGATGATGCCGATTAATTTTCCGTCCTGTTCCACGGGGAGCTTTTTGATCCTCTTGTTTCCGAGTAATGCTGCCGCATCCTCAATTGGTTCGGCCTCGTCCACTTTAATAACCTTCTTCTCAGCCATTTCCATGACAGGTAACTCGAGGACCTGCTGCAGGCGTTCTTTAAAAGGAATGTTGGCGTCTTGAATGACGTTCACCATGTAAAAGGAATCGACCACAATATCTTTGCGCCGGCCGATATAACGCATAATATCCCCATCACTGATATACGCGACGATTTCTTTTTGGTCGTTAATTATCGGGAGTCCGCTAATGCCGTGTTGAATAAAGAGCTCAATGACAGCACGTAACGTATCTGTTTCGTTCACGTAATATACATCACGGATCATGATTTCATGAGCTTTCATAAGAATCCCCTTTCGACTGTAGAGCCGTAACGATAAAATAATTGAAAATGAGTGTAACATACAACTCATTTCTTGTATATCACAAGGGTATCGCTTGAAAACTGCGGTGAAAAAGATATCATGGTAGAGAGGAAGCCGAGAAAAAAAGATGTCAGCGTGGCTAGCTGTGAAGCTATGTGTGAAAAAATAAATCAGAATCCATAACAGCAAAAAGCTGTCCCCGTTATTGTTGCCTGGGAACAGCTTTTTATTACTTAACTACGCGATATCTTATCAATAGATTCGTATTATATTGTTTGCGTTTTTTACGGAAAGGGGGAAGAGGATGGGGGTTTCTGCATTAACGAATAGACAGAGACGATTAATCATCTTTATCGTCATCGGCGCTAATTTTTTGTTTTTATTGAATCAGTTTCTTCTCATTACGGCGTATCCCGTGATAATGAGGGACTATGCTATTAACGCGACACAAGTTCAGTGGCTGACTACTGCTTTTTTATTGGTGACTTCTATCTTCATTCTCATGACCGGCTATTTAATTGATCGATTCACGACGCGGCAGCTCGTTGTCAGCTCCCTGGTGATGCTCGTGATTGGGACGTTGATCGGATGGCTGGCCCCTTCTTTTCTCGTACTCGTCGTGGCGCGGATCATTCAAGCCATCGGAGCTGGGATTATGCTTCCGCTCGTTCAGACAATCTTATTAATGGTCTACCCGGAAAACCAGCGGGGACGCGCCATGGGGCTTCTTGGTTTCGTTATGAATGTAGCCCCTGCCATTGGACCGTCGATCGCCGGTTTGATCGTCGACTTTTATTCCTGGCCGTTTCTCTTTTTCATTATTCTCCCGCCTGCTGGTTTTTTTCTACTCCTTGCAAGCGTGTATATGCGGAATATAACCGAACAGCGTCCCACCAAACTGGACGTTCCCTCGGTCGTCTTATCCAGTGTGAGTTTGACGGGAATTTTATTCGGTACCAGTATGATCAGTGTCGTCGGTTTTGTCGATTGGATCGTGTGGCTTCCGCTGTTGGCAGGGGTGCTGTGCTTGTGGCTGTTTGTCCAGAGACAGTTGACATTGAAGTTTCCTACATTAAATGTACGCATTCTGAAAAATAAATCATTCACCTGGATTACGGCCTCCGTTTTTATTATTGCGATGCTTTTGTTATCGGCGGAAACGATTTTGCCATTGTTCTCTCAAGATGCGCAAGGAAGCAGTGCCTTTGTCGCCGGCGTGATCTTGTTCCCCGGGACGGTCATCTTATCGATCACTTCTCTTTTAGGAGGGCACTTGTTTGATAAATACGGCGGCAAGACTGTCATCTCCAGTGGGTTTATCCTATTACTAGTGGCTTGTTTTCTATTTATTTTGTTTGATAAAGAGACGTCTTCGATTTTTATCAGCAGTATCTTTTGTATATTTATGGCCGGGATCGGGCTGACGATGATGCCGCAAGTAACGCTAGCGATGAACCGGGTGCCGCGTACCGAACTGGCACATGGCACCTCGATTGTGACGACACTGCGCCAATTCGGCATGGGAATCGGCGTCACACTGTTAACGACGCTGATAAGCCTGAGTACAAACGATCCATCCGTTCCTTACCCGGAAGCGGTTTTACAAGGAAGCCGAGGCGCGTTCATCGCCATGAGCGTGTTAGCGGTTCTCTCATTCGGATTCTTCGGACTCGGGCAAACGAGATGGAAAAGAGAGTAAGGAAAAAGGAGGAAACACGTGCCGTCAAGCCGCATCCAGGAGAGTGAGCTTGTTTGAATTTTTATATGACTGAAAAAGAAGGAAGCGAAGGAATAACAGGTCTCATGAACGTTCATGAGACCTGTTTCTCGTAGAAAAGAGAGGAAGCCGGTCTTATGGAAGGATCATAAGACCACATTTAGGTTAAAAAGACAGCAACTTGGTCCTATGGAGCGTTCAAAAGACCGCAAATGCTAGAGGAGTGGGTGAAACTGGTCTTAAGGAGTGCTCAAAAGACCAAAAACGGTAGAAGAGTCGTCGGAATTGGTCTTAAGGGGCGTTCAAAAGACCAAAAATGATAGAAGATTCGTCGAAACTGGTCTTAAGGAGTGTTCAAAAGACCAAAAGTGATAGAGGAGCGGTTGAAACTGGTCTTAAGGAGTGTTCAAAAGACCAAAAATGATAGAAGATTCGTCGAAATTGGTCTTAAGGAGCATTCAAAAGACCAAAAACGATAGAAGAGTCGTCGGAATTGGTCTTAAGGGGCGTTCAAAAGACCAAAAACGATAGAGGAGCGGCTGAATGTGGTCTTAAGGAGCATTCAAAAGACCAAAAATGCTAGAGAATCGGCTGAAAATAGTCTTAAGGAGTGTTCAAAAGACCAAAAACGGTAGAAGAGTCGTCGAGATTGGTCTTAAGGAGCATTCAAAGGACCAAAAATGCTAGAGAATCGATTGAAAATGGTCTTAAGAAGCGTTCCAAAGACCAGAAATGCTAGAGGAGCGGTTGAAATTGGTCTTATGGGGCTTTCATAAGAACAAGTTTGCTAGTTTTTTCGCTGAAGGGGCTTTCAAGGGGGGAGAAAGGGCAAGATATGCTGTCAGAAAGATGAAAAAGTTGAGAGTGTAGGCATTTTTTGCTAATATTTTCGTATGAACCATTCAGGGGTCTTCATGTTGGTGGTTTTCTTTTATACATATCGAAGGCTCCGAAAAGGCTCTGAAACTTTGAAAAGACTAGGGGGACATGGGATGAAGAGAGTTTTAACAGTTTTGGCGCTTGTGTTTGCTATTGCCTTTGCGGCGGTAGGGCAGGCGTACGCGGCATCAAGTGACTATTCAAGAGGGGATGTTTTTGAGTTTTTGCAGGAGGCGAGCCACAAACAGTGGAACACGCCAGGTCCGTTCAAGACGAAGGATGACCTGCTGGACGCGTATTCTTCGCATTTCCTGAGAGAGTACAGCAATTATTTTGTGGATCACATGTATTGGAAGCAGTACGGCAAGTGGGAAACGATTCCGACGGATGCGCTGGTCGGTTTTATCCCGGACTTTAGTTACAATCGTAATACGGATGTCGAATACAACGGGAAAGAGATCGTCGTGTCTGAATATTTTCAGCGTGAAGATGGTCCGATGATCAGGCCTGCGGGCACTCGGACGGTGACGCTTGTTGAAACGAGCGATGGCCTCCGCGTGAAAAATGTACGCGGAGCTGTGAAGTACGATACACCCTTTTTCGATGTGAAAAAAGATTACTGGGCGTTTGATGCGATTACGTATTTAACGGATCAGGGCATTATCGGAGGCTATCCAGATGGCACGTTCCATCCGAACGATCATTTGAAGCGCGGCCAGGCGGTTACGATGATTGCGCGCGCACTTGATTGGGACACAACCTCTGCGTCTGCTGACTTTTCGGATGTAGATCGTGACTATTATGCAGCGAATGCGATTGCGTATGCGGCTTCGGAAGGTGTTCTTAATGGCTATCCAGACGGAACTTTCCGTCCGAACGCTACTATCACGAGAGCCCAAATGTCAGCGATTATCGGAAAAGCGTTTGAAATTGGCACCGATTCTTCCAGCCCATTCCGTGACGTAACAACAAAAACGACGGGGTACGGTGAAATCAACAAGTTGTACAATCTCGGCGTCATTTCCGGTTATGACAACAACACTCGCTTCAAACCAGGCGAGCCGCTAACACGGGCACAATTTTCTATCATTCTGTCAAGACTGCTGAACGAAGACCTGCGCTTGTCCGCGGATGAAAAAGAAAAAGCTGAAGACGTCGTCATCGACTATCAGATGCAAAACGGCAAAGTAGTCAGCATCACACCGGATACGAACAAAATCACCGTAAAAAAAGACCAAACCATTAAGTTAAAACCTACATTCCTAGATGATACGACGGAAAGAGTGCTGGTAAATGGTAAAATTTTATCGTTCCAAGATGAAAAAACGATTAAACCAATCAAAAGAGGCACTGGCTATATCAAAATAATCCCAAACGCTTATGATTGGGAAGAAGCAAAAGAAATTACGGTTGTCGTGGAGTAGACCGAACGACAACGGAGACCATGATTTAGCGCAAATGCTCTGTGTGTTGCAGAGTGTTTGCGCTTTTTTTATTTAATCGCCGTGACAGTACTTTCTAATTAATTTGGATGCTTGAGTTTGGCTGATTTCGAGGTCGCTCGCTACCGCGCGTGAACTTTTGTGCAGCTTATAGGATCGCTGTACCAGTTCTTTTTTTGTCAGTTCTACTGCTTCGTTTAAAGAGGAAGGGGTTTGCTCCAATCCGTTTTTACTTTCTGTGTAAATTCTTTCTGGTACGTCATACACGTCAATCACGTCATCACTTGTGATCACCATTCTTTCCACGAGATTTTCTAATTGGCGGATGTTCCCGGGCCATGAGTAGTGCGATAACAGCTCCAGGCAGTCTTCGGAAATGAGTTTATTCACTTCATACATCCGATTAAGTTTGTATAAGAAATGATAGGTGATGGGAATGATATCTTCTCTTCGCTCCCGGAGAGAAGGCATTTTAATATCCACTACATTGAGCCGGTAAAATAAATCTTCTCGAAATGTCTGGTTTTTCACCATCTCATCGAGGTTGCGGTTTGTCGCAGATAAAATCCGCACATCCACTTTTCTTTCCTTATGGCCGCCGATGGGAATGAACCTTTTCTCTTGGATAAATTGCAGCATTTTCGCTTGCAGGGAAGCTGGCATTTCGCCGATTTCATCCAGGAACAGCGTGCCGCCATCCGCGGCTTCCAAGAGTCCAGTCTTCCCCGAACGGCTTGCATTTGTGAAAGCGCCCGGTGTGTAACCGAACAATTCCGATTCGATTAATTCAGCGGGAATCGCCGCGCAGTTAACGGTAAGAAAAGGCCCGTTCTTTCTGAGGCTGTGCTCGTGAATATATTGTGCCAGCATTCCTTTTCCGGTCCCGGATTCCCCGAGTATTAAAATATTAGAATTTGTTGTGGCTACTTTTTTAGACAATTTCAGTATGTTTTTCATTTTTTCGTTATTCGTAATGATGTTCGTGGATTGATCGTTTTCTTCCTCGGACGGCGTGGGGAGGTCGTCTTTTGTTTTGAGCATTTTATAACTTTGTATTTCCCGAGCTGTGGTTACGACCAGTTCCACTTCCTGACGCTCATTTAATATAGGAATCGCCGATGTCAGTAATTCTGCCCCGAGAATCGTGGTCTGGACAACCGAAATGGGTTCTTTTTTCTCAAACACTTCCGGAAAAATGGAAGGTGTCCAGTATCCTTCTTCCACTAACTCGTTGCTTCGTTTTCCGATGACCTCTTCCTTCGTTAACCCGTAGTGCTTCTTACAGGCATCATTTACATAAATAATTTTCATGTCCCCATCCAGGACAAAAATTTCATCAGACGAATAGTCCAAAATCTGAGTTAATGTTTCCAGGTCGAGGTTATCGACATAATGACCGAGCATAAGAAGACCTCCTTCACTTTAAAATTGAGTTTTTTTAAACTCGATTTGAGTTCATTTATGTTCAACATAAAACCTTTTAACCGTTTCCATGCTGGATTTCCCCTGTTTTTTTGTTGGCATGGTTATTGCAATACATATAACCAGCACACCAACAGGAACAGAAACAGAGCGGCGGGCACGATATTTACAAATAATACTAATTCAAATTGTAAGAAATGTAAAACTACTATTGTGTACATTCACTCTGTTACTAACGCTCTGTGTTGTTCAGAAGAAGGAGGAAGATAACGTGGAAGAAAATAAGGAAATAGTGGATATGACGATTATCGGCGGTGGCCCTGCCGGAATGTTTACTGCCTTTTACGCAGGCATGCGCCAGGCATCCGTCAAGATTATCGAAAGCCTCCCGCAGCTGGGAGGACAGTTATCCGCGCTTTATCCTGAAAAGTATATATACGATATTGCCGGGTTCCCAAAAGTAAAAGCTCAAGAGCTTGTTGATAATCTAACTGTGCAAATGAATCAATTTGACGTGGAAACTTGCCTCGGTCAGGCGGTGGAACACGTGGAAAAAGACGAAGACGGCATCTTCAAGATTGTGACGAATCAAGACGTTCATTATTCGAAAACAATCATTATTACAGCGGGCAATGGAGCCTTCCAGCCACGTAAACTCAAGCTGGACAATGAAGAGCAGTTTGAAGAGGCAAATCTGCATTACTCGGTACAAAACTTGGATCGATTTGCAGGGAAAAAAGTTGCGGTGTTTGGTGGCGGAGATTCAGCGGTTGACTGGGCGTTGATGCTCGAACCGATTGCTGAAAAGGTCACGATCATTCATAGACGGGATAAATTTCGCGCCCATGAACACAGTGTGGAAACGCTGAACCAATCGACGGTCGAAAAAATGACCCCATATGTACCGGTGGAACTCGTCGGAAATACGAGGATTGAAAAAGTCGTTCTGCAGGTGACGAAGGGGGAAGAAACAACAGCGCTTGATGTCGATGATGTACTGGTGAATTATGGATTTGTTGCGTCGCTCGGCCCGATTAAAGACTGGGGACTCGAGATCGACAAAAACTCCATCGTCGTCAACTCAAAAATGGAAACGAACGTGGAAGGCATGTACGCAGTGGGGGATATTTGCACGTATGAAGGAAAAGTAAATTTGATTGCGACCGGGTTCGGGGAAGCGCCGATAGCGGTCAGCAACGCGAAGGTTTACATGGACCCAACCGCCAAAGTGCAAGCTCCCCACAGTACAAGTGTCATGGGGGAACAGCCAGCAAACAAGAAAAAAGAAAAGGTTTTGGCAAACTAAAGATACTAAAGGAGTGAGGATGATGACGTTGTATACGAGAGTAAACCAGGAAACGTGCATAAGCTGCGGGGCGTGCGGTGAGATTGCCCCGGATGTGTTTGCGTATGATGAAGACGGACTTTCTTACAGCCTCTTAGATCAAAATGACGGGGCGGTGGAAGTCCCCGAAGGTCTTGTGGAAGAAGTAGAAGAAGCCCATGAGGAATGCCCGACCGAATCAATTAGGGTGGCAGAACAGCCTTTTGCAGAGCAAGTAGAAAAAACGAAGGCAGGATAAAAAGATGAGTGTATGTACACTCACTGAGTTTTTTTAAACTCGGATTTTTACGCGAATACGCTATCTATTTCAGCCAAAATGCCGTAAAGTACGGAATATTTTAAGTTGGCATGGGAATTGCATTTTATATGATTAGACTATTTCATCAATTGGGAACTTTAAAACAGAAGGGGGCACGATCACAATGAACAAAACAGATACAATGGAAGCGCTCGAGCACACGCTATCTTATAAAGCCTACGTTGATCCGCAAACGCTTACAGAAGAGAAAAATAAGGTTTTTTTGAAAAACTGGATCTTAGCCGGCCATACGAGTCAGGTGGCGAACGTTGGTGACTTTTTTACCTTTGAAATCGCCGGGCAGCCATTAATTATCAGCCGGGATAAAAATAATGAACTGAACGCGTTTTACAACGTTTGTCCTCACCGGGGAACGAAAGTAGAAAAGAAGGATCAAGGTAACAAAAAACTTTTTATGTGCTCCTATCATGGATGGACGTTTAGCCTGGATGGTAATCTAAATAGAGCACCGAATTTCGATACGAATGATCTAGGCGACCATAGCTGTATGACGCATGTGAATCTCGAAGTCTATCAGTCGATGATCTTTGTAAACTTAGACCCCGAGGCAAAACCGATGAAAGAAACGCATGATGAACTGATGAAAGATCTCGCGAAATATGATTTTCTAGATTCCTTAAAAAGAATTCGGGTGACGGAGAAGGTCATTGATGCCAATTGGAAAGCAATCATCGACAACTATTTAGAATGTGATCATTGCAAGATTGCCCATCCGGAATTTGCAAAAACCTTTGACATGAAAAACTATCACATTGATTTGCATGACGGCTATACGTGCCAATACTCCAAGTTATCGAACGAAACAAGTGAGGAGCAGGCGAACTTTTATTGGATTTGGCCGAACTTGATGGTCAGCATCTACCCGGGGGAAGACGGGAATATGACAACGAGTCAAATTTTACCGCTTTCACCAAACCGCTCCTTGGCAATTTACAGTTATTATTTCCAGAAAGACGAAATGACGGAAGAACAAGAGGAGTTAGTCCGGTTTGTTGATCAGGTTCGCGAAGAAGATTTTGAACTGGTCGAACTCCTGCAGTCCGGTTTTGACACAGAAGGATTCAAACAAGGGATCTATTCCCCTACGGAGTATGCGTTAAAACACTTCCATCAACATTATGAAAAAGAAATGAAGAAGAATGACAGTGAATTCTAGATAGAGGCAGCCGTACTGGTTGGACTCCTTGCTCTTTGAAGGAGTCTAACCTGTGAAATGATTATTTCAAGACTTACGTTTTCGTTATTGATCATTTATCATTTTATCACGGTGGTCTCAGATGCCAGATGACCAGTCGCAAGAAGGATGACGCTCATGTGGCAACTGAGACGATAAGGTGACGTCAGTCAGCCACACATTCGATTCGTGCTGTGGTCTTCGCTTATACGATGGCGTTTATGAAATTGTGAAAGCGTTTTATACTGTGAAAAAAGCGTAACTTCACTAAATGAATAAAGGAGGAATATAATGAAGTCCGGTAAAATTGACAAGGGAATATTTTTTGCGTCCCTTATGCTTATTGCTATTATCGTGGTCCCGGTGTTAATTAACGCAGAAAAGGGCACGCAGTTGCTGTCTAGTGTTCTAGCTTTTTTAACCAGCAATTTTGGGGCACTATACTTGGTCGGAGCGATGGTGGTATTTGGAATTGTCATGTATTTAGGGTTTGGAAAATACGGTAACATTAGATTCGGCAATACCAAACCAGAGTTCTCCACGCTTAGCTGGATTGCGATGATTTTCACATCCACGGCGGGATCAAGCTTAGTTTTCTGGGGATTTATTGAATGGGCGCACTATTATGGTTCCCCGCCGCCATTCGGGGTTGAACCGCTAAGTACAGAAGCGGCAAACTGGGCATCGACGTATGGAATTTTTCATTGGGGTTTCATGGGATTCGTTATTTACTGTCTCCCTTCGATTGCGTTAGCTTACGCCGTATATATAAAGAAAATTCCATCTTTACGACTGAGTTCTGCTTGTAGAGGGGTTCTCGGGGACAAAGCAGACGGTTGGATGGGAAAAGGTATCGACGTTTTGTTCATGTTTGGTATTGTAGGAGGCGTCGGGACATCCCTGGGGTTAGGGACGCCGATGCTGGCGGAAGCAATTTCTGACGTTACTGCGATTCCACGCTCCATATGGCTGGACATCGGCATTATTTTACTATGGACATTGATTTTCTCAGGTAGTTTATATTTCGGTCTTAAAAAAGGCTTGAAAGTCTTAAGTGATATCAACTTATGGATTTATATATTATTTCTCTTACTCTTTTTGGTTTTTGGACCAACGTTGTTCATTATTAATAAGACGGTAGATAGCTTAGGATTACTATTTCAGAATTTTATACGGATGAGTCTTACAACGGACGCCGTAGGAGGTTCAACTTTCGCACAAGACTGGACCATTTTCTATTGGGGCTGGTGGTTCGCGTTTGCCTCTTATATGGCAATGTTTACAGCAAGAATTTCCAAAGGGCGTACCATACGTCAATTAGTAATGGGAATGTGTGGGGGAGGATCGATAGGCTGTTTGTTGGCATTCTCGTTTTTTGGGAACACAAGTCTTTATTTTCAGTTAAATAAAATAGTACCGATAATGGATATCATGGATACGCAGGGTGCTCCGGCTGCTATCGTTGCCACTATCAAAGCGTTACCAATTGGCGGCGCACCACTCATCATTCTCTTTATCATTTTCTGTTTCATCTTTTTGGCAACAACGATTGATACAGCTGCGTACACACTGTCACAGGTGTCCATGCCTTCCTTCGAAGTTGGAAAAGAACCGCCAAGATGGGTGCGTTTGTTTTGGGCAGGAGTGCTTTGCTCCGTTGCTACGATTCTATTGTATGGCGGAGGATTGGATGCCTTGCAGACACTAGCCGTTATTACAGGTTTCCCGATTTTATTTATCTTTGTCTTGATTAATATGTCTCTCTTTAAATGGTTGAAGGAAGATTACGGTGTCCAAAGTACGGACAAACAACACATTGAACAGTTAAATGCAGAGAATACAACTCATCCTGTAAAATCACGAAACGTTTCCGGGTGATGGACCGTCTGCAATTCTCTCATGGCTTACTTATACGGCTTCATAAATTGTGAACTAATATCTTGCCTATGTATATAAAGGGAATCTAATAGGAGTGATCGTCATGAATAGCAAAAATTATATTAACGGAGAATGGATGCAGCCGGACCACGGTCAAAGGGATGTCGTAAGCCCTGCTAATCTTGAAGATACCGTGGGGACGCTTTATTATTCTGATACGGAATACGTCTTTCAAGCAACCGCCGCGGCAAATGCTGCCTATAAGGAATGGTCCCAGCTTTCAGGGGCGGAGCGCGGCACTTACCTTACAAAGATGGCGCAGGCCCTGGAAGAGAACGGGGAAGAGATTGCAACTCTAGGTACGAGAGAAACAGGGAAACCCATTACCGAGATGAGAGGGGAAATCAAGCGGGGTGTGCAGTTGCTTCACTATTATGCCTCGATGGGACTCGAAGCAGAGGGAAGTGTGATCCCTTCCTCTCATGCGGATGTCCATCAATTCACAACAAAAACCCCGTTAGGAACGGTGGCGCTCATTCCCCCGTGGAATTTCCCGGTCGCGATTCCAATCTGGAAAATGGCGCCTGCTTTACTGTGCGGAAACACGATTGTCTGGAAACCGGCGGATATCGCTTCCTTAACCGCTGTGAAACTAGTAAAGTGTTTGGAAGGTATTTTGCCGGACGGTGTGCTTAACTTAGTCATTGGCAGAGGCAGGCATGTGGGGAACCCTTTATTAGAAGAGGCAAATATCCATGGAGTCAGTTTCACGGGGTCCACTGCTACCGGTACACGGGTCAGTGAAACATGCGCGCGCCGGAATATTAAGTGTCAGACCGAAATGGGAGGAAAGAACCCATCGATTGTGTTGAAAGATGCTAATTTAGACAAAACGATACCGAAACTCATCAGCGCCTCGTTTAGTTCAGCGGGTCAAAAATGTACAGCGACGAGCCGTATGATCGTGGAAGCGGATATTTTCGACGAGGTGGCAGAACGCTTGAAAAAGGAAGTTGCTGCCTTGGAGGTTGGCTCTCCGTTGGACCCTTCTACTTATGTAGGCCCAGTGGCTTCAGAAGATCAGTACAAGACAGTCAGTGAATTTGCTGAACTTGCGCGCGCGGAGGCGGAAGTGGTCGTGGAGCATGAAGGAGAAACAGAAAACGGTTATTACGTCCATCCCATGATTGTCACCGGTGTCCCACGCACCCATTCCCTCATGCAGGATGAAATATTTGGTCCTGTCGTTGTTTTATATAAAGTAAAAGACTATGAAGAAGCAACCGAAGTCGCAAATGATACGGAATACGGCCTAAGCGCCGCTATTTTCACCGAAAACCTCGCGTATGCCCACCGCTTTTTACGCGAAGCCGAGGCAGGAATGGTAAGAGTCAACATGGAAACATCCGGCGTGGAATACCAGGCACCATTCGGCGGGATGAAGATGTCCAGCTCCTACTTGAGAGAACAAGGAAAAGCAGCCCTCGATTTTTATACACAAACGAAAACGTGCACGATTCAATTTTAAAAGAGAAAGAGAACGCTAACACATAACAATCAAGGTCACGAAACCGTGGATGATCCAAGGTTTCGTGACCTTGCGTTTATGGCTGAAAAACGGTAAGCCGCTCAGTCACTACAGCAGCATTGTGCTTCCATTCTCCTCAACCGTTCCTCTATCCTATCGACTTTCTGCTTAATCTCCTGGGTCATTTTCATATGTTCCCTCATCATTTTCTTCATGTCGTCCATGTCATTCATCGGCATATTCATTTCCGCTCTCCCTGCGTAAGGGGGATAATAGTTGTGTGGATATGGATAATACAAATTGTTTCACTCCCGTAAAGAATTTTCGTTTCACGGTATATATATGAGTGTCCTGCAAATATGTGTGTCGTCCTCCGTGAATCCCCGAGTATCAGGTACCATGCACGCTTTATAAGACCAATATTCGTGAGCTGTGCCACCAAATTGGTCTTATGGATGCCCTAAAAGACCAGTTTCGTGGGAAAGTCTATCAAATTTGGTCTTATGGGCGGTTCAAAAGACCAAAATCTACTTAAATCCCCGTGTATCCGGTCTTATGAGCACGTCCAAAGACCGTTTTTCATGATTTGTACAGCCAAATTGGTCTTATGCACGCCCTAAAAGACCAGATTTGTGGAAAAATCTATCAAACTAGGTCTCATGAATGCGTCATAAGACCACGTTCCCCTAAAATCCTCGTATATCTGGTCTTATGAACGTCTCATAAGACCGAATATCGTGAGTTTCGCAGCTAATTTAGTCTCATGACTTCCAGCGCCGCCTGGCAGTGAATCTAATCCCGAAGAAAAACCTGCAACATACTTGATCTCCCTCGGCACTCCCATCTTAATCAAACGTTTGTTTACATCTAAAGCGCGTAGGGTTGGCTTTTTTATAACAGCTGACACGGTACTCTTTTTCAATGCTGGTCTCATAAGCGCCATACGAAGCCAGTTTTCTGCAGCAACCCCGCTGCCAAACAGAGTTTGCTTGATCGGCAAGCGTACTTCACTAAATCTTGATCATGGAAGGAAGGGAAGTAGGCATCCTGCTGAGCAGGGTGTCTTTTTTACACTCTTTTGTCCTTGCCCTCTTTCATAAAAAAGTATTAGTAAATAGTTATGTGAAATGGTCGATACTACTGATAATAAGTATAAATGGTTAAGCGTAAAGAACTAAATGAGGTTTGCTAAAAATACCCATTACATGGAGGGTGGCAGGGGATGCTGGATCATCTTATTACGTCGAAAACAAGAATTCGGCTGTTAATTAAGTTTTTTGTGTATGAAGAAATGGAAGCGTATTTACGCGAGCTTACAAAGGAATTCGGGGATGCCACGAACGCGGTGCGGGTTGAGCTGACCCGCTTAACAGAGGCAGGACTGTTGATCCGGTCCGAGGTGAAAAACCGAAAGATGTACCGTGCCAATACCAAGCACCCGCACTTTGCGGATATTCAGTACATCGTGAGGCGATACATAAAATGGTACAACTTCCAGCAAACCTACCTGGATAAGGGGAGTACGCTCGAAGCGATTTACCTGTTGGAGGACGCGGCTAGAACGAGCCAGTATGAATACATCCTGCTGCACCCCGAAGACGCCAGTAAAGTTGCCTCATACAACGCAGATGCCCTGCGTATACGTGTGTTAGAGAATAAAGATATTGAAAAACTCCAGGGAAAAAACATACCGTGCTTTTGTATTTGGAGAAAGCAATTTGGTACGTAAAAAACTAAAAAGAGTCATTGACCTCAGTGTTGTGGAACATAAGATGGTGCAATAGTTGTTGTGATCAAAATAATAAATTTTCCATATATGGGTTGTTTTATAGACCCAGGTCACTATCTGTGCATAAGTGGCCTGGATTTCTTATACTGTCAGTAAGTGATCAGAATTGCATATAGGTTCAGAAAAAATAATTAAAGGATTTTGCGATATGAAACGTTCATCTATTTATCTCTTATCATCCGGGCATTTTACAGTCGATTTTTATCAAGGTGTGGTGCCGGCGCTGATTCCGTTTTTCATCGAACAACATCACTTTACTTACGCGGCTGCGGCCGGATTGATTTTTGCGGCTAATGTTACTTCTTCCATTGTGCAGCCGGTGTTTGGGCAGTTTTCAGACGTGCATCCAGCTCCCTGGCTCATGCCGGTAGGGGTTTTACTCGCTGGCGGAGGTCTTGCTTTCACCGGGTTATTTTCCGAGTATTGGCTTATTCTTTTGCTGACGGCCATCAGTGGTGTCGGCATTGCCGCTTATCATCCGGAAGCCGCGCGGAATGTCAACCGCGTCGCAGGAGAGAAAAAATCACTAAGCATGAGCATCTTTTCCGTCGGCGGAAATGCCGGTTTTGCGGCGGGCCCCTTAGTTGCCACCGCTTGTCTCGCTGCAGTAGGATTACGCGGATCGTTACTCTTAATCCTGCTCGCAGTTGTTATCGCGATCCTGTTGTTCAGCCAGTTGATCCGATTTAAAACGAGTAACCTCGAAAAAAGCAAACAGAAGCAAGCCGTCACGGAAAAAACAGAAAAGGATCAATGGGGACCCTTCAGCCGGTTAACGATCCTGCTCATTTCCCGCTCGATTCTCTTTTACGGCATGAATACCTTTTTGCCGCTGTATTGGATTAATGAATTATCCCAATCCAAAGTGGCCGGCGGCAGCGCCCTGACGGTGTTATTGTTAAGCGGCGCAGGAGGGACGCTGCTTGGAGGCTATCTCGCCGATCGAGTAGGACGGAGGACGGTCGTATCTGCGTCTTTTCTTTTGTTGATCCCGATGCTGATTTTATTTTTGTCCGTCACTCACGTGTTTGTGGCTACTGCCCTTCTCATCCCGCTCGGCGTTTTATTGTTCGCCCCTACTAGCGTCATGGTCGTCATGGGGCAGTCGTATTTACCGAACCGCATCGGCATGGCATCCGGCGTCACACTCGGAATCGCCATCTCAGCAGGAGGCGTCATGGCACCGGCACTCGGATGGCTCGCCGACCAAAGCAGCCTGCATACGATGTTTTTAGCAGCCATCTCCTTTCCAGTCCTCGCCGCCATCCTCTCCTTCACCCTGCCGAAAAAAGAAGGGGTCTAAGGGGAGCGGGATTCATAAGACTGGGGACGCGCGGATTTTCACGGGGGCTTCATGAAGGGCTCAAGCAAAAGGCAGTTCTAAGGTGAAAAACAGTCTTAAGGGATGTTCAAAAGACCAAGGAAGCTAGCGTTTTCGTTGAAAGTGGTCTTTAGGAGCTGCCAAAAGACCAAACTGTCGGTATTTTTATCAGAAATTGGTCTTAAGGAGCGTTCAAAAGACCAAGATAGCTGAAGATTTCATCAAAAATGGTCTTAAGAAGTGTTCAAAAGACCAAGACAGCTAGATATTTTATCAAAAGTGGTCTTAAGAGGTGTTCAAAAGACCAGGATTGCTAGCATTTTCGTCAAAAGTGGTCTTATGGGATGTTCATAAGACCAGGAGTGCTAGAGTTTTCATCACAAATGGTCTTATGGAAGGTTCCTAAGACCAAGATTACTAGATTTTCCATCAGAACCGGTCTCATGACACGCGCTGCGGCGGGCTATTGTACCAAAAGGGCGCTGTTTCTTGGGGCAAGGGGCTTTAGGAATAGCGATGACGCGAGTTTTAAATAGAATTGCAGAAAGGCGGGATGGAAGCGTGATTTATTTTTCCATGGATGATGAACTTGTCAGACTGGATGAAGAGAGCGGCAGGTCCGAGGTGATTCTGAAGGGGTTGCAAGTGGTCAGTTTTGCATCGGATCCTTCCGATACGAAGCGGCTTTATTGCGGAACGTATGGGCACGGGTTGTGGCGAAGTGTGGATGCCGGTGATAACTGGGAGCCGGTTGGGGTGCCGCACGTTAGGATGCCGGTGCAGGATGACGTGATTCATTCCCCGCATATTTTGTCGCTGACTGTTAGTGCCAAGCAGTCCGAAAAAGGCTACAGCTTCGTGTATGCGGGAACGGAGCCGAGCGCGATTTATTATTCGGACGACGGCGGTGACACGTGGCACGAATATAAGGACATTCAAACGCTGCCGTCGAAGCCGATATGGAGCTACCCGCCCCGTCCGCATACGAGTCACGTTCGCTGGCTCGAAACCAGTCCGAACGATCCAGAACAGCTGTTTGTGGCCATCGAATTCGGCGCATTTCTGCGGAGTCTCGATGGCGGAAACCACTGGGAGGATCGAAAATTCAACGGTCCCGTCGATACCCATACGTTTGCGCTCCATGAAAAAGCGCCGGGACGTATCTATGCCGCGACCGGAGACGGATTTTTCCAAGCAGGACGCGGCTACGCAGAAAGCACCGATGCCGGCGCCACGTGGAAACATCCAAACGAAGGGCTTCGCAATCACTATTTGTACACACTAGCGGTCGATTCCGGGAATCCGGATATTGTGCTCGTTGGGGCCGCAGACGCGCCGTGGTATGCCCACGTCCCGAGCCGCGCGAATTCCACGATTTACCGAAAAGAAGGCGAAGCGCCGTGGGAAGAAGTAACCGCCGGCCTGCCCCGTCCAGAGGGCATGCTCATTTCCACCTTAACCGCGCACCCAGACCAAGCCGGTGTGTTCTACGCCCTCAACAACCACGGCCTCTTTCGCTCAGACGATACAGGCCGCACCTGGAGAAACATGGACATTCCCTGGAAAGAGACATATCAAACTGAACACCCGAATGTGCTGGTTTGTGTACCCTGGTCTTGTAAAAATAAATAGTGGCCATTGGCAGCCAAAGGTATTCATAAAGCAAATTAGACTCGAAATATTCATTCAAAAATTTCACAGGGTAATCAAGCATATTTTCTTCTACAACAACGACCCCGGCAATAATAGAAAGATAAGAGGTTACTAAATAAAGGATAATCCACTCTGTGAAAAGACAGCTTTTTCAGGCTAAAGCATAATAAGGCAAGCACGATCACTAAAAATATCCACAAAATAATGCTTCCATATGCCCATTAGCTCTCTTCTCAAACTGTCTTGTTATCCATTATGGCCTAGTTGTACAGAGTTACCCCCATTTTATAGATTCGACAGCTTCACTATAAATCAGTGCGGCTGTTTTTTTTGTCTACATGTTACTGGAAAAAAGAAAACCTGGCCTGCAGGAAGAAGGCGAAAGAAAAATGAGGATTTTCGGGGTGCCCCCACGCAAATAATCCATACTAAATTGAAAAGTATCTAGACTTCGGACAGGGATATCCACACTTAAACACACAGAATCCATATTTGCGGAAAGATACCCACACTTAATGGAGAAGAATCCAGACTTCGAGGTTTCATGAGACACGAATTTCAAGGAAACGAGCAAAACTAGGTCTCATGAGCGTTTCATAAGACCGGAGATACGGATGCTACCGTTAATTCTAGTCTCAAGCCGCCTAGTGTACCTCGTTCCGGTCATGTCGCGTGAAGAATCCATACTAGGGTAAAGAGAATCCAGACTTACACGCGAAAAATCCATACTCCGGACTGAGTTATCCAGACTTAAGCAAAAGGAATCCATACTTCCAGAAAGATATCCACACTGAGAAGAGAAGAATCCAGACTAACTGGCAAAGTATCTACACTGCGCAGGTCACGGGTAATCTGCTTTTCTTAGCAAAAAGGTCGGAGGAGCTCTTTCATGGTCTGCTGCGGGTTCTCATGCTAAGGTAGAGGGAAGAGTAGAACTTGCAGTGATCGGAAAGAGGTGGCGTTATTGCATATTGGTATAATCGGCACGGGAAATATTGCGTCTTTTTTGCTGGAGGCTATTAATGGCAATCCGGAGTTAAAAGAGGAGATGCAGATTTGCTCGCTTTACGGACGAAATGAAAAAGTGGGGGCTGAACTTGCAGCGGCGTATCACATTGATTTTTACACGGATATCGATGAATTTCTCGACTCTTCCATTGAGGTGGTGGCCGAAGCGGCGACGGTACAGGCAGTGAAAGCGGTCGCGCCGCACGTGCTGAAAGCGGGGAAAGACTTGCTGTTAAGCAGTGTTGGTGCGTTGAGTGATCCTGCTTTTTACAGCGAAGCACGAACGCTTGCCGGTGAAAATGCCGCCAAGCTGTACATTCCGTCCGGCGCAATCGGCGGCCTTGATATGATACAGTCGGCCCAGGCGTTAGGAGGCCTGCAGAAGGTCGCGATTACGACGAGAAAAACCCCGCAGTCCCTTGGGATCACAGAGGATAGCGGCAAAGAGACGATTGTTTTTCAAGGCAGTGCAGCGGAAGCGATTGAAAAATTCCCGAAAAACATAAATGTCGCGATCATCCTCTCGTTAGCCGGCATCGGCACAACCGCAACAACGGTGACGATTAGTGCCGATCCGCAGGTGACAAAAAACACCCACACCATTGAAGCGGCCGGCACCTTTGGAAACTTCCAGACAACGATTGAAAACGAACCTATGCCAAATAACCCGAAAACAAGCTATCTAGCCGCATTAAGCATCTTATCCACCCTCCAAAACAAAAACCAATCCATCCAGATTGGCGGTTAACATGGGGTGACAAGCAGTATAAGCTCGTTATTGACCTCTCGACTTCACCAGCGAGTGGTCTTTTTTTCTAGTAATCTCTTGATTTACCATTATGGTATAATAGGATCATTTCAAAATAGTAGGAACACCAAGACATATTATACGAGTGAGGGTGGATGTGCGATGTATTACCCACATAATATTGAAGAGGTTTGTTATGCGCCGGAGCATGTGGAACAGGTGTTGACGGAGATCAGGCTGACGTTTCCTGATTATTTTCATGACTTCATTCAGTCGGAAGCGGGTCAGGGGTTGTCTCTTGATGATCTTGCCGGTTTAGCGGAGCATTTCGGGAGCGACGGGGATATATGGAAAAGGCGGAAAAAGGATGAAAAAGAGACGTTTCAGCGGATTTTTCAGGAAAGTATCGCTGCGTTTGAGAAAGATCGGGACGATTATTTAGAGTTGTTGGATGAAGAGGCCTTCGACGAATACGAGGATGATCCGAACCATTTTAAAAATAAAATTCTGCGTGACGAATGCCCGATTATCCGGGTGACGATTTACAGCGAGGCGAAAGAGCTCGATAAGTATAAGCGTGATTTTAATCTTGCTAACCCGGCGGAGCTGCTAGATGTGGTGATGAACTTAGCGATGTTTGCGAATACATACAAGGAAAGCCGGACCGCCGAGCAGTTTGAGGCGATTACGACGTTGGAGGAGCTCGGTTTTGAAGAGCTGGATACGGAGGATTATATCGTCTACGGGGCGATTGGCGGCGGCATTAAGAGTCATTTGTTATACAAGCAAAACCCGTCCTTTTTTCCAAACCGGAGCCGTGACGCGTTGTGGGCGCTCTGGTATTTGACGAATAAAAAGACATTTGGGTGCGAGGAAGATTCCGAGTTTCTCATGATTAACGTGAAGGAGAGCACGACCCAACAGAATTATTTTTACCCGTATGAATTGTTTTCTTTTTATGCGCTGCAAATCTTTAACATGCTGGATAAAGAAGCGGAGAAACTGGGTGTGCATATAAACCGTGAGTATCGTTTTGTGTTGGTGAACGCGTTTTTGCAGTTTGTGGCCGCCACGCATTCGGATGAAATTAACTTCTTGAAAAGTCAGCTGAAGGAGGTGCAGCATGGCCTCTAACGCAGATTCCTTGTTTTCCCGCTATTTTCCGAATTTGGCGGAGCAGTTTTCGTTAAAAGAGATGCAAGCGGCTGCCGTGAACAATGTGCGCGCGGGGCGCCATACGCTGTGTATTATGCCGACGAGCGGCGGGAAATCCTTAATCTATTGGCTGGCCGGCGCCTCCTTGGAAGGAACCACCATTGTGATTTCGCCGTTAATTGCTTTAATCGATGAACAGGCGAGCAAGATCAGCGAGCAGGGCTATGACGTGTTGACGATTCACGGGGGGATTCCGCCGAAAAAGCAGGTTGATTTGCTGAAAAAATTCACGAACCGTGAGCGGAATCCTGATTTTATTTTTGTCAGTCCGGAGCGGATCGCGGTGGACGGGTTGTTCGAGTACGCGGTGAGGGCGCGGAAAGCAGACATCCGGCTCATTGCGATTGATGAAATTCATTGCGTCAGCCAGTGGGGTTTCAGCTTCCGTCCTTTTTATAAGCGGATTCCTGAGTTTTTGGATAAGGTGTATGGGGCGGAATGGCCGGTGGTGCTCGGCTTAACTGCGACGTTAAATGAAAAAGAAATCAACGAGATTTGTGATGCGTTTCACATCACGAGACGTAACATCGTGAAAGACGACCTGCTCGTCCGTTCAGAAATCGAGCTGAAAAAAATGAAATTCGCAACGGAGGATGAAAAGGAAGACAAGCTCTGGGAGTTACTGAACATCCATAAAAATGAAAAAGTTCTCGTTTATTTATACCGAAAATACGGCAAACGAGGAACCGAGGAGCTGAAGGACACGGCGGTGGAAAAAGGGTTCCGTGCTGTTCATTTTCACGGCGACATGGCAGCTGCTGAAAGGCAGAAAATGATTCAGGCTTTTAAAAACAATGAGGTGGATGTCGTTTTTGCGACCAACGCCTTCGGAATGGGCATCGATATTCCAGATATTCGTGTCGTCATTCACTTTATGATTCCCGAGTCGGTAGAGCAATATTATCAAGAAGTCGGGAGAGCATCACGGGACGGACAGGCGTCGAATGCGTATTTGCTTTATTCCAACAAAAATATTCAGGTGAAGAAAACCCACTTCATCGACCGGACCTTTCCGTCGATAGAGAAGCTGCAAGAAGTGTTTAAGAAGATTACCGGGAATAAAATCGCCTACAAAACGCTCCCCTATTTCAATGATGAAGAAGTACAGCAGTGTCTTGCCTATTTTTTGGACAACGGGATTCTCGATATTGCCGCCAAGGGATTCACGACGTTAGATATTTTCTCAGAAATCAAAGACCCGAAAGTGGATGAGTTATCGAACTTGACGAAACGAAAGGGCTTTATCAGCACCGTGAAAAAAAGTGGGCGTACTCCGGATGAAGTGAGTGCGGACGTCTATGCGGCCGTCACAAATGGCACGGTCAAACTGAAAAAGAACCTCGATAAATGCTTGATCGTTAAAAGCGAGTATACGGAATTGGATGAAAAGCAAATCCGCGCCCTGGAAGAGGATATGGAAGGAAAGCGCGCGTACAAGCACCGGCTATTAGATTATTTTACTCACTTACTGGAGTCATGTGAGAATTCGCGGGAACTTCACCAAGAAATTGGCCGGTATTTAGGGGTGGACAAGCATCTCTTAAATAAGATTTACCGCACACGAAAAGGGGATTTAGTCCGCTCCAAATCGGAAGTGATCATCGCGAATCTCCTGTATGATGCCGGCATTAACTATGAATACGAGAAAAAACTCTACTACGAACAGGGGCGCTGGATTGAACCGGACTTTACGATTACAGCCGGGGAAAAGGAAATATACTGGGAACACCTTGGCATGATCGGCAAAGCAAGCTACGATAAAAGATGGCTCGAGAAAACAGCCGTGTACGATACATACTTTCCCGGACAGTTGGAAATCACATACGAAAACCCAGCCCTCTCCGATTCTGCCGAACATCTGATTGAGAAAATAAAAAGCATGTAAAAAGGCGGGAGGATGTGGTGTAAAAAAAGAGAAAAGCCCTGGGCCGCTCACGACGTCTCAGGGCTTTTAGCAGATTAATACGGATCTGATTCGCGACTTTTATTTGTCGCATCTTGTGTCGCTTCTTTATCATCGATAGAGCCTTGCGTAAAGCTCACCCATTTTGATTCCCTTCCAGGAAGGCTTGCTTTCACATCTTCCAGTTCTTTCATTTTTTTCTCGATACCTTCTTTGACACGCCGGCCGTAGTCTTCATCTGCTTGTGTGAAGTGATCAATCATGGTGTGTTGAATACGCGTGTCACAAACAGCCAATGCCTCCGAAAGGTTTTTAATAAGCTCGTCGCGCTCCCAATCCTGCAAGTTACGATACGTTTTGCCGGCTTGTCCATAGTTATTCGGACGGTCGATCGGAGCACTCAAAGCCTCCGCATGATAAGTCGGCCGGTGCGGCTTACGATTCTCTTCACTTGCTTCCTCTAACCCACCTAACAGGGATGGCTCATAGTTGATATGCGGATCTTCACCGGATTCGTTCGGGTCGCGGTAGTCCATCTGACCGCGGCGTTGGTTCGTACGCACCTCGGTTTTCGGCGCATTAACAGGTAGTTGTAAATAATTCGCTCCGACTCGATAACGCTGGGTGTCGGAGTAAGAAAACGTTCGGCCGATGAGCATTTTGTCGTCAGAGAAATCCATTCCATCCACAAGGACACCTGTACCAAAGGCAGCTTGTTCAATTTCCGCGTGATGATCTTTTGGATTGCGATCAAGCACCATGCGTCCTACCGGAAGCCATGGAAATTTATCTTCCGGCCAAAGCTTCGTATCATCAAGGGGGTCAAAGTCAAGCTCCGGATGGTAGTCGTCTTCCATGATCTGGACAAACAACTCCCATTCCGGGTAATCGCCGCGTTCAATCGCTTCATATAAATCCTGGGTCGCATGACCGACATTCTTTGCTTGAATGTTATCTGCTTCTTCTTGCGTTAAGTTGCGGATCCCTTGCTTTGGCTCCCAGTGATACTTCACCAGCACCGCCTTGCCTTCTTCGTTTACCCACTTATACGTATTAACCCCGGAACCTTGCATGTGACGGTATGTGGCTGGAATTCCCCACGGCGAAAACAAAAAGGTGATCATATGGATCGCTTCGGGTGTGCGCGATACAAAGTCAAACATCCGCTCCGGGTTTGGCACATTGGAAGCAGGGTCCGGTTTGAAGGCATGAATCATATCGGGAAATTTCATCGCATCGCGGACGAAGAAAATTTTAAGGTTATTTCCAACGATGTCCCAGTTCCCGTCTTCTGTGTACATTTTCACAGCGAACCCACGTGGATCACGAGCTGTTTCTGGTGAATCTTTCGCACCTGCTACAGTAGAAAAGCGGACCATAAGCGGCGTCCGTTTCCCCGCACCAGAAAATACTTTTGCGCGAGTATACGTTTCGATGGGTTCCTCTCCCGCTTTTCCGTATGTCTCAAAATAACCAAAGGCACCGGTTCCACGAGCATGTACGACTCGTTCTGGTACCTCTTCCCGGTCAAAGTGGGACATTTTCTCAAGGAAATGATAGTTTTCCATCGTTCCCGGGCCGCGTCTGCCGATGGTACGCATATTCTGGTTATCTGTTACCGGCCGCCCTTGGCGAGTGGTCAGCGTCTCTCGTTTCACATCCTCATGTTTGTTCCCTTTCTCCTTGTCATGTTCCATCCATTATTCCCTCCTCAAGAAGCAGTTACCACCTATGGAAATTCGTCAAACGTTAGTATGACCTTTTTACCCCAATGTATGAGGAGATTTTCAAATATCGTTTGTAAAAACGAGAAAAGGCATGACATGTCTACTTGATGCGGTGAGAGCTGCTTGAATACCACTGAAGCAGCTGCCTAACGTATTCCAACTATCTTTTCAAGTATCGGAAGTGTGATGGCAGGACAGAGAGAGGTATTGTATAATAAGAAACAATTAGTTGTGCTTGAATGGGAAGCAATTCTTCCTTTTTATTCATGTGATAGGTCATGTAAACGAATAACTATATGAATGGACAGAAGGGATTTTCACTCTTGTTTATTTTTGTCACGATGCTCGTTATGGGTCTCCTGCTTGGTTTTATTGGGGCAGGAGGCTCTGGTTTTATTATTGCGATGTTAGCTTCTGTATTTGGAATTCCCGTACATACCGCGCTTGGAACGTCCCTGGCAGCGATGGTCTTTACTTCGCTGTCCGGTACGTATAGTCACTTTAAAGAAAACAATGTCCTGATGCGAGTCGGCCTTGCCACAGGTCTATTTGGCGCTGCCGGCGCTTTCGTTGGTTCGCGTATTGCCAATCTGGTTCCTGGCAGTAAGTTAGAATCGTTAACCGCCTTTATGCTGTTTTTCTCGGCGGGGTTGTTATGGCTTCGTCTCTTTACGAAATTCGGCCAGTTTTGGGCAAATGCCGGCGCGCAGACGGTACCAGCCGGCAGTCGTTTTTGGATGGCGGCAGGTGGTGTCGGACTTGCGACAGGTATATTGTCGGGATTGTTTGGTGTGGGTGCCTCGCCGTTTATTCAAATTGGCCTGCTGTTTTTCTTTGGCTTATCCGTACGGCAATCAGCAGGAACGACCCTGCTTGTTATTTTACCGATTGCGGCTGTGGGGGGATTTGGATATTATACGACGGGCCATTTGGATATCCTCTTGTTTATCAAAGTGGTCGCCGGGACGATGATCGGCTCCTATATAGGCGCTAAATTCACCGCTCGTCTTCACCCAACCGTCTTAAAAACAACGCTCGTCGCCGTCCCGGTTGCGGGAGGACTGTTATTATTATTTGGAGGAGAATAGGTTATCTGCTTCTGCGCTGCCATGTTCGAAGAAGGTATAATGGAACGCTAAAAGGTTAAAATACCCTATAAATCGTTGTAGGGTGGTCTTTCATTATGAATAGTCAACAATCTGAGTTATTAGATGTCATAAGAGCTGGGGCCGAAAAAGTAAGTCACTATCAACTAGAATATTGGCAGTCATTTTCCAATTTAACAACGTGGCAGTATTGGTTGCTAGTCCTCATGCTAGTTACACCTCTTATTGTGTTATTTATTTGGATTGATAAAAGGAAGATACTGCTCCTCGGTTTTTTTGGTCTGAATTATCACGTGTGGTTCGCTTATGCCAATAAAATTGGTATTGGCTTAGGCCTGTGGGAGTATCCTTATCACTTGATACCGTGTTTGCCTAGCTTTAGCTTAGATGCTTCACTCGTACCCGTTTGTTTTATGTTGTTGTATCAATGGACGTTACACCGTAAAAAGAACATGTATGTATATGCTGTGCTGTTATCAGCAATATTGGCGTTTATCATGAAGCCACTTTTGGTACAGCTTCACCTTTTCCATATGTTTAAAGGACTGAATTACGTTCACTTGTTCTTGTTTTATTTGGCTTTCTTTCTCGTGTCCAAGCTCATTACATCCCTTTTTGTTTGGCTGCACGAAAAAGAAAAGCAGGTATCACGTTGATGAAAGGAACGGGCGCTTATCGAACCAGATAGGCGTCTTATTTGTTGTGGCGTGATTGTGATAGTGCTGTATGAGACCACAACACATGTAACCGTGTTACAATAGAGAAAAGAAATCGGAGCGGGATAAAACATTGATAGAGGAGTGGAGATAATGACGGAAAATTTTTTAGAACTTCCTGACGACCTTCCTGTACCGCAGGATGACGGCGCATGTAATCATTTGAAAGGTAAAGAAATACCATTTGACCGCATCCTGCGGGATCTAAGGAAGCCGCCTAAGTTCCCCACGTCCTGTGGGAACGGCTGCCCTAGCACCTCCTGTGCGTCGCAGGATGCGGTGGATTCTGCGTTGACTTGTACAGGATGTACTGACTTCTACGTTGCAAACAGGACGTTTGCGTTCTTAGTAGAAGTTCCCTTCCCGACATGAGTTCTTTCGTTAATTCCCGCTAGAGTCGCCGCCTTCCGTTACAATTAACTATAGATATTTACAAGCGTAAACGAAAAACCCTTGTGAATTTGATCCGTCTAGTCTTTAATGATTTATCTCACCGCCCCCATGGTTAATGTGTCCCGTTGGCGGTCGTTTTTACAATTAATGTAAGGAAGTGTGGTTATTACGTGGCTCAGCGATTAAACAAATATAACCAGCCGATTGGGGAGGAGTTGTCCAATTGGCAGAAGAGACAGTTCCCTTCTGATATGCATTACGTTGGAAAATATTCGATTGTTACCAAATTAACGCCTGCGCATACTAAAGAACTGTATAGCGCTTTTACAGATTCCCACCCTCGGAATTGGACCTATTTAATCGACGAACCGCCTGAGAGTTTTGAATCATTTGAACAAACTATAGTAGGCAAAATAGATAGCAGCGGCAGCGTCTATTACACCGTGTTAAACAAAGAGACAAACAAACCGCTTGGGATTCTTAGTTTAATGAGGATAAATCAAGCAAATGGGGTCATTGAAGTAGGGGATATTAATTTTTCGGATGCATTAAGAAGGACTAGAATCTCGACGGAAGCCCACTATTTATTAGCTAAGTATGTATTCGAAGAGCTTCAATACAGGCGCTATGAATGGAAATGTGATTCCCTTAATGCTCCCTCTATCAAAACAGCAAAACGCTTAGGATTTAAATATGAAGGCACCTTTAGAAATGACGTTATCTATAAAAACCGCTCACGAAGCACCAGTTGGTTTTCCATGCTGGTCGAAGAATGGCCTCTATACAAACGAGCATTCACACAGTGGTTGGCAGAGGAGAACTTTGATGACAAAGGAGTTCAAATTCAACGATTAGAAGCATTTCGGAAATAAATCCCAATAAAAAATGACCCACCTTGGTCGGCTCTGTTGACTTTGTTATATCAATGAGAAGTAACTTTTCATACCTCCTTACACTGTTAACTCACGCCTAAAGGTAAAGGAATGGGCTTTCTCATTCGGAAATCTGTAAAAATAGTTATAGTTGGGAAAAATCATTGATAGAGGAGTGGAGATAATGACGGAACATTTTTTAGAACTTCCTGATGACCTTCCTGAACCGCAGGATGACGGTGCATGTAATCATTTGAAAGGTAAAGAAATACCATCCGTTACATTACACTCAACAACAGGCGAAAGTGTAGATCTGTCACAGATAAAGGGGAGACTTGTTTTATATTTTTACCCCTTAACGGGAAAGCCGGGAGTAAGTCTTCCTAGTGGGTGGAATGACATCCCAGGTGCTAGGGGATGTACAGCACAGGCTTGTTCTATTCGAGATCATTTTCAGGAATTACAAAAATTAAATACAAAAGTATTCGGAGTAAGCACTCAACGTACAGAATATCAAAAGGAATTAACTGAACGGCTTCATTTGCCTTATCAACTCGTAAGTGATTCCAATTTGGCTTTATCGAATGCGTTAAACCTCCCATTATTTGAGGTAGATTCCATGACGCTTATCAAGAGACTTACTCTTATTGTGCAAGATGGGATCATTGAAAAAGTGTTTTATCCTGTTTTCCCACCAGACAAAAACATAGATGAAGTAGTTGAATGGCTATCTGCTAAGTAAAGAAGTTCCTGGAGAATCCCAAGAAATGTAAAATAGCGCCTGTTTTCTCTCAAGGCGCTTACATCTCAAAAAAATACGGCCACCTTTTGTGTTATTAACGATCCATCAAAAAAAATTGATTGATACGGTTGCAATGTAAAATAATGGGGAATATACTAGCGTTAGATCAAATAAAATTGATGTAAAGGAGTGAATAGAAATGTCAGTTATAGAAGGAATAAACGAAGCTAATCAAAAAGAGCTGTTCAAAAAATATGAAGCAAAGTATAAAGCTTTAGCTGATCAACTTCGTTTGAAGATCATGTATGAATTAAACCAACGTGGACAGGTTTGTGTTTGTGATTTGACGGAAATTGTAGAGCTTCCACAATCCAAACTGTCCTACCACCTCAAAATTTTATTGGATGCTGATTTAATTACGAGAGAAAAGATCGGCACATGGAATTATTATCGCTTACATGAAGCAGAGGTAAGGGGACTTTTATCAGAAGAGTTATGCTGTATCTTTTATCCAGAGAAAAAATAATTTTTTTTAATCAAAACATCAACTTTTTTTGATTAATATATCAAATAAAATTGATGTACATAAGCTGGAGGGAATAGGATGGACAGTGTTTTGGGCTTTTTGCAAACGTTTTTCAAGCTTTTTGTAGAATTAACCGTGTTATTTATTTTCATTAGTTTTTTGGTAAGTTGGCTACAGCAAAAGGTGACAGAAGATAGAATTAAACGAATTCTCGACCGTCAAAATAAATGGAGTGGTTATCTGTACGGCGCAGGTCTGGGGGCCTTGACCCCGTTTTGTTCCTGTTCGACCATCCCTATTTTAGCGGGACTGCTGTCTTCCAAAGCACCATTTGGTCCGTCTATGTCATTCTTAATTGCTTCCCCGCTTTTGAATCCCGTCATTGTTATTTTACTTTGGACGTTGCTTGGCTGGCAGTTAACACTTTATTACGTTGTCATTGTCGGGATATTTGCTGTTTTGATCGGTGTTGTTTGGAAAGCATTGGGGCTTGAGCATTCTGTTAAGAACGTGAACGTAAGAAAAGGAAGCAGCCAAGACGAAAATGTGGCAGCATCTAAGTGGAAATTGGCGCTTGAAGATGCGTGGAGCTTCTTTTATCCATTACTGCCTTACTTAGTAATTGGTGTGTTTATTGGTGCTTTTATTTATGACTTTATTCCACAAGATTTTATCGTGACATATGCAGGAGGCGACAAGCCGTGGACGATTCCTATTGCTTCCATTCTTGGTATCCCGATGTACATTCGGGCAGAAGCAATCTTGCCTATCGGTGACGCGCTGGTGAGCAAAGGAATGGGGATTGGCTCCGTTATCGCCCTTTTAATTGGGGGAGCAGGAGCAAGCATTCCGGAAGTTGTCCTCTTAAGTAAGTTATTTAAAAAGAAATTAGTAATCTCATTCGTGGCTTCCATCTTGATTGTCGCTGTCAGTACAGGGGTTATTCTGCAAATGATTCTTTAAAGGAGGTGAGACAAATGGCAGAGAAAATGTCTGGGCTAAAAAAATTATTCTCCAAGTCCAATAAAGACTGTTGCAGCGTCGAAATTGAAGAAGTGAAAGCAGATGAAAATGACGACTGCTGTGATGAGACGGGGAAGAAACGTAAAAAACAACAGAAAGAAGCCTAGCCATCTGATAGGAATCTTGCAAAAGGGACTTCAGTTAGAAGCCCCTTTTGTTCTGACAGCCCTTTTATAGTGTCACAGTGTACACCTGCATTTACAAAACAAAACACACTATATTAGTTATAATAAATAATAGAGCGAGTTTCATAATTAAGATACAGTTGTTTGAAATACGAACAATTTGGACATAGCATAGACAAGTTGATTTTCACTGCAGGCGGACGCTTTCCGCGGGCAACGCCTCAGCCCCCTTGACCTGCAAGCGGGTCTGCGTGGTCTTCGGACTGTTGCTTTTCCCGCTGGAGTCGCCGCCTTCCGTTACAATCAACAACAGATATTTACGATAGTAAACGAATAACATATAATTCATTTGTGTTATTGTTCGTAATTGCCACCTAAATAAGCACGCATGGAATTGATTCAGTATACAAAAAGATCCAATAAAGCAGGTGAAGAGTGTGGAGGAAGGGTATCGTATTTTACTAATTGAGGATGATCAGGAGATTAGTAAGTTACTGAGTGTGATTGTTGAGAAAGCAGGGATGGTTGCGGTTCCGGCTTATTCTGGAACAGAAGGGTTGCTGCAAGTCCAAAATAATTCATATGACTTAATTATTTTGGACTTGATGCTACCGGGAATAAGCGGAGAGGAATTTATCATGAAGGCGAGAGAAGAGACTACGATACCGATTATCGTGATTTCAGCGAAGGTTGGTATAGAGGATAAAGTGCAAGTATTAAAAATGGGGGCGGACGATTACATAACCAAGCCATTTAATTCGGAAGAAGTGATGGCAAGGATCGAAGTTCAATTACGTAAAACAGATGTTCCATCATCAAAGACGGAGAACGTATGGCGTGAGCTTCGTATCCATCCAGAAAAACGAGTCGCCACGTTAGAAAATAATGAGCTGCCATTAACGAACGCTGAATTTGATATTCTGTCTTTTTTTGTCAATCATCCGGAGCGTGCTTTTTCCAAAAGGCAGATTTATGAACAGATTTGGACAGGTCCTTATTTAGGCGAGGACAATACCATTAGTGTCCATGTTTCTAATATCCGTAAGAAAATGGCCGAAATTACAGCGGATGAGTACATAAAAACCATTTGGGGAGTAGGTTTCATGCTTATCTAATTTCTTTATGATTTCTTTATGTTTTGTTTAACGGAAATTAAAGACGCCTGAGCTACACTACTTGTATGACGAACAGAGTGAAGGGGTCAAGAATATGGAAAGACTGATTCAGACGTTCCAATTGACAAAAATGTTTAAGCAGGAAGAAGTCATCAAATCTATTGATTTCACGTTGGAAAAAGGGGAAATTTGTGCATTAATTGGTAAAAACGGTGCGGGAAAGTCAACGTTTTTTAAAATGCTTGCCGGACAATTAATGCCGACTTCAGGGGATATTCACTTATTTGGAAAATCAGGCAAGGAAATGACGAAAGCAAAAAAACGAATGGGTTTCATGATTGAGACACCCGCCTTTTTCCCGGACTTTACGGCAACTCAAAATCTGGAGTATTTTCGAATTCAACGAGGCGTTGTTGAAAAGGAACGCATCTATGAAGTTTTGCAAATTGTCGGGTTGGCGAATCAAAAGAAAAAAAGATTTAGAGACTACTCCATGGGCATGAAGCAACGATTAGGTATCGCGCTTTGTCTCCTGAGCAGCCCGGATTGTTTAGTGCTGGATGAACCAATTAATGGGTTGGATGCGGAAGGGATTAGGGAGATTCGTAATTTATTATTGAAACTGAACCAAGAAAAGCAAATCACCATTTTAGTTTCCAGCCATATTTTAACGGAACTGCAATTGCTGGCAAAGCGTTTTGTGTTCATTAAAAACGGCATGATTGTGGAGGATTTAAGTAAAAGAACGTTAGATGAAAAGAGTAAGAAACAAATAAGGCTGAAAGTAGATAACCCGACAAAAGCGGCGCAATTGCTGGAAAGCGCATATCCGGATATTCGTTATAAAGTGCTTCCGGATCAAGTAATCAGCCTGCAGAATCATGTGGAAGAAAGCGCTGAGATTAATAGCCTCTTAGTAAACAATGGCGTGTCCGTGATGGAGTTTCGCATTGAAGCGTTGAATTTAGAAGAATATTTCTTAGGACTTGTAGAGGGGAATGATGCAAATGATTAATTATATAAAAAGTGAAAATTATCGTTTGCTGCGTAAAAAAGGCCTCTACCTGACAAGCTTGATTTGTCTCCTGCTAATTACTGCCGCAGCAGTTGTTTTGTACCTGTTAGGGCAGTATGAAACAAATTTCCCGTACGCAACAAGTCTATTCTTTTATTCAAATGTGATTAGCGGAAGCCTGCTTATTTTAATCGTAGCGTTCCTTTTTAATGTAGCTCTAACAGGGAAGGACACGTCTTTACTGAAACAGTCTATCTCTTTTGGTGTTTCCAGAAGTGCGATTTTTTGGTCAAAACTCATCCTGACAGTAAGTTATTTTCTGTTGCTATGTATGATAGGAATGGTTTATACAATTGGATTGGGAGAGAGCCTTTTAGCTGACGACGCACAATCCGTGGAAAGCTTTTTGATCGCCAGTTTCAATATGCTGCCGATCGTACTCGGTGGTTTTTTCATGATTCATGCGCTGAAAATGCTGAAGTTCGGCGATGTCTATATTATTATCCTGTTGCTATTCCTCTTTATGTTTTCCGGTGATCTGTTACGAATGATACTCAGACCGGTTACAGGTTTAAGCGAGCTGTATCAATATGCGCCAAGCACACTGCTGGATGAAAACTTAATGGAATTTGTGGATCAAGCAGCAACATTTGATTATCGCTATTGGGTTGTCGGCATTGCGATATCAGCAGTTTCACTATTAGTAGGCGCGAAAAGGTTCGCCAAACAAAGTATCGATTAAAAGTGCGGAAGGAAGAATTCTTATGAATGGCTGGTTGATCATCGCTCTGTTGATGGTTCTGTTAATCATTAGTTTCGGAGCACTTTTGCTTTTTCATTGGGATGTAAGAAAGATGACAAACCAACTGGACGAAATTATTGAGAACTTCGGGACAAATGAATTGGTTCGCACAAATACGCACAGTAAAACCATGAAGCACTTTATCGCCAAAATCAACCGGCTTATTTATTTCTTCAAACAAGATCAACAGTATAAAGAAAAGCGGGAGAAAGAGCTCAAGCAAGAAATCACAAATATTTCCCATGATTTGCGCACACCTTTGACGTCCATTAAGGGATTTTCGGAATTGTTAACAGATCCGTCTTTGACCAAAGAGGAAAAGAAAGAGTTTGTAACGATTATACAAAAGAAAATTGATAACCTCACGATGATGGTTGATTCATTTTATGAGCTTTCGCAAATGGAATCGATGGATAATCAAATGGTCTTGGAGCGGCAGCTTTTGGATGAGCACGTGATCGAAGCGATGCTGTTGTTCTACCATGATTTTGAAAAAAAGCAGTTGAAGGTACATGTGGATGAAGGGAAAGTATCACCTATCTTGGGCGACCGGAAAGCAACAAATCGTATTGTGATCAATATCATTCAAAATGCCTTACGCCATGCGAAAAGCTATTTCACAATAAATCTGCTCGAAGAAGAAAAATATGTCCGGTTAAGGGCAATAAATGACGTGGACGAATTTGATAGTACGGAACTTAATCGGATTTTTGATCGGACCGTCACCATGGATGCCAGCCGAACAGGCGGCCAGCTTGGGTTGGGCCTGCACATTATTCAACAGCTGATTCATAAACAAGCGGGAACCGTAGTGGTAGAGGTTAACGAAAATGAATTCACGATAGACGTATTGTTTAAGAAATGGACGTAACCGGCGCCGTCGGAATATCTTCAACCACATACCTTTCATGATACAATTCATAATTAAAGTACGGTTGGAAAAGTACGAACAATTTTAGACGCAACATAGAAAGTTTGATTTCCACTGCAGGCGGACGCTTTCACCTACAGGCACAAGGGCGACATCAGTTCAAGACTGCGCTTACGCTTGCTCTCACTGTGTCTTCTTTGCCGCGGGCAACGCTTCAGCTTCCTCGGGCCAACAGGATGTTGGTCAAAAAGGCGTTGCCACAGGACGTGGCGTTCTTAGCCTTTCCCCTTAAAGCCCGCTCACTGCGGGATCTTCAGCTGTTGCTTTCGACGAACACGACGTCCTAGTGTCGGCGTTGGTCACAGGACGTGACCGTTTTTAGCCGACGCACGCTGGAGTCGCCGCCTTCCGTTACAACCAACAGTTATTCAAGTCAAAAAACGAATGATATTATAAATTATAACGTTCTCTGTTTCCCCATTTGTTATATTGATTCAATTAAGCAATTGGCGCTTAACCTAAACAGGGAAAGCGTCTTTTTTGATGGAATAAAGATTGAGTTCGTTGTGTCCCTTTGAAATAATTGGGAGGAAGTAAGTGGGCAGTAGAGTTGAAGGAGAGGTGTATTATTGATTTAGAACGGGGAGATTATGATTTTAATAATTGGGCTCTTCACATCTTTCATTACCGTTGTTTTATTTTTGATTTTGTGCGCAAGGATAATAATTTCTTTCATTAAAAAGAAGCCTTTTCCTAAAAAGTTAGGTATGGCAACGTTGGCCGGGGGTGTTCTGATTTTTTCCATTTACCTCTATGAATCGTACTTTTTTACATTTAGTGAAATTGATAGGGCATTCGTCCAACCGGGACCTGGGCCTGTAACATCACCCACTGAAGAATATACAGCTAATGCCTATTATGAACCGTACGGTGGTGCCGCAGGCGGTGTTAACGTTTGGGTTGAAATTACTGATAACCACGAGAAAAATAAAGTCCAAACCATTTATTATAGTGATGCCAAAAGTGATTTTTCTATGAAATGGATGGACGAAAATACGCTGTACATTCAAAATAACGAACCGGATTATCCGAATTCTAATAGAAGCATTGAATTAGAAATCGGCAAAGAAATTTATCATGAGAATGGTTTGGCGTGTAAAAGTCTTTTAATGAAAGATGAATATGAGACTTGCTTTCAAAACGAATAACTCCTGTTGCACGATGGGAATAAAATTGAATGTCATTGTACTGGAATTGAGCCTGATTGCAGAATAATTTTTGTTAAAATGTTAAGGAAGTGATTGGGAAATGCTTAAAGCCATATTTCTTTTTCTATTAGCGGGTTTAGCTGAAATTGGTGGAGGTTATCTTATTTGGCAGTGGTTGCGTGAAGATAAGACTGCTATTTTGGGGCTATTTGGAGGTATTGCGTTAGTTTTATATGGTGTTATCGCTACATTTCAAACATTCCCATCCTTTGGTAGAGTCTATGCAGCCTATGGCGGAGTCTTTATCATTCTTTCCGTGTTATGGGGATGGGTAATTGATAAAAAAACACCTGATTTCTATGATTGGATAGGTGCAAGTATTTGTATAGTTGGTGTATCCGTCATGTTATTCGCACCACGCCAATAACTAGGCTCGACAGAACTTGTGAAGAAATGGGTGAAATCATTTTACTCTAATGTAACCGTGTTATAATAGAGAAAAGAAATCGGAGCGATGGTAATGGAAGAAACGTTGAAGCAAATACTCATCGAAGTCCAAAAGGTTAATCATCGAATGGGTGGCTTGGAGACCCGTATGGATGGTTTTGAAAGCCGCATGGATGGCCTTGAAAAGCACATGAGTGGTTTTGAAAAGCGCCTGGATGGCTTGGAGACCCGTATGGATGGTTTTGAGAGTCGCATGGATGGCCTTGAAAAGCACATGAGTGGTTTTGAAAAGCGCCTGGATGGCTTGGAGTCCCGTATGGATGGTTTTGAGAGTCGCATGGGTGGTCTTGAACAGCATATGAGTGGATTTGAAAAACGCTTGGATGGTTTTGAAACCCGCTTTGATAACTTAGATAAGGATATGAAAGAACTTAAGGATGGCCAAGAACAACTGACAGACAACACAATTAATCGTGTTGGTTTTTATATCGAAAAAGTTGCAAATCACATCGATGAAAGATTTGATGATAGTAAAGTTATATCAAAGGAGCAACAAAGGATTATTGAGACTTTAGCAGTTCGTTCTATTACTCACGAAAGTGAAATAAAAGAATTAAAACATATACTCTCTAACCAATAAGGAGCGATTACGCTCTTTTTTTCTTTGTTTTCACAGAAGAATGAAGCAACAAGGAGACAAATGACCATGACCAAACAATTGATAGGAAAAACGGCAATTATTACAGGTGCAAGCAGTGGTATCGGGGCTGCCATTGCGAAAGAACTTACGGAAGCAGGTGCTAATGTTGTCCTTGCCGCAAGAAATAAAGAAAAGCTGGAAAAGATAGTCGCCGAAATTAGCAATGAAGAAAAAGTAGTAGGGATACAAGCCGACATGACGAAGCAACAGGATGTTGATTTTCTGGCAGAACGTGCCAAACAAGCTTTTGGAAGTGTAGATTTTTATGTAAATAATGCCGGGAAAATGGGGTCGAGCAGAGTTCTAAAGGGAGATGTCTCTGACTGGGAGCAAATGATTGATATAAACATTAAAGGCGTTCTTTACGGCATTCATTCCGTTTTACCGGAGATGTTGGCGAGAAAGAGCGGTCATATCGTGAACATTGCTTCTGATTCGGGATTTGAGGTCATTGAAAGACTGACGGTGTACTGCGCTACTAAATTCGCGGTACGTGCCATTTCCACCGGGTTGGAAAAAGAACTTGCCAATACTGGTGTACGGACCACTAACATTTCACCGGGAATGGTAGAGACCCCATTAAGCTCACAAAGCCCTTTTGAGACCGACAGAAAGAAGCTCGAACCAATTGACATTGCAAAAGCAGTCCTATATGCCGTAACTCAACCGGATTATGTGAATGTGAACGAAATCACAGTTCGACCAGTTTAATAGGAATATTATGTTGCAATCGGGCGTAGCGCGAAGCACAGAGATGAAGCGATGTGTAAAAATGTGAACAAAAAGGAGGTGTTTTTTATGCTGTGGGTGTTAACACAGGATCAAAAAAGGCTGATAAACGCAAGAGAGGTTACTGCAAATGGAAAAAAGGTTGAAGGTGTTATTGGCAGTGGGCTTCTAGATAGTTATGTTTTGGGAAAGTACGAATCAAACGATAGGGCATTAGAAATTCTTAAAGAAATACTTACAAAAATGGAAGAAAATACTGGTGTTTCTGTAACATTCAGTATGCCCGAAAAGTAAGTACTAATTTAATAAAAGCACGATATCCATTTTTAATGGAGCAGCAAAGAGGACAGCCTCTTTTACGTTTATGAGCAGACAGTAAGGGATTATTTAACCCTTGTTGTTCTCTATTTTTCATGGGTGTTTGGTATTCATTGCCTTAATGGTTATTTCATGTATAATCTGCTTCAGGAATGATTGTTTCCCTTTACATACGGAGAAGAAAAATAGGAAGCATTATCATGCATACCAAGGAGGTTTTCGAAGTGGCAGAAGATCGTTATCAAAAAGGGTTAGAGAAATTAATGGAGCTTACTTTATCAGGAGAGGATAACCCAACTGGCGAGATGGACATCGGAGAAGGATTTAGTGATATTGCGCCGGACCTAAGCAAATACGTGGTGGAATTTGCTTTCGGAGAGATTTACTCACGCCCAGGGTTGGATAACAAGCAGAAGGTACTTACAACCATTACAGCCCTTGTAGCTCAAGGGAAACCGCAGATTGAGATGCATATCAAAACAGGGCTGAACGTTGGTTTGACACCGGAAGAGATTGTGGGCTGTATCATGCACCTTATCCCGTACACCGGGTTCCCGAGTGTCTTGAATGCCTTAACCGTCGCTAAAAAAGTATTTGCAGAACGTGGTGTATCTGTTACAACGTCTCAAGACGAGTAAAGGTTGGGTGTAGAAAGTACGAAGAAAAAGGTTCTGACCGACAGCTTTTGTTGGTTAGAGCCTTTTTTCGGCTTTTTCTCCGATCTACCGGGAAGTCTGGTTTACTTTCTTCATTTTGGTAAGTTTATAGTTAACGGGAAAAGTTCCCATCCAAATGGTTTAATGGTATGATTTTACCATAACTAATGATGGAGGTTATGTTCATGAGGGGATTTAAGATTGTTTTCGTTTTATTGTTAGCACTTCTATTATATGTTCCATTCTATTCTCATACGAGTGCGCAAACTTTTTCCGATGTACATAGGAGTTTTTGGGCTTATCATGAAATTGAATGGGCTGGTAACGCAGGGATTGTCAATGGATACGGGGACGGGAGTTTCAAACCAAACAGTACATTGACAGAGGCTCAATTCGCAGCAATTTTAGCAGATTATTTAAATATCAATCCTATTACTGTTCCCGGGGATTATCATTGGGCCCAAAGTATTTACAATTCATTGAATATGTACGGGCTGCCATTAAGAGGCTATGCAAATAATAACGACTCAATAAAGAACAGGCCGGTAAAAAGAGGGACTATCGCCAGGGTATTGGCGGCCACCCAGGGGCATCGGGCTGAAATCAGCGCAGCTGTCCAATTTATGTATGATCATCATATATCCAGCGGAAGAAATGGTATTAAAACTTTTTCATCTTATGGCGTGGATGAGACTTTAACACGGGCTCAAGCTGCTGTATTCTTCTCTCATTTAGAAGCTAATGGTTTAACCCAAATGGTTGCCGAAAAAGATCCACATCCAAGAGATAACTATGAGGCTATGGCTGAAGCGGTAGATTTAATTAAGAGAGAAAATAGCGATAGTAAGAACGTGGAAGTTAAAATGATTTACTATGATGACCAGAATGGAATGTACCGGGCAAAAGTAGGGATTAAGGATTCTCCGTATGGTTACTGGTTTGCACTTGTGAATCCAGTTACAGGTGAAGTGACGCCCGAGTACTAAATGCCCGGGCCGGTACTGTCGCAGATCAGAGCTTCAAGCCGATGTTGGGTATGAGCCACGCGGACTCGCCCAAAGTAGAGGACTATTCAATAAAACCGGAGGGAGCCTTTCATCAGGCCCACCCGGTTTTTGTTTAATGGATCAACATGAAAGCAAAGGGTATCATGGTTTTATCCTATCTCTCGTCCTCTGGAAATGGACTTAAGCATGAATGGGTTGATAGACCCACACCCCGCCTTGCATTCTTTTCGTTATCTTGCCCTGTTTCTCCAAGTAGTCGAGCTGCCCAATGATTTCTGACATGACAAGAGGGAATTGCTTGTAGTACGTGTTTTTATAGTACGACTGGGCAATGTCGCGCCCGGTTTTTGCCCCTTCTTCGATGAAACGAAGGATTTTGTCGCCCTTCTTTTCAATGCCCTGGAGTCGCTTTTCGATAATAAATGTCGGGTTCTCTATCTTCTCGCCATGACCTGATAAGACACAAGACACAGGGAGCTCTGAAACTTTCTGTAGCGTCTCCACATTTTGAATAAGAGAAGGGAGGCGGTTGCCGTTTTCATCCGGTCCGATTAAGGCATTGCTCGATATATGTTGAATTAAAAAATCAGCGCCAAAAAGCAGTCCGGTTTCTTCTTCCCAGAGCCCCACTTGATCCGGTGAGTGTCCGGGCAGGTGGAGAAGCTGAAACAAGGGCAAATGGAATTCCTCGATTGGTTTGATAGCTGCCTCAATCGCAAAAGGTCGGTTCGTTTCGATAGAGCGAAGGAGGTGGGCCACTTGTTTTTCCCCTTCTTCGCCGCAGTCGAATTCTTGATACAACTTTTTGAAAAATTCCGCCCGTTTTTGTAAAAGTTGTTCATCCCGTTGCAGATAAGGGATGGCTTTTTCATGGGCATAAACAGGAATGTCTTCTTTTTCCGTTAATTGATTCACGACCCCGCAATGATCATTATGGTGATGGCTCAAGAGAACCGCGGAAATATCCCCAAGAGAAAAACCATTCTCGTGCAGGCTTTCGACTAACGCATTCCAATATGTTTCATCGGGTAAGCCACCGTCAAATAAAATAAGGTCACCGTCCACAAGCAGCAAATAGAAATTGATCGACCGTAAGTCACCCGGGACAGGGACGGATACCGGGTAATATGTAAAGGATGGATGAGAAGTAGACAACATGTGAAATCACGCCTTTCCTTCTCAATGGTACAAAAACGGAAGAAAAAAATGAAGGAAAGAGGATTATAGAAGGAGAGGGAGACTGTCCTCACGAAAGTATTGATATGTATGATGGAAAAGGAGTGGTAGCGCGTGGATTTTCTCACTGCCGATAGGTTAAAAGGAACCTATTCTACGGAAGCGAGTTTTTACAATTTTAAAACCGCTGAGCAAACGTTTGCATGCCGGGATTTTGTACATATTTATGAGAACGACAACAGACAGATTGATCGATTTGACGCCATTTTCACACTCGCGAATCCTGGTTTATGTTCGCCTGCGGAAACCACGTATGACATCCCGCACGTAGTTGAGAAAAGGGAGTATCAGAGGAAATACATCCCAGCTAAAACGGATAACACGCAGTATCAGATCATGAGGTTGATGCACGTGAGAAAATGGTGCAATGTGCTGGTGATCAACCTCTCTGATATTCGGTGCGGTAATCTTAAAGATTTCCGTATCAAACTGAAAGAAGCGGAAAAAGCAGGTTTTACGAGCCATAGTATTTTTGCAACGCAGCGCAAACAGGAGCTTACTCATGTATTGGATCAATGCGCAGGTCCGGTTATCGCTGCCTGGGGAACGAACCCGGTCGTGAAAGAACTTGCCGAGAAAGCAATCCACGCATTGCCGGCAGAACGAGTTACCGGTGTTCTATACGAGAAAAGACCGTTCTATTACCACGCCAGCCCACAGCCAAAAGGAAAGAAATTGGAATGGCTCCGTTCAATGGCGCGCGAACTGGCGTAGTTTTCGTAAAACGAGTAGCTGTTTGATGACTTGGCAAAAAAAGACAGTCTGTCAAGGACGGGCCCCTTTGAGTTTCACATACGGACGCAGAAGATAGCTCGCGGTACGCAGCGGGTCCAGTTTTCTAGGCTGAAATAATTTTCCTCCCCATGGTCCGTGTAACGCTTTGATCATGCGGTCGAAGCCTTTATTGGACAGCTGTTCGATGGATTGGCGGAGGACGAGGGAGTTTTCGTATTTTTTCCGAAGGGGTTTCGTTAATTCCTCGTACTTCCCGAAGCCGCATAAATCATACGCAGCGTAAATCCCGCTTAACATAGCCGGATGTTGGCCAAACCCGAGAAAAGGCATCATTGTGCCAAAGCAGTTGCCGACAAAAAAAGTATTGCCGATCCGCGGTGACTCGCAGATCCCGATCGGATAGCGGGTGATGTCGAACTGATCGGTAATGGGAAGCTCCTGGTTAAGGTGCGCTTGCACGCGCGGGTGAAACCTTTCCCACAATTCGTCCATCTGGATGTTCTTATTCACCGGCAGGTCCGGGATGGCGATCGTAATATTCGCTTCTTTTTCCGAAAACGGGATGAGAAAGCAGTAACCGTAGGGGGCGAGAGTGTGATCCAGCCAAGCCATCACCGTATAGCGGTCAAACTCCCCAGTCACCGTCGCCCCTTTCAGAGAAACAGTGAAATCCGTATGGAAATTCCTCATCTCCTTCGCGTCATCCCCGTCGCCGGTCGCCACGACGACGTGTGTGTACTCCCGTTGTAATTGGTCTAAGGAATACTTGGAATGATAGTGAATGTCCGTCTTCGTCTGCCGTTCCAACTGCGCTTCAAAAGCATGTTCCTCGCGGCCGCGAACATTTGAAAAACCAAAACGCCCCTCGATCGTAGCCTGTTCATTTTCAGAAAACAGCCTCATTCGCTGGATAGGCGCGGTCGGCTGCAAATAAATGCCGTAGTCTTCCGCCAAAGACGCAATACAGTCACTGATCGGGTGTGTGAAAATGGACAACAGCACCTCCCCATTCACAAACCGATCCCCCGCTTGGCCCCTCGATTCAAAAATAGCTGGCGTTATGCCGTTTTTTTCAAGCGTAATCGCGCACGCTAACCCAGAAAGCCCCGCCCCCATAATCGCAACTTCCACATCATCATCTCCTTTACCATCATAACCATTCTCCCTTTCACAGCATTCCCAGCGAACGAAACAAACATGTATGCAAAAAGCCGAAAACGTTACTGAGGCTGGGAAAGAATGATGAGACAGGACATGCAGAAAACAGGCTTCATAAACGCTCCATAAGACCGGAGACGAAGGAAATCGCGGAAAACACGTCTCATGAACGCACCATAAGACCAAAAACGAGAGGAGACTGGTTGGAACTGGTCTTATGGACGCTTCATACGAATGGAAAAGAGGGAAGCCCGGTTGAAGCTGGTCTTATAAATCGCGCTACAAGAACTGAAGCCTGGTGAGTGGTTGTGTTATGAAGTTTTGTGAGTTAGAAGCCTTATTAAGGACGCGACTGGTGGTGTAATCAGTAATAGTATGCCGGACGGGCTGGTGTGTGCGATGCGAAATACGTAATATTTTTCTTAAGAAGTGACTAGCTTCGTTCCCGCCCTCGTACTGTTCGTCAGGGCACAAAGAAGGCTCAAGGATGTTTTGCAGCAGGGAAGCGCCAGAAGCAATAACAATAAAAGAGTTCGAATATTTTCTCAAAAAATTGACAAAAAACGCAGACTATTATAATATATATTAATATAATATACTTTTCTATATATTATATTAATTAGTACTATTTCTATTATCAAGCGGAGGTGTTTGTATGTCTGAAGAGAAAAATGTAGCACCCAATCTGCGTGACAAGCAAAACCGAGACTTAGAAGTACGGGTAGAGGCCAAAAACTTAGGTGAAGTAGCCAAACAGAAGAAAGTTGCGGTGGCTTCTTTGTTCCAGCATGGACTCCCTGGAGACAATGGGGTAGGACCAACACATACGATTGTTAGTGACGAAGGGTCTTACTTAGGAGGGGAAGATTCTGCTCCGTTTCCATTATCATACTTCACCGCCGGAGCGGCATTTTGACTACTTACCCACGTGTCGCGGTACGCGACTATTAAGAAGTTTGACGTTACAAAAGCGCAAGTAAATGCGGTATTCCGCTGGCATTTTGAAGGTTCTGCGCTTAAAGGAACATATCGGAGTGAACCAAGAGCATTTGATTTGGAATTAACGATTGACTCAAGTGAATCACCGGAAAAAGTGGCCGAAATGATTCGGGTTGCACATAATAGCTGCTATACGGAACAAGCACTGGAAAATCCAGTTAAAGTGAACAAGACACACTTTTTAAACGGCGAACCTTTGGATGTTCCGGATCATTAAAACAGGATTATATCGCAACGATCAGTGGGGACCGCTAACCCCACTGATTCATTTTTCAACATAACCACACAATTATTTAAATATTTAAACACCTTTTCGCGATTGTATTTGAAAGCTTATAAGGGGGAGAAGAAATGAAGGCAGAAATAAGACGCCGATGGCTCGGGATAACGATGTTCCTTGCTGTTATTCTAGTAATCACCGGCTGTTCAAGCTCAACAAATGAGGAAACAGGCGGAGACAACAATGCAGACGCGGGGGGGAGCTATTCTTATGATTTTTCACATATGTTTCCGCCTAACCACGTCATGGAAACAAAAGTGGTACAGACTTTTATTGACAAAGCCGATAAAGCTACGGATGGACAAGTGCAAGTGACCTCCTACCCGGGTTCTCAGTTAGCAGAGCCGGACGGCCAGTACGAAGCAGCGGCAACCGGCGTTGTCGATATGGCTTTTAGTGTTCACAGCTATACACCGGGACAGTTTCCGTTGACCTCCGTCATGGAAATGCCTTTTCTAGCAGAAAGTGCGAATGAAGGTGCTGAGGTTTTATTGAAATTGTATGATGAATTTCCAGAAATACAAGAAGAACACGCAGATACAGAGGTACTTTGGCTTGGAACAACTGAACCTGGCCAAATCTTCACAGCAGGCAAACCGGTAAAAAGTATAGAAGATTTAAAAGGAATGAGAATTCGATCTCCCTCTCCAGAAGTGAATAAATGGCTGAAAGAAATGGGGGCTACTCCTGTTTCTATGCCGTTAACAGAAGCATATGAAGCGATTCAAAAAGGGGTCGTTGACGGCACAGTCGGACCGTACCACACGTTGCTTGACCAGAGCCTTGTAGATGTTATTGATTACGTAACGGTCGGCGATTTTTACATGAGCACCTTCTTCTCGGTTATGAATAAAGACAGCTGGGAGTCAATAGATGAAGACACCAAGGCCTCCCTTTCGGAAATAAAAGGGGAAGAAATGACGATGTATTTGGCTGATGTGATGGATACGCGAAAAGAAGAAGCTATAGAGGCATCTGAAGAACAAGGAATCGAGTTCTATCAGCTTAGCGATAAAGAACTCGAAGAATGGCGGGCCAACATGCAGCCAGCAATTGACGAGTGGATCCAAGACAAAGAAGACAAAGGACTTCCAGGGAAGGAAATCTATGAAAGAGCCGTGGAAATTGCTTCACAAGAATAATTACCTATAAAGTTGGTCAACAAAAAAATTAACCGTTTGCCTTAAAGGTTCTACCGCCATCCTTGTCTTTTGATAAAAAGGATGGCAGGGGGCCTTTTTTTCGTTTCCGACAGTTGTATACCGGGGAAAAAAGGAAAGAGCTTTTTTAAAAAAATGCCAACAATCCTTAACAAGAACAACAAAGAGTTTCAAAGGACGTTTCATAAGACCGAAAAAGAGAGGACTGACTGGTTAAACTTGGTCTTATGAATGCTCCATAAGACCCCTGCTTCACGGTAGTCATTTTAATAGGTTGCCTAATTTGAATGCGCTCGCCTCTCCGGAAGCCTTCCGGAGAGAATCGAGCTGCCGGTTTCATGTATAATGGAAAAACAGCGGTACAGGCCGCGGTGATTATTTTCGTAAACGAGGTGAGTGTCATGGTAGTAGGTTTTGTTGGAACCGGCGTGATGGGAAGCAGTATGGCGCGCCGGCTGTTGAAGGCGGGTTACGGTGTTCTCGTGTACACGCGGACAAAAGCAAAGGCGGAAGAGCTGCTCGCAGAAGGGGCCGAGTGGTGCGAAACGGTTGCCGAGCTGGCGCAAAAAGCAGATACGGTGATCACGATGGTCGGGTACCCGCGTGATGTCGAGGAAGTGTATTTTAAGGAAAACGGGATTATCGAAAATGCCCGTCCCGGCACGTACTTAGTGGATATGACGACATCGAAGCCGGCGCTTGCGGCAGACATTTATGAGCGTGCCAAGGCAAAAGACCTTCATGCGCTGGATGCTCCTGTTTCCGGCGGAGACGTTGGGGCACGCGAAGGGAAATTGACGATCATGGTCGGTGGCGACGAAGAAAGTTTTCAGCACGTCCAGCCGATGTTCGAGGTGCTCGGTACGAATATCGTGCTGCAGGGCGAGGCAGGTGCCGGCCAGCACACGAAAATGTGCAACCAGATTACGATCGCTTCCGGTATGATGGGCGTGACCGAAGCCATTGTCTATGCACAAAAAGCGGGGCTTAATCCGGAAAAAGTGCTGAAGAGCATTGAGTCAGGTGCTGCCGGAAGCTGGTCGCTCAGCAACCTTGCGCCGCGCATGCTGAAGGGCGATTTTGCCCCTGGCTTTTACGTGAAGCATTTTATCAAAGACATGACGATCGCGCTTGAAGCCGCGGAAGAAATGGGCTTGATGACGCCGGCGCTCGAGCTTTCCAAATCCCTGTACGATAAACTCGCAGCGGAAGGCGAAGAAAACAGCGGCACCCAGGCGCTTATTAAGCTGTACCAAAAAGAAAACGAATAAGACGCGCATGCCCACTGGTTGCATAAGACCAAACTAGAGAGAAATTGTTGCGAAATCGGTCTTATGGAGTGTTCCTAAGACCAAAACTGGGGAGCGCATCAGCAAAAGTGGTCTTATGAGCCGTTCCTAAGACCAAAACTGGGGAGTGCATCAGCAAAAGTGGTCTTATGAGCCGTTCACAAGACCAAAATCGGTGGGCCGACCTGCAAAATCGGTCTTATGGGCCGTTCATAAGACCAAAACCGGGGAGAATCTCCGTCCATTTGGTCTTATGATTTAGCGGGAGCGGCAATGAACGACACAACCGGGGCTTCTGTGCTCCGGTTGTTTCGTTTGCCAGCTTTTATTGCAAGTGCTCGGGGTCGGGCGGGTCAGGTCTTCGAATGGTTTCAAAAAAGATGTCGTCATCTGCGGAGCGATGGGGATCGGGGTACGTGAGTTTGCCATTTTGGATGAGTTCGATAAGGGTTTGGATATCTTCCTTGGTCGCCGGCTGCTTTCCTTTTTTCAAGGTGTATCCTAATTGTCCGTTGGATTCAATGGTGGCGTATTGCACGTCTTGGATCGAGGAGATGCCGGCCTTGCGCAATCTCTCCTCTAACTTATCAACTGTTAAGCGTAATTTCTTTAAATTTTTTTCGAGTAAGGTGCCGTTTTCAATCACCATTACCGCTTTCCCCGTGATGACAGTCTCCGCTTTATCCAGCTTTACCTGGAGATATTCCGTTACCAGCAGAGACAAAATTAATAGCAAGGCTACTCCGAATGTGGGCCAGAGCCCATTTCCGGTTACGGGCTGGATCAACAAGGAACCGATCGCAATCATAATAATCGTTTGCGGGATTGTCATCTGCGAGATTGATTTTCGTCCGCTGATTCGGAGTAAAAGGGTGCCGACTGCAAAAATAAGAAGTGTCTGCCAAACTAATGTAAAGCTCATCTTCATTCTCCTTAAGCTGACATCTTGTATCTTTTATTTTTGGAGAGAAGTCCTCCGGTTATGCTAATCAGTTGAGGTCTCGGTTTGTTGGTTGTCTTCTTCTGTTTCTGTTTCTTCCTCGGTTTGCCGCTCGGGTATGTATTGCTCGATGACTTCTACGGCTTCGCGGCCGGCTTCTGCCCATTTTTCTTCTTTAATAATATTGCCATCTTTGTCGAGGGGCTCTTGGAATTGACTAAACCCGCTTGCGCTCGCTAGTGCATCACCACCCTCATCCAAACCGAGGTTCACGACATGTTTAATGACGTAAGGTGTCTGGAATTCGACGTAAGCGTTTCGGCTGTCTAGCTGTCCGTCGAGAACGTGGAACGGCACGCGTAAATAAATCGTCTCCCCGCCGTCGCGCTCCAAAATCGTATCGAAACAGCCGTTATCGTAATCCCAATTATCGCCTAATTCATAGTTTAAGCGGTCAAATATCTCCTGAGTTTGTCCAAAATAATGCTGCCTTCCTTCCAGGCTTGTGTTCTGCAGTTCTAACACGTAAATTCCTCCTCCGATTTTCTCATGTTGTCTATAGTTTTAACGAATTTCCCGATTACCATACACAAGCGAAAAAGCTAGTCCCCACCTGTTTTCACATTTCAAACGTAGTGCCGTCGATCCAGGTGATCCACGGAACATTTTTCAAATCGTTCACTAATTGAAAAAGCGCTTCATCTTTTTTCTTCGCTTCAATCATGCAGTCCAAGCGGTCGATGCTTCCTCTCACGTCTTGAAGAAAACGCACGAACGGCTCGGGCTCGATGTGATCGTGGTGAGCCCGAAATTGTTTTTCACTTTTGGGACTGGAAATGTGCATTTTGAGCGGAAGCGGGGAGTCGGCCCACGTCGCGATAATGCGTTCCCAACTTTCTTGCCAGCGGGGCTCTCGGTGGTTGGCGAGGTGATGGTGAAGGTCGAAAACGAGCGGGATTCCCAGTTTTTCGCATAGATACAAAGCATCCTCCGCGGTGAATGATTTATCGTCATTTTCGAGCATGATCATCTGTTGCAGGGCCTGCGGGACACGTCCCCAATTTTCAATAAATGTCTCCAGTGCTTGTTCTTTATCGTGATAGGCGCCGCCGATATGCATGACCGCACGGTGTCTCGGGTTGAGGTTCATCGCCTTCAGCATCTTGTAATGGAGTTTGAGCGTGATGAGGGAGGCTTTCAGAACTTCCTCGCGCGGCGAATTAAGCAGAACGAAATGATCCGGGTGAAAATCGAGACGCATGTGATGCGCTTTGGCATATGCTCCAAGCGCTTCGAAATCAGCGGCAAGCGGCGGCATGTACTCCCAATCTGTCAGCTCCTCATGGTCGGCAAGCGGGATGAGCCGTGAACTTAATCGAAAAAAATGGATGTCATGGGCGGCGTTATGCTGTAACAGCCGCAAACAGTTTTTAAGGTTCGACTGGGCAATTCGTTCTAATTTTCGTTTGGCGGCATCCCGATTGGGAATCTCCTTAAATCGTGTAAAGGTCATCGTTTGGGACGGCGACGCGTTTTTCACATGCACGCTCATCGCCACGTAGCCAAGCCTGACGATCGTCACACAACCCCCTCCTTTCTTTTTCTTAACATTCGTCCGAGTGCTGCCATTTATGCGACTTACGATTTCCCTGATGAGTTTTTTGAAAACCGTCTGCTCACCGCGAAAATTTGCTAAAATAGAAGAAAGCATAACGAAGGAGCGGATCGTGATGAATTGGGAAAAAGTAAGACAAGCCTATCCGGACAGGTGGGTCGTGCTGGAGGCAAAGGCGGCGCACTCTGCGGAAGGGTACCGTGTGATCGATGAGGCTGAGGTTGTTGCTGTTTTGGAGGATGCGATGGAGGCGTTTCGTCGTCATGCCGCTCTGCAAAAACAAGAGCCGCGGCGCGAATTTTATTTTTTTCACACATCCCGGGAATGCCTCGATATTTATGAAAAAAAACGGGCAGGGTTGCAGAAAATATGATTTCACTGACGGAGAAAAACGGGCTGCCTTTTATTGAGGCGACCGTGACGTTTCGCGGCGAGACGCTGGTTTTGCCGGAACTATTGGTGGACACAGGGTCAGCTGGCACGATTTTGAACGTCAACCATCTCGAGAAAATCGGGGTCAAACCGGAACCGGATGATGTAGTGGAAATGATCCACGGTGTTGGCGGCTTTGAGTTCGTCTATACGAAGCCGCTCGACCGCCTCGCGATTGGAAGCAACATCGGGGTCGATGATTTTGCTGTGGAATTAGGCGACATGGATTACGGGCTGATTCTGGACGGCATCATCGGCTACGATTTTTTAAAAGAAATTGGCGCCATCCTTGATTTAGAACGGCTGGTACTACGCTGAGTTGCGGCCTTAGGAAATTGGGTGCGCTGCTTACGTGTTGTGCATGTAGGTGAATGATGGAAAAATGGAATCTTCACCTTCATTTTATCGATAGAAAGAGGATGAAAGAAGCGGTGAAAAAGTTGAATTGTCAGCCCTCCCGTGGTTGTGGTACGTTCGTTTCAGAAGGATCAAGAGGGAGGGTCTACGGGTGAAAAAACGAATCATACCGGGAATCGCGGCGCTGCTGATGAGTGCAACGTTGGCCGCTTGCGGGAACGGAGAAGAGGAAGCGGCTTCTCAGGATGAAGCAACGGATGACACAGAAGCAGCCGAAGCAGATAAGGAAAAGGGCGAAACGGAAGGAGCGGATGATTTTGGCATTGCCGGAAGCATCGAAGAAATCATTGAGGAAAAACCGGGGAAATATGCCGGGAATGCCTACAACAAAGCGGTCATACATAGAGCGTTGGATGAGATGGATGTAGACGGTAAAGATAGCTTTGAATTGTACGGCAGTATTTTACCGCTTGTGAATGAAGCCGCGGCTTACAAAGAATTTTATGAGTTTGCCGAGAATTTTAACCCGCAAATGGAGTCGGCCATTTCGGATACGCCAGACGGGTTAAATCTTGGAGACGGCGAGGGCGGCACGAGTCCGGCGAACATCGTCATACTCTTAGACGCGAGCGGCAGCATGGCCCAAGTGATTGAGGGCCGGACGAAAATGGGGCTCGCAAAAGACGCGATTAACGATTTCGTCGCCTCGATGCCGGAAGGAGCGAATGTCTCGCTGCGCGTGTACGGCCATGAAGGCAGCAGTGACGAAAAGGACAAAGACATTTCCTGCGCCAGCACGGAAGTTGTGTATGACTTAAAATCTTATGATGAAAAAGCATTCGATGAGGCGCTCGGCCAATTTGAACCGACCGGCTACACACCAATCGCAAAAGCCATCGAAGAAACGAAAAAAGATTTTGCCGATGCGCCGGACGCGAAGGATAACATGGTTTATGTAGTCAGTGACGGTGTTGAATCATGCGGCGGTGACCCGGCCAAAGCGGCAAAGGAACTGCATGACTCCAACATCGAGGCGGTCGTGAACATTATCGGCTTTGACGTCGACAGCTCCGGACAAAAAGAACTGCTGAAGGTCGCGGAAGCAGGCGGCGGGAAATTCGAAACCGTTGATTCCGCCAAAGACTTCGAACGAGTCTGGGAACGCGAACGCGTCCGTTTGTTTAACCAATGGAGCTCCTGGACCGCCGAAAACTGGAACAAAATCTCGAGAGAAAAAACGAAAAAACTAAATGAACTGTACGGCAAAGAATCAGACTTTATGAATTTAACCTTCAGCGAAGAATCACGCCTGAAAAATGCTGTCCTGTATTTACGCAACAACGACCGCATTGACGGCGAGATAAGCCAGGAAGTACGCAGCATCATCACCCAACGCCAAGACATTTTAGAAGAATACCGAGATAAATTCGACGAACTCGAGGAAACCGTCAAAGAAGAAGGCGACAAAATCAAAGACGCCATCGATGAAAAAGGCGACGACATGAAAGACAAATACGGACGATAATAGTTGGAAAAGCTTCAAGCAGGCCGAAATAGCCACGCTTGAAGCTTTTCTTATGAATAAAAAGAGAGGGACCGACGGATTGTACCCGAAATAACGCCCCGACCCCCGTAGAAGCATCGTTTAGATGGGGAAGGGAGTCGTAAAAACGGAGGAATGCAGAAATAGCGACGTCCTAGGAGGTGTATGACGTTGCGAAATGAGAGGGAGCATGAAATAACGACGTCATAGGAGGCGTATGAAGTCGTGAAACCGGCCGAACGTGGAAATAACGACATCATAGGGCATGTATGCGGTCGCGAAACTGGCATCCCTCTGAAATAACAACATCAAAGCGCTCGAATGGGGTCGTGAAACCGGCCGAACGCGGAAATAGCGACGCATAGGAGGTGTATGACGTTGCGAAATGCGAGGGAACAGGAAATAGCGACGTCCTAGGAGACGTATGAAGTCGTGAAACTGGCGGAATCTCGAAATAACGACATCATAGGGCATGTATGCGGTCGCGAAATTGGTGTCCCTCTGAAATAACAACACCAAAGCGCTCGAATGGGGTCGTGAAACCGGCCGGACGTGGAAATAACGACGTCATAGGGGGCGTATGAAGTCACGAAATGAGAGGGAGCATGAAATAACGACGTCCTAGGAGACGTATGAAGTCGTGAAACTGGCGGAACCTCGAAATAGCGACATCATAGGGCATGTATGCGGTCGCGAAACTGGCATCCTTCTGAAATAACAACATCAAAGCGCTCGAATGGGGTCGTGAAACCGGCCGAACGCAGAAATAGCGACGTCATCGAGAGTGGATGACGTTGCGAAACGCGAGACTTTACACCTTGACGTTGCGTGAATGTAAATCGTTTTTTGAAAAAAATCATCGTCGTTTTTTTCCAGTTCATAAAGCCACGCTGCGCGGGTACACTACGGGGAGAAAATACAAGAAGGTCGGTGATCACATGATGATGGATGGGTCTTTTATTCCGGGGGATGTGGTGTACGTTATTATTCGCAATCCGCATGCGCAGGATGTAGCGAATGTGCAGGAGGCGGCGGTGGTAACGAATCCTGATAACCCGAGTGAGCTGGCGCTGTTTTTGTATGAAACGTATTATCCGCTTACCGATGAGGTGGCGGTGTACCAGACGGCGGACGCGGCAGAACAGGCGTATCAGGAGGCATTTGGCATGCCGGATACGGGGGACTATTATGGTTAAACCGTTCGTGCCGGAGCTCGTGTACGTGGAACCGCGGGCGCTCGAATATCCGCTTGCGAAAGAGTTGATTCCGAAGTTTGAGAAGATGGGAATTGAAATTAGGGAGACGACCTCGCACAACCAGATTCGCAACCTGCCCGGGGAAAATCATTTTCAAAAATATCGGAACGCTAAATCGACGTTAGTGGTCGGGGTCCGGAAGACGTTGAAATTTGATACGTCGAAACCGTCGGCGGAGTATGCGATCCCGTTTGTGACGGGGTGTATGGGGCACTGCCATTATTGTTATTTGCAAACGACGATGGGCGACAAACCGTATATTCGTACGTACGTCAACACGGAGGATATTTTCGAGGCAGCGGACGCGTATATGAAAGAGCGCGCGCCGGAGCCGACCCGTTTTGAAGCATCGTGTACGTCGGATATCGTCGGGGTCGACCACCTCACCCATACGCTGAAAAAAGCAATCGAGTTTTTTGGGGAATCCGAGCACGGGCGACTCCGTTTTGTGACGAAATTTGCCCATGTCGATCATTTGTTGGACGCGAAGCACAATGGCCGCACTCGTTTTCGCTTCAGCATTAATGACGATTACATTATCAAGTATTTTGAGCCGGGAACGTCGCGGTTGAAGGAAAGAATTGAAGCGGCGGTGAAAATTGCGGAGGCAGGCTATCCGTTAGGCTTCATTATTGCGCCGATTTACTTGCATGACGGCTGGAAAGAAGGGTACAAAGACATGCTGGAGAGGCTGGCAAAAGAGCTGCCAGATGTGGCCAAGGAAGATCTAACCTTTGAAATGATCCAGCACCGTTTTACGAAGCCGGCGAAACGCGTGATCGAAAAAAACTACCCGATGACGAAGCTGGAGCTTGATGAGTCGAAGCGAAAAACGAAATGGGGGCGCTACGGCATCTGGAAATACGTCTATACGGATGAAGAACAAGAAGACATTAAGGACACGATCGGCGGCTACATTAACACCTATTTTCCAAAAGCAAAGCTCGAATATTTCACGTGAAAGATGAAAAAAACTCTTCTCTGTATAGCCTGACAGTGAAGGGTTTTTTCATGAGAAACTTTCATGAAAAAAACTTGTTTCACGTGGAACATACTTTCGCTTTTTCTTTTTTAGCCAAGAGAAGGGGTATTACTTGTTTGTAAAATGGAAAGTAATGTACAATAATGAAAATAACGGCATTATCATGGAGGTGGATCTGTGGAAACTTCATTTTCGCAATTGGAAGATATATTTCATCGCACGCGGGATGCGTTAAATGAATTTAAAGATATTATCACCCCGGTTATTGAGAATGCGGAAGATGACCACGAACGTTTGTATTGGCATCACATTTATGAAGAGGAAGATCATCGGCTGGACCGGCTGGAGCATCTGCTGCCGGAGCTTGAAACGGTAAAAGGGGACAGCCATTCCTTGGAAGACAGGGAAAAGATACTTCTGCTCCAAGATATAAGCCTCGAGAAATTTGGTTTGCATAATTTCTTGGAGCATCTGGATCTTTCTCTTTATACATTTACAGATTCGGAAGCAGCGGATAAAATTCGTGAACTGCGCGACATGACCGCAGCTGATTATGAGACAACAAAAGCCTTGATGGACGAACTCAATGAAGAGTTCAAAGGCAATCTTTCTTTTAACGCTTCCGTTCCGACAGATGAGAAAGAGAACGTGAATGAGAATTTGAAGGTAGAGGCGTATGCTTCAGCTTCTCCTTCTGCGGAAGCTAACAGTGAGCCTGACACCCCTGACAAACCTCATGAATATAGGTTGACACGCACAAAGAAGCAATTAACAGTTGGAAGTTTGAAAAATAATTAATGGAGGTTTGATCATGGACAAAACGACAATTTACGCAGATTCCCCATTAAATAGCAGTGAATGGAATGCGCTTGATGAGACTGTTTTTGGGCATGCGAAAAAGCAACTAATCGGCCGACGTTTTATTGATATATACGGACCACTCGGCGAAGGCGTCCAATCGGTGCCGACGGATATTTATGAAGCACCGGGGCGCGGCGGCATGAGTTTTCACGGTTCGGAAACGGAACTTTCTACACCGAAACGCCGCGTGAACCTGACCGTTCCGCTTTTGTATAAAGACTTTATTCTGTTCTGGCGCGACATTCAGCAGGCGAAAACGCTGGACAGCCCGATTGACTTTTCTGCTTCAGCGAACGCCGCGCAGCAGTGCGCACTTTTAGAAGATGACCTCATTTTTAACGGGTCTGAAGAGTTTAAGTTGAAAGGGATCATGAATGTAAAAGGCAGACTGTCGCATATTCGCAGCGACTGGATGAAGTCCGGTAATGCCTTTACAGACGTTGTGGAAGCGCGCAATAAGTTGTTGAAGATGGGACACACTGGCCCGTTTGCGCTCGTGCTCTCACCGGAATTATATGCCCTCATCCACCGTGTTCACCAAGACACCCATGTGCTTGAGATCGAGCACATTCGTGAACTAATGCCGGCAGGAGTCTTCCAATCACCGATGATTCAAGGAAACCGCGGTGTCGTGGTAGATACAGGGCAGCAGAACTTGGACCTTGCGATTGCGAGTGACTTTGATACGTCCTTTATTGATGAAGATAACATGAACTATATCTTCCGCGTATACGAATCCATCGTGCTTCGGATTAAGCGGCCAACCGCGATTTGTACATTGGAAGATCCGGACGAATAAGAGACAGGAGAAGGGGCCTCCTCAGCCCTTTCCTCTTTTTTAAGAGTACAAAAAGGACCAGACGCATAAACCAGTCTGATCCTTTTTTGTATTTATATGTGTATAACAGGGAGTGTATTATGCAATGGTGTAGACTTTCTCGTCCGGATAAATCGCGCTGACATCGATTTCTTCCTTGGCATTTTTCAAGCCGATGTCTTGGATAAGGAGCATGGCTTCCTCGACGAAAATCGGGTTCAGGTTATCTTCATGAAGATCGCACAAGCGCTTTAAGTACTTCATTTTTTCTTGCATTTTCACTTGCTTGAATTCTTTATTACAGAGCTCGCAGATTTTCTTATGCTGCGGTTGGTGGATGAGGCTGACATCTTTGGCGTTTACGATGAGCATATTGCCTTCCTCTGTCACACAGCTGAGGGAGCAAAGAGCTGTACCGATCATCTCCACTTTGGTAATGACAATATTATGGAATTCCTCACCGGATGATAGACGCAGATAATCACTCTCAATGACACCACCAACTTTACGCTCATTCCGCAAGATACTATGCATATCGTCAAATCCATTCACCCGTGTATTCAACGTAACCCACTCCTTTATTTGTATGTTTTAACGTTTTGTCGACGGTACGCCGACCTATATACATGCACGTGTGTTTATAAGTATGTTTTGATAAAATAGTTTATGAAAACGATTCTCATTATTAATGTCATTGTAAGTGAAAATCTTTCTCAAGTCAAGGGTTAAATTTTTAGATAAATTGAAAAATATTCCGGGAGGGGATTTTTTTTGAAAAAGTTAACGATCGGGTCGTTGAAGGCAGGACAGGCAGGATACAGCACGTCGACGGTGGCGCGCGCACCGGAAGCACCGGTGAGGGCACCAGAGCGCCGGGAAACCGTACAAAAAACCGCCGTGCCGCAATTGAAAATCGAACAGCATGATAAGCAGTTTCACGTGGAAAGAGTGCCGCGGCAAACGGTGCTCGAGACGGCGCTCCAACAGAACATTCCGCTTGATTTTAAATGTAAAAAAGGAACGTGCGGCAGGTGCCGGGTGAAAGTAGAAGACGGCATGAGCCTCATCAGCACCCCGAATGACGCCGAACGAAAACGCCTGGGAACCGAATCGCAACAAGGCTTCCGGCTCGCTTGCCAGAGTGTTTTTAGCTAGATAGAAAATGCAGGAAAAATCCTTTTAATGACGGGAAGAGTAGCTGCATATCTTATGGATAGGGGCTAACTTCGGTGTTAGGAAAGGGGCTGGCGGTATGCTGCGATCGAAGCGGGTGGCAGGGGTGTCTCCTTATGTGTTTTCGGCGATTAACCGGCGGAAACAGGAGCTTGCGGATGCGGGAATGGATGTGATTGACCTGGGGATTGGCGCGCCGGATGTACCGACACCGCCGCATATTGTCAGGAAAGTAACGGAGGAATTACAAGATCCGCGGAATTTTCAATACTCGCCGTACCAGGGCTGTGCGGAATTTCGGGAAGCAGTGGCAGCATATTACCGGCGAGAGTATCAAGTAGACCTAAACCCAGAGACAGAAATTTTAACGTTGATCGGATCAAAGGAAGGGATCGGTCATTTTTTTCCAGCGGTGCTAAACCCCGGAGATACGGTGCTTGTACCGGACCCGGGTTACCCGCCTTATGAAACGGCCGCACAGCTTGCAGGGGTGGAAACGATTCGGATACCGCTTCAGAAAGAGAAACAGTTTGTGCTGGATGTTGCGGATATTACAGAAAGCGATGCAAAAACAGCGAAAGCATTGATCGTAAATTATCCTGCGAATCCGACAGGTGCCACGGTCGGGATTGATTTTTTTGAAAAAGCTGCCGCGTTTGCGGAAAAATATGATTTGCTTTTGATCCACGATGCTGCCTACCAACAGGTTGTGTTCGACGGATACCGGGCTCCAAGTGTGCTTGAGGCAAACACGGACCGTGCGCGACTCCTTGAATTTGGTTCGCTCTCGAAAAGCTACAGCATGGCAGGATGGCGGATTGCATGGGCGGCCGGCTCAGCCGAAGCACTTGCCAGCTTGGCGATTGTGAAAAGTAACCTGGACACAAGCCAATTTCTGCCGATTCAAAAAGCCGCGGCACTTGCCTTAACGGGGGATCAATCTTGTGTAAAAACATATAATCAACTCTTGGAAAAAAGAATGATCGTTATGCAAGAAGCGCTCACTCGGGTCGGGATTCGAGTGAACAAAACGCGGGGAAGCCTTTTTCTCTGGAGTAACGTACCGCCGGGTTGGGACTCAGGCAGCTTTACGGAAGCACTATTGGAACAGAAAGGCGTCATCGTCACCCCAGGGAAAGCCTTCGGGAAAACGGGAGAAGCTTTTTTCCGCGTATCCCTGACAGTAGAAGAAAAACGACTCCAAGAAGCCGCCACACGAATTGGCGCATTTCTACAAGAACACCGGGAGTGAAGGTTGCCTCCAAAAGCAGAGGAGCAGCAACACGAAACAGACTCATAACCGGCTACATGAGACAAGAAAAGCGAAGGACACCTGGAAAAGCTGTCTCATGGCCGACTCAAAAGACGAAAAACGGGTTGAGCTGATGTAAAAGTGGTCTTATAGAGGTTTCAAAAGACCAAAACCGGGGAGGGGCGCTGTAAAAGTGGTCTTATAAAGGGTTCAAAAGACCAAAACCAAGGAGAGCCACTGCAAAAGTAGTCTTATGACGGGGGAATGGCGTTCGCTGACTGGATAACGTGATATTTTTCAGGTTGGAATGGGAGGGAGCAGGAATGGCGGAGTTGCGGGGGATGACGAGTGCGCAGGCGATTGTGGCAAGCCTGAAGCAGGAGGGGGTACGCCACGTATTTGGTGTGCCGGGAGAAAGTTACTTGCCTCTTTTGGATGCGATCTATGAGGAACAGTCGATAACGTTTGTGTCCAACCGGCACGAGGGCGGCGCGGCATTTATGGCGGAAGGTTACGCGAAAGCGGCGAATCGGACGGCTGTTGTGATGGCGACACGTGGAGTCGGCGCCGCCAATGCATCGATCGGTGTGCATACAGCTTACCAGGATTCAACGCCGATGGTTGTGTTTCTCGGGCAGGTACACAGCAAGTTTCGCGGCCGGGAAGGCTTTCAGGAAATCGAGTTGGACCGGTTTTTTGGAGAAATAACAAAGTGGGGCGTAGAGATCCGGGATCCGGCGCGGACGCCGGAACTTGTCCTGCGCGCTTTTCGTATCGCAACATCAGGACGGCCGGGGCCGGTTGTCGTGTCTCTCCCCGAGGATGTTCTGCCAAAAAAAGCGGACATGATATTCAGTGCGGCGGTGCAACGGCCTACACCTGCTGTCTCCAATCAAGACATCGGAAAAGCGATCAACCTGTTAGCCAAAGCGCAGCGGCCGGTGCTCATTGCCGGGGGCGGGGTGAAAGCGGCGAATGCGGAGAAAGAACTGCAATCATTCGTAGAAGAAGCCCGGATTCCGGTAGTTGCCTCGTTTCGCCGACAAGACGTACTCGCAAATGATCATCCCCACTACGTCGGTCATCTCGGTCTCGGTACCCCGAGCGTGCAACTTGAAACGGTAAGAAAAGCGGACGTCATTCTTGCTGTTGGAACCCGCCTTTCCGAAGTAACGACGCAGGACTACCGTTTGCTTAGGCCGGAGCAAATCCTTATTCATCTCGACATCGAGCCGGACATACTCGGCACCGTATACCCACCTCACCTCGGAATTATCGCCGACGCGAAAGCAGCGCTTAGCCAGTTAACGGAGCAGGCTGCCGCTTTACCAGGATGGCAGAACTGGACAGCGGAGCGAAAAAAAGTATATCAGCATAGCGTCGCCCTCTCGTCGGTAAACGAAAAACTCGCGCCAAACGGGATCGGTTACAAGGATGTCATGGCGTTTTTCAACACTCATTGGCCGAAAAACGGGATCATCACCAATGACGCTGGAAATTTCGCCTCTTGGCTCCACCACTTTCATGTTTTCCAAGGACCAAAGAGCTATGTCGGTCCTACATCCGGCGCAATGGGCTATGGATTTCCGGCTGCGGTCGGAGCGAAGATCGCACACCCCGACCGCCCAGTCATCAGCTTTTCCGGCGACGGTGGCTTTATGATGACGATGCAGGAAATCGAAACAGCCGTCCGCTGCCAAATTCCCGTGACCTCGCTCGTTTTCAACAACCGTATGTACGGAACGATCCGCATGCACCAGGAAATACAGTACCCGGACCGCGTTGTCGGCACCATGTTAGGGGACATCCATATTGCACAAATCGCCGAAGCAATGGGGGCAAAAGGCCGTCGCGTTCGGACAACGGAGGAATTTGAGAAAGCCTGGACGGAAGCCAAGACAGAAACGAAGACGCCATTTCTCATTGAAATCATGGTAAGTCCGCAGCAAGTTTCCCCTACGATGATTTTGGGAGATAAGGAAAGTGACAAATTGTGAAATAGAAAAACATCCACCCCGGATTAAAAAATAAACCAAGGTGGATGTTCTCATTGTCCTGTTTCATTACCGTTTATTTCCAAATATCAGCAGCAATGTCAACCACGTGCCGGAGCTTGTTCCATTGGTCCTCTTCGGTGATTAAATTCCCCTCTTCCGTAGAGGCGAATCCGCATTGCGGGCTAAGGCAGAGCTGCTCGAGCGGCACGTATTCCGTAGCTTCAGCGACGCGCTTTTTCACCATTTCTTTATCCTCGAGCTCGGCCGTTTTTGTTGTTACCAAGCCGAGCACCACTTTTTGCTTGTTAATAAAGCGGAGCGGTGAAAAGTCCCCGGCCCGGTCGCTGTCGAATTCCAAAAAGAACGCATCCACATTGACACGGGAAAACAATTCTTTTGCGATCGGTTCATAGTCCCCTTGGTACAGCCAATTGGACTTGAAATTTCCCCGGCAAATGTGCAGCGTCACCGCCATATCATCCGGCTTGTCCGCTAGCGCTTCTATCGTAATATCCGCGAAAATCTTCATCAATTCATCGGGGTCATACCCTTTCGCTTTGATCTTTTCCCGAAAATCCTCACTGAATAAAGCGCCCCAGCTCGTATCATCCAACTGCAAATACCGGCAGCCCGCGTTATAAAACGCGTGAATCGCATCACGGTATGTTTGGCTGATGTCTTTCGCCGCTTCCGAAAGCGACGGATAAGCCGGGTTTTCCGCATAGACGTCACTATTGATCATACCGGAATAAAAAATCATATTCGGTCCGGGAATCGTAATTTTCGCTGTATGATCCCCAGCGAGGTCATGTAAAAACGCGAAATGATCTAAAAAAGGATGATCCTCCGGAAACGATACCTTCGAATCAACCGCGTATACGGTCGCTTTTTTCATCGCCCCGTGAAACAGCCCAGAAGCATCGATATCAAACGTCTTGATCCCGTTCAGCGACTGAATAAAATCCAAATGCCACCACTTACGGCGAAACTCCCCATCCGTCACGGAAGAAAGACCAATCTCCTTCTGCTTCTGCACCAACTTCTCAATCTCTTTATCCTCCACAGCCCGCAGATCCTCCAGGCTGATGTCCGCGTTCTGGTACGCCTCCCGCGCCTCTTTCAACGCCTGCGGACGCAAAAAACTACCAACATGATCCGCACGAAACGGTCCTTTTTTTCCTACACTCATCGGGCGAACTCCTCCTTCTACCATTCAATCCATTTTAGTGTAACATACGGAGTGAATCTGAATGGACGAAGCCAATCGAAGAAAATAACGACAGCATGGAGGTTCTATGGCGTTGCGAAAAGAAGGACCAGTCGAAATAGCGACATCATAGCCCTCGGATGATGTCATGAAATTGGATACGAGCAGGAATAACAACGTCACAGAAGATGTATGAAGCTATGAAACTAGGGGTTGTGTGAAATAGAAGCATCATCGGAGTTGTATGACGTCGCGAAAAGAGGGAGGTGCGGAAATAACGACACCACAGGGCTCGTATGAAGTCGTCAAAAGGGTGGGGCGTGAAAATAGCGACGCCATCGGGTCTGTATGAAGCCCTGAAAAGAAGGCCGCAGTGAAATAGCGACCTCATAGCCCTCGGATGACGTCATGAAATTGGATACGAGCAGAAATAACAGCGTCAAAGAAGACGTATGAAGCTATGAAAACGGGGGTTGATTGAAATAGAAGCATCATTGAGGTTGTATGACGTCGCGAAACGAGGGAGGTGCGGAAATAACGACACCACAGGGCTCGTATGAAGTCGTCAAAAGGGTGGGGCGTGAAAATAGCGACGCCATCGGGTCTGTATGAAGTTCTGAAAAGAAGGACCCAGCGAAATAGCGACCTCATAGCCCTCGGATGACGTCATGAAATTGAGCACGAGCAGGAATAACAGCGTCAAAGAGGTCGTATGAAGCTATGAAAACGGGGGTTGATTGAAATAGAGGCGTCATTGGGGTTGTATGACGTCGCGAAAAGAGGGAGGTGCGGAAATAACGACACCATCTGGCACGTATGAAGTCGTCAAAGTTGAAGTGCAAGAAAATAGTGACGCCATCGGATCTGTATGAATCCCTGAAAAGAAGGCCGCAGTGAAATAGCAACCTCATAGCCCTCGGATGACGTCATGAAATTGGATACGAGCAGGAATAACAACGTCACAGAAGACGTATGAAGCTATGAAAACGGGGGTTGATTGAAATAGAGGCGTCATTGGGGTTGTATGACGTCGCGAAACGAGGGAGGTGCGGAAATAACGACACCACAGGGCTCGTATGAAGTCGCGAAAACAAAGGGTTGTTGAAATAGCGACCTCATAGCCCCCGAATGACGTCGTGAAACTGCGGACGAGCAGAAATAACAACGTCACAGAAGATGTATGAAGCTATGAAAACGGGGGTTGATTGAAATAGAGGCGTCATTGGGGTTGTATGACGTCGCGAAACGAGGGAGGTGCGGAAATAACGACACCACAGGGCTCGTATGAAGTCGTCAAAAAGGTAGGGCGTGAAAATAGCGACGCCATCGGGTCTGTATGAAGCCCTGAAAAGAAGGGCGCGGTGAAATAGCGACCTCATAGCCTTCGGATGATGTCATGAAATTGAATACGAGCAGAAATAACAACCTCATAGCCCTCGGATGCGTCGCGAAATCGTGCCCGAACAAAAACAACAACATCAATCAACGAAAGACCTGTGGGCATGAAAAGGCACCATTGCAATTTTGAAAGGTGGGGGAAGGGAAGGGGATATTTCACAGTGTCCCTATTCATCGCTGCCCCTTATTCAATTTCAAAAAAGAAAAACAATCTTTCAAAAATGAAAAAATAAACGACGTCACAAAGTGAATACACCGTTCTAGGGGACTTTTGAAAGTTGGCACGATATTTGCAATTTATGTAAGAGTGTAAAATCGAAAGAATCATAAATTAAGAGAGGTGAAGGCTGGTGCCCCGTTACGAGTATGGCGGTGATGAGTTTATTTTTGTTGAATTATCAGAGGAAATGAGTTTAGAAGTGAACTTTCAAGCGATGGCCATTACGAAACAATTGAAAGAGGACAACGTACCAGGAATTGTGGACATATGTCCCTCTAATGCTTCGTATATGATACGTTTTCAGCCGGAAAAAATTCATCCGGACGATCTGATTGCAAAACTGAAACAGTTGGAAGAATCCGTGTCACTTGATGGTTTTGAAATTAGTTCTCGAATTGTGGACATGCCGATTTTGTTCGAGGACCCGTGGACGCATGAAACGGTTATGCGGTTTAGAGACCGTCATCAGGACCCTTCTTCTACGGATTTAGAGTATGCAGCCCGTATTAACGGCTTTGATTCGAAGGAAGAATTAATTCAAGCGATCACCGATTATCCGTATATTGCCTCTATGATCGGTTTCGTTCCCGGCCTGCCTTGGTGCTATCAAATGGTACCTCGTGAACAGCAAATCCAAGTTCCTAAGTATGTGCGGCCGCGTACTTTCACATCTGAAAGGGCGTTTGGTTTCGGTGGAGCTTTCGCTGTTATTTATCCTGTTCAAGGAGCCGGCGGGTATCAATTGTTCGGTACAGCCGCAGCGCCAATTTTTGAAAGTGAGCAGCGTCTTCATGACTTTAAAGATTCCATGACATTCCCGAGACAAGGGGATTTGCTTCGATTCCGCAGTATCACAATGGATGAATACGAAAAAATTCGCAAAGAAGTGAAAGACGGCACATTCCGTTATGTCATGAAAGATTTCACCTTCACTCCTCAACAAGTGCTGGAAGATCCGAAAGCGTTCTCAGATGACGTGTTAGGGAGGTTGTATGCATGATTAAAGTAAAAAATCCGGGTCTCGAAACAACCGTTCAGGATTACGGCAGAATTGGTTATTACAATGTCGGCATGCCGCCTTCTGGAGCGATGGATAAATACTCGTATACCGTAGGGAATATACTTGTCGGTAATGACGAAAATGCGGCTTCCCTGGAGATTACATACATGGGGCCGGTCCTGCAGTTCCAGGAAGACGCGGTAATTGCGATTACAGGAGGGGAGATCCCGCCGAAAATTAACGGAGAATCCGTACCGATGTGGGAAACGCTTTCAGTTAAATCGGGAGACGAACTCTCTTTTGATTTTGTGAAAAAAGGAGCACGCGTATATTTAGCAGTAGCTGGCGGCATTGAAGTGCCGCTTATTATGGAATCACGTTCGACCTACACACTGTGCGGGATCGGCGGTATGGAAGGCCGTGCTCTTCAGGAGGGTGACGAACTGACGATCGGCACGAATAAAAAGCAAGATGTTAAAGAGGGAACAAGCCTTCCAGATGAATACCGCTTAGATTTCAGCGGTGATAATGAGATTCGTGTTGTTCTCGGTCTTTGCAGCTACCGCTTGACTGAAGATAGCAAAAAGCGTTTCTTTGAACGCGAATGGACCGTGACAACAGAAGCAAACCGTGTTGGTTATCGATTCAAGGGAGAGCGTTTGCATTTCATGGAACGCGAGCAGCCTTTTGGTGCCGGGAGTAATGCCTCCAATGTGGTGGATCTTGGATATCCAATAGGTTCTATCCAAGTACCGGACGGTGTTGAGCCCATTGCCCTTTTAAATGACGCGGTTACCGGCGGAGGTTATGTAACGATCTGCACGATCATTAGTACCGATTTGGATAAAATGGCTCAAGTGAAAACAAATGAAAAAGTTCGTTTCGTCTCCGTCGATATAGAGGAAGCACTGCAAGCTAGAAATGAATACAGAGACACTGTTGAAAAAGTACGGCAGTTTGTAGCGAAATAAAAGGAGGAATTAACAATGTCTGAAGAAAACAAAGTACTCTCCCCGCTACCGGGAATTTTTTATCGCAAGCCATCCCCGGACAAAGAGGATTATGTAAAAGAGGGAGACCCTGTTAAAAAGGGCGATACGATTGGTCTAGTGGAAGTTATGAAAAATTTCTATGAAGTAAAGGCAGAAAAAGACGGTGTGTTGGAAAAGTTCTTCATCGAAAATGAGAGTGAAATAGCAGCGGGTCAAGAGATCGCAACGATATCTTAGTAATGTGAAACTGAATGTGGCGAAGAGGCATGATGATGGCGTCTTCGCCTTTTAAAAAACAGAGGTGGACGTGTATGAGTTATTTTGAGAAAGTGTTAATTGCCAACCGGGGAGAAATTGCCCGAAGGATCATAAGAACGTGTAAAAGTCTGGGGATTCGTACGGTAGCTGTCTATTCAGAGGCTGATGCCAATGCCCCGTTTGTGAATGAGGCGGATGAAGCCGTTTGTGTTGGCCCGTCCCAAGCGAAGAAGAGTTACTTAGACATCGAGAAAATTATCCAGGCTGCAAAAGAAACAAACACAGATGCGATTCACCCTGGCTATGGTTTTTTGTCGGAGAATCCGGGTTTTGTGGAACGTTGTGAACAAGAAAATATTACCTTCATCGGCCCATCAGCAAAAATAATGAAAATCATGGGAAGCAAGTTGTCAGCTCGAGAGCAAATGCAAAAGGCGAACGTCCCTGTCGTACCTGGATCAGAAGGACGGATAAAGTCTCTGGAAGACGCCGTGGAAACAGCAGAGTCGCTTGGTTATCCACTTATGCTTAAAGCTAGTGCCGGCGGCGGGGGCATTGGAATGAAGCTTGTCCACAGCCGAGAAGAACTTGAAAGCGCTTTTGATTCAACCGTGCAGCAAGCGGAGTCTTATTTTAATGATGGCGCAGTCTTTTTAGAAAAATTAATCACAAAGCCGCGCCATATCGAGGTTCAAGTCGTAGCGGATCATGCTAGCAATGTCGTTCATCTGTTTGAGCGCGAATGTTCGGTGCAACGCCGTAATCAGAAAATCGTAGAAGAAAGCCCCTCCCCGTTCCTGGATGAGGACATGCGTACCCGGCTTCTCGAAGCGGCTGTTCGTGGGGTGAAGGAAATCGGCTACACCAATGCCGGCACGATGGAATTTATTTTCGATGAGGATGGCAATTTTTATTTTCTAGAAATGAATACACGTCTTCAGGTGGAGCACCCGGTGACAGAAGAGATTACAGGGTTGGACTTAGTCGAGTGGCAGTTAAAAATCGCATCCGGAGAACAATTACCGCTCGCTCAAGCAGACATTCAAAAACAAGGACATGCCATTGAATGCCGGCTTTATGCGGAAGATCCGGAAAGTTTCTTCCCATCACCAGGGAAGCTCACAACGCTTCAACTCCCAGAAGAGAAGGTCCGTCTTGATTTTGGTGTGGAGGAAGGAAGCAACGTGTCACCTTTTTATGATCCGATGATTGGAAAGATTATTGTTCACGGTCCTAACCGTCGGGAAGCGATCGCGAACATGAAGCAAGTCCTGAGCCAAATAGAGGTAGAAGGTCTGACTACGAACCTTGCGCTCTTAGAGAGAATCATGGAAAACGAGGATTTTGTCCATGGAGATTATACGACTCAATTTATTAAATCGCTCGGCCTTGAGGGGTGATCTTGTATGAAGAAGATAGATTTGAATTGTGATATGGGGGAAAGCTTCAGCCAATATGTGCTCGGAAATGACGAAGAGATGATGCAATATATCACATCGGCTAATATTGCATGCGGTTATCACGGCGGCGACCCCCATGTAATGAGAAAGACGGTACGATTAGCAAAAGAACATCAAGTGAAAATCGGTGCCCATCCTGGATTTCCTGATTTGTTAGGATTTGGACGGCGCGACATGACAGCTACTGCCAGTGAAGTGAAGGATTATGTCACGTATCAAATGGGGGCATTGCGGGAATTTGCTCGTGCAGAGGACATTCACCTTCACCATTGCAAACCTCACGGCGCTCTTTTTATGAAGGCGATGAGAGACCGAGAGCTAGCGCGTGCGATTTTGGAAGCAGTTCATGAAGCGGATCCGCAAATGGTTGTCTTCACATTACCCCAGTCTGAGGTGTACGAGCAAGGACAGAAAATGGGAGTTCCCGTCGCAAAAGAAGCATATGCAGACCGAGAACATACGAAAGAGGGGTCTATCGTCATGACGCGGCGGGGCTCTGCGATTAAAGACTATGAGCAAATGGCAGAGCGTGTTGTCCGGATTGTTACAGAAGGTCGTGTTGTTACAAACGAAGGAGAAGATGTGAGTCTTGAAGCAGAAACGGTCTGCATTCACGGCGACACACCGGGCGCACCGCAGCTCGCAAAAGCGGTTACCAACGCTTTAAAGGAAGCTAACGTAGAAATTACCGCCATCCGAAATGAATAATAAAGTCCAAGAGGGCGGAGCGCCGTGTGTACAGCGATCACGCCCTCTTGTTCTCTTTGTTGCTGCCTTATCCCCCCGAACTTGTATTATAATAGAGATTAAAGGAGGGATACATTGATTACTTGGAAAGATATTATCATGCCTATTCCTGCGGTCATACCTGCCAATACCAGCATTCGGAAGGCTTTTGCACGAATGAAAGAACAGGAAACAGACCTGGCACTAGTGCAGGAAAAAGATACGTTTGTTGGTTACTGCACACTACGGTCGCTTCTAGGACAGGTAGAACATGTAAGCTGCTTAGATATACCTATTAAGTATCAAACCGACATGATTACCGTTCCCGAGTCCGCTCCAGCTGCATTCACTCATAATATTTCTCTTGTTGTCACGGAAGATAGAGAAAATAATGCTTCGGGTTATATTACGCTCCATGAAGCAAAAAACAGGTTGAATGGTATTCGGCTTACGGAGTTAAATGAATTGTTTCAAGGATCGGAAGTCGGTATTATCAAAACAAACATAAATCACGAAATTGAATTTATGAACGAAGAAGCAGAAAATATACTAGGAATACCAAGTCAGTTCTTGATGAGGCGAAATTATAAAACCTTGTTAACGATGGACAGGGATATGGATCAAGTTATCCAAGGCGAGACGATGGTTAGTGTCAGTAGCTCCTTTAACTATAAAGAAATTAGTGGTAATTTGTATCCCCTCCGGATTGATGGGAAAATAAAAGGTATCGTACATATATTTTTTTCGCGTGAAACGTTTGAACAAGCCGTGCAGGAATTGGACTTTGTCCGCAACATTTATTCTGACATGTTAGCCTTGTACGCCTCGTCTCAGGAACAAATATTAGTAGTGGATCATGCTGGTAATATATTAAGAGCTGCCGGCACTTTTTTGAAAGACTTTTGGGGAGTCGAGGAGCCGAAGAGAATTATTGGAGAGAATATACAAAGGTATACCGATAAAAAAGGAATGAAGCCGAACATCTTTGATCTGTGTGTCAGCCAGCGAAAAAAAGTTACGGCTATCCAGGAAGCAGACAACATCGGTAAAATCTGGTCTGTTGCCACACCTATCTATCACGAAGAGAAATTAGAGAGAGTCGTTATCTTACTGCGAAGTCTTAAAGAAGGCAAAAGTGGACGTCTCGAAAAGGAACAAGATATTTCAGGTCAAGTGGCAGCTGCGAATAGTGTGGGGAAAGAGATTGTCTACCGCTCTCAACTCGTGGAAAGTCTGCTTGCGGAAATGCACCGTGTGGCACAAATGAATTCAACCGTCCTACTAGAAGGGGAATCCGGTGTAGGAAAGGAGATTTTTGCCCATAAAATTCACGCGTCCAGTCCGCGTTATGAGAATGCCTATATTCGCATCAACTGCGGGGCTATTCCGGAACAATTGATCGAAAGTGAATTATTCGGCTACGAACACGGTGCGTTTACAGGGGCAGATCGAAAAGGAAAAGCTGGCTATTTTGAATTAGCCCATAATGGCACGCTGTTCTTGGATGAAGTTGGCGAGCTTCCTCTCAATATGCAAGTCAAGCTGCTTCGTGTACTGCAAGAGAAAGAGATTACCCGAATCGGCGGAACGCAAACCATCTCGATTAATGTTCGTATCATTGCGGCTACTAATAAAGATCTTAGACAGATGGTGGAAAGAGGAGAGTTTCGGGAAGATCTGTATTATCGGTTGAATGTGATTCCGTTTCAAATTCCACCTCTGCGGAAGCGGAGAGAAGATATTTTTCCACTCGCCCTTTATTTTCTTGAGCAATTTAACCACATGTACACGTTTCATAAGAAGTTCACCTCAGAGGCTATTGAGTTGCTCGAAGCCTATGATTGGCCGGGAAATGTACGGGAGCTCCAAAACATTGTAGAACGACTGCTTGTTCTTAGTTCAGAGGAATGGGTAGACCAAGAAGTGGTGGTAAGAGCTTTATATGGAGGGGAGAAAAAGACAGAGAAACCATTCTCTCTCGGCATCATGCCCATGAAGGATGCAGTAGATAAAGTGGAAAACGAATTGATTCGTCAAGCGATGAGAAAGTACGGGACAGCAACCAAAGTATCGGAAGTATTACAGGTCAGCCCGGCAACGATCAGCCGCCGGATGAAAAAGTGGAAAGAGGGGGGAGAGGACGATGTTTAGTCTGCCGGAGACCACTTTCAGTTTCGGTGGGGATGAATACATACACGCCGAGATAACGAGGGATATGAAAATCGAAAGTAACTTCAAAGCATTAGCCGTCACAAAGGAATTGAAACGTAGAAACATTCCAGGTATTCAAGATGTCGTGTCCTCTAACGCTTCCTACTTAGTTCGCTATAATCCAGACATCATTTCGGGGAAGGATCTTGTGGAGTATATGCGGGAGATCGACTTTACCAAAAGTGACCCGGCTAAGCTCGATTTGTCTGTTCGTCTTATTGAGATTCCCATCTGGTATGACGACCCCATTACAGCAGAGTATTCCGCACGTTATAAAGACAGGCACCCGGACCCGACGCGGTCTAATTTTGAATTTTGCATGAAAGTAAATGGCTTTACGGACAAGCAAGCTTTTATTGAGCACCACTCGAGCTCTCCTTATCTCGTTACGATGATTGGTTTTCTGCCGGGAACGGCCTGGCATTTCCCGCTCGGCCTTCAGTCGAAGGAAGTTATCCAAGCCCCCAAATATAACAGTCCCCGAATGGAGACGCCGGAAAGAAGTATTGGAATCGGTGGTGCGTTTAATGTGATATACCCAGCCAATGGATCGGGAAGTTATAACCTTGTGGGCATGTCAGCGGTCCCTGTGTTTGACATGTCAAAACGCTTACCTTGTCTGGAGGATTCTCCTTTTCTAGCACGTCTGGGTGATATCTGGAAATACAGGCCGATAGAAGAATCGGAGTATTGTCACATTCGTTCCAAAGTCGAAGATGGTACTTACCGGTTTAACATCAGAAATATTCATCTCTCCCCCCTCGAGTACGTGAACAGAGGGAAGGATTATATTCAAGAGTTGCTGGAGGATCAGTAAATGATTGTTGTAAAAGAAGCGGGCTTATGGACGACGGTACAGGATACGGGACGAAGCGGAGGGTATCATTTAGGAGTGCCGCCATCCGGGGCTGCAGATCAATACTCCTACTATATTGGCAATTTGCTTGTTGCCAATCCTGCCCACTTTGCAGCACTCGAAATGACGCTGATGGGCGGCACCTTTCTCTTTCATAAAAACACAGTGATTGCACTTACTGGTGCACCGATGAAGGCTTATCTCAATCATGAGCTGGTGCCGTTTTGGGAAGCATTGGAAGTGAAAGAGGGAGATGTTCTTACGATAAAAGAATGCCGGAAAGGAGTCAAAAGCTACCTTTGTGTCTCCGGTGGTATCCAAGTGGAAGATGTATTTGGCAGTAAATCAACATATGAAGTCAGCAAGATTGGCGGGTTTAAAGGGAGAAAATTACAGTCAGGGGACGAGCTTTCCATTAGTGAACCCTTGCCAGGGGCATTTAAGCAAGTTGGAAAATCAGCCCCGTTGGAGTATACCCCAACTTTTAACGAATTTCAGGAACTGCGGGTTATCATGGGGCTATCAAGTTATTTAGTCAGTGATGAAGGGTTGAAAAATTTTTTAACGACAGAATGGAAGGTCTCCTACGAATCAAACCGGGTAGCGTACCGGTACACAGGAGGAAACGTATCTTTTACGGGACAGCATCCCCCTTTTGGGGCTGGAGAGAGTCTCTCGAATGTGGTTGATTTTGCTTTCCCAATCGGGTCGATTATGTTCACGAATGAAAAAGAGCTTATTATTCTCCACAATGATGCGACGACAGGAGGAGGCTACGTCACGGTTGGAACGGTAATCAGCCAGGATCTGGACCTCATGGCACAATTAAGACCTGCCTCTACTTCTCGTTTTATAACCGTCACCTTCGAGCAGGCGATGGAAGTAAGAGCAGAAAGAAGAAAACAGTTGGAAATCATGGAAGAAATGTTATTAAGAAGTTGACATGGGGGCTGTGAAGACAGCCTCTTTTTTTTATCGAAATCAAAGTAATTTTCAAAAATGAAAAATAAACATTCAATTCTGAAATGAAATAAACGAAAAAAGCTTAATAAAAGTAAAAATATGTTGATTCTCTAAGTGATTAAAAAATGGCACACTAATTGCATATTATTAAACAAGAACAAACCAGACATTCTTCAACGGAATGAGGGATACGGATGATTCAGAAGAGACAAGCCATTGACATAGAGGAAGCGATCAAGAGGTTGATGGATTCCAAAAAACAGTTGAAAGAAATGGAGATAGATGTTGATGACAGCCTCCATTTTATTCTAGCCCGAGATTGCTACGCCCCTTCTTCTATTCCTTCGTTTAGACGGTCTTTATATGATGGATATGCGATTAGAAAACAGGACGATACCGACTTGCCTAAAGTGTTTAGAGTAGTTGGGGAGGTTCCGTGCGGTGCCGTTTTTGAAGGGGATTTGCAAGAGCAGGAGACCGTACGCATTATGACTGGGGCCAAAGTTCCTGATTCGGCAGAAAAAGTTATTATGCTTGAGCAGACAGAGGAGACCGACAACGCGGAAGAGATCAAAATAGTGGAGAGTCACCCGTTTGCTACGATTAACCCGATTGGCTCTGATTTCGTCAAAGGGGACAAGATATTGTCCAAAGGAGAAAAAGTGAACAGCGGAACAATCAGCCTCCTCAAGGCATTTGGAATAGAAACCATTTTTGTCTTTCAGAAGCCGAAAGCTGCTGTTCTCTCTACCGGCACAGAACTTCTGTCAGCGGGAGAAGAATTACAAGACGGAAAAGTATACGACAGCAACATGCCATTGCTTGAACAGTTGCTGTACGAAAACGGAGCCGACGTTTATTACTCAGCGCAGCTGCCAGATGAAAAGGGAAGCATCCAAAAAGAACTGTCAGAATTAGCAGAACAAGTAGACATTATTGTGACGACGGGCGGCGTATCAGTTGGGGATTTTGACTATATGGCAGCTATTGTTCGAGAAAATAAATTGTTATTTAACAAGATACGAATGAGGCCGGGAAGTCCCACGAGTGCAGCAATGCTCGGAGATACGCTGCTGATCGCTCTCTCCGGAAACCCGGGAGCCTGCTTTATCGGCTTTCATCTGTTTATTAGAAACTACTTAGCTCAATTGCTGGGGACGACAACTTCTGTGATTCACACAACGGCTGTTTTACGAGAAGATTACGTAAAAGAAAACGCTTTTGACCGGATATTGCGCGGTCAATATGACTTTGATGGCGACGGGCGTCTTCACGTGACACCGGTAGGAAGTGACCAGTCCAGTTCACTTGGCAACTTGCATCAAACAACGTGCCTGATTACCATACCCGGCGGTTCCAAAGGACATAAACAAGGCGACACCGTACAAGTATGGCTGTTATAACAAGGAAGCGGAGAGCAAAGGGGAAAGCATATGATTGAAGTAAAACTGCAAGATGAACCGATTGATATTGGCGAGTATTTTAGCAAAATTTCAAATCCTCATCACGGAGGAAACAACATGTTTGCCGGCACCATTCGTGATATCACTGGTGACGTCACGACGACGTCCATTGAGTATTACGCCTACGACGATATGGCCGTCAAAGAACTGAGAAAGTTGGCTCAGGAGGTAGAAGAACGTTACGCCGCCGATGTCGTGGTCGTTCACCGGATCGGCAGGTTAGATGTGCAAGACATTGCCGTATTCATTGGCGTTTCTACTCCTCACCGGCCGGAAGCCTATGAAGGGTCTCGGCATATCATAGAGGAGCTGAAAAAAAGAGTGCCGATATGGAAGAAAGAATACGACCATGACAAGGTGAGATGGGGAGGGATCCGGGATGACGGTAACCATTAAGTTTTTTGCTTATTTAGAAGAAAAGCTTGGCTTCGATCAGGATACGATGAAGCTCACCGGTGTGGAGACGATCAGAGAACTAAAGGAGGAAATCACGAGGAAATATCCGGCGGTTGCCGCTGACGTGCCTCAGTGTCAGATTGCCGTTGATATGACGTTTAAGCAAGATGCCGATCCTCTGCACGCAGAACGGGAAATAGCAGTTATCCCGCCGGTGAGCGGCGGTTGATAACTGTTGGCTCGTTAGTTAAATAACTGATAATACACTTTTTTCGCTTCCTCTTTACTGTTGACTTGATGTATCAGCAATCTTCCATCTGTAAAAAGGGTAAATGGATAATTTTCATAAGTGAAAGAAAGGATGAATTTGTTTCGCTTGTACGGAAGGGAATGCTGTTCTAAGTAATTAGCCACTTGATCCAGGCCTTCCCGGTCACGGGCGGACGTTCGAAATTGAACGGTGTCCCGGCCGCAAAGCTGCATGGCATCTTCAGAAAACGGCTTATGTAAATAATTATATTCCTTTTTAGCACAAGAGGGACAATCCTCGCTTCTCGAAATAGTGAATTTATTCATTTCAAGCTTCCAGGAATCAACTTGGTAAAAGTAATAACCGTCGAACTTTTTTTCTTCGATAATCATGCGAACCATGAGAGAACATTGAATGCTCGTAATAAACGGAACGAGTGTTGTTTGCACACCGATTAAATCACAACTGGCTCCGTTCAAAAAAGGAGTACCGCTCAGTAAGCAATCAAGGCAAGGTGTCACGCCCGGATGGATCGGAACGATATTACCGTACGTTCCGGCACAGGAGGCGTAAATCCATTTTTTTCCGTGGAGGATACAGGCATCGTTGATTAAAAAGCGGATATCAAAGTTGTCTGTGCAATCGAGGACAATGTCGGCGCTGCGTACAAAGTGGGTTATCTCATTTTTTGTAAGGTCGGCAACAATTCCTTTCACCTCGATCGATGAATTGATGGCTTTTACATGGTTTTCAAGCGCATAGGCTTTCGCTTCTTTATGTGCAACATCCTGTTCGGTAAAAAGTGTCTGTCGCTGAAGATTGCTGAGCTCGACGTAGTCACGGTCAATGATCGTGATGCTGCCAATTCCCATACGGGCGCACATTTCGGCGGTATGACTTCCGAGTGCTCCTCCTCCAATAATAAGGATGGAGGTTTCCTGAAGCTTTTGTTGTCCTGCTGTTCCTATGGATGGGACGAGTATCTGGCGGGAGTAACGTTGATCAAGCATAGACAAAAGGCTCCTTTCTATCAATATTTAGCTAATCATAAAACAGAATGTAAAAACAATCAATTTCCAACATTCAAAAAGAGAGGAGGAAGATCATGGTCCACGATTCGTATCAACGTCCGCTTCGAGACTTGCGCATTTCTGTGACAGATCGCTGTAACTTTCGGTGTACGTATTGTATGCCGGAAGAAATATTCGGAAAAGATTATCCGTTTCTTCCCCGCGAGGAGATTTTAAGCTTTGAAGAAATAGAGCGCACGGTCCAATTGATGGTGCCTTTAGGGGTGAAGAAAATACGAATCAGCGGCGGAGAGCCTTTACTGCGGAAGGAATTGCCGACACTTATCCACTCTATTAACCAGATAAAAGGGATCGAAGACATTGCGCTTACGACCAACGGAATCCTTTTAAAGAAATTCAGTGAAGAGCTAAAAGCTGCTGGTTTACAACGGGTGAATGTCAGTTTAGATACGCTCGATGATCACGTTTTCCATCAGCTGAACAGCCGCAAGCATTCCGTTACAGATGTACTGGAAGGAATCGAAGCTGCGTCTTCTGCCGGACTCCAGGTGAAGGTGAACATGGTCGTTCAGAAAGGCGTTAATGATCAAGATATCTTACCGATGGCACGGTATTTCCGGGAAACGGATCATATCCTCCGATTTATCGAATTCATGGATGTCGGCAACTACAACCAATGGAACCTCGAAAAAGTAGTTTCTAAGAAAGAAATGGTTGATATCATCCATCACGACATGGCTTTGGAGCCTGCGGAACGTAATTATTTTGGTGAAGTAGCCAGCCGGTTTACATACGAAGGAACAGACAAGGAAATTGGAATCATCTCGTCGGTGACCGATACTTTTTGCGGCTCCTGCACGAGAGCAAGACTCTCAGCGAACGGCCAGTTATATACTTGTTTGTTTGCTTCCAAAGGACATGACCTCAGAGAATATCTTCGTTCCGGAGCGACGGATGAGGAGATTCAGGACAAGCTGGCAGCGATTTGGAACGCTCGTACGGATCGTTACTCCGAAGAGAGAGGAGGTGAGTCCAGGACAGGCAGAACAGACAGAAAGAAAATTGAAATGTCATACATTGGCGGCTAAAAAACATCACTATCCTGACAAATTTTTATTCCAACATGAAAGGGGATCTTACTGTTGAACATATCATCATCACATAAGTTTAAAGGAATTTCGAAGGAGACACTATGGAACACGTTGCAAAACAATGAAGCGTTGAAAAACGCATTGCCAGGGTGTCAGAAGTTTGAAGAAGTGGAGGAGAATGTGTATGACTCCGAGTTAGGGATTAATATTGGCCCGGTAAAGGGGGTATTTACAGCAAAAGTAAGCCAGGTGGATATTAAGGAAATGGACTCTTATCGATTGCTCGTAGAAGGCCAAGGGAAGCCCGGTAAATTTAACGGGGACGCTGCCATGGAACTAGTAGAAGACGGAGACGACACGACGCTTCAATGCAGTGCTGATGTAGAAGTAACAGGTGTACTTGCGGCTGCCGGACAGCGTGTCATGAATGGGGTCGCGAAAGTAATCATGGGACAGTTCTTCAAGGATATTGAGAAAGAAGCGAAGAAAATCGCCAGTCTCTAATGAATCATAGAATAATAGGAGGGTATGATATGACAGTTGAGAAAAAGAGAGTATCAGTAACCGCAAACGGACAAGCCTGCAGCGCAGAGGTGGAGCCGAGAAAACTGCTCGTTCACTATTTGCGTGATGACCTCGGCTTAACCGGTACTCATGTTGGATGTGACACAAGTCAGTGCGGGGCCTGCTCTGTGATGGTGGACGGAGATGTTGTAAAGTCCTGTACGATGCTTGCTGTTCAGGCTGACCATTCGGAGATAACGACTGTGGAGGGGTTGGGGACTGCAGCAGAGCTTCACCCTATGCAGCAAAGCTTTTGGGAAGAACATGGGCTGCAATGCGGGTACTGTACACCTGGTGTTATGATCGCAGCTATTGGTCTGTTAAAAGAAAATCCCAATCCTACCGAAGAAGAAATTCGGGAAGGACTCGAAGGCGTCATCTGCCGCTGTACCGGTTATCAGTTTATTGTCTCCGCGGTCCAAAAAGCGGCAACCAGGATACAAGAAACCGGCGTGAACCTGAACAGCCAGCGATTAGTTGGGGAGGGAACTCAAAATGACTAAGATGGTAGGCTCGTCAGTAAAAAGAAAAGAAGATGCCCGCTTACTAACAGGAAATGGTAATTTTGCAGATGATATTACGCTTCCAGGTATGCTGCATGCGTCCGTTGTAAGAAGCTCCAGCGCGCATGCAAAGATTAAAAGCATTAAGGTGGAAGAAGCGCTCAATCATCCAGGCGTAGTGGCTGTCTACACAGGAAAAGACCTTGAAGGTAAGATTGGTCCGATCCCAACCTCATGGTATGTACCAGGATGTAATTTAAAAGAACCGCCTCAGTATCCTTTGGCGATCGATCATGTCCGCTACGTGGGAGATGGCGTAGCCTTAGTGATAGCGGAAGACCGATACACGGTGAAAGATGCAGCGGAGTTAATCGAAGTGGAATATGAGGATTTACCGGCCGTGGTGAATCAGAAAGAAGCAATGGAAGAAGGAGCCCCGCTTCTTCATGAAGACATTGAAAACAACATAGCGTTGAATTGGAAAGCAGGAGAAATTCCCGAAGGTATCATGGAAAACGCGGAAGTGGTCGTGAAAGAAAGTTTTTACGTACAGCGCGTATTCCCAAGTCCTTTAGAGACAAGGGCAGCAATTGGTCAATACAATCCGGGAAGCGGTGAGCTGACGCTTTGGTGTTCATCCCAGAACCCACATATTCACCGGATGGTACTCTCAGAAGTTCTTGGCATTTCAGAAGCGAAATTCCAGGTCATTGCTCCTGATATGGGTGGTGGCTTTGGCGGCAAAATTGGGGTGTATCCGGACGAAGCTCTTATCGGGTATGCGGCTCGGGATCTCGAAAGACCAGTGAAATGGATCGAAGAACGCAGTGAACACTATGTTGCCGCGAATGCTGGGCGCGATGAGTATATCGATGTTGAATTGGCTGGTAAGAAAGACGGTACGCTGGAAGCCATTCGCGTCAAAAATACCGCAAACCTGGGAGCATACTTATCAACAATGGGTGCTGGTGTTTCCACCATCGACTTTGGCATGATGGTTACTGGTTCTTATGATATTCCTTATGCTGAATCTGAAACGTTTGGAGTATATACGAATACAACGCCGACAGATGCCTATCGTGGGGCTGGTAAACCAGAATCAACCTATCAAATTGAGAGAATTATAGACTTATTCGCCCGTGAAATCAAGATGGATCCGGTAGAGCTAAGAAGGAAGAACTTCATAAAAAAGGAGGCATTTCCCTACCAAAATGCCCATGGACTAGTATATGACAGCGGAGACTATGAGAAGCCGTTGAACAAAGCTTTAGAAGCCATTAATTATGAAGAGCTGAGACGTGAACAAGAGAAGAAGCGGAAGGAAGGAAAATTGATCGGAATCGGCTTCTCTACCTATGTAGAGATGTGTGGCTTTGGTCCGTCTGAAGTAGTTGGTGCAGTAGGTTTTCAGGGGGGAACATGGGAAAATTCTACGGTGCGTGTCCACCCTTCCGGAAAAGTAACGGTATTTTGTGGAACATCTCCTCACGGGCAAGGCCATGACACGACGTTCAGTCAGGTTGTAGCGGATAAGCTTGGTATCCCTATTGAAGATATTGAATTTGTGTTTAGTGATACAAAATCCGTTTCCATGGGATGGGGAACATACGGATCCCGTTCTACAGCTGTCGGCGGTGCCGCTGTGTCGTTTGCCTCAGACCGTGTAGTGGAGAAGGCAAAGAAAATCGCGGCCCACGAATTAGAAGTATCTGAGAATGACATCGAATTTGAAAATGGCAAGTTTCAGGTAAAGGGTGTACCTGGAAAAGAACGGACATTTCAAGATATCGCTCATTCCGCGAATATGGCGTGGAATCTGCCAGAAGGGATGGAACCTTCTTTAGAAGCACAATATTTCTTTAAACCAGAGAACTTTGTTTTCCCATTTGGAACGCATGTGGCTGTTGTAGAAATTGACAAAGACACAGGTGAGATAGACCTTCAGCGTTATGTCAGCGTGGATGACGTGGGAACGGTTATCAATCCTCTTACAGCAGAAGGGCAGGTGCACGGAGGAATCGCTCAAGGAGTAGGACAAGCTCTTTGGGAGGGAGCTGTTTACAATAAGAACGGCCAGTTAGTTTCGGGGACGCTTATGGACTACACCTTGCCGAAAGCACGGTTCTTCCCACACATTGAATCAGACTTCACCGAGACCCCCTCTCCTGTTAACCCACTAGGGGCAAAAGGGGTAGGCGAAGTTGGAACAACAGCTTCTATCGCTTGTGCGATGAATGCCGTTGTGGATGCTCTGTCGGTATACGGAATCACCGATCTGGAAATGCCGCTCACTCCGGAAAAAATTTGGAAAACGGTCCAAGAAAAGGAGGGTAATCAATGATCCCAGTAACGTTTGATTATGTTCGTGCCAAAAACGTAGACCAGGCCATTCAACAACTGAAAGACAGCAAAGGGGAAGGGAAGATCCTGGCAGGAGGTCACAGTCTGCTGCCGTTGATGAAAATGAGGCTGACAGAGCCACAGATGTTAATCGACATTACCGGCATCGATGCGTTAAAAGAAGTAAAAAAAGACGGAGATCGCCTCATCGTCGGCGCTCTGAATACACACAGAGAAGTATCGATTCATCCGGAAATCAAAGAACATATCCCTCTTGTAGCCGAAACAGCTCGGCAAATTGGTGATATCCAAATTAGAAACAAAGGGACAATCGGCGGCAACATTGCGCACGCAGACTCAGCCGCAGACTTACCGGCAGCCGCTTTCGTGTTAAACGCGGAAGTTCTAATCACAAACGAATTTGGAGAGCAATCCATGGATATTGACAGCTTCATTATTGGGCCGTTAATTACGATGATGCCGGAAGACAGCATTGTGACGGGTATCTCGTTCGAAATCCCTCCCGCTCATACTGAGTCGACATACTTGAAATATTTCCACCCGGCTTCCGGGTATCCGGTCGTCGGTGTTGCAGTCGTGGCTGGCACAGACAGCAATGGTGTGATTGATTATGTGCGTGTCGGTATCACAGGTGCCGGTGACGTAGCGTTCCGTGCAACATCTGTAGAAGAAGCGCTCATCGGTAAAACACCGTCCGAAGCTGTCATCAAAGCAGCATCCAAATCAGCCGCTGAAGATGGAGAAATGGGAAGTGACTTATTTGCTTCAGAGGAATACCGGGAAAATCTCTGTAAAGTCTATACAGAACGCGCCTTAACTTCCGTTTTATTATAAAAGTTGGCCAGGGGCAGCACATGTGTCGTGATGCCCTTGGCTCCCCATTTTGTCAGAAAGGAGCTAGGGATGACTATGCAAGAGAGTATTCGCGCCATTGAGGAAGAATTTGACAAGCACGGATATGTTACGGACCATGCTGTTGCTATTTCTCTCCATCTTGTCAAAATTCTTCAAAAACCGTTGTTAATCGAAGGGCCCGCTGGAGTCGGAAAAACAGAGCTTGCAAAAGTATTGGCGCAGTCATTGGGCACTAAAATGATAAGACTTCAATGTTATGAAGGACTCGATGCCGCTCATGCTATGTATGAGTGGAACTACGCCAAGCAAATGCTGCACATCCAAATGAGTAACGGCGCCGGTGCGGATCCTGCAACGATAAAAGAAGAAATCTTTAGTGAAGACTTTCTGTTAACACGACCACTTCTGCAAGCGTTAAAAGAAGAAAAAGCTCCTGTGCTTTTAATTGATGAGATCGACCGAGCAGATGAAGAATTTGAAGCTTTTCTTTTGGAAATGCTCGCGGAATTTCAAATTTCCATACCTGAGCTTGGTACGGTACGCGCAAAAGAGCGTCCGTACATTATTTTGACCTCGAACCGTACACGCGAATTAAGTGATGCCTTGCGACGGCGCTGTCTTTATCAGTGGATGGACTTTCCCGATTTAGAGAAAGAGACGGCCATGATTAAAAAACGGCTTCCAGACATTAGCGCAAAGCTGGCTGACCAAATTGCAGCATTTATGCAAAATCTGCGTACCTTGCCGCTTTCCAAAGTTCCAGGGGGAGCAGAAAGTCTGGATTGGGCGGAATCATTGCTTTACTTACATATCAATCAGCTAGATAAAGACATCGTGACGGAGACATTGGGGTGTTTTATTAAAGGAAAAGAAGACTGGCAAACCGTGGAGGCTGCACTTAAGGAAGAGGAGTTGCTTCATCCGTGATCTCCCCGTCACAAAACCCATCCAGCACAGGTGATGTCACGGATTATATTCTATTGTTTTGCCGGGAGCTAAGAAGAGAAGGGCTGCTCGTCGGCGTCCAGGAAGAGATCGATAGTTTAAGAGCGGTGGAGGCCATTAACATGGCTGATCAGGAACAGTATAAGTCAGCGCTTGAAACCGTACTCTGTTCGGGGAAAGAGGATCTGCCAGTCTTTGAGAGCATTTTCCAGCGATTTTTTGAACAAGCGAACCAGACTCCGGACATGCAAAAAAGAAAGATGAAAGAGACAGCCTCTGATTCGAGTTCTCATCATAATAAAAGGAAGTCCGGCTCAAACGAAGATCAACCTAAGACATCGCAGCCGAAGCAAGGGAAGAATGTACAGCAATCGTCCTCTTCTGTCACTGATGGTGCCAATCAAGAGAATGACAACGAGGGTCTCGAGCAGGCGATTCAATTTATGGCGGCAAGAGCGAATAAGAATAGCCGAAAGACACGGGAAGCGATCATTCCTAATATTCATCAGGATGTCATGGAGCAGGCAGCTCACCGGTTTTTGAAGGTGTTAAAGCTGCGCCAGTCCCGGCGTACAGCCGCAAATGACGGGCGCCTCTTTGACGGTAGAAAGACCATTCGCCGCAGTATGCACACCGGTGGTACGCCTATTGAACTGATGTGTAAAGGAAGGAAGCCGGAACGAGCAAAAATTGTCTTTCTCGGGGATGGCAGTCGCTCGATGTCCCCGTATACTCCCCGTTTTTTACAATTCGCTTACTGCGTAACAGCGGCACATCGATACACGGAGACATTTCTCTTTTCAACGACATTAAGTCACGTGACATCGCAATTAAAAAGCGAAAAACAACCTCTTCCCGCCCTGCAGATGAATGAGGACTCCTGGGGGAGCGGTACGTGTATCGGCGAGTCATTGAATACGTTTGTTAACCGATATGGACCGCAATACCTGACGAAAAACACCGTTGTTCTAGTGATGAGCGACGGGCTCGACACGAGTGAAGAGGGGTGGATGAGAAAGGCCTTGCAGGAGATAAAAAAGAAAACATCCCTTCTGATTTGGTTAAACCCTTTGTTGGGCACCCCAGGATACAGGCCGGAGCAAACAAAGATGAGAGAGGCACTGCCGTTTATCGACATTTTCTCGGAAGCTCATCAGCTGGATTCCTATTTACGTTTATCAAAAGAGATGAAAAGACAGAGGTGATGATGGTGGAGGAACAAAAGAGGGTAGTGGAAGCGATTCAGAAAGCGCAGGCAGAGAACAGACAATCCGTACTCATTTCCGTCGTACGAGTGAGCGGTTCCGCATATCGACGGGAAGGGGCCAAGATGTTGGTGGAAGAAAACGGAGAGATGACAGGGATGATTTCCGGTGGGTGCCTGGAAGCTGACGTTGCGGAGACCGCCAAACAAGTATTTGAAACAGGGAAGTCCCTCCTCAAGACATACGTTATGGATGAAGACCTCGTCTGGGGGCTCGGATTGGGATGCCCGGGAACCGTTCATTTATTCATGGAGCCAGTTCCAGTAGGGGATGACGCTTTTACTGCATGGTTAGACTGTATCGCAAAAGACAAAGAAGCCGTGATGGCAAAGATTATCGAGGAAGGCGAATTATCGAAACGGTTATTGATTCCTAAGGACGGAAGCGCTGCTGGAACGCTGGGGGACGAGCACCTGGATCAAACTATAAAGGAAGCAGCGGCGAAGAAATTTTCAGAGCGCAACCCGAAGTCAGAAACCATGCAATACACGGACATTGCCGGCAACCAGCTTGATGTCTTTATTGATATGTATCAGCCGCCGCTTCCGCTTATTATCTTCGGAGCTGGCCATGATGCGATTCCGGTTGCTCGCTACGCGGTTTCTCTTGGAATGAAAACGACCGTTGTGGACCAACGCCCTTCCTATAACAAGGAAGAATACTTTCCGGGTACTGAACGAATCATCGCGCCTCCCCATCGTTTTGAGGATGCCGTCCACATTGATGATCGAACTTATGTCATTGTGATGAATCACCATATTGAAAAAGACAGGGACACATTAAAGTTCGTACTGCCTTCGAATGCATTCTATGTGGGGGTACTGGGGCCGCGGAAGCGCCGGGTAAAAATGCTCGAAGCTCTGAAGGAAGAAGGAGTGGAGTTTACCGACAGTCAACTGGCACGCATGCACAGCCCGATCGGATTAGACATTGGTGCTGTCACACCAGAAGAGATAGCCGTAAGCATCCTGTCTGAAATTGTTGCGGTAAAGAAAGGCCACACCGGCAGTTTTCTACAAGGGGCCGAACATATCCACGAGGCTCAAAAAGCATGAGTCAACCAGTATTCGCCGTCATTTTAGCAGCCGGCACAGCGTCCCGGATGGGGGAGCTAAAACAAGTGCTCCCGCTTCAAGGAAAGCCTATGCTTCAGCACGTCATCGACAAAGTGAGAGGCGAAGATTTTACCGAAGTAATCACAGTCCTTGGTCACGGCTCAAGTCAAGTACAAGAAGAAATAAAGGAAAAGGACCCTCGGTTCCATTGGGTGGTCCATCCTGATTACAAACAGGGACAAAGTACGTCACTGAAATGCGGACTGGAGACGATTCGAAACCGCACGGATTCTTCTTCGTACCACGTGATGGTATTTCTCGCGGACCTGCCTTTCCTCACCCCGGTTACCATACATCACATCTATGAAAAAGGCGCAGCAATCGCCAAATCGGCAGACGAGCCGTTTGTCGTGCGTCCCAGCTATCAAGGCATCAAAGGCCATCCTGTCTTCTTCGGACACGCGGAGCGTCTGGCGTTAGAGACGCTGCAGGGAGACGAAGGCGGCAAGCCATTAATGGCTCAAATACAGAAAAGAGAATTCCTGCCTGTTACGGACGAAGGAATTCTTCTTGATATTGATAGAAAAGAAGACTATGCCAAAGCGCTGAAACGCGTGTAAAAAGCAGGAAGGCGAGACACTCCCACCTTCCTGCTTTTACGTTTACCATGAAAAACGGAACCCAAAACCAGTTTTTTACAAGATTCAGATGTTAAAATTCAAAGCATTTTCTATACGTTTGAGTTCCTTGTTCTTACCCCATTTTATAGATTTGACTGCTTGGGGAATAACAACGTCATAGAGCGCGAATGAAGCTATGAAATGATGCAACCGTCGAAATAACGACATCATAGCCCCCGAATGAAGACGTGAAATCGTGTGCGAGCTGAAATAACAACGTCGTAGCGATCGTATGAAGCTATGAAAACGAGGGTTGTGTGAAATAGAGGCGTCATTGAGGTTGTATGACGTCGCGAAAAGAGGGAGGTACGGAAATAACGACGTCATAGGGCTTGTATGAAGTCGTCAAAAGGGTAGGGCGTGAAAATAGCGACGCCATCAGGGCTGTATGAAGCCATGAAAAGAAGGACTCAGTGAAATAGCGACATCATAGCCCGCGAATGAAGACGTGAAATGGAGTCCGAACCAAAATAACAACGTCAAAGAAGGCGTATGAAGCTATGAAAAGGTGGAACCGCTGCAATAACAACCTCATAACCCTCGTATGAAGCTATGAAAACGAGGGTTGTGTGAAATAGAGGCGTCATTGAGGTTGTATGACGTCGCGAAAAGAGGGAGATACGGAAATAAAGACACCATAGGGCTCGTATGAAGTCGTCAAAAGGGTGGGGTGTGAAAATAGCGACGCCATCAGGGCTGTATGAAGCCATGAAAAGAAGGACTCAGTGAAATAGCGACATCATAGCCCGCGAATGAAGACGTGAAATGGAGTCCGAACCAAAATAACAACGTCAAAGAAGACGTATGAAGCTATGAAAACGAGGGTTGTGTGAAATAGAGGCGTCATTGAGGTTGTATGACGTCGCGAAAAGAGGGAGGTACGGAAATAAAGGCACCATAGGGCTCGTATGAAGTCGTCAAAAGGGTAGGGCGTGAAAATAGCGACGCCATCAGGGCTGTATGAAGCCATGAAAAGAAGGAATCGCTGCTGAAATGGCGATATCATAGCCCTCGGATGACGTCGCGGAATCGAACACGAGCAGAAATAACGCCGTCATAGAAAGACCTGTGGGCATGAAAAAGCACCATTGCAATTTTGAAAGGAAAGGGTTAGACAAGCAGGTACCTTAAGCATCTAATTCCTGCCTGTTACGGATGAAGGAATTCTTTTGGATATTGATAGAAAAGAAGACTACGCAAAAGCACTGAAGCACGTGTGATAAGCAGGAAGGCGAGACACTCCCGCCTTCCTGCTTTTATCATAGGTCCTGACCTATTGCCTGCGACTGATCACCGTGTCGTCCTTGGGTTAACCAGCTCCGGGTGATGTATTCACCTAGCGCCCCCTTTTGAGGGACCCAACTACTGTGAGAGGCCGTAGGCGAATCTATCGGCTTATGTAGAATATGGATAATATGATGATAGATTATCTCCAACTTCAGGAAAAGCAAACAACAACTGTCGGTATTCATCGTTACTAAAGCCTGTCATAAAGCAACCATCGTTTCCTTGGAAACAGTGAAAACGGCCACAAATCCAACAAGGTCCCATGACTATATGCCATTCATTGCAAGAATTGTCAGAACGACACAAGGAGAAAAGAATGATTTTTATGAAAATATATTTAAATATTATGAATTGAATGTTTAAATAATGTAACAGCCATATTATTACTCATTTACAATTTATTAACAGGAGGGGTTCGATGAGTAAACAAAAAGCCTTTTATGCAGTACTTATCGTCAGTCTGGTTATGTCTATGTTTGGGGGGACGGCCTTCGCAAAACCGGACCGTATCCCTGGAGGACCATCTACGGAAGGGAACACAAATATTTCAAGTATTGTTACATATGAGGAGATGATTCAGGAGCTGGACAAGCTGGAAAAGCGCAGCAAAGGCAGCCTGGAAATCATGACATTGGACGAGCTTAAATATGAACCTGGGAAAAGTGAAGCAGGACGGGATCTTTATGTGGCCAAAATCGGGGAAGGCGATGAAAAAGTATGGATTCAAGGTCGGATACATGGGAATGAACCATATGGAACGGAAACCATTTTAAACGTTATCAAAAGTCTTGTTTCGAACGGATCACCGACGTATGAAACGTTGAGAGAAGAACTGACTTTTTATTTCATCCCGATGTATAACCCGGATGGAAGCGAAAAAAACATTCGCCATACGCTGCTGGCAGAAGATGAAACTAGGATTGATTTAAATCGGGATTGGGCAGAAGATGGATTTGCGGCTTCAGAATCTCTCTCTTACTATTCTTACTGGGCAGATGTCAAGCCTGACTATGCCATTGATATTCACCATCAAGGCTTGAAAACCCAGTACGGCACAAATAAAGCAGTCACGATGTCGCTAGGTATTTCTCTTGCACCAGATGGCCCTACCCTGCCTTATATCGAAGACGGGGCATACAATGATTTGACTCGGCAAATGCAAGTATATGTATACGATGCTTTGAACGATTATGGAAATATTAACATTGACCGCTACACGGTAGGTGGCGGCGACTACGTCATTGACATTAAAGGCGGTGTCACTTCTGCCATGATGTTGGGTTTGAATTATGAGGGCATCAATGCGGACGGACACAGTAACCCGGCTATTTTCTTTGAAACCTCTGGTAATACAAGAGACGGAAGTTTGGGACAAAAATCCAGAGGCAAGCTCATCCGCCAAAATGTCCGTGGGCTTGAAAGTCTGCTGTACGGCATCGCTACGGACGAAGTAAAAGACGTCGATCCCAATCGGTGGGACGAGATCCCTATCTCTCCTATTAAAGGATATCTAACGGACGATGGTGTTATTGAAATTGATAACGAAAATTAATTGATTTGGCAATAAATCCAGCCGGCCTCCTTGGATGGAAGGGAGCCGACTACGGAGAAGACCATAGGTGTTTCTGAACCTATGGTCTTTTCTATTGTATTGTTCTCACACCATTTTATGGACTTGACTGCTTGGGGAATAACAACGTCATCGAGCGCGTATGAAGCTGTGAAATGATGCAACCGCCGATATAAAGGCTCCATAGCCCATGGATGACGTCGCGAAACGAGGAAGGTGCAGAAATAACGACGTCATAGGGCTTGTATGAAGTCGTCAAAAGGGTAGGGCGTGAAAATAGTGACGTCATCGGGGCTGTATGAAGCCTTGAAAAGAAGGACCCAGTGAAATAGCGACATCATAGCCCATGGATGAAGACGTGAAATCGAGTGCGAGCAGAAATAACAACGTCAAAGAAGACGTATGAAGCTATGAAAACGGGGGTTGTGTGAAATAGAGGCGTCATCGGGATTGTATGACGTCGCGAAACGAGGGAGGTGCGGAAATAACGACGTCATAGGGCTCGTATGAAGTCGTCAAAAAGGGAGGGTGTGAAAATAACGGCTGCATGGAGGGGGTATGAAGCCATGAAATGATAGAACCGCTGAAATAACGACAGCATAGCCCGCGAATGAAGACGTGAAATGGAGTCTGAACCAAAATAACAGCGTCATAGAGGTGGTATGAAGCTATGAAATCAGAAGTCGTTTGAAATAGCGGTACCATCGGAGTTGTGTGACGTCGCGATTACGTGTTAGTGAATAAAAGAAACGTTAAAACAAGGCCGGTTTTAAGAAACGGCCCTGTTCCAAAGCGGTATGAATATATTTATTGAACATTAATCGTATTTTCTTTGTGCTCATGAAGTTCATCTTTTTTCACATGGATGGTCAACTGATACTCACCAGCTGATGCAAATGTTAAATCAGCTTCATATTCACCTTCTTCGTTTTCTTCCGTATCAATGAATTCATGCTTCTCTTCCCCTGCTTTCCAAAACTCATAGCTTACGTCTGCTTCTGTTAATGGTTTTCCGTCTTTCTCAAGATGAACGGTGAAGGTTTTCTCATCACCTGCATGAATGGCCTCAGGCTCCATCAGGTGAAAGGTAACGGCTTGGTCATGACTATGTTCCTCTTGATCGTTTTCGTCTGCTTTGTTACTTTCTTCCACATCACCGACTATCAATTCTTTTTTTGGCATGCTGTGCATGTTCCTTGCGGTGACATGGGTGACGACATAATAAATACCTTCTTCGTCAAACGTATGAGTGAGGGTGTAGTTTCCATTTCCTGCATTTTCAGGCTCGAATTTCTCTGATTCTTCTTCATGCCCTTGTTTCCAAATTTCAAACTGCACGTCTTTTGCATCGGAAACATTCTCATCGCCTTGCGTAACTAAAATCTCAATGTCTCCCGCTTCTCCTGGTTCGAAGGCCTCGGATTCTGTTAAAATCTCGACCTCCAACGGTTGCAAGGACGCTTCGGATTCGGCGTTTTGACCATTTTCCGAGGCATCTTGATCGGGGGCATTGTCATTTCCGCATGCTGCTAATAGGACCACAGTAATAAGGGCAAAAAAGATCTTTTTTGTCATTTTTTCATCTCCTATTCACGTTTATAGATTGTCTCGAATCGGCTTACCCTAAGGATGATCGCTGCAACCACCTTGTCCGCCTTGCATTTTTTGATGAACGGCTTCCATCGCTTCCTGGAATCCATATATTTCCCCGTCAAACCCTTTTACAAATTTCTCCGCATGTTCTTTTTGTTCAAACGTAAGGACTTGTGGCTGACAACAAGCGACGTGTAAGGTAGTATCCATGACATACCAGGTCAAAGAAGCACTGATCGTGGTGTCCATCAGGAAGTCGTGACACATAGCTTGCAGCACTTCTTCCCCCAGCTGACGGTGCCGGAGCAGGCCGCAGTGGGCACAACAAGTGGTCTCAATCCGATCGTTTGTTAAGATTAAACGATACACCATTTTAGAGTTGTTCGGTTTGTGGCAATAGGCACAGTGAGCTTGATCGGAGACAGTTTGTTCCTTATTTTGCTTGAGGGAGATTCCCCCAAACGTTTTGGTGATGAATCCTTCGTCCACTAACGGCTTAATATCCCGATAAATTGTCATTTCTGACACAGCAAAATGCTCACTCAGCTCACTGATCTTCCATGTTTTTTTCTTCTGGATCAATTCCCTCATTTGTCGCTGCCTTTCAATTGGAAGCACCGTGTCTTCACCCCTCTGTTAAACCATGATACTCATTCATGTAAAATAACAAACTCTCACATACATTGTATCAGTTCCGTTTTTCTTTTAAATAAGAATGCCAGACAAGTTGTGAAAGATTTGTGATGTTTTGTTATAAGTAACAAATGAAGACGTGAAAATGAAGAAACACCGAAATAACAACATCATAGCACCTGTCAGAAGCTATGAAATGTTAAAAGGTCCGAAATAGAAGCGTCGCAGAGCTCGTATGAAGTCATGAAATCAGAGAGTCGCCGAAATAGAGACATCATAGAGGTTGTATGATGTCGTAAAAAGAGAAGGGATCGAAAAAAACGACATCATAGGCATCGTATGAAGTCGTCAAATGAGGACACTGAAAAAATAACAACACCATCAGGGCTGTATGATGACGGGAAAATAAGGAAGTGAAGAAATAGCGGCGTCATAGCGTGGGTATGGTGCCACGAAATCGAGCGCCAGCAAAAATAACAACGTCATAGCATAAAAATAACATGTTAAAAAAAGGTATCAAAATACTCAATCAAGATAGACAAATACGAACAAACATTTGCTATAATAGAAGAAAACGAGGTGTGTTCCGTGTCTCATCAAAACAGGGTGGAATAATCCAGTTGCCGGTGCATTGCTAAGCAAAATGGGATATACTAAAGAGGAAAATATCGAAGTGAAAAAGGAATTTTTGCGGATGCTCGTCCGGCTGGAGCTCGATCCAGCGCGAAATCACCTATTAACCGCTTTTTTTGAAACATATTTGGCACTTTCGGATAAGGAAGAACGCATGTTACAAACGGAGATAAATAACCTAGATCCCGAAGAGGAGGCGAAGGTGATGGAGCTAATGACTTCTTACGAACGTAAAGGGATGGAAAAAGGTAGACGGGAAGGGATAGAAAAAGGAAGACAGGAAGGAGTAGTGAAGGGGAAGCAGGAGGCTGTTTCCATGGTTCTTGAGACAAAATTTGGCGCCGCTGCTGCTAGAGAAATGGAGAAAGTTCGTTCAATCCATGATTTGCAGCTGCTGAATGACTTATTGAAGCAGATCCTCACTGTCGGTTCTCTCGAAGATGCCCGTAAGATAATGAATGAGATGACAGGAAAATAAAGTAACAAACCTCCTTATTATGTTTTGACCAAGGAGGTTTTTTTAGGTAAATGAGGGGAAGGACAGCAATGTATATACAACTTGTCAGACCCTACAACTAGTTACTAAAAGAAAGGCGTGGGCTTATGTATCAACCGTTTATATCACCTGTAAAAATCGTATCCGGGGAAGGCTCTATCCAAGAGATCCCTGCTCTCGTCCAGTCGTTCGAAGCGAAAAGAGTCATGGTTTTTGCTGATAAAGGGGTCATTGATGCCGGGATTGTGACGAAACTGGAAGACCAATTAAAAAAAGCAAACCTCGAATACCGCATCTATTCGGATCTTATTCCCGAGCCGCCGCTTGCGATTGGGAATAAGGCGCTCCAGGCGTTAAAAGAGTACGGGGCCGACCTTGTCATCGGAATTGGCGGCGGCAGTTCGCTTGATATTAGTAAAGCAGTGGCGGTTCTGCATGACAACGAGGGCAGCGTGGAAGACTTTTTAAATCTTTCTGGCACGAAGCCTTTACAAGAAAAAGGGCTGCCGAAAATATTGATTCCCACGACGTCGGGAACCGGGGCAGAAGTAACCGATATTTCCGTATTTTCGCTGGAAGACACCAAGGATGTGATCACCCACGAATACTTGCTCGCGGATGCAGCGGTAGTGGACCCGGAATTAACGTACACCCTGCCGCCGCGGATTACCGCGTCCACCGGCGTGGATGCCCTCACTCATGCGGTGGAATCGTTTGTATCCGTGAATGCCACGCCGTTAACCGATGCACTGGCTCTCGAAGCGATCAAAAGAATTTCTTCCAGCATCCGGACAGCCGTCTGGAACGGAGCGGACAGAGAAGCACGGAGCGATATGTCGTGGGGAAGTACTCTCGCCGGACTCAGTTTCTATAATGCGGGAGTAGCAGGTGTGCATGCCCTAGCCTATCCTCTCGGCGGGTTGTTCAAAATCGCGCACGGAGAATCCAATGCCGTTCTTCTTCCGTATATTTTTGATTACATCTGGCCGGCCTGCCTCCCTAAAATGGCCCGGATGGCAGAAGCCCTCGGTGTGAAAACGGCGCATCTCAACCAACGAGAAGCCGCATTGGCAGCGGTAAAAGAGTTGAAGCACATTGTCGATGACGTCGGCATACCTTCCACGCTCGGTGCGTTTGGCATTGAAGAAAAAGATATCGAGACCCTTGCTGCGAACGGCATCAAACAGACCAGACTCCTTGCCCGCAGTCCGAAGCCGTTTACACTGGATGACATACGCGACCGCTACCGTGCCGCGTATCAAGGAGAATTACGATTCGGAGACTAACACCTGGTGCAGGAAGGACTCTCGCTATTTGATGAGTCCTTCCTGTTTTTTATCGTATTTGTGCTTGTATGAAGCCGTGAAATGAACCGTTCTTCCTAATAGCGACGTCATTGCCTCCCGATGACGTCGTGAAAAAGAGAAGGCGTCAAAATAAAGGCGTCATTGGGCGTGTATGAAGTCGTTAAATGAGAAGATCGAGAAAATAACGACTTCATAGAGGTTGTATGAAGGCGTGAAAATGAAGAAACACTGAAATAACAACATCATAGCACCTGTCTGAAGCTATGAAATGTTGAAAGGGCTGAAATAGAAGCGTCGCAGGGCTCGTATGAAGTAATGAAATTAGAGAGTCGCCGAAATAGCGACGTCATAGAGGTTGTATGGTGTCGTGAAAAGAGAAGGGGTCGAAAAATACGACATCATAGGCATCGTATGAAGTAGTCAAATGAGGAGACTGAAAAAATAACAACACCATCGGGGCTGTATGATGACGGGAAAATAGGGAAGTGAAGAAATAGCGGCGTCATAGAGACTATATGAAGTCGTGAAATCAGAAAATCAATGAAATAGAGGCATCATAGCCGTCCTATGGCGTCGTGAAATCGTGGAATGTCTAAAATAGCAACGTCATAGTGACCGTATGGAGTCATGAAATCAGCGAGCCGCTGAAATACCGACGTCTTAGTCGTTCAATGGAGTAGTGAAAACCACTAACCCATAAAATAGCACCGTCATAGCAGCCCTATGACGCTTTTAAATTCTACAATCACAGAAATAGCAACGTCATAGCGATGGGATGATGCCTTGAAATGAGAAACCGGCCAACATAACACCTGCATAGACAGTGTATGACGCCACAAAAACGCATGGTCGTCAAAATAGTATCGTCATTAGCCCCTTTGAAGTCTCCAAAACGAAGGATTCTTGAAATAGAGATACCGTAGCAGCTCGCTGTCACCGTGAAATAACAATTCCGTTTAGATAACGACACCATCGTAAGTGTATGATGCTATGATATCCAACCCTCCATTTTCATGTGTAAAGTCTAGTGTAAAAAAGGCTGCATACCTGGAATAGGGCGTTCATTCTCATGTGTACGGTTTCTTTTAAATATATTTCTTATACATAATTCACTCCTTCTGTTTCAAAATAACTCACAAAGAAGGAGGACTTTTGATGGGACATAACCCTGATATTACAGCATCCGAATTAGGTAATTTGTGGAATTCTTATATGTCTGACAGCATGAATCGCTGTGTCATGAAGCATTTCCTGGCACATTGTAAGGAGCCCGCAACAAAAGAAGTTATCCAACATGCAAAAGAGCTTTCAGAAAATCACTTAGCATCGATTGCAGCCATTTTCGAAAAGGAAAACATACCAATTCCACAGGGCTATTCCGACGCGGATGTTAACGATAATGCCCCACAGTTATTTTCCGAAACGTTTTGTTTACGTTATTTGCAATGCATGGGGAGGACAGGAACTAATATCAATGGCATGGCCCTGGGGACTGCTTACCGAGAAGACGTCAAAGATTTTTACTTATCGATCGTAAAGGAAAGTGCCAAGTTATACGATACGATTGTGGAACTGATGAAAAAGCAGGGCATACTTGTCCGCACTCCCTATATTCCCTACAGCAAACAAGTCGAATTTGTCCAAGATGAGCACTTTTTAAAAGGCCATTTAACTCGGAACAAAAGACCGTTACTCGCGATTGAAATTGCCAATATCTCAAATAATATTGAGATGAATGTTATAGCGAGAGCGTTATTTGTGGGCCTGGCGCAAGCAGCTGAATCACAAGAGGTGAGAAAACATTTACAGGAAGGCATGGTGGTATGCACCGAAATAATAAAAACGTTTGAAGAAATGCTTGATGAAAATGGTACGGACACACCGTTTTCGTCTGATTCCATTGTTACAGAAAGTACGGTCGCTCCTTTTTCCGATAAATTGATTATGGGGCTAAATGCTGCTTTAGCCAGCCTGGCTATTGGAAACTTCGGGCAAGGCATAACAGGAAGTTTGCGAAGTGACATCATCAGCGAGTACAGCCAGTTGTCTGCGCGAGTTGGAAAATATGCAAACGCTGGATCGAAAATTGCGATCAAAAATGGTTGGCTGGAAAAACCACCGCAAAGCCTTGATAGAAAAAAACTACAAAACCAACGCTGAACAACTTAAAGAACCTGCCGCTGATGCTCATGGCAGGCTTTATATTCGAATGACGCCTTCAAAACGAAGGAGTCACCGAAATAGCGACATCATAGCGGCTCAATGATGTTGCGAAAATGCGGAACGGTAAAAATATAGGCAGCACAGCAGCCGTGCGAAGTCGTGAAAAGAGTGGGCGGTGAAAATAACGACGTCATAGTCGGTGTATGAAACTGTGAAATCAAGCAAACATCGAAACAGAAGCGTCATTGAACTCGTATGGAGTCATGAAATCAGAGAGTCTTTGAAATAAAGGCATCATATCAGTCCTATGGCGTCGTGAAATGGTAGAATGCCTGAAATAGCAGCGTCATCGAGACCGTATGAAGTCATGAAATCAGAGAGTCGCCGAAATAGCGACGTCATAGCGGGCCAATGATGTTGCGAAAACGTGGAACGGTAATAATAGCAGCATCATAGAAGTCGTATGAAGCCGTGAAAAGAGCGTGCGGTGAAAATAACGACGTCATAGGCGGTGTATGAAGCTTTGAAATCCAAGAAACACCAAAATAGAGACATCATAGCATCCCTATGAGGTCGTGAAAATACAACAACTACAAAATAACGACCCTCAAGCATGCGTATGACGTCGTCAAGTCACCGAGCCTCCAAAATAAAACCCTTATCCCGACGGCACACACGATAAAAATTTAATCAAACGTTTGTTTAAGAAAAAAGACCGTGAAAAGACATATTTCATTTTCCATTTCCTGCATAGGTGGTTAGGGATTTTTGAGAGAAACGGGAGATGTGAAAATTAAATAAATCCCCCGCACGATCCAGCAGGCGTGAGACTTGGACATTCATGAATTGGTGGTCTCTACCTAATTTTTTTATGTATTTTGCAAAAGAGGAATACTACGTTATAATGGAGGTATATAATAAAAACAGCACCCGTGCGCGAACACGGATGCTGTCTTGCAGCTTTAGCAAGAAAGGCAATGGCTAAGAATAGTGAATAACCTATCCAAGCGTGCACTTTCCAGGTAGACGCAGGATAGGTTATTTGTTTTGCAAGATGGTTACAATGACTGCGACGATGGTTATGATTAGAATCCCAAAGGATATCATCGTGTTTAAGGTACACCGCCTAAAACCACTACGTCCTGTAGGAACGGCGGTGCTAGTACGTCCTGTACGTCGCAATGTAACCATTGGCCTCACCCCCTTTCGTTGAGGGTTTGGCCATTGCCTATCCTGCGTGTTAGCTGCTTGGTTTATTATCTCACAGTTTCATAGGTTTGGAAATATATATGAGAACATACTTTCCCTTCCTGAATCTTTATGAATAAATACATAACCTGAATGATTCATGCTTCCAAGTTAAGGGAAGATGGGAAGGACCAAGCGGAACCGGTTTTTAGATATACTACCCCTTCTTCCAATTTTCTGGAAATCCCTTCTTTTCCCTATCAGCCGTGTCTATAATAGAAGGCAATGGATTTTTACAGCGCCGACAAGTGTTAACGAGAAAAGCCGGCTGCAAGTATGATCATCAAAGGGTGAGGGGAATGCGAAAGGATAAAATTTATCTGTCCATTTTCATCGCAGCGGCCTGGCTGTTCCTCGCGGGGTGTGCCGCGGATAAGGGGGAGGAGCCTCCGAGTGAAGCGGTGACGAACGAGGGAGACGGTGAGGAAGAAACGAACGAACAAGCAGATAAAGCGAACACCACCGATGAGGAAAAAGAGAGTACGGCCCCTGCGAGTAACGAGGAAATATGGGCCGACCTGCCTGAGGTTCCGGAAGATGCGGCGGGGTTTATTAACCAGCCAAAGGGCAAGTACCCGATCTATTCCTCCGACTGGACGGATGAACAGAAGGAAGAATTGAAAGCGGATGTGAGCGTGCTCGAGCCCCTTCCTAAGGAGGCGAGCGAGGAGGAGTATGACCGCTATTTTCAATATGTCTATTCCCTCGTGGCGGAGGATTTTCCCGACCCACAGGATGTCATTAAAAAGTGGGAGTTCGGTTCGTTCGGTGACCCAGACTTGCCGGATGCGCGCTTTCATTTTAAAGAAAACTACAACGTCGAAGTCCTGCTGGATGCGAGCGGCAGCATGGGCGCCTATATTGGCGATAAAACAATGATGGACATCGCGAAAGAAGCGATCGATGACTTCATGCAACAAGTGCCTGAAGAAGCGAACGTGTCCTTCCGAGTCTACGGGCATAAAGGAACAGGGGACAACAGCGATAAAGAGCTGTCGTGTTCCGCGATTGAACAAGTGTATGGGTATGAACCGTACAAGGAAGAAACGTTCCAACAAGAACTGGAAAAAATCGAACCAGCGGGGTGGACGCCGCTCGCGGCAGCTTTACAAGAAGCGGAGGCGTCTCTTCAGGAATATGACACCGAAAACAACACCAACTTAATCTATGTAGTGAGCGACGGCGTAGAGACGTGCGGCGGCGATCCCGTCGAAGTAGCCCGTTCGCTCGCGGACTCCGGCGCCAAGCCAATTATTAACATCATCGGATTCAACGTCGATACCGAAGCCCAGCAGCAGCTAAAAGAAATGGCCGACGTCTCGGGTGGAATCTTTGCCGAGGCGAATGACCAGGAGGAACTGCAGGAAGAATTTGACCGCGCAGAAGAAGTGTTAGAAGCCTGGGACGATTGGAAAAAAGATGCCCTGAAAGACATCGATGCCAAACGCGTCCGCCATTCCTTTGACAGGCTCGGTTACACAAACGAATGGGGCCAAAAAACAACAAGAATGTTCAACAACATAAGCCGTGCCTCCCGCGCCCTGTATAAAGCAGAAATAATCGACGTCTTCCAGCTCGACAAATTTAACGCCCGCCGAAACGACGTCGAAAAAAATTTAAAACAAGCGAAGCGCGAACTAAAAGAAGAACTCGAAAACATCAGTGCCGACAACATCGAAAGCATGAGAGAGGCAATTAAAGAAAAATACGACAAGCAAACGACAGAATAAGGATAATCACCAAGCTGATGAAAGGACCAAAAAATCCATCTCAACCCCCAGTTGCGGGACAGGTGGATTTTTTCCATATTAAACTCCGGCCGGGCGGTCAATATGGCGCAGGACGTTCACGACAAAAATAATTATCCCGATAACCGTCACGAGCCCGCCGAGCGTTGCGATCGGGAAGAACAGCGGCACCCCGGTCGTAATCGCAAGCGCAATCCCAACCATCATCACTGGCAGCCCGATATTATGAAGCCAGAAATGCCACCGCGCCGCAGCCGTTGCCGCAAGCTGCGGAAACAACTGATACAACACCCCCGCAATCGCAAGCGACATCCAACCAAGCAAATTCACATGCACATGCACCGTCGCCAAATCAAACACATGAAACACCGACATATACAACCCAAACAACACACCAATCAAAAAATACACAACCGCCGCCTTAATCAACCGAACCCCCATAAAAACTCCCCCTTCCGTCCTTTGGAAAATAAACCATCCAACCGCCCCCAAAATCATATACCTTAGATATAGCATGGACAGGACGATTTCCACTGCAGGCGGACGCTTTCACCTACAGGCACAAGGGCGACATCAGTTCGAGACCGCGCTTACGCTCATTGCGAAGTCTCAAGATTCATGCTATTCCCGTCGGAGTCGCCGCCTTCCGTTACAATCAACAGATAACCTAATTAATCAAACAATTATCTAATTCGTGTTTTTGATCTAATTAATCATTTATGAAATTGATTCATCTTTTAAAACAGACTATGATAAAACACCCGCAACCATAACAAAAACTTTTTCCAAAAATCACGAAACAAACCCTTAAGAAAAAAATGCCCCCGCCGATATTATCAATGAAAGGATAAAACGAAACCCTGGCGGCCGACAGCGTAACGTTTTATCCGAACATAAACAAACGTTTCAACCACAAGGACGTGGAACGGAACGAAAAACCCATTCAAGGAGGAATTATTTACATGATTATTAATAACAATATTCCCGCGTTGAATACTTATCGGCAGATGGGAATCAACCAAAATGCAAACTCTAACTCAATGGAGAAGCTATCATCAGGTCTTCGTATTAACAAAGCAGGGGATGATGCAGCAGGTCTAGCAATTTCTGAAAAAATGCGTGCGCAAATCCGCGGTTTAGATCAATCAAGTCGTAACGCTCAAGACGGCGTTTCAATGATCCAAACAGCCGAGGGAGCATTACAAGAGACACATAACATTCTACAACGTATGCGTGAGCTTGCTACACAAGCATCAAATGATACTAACGTAGAAGTAGACCGTAATGAAATACAAAAAGAGATGAATCAACTTTCTTCTGAGATAAATCGTATTGGTAACACGACTGAATTCAACACACAAAAAGTACTAAAAGGTGTTGGTTCTGAAAACTTTGAAGCTGTAAAAGAACTAGATTTAGCCACTACAGGCGCAACGACATCTTCAGTAACTGCAGGTACTGTTACACCAGGAACAGATGCTTCACTTACTATTGATTTTAAGGAAGCTGCTAATGGTTTTGACGGTCAAGAATTTAAACTTTCTTTTGGTGGTCAAGATTTCACTTTTAATATCTCTACGGATACTACTGCTAATACTCCTGATGGACCACAAGGGACAGCATCAAATATTTCAGGAAATTCAGCAGACCTATTGTTAAGAGTTGATGGAACAGACCCAAATACATCTGCAGGACAGACTCGTGATTTAGTTAAGAGTACATTAGAAGAAATGATTAGTAAAAATGCGAGTATAGATGCTTCAGATTTTGATATCAGAACATCTGGCCCGGATGGATTAACAATTGAAGCAACATCTGAGGGTAATTATGCTAAAGGTGCAGGTACAGTTACTGCAGTAGCTGATGTAGCTGCATTTTACAATGATGGTTCGGATAATACAGCCAATGTGGGTACTGTCGAATCAGGTACTAGTGACCAATACACGTATGCTTCTGGGAATATAACATTTGATACGGCTATCCCCGGTACTGATGTCGCAGCTGAAGTAGATGCATTAGTTGGCAAAGGGTTGACTATAAACGGTAAAAGTATTGAATTCTATAATGCAGATGATGGTCAGTATTCAGGTGATGCCGATATTGCAGTAAACATATCTGGTATTGATACAACTGGAGCAGCAGCTACTGCTCAAGAAGATTTAGTTGATGCTATTGTACAACAAGCAAATGATAAAATAGATGATCTTGCATTATCTAAAGATGGTACTAATGCACATCAATTAAATATCACTGCTACTAAAGGTGGTCCTGAAGGGACATTCACAATGGAGGACGGTGCTCAAAGAGAATCACAATTATCTGATACTCCATTCCAAGCAACATTCCAAATTGGTGCTAATACTGGCCAAAGTATGACTGTTGAAATTGGAGATATGCGTTCAGCTGCACTAGGAATAACTGGTGTTGAAGCTGGTGGAATTGTTACAGCTCAAAATGGTGAGGAAGCTAAATTGGTTTCATCTGAGAATGTAACTAACGGTACTGATAATAATAATGTAGAGTATGCATTGGATGTTTCCACACATGAAAATGCATCAGCTGCAATTAGTGTGATTAATGATGCAATTGAAAAGGTTTCTGCTCAACGGTCTGATTTAGGTGCATACCAAAATCGTTTAGAGCATACTATTTCTAATCTAGGTAACTCTTCTGAGAACTTGTCAGCAGCTGAGTCTCGTATCCGTGACGTTGATATGGCGAAAGAAATGATGGAAATGACACGTACAAACATCCTTTCTCAAGCGTCTCAATCAATGCTAGCACAGGCTAACCAAAAGCCACAATCAGTCCTGCAATTACTTCAATAATACTTTTAAAACACTTTACAGGCTCCAGCTTAGGCTGGGGTCTCTTGTTTTTAATATAGGGGGGATAGTTATAGGGATATCTGAGTTAACAGTAAGGATTTTGCTTTTATTTCTACCAGGAATTATAGCAACGATAATCATTGATTTACTTACTACACATAGAAAAAGGCAATCTATTCATTTTATTTTACATTCTTATCTTTTGAGTATGGCTTCCTATGGTTTATTACTATTGATTGTTTATGTGAATAACAGGCTCGTTATTGAAAAAGACCTTATCCCTACGTGGGAAGTTTCATTTTTAAGATCATTATTAAATAATAATGCAGAAATACATATCAATGAGGTGTTTATAGCAAGTTTTATTGGAATTATAATAGGACTGGTTTTTGTGGTAGTAATCAACAAAAAGTATGTTTATACAATTTCTAATTTATTTCAGATTTCCAATAAACATGGAGAGGACGATGTATGGGATTTCCTTTTAAGCTCTAATGATATAGAGTGGGTAACAATACGAGATTACGATACTATGCTTGTTTATCAAGGTGCGGTTATAGCTTTCTCACAAAAAGATAATAAGAGGGAGCTTGTTTTGGGAGACGTAAATGTTTATAAGGAGGAGGGACAAGAGTTAAGATTTCTACATGACATGAAGTTTAATTATATAAATTTTAATATTGAATCAAAAATTATTATAGAAATATATGAAAGTGAGGATGAAGCAAGTGGCGAATAACAAAAAGATACCGAAAATTAACCCTAATACCAAGGTAAATCACGGGTTGAAAAATCCCCCAAAAACAAAGAGACCCCCAAGACCGCCGAGTCAGAACAAGAAATAGGTTCCCTTTTTTACTTAACTGTGGGAAAAGAGATATGTTAATGAATATCGGGCTCAGTTCCCCAGTTAATGGTCAATATTCTTTGCAGTGCTGGTTTATCCAGTTCCGGTTTAACGGTTGCGACTGAAGATCATTTTTTAGTTGATATTATGGGTGTTATTCCTACTTCTCAAACTATATTTTTCATCCGTCTACTGTTATCAAATTTATTGGGCTGCAGGATTTATTAATATTCTTTCTCCTTCCGGCGGGGGGCAGTGGGAATTGCAAGGTCCATTACAGGTACTTGTCGTTCTGCAATTGGGAGTGGATTCTAGTTTGACAGCGATGACGGCTAGGGAGATGTTTGGACGAACTTAATACAACCTTACTGGGCTTTATCGATTTTAGGCATCGTCAGCCTCCATAGCCGCCACGTTATGGGTGGTTACTGTATCCTGTTATCCACATGGGTAGGCCTATTAACTTCAGTTTTAATATAGTTTTTTATTAATAACCGTTTAGGTTTTCAAATGTTTTAGCCCGTTGTATTTCAGTCTCTGCTTGTGGGTAGGGGCTTTGGTCTAAAAGTTAAGTTCATCTTGCCGATATATGTAGTAGAAAGTTTTTTTAACAAGGAAGTTTCGGAAAGAAGTGATTCGATGGAGAAGTATATAGACGTGATGAAGCAGTCGGTTGAATTGAGTCATACGATGATCGAGGGCTTGCAGCATATGCAAACGTTGTTTGGCCAGGGGAAGATGGAGGATACCGTATTTTTGTTTGAGGATATTGTTGCTGCTTTTTCGAGCGTAGAAGAAGCGGTTGCACCAGTTGCCCCAGATATGCCGCAGTCAGATTTAGAAACCAAACTTCAACAGGTTCAAAGAGCTTTGGAAGTCACGGTCACCGCTTATGAGAAAAAGCAATATGGCAAAGTACAGGAAATCATTCAATTTACCGTACTCCCCAAATGCAAAGAACTGCATCAAGAATTAGAAACAGCCTTTCAGCCTTATATTCTTTCTTGAGACAGCAAAACAGAATAAGGGTAGTGGGGAGTGTCCATTAGCCAATAGTTATATTCAAGCGAGGGAGTTACCTTTCATCCAGGGTAGCTCCTTCTTTTTTGTACAAGGAAACCGGAGGTGTAAGGAAGATCGGGATTTTCGAGGTATGTTTTTTAATTTTTTAAATATATTTAATTGTACAATTATTGAACAATTAAATAGACTCCATCAGTGGTAGAATAGAATTATAAACTGGAAATGGGTTTCGTGAATATTTCCTAGCGAAGGAGGAGAAAACAATGACGAAGTGGGATTGGGACTATTTAATTCAAGATGACCGTGTGCATCGTTTCGTATATACAGATCCAGAGATTTTTGAATTGGAAATGAGAAAAGTATTTGGTGATACATGGGTTTATTTGGCACACGAAAGTGAGATCCCCAATGTAAATGACTATAAGACAACCTACCTCGGTCTTCGTCCTATAATTGTAAGTCGCGACAACGATGGGGTTATTCGTGCGCTATTTAATCGTTGTACACACCGTGGCGCCACTATTTGTCGAACGGATAAAGGGAATACACGGAATTTTATCTGTCCTTATCATGGTTGGAATTTCTCAAACGATGGCAGGTTGAATGGTGTGCCGTGGGGTCGAGACGGCTATGGTGAATCCTTCGATAAAAATGAATTAAATTTAAAGCAACTAGCGAAAGTAGAAAGTTATCGTGGTTTTATTTTTGGTACGATAAGTGATGATATTTGTAGCTTACAAGACTATCTAGGCAATGCAAAAGAACTGTTAGATCAATGGATAGATCGGTATGAGGGTGAATTAGTTGTAAGAAGCAGTGCGCACCGCATGACATTAGAGGGAAATTGGAAGTTTGTATTCGATAATGCAGCGGATGGATATCATGTTTCGTTTTCGCACCGTTCATTACTCGCAGTTGGCGAAAGATATAACCTTGAGCAAGATAAAGATATGACTTACTTTGGTAAAAATCCAGATAGGTCTCCAATGTATGTTCAGTATTTAGGAAATGGACACGTGTTCTTAGATCAGCGCCCCATGTATAATCAAGTGGGTGACCGTTGGGAGCAACAACGTCCCCAACCCGGTCGAGAAGCTTATGAAAAAACTATTAGAGAAAAATTTAAAGAGAAAGCAGAAGATTATTTAGATTGGACGGCAGGTGCTCAAATGAATTTATCCATTTTCCCAAACCTGCTTATTATAGGAAACCAAATTCAAGTAATTGAACCAATTTCCGTAAACCAAACACAGTTGACGTGGTATGCAACGACAGTTGATGAATTACCTGATGAAGTCAATACGTTACGCATGCGCTCACAGGAAGATTTTCCTGCCTTTGGAGAACCCGATGATGTTGCTAATTTTGCAGAATGTCAGAGGGGTTTGAGTATCCCGGAAGTAGAATGGGTTATGTTTAATCGAGGGTATAACGTGCCAGACAGACAAACCACTGATAAAAGGGGTGTGATTACGGCTCCCGTTACGGATGAAACACCAATGAGAAATTACTTCCAAGAATGGAAACGCTTACTTAGCGTGGAAAGGAGAAAAGTAAATTGCCAGGAATAGAAAATACATCACTTACTTCATTTTATGTGACCCCACAATTTTATGAAAATACTTTAGCTGATGTAAAAAGAATGGAAGATGATTTTTTGCCCGTTTCAGTCGAGCGAAAAGATGAAGCAGAACGTGTTTTACTTAAAGAAGCTCGACTATTGGATGAACTACGCTTAGAGGAATGGTTATCTCTTTATAGTAAGAAATGCTTGTATTGGATTCCTACGATTCCAGGGGGAGGAGATCCTAGAAAAGAAGTATCGATTGCTTTTGATGACCGTCGTCGTTTGGAAGATAGGGTATACCGAATCAGAACTGGATATGCATACTCTCAACTACCACTTTCACGTACAAGGCGCATGATAACAAATATAGAAGTAACCGAGGGATCTAATGAAAATGAATTATTAATAAGATCTAATTTTTGTTTGCATGAGTTTCGAGTCGGTGTATTAAGAAGTTTTGCTGGTTGGACAGGATATAAATTGCAAAAGGAGAACGATGATTGGAAAATAGCAATGAAAATGGTTAATTTGATTGACTCCGATCAAGCACATAAAAATTTAACCTTTATGCTGTAATGAAGCAAAGTACATGCATTTGATGCAGGTGATTAACAAGTCAGAAAGGTGCAGGGAGAGGTTTAATTAAATGAAAGACAGTGATCATTCGTTAACCTTACAGCTTGAAAAGCTAACTAGGAAAGTGGAATACCAAGAAAAATTGATTGAAAAGTATAAACATTTAACTGCGTGTATTTATGAATCTGAAACTTGGGACTACAGTATATACGATGAAATACCAGATGACACGTGGATCGCATTGGATAAGAAGGATCATGAAAAAATAATGAAATCATTATCTGAATTAGATGAAATACGGCCATGGAAATCACCAATAGAAAGACGATTAAGGGGGAGATGAACACTGAAACTATTAGCTGGTGTTATAGGAACAATTTATGATTTGAAAACACCGTTTACTCAGGAAGTAGAACGTGTTAGTCCCGATAATACAAGCTATACAACAGAGAGAGTGTTGTATAGTGCGGAAAATTATTTGTCATATCTCAATAAGGTTGGGTGTCATGCTTGTCTCATTTCTCCTAACGAGGATCTTAGTATTATTGATCATTTAGATATCATTGTTAGTCCAGGAGGACCCGATGTGAACCCGGATTTTTATGATCAGTCCCCACATCCACAGACTTTTTTTGAGAAAGACGGGAAAAGGGATAGTTTTGAAAAGAGTATCATTGAACTAGCCATTGAAGAAGGGAAACCGGTTTTTGCGGTGTGTCGTGGTGTGCAAATGGTGAACGTAGTGTTAGGAGGCACGCTCCATCAACATTTGCCTGATTGGTCAACTGAAATTGAACACCGGTCTTCAAAGGGACCGGCAGCCTATACACATAAAGTGAAAACAACTGGTTGGATTGCTGATATTCTTGGTAAAGAAAGTAACGTGAATTCGTGGCATCATCAAGGAATCGATGCTTTGGCGCCTTCTTTAAATCCATTAGCTTGGTCACCGGACGGGCTCGTCGAGGCTTATGAAGCAAAACCAGGTATTTCACCTATCTTTGCACTACAATGGCATCCTGAGATTTTGCAGGATGAAAAAAATATTAGATTATTAGCCCGTTTCATAGACCGAGTGTCATCTAAATTAAAAATAGGGGGAAAGTAAATGTCCCAGACAAGCTTTGGATTTGTTGATATGCACAATTTGAGAACCAAAGAAGAAGATGAAATGATTGAGCGTATAAAAGCAACAATTAAGGAACAAGATATTCGCCTTATCCGTGTAGCTTGGGCAGATCAACATGGGATTTCACGAGCAAAATCGATGACCGTACCAGCATTTCTGGGTGCACTGGAAAACGGACTTGAATTTAATACGGGGCCTCTTTTTTTTGATACGGGAAGCGCCATTGTGTTTAATCCTTTTATTGAGGGGGGAGGATTTGATTCAGAAGAAATGACTGGCTGTCCTAATTATCGTCTTATTCCAGACCCATCGACTTTTAAAGTACTGCCGTGGGCACCACACACTGGATGGATTTTAACGGATGCGTATTTAAAGGATGGAAGACCTTTACCCTTTGATAGTCGCGGAATTCTACGTCAAGCCCTTAATGAATTTAAAAATGCCGGCTATGAATATGTTGCAGGGATTGAGGTAGAATGGCACTTAATGAAAATTGAAGATAACAAATTAAGGCCTGAGTATATGGGAGGACCCGGTGTTTCAGCAGAAGCGCCTACCGTTTTATCGTCGGCACGAGGCTATCAGTATCACTTAGAATCACATTTAGATGAAGCGGATAGTATTTTGCAGGAGATTTATAATGCCCTCTCCTTACTTGGTTTACCGTTAAACACAATAGAAGACGAATGGGGGCCAAGTCAGAAAGAGTTTACGTTTGCTCCATTAAATGGCTTAGATGCAGCAGACACGATGCTGCTGTTTAGGAACACTGTGAAGCAAATATGTAAGAGACATGGATACATCGGCTCTTTTATGTGCCGACCGGCGTTCTCAAGTTTCGTGTCGAGTGGGTGGCATTTACATCAGTCTATTAATAGTATAGCCACAGGTGAAAATCTACTGAAAGATAAACGGCAGCTCGAACCATTGTCTCAGACAGGGAAACATTTTATAGGCGGTATCTTAAAGCATGCTAGAGCTTCCACTGTTTTTACAACCCCAACAATCAATGGATTTAAGCGACTGAATCCAAATTCACTAGCACCCGATAGAGCTGGTTGGGGGGATGATAACCGCGGTGCAATGCTGAGAGTCATTGGCGCCCCGGGTGAAAAAAACATCCGGTTTGAAAATCGAGTTGGAGAACCGGCTGCTAACCCCTATTTGTACTTGGCTTCACAAATTATTGCCGGCCTTCACGGTATTCAGGAAAAGATTGACCCTGGATTATCTAGTAGAGAAGCTTATAATGAAGAGCGTGAATTATTACCTATAAGTTTAAGAGAGGCAGTAGAAGCATTAAAGAAAGATACTTTATATCGTAATAAAATGGGTGATGTATTTGTGGATTATATCGTTAAAATGAAAGAAAGTGAAATCTCCCGGTACGAAGCATTTGTAGAAGAGAATAATATAGAAAACCATGAGCGGGTTGTAACGAATTGGGAACAACGAGAGTATTTTGATTTATTTTAGCATTTTTATCAAGAATAATTTAAAAATTCACTTTACTATCTAAGGGGATTTATTGTGGATTCAGACTGTAACGAAAATGATCAAGTTAGAAGGATCTAATATGGAGCAAGAAGAATATATTCTTGGGGATTCCCTGCTAATTGAAAAAGAATCAAAGAATCTGCAGGAACGGTCAATGAACCAAGAGAACTATTTTATTTTAGAGGAATGCCAGGTTGGAGATAAAGGTAATCACAAAGAAGGTTCCTTAAATGGTGAAGCAGTGGAAGGGTCAAATCCGCACACCGCACATGACCTTTCCGCTTCACAATTTGGTTGGGAGTTAAGCGGGGACGGTCTTGGAAGAGAGAATTAATAGTCAGGGATTAAAGGGGAGTTACTAATAACTTATTGTATGGAAGGAGGCAATTATAGTGAACTCCCAAAAAGTTGATTTCCTAAGTGATTTTGAGATATATAGTGTGACGGAGCAAATAGCTGATTATATCAAACAAGCCATTGTGTATGGAGATTTAAGAGAAGGTGAGAAGTTACCTAGCGAAACAGTGATGGCAGAAAGATTAAATGTAAGTAGAAATACGGTAAGAGGTGCATTAAATTCACTATCTTCGGAAGGCTTAATAGAAACGAGGTCTGGTAGAAGTGGGGGACATTACGTTTCTGTAGTTACGGAAGAAGCCATCAAACAAAACTTTGGTGACTCTTTAAGCTTATCTTTAAGCATAGGTGGGATTACTTTAGAAGAGGTTATTGAAATGAGAAAAATGATTGAAGTCGAAGCAGCATATCTGGCAGCTTTACGAAGGAATGAAGAGGATTTACAAAGACTCAGGGAAAGCATAAATTTTTTAAATAATGAACCATTGACGGATTTGTTGTTTTGCAAAAATAACTATAATTTTAATAATTATATTTCATTAGCAACAAAAAATAGATTAATTAATCTAGGTTTTACAGCGATATCCCGTGTAATAGTCCCGCTGTTTAAATATATAAATGTACCTATGCATTTAAGGAACACATTAAATAACGAACTAGAGGGTATTTATCATGCCATTTACAATAAGGATCCCAAGGACGCTGCAAAAAGAATGAGTAAACATTTATGCCATTTCGAAGAGTTTTTTAGATGCTTGCAACCACTTGTGAACGTCAAGTGACAAGGCAACTTATCATTTTGGGTAATAAACTTTGCTTTTTCCCACTATTTTGCTGTAATACTTGCCGTTGGAGTTAGAATGCGCATTGGGGTTCTGCGGGAAGATCAACTAGAATTTGGATCCCCGAGCGAGTACTTCAGGGAAGAGAGGCACTATTTATCTTTACCTGAATCTCTAGTTTTTTCTTTCTCCTGACCAAGGTAGATAGGGGATAATGACAAGAATATGGACACCTTGTAGGTTGTTTGTCCGTTGAAGGATTTAAATGCTTCAATAATTTGCGCCACATCCTTCCATGTAGCGTAATTTTTTTGTGTGAAACTCCTTATAAGTCCTGATATGAGCTTGGACAGCAAAAGTAAAATCTATCGAACTTATTCATATATTAGGGAGGAAGATACTTCTTTTCTTAGGATGATTAGCCAATCCAAACTAACGCATGACTATCGATACTTGAGCAGCAGATATCCAGACTTACGGGCGGATAATCCAAACTCGAGCAGACAATATCCACACTTTGCATGAAAGTATCCATACATAGGAACAAACAATCCATAGTCACATGCAAAATATCCATACAGACTCCAGACTCCGAGCCTGGAGTCTTTTTTAAACGGGGATATTCCTATTAAATGAAAACTACCTATTATCTCCACTTACAATTTGTTGAAAGAAATGGCGGGTCTCCTCGTTGTCCAGCTTGATCGTGCCTATTTCGTGGTTGCGGATAACCAGCTCTAGTGTGTTAAAATCGTCTCCTGTGTTATACCTCCACCAGGACATACTCCCTGAAGCGCGTTGGTCTGCGGGTGTTTCCTTTATGTGAGGATAAGGCTTCATAAAACGATACACATCGTCGGCGGCGACATCACGAGGCAGAAAATCGATAGCAAGCTTGATGCCTTTCTTCTGTGGAAACAGATACCCAATTTTGTCCGGGTCCTCGTTGTATTGCGGTTTTAGGCTTTCACTCCAAGGAACCTTCGTTACACTCGTAATTTTTAATCGGCCATCTTGATTTTTTGGTTTTGGGTCCGACATGTAGCAGTGATCCAAACTATCAAAGAAATCAGCCCACCGCTTGAACTCTTCCTTCACGTTCATCTCTATCAACTCCTTTCGTTCTATACAGCCAGTCACTCGTGTATATATAGGAATAGTATGAAGGGTCTGTTCAAAATCGTCCAACGTTATGAATAAAGTATTCGCAGTAGATGCTAGCATGAAGTCGTCAGAGGGAGGAAAGCGGAAAATCGCGACTTAAGCCGGGAATATCCACACTTGCGCGAGAGGAATCCATACATAGGAACAAATAATCCACAGTTGAACGCACAATATCCAGACTTAAGCACGTGAAATCCAAACTCATACATGAGGAATCCATGCTGTCAGAGAAGGAATCCCTACTTAGCGCAGCATGGTTAAGCTCGTATTATTAACATAGTGTCAGTCACTGCTGTTTTCCTTACAAAAATGGGATATACTATAGAAAATATGCATAGAAGTGTAGAGAAAATTTTTAGTATACAAGCGCAACGGGTATTAAGTGTATCAATAACTTTGTACACTGTTTCACTCTTTTTACAAAAATTATTTATCACCTATTTCCCCATATAGAAGGGAGTGAATAACGTGCCTCCAATTAAAGTGAAGTTTGCCGGAGCAAAAGTAAAAACGGGGAGAGTTCCTCTCCCACTTTTAAACAGCGTTACGCAATCCATTCAAAACGCCGTATTTAGGCTTGGTGAATATTATCTTGAGGAAGCGAAAGTGAGGAGAAGTGGTCCCGTTCCAAAAAAAGTAAGAGAAGCCTGTACATTAGAACTTGTTGGTACAGAAAAAGGCAGCTTTATGGCTACATTGGATTTGCAAGATGAGACGATGGAAGTAGGCAAGGAATCTTTACAATCTTTTCACCAGATTACCCATGAAGTAAAGGAAAATCCCAAAAGAGGTATAGCCGCAAACATAAAAGATCCTTCCGTCCGTTTTCGGGTGCTCCAATATTTTTCAGAAATTGCTCACGAAACGAGTGAATACACGGTCATGCTTGGGCATGATGATCAATATTTTTCTTTAGATAAAGCGGTCTTGAAAGAAGCAATGGATGAGTATGAACAGCCTACCGATCAAGAGGTAGAATTAGTTGGAAAAGTGATTAAGCTAGAGTCCCGTCCTCTATGGTCATTCGTTGTAGACGCAGACGAGGGGAACATCAAATGTCAGTTGCTCGATGACTCGAGAACGGAAGAGATTTTGAAAGCCTTTGACCAAGAAGTTATTGTGAAAGGAGAGGGAGAATTTACAGATGACGGGCAATTAAAAAACCTCTCTTTTGTTAAAGAGTTCAGAGTAGTTCAACCGGGTGTTCATTCAATTGATCTTCTTACAATAGACGGACGCCGCTTTCGGATGAACGAGGACGTTCGTGTTTCGATTGACTTTGAGGACAATCATTGGCATTTGACGTTTGAGCCGTTGAATATTTTTCTTACAGATACCACGATTAAAAACCTTTACAAAGCATTTAAGGAAGAAATAGCTTTTCTCTGGGATGAGTATGCCATGGAAGATGACAGGTATCTTACAGCAGATGCACAGGAGCTGAAAGAAAAATTGTTGGGGATGATGGGGGAGGAGTAGTAGATGACCGTACGAAAAACCAAAGATATTCGCAAGGCACTTACGGATAAAGGGTTTAAAGAATCAAATAGCCGGCACAAGCGGTTTATTTTGTATGTCAATAATAAAAAAACAACCGTTCGTACCGTTATCAGCCATGGAAAAAAAGAATATAGCAATACATTACTAAGTGCTATGTCGAAACAACTCCGCCTTTCCAATGAAGAGCTATTAGATTTAATAGATTGCCCTCTTACATATGAAAGCTATATAGCATTATTATACGACAGGAACGAAATAAAGGAGTAACCCTGCTTGGCAATATGTAAAAACGGCAGGAGTATACAGACAAATCCATCCCCACATCACAAATATGTAGGGATGGATTTTTTCTTGCATATGCAATAACCTTTATCTTGGACAAAAATTTGGGGACTACGTAAGCAGGGGATATCCATACCTGGACGACTGGATGAAATGAATCCATATATAGGACAAACCATCCACAGTTGATCGCATAATATCCATACTAAGGCACGAGGAAACTAGACTTAAGCATAGGATATCCACACTTCTGTTGAAAGAATCCGTAGTTGGTCGTGAGGAATCCAGATATAAAGGCGGAGAATCCATATTTACGTGAGAAATATCCAGACTTATAAGTCGGAAATCCATGCTTTCTAGAAACAGCAACACCGCTGAAAAATCATGATTTTTCGACGGTGTTGTTGTTCTCGCCGAGGCCGGCGTGACAAGCGTAAGTTTCTTAGGGGCTCAGCTTGAAAAAGGAGGGAATGTTATCCGTATAAAACGGGGTGTGTTCCGGTAACGGGTTTTTTCGTAATATAATTTGCAGGTGATAGAGGAGCTGGATTAACGTTTCTCTATCCTCTTCTTCGATGATAAATTCCACACCGTATTGGTAGAGGTTGTTTGTTTCTGTAAACCATCGGAGACGGCCAAATAATAGTTGCTTTTCTCCTGCCAGGGTCAGGTCGAATTTTAAGACGGCGTCGTTTCTGATCGGAAATCGAATCGTGGAGAGGAAGCGTAGTCCTCCGGGTCCGATATTTTCTACCAATATGTTCGTGGCGCCAAGGTTCACTTTTTTGTTGTTTAACTCGGTCATGGTCATAACCGCTTGGAGGGGATAAGGAAAGTCGATTCGGAAATGTTTTCTTCTTTCTTCTGTAGGCGCTTCAACGCTCTCCTCTTCTCCTACATATTTTTTCTTTAACAACTGCTCGAAATTTTCAGAGGACAAAGGCGGGCTGTATAAGTATCCTTGCAGCCAATCACAGCCGAATTCGCTTAGTACATTCTGTTGTTCTTTTGTTTCTACCCCTTCGGCAACCACCTGAATGGACAGCTTTTTGGCTAATTGTACGATGGCTGATACGACTTCACGTGTATCGGTATCTGCCGGGATACCTTGAATAAACGTCCGATCGAGTTTTAACGTATGTGGTTTAAATTGGGTCAGATAACTTAAACTGGAGTACCCCGTTCCAAAGTCATCGAGTGCGACCTGAACGCCAAGCTGTTTTAACTGTTTAATCATCTCCAGTGCTCTTTTTTCCTTATCAAGCATGACACTTTCGGTTATTTCAATACCAAGCCATTTCGCTTGTAATTCATGTTTGTTTAAGGTTTGCTCGACATGCCCGAGAACGTCAGGGCTTAAAAACTGCAGCACAGAAAAGTTAACCGAAATTTTAATGGATGGAAGTCCTTGTGACTGCCATGTTTTATTTTGCTTACAGACGGTATCTAGCAGCCAATCACTAATAGGGAGGATGGAGCCGGACTCTTCCGCAAGCATAATAAATTCGTTCGGGGGCACGGTTCCCCATTCTGGATGTTCCCATCTAATTAAAGCTTCTGCGGCAACAATTTGTTTCGTTTGGGCATCGATAATCGGCTGGTACTGAACGAAAAATTGATCTTTTTGGAGGGCGCTTTTTAGATCGTTTTTTAACGTGAATGATTTGGAAGTGCCGATATCCATTTCAGGTGTAAAAAAGCGATAATGGTTTTTCACGTTCTTTTTAACCAACTCAACCGCGAAATGCGCTTGTCTTTTTAGTGTTGCATCATTGTCACCTGAATGAGGATAAATACTCGCCCCGACACTGATGGTAAGATGGAGTTCGTATTGATTGACATGGAATGGTTCGTCAAAGAGCTGAAGAATCTCCTCAGCCTTTTCATGCACACTATCTGTCCCTTTGATATCTGTCAGCATAACGGAAAATTCATCACTGCCTGTTCTGGCAACGAGATCATCGTGACGGAGACGGTTCTTTAATCTTTTTCCAACCTCTATTAACAATTGATCAGAAACATAATAACCGAGCACTTCATTGATGAACTTAAAGTCATCTACATCTATGATGAGCAACGCTAACAGGGAGTTGTTGGAATAAGCGAGTTTTACTTGCAAGTCCAGTTGATCATCAAAATGCCTGCGGCTCGGTAATCCAGTCAAGTAATCATGAGTGGCCATGTATTGAATCTCATTTTCAGCTTTTTTTCTTTCGGTAATTTCATAGTAATTGACCACAATGCCCGAAATCACTTCATTGTTTGGCAGATGTACAGCACTTACTTCAAAATCAAGCCATCGTCCATCCTCATGTCGGAGTCTAAGCTCTATTTTCTTCGCTTCGTTTGGTTGACTGTTTATCTCTTTTAGAAACTCCCCGGCCCGATCCGTATCTTCTTCGTGGATAAGAGAGAAACAACTTGTCCCCTTCATGTGTCCCGCATCATGGCCGAGAATTCTATAAAAAGAAGGATTTGCCAACGTATCGTGCCATCGTTGTCAAGGATCCCGACAATATCGCTCGAATAGGTGAGCAACGTGTTCAACCGTTCTTCATTTTTTTGAACAGTTCTCTAAATAACTCTTTAACTTTTGTCGTTTAAAAAGAAACTTCACCAAATAAAACAACCCCTTTGCCGCGAGAAATAAACGTTTCCCTATGATCTGTTTTCCTATCAAGAATAAGAAAAGGGCATGTCCCGCACGTGAAAAAAGTCATAGATTTCTTTTATTCTACTGTTTCAGTAAAAATTTTACAAATATTTTATTTTAGGATTTTCATCGTCAGAAAGAATCCAAATTGAAGTGCTGGGAATCCAGACTTAAACGGAAACTATCCATACTTCCGTTCAAAGAATCCATACATGCTGGCGAACAATCCAGACTTGAACACGAGAAATCCATACTTGCATGAGAAGAATCCAGATTTGGGGACTGGAATGCAGCCTACCCACGAGAATCCACAGTTAAGGAAGGAATATCCATACTTCGAAGGAAAGAATCCAGACTTGAGCAGAGATATCCACACTTCAACCGAAAGAATCCATACATATGAGCAAAAAATCCATACTTGAGCGGTAGCACAATCCACACAAAAAAGGTAACAGGGGATCACCCCATGTTACCTTTTATTCCACTGCTTCCCATTCTTTATCAACAATAACGTGCTGGCCGTTTTCCGCAGCAACGGTGTAGGTGGCTTGGTACCAAACTTGTTCGGAACCGGTGTCTTCGATGAGGGCGAACATGACTTTGGCGTTGTTTCCGACGATGGTTGTGTCGATGTCGCGGATGTTGATCCACCCTAAATCGGCATTGCGACTCGCGAATTCTTCATAAGATTCCTGCTGTTTCCAGCTTTGGCTTAATAGCTCGTAGGCAGTTGCCATATCGCCGACGTTCAAGCTTTCGAAGTAATAGCCGACGAGATAGGCGGCGGCTTCTTGATCAATGGCGGCCGCTGTGCTTGGCTTCTGTTCTGCAGGTGCTTGCGTTATAGCGGCTGGGTTTTCGGACCACTCTTTCAACATCGGCAAAACGTCGATAATCGGGATGGAAAATCCAATATCGCCTTCCCCGGCACCGGCGGAGTTAATGCCGACTGCTTTTCCGCTGTTTTGTTCAATGAGCGGACCGCCGCTGCTTCCAGGAGCAATCGGCGCGGAGGTTTGGTACACATTTTCATACGTATAAGGGGAGATGTCTATGTTGCGATCGACACCGCTGATTATCCCGGTCGTCGCGGTGTTTTGCAGCCCCCGTGGACTTCCGAGCGCGATTACTTCCTCTCCGGTCTCAACATGCTCCTTTTCCCGTATTGGCAATGGTTTCCTGTCTTTCAGTGCTTCCACACGAACGAGGGCAACGTCGACCTTGTCACTTCTTCCGATCACCGACCCGGAATGTGTAGCGGAGTCGGAAAGCTGGACGCGCACGGTGTCAGCACCTTCGACGACGTGGGCGTTCGTAATAATATCGCCTTTGTCATTGTACAAAAAACCGCTCCCAAGCCCGTAATCGGTTTCGATCATGACGACGCTTTTCTGCGCGTCATGGATAATTTTTTTCATATCGACTTCCTCCGCAGACGCCGCGGTTGCTTCCTCGGCGGAAAACACCGGTTCAGCACGGAGTTCACCGGCTACATGTTTTCCTATGTACACGTAACCGCCGTATGTACCGCCGGCAATCAGCACACAGGCACATAAGGAAAGGATCAGATAAGCAGAGCGTGACATCGTCTCACCTCAATTCACATACCAATTTACTTCGACTACTTCCACATCGACATTCTCATATGGACCATAATAGTAATCATAAAAATTGCCGGTTTCTCCTGGCGACAACTCATAAGGGAGCACTTGGAGAGACGTCTCCCCAATGTATTGCTCTTCTTCAAAAACAGAAAGCAACACTTGAATATCGCTTATCGGAGCGGTACCGTTGTTTACCACTTGGCCTTCGATGTTTAAGTCACCCAATTCATCCACGACAGGCGTGACCGATACGACCTCCGCAGCTTCCGTTTGGTTTCGATGTTCTTCGGCGGCAGCTTCTTTTAACTGTTTTTCTCGACGGGCCTGGGCAGCCTGCTGGGAGGCGAGTCGCTTTTGTTCAATATCCGCTTGCAAGGCACTCAACTTTTCACTTTTTGGAATAAACTTCATCCCTTGCGCGACCACTTGTTCCGCACCGTCCATATTGCCGGCGGATAACTGTTGGGAGGCCTCCTCAAAGGAAATGCCCTCCACTTTCGCGCGGATTTCCTTCGCAAGGGTTTTCGCTTCTTTTCCTTTATAATCCTTAAGAGAGGAAAGTTTATTTCCAAGCTGCTCCACAGATGTCATTTCTTTCATTTCTTCCCGTGTCTTGCTGAGAAATAAAGCAGCATCTGCTTGTTGCAAGGAGTCGGAAAGCCAATCAGCGAACGGTTCCGTGAACACGGCAGCCTCTTCTTTTAGCGACGCTAAGTTTTCTTCAGCTTTGTCGAATTCCAGCTTCTCAATTTGGGATATCGCACTCTCGTGTTTCTCCTGCCAGGAAGAGGCTTCGGTCAACTGCTTTTCGTCTTCACGAAACGCCTTTTCTTTCGGTCGATAAGCCTGCATTCGTGCGTTTAGCGCAAGCGCTTCTTCAAGATCACCTTTCTCCGCTGCCGCAGCCATTTTCTCCTGCCAGCGGAGGACGTCACGATTCACCGACTGCTCCTTTTCATACGTGAAAAATAAAAATACCCCCGCTCCCACTAAAAGGACGAGCGGCAGCCCCAGACAAAAAAGCTTCCAGGACGTAGTTACCGAAGAAAACTTTTTCTCTGTAATCGCCTTCCCGCAATGCGTACAGAACTTACTATCCGGCGTGTTTTCCCCACCACACTTTTTACAATACATGACCAATCACCCACATAACGAGATAAGTAATCTTTGTGTCTATGAATATTTTACCATTATACAAGCGGAAAGTGGGAAAAATGTTGAAATTTACAAAAACTTGTTTTGGTATGGGGAAAATCCAGACTTTAAGGCGAAGAATCCAGACTTAAACGGGAACTATCCACACTTTTGTTGGAAGAATCCATATATGCGAGCGAACAATCCAGACTTGAACACGAGGAATCCATACTTACGCGAGAAAAATCCAGATTTGGGTCCTGGAATGCAGCCTACCTACGAGAATCCACAGTTAAGGGAGGACTATCCATACTTCGAAGGAAAGAATCCAGACTTGAGCAGAGATATCCACACTTCAACCGAAAGAATCCATACATAGGAACGGACAATCCATAGGTAAACGCGTGATATCCAGACTTCGGCCACTGGAATCCAGGGTACTAAAATAGAAGGATAATGAGAATTATCTCAAGAAGTAGTCATGTATGAATAATTGCTATTCAACTATGACTAACGAGGGGAGAAGGGGATGAAACAGTATAATGATTTGTTGTTACGAACAATTATGACTCATTCTTCGGATGAAATTTTTATAACGGATGGCGAGGGGAATGTGATTGATATTAGTCCGGCTTGTTATGAATTGTACGGTTTCACACCGAATGAGATGGTTGGCAAGAATGTTTTTCAACTGGAGAAGGAGGGCGTGTTAAACCCGTCCATTACGGCGTTGGTCCTTAGAACACGAAAAAGTGAAACGAAGGTACAGGTCACAAGTAACGGGAAAAAGATAGCCGTGTCCGGGCATCCGTTGTTTGATAACGGGGAATTGGTTCGCACGATAAGCTTTTCTACCGATATCACGGAGATTGAAGAGCTGAAAAAGCAAAATGATACGGTAACTACGACTCTACAATATTACAAAAAAGAAATGGAAGAGATGAGTGAGTTACGGTCCTTGTATTCCCGGTCCGGCCGCATGGAGCGAGTGCTTGATATGGTCGAGAAAGTGGCTGATTTAGAGGTGAATGTGTTAATTGAAGGGGAGTCTGGAGTCGGGAAAAACCGGATTGCTCGTCTTCTTCATGAAAAATCCTCACGGAAAGATGAGCCTTTTATTGAGCTTAACTGCGGTGCGATCCCTGAGTCATTGTTTGAGTCTGAGTTATTCGGCTATGAGGAAGGCGCTTTTACCGGGGCCAAAAAAGGCGGAAAACAAGGCAGCTTTGAACGTGCGGGATCAGGTACGCTATTACTTGATGAAATCGGAGAATTGCCGTTACATTTGCAGACCAAGCTGCTGTCTGTATTGCAGGATAAAAGAGTGACGCGGGTCGGCGGGGAAAGCTCCTTTATTATGGGGTGTCGGATTATTTTTGCAACGAACAAAGACTTAAAAAAATTAGTGGAACAACAGCAGTTCCGTGAAGATCTATACTACAGAATTGACGTGGTAAACTTGGAAATCCCACCGTTACGGGAACGCCGCAACGAGATCCAATCGTTGATTACCGACTTCGTGGAGGAATTTAACAAAAAACATAACTTACGTATTACCTTTTCCGAAGACCTCATCATGTGGCTTAGTAACAGGGAATGGCCCGGAAATGTAAGAGAGCTGCGGAACTACATCGAGAGAACGATGGTTACAGCAGAGCACGAGGAGCTGACTGTCCAGTCTGTTGCGAATGGGAAGCAACAAGCACCTGATGCTGCTTTCAATCTGAATACGTACATGGAAGAAGTAGAGTCGGCGATCATCAACCGCACATACGAAAAGCACCCCAACAGTATCGCTTTAGCCAAAGCATTAGGAATCAGCCAACCCACCGCCAATAGAAAAATCCGTAAGTACGTTAGTCATAAGTGACTAAATAACAGACTATTTTTATTGATAACTCAACGTTTTTCACTTGGCACGCTTATTGCAATTATAGTAAGTGAAGCCTCATGAAGCGTTTTCGAAGGGGGGTGCGGTGTCGAGCATTGCATGTGAACATCAAATAGACGAACTATTCAGCAAAGGAGATGGATTTTATGGAGCCTAAATATGGACCACATAATGGAAATAGTCCTCGATACACAGGAATCCGCACTTTTATGAAACTGCCACATGTACAGGAGGTGGATGATGATATAGATGTGGCAGTAGTAGGACTGCCTTTTGATACAGCAGCCAGTTACCGTTCCGGAGCCAGATTTGGACCATCAAGTATTCGAGAAATGTCTATGCTGCTGCGACCGGCAAATGCTTATCACAAAATGAACCCGTTTCAGCGTTGTTCGGTTATTGATTACGGAGATTTACCTTTACTACCCGGGAATATCCAGGAATCATATTCGATTATTTCAAAAGCGTACAAACAATTTGCCGAAAATAATATCATTCCCATTGGCCTTGGCGGGGATCACTCCGTCGCGTTGGGAGAACTTCGGGGATTAAAAGAGCACTACGGCAAACCGTTAAGTTTAGTACAGTTCGATGCGCACGGGGACACGTGGGATAATTACTGGGGCATGAAATATACGCATGGAACACCGTTTAAAAGAGGGGTAGAGGAAGGACTGATTGATCCTCACAGCTCCATACAAATTGGTTTGCGAGGCACTGTGTACGACCCGGGGGATTTAGATGTGGCAAAGGAAATGGGATTTGATATTGTCACGGCAGACGAACTCCGGCTTCTGTCCCCGCAAGAATTAAGCAAACGGATAAAAGACAGAGTTGGCGATAAGTTAGTATTTTTAACCTTTGATATCGACTTTTTTGACCCGGCGTATGCCCCGGGAACAGGCACCCCGGAACCGGGAGGGTTTACAAGTGCAGAGGGACTGAGCTACTTGAGACAGCTGCCAAAGATGAATCTTGCAGGGCTTGACCTGGTGGAAGTACTGCCAGCATTGGACCAATCAGAAATCACAGCCCACTTAGGCGCGACTATTGTGTATGAATGTATGTCTTTGATCGGTAAATTCGGTATCACACGGTAAGCTTTTTTCTTATAAAAAGGAGGCCATATGAAAAATACAACGTTTATTGTGTCCTTGACAATTAGTATTGTCTTTATTGTCATTGGAATTTTGTTTACGGATCAATTTGGAGCGCTCGCTTCTTCCTTTTTAGACTTTGTCAGCGTATACTTCGGCTCCTTTTATTTGCTTGCGAATTCGCTATTTATCCTGATCGCTTTGTACTTTGCGTTTTCAAAATACGGAAAATTAAGGCTTGGTAAAAAAGATGAACGTCCGGAGTTTAGTACGTTTACTTGGATAGCGATGTTGTACAGTGCTGCTTTGGCAACAACCCTTTTATTCTGGGGGATTGGCGAGCCGGTGACCACGTATCTCTCGCCGCCAACGGGAGAAGGGAGGACTGTAGAGGCAGCAGAAACAGGAATGCTTTATACATTTTTTCACTTTGGATTTAACAACTGGGCGCCCTATTCGATGGTTGGTTTAATTTTGGCCTACTTTATGCACAGAAAAAAATACCTTCCTCTGTTCAGCCGCTCTTTGTATCCGTTGTTTGGAGATAAGGTTAACGGGCCAATTGGCGTATCTGCAGATGTAATCGTTATCATAGCATCTGTGTTTGGAATTAGTACGTCTCTCGGTCTAAGTATGATGCAAGTGAGTGCCGGTCTGAGCTCAGAATGGGGAATGGGCGATTCCACGTTTACTCACGTTATCTTATTAAGTTTGTTGACTGTTATCTTTATTGCGTCCGCGTACACTGGTATCCACCGAGGAATTAAAATTTTATCGAATGTAAATATGTGGATTGCTATCGCCATCATGCTCTGGGTAATGGTGACCGGGCCCACGATACAAATTTTTGACACATTCATTGGGACAACAGGAGATTACCTCCAGAATTTTGCCAGCCTCACCCTTGGCATTGACGCTTTTCGCGATAATTCCTGGATAGGGAACAAAACACTGTTTTATTGGGGGCAAATATTTACGTGGGGATCTTTTATCGGTGTTTTTATTGCCAGAATTTCGAAAGGCAGAACGATACGGGATTTCATCATCGGGACTATTTTGATCCCCACTGTAGGTACATTCGTGTGGTTCGCTACAATGGGTGGATCAGCGTTGCATTTCATTCAAAATTTAGGAATCACTGAATTGGCAGACACCGTTGACCAGAATCTTCCTTTAGCCATATTCGAGTTCTTAAAGTTCTTCCCAATGAGTCCTGTGATTATTCTGCTCATGTTCGTTTTAATATTCACCTTTATCATCACCTCTGCGGACTCAGGCAGTTACGTATTAGCGATGCTGAGTGAACGTTCTGAGCAGCCATCTAATAAAGCAAAAATCACGTGGGGACTTATTATGTTTCTTACCACGCTCGTCTTGCTGTTAAGTGGAGGACTAGACCCACTGTATTCCGCATCCGTATTAGGCGGACTGCCTTTAGCCATTGTGCTCATACTCATGTCGGTCTCCTTTATAAAAGCAATTAGAAATGAAGATTTAGATGAAGAAACGAAAGTGGAACCTCTAAAAAAAGATGCTTAAACACTGAGGAGGATAACAAAATGATCAAACAGGATGTAAAAGTATTCACTGGCGGCACTATTTTAACGATGACTGCGGATAAAACAGCTGAAGCGGTAACAGTTGAAAATGGTGTGATCAGATGCGTAGGAACTGCGGAAGAATGCCGGGAAGCGGCTGAGCGATTAACCCATGACTATGAAGAAATCAATTTAAATGGCCAGTGTCTGGTTCCTGGATTAATAGACGCCCATTGCCATATGACGATGAGAGGGAGAAGTCTGCTTTGGGCTGATATTTCCTCGACAAAAGTAAGTTGCATCGACGACATCATTAAGGTGCTGACGGACCATGCAAAAGATCTTCCGGCAGGGGAGCCGATACGCGGCTTTGGTTTTGATCACCGCAGTTTGAAGGAGAACCGCTATCCGACCGCTGAGGAGCTGGATAGAGTGGCGACAGACCGTCCCGTGCAAATCATGCATGTGAGCTGCCACGTGAATGTATTAAATCACTATTTATTAAATCAACTAGGAATAACAAAGGATACACCTAATCCCGATGGCGGGACAATTGGTAGAAATGAAGCCGGGGAGCCAAACGGTCCGTTATTTGATAGTGCGAGCGATTATTTGGCAGATGAATTTGGCGTGGAAATCAGTAACCACGGCCCCAATTTTCATACCCCGGATACACCGAAAAACTTACAAAAGATCATCGAGCTCGGCCAAAATGAATTTTTAGCGCATGGCATTACCACGACAAATGACGTGCAAGTAACCAAGCAAGAAATGAACTCCTATTTAGCGGCACGGAACAGCGGGCTTCTAAAGGTAAGAGTATTTTGCTCGGTTTTGTCCAACCACCTCAATGACTTAATGAACTTAGGAATTTCTTCTCACTTGGGAGACGACAAGCTGGCCATCACTTCTTTAAAAACGTATATTGACGGCGCGATCACAGCAGGTACGGCCTATATGAGCAGCGCCTATGCAGACGGGATGGAAGGACACGGTTATCTCTTTCATGAAATAGAAGAGTATAAAAATATTATTATCGAAGGACACACCTTTGGCTTGCAGACCCTCACTCATGCACAAGGGGACGCCGGAATTCAAATTGTCCTTGAAGCAATTGAGGAAGCTCAGAAAAAACACCCGCGGGAAAATATGCGCCACCGGATCGAACACAGTAGTTTCGCGACCGAGGAACAAGTTCGAAAGATGGCCGAATTAGAAGTGATTCCAGTGCCACAGCCTCAAAACTTTTATGAGCGGGGAGAAGAACTAATCGGCGCATATGGAAAAGAAAGAACGAGCAACATTATTCCGTACGGCTGGTTTAAAGAGCACGGGGTGCCGGTCACCATCACCTCCGACTCCCCAGTAGCACATGTAAATACAGTTCAAGGAATCTATGCTGCCGTCACCCGGAAAACAGCAAAGGGAACTTACATGGGGGGCGCAGAACATCAACTCACCACCGAAGAAGCCCTGCAAGCATACACAATCAATGCAGCAAAGGCTATTTTTAAAGAAGATAAGATCGGTTCGATTGAAAAAGGAAAATATGCAGACTTTGCCGTATTTGACCGCAATCCATTAGAAACCGATCCCGATGACTTGATAAACCTATCCATCACCCAGACATGGATCGAAGGCGAGCAAGTTTTTTCAAAGAAAAGCAGCGAAATAAAAGTAGGATAAGAACACGAAAGAATCCATCCCCGCTAATATGGCGAACGGGGATGGTTTTTTTGTTCCATCCAGGGAATGCGCGCGGGGAATCCAGACTAACGCGGCGGCTATCCACACTTCCGTTGAAAGAATCCATACATGCGAGCGAACAATCCATAGTTGTGTGTGATGAATCCATACTTACACGAGAAGAATCCAGACTTGGGCGAGACAAAACCAAAGAAAGTATAGACGAAAGAAAAAACATCATTTTTATCAGAAAATTTTAATAATATACTTGATTGATCACTACTTATTTGGTATTCTATATTTAAGAACAAACGTTCCCGGTGGGTTGTAGTTATTTTTCGCCTTCTTCTAAGTAAATGCTATAATAAATTAACAGATAATGAGGTGCTCATTGTCATGAAATCGAAAGTGTTGAAACGAATACCTCTTGAGCGGCTGATGGACTTGAAAGTGGATTATGCTTTCAAGCAACTGTTTGGAAGCGAAAAGAATAAGGAAATTACCGTTGTATTTCTTAACGCGGTTCTACAAAGAACGGGAAAAGACAGCATTAAGGATATTACTTTTTCGAATACGGAAGCCGGCGGTGAATACGAAACAGATAAACAGTCTAGGTTGGATCTTTTAGTCGTCACCAATGCGGATGAATGGATTAATGTCGAAATTCAATTTACGGACCAATATAATATGACGAAACGTTCCATTTATTATTGGTCTGGGGTATACCGCTCACAGATGAAGCGGAAAATGGGGTATCGGGAATTGCGCCCTGTGATTGCCATCAACTTGTTGAACTTCGATATGTTTCAGCAGACGGAACAGTTTCACACCATCTTTCATTTATATGAAGATGAAGAAAGATTCAAGCTCACTGACATTATGGAATTTCACTTCATCGAAATGCCTAAGCTAATTCAAGATTGGAAAGCCGAGAAACTGAACCCATGGAATGACGTACTGGCAAGATGGTTATTGTTATTAGGAATAGTTGATCACCGTAATGGTAAAGTATATGAAGACATCTTTAAGGAATTGGAGGAAATTTCCATGAAAGATGAAAAGCTGCGGAACGTTTTCCATAACTGGGAAATCCTTAGTTGCACACAAGAAGAAATGCTTGCATATGAAGCGCGGTTGAAGCGAGTGCTTGATGAAGAAGCAGCCGTCCGAGAAGCAGAACTTCGTATACAGGAAGCAGAAACTCGCGCCAAAGAAGCAGAAGCTCAAGGCGAGAAAAGAGGCGAGAAAAGAGGTGAGGAAAGAACAAAGGAAAAAACGGCACGTCGTCTTCTGGCAAAGGGAATGGAAGTCAAGGACATTGCGGAGATCACGGAACTTGATGAAAAAAGAATTATGGAAATAGAGCAAGAGAGGAAGGAAGATTGATCGTCTTTCCCTTTTGCATTAACCAAATACAGAAGAAGTATATAACCAAATAAAGAATCCATCCCGCTATGTCGTGTACTAGCGGGGATGGATTTTTTGTGTGCATATAAACGAACGTAGAGCGTAAAGTATCCACACATGAGGGGGGACAATCCATACTCGCGCCCAGAGAATCCATCCTTGAGCATGGGAATCCAGACTAGAGCAATTATCCATACTAGTGTCCAAGGGATCCATACTTATGAGCAAAGAATCCGAGCGAGAACGGGAGGAATCCAGACATACGGACCGGGAATCCACACTTGGGGAAAAGAATCCATACTTAGCGGTTGAGAATCCACACAAAGGAGCAAACAATTCAGACTGACGTGCGAAATATCCACATTTGAACGCTTCCCTGCTATAGGGTGATGATATACTTGCGGCCGCGGTTCTGGCCGATTTTTTGGTATCCTGATTTTTTTAATAAGTGGTAGGCGGAGGCGGAAGTGGGGAGGCGCAGAAATGTTCGTGCGTCTTGGTTTGTGATCTCAGGCTGGAAGATGCGGGCGTAATCCGCGAGGGCAATCAAGTGGGCGCTACGATCGGTGGCTTTGCAGTGCGTGCAACGCCACGTCCGTCGTTGCCAATTCATGAAACTTTCCTTACAAGAGGGGCAGCGGACACCGTTTTGAATATGCTGCCTTTCCACAGGACCACGGAATTGCTTTGGGGTGTGCCGCTTTTTCAACATACGGCCGACTTGCAATAAGTCCGTTCGGGAGTAACGCTTTTTTCGATAATCGGATTGGAGTTGGGCGATTCGCTGAGGAAGGACTTGGCTCACGAGGATATCTGTTTCGGCTGCTGCCTTTCGCAAGAGCACTTTTTTGTGGGTGAAAACAGCGAGAGTATAAATCGGAATTGGTGGGAAGCCAGCTGCTGCAAGTACATTTCCGAGATGCAGCTTTTGCACATCCGCTTGCAGAAGCGGGTTCGGAAACACTTCATCGTCGCGAATCATTTGAAGCGAATGTGGATCCATGATGACTTCACCTCTGAAATTTTTCACTTCAATAATAAGGAAGAAACTAGGGAGCATCACGAGGGTGTCGATCTGGAAGGTGTTGTTTTCATGGGTCATTCGCAGCCCGTGGAGAAGGATCACTTCGTGTATACTAGCAATTCGTAAATAATAATCAAGGGAGATCTCGCCGATGTAACCAGAAAGCGTCCGCTCATAATAATCGCTGAGTTCCTGAAACTGTGGGGAACGGGGAGATAGCCGGGGCAGAAGCGACTCAAGTGTCAGCAGTTCGGGGGACTTTGCATGAGGGAGTAGAATCAAGTAAGCAACCTCCATTCTTAAATTAATCTCATTATAAAGGAGAATGCAAGTTAGGGAAAGACAAATCGTTTTAAAAGTAAAAAGCTGTGCATTCAGGTTGGAAAGCGGCGGGTTATCCACTCTAGTATGCGAGAAATCCAAACTAAGTGGGTCATAATCCAGAGATGAATCGGAGTTATCCAGAATGGAAAGCAGAATATCCAGACAAGGACGAGTGAAATCCATACAGAAGGTGAAGTTATCCATACATAAGCGAAAGCTATCCACATATGATGCGTACATCCTCCCAGGAAGAGAGTTATCCAGATTTCTTCGCGCCTTATCCAGACTCCGAGCATCGTTATCCATCGTCAGGTGTGCGAATTCCAGATGTCACAAGCTGTTATCCAGACGTAAGCTCGGAATATCCATACATACACGGGAAGAATCCATATATGGGATCAACGAATCCACACCTAACCAGAGGGAATCCATACTTAAGCGTAAGTAATCCAGACTGGTGCAGCTATCCATACTTGTGAGCGTGGAATCCAGACATGCAGGAGAAGAATCCATACTAGAGCACAACGAATCCACACTTAAACGGAGAGAATCCATACTTAAGCATAAGCAATCCAGACTGGTGCAGAAATCCATACTTGTGCGCGTGGAATCCAGACAAGCGGGAGAAGCATCCATACTAGAGCACAACGAATCCATATCTAAACGCAGAGAATCCATACTTAAGCGTAAGTAATCCAGACTGGTGCAGAAATCCATACTTGTGTGCGTGGAATCCAGACGTGCGGGAGAAGAATCCACACTGGAGCACAACGAATCCACATCTAAACGGAGAGAATCCATACTTAAGCATAAGCTATCCATACTTGTGTTAACGGAATCCAGAGTTATGTGCAGAATATCCGAACGAGTGCGGAAGAAATCCAGACATATGGACCGGGAATCCACACTTGAGAGAAAGGAATCCACACTTAGCGGCTGAGAATCCACACATGGTGCAAACAAAGCAGAGCCAGACGTGGCCAGACGTGGTAGTGTCCGATGCAAAGCGGCATACATAGATGATGCAAAATGCCATACTTTCAAATTTCTGTAGTTCGCAACACTTATAGATCAGGGGATCCACAGATGGCACGATACTTGCATAATAGATAGGCAGTCGCAAGAGCTTTGTTCCCAGACGACATCTCTCAGATAGGAGGTTAGAAGTATCGGCTCTCACTATTTTCTCGCGCTAATATTTCTCATTTTTCAAAAAGAAAAGAAGGAGTGATTGGAATGGGTGGAATAAATTCACCGAAAACGAAGTGGTTTATGCTGGCTTTGTCTTATATTGCACTAGTAGCATGTTTTATTCCTTATATAGGATACTCGACGAAACTGCCGCAGATCATGGAGGCCACATCTATTAATTATGCGTCTGCCGGGTTGTTGGCATCGGTAACGGCTTTAGTTGGCGGTTTAATTTTGCCTTTCGTTGGAGTTCTCGTAGACAGATGGGGAGCAAAAAACATTATTATCTTGGGGCTGCTTGTAAGCGCTGTCGGTCAATTGCTTTTTGCGTATATTCCGGACTATTCCATGATGGTTTTTTCACGGGGGCTCATTGGTTTAGGGGTCGGTTTATTATTTGTAGGTCCTTATACGATGGCTGCTAAATGGTTTGAGAAAGAGGACGGCATCGGTTCAGCGATGGGGGTCATGTTTTCATCTGACGGAATCGGCACCGTGTTTGCGTTATATTTATTCTCTTTCTTATTAACGGGGCTTGGCTGGCAGCATGGATCAGCCATTGGCGGAATATTCCTTCTTGGCATACTCGTGCTGACTGTTTTTTTCTTAAAGGAACCGCCTCATTTCGAGCAGGAAAAGCAGGAACGCTTAACGAATCCAGATGAAAAATTTACGGTGAAAGATTATCTCCATGTCATTGGAAATAAAAATGTGATCGTAGCGACGGCGTTTTTTGTTGGAGAGTGGGGGTTATATGCAGTTATTGCTTATTGGATTCCTACGATACTTATGGAAGGAGCAGGGTGGTCTGAGGGTCTCACTGGCTTTTTAGCTTCTCTTTATGTGTTGATTGGCGTTGTGCCGTCTATCGTCTTTGGGCTCATGTCGGATAAAATGGGGAAACGTAAACCGTTTATAGTCTCTGCTGGTCTTTGGATGACGATCATGTTAATTGCCTTAACAATTGCCTTAGTGAATAACCGTTTTGACCTAGTCGCTTGGATTATGCCGCTTGTCGGAATTGGTGTGTACACGGGAATGCCGGTTGCACTCGCGCTTGCCGCTGAATCGGTAGGAAGCAAGTATGTCGCGACAGCAAATGGTTTTATTTTAGGGACAGGATTTTTACTAGGTGGTTTCTTGTATCCTTTTATTATGGGCTACATTAAAGATATTACGGGGACGTACACGGTAGGTTTCATTGGAGCCATTGCCGCAACCTTCCTGTTAAACTTTCTCATCGGTTTTCTAGGTAAAGATATGAAAAAACGAACAGGAAACGATCAAGACGAAGTTGCCATGTAGCAGGTAAATATCGCGAGGACTGCCAAAAATACAGGGGATGGTATTTTTGGCAGTTTTTGTATGGAGATGAGAAAAGGATAATGGTGAAAAATGTCGAAGTTTAATTGTTACCGATAGGAGGGGGTAAACGTTGTTAAATGGGTACTTCATTACGGAGGTGAGTTGTTTAACATCACCTGTTAAAATGGATAATCTTTTATTAGAAGGGCTGCGAACGAACGCAAAATGGTACGTCATTAAGGACAAGGGAGAGATAGCGGGCTGTATAGAGAATAAAGTGTTGATTCAAACGGTTCAAGAATACGGGGTGGCACAGTTAGCCGATATATCGGTGTTCGATCTTCCTATGAAGGAGTGCTTCGTGATTACCGAAGACGATCTGACAGAAAGAAGGGAAATGAACGGGGAGGAAAAACTGACGGTGGTGCTGACGAAGCAGGGAGATGTGGCCGGGATCATCGAAAACAATACCCACTTGGAAGAAATTATCCGGAAAGGCGACATGCCGCTCGATGAATTGACGTCCAACTGGAGCAGCCTGGATCATTCTATCTTTATTACGGATGACAAAGGAAACGTGACCTATGCGACGGATCGTGATGATCAGCTTTACATTAACCAGAATGTCTATGACCTGGAAAAGCGCCGGGAATTTTATCCTTCGATAAGCGCCCGGGCCTTGAAGTCGGGGAAAAGGGAGCGGGGATGGCAGTATGTTCCGTCGGGCGAGGCGTTTGATATTGAATCGATACCGATAAAAGACAAGGACGGAAGCGTAACACAAGTAGTTTCCGTCACACATGCAGTCTCAGAATTAGGAAAGCTTTCAGAAGAAATAAACGATTACAGGAAATTACTCGAACACTACCAACAGGAAATGATTAAGATGAACAAATCTATTTATGTGGAAGAAGAACTCGTATTCTCCAGCAAGGTGATGGAAGATTTATTTGAGCGGATTTCTTCCATTGCTTCGGTCGACACGACTGCCATTGTATTAGGTGAGACAGGGGTAGGAAAAGAAGTTGTTGCCCGGCAGGTTTACTTACAAAGCGGGAGACGTGATCAGCCTTTTATTCCGGTGAACTGCGGGGCAATCCCAGGCCACTTATTAGAATCAGAGTTATTTGGTTATGAGGACGGGGCTTTTTCTGGCGCAAGAAAAGGCGGAAAAATCGGTATATTTGAATCCGCTCATAAAGGAACGGTGTTTTTGGATGAGGTTGGTGAGCTTCCTCTGCAGTTGCAAGTCAAATTGCTCCGTGTCCTCCAAGAAAAAAAGGTCATGCGCGTTGGGGGGACAACCGAGAGGAATATAGATGTCCGCATCATTGCTGCTACGAATCAAGATCTTGAAAAACGAGTGAAAGAGGGAAAGTTCCGGGCAGATCTCTATTACCGAATCAATGTCATTCCCATCCACATCCCGCCGCTACGGGAGCGGAAAGAAGATATCTATACGCTTATCTATCATTTTCTAAATCATTACAATACAAAATATAAGAAGCAGGCAACGATGACGGAAGAGGAAATGCAGCGATATCTGCATTATTCTTGGCCCGGCAATGTAAGGGAGCTCTCTAATGCGGTAGAACGATTCGTTGTCACCGGTCAAACACACATCCAACCTGCAGCCGAGTCATCTAGCCGTCACGGGTCCCATGAGCACGATCTTTTTATCCCGGAAAGCTTAACGGATTACTTGCACGAAACGGAAAGGAAGGTGCTGAAGGCTGCGGCCAAAAAATACAAGACGACACGCAGCATCGCGAAAGCCTTAGGGGTGAATCAGTCCACCATTTCTCGAAAACTGCAGAAATACCAACTGCCTCTTCAGGTTGATGCAGACATGCAACAAGGTTCAATGCATGATGCCAAGGTGCATAGCTAAAAACAGGCCATAACGAACTGTCCAGTAGGCTTCTTTCTCCCTTTTTGGCATCAAACAAGCAAAAATTAGCCATTTTTAAAATTGGCACGATTTTTGCAATATTACTAAGCAAATGAATCGAAAGGAGGAAAGGCTGCTTCACAACAAGATCTACAAAGAGGGAGAAGGGAGTCTAAAACAATGGCAGATATGATAGTACTAGGAGCCGCAGGAACTGTGGGAAAAGCAATTGTTCGTGACTTAGCAGAAAAAGGCTATGACGTTATTGCTTCCGACATGGATGAAGGACGGCTGGAAGATGTAAAAAAGTGGACCGGGAAAGACATGGAGACGATAAAGCTTAATATTAATAACGTGGAAGAAGCACAGCAAGTGATTAAACGCGCAAAGGTATGCGTCAATGCAACTAACTACGCTTTTAACTTAAAAGTGATGGAAGCGTGCGCTGCGGCAGGAGTGCATGTGGTCGATCTTGGTGGACTGTTCACTATGACAAAAGAGCAGTTGAAGCTAGATGAGAAGATGGCAGAAGCCAACGTTCTCTCCATCATCGGGATCGGTTCTGATCCAGGGGCGTCAAACGTGTTCAGCCGTTATGGCGTTGATCAGCTCGATCAGGCAGAAGAAGTGCATATCCGCTTTGGGTCTACGACTTCAGGGGTGACGTTCCCATTTGCCATCGACACGATTATTGATGAAGTAACAAAAAATGCCGTCACATATCGAAATAATGATTTAGTAGAAATTCCTCCTTTGTCGGAAGAAGAACTGACGTCTTTTCATGACGAAATAGGGACACAACGCACGTACTCTATCATACATTCCGAACTAGTTACGCTGCCTAAAAGTTTTCCAGAACTGAAGGTGATTACTTATAAGGACAGCTGGGATCCGGCGACGATTGAGAAAGTGAAGGTGTTGGAAGAGCTCGGTCTGTTACGGGAAGAAACAATAGAGGAGAACGGTGATCACTATGTTCCACGCAGGCGCACCGTTTCCATGCTCCGTGAAACGTTGAAAGAGGAAGAAATCTCTTGGGGCCAGGACGTCATGAAGGTAGAAGTAAAAGGGATAAAGGACAATAAAAAGACATCGGTTACCGTTGAAATACTTTGTGGCTTTCAGGAAGGTTGGGAGATTGGGCCAACTGCGTACGCAACTGCTATGCCCGCCTCTATTGCGGCGCAAATGATTATAAAAGGCGAAGTGAATGCAGTTGGTGTAAAACCGCCGGAAGTATGTTTGGACCCAGAAAAATTTCTTCAGTATTTAGCTGAGAAAAATGTACGAATTTTCACAACGATAAATGAACAAACCGAGCTTCAAGGGGAAGGCAAGAAAGAAAAAATAAATAGTTAACAAGGGAGAGTGGAATAGATGACAGTAAAATTGGCAACGTTAAAAAACTTTATTGATGGTAAAGCGGTTGAATCAACTAGTACAGAAACACGTACGATCGTATCTCCAGCTACTGGGGAAGAGCTTTTTCAGGCCCCTGAATCCAGCCAAGAAGATATGGATAAAGCAGTAGAAGCTGCACGCCGGGCCCAGCCTGCCTGGGAAGCCAAATCTCCGTGGGAACGCGCCAAAATATGTCACGAAATAGCCGACGCGATTGATAGAAATATCGAAAAGCTTGCCCATATGCAAACAATGGAGCAGGGAAAGCCCTACAAGGAAGAATCGATCCCTGATATGGAAGAGACAGCGGAGAACTTTAGAATTGCAGCGGAAGACGTGAAGAGAATGGAAACGTCTATTATTCCATCCGAGGACGTAAACAAACGCATTTTCACTTTCCGAAAAGCAAAAGGCGTTTACGCTTGCATTATTCCATGGAATTTTCCACCGTTAATGCTTGCTGAATTTGCGGCTCCCGGGATTGCAGCAGGAAACACGATGATCTTTAAACCTTCTGAATGGACGCCAGGGACCATTTCTCTCCTCATGGAAATCTTGGAAGAAGAGACGAACCTGCCACCAGGTGTCTTAAATGTTGTGTACGGAAGCGGACCGGCCGGACAATATCTGGTCGAGCATGACGGGGTAGATGCAATCGGGTTTATCGGTTCTCATAACACAGCGGAGACCATTATTCGCTCTGCTGGATTTAAACCTTCTATCATTGAGGCAAGCGGCAACGGACCGACTATTGTTTGTGCCGATGCTGACTTAGACAGGGCAGCAGAAGCAGCAGTATTTGGAGCTTTCTTCTGCGCAGGACAAGTATGTTGCGCTACAGCCAGAGTGGTGGTTGTGGAAAGTGTCCACGATGCTTTTGTTGAAAAAGTCGTCGAGGAAGCGAAAAAATGGAAGCTTGGCGACCCATTTGATGACGATACGACAGTCGGAGCGATGAATAATGAACCGAATGCCCAGAAGATGGACGCCCATGTGAAAGATGCAGTAGAAAAAGGCGCGCGTGTTCTCGTTGGTGGAGAACGACAAGCAGGAATGCCGACAAACTTGTATTATCAGCCAACTGTTATCGATCAAGTCGGGCTGGACACTTTGATTAACAAACACGAAACATTCGGGCCTATTGTTCCGATCATCACGGTTCAAGACGATGAGGAAGCGATCCAAGTGGCAAATGACACTTATTTAGGATTACAGTCCGCTGTCTTCACAAAAAGCTCAGCACGTGCTTATAAGTATATGAACCAGTTGCAGACAGGGAACGTCGTTATTAACGACACGTCCGACTACTGGGAAGCTCACGTACCATTTGGGGCAGCTGCCGGAACTCGTACGGGTTGGGGACGCATTGGCGGCCGTTATACGATGCTCGATATGACCGATCTGCGTACTGTAACATGGGATTTCAGCGAATAGCAGAAGTGTGTGAAAAAGGGGGAGACGGGGTTAGAGACAGCCCCGTCTTTTTCTTTGCCAAAAATAGAAGGGACGGTGAGTTTTCATTGATAACAGCTGACTTAATCAAGCAAGTGGACAAATTATTTATTAACGGAGAGTGGGTGGAAGCCGCATCCGATAAAAAAATAGAGGTCATTAATCCTGCTAACCGGAAAGTAATTGCAAAGGTAGCTGCGGGTAATCAGGAAGATGCAGAACGCGCGATTGCAGCGGCACGTAAAGCGTTTGATGAAGGGCCGTGGAAAGAGTACCACCCAAGTGAACGAGCCCAAATCTTATTCGATATTGCCCGGATCGTCCAGCACAACAAAGAAGAGTTGGCACAACTGGAAACACTGGACAACGGCAAGACCCTTAGGGAAAGCCGCGGGGATATGGACGGTGTCATCCGCACCTTCCGTTATTATGCCGGCTTGTGCGGCAAACCCTACGGAGAGACGTTTGAAGCGGACTATCCTCTGTCAGCCAAAGTAGTCCGTGAACCGATCGGCGTTTGTGCGTTAATTATCCCTTGGAATTATCCGCTCCTTATGGCTGCCTGGAAGCTGGCCCCTGCTTTGGCTGCAGGTAACACTTGCATTTTAAAGCCATCAGAAGTGACGCCGCTATCCGCATTACGCTTTTTTGAGTTAATCCAGGAGATAGACATTCCTGCTGGTGTCATGAATTTAGTAATCGGTACCGGGATGGACGCCGCGCAGCCGCTGACAGAAAGCAAACAGGTAGATAAAGTAGCGTTTACCGGCGGGACAGAAACTGGGAAAAAAATAATGATGAATTCTCTCAGTAATTTAAAAAAGGTATCCCTCGAGTTGGGTGGAAAGTCGCCGAATATTATTTTTGCTGACGCGGATTTTGAAACAGCGATGGACTATGCTGTGTTTGGCATATTTAATAACACCGGCCAAGTATGCTCCGCCGGCTCCCGCTTACTCGTTGAAAAATCGGTGTATGACAGAGCAGTGGAAGACATTATCTCTCGTGTAAAACAGATCCGCGTAGGGGACGGCAGTATAGAGACGACACAAATGGGGCCCGTTACGGGAGAGAAGCAGTATGAAAAGGTACTGGACTATATCAATATCGGTCGGTCCGAAGGTGCAAGGATTGCTTTTGGAGGGAACCCCTTGTTAGTAGAAGGATCAGAAGACGGTTACTTCATCGAGCCAACTGTCTTTGTTGATGTTTTAAACGACATGCGAATCGCCCAAGAAGAAATCTTCGGCCCTGTATTATGTGTGATTCCGTTTGAAAACGAAAGAGAAGCCGTTCAACTGGCGAACGCCACACCATACGGACTGGCAGGAGCCGTCTTTACCTCTGATAGTGCGAAGGCCGAACGGATGGCCCGCAAGATCAAGGCGGGCACTGTCTGGCTTAACACCTACGAAGAAAATTTAATTGAAGGACCGTGGGGAGGATACAAACAAAGCGGCACCGGCAGAGAACTGGGTGTCTACGGCTATGAAGCCTATACAGAAATCAAGCAAATTATCAATAATTTAGATGTACAACCAACCAATTGGTTTAACAGTTAGCTAGAATGACGAAAAACCTTACCTATCCAGCAGCTTCCACTAGAGGCAGCTCGATAGGTTTTTTTAGTGAGTGCGGCGTGCAGAGCGTAGAATCTAGATCCAGGCACGACTGCAAGGAATAATCCGGAGTCAAGCGCGGTATATCCAGAGATGAATCGGAATTATCCATCGTTTACGCGGAGTTATCCAGAATGGAGGGCAGGATATCCAAACAAGGACGGATGGAATCCATACAGAAGGTGAAGTTATCCATACATAGGAAAAAGCTATCCACATATGATGCGAACATCCTCGCAGGAAAGAGAGTTATCCAGATTTCCCCACTTATAATCCAGACTCCAGGCATCGTTATCCATCGTCAAGTATGCGAAATCCATACTTCACGAGCTGTTATCCAGACGTAAGCCCGAGATATCCAAACTTGAGCACTTCCCGAAAAATCTATTATTGTGATAAAATAAAATAAAAAGAAAGGGTGGATGATTTTGACGATTAAAGCGATTGCGTTTGATGCATATGGCACGTTATTTGACGTACATACGGTAGTGGATAAATGTGAGGAGTTTTTTCCAGGACAGGGCCGGCAGTTTAGTGAAATTTGGCGACAAAAACAATTAGAATATTCATGGCTCCGTTCGTTAATGGGGCGCTACAAAGATTTCTGGGAAATTACAGAAGATGCCCTGCAGTTCACGTTGAAAGAACTGAAGCTGGAAGCAGATGAAGATACCCGCACGGCGCTTCTTCACGAATATTTACAATTGAAACCTTACCCGGAAGTGCCGGAAGCGTTAGAGAGATTGAAAGATAAAAATCTCGCTATCCTTTCAAACGGATCACCGCAGATGCTGCATACATTGGTAGAAAATGCGCGTCTGTCCCACGTGTTTTCCAACCTGATCAGCGTCGATGAGCTAAAAACGTTCAAGCCGTTCATGGGCGTGTATCAACTAAGCCCGGCAACGTTAGGTGTGCCAAGAGAGGAAACGCTATTTGTGTCATCCAATTCGTGGGATGCCGCTGGCGCAAAAACATTCGGCTTTCAAGTATGCTGGATTAACCGTTTTAACAAGCAATTTGATGAGCTGGGTGCCGAGCCGGACCGTGTGATCACTCAATTAGATGAATTGATCGATCAGATTTAATGAAAGAGAAATCCTCTTTGTTCGTACGAGAATGAGGGGATTTCTTTTTTTTGTGTTCATCCACACTTCGCGTCCCGTTATCCATAGTTAGACGTTTGAAATCCAGACATCCCCCGGTGAATCCGTACTTGGATGGCGTATATCCACACTTGGCGTGGGACATCCACACTCTGGCAGCAAGTATCCAGACTTAGTTGAGAGATATCCAGAGTCGAGTGCGTGAAATCCAGACATCCAACAGGTGAATCCATACGTAGATGGTGTCTATCCACATTTGAGCGAGGGATATCCACCTTCCAGCAACAAGTATCCATCTTTAGCCGGGAGATATCCAGAGTTGGGTGCGTGTCATCCAGACTTACATTCCTGCGCCTTCGAATCATGTCTTTCGTTTTGAAGCAAGATCGTATATAATAGCGGTAATATAGATTTAAAATTCAAATAATTTTATCACGTGCAAGAGGGCTGATAGTATGTTGAAGTTGCAGGATATAGTGGATGTGATTCAGTTACAGGAATTGCAGAATTCTTTTGCGAACGCAACAGGTCTAGCTGCAGTCCTCGTTGATTTCCGAGGACGCCCCATTACCGAATACAGTAATTTTACAGGTTTTTGCCGCCTCATTCGCAAGGAACCCCAGTTTCATGATACATGTTATAAATGTGATGCTTTCGGCGGTTTGGAAGCGGCGAGAAAGGAAACGTATTACGTGTACCGCTGTCATGCGGGGCTGGTAGATTTTGCGATCCCGGTTGTCGTACAAGGACAACTGATGGGGTCGCTGCTTGTCGGACAGGGAAAAGTGGCGGAAGCGGAGCAGGACAAGCTGGATTATATTACAACAGCCTCTCGCTTTTGGAAGGAGAAGGAGGAGCTGGTGAATGAGTATTCGAAGATCCCAGTCACTTCCTACGAAAAAATCACGGCAGCGGCTGAGACGATGTTTTACGTGTTGAATGAATTAATAGATAAAGCCGTTACGGAGTATGAGGCGAGCGTGCCTGTAGGTGATAAGGACAACCCCCGAGGGAGCTTGCCCACCGAAGAAGAAGGGGAGCCTTACCATCTGGATGCCCCTTTGGATGACGTTCGAGTGCGACGAGAAAAACAAGAAATTCAGTTGGCACTTCGGTATATTGAGGATCATTATCAAAAAGGAGTCACGTTGGAAGAAGTTGCCGCGCACGTTCATTTGAGCACGTATTATTTAAGTAAACTATTTAAAAAAGAATTAAAAACTAACTTCGTTCAGTACGTGACCGAACGGAAAATGAAGAAAGCAAAAGAACTGTTGGAATGGACAGATATGCCTGTTCTCCAGATAGCCCTGGAGCTCCATTACAAAGAACCAAATTATTTTAGTAAGGTGTTCAAAAAAATAGTCGGCCAAACACCGTCAGAATACCGAAAAGAAAAAGAACAAAACCGGGATGATTCCAGCTTATTTCAGAAGCACACGCGCGTTTTAAATGGAAAATGGTATATATAAATGGAAAAAAAGCTTGAGACAACGCTCTCAAGCTTTTTTGCATGTAAAGAGCAAAAAAGTATCCCTGCAGGACAAAAATGTATCTGTTGATCAGATAAGATGGACAACTGTTTATCCGTTCCCGCCAATAATGTAGGGGGTATTTTTTCGAAAATTAGGTTATCTTTAATGAAATCAGAAAATACAGGAAAAACAAAGGGGCGATTCCGATGAACCAAGAAGCGCTTGGAATGATAGAAACAAAAGGATTGGTTGGTGCGATTGAAGGAGCTGACGCGATGGTGAAGGCAGCGAATGTCACGCTGCTCGGTTATCAAAAGGCAGGATCGGGTCTCATTACGGTAATGGTCCGTGGCGATGTAGGGGCCGTGAAAGCCGCAGTGGACGCAGGGTCAGCAGCTGCAGAAAAAGTAGGACAAATTATTTCTGTCCATGTTATCCCAAGACCGCACAATGAATTGGCAGCTATTCTTCCTGCCCATTCTGAATGATTAGCCGAATAGGGGGGAACGCGTGTGAAAGAACAAGTGATAGAGAGTGTCATGGAGGAAGTGTTAAAAAAAATGAATGGAACGTCCTCCGTTACCGAGGAAACGCCCGCGGAGAAAAAAGAATGTCGAGTTACTGAATTTGTCGGAACCGGCTTCGGGGAGACGATTGGGCTGGTGATCGCCAATGTGGACGCCAGCCTTCACCAAGCGATGGGTCTACAGAAGAAATACCGATCCCTTGGAATAATCGGCGGCAGAACCGGGGCAGGCCCGCAAATTTTAGCAGCGGATGAAGCAGTCAAAGCAACGAACACAGAGGTGCTCGCTGTGGAACTAGCCCGCGATACAAAAGGTGGTGCGGGGCATGGAAGTCTAATTATTTTCGGGGCTGAGGATGTCGCGGACGCCCGCCGAGCAGTCGAAGTAGCGTTGGCTGAGTTGGAAAGAACGTTTGGCGATGTGTATGCGAATGAAGCGGGACACCTGGAGTTTCAGTATACGGCGCGGGCAAGCACTGCTTGTCAAAAAGCATTTCAAGCCCCGACAGGAAAAGCGTTTGGGCTTGCTGTCGGTGCCCCGGCGGCGATTGGAGTCGTTCTCGCTGACACCGTGATGAAAGCGGCGGATGTCGATGTTGTCAGCTATAGCTCTCCAGCAAAAGGGACAAGTTTTTCCAATGAGGTTATTTTAACTTTCAGCGGTGATTCCGGTGCTGTCCGCCAGGCGCTGGTCGAAGCGCGCGAGACAGGGAAACAGCTGCTGGGAGCACTAGGAAGTACACCCGTTTCGGACAAGAAACCTTACATTTAACTGGCAAGGAGGAATATGATGAAGTCGAAACGTTTTCAAGTATTAGCCGATCGGCCGGTGAACCAAGACGGCTTTGTTGCAGAGTGGCCGGAAGTCGGCATGATTGCCATGGACGGACCGAATGACCCGGTGCCCAGCTTAAAAATAACCGATGGGAAAATAACTGAATTAGACGGAAAAAAAGCGGAAGAATTTGATTTTATTGACAGTTTTATTGCGGGTCACGGGATCCATATCGAAAAAGCAGAAGAAGCAATGGCGATGTCTTCCTTGGAGCTGTCCCGCATGTTAGTGGACATTAATGTGCCGCGTGAACAAATCATTCCCCTTACGACTGCCATCACCCCTGCGAAAATATGTGAGGTCGTCGGGCATATGAATGTGCTGGAAATGATGATGGCTCTGCAGAAGATGCGGGCCCGAAAAACCCCTTCTAATCAGTGCCACGTGACAAATGTCAAAGATAACCCTGTTCAGATAGCCGCAGATGCTGCAGAGGCTGCCATCCGTGGTTTTGATGAGCAGGAGACGACCGTCGGAATTGTTCGCTATGCTCCTTTTAACGCCCTGTCCTTATTAGTAGGCGCTCAAACGGGACGTGGTGGTATTTTAACGCAATGTTCGGTGGAAGAAGCAACCGAGCTTCAATTAGGCATGCAAGGACTGACGAGTTATGCGGAGACGGTATCTGTATACGGGACGGAACAAGTCTTTGTAGACGGGGATGACACGCCATTCTCGAAGGCATTTCTGGCATCTGCCTATGCGTCACGTGGATTGAAAATGCGCTTCACATCCGGCACAGGGTCTGAGGTCCAGATGGGCTACGCAGAAGGCAAATCCATGCTGTACTTAGAAGCACGGTGTATTTTTTTATCCAAGGGTGCTGGGGTACAAGGGTTGCAAAATGGCTCGATTAGCTGCATCGGTGTTCCAGGAGGCGTCCCATCAGGAATTCGTGCGGTTCTCGCTGAAAATCTTATCACGACGATGCTGGACATGGAAGTGGCCTCCGGTAATGACCAAACGTTTTCTCATTCCGATATTAGACGGACCGCCCGTACTCTCATGCAGATGGTTCCCGGTACTGACTTTATTTTCTCCGGGTACAGCTCCGTTCCGAATTACGACAACATGTTTGCAGGGTCCAATTTTGATGCGGAGGATTTTGATGACTACAACGTGTTACAGCGTGATCTAAAAGTGGATGGCGGCTTAAGGCCGGTGACCGAAGAAGAGGCCGTCAAGATACGCAATAAAGCAGCAAAAGCTATTCAAGCCGTCTTTGAAGAGCTGGGACTTCCGGAAATTACCGACGAAGAAGTGGAAGCTGCGACCTACGCACACGGCAGCAAGGACATGCCAGAGCGGGAGGTAGTCGAAGATCTGCGGGCTGCAGAAGACATGATGAAGCGCGGAGTGAACGGACTGGATGTGGTCAAAGCGCTTAGTAAACGAGGATTTGAAGAGGTAGCCGGGAACGTATTGAATATGTTAAAGGAACGGGTTTCTGGAGACTACTTGCACACCTCTGCGATTATCAAAGAAGATTTCAACGTGGTTAGTGCCGTTAATGACCTTAACGACTATGAAGGTCCCGGCACTGGTTATCGGGTTAGTGAAAAGCGCTGGGAAGAAATAAAGAATATTCCGAATGCGCTTTCTCCGCAGGATATGGAATAAAAGAAGAAAGGAGGAGTCAACATGGCTATCCATGAAGAGGAGCTGCGAGAGGTTATTGAGGATGTCCTGAGAAGGTTAGCGGAGGAATCGCAAAAAGAACAAGCAGTCGACGCGAAGGTATTGCCGGAATCGACTGGGACGGCATCCTCTGCCGTCGGAATCGTGGAAAAGGGAGCAGCGAAAAAGGGCACCCGAACAGACGAGGTTGTCATCGGCATTGCGGCAGCTTTTGGCAAACATCAAACCAAGACAATTGTTGGCATTCCGCACGATCAGCTGTTAAAAGAAGTAATTGCCGGGATTGAAGAGGAAGGGTTACTTGCACGAGTGGTACGACTCCATCGGAGCTCAGACGTAGGATTTGTCGCTCACGATGCGGCAAAGCTAAGCGGATCGGGGATTGGAATTGGCATCCAGTCAAAAGGGACAACCGTGATCCATCAAGAAGATCTGCAGCCATTAAATAACTTGGAGCTATTTCCACAAGCCCCGTTACTTGATCTCGAAACCTTTCGTGCCATTGGAAAAAACGCCGCCAAATATGCAAAAGGGGAGTCACCGAACCCGGTACCGACAAGAAATGATCAAATGGCCCGTCCGAAATACCAGGCGATTTCCGCCTTGCTTCATATTAAAGAAACACAATATGTTGACCGTAACAAAGCGCCGGAAGAATTGGATGTAAGTTTTGAATAAAAGGAGGGGAAGCCGTTGGTGAATGAACAACTTATCGACCAAATCATGAAGGAAGTGTTACAGAAAATAGGGGGAGAAGATGACCATCCAGGCGTGTCACCTTCGCTAGGCAAAAGGGATGCCGGTGCAACCGTCGTTGCTAGAGGTGACTACCCCTTATCTGAAAAAAGGCCGGAGCTGGTCACGTCACCGACAGGAAAAAAACTGGATCACTTTACATTGGAACGTGTGTTAAACGGTGACCTTACGCGTGAAGACGTGCGCATTTCTTCTGAGACATTGGAGCTGCAAGCACAAATTGCCGAGTCCATGGGCAGGGATCCCTTGGCACGTAATTTTCGCAGAGCGGCGGAGTTGATCGCTGTCCCGGATGATAGAATTTTAGAAATCTATAATGCGTTAAGGCCGTACCGCTCTACCAAAGAGGAACTCCTCGAGATCGCAGACGAATTAGAGAACCGCTATCATGCTGCAATCAATGCGTCTCTTGTCCGGGAAGCTGTTGCCATATATGAAAAAAGGGATCGTCTGAAAAAAAACTAGGATAAGATGTGCAGGAGGATGAGCGATGAAACTGGTGGCTGGAGTGGACATTGGCAATGCGACCACTGAAGTGGCAATCGCGAACGTATCGGCAGATCATAACGTGACTTTTTTAACGAGCGGGATCGTGCGCACAACGGGAATGAAAGGGACAACGAAAAACATCCACGGCGTCTTGGCTGCCGTTCAGGAAACATTGCAACAGATAAACCAAAGCGTGGATGACTTAGATCTAATCCGTATGAACGAGGCGGCTCCCGTTATTGGGGATGTAGCAATGGAGACGATTACGGAGACGATTATTACCGAATCTACCATGATCGGGCATAACCCCGACACCCCGGGGGGAATGGGGCTTGGGATTGGAAAAACAACCCCACTCTGTGACCTTGATAATGTCTCGACAGAGGAAGCTATTATTGTGTTGATCGGAAAAGAAATCGATTTTACAGACGCAGCGAAGAGCATTAATAAAGGATTCGAGAGAGGATGTAACATCGCCGCGGCCGTCGTGCAGAAGGATGACGGCGTGCTCATTCATAACCGCATCACAAAAAAGATACCGATCATCGACGAGGTACGCTTTCTTGAAAAAGTACCGAAAGGGATGATGGCAGCAGTCGAAGTAGCGCCGCCTGGAAGTGTCGTGGAGACGTTGTCTAATCCCTATGGAATTGCCACGGTCTTCGGTTTGAGCGGAGAAGAGACAAAAATGATAGTCCCGATCGCCCGTGCCCTCATCGGCAACCGTTCCGCTGTGGTGATTAAAACGCCGAAAGGGGACGTACAAGCCAAAAGCATTCCTGCTGGAAAAATCCATCTGCTCGGGAAGAAGAAAGCGGTCGTGGACGTCGAGGACGGGGCTGAAAAAATAATGGCTGCTTTAACTGCCGCTGCTCCTATTGAAGATATCAAAGGGGAACCGGGAACGAATGCCGGTGGAATGCTGGAAAAAGTGCGTCACGCCATGGCTGAATTAACCGGTCAAGAGTCGAGGTCGGTGAGGATTCAAGATCTATTAGCGGTTCAGACGTTTAGCCCACAAAAAGTAAAGGGCGGACTCGCGGAGGAATTTTCGCCCGAAAACGCCGTTGGGATTGCAGCCATGGTTAAAGCGGACAAGTTGCAGATGCAAATGATAGCAGATGAGCTTCACAAGAGAATGGACGTAACCGTGGAAGTGGGCGGAAAAGAGGCGGATATGGCCATTCACGGTGCGTTGTCTACACCGGGAACGAACGTCCCGGTTGCGATCATTGATATGGGAGCCGGCTCGACGGACGCTTCGATCATGACAAGTTCCGGTCAAACGACGTCTATTCACTTAGCTGGCGCGGGTGATATGGTAACGATGCTTATTAACTCAGAATTGGGGCTGGAGGATATCGATTTAGCGGAAGATATCAAAAAATATCCACTGGCAAAAGTAGAAAGCTTGTTTCATGTTCGTCATGAAGACGGTACCGTACAATTTTTCGATAAGCCCTTAGAGCCGCAAGTGTTTGCGAGAATAGTGCTCTTGAAAAAGGGCTTTATGGTGCCGCTTCCAGGAAAGAATTCTCTCGATAAAGTAAAGAAAGTAAGAAAAAGTGCGAAAGAGAAAGTATTCGTTACGAACGCGCTTCGTGCGCTTGCTATGGTATCTCCGACCGGGAACATTCGTGATATGGAGTTTGTCGTGTTAGTAGGAGGCTCTGCGTTGGATTTTGAAATTCCACAGTTAGTGACGGATGCCCTCTCATCATACGGTATTGTCGCAGGTAGAGGGAACATTCGCGGGGTGGAAGGTCCGCGTAACGCTGTTGCAACTGGCCTTGTTTCAGCCCTGAAAGAGGGGAGAGAGGCCCGGTGGGAGTAAACGAAGAGGACCAATACGGAGTCCACGTGTATTACAGTAGGGAGCTCGGCCACCCTCGTCTCCCGAGTTCAGTATTGGAAGGATTAGAAGAAGAAGGGGTTCCTGCCGTCGTAGAGGAGAAAATGGAACCGGCATCTTTGCAATTGAGCTGGGAAGCCGCGTTGGCGTCCCGTTTAGGGGTAGGGATTGGCATAGGAACAGATGGACAGATAATGCTCCATTATAAAAAATTAGACCCGACTACTCCTCTGTTTACCATTTCTCAAGAAGAGTCAACCAACCAAAGAGTGATTGGCGCTAATGCCGCGCGTCTTGTAAAAGGCATCCCTTTTCAAACATTCATGGAAAAAAAGGAAAATTCCCCTCCATTCGAGAAAAAGTTATCAAGAGAAGAGATCACTGTCATTGTGGAGTTAGTTATTCAAAAACTGCACGAAAAAAGGAAGGAAGCTTAACCGTGACGTAAGGGACGGATGATGTCCTTCCTGCAAAGCAGATGTCTCAAAAATCATCATGGAGAGGGCATGGGATAGCAATGTCAATAGATAGTAAAACCGTTAATCAATATATCAATCGTTTTGCCTCTTTAATAGAAGAAAAGCGGGTAAGGGAGTATAGCGGCGATCTGAAAATCGGAGTGGACCTCGGTACCGCAAATATTGTTCTTGCCGTACTTGACGAGGAAAACGAGCCTGTCGCTGGCAGCTTGTACCCGGCATCGGTCGTGAAAGACGGTCTCGTTGTCGATTATATCGGTGCCGTTGAGATTGTGCGTGAGTTGAAAAAGCAGACCGAGGAGTTGCTCGGGTCTCCGCTCACACATGCAGCAACCGCAGTTCCCCCGGGGACGTTCGGCAAAAACAAGCAAGCGATGGCAAACGTCGTAGAAGCAGCGGATATGGAAGTCCGCCACATGATTGATGAACCGACGGCGGCCGCTGCGGCGCTTGGGGTAGCTGACGGTGCCATCGTCGACATTGGCGGCGGCACGACCGGTATCAGCATTTTAAAAGAGGGAGAAGTCATTCACACCGCTGATGAGCCGACCGGCGGCACCCATATGACACTGACCTATGCCGGCCATCACCGCATCCCTTTTGCTGAAGCGGATAAGCGAAAACGGGATCCAAAGCGGCAGGATGAAGTTTTTCCAATTATTCAGCCAGTCATGGAAAAAATGGCAGCAATCACGAAGCGGCTGATCGGCGATTATCACGTGGACCAATTGTACCTCGTCGGGGGTGCCAGTTGCTTTGATGGAGCAGAACGGATATTTGAGAAGGAAACCGGGATTGAAACCATAAAGCCCGCTCACCCGCTGCTTATCACCCCTTTAGGTATCGCATTACATGATGGATAGAGGGATAGCATGCCCATTTATACAAAAAAAGGTGACAAAGGAGAAACAGGCCTGTTTGGAGGCAGCCGAATTGCGAAGGACAGCCAGAAAGTATCCTGTTATGGAACGCTGGACGAAGCGAATGCTGCGCTTGGTATTGCCTATTCCCTCGTGGAAAAACACGACATCAAAGAGACCATACGCAGCATACAGAAGAAATTGTTCGCATTAGGTGCAGAGCTCGCAAGCGATGACAAAGGCAAAGAAATTCTAGACAACATGATAAACGGCAGTGATATTGGCTACATGGAAGGGATAATAGACGGGATAGAAAAGAAACTTGGCAAATTATATGATTTTATTATTCCGGGAGATACGCCGGCATCTGCGAGTCTTCACTTTGCGAGGTCCATTACGCGGCGTGCGGAAAGAATGATCGTGTCCTACAGCAAGGAAGCAGAAGTCCGACCAGTTGTCGTGCAATATGTGAACCGCCTGTCCGACCTCCTGTTTATGCTGGCACGAGCAGAGGCACACTTTACATTAGTAGAAAAAATAAAAGAAAAAGTAGTGGAACAGTTGGACGGCACACGCCAAGCTCCGCCGGAAGTATCGCTGGATGACGCGTATCCTTTAGCGAAAGCCGCCGAAGAAAAAGCAGCGAGTGTCGGGGTTCCAGTGGTAGTTGCTGTTGTGGATCGCGGAGGAAACACCGTACTCCTTCACCGCATGCCGGGATCCATACTCGGGAGCTTGGACATTGCCCCGAATAAGGCGTATACGGCGGCAGCTTTTAATATGACAACCGACACCTTGGCCGACGCTGTTCAGCCTGGAGCTGAATTATACGGCCTCCCATGGTCGAATGACAATAAAATCGTTCCCTTCGGTGGAGGCTTCCCGCTCATCAGGGCTGGCCACGTCGTCGGGGGAATTGGCATCAGCGGCGGCACCGTGGAAGAAGATATGAAAATAGCTGCTGCCGCCCTGGAAGTATTCAATAAAGGGACGGTACCGAGCGAATAGGACGTGACTGTCAGAGGGTATGGGGAGAAGCGGCGTATGACGTCGCGAAAAACAAGGTGTTTGAACATAACAGCGTCATAGAGAATGTCTGCCGTCGTGAAAACCGGAGAATCTTGATATAACATCGTCATAGGGCGTCTATGATGTCGTGAAAACAGCAAGCCGAAGAAATAGCAACGTTCAAGCACTCTAATGACGCTGCGAAATGGCGTAAGAGGTAAAATAACAACTTCATAGATAGTGTATGATGTAGTGAAAATCAGTGAGCCACATAATAACAACCTTCAAGCGTGTGTATGAGGTCATGAAATGAGGGGCTTGTAGAAATAGCGACGTCAAAGCGATTGGATAACCCCATGAAATCAAGGGAGCGTTGAAATAGCAGCGTCATCGCACGACTCCATGCTATTGTGAAACCTTGCTAATAGCAAAAGTGCTATTTTTGAAAACTAATCAAACGTTTGTTTAACACTGGGGTGACGCATTTTTGCCCTTGATCCGTTTTTTTCGATTGACTAAAAAAGTAAACACTCCTCCGCTTCCAACCGATACGAAGAGTAAGGCGGAAGGAGGGATGGAAATGGACGTCGCGTTATTATCGATGGCGATGAGCCAGGGGCAAGTCCGACAAGATTCGTCGCTTGCGCTCATGAAAAAAACAATGGATCAAGCGGAGGGCCAAGGAGAAGCGCTAACCAAACTGATGGCCACCACAAACGTACAGCAAGCCGCCCAGCCGCATCTTGGCGCGAATATTGATTTGAAATTATAAGCTCAAAGAAGCAGTCAGCCCTTTGCCTGGCTGCTTTTTACTGTTTGCTTCCGGTGTCTGGAGAATCTTCATGAAGGCCGCATGAAGCAGAAAAAGCAAAAGCCGGCTGCCAGGATAACGTATCCTGAAACAGCCGGCTGACCTGATGTGCCGCAGTATTATGTCAGTGCTAGTGATTCAAAGGCTTTGACGCCTGCTTCGGCGACTTGAACGTCATGGGGAACGCTGCTGCCGCTGACACCGATTGCACCGATTACTTTTCCGTCACGTTCAAGAGGGATGCCACCGCCGAAGACGACGAGGCGACCGTTGTTTGTCGTGTTGAGGCCGTACAATTCAGCGTTAGGAACGGTTGCCTCTGCCAAGTTAGACGTAGGCATTTTCAAGGCGACAGATGTCCACGCTTTGTTTTCGGCAATATCGACGCTTGCGATCCAGGCGTCGTCCATCCGCTCTTTGGCGACAAAGTTACCACCGTTATCGACAACAGCAATTACCATTTGAACGCCGAGTTTTTTTGCTTCTTCCTCTGCTCCGGCGATAATTTTTCTTGCTTCTTTTAACGTTACATTACTCATAAAGAGATAGCCTCCCCGTTGTTTGTTTAAGATATATTTTTCGTAGGATCGTGTTTCTAACACGTCAGTCTTCTAAAAACGTGCTTATTTACCGAGCATGCCGTGTGGGTCGATGACGAATTTCTTCGAGGCCCCGCTGTCAAATTCTTTGTAGCCTTGTGGCGCTTCGTCTAAGGAAATGACGGTGGCGTTGACGGCTTTCGCGATGTTCGCGCGTCCGGCCAGGATGGATTTCATGAGATAGCGGTGGTAGCGCATCGCCGGTGTTTGACCGGTTACAAATGTGTGTGCTTTCGCAAAGCCGAGCCCAAAGCGGATGCTGAGCGAACCTTGTTTGGCTGCTTCATCGGCCGCACCAGGATCTTCGGTGACATAGAGGCCGGGGATGCCCAGTTTTCCAGCTGCGCGAGTCACTTGCATAATGGAATTCAAGACCGTGGCTGGCGCTTCGCCGGCGTTTTGTCCGTGTCCGGATGCTTCAAAGCCGACCGCATCAATGGCACAGTCTACTTCAGGGATGCCGAGAATCTGTTCAATCTGCTCGCCGATGTCGTCGTGTTCGCGAAGGTTGATCGTTTCGCAGCCGAAGCTCCGGGCTTGGGCCAGGCGTTCTTCGATTAAATCACCGACAATCACCACAGATGCACCGAGAATTTGGGCAGCGTGGGCAGCCGCAAGTCCGACTGGACCCGCACCCGCGACATAAACGGTGGACCCGGTTGTCACACCAGCACTAACCGCTCCGTGAAATCCGGTTGGAAAAATGTCCGAAAGCATCGTTAAGTCAAGGATTTTTTCCATCGCCTGATCTTTATCCGGGAATTTCAAAAGTTGAAAATCAGCATAGGGTACCATGACATACTCGGACTGGCCGCCGACCCAGCCGCCCATGTCGACATATCCATAAGCAGATCCAGGACGATCCGGGTTTACGTTTAAGCAAACGTGCGTATTTTGTTCGCGGCACTGTTCGCAACGTCCGCATGCAATGTTAAAAGGAACGGAGACCATGTCGCCTTTTTTAATAAACTCCACGTCGCGTCCCGTTTCAATAACCTCGCCGGTAATTTCATGGCCGAGCACAAGACCTTCCGGGGCAGTGGTGCGTCCGCGAACCATGTGCTGGTCGCTCCCGCAAATATTAGTTGTAATGACTTTTAAAATAACCCCGTGTTCACACTTTCTACCGACGTTCAATGGATTGACACCGGGTCCGTCCTTCAGCACCAGTTCGGGAAAGTCGGTATCTTTCACTTCTACTTTTCCTGCTCCCGCATAAGCAACGGCACGATTTCCTGCCATTTTTCATTCCTCCTCTGCTTTTTCAAACGACAAGGTTCCAAAAACTCTTTTGTTGTGGTTTCTCATGTGGTTGATTAAAATGAAAGGAAGATAATCAAAAAAAAGGAAACACTCAGAAATATTTGGTGAAACCGCTATTTTTTCTCCCTGATTCCACTCTATCAAGAGCGGCCACTGGCCGAAAGAGCGCACAATTTTGTTAGAAAGTAACCTATAGGATACTTCCCTAAAGGAGGATGTCAGATGGCAGGAGATTTCAGAAGGGAAACGCTAGACAAGGTGAGGAACGGCCAATTTAACTGTGAGAAGGAGCTAACCTTGTCCCTCATTAGCGGCAAATGGAAAATAACGATTGTCTATTATTTAGGCAGCGGCGGGACGATGCGCTTTAACGAAATTAGACGACTATTCCCGAAGATTACTCATAAAGTACTAACAACACAGCTGCGCGAACTGGAAGAAGACGGACTTTTGCATCGGGAGGTATACCCGGAAGTGCCACCGAAAGTAGAATACTCCTTGACGGATAGAGGACGAAGTTTAATGCCAATTATTGAAAGCATGTTTCAATGGGGGAAAGAACATATGGAAGAATTTTCAAAAATACGGGAGTTTGAAAAGCAGGAAAGCTAAGCTAATCTTTAGTTACTTATTACAATTTCAATAACAAGGAACAAGTCATGCAAAATACTTACAATTTGCTGGAAAGAAAGGTATAATGAACTAGTCTAAAACTAACCAATACGCTTATATAATAAGTAAAGAAAGGCAAAACTATGGAAACGTAGTGACGCAAAGCTAGAGGGGCTACGACGTAATTGTTATGCCAGCCAGTTACCGTTTGAGAAATAGTTTTTTCTTAAACGGTATTTTTTAATTCTCAATTCCATTTGTCAACTGTAAACAACTTTCAACCCATGTCTAGCCGCAATCGATCACGCAAAACGGCTTCCTTCTCGCGGCTGAGGATATGAAAAATTCAGTTACACTTTTGGGGGATATGTCTCATGCAAGAGGTAAATAAAAATAAGGAAGTGCAAGCATATAAGAGGTTGTTGGCCATGTATGAGAGATTGTTGAATGCGGTTGCAAAGGCATCCAATCAATTGATTGTCGTGGAGGAGATCCCTCATGCTATTAGCAGGGCATTGCAAGTATTTGGAGAAGCGATCCAAGCAAAGCGCGTCTATATTTTTCAGTACCATCCTCATCCAACCACGGGAGAAGAGGCAATGAGTATGCGTTATGAGTGGGTAAGCAAGGAAGCCGAGCCCGCGATTCATGATCCAGATGAACAAAATTTGACGATTCGGGAAGCCGGCACCGCACAGGTGATCGAACAGCTAAAAGCAGGGCAGATTGCCAATCTCGATGTGGAGAAACTGCCGCCGGTGAGCCGAAAGCGTTTTGCCGAAAAACAAATAAAATCTCATCAGTTAATTCCCATTGTAATGGGAAAGGACCTGTGGGGCTTTTTTGGAATTATGGACGGGCAAGTGACAAAATGGAGTGATGTTAACGAAGGGGCGCTCCGTACGGTGGCGAGCAATTTTAGCGCGGCCTTGAAAAGCCTGGAAGAATATGAAAAACGGAAGGAAAGTGAAGCGAAATTTTTAGATACGGTAGAAAACGTGCCCGGCGTGATTTACCAGTGGATGCGGCGGAAAGACGGCAGCGAAGCGATGAATTATGTGAGTCCGAAGCTGTATGAGTTGTTTGGTATTGAGTCGGAAGCAGCGAAAAAGGATGTTCATGCGATTGTGGATTGTATTCATCCGGACGACAAGAAACGCTACAAAGATTCCGTTGAAGAAGCGATTCGTACAAGGACACCGTGGAGCTTTGAAGGCCGCTTGATCACCCCACAGGGAAAAATAAAGTGGTGGAAAGGCATTGCCAGACTCTCCGAAGGAAAAAACGGCGAGATTATTTTTAACGGGATTCTTATTGACTTTACCGACCGCCAGTTTTATGAAGAAGAATTACGATATGCCCAAGCTAAATTGAAGCGCGCCAACCAATCCCTTGAAGAAATGTCGCGTAAGGATTCGCTCACAAATATTGCCAACCGCAGAAGTTTTGACGAGCGTATTCGAGAAGAATGGAAACGCGCCTATCGAAGTAACAGCCATCTTTCTGTTATTTTTATCGATATCGATGACTTTAAAGCTTTTAACGATCATTACGGTCATCTCAAGGGGGATGAATGTTTGAAACGAGTGGCCCAAGCTTTGCGAGAAAGCTTGCAGCGGTCAACCGATTTTGTTGCCCGGCTCGGCGGAGAAGAGTTTGTCGCCATTCTTCCCGAAACAGATGCAGCCGGAGCCATGATCGTCGCAGAGAAAATGTGCCGGCACATCGCAGAAAAAAATATCCCCCACGAGGCATGCAGTCATGAACACCGAAGCCATGTAACGATCAGCGCAGGAGTCGCCAGCACCAATCCAAGTCAAAACACCCACACCATGCACGAACTCCTTGAACTAGCCGACCAAGCCCTGTATGAAGCAAAAAACAACGGAAAAAACCAGGTGAAACAGAGCGAGTAGGACGGACGCGGATGCAAATAAAGGAACAACGAGAGGCTGTGACGTCGTGAAAACCGGGGATCCTCGAGATAACAGCGTCATAGGGTTGTGTATGAAGTCATGAAAATAGCACGTCCGCGAAATAGCAACGTCAACCGGGTCCACTGACGTCGTGAAAAGGCGAGAGGTGAAAAATAACGCCTGCAATGCGCATCAATGGGGTCGTGAAAACCGGGGCCCCGCGGAATAACAACGTCATAGGGTGTCAATGGGGTCGTGAAAACAGCACGTCCGCGAAATAGCAACGTCAACCGGGTCCACTGACGTCGTGAAAAGGCGTAGGGTGAAAAATAACGCCTGCAATGCGCACCAATGACGTCGTGAAAACCGGGGCCCCGCAGAATAACAACGTCATAGGGTGCCAATGGGGTCGTGAAAACAGCGCGTCCGCGAAATAGCAACGTCAACTGGGTCCACTGACGTCGCGAAAAGGCGTAGGGTGAAAAATAACGCCTGCATTGCGCATCAATGGGGTCGTGAAAACCGGTGCCCCCGCAGAATAACAACGTCATAGGGTGTCAATGGGGTCGTGAAAACAGCACGTCCGTAAAATAGCAACGTCAACCGGGTCCACTGACGTCGTGAAAAGGCGTAGGGTGAAAAATAACGCCTACATTGCGCATCAATGGGGTCGTGAAAACCGGTGCCCCGCGGAATAACAACGTCATAGGGTGTCAATGGGGTCGTGAAAACAGCACGTCCGTGAAATAGCAACGTCAACCGGGTCCAATGACGTCGTGAAAAGGCGAGAGGTGAAAAATAACGCCTACATTGCGCACCAATGACGTCGTGAAAACCGGGCCCCCATGAAATAACAACATCCTAGAACGTCTATGATGTCGTCAAAACAGCAAATCAGAGAAATAGCATCGTCATACAGCGCTATCAACGGGTCCATAACGCAAAAAAAAGGCATCAACGGCTTACGTTGATGCCTTTTCGGCGTTCTTTTATTATCTATCGCTCTGACCGTTTGCGGAAAAACACCAGAATTGCGATGATCCCGCTGATTCCGATTAACACTTGATAAACGGAATAGGGAAGAATCGCGATCGGGGAGATGGCCGCAAGCCCTGAAGCGGCAAGCAACTGGCCGCTGTACGGAACGAGACCTTGCACGCAGCAGGCAAAGATATCAAGGACACTGGCGGAGTGCCGGCTTTCAATGTCATACTCTGTTGCAATCTTTTTCGCGAGTGGCCCAGTCATCAGGATCGCAACCGTATTGTTTCCGGTCGAAGCGTCCACGGAGCTGACGAGACCGGCAATACCGAATGCTGCGCCGCGCTTTGTTTTCACATGGCGGCTAATGACGTTCAAAATAAAATCAATACCGCCGCTATATTTTACTGCTTCCACTATCCCGCTTAACAAAATGGCGAGAACCGCAATCGTCATCATGCTTTCAATGCCTTCTTCGGTTACTTGTAAAAAGGAAAGTATCGAAAGTGATCCATTGAAAAAGCCGATCACCCCGGAAAAGAGGATGCCGCCAACGAGCACGATTACGACATTCACACCGAGAAGGGCGGTGACCAAAACGGCAATGTACGGAAGAATCGTAATAAGATCATACGAGTGGCTGCTTCCAATCGCTGCTTCGCCTGCTGGCATAAAGCTGAATATCAAGGCAGCGATAATAGCAGCCGGCAATACGATAAAAAAGTTAGTTCGGAACTTATCTTTCATTGTTGACTCCTGCGTGCGGACCGCGGCAATCGTGGTATCTGAGATCATCGATAAGTTATCCCCGAACATACTGCCGCCAATGACGGCGGCGAGTACCAGCGGCAACCCTGCCCCGGTTTGTTCCGCGATACCGATCGCAATCGGTGTTACCGCGACTACCGTGCCTGTGGAGGTCCCCATGGAGATCGAAATAAAACAACTGATTACAAATAACCCGACAATTAACAAGTTAGGCGGCAAAGAAGATACGCCGAGATTGACAATCGAATCGACTGCCCCCGTGGCGTTCGCTACCGATGAAAAAGCGCCGGCTAAAATAAAGATAAGAGCGAGTAAAATAATATTCGGATTCCCGCCGCCGCTGCAGAAGATATTCACTTTCTCGGTAAACGGTACGCCTCTAATCATCATAATCGCCACAATGCTCGCGATCATTCCTGCGACAAGCACCGGCATGCTTTTAAAATCATGGGTAATCAATGCCGTTCCGACAAACAGCAATACAAATATAACAAGTGGGAGCAACGCCCACGGATTTTCTTTTTTTTGAATGGTGTCCATTCGTTCTCGTCCTTCCTTCGATAAAGCTTCGCATCATTGTATCATTTTCGCTGAATATGAGTCTATCACCGCCAATTAAGTATGTCTATAAATATTATCGGGAATCGAACAAACCACTTAAACAAACGTTTGATTGAACCACTTGACGACCGATACACCGAACGGCTTCCCGAAAAGACATTTTTGTACATGGAATGCACGGAGGAGATGCTGAACAATCATCCTGAAATTTTATTATTGTAATTTACTGAAACTTATATTATTGTATACTTGTCATACAAGTTAAAAATAGGAGTCGATTGTTAGGTGAAGATCGAACGGAAGAAAGTATCGATGCAGGTGATGGACCACCTTAAGACGATGATAAAAGAGAAAAAACTGCAGCCGGGGGATAAAATGCCTTCTGAAAGCCAGTTGACGGAAATGTTTGGGGTGAGCCGTACACCGGTACGTGAAGCCCTAAGTGTGTTGGAAGCGAGTGGGTTAATTGCCTCCAAACAAGGAGGAGGAAGTGTGATTCAGGCTGCCTCCCTCAGTAATGTGATGGAAGAGATCCAATTTGATTTTGTGGACCCTCATGACATTCTTACCCTGTTGGAAACTCGTCTTATCATTGAAACAGGTGCCGCCCAATTGGCTGCAGAGCGGCGAACCTCCGGTGACTTAGCAATAATGAGAAAAACCTTCGAAAAAGTACAAGAGTCTTACATTGCAAATGAAATAGGCCATCAAGAAGACATTGCTTTTCATAAGGCCATTGCAACGGCCGCCCATAATCCACTTTTACTTAAAACGATGGAGAATATGTCGGACCTCTATGCGAAATCCGTCAAGTTTTCCCTCGTCAAGAATATCGGACAACTCGGTAAGCGTGAGCAAGTGCTTGACGAGCATGAACGCATTTTTATGGCGATTGAACAAGGCGATGCCAAACAAGCACAGCAACTCATGCACCTTCATTTAACAAACGCGAAACAAAAATTCGAAACAGAGCTAAAAAAAATCTCATCTTAACAAAAACAAGGAGGGAATATGACGGTGGAAGATAAAGAGTGGGTGAAGGAACTAAAGGTATTTATTCCAGAGAAGCAAATCATGACGGGGTATGCGGACCTTGTCAGCTACAGTTTTGATGGTTCGTTCGGGGAGTATATGCCGGAAGCGATTGTGCAAGTGAAAACGAAAGGCGAGGTCGTACACGTCATGAAAGTCGCGAACCGCTTTCTCGTCCCTGTGACGCCGCGCGGCCAAGGAACCTGCTTGAGCGGGGGACCGCTGCCGGTAAAAGGCGGTATCGTACTGGACATGTCGCAATGGCCCGAGACGATTGACATTATTCCCGATGATCTCATTGCGATCGTCTCTCCAAGTGCTTTGGCCGCAGATATTAACAAAGCGGCGGAAGCCCACGGCTTGATGTACCCGCCGGACCCGAGCAGCGCCCATGTTGGAACGATTGGCGGCAACTTAGCCGAGAATTCAGGAGGTCCGCGCGGGTTAAAGTACGGAGTGACCAAAGACTATGTGATCGGGCTCGAGTTCGTGACTCCTGAAGGGGAAGTGATCAAAACCGGCGGGCGGACGATTAAAAATGTCACCGGCTATGATTTAACGAAACTGATTATCGGCTCAGAAGGAACCCTCGGTGTAATCACGAAAGCAACGCTGAAGCTCGTTCCGAAACCAAAAGCGGTGCGGACCTTGATGGCAGTGTTTGATGATGTAGAGAATGCAGGACGCGCCATCTCGAAAACGCTCACCTCAGGTATTTTACCGTCTAAGATGGAGTTTATGGACCAAGCCTGTTGCATTGCCGTGGAAAACTACCAACCGTCCGGGTTGCCGACAGATGCTGCCGCTGTTTTGATCATAGAATTGGATGGTCACCCGGCGGCACTCGCAGAAGAAGCAAGTGACATCGAACATATCATGAAGGAACTGGGTGCAAAAAAAATCATTGTGCCGCAAAACGAAGAGGAAGCAAACAGAATCTGGCACGCACGCAAGCAAGTTTCACCGGCCACTGCGCAGATTAAGCCGACGAAAGTATCGGAGGACGCGACCGTACCGCGCAGTCAGATTGCGCCGATGATTGAGCGGCTTCAGCAAATCAAAGAAAAATACCAAGTGGAACTCGTCGTCTTCGGACATATTGGCGACGGAAACCTTCACCCGAACATTTTATGCGATAAGCGGAACAACGAGGAAATGGGCCGAGTCGAAGAAGCAGTCGCGGAACTTTTCGAAACGGCCATTGATCTTGGCGGGACGCTGTCCGGTGAACACGGCATCGGCACGATGAAAGCCCCGTTTATGGAACGAGAGTTAGGGGCGGCAGGACTTGATATGATGAAGCGGATTAAAGAAAGCTGGGACCCGAACAACATTATGAACCCGAACAAAATTTTCCCGGAGAAGGGCCAAAAGTTGGTGTTGCGTAATGAGTGATCTACAAACCCTGCAAAAACAATTAAACTATGACAAAACGTTTGATTGTGTGCAGTGCGGCTACTGTCTGCCGGCCTGTCCGACCTATGAAACAATGGAAAGAGAAACCCATTCTCCGCGCGGCCGCATTAATCTCGTGAAAATGGTGGCGGAGGGGAAAGCAACCCTTTCCGACTTGGAAGAGCCAATTGAAAAGTGTCTCGGCTGTATGGCGTGTACGACCGTGTGCCCGACAAACGTGGAGTACGGAACGATTTTGGAAGGGGCAAAAGAAACGATCGAGAACAACCGCGTGAAAACGAAACGCCAGAAAAAAATAGAAGACTTTTTATTTGGCACCTTTTTCCCTTCCTCTACGTGGATGAATCGACTCGGCAAAGCGACATGGCTCTATCAGGCGACCGGCCTGCAAAAAGCCGCGCAGACGTTAAAATTGACCACCATCGCCCCGCTGCATCTTGATAAATTTGAGAAAATCCTACCGCCGCAACCGTCACCGGGAGAGCGGAAAAGCCGAAAGCGGCACGTTTATCCCGATCAGCCGCCGGTCGCAAAGGCGATATTTTTTACCGGCTGTATCATGGACAGTGCCTTTTTCCATATTAATGAACAAACGATTGAGCTGCTGCGGCGGTCCGGGGTGGAAGTGATCATTCCTGAGGAACAGACATGCTGCGGTGCCCTTCATGCGCATTCCGGAAAAGTAGCGACTTCCAAAGAGCTGGCGATGAAAAATATCGAAGCATGCGAAAGAGAAAATGTCGACTACATCGTCAACAACGCGGGCGGCTGCGGAGCAAGGCTCGTTGAATATGACCATTTATTTGCTGAGGGCAGCGATTGGCATACGCGCGCCCTGGCATTCACTGAAAAAGTACGTGACATTTCCGAGGTACTCGTGGAAATCGACGGGCTCCATTTCACCAAGCCAGTCACGAAAACCGTGACCTACCAGCCGTCGTGCCATATGACGAACGTCCAGAAGGTAACCACGCCTCCGCGCCGGCTGATGGAAAAGATCCCCGGTCTGCGTGTGCAGGGAATGACGAACCCCGACTTCTGCTGCGGATCTGCCGGGATTTATAACATCGTTAACTATGAAGATTCTATGGTTATTTTGGATAGAAAAATGGAAGACGTCACCGAAACAGCTCCCGATGCCATCGTCACCACCAATCCCGGCTGCCTGTTGCAAATGAAACTCGGCATTGAACGAGAACGAAAACAAAAGAGAATGAAAGCCGTTCATTTGGTAGAATTAATGATGGAAGCAAAGCCGCAACCAAAGAGATAAGGGAAGGGAACAAGATGGATAAACAACATGCTAAGAAGAATTTCGATCACGCTATCGAACACGCACAACCAGAGTTTGAACAATTTTTCCTCGCCAAGTTTTTTGATCTCTCGTATGAATATGGCGATGACACGTGCACGGTTACGCTGGAAAGCAAAGACTATATGTTTAATCCGCAGGGGACGCTGCACGGCGGAGTCATCTGTTTCATTTTAGATGTGTCGATGGGACATCTCTGTAAAAAGTTTCTCGGCACGGCGATCACGTTAGAAATGAAGGTCCAATTCCACCGTCCTATTAATGAAGGAAAAATCGTCTGTCAATCCGCCTTCGTGAAAAAAGGAAGGAAGATCATTGCTTTAAAATCAGATCTTTACAATGAAAAAGGGAAACTAGCTGCCACCGGGACATCGACGTGGTATAACACGGACAAGTAACATAATAGATAGAACATGTGCATATTAATAACGCAGCGAGGCACCGATATTTTGTCGGGTCTGGCTGTTTTTTAATGTAACATTAACATCCGCTCAACTCCCCATTCACATTAAATCGTTATACTACAATACAGATAGTTTCATTTTACAACCATATATAATAGTAGATAGAAGGAGCTCCCATTTTCCTATCATGTAAACCACTAAAAAAACAACTAATAACAACAATAAACAAATTAAAACAACACGACATCATAAAAAATATTCACAAAAGTCAAATTAAATGATATATTATTAATTACCTCTTAAAGAAACACTACAAAACAAGCAAAAGAAGGGAAGGAATACAATGAAGTTGCCGCGAAAGGTTTTGCAAACGGAAGGCGATGTCAATATTTCGGAACGGCGCCAAGAGTGGCAGGCAGGCCATATAAGTGAAGAGGCTTTTCGACTGTTGGATGAAGATGCTGAACTTTATGTGCATCAGTCGATGTCCACGCCGTGCCTGAACGTCGTAGAAAAAAGCTACGGCATTTACATCGAAGACATCGACGGTCGAGCGTACATGGATTTCCACGGTAACAGCGCTCATCAAGTCGGCTATGGAAACGAGTATGTCATACAAGCTGTAAAAAAACAGCTCGATCTTCTGCCATTTTCCCCGCGTCGTTATACGAACCGTGCCGCGATTGACTTAGCAAAAAAATTGACGAGCCTTGCCCCCGGCTCCTTAAACAAAGTACTCTTTGCTCCGGGAGGAACATCTGCACTTAGCATGGCGTTGAAACTCGTGCGAAAAGCAACCGGGAAGTTTAAAACGATCTCGATGTGGGACTCCTTCCACGGCGCTTCACTCGACGCAATATCGGTTGGCGGTGATGCTGATTTTCGAAATGGGATGGGGCCGCTTCTGCCCGGTACCATCCACGTTCCTCCCTATAACTCCTACCGCTCTGAATTCGGGGGGAGTAACACGGCATTTTCCACCCTTGATTATATCGAATACATTTTAGAACGTGAAAATGAGGTAGGAGCCATCATTCTTGAACCGGTGCGTTGTACGGACGTGCAAATTCCGCCGCGTTCTTACCATCAGCGGTTGCGATCTATTTGTGACCAGTATGATGTCAAACTGATCTACGATGAGATCCCTACCGGACTTGGCCGGACGGGAAAAATGTTTACATTTGAGCATTATGGTGTAGAACCGGACATTGTTCTCTTAGGAAAAGGCCTGGGCGGCGGAGTGTTTCCAATGGCTGCAATGCTGGCACGAGAAGACTTAGACATTGCCCAAGATATATCGCTCGGTCACTTTACCCACGAAAAAAGTTCACTAGGATGTGCAGCTGGTTTAGCCTGTATCGAATACATCGAGGAACAAGAACTGCTTTTGCATACTGTACAAATGGAAAACTTCATGAAAAACCGTTTAAACAGCATGGCAGAAAAATACCCGCTGATTGGGGATATCCGGGGAGTAGGATTGCTGTACGGGGTCGAATTAGTCAAAAACCAAGAAACAAAAGAAAAAGCAACCGCGGAGGCCGAAGAAATTATGTATGAATGTATGACGAACGGTCTCAGTTTCAAAGTATCACAAGGTAATGTGCTCACACTCGCCCCACCATTAATTATCACGGAAGCGGAACTGGAGCAAGCGATGCAGGTGTTAGAAGCGGCCATTTCCAAAGTCGTCACCACGTAATCGAAAATAGTCGACAAAAACCAATTAAAACCAATTAAAAAAAATAAAAACAAAAATAAACCAAAAACATATTCACATTTCTGAAAAAAGTGATATAATAAAAAATATAAAGAAATCGCTTACATTAAAACTTTTCCAAATCTTCATATACTTAAAGTGGGGTGATAAAAATATGTGAGTATTGCAATTTGGAATCAAGACTGAATTTTCTGTATTAAAAAAGAGAGGGGTCGATTTGATGAAGAAGTGGTTGTGGATAACAGCGGCAGCGCTCTTATTTGTAATGGCTGGCTGTGGAGGCGGGGGCAGTGAAGAAACAGTCGAAGGAGAAAGCGGTGGTGACAGCGGCGGAGGGAAACCTGAATCTGTTACTGTGTACACGGCGATCGAAAGTGACTATTTACAAGATTATTTAAACACATTCAAAGAGGAACACCCTGACATCGAATTAGATGTCGTCCGCGATTCAAGCGGAATCATCGTTTCACGGTTGCTTGCTGAAAAAGACAACCCGAAAGCAGACGTCATTTGGGGGCTTAGCGTAGACAGCCTGCTCTTGTTTGAAGAAGAAGGAATGCTTACCGGTTACAACCCGGAAGGTTATGAAAAGCTGCAAGAGCGTTTTGCGGATCAGAAAAATGACCCGATGAAATGGACAGGAATTGCAGCATACATGACGACATTTTCGGTGAATACTGCCGAGATGGAACGATTAGGACTTCCAATTCCTAAATCATATGAAGATCTTCTTGATCCTCAGTACAAAGGCTTGATCTCGATGCCGAACCCTGCGTCGAGCGGGACAGGATTCTTGACTGTTTCCGGTCTTCTGCAATTGCATGACACGGAAGAAGAAGGTTGGGAGTACTTGGATAAGCTGCACGAAAATATTGGCTCCTATACACACTCCGGTTCTAAACCAGCGGTACAGGCTGGAAACGGGGAGTACCCGATCGGGATCTCCTTTGACGGCCGCAGTGTTGCCCAAGAAGAAAGCGGTGCACCTCTCGTAACCGTCTTCCCGGAGGAAGGTTCCGGCTGGACACTTGAGGCGAACGCTCTATTAGAAAAAGAGAACATTAAAGATTCTGCCAAGACATTTTTAGACTGGGCGAACAGTGAAAGCGCTATGCAAGGCTATAATGATCAGTTTGCGATTACCGGTATTGAATTAGGCAATGAACCACCGGATAGCTACCCGGACAATCCGACAGAACAGCTGTTGGAAAATGACCTTTACTGGGCAGCGGAAAATCGAATTGAGATTGTCGACACGTGGGTTGAAAAGTACGATGGTAAGAGTGAACCAGAAGAATAAAGACAGCGGCAGGCATCTTGTTCATCACCTTGGATAAAAGAAGATGCCGATAAAAAAGATCGAAAGGTGCCGTGATTCCACACATCTTTCGATCTTTGTTTCTTTACTCAGGGCGTATCAGCAAACGATGAGATGAAGGAGGAAGATGGTAGTGGACTTTTTAAAAATAGAAAATGTAACGAAGCGATTTGGGAATTTTACCGCGTTAAAACAAATTGACTTGAATGTGCAAAAAGGGGAATTTGTCTGTCTCCTGGGGCCGAGTGGCTGTGGGAAAACCACCTTGCTGCGCGTAATTGCCGGATTGGAAGAACCGAGTATAGGGTCAAAAGTGATGATAGAAGGTAAAGATATTACCAATTTACCTCCAGCCAAAAGGGACTTTGGAATTGTGTTCCAATCCTATGCCTTGTTTCCGAACTTAACGGCTTTTCAAAATGTCGCGTATGGCTTGAAAAACAAAAAGTTACCGAAACAACAAATCAAAGACAAGGTGATGGAATCGCTCGCATTGGTAAACCTTGACCACCTGCATAATCGCTACCCTTCGCAGTTATCCGGTGGACAGCAGCAGCGTATTGCGTTAGCACGGGCATTGGCCATATCTCCAAGCTTCCTTTTACTTGATGAACCCCTTTCCGCTTTAGACGCAAAAGTACGGATCAAGTTAAGAATGGAAATTCGGAATCTTCAGGAGAAATTAGGGATTACAACGATTATGGTTACGCATGACCAGGAAGAAGCATTGTCAATGGGGGATAAGATTGCGGTAATGAATAATGCCTCCCTCGAGCAGCTTGGAAGCCCGCAGGAAATCTATGAGAAGCCGATTACTCCATTTGTTGCCGACTTTATCGGGACTGTTAATACGTTCAAAGGAGTGGCGATTCGGCCAGAACATGTGAAACTGCATACCGAGCCAAAGAAAAGTACGCTTGCAGCTACTGTCGATACGATGGAATTTCGCGGCAGTTCGTACCGGTTGTTCTTAAATATAACGAATGCAGCAGAAGATCATTTCGACAAGGATACGTTAATAGCTGATCTAACGACGAGTGAGATGAATAGACTGCAGATCCAAAAGGGACGAGAACTATTTGCCGAGATGCCGGAGAAGCATGTGATCACCTATAAGGAACAGGAGGATGAGAAAACGACGGTTCAACCTATCGCCGCAAACTTCAAGTGAAAGGAAGATTAATTCGCGATGAGCAAACAATATACCGTACAGTCCCCAGAAGTTGCCCTAAATACGAAGAAGAAAGTGAAGCAGAAAACGAGCTTCGTTGATTTACTCCATAAAACCTTAATTGTGTTAATGGTATTAGGATTGGTCGTTGCGCTGATATTCCCATTAATCCAGTTAATTTTAGTTTCTCTGCAGGATAGAAGCGGTAGTTTTGTTGGGCTTGAGAACTTCATTAATTACTTCACGACAAGCTCCTTAATCCAGCCGTTATTTAATACGTTGTTCGTTGCCTCAGCAACTGGAATTATCTCGGTTACGCTCGGATTCTTTTATGCCTATGCATTAACGAGGACGAACATGCCGTGGAAGCCATTTTTCCGCTATGTTGCGTTTGTCCCCTTGTTTGCTCCGACAATGATGTACGGGATCGGGCTAGTCCACTTGTTCGGGAATAACGGCGTTGTTACTACTGGTTTCTTCGGAATGTTTCAAGGAATCGATATTAATCTGTACGGCCCGGTAGGTATTATCATTTCTTTAATCTTTTACACGTTTCCGCAGACTTTTCTGCTGTTGACCATTTCCTTATCTAATACGGATTACCGGTTGTATGAAGCGGCTGATTCACTTGGCTCCGGTGTCGTTAAGAAATTCTTTTCCGTCACGCTGCCAAGTGTGAAATATGGTTTGTTTAGCGCGTTTATTATCGGTTTTATTTTAAGCTTTACTGACTTCGGTGCCCCTATCGTCGTCGGCGGTGATTTCAAAGTAATGGCTGTTGATATTTACCAACAGGTTGTCGGACAGTTTAACATGTCGATGGGTGCAACAGTGGGCGTCATTTTAATCATTCCGGCAGTCATTGCCTTTATCGCTGATCAGCTGGTCCAACGAAAAGAAAGCTCCTCTATTACCGCGAAATCTGTTTCTTACAAAATAAAAGAAAACCCTGTCCGGGACCGCGTTTATTTCACTTATTGCCTGCTTATTATGGGAGCTATTTTCTTATTGATGGTAGCGGTGCTTGTCCCGACATTTGTAAAGTATTGGCCTTATGACTTTTCGTTCACCACCGCCCACTTTACGTTTGAAAATGTCATCGGCGGTTTTAAACCGTACTACACCAGTCTTTTAATGGCTGTCATAACAGCAACGGCAGGAACATTGATCGTCTTTATTGGAGCCTATTTAATTGAAAAGACACGTTTTATGAGGACCACCCGCAAAGTAGGCTACTTGTTCTCGATTATGCCGCTTGCACTGCCGGGTCTTGCTATTGGTCTCGCGTACATCTTCTTTTTCAACCAGGCAGAATTCGCGATTCCATTTACGAACATTGCTATCACTAATCCACTTCAAGGACTCTACGGCACGATTTGGATTCTCGTGCTTGCTAATCTGATCCATTTCTATGCGGTTAACTTCTTTACAGCAACGACGGCCCTTAAAAAGTTAGATAAAGAGTTCGAACCAGTGTCAGAGTCGATGAATGTTCCGTTTTACAAAACATTTGTCCGCGTCACCGTCCCGATGTCACTTCCGGCAATCCTTGAAATGATGGTTTACTTCTTTGTAAACTCGATGACAACGATTTCGGCGGTTATCTTCTTGTATTCTCCGGACACACGACCGGCGTCTGTTGCGATTGTGGATATGGTCGGAGCCGGGAATATGTCGGCGGCTGCTGCAATGGCGGTTATCATCTTGTTAACGAACATCGTCGTCCGGGTTGCTTACGAATTTATTACGAAAAAAGTACGTAAACGTGCAAGTGCATGGCAACAATAGCAGCGTCCGCACACGATGAACAGCTAGGGAAAGAGTGACTACTGCTGGCGTGGCATAACAGTCAAGTCCTCTCCTCACGTTGTGTTATTCAGGGGGAGGACTTTTTTTGATAGCCTATGGTCGTTAAATGGGAGGTTTTGCAGTGGCCGTTGTTGCAGTATCTCTTGTCATATCTTCTGCGTTGGTTCACGCCTTATGGAATTTGTTCGCAAAACAAAGCCTTGATAAAGTAACGTTTTTATTTTCTATTCACATCATTAATTTCATTATCCTTCTTCCTTACTCTGTTATTGAAATTCAGCAGGTCGTCTTAGACGGTCCGGGAATCATCTTCTTATTAGGATCGATGTTCTTTCAAGTTATTTATGGATTTAGCTTAATTAGAGGATATACCGTTGGCGAGTTATCACTCGTATATCCAATTCTACGGGGTTCAGCCTCCTTATTAATCCCATTGATCAGCGTGCTGTTTTTAGGAGACCACCTTACGATATTAGGTTGGGTTGGCTTGCTTTTAGTCGTAACGGGGATTTTCTTAATGGGAAGTGAGGGTTTCAAAAGCGGGGAAAAGGTCGGGCCTTCCCTTCTTTATGCGTTAGCAGGTGGTATGGCCATCACAGGCTACACCCTGAGCGACAAAATGCTCCTTGACTATATCTCTCCCTTTCTTCTGATTCAATTTCAGAATTTCATCCATATTATCGCACTGCTATGGCCGGCTGTCGGGTCACAGAAATTAAAGCAGGAGTGGGTACTGAACTGGAAAATAATCATCATGGGTGCTTTCTTTGTACCGGGTGCCTATACGTTGTTCTTGTTTGCGATGAAACTGGCGAACGTTGCCCAGCTCGCCCCGATGAGGGAAATCAGCATTGTGTTTGGAGCTATTCTTGGCGCGCTCATTTTAAAAGAGAAGCAAGGTGTAAGAAAAGCCTTATTTTCCATACTTATTGTAATCGGTATTGTTATATTAAGTATTTTTGGTTAAGGAATCATAAAAAGAAAACACCAAACATACAATATAAAACAATCAAATAAAAATAAAATCAATAAAAAACAATAAAAAGCATTCACAATTGTAAGGAAATGTGTTATATTTCAAACATAAACAAAACGATTGGGTTTTTCTAAAACAGAAAGGATGATCTTTTATGAACATGAAAGACATTACAAACAATCCTTATTTTCTATTAACCCCTGGTCCTCTTACTACGACGGAGACAGTGAAACTGGCGATGATGAAAGATTGGTGCACGTGGGATGATGACTATAACAATATTGTGCAGGATATCCGTGGGCAGCTTGTCCGAATAGCGACAAAGAATCCCGAAAAATACTCCGCCGTGTTAATGCAAGGAAGTGGCTCTTTTACCGTTGAGTCTGTCATTGGAACGACGATTCCGAGAGATGGGAAGCTGCTCGTGCTCGTGAATGGGGCATACGGACAACGAATTGTGAAAACAGCCAAAACAATTGGCATCGATACAGTCGTGATTGACACGGGAGAGGTTGATCCTCCAGACCTCAAGAAATTGGATGAAACGTTGACGGCTGATCAAGACATTACACACGTAGCGATTGTGCATTGTGAAACAACTACCGGTATTTTGAACCCGATCGACGAGGTCAGCAAAGTAGTGAAGCGTCATAACCGGGTTTTCTTTGTCGATGCGATGAGTAGCTTCGGTGGTATTGAAATGGATATTGATGAGCTAAACATCGATTATATCGTGAGCAGCGCCAACAAATGTATCCAAGGGGTGCCGGGTTTTGGATTTGCGATCGTGAAGACAGAGGAATTTGAGAAATGTGCAGGAAACGCCCGCTCCTTGTCCCTTGATCTCTATGACCAGTGGAAAACAATGGAGGAGAACAACGGGAAATGGCGCTTCACTTCCCCGACCCATGTCGTTCGTGCTTTTGCACAAGCACTGAAAGAATTGGATGAAGAGGGAGGAGTTGCAAAACGAGCAGCCCGCTACCGCGAAAATCAACGAACACTAGTAGATGGAATGGAAGAACTGAATTTCAAACCGTTGCTGCCAAGGGAACTGCAGTCGCCTATCATTACACCATTTTATTATCCGGATTCTGAAGAGTTTGCGTTTCAAACATTCTATGACAAGTTAAAGGAAAAAGGCTTTGTCATCTATCCAGGAAAAGTAACAAACCTGAACACGTTCCGAATCGGGAACATCGGAGACATTTACCCGGACGATATCAGAGATTTACTAACCGCCATCGAAGAAAGCAGCTACTGGCTCAAATCAGTTCCCGAAAACTAAGTATAAAAGCCGATCCTGACACTTGTATCTTCTATTGATCTCTCTTATACTCAACAGAACCAAGCAAAAACAACCAAAACCTGTGATCACGATACAAGGAAGGGTGAGGCACCATGTCGCTGGCAGGAGAGGAAAGAAAAAAGAAAATACTCGAACTGCTTGAGATAAGCGGCCAAGTCAAAGCGAAGGACTTGGCCCGGATTTTACAAGTATCAACGGAAACCATTCGCAAATATTTAGACCAACTGCATAAAGAAGAGAAATTGAAAAAGGTATATGGGGGGGCTATTAGTGTTTCGTTTCACAACGAAGAGCCCTCCTCCCAAGAAAGAGAAGAATTACACTCTGACGAAAAAAGAAGGATTGGTAAACTGGCGGCGCAGCTTATTAACGACAATGATGTGATTGCAATTGACGACGGCAGCACGCCACTGCAGCTTGTGAAAAGTTTGCATAAAAAGAACAATATCACTATTTACACAACGTCCATATCTGCACTAAGCGTTTTAATTGAGTTACACCAACAAAATCATTTCACAGGCAAGATTATTGTGCTGGGTGGTGAGGTAAATATTGCCCATCAGCGGGTCTCGGGGGCGTATACGAATCAGATGCTTGAAGATATCTACATCGACAAGTATTTTGTTTCCGCAGATGGAATTTCCTTGGATGCCGGAATAACAAGCTATGACTATACGAAAGGCATTACGACCAAAAAACTGGTGGAGCATGCGGATAAATCAATTTGTTTAATCGATCATTCCAAAGTTGGCAAGAGAACGCATTACAAAATTGCCGATTTAAAGGAAATTAACATGGTAGTGTCTGATAAGACATACCCAAGTGAGTGGGAAACTGCATTAATTGATGGAAATATTAAATGGCTTGTTGCCGGCAATGGACATAAAATGATGTAGCGGATTCGCTGGTATGTAAGCACGGGACCTGCCGGGGAGCGGGGGTGCGCTAATGGAGTATTTAGGCATATTTTATGAAGAGCAGATTGTGGCCAACTTAGAGATTTATTTACGCATTGTCATCAGTGCCATACTCGGTATGTTTATTGGCTGGGACAGGAAGGTTAACGGAAAGCCGGCTGGTTTAAAAACATTTACCTACGTCGCGGTTTCCTGTACGTTAATCACGCTCGTATCTATTTACAGTGCGGAAGTATTCGGTGGCAGTAACTACAATAATCGAATGGATCCAATGCGGCTTGCTGCCCAGATCGTATCCGGACTTGGTTTTTTAGGCGCAGGGCTTATTTTAAAAGATGGTCTGCGTGTGAAAGGATTAACGAGTGCGGCGATGGTGTTTTTTGCTGGCGGAGTAGGTATTGGAATTGGGGCAGGCTTTTACGGCCTCGTATTTACAGCAGTTATTGTTACCTTTGTGTTGTCCAAAATCAGCAAAGTAATTGAGAAGAAAGACCGCAAGAAAATTAAGTATAAATTAAATAAAAACAATCAACACGTATACACCAATCACAACAAAGATATCCAGGCATAAAGCACGGGAGCAAAAAAGGTCGAACAAAACAAAAAACAAAATAAAAAACAATAAAAAACAACACAAAACAAACAAAAAGTGATATAATGCAATTGTAATCAATAAAACTGTTTAAAAAGGGAGGCGTTTTCGTGAAAGTTTTTTGTCTAGGTGGTGCCGGAAGAATAGCCCGGGAAGCAGTACTTGATTTGGTGGAACACTCTGATTTTGAAATGATCACGATCGGTGATTTCAATGAAGAGGTAGGCCAGGAGCTAGTAGAGGAATTAAACGATCCACGGGTCAGCTTCGTGAAAGTGAATGTGAAAAACCATGATGAAACTGTTGAGAAGATGAGAGGGTATGACGTAGTGATGGATGGCACCACCATCACGCTGAACGGGCTTTCAACAGCCTGCATCGCGGAGGCCGGATGCCACGGTATTAACTTGAATGGCTTCGGGGCGGAAGACGAGTACGCGGAAGTTTTCAAAAAGAATAATCGTACGGCGGTTCCTGGATTCGGGATGACGCCAGGTGTCACTCAAATGATGGCCATGCATGCAGCCAACCAACTTGATGAAGTGGAAAGCGTCCGCGTGAGCCACGGCTCTTTCCGCCCGATTGCTTTCTCAAAGTCGATTACGGAAACGACAACCTACGAATATGATCCGGATCTTCCGGGACGCGTCGTCTTCGAAAATGGGGAATTCTTGCAGGTGCCTCCTTTTGCAAGACCACGGACGATTCAATTGCCTGAACCTTACGGCGAAACGGTTCAGTATATCATCCCGCACTCCGAGACACGTACCTTGTCACAGGCGTTGAAAGATAAGGGAGTTCAACTTATCGAAGTGAGAGGGACATGGCCAAAGCAAAACATGGAGCTCGTACGAGGCCTTTACAATTACGGAATTCTGAAAAATCCACAAATTAATGTGAACGGCAGTGAAGTAGGATTGATGGATATCATCGGAGAATACTTACTTCAATCTAAAGAAGGACAGGAAACAGAACTGTACGGTTATTCTCTTCATGTCGAAGTAATCGGCAGCAAAAACGGCGAGAAACAGCGTCATGTTCTTTACCATACCCACCCGGCAAGCGACGGCTCTGTGAAGGGCTGGGAGGGACTGCGCGCGTATACACGGAATGTCGGCATTCCAATGGCGGTCGCTACCGAGCTGCTTGCAAAAGGGGAAGTAAAAGATACCGGTGTCTTAATCCCGGAAGATGCTTTTGATCCGCAGCCTATCTTTGATGCATTGGAAAAACGTGGAATTTACGTTCATGAAGAGATAGTGACGGGAGAAAAAGTCGAAGAGAATGATGCAGCGGCACAGGTTCAGTAGTTGCAAAACATCTATCTAACTAAAAAGCTACGATTGTTAACACTGAAGGAGGTCTAGACGTTGGGAAATCAAGCCCCCCAGATAGAAGCTGTTATTTTTGACTGGGCAGGCACTACCGTTGACTACGGTTGCTTTGCGCCACTGGATGTATTTATAGAAGTATTTAAAAAACGAGGCATTGACGTCCTGCATGAGGAAGCCAGAGAACCAATGGGGATGCTGAAGTGGGACCATATTAATGAAATGTGTAAAATGGAGCGGATTGCCGGATTGTGGAAAGATAAATTCGGCAAGCCTCCTGAGAAAAAAGATGTAGACGATTTGTACGCAGATTTTGAACCTATGCTGTTTGAAATTCTGCCGAACTATTGCACTCCTATTCCTGGGGCTCTTGATCTTGTCAGCCGTCTTCGGAGACAGGGGCTCAAGATTGGTTCGACGACTGGATATACGGATGAAATGATGAAAGTTGTGACAAAAGGGGCGAAACAACAAGGCTATGAGCCAGATTTTCTTGCCACTGCGCAAGATGTTCCGGCCGGCCGCCCTTATCCGTGGATGATGTACTTAAACGCTATGAAACTCGGAGTCTATCCGATGAAGCATTGCATTAAAGCAGGTGACACGATCAGCGATATAAAAGAAGGCGTGAATGCCGGCGCCTGGAGTGTTGGGGTTATCAAAGGCGGCAGTGAGCTTGGTCTGACTGAAGAGCAGGTCCGCGCGATGGATGAGGACGAGCTGAACGAAAGAATGGAAACAGTCGCGAAACGATTTAAGGAAGCTGGTGCTCATTATGTCATTGACAGTATCGGCGAATTAGATAAACTGATCCCTAAAATTAATATGCGGCTTGCGAATGGTGATTGAAAAATAGACTCAGGCTCCTGATAAGCGAGGTGAAAAAGTGAATACACATTCATATGCGTTGGGGATGGTAGAAACGATTGGCTACCCGGCGATCATTGCTGCTGCGGATGCTGCCGCCAAAGCAGCAGACGTACAAATTGCTACTTATCAAAAAGCAGACAGCGGTATCATCACCATTTACATCATTGGAGATGTCGCTTCCGTCCAGGCAGCTGTTGCCGTTGGGGAAGAAGTGGCGAAAAGAGTTGGACAGTTCCGGCACTCTCATGTCATACCGCGTCCTACTTCGGATGTCGTTAACATGCTTTTTCCAGAGAAAAAAGCGGAAGAAGAAAAGTCCGAAACGAAAGCCGAGCCGGTAAAAGAAGCTCCTGCCCAAGAGGAGAAACAGACAGGCTCGCAAACCGAGACTAAAGACATCAACAAAATGAACTTAAATGAGCTACGAGAATACGCTAATTCGTTTTCTAATTTTCCTAAAACGACTCAAGAAATCTACCGAGCAAAAAAAGAAGATCTATTGAACGAACTAACAGAGATCATGAAAGGTGGCGATAAGTGATGCTAGATGCGGATCTCGATTCCATACAAGAAGGAAGAAACCTGCTGAGCCAGGCGAAAGAAGCGCAAAAGACATTAGCAGCTATGACGCAGGAAGAAATTGATAGGATTGTCCGAAGCATAGCAGAAGCCTCGGAAAGAGAAGCGGAAAGACTAGCTGCTATGGCCGTAGAGGAAACAGGTTTTGGAAAAAAGGAAGATAAAATAGTTAAAAACCTATTTTCTGCGAGAGATGTCTACCAATCGATCAAAGACAAGAAAACGGTTGGAATCATTTCTCGGGATGAAGAAAACAAAGTATGGGAGACAGCAGAGCCAGTTGGAGTGGTAGCTGGTATTGTCCCGTCCACGAACCCGACATCAACTGCTATTTTTAAAGCGTTGATCGCTGTGAAGGCTCGAAATGCGATTGTCTTCAGCCCCCACCCTGGTGCCGCAACATGTACCAATGAAGCGGTAGATATTATGATGAAGGCTGCGAAACAAGCAGGTGCTCCCGACGGTCTGATTACGAGCATTACCAAACCAACACTGGAGTCCGCACAGGAGCTGATGAATCATAAGCTCACGGATGTTATCTTGGCGACCGGCGGAACAGGAATGGTGAAAGCAGCCTACAGCACCGGGAAACCAGCTTTCGGGGTAGGTCCAGGAAACGTGCCGGTTTATATTCATGAGAGTGCCGACGCGTCCAAAGCTGTCCGCCAGATTATCCAAAGCAAGACCTTCGACTACGGTACGATCTGCGCTTCCGAGCAAGCGATCGTGGCTGACAAAGCTATTAAAAACAAAGTGAAAAAGGAACTGGAGACGCAAGGTGCTTATTTTCTAGACGACTACGAAAAGAAACGCATGGAAAGTTTGATCGTCGTTAATGGGAGATTAAATCCGCAGATTGTTGGACAATCACCACAGGCGCTCGCGGAAATGGCCGGTATTTATATTGAAGACGATGTACGTGTCTTAGTTGCCGAAGAAACAGGCGTTGGCAAGAAATATCCGTTTTCCGTCGAAAAACTGTCACCAATCTTAGCGTTCTATACCGTACAAGACTGGCAGGAAGGCAGCAGCCTTTGTAATGAACTGTTAGAGCATGGCGGTTTAGGCCATACATTAGGAATTCATGCAGATGATATGGAAGTCATTGAAAAATTCGGTATTACACAAAAAGTCTTCCGTGTCGTCGTTAATTCAGGTACTACTTTCGGTGGTATCGGTGCAACAACCGGAGTGAAGCCGTCCATGACACTTGGCTGCGGAGCGTATGGAAACAACGTCTCTTCTGATAACATTACGACAGATCATTTAATGAATATCAAACGAATTGCTTTTGGTATCCGTGAACTCGACAATGTCAACCAGCCAACTAGGCAACACCGTTCTTCCAGCAGCTCCACTCACACGAACAGCAGCATCTCAAGAGAAGAAGTCATGGACATCGTGAAAAACGTATTAAAAGAACTAAACCTATAACTTATTAAGCTTTCTTAATTAAAAGTTTAGAGAAGTTGATTTGCCCTGCAGGCGGGCGCTTCCCGCTGGAGTCGCCGCCTTCCGTTACAATCAACTGGAGTTCTTTAATTCACGAATGTCATATATGTATATTTTCTATATGACCTTTGCAAGTAATTATGAAACTGACTTAATTTAAAAATAATGAGGAGGCATAACAAATGGCAGAAACTGGAGCATTGGGTATGATTGAGACAAAGGGACTTGTAGGATCGGTAGAAGCGGCAGACGCGATGTCAAAGGCTGCGAATGTAAAACTAATCGGGAAAGTACACTCAGGAGGCGGATTGGTAACGGTAATGGTCCGCGGAGATGTCGGTGCCGTTAAAGCGTCAGTTGATGCAGGAGCCGCTGCAGCTGAAAATGTCGGGGAGCTTATTTCCGTTCACGTTATTCCACGTCCGCACGCTGATATCGAACTTATCCTTCCGAAGCTCGAAGGATAAGTGTGTAAACCATGAGGGTCATTACGGAATCCAAACTTAGAGCAATGGCTAAAAAAGGGATTCCTAATCCGTATATGATAAATAAGAGCGATAAGCTCACCCCCGCAGCGGCGGATTTTTTGAAAGACAGGAACATTAGAGTGGAGCACAGCAACTCGGTACATTGGCAACTACCAAATAATGAAACAGATAAAAGCGACCTGATTCCTGTTGGCGTCTCCAATCGCCACGTGCATCTGACGGAAGAGGATGCGAAAGTGTTATTTGGGGAGGACAGCTCGTTAACCGTATGGAAAGAGCTGTCCCAACCCGGCCAATTTGCAGCACAAGAAACGGTGACTCTGCTCGGTCCGAAAAACTTAATAAAAGGTGTGCGCATCCTCGGACCGGAAAGAAAAGCGACACAAGTAGAAATTTCGGTAACGGATGGCTTTCAACTCGGGATCCATCCCCCTATCCGACTTTCCGGTTCGACCGAAGGAACACCAGGTTTAACGTTAATCGGGCCGAAAGGGTGTGTCACGCTCGAGCAAGGCGTTATCGTGGCAAAGCGTCACGTACACCTTTCTCCCGAGGATGCGAAACGCTTTAACGTACGAGAAGGTGATACGCTGATGGTCCAGACTATGGGAGAGCGTTCCACGATATTCACCGACATTGCGGTACGGATTTCGCCAAGTTATCAACTTGATTTGCACATCGATATGGATGAAGCGAATGGAGCGGCTTTATCAACAGGTGATTATGTAAAAATCATTGGGAAAAATAATCAATTTTATTCCAGAGGAGGAGGTGAGGGAGATGGACGTACGTTCTATCGTTGAGTCGGTTGTTCGTGAGGTCTTACAGGAACAAGTTTCTAAAAAAAGAGTGGCAATTAAACAAGAACCAGTTGGGAAAGTGTTGTTCGTTTTTTGTGACAGTTCGGCTCACGAATCGTTTACAGATCAATTTATCGAACTTAAAAATGTGAATATTGCGTATGATATTCTTTTTCTTGACGGAGAAACAGCCTCATGGCTTGGAAATCAGCACGTAGAAGCAAGTGGCGCCAATCGTGTCATTGCCACGGACATGAATGCGCCAGCGGCCATGGAAGTGCCAAAAGACTATGACGGAATTATTATTCCAGAAATAGATTTGGACAACGCAGCCCGTGTAGCAGCCGGAATGAAAGGGACAATAAAATCAGAAATCATTTTCTCTGCTATCCTGCTGGAGAAATTCATCCTGATTGGCGATGATAATCCAGGGATTAAGCGAGCAGACCGTCGTTGCTTGAAGACGCTCTCCCTCCCTAAGCCTTACCGAGCCTTATTTGATCAATATATCGAGACAATGCGTGATTTAGGCGTACACTTCAGACCGCCACAGGAATTTGTCTCCTTTATAAAAGAGGCCTTTCCCAGTGAAGCGGAGGATAACAGCGAAAACGAGCCGGAACAAGAAGAAGCCCGGCAGAACACAGCATTACCCATCAAGAAGAAGTTTTTAACGGCGGAGTGGATCGAAAATAACATGCCTTTTCCAAACAACAAACTAACGCTCCCAAAAGGGGTAATCGTCTCCCCGTTAGCGCAAGACATCTTAAAAGAAAATCAAGTAACGCTGCACTATACGGATAAAGGATGACGCCATATGCTCATAGCGGAAGTGGTAGGAAGTGTATGGACAACCCAGAAGGAAAGCGGGATGGAGAATATAAAGCTGCTCGTTGTCCAGCCCGTTACGATGCAGAAAGAAAAGGTTGGCAACAGCCTGGTAGCGATGGATCGAATTGGTGCAGGGATCGGTGAGTTTGTCCTTATCACGCAAGGATCGCCGGCCCAAAGACTGTACAAAGAGCAGCTCCCCCCCGTGGACGCAGCTGTCACAGGTATTATCGATTCCTTTGAATAGTTCCATACTCGAAGTAGTTTTGAAAAAAATGACTACTCTCCATACAACATAAAAGAAAGTCTACTGTCGCGTATCGGGACGCCGGCAGCAGGCTTTCTTTTTTTGTTTATCCCGAATAAGGGCCGCCATGTAAATACTTCCTGATAGAGGATTCCTTCTCCTTATTCCTCTTTTGCTTCACTTTTTGAATCGTAGCTTTTAATCCAACGATCAATGATGCGTTCTCTATTTTCAGCAGACCAATAAAAATCATTGTCACTTAATTGTTCTTTTGGATCTTTCGGATAGCTTTCATGGAGGGGTTCATCCACGTCAACTCCGGTAAGTGCGTAATAGTTTCGATTGACTCTCATTGTTTCTTCACTGATTGCCCAGTCTAGAAAAACTCTCGCTTCTTCCTTGATGTTGTCCTTTTTCACTAATGAATTGGCTTCGAGTGTCCAGCCAGAACCTTCTTCCGGGAATATTGTTACAAGTGGCGCACCGCTGTCCTCCTGTTGGATGCTTCTCCCATCAAATGATATACCAATGGGAAATTCCCCCTTCGCTGCTTCCACAGCGGGCTTGGAACCGGAATGGGTATACGCTCCGATGTTATCATGCAGGTTATCCAAGTATTCCCAACCCTTTTCTTCATCGTCAAACATTTGCAACATCAACGAAACCATCACAAAACCTACGCCGCTTGAAGCCGGATTGGGCATCGAAATTAACCCTTCATACTCTGGATTGAGTAGATCTTCATACGATTTCGGGATAGGTAATCCTTTTTTCTCTAACTCGACTGTATTGACTGAAATCGTTGTCATATAACCGGTGGAACCTACCCATTTCATTGGATCGTTCTTTTGATCCGCGAACATATCCACAATCTTGTCTGCATGTTTAGGTGTATACCCTTCTATCATGCCTTCTTCATCTAGAAGAATCAAATTCTCTACGCCCATTCCAATAATGATATCTGCCTGAGGATTGTTTTTTTCTGCGAGGAGGCGAGAGGTGATTACTCCGCTGGAATCGCGAACGGTCTCGACCTTAATTTCTGGATGGTCCTTTTCAAATAGGGAAAGATAATCCTGCAGATGGTCTGTTTCCATCGGTGTATACACGACCAGTGATCCACCAGTTTTTTCAGAGGCAGCTTTTGTGTCCTTATTCTCGCCGCTACCACCACAGCCAAATAGAAAAAGGAGACAGAGTATACTAATAAACCCTATAAGCTTTTTCATGAATAAACCCCTTTCATATTTTTTAAAATTCAGTCAATTTAACAAAAAAAGATCCCTGTTTCATTTTAGGTTAAAAAAAAGACGAGGACTTTTCTAAATATTTGTGTGTGACCAAATATATTTATAGAAGAAGAGTCCTCGTCTGATTTGTATATGCAGTGGATTATAAGGTAGAGACCGATGCCCCTGCTTTTTCCTCACTTAGAACAGAGACAGATTCATGAATGTACAGGTCGCGCTTTTTCAATTCTTCAAATATTGTTTGCGGGTCAAAAGCGTACTCAGGAAGCAGAATGCCTGGTTTCCCTACGTGCCCTTTTGCTATTAGGTCGGTTGCAATTGCAGCTGGTATGGCCACATTGCGAGTGTAAGCTCGTAAACCTTCCCAGCCCTCGACCGAGCCGTCTGAAGCAGGGTGGGTATGCGTCATAATATATTGATATTGAGTGCCATCTTTCCAGCCAATTACTTCTACATGCAGGGCGTAGCCGTATAATTCTGTGTTCTGCCCCTCTTCCGATTGAGAGAGGTATTCTCCGATCGCATCCATAATTCCGAATTTCGTCCCATTCCATTCAATTTCGTCATTGCGAACAAAGCCATACTCATAAAGAGCTTTCAACAATCGCATATTTGGCTGCGGCCATGTGCCGCGGCACTCTACTAATTGAATTCCTTTGTCTACGAGCGCTTTCGAAAGTGTTTTTGTTTCACCATGAGGGATAATGTACTGGGTATTTTTGCCATAAGGAGCAGGTAATTCAATCTCTCTTGGGCGTGAAAAAGGAGGAACCTGTAGGTATTCGCCATTTTCAAAGACGACCCTGGTTGGTAATTCTGGTATATATTCATAGCATGTTGTTTCTGTAATTGCTTTTGAAAAGGCAAAAGGACGATAGGCACCATGACTAACCCGGACGGTGTCAACTTTATCCAGCTTATTAGCAGCATGCATAGCCATCATCTGAGTAACACCTGGTCCTGCACCGAACCCGGCGATAAACGTTTTATTGTTTTGTACAAAGACATCGTGATATGGATCTTCGTCCCCGAATCCGTTTAGATTCAAACCGTGGCAGCCTGCTTCGGCGATTAAAGAAGCGGTTAAGCCATTAAGGGCAATAGTGGTGCCGTCCAAAACAATATCATAGCCGCGCATTTTAGCGATAGTATCTTCACGATCGTTGACATTCACCTTGACAAAATTCACTCTTGGATCATCCAGCCAGTTTACAACGGCTTGCCCTTGTTCTTCATTAACGTCAGCCACGGTAATCGTTTCAAAGTCCGAAAACTGTACTAAATCCAGAATGGCCTCACGTGCAATTCTTCCTGCGCCCCCCAAGCAAAATACCTTCATGTAATTATGCTCCTCCTTTTATATACCTTTATTTTTATACACTTTCACCTATTGATAAATGAAAACTTGTTCCGGCTGGCTGTTAAAGAGGCACCTCCTTTTTTAAATATTTTGAATCTAAAAATAGTATAAACAAAATAACCAAAAAAATCAACACATTAAATATGATTTTTTGTGGTTATTTTCCAGGTGAAGTGTTGTTATTTTTTGGGATAATAAAAAAACAGCTGAACTTACAGGTATCAGCTGCTAACATCCACAGTCATCCATTTGATATGATTGCTTTCTAAATGATCCTCCCAGTCTGAAGGTGGCAGGGCATCGGAAATGACCGTATCATATTCAGCCAGTGAGGCAATGCGATAAAATTTTTTTTTGTTTATTTTAGAGTGATCGAATAAGACAATTTTTTCTTCCGCGCAGTCCATGAATGTTTTGGAAAGGATGGCTTCATCGGCATTATAGCTTGATGCCCCATGATCTTTGGTCACTCCGTGAAGAGATATAAATGCTTTGTCTGCATGGAAGTTATGCATGAATTGTTCGGCAATCATTCCAGACACTCTTAGGTGGTCAGCGTCTACATGTCCACCAATAAAAATAAATTCGCCGTTAAACAATCCTTTTGTCTTATAGTCCACAAGGAGGGTCAGGGCAGGGAGGGAATTAGTAATGAGAGTGATATTTTTTTTGTCGAGCAAGTATGGGATCATTTGCAAAGTAGTACTGCCTTCATCAATGATAATGATCTCGTTGTCATGGACAAGTGAGGCGGCCGTTATTCCGATCATTCTTTTTTCTTCAATATAAATATGCTCACGCATGTAATGCGAAGGCTCGATAAGATCGTTGTCAGATTTAACCGCACCACCGTGTACTTTTTTTAATTTATTTTCATTATCTAATTGGTCTAAGTCTCGTCTAATCGTTTCCGTCGAGACACCTAGTTCCTGAGCCAGTTCATTCGCTCGTACTTGGCCATGTTCATTGATCATTCGTAAAATATATTGCTTACGCTCCTCGCTTAACAGAGACATAAGAACCTCCTTGTCTTCTTTCTATCAGGCTCTGTTTTTCTTCAGTGCCATGGAAAAAGGTTTTGTTGGCTGCTTATATAATAGCGAAAGCGAGGGAAGATAGGCAACTGTTTATCACTGATACGATAGAGCAGATTGTTTACAAGTTTCTTGTTGTTTGGCCTTTTCATAGCCGCTCACGAAAGCATGATCGGCCTGTAGTTCCCCGATAGCAAAGGCAGATTCTACGACTTCATCTAAAAGACGTTGATCAATCCCATAGTCTTCTAGCTTGGCGGCAAGAAGTTGCTGTGACTCTTGGTACGCCGCCCATTTTTCCTCGAATAACACATGCTCTTTCGGAATAATAGTAAGTGTTTTCATTTTATTATTATCCACCTTTCTTGTCCGCTATGAAACTATTCCTAGTTTGGACAGAAAACACCTATAGTAAACCAAGGAGATGGCTCATCTTGGCGACCAAGGACACGTATGGAACCTCGAAAATACCACGCGAGCAAGATAACAATGTCATAGCACGTCAATGAGTCCGTGAAAAATCGGAGGCAGAAAAATAACAGCGTCAAAAGCTTACTATGAAGCCGTGAAAAAGTGTTGACAGCAAAATAACGACGTCATAGGCACTGTATGAAGTCATGAAAAAGCCACGACACCAAAATAACAACGTCATAGCACGTCAATGAAGTCGTGAAAAAGTGTTGACAGCAAAATAGCAACGTCATTGAGTCTGGATGAAGTCATGAAAAAGCCACGGCAACCAAATAACAACGTCATAGCACATCAATGAAGCCGTAAAAAAGTGTTGACAGCAAAATAATGACGCCATTGAGTCTGGATGAAGTCATGAAAAAGCCACGACACCAAAATAACAACGTCATAGGAAGGGGATGGCACCATCAAAGAGCACCGGCTGCGAAATAACAACGTCATGGAGAGTCCGAAATTGTCCGTCAAACGCCGCTTCCTTCTCATTCGCGTTTGCTATCTTAGTGGAGGCATCTCTTCGGAACCCCTGTACAGAGCGTTTTCATTGTAACTTTCATAGAAGCAAAGTATGATGAAGAGGATAGAGGATAACTGAGTACGGAGGTTGATGTTGTTGGCAAACCCTCATGAAGAACGTCTTCTCGTTTGTGTGGATTACGGCAGCACAGGGAGGAAACTAATTCAGCGCGGCGGCCACTTGGCGCGTCTTTTTGGTGCGGAATTAATTATTCTTGTCTTCGATTCACTTCCTGACGAAGAATTTGCATACCATAAAGAAGTGGATATCCCTTTGTTTAAGCAGCTGGCAGCAGAGTATGATGCAAAAGTGATCGTGAAGAAAGCCAGGGCCATTGACATTACCGAGAAGATTGTGAAAACGGCAGAAAAAGAAAACATCTCGCAAGTAATCATCGGGCAAGTAGTAGAAAGTGTGTGGACCACCCTTTTAGGGCGTTCTATTGTCGATGTTCTGTTGAAACAACTGCCGAACGCTGACTTGCATGTAGTTCCGGTAGAACGTGCTTCGGAAGAGGAAGACTTTGATTATGATGCAGGGAACCGGGCATACCTGATAAAACAAAGCGATGGCACGTACGAAATGACTTTTTATGACCCGAATCAACGGGCGGTGTATGAGGGGATTTTCTTTAAATCACTGTACACTGACTTTGATAACGGTATTTTTGCGTTTCGGAATGAAGACGATAAAATCATGGAAGTCGCGGTAAAAGAAAATATCGTTTCCTCCCTCATCGATATAGACGATTACTAAGCAGGAGAAAACGAACGTAAAAACTGGAAGAAACTTTTTCTTCGCAGTTTTTTTACGTCTTTCGAAAGCCATCGTAATCCATTTATTATTTTTGTGTCAGAGTTGTATTGAGACTTTTGGCTGTGCTGTGTATGATAAAGAGAAATGATGGTGTTCTAAGAAATGGAGGGAGACTTATGCTGACGAACCCGAGAGAAGAGCGGATGCTTGTCTGTGTAAGGTATGGGTACACAGGAAGAAAGTTGATACGCCGCGGCGGTCACTTAGCGAAGAAGCTTGGCGCAGAGCTGACCATTCTTATTTTTGATTCCATGCCTGATGATGAGTATGCCTATCATAAGGAAATAGATATCCCTATGTTTAAGCAGCTTGCGGAAGAATACGGGGCCAAAGTAATCATTAAAAAAGCAAAGTCCTTTGAAATTACGAAAGTCATTACTGAAACAGCAGAAAAGATGGAAGCCACCCAGATTGTTATCGGGCAGGTTGTGGAAAGTGTCTTAACAACGTTGTTAGGTCGATCGATTGTAGATGCCATTTTAAAAAAGCTGCCCAATGCCGATCTGCATGTCGTGCCGATTGAACGCTCCTTTGGTCAAGAATTTGACTATGATCTCGGTACCCGCGCGTATTTACTGGAACAAAAAGACGGCTCGTACGAAATGACATTCATCGATCCCCGACATCGGGCAGCGTGCGCAGGTATCTTTTTCAAGTCCCTGCACACTGATTTTAATAATGGCATTTTTGCGTTTCGGACCGATGACGATGAAGTTATTGAAGTGCGCGTAAAAGAAAACAAAGTAAACTCGCTCGAAGATCAGGTGAACCCGGAACACGACGGGGAACCGCATTAATCAATGGAAGTCTGCCGCCGGGCTTTATTCGATATGAAAACTTATCTTGCCAAATTGCTCGGCGCCTTCCAGCCGTTTAAAACCTTCCGCAAATTGCTCCAGCGAGTAGGACTTATCTAGAACAGGCTTAATCTCATGCTTCTCCATAAAGCCAATCATGTCCTTATACTCCTCGGCACTTCCCATTGTTGATCCAAGCATATTGTATTGGCCGTAGAAGAAGGAGCGAAGATCTAGTTCCACACTGTCACCGGCTGATGCGCCGAAAGTGACGAGCGTTCCTCCTTTGCGCAATTGGGAAAGGGATTTGTCAAAGGTGGCGGCTCCGACCGACTCAATCACGGTATCAACTTTTTCCCCGTCAAGCGCCTCCGCCCAATCCTGGCTGCTGTCTATCGCTCTGTCGGCACCTAATTCCAGAGCGGCCTGCCGTTTTGCGTCGGAACGAGAGGTCACATAGACGACCGCTCCAGCCGCTTTAGCAAACTGTAATAAAAAGGTTGCGACGCCACTTCCAATTCCAGGAATCAACACTTTCATCCCTTTTTGAACCTTGCCTCTTGTAAATAACGCACGGTAAGCCGTAAGCGCTGCCAGGGAGAACACTCCTGCTTCTTCCCATGTTAAGTAAGCCGGCTTCGGATGCACGTTTTCAACAGGGAGGACGATGTACTCAGCGAACGTTCCGTCACCCGGAAAGCCAACAATACCAAATCCTTCTGGCGGCGCATCACTGTTTTCCTGCCAGCCGATCCCTGGATTAATGATAACTTCCTCGCCTTTGTTAACTTCATGGACTCCTTCACCGATTTCATCGATAACCCCCGCGCCGTCTGAACCAAGAATAACAGGCGGATCCGATGGCTGATGCCGGTTTAGGACAAACAGGTCACGGTGATTGAGCCCGGCAGTTTTTAAGCGGATTCTCACTTCGCCGGCTTTTGGATGGGGCGCTTCAATGTTACGGTACGAAAGCCCATCAAAACCAGCAAAACCTTCATGAATGATTGCTCTCATCTCTACAAAGTCACTCCTTTAGAAAATCTACTGCCATCATATCATAAAGCTTATTTACGTTTCCTGTGTTCAGCCTCTATAGAGAGGATCCTAAAATTGAATCATTTATTATTTGGTTGATTTTTTATAATAGTGTATAATATTAATATGGTATACAACATACAGGGGGTATGATTATGAAACAATGGGCAGCGGAGGATTTATTATCCATCCGGGAGCGGGCATATTTCTATTTAAAAAATCTCATTCTAGAAGGAGAGTATAAAACAGGGGATCGTCTAGTGGAGAGAGAATTGGCGGAACGTTTGAATATCAGCCGGACGCCGATACGTGAAGCATTATTTCGCCTGGAGTCACAAGGTTTTGTAAAGACGGTACCACGCAAAGGAGTAGTGGTCGCGGAAATATCGACGGAAGATGTAGTAGAAGTTTTTACGATACTTTCTTCGTTAGAAGTGCTAGCTGTAAAGTTAGCCGCACAGAAGTTAGATGACCGTACGAAAAAAGAGCTGGATCTGTGGATTGATAAAATAGAGACAGCTTTAGAGGAAAACGACGAAGAACACATCTCCCATCTGCACATCGAGGTCAGTCATATCCTGTACCGGGCAGCGAAGAGTCCGAAATTGTATGAGATGCTCGTCGATTTAATGGACTATATTCGCGCATTCGCGGACATCGGACACAAAGTAGCTGGGCGGATGGACGAAGCGATGAGAGAACATTTAGCGGTGTTGAAGGCGGTTAGCGATCAAGAAAGTGAAATGGCGGAGTATTTAACGAAAATCCACATTGAACATTCCAAAAAAGCATATTTGGATTCGATCGATTCCATTAAAAGCAATAAAAAAGGTGAGGCATAACAGCACCTTTTTTATTTTTTTGCAAAAAACATTTTAAATTATCCGATAAATTTTAAAAATCAGTTGTAAAACGCAAACTATCATGGTATATTGTATACAAAATAAAACAACAATTCAAAACATGGACAACAACATCATCACAAGTCACGGATAGAGGAGAGGGTGCCGTTGATAGTAGTTTGCGATAATCACGTAAGCGATGGTGTCAAAATGTTTAATATTCCCCATGTGAAAAAGGCTGACGGCGGAACGAAATGCTTGTTTTGCCAACAGAAGGCAACCATTGAAATCTATTATTTCGATTTAAGTCATTCCATGCAACCATGGAAACAGGCAAGAAAACGTTTGGCAGCCAATGCATAGAAATAAACGCTGGAAATATGGGGAGGGGGGATCGCGATGACAAGAACGGAGACAGACAAGAAGGAACTCGTTTTGCCATCTTTACCTAAGCAGTCGGGCCGCTACCTTTCAGCAAAACAAGTAGGCAATTTGCTTTATGTAAGCGGCATCACTTGTAAGTGGGAAGGGGAAGTGCGTTACAAAGGGCGAGTTGGCGAAGAAATAACAACAGACGACGGTTATGAAGCTGCCAGGATCTGTGCTTTAAATCTTCTCGCAGTGATCAAGGCGGAGATAGGAGACATTCATAACATTAAACAAGTCGTCAAGGTCACTGGGTATGTTAGCTGTAGTCCTGGCTTTGCGGAGATTCCGCACGTGATAAACGGCGTTTCTGATTTGTTAACTCACGTATACGGCGACAGCGGTGAACACGTCCGTTGCGCGGTGGGAGTTTCCTCCTTGCCTGGTAATGCCAGTGTCGAAGCCGACGTCATTGTAGAACTGGCGGATCGTTAGCATGTTGCGAGAAATCACCACCGCTTAGGGTCAACGGGAGAAAAATATGCCAACAAAGGAGAATGACGATGCCAAAAGTAAAGTTGCATAAAGATGGAGAGGTCATTGAGAAAGAAGTAGATAAGAATGCTAATTTAGTCGTTATGGCGGGCATTAATAAATTTCCGGAAATAAAGTACGGCTGCGGAATGGGTCGTTGTACAAAATGTACGTGCCGCGTTCTGGGCGGTGCCGAGAACTTACAAGCACCGAATTGGAAGGAAGAAAAAATGCTCGGTGACAAACTGGAAGAGGGTTACCGCCTGACCTGTCAATTATCCATTCAAGAAGACATTGAAATAACCCAGGACAATATAAAAATTCGTCCGCCTCGACGAAAATCAGCATCACTTACGAAATAGGAACTCTTTTTTCTTATTATTTGTATACAAAATACTAAAAATAGGAGGTGGATGAACGCGTGGAAGGTTACCCGCTAACACGGATGACATGGATGGAAGTGGAAGAAGCGTTAAAGACAGTAGAAATGGCGATCATCCCCGTAGGTGCGCATGAACAACACGGACCACATATGACAGAGAGTTGCGATGCTGTTCTTGCTGAGCGAATGGCGGAACAATTAAGCGCCAGGCTTCACCCTTATACGATGGTTACACCGACTGTGAATATGGGCGTTTCCCCACATCATTTGAATTTTCCGGGGACAATTTCTCTGAAGCCAGCGACGTTGATAGCGGTCATTACCGATATCGTTACGTCTCTAAAGCGGCATGGTATTGAGAAATTTCTGCTGCTTAATGCCCACGGGGGCAATCAGTCTACGTTACATGTCGCATCAACTACTCTCTCGCAAGAGTTAGAAGTAGAAGTCTACTATGCCAAAACGACTGCTTCTGCTAAGGAAGTCATGAATCGTACCATCGTATCTAATTTATACGGTCATAGCTGTGAGCGTGAAGTGTCAGAGGCGCTTTACTTGGCACCAGAACTGGTTAGAAAGGAAAAAATCACCAAAGGAGAATTACAAACAGGCGGCCGCTGGGAGCAGCTTCGTCCCGGTAAGCCACTCCAAGGGTTTTATCACTATGAAGAAATGACGAGTAATGGATGTATCGGCGACGCTAGAAATGCCAGCTTGCCCATTGGAGAGGAGATAGTAGAAGAAGCTCTGCATCAACTGACTGCAGAACTATCAACACTCCTGAAAATAAACGTTCCGGCTTCTGAAGCATCTCCAGGATAAAAAATAAAATTTTCTATTAATTCATATTGTTTCTTCATTTATTAAGTGGTATATTGTATACTAACAACAAAGAGGAGGATGAAATATGCCTAGCATTCATTTTATAAATACAGATAAAACGGTCGAAGTGCCAGAGGAATCCAATATCTTACGAATGTCACTACGCCACGAAGGCGGACTACCAAACCGATGTGGAGGTGGGATATGCGGAACGTGCGTGTGTAAGCCAGAGTCAGGAGTAGAGAATCTTGATAAGGTAAAAGTACAAGAAAAAAGAAAGCTAGGCGAAGAATGGCTCGAGAAAGGGTATCGACTGGGCTGCCAAACGTTCGTTAACGAAGGGGACGTTGCTATTTCGTGGGACGACGAAGTCACGAAGCAAGTAAAACGCAGAAAACCAGATAAAATAAAAAGAGAGGTAACAGCACGTTAGCCTCACGAGCTGTTGTAAAGAGGAAGAGACGCTCTCTCCTTTTTACAACTTCGCTCCAAATTGTAAGCGTTGACAAACATTCACTCGGTTTTTTTATTGATATCATATGTCAGAACAATCAAAAAACAATAAGGGAGGAACGTGTTTTTGGATAATTTACAGCAAAAAGCATTAGCGATCCATGAACAATACAAAGGGAAACTCGCGGTTGAGGTAAAAACACCCGTCCAAGGAGAGGAAGATCTTACGTTAATTTATTCTCCCGGTGTAGCGGAACCGTGTAAAGCGATTCATAAGGATCCGGAGAAAATCTATGACTATACCATCAAAGGGAACAATGTCGCGGTTGTGACCGATGGATCAGCGGTTCTCGGTTTAGGGGATATCGGAGCCGGTGCAGCGATGCTTGTAATGGAAGGGAAAAGCGCACTTTTTAAACTTTTTAGCGGAATCGATGCGGTGCCGCTCTGTTTAAACACGAATGATATCGATCAAATCGTAGAAACGGTAAAGACGCTGGAACCCACCTTTGGCGGCGTGAATCTGGAAGACATCAAAGCGCCGAATTGCTTTGCTATTGAAGAACGATTGAAAAAGGAATTGAATATCCCGGTGTTCCATGATGATCAACACGGGACGGCAATTGTGACAGCGGCAGGACTCATAAACTCTTTAAAGCTAACAGGGAAGAAACTCGACACCCTTAAAGTGGTCGTAAACGGAGCTGGCGCTGCCGGGGTGGCGGTTGTGAAGTTGCTGCTGGTGATGGACGTTGGCGATGTCATTCTCTGTGATTCGAAAGGAGCGATTTATGAAGGCCGTTCGATTGGAATGAATTCTGTCAAAACGGAGTTGGCCGGCCAAACAAACGTAGAAAAACAAGAAGGGGTGCTGGAAGATGTCATACAAGGAGCAGACGTCTTTATCGGCCTGTCGATTGCGGGTGCACTGACAAGAGAGATGGTTCAGACGATGAATCAAGATCCTATTATTTTCGCAATGGCGAACCCCGATCCAGAGATACTGCCGGAAACAGCGAAGGCTGCCGGTGCGAAAATAATTGGTACGGGGCGTTCTGATTTTGCCAATCAAATCAACAATGTCCTCGCTTTCCCGGGAATTTTCCGCGGAGCACTGGACGTACGTGCCTCCATGATTAACGAAGAGATGAAAATTGCCGCCGTCTACGCGATCGCGAACATTATTACAGAAGACAAGCTTCATGAGGATTATGTCATCCCATCTCCGTTTAATGAAAACGTCGTAAAAGAAGTAGCCGAAGCAGTAGCACGAGCAGCCCTGGAAAGCGGAGCAGCAAACCCAAAAGCCCATCAACAAATCGCCGCAACAACAGAACGTTAATGGAACTATTTCTCTTAGTTAGTTAACTAAAAAAGACGAAAAACCATATAAGCATTTCTATTTAGACATTCGTCTAAAATTGCGTATACTACCTGTTGATTGTAACGGAAGGCGGCGACTCCAGCGGGAATAGCATGAGTCTTGAGACCACGCAATGAGCGGATGGTAAGGAAACAACCTAAGTTCGCGACGTCCTGTCGCAACGGTTGCATGACCTACATCCTGTAGGCCCGAGGCTCAAGCCATGCCCGCGACTAAGAAGACACAGTGAGAGCAAGCGTAAGCACAGTCTCGAACTGATGTCGCGCTTGTGCCTGTAGGTGAAAGCGTCCGCCTGCAGTGGAAATCAACCTGTATATGCTATATCTATATTGTTCGGGTTTTAGTAACTAGATTCTAAGTATGAAATTGATTTAACTGTCTAATAAAAAAGAGGAGGCGCATGTATGAATACGATGGAAGACGTTTTACACGCACTAGATGAATTAACGGGAGGGAGGGTTGTGAAATCATGGGACGATATCACGAAGGGTGAGCATCCTTTCGTGTTAACGAAGTCGTCCGATATTCCAGGAAAAGAAATTATGGAAATACCAGGCCTTGTGTATGGTTCTTTAAAAGACCCGGTGAAAAAAATAGCCGTTACAATGACGATGACAGAAGGTTCCATTGAGCTTGCCGGTGCTACCGGTGTAGATGCTATCGTCGCCCATCACCCCATCGCAGAAGGAGCCAATTCCGGTGGAGTTACGTTAAAGAACTACTTAGACTTGTACCATATCGCTGCCTTTGAATTGCATGAAGCGTTCCATGGCCTGCACTCTGGTATTTCTTATCTACATGGCCATAAGCCGTATCGAAAAGAAATTTCCTACGGCGGACTTCACGGCAATATTTTATTTGTCGGAGAAACCTTTGAGGAGGTGAATGTATTAGGTGATATTTTGACACGGCTCGATAAACTGATGGGGCTCGGCCAGGAAGAGGAACTTCTTATGCTGGAGAAGGACACACGTAAAGCCTCCTCTTTGACAGAGACTAGTGTTGTAACGAGAGGCCATATCCTTCACGGTGATGTGACAAGCCCGGTTCACAACATCCTGCACATTTTTCCGCATACTGGATTTACGGCTGAACATCTGCGCAAGGCCTACGAAGAACATCCAGAAGCAGACACAGTGCTCGCCTCGATCAGCCGCGTTTCGGAGGGACATGCCCTCGTGGAAACTGCCAAGGAGCTAGGTCTGAATTTTATTGTCGGTAACTGTCATGTGCTGGAAATTCTAGAAAATGGACTGCCTTTAGCCCATGCGTTAGACACTTTACTGCCAGAAGTGGAAGTAGTCATCTTCCGGGAAAAAATAACGAGTACAGCGTTGAGAGAAGTGGGGGATGCTGCCTTACAAGAGTATGCCGAGGAGATGTCGAATACGTATCTTGTCAATAAAAAAGCAATGGAATCATCCTAATAGGTAAAAAGGAGAGGAAAGAATGAGCGAAGCAAAAGAAGTTGTCGAGGAAGTTGTTGTCCCGCAACCGCCCAAACAGAAGAGGAAATGGACAAAAATTGAGGTCGTCGGTCTATTACTAGTAATTGCCTCCCTCATCACTATGCTGTTTTCTCCAGAAACGTTAGCGGGCTTATTCAGTTCCGTTGTCGATCAAGTATACCCCGTTGTCGTAGACACGTTCTTAACGGGGACGGTCGGTGTCTCGATTATTGTCAGTGTGATTATCGGGAGGTCGCTGGAGAGGCTCGGGTTCACGGATGCGCTAAGCCGGATTTTTATCCCGATTACCAATCTGTATAAGATTAATTCCGCCGTCATTATTCCGAGTATTTATAATATTCTCGGTGACATTAATGCAGCAGGTAAAATTGCCGGGCCTATCCTCGTGCGGTCAGGGGCAACGAAAGATGAACAGAAAATTGCCGTTGCGACAATGGTTCAGTCCCAGCAATCATTTGCCACGTTCATGCTCGGTATGGTGGCGTTAACAGCAGTTGGAGTGAATGCCTTTCTCGTCGTCGTACTCGCTGTATTTATTCCGGTCGTGATCGTGCCCTTTCTCCTGTCGAAAACCATTTTTCGAGATACGAAGTCAGTTGAATTAAGCGAGCTTCCGACATTTACTCCGAAAACAGGTTTTTTGCCGACCATCTTTAATGCTGCTCGTGAAGGAGCAGAACTCGTATTTTTACTCATTATCCCTGCAGTTGCTGTCGTTTTTGCTTGTATTGGGGTACTAGATTATTTGGGAGTGTGGACATCGATAGAGACAGGTCTCTCGGCCGGGTTGTTAGCACTGAGCATTGATCCAGAAACTGGGGTGCTGTCAATTTTGGCGAGCCCAACCCTTGGGATGGCACAGTTGGCGGAAGTTGCCGCTAATATGGACCCTCGTTTAGTCATCGGATCATTCGTTTTAGCTTCTTCTGGACTTCCGCTGTCCTCTATTTTCGGTCAAATTCCGGTCATTTGGGGGGATAATTCAGATCTTACGGAGAAAGAAGCGATGAGTGCGGCAGTTTTAGGCCTTACTATGCGCATTGTCACAGCTTTCTTAGTTGTATATTTCCTAACACCAATATTGGTCGGGTAATTAAAGGGATGTCTGTCGATGAGTCATCTCAGCTAAATGTTTTGGAATAAAATGGGATAAATCAATAAGATATACATTTGGTTCAGTTTCCTCAATCGAACGAGGATCGAGATACAGCGGGATCTGCTTATCGCAGGTCTCCTTTTTTTTGCAAAGATGAATGCGGACAGCCCTATAGAGCGGTTCTAGCAATTCACCCGCTGGCTGGATCAGCTCAATCCGCAAATCTTCAAGAGGTGCGCTTGGGCACTGTACTGGATGACAGGCAGCTGCTTGTAAGGATGCCAGCATGCTTTTCGTAGATTCGGAGATATGATGAATTCTTCCCGTAGCCGTAATCCGCTTACCAGGTAAAATAAGGCCGGATCGGTGATAGTTGTCTTTTCCAACGGTGGAATATACCTTTTCCATGTTCCAGAAAACAGACAGAGAGAACGTGCTGCCGGCCTGAACAGGCAGCGACCTGTCAGCAACCAGCTCAAAACCTATTTTTGTCATGATGTGAGCCCCCTCAAGATGTTACTCCTTATAATTATGAAGGAATCGCTGAAAATATTCAAAGAGGGGGCTTTAACAGAACTTTCAATCGCTGAAAAAGGGTTTCAGTCTCCGTTTTTTCTTTTATTTTGAAGTTGCTAGTTTTAGTTGGGAGAAATCGGAATCGGGTCCGGATAGTTCGCCGAGTTCTTCTTTCGCCGCTTCTACTGTTTCAAATGCTTCAAAAAACTTGATAGGGATACGGTTAATGTATGTTTTATCATTTTTCTCTTCCTTAAGGGTGATCTTCATATCGTTTTCCTTGACCGCTGCAATGGTGTATTGTGCTTTCAACTGATCGAAGAAAAAATAATCGTATGTTTCGATAATCTCCAAGCCGTCGTTGTCCAGTTCTGTTTGATAGTCATCCTTGTTCGTTAAAATAATGTACTTACCCACGTCAAACACGCTCCTTTAAGAATATAATGAAATTTATTGTATATTGTATACCAAATTATACACCGACAAGATACGTAAATCAATAGGTAATTATTTATTATTAGTTCAAATCAGAAAATTATAAATTGTTATTGCAATTACAAGGGATCTTATTTATACTAAAAAATAATTTAGTATACAAAATACTAATTTAAGGTGGTGATCCTTATTTAAGAATCGTATAAGAAAAGTAAATGACAATCTTCACTCTGTTACAAATCCATAAAGGGAGGGAAAAGAATATGGAAGAGGAAGTGATATTAACAGCTTCACATTGGATCTTCCTAGTAGTTATCCTGTTGATCATCGCATTTATGATCTTTCGAAGAGATGTCGTCATGCCTTCCATTCTAGGGATTTTTGTCATCGGTATGGTATACCGGTCTGGAGATGGAGTGGTTGATACTGTTATTGGTGGCACCCAGGTCGTATTCGGAGCGCTTTTGAATTCGGGTACAGAACTGTTTGACATTATGCTTGTCATCGCGTTAATGGTGGCAATGCTAAAGTCGCTGCAGAGCATGGGAGCGGACGTTCTGATGATTCAGCCCGTGAAAAAACTGATGAGAAACCCGACGATGGCGTTCCTGTTTCTTGGTATTACGATGTATGTAGCGGCTACGTTTTTCTGGCCAACACCATCGGTGGCGCTTGTAGGGACAGTACTTATTCCAATCGCGATGCGGGTCGGTCTTCCGGCGATGGGAGCGGCAGTGGCTGTTAACTTAATGGGCCACGGGATGGCTTTGTCCGGAGACTTGGTCATCCAGGGAGCGACACAGCTAACGTCGTCTGCTTCTGGGATCAGCACGGTTGCGTTACTGCCATTCACCGGTTTATTTTCCGTAACAGTGGGTGCGGTAGCCGTGACGATTGCTTTATATACTATCAAGAGAGACATGAAAAAAGGTGTCCTTACCTCTGAACCGAACGACCCTGTAGACAATCCACAGGCAGAGAAAGAAAAAAATGATGATTCGAACACAAAGGATGAAATAGCTGCCACCGTAGAAGCAAAACCACCGTTTAAAGCAATATTTTTAGCCATTTTAGTACCGGCGACATTGGTAACGATCGTTGTAACGATGATATACCGCTCGATGTCACCTTCTCTTGAGCCGATTCAAGGCGGAGACGCGACAGCTCTTTTAGGAGGAAGTGCCGTTGCCTTACTTCTTATCGCTACGGTGATGGATAAAGGTTCAAAGTCAATTGAAGAAATTGTCAGTCACATTCGGGAAGGTTTCTTCTTTGCTATTAAGATTTTTGCTCCGGTTATTCCGATTGCTGCCTTTTTCTTCTTAGGTAACCCTGAGCATTCTGAAATTGTATTCGGAGAGGGAGCACCTGGCTTTCTGTTTGATCTCGGAGCGGCAGCGGCGCCGTATTTTGAAGGGAATAAAATTTTCTTAACAGTGGGAATTGTGTTAGTGGCTTTGCTTGCAGGAATGGATGGATCTGGTTTTTCTGGTCTTCCGTTAGTAGGATCTTTAGCTGCTTCCTTAGGAGGCAATGCAGGACTCGATGTGGCAGTCTTAGCTTCGCTGGGACAAGTTGCTACGATCTTTGCCGGAGGCGGTACACTCGCGGCATGGGCATTCGGGGTTGCTGCGGATGCAGGTATTGCTGGGGTGAACCCGATCGATCTTGTCCGGCGAAACTTCATACCAGTTATGGCGGGATTGTTTGTAGCTATGTGTATAGCAATCATTATTATGTAAGCGGTTCCGCCTGTTTACCGCTCTTTTTATACAAATAAATAAAACAAATTAAAATTTTCTAATAAAAGGGTTGACTCTTTGAATAATCAAGCCTATAATGAATTTAAACATCTTTGGTATACCAAATACAGTATATCAAATATCAAAGAGTTGACTATTACATTTAATTACTATTGAGGAGGAATTAGAAATGGCAGAACTATTAAATCGGGAAGAATTCAGAAAGCAATTAGAGGAAGCAATTAAAGGTAACCACAGTGAAGCAGCACCATTTACAGTAGCATGGGCAGAAGGAAAGCTCGAAAGAAAGCATTTTGCTAGATGGGCAGAGAATCACTATCATTATGTGGGCCCGTTTGCTGATTACTTAGCAAGCATGTATGCAAATACTCCAGAGCAGTATACAGATGCGAAAGACTTTATTTTGCAGAACATGTATGAAGAGGAAGTTGCAGCAGATCGTCACACTGACTTACTTATCCGTTTTGCAGAGACTTGCGGTACAACTCGTGAAAGAGTAGAAGATCCGAAAAATATGGTTCCAACAACGTTAGGATTGCAAAGCTGGTGTTATTCCGTTGCGATGAGAGAAAACTTTGTCGTAGCAACTGCCGCTTTAGTAGTTGGCCTCGAGTCGCAAGTACCTGCTATTTACCGTAAACAAACACCGATCCTTCGTGAAAAATATGGATTTAATGATGAAGAGATTGAGTTTTTCGACCTTCACATCGTATCAGATGAAATTCACGGCGAACGCGGTTACTCTATTGTTCTTAAATATGCGGACACTCCTGAGTTACAGCAGCGTTGCTTAGAGATCGTTCGGACAGGAGCAGATATGCGCCGGATGTACATGGACGGACTTTACAAAGCTTATTTGCAAGAAGATTTAGAAGAAAAAGCAAGCGTTTAATGGAAGGTATAGACAAAATCGGCAGTTTCCTTTTAGGAAGCTGCCTCATCATTACTAAAAATGTGAGGAAGAGGTGGCACCTTGCTGCAAACAAACGTAAAAGAATATCGCAATTATATTAATAGTGAATGGACAGCCGGCGCAAACAGTGAAACCTTTGAAAGTATTAATCCAGCGGACACGACAGATATCTTAGGAAAATTTCCAGCATCGACTGCTGTCGAAATAGAACAGGCAATTTCTTCAGCGCAAGCGGCGTTTAAGGAATGGGCAGCGACTTCTCCGAGTAAACGGGCTGCTATTTTAAACAAAGCAGCTGACTTGCTTGAAGAGAGAGCGGATGAAATCGGTGAAGAATTAACGAGAGAAGAAGGGAAAATCATTACGGCTGCTAAAGGTGAAGTGAAACGCTCCGCGCAAACGCTTCGTTATTATGCAGTGGAAGGGTTGAGTTTCACAGGGGAAACGTTCCCGAATGATGACCCGAACATGGACGTCTATACGGAAAGAGAACCGCTTGGCGTGGTCTCGGTTATTACACCATGGAACTTCCCGATCTCGATTCCAGCACGAAAGATTGCACCAGCTTTAATGACAGGAAACACGGTTGTATTTAAGCCGTCTTCGGATACGCCGCTTACTGCGTATCGGTTCGTAGAAGCTTTGGATGAAGCGGGCATACCAAAAGGAGTTATCAATTTTGTAACCGGAAAATCATCGCAAGTTGGAGATTCTTTAGTTACCCATCCGGCGATTCGAGCGGTAACGTTTACAGGGTCAACAGGTGCCGGTGAAGATATCCACCGAAAAGCATCATTGACGACTAGAACGCAAATGGAACTTGGCGGCAAGAATCCGCTCATTGTCATGGATGACGCTGACCTTGACCATGCTGCCCAGCTTGCGGTAAACGGTGGCTTTTCCTTAACCGGTCAGGCGTGTACAGGAACGAGCCGGGTGATCGTGATGAAGTCCATGGTGGAGGCTTTCCAAGAGAAACTGATTGAAAAAACAGAGGCCCTTACCATTGCAAATGGCTTAAAGGAAGGCACGAAGATTGGGCCGCTTGCGAACCAAAAACAATTAGACAATGTCTTGAACTATATTAACATCGGAAAAGAAGAAGGAGCCGAACTCGTTTACGGAGGGGAGCGCCTCGCGGGAGCTGACTATGACAACGGCTATTTCGTAGAGCCGGCTATTTTCACGAATGTCACCCCAAACATGAGAATCGCCCAGGAAGAAATATTCGGCCCCGTCATCGCAATCATAGCCGCGGAAGATTACGAGGAAGCCATTCAAATTGCAAACGACGTTGAATACGGTCTGGCCGCTTCCATTGTGACAAATGACATCAAACAAGCGAAGCGTTTCACGAAAGACATCGAAGCCGGCACCGTGAAGGTAAACCGGACAACAACAGGGAATCTCATCAACGCACCATTCGGAGGCCTGAAAAAATCAAGCACCTCCACCTTCCGTGAATCAGGAAGAGTCGGCATGGAATTCTTCACCCAAATCAAAACCGTCTACATCGGTCATTCATAATTAAAAGGAGGGCATTTTGCCGAATGAGACAAGTATTGGAACTATCACTAGAAGAAGCACGATTAATGATTGACGCAGCTATAAAGAAAGCAGACGAGATTAATGTACTAGAGACAATTGCAATAGTAGACAGCGGCGGCTATGTTATTGCGATGGAGCGGATGAACAAATCCCGTGTAACCGGGCCGGAGATTGCGATGGGGAAAGCGTTCACCGCTGCCGGGCATAAACGCTCGACTCATCTCTTTAACAAAGAACCAAACGGACCGGTACTGCCAGGTAACGAAGCATACGGAATTCAGCTGATGTTCCCAGGTAAATTCGCAACATTCGTAGGCGGCTTTCCTGTAGTAGTAGACGGCGAAGTAATTGGAGGAGTCGGCGTCAGCGGCGGCAACGGCGAACAAGACACAGCAGTCGGAACCGCAGCACTAGAAGCACTTGCCGAACACCTAAAAGACGACAACCATGAAGTAATGACCCAAGCAGACATAAAATTATAAAAAATAAAAATGCGAGCAGAGGCAGGCCATTTGTTGGTCGTCCTCTGCTGATTGGTAGACAACGAGAGGTGAGGCAAACCGTGAATACGTATTGGCAGATTACACTTGGATTTGCGAGGTCGGGGGTGCTGGGTTATGGCGGCGGCCCGTCTGTTATCCCCCTTATCGAATATGAAGCAGTAAAAAACTATAACTGGATGACAAGTGAGGAATTCGGTGAAATCTTTGCACTTGCCAACACACTCCCCGGCCCGATCGCCACAAAAATGGCCGCTTACGTTGGTTACAGTGTAAAAGGGGCAGTCGGTGCCTTTCTTGCTATTTTAGCCCACATTTTACCGTCCCTGCTTGCCCTGATCGGGTTATTAAGTTTCTTGTACTCGTTTCGCTCGTCACCAATTATCAGCGGTATGGTACAAGGAGTAACCCCCGTTATTGCAGTGATGCTCGCGGTAATGGCTTATGATTTTCTGAAAAAAGCCTCCAAAGGACTAGGATACAAATGGGCGATAATCATAGCAGCATTTTGTTATTTGTTGATCGAACTCGTTTCGATTCACCCAGGCATCGTCATAGCTGTCTTTTTAATCACCGCTTTTATTTTTGCTACTTATAAAATAAGGAAGTTAAATGAAAACAAAACAGACACAGAACAAATAAAGGAAGTTAAATAATGATGGAATATGTAGAGCTTTTTTGGGCGTTTTTTATTGCAAATTTACTCGGGTATGGAGGCGGGCCTGCAACGATTCCGCTGATCCAAAATGAAGTGGTTGATCAGTACGGGTGGATGAATTTAAATGAATTCAGCGAACTACTCGCCATTGCAAACGCGCTTCCAGGTCCGATTGCTACGAAGCTGGGTGGTTTTATCGGGTATGAAGTCGGTGGTGTGCTTGGAGTTGTTGTAGCCCTTGTCGCAACCATAGCACCTTCCGCGATAGCTGTTATTATTCTCTTAAAGTTCGCCTCCATGTTTAAAGGCTCTTTGCAAATTAAGTTTATGACCCGATCTGTTCAGCCTGTCATCGCGATTCTTCTAGGCGTGTTGGCTATCCAGTTTTTTTATACTTCTTTTGCCGACAGCGGACTGTTACATGTAATCGTTTTGGCCGTTCTTAGTTTTCTTTGTTTAGAGAGGTTTAAAGTACACCCGGCTCTCGTGATTTTAGGGGCGTTATGTTACGGGAGTGTTTTCTTATCTGGCTTGATCATTTAATCTAAACGGAGGTGACATCACGAGATGGAGGAGAACAAGGTGTATGATATTACGATTATTGGCGGCGGTCCAGCCGGTCTCTTCGCTGCATTTTATGCGGGAATGCGCCAGGCTTCTGTAAAAATCATTGAGAGCCTGCCGCAACTCGGGGGCCAGCTGGCAGCGCTTTATCCAGAAAAATATATTTACGACGTTGCTGGATTTCCAAAAGTTCGAGCGAAAGATTTAATTGCTTCTCTGGAAGAACAAATGAGACAGTTCGACCCGACGATCTGCACGGGCCAATCAGTGAAAGGGCTGGAAGTGTTGTCGGATGGTCTTATCGAACTGACAACCGACAACGAAATCCACCGTTCAAGGACTGTTATCATTACAGCCGGTGTGGGAGCTTTTCAGCCGCGCAAGCTGTCGCTCGAAGACACGGAACGCTATGAAAGGAAAAATCTCCATTATTTCATTGATGATATGGAACAGTTTCGTGACAAGCGTGTGATGGTATGTGGCGGTGGCGATTCTGCTGTAGACTGGGCCCTAATGTTAGAAGATGTTGCAAGTGCAGTAACCATTGTACATCGGCGCGATAAATTCCGAGCTCATGAATCTAGTGTAGAGCAACTGCTTTCTTCATCTGTCGCCGTGAAAACACCGTACCAGCCAGTCCAATTTATCGACGAGGAAGAGAGAATTGCTTCGGTTGTTATCGAAAAGGGAAAAAGCGAAGAAAATGAGTGCATTGAGGTAGACGATGTCGTGGTAAACTACGGTTTTATTTCATCACTCGGTCCACTCAAAGATATCGGCCTTGAAATTGAAAAGAACTCCATTGTAGTGAATTCAAAAATGGAAACGAATATCCCAGGCGTTTATGCAGCAGGTGATGTCACCACTTTCGATGGAAAAGTAAAATTAATTGCGACAGGCTTTGGAGAAGCTCCTACGGCTGTCAATAATGCGAAGGCATATATGGATCCGACTGCAAAAGTGCAGCCCCTTCATAGTACATCAGTAATGGCTTAATACAAGAAAGGCGGGTTTGATTTGGCAAAATTCACATGGGTTGATAAAGAAACATGTATATCATGCGGTTCTTGTGAGGAAATCGCACCTGATATTTTTGAGTACGACGACGAGGGACTTTCCCAAGTAACATTAGACGACAATACAGGAACGAAAGAAGTTCCAGAAACATTCGTTGAGGATCTCATCGAGGCAGAAGAATGCTGCCCATCTGAATCGATTAAAGTGCAAGACGTTCCTTTTAAGAACAAGGTGAGTGTTGAATAGGAAAAAAATTAGGCCTTTTCTTTTAAGTTATTTTGGTATACAATATACAATACAAAGATATAAAGGGTGGAGAGAAAGATGTTGATACCAAAACAATTAAATTGGAACAACCATATGTTTAAGCTGAGAGAAGAATACGTGACAACGGAGAACAATGTCCACTGCCCACTTTATAAATCTGTCTGCATGGAAGATTGTCAAAACTGCGTATGGCTGCATGCGGTTACCGAAGAAAACGGCCACACCAAAGTAACCTGCCGGCCACCAGTTATTTGGGAAGAAACAAACTAAACCCAACCAAAAGAGCACCGTGCAAATCATCTTTTCATAACCATAGAAGGATGCAGCAACCAAGCACGGTGCTCTTCTTTTTTTACCTTCACTAGTTACAACGCAGTTGACGTACACTTCATTTCAAGACTTCGCTAATATACACTTCTGTAGTGTCATTCGAATTGAGTGTGAATACCTATTGATTGTAACGGAAGGCGGCGACTCCAGCGGGAAAAGCAACAGCTGAAGATCCCGCAGTGAGCGTTCTTTGCTCACGAGGAAGCTGAAGCGTTGCCCGCGGAAAGCGTCCGCCTGCAGTGGAAATCAATGCTAATGAATCTACATAAAAGATAAAGGTAAGGGAGCGGTATTATGATAAGGTATCTATTTTTATCGGCTATTTTTTTATACATTTTGTCCAATTTCGTGTCATCCCCGTTTATAGGTACTTTATTATCAATCGCTTCCTTATTAGCTGTTGTTTCAAGCATTGTATTTGTGAAGCGAATTGTTTTAGCGTTCGGGGTTGTATTCCTAGGTATTGGCAGTGTGATGTTAATCGGGAGCGGGGCGGGGGCTGCTGATTTTCTCTATTCATTTGGTCCGATGTTGAACTTGCTCACTCTATTTGCATTAATCCCGATTTTATCGCTTCCTATTAAACTTGGAAACTACGCGAAAGACGTCACAGCGGTTATTCATAAAAAAATCCATAACTCCGGCCAGCTATATATGGTCTCCTCGGGTATTTCTTACTTTCTTAGCTCATTTATGAATCTGGCAGCTCTCCCGATGACGTATTATTCGATTCGTCCCTCGGCCGACAGCTTTGAGATTAAGAATAAAGAGCGCTTTATGTCTCGGTCTATTACCCACGGCTTTGCGATGCCGACATTATGGACGCCCGTTACTCCGATCGTGGGCGTCGTGATCGAAATGACCGGTGTGAATTACAGCAGTATGCTGCCGATTTTAGTGCCGTTTAGTATTTTAGGGCTGCTGCTTGACTGGTCCATGGCACATCTTGTCTCTCGTCGCTCTGAACAAATGCCTAAAGGAAAGAAGAAACAACAAGAAACAGGAATGAAAAAGAAGACAGCAGAGGAAATCTCTGCTGCCGAGGAACAACCGGAACGATCGCCTTTCAGACGGCTATTCCATATATTAGCGGCTATTATTATTCTGAATATTGTCATTCTGATCATTGAACAGTTTTTTGATCTTAGTTTTATCTTTTTAATTAGTCTGTTAGTTATCCCTTTTTCTTTCACATGGACGTTGTTGTTGGGAAAAGGGGTCGACTATGTTTCAGGTTTGAAAAATCACTTTCAAACACATGTCCTCAAAATGAAAGATCAGTTTTTTCTCTTTTTGTCGGCAGGATTCTTTATTTCAGCTATCAATGTATCGGGAGCTGATCAAACCATTAATCATTGGATCAGCGCACTTATTGATGTGACAGGCGTGCAGGTATTTTTAGTAATATTGCCAATGGTCCCGGTAGCACTTGCTTTTATCGGTCTTCATCCGGCCGTCGCTTTCGTTTTGATCGTAGAAGCGCTGAACCCGGAGGTACTGGGAATATCTCCGCTTGTCATGACGATCGCGATGCTCGGAAGTGCTGTACCCTCCTTCTTAATGGGGCCTTACAATGCAACGATTGGAGTAATGTCGAACATCATTGACAAAAATCCTTTTAAAATATCCAACTGGAACTTTACATTTTGTTCCATGTACATGGTCTTACTCATCCTCTTTCTACAAGCCGCTCAATTCACTTTTTAAAACCATCCGGCTGCACGCAAAGGACCCTTTTCCGAGAGGGTCTTTTTTTACTTTTGAAAATAGAAAGAATTTATTGACTTATTAACGATTCCTTTCTATAATCAAATTAAATCCACATAAATTCAATAACATTCAACATGAGTATTCCTAACAGCTGTGAAGTTGTGTTGTTTTTTTAAGCATAAGCAACTAAATAAGGAAAGGGAGATGTTGGAATGTTTGGTTCGTTCGAAGGGAAGACGGTTATTGTCACTGGCGGGAGTAAGGGGATTGGAAAAGGGATTGCGAAGGTATTTGCGAAACACGGTGCGAATGTAGCGGTTGTTGCCAGACATTTAGATGCTGCCGAAGAGTGTGCAAAGGAGCTGATGGAAGACGGCTCGGTGGTACATGCATGCCGCGGTGACGTCACTGATCTTGAATCGATGAAAGCGATTGCAAAAGAAGTTTATGAAAAGTTCGGCAGCATTGATGTTGTGTGTGCGAATGCTGGTATTTTCCCTTCGAAATCGCTTGAAGATATGGAGAGTAATGACTGGGACCATGTGATGGATACAAACACGAAAGGGACTTTCTATACCGTACAGGCAATGCTTCCTTATTTGAAAAAAGCAGAGTACGGGAGAATTATTTTAACCTCTTCCATAACCGGAACGATAACAGGATACGCAGGGTGGTCTCATTATGCAGCCAGTAAAGCGGCTCAGTTAGGCTTTATGCGTACGGCAGCTTTGGAATGTGCGGACCACAACATTACGGTAAATGCCGTTTCACCAGGCAACGTGATGACAGAAGGTTTAGCAGGAATGGGAGAGGACTACTTAAAAGAGATGGCGGAGGCAATACCGCTTAAAAAGCTTGGCAAAGTAGAAGATATTGGCTATGCCGCTCTTTTCTTAGCCTCTAAAGAAGCAGGCTTTATTACCGGCCAGGCGATCGTAGTGGACGGGGGGCAAACACTCCCTGAAGAATAAAGACAGCGGGTGAAACAGCATGTCCATCTCATTTGTCGAACGAAAAAAGACAATCATGGAACTTTTAGACCGAGAAGAAAAGGTCAAGGTGCCTGAACTGGCTGAACTGCTGCATGTCTCCGGAGAAACGATTCGGCGCGACCTCGACCGTCTTGAAAAAGAGGGGATGCTCCGAAAAGTATACGGAGGGGCAGTAAAAGAAAAGTTCCATTCAACAGAACTGCCTTTTGAACAAAAAACAACGATTAATGAACGAGAGAAACGTGCTATATGCCAAACTGCCGCTGAACTTGTGGAAGACGGTGACATCATTATGATTGGCCATGGGACGACTACCATGGAAATGGTTTATTTTCTTGCCGACAAACAGGATGTTACCTTAATCACTCCGTCAATCCCAATCTTAACCACAGCGATGGACGTGTTTCCGGGAAGGGTTATCTTTATCGGCGGGGAGATGGAGAAAGCGCAAAAATTAACAGTTGGTCCGCTGGCAGAAAGAACGTTGGAACAATTAAAGGCAAATAAAGCATTTATTGCGGCGGGCGGTTTGTCAAAAGCGAGCGGGATCACCGATTACGATTTAAACGGTGCCAGCATTTCCCGAAAAATGATGGAGCGGAGCGATGAAGTCATTTTACTTGCCGACCATACGAAGTTCGGGAAGTCGACGTTTGCTTATATTAATCCTTTAACGGAAGCAGCTATGATTGTTACGAATCAGCCATGTTCTGAAACATGGGAGAAACTATTAACAGAGCATGAAGTAGGACTAGTAATCGCAGAACACGCGAAGAAAGAATTTTTCGCGAAGAGTGAGCTTATGGAGAAGTGAGGGATACAGCCATATGTTAAATCATAACAGTAAAGAAAAAGTCATCGAACAATCCATTGAGTGGTGGAACCCGGGCAAAACAAAGCAATGGCAAAAGGACGAAATCGATTTTGTGATGGGGAAGCGCGAAGGCTATTACGTGTATGATATGCACGGGAAAAAACTAATGAATTTGCATTTGAACGGGGGCACATACAATCTAGGACACCGCAACCCTGAAATTATTGAAACATTGAAAGAAGCATTAGAGGAGTTCGATATCGGCAATCATCACTTCCCGTCGATTGCAAGAGCACAGTTGGCAGAGGACCTAAACAAGTGTACACCGAACAGTGTCCGGTATTCGATCTTTTCAAGCGGCGGCAGTGAAGCAGTGGATGTGGCGATGAAATCCGCCCGTTACGCGACAAAGCGGCGAAAGATCATTTCCATTCAAAACGGCTATCACGGTCATACCGGATTGGCGGTATCAATCGGAAATGAACGGTATTCACGTCCCTTTTTAAGTGAAGGCGATCCAGACGAATTTGTACAAGTGCCATTCAATGATATCGAGGCAATGCGCCGAGCACTTGCGAACGAAGATGCTGCCTGTGTGGTGATCGAGACGATTCCGGCGACGTACGGGTTTCCATTGCCTGAACCCGGTTATTTGGAGGCGGTGAAGGAGCTATGTGAGCAGTACGGCACGATGTATATCGCAGACGAAGTACAAACGGGTTTAATGCGGACCGGGAAGCTATGGGGTATTGAGCATTATAACATCGAGCCGGATATTTTAGTTACGGCCAAAGGATTGAGCGGCGGGATCTATCCGATCGGCGCGACCGTTGTCAGTGAGAAAGCAGGCGGCTGGATGGAAGAAGACGGTTTTGCACATATTTCGACGTTCGGCGGCTCTGAGCTGGGCTGTGTCGTCGCAATGAAAGTGCTTGAAATGTCACAGCGCCCTAACGTAGTGAAAAATGTGGAGTATGTGTCACGCTATTTACGATCCGGGCTTGAAACGATTAAACAAAAGTATCCCGACTTTTTCATTGGTATTCGCCAGTTAGGGGTTGTGATGGGTCTTGAGTTTAATCATCCGGAAGGTGCCAAATATGTCATGCGTTCTCTTTATAAAAATGGTGTGTGGGCAATCTACTCGATGCTGGATACAAAAGTCGTTCAATTTAAACCAGGCTTGCTTCTTGATAAAGCATACTGTGACGACTTGTTGACCAGGTGTGAGGACAGTATTAAAGAAGCAGCTCAAGCCGTTAAACAAACTCTTTAATTAGAAAGGAGTTCATAAAAGTGAGTCAATCAAGTGCGGAGCTTTGGAAAGAGTCAGTGAAAAAATTTGATGACATTGCAAAACGGGCTATTCATTTATTTCCTAATAGCCAGGATCTCGATGTTAACCTGCTGGACTACTCGGAGAATGCGACATACCTCGTGAAAAATCGAAAAAGCGGCGAGAAAAATATTTTACGGGTATGCCGCCCCGATTACCACAAAAAGACACAAATTGAGAGTGAACTTGCTTGGCTGCGGGCGGTGGATGAACAGTCATCTATTGAGGTGTCTGTACCGGTACAAGGGAAAAACGGGGAGTTCGTTCAACAGATAAAGCTAGAGAATGATCCGCGTGACTACTACTGCACGATGTTTACTTTCTTAGAGGGAACAGCGCCTGACGAAGAGAAAGAGGAGGAGTTGGTTCAGCAGTTTGAAAAACTGGGAGAAGTAACGGCCCATCTACACAATCATAGTCAGAACTGGCCCGACACCTCCGCACTTGACCGCGAACCATGGAACTATGAAACCATTCTCGGTGATGAGCCGAAATGGGCACGTTGGCAGGACGGAGTTGCGATCACCCCGGAAAGACAGAAGCTCTTTCAACGGGTGTCCGACACCATCAAACGCCGCTTAGAGAAATTTGGAAAAGGACCGGAGCGATACGGCCTCATCCATGCAGACCTGCGGCTTGCGAATCTGCTCGTAGAAGGAGAAAATATCAAAGTTATTGACTTTGATGACTGCGGATTTGGCTGGTTTTTATTCGATCTGGGAGCAGCACTCAGTTTTATCGAGCACAAGCCATACGTTCCTGACTTGGTGGAAGCCTGGGTCAAAGGATACCGTAAAGTGCGCCCGTTATCACAAGAAGAGGAAGAAGAAATCCCAACTTTTATTATGCTGCGCAGGCTGATGCTTATCTCTTGGATAGGAAGCCGCGATAACGAGACGGCAGAAGAAATGGGTGCCGAGTATACCGAAGCAACAGACCAGTTAGCTAAAGACTATTTAGAAAAATTCGAATAACAAATGAAGTGACAACGCTCTCACGGATAAAAGTTCTTCATCATGATTCTACATCTCATAAAACGAATAAGAGGTGAGTAGATGGAAGATACGAAAAACCTGGAGCTGAAAAGAACGTTAACTCCCCTTCATTTGTGGGTGATAGGGGTCGGAATAGTTATCTCCGGCAACTACTTTGGCTGGAGCTTCGGCCTCATGGAATCTGGTTATGTTGGGATGTTGATTGCTGTTGGATTTATGGCTGTTATGTATGCGTGCATGTGTCTTGGGATATCCGAGTTGTCGACCGCCCTTCCTCATGCGGGGGGACCTTATTCGTTTGCAAGAAGAGCGATGGGCCCGTTTGTAGGATTCTTGACTGGGATTGGAGTTGCGTTGGAATACTTTATTGCCGCGCCGGTTGTAGCTATTGGGATTGGCGGCTATATTAACTTCTTGTTTCCGACGATCAGCCCGGTTATTGCGGCTGCAGTAATGTATGTATTTTTTATGGTCGTTCACATCCTCGGTATAAAAGAATATGCCCGTCTCGAAACAGTGCTCGTTTTTGTTGCATTGGCACTTTTAGTACTCATGTATTTTGTAGGCCTTCCGCAGATCAACGTCGAGAATTTATTTGGTTCCGGAGGAGAAGCCCTAATACCAGGTGGTCTTCAAGGAGTTTGGGCGGCACTCCCGTATGCGATGTGGTTGTTTTTAGCGATTGAGATGCTGCCGATGTTATCCGAGGAAACGCGCGATCCAAAAAAAGATATGCCAAAAGGGATTTTGTCGGGTATTCTTACTTTAATTATTTTGTCGGTGCTCACCACGACAACTGCAATTGGCTTAGGCGGCATTGAGCTGTTAAGTACCTCAGAAGATCCTTTGCCGCTCGCGGTAGGAGCGACTTTCGGCAACACGTATTGGCTTGCGCAAATTCTAGCTTCTATCGGGTTGGTAGGATTAATTGCGAGTTTTTCAGGAGTGATGTTAGCATATTCCCGGCAGGTTTTCGCATTATCACGAGCTGGATATCTACCGGAATTTTTGTCGAAGTTGCATAAAAAGCGAAGAACCCCTTACATGGCGGTGATCCTTCCGGGTATAATTGGCTTAGTGTTAGTCGTGCTGTTCAATCCAGATGACTTAATTTTAATCGCGACGTTTGGGGCGCTCGTCTCGTACATTTCGATGAATCTATCGGTTTTAATACTTCGTAAAAAGGAACCGAACCTGGAACGTCCTTACAGAACACCATTTTACCCAGTAGTGCCAATTGTTTCCTTGGTGTTAGCTGTGATTGCGATTTTTGCTAGTTTTTTTGCAAACTTAACCTTTTTCTTTGTCAGTATCGTTACTTTTGCAGTGGCTATTGTTTATTATTTTGTATGGGCACGCCACAACATTAACGCAGATGCACCGGAGGAACAATTTAGTCAGCTGGATACAGGGAGCCACAGCACGACTGAGAATACAGAATCACGATAAAGGCGGCATGACATGAGAATATTAGGAGAAAAAGTGGAAGCAGTCATTTTTGATAAAGATGGAACACTAATTGATATGGACTCGATGTGGCTTCCGTGGGCCGAAGATATCTTTCAGTATATGAAAAAAGGGTTGCCGGATGACCTGTTACATTATGAAGGATTCCGATTTGCTATCGGGATTAAAAAAGAGACAGGGGAAACGGATCCGAAAGGTCCACTTGCCATCGGCAGTATGATCGAAAGTGAAGTAATTGTTGCGACTAAACTCTATGAATGGGGAATTCCGTGGGACGCCGCCGTCGTACATGCAAAGGAAGGCGTTCATTACGCGAATGAAGTGCAGAATAATTCGGTCTCGATTCGTTCGGTCGCCGGTGTAGAGAATGTTTTGCAAAAGTTGAAAGCCGAACAGATTCCAATTGGGGTACTGACGGCAGATGATACGGACAAAGCCCACCAGCACTTGCGAAAATTAGGGATTCATCACTTTTTTGATTTTGTCATAGGAAGCGACCTCGTTGAAAATGGGAAACCTTATCCGGACATGGCTTACCTCGCAAGTGAGAAATATGGTGTGCCTCTCTCAGCAACAATGATGATTGGCGACACAAATGCCGATATGGAACTGGGAAAGCGGGCAGGTATGAAAGTCAGAGTGGGAATTACCCCTTCTGAAAATGAAGTAGATCATCTACATGAAGCGGACCATATTATTTATCATTATGATGAACTGACGATAACGCCTGATGAATAAGGAAGGGAGGACGATACGATGGACCATGCTTTAGTCGAACAAATTACGAGACTCGTCATGGAACAACTGGAGAAGCCATCTGATACTCGTCCGCTAACGAACGAAGAAATCTGGCATTGGCAGGAAATCGCACCTGCAGCTGCTAATGGGAAAGTGGGAAAACAAACGCAATTCAGGACAGAAATGCAGGACACCCGCCCGTTATCAGAGCAGGAAATCCGTGATTGGAATAACATTTCCGTTTCCTTTTCAAACGGTCGAAATCACAACCGGCAACAACATAAAGAACAGGTAAGATTTTCACATTTCTAAGGTAAAGACTAATAGCTAGACAGTGTTTTTTACAACAGAGGAGGAATTGGAATGGCTGGAGAAGTGAATGGTGCACTTGGTATGATTGAAACAAAAGGATTGGTCGGTTCCATTGAAGCGGCGGATGCGATGGTCAAAGCGGCAAATGTGAATATTGTAGGAAAAGTCCATGTCGGCGGCGGAATCGTAACGGTTCTCGTAACGGGAGATGTCGGAGCGGTAAAAGCCGCGACAGACGCTGGCAGTGCTGCTGCACAGCGTGTTGGCGAATTACTTTCTGTTCATGTCATCCCACGTCCGCATAATGAAATATCTGGAATATTACCTACGGTTCAGTAACGTAAAACTTTTGACGCATCGTCCCATATCGTAATGGAAAGAGGTGAGAGGGTTGGGAGACGCACTGGGAATGATCGAAACACGCGGCATAGCTACTTCGATCGAAGCGGCTGACGTGATGCTGAAGACGGCTGATGTCCGCATCGTAAATCAAAACAAAAAGGACCCGGCTCTCGTCACCACTTTTGTTGAAGGAGATGTCAGTGCTGTTGAGGCTGCCGTGAAAGCGGGAAAAGAAGTGGCAGAACGTGTAGGCTCCCTCATCGCCTATAACGTCATTCCGCGGGCTTATGACGAAACAAGATCAGCACTCATCGGACGAAATTCGGTAGCCACTTCTGAAAAAGAGAAAACAACCGAAGATCATACTAAACATAAAGAAAAGACACCCCAAAGCCCTGCAGAAAAGGAATCAGCTGCCACAAAAGAAAATGCAACGACGTAAAGAACCTCTGCAAAAGGGGTTTTTTATTTTGGGAAAATGATAAATAAACGTGGCATGTTGGAAGAATACCAGGTAAAATTTTCATGTTGTGCAAAGCAACCAGATGATACGAGGGGAATGGGGAACATGAAGAGGGGAAAAACAAAAACATGGCTGCTGGCGGGTGCTTTGGCGTGGAGTAGCTTAGCCATTGTTCAGCCAGTCAGTGCTGCAAGCAGTTTTACAGATGTCCCAGAGGATTATTGGGCCTATGAAGAAATGGATGAGATGGTGTCAGAGGGGATTGTGAGTGGTTATCCGGACGGGACGTTTCGCCCACAGCAGCCTGTTACGAGAGCTCAAAGTGCCGTAATTCTCGGAAGAGCGCTTGATGTGGACACAGTCAAGCGTGCGGAGCCCGTTTTTTCTGACGTCACCCCGACGACAAGTGGTGCTGGCTACATAGCTGCGCTGGTGGAGGAAGGTATATTTAAGGAGGGAGATACTTTCCGGCCCGGCGAAAGCTTAACTCGTGCGCAGATGGCTAAGATCCTGGTAGAAGCGTTTGGGCTCGAAGGGAAAGGAGACAAAGTGTTTTCAGATGTTACGTATACATACTGGGCTTATGATTATGTAAGTACGTTAGTGGCGAACGAAATAACGACCGGTACGACACCGTATACATTCAGCCCGAGTGATCCGGTAACGCGTGTCCAATTGGCAGTGTTTGTCGAGCGGGCACTGGCTCACAGCAAAAAGGCGGAAGAGAATGTTCCTGAGGGGGAGAGTGATCATGCAGGTGAGACGACAGCACCGACTCCAGATGACCCGCCGGCTCCAGAGCAGGATGAAAAAGAGGATAAAGACGAGAAACGCTCACAAGGAATTGAATCACTGGCCGATCTTCGCCGTACCTACAGCGGTGAAATGACGGCAGAGGAAAAAGAAGTGTTACGCTTAGTAAATGAAATCAGGAAAGAACACGGACTTGCTGCCGTCAAAGCTAATCCTGATGCTGTACGACTTGCACGCTTTAAATCGGAGGATATGAGAGACCTCCAATACTTTGATCATATTTCTCCGGTTTACGGTATGGATATGGGATTAGATGAGAAGTTGGGTTTGCCGATAGTAATTAACGGTTCGAATATCGCAGCTGCTGCACCAACCCCGGAACTAGTCGTGGATGCGTGGATGAGAAGCCCGGGGCATCGTGACAATATTCTTGCTAACTACGTAAGCATGGGGGTCGGCGAAGCAGAGGGCGGAATATATTTGCGTTATTGGACCCAGATTTTTGTCTATGAAGAGCTGAAACAGTAGTATCCATAAATAGTAGAGCATGGGCTGAAGGCGCCCATGTTCTTTTTACGAACGAGTGTAGCTCTCTGATGAGGATCGTTGGTAGTAAAAAATCCCGCCGATCATCGTGGCATCCACTTTTACGTTCTTTACCTCTTCCGGGTCTACGTCAAGAATGGGTTGATTGACAATAATAAGATCAGCTGTTTTTCCAGGCTCAATACTGCCGAGATCATCTTCTTTATAACTGGCGAATGCACCGTTTATCGTATATTGTTCGATTGCTTCATAAATAGTGACTCGTTGGTTTGTTCCAATTTCTTTTCCTGATTTCGTTTTGCGTGTTACCGCCGCATAAATGCCGATAAAGGGGTTAGCAGTTGTCACGGGGTTGTCGGAACCGATCGCAGGACGCACGCCTAAGTCAAGCAGACTGCGGGCCGGGAACATATCGTGAACACGTTCTCCGTAATCGACGAGATAACCGTCTCCAAATTCGTAAAGAAAAGCTGGATTCAGAATGGGCACAGCTTTCGCTTTTTTAATACGTTCGCGAAGGTCGGCTTGGGCAATGCCGCAATGCTCAATACGATGTCTTCTGTCACTATCCGCCACTTCATTTGCTTTTTCAATACAAGTGATGAGCATTTCCACCCCTTTATCGCCCATCGCGTGGGACGTAATTTGGTTCCCCATCCTGCTTGCCTTGACAAGGGTCTCTTCCAGCTCCTCTTGTGTATAATACAGCACACCGGAGTCATGCGGATCGCTCGTGTACGGTTCGCGAGTAGCGGCAGTAGGACCGCTGCTGCTTCCGTCAATAAACAATTTCGCAGGCCCGACTGTAAAACGGTCATTCCCCATTTTCGTTAAAAATCCGCCTTCCAAAGCTCTTTCAAGAACTTCTTTGGAGCGGCTGAGGGAGCCCATTAACATGTACAGTCGCACATCGATGAATTGGTTTAATACGCCCTTTTGCAGCCACTGAAAATGAACATTCCCATACCCGCCTGCTTCATGCAAACTAGTAATCCCGTTTTCTATATACTCTTGGGATGCAAGCTGATAGCCTTTCATGATTTCCTCTTCTTCGTACTGAGAGAATTCAAACATGGCCATATGGATAGATTCAAAAAGTTGGCCGTTTAACCTGCCGTTTTCCCTTCCGAGTCTGCCACCCTCGGGATCTGGTGCATCATCCGCCAGGCCAAACAATGCAAGTGCCTTACTGTTTACAACGGAAGTGTGATTGCATGTCCGGGTAATAATAATAGGGTGTTCTACAGACACTTCATCGAGTTCTGCTCTCGTCGGATGGCGATTTTCACTAAGCTGTTTATGATTATACCCCCAGCCCCGGATCCACTCTCCGGTAGGTGTATCTTGTGCACGTTCACGAAGTGCTGTTTGAATCTCAGCAATGGAGGGAAGCTCTTTGCAGTTCACGCCCAATTTGTTTGTGCCATTAATTTCAATGTGGGCATGAGCATCTATAAAGCCGGGAAGAAGGCTTCGTCCCTTCAGATCAACCCAGGTCGTGTAGTCACCGGCATACGCCTGTATCTCTTCATTTGATCCGGTATCTAAGATCCGTTCCTCCTTGATGGCTGCAGCTTGGTGGACAGATTGGTTGCGGTCAACCGTTACCACTTGGCCATTGAAAAAAATAATATCCGCTTTCACACAAAGACCTCCTTGTACAGCTAACTACTCCCTCTTGTAACAACTAGTATAATAGGTTAGTTGTTTTGTTGTCAAAATTCAGACAAATGAAAAATGTATAAGCCCATTAAAGTTTAATCCCTTCATAAGGAGAGTCAAAGGTTAGGACTGTTGATTTCCACTGCAGGCGGTCGCTTTCCGCGGGCACGGCCTCAGCTAACTTGGTAAAGTAAAACCCTTTACCAAGTGGATCTTCGGCTCGTGCTGTTCCCGCAGGAGTCGCCGCCTTTCGTTACAATCAACAGATACCGACTCATTACAAATTTGTATATATTTTGTCGTATTTGTGATCCGATTAAAAGGGCTGTACATAATAATGTATTTTGTTTAGCTACTACTCTTTTGATGAGTGGGATCAGGTAGGACGTAGCGATCGCGGGATGCTTTTAAACCGGCTGTTAGAATAATAAGGACAACTGCTATCAGTACGAAAAGATACGGTCGCCACGTGTGAAAAATGTCGTATAAGAGTCCCATCAAAAACGGGCCGGTGGCAGCTAATAAGTAACCAAAGGATTGGGCCATTCCAGAAAGCATGGCGGCGTGCTGGGCATTTGCAGCCCGTAAGCTTAGGAAAGTAAGGGAAAGACTAATTGCAGCACCTTGCGAAATCCCCATTAAAAGAACCGATATGATGATAACAGGAAGATTTTGAATAAATAACAAACCGAATATCCCTAACATATACAAGGTGCAAATCCCAATCACAATGGGGGCTTGATTTTTCAATTTATCAGCAAGCAACGGAGTCATGAAACTAAACGGAATACCAATAATCTGTAGTAAAAACAGCATCCAACCGCCCAGTGATAAATCAACACCAAGTTCCTGCAAGACGTCGGGAATCCACGTAATTAACGTATAAAAGAGAAAGGATTGAAACCCCATAAAGAGCGTAACCTGCCAAGCAATAGGGGAGGACCAAATCGAACCGGAGGGACGTGGTGCTTTTTTTACTGGCTGCTCGCCCTTTCTTTTTCGATCTTTGTTAATCTGCGGGAACCAAACAAGTAACGCAACGAAACTTAAAATAGCCCATACTCCGAGTGTCATTTGCCAGCCAAGCCCGACATTTTCCGCCAGTGGAATGCTTAAGCCGGAGCCGATACTTGCGAAGAGTCCCATCATAGCCGTGTATAAACTCGTCATAATGCCGACTTTTTTTGGGAAGCTGTATTTAATAATTCCAGGTAACAGCACGTTACAAATCGCGATTCCTGAGCCAATTAATGCTGTGCCGGTAAAGATCAACGCGGTTATGGGGAGGGAGCGGACTAATGTTCCGGCTGTTAATATAAGGAGCGCAATAAATACGGCGACGTGGTTGCCGAAGCGCAGTCCCATTTTCGGTGCTAAGAGAGAAAAGACAGCAAATGAAAGCAGCGGGATCGTTGTTAAAAGTCCGGCCGTACTATTAGACATCCCGGTGCTCTCCCGAATGATCGGTACGAGCGGGCCGACAGCGGTAATAGCCGGTCGTAAGTTAAAAGCGATCACAATAATTCCTGCAATCAGCATAAAATAACCTTTTTTTTGTTGTTGTTCATGGGAATGAGAAAGTTGTGAGGTCATATGTAATCAAATAATCCTTTCAGTAGAATAAAGCACTTTTCTTCCATTCTATCTATTTTAATATAAGGTAGAGAAAACTGACAATAAAAAGCCTTTAAGTAGATTACTTTAAAAATAGAATAATGCGGCTCCATAGTGAAGATGGAACCGCATTATTGGTGGCTCGGTGAAGCGGTGGGAAGTTGGCAGGTGATATAACTGGTCTCTACTTATAATTAAGAGGAGACAGCTCGTTTGTATTGGTAGGGCTGATCACGGCAAATTTCTTCATATGCATCCACCACTTTTTGCAGGGCGTTCTGCTTGGCATCTTCATCGCTGCACGGTTGATGAATGATTGTTTCTGACAACGTTAAAAAACTGATATGCGGGTTAGATGAGGATAGAAGCAGTTCGACGTAGGGTTTATTTTCGTTCACTTGGTCCGCCTCCTTCTTGTTGAATGCCCGAAGTCATTAATGTATATTATAAATGCATGTTAACATGTAATATATTTGTAATAAATGACCGGAAAGTCATGATTTTATTTCCTGTATTTATTATTGTAGGAAAAAAGGAATCCAGAGAGCTGCTTATGAAAATGAAGGAGAATTTTTTTTGGAAAATTAGATTTCTGACATATAGCTGACATCTTTTTACTTTAAAGTGAGAAATGTGATCGGCAGAGAGCTGGTCCACACACCATCCCAATATTCAGGAGGGAAGCGAGGTGCTAACTGCTACCAAGAGTTCAAGTCGCAGATCGATGACAACCGTTGAGCTGGAAAAGAAAGCAGCAGAGCTTGAAATTGACACGAAGTATAAAAATGTATTTGAGATCGCACGAGAAGTAAAAGAAGTGGAAGTACGATTACTCGCAGCTGAATATGGAATAACTTCTGAAGGAAAAGACGTAGCTACACTCGAACAGGAAGTTGAAAAAGCCATGCTAGGCAGATAAGTGTCCATTTGATGTGCTGTCCCCCCGCAGCACACACCCCATACCTAAAATTGTCCAGAGCTTAAATGCTGAAGAACAGTCACAGACACTTGGTTACTATTTTCATTACCCCCCTTTTAAATATAGAAATCCCTGACGAATCGATCAGGGATTTTCTTTTGTTATAATAGGAAGAAAGTAAGCGCTAGTCGGGCAAATTATCCAGAGGTGAAATGAGGTTTGGCGGTGACATGGAGAAAATTTTGCTAATTGAAGATGAAGTGGCCATTAGTAAGGTGTTGCAAGCTTATTTACAAAAAGAGAATTATGAAGTGAGGGCTGTTTTTCATGGGAATGAAGCAATCCCCACATTCTATGAATTTTCTCCGGATCTAGCCCTCATTGATGTGATGCTGCCCGGGAAAGACGGGTGGGAGATCTTGGCGGAAATTCGTAAAGATAGTACCTGTCCGATTATTATGTTGACGGCGTTGGATGACATCGACTACCGTTTGCGAGGGTTGAATGGCGGGGCAGATGATTATATCCCGAAACCTTTTGACGCAAGTGAAGTGGTGGCCCGAACGAAGGCAGTATTGCGGAGAAGCAGGCAGGCGATTTCGGAAGAGTCTGTTCAGCAATACGGAAGTTTAGTCATTAATCAGAAATCCCATCTTGTCAAGCTTAACGGGGTGGAGGTGCCGCTCACACCGCGGGATTTATCACTTCTCTTATTTATTTCCAGGCACCCGAATCAAACGTTTGACCGGGAACAACTGATTGAACATGTTTGGGGTATCGATTATGAAGGCAGTGACCGGGCGGTTGACTTGTCCATTAAACGCATCCGCAAGTCTTTGCAAAACTGGCCTGCTGCAGAAGGAGAAATTAAAACATTACGCGGATTGGGGTATCAATTTTGTGCGAAAGAATGATAAAACGAAAAAAATTTCATTGCTTCGGTATTGGACTACCCGGTATTTTTTGACCCTCATTATCGGGCTTCTCCTTGTTGCCGTCTTGTCCATCATTTGGATACGCCACACAAATATGGAGCACCGCTTGAGTGTAACGAAATACCTCGTTCAAGAAATAGCCGATCGCTTCGTTGAGGAGCAGGAAGGAAAAGCGGTACCAAGGGCTGGAATTATTGATTACATCGAACAGCGCAAAAATTTATTAGATACCGAAATAGACCCGATCATATACATTGTGAATGCGAAAGGAAAAGTCATAGCTAACCCTTTCGATCGTAATCCGTATTCGGAGGAATATTTTCCCCTGCAGCTACTGAAACCCGAGAATAGCATTCAGCGTTTGCAGCTGGAAAATGGGGCGCAGTCCTACATAGTGAAGACGCCTATTCTTTACGAGGATATAACGGTAGGCTGGGTGGTAGCTATTCAGCCTGCACGTAAGCTGACAGAAATGAATGAAGAGTACCGGCTTCTTGCAATTATGTTGGTTTCCCTAGCATTGATTGGCTGGGCGACGATTTATTTTTTATCAAGAAGATTGTCGCGGCCGATCCAAGATGTAGCCCGTGCGGCAACACACATCAAAGAAGAAAACTATAATTTCACCCTTCCGGAAGAGATCCGGGAGCAGGAAGTTCATGAATTAGTGCATTCTTTCAAAGACATGGCTGGCCGGCTTCAGCAGCTGGAGGGCCTTCGTTCGGAAATGCTCGCCGGTGTGACACATGAATTGAAAACACCTATCACTTCTATAACCGGACTCATTCAAGCAGTTCGCGATAACGTAGTGGAAGGAGAGGAAGCAGATGAATTTCTTCATGTGTCCTTACAAGAGGCGAATCGTTTAAAGGCTATGGTTTCTGACCTGCTTGCATTTAATTCATTTGTGGCGCATGCCGTCCCCGTCACACTTGAAACCCATGAAATCAATTCTTTAGTGAAGGAAGTGTTGCATCAATGGCAAGTGGCGAATGAAACGGATGAGATGAAGGTAACCGTTGCTTATTTGGAAATCCCCCGGAATGTGCAGGTTGATGCGATCCGCTTTCAGCAAATCATTGTCAATTTGTTAAATAACGCGAAACAAGCGATTCAAGGTGATGGCCGTGTCCATCTTTCCGTAAAAGGTGGCGGGCCAGAAGAGGTGAACATTGACATTATTGATGACGGGCCGGGAGTGAAGGATGAAGATAAGGAATTGATTTTTGAGCGGTTCTTTAGAGGGAACAATAAGAAGTATGATACACACGGGATTGGGCTTGGTTTGCCGTTTAGTAAAATGATGGCCCGGAGTATGAAAGGTGAGCTTCGTTTAAAAGAAAGCAACCCCGGGCGCACTGTTTTTTCTTTACAGTTACCGATTATTTCAAACGATCATGAAGGTTAATAGGTCTCCAGATCACTAAACGTAGCCATTTCCCGCACCATTGCGCACGCTGCTTGTAAGATAGGGAATGCCAGAGCAGCACCTGTCCCTTCTCCCAACCTCATTTCCAGGTCAAGCAGTGGCTCTTTCGCTAACATGTCGATTGCAGCAGTGTGTCCGGGTTCAGCAGATCGGTGGCCAATGAACATATAATCCGCAGCACGCGGTGCGAGTGCCTGGGCAGTTAACGCAGCAGTCGAACTAATAAAACCATCGACCAGGACCGGGACACGTGCCGCTGCAGCAGCGAGCATCGCACCGGCCATCCCGGCAATCTCGAAGCCGCCAACTTTAGTTAACACATCGATCGGATCGTTACTGTCAACATTTCTATTTTCGAGCGCTTGTTCAAGAATACGCTGTTTTTCATGCAAGCGCTCCTTTGATAATCCTGTCCCAGGACCAGTTACCTCCCGGATGCTTTTCCCGCTTAGTGCAGCGGTAACAGCACTGCTTGCGGATGTATTACCAATCCCCATTTCGCCGAGAATCAGGCACTTTATCCCCTTTGAGTGGATCATCGTTTCAGCGGCATCCTTGCCTGCCTGAATGGCCGCAACGGCCTCTTCTTTTGTCATGGCATTTTCTTTGAGAAAGTTTGCGGTGCCGTTGTTGATTTTCCGGGAAATTATGCCGCTTGCATGCAAATTTTCTGCCATTCCAATATCAATCAGCTGAAAGTGAGCACCAATTTGTTTGGCAAACACATTAATCGCCGCTCCGCCATGTAAAAAGTTTTGTGCCATTTTTGCTGTGATTTCTTGCGGAAAAGCAGAGACTCCTTCTTCGACAATCCCATGGTCCGCCGCAAATACTAAAATACCGGCCGGGTCGACTTCGGGAAACGCATCTCCCGTCATTCCAGCAAGCTTAGCTGCTATTTTCTCCAAGCGTCCAAGACTGCCGGGAGGCTTCGTCAATGCATCTATGTAGGCGGCGGTTTTTTCTTCTGTTTCCTTGTTCCATTGCGGGATCTGTAAGTTCCATTCTTCCTGTAACATCATAGGTCTGTCCTCTCTTTAATAGTATTCTATCGGGTTGCGAAAATGGAGCTGGCCTTGTGTTCCGGCGGGGTAAACTGTCTACACCGTAGGGCCATAACACTCTTGCTTCTCTCTAGGTCTAGAGTTCTTAGAGTTGCAGTAATTGGTTGGTCAATTCATAAACGATTAGCTTTTGATAATCCGCGTTGTTGCCGTAACGGGCTTTTATCTCTTGATATGCTGCCAGTTTTTCTTCTTCATAACGCGGCTCGTCCGGCTCCATGTTCTTATGCTTAAAGAGGAGCATCGGCTCTTGAATATAAGCAGGACGCGGTCCCCACGTGAAAAGCACGTGTCCTTCCTTATCGGTAAGAATTACTTTCGGAACCGAGCGGCCTCCCATCGTCAGAAAATGATCCATTACATCATCGTGATCTTCGAGTACAAACATTTCGACGGGAATGGCTGCTTCTTTCATAGTTTCCAGCACAGGTCCTAGGTTAGGGTGAACGTCTCCGCACCAATCGCCGGCAATAATGGCACAACGGAGGTCGTCCCTTTCCTGGAGGGGAGTCAATGCAGCACGGTTATGATCCTCCCACGTAAAGGATTGGTACCATTTTTCGAATTTTTCCCGGTACTCCGGCCGCATCTTTTCTATAAATGCTTCCGGGGTTATTCCTTCTCCAAGTTTACTCTGTATGTTTTGAGCTGATAACATGTTCCATCCCTCCTTCAACCTATTCTAGCACGTTCTAAGGACAATGATAAAAACTTCGCGCTGGCTGATTCGGATAGGGATATGTTTCATTCGTCCGTCGTGAAGGAATAGATATCGGTATAGTTGCGCGTTTAGAAAGAAAGACGGTAAACTGATTGAAGGACGATAGAAAAAGAGGAGGAGTTGCAACATGTACGATATTATTGTAATTGGGGGCGGTCCCGCCGGAGCAAGTGCTGCAATTTTTACAGCGAAAGCGGGCAAAAAGACACTCGTTTTAGAAAACGATCAAAGCGTGACGAAAGCGGCTTGGCTTCAGAATCATTACGGTGCTCCGGATATGGGAGGCCCTGAATTGTTGGAGGTCGGCAAAAATCAGGCGGAACAATTTGGTGCTGAATTTGTAAGAGCAGAAGTGAGTGATCTGAAAAATCAGGGCGACGCGAGCGTGAAGGTGGAGACAGATCAAGGGAGCTATGAAGCACAGCGTGTGATCCTTGCTACCGGCAACTCTGCTAAGCTTGCCGAGGCGGTCGGCATCAAAACAAAAGCAGGAACGGAACCACGAATAAAAGTAGTGGTCGACACAGACGAAGAAGGAAGAACGAGCATGAGTAATGTTTGGGCTGCCGGCGTTGTTGCGGGAGCTAGTGTGCATACGATTATTACTGCCGGTGACGGAGCAAGTGTTGCGATAAATGTGTTGAGTGAACTGAATGGGGAACGTTATGTGGACCATGATATGTTAAAAGATAAAAAATAAAAAAGCAGTTAAAGGAGAAATTGGATGGAAGACGAATTTGTTTACGGAAATACACCGTGTTTTTTAAACAGTAAAAAGATTACCAGTAATGCAGATATGAAAGCAGTAGATGCAGTTGTCTACGGTGTACCTTGGGAAGGTGGTGTGACTTGGGGGAACTATACGAGCTGCGAGATGGGGCCGAAAGTGATGCGGCTTGCTTCCGGACGCTATTCCGGATTTCTTCCTGAACTAGATGCTATAGACGTCTTCGAGCATATAAAACTTGGCGATCTCGGCGATGTGACCATTAATTGGAATGACCCTGAAGAAACGATGGAGCGGATTACCGATTTCACAAAGGAAAACGTCTGGAACACCTCTGTGTTACCAATCGGATTGGGAGGAGATCACAGCATTACATACCCAATCATAAAAGGGTTGGTAGAAGAACGCGATGTAACAGTCGGTATTATTCACCTGGACGCTCATTACGACAATGCGGTTTCATTTGCCGGGGAAAAATATGCCCGAAACACCCCGTTTGCCCGTCTATATGAACTTGACGGTGTCCGGAATGAGAGCCTGATTCATACTGGAATTCACGGGCCGCGCAATAAGCCCGAGAATGGCAAGAGGGCACAGGAAGCCGGAGCCGTAACGATTACCGTCCGCGATATTCGTGAATGTGGAGACATTTATAAAATGTCGGATGAGATATACGCGAAAGCAAGCCAGGATGTGGATGTTGTGTATTTATCGATTTGCAGTGACATTCTCGATTATGCATTTAATCCGGGAGGACCGCCGGATGCAAATGGCTTGACCTCCTACGAATTACTCACTCTCGTCCACGAATTCGCGAAGAAAGGTATCGTTGGGATGGACTTTGTGGAAGTGTACCCGGAAACAGATGTCAACCAATTTTCTGCCCATCTTGCTTCCACCATCATTTTGTATGCTCTTGCAGGTGCTGCGCAAAATAAATAGAAAAAAGGCTGGTTTTCTTCCTATTGTTGAAAACCAGCCTTTTCAATGAGAATTTTTACACGTTGGATCTTTTCAACGTTCTGAAGGACGTCGCTATTTTCCTGGGAACGCGTTTATACGGTGTCATAGGCTCCTAATGACGCTACTATTTTCTTGACAGCACTTTTATACGACTTCATAGGCTGTCAATGACGTCGTTATTTTAACACCATTGCATTTTCACGTCGTCATACGCTTCCTATGACGCAGCTATTTCTCCGACTAGGTTTTTTCACGCCTTCATACACCCCTCCATACACCCCAACGGTCCCCCTGGTAGAAAATGAGCCTTCTTTAAGACAAAAGAAAAAACCGGCTTTTACGTGTTGAATTCCGGTTTTTCAAACTTATTTTTTTGGAACAAGGTTGAAAATATCCCCTGTTTCAAATAAGGTGATCACTTCATCGAGCCAACTATAATAGTTGATTGCCCGCTCAAGTGTACGTCTGTCTTTCTCTATCTCATCCGTTAGCGATTCATCGGTAGTTTCTTCATATAGCATTTTCAATTCAGATAAAGCATCCGCAGCAGCTTTCTTATTCGTGTCAATTGCTTCTCTCCAGCGGTTCACGAATATGGACACGAACGATTTATACCAGTCATCATCCGTTTGATAGAGGTCTTTTCGCACTCCTTTCTCCCAAACACGCGTGACCATTCCAGCTTCCGTCAAGGACCGGACACCGGTGCTCATGCTAGTCTTGCTCATCGCAAGTGCCTGGCTCATATCATCTAACGTCATTGGGAATTCTGAAAACAGAATGGTACCGTATAATCTGCCATTCGTTTCTGTAATCCCGTAAAGATCCATGTTTTGAGCGATTGTTGATATAAATTGATGTCGGGTTTTGTCTAAAGCCTGCCACCCATTCGAATTTTGCTGCTGGCACATTACAGGGCCTCCCTTTAGTTGAAATAGGGGCATTCGTTGTAATGAAAAGAATGATATCAATACAATTAATAAAAATTTTAACAGAATAATGTCTAGACTCCAAACAGTGAAAAAGTGAGTAAACCTGTCATAAAAGACAGGGATTTATAGATATGAGTACATAACATTTGTACAGTAAAAACTGTACAATCCAAACAAACGATAGAGACTGTAAACGGCGTTTGATACTTTGTTACTACTCCCGTATAGTAAAGAAAGTGTAAGACGGAAACCAATTAAATGGTGAAGAGGTGTTGAAGGGTGGCCAAAATAAAAGTTGAAGGCCTAACCAAAGTATTTGGAAAAAAACCAAAAAGAGCGTTAGAGCTATTGGAACAAAATAAAACCAAAGATGAAATTTTAAAAGAAACTGGTAATACAGTCGGAGTGAATAAAGCGACATTTGACGTCAAAGACGGGGAAATTTTTGTCATTATGGGGCTTTCCGGCAGCGGTAAATCGACACTTGTCCGCCTTCTTAACCGGCTTATTAATCCAACTGCCGGCAAGGTTTGGGTAGACAGCGAAGACCTATCGACGATGGATGAGAAGACACTAAGGGAAACACGCCGTAAAAAAATGAGCATGGTCTTTCAGAAATTTGGATTGTTTCCTTTTCGAACGATAGCAAGTAACGTCGAATACGGGCTCGAAATTCAAGGAATGGCCAAGGAAGAACGAGCCGATAAAGCGCAGAACGCTTTGGAGCTTGTTGGGCTGAAAGGCTATGAAAATATGTATCCTGAGGAATTATCCGGGGGTATGCAGCAACGTGTCGGTCTTGCCAGAGCACTTGCAAATGATCCGGATATTCTTTTAATGGACGAAGCTTTCTCGGCACTGGATCCGCTTATTCGTAAAGATATGCAGGATGAGCTGATTGATTTGCAGAACAAAATGCAAAAAACAATCGTCTTTATTACTCATGATCTGGACGAAGCACTGCGTCTGGGCGACCGGATTATGATTATGAAAGGTGGTTCCGTTGTTCAGATCGGGACACCGGAAGAAATACTGACCGAGCCAGAAGATGAATACGTGGAGAAATTCGTTGAAGACGTGGACCGCTCGAAAGTATTTACAGTAGGGAACGTGATGATGCGGGCTGAAACGATCAATATGGATAAGGAAGGGCCGCGCGTTGCAATGCAACGAATGAAGGATGCCAAGATCTCCAGCATTTTTGTCGTAAATCGTGAACGGAAGCTGATTGGGATTGTTCATGCTGATGATGTCTCCAGGTTAATGAAAGAAGGGAAAAACAGCGTGGAAGAAGTCATTGACCGAGATATCCCAACGACGACCAAGGATACTGTCTTGAAAGATATCTTAGAATTACTGACATATAAATCGAACGTGCCGGTCGCTGTTGTGGAAGACGAGAAAATCAAAGGAATCGTTGTCCGTGGTACTGTTGTAGCGGCACTTTCTGGAAGTGAGGTGAAACTCAATGGAATTTCTTCCTAGATTGCCGCTTGCCGACTGGATCGATGCATTTGTAGACTGGTTGAAAAACGCGGATTTTATCTTTGATGGGTTGACTAGTTTCATTGATGTTATTCTGACGGGATTGGCCGGTGCTATCGGTATTCTGCCTTCCTGGATTTTAATCATTGCTTTTACAGCCTTAACGTTTTGGTTTGCAGGTCGTAAAGTCGGTCTCGCAGCCTTTGTGTTGATTGGCTTGTTGCTTCTTGATAACATGGGTTATTGGGAAGACATGGTCTTAACCTTAGCCATTGTGTTGACCGCGGCTATTATTTCTGTCGTAGTCGGGGTGCCTTTAGGGATCTGGATGGCAAAAAAACAGGCGGTAGAGGGAACGTTAAGACCCGTACTAGACTTTATGCAGACAATGCCTGCTTTCGTATATTTAATACCTGCCGTCGCTTTTTTCGGTATTGGAGAGGTACCGGGTGTTGTGGCATCTGTTATTTTTGCGATGCCTCCGACGATCCGGTTAACGAACTTGGGTATCCGCCAAGTATCCACAGAAATGATTGAAGCGGCAGATGCCTTCGGTTCTACGGCTATGCAGAAACTTTTTAAAGTACAGCTGCCAATGGCAAAGACGACCATTATGGCGGGTGTCAACCAGACGATCATGCTTTCCTTATCCATGGTTGTTATTGCTTCCATGATTGGGGCAGGCGGACTTGGAACAGCTGTTTATTATGCGGTCGGCCGTAATGATGTTGGCGGTGGTTTTGAAGCTGGATTTGCGATCGTCATACTTGCTATTATATTAGACCGTTTGACACAAAGCTTCAGTGAAGGAAAAGACTAGCGTTTAACTCTATTTCCAAAAATAAATAGAGTAAACATATAAAAATTTAAAAAAGGGAGAGGGTCAAACGATGAAGAAAACATGGAAGCGTGTTGGCGTCGCTGCAGGACTTTCGATGTCACTCATTCTCGCAGCTTGTGGCGGAGGAGCAGACGAAGAGGAACAAGGAGCAGAGGGAACTGATACAGATACGGAGCAGCAATCAGAAGGTTCCGCAGAAGAAGGCGGAGAAGCTGCCGGCGGTTTTGGTGAAGAAATCGACTACACGATTACAGGAATTGATCCTGGTGCTGGCGTTATGGCAGCTGCAAACCAGGCAGTGGAAGATTACGGCCTAGATGGCTGGGAAGTACAAACTAGCTCTGGTGCAGCGATGACAGGTGCGCTCGGTGATGCAATTGAAAATGAAGAGCCTATTATTGTTACCGGCTGGAATCCACACTGGAAATTTGCTGTGTATGACTTGAAATATCTAGATGATCCAAAAGAATCTTTTGGTGGGGAAGAAGAAATCCACACGTTCACTCGTCAGGGACTTGAAGAAGATGCGCCGGAAGCATTCCAAGTTTTGAGCAACTTCAAATGGACGGACGCCGACATGGGGAAAGTAATGAGTGCTGTTCATGAGGGCACTGACCCCGAAGAAGCTGCTCGTGAGTGGGTGGACAACAATGAAGATCTCGTAGCTGAATGGACTGACGGTGTGGAAAAAGTAGACGGCGGTGACATTACGCTTGCAATGGTTGCCTGGGACTCTACAATCGCATCTACAAATGTGATGAAAACAGTTCTTTCTGACCTTGGCTACAATGTAGAGGTCAGCTCGATGGAAGCGCCAATTATGTATGGCGCCGTTGCTGAAGGAAAAGCAGATGCTCTTCTTGCAGGTTGGTTGCCAGTCACTCACGCTAAATATGTTGAGGACTACGGAGATCAAATCGTAGACGCTGGTGTCAGCATGACTGGAGTAAAGATCGGTCTTGTTGTTCCGGAATACATGGATATCGACTCCATTGAAGATCTTGCACCGAAAGAATAACTACTACAAACAAAAAAGAAGCTGTCCGCAAATGGACAGCTTCTTTTTTTAACCTAACCGCCGCTCACTGGTGGAATAAGCGCAAGAGTGTCTCCCTCTTTTAAAGTAGTGGAGCCGTCCGCGTAGTTTTCATTAACGGCGACCATGGTGTGGGAGAGAGAAGATAAGTTGTATTCTTCTTCTAAATGCTGCTTCAGGTCATCCACCGTGATGTTGGTTTTATCGACTTCGATACTTTCTTTCCCTGTTTCATCCTGCAAACGAGCAAAAAACAACACTTTAATCATTCGAAGCTCCTTTCGGGAGGCTTTCCTTCTGGATAGGAAGTGGTACCTAACTGATCTCCCACCCATGAGGTACCGTCCTCCCAATGTTCTTTTTTCCAAATCGGAACAATTTGTTTAATGCGTTCCATGATGTATTGATTCGCTTCATACGCTGTTTGTCGGTGGGGGGAGGATACAGCAACCACGACTGCGGCATCCGTAATCTCTAAGCGGCCGATGCGGTGAGTTACCGCGGATATTGCTTCCGGCCATTTTTCGCTCACTTCTTTGTCGATATCAGCCAGCATCTTTTCCGCCATGCTTTTATAGGCTTGATACTCAAGGTGCAAGGTGCGTCTGCCATGTGTGAATTCTCGTACAGTACCTAAAAATGTTGTGATCGCCCCACATTCCCGGCGAATGACTTTATGAATCACATCATCAACAGAAATGGGTTCCTCTGTTACAATAAAACGTTTTTTTTCTGTCATACGGATGCCAACACCTTTTGAAAAATAAAATCAACCACTTCTTCCGTTGTAGAGAAGAACGGAAAATTGCCAGCTTCCTGAGAAAAGTCTTCCCTTCCTAGGACACAGATGATATTCGAGCAGTCTCGCAGTAATGGAACATCATCGGCCTCACGGAGAAGGACAATTTTCGGATAACTTGCTTGTTTATACCCTTCTACAAAAATGACGTCAGGATTAAAATGTTCATAAATTCGAACAAGTTCTGTTAAGGTCCAGCTTTCTTGATAAGCTTGTAAATAGAGCTTACCGTCCCCTTCTGCAGAAGACAGAAAGGCACCGGCACGATTATGACGGGTGCTGTCTTTTTCCACCCATTCCTCTTCCGGGTATCCGCCATGCCCGTGATGCTTAATAGACGCGGTTTGCAGGCCATGCTCTGTGCTTTTATGAATGAGTTTCTCCATTAATGTCGTTTTTCCGCTGTTCTGGTAACCAATTATCTGTATGACGGGACAATGTTGTTCCATGGCCACTCACTTCCTTGTTTGTCTTCCAATAATAGAATATCAACTTCCATGCCCTCTTTGTACCCTCTTGTGCCACCGGGGAGAACAATGAATGCATCCGCCTCCGCGAGGGAAGTTACAGATCCAGACTTATCCAAGCCGGCAGGAACAGCTGCATATTTGCCGTCTTCATCAGAAAGAGAAGCTCGTACAAACCTCGTAAACGGATTCGGCTTTGGGAAGTCCGCTCCTAACAGCGCTTTTGTCTTGCGCAGATGAGGTTTAGTTGAAAACAAGGCACGCCGGATGATTGGTCGCGCGAATAATTCAAAACCAACATAGCAAGCAGAAGGATTCCCGGACAGCCCGTAGAATAATTTGCTGCCAATTGCCGCTACGGTTGTAACGCTTCCCGGACGCATGGCAACTTTATTAAAAAGGACATCGGCATTCAACTCTTTTAAAATGGCAGGAACGTAATCGTAATCACCGACGGAAACGCCGCCTGTGGTAATTAGAATGTCCACTTGCTCCAGAGCATCCTGAACGGCCTGTAAACAGGTATCGAAATCATCTGCCAACTTACCAAAATAAATAGCAGAGCCCCCTGCTTTTTCAATTTGAGCGAGGATCATGTAGGCGTTACTGTTCCGAATCTTACCAGGAGAAAGGGGTTCGTTTACTTCCAGAAGCTCACTGCCTGTCGCAATCACGCCGATCACTGGTTTTTTCGCGACGGGAACCTTGCTGTATCCAAAAGTAGCGAGCAATGCGTGAATTCCGGGGTTAATATATGTACCTTTTTCTACAAGCGCTGTGCCCTTTTTTGTATCTTCCCCTTGGAACGATATGTTGTCGCCGCTCTGAAACGGACGTTTTATACTGATATACTTTTTATTGTTTTCTTGAAATTCATGAACAAGCTCTAACATGACGACCGCGTTACAATCCGCGGGAATTTTCGCACCGGTCATAATCCGGACAGCTTGGAAGTCTTTTACTTCTTCGTCATACACAGAACCTGCTCCGATTTCCGCAATCACTTCAAATGTAACGGGCTGTTCGCGCGAAGCATTTTTACTATTATCGGCAATAATGGCAAAACCGTCATAGGGAGAGCGGTCAAAAGAAGGAACATCGTGATCAGCTGTCAGATCCTGTGCAAGAAAGCGGCCGTACGCATTCTCAATATTCACCCAATCCAGCTGTGGTTGTTGAACGTGTTCCATTACACGGGTAACCGCATCGGAAACCGGGAGGGGGGTTCGTTTTTCTACTGCCAATTCCTTCAACTCCTTCCGTGATTTGATTCCTTAGTTTGCTAAATAACGATAGTAGAGATTTTTTGCCTTCTCGATTTCTTGGGTGCCATGAATGAGGACGCGGCCATCCTGGAAAACAGACAACTTGCAATCAGGGAAAGCACATGTCAGCACGTGATTGTTTTGGCGGACTTCCCCATGTGTACGGAGTGTGTCGGCCAGTGCTTTAAAATTATATGATCTTGGCTCGGCAGGGCGGATTTGGACCGTATTCCTTCCGCAGAGAACGTCCAGTTTTGTGTGCTGTTCTTCTACAAGATAAGGATAGGTGCGTTCGGTGCCGCAGGACGGACAGTTCGTCTTTTTCACGCCTGCTGTTTTTATCAGCTGATGCTGTGCTTTCCAAACGTCAAAAAGAAGAAGTGACTCTCTAACTTCCTCGTTTCTTCCTGTTAAAAGCTTCATTGCCTCTGCTGTTTGATAAGAAGCGGTCATTTGCACGGCCGGTGAAATGATACCAGACGTTTCACAGCTCATTCCTCCGCTAGGAAGGACGGGCAGAAGGCAATGAAGGCATGGTGATTTTTCAGGTAAAAACGTATAGGTCATGCCAAAGCTTCCTGCAAAAGCACCGAATATCCATGGCAACGAGTATTTTTGGCAAAGATCATTGATGATAAATCGAATCTCGAAGTTGTCAGAACCGTCAATAATGACGTCTACGTCACGAATCAACTTTTCCAGATTATCCGCTTTCGCATCTAATACGTAAGCTTTCACGACCGTATCGTTATTTAAACGTTGCAGCCGTTCCTTTGCTGCTAATGCCTTTGGCGTATGGTTTTCGGCATCTTGTTCGGTATACAGCTGCTGGCGGTGCAGGTTGCTCCACTCCACTACGTCGCGGTCAATAATCGACAGGGTGCCGACTCCTGCACGTACGAGCATTTCCGCGTTAGCACTACCAAGCGCCCCCGCGCCGAGAATCAGTACATGTTTTTGTTGAAGGCGTTGTTGTCCTTGTGATCCAATTCCCGGAAAACGTTCCTGTCGTGCGTAACGGCTTTCCACCCTTATTCCTCCTCTGAGAATGAATATAACGTATATGTTAAGAGCGAAGGCGCAAGTATTGCTTCTCCTTGCCAGGAAAATTCCTTGCGCCTCTTCTTGCTATCCCCCGATATAAGACATCTCAATCTTTTTACGGTTCTTTACCGTTTCCTCTGTACGTTCATCGGAATATCGGTCGGTTCGCTTTTGCCAGATTGAATCGATTTCTTGTTTGATTTCTTCTTTTGAATACCCTTTACGCAAGAGTGCACGGAGATCATGCCCTTTCTCTGCAAAAAGGCAGGTGAAAAGTTTCCCGTCAGCAGAAATGCGCGCACGTGTGCAGCTTGAGCAGAACGTTTCGGAAACCGATGAGATGAAACCCACTTCAACATCTGTCTCTTCGTAACGGTAGCGCGAGGCCACTTCACCAAAGTATGCTTTTTCCACCGGAACAAGGGGGGCGATACGTGTCAATTTATCGTGGATTTCTTTTTTTGTAACAACATGGGAGAAGTCCCATCCGTTTGTTTGACCGACGTCCATAAATTCGATAAAGCGAAGAGTGATTCCACGTTCCTTACAATAAGTGGCCAGTGGAATAATTTGATCATCATTCTCGCCTTTTTTTACGACCATGTTGATTTTGACTTGGAGACCGGCAGCCAATGCGGCATCAATACCTTTGAGAACAGCATCTGGTTTAAAATTGCGACCGTTCATTTTTTGAAACACTTTCTCGTCTATCGCATCAAGACTTATATTCACTCGCTCCAGCCCTGCCTTCTTTAATTTTTCTGCCTGATGAACGAGTAGAACACCATTTGTAGTCAGCGCAATATCTTCAATCCCCGGAACAGTTGCTAATTGTTCAATTAAGGAAGACAGGTTCCGCCGCAATAGAGGTTCTCCGCCGGTAAGTCTTATTTTTTCTACGCCCAATTCGGCAAACTGTTCTGCAAGCGTAGTAATTTCTGCAAATGAGAGTAGCTCAGATTCTGGCATAAACGGATAATCATCGCCAAAAACCTCCGCAGGCATACAGTACGTACAGCGGAAATTGCAACGATCAATCACCGAGATTCGCAAGTCTCTTAAGGGCCGGTTTAACTTGTCCGTCGTGTGAGAATACGTCATGGTCATCTCCTCCTTAAGAGAAACCGAAAATTCTATAAAACCCTTGCTTAGAGGTAGCCAAGGAAGTTAAGTTGCTACTGATAAAAATAATGCTAGTATAGAAAATATGACTATCAATACTATCTTTAGTGTAACAGAAAAGCATAAAGGAGGACAAAAATACATGCATCCAACTAATGAGAATATTAAAGGAAAAATCGGTGTTCTAACAGTTAGTGATACCCGCACGAAAGAGACAGATAAAAGCGGAAAAATTATTCGCGACCTGATGGAAGAAGCTGGGCATGAAGTTGTCGCGTATGACATTGTGGAAGATGACCTGAAAGAACTGCAGAGCCTTCTGAAAAAGTGGCTGGACCGTGACAGCCTGCATGCCATTATCCTAAGCGGCGGTACTGGCTTTTCGCCGCGGGATGTTACGTATGAAGCGGTCTCCGGGCTTCTTGAAAAGGAAATGGAAGGTTTCGGCGAATTATTTCGGATGCTAAGCTACGATGAAATAGGAGCAAAGGCGATGTTCAGCCGTGCCGTCGGAGGAAGTGCTAACGAAAAGGCTGTATTTGCATTACCTGGATCATCAAATGCAGTCCGACTCGGTGTCAACGAATTAATTATTCCTATTCTCCCGCACTTTATTGAAGAAATACAGAAAAAATAAAGTCAAGGAAGGGGGCTGACACCATCGCTCCCGGGAACAGGACAGACTTCCCGGCAACCATCCTATGATTTGCTCTCAATGAAGTCGCTATTTCAACGTTTCCACCTTTTTGCGACTCCATATGCTTTCAATGATGCCGTTATATTGTAAATAGTATCTTTTCACGACGTCATACATGCTCAATGAAGTCGCTATTGTATCTCCCATCCTTTTTTGTGGCGTCATTAGCCTTGTATGACGTTGCTATTTCTGCGGCAATCCTATTTCACAACGTCATACACGTCGGGTTTTTTACATAAAAACAGCTGCCGGCGTGTTAAGCTGGCAGCTGTAAAAGAAATGGTTGAAACCATTTCGGGCACTGTGAAAAACTTCCACAATGCCCATCTATAAGAGGTATGGGGGTGGGGTAGTATTTATATACCCGCTCTCCACAATTTTAACCATAAAAAAGTCCAGTTTTTTAAAAAAACCGGACTTTTTTTAAAACGCTACCTATTTAGTTACTGCCGAAAAACTCTTTTGCCTTCTCCAGGTAAGGTTCCGTCTCAGGTGTAAGTTCTGTATCTTCAACGATAGCTTCCACCGGACAAACGACGATACAAGCTCCGCAGTCGATACAAACATCGGGATCAATAAAAAATTGATCGTCTCCCTCTTCAATGCAATCAACCGGACAGACATCTACACAGTCGGCGGCTTTTTCTCCAATACAAGGCTCGGTAATAACAAAAGCCATCCGTTCCACCTCCTTATTAACAGCCCATGTGTCACAAACTCATGGTGCAATCCATATTATTTAAAAAAGACCTGCTTTTGGCAGGATTTTATAATACCCTGAAACCACTATACTAAAAGGAAACCGATTTGCAAATAATCATGCTTCCTTTATACGTTTATTTTAACAAATATCAAGGGAAATTCCGAGGTAGAAAATGTACTTATTTTTAATTTTTGTCGAAAACACCGTATTAACTCTTGGAAAAAAGCAGAAATAACTATACAATTATTGTCAATGATAAAAAGGGAAAAGCATTCGTCAAATTTTTCTTGAATTGACTTTTAAATAATGTGTGCTTTCAAAACTCTATTGTTGCACATTTGCAGCTAACTTCCATTCGCTCTGGGCGGACGCTTTCCGCGGGCAACGCTTCAGCTTCCTCGTGAGCGAAGATCGCTCACTGCGGGATCTTCAGCTGTTGCTTTTCCCGCTGGAGTCGCCGCCCGACGCTCTTTTCAGTTTCGAAAAAACAAACACCCTTTTTTATTTTTCGAGTTGCTATTTAAGTTAACGAGTGAATTTTTACACATACAAGGGAAAAGAACGATATGATATAGAAAGTTCGTGAAGGGGGATTTTTCGTGGAGAAAAGAAAACAAATCACGGCGCTCATGCAGGAAATTTTAACCGAGTCAGAGAACAATCCCACTAAGACTACAGAACAAGTCATCTACGACCTCTCTTGTAAATTACGACAAATTTACACAGACTACCAAAATGAACCGCGAGAAGGTTAACTTGTGTGAACAAAAAAATTAAAACAGTAATCCCCCTTCTGTTCGTGGCGGGGATTCTCGTTGTCGCTTCTTCGATGTCTTATGAACAGCAGGATTTACGCGGTTACCTTCATATGCTGCCGATCGCTTGGCTGGAAAAAATAGTTGGTGATGTGACGTTTACATACTCCTCCGGAACGGTCAGTATAGAAGAAAAAGGTGTGGCTGGTTTTATTGAATTTTTCATTCGTAAAGGTACGCATGTTCTGATCTATGGATTCATGACAGTTTGTGCGTATGTTGCTTTGACGCCGTACCGGCTCAAATTTCACCAAAAGCTGGCGTTGGCTTTTTTGTTTATCACACTGTTTGCCGTAGTGGATGAAGTTCGTCACTTTTTTCACCCGGATCGGACAGGCCTCTGGCAGGATGTTGTCCTCGATATGAGTGGGGGTGCACTTGCTGTGATGGTCCTCATCTTTTACCGGCACCGAAGAAAAACGAAAGGAAGATGAGCCATGGGACGTTGGCTTTCCCTCCTAATAGTGGGGATGACGATAATGATTGGATCGTTCGGTTGGTGGCATTGGCAGAAGCAAAGCGAACAAGTAAACGCGGAATTAACCAATGTGTCATCTGCAGCGCCAAGCACGGAGAAAGTAGCGCAAGACACAGAGAACACCGCAGAAGTACTGGAAAAACAGCGTCCGCCTACACCAGAGCGTAAAGAACATAAAGAACAAACGACAGAAGTTCCACCGGCCAGTGAATTGGCAGCACCGTTTGCCAATCAATTTGTCCGGATTAATGAAAAGTATAAAAGTGAATTAGAGGACTACTTGCAGCAGGCACGAAAGGAATACCAAGAACATCTTCCTGAGAAAAAGCAAGTGCATAAAGATATTGTTGATAAATATAGGGGGAAAGCGGATCAGCTGGAAAACCAATTAGACGAGCTTTTCGAAACGCAAATGGAAGCGCTAAAGGAGTCGTTACGCAAAGAAGGATACGATGAATCTTATACATGGGAATACGAATGGGAATACGAGAACGTAAAAGAAACGAAACGTATCGCATTTATCCGTGAATTAATCGCGTTACGAAGCTTCACCTAAACGGAAAGGAGTGGGCAAGATGAAAAAGTGGATCGGCTTAGGAGCAGCCTTGCTCGTCGTCCTTGCTGTCACGGGAACATTGGTATTTAATAATAAGGTAGAACAAACGCAAGGGGAACTCGAAGGTGTGGACCGGAGCTCGAAAGGAAAAGACAGCGAGCTGCATGCCGCGGATACAGAGGAAAATGAAAACAAGGCAGAAGCCGGAGCGCCCAACGCAACCTCAGAAACCGGGAAAACAGGAAAAGACGCGGCTAACAGCAAAACAAAGAACGAAGATGCCGCAGACGGCGATAATAACTCTACCTCTCGTACGGAGAAGGCCAAGAATGCGGCCGACAAAACAGAATCCTCGGCAAAAAACAAGGATGACCGCACAAAGCAAACGAACACCACCGGTACAAGCCCATCAGGATCTAGTAAACCTTCAGCCACAAACAACCAAAGCGCAAATGCTATCATGAACCAATACGAAGCAGAATTCCGGGCAATGGAAGGCAAATATGAAAGCCAATTAAACGGGCTGATTCAGCAAGCATACGAGGAATATATGAATGAGGGGAGTGTTAATCAAGGAAAATACAAATCCAAAGCAGCAAGTTTACAAAGTACAGCGGACAGCGAGTTTTACAGCACGTACAGTCAGCTGAAGAGTGATTTGGAAAGAAATGGACACAACCCCTCTCAAGCTTCGAAATTCAAGAGTATTTATGAAGGAAAAAAAGCAGCAAAACGGGATGAGTTAGAAAGCTTTGTTCAATAGGTTTGTTAAAGGAGTTACTTTCACATACAGTTAATGGCACCCGAACAATTAGTGTATAGTATGGAGCGGTTGATTTCCACTGCAGGCGGACGCTTTCCGCGGGCAACGCCTCAACTTCCTCGGAAGCAAAGTTCGCCTCCTGCGGGATTTTCGGCTGTTGCTTTCGACGAACACGACGTTCTAGTGTCGGTGTTGGTCACAGGACGTGACCGTTTTTAGCCGACGCACGCAGGAGTCGCCGCCTTCCGTTACAATCAACAGATATATGTAGGCTTTAACGAATAATGTTGAGTTGTTTTATACAACTGTTCGGAAATAAGGCACCTCTGAACTTGATTCCAGTAAGTAAGGTTTAGCTTGCTTCTCAACGTTTGACGATCCAGCAAGGAGAAGTCCGGAGTAAGTCTATTAATCTATCTTGATTAAAATATTTTAAATTGTTTCACTCTTAGGCAGGTTAATGGTAATATTAGGTATATACATACAAAATATAATGGAGAGGTGAGTAATAGCGTGAAGAAATACCCTTATAGTAAACAAGTCATAAAAGTTATGTTAGCTACAGCACTTGTGGCAACACCATTTGCTGTGAACATTCCTGTTTTTGGGCCATCCGTAACACAAGCGGCAGAGAATCAAGATGTCGATCAATTAGTTAGCAAATTAGTGAAAGTCAATAAGGAATTGAAGAGCAAGGAAAAAGCTGAGATTAAAAAAGTCAGAAATAACGTTGTTAATTTATCTGATAACCAGTGGGAAACGATTTTAGGGTCCGTACAAGTTGATGAAGAGATCAACATAGATGATGCTGTAAAAGACCTCACACTACTACTTATAACAACAGAAACAGATAAAGAAGTTATCAAAAGTGATATCGGTGAATATAAAGAAGACTATGATGAAACATTCTATGAAATTTTCAAGGGCAATCTTTCCTTTGAAAATCTTTTAGAGATCTTTTCTACTTTTGAGGAAAATGTAAAAGACGAAATTTTAGACTCGATAAAGGCAGGTAATGGTTTTAATATAGAGGAAGCTACGCAAAAGGCTATAAAGCAAACCGCAAAAGACGAAAGTAAATACGATGGGATACTTACAGATAACTTAGGGATTGGAATAGAGGGCTTATTTAATATACAAACGTCTTTAGAAGAAAAAGTCGATCCAGATGGACATTATAAAAATAACATTAAAAACGGGTTGATTCGATCCATTATAGGTTCTGATGATTCCGATTCGGGATCCGGTGGCTCAGGCGGATCTGGAGGAGGTTCCGGTGGCTCTGGAGGTTCTGGTGGCGGCGGAGGTAGTGATACTCCACCGACTGATAGTGATGACGATGACCAAGACAGTGGTGTTGTGGAGTCACCTGACAATGTTACCGAGCCGGAGCAGGTGACTGGCGAAGATGGTGTGGAGCGTGTTATTCATAACGTTGATACCGATAAGCTTACTTCGTTTTTAGATAAGCAGGATAGTATTGATACCATCCGTTTCGCCGTGGAGAAGTCTAAAGGTGCCATGAGCGAGATTCGCCTGCCGATGGAAGCGGTGAAAGCGATTGAAACTAAAGCGGAAGGTTCATTTGTGGAAATTGAAGCGGCTGAAGCTACGGTTCAACTGCCGGTTTCCGCATTGGTTCAAACAGAAGAAGAGGCAGCTATTCGCGTAGCAATCAATGAGACGAAAGCTGGCGCTGATGTATTGGAGAAGAAAGATTTAAATACAAAGACTCCTATCGTCGAGTTTGAAGTCAGTGTCCTTGTCAACGGCGAAGAGAAACCGCTGACTCGTTTTGATAAACACATTGCCCGGACGATCAAAGGGGAAGACACTTTCGATGCGAAGAATTCGGTAGTTCTTCGACTGGATGACGAAAGTGATGACTTTACTGCGGCTCCTACCATAATCAAGGGTAGTAAGGCTACCTTTAAAACACAGCATTTCAGTAAATACGTTGTCGTGGAACATGAAAAGAAATTTGCAGATATCCCGGTTGATTACTGGGCAGAGGATTATTTTGATAAGCTGGCTTCTCGTTTTATTTTCCAGGGACGCTCTGACAACACGGTAGCGCCTGGTGAAGAAATGCGCCGTGCCCAATTTGCGGCTTTAATCGTCCGCTCGCTTGGTCTTTCTGCAGAAGGCGAATATAACGGTGAGTTCACAGACGTTGATGCGGATGACTGGTTCACGGATGAAATTCAACCGGCCATTGAACAAGGCATTATCCAAGGCCGTAAAGACGGTACGTTCGCGCCAAATGAATCTGTTACTCGCCAGCAGGCGGCTGCTATGCTTGCACGCGCGATGGAGATCATTGTTTTTGATCACGGCAAATTAGATAAAGATCGCAGCATTGATTCCTTTACAGACAAAGAGAGAATTGGTGACTGGGCCAAAGACGAGGTTGAACTGTTGATGCAGGCTGGTGTCATTGACGGCCGCGAAAATGGAACGATCTTTGACCCGAAAGTCGGAACAACCAGGGCCCAAATGGCAAAAATGCTTCACGAGTACTTAACATTCGTTGAGTTTATGAATTAATCCATTACAATATAAAAACCCTCCTGACATGGCTGATGTGTCAGGAGGGTTTTTGCATTGTTTAAAGAAGCATTGTTTTTCTATGATGTAACATAAATTGACACTACCGACAATAACGACAACGTAAAGGGGAGTGGTAGTAGTGACATGGAGAAGTGGGGCAAATAGAGACCTCATCAAGCTCATATGGAGTCATGAAAATGTATAGACAGAGAAATAACGACCTCAAAGCAGGCGAATGGAGTCGTGAAAAAGTGCTGATAGAAAAATAGCATCATCATAGGGAGTGAATGAGGCCTTGAAAAACTATCAAATTGAAAACAAAGACGTCATTGGGAGCCTATGACGTTGCATACTAGGTCAGCGGGGGAAATAGAGACACCCTAGTGTCCAAATGGCACTATGAAAAAGTGTTCTCAGCAAAATAGCGACGTCATAGGAGGACAGGGTTCGTCATGAAACCGAATTAACAAAAAAAACTGCCGGTCATAGGTAGACCGGCAGTAATGAGGGGGGAAGGAGAGGAAAGAATTTTAATCCGTTTTTTAGTGGGTTAAAAGGGGATCTCTTCTTCTTGGTGGGAAGGGGATGGGTTTGCGGCAGGCGGTTGTGTCGGTTCGAGAGGAACTTCTTGCGTTGGAGAAGAAGCAGTTTCGGTATGCGTAGCACTTTGAGGAGGATTTAATTTCAAAAAGCGAACCTGGTCTGCATTGACATCAATCACCTGGACACGCTTTTGGTCTTTGTTTTCATAGATTCTACTGTGAATACGGCCATTTATGCCGACGAGCGCCCCTTTGTGACAGTAGGCTGCGGTGTTTTCAGCTTGTTTCCGCCATGTGGTGACCGGGATAAAATCGGCATCAAAATCGCCGTGCATATTACGAAAAGATCGCTGTACAGCTAAGGTGAAATTACACACCGGGGTCCCGTCTTTCGTATAGGTTAGTTCGGGATCACGAGTGAAGCGACCGACGAGCGTTACCTGGTTAAACATAGAAGAGCTCCTTTCGAAAGTGAATGTATTACTTCTGCAGTGGCTGATGAATAAATTCATGGTAAAAGTTGTGTTTTGGAGAGGGAAAGAGGCGGAGTGTTCGGTCAAGCGTCAGCACAGGGTGATTGGGAGTGTCTTCTGGTTGAGGAGTTAGGTAGTCGCGTGCACTGCACCATCGGTAATCATGTAAGTCTGTCACCAACTTTTCCTGTAAAGGGGTGAGGTGGATGTTCCGGCTTGATTCAAAAAAATGTGTTTCGTCTTTTACTAACTCAGCGGCGTAACGACCGTTAAAAACGTGGCCCTTTAAACGGTGGCGACGATTAAAGTACATCGCGTAACCCGTTTGCAGCCGTTGCATAATGATCGATGTTTTTTGGGAAATGGTTTCAAGGAGAAGGTGGATCTCATTTGGGAGAAGGGCATAGGCGTGTACATCAAAATCGCACTCCGCCTTCATTTTTGTGAGAAGATACACGTAGTGGGCATAGTCTTTGTAATCAAGAAAAATCCTTAAATCTCTTACGCCGCGTGCTTTAATATAATAAGTAGTGCCAGGAAACCAGAATTGCTGCTCACGGGGCACGGTGATTACCACCTCTTTCATACGAAGGAAAATAAGAAAGGTAAAAAAGGGGAACTACTTGGGGATGAAACGAATGACACTGGTCCTCCTTTCTTGTAAGTTATCTTAAATATAGCAGATTATTCCAATAAAAACATCTTTATACATGCGGCAATAATATGAGATGTCAGACCTCCCGCAAAATCCCACAATATTTTATAAAGTTCCATCAAATTAATGTCAGCTATTTTTTGACAGGGAGAGTGGCAACGCTATAATGAGAGTAGTGGGAGAGAGTACTGTCTGTATTTCCTTACATAGTAAATTAAATGCTTCAATTGGGAGGAGTCACGACGTGAGAGTTAGAAAAGCAATTATTCCGGCAGCCGGCTTGGGGACAAGATTTTTACCGGCAACGAAAGCCCAGCCGAAAGAAATGCTGCCTATTGTAGATAAGCCAACGATTCAATATATTGTAGAAGAAGCGATAGATTCGGGAATTGAAGATATTATTATCGTTAGCGGGCGCGGAAAGCGGGCCATGGAGGATCATTTCGATAAATCCTATGAATTGGAAGAAACGTTGGCAAAAAAGGAAAAATGGAGCTTGCTGGAAGAGGTACAGGCGATCTCCAACATGGCTAACATTCATTATATCCGCCAAAAGGAACCGCGCGGTCTTGGTCATGCTATCGCTTGTGCGAGCCGCTTTGTCGGTGATGAACCGTTTGCAGTATTGCTTGGGGATGACATCGTTAAATCGGAGACGCCATGTTTGAAACAATTGATTGATACATTTGAGCGTTATCATTCTTCCGTTGTCGGTGTGCAGGAAGTGCCCGATGAGGATGTGTCAAAATACGGAATCGTCTCGCCAAAAGGTAACGACATTGAACCTGGTGTCATCCATTTGCGCGACCTGGTTGAGAAACCCGGCTTGGCAGAGGCACCTTCGAATATGGCCATTATGGGCCGCTACGTACTCCGTCCGGAAATATTCGATATCTTACACAACCTTCCGCCTGGATCCGGAAATGAAATCCAGCTGACGGATGCGATAAAAAAATTAAATGAAACCCAAGCCGTTTTAGCCTATCAATTTGGCGGTGTGCGGCATGATGTTGGTGATAAGTTTGGCTTTATAAAGGCAACCATAGACTTTGCCCTTCAGCGGGATGACTTACGCGAACCGCTTTTGGATTACGTAAAACAAACGCTCGCAGAACAAGACAAGTGAAGCTGAAGCACTCGGAAACAGGGCAGCACGAACTTGCCGAAGATCATAAAAAAAAGGTTCCGACCATCGTTTAGCGATGACCGGAACCTTTTAATTTGCGGTTTTTTACAGTATATGGTCTCGCGGGCTTAGTTCAGAGCCGTCCAAAAGACCAAAATGGGCTAGGCTCCCGCTATTTTTGGTCTTATAAGGCGTTCATAAGACCATTTATTCAGTGAGCGCTCTGGTTGTTGGTCTTATCAAGCGTCCATGAGACCGCTCACGGCTGGACCACCGCTTCTTCCTGTTTTATAAGTGCTTCCCCCACCTGCTGCAATCCATATAAAGGAGATAGGAAGCTTTCTTGCTGTGTTTAATTGACCATGCCGACCGCTACTTTTAAGTTAGCATTTCTTTCGCGGATCGCATCCATCAGGTCTTTGTCTGTTACGTTTTCTTTTTTGGCAATTAAATAGGTGAGCTGGTACATCGTGCCGAGGTTGGTTGTTTCGACCATGTTCAACTGGTGATAGTCCAGATACTCTTCGAAGATATCATCAAAAACATTCTCATAATGCATGTTCTCAGGAATCGTAATTTTTAAAGACTTATAGGAACTTTTAATGCCGCCGTAATCAAAAGCAAAAAGAATATAGATTAACACAGATAAAACGACGGTAAACAAGATCGAGAGCACGTAGAAGCCCAGACCGCAGGAAATACCGGCTGCCATACCGAAAAAGATAAAAGCAATGTCTTTCGGGTCGCTCATGGCGCTGCGGAAGCGGATGATTGAAAAAGCCCCGACGAGACCAAACGCAACCGCAATGTTATTTCCGATCACAATCATAATGATAGCGACAACGACCGACATAATGATGATCGTGTGTACGAAAGACTGAGAGTAGCGCCCGCTCTTATGTGTTTTTTTGTACACGTACGTAATGAATAAACTTAAGACAAAGCTAAGTATTATAGCTGCGAGTCCTTCCACTACAGCAGCTTTCGTCGTTAAGTCTGAAACGTTGCTGATTTCATCCATAAACTGGCTCATTCGATATTCTCCTCAACATTAAAATAAGGGATGTTTTAACAAAAAGTAAGCAGAGCCAGCAGGATAGGCTGTAACTCTGCATTCATACTACTATACAAACATTGTCCCTAACCTGTCTAACTTCAACCATATTATATTATAGAGAGAACGCGGCTTTCTAGCAACAGGCACTTTCTTAGCACACGCGCTCAATTAGATAATCATCGAGGGGGCAGGTGTTTTCTTTTGCTGCGTTCCGGCTGCACCATGAGACGCCAGCTCTTCCATGAGATCGATACTCGTGCAGAACTTAGAGACGCTCTGCCGCGGGCACTCAAAGTCGCTAAGCAATCTTGCCAGCCAGAAAGGAACGCTTTGCGAAACTTTTACTTCCATCACAACCAGGTTTGGATCCACGAAGTGAATGCCTTCAGGTCCGTCTTCAATCCGCAGATTATTATCCCGTGCCATTAGATTATAATCGAACGTAACCCGGAGATCGGAGTCCTCTACTCCGTGAAAGGCTTGACGGTCATAGCTGACAACGACGCGGGGAGTTAGGCTGTACAAGGAACGAAATGCTTCTGCCTCATTCATAATTTGCAAGTTGGAAGGTTGATACATATCTAACGGTCCGCTTTTGTTATCTGCTTTCAAATATTCATAGGCATCCGCCAATTTTAATTTGGTCCGCCTTTTGTTAACAACTTTGTTGAATTTCTTCTTCACTTCTAAAAAAGAAGGGCTGTCCAAAGTGGCGTTATCATAAACACGGAGACGCAGCTTTTGGCGGAACCGCAGTTTATTACGAGTTTCATAGTAAATTTTTTTGTCGTCTGAATCGAAATAAAGACTGACAATGTTATAGCAGCCGAAACCATCGCCAAATTTATCGTACCTCATTTTATCGCCTGTTGTAAGTTCTTTGGCAATCGCTTTATATTTATCAAATGGGATTAAATACTTTAATTCATACCGTTGAAAAATCTCACGCGCCTGCACGCCCTTCACCACCTTCTCATCTATTTTCTTCACATTGTTTTCATTATATCACTTGCAGGAGACGAATGTCATCGCATAGGTTGTTTCCAATTCAAGTGAAGAAAACTGTCTGAAATAGCGTCATTCTGCTATAATAAGTCTGGTCTATTTTTTTTGACTAGGGAAAGAGAAAGGCAGGGACCTAGTATTGTCTACTAGCAAAAGTAAAAAAGTGACAGCACTGCTGCTGATACCTATTGCACTGGCTATCGGGATCGTAGCATTTTATATTTCAAATGAGAGTGATGTACATTTTATGGATGAAAACTTAGAACTCGCTGTTCGGGAAGCGTTGGATAAGAAAAAAGGAACATTGAGGCGGGAGGATTTACAGCAGATTGACTCCTTGGATTTAAGCCATAGAGGTATAGAGTCACTGGAGGGGCTGGAGGATTTTGTTACCCTTCGAGACCTGAATCTAGAAGGGAATCGAATTGACAACATCGAACCGCTTGCCGATCTTGTTTATTTAGAACATCTGAACCTTCGTGATAATCCGATCAAAAAGGTCGATGCACTGCAGCCTCTAAAGCGAATGCAAACCTTAGATATCCGCGATACTCGAATTAAGGATGTGGAGCCGCTTTCAGAGTTGGTATTGTTAACAGATCTTAACATTCGTGGCAATCGGATTGAGTCTTTACAGCCGCTTGCGAACATGGAGCAATTACGGGTACTTAATGCCCGGAACAATAATATTAAAAATATCAACGTGCTTCGTAAGCTAACGAAATTAGAAGATGTGAATCTCCGTAATAATAGGATAGAAGACTTTTCCCCCATTCTCTCGTTGCCGCATTTACATAAACGACTGTATGTGACTGGTAATCCGGGAGTGGATTTGGAAGATTTTGTTCCTCTGTATGACCAGATTGAGAAAATGGATATTGATGCACCTGACCTTGCCGTTGTGTTTAACAAAAAGGGCGGGCAATACGAATCACCCCAAACGATCCAGCTCCGACAATTAATTGGTGCCGAGGGAACAATTCGATACACACTCGATGGCAGTGAACCGTCGGAAGAATCTAGAGAATATACAAAACCAATTACCGTTAAAAAGCCAACTGTAATAAAAGCTAAATTTTTCGATCGCTATGGGAATCCCGGACAAACGAAAGGGAATACGTATGTGATCGGGGAAAAAAGTACAATCCCGGTTGTATCGATTTCAGCAGACCCGGAGCACTTTTTTAATGAAGCGACTGGCATATACGCGCAAGGTTCTCAATACGATGAAAGCGCAGAGACCCCGGAGGAGACCGCTAACTACGCGCAAAGCGGTGACTTTTGGGAAAGGGAAGCAAGTGTGGAAATATACGCCCCGGATGGTACAAACATGATCCATCAACAGGCCGGCGTCCGAGTGCACGGGAACACGAGCCGCTATTACCCGAAAAAATCGTTCCGGTTGTACGCCCGATCTGACTACAGTTCGGAAAATACATTTAGTTACCCTCTCTTTCCGGGGGAGGAAGAAAATGAATACAATCGCCTTCTCATTCGGAATTCTGGTAACGACTGGGATGAAACGTTATTCCGGGATGCTTTCTTACAAGAATTACTAACAGGGTTCGACGTAGAAAAGCAGGCATTCCGGCCGGTAAACCTTTATTTAAACGGGAAATATTGGGGCGTTTATAATTTGCGTGAACGGATTGATAAGCATTATTTTGAGTTTAAATATGGCGTTAAGGAAGAAAACCTGGAGTATTTAGAGAATAATGCCAGTGTACGAGTTGGGGATAATCGTCATTATCAGAAGATGCTTGATTATATCGAACATAACGACATTACAGACCCGCAAGTGTATGCGCAAGTAACCGAACAGATGGATATGAAGAACTTTATCGATTACAACATTGCGGAGATTTACACGAGAAATTTGGACTGGCCGGCCAATAACAACCGCTATTGGCGGGAGAAGCCGAACGGGAAATGGCGTTGGACTATTTTTGACCTTGACTTCGGTTTTGGCCTCAAAGGAGTGGATGAAACGGTTGCTCACCATACTCTCGATTTTGCGACAGCGGAGGGGGGGCAGAGTTGGCCGAACCCGGACTGGGCCACTTATTTGTTAAGGACATTATTGAAAAACGAGGAATTCCAGGCTCAATTTATGGGAACGTTCTCCCATTACTTGAACACGAATTTTAATGAGAAACGAGTCACCGAGTTATTAGACGAGTTTGAAGCGATGTATGAACCAGAAATGGCCCAAAATATAAAACGTTGGGGCGAACCGGAATCGCTTGAAAAGTGGAAGAAAAATATCGACGTAATGCGGAAATTTGGCAAGGTACGTGACGATTATATGTACGCCCATTTAGTCGATTACTTTGGCTTGTCAGGGCTAACCGAACTCACTTTTTCTGTTGAAGATGGACACCGCGTACAAGTATACGGAGAAGACGTACCGGTGAAGGATGGAACGTGGACAGGAACCTACACCGCTGATACACCGCTTGAGGTCCGCGTGGACGGCAAGCCGGCGATTCTTGAGTCCGCCAGTAAGAAAGTTGACATCAAGAGACAAAATCGCTTTTCGGTCTCGGAAACAGGGGATGCCGAAATTACGATCTCGGACAACAGCGGAGAAGCGATTGGCACGATCCAAGCTGTTGGCATTCCGATCCCGAAAGACACGATTCGTCTACGTACAGGTGAGAAACTTAATTGGACGAAGAAAGTAAGCAAGGAAGGCGCTTATGCTTCTATCAGCAATCCTGCACTTGGAAAAATAGAAAAGGGCACTTTCACTGCTGAAAAAGCCGGAGAAGGATTGCTCACCATCCATAATAAAAAAGATGAAGTGATCGCTATGGCGCGCTTACACCTTATAGATCCAGCAACAGAACCACGTGTGTACAACGATGGCCACCCAGCTGCTCAATACGCGGGTACGTGGGAGGAAAGCGCAAATGACCGTCATTTTGAAGGCACGGCTTCCTTCAGTGAGACTGCAGGAGATACAATCACGATCTCTTTTGAAGGGACAGGTATACACTGGTACGGCTATACCGGTCCAACTCAGGGGATAGCCGCTGTTGAAATCGACGGCAAACAGACGGAAGTAGATACATTTTCCGAAGAAGCAGCTTTTCACAAGGACATTTTCACTGCAGATGGACTTACAGATGAGGAGCATACGCTGACCATTACCGTGACAGGGAAGAAAAATGAGAAGTCATTAGGAGAGCGAATTCATCTGGACAGCTTTGAGGTGTTGAAAGAATAGAAAATGAGAAGGCCTGCCGAGGAAGACGGCGGGTCTTTTTTTTGTGTCTATGAATCTCTCTATCTTTTTTCCTAACTTATTTTTGTTTGATTGACACCATCCGACACGTGACATATTCTTACAAGTAGGTTCATAGTTTTTATTACATAGGGAGAGGGTTCATACATTATGACAGTAAAAAGCAAACTAAACCGCGGGATTATCTCGGTTGTCTCGATGTCGCTTTTTTTTGCAGCGACACACGACAGTGACGCCGCTTCATTTGAAGTAAGTCCGGGGGTTACCTATGAAAATGATCGGGGTACGGGAGCTGATATAGTAAAAGTAGATTTAACGAATGAATACAGTCAGCTGGATGTAAGTATACCTGAACCGTTAAACAGGCTGCAAACAACTTCGCAACAAGCAAAAGCAGCTACGAGGGAAGGCCATAGAGTGACCGGCGCTATTAATGCTTCTTTCTTTGATATGGGTTCTGGCTCAAGCAAATTGCCATTTAGTATTATTACGAAAGAAAATGAGATTATTAGTTATGGACGAGTTTCTAACGGCCGCCACCATTACCGGAGTGAGCCGATTGTGTTCGGGCAGCGTGCGAATGGGAAGGCGTCTATCGGAGAGTATAAAGCGAACGTTTCTGCGAAAGTGAATGGAAAAACGGTCTCCATCAACAACATTAATAGTGATCGGCTTGATAATGAAGCTGTCTTATTTACTCCCTCTTACATAAACGAAAGAACGGGCACAAACCAATACGGAATGGAGATTGTCGTAGAACGTGCTTCTGGCAACCCAGGAAGCTTTTCCTTCGGTGATGAAATGAGCGGCACGGTTACAGCGGTCCATGATTATGACGCACAAGGCAACAATCGCATTCCGAAAAACGGCTTTATCATCTCAGCTCGCGGGACAAAATACAGCCAGCTTGGTGATGTGAAAGTAGGGGATACGATTTCGGTCAGTGCCTCCATTAATGACCGTTGGAAAGATGCCTCTTTCATTATCGGAAGCGGCCCCCAGCTCGTTCAAAACGGAGAAGTTAATATTACCATGGATCCAAGCAGCTGGCGTTTTACTGCCCAGACAGCCCGGACGGCGGTCGGCGTAGATGCTTCTGGGGAACGCGTGTTTATGGTCACAATGGATAAAGGAAACATTCGTGATTTAGCCCGCTACATGAAAAAAATCGGCGCTCATAGTGCGTTGAACTTCGATGGCGGCGGCTCCACCACCCTGGTCGCCAGAAAGCATGGCGATGAATTTGCGACGGTGATGAACAGATTATCGGCTGGCCGTGAGCGTGCGATTTCATCTACCCTTCAAGCCATCAGCACCGCACCAACGTCAGAATTGTCCCGCCTTGTGTTGGCAACCAACCGTAACGGCTCCCTGGATGTCGGGGAAAAAATGAAGCTTTCTTTCATGTACGGAATGGACGAACATTATAACCGTGTAAATGTGAATGCCAGTGATATCAGTTGGACAGTCAGTAATGATATCGGCACGATGGAAGGCAATGTTTTTGTTGCAGAGAAAGAAGGAGAAGGCCGCATTCAAGCCTTGTATAAAGGCAAGCAAGTCGGCTCAACAGCAGTGAAGGTGACGAAACCGTCTCTATTTAAAGACGTCGGAGCTGACTATTGGGCGGCGAATGAAATTGAATATTTAGCAGAACGGAATATCGTAGGCGGATATGATGACAAAACATATCGTCCCAGTACGCAATTAAAACGTTCGCAAGCTGCAAGTATGTTGGCTAGGGCTTTTGATTTAAAGCTTGATAACCGTCCGGCCCCTGACTTTGTGGATGTTGCGGAAGACTTTCATGCGTACAAGGATGTAGCCGCCGTAGCTGATGAAAAACTAATGCGAGGCAATGGCGAGAAGTTCCGGCCAAATGGTGAACTTACCCGAGCGCAGATGGCGGTTATTCTGACCCGTGCTTTTGACTTGACAAGTGACTCGACGAACAGCTTTAAAGACGTGGATGCTGACTACTGGGCTTATGAAGAGATTGAGGCATTAGCAGCTCACGGTATCGGACGCGGCAGCAACGGCCAATTCCGTCCGGGAGAAGCGGTCACACGCGCACAGTTCGCAGTCTTTATGAAACGTGCACTCGAAGATTTACAGTAAAAAAACTGGTCCTGCGTTGACAGGACCAGTTTTTTTATGATTGTTTTTGAACAGGATATGCTTTCCAGCGGCTTAGATCCGTATTTTCTTTTTGGACAAGCTCCTTAGGAAATATAAACGTCCAAGGTTTGCTCGTATTGGCTTTCACTTCAAAATTCTCCAGAGTGAAGCCGCCTTTAGCGACTAACTCACCTTGGGCATCCTCGACTTGCAGAGGAATTTGTTCGAGTTTGATATTTTTCTCATTCCCATTTCGGATCAGCATCGTAACGTGCAGGCTGCCGTCTTCTTTCTGACTGGCTTGCAGCCCCATGAAATTAACTTCACCTGGCTTTGGAGGGGTTAATTTCTCGACCATGTCGTGTAGCTTATTTTTATCCTTTTCTGCCAGTGTCTGTTCCCAGCTGTTTTCCAGTTCCAGGCTGTGTTTCCGGGAACTTGGTTTTAGTTGAAATGCAAGTTTCCAGCCTGTTTCCGGGAGCTGCGTAGTGAAGAGGTCTTGATTTGTAAAGACGACATTCCAAGGACGACTGCTTCGCTTCGGAATCGTACCGGCTTCCGAGAGGTCGACGGTTTTGCGTCCGAGTACTTTATCTTCTGCGTCAAGCAGAACGAGTGTCGTTTCCCGAAGTGTAATAGATTTATCCAAACTATTGCGGATAAAGGCGGTTACCTGGTAATCCCCTTCTTTTTCCTCCTGCAGGCTGATCCCATACAGGGAAATTTGGTTCGGTAAAAGCGGTGGACATTCCATGTTCAAAAACTGAAAAGAGTATTGGTCTTCCTTTGAGATGGTCCATTCTGGATGAATAGATAATTCCGTGTTAATCTCTTGCTCTGCTTTAGTCGAGTCACTTGTTTCATTTAGAAGTTCTTCGGAAGAAATAGTTGTTTCATTCCCTTTTAATTTCGGGTTTTCATTGTCTTTTTTTCGGAAAAAAGGAAGCATTACTGTTTCACCTCTTCTTCTGACATTAGTGGTCTCAATAATTTGGATAGATGAACGGAAGCATCTTGTTCAATCATTTCGTACATCCGTGTAAATAACTCGAAGCCCTCGCGAGTGTAAACACGCATCGGATCTTCCTGGCCGTAGCTTCGTAAACCGATTCCTTCTTTCAAACGGGACATTTCTTCTAAATGACGGAGCCAGTGACGGTCGATTGTAGCAAGCAGCACTTTGCGAGCTTGGTTTTGGACACCGCTTTTCTCCTGGAAGCTATTTATTTTCTCTAAATACTCTTCGGTTTGTTCTTCTACCTCGTCGAGCACATCACGGCGGTTCTCGGTATTCTTGGAAATTTTAACAGGGGGTACCGTAATAATGTGAGCCAGACGGCTTTCCAGTTCTGTAATATTCCATTCTTCTGGCAGATACTCATCCCCACAGTAAGCTTCGACCAGTTTTTTCGTACTTGATTTGACCATATCCATCCACAATGCGAGTGGATCTTCTGTTTCCAACACTTTATTACGCAAGGTGTAAATGACATTGCGCTGTTCATTCGAAATGTCATCAAGCTTCAGTGTGTATTCACGGAGAGACAGATTAGCATTTTCACACATGCGCTGGGCTTGGTTGACGATATCCTGGGCTTCCTCATTCTGTACAACTCCGCGTTCATCTGTTTTTAACTTCTCGTGAAGCTTCTCGATATCTTCCCTTCCGAAGCGGAGCAGCATTTCGTCTTCAAGGGAAATGTACATCTGCGTCTCACCAGGATCTCCCTGACGGCCCGAACGTCCTTTTAACTGGTTGTCAATACGACGGCTCTCATGCCTTTCCGTACCGAGCACGAACAGTCCACCGGCTTCTGCTGCCCCTTCACCGAGCATAATATCCGTCCCGCGGCCTGCCATATTGGTTGCGATGGTGACCTGTGATTTTTGCCCGGCAAGTGAAATGAGTTGCACTTCTTTTTCCACACTTTTGGCATTTAAAAGTTCATAAGGTATGTTTTGTTCATCCAAGTAACTTGCCATCGTTTCAGATTGAATGATGGAAGAGGTTCCGATTAAAACCGGCTGCCCTTTTTTAAATCTGCTTTCGACTTCCGATGCTACTGCCTTATACTTGTCCGCTGCAGTGGCAAAGATCACGTCATCACGGTCTTCGCGAATACGTGGTTTATTTGTAGGAATTTGGATAACGTTCATCCCGTACAGGTTACGGAACTCTTCTTCCTCCGTTTTGGCAGTTCCTGTCATTCCGGAAAGCCGCGGGTACATGCGGAAATAGTTCTGGATCGTAATTTGCGCCTGTGTTTTGTTTTCCTCGGTAATTTCCAAGTTCTCTTTGGCTTCTAACGCTTGGTGAAGACCGTCACTGAAGGAGCGTCCATCCATAATACGGCCGGTGAACATATCGACAAGCTTGATTTCACCTTCTTGAACGATGTAATCGACGTCAAGCTTAAACATAACCCGGGCCCGGAGCGCCTGCAGAACAAAATGATATAACGTATGGTGCTCGAGGTCATAAAGATTATCAATTCCAAAGGCGCGCTCTACTTTCGTAATGCCGTGATCGGTTAAACTAACAGATTTGGAAATAGGATCATACAGATAATCTTTGTCCGCATCAAAACTGCGAGCCATTTTGGCACATATTTGATAGAGACTTGGGTTTACTTGCGTTTTCCCCGCGATGATTAAAGGGGTTTTTGCTTCATCAATAAGAACACTGTCAATTTCGTCAATGATCGCAAAGTGGTAAGGACGCTGGACTTTTTCGGCTAGGTTATACACCATGTTGTCCTTTAAATAATCAAAACCAAACTCATTTCCGACCCCGTAGGTGATGTCGGCTTGATAAGCTTTTCGTTTTTCGTCGGAAGCAAGCCTAGGGACATTGAGCCCGACTGTAAGGCCAAGAAACTCATGGACTTGGCCAATCAGTTCCCTGTCACGGCGAGCAAGGTATTCGTTGACTGTAATAACATGAACCCCTTTGCCGGTAAGCGCTTGTAGATAGCTTGGCAGAGAGGCGACCAGTGTTTTACCTTCACCTGTCGGCATCTCAGCGATATCACCATCATTTAACGTCATCCCGCCTAATAGCTGGACGTCATAATGACGTAGGCCGAGGACACGCTTTGACGCTTCTCGGATAACGGCAAACGCTTCTTCTTTTAATTTATCGAGTGCTTCCCCTTTATCAAGCCGATCCCGGAATTCGGCGGTTTTCGCCTGTAGGGATTCATCGGAAAGACTTTCCATTTCTGGTTCTAATTTATTGATTCTCTCAACTGTTTTATTGTATTTTTTTAAGCGGCGCTGCTGTTCATCGCCGATAATTTTTTTAATCGAAGCAATCATGTCTTGTCTTCTCTCCTTATCCATGACTGGATTCTATGAAGTTACCTGTATAGTATAGCATTTTTGTACAGATGATTTCACTAGCCTGTCAGAAAAAGTGATTGTAGAGAAAGAGGAGGGTTCTCTATAATAGAGATAGAAGTTTAAGAAGAGGGGGAAGGTAGAATGAGAAACTGGTTGGCTCTATTCGTTGTCCTGCTTGGTGCGTTGTTTGTGAGCGGTCAAGTGTTTGCAGCGGACAGTGATAGTGGGGCTCCGTTTGCGGAAAAATTAAGTTTCAAAGAAAAAAAGGATCTCTTGACGGAAGCAGGGATTAAATATGATATCCCGCCGGAAATACTAAAGGCGATCGCTTATCAAGAAACGGGTATGATGCAATTTGAGAAGGACGGAAGCCCGGTAATGAACCGCAACGATGACGGCGGTGTTGGCATGATGCAAGTAACGCTGGGTGAAGAGGACTTGGCGAAAAGAGAAATAGATATGGAAAAACTGAAATATAACACGGCCTATAACATCGAGATGGGCGCGAAACTATTAAATGAAAAATTCGCCTGGTCGGGAAACATTATTCCAAAAGTGAATGATGGCGACCGTCACAAGTTGGAAAACTGGTATTTTGCCGTGCTCGCCTACAACGGCCTGGATCGTCGCAATGATCCGGAGAACGCTGCTACCTATCAGGGCAGCGTGTACGAAACAATCGCGTCTCGTAATTTAATCGACATGGGGGATCTGCCGAAGTTCGAGCCTTATTACAAGGATGATGAGAACCGGATGCGATTTGCCGAGGAAGATATGCATATTGTGACTGAAAAGCAGACACCTTCCACGCAGATGTTTCAAAACGGGGAGCATGTATATAGTTTTGCGGAAGAGCCAGGCTCAACTATTAATTTTAGGGTAGGGCCATCTGTAACGGCCAGAAAAGTCGGGGATGTGCCTTTGTACATGCCGTTGACGGTAGAAGGGGAGCTGCAGCACGATAACAGCCGGGACAATCATTTCGGCTTTTATCCGTTTCATTATGCTGATATTCACGGCTACATGGCAAGTTCTTATGTTCGGGAAGGAGAAGTTACCCCCTTTTATGATGTGAGAAGGCAGGAAGTTACAGAAGCAGTCGGCTTTCTTGAAGTAAGAGATATTATCAGCGGATACCCGGACGGAACGTTTCGTCCTAATGAACCAATCTTACGCAGACATGCTGCTTCTATGCTAGCCCAAGCTCTTCACTTAAAAGCCGATAAATCGTACCAATTGAAAGCAACGGATATGGATACTGGTGATCTCGGTTACAATGCTATGAAGACTATGGAATACCACGGTTTAATGACAGGAAGCGGCAGCAAGATTCGCCCTAATGAAAACATGACAAGAGCGCAAATGGCCTCTGTGCTGACAGAAGCCTTTAAAGAAAATTTGCCTGCAAATCCAGATGCCCATGAGTTTGCTGATATTTCGGGTGATTTTTGGAACTATGAGGCGATTAACACGTTATACCAAAGCGGGCTGACGAATCAGGATCCTTACCGTCCCAATGAAACAGTCACCCGTTCTCAGTTTGCACTCTTCTTAAAACGTGCTATGACAATGGAATAATGAAAAACAAGCGGCTGCAACCACAGAAAAGGACACGTCCTTTTGTGAATGCAAGCCGCTTGTTTTATTCGTCAATCGATTCGTCTAAGTAGTCTTTATATAAGCTGAAATTGTTGTCTCCGTACTTACCGAGGAATTCAGAAGTCGGTTCAAAAGCTTTCGTGAGCGCTTTTCTTTCCCCCTCTTCATCTCCCATTGCTGCAAAAACTTCGCTCATTCGATAAAAATGAGTAGGATCGCTCGTTTCCAGTGTCGTAAGTTTCTCGTACCTGGCTAAGCTCTTTTCATAATCTCCTACTGCATAGTAAGCCTGAGCTAACGCAAGTAAAAGATCTAAACTCGGTTGTTCCCCTTGTTCTTTTAAATGCTCTTCGAAATCGAATAAGAGGTGTGCTCCTCTTTTCACATCCACTTTGGAATCGATAAGCATATTGGCGTAGCGGATTGTTTTTTCTTCATCCTCGGGATCAAGCTCATACTGCTTTTGCATAAGCTTCACTGCATCTTCTACTAACGCCTCGGAAGGATCTTTGGTTCGCTGCACATGGGCCGCCAGTGCTTCTAAATACCGTTCTGAAAATGCAGCGGCCTCTTCTTCTTCCTCCGCTTGCAGCTCACGAAGATAAATGATGATTTCGTTAAAACGCCCTCTCTTTATCTCATCCTTCATGATGCTGTTGACGTTGCTTGTGGACAGTTCTTCCAGCCGAAAGCGCTCAGCAAGCTCCTGCAGCGTCTCCAGATCGTATGTAAAATTCTCGTCATGATAAGCATATTTGTCCGTATTGATCGCTTCTTCTTTTGCTACGTACCGATTCATGCCAAACGTCGAACAGCCGGAAATGATGACTAACAAAAAAAGCACTCCTGCTGTTACTATAGCTCGTTTCATCCCACTCATCCCTCATTTTTCCATATCACTTACTATTTACGTATTTTAAACGAAAATCACAGGAAAGGAAAGATGAAGGAATTTCATAATTCCACTGGATCAATACTAGAATCAATTTCATAATTCGAATTCAGTGATTAAAACACGGACAATTTAGATATAGCATAGATCGGTTGATTTCCACTGCAGGCGGACGCTTTCACCCCGAGGGCACAAGTGCGACATCAGTTCGAGACTGCGCTTACACTTGCTCTCACTGTGTCTTCTTAGCCGCAGCAACGCCTCAGCCCTCCTCGACCTGCAAGCAGGTCTGTGGGGGTCTTCGGACTGTTGCTTTCGACGAACACGACGTTCTAGTGTCGGCGTTGGTCACAGGACGTGACCGCTTTTAGCCGACGCCCGTCGGAGTCGCCGCCTTCCGTTACAATCAACAGGTTGGTATTCGTATTGTATAAGTTGTTACAAAGACATTCGTATTTATGACCTCCATTAGTCATTTATGAAATTAATTCAGATTATTAAACGATCGGAGAAGGAATTAAATTGCTCTGCAACATGTTTGTAATCGCATTGTAATCTTACATAATATGAATGACCTATTTTTTAACATATCTTCCAAAAAAGCTAGTTTCAAAGACTTTCGCGTGGTATTCTATCAAAAGAAGGAAAAGGTTGGAGGATATTGCCTGTCTTTGTAGATTTTGCACTAAATTTACGTTCTTGTACTTATATATCCATGGGCAGTAGATCCGCTGCTTTTCTAAATAAGACATTCCCTAAAAACATAAAGGGACATCAAGAGAGAGGAGGAACTTGTCTTTGGTAAACAAGAAAATTTCATATGTACTGCTTGCACTGACTGTTGTACTTTCTGTATTCCCGTTTTTCGGCGTTCAAAACGCAGAAGCGAGCGACAGGTTCTCAGACGTGGCTAATAGCCACTGGGCTTCAAAGGAGATCGATTATGTTGCGGAAAAAGGGATCGCTACCGGGGATGACACAGGGAGGTTTAGACCAGATGAATCACTGACTCGTGCGCAGGCGTCTGTCATGATGACGCATGCCCTTGGTGAAGACAGTCTAGACCGCTCACAGCCGACGTTCTCCGATGTGGATCGGGGTTACTGGGCATATACCCGTATTGAAAAAGCAGCAGAGATGGGTATCTTTAAAGGGAAAAATGGCAAATTCTTTCCTGGTGACAGCATTGAAAAAGCACAAGTAGCAGCGATTGTGGCCCGCGCATTTTTTGGACAAGAATCGGAGAACTTCACAGGAGATGTAACATTTAGTGATATTTCCAATTCCTTTTGGGCAAAAGGCTACATAGCAACGTTAGTAGACAACGACATAATTGAGGACGGTGGCCGTTTCCAGCCAAATGAACCAGCCACTCGGGCTGAATTATCCGCGTATGTAGCGCGTGCGCTGAATGAAAGCCTGCGTATAAATGGAAATGGCGGAGGAAGTGACACACCAGATAATGGTGATTCTTCCGGATCGGTAGATAAACCGGCAGACGATGAGATTTTATATGAAGGAGTCGTGAAGGCGAGCACCCCATTGAATGTTAGAAAAGGGCCGGGAATGGATCACCAGGTGATTGATTCTCTTACAAGCGGCACGAAAGTAAACGTGTACGCTATCGAAGGAGAATGGCTCAAAATTTCAGTGGATGACAAAACGGGTTACGTCTACCAGAGTTATGTTAAAAAAGTAGATGAAGTCCACTCTGATAAAGATGACAACACCAAACCGGCATCACCGATTGCGCAGGCAAAAGTAACAGCTTCCACACTTTTGGTTCGTTCCGGACCGGGTACGAACCATGAGAAAGTTGGCAGCTTAAGCCGGGGTGAACTTGTAGACATTTATGAACGGACAAGCGGAAGCTGGGTGCTCATCAAATATAAAGGCGATTGGGCTTATACACACAGTGGTTATTTAAATGAGAACTTTGGATCTGGATCTCTTAAAGGGAAAACCATCGTAGTAGATGCAGGTCACGGCGGGCATGATCCGGGAGCTTCTGGACACGGACTTGTCGAAAAGACAGTTAACTTAAACGTCGCCCTCCGTGTAGGGAAGCTCTTGAGGGATGCTGGTGTTGATGTAGTCATGACAAGAGACGACGACACCTTTGTAACACTGCGTGGAAGGGTGGCAATTGCGGAGAGAGCAAAAGCCGATTCCTTCGTCAGCATCCACTCTAATTCCTTTTTACCTAGCGCAGAAGGTGCGGAATCTTTCTATCACAGCCGCCATCGCGCTAAAGAAAGTAAGGAACTTGCAACAGCTATCCAAAAAAGGCTCGTGAAAGCGACTGGTATGAAGCATCGCCGAGTAGCAGAAGGCAACTTCCACGTGATTCGTGAGACTTCCATGCCAAGCACGCTCATCGAACTTGGTTTTGTCACAAACAAGGGAGATGCGGAACGTATGAAGCAGCCGGGATATTATGATAAAGCAGCACGTGCGATATTTAATGGAATTCAAGATTATTACGAAGGATAATCGTTAACCTTTCGCCTCACCTGGGCATAAACAAACCAGGTGAGGTTTTTTTCGCAAAGTAAACAAGTTTTATGATAAAATAAGGAAAGTTTTGTATATAAACTTGTTTGGAATCATCTGAAGAAAGGAATAGATAGATATATAGGTGACAAAAGAATATACAGACGGGGGTCAGGACCATGATGAAAAAAATTCGTTTTCCGATCATAATGATTCTATTATTCTCTCTCATTCCTTTATCAGTCCAAGGGGAAGCGCTTTTTAAAGATGTGAAAGACTCCTACTGGGCAGCAGAGGAGATTCAGTTCATCACGCAACAAAACATTGCCTCGGGGTATGACGATCAAACATTCCGGCCGAATGACGAGGTAACGCGTGGTCAAACTGCCAAAATGCTGTCTTTAGCACTTGATCTTAACACAGCCAACGTAACGAACCCGAACTTTAATGACGTGACGCGTAATTATCCTTTTTATCCATACATCGCAGCTGTGGCAGCTGAAGGGATTATGAACGGAGACGGTGAGACGTTTCGGCCAGGTGAGGAATTAAGCCGTGCAGAAATGGCGGCAGTATTGTCAAGGGCCTTTCATTTTAAAGGAGACAGTGATGTGTCCTTCTCTGATGTGTCAGAGGGCTATTGGGCGTATCCTGCCATCCGCCGCCTCGTTGAGAACGGTATCACAAGCGGGTACAGCGATGGGAGATTTGGTCCTGGAGACAGTACCACCCGTGCTCACTTTTCTGTATTTCTTGCCCGCTGTTTAAATAATGATTTTCGTGTCAAAGAAGTAAATACCCCGCCGTCCGGTGTAGATAGTGAAGAAAAGGCTTGGGATGTACGCGGAATAGAAATTGATGACTCCGTAGAAAAAGTAACAGACAGTCTTGGTAAACCTAACGCAGTAGAAGATAGCCGTTATGGGTTTAAGTGGCATATTTATCACGATCATTTCGATAATTACGTGCAGTATGGTATTGAAGATGGAAAAGTAGCAGCAATCTATTCAAACCAGGACACGTGGAGAGGAGAAAGTGGCATCCGGCTTGATAAGACGAAGCAAGACGTGAAACGTGTTTACGGAGAACCGCTTCCGTCTATCCAAAAAGGCGGTGCTTCTTTTTCTACCGAAACGGATAGCGCCGGCACCTATCAATTAGGTGATCAGTACACGACCTTCTTCTACGATCAACACCGCGATAATCGTGTTACAGCCGTCCTGTTTATTAAAAGCACGGTAGAGGAACAGTTTCGTCAGTTTTATGCAAAACCGACGAAATCCTTGAAAGAAAGCTACGAACGTCAAGTGTTCTATTTAACAAATGCTCAAAGAAAACGTTACGGCAAAAAAACATTGAAATGGGATGAACTCGTAGCAGGCACAGCCCGGTCCCACAGTGCTGATATGGCCGGAAACCATTATTTTGAGCATACGAATTTAAATGGAAAAGATCCATTTGACCGCATGGCTCGGGACGGGGTCAAATTTTACAATGCAGCTGAAAATATAGCTTACGGACAGGTAAGCCCCATTTACGCACATCAAAGTTGGATGAATTCAAAAAGTCACCGCCAGGCACTTTTGGGAGACTATACCAGGATCGGTGTAGGGGTCGCCTTTAATGAATTTAGGAAACAACCGTATTACACACAAAACTTCTACACACCGAGATGAACAAAAACCGCTGACTCGGAATGAGGCAGCGGTTTTTATGCGGCAAATATGCTGTAAAAAGAGGTCCCGATCCTTTGTACTTCCTAGTCTGAGTAATTTTTCGTAAAAAGAAATCGAAACTAGTCGCCTGCTCGGAACGAGTGTATAATAGGAGGTATGGTTTTTTGCTCTCATTTGCCATAACATATCAAAAGAATACGATGAAAAGGTTAGGTAGACATACATATGAAAGTAGGAATCATTGGAAATTACGGGCACAACAACAATGGAGATGAAGCGATATTAGCCGGGTTACTGCACCAATTAACGACAAAGGGAGAAATAAAAAAAGAAAACATCGTCGTTTTTAGCAATAACCCCTCCAACACGACTGCAAAACATGGAATCGCTGCTGTACCACTGCTTTATAAAGAAGGCAGTGTCTTGAAATCTGGGTTGAAAACCATTGTGAACAGCCGTAAAGTAATGAAACAGCTTGACCTTCTGCTCATTGGCGGCGGTGGGCTGCTCATGGACATGTATAAACGGGACGCTCCGTTATACAGTGTTCTCGGCTTAACAGGGAAGTACAGCGGCTGCGAGGTAGCGGTGCATGGGGTCGGGGCCGGCCCCATCACCACAACAACAGGGAAATTTTTTATTAAAAAACTGATCCATGCGTCCACGTCCGTTACCGTTCGTGACGATAAGTCCAAACAGCTGTTGAAAGAGATTGGTGTCCAAAAGCAAGTAGGAGTGATTTACGATCCGGCTTTTTCTGTACCGGCTTTCGAGCGTCACCAGTACTCGAGTGAAATCAGAAAAGTAGGTATCACCGCTGTACCGTATTTCAGCCAGCATTATTGGCCGGTTGCGGATGAAGAAAAATATGAAGCCTACATCAGCGGAATGGCTGCTTCCCTGGACAAGCTTATCGTGCAAAAAGGAATTCACGTAACGTTCTTCTCTACTAAGTATCCAGAAGATGTCCAGGTGACAAAGGACATAGCAAAGTTGATGGAGCATCGCGACGGGGTAGACATAGTGGAGGAAAATCTTTCTCCCCAGGAAATTGTCGAGACTGCCGCTGCTCAAGATCTCGTGATCGGAACGCGACTGCATTCCCTCATTTTATCTGTAAACGCAGGTACGCCGGTAATTGGGATTGAATACCACAAAAAAGTAAAAGACTTCATGAGTGAAATAAAAAAAGAAGCATATTCGGTAGCAATTGACAAACTGACAGCTGAAAACGCCGGGATAGTCGCTGCTTTTGAAAAAGCTGCCCAAAACTGGCAGCACCTGCAAAATGAAACAGAAGCCGACTCCGAACACCTAAGAGAAAAAGCCACAGAAGGACTGAAGTGGCTCCAACTCGTATAAAAATATATTTGACTCATTTGTCAATGCGTTTAAAGAAGAAAAAATACTAAATAAATCAATTTCATAAGTTGTTTGACTAAAAAAGACGAACAATCATATGAGCATTCCGTTTAGATATTCGTCTGAAATTGCGTATACTACCTGTTGATTGTAACGGAAGGCGGCGACTCCAGCGGGCGTCGGCTAAAATAGTGGAACTTCTGCTAAAACCGTGCACGTCCTGTACACAACGCAGAAGCCAGCACGTCGTGTGCAAGTACGTCCTGCGCCTGCGGTTACTCGGCGCAAAAATAGCAAAGATGTTACTCATTGTAGTGTTCTTGTGACCAACGCCGACACTAGAACATCGTGTTCGTCGTAGCACGAGTCTTGAGACCCCGCAGGTAGCGGAATTAGGGGTCAAAGGCTAAATACGCCACGTCCTGTGGCAACGCCTTTGTGACCAACATCGTGTTGACCTGAGGAGGGCTCAAGCCATGCCCGCAGAAAGCGTCCGCCTGCAGTGGAAATCAATCGTCCAATCCTCTATATATTTGTTCGGATTTATATAGTTAAATGTAAGAGCTTTTTAAATAAACTTCAGAATGAAATGGTGTGACGGGTATATGTGGGACCGGTATTTGCCGCGCGAACGAGCGAATCATTTTCTTTTATTGGCAACCGTTCTATTAGTAGTGTGGAGTTCATTTGAACTGTTATTTACGCGAATTTGGAATAATTGGCTACCCATTGTTCCGACTTTGCTCGGTTATGCAGGAGAAGGACTCTTGCTGTTAATGGCAGCCATCGTAATTTTTCATCCGGAGATTGGCCGGAAACATTTAATAGAGCGGTGGAAAAATCCACTCAATAAAAGCTTAGCGATATTCTTTGTTTTTGTCCTTTTTAGTTTGTTCGTAAACAATGTCCCGTTTGCACAAGGGATTTTCGGTGTGCGGGCTTTGTTTCAGTTTTTAATTTTATTTTTTATTTTGCTTGCCCTGGATATTCCATCGCGATGGGTACAGCGCCTCTTCTATATTATAATCGGTCTCGGTGTCATGCAGGCAATAATTGGGATTTTTCAAATCGTGCTGCGGATTCCGCTTCCCCTGCGAAATACCGAGGAACGCCGCAGTATTGCGATTGGAGAAGAGATCCGGGCCTTTGGCTTAATGGACTCCAGTAATACACTTGGCGGCTATTTAGTTGCCGTCTTATTGCTGCTTGTGACCTACGTATTCGTATATCGAAAGCAGATAAGCAAGAAACAAATGCTACTATTCAGCTTCATCGGTTTGATTTTACTTACGGGACTTGGTTTAACTTTCTCCCGCCAAGCTTTTCTCGCGTTAATTGGCTGTTTTGGCTTAATTGGATTGATCTTTCGCAAAAATAAAGCCTTTCGCGTGATGCTTTATGGGGCAATTGGATTAGGAGTTGTCTTTGTCGTTGGATACGCTTTAGCACTCATGTTTCTTGAAGGATTTGCCCAGCGAAATCTTTACACGCTTGATCTTTCCAAAAACTATCGTTATCTCATTGTGCTAAGTGGATTAACTGTATTTACCTTCAGTCCTGTTTTCGGAGTTGGACCCGGAATGTTCGGAAGTAATGCGGCTTTTGTTTTCAATTCAAAGTTTCACCAGTTCATGCATGAAGATTTACCGACTACGATGAAAACGGTTGACAATAACGCTCTCTATGTATTGGTGGAATACGGCATAATAGGCGTTTTACTGCTTGCGGTTATTTTCGTGGCGATCTTAAAAACAGTAGGAAAAATGACCTCGTCCCTTAAAGAAGAACATCGCTGGCTTGCTCTATTTATCATTACGTTTACGGTCGCCTGGCTGTTGATGGGAACGCTGTCCACCGCTTGGGAAAATCACCAGATCGCCTTGTTCTTTTGGCTGTTTCTAGGGATTGCCGTCAATAGATATAAAGAGAAAGAGACGGAGGGATAACCATGCGTATTCTTGTGATCAGTAATATGTTCCCGACAAAAGAAGTTCCGGCTTTCGGTATTTTCGTAAAAAATCAAGTCGATGCTTTAGCTAAACATGGACACGATGTACAAGTGGCAGCAATTAAAAATGCGAAAATGGGAAAAGTAAACGTGCTTAAAAAGTATTCGATGTGGATGCTTGGAGCGTTGCGCCGGCTTCTGCAGAAAAAGAGCCCGTATGATATCGTCCATGCCCATTATGCGTTCCCCTCCGGCCTTATTGCCCGCTGGTTCAAAAAGCGATTTGGCATTCCTTACGTCGTGACCTGTCACGGTGGAGATCTGAACAAAATGGCGAAAAAAGGAGCATTTTTCCGTAAGCAAACGACTCGAATTCTGGAAGATGCCGCTCATGTCATTGTGGTCGGACACGATCTCGAAAAACAAGTCATTCATGACTACCATATCCCGCCGGAAAAGGTGTCTGTTATTAGTATGGGAGTCGATCGGAGTGTCTTTTATGAACGCAGTAAAACAGAAACACGAGAGCACTTGACTCTCTCTCCTGACTCCAAACACCTTTTGTTTGTCGGTAACCTTATTAAGGAAAAAGGGATTGGAGATTTAATTGAAGCGTTTGTGCGTTTACAGAAGGACGTGCCAGAAGCTGTTCTTCATGTCGTCGGCCAGCCGAAACAGGAAGGTTATTATAACGAGCTACGACAACGAGTCCATGATTTACAGGCGGAAGACGCTGTCCATTTTCACGGGGCTAAACCGCAGAAAGAAGTGGCCGAGTGGATGAGTGCAGTTGACGTATTCGTTCTGCCGTCTCATATCGAAGGATTTGGCCTAGTAGCAGTGGAAGCGATGGCATGCGGAACACCGGTTGTCGGGACGGATACAGGCGGCTTGTCACACTTACTGAAAAATGATGCCGGGGTACTGGCGGAGCCGCAGTCACCGCCATCTCTTGCTCAGGCACTGAAACACGTGTTGGAAGATGAGCGACTGTATGGGCGGCTTATTCAGAACGGCCGCAAGCAAGCAGAACTGCATGACTCCGAGTCTACTACGAAAAAAGTTATCCGCATTTATGAGGAAGCACAACAGAGGAATGGTGAACGACAGTGAGCCGAAAACGTAAAAAGGTTTTATTTATATCTTCGGTTGGCGGGCATTTAACGCAGCTTATGCAACTGAAGCCACTTTTCGCAAAGTATGATTACTATTTAGTGACGGAGAAAACAGAAATAACGAAGCCGCTTAAGAAGGAACATCCTATCTCGTATCTTGTGTACGGGGCGCGCAACTACCCGCTTAGTTATCTGTTTAAGTTCTCGTATAACTGTTTAAAGTCACTTGGTATCTTTCTGAAAGAACGTCCTAATGTCGTGGTAACCACGGGCGTGCACACGGCTGTGCCGATGTGCTACATCGCAAAGTTATTCCGCCGTAAAGTGGTATTTATCGAAAGTTTTGCAAAGACCTCTTCGCCAACACTCTCGGGACGCCTCGTTTATCCGATCGCTGATTTATTCATAGTTCAGTGGGAGACGATGCTTGAACATTATCCAAAAGCGGTACATGGGGGGTCTATCTATTGATATTTGTCGTACTCGGTACACATGAACTACCATTTACGCGGCTATTAACAGAAGTGGAGCAGTTAATTGAACAAGGTGTGATAAAGGAAGAAGTAGTCGTACAGTCCGGTCACACCACTTTTCATTCGGATAACATGGAACTTATTCCGTTTATGAGTTTTGCAGATATGGACGCGACGTACGATAAAGCTCGGTTAATCATTGCTCACGGCGGCACAGGCTCCATCATTACCGGAGTGAAAAAGATGAAGCCTGTCCTTGCAGTACCGCGACTGGCGGAGTTTAACGAGCATAACGATGATCATCAACTTGAAATCGTAGAACAGTTTCAAGAGGCAGGCCATATTATCGGTGTCAAAACCCCTGAACAGCTGACAGATGCGATAAACGAAGCAGCAGATTTTGAACCCGTGCCTTTTCAAAGCGGGAAAGAAAAAATTCTTAAAATCTTGGAAGACTTTATCGATCAGGCATAGGGCAGGCGGAATGCACCGGAAGGAACGTGTTTGGGAATGAAAGGGAAGTCTTTAATAAAAGTGATAGGGGCCGTCGCGGTCATTAACTTACTCTCACGGCTGATCGGTTTCTTTCGTGAAGTCGTCATTGGCTACCAGTTCGGTACAAGTTATACCGCTGACAGTGTCGTGACTGCCTATACGCTGCCTAATTTTTTTTACATAGTAGTAGGAGGAGCGGTTACGACAGCCTTTATCTCTGTGTACAGTAAACTAGATGATCCACTAGAGCAAAAAGATTATTTAGCGCGGATTTTCGGATGGTTATCGGTAGTATTACTTCTTTTCAGCAGTTTGTTAATCCTTTTTTCCGAACAAGTTATCGCCGTCTTATTTCCCGGATTGAACGCGGAGGAATTTCAATTAACGGCTTCGTTGTTTCAAGTAATGGCGCCGGCCACCCTATTTTTAATCATCTCCATGTGGTTTACCGGCGTGTTAAACGTCAATGACCGCTTTAAATGGACAGCGGTGTCAACGTTACTGCTGAATGGATCATTCCTTGGGATTGCAGTCGTCTTCTATCCATGGTTCGGAGCCTATGCTCATGCGTGGGGGGCCGTTATAAGTGCCGCTCTCATGTGTGTATTTTTAATCTATCTGATTCGCCGAGGCCGTTTTTTCGATTTCCGGTTTCGTTTAGGGCGGAGTCCAGAGACGTGGCGTACATTTAAAATGGCTGTCCCGATTCTATTGGGCGGTGCCACACTCCAACTGTATTTTCTCATTCATCGTGTTTTCGCTTCCTGGCTTGCGGATGGATATATTGCTGCACTCAACTACACGTCGAAGATTGTCCAGCTTCCGCAAAGTGTCTTAATGATGGCAGTGACCACCGTCATTTATCCATTACTTTCTCGGAAAGCAGCCGCGAGCGACGAGGCTGGCATCAGCGCGTTATACACGAAAGGATTACGCCTCATGGCGGTTACGATCTTGCCAGTTGCTGTGTTTGTGTTGGTGTATGCGGAAGATATAATCCGTGTTGTATTCCAGTACGGAAATTTCACCGAGAGTTCTACCAAAATGGTGACACCGTTGCTGCAAATTTTAGTAGTAGGCATGTTTTTTCATGCGGCTAACTTGTATGTGACGCGCTTTTATTATGCGTATGAGCGCTCAATTTATCCGGTGGCAGTCAGCCTTATTTCCGTGTTAGGGGTTAATGTCGGCATTAACTTTCTTTTGATTCAAAAGTTCGGTGCAGCTGGCATTGCCTGGGGAACATCCATCGGTTCTATTTGCAACTTTGGTCTTCTCCTTATTGGAATGCGCTATGTGTTAAAATGGCAAAAGAATTCGTTTGGGAAACTAGGGAAAGACTTGGGAAAAATGGTTGTGCTGCTGCTTTTATTCAGCGCTTTTTTGTTTGGTTGGAGATACGTGATCTCCTTTGGAGGCTCCTACATCGTTTTACTTATGGGAAGTCTTGCAGCTGGTATTCTCTTGCTGCTTTTAATGAAGCTGCTTCGCTTTCAAGAAGCAGATGATGTGTTAGAAATAGTGAAAAAGAAGGTTGTGAAACAAAGATGAAATTAGCCGTTGTAGGGACTGGATATGTCGGTCTCGTGTCCGGTACATGTTTTGCAGAACTGGGAAATGATGTTATTTGTGTAGACAAGCTTGAAGAGAAAGTAGAGCGCTTGAATCGCTGTGACATTCCTATTTATGAACCCGGTCTTGAAGAACTCGTCCGTAAAAATAAGGAAGAAGGCCGTCTTTCGTTTACGACCAATCTTCGTGAAGCAGTGAAGAAGGCTGATCTGATTTTTATCGCAGTCGGTACTCCGGAGACGGAATCAGGAGCTGCAGATATGTCGTTTGTGTATGCCGTAGCGGAAGAAATCGGAAGTGCGGTTGATAATCATTACAAAGTGATTGTGAACAAATCAACCGTCCCGGTCGGAACAGCGGAAGCCGTGGAGGCCATTATAAAAGAACAACAGCCCGCGGCAAAGATTGATGTATGTTCCGTACCTGAGTTTCTTCGTGAGGGTTCAGCGGTGGAAGATACTTTTCATCCGGACCGTGTCATCATCGGAACCACTTCAGAAAACGCAGAAAAAATTCTAAAAGAGCTTCATTTACCATTAACTGATAAAATCGTCAGTACAGACCCACGGAGTGCGGAAATGATTAAGTATGCTTCCAATGCTTTTCTAGCAGCCAAAATATCGTTCGTAAATGAAATGGCTAATATTTGTGATTTGTATGATGCGGATATTAATGCGGTCACGAAAGGGATGGGACTGGATCACCGAATCGGTCCCAAGTTCCTAAACGCAGGGATCGGCTACGGAGGCTCTTGTTTTCCAAAAGACGTCAAGGCATTAAAACACCTCGCAGAAGAGAAAAACTATCGCACCGACCTTCTTCAAGCAGTCATTGATGTGAACGATAAACAGAGCCGGCGAATGGTAGATCATCTTGATAACGTGTATGACGGTGATATTAATGGGTTAACGATCGGGGTATTAGGCTTGGCGTTTAAACCCCACACAGATGACATGCGGGAGGCGCCTTCTTTGAAAATCATCCAAGAACTCGTGGACAGAGGGGCACTCGTACAAGCCTATGATCCGATTGCCACGGAGAATGCGAAGCCGCTCCTTCCAAAAGAAGTGAAACTCGTTGAACGTGCATACGCCGCTTTAGAAGAAGCAGATGCCGTGTTTTTAGTAACGGAGTGGGAAGAATGTAAGGAACTGACACCGCAAGAGTTTAAAGAAGCAATGAAGCGTCCGGTTGTCATTGATGGAAGGAACGTGCTGGACCGGGAAGCATTAAAAGCAGAAGGCATTATTTATCACGGTATTGGCAGGAAATAACGAATCAGCTGCTTAAAGGGGAGAAGGAAAATGAAGAGCAGGATGAAAAGTGTGTTGTACACTGGGATTGTTTTGGGGACTGTCATTATTGCCGGCTGTTCGCCGCAAGCAGATGCAGACTCATCGGAAGAAGCGGCGAGTGTAGAATGGACCGAAGCGCAGATAGCGGGTACAGAGACAGACTTGGAAAAGACGAAAAAGCGAATCAGTAAAGTAGAAAAAGATCTTAGAGAGCTGAAAGGCGAACCGTCATTCAGTGAGGAACCGGTATTTCCCGATGTCGACAAGAATTATCATGCTTTTGAAGAAATCCAGTACTTATCGGGAAAGGGAATTATCGGCGGTTATCCGAACGGTAATTTCCAACCTGGTGACACCATTTCAAGAGCGCAGACAGCGAAAATGCTCACAGCCGCGCTTGACCTGACTGCGCCTGCCGATTATGTTATGAAAGCAAGTGACGTTAGTGTTGATCACCACGCATACAAGCAACTGGCTGCTCTGGAGTACAATGGATTAATGACGGGGAAGGATGGCAAATTGATGCCCGCTGCAGGCTTGAAACGTTCACAAATGGCGACTCTCCTTGTCCGGGCATTTGAGCTTCCGAACGCAGAACGAACGCATTCGTTTACAGACATAACGGAGAGTTATCCGAACTTTGAGCAGATCAACATTATAGCGGACCAAGGCATTACCTCTGAATCCGGCAAAGCATTTCGTCCGAATGAAACGACGTCACGTGCTCAATTTTCTCTATTCATGTCACGGGCCATGGAAGAATATTTTAGAAGCAAGTAAATAAATAACAAAAAAGCTGTCCCGGGTAGTCCCGTTGACAGCTTTTTTGTCTGTTTTATCGTTTTACTATATCAATGCCTGTATAGTAATGCTTGAGGATTTCACGGTAAGACTTGCCGTCTTTCGCCATTTTATAAGCACCCCATTGGCTCATACCAAGTCCATGTCCCCAACCTTTTCCTGTGAAGGTGTAAGAGGCGGGAGCAGTGTTTGCATACTGAATGCCTGTTGGTGTTCGCACGGCTAAATTCTCATACGAAATAGCATTGTCCGTACCATCTTTCTGGCGCATTTTCATACCAATCGCACTGTTGTAAGATTTTACACTGCCATCGCCCATCTTCACCGAAACAGCGTTGGCACCTCTTTCTTTCATGTCAAATATATTACTTTTCAACGTCGTGCCCAGTGCCCAGCGCAGAGAATCAGGGGAGGCTCCATCCGGTAGGATTTTCACCCGTTCTTTCCCAGTGGTTGAATGAATCGCTGTGGCACGTATTTTCTGAACACGTCCTGCCTTGCTTTTTTCAATTACTTCTAAGCGGGCAAGTTCCCATTCTTTCTCAGGGAAAATTGCTTTATCCGCCTCGTCTCGTGTAACCGTTGCTGTCCAATTGGTATTCGGATTAGCGTTGTGCAAATCGTATGGATCCTTCACAGCCCGAATATAAGGGACCTTGCCGGACCACACATTTTCACTATTGTCCGTATACCCCCCGGAACTCGCATGAAAATAAGCATAAATGAGAGCGCCATTATAAACCGCATACGTGCCCTTTGTCTCGGTAACGGCCTCATTACTGCGGCCTGCCTCGCCGGAGCGCCCATGGTATACTTGATGCTTAACGGTATCAAACAAAAACGTATTAGCATCCATGTTTACTTTTGCGTAATTGCGGGCAGCAACCGCTTGCGCTTTCAATGCTTCTTTTGGCCAGGATGCAGACATTTCCTTTGGTACAACGCCCTTTAAATAATCCTCTATACCAAGAACATTAAAGAGCTGCAAGCGGTCTGTTTTATCATCTTGATTGTTCTTCGCGCTTGGCTTGATAACAAAGGAACCACGGTAATCCGTCTGCTTAAAATCAGTACCTGCCCGAAGTACGGAAGTGAGACTTACATAATTGCGGCTTGAAACAGGGGACTCCTGCAAAATGTAGCCTTGGGTAGAAGAGACGCTTTTGTCTCCAGATAATTTAACGACAACTTTGTCACTCGCATGGCGAAATTGGACGTTATTGCCGATTTTTATTTTTTCCTGGTCCTTCAGGTCGATCAATTCGTATGAACCGTATAGGGTCGCATCAAAATTCACAGAAGGTACCAGTTTAACAGTGATCGGTTCATCATATAGGTCGTTAGGGGCCGCTGCCTCTACATTTGCTGCCATCAAGACGAGTAAACAGACAGCCACCAGCAGACCGGTAAGTTTCTTATGCATATTGAAATATCAGTCCTTCTATGTAACCAAGAGTTTTTAACATGTTACTGTTCGCTTTTCAAACGTTCGACTTCTTTTTCTAATTTATCAACTCGGTCTTCAAGAAGATTGATTCGATCCTCTAAAGGCTCAATCTGAGAAACAACCCACTCAACACTAGCGAGCACCGGCTCTGATTGTGCGAGTGCTGGTGTCTGTACGACTGCCCCGAGTGCTAAAATACTGCTCGCTGCCCCGGCAAGAAACCATCTTTTCATACAATATTCGCCTCCTTTCGTGAAGAAAAATTGAAGTTTTTTTGCGGATCAAGAAGGAAATAGAGGAAACATGAGAGTTTAATAGAAATATATTCTAGTGTATTATATCACCTCGGTGTTTTTAATAAAAGATTCGTTAGTTAGCAGACTGGAAAATGTGTATGAAATTTGTAAAATTGATTAAAAGAGTTCTACTTTGTACATATTATGATATAATTCGATGGGAGTCGTTTTGAAGATGATAGATTGTAAGTTTGTGTTTTAAAAAATAGAGTCAATTTCACAATTCATATACAGTTACTGAGACCCGAACCATTCGTGTATAGATAGAACGGTTGATTTCCACTGCAGGCGGACGCTTTCCGCGGGCAACGCCTCGGGCCAACAGGATGTTGGTCACAAAGGCGTTGCCACAGGACGTGGCGTTCTTAGCCTTTGTTCCTTCCTTCGGAATTTTCGGCTGTTGCTTTCGACGAACAGGACGTTCTAGTGTCGGCGTTGGTCACAGGACGTGACCGCTTTTAGCCGACGCGCTGGAGTCGCCGCCTTCCGTTGCAATCAACACTGCTATACAAGGGAAACGAATAATTTATAATTTTGTTATATTATTATTCATGTTTATAAGACTCTTGAAACTGATTCACTATTTAAACATAAAAAATGTTTTTCTTTAGTTATAAAAGAATCGAGTATGGGAACGGTATAAAAGGAGGGTCAAAATGACGACCGCATTGGCACTGGTTACGTGTTTTTTATTATCTCTGTTTTTAACTCCATTAGTGAAAAAATTAGCGTTTCGAATTGGAGCAACGGATCAACCGAACCACCGTAAAGTTCACAAAGGTTCAATGGCAAGACTTGGTGGTCTTTCAATATACGTGGCGTTTTTAGCTGGACTTTTTATTCTGCAGCCGCACAATGCCTACATGCCCTATATTGTGGCAGGCGGTACCATTATTATCATTACCGGTTTTCTTGACGACATGTTTGAGTTATCGGCCAAATGGAAATTACTGGGCCAAATAGCTGCAGCGGTGATCGTTTTGATTGGCGGTGTAGAAGTTCAGTTCATTAATTTACCGTTTGATGCAAGATTAGAATTGGGATGGTTAAGCATCCCTATTACGTTATTGTGGATCATCGGTATTACGAATGCGATTAACTTAATTGATGGTCTTGACGGCCTTGCAGCTGGAGTTTCTTCTATTGTGCTGGCCACTATTTCAGTCCTTGCCATCATTCAGAACGATATCTTCATCGTTGCACTTGGAATCGCGCTTCTTGGTGGTACATTAGGTTTTCTTGTACACAATTTCAACCCGGCCAAGATATTCATGGGGGATACAGGAGCGTTGTTTCTTGGCTTTATGATTGCGGTTATCGCATTGCTTGGTTTTAAAAACGTAACTATATTCTCTCTCGTGGTGCCGGTCATTATTCTGGCTGTGCCAATTTCTGATACTATTTTCGCTATTATACGACGAATGGTAAACAAGCAGCCGTTGTCTGCACCAGATAAGTCGCATCTTCACCATTGCTTGCTGAGGTTGGGGTACTCCCATCGTCAGACAGTGTTAATCATTTATGCTCTAAGTGCTTTTTTTGGAGTTTCCGCGGTAATTTTTACGATTTCTACGCTGTGGGTATCACTCGTCATTATGATGTTCCTCTTAATTGGAGTGGAATTGATGGCGGAACGAATCGGATTAGCCGGCAACCGCTATCGCCCTGTTCTTAATTTAATGAACAAACTCTCCAACACACCTAAGCGTTCTTAAACCCAAAATAAAAAACGCTTCCGATTATCTTAAAAATGATAGTCGGAAGCGTTTTTTTGGTTAAATAAAATGAAAAGGAATGCGTGGATTGTCAAAAATCATAAGACACCTGCGGGAAAAGCAAGAGCTGAAGCTTTGCCCGCGGCAAGCGAATGCGTTCTTGGACAATCTACCCTTTTACGCAGAAGACCCTCACAATCGTGAGGGCCTTATTTATTGACTGGGTGTTGTCCCAGTTTATTTAATTAGCAGAAGGATGGTCCTCACTGGCTGAAGAGGTGGGAGGTGTAGAGACCCCATTATTGGTGTTAGTAGTAACCTCCAAATGAGCTTTCAGTTGCTGTCTAATATTTTCCTTAGATTCATCTTTAAGCTGATAATAATAAACATTGTTAATATAGGAGTCTGTGCCTTCGAGCTGCAAACGTTTAATATCATCGATAGAGCTTGCGTATCGGTGCAAAGAGACCATATTACCGAATGAAAGATTCGTGCTCATGTGGTCTTGCACACTTTGCAGCACATCATCATAGTTTCGAATGGAGGAAAGGGAAGCACTCTTCCGGATGATAGCTTCAATAATTTGCTGCTGGCGTTCGCCGCGTCCCAGATCCCCACGTGGGTCTTGTTTTCTCATCCGTGCGTAGGCCAACGCTTCTTCCCCATTAAGCGTCTGTATCCCTTCGTGAATAGTAATGGCTCCGTGATTCCCGCTGCTATCCTGCTCGCTGAACGTAAAAGGAACGTCAACTTGGACTCCATCTAAGGCATTAATGATCTCAACGAATGCTTCGAAATTGAGCTTTACAAAATAATCAACTGGAATATCGAACAAGTTTTCAACTGTCTGTATGGCTAATTCGGTTCCGCCGAACGCGTGAGCATGAGTGATTTTATCTTCGCCTCTGCCAGGAATGTTAACAAGAGAATCCCTTGGAATACTCGTGATTCTTACAGATTCTTGGTCTTTATTAAATGTAGCAAGCACCATCGCATCGGTACGGCCTTCTAGTTCACCTTCCCGATCATCCACTCCTAAGAAAAGGACCGAGATATTGTCGTGTTTTGGATCAACTGCAACGTCCCTTAATTCTGATTTTCCGCCTCTCTCTAAAGATTCTTGGGTATCGGCGGCTACATCGCTGAGTTTCCAGGCGAAATAGCCGATGGCGCTTCCCAACAGAATAAATGAGAGTAGTCCAGTAAACATAAATATTTTAATGATACGGCGGCTTCTCCGTTTACGACGCCGTACCCTTGAGTCAGGCAGCTGCTTAGCCATTATTCATTCTCCTTATCATTGAGCTCGGTAACCTCATCTATTTTACATAAACTATCAGATTACGTAAACAAAATTCTGCACATTGTCAAGAAAATCGTGATCATCAGTCCAACTTCTTGTTAAGACGAGTATCACTACCGTAAAGTTACGTTAATCGGCAAAAAATATTGCGGAAATTATTTCCACGGAAATATTTATTCCGAATGAAGTCAATATAGGAAGAACGATAGGAAGAGTGTATCAGCAGCTGTAATATTTTTAAAACGACGCATCCTTTTCCAGATAGGTGTCTTCTGATGTTGTGAGGTCAAGCTGTCCGTTTGTAAGGTTGGTAATCCATTCGGTAAAAACGGCTGTCTCGCTTACAGGAACATAAACGAAAAAAGTGACATCTTCTTCATAGATAATATTTTTTAAAAGGTAAGATGAAGTTCGCAACTCATTTTCCAGTTTCCCGATCCATGTATAGTCAACTTTTGCGGCCATAACAGCCATTCGACATCTTTCGACAATACCGGTTGCGCGCAGGCCTTCCGTAACAGCGGAAGAGTAGGCACGGATAAGGCCGCCGGCGCCAAGTTTTATGCCTCCAAAGTAGCGGGTGACGACGACACACGTATCTTTTAGGGTGCGTTTTTTTAAGACTTCAAGCATAGGAATACCTGCGGTGCCGCTCGGTTCTCCATCATCGTTCGCTTTTTGGACTTCATCCTTTTCACCAATCATATAGGCAGAACAATTATGGGTGGCGTTCCAATGGTCTTTTTTAATTGATTGTATGAACGCTTGCGCCTCTTTTTCTGTTGTTACTCGTTTAACATGACATATAAAGCGAGATTTATTAATGACGATCTCACCACTTCCATAAGGTTTGACCGTATAATAAGATTCAAGCACGATAATATTCCCTCCTGGTGATGTAATTGTTCTATAACGATATTGTAAAATTCGAAACGTCTAAGACGTGATATTCTATAATAGATGAGTAAAAATATGATTTTGACGCATTTTTTTACACTTTCTCGTGTCGGGTGTCAAGAATGTGCTAAAATAATCATAACGAATCATAGCAATCTGTCAAACAAGCTTTCTATGAAAAGCGTGGTGAGGTAATTGGCGGCTGCAAAGACGCTAGATGAAATTATTAACAAAATGTTAATAACGGTGGAACAGAGTAAAGAACAGATATTTGAGATAAGCGAACAAACACGAGAAGAATATGATTCGTTGAAAAAAGAACTAATAGAAGTGCGTGAAAATGTTGCAAAGGTGATTGATAAATCGGAACGGACAGAAATGCAAGCCCGTTTTGCGAGAAATCGATTAGCAGAAGTGAGCAGGCAATTCCAACGTTTTACGACAGAAGAAGTGAAAAATGTCTACGAACAAGCCAAGGAACTCCAAGTTCAGCATGCGCTCTTGGAACAAGAGGAACAGCAGTTGCGCAAACGCCGCGATCAAATCGAGCGACGCCTGCTCCTGCTGGAGGGTACCATTAAGCGGGCAGAAAATCTGTTTAGTTCCGTTTCCATCGTTCATCAATTTTTAGCAGGTGACTTGAAAGAAGTCGGCGAAATGATGGAGGAAGCGAAGGAAAAACAGCAATTTGGTCTTCAAATTATTGAAGCACAGGAAGAGGAAAGAAAGCGAGTTGCACGTGACATCCATGACGGGCCAGCACAGATGCTCGCTAATGTCCTGCTGCGCTCTGAGATTGTAGAGCGCGTCAGCCAGGAAAAAGGGATGGACGCTGCGATGGAAGAAATTCGCGACTTGCGTACCATGATCCGCTCTAGTTTAGCTGAAGTCAGGCGCATTATATATGATCTGCGCCCTATGGCTCTTGATGATCTAGGGTTTATACCTACCCTGAACAAGTATTTAAAGCACGTAGAGGAACGCACAGGATTGAATATCCGGTTTACTCATTTTGGCAAAAGCCTTCGTTTTCCAAATAATGTAGAAGTGGGGCTTTTTCGACTGACCCAGGAAGCCGTTCAGAATGCTTATAAACATGCTGATCCTAAAGAGGTAATAGTAAAGGTAGAAACAAAGCCTTCCTCCGTCACGATTGTAGTCAAGGATGACGGGAAGGGCTTTGATCCTGAAACCCTGAAAGAAGGCACATTCGGTTTAATCGGGATGAAAGAGAGAATCCATGCTTTAAAAGGTGACTTAACAATTGATTCTGCGAAGAACAAGGGGACCGTAATCGTTATCCGGGTTCCGGTAGAAGGTTTGGCACAACAAGATAATACTCTCACAAAAAGCCTAAACAGATAATAACCAATTATGACACTCACTCATGAATGTTAATTAAACAATAAATGATAAAAAGTAATGGACCGGAAAGGATGGGAATCATGCCAAATAGACTTGGTAAACATATCAGATTAGTTCTCATAGATGATCATCAGCTTTTCAGAGAAGGGGTAAAGCGCATTTTAGATATGGAGCCGAACTTTGAAGTTGTGGCAGAAGGTGACGACGGGGATGAGGCATTAGAGCTCGTTGAAAACAATGAACCTGATGTTGTATTAATGGACATTAATATGCCTGGAATGAATGGTGTAGAAGCTACTCGAAACTTAATAAGGAAATTCCCAGGAGTTAAAATACTCATTCTTTCTATTCATGATGATGAAACCTATGTGACCCACGTATTAAAAACTGGTGCTTCTGGTTATTTGCTAAAGGAAATGGATGCTGACGCATTAATTGAAGCAGTTAGAGTAGTAGGTAATGGCGGAGCCTATATTCACCCAAAAGTAACGCATAATCTGATTAATGAATACCGCCGTCTCGCTACGGGGGACGAGGCAGGTGCTGAAATCGGCTACAAAGAAGTTCAATACCAAAAACCTCTGCACGTGCTGACTCGCCGTGAATGTGAAGTGCTACAGCTTATGACAGACGGATACAGCAACCGTATGATCGGGGAATCACTCTATATTAGTGAAAAGACAGTTAAAAATCATGTAAGCAATATTTTGCAAAAAATGAATGTGAATGACAGAACCCAGGCAGTAGTAGAGGCAATTAAAAAAGGCTGGGTGAAAGTGAGATAAATGGTGAAAAGCGAGCGCTGTAAATGCGGCGCTTTTTTCTTTTGCCCGAGTTTTTGATATCGTCTATCGTAATCTCTTGCAGAAGTGTTTCCTGCCGCTTATCATATAAGAAAGCAAATGAATGAAAACATAGATGGCAAAGAGAGGATATAAGAATGGGGAATATAGCAGTAGTAACAGACAGTACCGCCTACCTTTCGGAAGAGACGCAGAAGGAATACGGCATTACCGTAGTACCTTTAAGTGTTATCTTTGGAAATGAAACATTCGCCGAAGGGACGGAAATTACGACAAGCACGTTTTACGACAAGTTACGAGAATATCCTGAACTGCCTTCTACCTCCCAGCCCGCTTTAGGACATTTTGTCAAAGTGTTCGAGAACCTGGCAGAAACCCATGACGCGATTATTACCATTCACCTGTCAAGCGCGATCAGTGGTACTTATCAAACGGCTTTGACTGCCGGTCAGCAGGTCGAGAATGTTAACGTGTATGGTTTCGATTCTGAAATAAGCTGCGCCCCGCAAGGATATTATGCGGTGGAAGCCGCAAAAATGGCAAAAGCAGGAGAATCAGCCGCGACTATTTTAAAACGGCTGGATGGGATGAAACAGCGTACACGTGCTTACTTTATGGTAGACAACCTCAATCACTTACAGCGGGGAGGACGCTTGAATGGTGCCCAGGCCATCGTCGGCAGTATTCTCCAAATCAAGCCAATTCTTCACTTTCAAAATAAATTAATTATGCCTTTTGAGAAAGTACGGACAGAGAAAAAAGCATTAAAGCGGATTCTCGACCTGTTTGCAGAGGATGCCGATACGGAAAAACCGATGCGTGCGACAGTCATTCATGCAAAGCGTCCCGACAAAGCCAAAGAAATGCAAGCGACTTTAGCAGCAAAGTATCCGCATGTCGAGATTGATGTTGGCACGTTCGGTCCTGTCATTGGAACTCACCTCGGTGAAGGCAGTATTGGAATTGGCTGGTGCCTATTATAACCCCCTCCCACATGGCCAGGAGCTTTTTCTCCTTCTCCTGGCTGCATTTCCGTAAAAATGTCTCTAACAATTAAATAACTGGAGTGATAGCAGTGCTTTTTTGTCACGTATTACAGCCGGAAGATGAACACCCACTATGTCTGCCGCAAGTTCTCATTGAAAGTACGGACGTCATTCAGCTTGCTCCGACTGTCGTAAGCAACCTTCCTGCACTTCCCTTCATGAAACAAACACCTCGCCGTTTACTAACCAAAACCTTATATAAAAAGGTACAGTTCCACTTGTTTGGAAAAGAACTTCTTTTCGAAGAAATGGCACTGACTTGGGAAGAATGGGAGCCATTTCTGCGATCTCGATTAGTAACTATTCGTCCAGGACTTCAAGTTGAAGCCGGAAGATACCGTTGCCAACGTTGTCATTCGAACACTCCGGAGAAATTTGGCGTATTTCCGTGCGTACGCTGCGGCAAGGAATGTACCTATTGCCGTCACTGTCTCATGATGGGCAGAATAACCGCTTGTACTCCCTTGTTTCGCTGGATCGGCCCACCTCCCCCCTTGGAGTTGAAGGTGCAAAGCACGTGGGAAGGGGTGTATTCAGCAGGACAGGAGCTAGCGGCGGCAGAAATCGTTTCTAGTGTCCAATCTAAAACAGAACTATTAGTCTGGGCTGTCTGTGGAGCTGGTAAAACCGAGATCTTATTTCCAGCGATTGAACAATCCTTACAAAAAGGAGAACACGTTCTTATTGCTACACCCCGGACAGACGTTGTGTTGGAGTTGGCTCCGCGTCTCTCCCGGTCATTTCCCGGTATTCCGGTCACCGCTTTACACGGAAAAAGCGACGATAAAAACAGCTATTCGCCGTTCGTAGTCGCGACGACACATCAAACGATGCGTTTTACAGAAGCATTTGACACCGTTATCGTCGATGAGGTCGACGCTTTTCCGTACACAGCAGATGAAGCGCTGGTCCAGGCGGTCAATAAAGCAAAAAAACAAGACGCGGCTGTCATTTATTTAACGGCCACCCCCACTCCTGAGCTCATTAAGCGAACGCAGCACAAACGCCTTGATTTAGCGAAGATTCCCCGCCGTTTTCACGGCCATCCTCTCCCGGTTCCACGTTTTAAGTGGTGCGGCCCTTGGCGGAAACGCCTGAAAAAAGAACAGCTCCCAGCAGCAGTGAGTAAGTGGTGCCGCACGAAAATCGCTGAACAAACACCTGTTTTTCTATTTGTTTCTTCTGTAGCGATCATGGAAAAAACTACTTCCATTCTTCAGAAGCTTGATCCAGCCATTTGCGGCGTACATAGCGCCGACAAAGAACGTCATGAGAAGGTGAAAGCATTTCGGGAAGGGGAAATTCCAATTCTTATCACCACAACTATCTTAGAGCGTGGTGTGACGATTCCAGGTGCTGAAGCAGCTGTCTTCGGTGCGGAAGACTCGATTTTTACAGAAAGTGCCCTCGTACAGATTGCCGGTCGTGTAGGTCGAAGTCACGAACAACCAGACGGGGAGGTCCTATTTTTTCATTTTGGAAAAACAAAAGCAATGGCAGCAGCACATAAACATATCAAAACGATGAATGCGCTCCCTTTTTTACAGAAGGAGGTAACCCCGATTGGAAAAGAAGAATCCACTTAAGGGAACTTTAGGTTTGGAACAGAATAATTGCTTGTACTGCACGGAGAAAATAAAAAAACAGACAAGCTGGGTAACGCTATTCCCCGCTCAGCCGCCGGAATATGTATGTCAGGAATGTGAACAACTGCTTATTCCTGTTTCCTCTGGAGCCGGGCTGTGCACCTTATGCAGCCGGTCCCTCCCAACAGCGGGTGACGTGTGCCGCGATTGCAAGAAGTGGGAGGAGGATCCTGCCTGGCAAGGGGTGTTGACGTGCAATCATTCGTTGTATGTATATAATGAACATGGGCAAGAAGTCGTTGCCAGGTGGAAATATCGCGGTGATGCTGCAATTGCCCTTATGTTTCGCAATGAACTCTTTCGTTTCTTTGTAACCCATTATCCTGATTATATTCCGGTACCTATACCGCTTAATGAGAAACGCCAGTATGAACGTGGCTTCAATCAAGCCGAACTGCTGACAGATTTTTTAAGACCGCCATTCACGGGTCTGGAAAGACTTTCATTTATCTTTCATAATCTCCGGAAGAAAAGACCCCTTTTTCAACCACCTGCTATTCCTATTCTCCTTCTTGAACGAATGTATGATAATGAAAAACAAAGTAAAAAATCACGGAGCGAACGTTTCATGGCAAAAGATAATCCTTTCCGCTTCATCGAGCCCAAAAACGGCATTCCCTCTAAAAAAGTTGTACTTCTTGACGATATTTATACTACAGGTTTGACGTTAAGAAAAGCAGCAGTAGAATTGAAGAAAAACGGTATTAAAGAAGTACGAGCTATTACTGTTTTTAGAGGATAGAATAAAGAATGAAAGAGGGAGACAGGAATGGGTAGCTTGGAAAATTGCCCCAGGTGCGGAAGGTTGTTTGTGAAAGGGATTCGTTCGATTTGCCAGACGTGTCATCAAGACATTGAAAAAAAATTCCAGCTCGTTTATACCTTTATAAGAAAGAGAGAAAATCGTGAAGCTACGATGATGGAAGTAGTAGAAGCGACAGGTGTTTCTGAAGCTGACATAACACGGTTTATTAAAGAAGGGCGTCTCCATTTGAGTCAGTTGCCTAACATTACCTATCCTTGTGAACTGTGCGGGAAAGGGATTCGGAGTGGACGTATTTGTGAAGGCTGTCATCATGGTATTCAAGATGATTTAGAAGCACAGGAAAGGGAAAAGGAAAGAGAAAAGAAAGCTGAGGATGAGAGACAGAATCGTTACAGAACCTATCATTCTCTTCAGGACCGGTTGAAATGAGACATTCGTCTTGTTTAAACACCCCCTGCTTAATCCGATATAATTACTAATATAGGACGACCGAACGAGGTACTGTCCATGATCGATAGAGGAGGTGGCATGTGAATGAAAATTAACCCGCTTGGATCCGCGAATAATCCCTATCAGAAGCGGATGGACGCTCAGCGTATTGATAAAGAAAACATATCTAGACAACCGAAAGACAAAGTGGAAATTTCCAAGGAAGCGAAAAGCATGCAGCAAGGGAAGAGCATTGATACACTTCGTCAGGAAAAGGTAGAGAGATTGAAACAGCAAGTAGAATCTGGAGAATATACGATAGATCCGAAAAAAACGGCAAATAAATTTTACCGACATTGGACGGGTAAGGAATAAAGAAAAAAGACTGTCTCTTAACCGAGTTGTGTAGAAGGGACAGTCCTCTTCATAGACAAGAAAGCGGGGAGACGTATGTCGATAAAAGCCATTTTGGAAGCAATGGTCCTGCTCATTCAACAACACAAGGAGCTTAATGAGTTATCTTCCCAAAAAATGGAACTGATCAAGGCCAATGATATGGAACAATTAAGCGAACTGTTGAAAAACGAAAGTAAATTAATACGGGTGATAGAGGAGACAGAGAGGACCAGGCAGGAAAAGATGTCGGTTTTTTTTAAGGAGCGAAACATAGGGGAGACGGAGGGCACGGTTAGTAACCTGGCAAAACATCTCCCTGCAGAACATCAAGGACCTCTTTTCAAGCTTCAGGAAAACCTGCTGCAAGAAATGGCCCGGCTCCGTCAAACAGAAGCACTGAACCGACGCTTGCTTGAAGACTCTCTCCATTTTGTGCAATTGACGTTAGATATGATACAGCCGGATCCCGATGCGGTTCATTATAGTCATCCGGACCGTAAAGAGGGGAAGCATCCTGAAGGTTACTCGATCTTTGACTCAAAGGCCTAATAACTCAACAAGTTAAGAAGGAAGGAATAATATGTATTCGACTTTTCACGGGCTTGAGACAGCACGGCGTGCGTTGAGTGCCCAGCAGGCTGCCTTGTATACGACAGGCAACAATATTTCTAATGTAAATACAGAGGGGTATTCCCGGCAACGTGTGAATTTAACACAGTCAGAACCGTTTCCGAGTCCGGGGCTTAATGCCCCGCGTGTTCCTGGACAGATAGGCACCGGGGTGTCAGCGGATTTTGTCCAGCGTATCCGCGAAAATTATCTTGATATCCAGTATCGCGGTGAAACGGCACAGACTGGTTACTGGGAGACACGTCACGATGTTTATACACGTATAGAGGATTTAATGAACGAGCCATCTGAGAACGGGATTGCCCGTACGATGGACAAGTTTTGGCAATCTCTTCAGGTTTTAGCGGTGCATCCGGAAGATTCAGGAGCGCGTTCGGTAGTCAGGCAGAGAGGTATTGCACTTGCGAAAACAATCACCTACATCTCCGACTCGTTGCAGGCCAATAAGAAAGAGCTGGGCGAGCAGATCAATACGACTGAAAAGCAGGTCAATTCCTTGCTTGAACAAATTAATAACATCAATCAGCAAATCTCCCGCGTCGAACCTCACGGCTTCATGCCGAACAAACTTTATGACGAGCGAGATCTTCTCATTGATGAACTTTCCGGGATGATGAACATAGAAGTAGAACGTAATGAAAGTAAAGGCCAGGCTCGTTCTGCCGCGGAGGGAACAGTTTCTATTTACTTGCTGGATGAATCAGGTAATAGATTAACATATAAAGATGATTCAGAGATCAAACTTGTTAACGGAGAAGACAGGACGTTTTCAACGATTACTATTGAGAGGAACGAGGACAAAGCAGTAACCAACGTTTCCATTGATGATAAAGAAGCAGACATCCTGTCTTCCCCAGGGAAAGTAAAAGCACTGATTGAAGCGTTTGGTTATGAAGCTGAAAAGCAGGTAGAAGGTACGTACCCGGATCTAATGAACAAGCTTGATGAGATGGTTTCGACATTCACGAAGGCTTTTAACGAGCAGCACGAAGAAGGATACGGACTCAATGGCGAGACAGGAGTTCCATTTTTTGATGGGGATAAAGCAGGCAATATGAAGGTTAGCGATGCGATTATGGATAATCTTGATCACATTGCTGCTGCCTCACCAATCCAAGGGGAAGATACTGATCCGGAATCATTTGCAGGGGATGGGTCGAATGCTTTGGCTCTCTCCAATGTAAAAGACGCTAAACTTGAATTCGGTGAAAGTACAACAAATGTCCAAAGTTTTTATCAAGGAATCATCGGAGAGATGGCGGTTGATACGTCGGAAGCGGGGCAGATGAAGGCAAACTCGCTGAACTTACAGGAGAGTATTGACCACCGCCGCAAACAAGTGAGCAGTGTGTCTCTTGATGAAGAGCTGACAAATGTCATCCAATTTCAGCATGCCTACAATGCAGCGGCGCGTAACATTACGATGATCGATGAAATGCTCGACCGAATTATTAACAACATGGGAGTCGTCGGCAGATAACGAAAGGAAAGGTGAGTAACATATGCGAGTAACCCAGACGATGCTGGCACAGAACTCTCTTCGCTACTTAAATCAAAGTTACGAGAAATTAGGGAGGCTGCAGGATCAATTTTCAACCGGTAAAAAAATCACCCGTGCCTCCCAAGATCCAGTTGTGGCAATGAACGGCATGCGTTACCGGACACAGAGTGTAGAAGTAAGCCAATTCAAACGCAACGTAAGTGAAGTGTACAATTGGATGGAATCGACCGATTCGGCATTAGATAAAGCCACTCAAGCAGTGAAGAAAGTCCGTGAACTTGTGAATCAAGCTTCCAATGACACCTATGAAGAGGGACAGCGTGCTAATATCGCGAAAGAAGTCAGCCAGCTTTTTGATCACGTCGTTTCCATTGCAAATACGAAGGTAAACAACAAATATATCTTCAATGGAACCGACACGACCAATCCTCCGGTAGACGAGACGAAACTCCCAACTGACTGGACGGATGTTCAAGATCTAAATGTGGCTTCTACCAATGAAGAAGACGTAGAAATCGAGCTTCTAAAAGGCGTGACCATTCCCGTTAATTCCAGACCGCAAAACGTCTTTAGCAATGAACTGTTTTCGGAGTTGAAGCAAATCGAACTGGACCTCCATAACCCGGAAAAAAGCGGGGAAGATTTCACAAAGCATTTGGAGACGATCGATAAGCATATTAATAATATGGTGAACGAACGTGCGGAAATAGGTGCGCGGTTGAATCGGGTAGAAATGATTGACGGGCGTTTAGGGGAGCAGGAAGTGATCGCGAAACGAGTGCTTTCGGACAATGAAGACGCAGATATGGAAAAAGTGATCATTGATTTAATGACACAGGAAAACGTTCACCGTGCGGCACTTGGAGCGGGAGCGCGTATCATTCAGCCGAGCCTGCTTGACTTTCTAAGATAAAAGGTTAGGAGGAGGCGAGAGATTTTGGACATGCCGAAAGTGGCGATCCGAACGACAGAGGCTGCGTTAGGCATACAAATGGAAAAGCCTCACGTAGAAATACGACAGCCGCCAGCTGATCTCGAGATCCGGCAAAGGCATACGGATACACTTGAAATTTCAACGACAGCGGCAACGTTACAGATCGACCAATCAGCTGCTTTCGCGGATGCCGGACTGATTCCTCCTCTAGAGCGGGCTTCCCACTTTTCTCAGCAAGCTTTGCAAACAGCACTGGAGTACATACGCACCCAAAAACAAGACGGTGACTATTTGCGTGCTATCGAAAAAAATGGCGGCGGTGGAAAAGCGATTGCCCAGCTGGCAGAAAAAAGAAACAAGCTGCTTCACATCGATACGGAACTTGGTTTTATACCGGAACACGCGTTTAAAGTAAAATTTAACGTTAAGTCTGGTACTATCCATTTCCAAGCGGAACGTGCGGAAGCAGACATCCGTGTACAGAAAAACGATCCGCAGATAACCGCCGATCGTTGGCAAGTACACTACGATATGAAACAAAAACCGAGTATTGATTTTTCGGTGAGCGGAAAACATGTGAACAAACGGTTTTAACATAAAGGTGGGGCTCCCTGTGAAATTACAGACGAAACATATTGGAGAAGTGGAAATAAACCGAGAAGAATGGATTACGTTCGCGCACGGCCTGCCAGCATTTGAAGAGGAAACAGAATTTGTATTACTGCCATTTGATGATGAAAAGTTGTTCTATATGTTGCAGTCCGTTCACACGCCGGAAGTAGCATTCATTGTAGTGAACCCTTTTCCTTTCTTCCAAGGCTACGAAGTGAAACTTACGGATCAAGTAGTGGAGCAGCTGGCCATTGAAAATGAGAGCGATGTCGCGATTTTTTCAATTTTAACAGTACAAGAACCTTTCAAGAATACAACCGCTAATTTACAAGCACCTATTGTGATAAACATGAAGGAGAAAAAAGGAAAACAATTTGTGATGAGTGATTCACCTTATGAGACGAAGCATTATCTCTTTCCGAAAACAGCAGCTGCGGTGCGGAAGGGGGCACGCTGATGCTGGTGTTAACGAGGCGACGCAATGAATCGATCCAAATCGGCGATGATATTGAAATAAAAGTAATTGCAGTTGAAGGGGAACAAGTGAAGATTGGCATTGAGGCTCCCAGTCATATCGATATTCACAGGAAAGAAATTTACCTTTCGATTCAACAGGAAAACAGCGAAGCGGCCAGTACGGGTAGCTTAGAAATTCTTAGAAAATTATCGCAGCAAATAAAAAACCAATAGGCGGGGAAAGATCTGTTTTTTGCTTAACATGCAGAATACAGGTCTTTATTGTGTCTAAAAGGACATAAGTAGTAAGTCCATCCCAACAAGTGCATTTTTTTCCAGAAGCTAAAGGGACTGTCGCTCCTTGTCTGTACCTGTTCGGAAAAGTAAAATGAATGGGGAATGCTAGAAGGAGCCAGGGAAACGCTGTCTTCTCCTTACCAAAACACTTAGCCAGCAGGGGGAATTTTATTGCTATGTAACGGTCAACATGAGAAGAAGGAATTGACGACACCGATACTATTTTTTGATACGCAAGCTGACGAACGATTGCAACATGCAGGAGACACGTTAGGGAAGCCAGTATGGAAAATAGAAATGTCCGGCATTTCTGCTCTTAGGCAAAAAGAACTTCAGACAAATGCTATCTATTACATTGTTTGCAAGGAGCAAGAAATAATGGAAAATGCCTTGGAACTGCAAGCCTTCTCTTCCTTTACCCGAATAGGTGTGAATGTATCCGTCCAACAAACGCAACTTTTAGAGTGTATGATCCGCCAAAGTGTCGCATTTTTACTGGCTGCAGAAAGAGATACAAAGCAATGGCTGGAGCACTTTTATCGTTCTTTTCATTTTGTCACCTACATAGATCCTATGTTTCAGCCTTATCTCGTTCACAAATACCGGCGGTTGACGAACAACAAACAGGAAAAGGATAGAGAACTGCACTTGGACGTAGAGAGAGCCCGGACAGTATTATCACGAGCGGAGACTCGAATTCTAGAAGGAATTCTAGAAGGAAAAAGCAACGGCAAAATAGCAAAAGAAAGCTATCTTGCCGTTGCTACAGTAAACAATCACGTCAGCCATTTAACAAAAAAAATGGGAGCAAATGATCGGACGCATACCATTAAACGCGCGATAGAAAAGGGCTGGGTTTCGGTTGAATAACCTGCAGTATGTTCTGAATTTATTAATCAGCTGTCTCAGCAAAAGCATTTGGGAAAATATTTTGTAACGAGATGTCAGGCTGATGCACTTCTTGAAAGGCTGATTTGCAGCGTCTAGCCTTTAATATTTGCTGGTTAATAATCCCTGCGCTTACGTCGGTGGGGAGCCATTGCCCATTGTAGAAATAAACGGTGGAACTAGCGTTAGGCTGATTTGCAACGGCTCGGTCTACGTGGTCATAAAACAGCCAAATATTATCTGGTCGTTTTGTTGACAGGAGCGGGAAGGCGTATATGCCTTCCTGCCGGGATATTGGAACGGGAAGCTTCTGCTTCATATCCAGTCTGTGCTTCACTGCTTCATATCGACCTTCGAGAGAAGCTCCGTGGTGAAGGCAGGCTTGTTTGATTAATCGCAGCGGTGAATGAAGTGCTAATATTTCAACACCGCCTGTCTCTAACACACGTGTCCCTGCTTGACCGACAAACTCAGGGACAAGCGCCATTGTCCGGTAATGAATAATGTAATCCTCGATAATTTCTTTCTCCATATATCTCCCTCCGCTCTTAGACACACACTATTCCTTATGTAACCTATCTTTATTATACCTAACTAGTAAATATTAACCAGTACTATTAGTGTTTATTTTTAAAAATATAAAAATAATTGGAATTCAACGTGATGAACTAGCAGAAAATGGACCAAATAATCAAGTGGAATATATGTGATATACTAGTAGTAGTAAAAATATGCTAGTTCACAAGAATGGGAAATCATCGAAGAGGAGTGAAAAACGGCAGTGTGGAAAGATATTCGCTTTGAAGGCTTACGTGCCAATGATTTGAAGAAAGATTTGATTGCAGGGGTAACCGTGGGGATTGTAGCAATTCCGCTCGGGATGGCATTTGCGATTGCTTCTGGGGTAAAGCCGGAATATGGATTGTACACGACTATCATTGCCGGTATCCTCGTTGCTCTTTTTGGAGGCTCGCGTTATCAGGTAGCGGGGCCGACGGGAGCTTTCATTCCGATATTGTTAGCCATTGTATTGCAGTACGGATATGAGGACTTATTGATCGCTGGTTTTTTGGCGGGGATTCTTCTCATCCTGATGGGGATTTTTAAGCTTGGGAGCTTAATCAAGTATATCCCACGGTCTGTCACAGTCGGATTTACCTCGGGAATTGCCGTCATTATTTTCACAGGACAGATCGGTAGTTTTCTAGGAATTGAAGGTCTGGAGAAAAAAGAATATTTTCATGAAAATATGCTGGAGCTTGCGAAAAATATTTCCGGCATAAATGGATATAGTATTTTATCGGCTCTAATTGGCCTTGCTCTTATTATCATTGTTCCAAAATTTTTCCCGCGAGTACCTGTTCTTCTTATCGCTCTTCTCATTCCTACTGCGGTCGCCTCGATCCTTTACCCTGACAAAGTTGCTACGATAGGTACTGTGTTTGGCGGGATTTCCCAACAGCTTCCCAGCTTCCAATTTCCGAACTTAACTTGGGAAAAACTACTAGAATTATGGCGTCCAGCATTTGTGATTGCGATGCTTGGCGGGATTGAATCGTTGCTCTCGGCAGTGGTCGCAGATGGAATGACAGGTGACCGTCACCGCTCGAATAAGGAATTGGTTGGGCAGGGAATTGCTAACGTGACGGTACCGTTATTTGGCGGGATTCCAGCTACGGGGGCTATTGCAAGGACCGCTACTAACATTAAAAGTGGTGCTGTTTCCCCGTTTTCCGGTGTGTTCCAAGGGCTGTTCGTATTGCTGACACTACTCGTGCTTGCCCCGTACGCGTCGTATATACCGCTCGCCTCTATGGCGCCCATCCTGATGGTAGTAGCGTTCAATATGAGCGAGTATAAATCTTTCTATCAGATACTAAAATTAAAAACAAGTGATTCGCTCGTTCTGGGGGCTACTTTTCTACTAACCGTTTTTGTTAACCTAACAGTCGCAGTAGAAATTGGGCTGTTATTAGCTGCGATTTCGTTTATCCGGAGAATGAGTGGAGTGCTCGAAGTCGAAAAGGTGCTGCCGAATAAAGATCATTCGAAAGTGACCCCCGATTATCCAGAGAATGCAAATAGTTGTCCCAAACTATCCATCTTTACAGTAGAGGGAGCACTCTTTTTTGGAGCTGCTGATAAGTTTGAAAGTGTCATTGCCCACTCGATTAACAAACGACCAGCTGTCATCCTTTTACGAATGAACCGAGTCCCGTCGATTGATGCGACAGCTGAAGCCAATCTTCGAAACTTAGTAAAGGACTTTCAGAAAACGAATGGTACGATCTTAATTGCGGGTATTAACGAAGAACCATTGAGAATGCTCAAGAAAACTGGGCTTTACGAGTTAATCGGAAAAGAGAACTTCTTCCCACATACACGTCTTGCGATTGATCATGGACTAAGCTTGATTGATTTTAGTAAGTGCAAGCTATGTTCACAGCAGTCAGATCACCAATGTGCCGTATTTAAAAAACTCGAACCGGGAGAGAATATCACTGGAGAATAAGAGCCTTGATTTCTAGTGTACAGTTCGATTCTGGTTTTCTGAAATCGTTTTTCTTACCAATGAGACGCAAATTCCGGATTCACACATCTACCCGGCATCATGAGCCGTTCATGAGACTGAATTCTGGAGTGCTTAGCCTATCTCTGGTATTATGGCGCAATTTTTTCAAAAGTCGCGACTATAGTTTTCCCCGCCTCTTCCGATATAAAAAGAGATAAGAGAGGAGGAAGAGGGACATGGAATTTATATCCAGGTCAATGCCTGCTGCAAACACACCCATTACACCGCAACTACCCGGTACTCGGGAATCAGACCAAAGCGCCAACCCGGTAGAAAAGCTGCAACAGGCGGTAGAATACCATAAAAGGGAGCAGGTGGATGCAGCCGAGCTTCAAGACCAAGTAGAAAGTATGAATTCTATGCTCGAGAGTAACTACACGAATTTGAAATTTAACGTCCATGAGCAGTTAGACCGTGTCTACGTCCAAGTGTTGGAACGTGATTCGGAAGAAGTAATCCGCGAAATTCCACCGAAGAAATTTTTGGATATGGTGGCGTCTATGTTGGAACAAATAGGTTTACTTGTAGATGAAAAAGTATAATAAACGAAGCTGCCTGTAATTGTCAGGCAGCTTCCTCCATTTATTATTTTTTCAATACTTTAATTGAGTTCGCCAGCTTTTGCGCAAATTCTTCCGGTTTCTCAACGGATTGAATATGCAAATATTTGATGCTCGGTTCTGCATACAACCAGTGGTTGTGAAGGGCCGTAATGGTAAGATCATTTTTGCCGAGAGCCCTTGTGAAATCCGGTATTTCTTCAGGCAGTAATACAATTTCCGCATGATTTAGCGCGGTACCATCGCTTTCTAACGCCTCAAAGTGTATTTCCATCGAAAGTTCACTCTTGAAAGGACGGCCTTGGACGGTAACCTTTAAATCTCTCTCTATTTCCATTTCCGCCATATCGCCATCTACTTCTGCTTCGGCTCCAAGAATTTCTCCAAATCTCTCTGCAACTTGTTGGATATCTGCCACGGTATCTCCTCCTCTTACGTCTTCGTTGCCCCTTTTCACCTTTTCATCTTTTTTAAAACATGATAACGAAGCAAACCTTTTATTCTCACGGATTACGCGCAAAGCGGCATGAGAAGAAAAGCGGCGCCACAAAAGCGGATGACGTTGTGAAATAATGCGGTCATTAAAATAACGACGTCATCGATGGGCGCTGGCGTAGCGAAAAAGGGCGGTGTGAGAAATAGTGGCGTCATAGAAGATGAATGACGCCATGAAAAAATGCTCCCAAGAAAATAGCAACGTCATTGGGGTGGTATGCAGCCCTGAAAGCGTGCTGTCTGGAAAATAGCGACACCATAGCTGGGCGCTGGCGTCGCAAAAAAGGCCAGTGTGACAAATAGTGGCGTCATAGAGGACGAATGATGTCATGAAATCCCAAACCCAAGAAGATAGCGACGTCATTGAGGTTGTATGAAGTCTCGAAAGTGCGCTGGTTGGAAAATAACGACATCAAAGAGAGTCTATGAGGTCGTAAAAAAGGATGTTGTGAGAAATAGCGGCGTCATAGAGGATGAATGACGTCATGAAAAAACAATCCCAAGAAAATAGAGACGTCATTGGGGCTGTAAGAGGTCATGAAAGCGTGCTGTCTGGAAAATAGCGACACCATAGCTGGGCGCTGGCGTCGCGAAAAAGGGCGGTGTGACAAATAGTGGCGTCATAGAGGATGAATGCTGTCATGAAATCCCAATCCCAAGAAAATAGAGACGTCATTGGGGCTGTAAGAGGTCATGAAAGCGTGCTGTCTGGAAAATAGCGACACCATAGCTGGGCGCTGGCGTCGCAAAAAAGGCCAGTGTGACAAATAGTGGCGTCATAGAGGACGAATGATGTCATGAAATCCCAAACCCAAGAAGATAGCGACGTCATTGAGGTTGTAAGAAGTCTCGAAAGTGCGCTGGTTGGAAAATAACGACATCAAAGAGAGTCTATGAGGTCGTAAAAAAGGATATTGTGGGAAATAGCAGCGTCATAGAAGGTGAATGACGTCATGAAAAAGTGGCGCCGGAGAAATAACAACTTCAAAGCTATCCTGTAGCACCACGAAAAAGCGAAAGCATGCAAATAGCGGTGTCTTAGAGAATGGAAAGCATCCCCAATACATTTCATGAGTTGCATCGCTTCTTTTTTTAAACTGGCTAACCACAGATGCGCGTCACGCTGTCGTTGTTTTTTTACAAACTATGTTAATTCTTGCAGGTATCATTGAAACACACCTCTCATTATTTCAGGTACAACAATGCCAAGGTATAAGGGCTAGTAATTATAATCTTATCCCATCCATAGACGCAGAATATTTCAATCTTTGCTAAAAGGTATAGAGGTTTACGCCGATATAAAGAGAGACTACGTTGATGACAAACTTCAGGAAAACATACAAATAAAAATTTGACATAGAGGGGAGACGTAAGGCGATGAGATTGTCTGGTTTTGCGTCTGGAATGGATATTGATCAAATTGTCGGCGATTTAATGCGTGCAGAGCGCGTGCCGATGGATAAAATGGTACAGAAACGGCAGACGCTGGAATGGCAGATGGAAGAGTATCGCAGCATCAACCGTCTGTTTGATGAATTTCGGAATAACATTTTTGACACCGTCATGCGAAAATCAAAAATGGGCTCCCGGACCGCTTCTTCGTCCGATGAAAATCGAATCACCGCCACGGCTTCATCCGCCGCCGGCAGCGCCACGTACCAAATATCAAACGTAACCCAGCTAGCCACGGCAGCATCACAGACGAGCATTAAACCGAATGAAAATGATCCAAAAATTGACCCAACGAAAAGTCTTAAATCCCAATTTCAGTCTTTGGATTGGAAAACCGGTGGCGTGCATCGTGAAAATCTTAAAGGAAATGATTCCAAGGAACTTACAATTAAAAACGAAGGACTAACAATAAAAAACGATACAGACAATATGGTAGTGAAGGTGAATGGAAAGTTATATAAGATGGTGGATTCTGAACCAGCGGTTAATACTAATGAAGTAAAAGCCGTTTTTTCGGGTAGTGAAATGACGTTAACGTTTGCGGACGCCATTGGAACGAAGGACGATATTTCCGTTCAATACTTCACTGATGGTGACGGAGAGTACATGAGTGGGAATATTACGACCTATAATGAGAATGGAGAACCGGTAAAAGACAAATTCATTGTCGAAAGCAGCCAGACTTTGAATCAGGTACTGGAGACGATTAACCGTTCGTCCGTCGGTGTGAGTGCTTTTTATGATGACCATACAGGTCAAGTTGCTTTCACCCGTTCGGAAACGGGGGAATTTAACAAAGATGGGCAAGAAATAGAATTTGGCGGAAAGTTTTTTGGCAAGGATGAACAGGATGCTCCAGTTGGTATTATAAATATGAGTCAAGCAAATGAACAGGGCGGACAGAATGCGAAGTTCACGATAAATGGATTGGCGACAGAGCGGCACAGCAATACGTTTACAATTAACGGCATGACGATCTCGTTAAAAGACACGTTCGACTCGGGAACGGTTACAATTGGCTCTTCGGTTGATACGGATGCTGTTTTTGACACTATCAAGGGTTTCGTTGAGGAGTACAATGAAATGCTTGATACGATTAATGAAAAATTGGATGAAAAACGCTACCGGGATTACCAGCCGCTCACTGATGAGCAAAAAAAAGATCTAAGTGACCGGGAAATCGAGCTTTGGGAAGAAAAATCTAAAAGTGGGATGATCCGGAACGATCGGCTGCTTTCTGGTTTTATGAATACGTTCCGCCTTGATTTATATGGAAGTGTGGATAGTAATCTGGATTCGGAGTATAAGCAGCTCACCACCATCGGGGTTACGACGACGAAAAACTATATGGACCGTGGTAAGCTGAAGATCGATGAAAATAAGCTTCGGAAAGCGATTGAAGATGACCCGGATGGTGTTTATCAACTGTTTGCAGCTGACGGTCCGACAAAAGAGCAGCAGGGAATTGCCCGCAGGATGCGCCAGTCTCTGGATCAAGCGATTGAAGGAATTGCTGAACGGGCGGGTGGTGCAAAAGGAAAAATACAAAACCACCAATTCACATTGGGTCGTAATCTGAATAACCTGGAAGACCAAATTTCAAACTTTGAAAGACGACTCTCTGACATTGAGAATAGATACTGGCGCCAGTTTACAGCAATGGAGAAAGCGATGGCCCGTGCGAATGAACAAGCGAGCTTTCTTCAACAGCAGATGTTTGGCGGCGGGGGCGGCTATTAAACGCGCCATACTGCTTCTCTCGCCGAGACCTCTCACATGTATAAACAGTCAATAACGCACTGGCAGGCTTTAGATAGGAGATGACAGAATGAGTTTCCAACATGCTCAAACGGCATATAAACAAAACATGCAGCAGGCTGAAAAATACAAAGGATCGACACCGAGGAAACAGGAGAATGCATGGACCGCTTCAACTGGCAACACTCAAACGACTTCCGCTCAACCGGTGTCTACACCCGGAGCGGCTGGGTCTTCACAGACAAATGCTTACCAACAGAATGCACTCCAAACAGCATCACCTGGGGATCTGACTCTTTTACTATACAACGGCTGTTTAAAGTTTATCGCCAAAGCCGATCAAGCATTGGCTGCTAACAACATAGAAGAAAAAAACAAATATATCATTCGCGCCCAGGATATTATCCGCGAATTGATGGTTACCTTAAAAACGGACTCGGAAACAGGGGAAAACATGTTCCAACTCTATGATTTTATTCATAGACGGCTTGTGGATGCCAATGTGAACAATGATAATAAGGCTTTGGAAGAAGCTCGGGAGTTGGTAACAGACTTTCGGGATACGTGGAAAGAAATGATCAAGCTGGAGCGGAAACAGCGTCTTGGGGAAAGGGATCACGTGTAGCATGGCGCTCGTAAAAGAGTTGTTTTTAGCTACAAAAGCATTGCATGATCATGTCCATGCTCCGCTACCAGCGAGTCTAGAGAAACGGGAAAGCTACTTGGAACAGCTTGACCTTCTACTTGAAGAACGCGCGCTGCTTCTTGACCAGTTGACTGGAAAGCAAACTTTCTCAGAAGGGGAAAAAAGGCTGGGGCAGGAAATGATGAAGATGAATGAAGGTATCAACCGCCGTATGACAGAAACGAAGGGGACGATGCGTTTAGACATCCAGCATTTACAAAGAAAAAAAGAGTCGGGCCAGCGCTATGAAAAACCGTACGACGGCCCGACGATAGACGGTGTCTTCTTTGACAAAAAAAATTAAAAACAACTGCGACTGATTAGACAACGATCAGCCGCAGTTGTTTTTATTCATTATTCGATGCATCATTCGCTTCATTGGTGTCGTTATGATCCTTCCCTGCTTCTTCCTCCGCCTCTTTATAGTAATCCTCTATTTTAATACCTTCTATCGTCTCTAGTTCCTTCATATCCTTAAACCCGCTGAATTCTTCTAATTCCATTTCGGTTGCTGTCTGTAGAACCTCAGGCGGGATCGTTACTTCTTTTGTTTCATTAAGTAAGGAAAATCTGGCTACAACCGTATGAGAAGATTGATACGGCTCGCCGTTTTCTTGGCTCGCTGTCATCTGCAAGTCCATTTTTAACTTCTTTGCATCATACGTTTCTTTGTCAATGTCCAGCTCAAATTGCAGCCGTTCGATACCCGTGACATACATTAAGTCCTTCATGCTGGAGGAAAATTCTGTGTTCACCATTCTCGTCATCTCAAGCGCTATCTCTTGCATTTGTTCATCGCTGCCTGTAAATGTAATCCGGTAATGGTCATTACCTTCCTTGATGTGCAACTCCTCGCTGTAGGCTTCAATTAATTCTAAAAGGTGAGAAGGATTTTCAAAGGATTTATCAAATGATTGAAAGTCGTCAGTGAACTCTTCTGGAAACTTAACCCAGCGGCCTTCACTTGAATCATATATATATACCCCTTTATCTGTTAAGTAGCGTTCCAGACGAATAGGATGGACAGAGTCTTCTTCCTGTTTAGTAGTGTCCATGATAATCGACGCTGTTTCATGATAGTGAACTGGATTGAGATTGACGGCTGTTGTGGAACGGTATTTGTTAGATAGGTCGTCATCGTCACCTAATTGAATATGCTGATTCATATTGGTTGTGATCGTATAGTTTTTCAAGCCTTCCATTTTGTTAATGGCTTGGCTCAGCACCTTGTCCGCATCCGGTTCTTCTTTTGTTGGTTGTTCTTGTGGCGGCGGATCAGGCTCTGTACCATTCTCTTCTGTATCTGTATCCCCATCCGACGTACAAGCAGTTAATGCAAGTATCAGGATGAATGCCAACACGCTCGTACGGCTCCAATTCATGCGACTTCCTCCCCTGTGAACACTGGTAAGAATAAACGTCTTGCCTACGTAGAAAACGAAGGAGCAATAAGGCAAGAGCTGTAGGGTGTTCTCTTTACAAAGCGCAGCATCCAATGCACACGGAGAGTTTTCCGTTTTCCCTATGAAGCGCTTTATACTTATTTTAACATAAAAATCTTATCACAACTGAAAGGACTTGGATAGGCTGGATAGGGCTGGAATGAAAAAAACAAAGAAAAATAGCAGGAGTCATGGTATGGACCCTGCTTGTGAAGAAACTGTTGAAGAGGAGCAACAGTTCAAGCGGCGGAACATAGGGGTGGTGTAACAAAACATGCTGCCGCCTGCAAAAAAAGGAGAAGGAAAGAGGAGGTTTATGGTTTACAAGACAACCTGATGTAGTCACAACGGAAGTCCTGTAATTAATTGTAACTACATTATTTTTTAATTCAATATTTTCCAAAAAATAACCCGTATTTTCAAATATCGACTCCTGCACCTACGCCGATTTTCTATTTTTAAACAAAGTTTTGAAAGCGGAAATGCAGGTAAGATCCGTTCGTCATGCTTTGTTCAAAAAGAAAAAGTATTTTTTGACGAAATTTCTGTGTTTAAGCAGGGATTAATAAAGAGAATAGAGAATACTATAAATATCGAAAGGAGGAGTTTACTTTGCATTATAACATTCGTGGTGAAAACTTAGAGGTAACTCCGGCGCTTAAGAATTATGTAGAAAAGAAAGTGAGCAAGCTGGAACGGTATTTTGATACAACACCGGCAGCAGACGTACATGTCAAAATGCAAGTCCATAACACAACGCATACGATTGAAGTGACCATTCCCATGCCCCAACTTGTACTTCGGGCAGAGGAATCTCATACGGACATGTACGCAGCCATTGACCTTGTTGTGGAGAAATTAGAACGTCAAATACGAAAACATAAAACAAGAGTGAATCGCAAGTTCCGGCAAGATGGCAGTGTCCGCTATATGTTTAAAGAGAACATTGAGGACTTAAACGATGAGATCGTCAACGGGGAACCTTCTAACGAAGAATTTCCAGAGAGCGAAATAGACGATTATGAAATTGTCCGGACGAAACGCTTTAACCTGAAGCCGATGGACGCGGAAGAAGCGATATTACAGATGGACATGCTCGGGCACGCGTTCTTTGTATTCTCCAATTCTGTAAGCGGGGACACCAATGTAGTATACCGAAGAAGAGACGGCCGTTATGGCTTAATTGAACCGGAATAAGCTATAACAGCACCGGAACATAATGACACTCATACAAAGAAGGTACCGTTTATGACTGGCGGTATCTTCTTTTTTGCTTCACCGTCGAAACCTACATCCGTTGTAAGCACTAGGGGAAACTGATAAAATATATAAGAACATTTGAAAGGGACTGCATGTCATAAATAGGACGGTAGTGGCCTATTTACTTATACATTTGGCTATACATGAAGAGAGGGCGATGATAGCGTCATGATCGGCTTATTAAAAAAAGTAATCGGTGATACGAATCAACGGAATGTAAAAAAACTTCAAAAGAAAGTCGAAGAAGTGGAAAGCTATGCAGATGAAATGCAAAAGCTTACGGATGAAGAACTAAAGGGCAAGACAGAGGTATTTAAGGAGCGTTACCAAAACGGTGAAAAACTAGATCAATTACAACCTGAAGCATACGCAGTTGTACGAGAAGCAGCCACACGTGTTCTCGGTTTAACACCTTTCCGTGTGCAAATTATGGGAGCACTCGTTCTTCATGATGGCGATATTGCCGAGATGAAAACCGGGGAAGGAAAAACGCTTGTCGCGACGATGCCCGTGTATTTGAATGCGCTCACTGGTAAAGGAGTACACGTCGTGACAGTAAACGATTATCTTGCTCGGCGTGACAGCGAACAGATGGGCGAATTATACCGGTTTCTTGGCTTGACAGTCGGCATAAATGAAAAGGGGATGTCGAAGGAAGAGAAACAGGAAGCATATCAAGCGGATATTACGTACGGGACGAACAACGAGTTCGGCTTTGATTATTTACGTGACAATATGGTGATTTATAAGGAACAAATGGTACAACGTCCCCTTCATTTTGCTGTAGTCGACGAAGTGGATTCTATTTTAATTGATGAAGCAAGAACGCCGCTTATTATTTCAGGTTCAGTCGACCAATCGACGAAGTTATATATGGCTGCTGATGCGTTTGTTCGTCACCTGAAGCTGGAAGAAGACTACACCTACGACGAGAAAACAAAAAATGTCCAGCTGACGGAAGAAGGCGTGAATAAAGCAGAACAGGCGTTTAAAATCGACAACTTATTTGATCAAAAACACGTTCATCTCATTCATCATATTAATCAGGCATTAAAAGCGCACGTATCGATGCACCGGGATGACGATTATGTGATTGAAGACGGACAAGTCGTGATTGTCGACCAATTTACAGGTCGTTTAATGAAAGGACGCCGTTACAGCGACGGCCTCCACCAAGCGATTGAAGCGAAGGAAGGACTAGAAGTTCAAAAAGAGAGTATGACGCTAGCTTCTATTACGTTTCAGAACTACTTCCGGATGTATCAAAAGCTTGCCGGCATGACCGGGACAGCTAAGACAGAAGAAGAAGAATTCCGCAACATTTACGGAATGAATGTTACGGCAATACCGACAAACAAGCCAATTGTCCGTGATGATAAAGCCGATCTCATTTACAAATCAAGAGATGGTAAATACCGGGCAGTGACTAGAAAAATTGAAGAACTATACAACTCCGGCCAGCCTGTTCTCGTCGGTACCGTCAGTGTGGAAACATCGGAGCTTGTCTCCAATATGCTTAAAAAACGCAAGGTGCCACATAACGTTTTAAATGCCAAAAACCATGAAAACGAAGCGAAAATCATTGAGGGGGCCGGTCAAAAAGGTGCCGTTACCATCGCCACGAATATGGCAGGGCGTGGTACGGACATCAAGCTGGGAGAGGGAGTAAGGGAACTGGGAGGTTTATTTGTCCTCGGTACAGAGCGCCACGAGAGCCGTCGAATCGACAATCAGCTGCGCGGACGTTCCGGGCGGCAGGGTGACCCGGGGGCTTCCCAATTTTATCTTTCGATGGATGATGAGCTGATGCGCCGTTTCGGTTCAGAGAATATGCGTGGTATGATGGAGCGCTTAGGCATGGAAGAAGACGAGCCAATTGAAAGCAAGCTGGTCAGCCGTGCCGTTGAGCAAGCGCAAAAACGTGTGGAAGGCCACAATTTCGATGCTCGGAAACAAATCTTACAATACGATGATGTCATGCGGGAACAGCGTGATATTATTTACGCACAGCGTATGGAAGTGCTGGGAACGGATAATCTGCAGGATATTGTGAAAAATATGATTAAATCCGTCGTAGAGCGTGCGGTGGCTGTACACACGCCAGAAAGCACGGTTCCGGAGGAGTGGGACCTTACTGCCTTAGAGAATTATTTGAAGGGGACGGTTCTGTCTGAAGAAACGATCAGCGAAAAAGACTTACTAGGAAAAGATCCTGAAGAGATGACCGAGCTCATTTTAGAAAAGGTGTACGCTCTGTACGAGGAAAAAGAAGAGGAAATGTCACCGGAGATGATGAGAGAGTTTGAAAAGGTCATTATGCTAAGGGTAGTAGACCGGAAATGGATGAATCATATTGACCAAATGGACCAGCTACGCCAAGGAATTCATCTCCGTGCCTATGGCCAAAATGACCCGTTGCGAGAGTATAAATTTGAAGGATTTAACATGTTTGAAGAAATGATTCATTCCATTGAGGAAGAAGTGGCCACATATGTCATGAAGGCCCAGGTGCAGAGTAACTTGGAGCGTAAAGAAGTAGCCGAAGGAAAAGCAGTTCATGGAAACAACACCGAGCGCGAAGAATCGAAGCGCCGACCTTTCCGTAAAACGGAAAACGTCGGCCGTAATCAGCCATGCCCTTGTGGCAGCGGCAAGAAGTACAAGCATTGCCATGGACGCCAAGAAGCGCAGTAACGAAATGGCAGTGCGACCCCTATTTTTTAACTTAATCTTTCAAGAGGTGAATCGTAGATGGACATAGCAGAAATACGCAATGAATTATCAAGAATGGCTGCGAAACTGGCGGACTTTAGGGGGTCTCTTTGACCTGGCTGATAAAGAGGAACGTATTGCGGAACTAGAGGAAAAGATGACAGAGCCAGGTTTTTGGGATAACCCGGACACGTCAAAAACGGTCATTGATGAAACCAACGCATTGAAGGAAACGACTCGAGGCTTTCAAGAGTTAAGTGAACTATTCGAAAGCCTGGAAATTTCCTATGAACTGGTGAAAGAAGAAGGCGACGCTGAGCTGCAAGAAGATCTTGATGAGGGGATCAGAGAACTGAATGAAAAGCTAAAGGATTACGAGCTCCACATGCTTCTCAGCGAACCCTACGACAAAAATAACGCGATCCTTGAACTCCATCCAGGTGCGGGTGGCACAGAATCCCAGGACTGGGCTTCCATGCTTTTGCGCATGTACAAGCGTTGGGCGGATAACAAAGGATTTTCCGTCGAAACATTAGATTACTTAGCCGGCGATGAGGCAGGAGTAAAGAGTGTGACCCTTTTAATAAAAGGTCACAATGCATACGGGTATTTAAAAGCAGAGAAAGGTGTTCACCGGCTTGTACGCATATCGCCCTTTGATTCTTCAGGCCGGCGTCATACTTCTTTCGTTTCTTGCGATGTTATGCCGGAGCTTAGTGACGACGTCGAGGTAGATATCAACACGGAAGACTTAAAAATTGACACGTATCGCTCTAGTGGCGCAGGCGGACAGCATGTCAACACAACCGACTCTGCGGTTCGGATTACTCACTTACCGACAAATACGGTTGTCACCTGTCAGAATGAACGGTCACAAATTAAAAACCGTGAGCAAGCGATGAAGCTCCTCAGCGCTAAGCTTTATCAATTAAAAATAGAAGAACAGCAGAAAGAATTGGCTGAAATAAAAGGCGAACAGAAAGAAATTGGCTGGGGAAGCCAAATTCGCTCATACGTGTTCCATCCGTATAACATGGTAAAAGATCATCGTACGAATTACGAAATAGGGAATACATCAGCGGTAATGGACGGGAGTATAGATCCATTTATCAATGAATATCTAAGATCCAGTATGAATGCGTAAGAATAGGGGGGAGGCTGTACTAGTGGACTTAAAACTGAATGATAAAGGAGTTGTCGTACTCGCTTCCAGTAAAGGGCTGGGAAAAGCGTGTGTTCGTGAATTTGCTCGCGAAGGTGCTCGTGTCATGTTGACAGGGCGCACGGAAGACACTTTAAAGCAGGCTGCCTCTGAGATTCAAGCAGAAACCAGCCAGGAAGTATTTTGGAAAGTTTGCGATGTAACAAAACCTACAGAAATTAACGCATTGATCGAAGCAGCCAAAAAGAAACTTGGTCGTATTGATGTGCTCGTTACTAACACGGGCGGTCCTCCAGCTGGTACTTTTGACTCGATGAAGGATGAGGATTGGCAACTCGGTTTTGATCTCGTCCTGATGAGTATGATTCGCGCCATTCGAGCAGCTCTGCCGGAATTGAAGAAAAATGGAGGGAGAATTGTCAACATTGCCTCTTCCTCTGTAAAAGAACCGGTTGATAACTTGATTCTCTCCAATACTTTTCGAATGGGAATTGCAGGTCTTGCCAAAACGTTAGCTGCTGAATTCGGTCCGGATGGTATTCTCATTAATACGGTCGGTCCTGGCAGAATTGCTACAGACCGAACAAAGCACCTGGATGAAAAAAAGGCGGCACAAGCCGGACGTTCTTTCGAGCAAGTGAGAGAAGAAAACACTGCCGTTATCCCTGCAGGACGCTACGGAACGCCGGAAGAATTTGCAAAGCAAGTCGTCTTCCTCGGTTCTTGGGCAAACACGTACGTTACCGGACAAACCCTTCTCGTCGAAGGCGGCATGATCAAAGCATATTAATCTGTACGTTGTAAGGTCTGCTTTCTGAGTGACATTTTTGATATAAAGCAAACGTTGGAAAATGATTCACTAATTGGAAACAATTGGTCCGATCACCTGCCATATGTGTCTTCTGCTTGTTGTGACGCGGAATGCACGTCCAAGTATCTGTTTTAATTTTTTTAAAATCGGGTATAATAAGGGCGTGAAAGCGCTCATTTGTTGATTAATTCTGGATAATGGAGGTATGTAAGATGAAGAAGTTTCTCATGGCTTTAGCTGGAAGCGCCGTTCTTGTGCTCGGTGCCTGTGGCGGTGGTGGTGATGAAGGCGCTGGAGATACCGGTGACGGTGGTGAAGGCGGCGACACATACGATGCTGCAGCTGCTGAAGAATTGTACCAAGGGAACTGTGCCCAGTGTCACGGTGAAAACCTCGAAGGCGCTAATGGTCCAGCCATCGCTGGAGCAGATGAAGGCCATGTACTTGAAATGATTCAAAATGGCGGTAACGGAATGCCATCCGGCCTTCTTGAAGGCGAAGAGGCAGAGAATGTTGCCAAGTGGGTTTCTGAACAATAAGTAAACTACCGAGCTTGGGGTCTTTCCCAGGCTCGCGCAATTTCTTAGTTGTTTCCTCCGAGATTTTCTCCTTTCCCTTCTCTATCATATGAAATCTCAGTATAGGTTTGGAAAATAGAATGAAACATAATCGTAATACTTTGTAAGCATATTTTTCGATATGGAAGTGCTATAATGGTGTGTGGAATGATGGCAAGTTACCATTGATTTTGTCATTTTAAGCAATTTCTTATACCTATTTGGAAGTGATTACTATTATAGAAATGATGAATGTAACGAAAACATACTCGAACGTTGTTAACGCTCTCAACAATATTGACGTAATCATTGAAAAAGGTGAATTTGTTTACATAGTCGGCCCGAGCGGTGCTGGGAAATCTACGTTTATTAAGATGATTTACCGTGAAGAAAAGCCAACTTCCGGAACTATTTTAATCCACGGCTCTGACATTACGAACCTTAAAGAAAACCGTGTCCCATACTTGCGTCGGAAGATTGGGGTTGTTTTCCAAGATTTCAAGTTGCTTCCAAAGCTATCTGTCTTTGAAAATATTGCTTTTGCTTTGGAAGTGATTGAGGAACCACGGGATATCATTCGCAAACGGGTTATGGAAGTGCTTGACGTTGTTAACTTAAAAAATAAAGCCCGGTTTTTGCCGCAGGAGTTATCCGGTGGGGAACAGCAGCGGGTCTCCATTGCGCGGGCCATTGTAAATGATCCGCGGGTCGTGATAGCAGACGAGCCTACCGGAAATTTAGACCCTGATACATCCTGGGAAGTGATGGCAACCCTTGAAGATATCAACAGACATGGAACGACGATTTTGATGGCGACCCACAACCGTGAAATCGTCAATACAGTAAAAAAACGAGTGATTGCTATCGAGTCGGGCCGTATCGTTCGCGATGAACTTAGAGGAGGGTATGGCTATGAAAGGTAGAACCCTTCTCCGGCACGGTAAAGAAGGCATGAAAAACCTAGGGCGCAACGGTTGGATGAGCTTTGCATCGATCAGTGCCGTAACGATTATGCTGCTTGTTGTAGGTGTGTTTATTCTTCTTATCATGAATATGAACCACTTTATGGACTCAGTGGAAGAGGATGTAGAAGTGCGGGTCTATATCGAGTTGACGGCTTCCGATGCGGATCAAGAGGAACTCAAATCCGAGCTTCAGCAGCTGAAGCATGTGAAAGATATTACATATTTAAGCAAAGATGAAGGGCTCGACCAGTTAATAGCAAGTTTAGGAGAGGAGAACAAAGAGGTCTTTGAATCGCTCCGTGAAGAAAACCCTCTCAACGATGTTTTTGTATTGCAAGCAACCGATCCGCAGCTCACAGCAAAAGTCGCAGATCAAGCCGAGACACTGCCGCATATCGATAAAGTCGATTACGGAAAGCAAGTGGTAGACCAACTTTTTAATGTCACGAAAGTGTTCCGGACAATAGGTGTCATTCTAGTCTTGGGCCTAATGTTTACGGCAATGTTTTTGATCTCCAATACGATAAAGCTAACCATTGTAGCTAGGCAAAATGAGATCCAGATTATGAAACTAGTAGGCGCGACTAACGGATTTATCCGCTGGCCTTTTTTCATTGAAGGTCTTCTTCTGGGCGCGATTGGTGCTGTTGTACCGATTGCAGTTGTCATGGGTGGTTATCATTACTTATATGCCAACTTTGCCGACCGGCTCAGGCTTCAATTTGCCGAAATGGTGCCGGTGTACCCAATGACCATACAAGTTTCATTGATTTTATTGGCAATGGGGACGATAGTCGGTGTTTGGGGTAGCATCGCATCTGTCCGTAAATTTTTAAAAGTATAACAAGACGAGTGAAAGACATAGAGGAGGAACATGGGGGATGAGGAAAGAGTTTTTGAAAGCGGCGCTGGCCCTTATATTCATACTGTCCGGTGTTGCGTTTAACACCGGTATGACAGCCGAAGCAAGCTCCAGCTTGCAGCAAAAGCTGGAAGATTTACAGGATAAGCGTAATAATAACAAAGAGGAATCAGCAGAAACAAAAAAAGAAATTAAAAAACTAGAAACCGACATACATAACGTACAGAAAGAAATAAAGCGACTTGACGATAAAATGACTGAAACCAGCGAAAAAATAATAGCAAAAGAAGAAGAAGTGACAGAAACGAAAGAGAGAATCAAGGAACTTCGTAACCGTATTGAGACTTTAGAAGAACGGATTGCAGAACGGGACGAGCTATTAAAAGATAGAGTTAGAGTGATGTATCAAAATGGCGGATCAGTCAATTACTTAGAAGTGCTGATGGGGGCGAAAAGCTTCGGTGACTTTCTCGACAGAGTATCCGCGTTAAACACGATTGCGGAACAGGATCGGGAAATATTAGAAGCCCATATACGAGATCAAGAAGCTTTGGAAGAAGCAAAAATAGAAGTAGAAGAGCAACTGCAAGAGCTTGAAGAAGCCCTTGATCAATTGGAAGAGTTAAAGGAAAAACAAGAAAAACAGCGTAAGAAGAAAACAAGTATTTTAGGGGATATGGAAGAAGAGGAATCCCATTTATACGATGATTTAATGACGCTTGAAGATGAAGAAGAACTACTGAAACAACAGGAAAAAGCAGCGAAGCAAGAACTGGAAGCCTATGAAAAGCGTTTAGAAGAGGAAGCAAGGCGCAGTAACTCAGCATCCACAAGTAATTCCGTGTCAGTGGGGGACGCTTCTGCAGATATTCCAGACAGCGGTGGCTCCCTTATGAAACCGGCCACCGGCAGAATTACGTCTGAATATGGACAACGCTGGGGACGGATGCATCATGGGATTGATATTGGACAAGGTGGCCGTTCAAACGTACCGATAGCAGCAGCGGCCGACGGCACTGTCGTCCAAGCCAGATACATGAACGGGTACGGAAATGCTGTCTTGATTTCTCATCGTATTGACGGCCGTCAGGTGACAACACTGTATGCGCATATGTCTGCATCACTCGTATCAACAGGCCAGCGAGTTTCGCGCGGGCAACAGATCGGTGTCATGGGTAATACAGGCAATTCTAAAGGTCCCCATCTGCACTTTGAGGTGCACGAAGGCCCTTGGAATGGCGCCAAATCGAATTCCGTTAACCCGCGGAACTATTTGAACTAAGAAAAACCTCCGATATGGAGGTTTTTTTCGTTCGCTTTCTAATTCATGGGACGCTAACCGGACCGATAGATTTTCGTCTCTATCTGGATAGGTACTATTTAAGTCTGGATATGTCTGCTGGAAGTCTGGATATATCTCGCTTATGTCTGGATATATCGGTCGAAGTGTGGATACCAACCGCTTAAGTCTGGATAACACAACATTCTTGCTTAATCCTCTAGGTAACCCTAAGAGCAAAAAAAAAACATTCACGGAGCGGGTCCTAGAATGTTCGTAAGTTGCACCTATTACATTGTTTCTTCAGGCATAGGAGTTGGGGTTGCGGGAACAGGGCCGCCTTCATACTTACTGTCAATCATGTTGCGGATTTCTGTCAGCGGTGTACCTTTTTCGAATTCTGATTTAGCCTCACGGGCTATATCTACACAAACTTGTCAGCCAAAGCCCATCGTATCGAGTTTCACGGTTTCTCCATGGACTTCTTCGACGAAACAATTGGTATTGCTCTCATGGCCTGCTTCTTCATAACAGCCACAGTAACATGGAACGTAATCGAGAACGTCAGGATGTGCTACGGCAAATTGATAGGCTTCCAAAATTTGCGGACTGTCGGTGACAGTCGTAACAGCATCCCAATTATCACTGCCTATTTCATATGTTAAATCTATTTGTTGACCCTGCTCAGCACTAGGCTGTTCCTGGGACGAGCACCCTGCTGTAACAAATAGCAAGGCAATTAAAATGAAAATCCCTTTTTTCACAGAGCGACCTCCTTAGAAACCAATATACACTATCATTTTAGCAAGATAGTACAAGCTTTTAAATAAAGGATAAAAGGAAGTTATTACAACTTTGAAAAGAAATAACGAATCGGAATGAATGTCATAAGTGGATAACGGGTTAGCAAAAATGTATCATGGTAAAGTTGTATGAATTGTATAATAATGGTAGTGAAACCAAAGATTCAAATAAGGGGAAGATTTCATGAACCGCTTACTATGGACGTTATCCATCGCGCAGTTTCTTGCTATGCAGGTATGGTTTAATTTTTCCGCGGTGATGCCGGTTGTAGAAAAGGAATGGGGGTTGTCTCCGACTCAATCTGGTATCATCGTTTCTTTTTTTCATATCGGCTATGTGGCCGCTGTCTTTTTTTACAGTTTTTTAAGTGACAAGTACAACCCGAAGTATTCATTTATGTACGGAGCTTTGCTTGCCGGAATATCAGGGATGTTATTTGCGTTTCTGGCGAACGGATTTGCCTCCGCGCTATTATTTCGCCTGCTTTCAGGAATCGGAGTTGCCGGCATCTATGTACCCGGTATGAAAATTGTTGCTCAGACAGCCCAACCGGAGAAACGGGGAGGAGCGATGGGCATTTATGTTGGATCGCTTGTAGCAGGCTCCGGTTCCTCTCTTCTCATTTCAGGTTTGCTTATTGCGGCTGTCGGATGGCAAGGAGTCATCACAATCACCTCTTTTTCTGCCTTAGTGGCCGCAGTTATGATTTATTTTCTACACATCCCGAATGACTTTCAATTACGAGGAACTCCACTAAATATGGCTCTGCTAAAAAGAGTGTTAACGAGAAAAAATCTATTGGTGAGCCTGGGATACACAGGGCACAGCTGGGAACTCTATGCGATGTGGGCGTGGATTGGCCCATTTATGGTTTATTACTTTTCCGAAAGACAGGTGGACAACGCTGTCAGCATCGGCAACTTATCAGGAGCACTCATAGTCATGATAGGATCCATTGCCACTTTTGTAGGAGGGAAGTTATCTGATTCGTATGGACGTATCAAAGTGATCAATCTATTTGTCTTGATAAGTATCGTCTGCTCACTCATAATCGGCTGGCTGACAGACCTTACGCTATGGTTATTCCTGCCACTCCTTTTAATCTACGGATTCTCCATCATTGCAGATTCCCCTATATACAATACAACACTAACTGAAATTGCCGAACCTGAAATTATTGGCACCGCTCTAGGCATTCAGTCTGTCATGGGATTCAGCGCCACCATATTTTCCCCCATGTTATTCGGGGTGCTACTTGACTTATTTAACTGGGGGATTGCCTTTTCTATTATTGGGTTACTAACATTCGTTACTCCTATAAGTTTATGGTTTTTGAAAAGGGTAATTTAAGTGACTGTTTTAAAAAGTAGATCACTCGGGTTGTACTACTCTAATTGATAATTTTCATTCTACCTAATGGATTCTATCCAAAAAAGTATTGACCGGACAAATTAATGCTGTTATGATCAAATTGAAAATATTTAGAAAAATTTTAATCATTATGTTGTTTACTGGTAATTCAAAAAAAGTTGTCTGGATAGTTTTTGGATTATTGTTAATATTTTTAAATAAAGTGAAAGGGGTGTAAGAATGATATCGATGTTCTAAAAAACACGGAAGTTTAGGTGATGGACAGGGGTTAGTTATATTAACACGAAGGAGGACACGGAATGAGATTGAAATTGGTTACTTTGTTATTAGCCGTATTTATTGTATTAGCCGGTTGTTCATCAGGAGGAAATACAGAGGAGGATGCTAGTGCTAATGATGGGGATTCAAACAAGGAAAATTTAAAAATTGGAGCTCTATTTCCGCTTACAGGTTCTTTAGCGTTATTAGGAAATGAGTCTTACGAAGGCATCAAGCTGGTTGCCGATGTTGTTAATGAAGATGGCGGCATTAATGGAAAGCAAATTTCTTTAGTGAAAGCAGATGCCCCTGACGCCACTGCAGCCCAAAGTGAAGCAAATCGTCTGATTTCACAAGAAAAAGTTCCAGTCATCATGGGAACTTATGCAAGCGGTTTATCATTGGCAGCTACACAGGTTGCTGAGAGAAATAACGTCGTGTATGTAGAATCGAACGCAGTATCAGATGAAATTACGGAAAGAGGTTTTGAGAATGTTTTCCGGATTACAGAGTCTGCATCCATGCAAGGAGACGCGGCGGTAAACTTTACTAATGAATTTCTTGCTCCAGATTTTGGAGTTAATACGGATGAATTAACTGCGGTTGTCATGCACGAAGAATCTTCTTTTGGGACAGCGGTTGCCACAGAGATCGAAAAAAAAGCTGAAGAAATGGGTATCGAATTGTTATCCATTGATAGTTATAACTCAGAAACAAACGATTTATCCTCTACGATCCACAAGTACAAAGAGTTAAATCCAGATATTGTTTATGCCACTTCTTATATTAATGATTCCATTTTATTTATACAGCAAGCAAAACAATTAAATTTTAAACCAAAAGCAATTGTTACGACGTCAGGCGGTTACGCTCTTTCGGACTTCGGGAAGGCATTAGGCAGTGATGCAAACGGTGTGTACGTAGCCGATGCTCCAGCCAATCCAAATGAAGAAGCGTTAACGGAAAAAGCAATTGAATTAAAAGAAGAATTCACAAAACGCTGGGAGGAAGAACAGGGTACCCCACTAACTGGGCAAACATGGAGAGTAATTAATGCAGCATTAGTGATGTTCACAGAAGTCCTTCCTAATGCTGAAACATTAGATACAGAGGGAATTCGCAACGCACTAAAAGAAGTTGATATACCATTAGGTGAGCTTCCAAATGGTTCAGGAGTCAAGTTTAATGAGATTGAAGGACAACCTGGACAAAACAGCAGAGCAGAAATAGTAATGATGCAATGGCAAGACGAGGAGCTTAATCTAGTATGGCCTGATGACTTTAAGACTTCCGAAGCGGATAACTCATTATTATTTAACGAATAAAGTGGAGCGATTCATAAGAGATTGAATCTCTTATGAATCGTTAACTTAAAATGGAGGTGTACGTCGATGATTTTACAACTGTTAACGGGCGGAATATTAATTGGTGGTGTTTACGCTCTAATGGCTGTGGGCTTGACATTAATTTTTGGCGTAATGAGAATCGTCAACTTTGCTCACGGTGAATTTGTAATGGTAGGTATGTATTTGACATTTATTTTGTATTCAGTATTTGGAATTAATCCGTACTTGTCAGTTCTTATCGTCACTCCTGTAATGTTTTTATTAGGATGGATGTTAAATGCTGTATTGATAAAAAGGTTAGTAGGAGCACCCCACGTCACTCAAATTTTTGTGACAGTTGGGTTAAGTATGCTGCTAATGAGTTTAGCACTTATTATTTTTGGAGCTGATTACCTTAGTGTCCGCAGTGATCTAACAACACAAGTTATAGATTTAGGAGTGTTGTTAGGAGTTCCACAGGTGATAGCGTTCGTTATTTCTATGATTGTCAGTATTGCAATTTTTATTTTTCTCAAAAAAACGTTTACTGGAAAAGCAATACGTGCAACTACTCAAAACAGGCATTCAGCAACTTTGATGGGAGTAGATGTTAAAAAAATCTATGCGTTAACCTTTGCGATAGGCACTGCGTTAACTGGTCTTTGTGCAGCTATCCTGCTTCCGATTTATCCAGCATATCCGACAATAGGATTAGGCTTTGTCTTAATGACATTTGTGGTAGTTGTAATGGGAGGATTAGGAAGCATCCCTGGGGCGTTAATTGGAGGATTAATTATTGGTATTATTGAAACAGTAAGCGCTTACTATTTTGATCCTGGTTGGAAAGAGGCCTTTTACTTTGTGATATTTATTTTAATTCTATTAGTAAGGCCCCAAGGATTTTTTGGTCAAATTGGAGCGGAGGAGCTGTGAATATGCTATTGAGAAAAATGCCGAAATTTTACTTTGTTCTAGTAGGGTTGTTGATTCTGACCTTAGTATTTCAGGAGAGATTCTTTCTAGATATGCTAGTCATGACATTTATATGGGGGGCAGTCGCAAGTGCTTGGAATATTACAGGGGGATTTGCTGGACAGTTTTCACTAGGGCATGCAGGATTCCTCGGAATAGGGGCTTATACCTCTTCTATTTTGTACGTGAATTTTGGAATCTCTCCTTGGGTGGGTATGCTTATTGGTGGGCTAATTGCCGCTGGTTTGGCCTTTTTGATTAGCATGCTCTGCCTTCGGTTAAAAGGACCGTTTTTCACTTTGGCTACCATTGCATTTGCAGAGCTTATCTTTATCTCCGCCACACAGTTGCGGGGGATAACTCAAGGTTCTATGGGGTTGAGCATACCGTATGAACCTGGCTTCGCAAATCTTATCTTTGAAGAAACAAAAACTTATGCCATTTTAACCTTTGTATTTATGGTTATCGTTTATTTCATTTCCTCCTACATTAAACGATCTAAAATGGGGTATTATTTAACGGCTATAAAAGAGGACCACGACGCGGCAGAATCGTTAGGAATAGATATTCGCAAACTTAAAACGACAAGTACGTGCATAAGCGCATTTTTAACTGCAATTGGGGGAACGCTTTTAGCTAATTATTTACTATTCATTGAACCTCAAAATGTACTTGAATTACAAATATCGATTCAAATTGCCATGATAGCTATTGTAGGTGGGATGAATTCACCTGCAGGGCCTATTGTGGGTTCTATGCTCTTAACACCTTTGGAAATTATATTAAGGGGATATGCTACACAAATTGCAGGCCTTCACTTGCTTTGTTTCGGCCTCATTCTTATTTTGGTAGTGTTATTTAAACCTAATGGTCTAGTTGATGGATTAAGGATGCCAAAGATATTTAAAGGAAACATCAGGCGAGGAGGCAATCCCAATGAAAAAAACATCAAAGTTTCTTGAGGTAAAAAACCTTGGTAAAAGTTTCGGAGGTAACTGGGCAATCAAAGACATTAATATGTCAGTTAACAGAGGAGAGCTGCTAGGTATTATCGGACCAAATGGGGCGGGAAAAACTACTTTATTTAATATGGTTACTGGCTTTTTGAAACCGACGGAAGGCAGTATTTCCTATCAGGAAAAAGACATTTCAAATCTTAAGCCCCATAAAATATGTAATATTGGGATCGCCAGAACGTTTCAAATTGTAAAGCCTTTTGGTAATTTATCGGTTTTGGAAAATGTAACCATTGGAGCCTTAAGGTACGAAAAAGATGTGAACAAGGCAAAAAAGATAGCACATGAAAAAGTAAAATTTGTTGGTCTTGGCGAATATAGTCATACAACGGCCAGTTCTCTACCATTAGGACATCGAAAAAGACTGGAAATGGCCAGAGCTTTGGCTACGGACCCGGAAATAATCATGCTTGATGAGGTAATGGGCGGACTAAATGATGAGGAGACTGCAGATATGATGCAACTCGTAAAAGAATTACACAACGATGGGTTAACCATTATGCTCATTGAACATAATATGCATGCTTTAATGTCTTTATCAGAACGAGTAGTAGTTTTATGCTACGGTAAAAAGCTTGCAGACGGGACGCCTAATGAGGTTTCTTCGAATGCGGATGTTATAGAAGCATATTTAGGGAGCGATGACGATGCTTAAAATCAAGGGAATAAACGCATATTATGGTGACTTGCATGCAATCAAGGACGTCTCCCTGGAGGTTAAGCACGGGGAAATTGTGGCATTGCTGGGTGTTAATGCATCCGGGAAATCAACGACAGTTAAATCCATTTCTGGGTTAATCGAAAATTTAGACGGAGAAATTTATTATAATGGTGAATGTATTAATGAGATGCCTGCAAACAAAAGAACGGAATTGGGACTAATTCAGGTTCCGGAAGGAAGACAGTTATTTCCATTTTTAACTGTTAGGGAAAATTTAGAAATGGGGGCTTTTACTAAGGAAGCAAGGAATAAACTAAACGAAAACATGGAAAGGGTATTTGAATTATTCCCAGAAATGAAAAAGAAAGAGAAGCAAATAGCTGGTACTATGTCTGGGGGTGAACAACAGATGTGTGCAATTGGGCGAGGCTTAATGTCCAACCCAAAACTGATAATGCTAGATGAACCTACTTTAGGTCTAGCCCCGCTTATAGTAAAGAAAATATTTAACATAATTAGAGAACTTAGGGACATGAATATTACTGTCCTATTGATAGAACAAAATGTTCGTCAATCATTAAAAATTGCAGATAGAGCGTATATGCTGAGTAATGGGAAAATTATAAAAGAAGGAACGGCCTTAGATTTAATGGATAGCAATGATATAAAACAGGGTTACCTCGGAGTGTGAATAATGGAAGTTTACTATAGTGACATTTTATGTATTGGCAGTGGTGTTGCGGGTTTAATGTCCTCAATAGCAGCGGCAGAGTTAAATAGAAAAATATGCATCGTGTCAAAAGAACCGTTCTCGTGGGGTAATACTAGGATTTCAGGTGGCGTTATTGCAAGCAATCAAGGCCCGTCTTTTTTTGACGATATTTTAAAATCAGGAGAAGAACTCAATTCTACAAAGTTAGTGGAGACATTACTTCAGGAAAGTGACAACATTCACGATACGCTAGAGGATTGGGGTCACGTGTACCAACGTGATGGAAAACATAAAAATAAAATAAAACCAGGCGGGCATACAGAAGCTAGAACTTACGTTTCGAGTTACAAGGGCATTTCCTTAGGCAATATATTAAGAATGAGATTATTAAAAGAAGATAATGTACAGGTTTTAGAGGAAACTGCAGTCTGTCAAATCCTAGTTGAGGGAAATCGTGCATATGGGGCAATGTGTTTTAATTGGGTCAAAAACGAGTGGAGTGTTATTTACGCTAGCCAGATTATACTTGCCTCAGGAGGAGGAGGTATGTTGTATGCCCCTCATACTGATAACATGAGAAGCTCAACTGGTGATAGTTATGCGCTCGCATTGCAAGCTGGCGCTTCATTGGTTGATATGGAGCAGGTACAATTTATTCCATTTGGAATAGCGGAGCCAGTGGGGATGGTTGGAATTGAGGTAGGTGACACAGCAGCTGCTGGTCCTTACGGAGTGCTGACTAATGATAATGGGGAGGTTTTTCTTGATGACATACCAAACCAAACCCGGGAAGCGGTTAGCCGCAAAATAGCTTTACAAATGAGCGGTGGGACAGCAGACTTTCGCAACACAGTATGGCTGGATCCCTCTGCAAACACAAAAGAAGTAGCAGGAAGGAAAGCTTGGGAAAATGCTAAACAAGCAGGCTCTCTTGAGGGCTTAAAATACGCCTATGGAGCAAAAAGCTATAAATGGAAGGAGCCATTTAAAGTAGTGCCAACGTTGCACTACATAATGGGGGGAGTAATAGTAGATCATGATGGCAATACGACTGTAGATGGTTTGATGGCTGCCGGTGAAGCTGTGGGAGGAGTTCATGGTGCTGGACGGATGGGATCCATGTCTTTGTTTGAAGGATTGGTCTTTGGTCGATTAGTAGGGCATAGAGCTGCAGAAAAAGTAACGGGGAAAAGGGATCAGTGTGTTAGTAAATTAGTTCTTCAATCATTTATTGATAACTATAAAAAGTCTCTTTCTAACGAAAAAGGGGTCTATTCCCCATTCAAGCTAAAAGATGAATTATCATCCGTGATGTGGCAGTATGCTGGATTGATCAGAGAAGAGAAAGGTTTAAGAATAGCCTTGGACAAGGTGATCCAAATTGAACGTAAGGCGCAAAGCTTGAACATAGATTGGTGTAACTCAGCCTATCGTCAAGTTATATTGAATACGATTGAATTGAAATCTATGTTGGTGACTGCGAAGAGTATCATAATAAGTGCATTAAAACGAACAGAATCGAGGGGAAGCCATTTCCGGCTAGATTATCCAAATGAAAGCACGCTCGGTTTATATAACGTAAGGGTTAATACTTCTCGAGATGAAATGAATGCACAGATTGTTTATAAATGAATGTCTTATGTACGATACTAAGAATTAGGAAGGGATGGCGATGGCATTTCTAACTTTATCTATTAAAAGAAAAACAGATCATTTAAATGAACAAGTAGCTTATCAAGTAGATGCGCGCGATGGGGAAACAACGTTGCTGAACGCTTTGCAAAAAATACAAACAGAACAGGATCCCACCTTGGCTATTCGATACGGTTGCCGATTCAAGGATTGCGGCCTATGTGCGGTAAAGGTGAATGGAAAAGAAAAAATGGCCTGTTTGACGAAAGTTAAAAATGACATGTTGGTTGAACCTTTAGATAATGTCCCGGTTGTTCAGGATTTAGTTGTTGAGCGTTCTTATATTACGGACACAATTATAGAGAAAGGTCTTATCCCAGATACTAAAAGTGGGGAAACTACTCATGTGTCTGAAGAATACAAGGCTGTAAATAAATGTACGGACTGTCAAGTCTGTTTATCTGCATCAACGCTGTATTCACACGAAAATCGTGATGCAATCGCTGGGCCTATGTTTTTTGTTAAGTTGGCTCAAATATATTATCATCCTCAGTTGAGTACAAATTATGAACAGAAAATAAAAGACTTAGGGATTAATCATTATAAAAACAGTGAGGTAATTCCATGTCCCTATGGGGTGCCTATTAACAAACTTGCCATTGCTCCTTTTCTTACAGAAGAATAAAGTTCTTTTAACACAAAAGAAGTTAGTTAATTCCAAAAAGAAAAAATGTTATAAAATTGTGTTGACTAGACAGTTTAATTAGTTTTATAATGAAAATAGAAAACCTCACATGTATATCACTTATATTTTTTTTAAGTGCATTTATACTGTCTGGTCAAAATATTTACAAATAAAATAATTAAAGGAGAGATATGGTTTGAGTCGAGTTGACACTGTAGAATTTAAAACCCTAAAAATTGTAGTTGATGAGAATATTGCTACTGTATATGTTAATAACCCCCCGGCAAATGCTTTGAATACCGAAACGATACGAGAGATATCTGAGTGTATGGACTATGTAAGCAGTCAAGAAAATGTTAAAGCCATTATTTTAACCGGTGAAGGAAAATTCTTTGTTGCAGGGGCTGATATAAAAGAATTTCAAGATGGGTTTGGTAAAGTAGGACTCGGTGAATCGATGGCAAAAACAGCACAAGAAGTATTCCAGAAAATTGAAGAGATGCCTATTCCAGTCATAGCCGCAATAAATGGAGCTTGTTTAGGAGGCGGGATGGAATTAGCCATGAGTTGTCACATGAGAATAGCCTCTAGAGACGCAGTTCTCGGGCAGCCGGAATTAAATTTAGGACTAATCCCTGGTTTCGGGGGAACTCAGCGATTGCCGAGACTGACAAATAAGGCGAAGGCGTTAGAGATGATCCTTTTAAGTAAAAACATCAAAGGAGACGAAGCTGAGGAGCTTGGATTAGTAAACAAAGCTGCAGACAAAGAAGAAGTACTACAGATGGCAAAAGAGTGGGCAGAAATTATTGCCAGCCAAAAAAGCAGAGTTTCAGTTTCGGCAGCTTTGAAGGCAGTGACAGAAGGTCTGAACACTAGTTTATCTGAGGGGCTTCAAAAAGAAGCCGTATTATTTGGGGAAATGTTCGAATCTGAGGATATGAAAGAGGGGGTTACAGCATTCGTAGAGAAAAGAAAGCCAGTTTTTAAGGATAATTGATTTTAAAGAAGTATTGAGATCTTTTTAAGTCTAAGAAGAAAGGAGGATCACATGGAAGGCGCAACCACAAATTCTTCGGTCATATTTAAAAAAACAAATAAAGTTGGCTGGATTAAGCTTAACCGTCCAAAGGCGCTCAACTCTTTAAATTATGAAATGGTAAAAAGTATTTTGCTCACATTAGAGGAGTGGAAAAATGACGATGAAATAGTCACGGTATGTATAAGCGGAGAGGGAGAGAAAGGATTTTGTGCCGGGGGTGATATGCGCGCTCTTTACGAAGCCAAGGGATCGAATAACTCTCAAGCGGCATTCAATTTCTTCAGCACAGAATACAAAATGAATCTCTTGTTACATCACTATCCCAAGCCTACAATCACCTTCATGAACGGCGTCGTTATGGGAGGTGGAGTAGGTATATCTGAGGGAACAACGTATCGAATTGTAAATGAAAAGACAAAATGGTCCATGCCGGAAATGAACATAGGATTCTTTCCTGATGTGGGAGCAAGCTACTTCCTCAATAATATGCCTGGATATACAGGACGTTATCTTGCCCTTTCATCACCAGTCCTACGAGTCGAAGATATTGTATATGTCGGGGCTGCTGAATATTTAGTAAGTAAGGATAAGTGGCCTGAAATGGTCTGGGAGATAGAAAATGCAGAATGGGATAAGGAAGAAGCCGATGAAATTATTAAAAGCATAATTCAGAAAGTTAGTGAATCCGCAGGTGAGTCCCAACTGAAAAGTGTTCAGGATAAGATTGATAAACACTTTCAGTTTAATAGTATAAAAGAAATTATTGATTCATTATCCAGGGAACAAGATGATGAATGGGCTCAGAATACATTGCAAGCATTAAAAGAAAAGTCATCGTTATCTCTGAAAACAACCCTGGAGCAACTGCTAAGAGGAACAACACAGTCTGTTATGGAATGTTTTCAAATGGAGTTCAATTTAAGTATGAATTTCATGAAAAATCCTGATTTTTATGAAGGAGTACGTTCCGTTTTAGTAGACAAAGATAGAAACCCGCAATGGACATATAAAAATTTGACAGATGTTTCAGACTCTAAGGTAAATGACATGTTTGTTTACGGAGACAACCACAATCATCCTCTAGAAAACTGGGATGACAAACTTTCAATTTCAAAGATGAGTCAATAAAAAAGTTAATTCTTTTTAGGAGGTATATATATGGGTAATAAAGTAGATGAATTGTTAAACGGAATTGACGTAGAGGGACTACAAGGGTATAGAGAGACAATCAGCAAGAGTGAAAAGGATGCGATGATTGACTATAAGGTGAACCTTGAATGGCTTGGCGGTACTAAATCCAGAGTAACGACACAAGGCATTACGCTCGGAGAACAGGAGCTATCAAGAAACTTCTCCTTTGAAATTGATGAGCCGCCTCAGTTACTGGGAAAGGATTCACAGCCTACTCCGCAAGAGTATCTTCTTGGTGGAATGGGAGCGTGCATGTTAGTAGGTTATACAGTAGGAGCGGCCGTGAAAGGGATAAAACTTGAAAAGCTAGAAATAGATATCGAAGGCGGCTTGGATTTAAGAGGATTTTTAGAAGTGAATCCTGATTCCCCAATAGGGATGAAAGATGTTAAGTATAAAATTAGAGTAAAAGGCGATGGCAGTGAAGAAGATTTTCAAGAAATTCATCAAAAAGTGATTGAAACTTCACCGAACCGAGCTACGATCGCCGATTCTATTAAACTTGTACCAGAATTAATTGTAGAAAAATAAAGTATAAGGAGGGGTCCTACTCCTCTCCTCCTTTCCTCCACTTTGTGATTTTGCGGTTATATCCTTCGACAGAAAGGAGAGAGAAAAATGGATGAGTTGCGGGTTTACATGTGGATAGGGTTCGGTATATTTTTAGCAGTTATGATGTTGTTAGGCTATATCAGCGCAAAGAAAACTACAAGTGTAAGCGACTTCGCTATCGGCGGAGGTAATTTAGGGCCATATGTACTTGGATTGTCGTTCGCCGCGACTTACTTTAGTGCAGCTACCTTCCTTGGTTATCCCGGTTGGTCTCATGAATGGGGTTATTCAAACCTTTGGTTATTTTTAGCTATGATGGGAGGAGGCCCAATAGGAGTCTTAATGGTAGCTAGAAAAGCAAGAAAATTAAACACTTTCCAAAAATCCCTGTCACTCCCAGACTGGTTAGGGGATTTCTATAATAGTGATTTATTGCGAATTGGGACAGGGCTGATCATGCTTTTTAATCTATTTTACATCGCGGCTCAATTTGCAGCAGGGGCAAGAATTTTTGAATATATGCTGGGGATGTCCTATACCACCGGATTAATTGTGATTGCCGTTATAGTTGTAGTGTATGTGTTTGCAGGCGGGGCATTTGCCGATGTCTATACAGATGCAGTCCAGGCTGTAATGATGGCTGTTGCAGGTACAGCAGTTTTCATATCCGGCATAGTGGTGTTCTGGGATGGGAGTATCACGGCTACTTTTTCGCAAATCACAACAAATTTGTCATCGCAAGACATTAACTTGACTACCGTGTTTAATCCTGATTCTACCTACTTTTATTCCATGACTGCTATTACAGGTGCTGTCATTATTCAGTGGGCATTTGCCTCAGCCCCGCAGTTATTTAATAAAGTACTTGGTCTGAAAAATGAAAAAGATTTAGGTAAAATGATTTTGACGTATGTTGTTACTACCGCACTTTGTTTAGTAGTTTTATTTGGAGGGATATACAGCCGCGTTGGTCTTGGAAATAGTGTGTCTGCTAGTGACTTAGCATTAATGGAATACGTAGTATGGGCTTCGCCGGCCATCATTGCTGCATTTATGGGTGTCGTTATTTTGGCTGCTGCCATGTCGACTACAGACGGAATATTCGTTGTTATTTCCACTGTTTTTGCAAACGATATATATCGAAAAGTTCTAGTGAGACGCGGTATTATTAGAGCTAGTGAAGAGAAAGTTCACCGTACATCTCTATTGATAAGTCGTGTGGCGGTGGTAATAGTTGGTATTGTTGCTTTCCTTATCGTCCTTAAGCCGCCTCAGTATATGGGAGACGTGATGTGGATCGGTATTTCGGGAGTAGCTGCCGGGACAATGGGCCCCATTTTATACGCTGTTTTTGGTAAGAAAAAAGCGTCTCCTCGTGCAGCTGAAGCTTCTATGATTGTTGGATTACTATCTTACTTTATTATTTACTTTGGAGGGATCGAGCAGAGCACCATGGCAGCAGGAGCATGGTCCACCCTTATAGGGATTGGGACAATGATTATATTAGCATATATAATGAAAACACCAGCTGCTACGGAGTCAACGGAGGAAAAGACTTCTTCAAAAGAAGTTGTAAACGCTAGGTAAATTGGAAGGGGTGAGTAGTTATATTTGTTAATGCTATGTTATCCGTGTGGTTGTATGGGTTTGGGGTCTGTTTATCTATTATAGGATTCTCTCTATGGAAATGGTATTTCAATAATTGAAAAATTTTAATTATTAAAAACAAATAGCAAATTGGAAGGATGATTTGAATGAACATCACAAAAAAGTATGAAACGGTAGAGGTTGAAGTAAAAGGTAACGTAGCTATTATTACGATGGACCGCCCTAAGCAACTGAATGCGATTAATAAACAACTGACAATAGATGTTTGGAACGCCTTAGATGAGGCAGAGAAGGATAAAACAATAAACGCAGTTATTTTGACAGGGACGAATAACAACTTCTCATCAGGAGTTGATTTAAAAGAAGTATTTGATATGCCTTCCCCAATAGGAGAAGAACCTTCTGAGGTGTGGAGAGATCATCTCAATGATATGCTCGGCGTATCACTGAAAATGTGGAATTTGCGGATGCCGGTTATTGTTGCTGTGGATGGTTATGCATTGGGAGGAGCGGCAGACTGGGTGCTATCTGCAGATGTGGCAATCGCGTCTGATAAGGCAATTTTTGGAGAGCCGGAGATTCGATTTGGATCAGCTCCTCCGACATTAATGATGCCATGGGTCCTTGGGCTGAGAAAGTCAAAAGAATTGCTTTTCACAGGAGATTCAGTTGATGCGGAAGAAGGACATAGAATAGGTGTTTACAATAAAGTTGTATCTCAGGATAGCTTAATGGAAGAGTCTATGAAGTTAGCAGAGAAAATGGCGAATATTCCACCGTCCGCACTAAAAATAACAAAGAACGCTATTAATAAAATTTATGAAATGATGAATATTAAAGAATCACTTGATTATAATCTGGAAGCTTCGATTTCAATGTTTTTCCTAAATTCCGAAAAAGATATTGCTGACGTTGGAGAGGCTATAAAAGAGAAAGGATTAAAAAACTTTCTAAGTGAGGCCAATAAGAATTTTGAGTAAAAACTAGGAGAGGGCGAGGAATAGACTTATGGGTTATTTAAACTATGATTTAGATACATTATTTAAGCCTGATTCAATTGCCATAATAGGAATTTCCCCAAAAGAAAACAGAGCAACACTTGCTTATAGGAATCTTATTAACTTAGGGTACAAGGGAGATATTTATTTTGTGAACCCCAAGTACGACACGGTCCATGGTAAGACATGTTATCCAACTATTAGTGATATACCTTCTACTATTAATTCGATTTACGTTAGTATTCCAGGGGATCATGTCATTCCGGCACTCGAACAAGCCAAACTTAAAGGAGCCACGAGCGCAGTTGTTATTTCAAGTGGGTTTGGAGAGGGAGAAGGAGCCGGAAAAGAAAAATCAGACCAGCTCGTTCGATTTTCTAAAGAAAATAATTTTGCTGTATGCGGTCCTAATTGCCTAGGATTGATAAATGCTTCTTATAGTTTCTCATCTTATGGATTTTTCTTCCCTGATGAGTTTCTGAAGGGTAACGTCGGGGGGGTTTTCCAGAGCGGAGGGTTAATGCACGCGATTGCTGGTGAACTGAGTCAACGAGGAGTAGGGATGAGTTCCATTGTCTCGAGTGGTAATGAAACGGTTGTTAACAGCAGCCACTATCTAGAGTATTTGGCGAATGATCCAGATACAGATGTAATAATCGGATTCCTTGAAGGGATCAAGGATCCAGATAGGTTTGTGAAAGCGGCAGAAATAGCATTTAAAAATAAAAAGCCTATTATTGTTTTCAAAGTTGGCAAATCTGAGAAAGCAGCTGAATCCGCGGTGGCCCATACAGGAAGCATGACAGGTAGTGATCAAGTTATCGACACTTTATTGAAACAAAAAGGGATTATTCGAGTGAATGATATAGATGAATTGATCGAAACTACGGTGTTGTTTTCTAATAATAAAAGAATGAACGGTCCCAATTTAGCTATCACGACTACATCTGGTGGCGAGGCAGGGATGTACGCTGATCTCGGGGAAGAATTAGGGATTGAGTTTTCGGAGTTTTCAAATGACACGAAAGATAGATTGGCAAATGTGTTACCTGATTTTGGAAGTATGGGTAATCCTCTTGATACTACTGGGAACGCCGCGCTTGATAAGGACCTTTATTCCACATGCTTAAGTACATTGGCTGAGGACCAGAATGTTGATGTGATTGCCGTTTCTCAGATGGATATCAATGAAGTTTCTCTTAAAAACAACAAAGCTACCCAGGTTATCGTTGAGAGTATCATAGAAAACGCTAAAATTTATGATAAACCCATGATTTGCTTCACTCCTAATTCAGGAGGAGCGGACAAAGCAGTGTGCAAAAGGCTTAAAGAAAATGGCATCCCGCTTTTAGTAGGGGCTCGGCCAGCATTGACAGCGATAAAAAATTTAAGTTGGTATTCATCCATGCTGCGAAATAATAAAGTTAGAGCATCAGAAAAACAAACGAACAGTAATGTTGGACGATTGCCAGATAAACCGGTACTGACAGAAAGAGAAAGTCAAGAATTATTGAAAGAGTATGGAATAGGAATTTCCGAAAAAGAGCTCGTTACGACACCAGAAAAGGCTGCCCTCCAAGCTGAATCAATAGGATATCCTGTAGTGATGAAGGTGGAGTCAGCAGACGTTCCTCATAAATCAGATGCTGGCGGTGTGAAGCTGAATTTGCAGAACGCTGAAGAAGTAAAGATAGCATTTGAAGAGATCATGACTTCCGTAAGACTGAAACATCCAGATGCTTTTATCAATGGTATTGTTGTGGAAGAAATGGTCCAGGGTGGAATCGAAGCTTTAATTGGAGTTAAAAATGATCGGTTATTTGGCCCGACAGTCATCCTGGGATCTGGTGGAATTCTGGTAGAGTTACTAAATGATTATAGTTCACGAGTAGCCCCTGTAGATTACGCGGAAGCTTTAGAGATGATTAAGGAAACTAAACTCCATACACTGTTATCCGGTTATAGAGGTAAGCCAAAGGGAGATATTGAATCACTGGCTAAAACAATAGTGAAAATGTCAAATTTAGCATTGGATTACCGAGATCAAATACAAGAAATTGAAATAAACCCTATGATGGTACTGTCAGAAAATATGGGATGCCGTGCAGTTGATGGATTGGTGGCATTAAAGGAAAAATCACCAAATAGTGTGAAGGTGTAAGTTATTATGGCTGTTCCAGCAGTGAGACTTCATTGCTGGAACAGCCATAGCATATAATCGCAAAAAGCTGATTGAAAATCTTTACTGATAATCAAGTCGCTGAAAGAATGAGAGGTGAGGACCTATGATGGAGAATAGATGGGCAGCACTGGCTCTGATTGGTACGGCCGTATTGTTCTCCTTAAGCCTTTGGTTCAGTGCATCCGTTATAGCCCCTGACTTAAAAGAGAGTTGGGGCTTAACCTCATTCACAGAGGCTTGGTTATCTGCATCAGTTCCAACTGGTTTTGTAATTGGGGCATTAATAAGTGCTTATTTTGGTTTAGCCGACAGATTTAATATTAGAAAACTATTTGCTCTCTCAGCACTATTAGGGGCTATGTTCAATGGATTGCTTATCTTTGTAGACCAAGCAATCATCGGAATTACGCTTCGTATTTTAACTGGTATTATTTTAGCCGGTGTTTATCCTACATCAGTTAAACTCATTTCTCAATGGTTTCCAAAACAACGAGGCATTGCAACAGGGATCCTAATAGCGTCCTTAACATTGGGTTCATCATTTCCACATTTTATTTCTATATTTGTAGCTTTCATAGATAGTCGACTGGTGATTTTGATTAGCTCTATTCTTGCTATATTGGCAGCTATGCTAATTTACGGAATACTGAAAGATGCTCCGATACCTTCTAAAAAAACTCCTTTTTCATTAGGTTTAATGAAGAAAGTAGTAATGAACAAGCCAGTAATGTTGGCTAACTATGGTTATTTCGGTCACATGTGGGAATTATATGCAATGTGGACTTGGCTTCCTTCTTTTTTAGCTGCCAGTTTCTTAACTTACTCGCCTTCCTCAGATCCCTGGTTAAGTATGCTTGTTTCCTTTACTTCCATTGGAATTGCAGGAGGAGTTGGTTGTGTAGTGGGAGGAATTGTGGCAGATAAAATTGGACGTTCCTCTTTAACTATTACAGCGATGTCAGTTAGTGGACTATGTGCCATTGGAATAGGTTTAACCTTTGGAAGTAATATATGGATAACTGTAGTATTGGCCCTAATTTGGGGAGGAGCTGTTATTGCTGATTCCGCTCAATTTTCAGTGGGGGTATCTGAATTCGCCGAGATAGAGTATGTTGGGACCGCTTTAACCTTTCAAATGTGCATTGGCTTTTTAATTACGATTATCTCCATTAATTTAGTTCCAATCTTTCAATCTATTATTGGTTGGGAATGGGTGTTTACACTGTTAAGTATAGGACCAATGCTGGGGATTATAGCAATGGTAAAGTTTAAAGATTATGAGACAGGTTTATATACAGAGGATAAGGGGGTAGCAAAATGAATAATTTTCAAGCATTGGTAGTAAACAAAAACGGGGAAAAAGATATTTTGGTTGATTTAAAAGAACGCACAAAGGACGATTTACCACAAGGAGAAGTGCTGATTAAAGTTCATTATTCCAGTGTGAACTACAAAGATGGACTGGCGAGTATTCCAAATGGGAACATTGTCAAAGGTTATCCAATTGTCCCTGGAATTGATTTAGCTGGAATAGTAGAAAGTTCAGACGACAGCCGTTATGCTTCGGGCGATGAAGTAATTGTCACAAGCTACGGGCTTGGGGTATCTCACGATGGTGGCTTTAGTGAATATGCTCGTGTCCCTTCTGAATGGGTGGTACCCTTACCAGATGGTTTAACTTTGAAAGAATCGATGATATACGGAACAGCAGGGTTTACAGCTGCGTTATCCATATTGCGATTGGAAGAAGAAGGAGTAAAGCCAGATAGTGGTCCTGTCCTTGTTACGGGTGCAACAGGCGGTGTAGGAAGTATGGCAGTTGCTATGCTCGCAAAGCTTGGGTATGAAGTGGTTGCAAGTACAGGGTCAACAGAGCAGATCGATTACTTGAAAAGCTTGGGTGCCTCAGAGGTGATATCACGCTCGGATGTCAACCCCGAGAAAATACGTCCGCTTGATAAGCAGCGCTGGGCAGGGGCAGTTGACCCTGTCGGTGGTGAAACCCTAGCTTATATCCTGAGTACGTTAAAGTATGGGGGGACTGCTGCGGTAAGCGGGCTAACTGGGGGCGGTAAAGTACCAACTAGTGTTTTCCCGTTTATTTTAAGAGGTGCAAATTTGGTTGGTATTGATTCTGTGTATTGCCCGATGGAACGACGCAGGAAGGTTTGGGACAAACTGGCAAGTGATTTCAAAATAGCCAAACACCTTGAAGAGATTGCGGATGAAATTACGCTTTCTGACCTTCCGTCAACGTTATCAGATATCTTGCAAGGTGCTGTCACAGGGAGGAAAGTGGTGAAAATATAAAAAATCAGGCTGTTCCAGTCCTTTTTGGATACTGGAGCAGCCTGTTTGAGTGTCTAAGAGTGTTGTAGCTGTGGCTGAAAAGTTATTGACTAACGATGTTTTGGTTCATCAGAGAAGATTTTAACGTTTCTAGGCAAATCTCCTTGTAGTATTCATGAAGCTCATCTTGCTCTCTCATTAACCACTGGATTAGACAGCCGTCGATTAAAGCACGAATGGAAATAGACGCCTTTTGCTTATCCATCTCAGGAAAAATTCCTTCCTCTTGGCCGAGCGTTACAATTTCATTTCCGATTCGCCAACAGTTTTCATAAAACTTATCGTTAATGTCTTTGAAATGACTGTTATGTCTAACTTGGCCTAAAAAATCAATGTAAACGCGAAAAAACCGTTTGTTTTCTGCGGGGGTGGAGAAAGCCGCGTTCACGTAGGCTGTTAATTTTCCGATGGCGGTTGTTTCTTTTTGGATAGCGTTATATTCTTTTTCATAAATTTTGTCAGTAATCCATTCCAATAAATGGCGTAGCACGTCTTCTTTATTTTTAAAGTGGTAATTCGTCACGCCCTTACTTACACCAGCATAATCAGCAATGTCTTGCAAGGTAAGGGAGTGGAACCCTTTATCAGCAATAGCCTGCAGCGAAGCTATTAAAATCTGACTTCTGCGCTTTTCTTTTAGTTTACTCATCACAAAACCTCCATAGTAGTATAGTGTTATTCCTCTAGTATACCACAATAATGACCGGTTAACATAATGATTATTCAGAAAATTTTTCGTATCTGTTTTTTCCTTTCGTAATATTATTTTTGCAGTCCTTTGTTTCGTGCTAGAATATAGAGGAGTGAACGATACAGAGCTGAGGTGGAAGTGAATGAAATGGAAAACAAAGGCAGCGGCGGCGGTTACGGCTGCTGTGTTAATAGCAGGAACTGGCGGTGTATTTGCGGGAATGAATATCAGCGACGGTTCAGATTCTTCTCGTTCTGCCTCTTCAACAACACCGTCTGAAGAAGCGGAAAGTGATTCTGCTGCCTCCACAGCAGAAGGCATGGATAAAATAGAACAAGTCTATGACATTATAAATGAAAAATATATGGAGGATGTCGATGAAGACAAGTTGATTGAAGGGGCTTTGTCAGGGATGGTAGAAGAATTGGGGGATCCTCATTCTGCCTATATGGATAAAGAGACTGCAGATGAATTTACCCAGTCGCTTGAGTCTTCTTTTGAAGGAATCGGTGCGGAAGTCAGTATGGTGGACGACACGGTGACGATTGTTTCGCCGTTCCGAGATTCTCCTGCTGATAAAGCTGGTCTACGCCCGAATGATCAAATAGTGGAAGTGAACGGTGAAAGCACAGAAGGGGATTCTCTTCATGATACTGTCTTGAAAATTCGAGGTGAAAAAGGCACCACTGTTACGCTTACCGTACGTCGTCAAGGAACGACAGACCCGTTTAAGGTAGAAGTGAAACGGGATGAAATACCAGTGGAAACAGTTCGTTCTGAGGTGATGGAAGAAAACGGTGAATCGATAGGTTATCTGGAGTTGACTTCTTTTTCGGAGGATACAGCAAAAGAATTTGAAACACACTTGAAAAAATTAGAAGATCAAGGTATTGATGGTTTAGTGATAGACGTCAGAGGCAATCCCGGTGGCTTTTTAACGAGTGTGGAGGAAATTGGCGACCTGATTATCCCAGGCGATAAGACTGTTGTCCAAATTGAAGATCCTAATGGTGAAAAAGGACGTTCTATTTCCACCTTAGAAGAGAAGAAACCTTACCCGATCGTTGGATTAATTGACAAAGGCAGTGTATCTGCCTCGGAGATTTTGGCCGCAGCTCTGAAAGAAGCGGGTGGATATGAACTAGTCGGTGAAACAACGTATGGGAAAGGTACCGTCCAGCAGTCTTTGCAGCTTGGAGATGGCAGTGAGCTAAAGCTTTCTATGTTTAAATGGCTCACGCCGGATGGAAATTGGATAAATGAAAAAGGAGTTACTCCTACGGTGAAAGTGAAACAACCTGATTACTTCTACTCGGCTGTCCTCTCTCCGGAAGATAAACTTGCGAAAGACGACATCGGAGAGCAGGTGGAGATTGCCCAGAAAATGCTTCAAGGACTAGGACTTGATCCGGGTCGTCAAGATGGATATTATGACGAAAATACCGCAGCTGAAGTTCGCGAGTTTCAAAAAGAAAAGGGTTTAGAAGCAACAGGTATTATTAATGAAAAAACAGCATCCCACATGAATCAGGCACTTCTGGAATTAATACGGGATTCTGCGAATGATAGACAATTGAAAAAAGCTATTGAAATAGCTGGCTCGCAGTAAACAGATGTAGACGCTTGAAGCTGCCTGCTGAACTGACCGTGTGGCAGTTTCTCGTGTCGATTTTAGAAGAAAAGGGGTTGCAGTCATGGAGATGATTGGCTGGGAACTACTAAACAGTGTTGGACGCTTTCTATTGCATCCGTTAACATATGTACTTCCAATTGTTATGGCGATACTCGGTTACTTTCGCGTGAAGCGGGAGCGCCGTGATTTCCATATGAAAGTGTACAGCGCGTTGTTTGATCTTACTGTTCCTATTATCCCTGGTTTTCTTGCTGGATTGATTCTTTCCATTATCATAACCGTAGTTGGAATAGTCGTTCCAATTTCTGTTGTTTTTCTCATGGGGATCATTACCTTTCTATTCCTACTTACAGGAAGAGTGACGTTATTGTCACCTGCCTATACCGTAGGTACAGCTGTTATATTAGCTTACCTGCTTCCTATCTGGGGACTGGATCATCCATTACTAGAACAGTGGATCACACCTTTTGAAGGTACATACTTGCCTGTTGTTATTATGCTTTCCCTGATGTTGATGGCAGAAGGGATACTGATCTGGAAGAATGGGAAACGCTATACGTCACCTTTTCTTACGGAAAGCAGCCGTGGGAAATGGGTCGGCGGGCAGCGCATGCAGCGGATCTGGTTCGTGCCGCTTTTTATGTTCATTCCAGGCGGGGTCCTTGAAGTTATGCCTTATTGGCCGGTTATCCCGTTTGGAGATAGTAGCTTTTCGCTCCTGTTAATACCGGCAGCAATTGGAGCGAGAGGAGATATTTTTCATACACAGCCGGCCTATGCTTGCGAAAAAATGGGGAAGTGTATTCTCTTAATCGGTGTAGCCGTCGCGCTTAGTGCTATCTTGACTATTTACTACCCGCTTACTTTTCTTTATATCGTGGCTGGAGCTTTTCTTTTACGTGTAACCGTCACTTTATTGGCGAAACGCGAAAAGCAATACCAGCCCCCGCTGTTTACGCTGCGAGCCAAAGGGTTAATCATCTTGGGCGTGCTCCCTGATTCACCGGCAGCAAAAATGGGTCTTCTTCCCGGTGAAGTGATTGTCAAAGTGAATGGTGCTTCTGTAAACAATACCAGCCAATTTTACAACGCTGTTCAACGTAATTCCGCGTATAGTAAAATAGAGGTATTGGATACACAAGGAGAAATCAGGCACACCCAGGCAGCAGTTTATGATAACGAACACCATGAGCTTGGTCTGCTCTTCGTAAAAGAAAAAGAATACGCTTACCCGGCCAAAGAAGGATAAACACGAAATTTAACTTCACGTAAAGGTTTTGCTTTTTAGATACGACATACAACGGTTTAACTACCGTTGTTTTTTTAACTAAAAATACGAACACATATTCGAATAATCGTTTGATTCGCAATCAGGTGTGGTATAATAGTACAGTAGTCCATATAGAAACGGAAACAATTTTAACGCTTATAGATATGCGGAAAAAGTGAGGAAAGATACATGAATGAAACATTTGAGTTGGTCTCCAAGTACAAGCCGGAAGGTGATCAGCCAACAGCAATAGAGGCGTTGACAGAGGGATTGTTGGCCGGAAAGAAATACCAGACGCTTTTAGGCGCCACAGGCACGGGTAAGACATTCACTGTTTCGAATGTCGTAAAAGAAATAAACAAGCCAACGCTTGTGATGGCTCATAATAAAACATTGGCAGGTCAACTGTACAGTGAATTTAAGGAACTCTTTCCAAATAATGCGGTAGAGTATTTCGTTAGTTACTATGATTTTTATCAACCGGAAGCGTATGTCCCGCAAACGGATATGTATATAGAAAAAGATGCGAGTATTAATGATGAGATTGATAAGTTGCGCCATTCGGCGACGAGTTCGTTGTTTGAACGGAATGATGTCATCATTGTCGCAAGTGTGTCTTGTATTTACGGTTTAGGTTCGCCGGAGGAGTATCGGGATCTCGTGTTGTCGCTCCGGACCGGCATGGAAATAGAACGGGACGCGGTGCTTCGAGAGCTTGTTGATATTCAATACGAACGAAATGATATCAACTTTGTGCGGGGAACATTCCGCGTACGCGGCGACGTTGTAGAAATTTTTCCGGCATCTCGTGATGAGCATTGCGTGCGTGTTGAGTTTTTTGGTGATGAAATTGACCGGATTACGGAAGTCGATGCGCTCACGGGTGAGATTTTGGGACAACGAAGTCACGTCGCCATCTTCCCGGCTTCCCACTTCGTAACGAGAGAAGAGAAGTTAACGAAGGCGATAAAGAACATTGAGAAAGAACTGCAGGAACAATTGGCATATTTCCGTGACAAGGGAAGAGAATTAGAAGCGCAGCGTCTTGAGCAGCGTACGAATTATGATATTGAGATGATGAAAGAAATGGGCTTCTGTTCAGGAATTGAAAACTATTCCAGGCACTTAACATTCCGAAATCCAGGGGATGCACCGTACACGTTGCTCGATTATTTTCCGGATGATTTTCTTCTTGTTGTTGATGAATCTCATGTTTCTCTTCCGCAAGTCCGTGGTATGTTTAACGGCGACCAGGCGCGAAAACAAGTGTTAGTGGACCACGGGTTCCGACTGCCATCAGCGCTCGATAACCGGCCGCTTCGTTTTGAAGAGTTTGAAAAGCGGATCAGCCAGGCGGTGTTTGTGTCTGCTACACCCGGGCCTTACGAACTAGAACACACACCGAAAATGGTTGAGCAGATTATCCGTCCGACAGGCCTGCTTGATCCAACCATTGATGTCCGGCCTATTGAAGGCCAAATTGATGACTTGATCGGCGAAATAAATGAACGAAAAGAAATGAAAGAGAGGGTATTAGTCACGACGCTTACGAAAAAAATGGCCGAAGATCTGACTGATTATTTAAAAGAAGTGGGCATTCGCGTTAAGTATCTGCACTCTGATATTAAGACGCTGGAACGGATTGATATCGTCCGCCAGCTGCGGCTTGGAGAATTCGATGTCCTCGTCGGCATTAACTTGCTTAGAGAAGGACTGGATATCCCGGAAGTGTCACTTGTGGCCATTTTGGACGCCGATAAAGAAGGGTTCCTCCGGGCGGAACGATCGTTGATACAGACGATGGGTCGGGCTGCGAGGAATGCGAATGGACACGTGATTATGTATGCGGATCGTATCACCGACTCTATGGAGACGGCGATTCAAGAAACAACGCGGCGGCGTGAGATCCAAAAAGCGTACAATGAAGAACACGGAATTGTTCCGAAGACGATCCAGAAGGCCATACCAGAGCTCATTCAAGCGACTATTACATTGGAAGATCAAAATGATTTTGATAAACCTGCTTTAGATAAATTAAGTAAGAAAGAACGTCAACGAGTCATGGAAGAATTAGAGTCTGAAATGAAACAGGCAGCGAGAGACCTGCAGTTTGAGCGTGCTGCAGAGCTGCGTGACATGCTACTAGAAATTAAAGCGGAAGGATGACCTTGATGCCACTTGAAAATTTGAACATTAAAGGTGCTCGCTCTCACAATTTGAAGAATATCGATGTAACGATTCCGCGTGATAAATTGGTTGTTTTCACCGGTATTTCGGGGTCTGGGAAATCGTCCTTAGCGTTTGATACGATTTATGCAGAAGGGCAGCGCCGCTATGTGGAATCACTATCCGCATACGCGCGGCAATTCCTGGGACAAATGGATAAGCCGGATGTTGATTCGATTGAAGGACTGTCTCCGGCGATTTCCATTGACCAAAAAACGACGAGCAAGAATCCCCGCTCGACGGTCGGAACGGTGACGGAAATCTATGACTATTTACGGCTACTGTTCGCGCGGGTAGGACGCCCAATTTGCCCGGTTCACCAAGTGGAGATCTCCTCCCAGACGATTCCGCAGATGGTGGATCGGATGTTAGCTTTTCCAGAAAGAACAAAAATGCAAATCCTTTCGCCGCTCATCTCCGGCCGGAAAGGTGAGCACGTTAAAGTGTTGGAAGATCTGAAGAAAAAAGGGTTTGTCCGGGTTCGAGTTGATGGGGAGATGCGCGAAGTAAGTGACGAGATTAAGCTGGAGAAGAATAAAAAGCATGATATTGAAGTAGTTGTGGACAGAATCGTAATTAAAGAAGGGATCGAGACGCGTTTATCCGATTCGCTGGAAACAGCCCTCGAGTTAGGTGGGGGAAGAGCTTTGGTTGACGTTATTGGCGAGGAAGAGCTTCTATTTAATCAGCACCATTCCTGTCCATATTGCGGCTTTACGATCGGTGAACTTGAACCGCGCCTCTTTTCTTTCAACAGTCCATTTGGCGCGTGTCCTGCTTGTGATGGGATCGGCAGTAAACTGGAAGTGGACGAGGAGTTGGTCATCCCTGATTGGGACCGAACGCTAAAAGGCCACGCTATTGCCGCTTGGGAACCGACAAGCTCCCAATATTATCCGCAGCTGCTCTCGTCCGTCTGCCGGCACTTCAACATTGATATGAATGTGCCAGTAAAGGAACTTCCCAGGGAACATATCGAGCTGATCTTGTACGGAAGCGGCAGTGAAAAGTTCCTATTTCGTTTTGAGAATGAGCGTGGCGTCGTCCGTGAACGACATATTTACTTCGAAGGTGTTTTGCGAAACATTGCAAGGCGTTATCACGAAACAAGTTCCGAGTACACACGCGAACAGATGCAACAGTATATGACGCGCACCGACTGCCCAGAGTGTAAAGGGTACCGTCTCAAGAAGGAAAGTCTCGCTGTGAAAATAGGAGAGTCCCATATTGGGGAAGTGACAAAGCTGTCGGTACACACTGCCAAAACCTTCTTTGATACATTGGAGCTGACAGAGAAAGAACGGGCCATTGCAAGATTAATACTGCGAGAAATTAATGAACGGCTTGGTTTTCTAATGAATGTGGGACTGGATTATTTAACGTTAAACCGATCTGCCGGTACTCTTTCCGGTGGGGAAGCCCAACGTATCCGTCTTGCTACCCAGATTGGTTCCTCCTTAATGGGAGTCCTGTACATTTTAGATGAACCTTCCATCGGCCTACATCAGCGTGATAACGACCGTCTTATTCGTACGCTTGAAAGAATGAGAGATCTCGGTAACACTCTAATTGTCGTAGAACATGATGAGGACACGATGCTGGCTGCTGATCATCTTGTCGATATTGGACCAGGAGCTGGGGTGCACGGGGGCTATATAACAGCTGCTGGGACACCGGAAGAATTAAAAGAGGATTCGAATTCATTAACGGGACAATACTTGTCCGGGCGTAAGTTTATTCCGCTTCCTGTTGAACGACGTAAACCAGAAGGTCGTTGGTTGAAAATCAAAGGGGCAAAAGAAAATAATTTAAAAGGCACAAACGTAAATATCCCACTCGGTTTGTTCACTGCCGTAACCGGTGTGTCCGGATCGGGGAAGAGCACGCTTATCAATGACATCCTGTACAAATCATTGTCTCAAAAGTTGCATCGCGGTAAAGAGAAACCGGGCTGGCACAAAAGTATTGAGGGAACGGATCAATTGGAAAAAGTGATCGACATTGATCAGTCTCCAATCGGCCGCACCCCAAGGTCCAACCCGGCGACGTATACAAGTGTATTCGATGATGTAAGGGAAGTCTTTGCGATGACAAACGAAGCGAAGATGCGCGGCTATCAAAAAGGCCGCTTCAGTTTTAACGTAAAGGGCGGCCGTTGTGAAGCGTGTAAAGGTGACGGTATTATTAAAATCGAAATGCACTTTCTTCCTGATGTCTATGTCCCTTGTGAACAGTGTGACGGCAAGCGGTATAACCGTGATACGCTGGACATACATTACAAAGGAAAAAACATAGCAGATGTACTTGCTATGACAGTAGAAGAGGCGCTCGTCTTCTTTGAGAACATCCCGAAGATAAAACGCAAACTGCAGACGCTCTATGACGTCGGCCTCAGCTATATTAAGCTTGGGCAGCCTGCGACTACGTTGTCAGGAGGCGAAGCCCAGCGCGTTAAGTTGGCCAGCCAGCTGCACCGGCGGTCTAATGGGAAATCACTCTATATTTTGGATGAACCGACAACCGGCCTGCATGTAGATGACATTGCCCGTCTCTTGAATGTCTTGCAGCGATTAGTTGAGAATGGTGATACAGTCCTCGTGATTGAGCATAACTTAGATGTGATCAAAACGGTGGATTATGTGATTGATCTCGGACCGGAAGGTGGAGACAAGGGTGGCACTTTAGTTGCTTCTGGTAAGCCGGAAGACATTGTTAAGGTAGAGCAGTCTTATACAGGTTATTATTTGAAACCGATCTTAGAGCGAGATCGTGAGCGAATGAAAGAAAGATTGCTGCAAGCTGAACATGTCGCGGAAACAGCTGAACATGGCATAAGCTAATATAAACTGCCATTACCAGTTATAGGAAGGGGATTGTTATGGAGGAAGAGCGCAAAATCATTTTAAAAATGGTAGAGGACGGAAAGATCTCGGCAGAAGACGGTGCCAAGCTTTTGAAGGCATTAAAGCCGGAAGAAGATGCAGAAGAGAAGCGGTCACATTCCCGCAGAAACAATTTGCAGCGGGATGAAGCTGCAAAAGAGACAGCCAGCAAGGATGCCAGTCCCACTATTTCAGGGCCTTCCACAGGAAGTAGTCTATCTACGAAAGTGGACTGGGAAGAGGGAAACAAACGTTTTAATGAGTGGGATCGGGACAAACAGAGAAAGTGGGATTTCACTACTGCTTTTACAGAGTTTATTGATAACACGATTCAAAAAATCAAAGATCTAGATTTAGATTTTAATTTTGGTTCCTATCAGGATGTCCATCATATTTTTCAGCATAAAAATATGAAAGAACTTGTCCTTGATATTTCTTTGGAAAACGGTTCAGCGGAATTGCGGCCATGGGATGAAGAAGATGTTAAAATAAGCTGTGATGTGAAAGTTTATAATGGAAAGACAATAGACGAGGCCCGTCGCCAGTTTTTGAAAGAGACCATATTTGAAGTGGCAGATAACGAGCTTCATTTTTACACGAAGACGAAAACGATGAAGGTGAACGCTGTTATCTATGTGCCCCGAAAAACGTATGAATCTATTCAACTTTACACGTTCAACGGGCATCTGCGGGTAGAAGATGTAACGGCAGAGCGGTTTTTAGGAAAAGTAGTCAACGGCAGCCTGGCGATCAGCTCCGCCCTTTTCAAAAAATGTGAAGGAGAGACAGTGAATGGGCCAATCACACTGAGGTCAGGTAACCTGGGAGTAGTTGACGTAAAGACAATGAATGGCACAATAGAGATTGAGGCCCAAATCCGCGATCTGGAAGCAGAGTCGGTAAACGGTACTATTGACAGCACGCTTGATATCGCAGAAGACGCAAGAGCTGATTTTTCTACTGCTACTGGAAGTATCTTCGTTAAAGTACCCGCTTCCATCCGTACAGACGGGTATCTAAAAACAAACGTAGGGAACTATCACTATCCTTTAAGCGATATTGATATCATTGAAGAGAAGAAAGATTTTATTCATAAAGCGTTAAGATTTACCTCAAACCAATCAGCCTCACCGCGGCTGCGGCTGGAAGCAGATACGAAAACAGGATCGATTTCTATTAAACCAAAACAGTAATTGGAGGTCTTTGAATGAAGAAACTAAAACGCAGTCAGTCCAATCGAATGATCGCTGGAGTATGTGCCGGTATTGCCGATTACTTTAACGTAGATGCGACTCTGGTAAGGATTGTTACGGTTATTCTAGGATTGATTACCTCTGGTCTCCCCATAATTGTTGCATACATTGTTTTAGCGATCATTATGCCAAATGAAAAGGACATCACGGAGTAATGGGCTGTCTTAGTTCCCTTGTGTTAAACACCATTGCCTTAATGGTTGTGGCTGGTTTTTTTCCCGGTTTTCAGCTTGACGGTATGGGAGCTGCCTTGATGGCTGCCTTTATTTTAACAGTGATTAACCTGTTGGTTCGCCCGCTGCTTGTGTTATTCACCCTCCCGATAACAGTATTTACACTCGGATTTTTTATCTTTATTATCAACGCAGCATTGCTGATGCTTACTGCAGGTTTAATGGGAGATTCCTTTCAAATCTCCGGCTTCGGAATGGCATTACTCGCGGCGATTATAATAGCCATTCTTAACATGCTGCTTCAGAACTTTATCATCCAACCGTTACAGCGAAAAGAATAAAGAACCGACATGCTGCCTTGTGTTATCAGGGCAGCTATTTGTGTATCCTTTTTTTCTCTTTGCAGTGTCGAATCCACAACGGCCTGCATTCATGCTACAATGGAGAAGTGTGATAATTTCATTTATGCGCTGGTTCCAACCGGGCAGCGTGCCCGATAATGGAAATGGTTGGAGGTCTTTATATGGCGAAGGTAACGGCAAACGATTTAATTAAGCATTTTAACTTAGAAATATTGGCTGGGGAGGAAGGGATTCACCGTCCTATTACGATGAGCGATATTTCACGGCCAGGCATTGAAATGGCCGGTTTTTTCACCTATTATCCTGCGAGGCGCATTCAGATCCTTGGCCGTACGGAAGTTTCGTTTTTTCAACAGCTTAAAAGCAAAGAGAAAAAAGAGAGAATGGATAAACTTTGTACATATGACACGCCGGGGATTATTCTCTCACGTGGATTAGTTACTCCCCCCGAACTACTGGAGAGTGCTAATGAAAATGGAGTCCCGGTTTTGCGATCCGATATAACAACGACTCGTCTGATTGGACAGATTACCACGTTTTTGGAAGCGCGCTTATCGAAAACGACGGCTGTGCATGGTGTGCTGGTAGACATATACGGTATTGGTGTGCTATTAACAGGGGCTAGCGGTGTGGGGAAGAGTGAAACGGCGCTTGACCTTGTGCGTAGAGGACACCGTTTGGTCGCTGATGATTCGGTGGAAATTCGCCAGCAGGGTGATTCTTTAATGGGCAGCCCTCCTGAATTGATTAAGCATCTTCTGGAGATTAGGGGACTTGGGATTATTGATGTGATGACTCTGTTTGGTGCTGGAGCCGTACGGCCGTTTAAAAAAATATCGATTTCGATTCATCTTGAATTGTGGGACGAAAAAAAAGCGTACGATCGCTTAGGAATTGAAGAGGCTTCGATTTCTATTCTCGATACGGATATTCCGAAATATACAATCCCCGTCCGACCCGGGCGTAACTTAGCTGTGCTTGTCGAAGTAGCGGCAATGAATTTCCGTTTGAAAAGAATGGGTATTAACGCGGCACAAGAATTTTCGGAACGGCTGACAGACGTCATCGAAGAAGGCGACCGTGAGGATTTTTAAACGCTGATTACGTTGGGAGCGAGTGCATATATGGTTTATACGATAGAACCAATTGGCCGGGTTGCATTTGAACTCGGCCCCTTTACCGTTTATTGGTACGGCATTATTATTGGGGTTGGTGCCCTGCTTGGCTTTTTAATTGCTAACAGGGAAGCGCAAAAGCGAGGAATGCCGAAAGACATCTTCGCTGATTTACTGATTTTTGCTATCCCTATTTCAATCATTTGTGCAAGACTATATTACGTTATATTCCGATGGGAGTATTACGGACAGCACCCAGGAGATATTATCGCGATTTGGGAAGGCGGATTAGCCATTCACGGCGGCTTAATTGGTGCTGTTCTAACCGCGATTATTTTTGCGAGGAAAAAGGGTGTTTCTTTTTGGAAACTCGCTGATATTGCCGCGCCGAGCATTATTTTGGGCCAGGCGATTGGCCGTTGGGGAAACTTTATGAACCAAGAAGCGCACGGCGGTCCGGTTACACGTGAGTTTTTGGAGAATTTGCAGCTCCCGGATTTCATTATTAATCAAATGTTCATTGAAGGTACGTATTATCATCCGACCTTTCTATATGAATCCATCTGGAACCTGCTCGGTTTTGTATTATTAATTTTGCTGCGGCGGATCAACCTGCGACGGGGAGAACTCTTTTTAAGCTATGTCATCTGGTATTCCTTTGGGCGGTTCTTTATAGAAGGAATGCGAACCGACAGCTTGATGATCGGCGATGTGTTACGAACAGCGCAAGTGATCTCACTAGTACTTATCATTGGTGCCATTATATTGTGGGTATACCGGAGAAAAGCTGGACTCGCCGACGCCCATTACTTAGACAACGATGGTCCCGGCATCCCGAAGAAAGGGCGCAAATCATCAACTAAAAAAAATAAAAAATAAAAGGGGAGGGGGAGAAATTGGGTACGTTGAAAAAGGGAATACTTACAGGTCTGCAGACAACGTGGACATTGGGTAAAATTATTTTTCCAATCACTCTTTTGATTACGGTGCTGTCATATACACCGGTTTTGGAATGGATAGCACATATGCTGGCCCCGTTTATGGGGTTCATCGGCCTACCTGGGGAAGCAGCTATTCCACTCGTCTTAGGCAACATCTTAAATCTGTATGCCGCCATCGGTGCGATTTTATCTATGGACTTGGCTGTGAAAGAGGTATTTATTTTAGCGGTGATGTTGTCTTTCTCCCATAATTTGTTTGTGGAATCAGCAGTCGCCATGAAAGTCGGTGTAAGGATGACAGTCATCCTCGCAGTTCGGATCGGCCTTGCCCTTAGTTCCGCATTATTGATTCATTGGCTGTGGAAGGGTGGCGGTGAAACAGCTACGTATGGTTTTATGCCTGCCGGCAGTGCGTCTGAGGCTTCTAGCTGGGGAGCAATTGTGTGGGAAGGGCTGTCGAGTGCATTTTTAGGAGTGCTGCAAATCGCACTCGTTGTGATTCCAATCATGATTTTGATCCAAATCATGAAGGACTTAAATTGGCTGCAAAAAATTTCAAGCTGGATGGCTCCATTTACAAAATTGCTAGGAATACGCGAGAATACATCGACGACACTCGCGTCCGGACTTGTATTTGGGCTTGCATTTGGTGCCGGGGTTATGATTCAAGCAGTAAAAGAAGATAATGTAAAGAAGAAAGATCTCTATCTTGTTTTTATTTTTCTAATCGCCTGTCACGCTGTCATTGAAGACACGGTCATCTTTATACCACTGGGCATTCCGGTGCTGCCGCTTCTTATCATCCGTTTTATTACGGCGGTCGTGCTGACAGCGTTCATCGCATTTATATGGAAACAAGCAGAGAAGAAGCAGCTCATTCACAAGGAGGCTACCTATGACTATTAATACAGTCCTTTTCGACTTGGATGGAACATTGATAAACACGAATGACTTAATCATCGCGTCATTTGAATATGTGTTAGATAAATATGCCCCCGGCCGTTATTCCAGGGAAGATATTATTCACTTTATAGGACCTCCGCTGACAGACAGCTTCCAAGAGGTGGACCCGGAGAGAGCGGAAGAGATGATTGCGTTGTATCAGAAACATAATTTGGCGCATCATCATGATTTACTTAAAGAGTATGAAGGGGTAACGGATACCGTTAAGGAATTGTACGATCACGGATATAAGCTTGGAATTGTGACGACAAAACGGAAGCAAAGTGCCCTCTTGGGAATAAAAGAGGCCGGTCTTGCCCCTTATTTTCCCGTAGTAGTGACCTTTGATGATGTGGATCATGTGAAGCCAAATCCTGAGCCTATTAATTTAGCGATGGATCAACTTCGATCCGATCCCGGAAATACGTTAATGGTCGGGGACAGTCCGCATGATATACTCGATGGAAAAAATGCCGGCGTCCAAACTGCTGGTGTCGCATGGACGATTAAAGGGGAAAGCAGCTTAGCGTCATTAGAACCGGACTTTATGCTCCGTACTATGCCAGATCTTCTGTACTATCTTGGAGTGAAGATGGCATGAGGCGGACAGACCGCTACCCTGTTACTTCTGCTAATTCGCTTTGGCACATTTACAAAACGGTATCTTTTTGGAAAGTAATGAAAAACTTTGTCATTATTCAAGCAGGGCGTTATACACCTTTCTTACCTCTGAAAAATTGGATGTACCGCACCTTTCTACGTATGAAAGTGGGAGAAAAGACTGCATTTGCACTCATGGTGATGCCCGATATTATGTTTCCTGAAAAGATCACCATCGGGGATAACAGTGTGATCGGTTACAACACGACCATTCTGGCTCATGAGTACCTGATCCGGGAATACCGAATTGGCGAAGTGAAGATAGGGGATAATGTATTAATTGGAGCGAATACGACCATTTTACCGGGGGTAACGATTGGCCATGAGGCAGTGGTGGCAGCAGGTTCTGTTGTCCACAAAGACGTCGCTCCTGGTACATTAGTTGGCGGTAACCCCTTACAAGTAATCCGGCCATCCGGCGATCTTGATTAGTCTTTCTGCTTTCCTGGTGTAGAGATAAGCTCTGCATCAGGTTTTTTCCGTGTTGACGGAGTGAAATAAGGCGTGTAAACTACACGATATATTCTTTACTTCATCATCACATTAGCAGACTAAAGTAAATGAACAGTTTAAAAAGTAAATAGCAATGGATCTGACAGTGATAGCTGCTTAGAAATTTGCTGAGAGGAGCGGAAAAATGAGCACACCATTTATGTTTGAAAAGCCTGCTGGAATGCGGGATACACTACCCGCCTATTATCAGACAAAGAACACAGTAAGGGAGCGTCTGGAAAGGGTGATCGGAAGCTGGGGGTATCTTCCAATTGAGACGCCGGCGCTTGAATATTATGACACCGTTGGCACGGCATCTGCGATTTTGGATCGGCAGTTGTTTAAATTGTTAGACCAGGATGGAAACACGCTCGTCCTCCGCCCCGATATGACGACGCCGATTGCACGCGTAGCGGCATCCAGTTTAAAGGATCAAGCCTTCCCGCTTCGCCTTTCCTATCACAGTCCCTTGTTTCGTGCCCAGCAAAAGGAGGGCGGTCGGCCGGCAGAATTTGAACAAATGGGTATTGAATTGGTTGGCGATGGAACTGCAAGCGCAGATGGGGAAGTCATTGCTTTAATGGCAGAGACATTAAAAAGTGCAGGACTCGCCGAATTCCAAATCGCAATCGGGCATATCGGCTATGTGAATGCTCTTTTGCTTGATGTCGTCGGCAGTGAGGACAGGGCAAATGTGCTGCGCCGTTACTTATATGAAAAAAATTACGTTGGTTATAAACAACATGTAAAAAGTCTCCCGTTATCTTCTATAGACGAGAAACGCCTTTTAAACTTATTAAAACTACGAGGAGGGCGGGATAAGCTGACCGATGCTGAAACACTTGTTAATAATGGCAAAGCCGGACAGGCACTGGAAGATCTGAAGCAACTTTGGGAAGTTTTGGATGGTTACGGTGTTAGTGACTATATAAAACTTGATCTCAACTTAGTGATGCATATGAGTTATTATACCGGTGTCGTTTTCGAGGGGTACGGAGAGCGTCTCGGATTTCCTTTATCAAGCGGCGGTCGTTATGACGAGCTCTTAGAGAAGTTTAACCGCCCTGCTCAAGCGACCGGCTTCGGTATTCGGCTTGATCTCCTCGTCGAAGCGCTTGGCCAAACGGAAGAACTTCCTGCACAGACGTGTATTGTTTTTAGCAAAGAACGGCGCTGTGAAGCGATAGCAGAAGCAAAGCGCCTGCGTCAACAAGGGGAACGGGTCGTGCTCCAAGATTTACAAGGAGTGGAAAGTGTGGATGAATTAAGCGGCGCTTTTGTAGACGTGCAATATTTTATCGGAAAGAAACAAGGGGGCAGCAAGGATGAATGAGCCATTAACGGTTGCAATGCCAAAAGGACGGATTTTTGATGAAGCTGTTGATTTGCTTCGTGAGGCAGGTTTCCCGCTGCCTCCTGAATTTGATGATTCCCGGAAATTAATTGTCGATGCCCCAGAAGCAGATTTACGGTTTATTTTGGCTAAGCCGATGGACGTACCGACTTATGTTGAACATGGTGTCGCAGATCTTGGTGTCGCAGGGAAAGATACAATGATTGAGGAGGAACGGGACGTCTATGAAATTCTCGATTTGAACATTAGCGAATGCTATATGGCCGTTGCTGCTTTACCGGGTTACCAGAAGTCGGATATTAATCCGAAGGTGGCGTCAAAATATCCGAACCTTGCCACGAAGTACTTCAAGGAACAAGGGGAACAGGTGGAAATTATTAAGCTGAACGGCTCGATCGAGCTCGCGCCGCTTGTCGGTTTAGCTGACCGTATTGTTGATATTGTTTCAACGGGCCGAACATTGCGGGAAAATGGGTTGGTAGAGCTTGAGACGATCGTCCCCATTACATCACGGCTGATTGTCAACCCAGTGAGTTACCGGATGAAAGATGGACGTATTGATGACTTAGTGGAACGTCTTTCGAAGGTCGTGGAGGTGGAAGAATCATGAAAATTGTCAAGCTTACACGTGAAATAAGTCTTGCTCGTGATCTTGATACCGGAACAGAAAAACAAAAAGAAGCCGTGCAGTCGATTATACGTGATATTCGTGACAAGGGAGATCAAGCGCTGAAGGAATTAACTGCAAAATTTGATGGCGCACAGCTTGAGGAATTATTTGTAACCAATTCCGAAATGGAGGAAGCGTATCGTTTGATAGATACATCTACATTATCCTCCCTGCGCAGGGCGGCTGACAATATTCGTACCTTCCATAAGAAGCAAAAAAGAGAGTCCTGGTTTACGACAAGCGAGGACGGCACGATGCTCGGGCAGAAAATCACGCCGCTTGATTCAGCGGGGGTATATGTCCCGGGAGGAAAAGCAGCTTATCCCTCTACTATTATGATGAACGTCATCCCCGCACAAGTAGCCGGGGTAAAAGAAATCATCATGGCATCTCCGCCGGGTCAAGACGGGAAACTTAATCCTGCAGTAATCGTGACCGCAGCGGAGCTTGGAGTAGAGCGGATTCTGAAAGTGGGCGGAGCGCAAGCGATTGCAGCTCTCGCATACGGAACAGAAACAGTGCCGGCTGTTGACAAAATCACCGGTCCCGGGAATATATTTGTGGCGTTGGCCAAGCAGGCGGTGTTTGGGGACGTAGCGATAGACATGATTGCCGGTCCAAGTGAAATTGTAATTCTTGCAGATGAAACAGCACACCCGGAATATGTCGCAGCTGACCTGCTTTCACAAGCGGAGCATGACGAAATGGCGTCAGCTGTTCTTGTAACCACATCGTATGAACTTGCTGAAAAAACAAAAAGAGAAGTAGAGACACAGCTTGCTGCGTTACCTAGAAAGGAAATTGCACAAGCCTCTATCGTAGATTATGGGGCTATTTTCGTTGCGGAAAATTTGGTAGAAGCAGTAGAGGCCGTTAACAAACTGGCTCCAGAGCATCTAGAAATTATGACAGAAAACCCGCATGCCCTCTTAGGAAGTATCCGGCATGCAGGGGCTATTTTTCTAGGACCGTACAGCCCAGAACCGCTGGGAGACTATTTCGCCGGCCCGAATCATGTGCTTCCGACGAACGGAACCGCACGTTTTTCCAGTCCTTTAAACGTTGACGATTTTTTGAAAAAATCAAGTATTATCTCGTACAGTAAGACAGCTTTCCTTCGTGACGCTGAGGATGTCGCTGCGATTGCAAGATTAGAAGGACTCGAAGCACACGCGCGTGCTATTGATCTGAGAAAAGGAGAATGATTAATGAGCCAACGTACTGGATCTATTGAACGTAACACTTCAGAGACACAAATTCGCTTGACTCTTGACATAGATGGGGAAGGGAAAAGTAATATCTCGACGAGTGTCCCATTTATGAGTCACATGCTGGAAGCATTTACGAAACACGGGCATTTTAATTTGACCGTGCAGGCAAATGGGGACACGGAAATTGATGACCATCACACGACGGAGGATATTGGCATTTGCCTTGGCCAAGTGTGGGGAGAAGCACTCGGTGATAAAAAAGGAATCAAGCGCTACGGAAATGCCTTTGTTCCGATGGATGAGGCATTGGCGCAAGTTGCCGTTGACTTAAGCAACAGACCGCATCTTGAATTTCGGGCTGAGTTCCCAAGAGAAAAGGTTGGTACATTCGATACAGAACTTGTCCACGAATTTCTGCAAAAATTTGCTCATGAGGCGCGCATGAATCTACACGTCATTGTTCATTACGGGGCCAATACCCACCATATGATCGAAGCTGTCTTCAAAGCGCTGGCACGAGCGCTGGATGAAGCGTCGCAGATTGATCCACGGGTCAAGGGTATACCCTCTACAAAAGGAATGCTATGATATAGAACTGTATAAACACTTTTCTTAATAGGTCGGAAGCAGAAATGCAGCAGAAGCGAAGGGCGGAGATTGTCATGATTGGGATCATTGATTACGGGATGGGAAACTTGCACAGCGTCAGTAAAGCATTAGAACGTCTTGGTCTTGCTTATTTTATAGCAGAAGAACCAGAAAAGCTTATTAAAGCGGACGGACTGATCCTGCCTGGTGTCGGTTCATTCCGGGATGCCATGTCGATATTAAGAGAAAAAAGACAGGACGGTTTTATTCAATCATGGTCAAATGATGGCAGGCCGCTACTTGGGATTTGTCTAGGCATGCAGCTGTTATTTGAAGGAAGCGAAGAGAATGGGGATGCCGAAGGGCTTCATATTCTTCCGGGATATGTCAGACGTTTCAATGGCAGAACGCAGGAAGGAAGCACGTACAAAGTGCCTCATATGGGATGGAATAAACTACATTATAACCAGCCGGATCACACAATATTAAACGGTACGGAATCAGGACATGTTTATTTTGTCCATTCCTATGCGGTGGAAACGTCAAGCAAAGATGTGTTGATTGCGACAAGTGATTATCACCAGGAAGTCCCGGCAATAACGGGAAAAGGATTGACAATCGGTATGCAGTTTCATCCGGAAAAAAGTGGAGAGCTCGGTCTGAACCTATTGCGTAATTTTGGTGAGTTGGTGAATGAAAGGGGACAGAAAAATGGAGAGTTTTAAACTGTATCCTGCAATCGATATTAGAGGCGGGAAGTGCGTTCGCCTGCTTCAAGGAGATTACAGTAAGGAAACCGTGTACGGCGATTCGCCGCTTGATATGGCATTACGCTTTGAACATGCAGGCGCTTCCTGGATACATATGGTTGATCTCGACGGTGCCAAAGAAAAAAAACGTGTGAATGATGATGTTATTTTAGAAACAGCCGCGCAAACTTCTGCAAAAATTCAAGTAGGAGGCGGTATTAGAACAAGAGAAGATGTTGCGTATTACTTGGAAAACGGGGTGGACAGGATCATATTGGGAAGTGTCGCTGTTCAGAATCCTGAGTTCGCCAAAGAAATGCTCGCAACATACAAAGAGAAAATAGCGATTGGACTTGATGCCAGAGATGGTTACGTAGCAGTGAACGGTTGGCTGGAAACGTCAGAGGTTACAGCGGTTGAACTTGGCAGAGTGATGGCGGAGTACGGTGCTGAGACATTTATTTTTACCGACATTGCAAAAGACGGGATGATGGAAGGCCCTAACGTCGAGGCAATCGCGGAGCTTGCTGAAGCAACCAGCCGTTCTGTAATTGCGTCCGGCGGTGTGAGCAACCTGGAAGACTTGAAAGAACTAGCAAAGTATCATGATTCCGGTGTCAGTGGGGCAATTATTGGAAAGGCTATTTATACCGAAAAAATTGATTTAGAATCAGCGGTGCGAGAGGTGGAATCGGCATGGTAACGAAGCGGATTATCCCTTGCCTGGATGTGAAAGAGGGAAGGGTCGTAAAGGGTATTCAGTTTGTGGAGCTGCGGGATGCGGGAGATCCCGTAGAGTTAGCCGCTTTCTATGACGAACAGGGAGCGGACGAACTTGTGTTTTTGGATATTTCTGCTTCCCATGAGGGACGGAAAACGATGGTCGAAGTAGTACGGGAAGTAGCCGGTACACTGGCGATCCCTTTTACTGTAGGCGGCGGTATTAATACGTTGGATGATATGAAGGGTATTTTACGGGCCGGGGCCGATAAGGTGTCCTTGAACACTGCAGCTGTAGTAAATCCCTCGCTTATAACAGAAGGTGCAGATTATTTTGGAACTCAGTGTATGGTCGTGGCGATCGATGCAAAATACGATGAAGAGCTGGGCTCATGGCGGGTATATACACACGGGGGGCGTACTCCAACAGAATGGGAAGTGACGGAGTGGGCGAAAGAGGCCACGTCCAGAGGCGCCGGCGAAATTTTGTTGACAAGCATGGATAAAGACGGGGCGAAAGATGGTTTTGATCTGGAGCTGACGAAACGAGTGAATGAAGTGGTGACAGTACCCGTTATTGCTTCTGGTGGTGCAGGGGCGAAGGAACACTTTGTAGATGTCTTTGAGGACACGGGTGCAGATGCGGCGCTTGCGGCTTCTATTTTTCACTACAAAGAAACATCCGTAGAAGAGGTCAAAGCTTACTTGCGACAGAAGGGGGTCAACGTACGATGAAAGTGGACGAAATAGCATTTGACGATAATGGACTAGTGCCGGCAATTGTACAAGATGCAGCTAGCAAAGAAGTGCTGACACTTGCCTATATGAATAAAGAATCTTTAGAGAAGACGATCGCAACGAAAGAAACATGGTTTTACAGCCGGTCTCGGCAAGCGTTGTGGCATAAAGGGGAGACCTCAGGGAACACACAGAGAGTCACAGAAGTAAACTATGATTGTGACAAAGATGCTGTGTTGGTGAAAGTTGTCCCACATGGTCCTGCTTGCCATGAGGGAACGTATTCGTGTTTTTCACACCCTCTTTTGGAAGCGGAAACTGCTGAGAGCAGAAAAGATCGTTTTACCATTCTTAATTGCTTGGAACAGACAATTGCCGAAAGAGAAGCGAGTATGCCGGAAGGTGCTTACACGACATACTTATTTACAGAAGGCGTCGATAAAATCTTAAAGAAAGTGGGAGAAGAGGCGAGCGAAGTCATTATTGCGGCAAAAAATCGCGATTCAGAAGAATTAAAGTGGGAAAGTGCTGACCTTCTTTATCATCTTCTTGTGCTCTTACGTGAACAAAAGCTTCCGTTGGATGACGTCTTATCCGTATTGGAGGAACGTCACAGCAAGTAGGTTTTTTCTCTTGGTGCATGGTGGTATACTGGCAGTGGCATGTGATTTAATCCGAGGGAAGGATAGAACACTAATGAAAAAGGAACAAAATTTTGGTCGTATTATCCCTTTTATTCAAAGTGACCGATTGTTCTTTGAAAGAGGGGTATCCGCCTACCATAGAAACGAACTGGAACGAGCTGATAAATATATAACCAGGGCGATTCAAATAAATCCAGAACAAGGAATTTATCAATGTCAGCTGGCTGTTATCTATGCAGAGAAAATGGATTATGAAAAAGCAACTGACTTGTTGAAATATGTCCTGCGTGAAGTGGACGATACTATCTATGAAGCTCACTTCTTCTTGGCTAATAATTATGCTTACCAAGGGTTGTTTCATAAAGCAAAAGAAGAAGCAACTCGTTATTTGCAATTAGTACCGGATGGTGACTTTTCAGCAGACGCAGAAGATTTATTAGATCTTTTGGCGCTTGAAGAAGATGAGAACGATCTTCGTGATGACGATGAGCTTATTATTAGATATGAAGAAGCTGTCAAGTTGTTTAAAAAAAAGCATTACGAAGAAGCAGAGTTACTTTTCCAAAACATCATTCAGGAATATCCAACGTATTGGGCGGCGCAAAGCCAATATGCCGCTATGCTTTTCTTAAAAGGAGAAAAGGAAAAAGCCACTACCTATACAAAAGAATTAATTAAGAACAGCCAATACTTGCCTGCTGTTTTCCAACTGGCCTTGTTTTATAAACAGTCAGGCCGGGAAAGGGATTCGCAGGAATTAGTCTCAGCGTTGAAGCAAACGTTACCTTTAAATAAACAGCATTTGTTTTATGCTGCCTGTACCATGTGCAGGCTTGAGGAATATGAACTAGGCTATCAATTTTTCCGAAGGTATGTGTCGCGTTTCCAAAGTGCTGATCAGGATCTCTGTTTTTATAAGGGGGCAGCCGCTTTTTTGACCAACCGCTTTCGACAAGCAGAAAAATGGTGGAAGCGAGCGGAAAGGATGAACCATCCTCAGGCATCAGCGCTATTGGAAAAATGTCGTGCCCATCAGCTGACCGTATCGGATGTTAAGGCAGAACTCGAGAGAGACTGCAGTAACAGTCTTCTCTGATTTCTTTCTGTTTGGCTGTTTAACAGCGTTTTATATCGCCTGAGCAGATTAATGGACTTCGCAGCTAACCTCTCATAGGATAAATGTATGGATTATAACTGTATGTATCACTAGGGCGCTCTAGGGGATATTATAGTTAAGAAAGAGGAGTGAGACCTATGTCAGAAGAAAAGATTTATGACGTAATTATTGCTGGCGCAGGGCCTGCAGGTATGACGGCTGCGGTATATACTTCCCGTGCAGAAATGGATACGCTGATGCTTGAGCGCGGTGTGCCGGGGGGCCAGATGGCCAATACAGAGGATATTGAAAACTATCCGGGTTTTGACCATATTCTCGGTCCTGATTTATCTAATAAAATGTTTGAACACGCGCGTAAGTTCGGGGCGGAATATGCTTACGGCGATATTAAAGAGATTGTAGATGGGAAAGAATATAAAGTGGTGAAAGCAGGCGGAAAAGAATACAAAACGCGGTCTGTTATTGTTACGACGGGCGCTGAGTATAAAAAACTTGGTGTTCCAGGTGAAAATGAATTAGGCGGACGCGGTGTTTCATACTGTGCAGTGTGTGACGGGGCCTTCTTCCGCAACAAAGAAATCGTTGTAGTGGGAGGCGGCGACTCAGCAGTTGAAGAAGCGGTTTATCTCACGCGCTTTGCTTCCAAGGTGACGATTATTCACCGCCGCGATGAACTTCGTGCCCAGAAAATTTTGCAGCAGCGTGCCTTCGTTAATGATAAAATTGAATTCAAATGGGATCACATTGTCAAAGAAATTAATGAAAAAAATGGCAAAGTAGGCAGCGTAACGCTGAGCGATCTTAAATCCGGTGAGGATTATGAGTTTGAAACAGAGGGTGCCTTCATTTACATCGGTATGCTGCCATTGAACGCAGCTGTAAAAGGTTTGGACATTTTAAATGACGAAGGGTATATTGTCACAAATGAGGAGATGGAAACGAAAGTGCCGGGCATATTTGCTGCTGGAGATGTTAGAGAGAAATCACTCCGTCAAATAGTCACAGCTACGGGAGACGGTTCGCTCGCGGCTGAAACAGCACAAAAATATGTAGAGGAATTAAAAAGCACTGTTAAATCATAAGCACCTCCTCTTTGTAAATTAAATTGTTTTTAATCAGGTTGTAACGAAAGTGCAACAAATGAATTGTATAATGGTATTTAGTAATTGACCCCCTTTTTTATAAAAATATTTTTTGCACAGGCCACGGCCTGTGTCTTTTTTTGTGTAAAGATGGAGTACCCTCTTTATTAAAATTGAGCAATCTGCTTCACAATAGTATACTGAAAGAAGGCAGTATGGTGAGGTGGTAAACATGCAGCGAGTAACAAATTGTGTGCTTAAACATAAAGAAAAGCTTCTTCTGCTCCAAAAGCCAAGCCGTAATTGGTGGGTGGCCCCTGGAGGGAAGATGGAACCAGGTGAATCAGTTCGCGATGCGGTCATTCGTGAATTTCGTGAAGAAACCGGTCTGGTGATTAAGAATCCCGCTATTCGCGGTATTTTTACTTTCTTAATTATGGATGGGGAGAAGACAATATCAGAATGGATGATGTTTACCTTTCAGGCTTCGGAATGGGAAGGAACTCTTTTAGATGAATCCCCTGAAGGAAACCTGATGTGGCACTCTGCTGAATCAGTGACAGCGCTTGATATGGCAGAAGGTGATCAGCGAATTTTTGAACATGTCTTAACTAACAATGGTGTGTTATATGGAACGTTTCGCTACTCAGAGGACTACCAGCTATTATCCTGTGAGCTAGATAATGACCAGGCGGAAAGGGATGAAGCGTAGTGAAGCAGCCGCATGAAGATATCCAGGTAGTAATCATTACTGGTATGTCAGGAGCGGGCAAAACTGTAGCCGTGCAAAGCTTTGAAGATTTAGGCTACTATTGTGTGGATAATTTACCGCCTGCTCTCATCCCGACTTTTATAGAGCTGGTTGAGAATTCAGGCGGAAAAATGAATAAAGTAGCCTTAGTCATTGATCTGAGAGGCCGTGAATTTTTTGATCAGCTATTTGAAGGGGTCGATTATTTAAGGATGAAGCCTAATCTCAGGTCGTACATTCTGTTTTTGGATGCGAGAAATAATGTGCTCGTCCAGCGCTATAAAGAAACAAGGAGGTCCCACCCGCTTGCTAATGGCGAAGCGCCTCTTGAAGGTATTCGGCAGGAGCGGGAGATGCTTGAAGATTTAAAAGGAAGAGCACGACAGATCATAGACACAAGTGAGCTTAAGCCAAAGCAGCTTCGTGAACGAATTATGGAGTATTTTTGCGGGACAAAACAGGATGTCTTTACCGTACATGTGATGTCTTTCGGCTTTAAGTACGGGTTGCCGATCGATGCAGACCTCGTGTTTGATGTCCGTTTTTTACCGAATCCTCATTATATCTCGAACCTGCAGCCGAAAACAGGCTTGGAACAGGAAGTGTCTTCCTATGTGTTAAAATGGGTGGAAACAAAAGAATTTCTAGGGAAGCTGCTTGATTTATTGACGTTTATGCTTCCTCAATATAAAAGAGAAGGCAAGAGCCAGCTCATTATTGCGATTGGCTGTACGGGGGGGAAACACCGGTCCGTTTCTCTAGCTGAATACATTGCCGATCACTTTTCTGACGATTACTCGGTACACCGTAGTCACCGGGATATTCAGAAGGGGAAGGAAAAAGCCCGTTGACAAACGCAAACATTGTCGTCATTGGTGGTGGGACCGGCTTATCTGTTTTGTTACGCGGCTTGAAACTGTACCCGTTTACTATTACTGCTATTGTGACGGTGGCAGACGATGGCGGAAGCTCGGGGCGGCTTCGCAAAGAGTTGAACATCCCTCCTCCAGGAGATATACGGAATGTCCTTGTAGCGCTTGCAGAAGTAGAGCCGGTATTTGAGCAGTTGTTTCAACATCGATTTGAAAACGGGAATGGCCTATCGGGACATTCCTTAGGCAATCTGCTTTTAGCCGGCATGACTTCCATAACCGGTGATTTTGCCCGGGGAATTAGTGAATTAAGTACGGTCCTTAACGTTCGCGGTAAAGTATTACCGGCTGCTAATCACAGTATCGTGCTTCGTGCGGAAATGATCGACGGTTCTATCATTGAGGGTGAATCAAACATCCCTCAGTCGGGCAAGCGAATTAAACGTGTATTTTTATCGCCGAATACGGTGAAACCGCTTCCTGAAAGCTTGCAAGCCATTCATGAAGCGGATTTGATTGTCCTTGGGCCTGGCAGCTTGTTCACAAGCATTATCCCTAATTTGCTCGTCCCGGGTATTACAGAGGCTATTAAGGAATCAGCGGCCCGTAAAATTTACATTTGTAACGGAATGACTCAAAAAGGAGAGACGGACCACTTTTCTGCAGCTGACCACGTGGAGACGATTTATGCCCACGCTGGTTCTAAAGTGATCGATGCTGTGATTGCAAATAACGGCAGCATACCGGCTGACATCCTTACGAACTATGCTAAGGAGGGGGCTGCCCCTGTTGCCGTCGATCTGAATAGACTGCAGGAACTTGGCTGCCAGGTGATTAAGGGTTCCTTTATGGAATTTAACGATAACCTATTACGACATGATGCCGTAAAAGTGGCAGAGGCCTTATTACATGAACTTAAAGAAGTGCGGCGAGAATAAATAAACGAAATGACTCGCTGCAAAGGAAGAGAAGGCGGTGATCATATTGTCATCCTTTGCGGCTATGGCAAAAAAAGAATTGACGCAGCTGGAATTAAAAGATTGTTGTGCAAAAGCTGAATTGGCAGCACTCATCCGGATGAATGGTGCAGTATCTCTTGGGAACGGGGAGATGGTGCTCGAGATCACGACAGAAAATGCAGCGATAGCCCGCCGGATTTACAAGCTGATTAAAAAAGTTTACAAGGAAACCACCGTTGAATTGATGGTCAGGAAGAAAATGCGTTTGAAAAAAAATAATGTGTATTTAGTACGGATTGTCGAAGAAGCGAAGGAGCTGTTGAGTGATCTTCACATTATGGAGGAAGGGTATCGTTTTATTCGAACAATATCTCCCATACTTATGAAGAACCCTTGCTGCAAACGCGCTTATCTTCGCGGTGCTTTCTTAGCCGGCGGCTCTGTTAATCATCCTGAAACATCCTCGTACCATTTGGAGATTTTTTCTTTTTATGAGGAACATACTAAAGCATTACAGGAACTTTTGGAGGATTTTTATCTTTCTTCTAAGATTTTGGAAAGAAAAAAAGGGTTTATCCTATATATTAAAGAAAGTGAAAAAATAACGGAATTTCTCAATGTTATTGGTGCTCACCAAGCCCTACTGTACTTTGAAGACGTACGTATTGTGAAGGATATGCGAAATTCGGTCAATCGTCTTGTCAATTGTGAAACAGCTAATCTGAACAAGACAGTAGGAGCTGCGATGCGGCAAATTGAAAACATTCAGCTTGTTGATAATGTAATAGGAATAGAGCAGCTTCCAGAAAAAATACGAGAAATCGCCGATCTGCGTTTAAAACACCAGGATGTTACGTTAAAAGAATTAGGGGAAATGATACCGAGTGGACCCGTCAGCAAGTCAGGTGTAAACCATCGGCTGCGAAAAATTGACGAGTTGGCAGAAAAGATTCGGAAAGGAGAATCGCCTCTGCCAGAGGGAACATAACGAATCAGGTCATTGACGATGGAGGAGATAAGAGTGGTTGAAAAAAAAGTCGAAGTAAAGTTGAAAACAGGTTTGCAAGCAAGACCGGCCGCTTTGTTTGTACAAGAAGCGAACCGTTTTCAATCCGATATTTTTATTGAAAGAGGGGATAAGAAAGTTAATGCGAAAAGTATTATGGGGATCATGAGTCTTGCCGTCCGTTCAGGAAGTACCATTAATATTACAGCAGAGGGAAGCGACGAACAAGAAGCCTTAGATGAACTTACTGCTTTCGTGGAAAAAGAAGAATAAGACATAGAAGTGTGAAAAGAGGATGCCACTGCTATACAGTGACACCCTCTTTTTGTATGTTTTAATTTGAGCTTATTTATAGAGTACTTCATCTATTAAACCGTATTTTTTCGCAGCTTCTGCGGACATAAAGTTATCACGATCGGTGTCGCGTTCGATAACTTCAAGTGGCTGTCCGGTACGTTCGGAGAGAATTTGATTCAACTTCTCGCGCATTTCAATAATACGACGAGCATGGATTTCGATGTCTGCAGCCTGCCCCTGTGTACCGCCAAGTGGCTGGTGAATCATGACTTCACTATTTGGCAGTGCAAATCGTTTTCCTGGTTCGCCGGCATTTAATAGGAACGCTCCCATTGACGCAGCCATCCCAATACAAATGGTAGATACTTGCGGCTTTATATGCTGAATCGTATCGTATATGGCCATACCAGCGGTAATCGAACCACCGGGACTATTAATGTATAGGGAAATATCTTTCTCAGGGTCGTCAGCAGCCAAAAACAACAGCTGAGCTACAATGGAGTTTGATACGTTATCGTCAATCCCTGATCCTAGCATAATAATACGGTCTTTCAAAAGACGAGAATAAATGTCGTATGCTCTTTCACCGCGATTGGTTTGTTCAATTACTGTAGGTATTAAATTCATGTTAACTCCTCCTATATAGTATGGTAAGTTTGTTGGATCTGTGTTGGTAGTACTAATTTTACCCCAATGGTCAACAATGGTCAAACAACAAGGCTGTCCAATGGTGGGAAGTGCTGTACATATTGGGAATTCGTGACATTACTCGTAAAACCCTGCCTGTATCTTTTCCTTTTTTACATTATTTCAAACTACTAGCGCTTTAGCAAACAGGAAGCATTGCGTATATATATAACAGAAACTCTTTTTACAAACAGAGGATATTTAGCTATAATAAAATTATCACAAATTAGTGACAGGTATAGAGGAGGGGTCTCCATGTTTGGTCAGGAGCGTTTAGGTCAGGATGCTTGGTTTGAAAAAGAGGAAGAACTTGCACTTTCTGAAGCGGCAGAACAATTAGAAGCCCTTGCCTCTATGTTGCGGACGAATAAGGAATGCACGCTAACGAATCAGGAAGAAAGTGTCGTAATAGCTCCAACGGAGAACGTGGTGTTAAAAATAGATTATACAAAGCAAGGCCGAGAATCACGGGCACAGTTCCAATTGACGTGGCGAGATGATAAATAGGTAATGACTTTTTTTAGGAAAGAGATCATAAGATGGCACATATAGTAAAGAAAACGCTTACAAGTTAGAGGGGGGAATAGCCGTGAATATGGAAATGGGGTTATACCAACAACAGACATTAAAGTTAGTCATGACTCAGGAACTGCGCCAGGCGATTTCCTTACTTCAATTTTCTACCATTGAATTATCGGAATTTCTAGAAGAGCAAGCGTTAGAGAACCCGTTAATCGATATAGAGGATCCGGGTACTCACATGAAAGAAGAGATGCGTTATGATATGCCTGTTATGTGGCAGGATGAACCGACACATGAACTTCAAGGGCATGAAGAGCAGGAAAATGTCTCTCCTTTCGACCGAATTAAAGATGATCGAGAACGAGTATCTGACCATCTGATTAATCAGATCCGTTTAACAACGACTGGAGACGAGCAGCTCATCCTGACGCATATGGCGAGAAACATCGGGGATGATGGTTATTTAGCGGGGACTTACGAGGAGCTTACGGCGCTTTTTAACCTTACCGAAAGCGAATATGAAGCCTATGTTGCAAAAATCCAAAGTTTTGAACCGGCAGGAATTGGCGCCCGTTCCTTGCAGGAATGCCTGCTTCTGCAATTAAGACGTTATTATCCACGTGAAAAGCTGGCAGCAATCATTGTCGAGTTTCATTTAGAGGAGCTCGCGGCGCGTAAGTGGAAAGAGCTTTCAAAGTCTCTGAACGTACCACTTAAAGATATTCAGCATGTCTGCGACCTAGTTCAGAAACTCGATCCCCATCCGGGAACTTGTTTTGGGAACGAACATCCGGGACATTTAGTGCCAGATGTTTATGTCGAAAAGGAAGGCGGCCGTTTTATTGTACGATTAAATGACGACGGACTTCCACGGATTCGGCTGAATCGTCAATACCGTCACCTCTTAGAGAATAAAGAAGCAGGTGAGGCGGCTCTCTATGCGCAGAAGAAGTATAAACAACTGGTTTGGTTATTAAAAAGCATTGACCAACGTCAGCAGACGATACGTAATATTACAGAAGCCATTGTGCAATTTCAGAACGATTTTTTTGAAAAAGGACCGTCAGAAATGAAACCGTTAACGCTAAAAGACGTAGCGGAAGCAGCCGATGTTCATGAGTCTACCGTTTCACGGACAACCAATCAGAAATATGTACAGACACCTCATGGTTTATTTGAATTGAAATATTTTTTCTCTTTAGGAATGAGTACGAATACCGGTGAGCAGACGTCCACGTTTGTTATTAAATCTAAAATCAAAGAACTAGTAGACAATGAAAATAAGAAAAAACCTCTATCTGATCAAAAGATCGTTGATTATTTAGAGGAAGAGCATGGGATAGCCATTTCGCGGCGCGCAATTGCAAAGTACAGGGGAGAACTACAAATCCCATCTTCGTCAAAACGTAAGCGTTATGAATGAAAATACAACAGCCAGGGAATATTCGGTGTAGATCATAAGTGAAGATCTGCACCGAATTTTTCGTTAGGCTGGGAAAGGCTAAGTTTCCTCAAGATAAGGAGGACTAGAAATAAAATGAAAACGAAAATTGGTATTAATGGATTCGGCAGAATTGGGCGACTCGTATTACGTGCTTCCTTGGAAAATGAAAGTGCAGCAGAAGTTGTTGCTGTTAATGATTTGACTGAACCAGAAATGCTTGCTCATTTGTTGAAGTACGATTCCATACACGGTAAACTAAAGAATGATGTCGTTGTGAAGGACAGTTGTCTGATTATCGGCGATCAAGAAATACGTGTAACCTCTGAAAGTAGTCCTGAAAAAATAGATTGGAGAAGAAGCGGTGTAGACACGGTTATTGAATCAACAGGGCAATTCATCAAGCGTGAAAGTGCTGCCGCTCATCTGAAAGCAGGGGCAAATAAGGTGATTATCTCCGCTCCGGGAAAAGAAGTAGATGCTACATTTGTTATGGGAGTGAACCATAGAGAGTACGACAAGGAAAGACATATCATCGTTTCTAACGCCTCCTGCACAACGAATGGCCTTGCCCCAATTATTAAGGTGCTTCATGAACGGTTCGGAGTTAAGCGTGGGATGATGACGACCATCCATTCTTATACAAATGACCAGCGTATTCTTGACCTGCCGCATAAAGATTACCGACGCGCACGGGCTGCTGCAGAAAATATAATCCCGACTACTACGGGGGCTGCAAAAGCGGTAGCTCTTGTTCTTCCTGAGCTTGAAGGGAAATTAACAGGAGGGGCAATTCGAGTGCCAACACCTAATGTTTCGCTTATTGATCTCGTAACGGAACTGGGGAGCGACGTTACACAAGACGCAGTTAATAAAGCTTTTAGAGATGCAGCTGCAGATGAATTAAACGGTATATTGGGATATAGCGAGGAGCCGCTCGTTTCTGGGGATTATAATGGGAACCCCCATTCCGCTATCATTGACGCGCTTTCTACATCCGTATTGGAAGATAACCTTCTAAAGGTCATCGCTTGGTATGATAATGAATATGCTTATTCACACCGTCTTTTAGAGCTAGCTGCTTACATGGCGGAGAATAGTTAGCATGAAAACGAGAGGTGTTAATGGGGAGAAGACTACTGTTTCTCCCTTTCCTAACACATCGGCATGATACATAAGGCCTATTTATGAAGCTTAGCTCTGATGGTAATAGCAATACCGCATTTCTATTGTATAATCTGAAAAGGGGGGTTTGTCCTTAATGAATAAACGATCTATGCATGATGTTGATTTTGCCGGAAAAACAGTATTTGTCCGGGTTGATTTTAATGTGCCGATGAGTGATAGGAAGGTTACAAATGACACTCGTATACGTGCGGCTCTGCCAACTATTGAATACTTAATGGAACAAGGAGCCAAAATAATTCTTGGCACTCACCTGGGACGGCCGAAAGGAAAAGTTGTAGAAGAGTTACGGCTCGGTCCGGTCGCGACAAGGTTAGAAGAACTTTTAAAGAAAAAGATAACAAAAGTAGATGAAGTGTTTGGTGAGCGGGTAAAGCAGGCGGTCTTACAACTTAATGAGGGGGATATCCTCCTTTTAGAAAACTTCCGCTTTGAACCCGGAGAAGAAAAGAATGATAAGGAATTGGCGAAGAGTATCGCTGATTTAGCCGATTATTACATAAACGACGCTTTTGGTGTTGCACATCGTGCTCATGCTTCCACCGAAGGCATCGCCCATTATCTGCCATCAGCAGCTGGTTTCCTGATTGAGAAAGAACTCAATGTCCTTGGAAAAGCATTATCAGATCCTGGACGCCCGTTTACAGCGATTATTGGCGGTGCAAAAGTGAAGGATAAGATAGAAGTAATTGATAACTTACTTGAGAAAGTGGATCATTTAATTATCGGGGGCGGCCTTGCATTTACTTTTGTGAAAGCGAAAGGCTATGAGATAGGTAACTCATTACTGGAAGAAGATAAATTAGAAACAGCTAAACGCTTTATGAAAAAGGCGGAAGAGAAAGGTGTCCAATTTCATATACCAGTGGACGCTGTTATTGCGGATTCCTTCAGCAGTGAGGCCAATACAAAAATAGTAGATATTAACAATATCTTACCGGGGTGGCAAGCGCTAGATATCGGTCCTAAGACAATTGAAGAATATAATGACGTCATCCGTTCATCAAAACTTGTCATTTGGAATGGTCCAATGGGTGTTTTTGAAATCCCGGCTTTTGCCAATGGCACGCGAGGTATTGGAGAAGCCCTGGCTGCGTCCACTGACACGTATTCGGTGATTGGGGGAGGAGACTCGGCTGCAGCGGTAGAAGCGTTCGGATTGACAGAGAAAATGAGTCATATTTCGACAGGCGGCGGGGCTTCCCTGGAGTTCATGGAAGGGAAGGATCTTCCAGGCATCGCGGTACTGGATGATAAGGAATAAAGATTAGCAGGCAGAGGTGATTCTTAATTATGAGAACTCCGATAGTGGCGGGGAACTGGAAAATGAATAAGGTATACCGGGAAGCGGTTGCCTTTATAGAAGAAGTGAAAGGGAAGACGCCTTCGAAAGATGAAGTGGAGACGGTAATTTGTGCACCGGCTTTGTTTTTAAAGGGGATGAACGAAGCAGCGGAAGGCAGTGACATCCAGATAGGGGCACAAACAATGCATTTTGAAGACAGCGGGGCGTTCACCGGTGAGATCAGCCCACTGGCACTTGCTGATGCAGGAGTTACATATACGATCATCGGCCACTCGGAGCGCCGGGAATTATTTAATGAAACCGATGATAGTGTCAATAGAAAGCTTCACGCGGCTTATTATCATAACATAATCCCAATCATGTGCTGCGGTGAAACATTAAAAGAGCGCGAACAGCATAAAACGGCCGAGGTAGTAAAAAAACAGGTGGAAGCAGGGGTTAAAGGTTTAGATAGAGAAAATGTGAAGCGACTTGTTATTGCTTATGAACCAATTTGGGCCATTGGAACAGGCCGTTCGTCTTCCGCTGGAGATGCGAATGAGACATGCGCCGTTATCCGCAATACAATAGCTGAGCTGTATGACGAGGAAACGGCACAAGCGTTGCGCATACAATATGGTGGCAGTGTAAAGCCTGACAATATTAAGAGCTTTATGGAACAAGAACATATTGACGGTGCCCTTGTAGGCGGTGCGAGTTTGGCCCCTGATTCTTTTCTTGACATGGCGAAGGAGGCTAAGTATGAGTAAGCAGCCAGTAGCACTGATTATCTTAGACGGCTTTGCACTTCGCGAGGAACAGGAAGGAAATGCAGTGGCCCAAGCAAACACCCCGAACTTTGACCGTTATTGGAACAGCTTTCCTCATGCAACGTTAAAGGCCAGCGGAGAAGCTGTCGGCCTTCCTGAAGGACAGATGGGGAATTCTGAAGTAGGTCACCTTAACATTGGGGCAGGACGCATCGTTTATCAGAGCCTGACACGGATAAATAAAGAAATAGAAGACAGAACGTTTAACGAGAATAGAGCCATTCTTCATGCGATCGACCATGTCAAAACAAACAACAGCGATCTACATTTGTATGGTTTGCTTTCTGATGGCGGTGTTCACAGCCACATTCACCATTTATTTGCATTGCTGGAGATGGCTAAAGAAAAAAAAGTGGAACGTGTATTTATTCATGGCTTTTTGGACGGCCGTGATGTTGGACCCGCGACGGCAGAAACGTACATAGAAGCACTGCGCCAAAAAACAGATGAATTAGGCATCGGGCGTCTTGCCACTGTACATGGACGTTATTATTCGATGGATCGTGACCGCCGCTGGGACAGGGTGGAGAAATCGTACCGGGCTCTTGTAGATGGTAAAGGACCACAGTTCAATAGCCCAGAAGAAGTGATTGAGTATTCGTATGGAAATGAAATTCTAGATGAGTTTATTGAACCTTCCATCATCAAGAATGAAGAAGGGAAGCCAACTGCTGTCATAAAGGATAATGATGCGGTTGTATTCTTTAACTTCCGTCCTGATCGTGCGACACAGCTGTCAGAAGTGTTTACGAACCCCAATTTTGACGGCTTTGACGTTGGAGAGAAGGCACCGACAAATGTATATTTTGTTACGATGACTTCCTACAGTGCGGCTATTCAAGCAGACGTTGCTTATCCACCGCAGAATCTTGAGAACACCATGGGAGAAGTTGTCGCAAATGCAGGTTTGACACAGCTGCGGATTGCGGAAACAGAGAAATATCCCCATGTCACTTATTTTTTCAGCGGTGGTCAGGAAAAAGAGTTTGCAGGGGAAAAACGAATTTTAATTGATTCTCCTAAAGTGGCAACGTATGACTTAAAGCCGGAAATGAGTATTTATCAAGTAACAGAAGCACTTGTGTCAGAAATGGAAACCGACCAGCCTGATTTTATCGTATTAAATTTTGCGAATCCTGATATGGTAGGTCATTCGGGGAAACTTGATGTAACCATTCAAGCTGTTGAAGCGGTTGATGAATGCCTGGGGAAAGTAGTGGATACACTGCTGAACAGAGGTGGATATGCAATTATCACAGCCGACCATGGGAACGCCGATGAAGTTATTACATGTGAAGGTAAGCCAATGACTGCTCATACGACTAACCCGGTGCCAGTCATTGTGACAAAAAGCGATGTCACCTTGAGAGAAGATGGCATTTTGGCAGATTTATCTCCGACTGCCGTTGATCTATTGCATATTAATAAGCCGCAAGAGATGACCGGCAAAAGTTTAATCAAATAAAAGGAGCTTGAGACAAATGAGCATGATTACGGATGTGTATGCACGAGAAGTATTAGACTCCCGCGGGAACCCGACAGTCGAAGTAGAAGTTTATACAGAAACCGGTGCTTTTGGTCGCGCGCTCGTTCCTAGTGGTGCTTCCACCGGTGAATATGAAGCCGTCGAATTACGGGACGGTGGCGACCGTTTTATGGGAAAGGGTGTTTTGCAAGCGGTTGAGAATGTGAACGAGCAAATTGCCCCAGAAGTAGTCGGAATGGACGTAACGGATCAAACTGGTGTTGACAGGCTGCTGCTTCAGCTGGATGGCACGGACAACAAAGAATCACTGGGCGCGAACGCCATCTTAGGTGTATCGATGGCTACCGCCCGTGCAGCTGCAGATGAGGTTGGCATCTCACTTCATGAATATCTTGGCGGGTTTAACGCAAAAACACTTCCAGTGCCAATGATGAATATTTTAAATGGCGGCGAGCATGCTGATAACAATGTTGACATACAGGAATTTATGGTTATGCCGGTCGGTGCCGAGGACTTTCCACAAGCCGTTCGCATGGGGACAGAGATCTTTCATCATCTGAAAAAGGTATTAAAAGATAAGGGCTATAATACGGCTGTAGGAGATGAAGGAGGATTCGCTCCCAACTTAGGATCCAACGAAGAAGCTTTGCAGACGCTCGTCGAGGCGATTGAAAATGCAGGATATACTCCCGGTGAACAAGTAATGCTGGCAATGGACGCGGCTGCCTCTGAAATGTACGAAGATGGAACATACCACTTAAAAGGGGAAGGCGTCACAAAAACGGCGGACGAAATGATTGACTTTTATAAGGAATTGACGGACAAGTACCCGATCATATCGATTGAAGACGGCCTTGATGAAAATGATTGGGACGGCTGGAAAAAGCTGACGGAGGTAATTGGCGATAAGGTTCAGCTTGTAGGGGATGATTTATTCGTCACGAATACAAACAAGCTCTCGCAAGGAATTGAACGCGGTGTCGGAAACTCTATTCTTATTAAAGTTAACCAGATTGGAACGCTCACGGAGACATTTGATGCGATAGAAATGGCAAAACGCGCAGGATATACCGCTGTCATCTCCCATCGCTCTGGTGAGACAGAGGATGCCACAATCGCTGATATTGCCGTTGCTGTAAATGCCGGTCAGATTAAAACAGGAGCGCCATCACGCACGGACCGTGTTGCAAAATATAACCAACTTCTTCGTATTGAAGACGAACTTGGAAGCACCTCTGTTTACCCAGGAAAAAGCGCATTCTACAATCTTAACAAATAATAAGCATCGTTCGGCAGTGCTTGCACGTTTGCCGTTCCTTATGGTAAATTAACCATATGTGACAGGGACGTGGAGGTGTGTAAGGATTGGAAACCTTGCTATATGTTTTACTAATTATCGTATCCGTTAGTTTGATTACAGTGGTTCTGCTCCAGGCCGGCCGCAGTGCAGGATTGTCAGGCGCGATTTCCGGCGGTGCGGAGCAGTTAATGGGGAAACAAAAAGCACGAGGCATAGAGGCGTTTCTTGTGCGGGCCACTGTGGTCTTGTCGGTTCTCTTTTTTCTCTTGACCATACTGCTTGCATATTTTTTATAAACAAGCCTTTGGATAGACAGCGGGATCACTCTTATGATTCCGCTGTTTTTTCATTTATTTCTTGGTAATTAAAGGCTTTTCTAGTAGAAAATAGGGTATATTGAAGAGAGACTGCTACTATTAGATGGTGAAGGAAGAGAAATGATGATTGGTTGTTTATGCCTTCATGGATTTACGGGGTCGCCGTGGGAGGTAGAACCTTTGGCGGAACGATTACGTTCCCAGTTCGGCTGGTTGGTTTATACTCCGGTCCTTCCTGGGCACGGCCCGCAGGAGAAATTAAAAGAAGCTAGTTACAAAGCATGGATATATAAAGCTGACTTGGCAGCACAGGAGTTATTTAAACGGTGTGAGAAAGTGTATGCAGTCGGATTTTCGATGGGGGGAATGCTTGCGGCGTATATCGCGGCCCGCTATCCTCTGGAAAGACTCGTTCTTTTAAGTGCGGCAGCGCAGTACATAGGAGTTGGGCAGTTAATGAAAGATGCGGCTGTGATGATCGAAAACGGAGTAAAAGGAAATATGAAAGATCACCCGTGGCACCCGATTTTTCAGGAAAAAATACAAACACCGCTTCAATCTGTAGCTGAGTTTAGAAAAGCCGTGAAAGCGGTCACTCCCTTTTTACAAGATGTTCGAATCCCCGTCTTTATCGGACAAGGGGCGAATGATGGATTAGTGCCTATAAGAAGTGCCTCTTATCTGTATGAAATGATAGGGGGCACAGCCAAACAGCTTTATTACTATGAACAATCGAAGCACTTTCTCTGTCATGGTGAGAACCAGAGCCAAGTGATAGAGGACGTTGTGAGATTTCTGGATTCAGCATTTCCTCCGTCTGAGATTGTATGGAAAAGCAATATTTAGAACATATATATAGAAAGGAGTTTTTTTTGATGAAAATTGTACCACCAAAACCTTTTACATTTAAAGAAGGGAAACGTGCTGTTCTATTGTTACATGCTTTTACGGGATCCTCTGCCGATGTCCGTATGCTCGGAAGATATTTACAAAAAAGAGGTTATACCTGTCATGCTCCCATTTATAAAGGACATGGAGTTCCGCCGGAAGAATTAATGAAAACGGGTCATCAAGATTGGTGGGAGGATGTAGAAGCAGCTTGGGAAAAGTTGAAGGATGAGGGCTATGAAGAGATTGCTGTAGCAGGCTTATCACTTGGCGGTGCACTCACACTAAAACTTGCCATCGAAAAAGACGTAAAGGGAATAATTCCAATGTGTGCTCCTATGACAATCGAGAAAAATAAAGACCGCCTTTATCAAGGGGTCTTGGAATATGCGAAAGAGTACAAGCAGTTGCACGGCATGAACGAAGACCAAGTAAAAAAAGAAATGGAGGAGTTTAAAAAGCTGCCGTTGGATACTCTTTATTCGATTAATGAGTTAATAGACGATCTCCATCAGCAGCTAAACAAAATTCAAGCACCAGCCCTTATCGTGCAAGGAGCATTAGATCAAATGGTCGAACCAGAAAGCGCTAAAATTATTCACAGAGAGATTTCTTCTACACAGAAGAAATTGAAATGGTACGAACATTCCCATCATGTTATTACGATGGATAAAGAAAAAGACCAGCTTCACGAAGACATCTACGAGTTTTTAGAAAGTCTCGACTGGGGAACAAAGTAAATAAGAAACACTTATTGTAAAGGAGATGAACAAGTGGAACAGGAGCATAAAGACCAATTACTGACTTATATGAAAGAAGAAGCTTCGAAGCCGATGACCGTCGAAGAGATTCAAAACGAGCTGGAAGCTCACAGTGCGGATGAGACAAAAGCCCTAATGAAAACACTGAATGAATTGGAAGAAACAGGGGATATTGTTCGAACACGCAGCAATCGCTACGGTGTGCCTGAAAAAATGAATTTAGTAAAAGGCACCGTACAAATGCATCAACGAGGTTTCGCTTTTATTTTGCCGGAAAATAAAGGGGAAGATGATGTGTTTGTACCGGCAAATGATATCAATGGTGCCATGAACCGTGATACCGTCCTCGTACGTGTGCAGCGAAAAGCTTCCGGAACGAAGCCTGAAGGCACGGTAATCCGTATTCTAGAGCGAGGGACGACAAAGATAGTCGGTACGTATGTGGATCACCGTTCGTATGGCTTAGTGGAGGCGGATGACAAGCATATTACAAATGACATTTTTATCCCACAGGACGCTGAAAATGGCGCGGTGGACGGGCATAAAGTTGTCGTTGAACTGACAAAGTACCCTGAAGGACGTTTTAGTGCGGAAGGGAAAGTCGTGAATATACTCGGCCATAAAAATGATCCGGGTGTCGATATTCTCTCCATTATCCATAAACATGGACTCCCTGGAGACTTTCCAGATGACGTCATCGACCATGCGCACTCCACTTCGGAAAAGATCACGCCAGAAGAGTTGAAAGGGCGCCGTGATCTACGGGAAGAGACGATTGTCACCATTGACGGGGCTGACGCGAAAGATTTGGATGACGCTATTCAAGTAAAAAAGCTGGACAATGGCAACTACCTGCTCGGTGTTCATATTGCAGATGTCAGTTATTATGTCGAGGAGAACTCCCCGATTGATAAAGAGGCGTTTGAAAGGGGAACAAGTGCTTACTTGGTAGACCGGGTCATCCCAATGATCCCACATCGTTTATCGAATGGCATTTGCAGTTTAAACCCCAAAGTGGACCGCTTAACGATTTCCTGTGAAATGGAGATTAACGACAAAGGCAATGTCGTCAATCACGACATCTTTGAGAGCGTTATTCGGTCAACCGAACGAATGACATATAAAGATGTTCGTTTAATTTTAGAAGAAAAAGACGAAGAAGTTCGGGAAAAATATAAAAATCTTGTTCCGTTATTCGAAAGAATGGAAGAGTTGGCGGCAATTTTACGAAAGAAACGCTTCGGCCGTGGGGCGATTGATTTTGAATTTAAGGAAGCAAAGGTGAAAGTAGACGAAGAGGGTAAGCCTGTTGATGTGGTGTTGCTGGATCGTTCCGTGGCAGAACGGTTGATCGAAGAATTTATGCTTGCTGCTAACGAAACAGTAGCCGAGCATTTTCATTGGCTTAAGCTTCCGTTCGTTTACCGCATCCACGATGACCCGGACCCAGATAAATTAAACCGTTTCTTGGAGTTCGTTACGACGTTTGGATATGTCATAAAGGGCGGTGCAAACACGATTCATGCCAGTGCCCTGCAAAAAGTGCTGGATGAGGTAAAAGGGGAGCCGGAAGAGGCCGTAATAAATACTGTACTTCTCCGTTCGATGCAGCAAGCAAAATATGATCCGGAAAACATCGGGCATTTCGGTCTTGCCTCCGAGTTCTATACCCATTTTACTTCTCCAATCCGTCGCTATCCGGACTTAATCGTCCATCGGCTTATAAGAGAGTATTTATTTAAAAAGAAAATGGATAGTAAAAGTCGTGCGGCTTGGAAAGAGAAATTACCTGACATTACCCGTCAATCTTCAGAAAGAGAGCGCAGAGCTGTCGATGCTGAGCGAGATGTGGATGACTTGAAGAAAGCACAGTACATGGAAGACAAAGTTGGCGAAGAATTCACTGGTTTTATTAGCGGTGCCACGAATTTCGGCCTCTTTGTGGAACTTGAGAACACGATTGAAGGCATGGTCCACGTTAGTTATTTAACGGACGATTACTATCATTTCGATGAGCGAGCCTATGCTTTAATCGGAGAGCGTACCGGGAACATATTCCGAATCGGGGATGAAATAGAGGTGCGGCTCATTAATGTCAATGTCGAAGAGGCAGACATTGATTTTGAAATCGTCGGCATGAAAGGAACGAAAAACCGCCGTAAAAAAGAGCGGCCAACTGTTATTGAAGGGGAAAAGCGCCCAAACAGTCAATCAGGACAAGCAAAAGCAAAAAAGGGCCGCCAAAAAGGAAAAAACAAGCCAACGAAGAATAAGCCATTTTATGAGAACGTCCCGAAGAAAAAAGGAAGAAAATAATTGGTTTTAAGAAGGGGAGACTGCAAGTTACAGCAGGACTCCCTTTTAGAGCGTGCTCTTCATTGACGTTTTTTCTGCATGTTTGCTAGTATGAATAAAGAATAGTGCCGTATGAAGAGAACAGGGGTCTCGACGGAAAGAAAGGGAAGAGGAAGAGTGGCTGCAAAAAACGAAGGAAGAGTGATTGCTCAAAATAAAAAAGCACGTCACGATTATTTTATTGAAGAAACAGTAGAAGCAGGCATTGTGTTAAAGGGGACAGAAATAAAAGCGATTCGTGCCGGCCGCATGAATATTGCAGACAGTTTTGCCAGAATCGAAAACGGGGAGCTGTTTATGCATAACGCTCACATTGGCCATTATGAACAAGGCAACCGCTTTAATCATGATCCGCTGCGTACACGCAAGCTGTTGCTGCACCGGCGTGAGATCAATAAGCTGATCGGCCAGAGCCAGCAAGCTGGTTATTCTATTGTGCCTTTAAAGGTGTATATTAAAAACGGTAAGGCTAAAGTGTTAATCGGTCTTGCCAAAGGGAAGAAGAAATACGATAAACGAGAAGCGTTGAAGCAAAAAGATGCAAAACGGGAAATGGACCGCGCCATCCGCCGGCAAATGAAGGGCGAATAGCGCGCATAGACACTTTTCTCGTTAGGGGGATGTCTTTTTTTCTTGCGTGAGATCTTCTTCTCTAATGACAGCGGGCGCGGGAAGCTCCCCTTCCCCTGCACTGTAAAATTCCGGAACTTTACCAGGAATAAACAGCATTCCAACAGGTACAGTCGTCACAACCTTACTAGTATCTGTCGCAAAGGGAATAATTACTTCTACGTCGACTTCTAAATCCAGAGATACTCGGACCCACGTATTGTTAATGCCTTTTTCTGCTATTTCTTCATTCAATTCCACATCTACATCACCAATAGCAGTCAGCTCAATAGGTATTAAAGGACCAATTTGAGCAAGAAGTGCATTATTAGTTGCTCTGCCTAAGGGGATAGCGTAAATGGCACCTTCGTCTCCGCTTGTAGAATGTGCAATAATCCCCGAACTTTCCTCTGGAACCAGTCCGCGCTCCATTTTCGCTAAGTAATGCTGTGCTTCTGTCACTGCGTTCGTGACAACGGTATTATATACTGTCCCGTTAAAGCCGATAGAGGTTATTTCTCCGCGTTCATCTTTTTCTATCTCAATCAGTTCGTTCATATCAACATCCTGTACCGTTCGTGATACAGCGTGGTTAATGGCAGATGTGGCAATCTTTTGTGTTTCCATTGTCGCTATATTGAGCAGAGTTTCAGCTATTTGTTGGTTCACAAGCCAAATGCCTTGCGCAGTTAACAGCAGAAAGATAAAAGTAGAAATAATAAAGGCCTTCTTAAAAGACAACGGTCGATTACTGGGGACGCGAAATCCACGTTTTCTCACTAGGCATCCTCCCTATGCTTCAATGTATGTGAACGAGGAAGCATCTATTCTCGGGAGATGTTCTTGCATTTTAATACGGATGTGTTATACTAAGTATCCAACTTCATAAACGGGGACGACACGGCTTCGACAGGGATAGGTCGAGCTTAAGCCGCGAGCCGAGCTAGGCAGTCTCGAAAAAGGCCTACGCCAATAATAACTGGCAAATCAGAACAAAACCTCGCAGTAGCTGCGTAAGTAGTTAATTGCGGATCCCACTCTCCATCGCCCATGTGGAGTGACCGGGGTCTCACTAATTAGTGGGCTACGCTGTACGGACGCCGTCTGAGGCCGGCAGAAGAGACGAACCAGACTAGCCTTGCAGCAGCCTGTCACTAGGCGAATGCAACGGTGAATGATAATATAGTGACTACGCTCGTAGAAGCTTAAGTGCCGATATCTCTGGACGTGGGTTCGATTCCCACCGTCTCCACCATACATAACAGCGGATCGCCGAATAATGGCAGTTCCGTTTTTTTGTTTTTTCAAGACTTCAACAGGATATGGATGTCGTGTGGAGATGACAGGAATGCTATATATAGGAAGGTGAATTTATAATGAAAAAAGTTCATTCACTGCCAGAGGTGGAACGATTTCTCCTGGAGAAAGGGTTACGCTTCCTTTATGTTACGAATAACAGTTGAAGTGTAGGTCGCGATTTACTTCCTCAGGTGGAGGAGGTTCTAAAACAATTTCCTCATATTCAGATGGCAGCAGTAAGTCTGGAAGAAGTGAAGGAAATAGCTGGCTATCTATCCGTGTTCACGGCACCTGTACTTATTTTGTTCGCGGATGGAAGGGAAATGCACCGAACGGCACGATTTGTTCATCTGAAGACATTTCGTGATCAGATCAAAAAGTTATACGAAACCTATGGATATTAGCACTACCATTGTTTTTGCTATAAACAGAATAATTAAGCCCCCTTCAGAAAAAAATAATAACAACTGGAAAAGGAGGGGAGCTTATGGCCACAGACAAAGGCGAAAATCAAAAAAGACTTAATAGACAAGGTACAACTATTACTCATGAACAGGCAACCGATGCGTTTATGGAAGGTACAGTAGATGAAAAAGTCGCGGATCAACAAGAGCCAGACGGATACATGACACATGATGGGAAGAGATTATTACGAAAGAATGAGGAAAGGTAAAGCAAGAGGGGGAGAAGCATGACGGGTACTAACAACAATAAAATACTTGTCCCAGAAGCAAGAGAAGAATTAAATAAGCTAAAAGCACAAGTGACCAACACAGACAACCCAGACAATGCCAAGTATGAGACAGCCCAGGAGGAAGGCATCCCTTTTTCTAAAGGATACAATGGTGATATGAAAGCGAAAGATGCCGGGAAAATCGGCGGAAACATCGGCGGCAGCATGGTCCGGGAGCTTGTGAAAATGGCAGAAAAACAATTAGATAATAAATAAAAAAAGTAAAGTATTTAAGGGAGGAAAAGTACGATATGATGGAAAATCAATCGCTGCCTTTTGAGCAGTACACAACAGCAAACTTGAATCCTGATATTTTGGAGAAGATCACTACCTTAGAAAAAGAGCTGCAAAGCGATTCGAATCAGGATATTATTCTAATTGCCTATGAAGAAAAATAACAAAGGGAAGAGAATGCAGAAATAAGCTGCATTCTCTTTTCGCTTGTAACAATTAACAGGATAGTAAAAGGCCGACAAGCGAATACTACGCATACACTTTCTTAGAGAAGGAGTGACATATGTGAACGATAAAAAGAAAAACGCACACCATTCAGAACACAATTCGACTTACGCAGACGGCCTTGACGTGGAATTTTCAGAGGCATTGGCTGATGAAGAGGACCATGAAGCCCAAGAACGTGCAAGACGAGCAGATGAAAGAGCAAAGAAAAAAGGATAGGTTTCGGAGGAAAAAATGGCACAAAAGAAATGGGATTTAGTAGCGTTAGCATCCATTCCATTAATGATGACGTTAGGAAATTCGATGTTAATTCCAATATTACCCTTAATGGAGCGCGAAATTGATATTACGCCCTTGCAGTCCAGTCTTATGATCTCCATCTATTCTTTGATTGCTATCGTTCTTATCCCCCTTTCCGGGTATATCTCTGACAAAGTAGGGAGGAAGAAAGTAATTGTTCCAAGTCTTTTTATTGTCGCAGCTGGAGGATTGGTATCAAGCTTTGCTGCTTGGCAAATGGAATCTCCTTACACGGTAATAATGATCGGGCGTTTTTTGCAAGGAGCAGGTGCGGCAGGCGCCTTTCCTGTTGTTCTACCGACTGTCGGTGATATGTTTAAGGAGGAAGAAGAGGTCAGTCATGGGTTAGGAGTAATTGAAACAGCTAACACATTTGGTAAAGTTTTAAGTCCCGTGTTGGGGGCACTTCTTGCTGTTTTGGTTTGGTACATGCCATTCGTTGCCATACCGGTACTGTCGATATTCTCCGCATTGTTAGTTATGTTTTTGGTAAAAGTGCCTAAAGAAACAGACCAAGAAGAATCAACTACACAAAGCTTTCGAGAATTTCTACAAGGAATAAAAGAGACGTTTCAACACAATGGCCGCTGGCTGTTCGCTGTTTTTTTCATCGGTGGGATTGCCATGTTAGTGTTATTTGGTTTTTTATTCCACTTTTCCTCGGTGTTAGAAGAGAAGTATAACATCGACGGGTACGTGAAAGGGTTGCTGCTCGCGATTCCTCTTTTATTTTTATGTGCTGCTTCATATGGAAGCGGCAAGGTGATTGGTGATAATAAAACGAAGATGAAGTGGTTTATCTTTGCTGGAAATAGTATTACAGCAGCGTCTCTGTTTTTCATTAAGGATACGATGAGTATTACGTTATTTATATTATTTTTATCGGGAGCGGGCATTGGGATCGGCCTTACCTTGCCATGTCTGGATGCCTTAATCACCAGAGGGGTAGAGAAAGAGGAAAGAGGATCCATTACCTCTTTTTACACGAGTATGCGATTTGTTGGGGTCGCAGCAGGCCCGCCCCTCATTGCTGTGATGATGAAATACCAACCGGGATGGATTTACTATATGTTAGCGGCAGCTAGTATCATTGCCGTTCTTCTAACCTTCATGGCCATCCGCCCTGAACCTGAAGGAAGGGAAAAACGTACGGCGATGAGGCCCGCTTTTAAAAACTAAGTAATAAGCTTGTTTTTCCTCTTTGGAAAGCAAGCTTATTTTTTAAAAACATGTTTGACATTTCCATTTTTTCATGTAAAATGATAATCGTTATCAATGATAATGAAATTCATTTACACCGATATCCTTGCAAGGATCATTACAAACGTTTGCAGCAGAAAGTTAGGTTTCTTATGAAAAAAAGATATTTGTTCACAGTACTCGTAATACTTTCCTTTGCTTCTGTTTTCATAGGTGTACATAATGTGTCGCCGCTTGATCTGTTTCATTTAACCGACGATCAGGCAGAGGTATTGTTGGTGAGCCGATTGCCGAGATTAGCGAGTATTTTGATTGCCGGAATGAGCATGAGTATTTGCGGGATGATTATGCAACAGCTCAGCCATAATAAATTTGTCTCGCCAACTACAGCGGGAACGATGGATTCCGCACGGCTTGGAATCCTTGTCTCCCTTATGGTCTTCACAAGTGCATCACCACTTGTTAAAGCGGGCATTGCCTTTATTTTTGCCTTGCTCGGCACCTTTATTTTTATGCGAATATTAGACAGGATCAAATTGAAAGATCCCGTATTCATACCGCTTGTTGGCTTGATGTTTGGGAGCATTATCAGTTCCGTCACGACCTTTTTTGCTTACAAAAATGACTTAATTCAAAACATTGGTTCCTGGCTGCATGGAGACTTTTCACTTATCATTCAAGGGCAGTATGAACTCATTTACATAAGTGTACCGATTCTCATCATTGCATTTTTGTTTGCGAACAAATTCACAGTAGCAGGGATGGGCGAAGAATTTTCCGTCAACTTGGGACTGAGCTATAAAAAAGTAGTGAACCTTGGACTGACAATCGTGGCAGCAGTGACAGCAGTTGTCATTTTGACAGTTGGCATGATCCCGTTTTTAGGATTGATTGTTCCCAACATTGTTTCGATATTTCAGGGTGATCATGTGAAAAAGAGTATTATCCAAACTGCTCTTTTAGGTGCGTCATTCGTGCTGTTCTGTGACATTTTAGGCCGTCTTATCATCTATCCCTATGAAATATCGATTGGGCTCACCGTCGGAGTGCTTGGCAGCGGCATTTTTATTTACTTGTTGTTGAGGGGAAAAGCCTATGAAAATTAAGGCAAAACTTATTATCTTAGCTATTGTGGCCGCCGCTGTTGTTGCAGTTTTTATGTTTCAAGGATTAGGAAGTAACTTAGATTATATTCTTCCAAGCCGCGGCAAGAAGGTGCTTGCCATCATCGTTACTGGTGCGGCTATTGCCTTTTCAACTGTTATTTTTCAAACGATCACGAACAATCGGATTTTGACACCAAGTATCATCGGGCTGGATTCACTCTATTTACTCGTCCAGACGGCTATCATATTTTTTGCAGGATCTAACACGGTTACGATTATTAACAAAAATGTTAATTTTTCCGTGTCCATCGTAATCATGATGCTGTTTGCCCTTCTTCTTTATCAATTGCTCTTTCGCGGGGAAGGCAGAAATATCTACTTCCTGTTACTGGTCGGGTTAATATTCGGCACTTTCTTTGAGAGCTTGTCTTCCTTTATGCAAATGCTTATCGATCCAAATGAATTTCTGATTGTCCAAGATCGAATGTTTGCAAGCTTTAATAATGTTTCGACCGATCTTCTCGGATTGTCAATCATTTGCATGTTGATCGTTTCCTTTTACTTTAAGCCGTTTGCTAAATATCTTGATGTTTTGGCACTAGGAAAAGAACATGCCATTAACTTGGGAATTAAGTACGACTATGTAGTAAAAAGGCTGTTGATTATTATCGTGATATTAATCTCGATTTCGACAGCACTCGTTGGTCCGATTACGTTCTTAGGGCTATTAGTTGCTAATATTGCGTATGAGTTTTTAAAAACACACCGCCATAAACCACTTATCATCGGCGCAATCTTAATCAGTATTATCGCATTGATCGGAGGCCAGCTCATCGTTGAAAGAGTTTTTACTTTCGCAACTACAATCAGTGTTATTATCAATTTTGCCGGCGGGGTTTACTTTATTTACCTGCTGCTAAAGGAGAGTAAGACATGGTAAAAGTGAAAAACATTTTCAAAAAATACGGTAACAAGAATGTCGTTGAAAATGTATCCGTGGAAATTGAAAAAGGAAAAATCACTACTTTTATCGGCCCAAACGGCGCAGGAAAAAGTACGCTTTTATCGATGGTCAGCCGTTTGATAGCGAAAGACAGTGGTGAAGTGCTTATTGATAATGAAGAAGTAGGGGCAGCTTCCAGTAAAGAACTGGCAAAGAAGATGTCAATCTTAAGACAGTCTAACTTTCTTAATGTCCGTTTAACGGTAGAGGATTTGGTTGCATTCGGTCGCTTTCCATATTCTCAGGGGAAGTTGAAAGAGGAAGACTGGCAGCATGTCGAAGAAGCTATATCCTATATGGAACTTGAAGAAATGAGACATAAGTTTTTGGATCAATTAAGCGGCGGTCAGCGCCAGCGGGCCTTTATCGCGATGGTGATCGCACAAGATACCGAATACATTCTGTTAGACGAACCGCTTAATAACTTGGATATGAAACATTCCGTTCAAATCATGAAGGTCCTCCGTCAACTCGTTGATGACCTCGGTAAGACAGTTGTCATCGTTATTCATGACATAAACTTCGCCTCCTGCTATTCGGATTATATTGTCGCAATGAAAAATGGCCAAGTTGTACGGGAAGGAAGCACAGAGGAAATCATTAACCGCGATGTACTTAAAGAAATTTATGATTTGGATATGACCATTCAACATATTAACAAACAAAAAATTTGTATGTATTTTGCTTAAAAAAAGCTACATTACAAAAAAAGGGGAAAGAGAGATGAAAAAATTTCGTTTGATCACTGGTTTACTTATTATGACGTTGACTGCCGCTGCTTGCGGAACTGATGGCGGTGGTGAAGAGGCATCGGGTCAAGCATCGGGCAGTACTGACGGGAACAAAGAAAAAGAAGAAGTGCAAGCAGAAGAACTTACCATTGAACATGATCTTGGTGAAACGACAGTTGAGAAGAATCCTGAAGAAGTGGTTGTGTTTGACTTCGGAAGTCTGGATACGCTGGACACGTTAGGCGTCGATGTTACAGGGGTACCACAGGCTAACATCCCTACGTATCTCGAAAAATATGAAAGCGCTGATTATGAAAATGTCGGCGGGTTAAAAGAACCAGATTTTGAAAAAATTGCCGAAATTGATCCCGAGCTTATCATTATTTCCGGAAGACAGTCAGATGCGTATGATGAGTTTAGTAAAATTGCGCCAACTATTTTCTTGCAAGTTGACACAAAAGATTACATGAATTCCTTTGAAGAAAATGTGATGACATTAGCTGAAATATTTGAAAAAGAAGATGAAGCGGATGAAAAGCTAACAGAAGTAAAAGAGAAAGTAGCAGCGTTACAGGAAAAAACTTCTGACATGGAAGAAGAAGCTCTGATTATACTGGCAAGTGACGGTAAAGTTAGTGCTTATGGATCAGAGTCCCGCTTTGGCCTTATCCACGATGAATTTGGTTTCCCTGAATCTGACGAGAATATTGAGGCATCTATACATGGTCAAAGTGTTTCGTTTGAATATATCGCAGAGCAGAATCCAGACTACTTGTTTATCGTTGATCGTGGTGCTGTTGTCGGTGACGGCGGCTCTTCAGCAAAAGAAGTCGTTGAAAACGATTTAACAAAGAATACGGAAGCATATAAGAATGACAACTTCATTTACCTTGATCCAAACTACTGGTACCTGTCCGGTGGTGGCCTCCTCTCCGTTTCAGAAATGGTAGAAGAAGTGGAAGGCGCGTTGGAATAATAAAAGTTATAGATAAAAACACAGTCCCCTCGATAGGAACTGTGTTTTTATCTATTTAATAAAGATCCTTGTCAGTCACAGCGCCTTGCGCACTGGAAGAGACGAGCTTTGCATACTTTGCGAGTGCTCCTGTTTTATATCGAGGTTCAGGGGCTGTCCAGTTGCGGGCACGTTTATCAAGTTCTTCCTCTGAGACTTCAAAGTTAATTTCTTGGGTCTCGCTGTCAATGACCACCTTGTCGCCAGTTTGAAGCAGGCCGATCGGTCCACCGGCAGCAGCTTCCGGCGCGACGTGGCCGATGACAAAGCCATGTGAGCCTCCGGAGAAGCGGCCGTCGGTAATAAGGGCTACTTTTCCGCCAAGTCCTCGTCCGACGATCATGGCTGTAACAGAGAGCATTTCCGGCATTCCAGGTCCGCCTTTTGGACCGACATTACGGATAACGAGGACATCGCCTTCTTTAATCTCATTATCAGTAATGGCTTTCGTTGCTTCCTCTTCACTATTGTAAACTTTTGCTGTTCCTTCGAAGTGGCTGATTTTCTGTCCGGACATTTTTGCAACAGCTCCGTCTGGAGCCAAGTTGCCGCGCAGAACGACGAGTGGTCCGTTCGGCTTAATTGGATCGGATAGAGGTTTAATAATCTCTTGACCCTCTTTAAGGGGAGCCGCTTCTGCCAAGTTTTCCGCAAGAGTTTTGCCGGTGACGGTTAAACAATCCCCGTGGAGAAGTCCTTCTTCCAAGAGAATTTTCATAACGGCTGGCACACCGCCAATTTCATAAAGATCCTGCATGACATATTTTCCACTCGGCTTCAAGTCGGCAATATGCGGTACATGCTGGCGGACCCGCTCAAAATCGTCATAGCTGAGCTCTACTCCAGCTGAGTGTGCGATCGCTAACAGGTGTAAGAATGCATTGGTGGAACCACCTAATGCCATGACCACAGTAATCGCATTCTCAAAGGCCTTCTTCGTCATGATATCGCGTGGATAAATGTCTTTTTTCAGCAATTCAACGACCATTTCCCCCGCTTGTTTACACTCTTGTTCTTTATAGTCATATACCGCAGGAGTAGATGAGGAACCTGGGATACTCATCCCGAGCGCTTCCACAGCTGCTGCCATTGTATTTGCGGTGTACATTCCGCCGCAGGCACCGGCGCCAGGACACGCATGACATTCCACTTTGTGAAGCTCAGCATCGTTAATTTCGTCTTGCTGGTGCTGGCCGACCGCTTCAAAAGCGGACACAATATCAATATCTTCTCCATTTAACTTTCCCGGTTGAATGGTCCCCCCGTAAATAAATACAGACGGCAGATTAAGGCGCCCAATTGCAATCATACAACCTGGAGTTGTCTTATCACAGCCGCCGATGGCTACGACACCGTCAAGACGTTCTGCCCCGGTAACCGTTTCAATGGAATCAGCAATTACCTCACGGCTCGGCAACGAGTAACTCATGCCTTCATGTCCCATTGCAATACCATCTGAGACTGTAATGGTGTTGAAAATAAGAGGCGCTCCACCATTGTCTGATGCGCCGCTTTTCGCTTCACGCGCTAGCTTGTCGATATGTATGTTACACGGCGTTACTTCACTCCACGTACTTGCAATACCGATTTGCGGTTTTTTGAAATCTTCGTCCGAAAAACCAACTGCACGCAGCATGGCCCGGTTTGGAGTGCGGTTAGCACCTTCACTGATTACCTTGCTTCGGATTCGCAGATCTTTCTTGTTTTCATCCATTGCACTTCAACCCTCTCTAGAAAAGTTGTTACATTTTATCATATTTTCTGTACTATACCTCCTCTCATGATACTAGGATAATGACAATTCAGCAAACGTCGAGTGATAAAAATCCTGCTTGCTAAATGTTTAACTTTAGAAAAACTTGGCAAGAGTTACTAGTACAAGGAAAAGGAGGGTATCCAGAAATGGCTGAAAATTCATCAGATAACAAAATGACGCGTCGGCAATTCTTAAGAAACAGCGGTTACGTCGCTGGAGGAGTTGTGGGTGGAGGTCTTGTCGGAGGAATAGTCGGGAACCAAATGCAATCCGGCGGGGCGCCTACACAGGAAAAGCCGGGCGGCAAATCAGAGAAAACACCACAATTTGATCACGCCCTGATGTACTTCTCTCAAAAGGAAGATTTTGATGTTTTGTCCCAGGCAACAGAGTTGATATTTCCGGCGGATGAGCTCGGGCCAGGTGCTATTGAACTAGGTGTCCCTTATTACATTGATAAACAATTAGCGGGCGCATGGGGGCATAATGCAAAAGAGTACATGCAAGGACCTTTTTTTGAAGGGGAGCCAACCCAAGGATATCAATCCAGGTTACAGCGGCACGAAATTTTTTCGCAAGGCATTCGAAAAATGAAGGAGTATAGCCAGAAAAAATTCAACGCTCCTTTTCTAGACTTAGAAGAAGACCAGCAAATCGATATACTTACTGCCTTCGAAAAAGGAGATATCGAACTGGCCGGTGTACCGAATGAGCAGTTTTTTGCACTGCTTCGCGCTGCTACGTTAGAGGGTGCATATGCAGATCCCCTTTACGGTGGAAATCAGAACATGGAAGGCTGGAAAATGAAAGAATATCCCGGTAATAAGATGGCGTACCATGACGTGATTGATTCCGATAAATTTTATGATGAACCTCCAAGCAGTTTACATTCTCACATGGATAAGTAAATTACCAAGATAGGGAGTTGAGAACATGGCTGAGAAATTAGACAAAGTAGATGTGGTAACCGTTGGCGCAGGTTGGACAGGAGGCATTATTGCTGCCGAATGTGCGAAAGAAGGACTAAAGGTAGTCGGTCTGGAACGCGGGAAAGCACGTGGAACGGAAGACTATTACATGATTCATGACGAGCTGCGTTATGCGATTCGCTATGATTTAATGCAGGATGTGTCAAAGGAAACGATCACCTTTCGCAATGAATCAAAACAAAGAGCCCTCCCTATGAGACAGCTTGGTTCCTTTCTGCTTGGTGAAGGACTAGGTGGGGCAGGGGTCCACTGGAACGGCATGACCCATCGTTTTCTTCCTTATGATTTTGAAATACGGACGAAGACAATTGACAAATACGGGAAAAATAAAATAAAAAAAGACATGCTTATCGAAGACTGGGGCGTAACTTATGACGAGTTAGAGCCGTATTATGATCAATTCGAAAAAACTTGCGGAATCTCCGGGGAGGAAAATCCTCACGGCGGACCACGCAGTAATCCGTATCCTACTCCGCCAATGAAAAGTACTCCTATTACAGAGCGAGCTAGAAAAACAGCTGAAAATATGGGGCTGAAACCATTCGCAATTCCTTCGGCGAATTTATCTGAGAAATACGAAAACCCCGATGGCAAGACGATAAATGCTTGTCAATACTGTGCGTTTTGTGAACGGTTCGGCTGTGAATACGGTGCAAAATCAGACCCGACGATTACGGTAATTCCAACAGCGAAAGAAACAGGTAATTACGAGCTTCGCACTCATTCGAATGTAGTAGAAATCCTGCATGAAGGCGGAAAGGCAACAGGTGTCCGTTATGTGGATGTCCTGTCTGGAAAAGAATACATTCAGCCGGCGGAAGTAGTCGTATTAAGCAGTTACGTAATGAATAATTCGAAGCTGTTACTCGTCTCTAACCTCGGTACTCCTTATAATCCAGAAAAAGGTACAGGCCATGTCGGAAGAGGCTATTGTTATCAGATTAACGCAGGCTCCACTGGATTCTTTGAGGACGAGCAGTTTAATACTTTTATGGGAGCAGGTTCACTGGGTATTGCAGTTGATGATTTTAATGGTGATAACTTTGATCATGCGGGTCTCGACTTTATTCATGGTGGTGTGGGATCTGTGACTCAAACTGGAAAACGGCCGATCGCAACCAATCCAGTACCTCCGGGCACTCCAGCGTGGGGGAAAGAATTCAAACAAAAATCGATTCACTATTTCACGCGTAACCTTGGGATTGGTTTTCAAGGGGCATCGATGCCTTATCAATACAACTACTTAGACCTTGACCCGACTTATAAGGATGCATACGGAGTCCCTCTCTTGAGAATGACATACAATTTTACCGACCAGGACCGCCAGTTGCATAGTTATCTAAGCAAGCAGGCAACTAAATTTATCAAAGAGATGGGTGCGGATATTGCGACAGAGGCAGAAGAACTGGGAGATTACAACATCGTTCCTTACCAAACCACCCACAATGTCGGCGGAACACCAATGGGCGCAGACCCTGAGAACTCCACGGTTAATAATTATTCCCAAATGTGGGAAGCAGATAATGTTTTTGTTCTGGGCGCTTCAACATTTCGCCATAACAGCGGCTACAACCCAACTGGAACAGTAGGGGCGCTTGCTTACCGAGCCTCTGAGGGAATCATCCGTTACAGCAAGGAAGGCGGTTTACTTGTTTAACGGGGTTCCGCTCATCCGCTTATGCAAAAGCTAACCGTTGCGAGGAAAAGAGACAATTACAAAATTAAGGAGTGATTGGCATGTTTCCAGGAAATATTGGCGTTTCCGGACTGGTCATCATTTTAATTATCACCTTGATCATTTTTGGGCCTAAAAAACTACCAGAAATAGGCTCAGCTTTCGGTAAAACATTATCTGAGTTTAAAAAATCTGCAAATGACATCATGAGTGATAACTCGTCTTCCACGGAGAAAGCGGAGGGAGAAGAAAAAAAGAATAAGAAGGACGAAACGGTATAAAGAGAGGAGAGGTTGTCAATGGATGATCAACAGACTGCCATTGAACACTTAACGGAATTGCGTAAGGTCCTTCTCTCTTCCGTCATTTTCTTTATTATTTGTTTTGCGATAATGATTGCCGGTATTCAGCAAATCATTCCGTTTTTAACAAAGGACCAGGAACTTGTGATGCTTGGTCCTTTGGAAGTTGTCCGCTTTTACACCGGTGTTGCTGGCAGCCTCAGTATTGGACTGTCTGCACCATTTATTGGCTATCAAATATGGAAGTTTGTAAGACCTGCTCTTTCTGACAAAGAAAGCAGGACAGCTCTTCGCTTTATTCCTGCAATGTTTATAAGCTTCATTGCCGGGATAAGTTTTGGCTTTTTCGTCGTCTTTCCTTTTATTTATGGCTTTTTAATCAATTTGGGGAAAATAAATTTCGATATGATGATCACAACTAGAGAATATTTTTCTTTTCTATTAATGTCTACGATTCCTCTCGGATTTTTGTTTGAAGTACCCTTTGTGCTCATGTTCTTAACAGCGATTGGTATGGTCACACCAAGCCAATTAAAAAAGACGAGAAAATATGCCTACATCACCCTGGCTGTCATTTCTGCCCTTATTACGCCTCCTGATTTTGTGTCACAAATAATCGTGCTCATTCCTCTATTTGTTCTTTATGAAATTGGTCTTCTATTTTCAAAAAGGGTCTATAAGAAACAGGTAAAGAGAAAAGAAGAAGAGGCAGTCGTAACGGGATAAAAGGAAACGAGAATGATTATTGCTCACATAAAATGTTTTCAGAAGAACGAATGAGGGTATACAGATAGTATAGAAGTATATAGAAGGCGCCCTTCACGCACTATCATGACAGGGTGCCTCACTATTTTCTGGATAAAACATTAGATATATGATATAATTATTAAAATTCAGAATAATATAATCCAGATTAGCCCATATGATTGTAAAATACACGAAATAAGAAAAGGAGGGAACACAATGAAAAATCCTATGCTATGGACGTTTATTTGGATAACCGTTTTTGTGTTACTATTTTTCATGGGAACCGTCCAATTAGAGGGCGTCCAAAGCGCTGCCTTTCAGATGGTAGGGTTTGGCGGCATGATATTTGCTATGTTGTATGGACTTCTCATCACACAGCATTCCGAAGAAAAGGAACGAGAAAAAGAGAAATAAAACAGCTGCCTGGATATAGGTAGCTGTTTTTTGATTTTTAAAGAACTATTTACAATTTCATTTATTGTGCAATGAAAACACCGCTTCCTGAATTAGGAAGCGGTGTTGCTATTTATCTCTTTGTAATTCGGTTGGAGAAGTTTTGAAGGCGATCTTTGTTCGGAGTGATTGGCCGGATATCTTCACGATTAGCTAAGAATTCCGGGCGTGGTGTCTGCCCCGAGTATGGATCAGTCAGTTTATTGTTAATAGAGTTAAACACAAAGAAAACGTTGCTGCGCGGATAAGGCGATATGTTTCCTGCTGAACCGTGCATCGTGTTGCACTCAAAGAATAACACAGATCCTGCGGGTCCCGTTGCTCTGTCTATTCTGCCGCCTGCCTGGTCTACAAGCCAAGTCATACTGTTATTATCAGGAACCCCCGTTTCTTGCTTTTGAAGAGAAGATTTATAGTTGTTTTCCGGAGTTTCTCCCGGGCAGGAAATATACCACTTATGGGAACCAGGTATTAACATAAGCGGTCCGTTATATTCATAGTTATCAGTTAGGATGATCGAGCAGCTGACCGCACGCATGTTGGGCATGCCGTCTTCTGTATGCCAAGTTTCAAAGTCCGAATGCCAGTAAAACTCCTTACCTTTAAATCCTGGCTTGAAATTTATTCGAGACTGTGTAATGTAAACCTGGCTTCCTAAGATTTGCTGTGCTGCATTCACAATTCTTTCGTTTTTAGAAAGAGCTTGAAAGAAGCCGCTGTCTTTATGGATCTCAAAAACAGAGCGAATTTCATTACTCCCGGGTTCTTTAATGACATCATCAGCTTCACGGTCACGATTGAAGTCCATGGTGCGTTTTAATTCGCTTTTCATGATGGATACTTCATCGTCATTAAACAGCTTTTCAAACATAAGATAACCATTTTCTTCAAATTTCGTTAGTTCCTGCTCACTAAGCGGACCATCCGAGAATTCGGGATTGCGGTGGACCACAGGGTCTTGCCTCCTGAGGATTTTTGCCTGCTCACCTTGTCTAGAAGGATACAAATCGACTGCCATCACACCATCACTCCTTTTCAACTCACTTATTTAGTTATTGTGGCGAGTCCATCACTCCATTTCCCCGCCCATCTTCTAGATAAACATATTAAAATAAAATCAGCAAACTCGGGAAAGAATGAATACTTTGCAAGAGTCTCCGAGCAATGGCACTGCTGCTTGTTATCGATTTAAAGTGTTTTAAATATCTTTAAAGCTCTGTTTAACATCCTTTTTTGTCATGTTTGTCAGAAAACATCGTATTTTTCACAATAAAACGGAAAAGAGGAGGGGGAGAATGGCACGCTTCATTCGTAAAGCCGTAGTTCTTGGTTCTGGAGTGATGGGAGCCGGGATTGCGGCACATTTGGTGAACGCTGGTATCCCTGTTCTTTTATTAGACATTGTCCCTGAGAAGGTAACGCCTGCGGAACAAACACTGGGTTTAACTCTTCAGGACAAAGAAGTCCGCAATCGCTTGAGTGATTCAGCCAGGAAGCAATTGCTAAAGCAAAAACCAGCACCGCTTACATCAACGAAAAACCTTGTGCTGATTGAAACGGGTAATATGGAAGATGATCTTGAACGTTTAGAAGAAGCAGATTGGATTATCGAAGCAGTCGTGGAAAATGTAGCTGTCAAGAAGCACGTTTTAGGATTGGTAGACAAACATCGACATCCGACAGCGATAGTCAGTTCCAATACATCTGGAATTTCCATCCATGAAATGGTGAAAGGACGAACACAGTCTTTTCAAAGCCATTTTTTAGGGACCCATTTTTTTAACCCACCTCGTTATTTAAAGCTGCTTGAAATCATTCCTCACAGTGAAACAAAATCTTCAGTGCTTGAATGTATGGTGAAGTTCGCTGAAGACATACTCGGCAAAGAAGTCGTGCAGGCAAAGGACACACCAAACTTTATCAGCAATCGCATAGGGACATACGGCCTCTTAATAACGGTCCAGGAAATGTTAAAAAGAGGCTGGACCATAGGAGAAACAGATTCGGTAACAGGAGAAGTGATAGGACGACCCAAAAGTGCGACCTTTCGTACTCTTGATGTTGTCGGCTTGGATACGTTTCTTTACGTAGCAAAAAATGTGTACGAACAAGCAGATGATAAAGAAAGAGCGGTTTTTAAGCCACCTGTTTTTATGGAGGAGATGGCAGCCAGAGGATGGAATGGCAGCAAAGCGGGTCAGGGGTTTTATAAAAAACAGGCGGATAAAGAAGGAAATGTCATCTTAGAACTCAACCCTGATTCATTAACGTATGAACCTCGTAAACAAGTGAGTACGGCTGCGATAGAACAAGCAAAGCAGGCAAAAACGGTTGCGGAAAAATTAAACACATTGGTGTACGCCGACGATAAAGCAGGACAATTTGTCTGGAGCGTGTTAAAACCTGTGCTCTTGTACGCAGCTGAAAAAATGCCGGAGATCGCCAATAATATTACGGCTGTCGATGACGCTGTAAAGTGGGGTTTTGGCTGGGAAATGGGACCTTTTGAAACATGGGATTCCCTTGGAGTGAAAAAAGCGGCCGCCAAAATGAAAAAAGACGGGGAGACGTTGCCGGCGTGGGTAGAAGAGATGGTAGAAAAGGGTTTCGACTCGTTCTATAAGAACTCCCATACTTTTTATCATAAGGGCAAGTATCAAGAGAAAAAACAGAATCCTAAAGCGATTTCCGTAATAGCCGATCGTGATAGAACGAGCGTCATCTTTAAAAATGCCGGCGCTTCGTTAATAGACATCGGAGACGAAGTAGCTTACCTGGAGTTTCACTCGTCAAACAATTCGATCGGCCCCGATATCTTACACATGATAACGAAGTCTGTATCGGAAACTGAGAAGAATTATAAAGGACTGGTCATTGGGAGTACTGGCAAGAACTTTTGCGTGGGAGCAAACTTGCTGATGATCCTTATGGAAGCCCAGGACGACAACTTTTTTGAATTGGATATGGTTGTTCGGCAATTTCAAAAGACAACGGCTCAGATACGTTACGCCAAGCGTCCCATTGTAGCGGCGCCGCATGGGATGACACTCGGCGGAGGAGCGGAAGTATGCCTCGCGTCAACGAGTATCCAGGCTTCGTCAGAAACGTATATGGGGCTTGTGGAAACGGGCGTTGGCCTTATTCCGGGAGGCGGGGGGAATAAAGAATTGTATCTCCGTCACATAGAAGGGATCCCGGCAGACAGGAGTGTGGATTTACTTCAGGCGGCTAATCTAGTATTCGAGAAGATAGCTCTTGCAAACGTATCCAATTCAGCTGCGGAAGCAAAAGAGAATGGTTATCTCGGCGCAGCTGACAGTATTGTAAAAAATGAAGCACATAGGGTTTATCAAGCAAAACAAGAAGTTCTCAGCCTTGATAAAAAAGGATTTTCACCAAGACGGCGGGCAAAGATTCCCGTCGTTGGGGAAACAGGCTATGCTGTAATGAAGCTCGGCGCTAAAATGATGCAGTATGGCGGGATGGCAACAGATCACGATGTAAAAATAGCTGACAAACTTGCATTTGTGCTCGCTGGTGGAAGGGTATCACAAGGGACATTTGTTGACGAACAATATTTACTGGATTTAGAACGCGAAGCCTTCCTAAGTCTTATTGGAGAACCGAAAACACAGCAGCGCATTCAACATATGATCACAAAAGGAAAGCCATTGCGAAATTAACTGTATACAAAAGGAGGAAAAAATGAAGGAAGCAGTCATCATATCCGGGGCACGAACTCCAGTCGGAAAGGCCAAAAAAGGTACACTTGCGCATATGCGTCCGGACGACTTCGGAGCATTAACGATTAAAGAAACAGTACGGCGTGCAGGCGGCATGATGCCTGCACAAGTTGAAGATGTCGTGATCGGATGTGCAATGCCCGAGGCAGAACAGGGGATGAACATGGCAAGAAACATGGCGGCATTAGCTGGTCTGCCGCCCTCCGTTCCCGCTGTAACGATCAATCGGTATTGTGCATCTGGTCTGCAGAGTATTGCGTACGGGGCGGAACGTATCATGCTTGGGCATGCGAACGTTATGATTGCCGGCGGTGCGGAGTCGATGAGCCTCGTACCGATGGGCGGCCATGTTAAGGTGCCCAATCCTACTCTCGTCGATAAAGCGCCGGAGTACTATATGAGCATGGGGCACACAGCAGAGCAAGTTGCCAAAGAGTTCCATGTTTCCCGTGAAGACCAAGATGCATTTGCGGTGGAAAGTCAAAAAAAAGCTGCTACTGCCAAGAAGGAAGGAAAATTTAAAGAAGAGATCGTACCCGTGGAAGTGATAACACGTGCAGTCGATGAACAGAACAAATTAACAGAGAAGCGTGTGGTTTTTACAGAAGATGAAGGAGTGCGCCCGGAGACGACAATCGATGTATTACGTAAGTTAAAACCGTCTTTTCATCCAGAAGGAACCGTTACTGCGGGTAACTCCTCGCAAATGAGTGACGGAGCTGCTGCCGTAATGCTTATGGAGCGTACACAAGCAGAAAAAGCAGGACTGAAAGCCCTTGTTAAGTTTCGCTCCTTTGCTGTGGCCGGAGTTCGTCCGGAAGTAATGGGGATTGGCCCGGTGGAAGCAGTACCCAAAGCATTGAAATTGGCTGGTTTAAAGCTGTCTGATATTGGTTTGATTGAGTTAAACGAGGCTTTTGCTGCACAAGCGGTACAAGTGATTCGTTCCTTACGACTCGACCCTGAAAAGGTGAATGTAAACGGAGGTGCAGTGGCGCTTGGCCATCCGCTTGGCTGCACGGGTACGAAACTGACACTTACTCTCATACACGAGATGAAACGCAGAAATGAACGATTTGGCATGGTCACGATGTGCATGGGTGGCGGCATGGGGGCGGCTGGCATATTTGAGTTGGTATAATTTAGGAGGGATGAGAGATGAGCGGCACACTGCATGCCAGTAAGAGAGGCGGCGGTTTTCTCTTAGAAAATGTTCGGCCGGAACAGGTTTTCACCCCGGAAGATTTTACGGAAGAACACAAAATGATCGCAAAAACAACCGAAGATTTCGTAGTGGGAGAAGTGGTGCCACAAATAGAAAAAATAGAGAATCAGGAATTTGACGTCTCACGGCATTTGCTTTTCCAGGCAGGGGAATTAGGGCTTTTAGGCACAGATGTACCAGAAAAATATAGTGGGCTCGGACTTGATAAGATCAGTTCTACACTCATTACCGAGAAGTTTTCGCGAGCGGGGGCATTTTCACTGAGTCACGGAGCGCACGTAGGAATAGGATCCCTTCCAATCGTTTTCTTTGGGAATGAGATGCAGAAGAAAAAATACCTTCCTGCTTTAGCAATAGGTGAAAAAATCGCAGCCTATGCCCTAACGGAACCAAGCTCAGGATCTGATGCGCTGGGAGCAAAAACGACAGCTGTCTTAAATGAGGAGGGGACTCATTACATTTTAAATGGAGAAAAACAATGGATTACAAACTCCGCATTTGCTGATGTGTTTATCGTCTATGCCAAAATAGATGGAGAACATTTTTCGGCGTTTATCGTGGAACGTGAATGTGAAGGAGTCACTACGGGCGCGGAAGAATTGAAAATGGGCATTAAAGGCTCGTCGACCCGGACTCTTCTTTTAGATCAAGCAAAAGTACCGAAAGAAAACCTGTTAGGAGAGGCAGGAAGGGGTCACATCATTGCTTTTAACATATTGAATATTGGCAGGTATAAACTCGGGGCAGGCTGTGTTGGGGCTTCAAAACGTGCACTTGAACTGGCTGCAGCCTATGCGACAGAACGTAAGCAGTTTCGGACAGAGATAGGTCAGTTTCCCGCTATTCAGGAGAAATTAGGAACGATGACAGCGGTAATATTCGCACTTGAAAGTTCTGTTTACCGAACGGGAGGTCTGTTTGAAGAGAAGCTCGGCATATTGACAGAAAGAGAACAGGAAGATGGCAGTAAAGTGGCAGCAGCAATTGCGGAATATGCGGTAGAATGCTCTTTAAATAAAGTTGCCGGATCGGAAATATTAGACTTTGTTGCAGATGAGGCCGTTCAGATTTTTGGTGGATACGGGTATATGTCTGAATATGAAATAGAAACAATTTACCGAGATTCCCGAATTAATCGCATTTTTGAAGGGACGAATGAAATTAATAGGCTGTTAATACCAGATACGATCATGAAAAAAGCGATGAAAAATGAACTGCCGTTTTTAGAGAAGGCTAAAGCTTTGCAGCAGGAACTACTGAATATGATGCCAGAAGAACGTGAGGAGAAAACATTAGCACAAGAGAATGCTCTCCTTCAAAACGCAAAAAAAGTATTTTTGTTTATCGCTGGAAACAGCGTGCAGAAATACGGAAGTTCCTTGGAAAAAGAACAAGAATTATTAATGAAATTAGCTAATATTGTAAACGACGTGTATATGATGGAATCTGCCCTGATTCGTACAGAGAAAGCGGTAGCAAAAAACGGAGAGACGAAAGAACAAATAAAACTGCTGTGCACGCGTGTCTACTGCCAAGAAGCAATGAACCGTACGGAAGCGGCAGCCAAAGAGTCATTAGTCCACATGGAAGAAGGGGATACATTAAGGACAATGTTAGGAATGCTGCGTAAACTCACCCGACACACGCCAACAGACGTCATACAATTGAAGCGGCAGATCGCATCCCGAGTTTTGCATAGAAAAGGGTACCCAATTTAAGCAATAAGGGGAGTTCTAGAAAAATAAAACTGGAACTCCTCTTAAAAATTGTTAGGATGGTAATCATTTGATAACATAAAGAACAGTTACATAAGAAGGGATTTCATGCGTGGAGGGAGAAGAGACTACTGTGGAGCTAACTTACTATGGCTATTCCCGCTGTGGAACGTGCCGAAAAGCAAAAAAGTGGCTGGATGATCAGGAAATCGCTTATAATGAAAGCGACATCGTAACAAGTCCTCCGAGCCGGGAAGAATTGGAACAGCTTTGGAAAAAGAGCGGTCTTGAGCTAAGAAAATTCTTCAACACAAGCGGTAAAAAATATCGTGAGCTTGGCTTGAAAGATAAAGTGAAGACCGCCACAGCCGATGAGCTTCTCGATATTCTTGCAACGGACGGCATGCTGATCAAACGTCCATTGATCACAAACGGAGAACAAGTGACAGTTGGGTTTAAGGAAGACCAATTTGAGGAAACATGGAAATAGTCTTTGCTTCTTTAGATTGGTACTGAATTCTGAAATGGAGGGTGAAAAGATGAATTTACCAAAGGATTTGAAGTATTCAGAAGAACATGAATGGGTGAAAACAGAAGGCGAGAAAGTACGAATCGGCATTACTGATTTTGCTCAGTCGGAGCTTGGTGATATTGTTTTTGTAGAGTTGCCTGAAGTCGGTGATGAAATAGAAGCAGATGAACCATTCGGCAGCGTAGAGTCTGTCAAGACCGTTTCTGAACTATATGCTCCGCTCAGCGGGAAAGTTGTTGAAGTGAATGAAGAACTGGATGACTCTCCCGAATTTGTGAACGAATCACCGTACGACAAAGCTTGGATGATTGTGGTCGAACCTTCAAATGAAGAGGAAATCGATGAATTAATGTCTGCAGATGAATATGAAGAGATGGTCAGCGAAGATTAATACATAGAGACCGTATGATATAAATACGCGCTCTGAAGAAGAAAGAGGGAGCAGTCCGGATGACATCCGGGCTGCTTTTTTAACGCACCTCCGAAAGAAGTCTCCCTCTTCAAGCGTGTGAAGGGCAAAGCCCAACGGTAAGGGGGAGATGAATTTCGGTTGGGCGACAGCCCAAAGGCTTTTTTCTTTTGTCTTTTTTCTCAAAATGTTATAATCAGTCTTATAAAATATAAGGATTGATATGATAATGAAATTAGACAGTAATAACCATTCAGTATTCTTAATGTATTACCATCTTGTGCTAGTCGTGAAGTATCGAAGAAAAGTAATAGATGATACGATTTCGGATTATGCTAAAGATAAATTTGTGTCATTGAGTGCAAAATATAATATCACATTAGTCGAATGGAACCACGATATTGACCATGTTCATATTTTGTTCAAAGCACAACCTAACAGTGAATTATCGAAATTCATTAACGCCTATAAAAGTGCCAGTTCAAGACTTATCAAAAAGGACTTTCCTCATGTTCGTGAAAAGTTATGGAAAGAAATGTTTTGGTCAAGAAGTTTTTGTTTGTTGACCACTGGTGGTTCACCTATTGAAATGGTGAAAAAATACATTGAAAATCAAAGGATAAAGTGAGGTGATTTGATATGACCAAACAAAACAAAGCGTATAAGTTCCGATTATATCCAACGGATGAACAAGCTTTGATTGTACGAAAAACTTTCGGTTGTGTTCGCTTTGTCTACAATAAAATGTTAGCAGAACGAAAAGAAACGTATGAAAGTCTAAAAGATGATAAAGAAGCATTGAAAAAGGTAAAACATCCTACTCCTGCTAAATATAAAAAGGAATTTGAATGGCTAAAGGAAGTGGACTCGTTAGCGTTGGCAAACACGCAACTAAACTTAGATAAGGCATATAAAGCCTTTTTCAAGGGAAATGCTAAATTTCCAAAATTCAAAAGTAAGCGACACAAACAAAGCTACACAACCAATGTTGTTAATGGGAACATTCAATTGTTGAATGGTCATATCAAATTACCTAAATTAAAATGGGTAAAAATCAAGCAACATAGAGAGATACCTTTGAAACACAAAATCAAATCTTGTACTCTATCTATGACTTCATCAGGAAAATACTATATCTCTATTCTGACTGAGTACGAGATGGAGATTAAAAGCAAGGAAATCGAAAAAGTAGTTGGATTAGATTTTGCGATGGATGGGTTGTTTGTCGATAGTGAAGGTGAGAAAGCCAATTACCCTAAATTTTATCGACAAATGCTTGAGAAATTAGCAAAAGAACAACGTAAACTTTCTCGTAAAAAGAAAGGTTCTTCAAATTGGAATAAACAACGTATTCGAGTAGCTAAAATTCAAGAGAAAACCGCTAATCAACGCAAGAATTTCCTTCACCATAAATCAAAAGAATTAGTAACGAATTATGATGCGGTTGTCATTGAAGATTTGGATATGAAAGGTATGTCGCAAGCACTTAAATTCGGTAAAAGCGTAGCTGACAATGGATGGGGAATGTTCACTTCTTTCTTGCAGTACAAACTAAAAGAACAAGGGAAACAATTTATCAAAATAGATAAATGGTTCCCCTCTACAAAGACTTGTTCTAAGTGTGGTTCAGTAAAAGAAATCAAATTATCTGAACGCATTTATCAATGTGATTGCGGACTAAACCTTGATAGGGATTACAATTCAGCACTTAATATCAAGAAAGAAGGTATTCGCTTATTAGCAAGTGCCTAAAAAATATAAACTCTTGGAACAAGAGGGTTAGCTTGGTCAATTTCGTCAGCTACCAAAAGTGACGATTACCCAAGAAGCCCCCACTTCAAGCAACCCGAAGGGTGGTAAGTGGTGGGAGTAGTTCACTGTCTCTTCGTTGTCCGTCTTTCTTTATTGAATGAGAACACAACGATTTTCACATACTAAGCGGGCAAAGGAGGGAGTATGATGTCTGAAGATAAAAGTAATGAATCCTCATTTGTCCAGCAAGCTCTAAAAGAATATAAAGAGGGATTACAGCAGTTTTCAGAAAAAATACCGCACCTTGCCCGCAAATACAACGCCTTTACAGAGGCTTGTTTTGCAAAAGGGGTTTTGTCACAGAAGGATAAACAATTAATTGCCTTGGGGATCAGTATATTTTCACAAGACGAATACTGTATTATTTACCACACAAAAGGTTGTCTGGACCAAGATTGTTCAGAAAAGGAAATCTTGGAGGCGATAGGAGTAGCAGCGGCATTTGGCGGTGGTGCAGCTATGAGTCAAGCGGTGACTCTCGTTCAAGAAGCGCTAACGGAACTGCAGGAAGAAAAAGAAGCTGTCACAACTTAGGTAGAGATGAGAAGGATATGGAAGCATTTATAAATAAGATGAAATGTACAATAATCCATCCTTTCTAAGTCCAAATAATAAAAAAAAATCGTCACATACGCTTTTTGTGCATGCAAAGCTGACGTGGTATATTTAGTTATGTGTTCGACACACAGAAAGGATGGATTTGTTATCCACGCAATTAAAAATAATCCTCATACGGATTCTATGGAAAAGGCAATGCATCAATCTCACGGATTTGGATATGCCGAGTACAATAACAGTTTAACGAAACGGATTAAAGTTGAGCAATCGAGAGAAACCGAATACAAACAATGCCGGCGCCTGACAGCTCAGTTTCAGAATAAGTAGGCTTTTTTCTAAAGAGTGTGTTAAAAAACAATTAAAGAGAACGAGGGGAACCGCTCCAAAAACTTTTCTTTGGGGTGGTTCCCTTTTCTTATTTATCCAATTCCACTATCATTGGATAAAGAGTACAATCTTACTTTTATTAAAGAGCTAACTAGGCCAGAATATAAGGAACAAACCCATCTCTTGAAGTTTATCTGGATTTGTTATAAGATTGTAATGAGAATAAATTGAGAATAGAAAGGTATCTCATTCCTTTCAATAATAAATGGAGGTTGTTTACATGGCAGCGTCAACACTTAAGATTGAGAATCTTCATGTAGAAATTGATGGATCAGAAATAATTAAAGATTTTAACCTAGAAATAAAAGGCGGGGAAGTTCACGCCATCATGGGACCGAACGGGACTGGTAAATCGACACTTGCTTCCGCTATTATGGGGCATCCACGGTATGATATCACGGCCGGTAAAGTGTTACTGGACGGAGAGAACATTCTTGAAATGGACGTGGACGAGCGTGCTCGTGCCGGACTGTTTCTTGCGATGCAATACCCAAGCGAAATCAGCGGGGTCACAAACTCTGACTTTATGCGTTCCGCGATTAATGCAAAACGCGGTGAAGGTAATGAAATTTCCTTAATGAAATTTATCCGTAAGATGGATAAAGAAATGGAAAAGCTGGAAATGGATCAGTCGTTCTCTCAACGTTACTTGAATGAAGGATTTTCAGGTGGTGAGAAAAAGCGTAATGAAATTCTCCAGTTGCTTATGTTGGAACCTAAATTTGCTATTTTAGACGAAATTGACTCTGGCCTGGATATTGATGCGTTAAAAGTAGTTGCGGAAGGCATTAATCAAATGAGAAGTCCTGATTTTGGCTGTATGGTGATTACACACTACCAACGTTTGCTTAACTATATTACACCAGATAAAGTCCATGTCATCATGCAAGGACGTATTGTGAAGTCCGGGGGTGCTGAACTTGCCCAGCGTCTGGAAGCAGAAGGATATGACTGGATCAAAGAGGAACTTGGTATTGAAAATGAAAAAGTCGGAGAGCAAGAACAAAACGCATAAATAGAGAAAGGAGGCTGTAAGTGAAATGCCAGTAGATACACGAAATACTTACGATGAGGAATACGTAAAAGCTTATTCAAAGCGGCGCGGAGAACCTGACTGGCTTACCGAAGAGCGTGTGGCCGCCCTTCGCTTGGCTGAAAAGTTAGACCTTCCAAAGCCGGAAAAAACAAATATAAAAACATGGAATTTTACAGAATTTAAACATGAAGCTGACAGTAAGGATTTGGTTGATTCAGTAAAAGACCTTCACGAAGATGTACAGAAACTAATTGATCAAAGCTCGGACAACCAGAATTTAATTGTTTTTCAAGATGGCCGTCCTTTGTATCATTCTGTAAGCAACCAGTTGACTGAACAAGGCGTTATGTTTCTTGATTTTGAGACGGCCGCTAAAGAACATAGCGACCTCCTAAAAAAATATTTTATGGGTAAGGCGGTCAAGGTGGATGAACACCGCTTAAATGCTTTTCATGCAGCACTCTTAAATGGCGGGACTTTCATCTATGTTCCTAAAAATGTACAGGTGAAGGAACCACTTCAAACTATTTATTGGCAGGACAATCCGGAATTGGCGTTGTTCAACCATGTAATTATCGTAGCAGAAGACAATAGTGAGATTACTTACTTGGAGAACTACGTATCATTCGAAAAGGAAAAGAAGTCAGTTGCCAATATTATTTCAGAAGTATACGCCGGACCTGGAGCCAAAGTTTCTTATGGTGGCGTTGACCATTTTGAGAAAGGAATTACAACTTACGTTTCCAGACGAGGGTATGTAGAGAAGGACGGCAGCATTGAGTGGGCCCTTGGACAAATGAATGAAGGGAACACTGTGTCGGATAATACGACTATTCTATTTGGCGACGGCTCATATGCAGATGCAAAATCGGTTTCGATTGGGCGCGGGGATCAGAGCCAGAATTTCGTAACGCACATTAATCATTACGGTAAACATTCGGATGGCCAGATTCTCACCCATGCCGTGATGAAAGATAAAGCTTCTTCCATATTTAATGGTGTCACTAAAATTGAAAAGGGTGCCACGAAAGCGAACGGTGAACAGACAGAGCGGGTGTTAATGCTGAGTGAAAAAGCACGGGGCGATGCTAACCCGATCTTATTAATAGATGAGGATGATGTAACGGCCGGACACGCGGCATCTGTTGGACGCATTGACCCGATGCAGATGTATTATTTAATGAGTCGCGGATTATCCGAAAAAGAAGCGGAGCGTTTGATCATTCACGGTTTCTTAGCGCCAGTGGTAAATGAGCTTCCGATCAAGGCCGTGAAAGAACGTTTGACAGAAGTGATTGAAAGGAAAGTTTATTAATGGATGTCAAAGAAATTCGTAAACAGTTCCCGATACTAGATCAAGATGTTAACGGCAAGCCGCTTGTCTATTTGGACAGTGCGGCTACCTCCCAAAAGCCGCTTCAGGTTATTGAAGCGGTGGATGATTACTACCGTCGCTATAATTCGAATGTCCACCGTGGTGTGCATACTTTGGGAAGTTTAGCGACAGATGCGTATGAAGGGGCTCGTGAAAAAGTCCGCTCATTCATTCATGCGGCCAGCACCCAAGAGATTATTTTTACACGGGGCACGACTACTGCTATTAATATGGTAGCTGAAAGCTATGGGAAGTCTGTTCTAAAGGACGGAGACGAAATTGTTCTTACACAGATGGAACATCACAGTAATATCATTCCATGGCAGCAGACGGCTAAAGCAACGGGAGCAAAGTTGAAGTACATTCCGATGCAAGAAGATGGAACACTCTCATTGGAAGATGTAAAAAATACAATTACGTCCCATACTAAAATTGTCGCCATCACAAATGTTTCAAACGTACTCGGAACGATTAATCCGATAAAAGAAATCACTAAAATTGCTCACGGGCACGGTGCTGTAACAGTGGTGGACGGTGCGCAGACTGTACCTCATATGAAGGTAGATGTTCAAGAATTGGACTGTGATTTCTTTGCGTTCTCTGCCCATAAAATGGTAGGTCCCACTGGTATTGGGGTGCTTTACGGTAAAAAGCAGCTGCTTGAAAACATGGAACCGGTAGAATTTGGCGGTGAAATGATTGATTTTGTTGACCTGCATGACTCTACATGGAAAGAGCTTCCGTGGAAATTTGAAGGCGGTACCCCGATTATTGCTGGAGCGATTGGCTTAGGGGCAGCAATTGATTTTCTTGAAGATGTAGGAATGGACAACATTGCAGCACATGAAAAGAAGCTGGTTGACTATGCTTGCAGCAAGCTGGAAGAAGTAGAAGGTATTACCACTTATGGTCCTGAAAAAAGAGCCGGATTAATTACCTTTAATATTGATACGGTTCATCCTCATGATGTAGCGACAGTCCTGGATTCTGAAGGGATTGCCGTTCGAGCAGGCCATCACTGTGCCCAGCCGCTAATGAAATGGCTGGATGTTACAGCGACAGCACGAGCCAGTTTTTACTTGTATAACACGTTGGAAGAAATAGATGCCTTTGCAGAAGGTTTAATTAAGACAAAGGAGTATTTTGGTGATGTCTTTGCATAGCAGCAATCTCGACACTCTTTACCGTCAAGTTATTATGGATCATTACAAAAATCCTCGCAACCGCGGAGATTTAGAGGGAGAAACCCTTCATATCAATATGAATAACCCGACCTGCGGAGATCGTATCCAACTGCAGCTCAAAGTGGAGGACGGCAAAATTTCTGACGCTAAATTTCTCGGAGAGGGTTGCTCCATTAGTCTTTCATCTGCTTCGATGATGACGGAAGTAGTAAAGGGGCGACCTGTAGAAGAAGCCTTGGAAATGTCAAACATCTTTTCTCAGATGATGCAAGGAGAAGATTACGACGACGAAACGTATGAGTTGGGAGATATTGAAGCTCTGCAAGGGGTCACAAAGTTTCCAGCACGTATTAAATGTGCTACACTAGCATGGAAGGCCATGGAGAAGGGCCTGAATGAAGACGACCATAACTAAACGTTTCAACGTTGTTGCTGATAGCTCTAGATTCTATATTTAGAGGAATTGCTTGATTATCCTATAAGGAGGTCATTCACACATGGCTAAAAAAATGCCTGAAATTGGCGAGTATCAATATGGGTTTCGCGATAAAGATGTTTCGATTTTCCGTTCCGAGCGTGGATTGACAGAAAAAGTCGTACGGGAGATTTCTAAGATCAAGGAAGAGCCGGAATGGATGCTTGACTTTCGGTTGAAATCTCTAGAGCTATTTTATAAAATGCCGATGCCTCAATGGGGCGGTGATCTAACTGGCCTTATCTTTGATGACATTACGTACTACGTTAAGCCGTCGGAGCGCTCTGAAAAATCTTGGGATGAAGTACCGGAAGAGATCAAAAACACATTTGATAAGCTAGGTATCCCAGAAGCAGAACAAAAATATTTGGCCGGTGTTTCGGCTCAGTATGAATCAGAAGTGGTTTACCATAACATGCAGGAAGATCTGGAGAAACAAGGGATTGTATTTAAAGACACAGATACGGCTCTTAAAGAAAATGAAGATCTTTTTAGAGAACATTTTGGAAAAGTGATTCCACCGTCAGATAATAAGTTCTCCGCTTTAAACTCTGCAGTTTGGTCGGGCGGATCGTTCATCTATGTTCCGAAAGGTGTTAAAACGGATACTCCGTTGCAAGCTTATTTCCGGATCAACTCCGAAAACATGGGGCAGTTTGAACGAACACTTATTATTGCGGATGAAGACAGTTCCGTTCATTACGTGGAAGGCTGTACGGCGCCTGTATACTCTACTGACTCGCTGCATAGTGCCGTCGTAGAAATTATTGTTAAGAAAAATGCGTACTGCCGTTACACGACGATCCAAAATTGGGCTCCTAACATTTATAACCTGGTAACAAAGCGTTCCGTTGTTGACGAAGGTGGAACGATGGAATGGGTCGACGGAAATATCGGTTCGAAGCTTACGATGAAATACCCTTCCGTTATCATGCGTGGACCGGGAGCGAAAGGTACCATTCTATCGATTGCTATCGCCGGAAAAGGCCAGCATCAAGACGCAGGAGCGAAAGTAATGCACCTTGCACCTAACTGTTCCTCTACGATCGTCTCGAAGTCAATATCGAAGCACGGTGGGAAAGTAACGTACCGGGGAATCGCTCATTTCGGAAGAAAATCAGACGGATCAAAAGCGAATATTGAGTGTGACACGTTAATCATGGATGATAAGTCAACGTCTGATACAATTCCATATAACGAGATTTATAATAATAACATTACGTTGGAACACGAAGCTTCTGTTTCGAAAGTTTCAGAAGAACAGCTCTTTTATTTAATGAGCCGCGGAGTGTCTGAAGAAGAAGCGACAGAAATGATCGTAATGGGCTTTATTGAGCCGTTTACGAAGGAACTTCCAATGGAATATGCGGTAGAGATGAACCGTCTCATCCGCTTTGAAATGGAAGGGTCTATCGGCTAATAAGCCAACACCGAAACCAAAAGCGAACCCTCTTCGGGTTCGCTTTTTAGTTTCGTTAATCTGTGAAGTGAGGGAGGGAGGACAATGATTTATACAGGGCTCACCGGCTGGGGAGATCACCACTCTTTATACCCACCTGGCACAAAGCCGGGAGACAAATTAGAAGTATACAGCAGTCATTTCCCAATTGTAGAAATAGATGCATCCTTCTATGCTGTTCAGCCTGCAAAAAACTATGAAAAGTGGTTGAATCAAACACCTGATCGCTTTTCCTTCGTGGTAAAGGCATACCAAGGTATCACAGGTCATCAACGGGGGGAGATTCCCTTTTCTTCTAAAGAGGAGATGTTTCAAGCATTTAAGGAATCTGTACAGCCTGTACAGCAAGCTGGAAAACTTGGCATGATTCTTTGTCAATTTCCTCCGTGGTTTCATTGCTCAAAAGAAAATGTTCAATATTTACGATACGTTCGTGAACAACTTGTTTCATTTCCTTGTGCCTTAGAGTTTCGGCATCAATCGTGGTTCTCAGCGGAGTTTAAAAAACGAACACTGGATTTTATGAAAAACCAAAATTGGATACATAGCATTTGTGATGAGCCGCAAGTGGAACCGGGATCTGTGCCCATGGTGCTGGAGCCGACGGACTCTAACAAGACCCTTGTGCGCTTGCATGGCCGAAACAGAGAAGCTTGGAGACGACCAGTAAAGGGTAAAAGCTGGCGGGAAACACGTTATTTGTATGATTACTCGAAAACAGAGCTTGAGGAGTGCCTAAAAGCGATTAAAAAACTAGAAAAGAATTCACGTATTGTATACGTTGTTTTTAACAATAATTCCGGCGGGCATGCGGCACCTAACGCAAAGCAATTTTTAAATTTAGCCGGTATAGAATATGAGGGGCTTGCTCCAAGGCAAATTTCTTTGTTTGATCCCCCCTACTCATAGTAAAATGTAAAGATAGTGCATGGCGATATCATTGGAAAAGGGCGGTGCAAGCTTTGTCTTCCTCAGAATCAATAGTACCTTTATACCTGTACCATACAAATGATCTACACAGCAATCTTAAGCAATGGCCGGCCGCTGTCTCTTTTCTGAAAGCGCGGCAGACCTTTCATCATAGAAAGCAGGAAACTTCTTTTTTCTTTGATATCGGCGACCACGCCGATCTTGCTAATCCGATCACGGAAGCAAGCCGTGGTAAGGGGAATGTGGAACTGTTAAACGAAGCTGGAGTCCAGTATGCTACTATCGGTAACAACGAAGGAATAACTCTATCGAAAGAGGAATTAAACACGCTTTATGAAAATGCTGAATTTAACGTCCTCTTAGCGAACTTGTTTGAGGAGGATGGAAGCCGTCCCGGATGGGCATCACCGTTTACTATCGTAAACACGGAGGAAGGTGTTCGGGTAGGCCTGATTGGCTTAACCGTACCGTTCTACCCTTTTTATACAGAATTAGGCTGGGACATTAGAGATCCATTTCAAGTTCTTTCAGAAGTGTTACGTACGGTGAGGCCACAGGCAGATATCGTTATCTTGCTTTCCCACCTTGGCTACCCTCAGGACGAAGAAGTGGCACGTCGTTTCCCGGGAGTCGATGTTATCTTGGGGGCACATACACACCACTTATTGAAATCATCCGTCATCGTGCATGATACGCTGATCGCCCAATGTGGACGTGGCAGTTATTATGTGGGAGCAGTCCAACTGTTGTACGATAAAAAAACGAATCAAATCATTAAAAAAGACGGAGCAGCAGTGGATGTTAGTATAGAAGAGCCGTCTTATCGCACGCAGCAGTTAGTGGAACAATTACAGATGCAAGCAGATTATTGTTTGGCAGAAGAAATTGCCTGTATGCCAGAGGAGGTTCCCATCTCCTGGGACTCTCCGTCTCTGTTTGCGGATTTGCTGACCGAAGGTGTTAGGGAATGGTGTCAGGCAGATATAGCGATGTTGAATTCCGGCCTGCTTTTAGAATCATTGCCTGCAGGACCGGTTACAAAAGGAGATGTCCACCGAATTTGCCCACATCCAATTAATCCGTGTCTTGTTGAGGTAAAAGGTTCCATCTTAAAGGAAACGATTGCTTCTTCCTTTACAGAAAAAATGATCAATCTTCCATTGAGAGGTCTGGGATTTCGTGGAGAGAAGTTAGGGAGGATGGCATTTGCAGGTGCTGAAATAGTTATGGCAGACGGGGGAAGCAAGACTGTACGGCAGATCGTAATAAACGGTGAACCCATAAAGGCCGAAGAAACGTATAAACTAGCAACTGCCGATATGTTCACGTTCGGTTCTCTTTATCCGGGACTTGCGCAAAGCGGTCCAAAAAAGTACTTCATGCCCGAGACGATCCGAGATGTACTGATGTTTATTCTCCAAAAAAAATATCCAAGTTAACAGGACAACCTTCCACTTCTTTTCTTTTTTCATATGATAATCAGAGAAAAAGAAAGGGAGGGGGATGAGAGTGGTTACAGTAAGTCCCTTATCACTTGATGGCCAGCTGTTTACAGCAACAACAGTTGAATTGCCGGAAACAACACTTTTAATCGTCTCCGGTGAAAAAGGTTACATTATGTGTGGAGCATTAGATATAGAGGTCCTGAACGGGAAATATCCGAAACGGAAGATAGCTGCAGGAAGGGCACTCGGGGTACGTACCATTGATCAACTGGTAGAGGCACCGCTTCAATCGGTTTCAAAAGCAGCCGAAGAACTCGGCGTAAAAGCCGGGATGACAGGAAAAGATGCTATGAAAAAATTTGCGTAAGGTTCATTCCGTAAGTTGGTTGCTCGGGAATAGTACCGCATGGAAAGTGAAGTGTATGTCGACTGTAACTTCTGAAATAGAAACGGCTGGAACAAGTGGATATTCTCCAATAATCCGAACGATTGCAAACAATCAGTTCGGATTATTTGGCGAGGGTAGCAATTGCTACCGCCGCTCCGTCAAAATACTTTCCGGGGCAATCTCAGCCAACTTGGTAAAGGAAAACCCTTTACCATTTCCCACCCTCTTTAATCGATCAGGCAATTTTACCGGCGACACCGGTTGTAGTATGATGGTGAGACAATAAAAATGAGGATGTAAAGGTGGCAATACCATGGAACAATATTTGGAACTTTGCAGGCATATTTTAAAAAACGGCGCGGAGAAGAGTGACCGTACTGGCACGGGCACTGTCAGCACTTTTGGGTGGCAAATGCGTTTTAATTTAGAAGAAGGGTTCCCGCTTCTTACAACAAAAAAATTGCATCTACGCTCCATTATTTACGAGCTCCTCTGGTTTTTGAAGGGAGATACAAACGTGCGCTACCTTCAAGAAAACAAAGTGAAGATATGGGATGAATGGGCAGATGAAACCGGAGATTTAGGGCCGATTTACGGGAAACAGTGGCGGTCATGGGAAGGCGCAAACGGACAAACAGTTGACCAAATTGCTGATGTCATTAACGAAATAAAGGTGAATCCAGACTCCCGGCGGCTCGTTGTAAGTGCTTGGAATGCTGCTGAAATAAGTGACATGTCCCTCGCGCCTTGTCATTGCCTTTTTCAATTCTACGTAAATGACGGCAAACTTTCCTTACAATTGTACCAACGCAGTGCAGACGTGTTTCTCGGCGTCCCTTTTAACATTGCATCTTATGCGTTGCTTACTAAAATGGTCGCTCAAGTATGCGGCTTGCAGGCTCATGAATATATACATACATTTGGGGATGCTCACATTTACACGAACCACATGGAACAAGTAAAGACGCAAATACAGCGAACACCTCGGAAGCTCCCAGAGATGAAAATCAACCCGGAGGTAGATTCCATATTTGGCTTCACATTTGAAGATTTTAAATTAGAAGGATATGATCCTCATCCTCACATTAAAGGAGAGGTCTCCGTATGATTGCATTTGTCGTGGCAATGGATAAGAACAGAGTAATTGGTAACAATAATGACATTCCTTGGCATTTGCCTGCCGACCTTAGGCATTTTAAAGAAGTAACCACGGGTCATCCAATTGTTATGGGGAGAAAAACATATGAGTCCATTGGTAGGCCGCTCCCGGGAAGGCGTAACATTATCATGACAGGAAATCGAGACTATCAAGCACCAGGATGCGACATTGTTTCTACGGTGGAAGAAGTGTTAGACATTAGTAAAACACAGGAAACGCATGTAATTGGTGGAGAGACGTTGTTTGAACAATTTTTCCCCCACGCAGAAAAACTTTATCTGACCATCATTCATGACGCATTTACAGGGGACACTTTTTTTCCAAAATTTGATGAGGAAGAGTGGAATGTAGTAGACAGAAAAGAGGGTCCAACTGATGATAAAAATAAGTACCCTCATACTTATTACACGTTAACGAGAAAAATGGAATAATAGGCGTTAACCCGTCCTTTTTTGCATACACATGGTAGGGGTAAAGAAGGGTGGGTTTTTTTATGAAGAAGTCTGGGCTTTTTAAAAGAACGGCACGAAAAAAAGGTCCCCTCCCCTTGCGCTATATTTTACTAATTTCTATTATTCTTTTCTTCGTTTTAACAGTTCAAGGTGTTTGGCTGGTAGATCAGGGAATAAGGCCTACGCTGATGGCGATTGCGCGAATGGAAACAAAAAAGATTGCAACGCACGCGATTAATGATGCAATTTCTACAAAAATAATAAAAAACATTGATCTCGAAAAGATGATTGACATGGAACAAGACAACGATGGGCGGATTACATCGGTAAACTTTAATCCCAAAATGTATAATCAAGTTTTAGCTGAAACGACTATCCGTGTCCATGATTATTTACAGATGGTCGAGGATGGCAAAGTGGAGGAATTGGGACTTTCAGAAAAGATAAAACAAGAGTTGCAAACGGACAAATACTCGGAAAAAGGGATTATCCACTATATACCATTAGGACAGGCGACAAACAATGCGTTGCTCGCCCAGTTAGGCCCGCGTATCCCGGTTCGTTTTTCGGCGATAGGGGATGTAAGCTCGACGATGAGTGAATCAATCATGGAGTCAGGGATTAACAATACGTACTTAAGAGTATCGATTGATATCAAAGTAGATGTGCGTATCGTCATCCCCTTTGCAACCGATACGGCAGAAGTTTCCACATCCGTACCAATTGGAATGGTCTTTGTTTCGGGAGAAGTTCCGGAGTTCTATAATGCCGGGGACGGGGAAATGCCTGCACCTGCTATTTTGCAACAAAGTGAGATGGATACTATAATGAATATCGAAGAAGAATAGGGAAAAAGCAAAAAGAGCTTTTGACAAGCGTGCCAGAAGTAATTATAATGTTTTTTGGCCTCGAAATATGTTGTCTGAATTTTCTTCACTAGCTTCATTTAGATAGAAAGGAGTTAACCTCATGAGCACAAGAGAACAATGGGGTACGCGCGCGGGCTTCATTATGGCTGCAGTCGGCTCGGCGATTGGCCTGGGGAACATTTGGCGCTTTCCCGCTACCGCCTATGAGAACGGGGGAGGCGCATTTTTTATTCCCTATTTATTTGCTCTTCTAACCGCCGGAATCCCATTATTAATATTGGAATTCACAGTCGGGCATAAATACCGGGGTTCTTCCCCGCTTAATTTTTCGAGAATGAATAAAAAAGCCGAGTGGGTCGGATGGTGGGGAGTTGTCATAGCTTTCATTATCTCCACTTACTACTCTGTGATCGTCGCATGGGCGATTTCGTATACTGTTTTCTCCTTTAACCTGGCATGGGGAGAAGATACCGAAGCTTTTTTATACGGAGATTATTTACAGCTAGCCGACGGGGCTGGACAAATAGGCGGGTTAGTACCATCTGTGCTTATTCCGCTGGCACTTGTTTGGATAGTCGCATTGGGAGTCCTCTTCCGCGGTGTTCAAAAAGGGATCGAGATGGCTAACCGCGTTTTCATTCCTACTCTTGTCGTGATGTTTTTAATTATTGTACTTCGCGCTGTGACCTTGCCGGGTGCATTGGAAGGACTGCAGGCGTTTTTTGAACCTGATTTTAAGGCTATTACATCCGGAGAAGTGTGGGTGGCAGCTTACGGGCAGATTTTCTTTAGTCTCTCCATTGCCTTTGCAATTATGATTACATATTCCAGCTATTTGCCAAAAGAATCCGATATTACAAACAATGCTTTTATCACGGGTTTTAGTAACTCTAGCTTCGAATTGTTAGCGGGGATTGGAGTATTTGCTGCCCTTGGCTTTATGGCATCGCAATCTGGTCTGGAGGTAAAAGAGGTTGTAGAAGGCGGTGTAGGACTTGCCTTTGTTGTCTTCCCGCAAATAATCAATGAATTCCCGGCTTTAAATGGATTATTTGGCGTTTTGTTTTTTGTTTCTCTCGTATTGGCAGGGTTATCGTCCTTGATCTCCATTTCAGAAACGTACGTAAAAGGCTTTTCGGAAAAACTGGGGATTTCCAGACAAACCTCCGTGCTGATAGGAGGCGGCCTGGCAGCTCTTATTTCTTTGCTTTATGCAACAAGAGGCGGGCTTTATTTCCTTGATGCGGCAGATTACTTTATTAACCAGTTTGGTGTTGCGCTTGTTGGTTTGGTGGAAGTCGTGGCGATTGCCTGGTTTATGCGAAAGCTTGACACGTTAAAAAACCATGCAAACCTTACGTCAGATATTAAAATTGGCGGGTTTTGGAAATTTTGCCTTGGTATTATCACTCCGCTCGTTCTCGGTTATATGATGTTTGATTTATTTAAACAGAACCTTCTTCGTGAATTTGATACGGACACCGGGAACTATGAAGGTTATTCGGATATCTTTATAAATTACAGTGGATGGGCAGTTGCATTATTTGCCCTCGTGGTCGGTATTCTTTTAAGTGTAATCCGTTGGAAGAACAAAGAAAAGCTTGACAAGGAGGCGATGTAACTTGTCTCTAGGCGCTGTTTTTATGATGATACTGGGAATGGTGATCATTTGGGGTGGTCTGATCACAAGCCTTCTTTACGCACGAAAAGTTTCCAAGGAAAAGAAAAAAATACAGTAAGGGGAGTCCGGGAAATTTCCCGGACTCTTTTAGTTACGCTCTGCTCTTTCCCACGTTTTTAAAGAGGGGTAAGGATCATAGGACCATTCGCTGTAGCCGTTATCCCGATACAACCCGTAATGTAAATGGGGCGGAAACTTACCTTGCGTCCCCGGCTTCCCGTATCCTGAACTCCCTACATATCCAATCACTTCCCCGGGTTCAACTATTTTTCCTTTCTCAAGCCCTTCTTCAAAGCTGCTTAAATGGGCGAAATAATGATAGGTGTTTGTTAAGTCACGAATACCGATTCGCCAACCCCCGTACTTATTCCATCCTTTTAATTCAACAATCCCATACCTTGTTGCCCGTACCGGGGTTTGATAACCGGCAAAAATATCAGTGCCTTCATGAATTCGCCGGCCTCCCCAGCCTCGTTTATCGCCCCATGTGCTGCGATAACTGTAATTGTAATGGAGAGGCACAGGAAAAGCATGCTTCTCTTCTAAATCAATTTTTCCGTATTTTTTAAAGATCCTGGCGTGTCCTGTAATGATATTAACAGCTTGATCCCGGTGATAATAATTCCAAAGGCCGATTTTAATATTTTCGTCATCGAATCCATATTGAGAGAGATAATTAGCAAAAGTAAATAAAACGTCGGCATCTTCTTGAAGAGAAGCTTTTCCGTTTCCGTTGCCGTCAAGTCCCACCCCGCCAAAAAACGAGATGTCGGCAGGCACGTCAGATTCTATATTAGGGTTTAGTGGACCAGCCCATTCTTTTGGGGAATAATAAATACTAATAAACCCGTCAGCACTGTCACGATCCTTTCGTGCTCCGCGCAGCCCCCGTTCATAAGAATCTACACCGGCAAGCCAGTACCACGGGACTTGGGTGAGCGCCTCCATCTGTTTATAAAGGAAAAGACGTTCTTGATACTTGTCCGTATCCGTTGTCTTTTCTTTTGCTTCAACAACTGGGACTAATAAAGAAGCAGTCAATAAGATTGTTAAAAAAATGAAAAATATTTTTTTCATAGCACCATTCACTCGTCCTTTAATAAATTTTCATACGTTTAGTGTGCCTGAGAAGAAAGTCATTCATGAACCCAAAGGCTGGAAAACGAACCATTTGCCGCTAAATCTGGTCCGTGTTACAGTAAGACTAATCAGTATCGTTTCTTACATATGGATTAGAATGGAGTGGAAACATGGCTAAAACAGAAGAATACATTCGTAAACCGGAATGGCTAAAAATTAAATTAAATACAAATGAGTCTTATAAAGGCCTAAAAAAAATGATGAGAGAAAAAAACCTTCACACCGTTTGTGAAGAAGCAAAATGTCCCAATATCCATGAATGCTGGGCAGAGCGTAAGACCGCAACGTTTATGATTTTAGGAGACATCTGCACCAGAGGCTGCCGCTTCTGCGCGGTAAAAACAGGACTGCCTAATGAGCTTGACTGGCAAGAGCCTGAACGGGTAGCAGAATCGGTTGAGCAAATGGGGCTTAAGCATGTCGTCATTACCGCAGTAGCGAGGGATGATTTGAAAGACGGCGGGGCAGCTGTATTTGCAGAGACAATACGTGCGGTCAGAAAGCGAAATCCATTTTGTACGATTGAAGTGCTGCCAGCCGATATGATGGGTATTTATGAAAACCTTGAGATATTAATGGAAGCTCGTCCTAATATTTTAAATCATAATATCGAGACTGTTCGTAGTTTGACACCGCGGGTACGGGCACGGGCCACTTATGATCGTTCCCTGCAGTTATTACAGCGTTCCAAAGAATTACATCCAGATATCCCAACTAAATCAAGCTTAATGATTGGTTTGGGCGAAACAAAGGATGAAATAATCGAAACGATGGATGATTTACGCGCTCATGACGTAGACATTATGACAATCGGGCAATACTTACAGCCGACAAAAAAGCATTTAAAAGTGAAGAAATATTATACGCCGGAAGAGTTCGCAGAGCTGAAAGATATTGCCATGACGAAAGGATTCAGTCACTGTGAGTCTGGTCCACTTGTCCGTTCTTCTTATCATGCGGATGAACAGGTCAACGAAGCTCAAGTGCTTGAGGAAGCTAACAAATATAAGAATGCCTAACGAAAAACCGAGAGGTCGATCTCCTACATGGAGTCGACCTCATCCTTTTTCGTTTTAGGCTGCTTCGTCATATTTTTCATATCCTTTACGGTTTGACGAAGGGCAGAGCGTCCTCCTTTAGCCTGATCGTCCATTGACTTAAAAGATTCAATATCTTCCATCATCCGTGGATTGTCTGTCACAACTGTTTCGTAATAATAGGGGACCGCTGTCTCCGTCATCATTTTAACTTGCTTTACTGCATTTTTTTTGTGTTCCTTATTAGGTTTAAAAGCGACTAAAGCGTATTCGTTTGTAATTAGTACGGAAGCCTCGTCCACTTCTGGTGCCTGCACAAGGAGTGTGCCAATCCCGGCTGCTGTTTTCTGATGATCAATGATGTCAGGCATGGACAACTTTTTATCAAGCCCGACTTCATTGCTGTAATTTCTGCTGTAACCAAAATTATTCACTTTTGGCTTTTCCGTTTCCGCCTCTTCTGTATAAGACACATAATCCATAGGGTGGTGAGGGCCGTATTCTGCCCCTAAATCTTCTTTTGTATTATTTGGGATGCCGGAACAGCCTTGTATGAACAAGATGGCAGCAGTTCCGATTACCACTGCTTTTTTCATGAAGATCCTCCTTTAAAGTAAGCTGTGAGTGTTAGTATGGCTCAAAAATTCAAAAAAGCAGACGGGAAAATCCGGTAAGGAAAAAAAGTCCTGTGGTACAATAAGAACAAAGCGAGGTGCAAAGTCGTGATTCAAGTGCAAAGCCAGCGGTTTGAATTAGTCAATGACGTCAGAAATGGCTGGGATGAGGAAGAATTTAAAAATCGCTACAGTGATATATTAAATAAATATGATTTTGTGGTCGGAGACTGGTCACATAATCAACTGCGTCTACGTGGTTTCTTTGCGAATACCCGTAAAAAAGCTTCATTTGATACAAAAATTGAAACACTGGAAGATTATATTTATGAATATTGCAGCTTCGGATGCGCTTACTTTGTTCTAAAGAAAGTTAGGCCAGCGGAATAAAAAAGGGTCAGCCTCCTCCACGTTATGGAGGAAGCCAGACCTTTTTTCAATGAGAATGCCTTATTTTGAAGTGTAAAGATATTCTTCTTCTTCCTCGGGGTCATCATGTGGTGGGTGTGCCCCTGGGAATTGTCTGGGTATATCTTCGTGGAACGATTTGAATTCGTAGTTAAAGGCACTGTAACGACGTTGCCCTTTCTCCCACGGCGTTGTTTTGCCTAACTTCGTATTGATGGGAGAACCGTACGGACCTTCCGGCGTCTGTTCTGGAACGAGGTAATTTTTTCCTGTTTCCACATTGGCAAAGTCAGTAAAAGTGGATGATTCATGGGCTACTCGTGCTTTTCGATAATTGTTTTCCATTAGATCACCCCTTTCTTCAAATGATCCCCCGATAGATACGAATTCATACGAAGTGAAAAGGGGAATGATATGGTATACTTGCCATAATACTGATTTTAGATGGGAGGAAGTGCTGTTGTACTTTGTAGATAGAAAAAACATGGAAGAAACAGTCTGTTACATAGAGCATTTAAATGACGTGTATGCGCAGGCAGGTGCAACTGACTCCCCGTTGGCAAAGCTGGCACTCGAGCGCATTGTACAAGGATGGATTGAAGCGGTCATTGACGTAGGAAATAAAATGATCGATGGTTTTATTATGCGGGATCCTGGGAGCTACGATGATATTGTGGATATATTGGAGGATGAAAAGGTTATTCATGCGGATGACGCTCATTCACTGAAAAATGTAATCGCGTTACGAAAGCCGTTGGTACAACAATATACACAAATCAATCATGAAAGAATAGAGCAAGTGATCGAGGATAATAAAAAGGCACTTGAGGATTTTCCGAACAACATTCGTGAATATGTAGAAAAAGAACTGGGACCAGTTTCTGCATTTTTACCAGAGCAAGACACGGATAAGGGGAAACAGCTGTGAGGAAACAATACAGCGGATTTCTGTTAGATTTAGATGGAACGATGTACCGAGGTAAGGATCCGATTCCAGAGGCGGTCACTTTTGTAAAAAGCCTTCAATCTTTAAAGATCCCTTTTGTGTTTGTTACGAATAATTCAACTGCCTCTCCAGAAGAAGTAACAGAACGCCTTCAAAATATGGGAATACCTTGTGAAGCGGGAAATGTCCTCACGTCAAGTGTAGCAGCTGCTGCCTTCATGTCCGCCTCACCGGTTAAACAGAGTGCGTATGTTATTGGAGAATCTGGCTTAAAAGAAGCGCTTCTCTCACATGGCATTAAAGAGGAGGAAGACACACCAGGTTTTGTGGCAGTGGGGCTCGATCGACAAGTTACATATGAAAAATTGGCAAAAGCGAGCCAAGCGGTACAGGCTGGCGCTGTTTTTATTTCTACTAATGGAGATGCGGTTATTCCCACGGAGAATGGATTTCTTCCAGGTAATGGAGCCATCACTTCCGTTATCACAATAGCGTCGGGTAAACAGCCGATGTTGATTGGTAAACCTGAAAAGGTAATGATTGATCAGGCGGTTCAGTTGTTAGGTATACCGAGAAAAAAGATTGTTTTAGTCGGAGACAATTACGATACCGACATTCTCGCCGGGATAAGGGCAGGTATTGATACCATTCATGTGGATACGGGAGTGACTGCAGCCGACGAACTTTTACAAAAGAACATACCGCCTACGTATAGCATTCCTTCATTGGCTCATTGGCAACTGTTATGATTACGTGAATGAGTGAGTGTCTTCCCTACATATAATTTTTCAAGGGAGATTATATGAGGGAGGGCCTTGATCGTGTCAAAACGAAAGATCTATGACCATTACGGGTTGTACGTGGAACAATTTTTTCAAGCGGGACGCTATTTAGGATTTTATACGAAGGACCACATTTTTTTACTAGTGCCGGACCAATCTGCTAGTCAGGATGATTGGGAAACAAAATGGAACTGGGCCCAGCAGTTGATGCGGCTGGGTGATAAATCAACAGCATTGTATATTCCACCGCTGTCCGGCCAGCGTGCGGTACCTATTGATGGGGAAAATCAGTTACTGTTTCAGGTACCCCACATGTTCGCACAAAAACGACTAGAAGACGGCGAGGAACTACAAGCGTTTCACCAGCTGTCCACTCGTTTATTTACAGAAACGACCTCTCACTTTTTCACTGACAGATGGTGCGACTGGTGGGGGAAAAGAATAGACCAGCTTGAAAACTGGTTTTGGAACGTTCGGAAGAAAACGACGTATACCCGGGTCGACCGTTTTTTTCTCCAGACATTTCCGTATTACATCGGAAGAGCTGAAAATGCCATACAGTATGTAAAAGAAACAGCGTCTCTCATGCCATCGTTTGCCAAAGGTTCTCTTTGTCACTTTTGCTATACACCCTTTTCCTGGGTGACGGTAGGGGAAGGGATTAATCCTGTTAAACTACCTGTGGATTGGTTGTATGACCATCCTGCTCGTGATATAGCAGAATGGGTGAGATATGCGTTTGAAGAGGAGTATGACCACCAACAGATTAGTACATTTATTGATCAATATACGAAAACGTCACGATTAAGCCGTTTAGATCGACAACTCATTTTTGGAAGGTTGTTATTTCCTTATTATTATATCGAACAGCTGGAAAGGCTGTATTTACAAGAAACAATACCAGAACGGGAAACGGCAGAACGGGAGTTGCGCCGTTTATGGGATAGAGAAGCTGCTCACCTTGACCAGCTCGCACAGTTTCTAAAAACGGAAGTGTCAAGGTGGGAAACGGAACCGAAATGGCTGCTTCAACAGAAAAATTTCGCATAAATATTTCTTGTAATCATCATGACTGAATTATATAATGTCCTTTATGGGGAGACAAATGTTTCGTGGGTGAAAACAACCCCGCGTTTATCCAATTGACATAGAAGTTGTTTCTATGACATGATGTGTAACAAAGAACGTTCGGAATAGCAGCAAGGAGTGGAGAAATATGGAACGAAGCGTTGTTGTTGGAATTCTTGGATTGGGAACTGTCGGATCTGGTGTCATTCAGATCGTAAATGATCATCAGCAGGAACTTATGCATCAAGTGGGCCGTCCTATTTCAATTGGGAAAGTGCTTGTGAAGGATAAGGAAAAACCTCGTACAGTGTTGATTGATAAAGAAAAGTTGACAGAAGAGCCTGCAGATATTCTGCACAACCCAGACATTGACGTAGTAATCGAAGTGATGGGTGGGGTCCAAGAAGCGCGCGATTACATTCTGCAAGCATTAAAGAATAAAAAGCATGTCGTTACAGCTAACAAAGATTTGATGGCACTGTACGGTGCGGAATTGCTGAAGGTTGCAGCGGATAACAGCTGTGACTTATTTTTTGAAGCGAGTGTAGCGGGAGGAATCCCTATTATTCGCGGATTGACGGAGGGGCTGGCATCTGACCGCATTACCCAAATGATGGGTATTGTTAATGGCACGACTAATTATATTTTGACGAAGATGGATCAGGAAGGCCGTGACTATGCGGAAGTATTAAAGGAAGCCCAAGAGCTTGGATTTGCAGAAAGTGACCCAACGTCTGACGTGGAAGGACTTGATGCGGCTCGGAAAATGGCTATTCTCGCTACATTAGGTTTTTCAACAGATGTGGCGTTGGAAGACGTTGTCGTAAGAGGAATTACTACTGTAACCACGGAAGACATGGAATACTGTCGTCAACTCGGTTATGTGCTGAAACTGATCGGTCTTGCGAAACGTCAGGAAGGCAGAATTGAAATTACTGTTCAGCCAATGCTGCTTCCTGACAATCATCCTCTCGCTTCAGTGGATAATGAATATAATGCTGTGTATGTGTACGGAGAAGCGATCGGAGAAACAATGTTCTACGGACCTGGGGCCGGCTCATTGCCGACAGCAACAGCAATTGTTTCAGATCTTATCACGGTTGTGAAGAATTTAGTACTCGGAGTAAATGGGCGATCGATTTCCACCCCTTTATTTGCAAAAGAATTAAAGTCAGATGAAGAAGTAGAAGCAAAGTATTTCCTGCGTTTACACGTTAAAGATGAAACAGGAACATTTAAGGCGTTGACATCGTTGTTTGCACAAGAGGATGTTAGTTTTGAGAAACTTTTGCAATGGCCGTTAGAGGAAGAACAGCCGGCTGCCGAGGTAGTTATTATCACTCATACAACAAGCAGAGCAGTTTACGAACGGATTTACAATGCATTAGAAAATATGGACGTTGTCATTGACATCAAGAGCACGTACCGTGTCGAGGGAGGACATCAGTGATGAGCAGCTGGAAAGGTTTGTTACATGCCTATAAAGACTATTTGCCAGTAAATGACCAGACCCCGCTTTTAACGTTAAATGAAGGGAATACGCCTTTAATTCATTTGGAACGTTTATCAGAGGAATGGGGCGTTGATATCCACGTCAAAACAGAAGGTACGAATCCGACAGGATCATTTAAAGACCGCGGAATGGTTATGGCGGTGGCAAAGGCGAAAGAAGAAGGCAGTAAGGCGATCATTTGCGCTTCTACTGGTAACACTTCAGCAGCGGCCGCTGCATACGGTGCGAGAGCAGGTTTGCGTACTGTCGTCGTCATTCCTGAAGGGAAAATTGCGCTTGGCAAGCTTGCTCAGGCTGTTATGTACGGGGCCGAAGTGTTTGAAATTCAAGGAAACTTTGATAACGCCCTCGACATTGTGAGGTCCGTTAGTGAAAAAGAAAACATCACGCTCGTTAACTCGGTTAACCCCTACCGTATCGAAGGTCAAAAAACGTCAGCATTTGAGATTTGTGATGCATTAGGAGAGGCACCGGATATTTTGTCTATTCCAGTCGGGAATGCTGGTAATATTACTGCCTACTGGAAAGGCTTTAAGGAATACCATGAGAAAAAAAAGACAGGCCTTCCTGAGATGCATGGCTTCGAAGCAGAAGGTGCAGCCGCTATTGTACAGAATAAGATCATTGAAGCACCGGAGACAATCGCAACAGCAATCCGTATTGGGAATCCAGCGAGCTGGACGAAAGCAGTTGATGCTGCCAAGGAGTCAAATGGCCGTATTAATATGGTCACAGATGCGGAAATTCTGGAAGCCTATCAGCTGCTTGCCCAGAAAGAAGGAGTATTTGCGGAACCGGCTTCATGTGCTTCCGTTGCCGGCTTGCGGAAACATATAGAACAGGGGATCATACCAAAAGGTTCGAAAGTTGTGTGTGTCTTAACCGGAAATGGCTTGAAAGACCCGAACACAGCTATTGATACTATTACAGTAAAACCGGAATTAATTCCAAACAGTGAAGATGCCTTCTTGGAAAAACTTAAGGGAGGCGTAACAGGTGGCAGGTAAAAAATTAGTCATCACGGTTCCGGCAAGCTCTGCCAATTTAGGGCCGGGCTTTGATTCAATCGGACTGGCTGTGAATCGCTATTTAACGCTGGAGGCAGAGCAAGCGGAGGAATGGAGTTTTGAGTCGGAATCTCCAGAGTTGGCTACTATGCCTGCGGGGAACGACAACCTTGTTTATAAGGCAGCGTCCGGTTTAGCTGAGGAATTAGGCGTCGAGCTTCCTCCCTGCCACGTTAAAATGACTACGGAGATTCCACTTGCGCGTGGGTTAGGAAGCAGTGCCGCTGCGATAGTTGCTGCTATTGAGTTGGTCAATGGGCTAACGAGAACCGAGCTTTCGATAGAAGAGAAACTGCGCTATGCAAGTCTTTGGGAAGGACACCCAGATAATGTCGGCCCATGTTTGTACGGAGGTTTAATTGTCGGGACGCATTCGAAAGTAGAGACTAACCTTGTCCATTGCGGTGTTCCTGACGTTGATTTAGTGCTGGCCGTTCCTAGTTCAGAGCTGTTAACAGAAGAAGCCCGTGGGATTTTACCGGAAAGCTTGAATTATGCTGACGCCATCCGGGGAAGTTCGATTGGAAATGTACTGGTAGCAGCACTCTTAAAAGAAGAGTGGGATTTAGTTGGACGGATGATGGGAAGTGATATTTTCCATCATCCGTACCGGGAAAAATTAGTCCCTGGATTGACAGATATTATCAATAATGCACGTAGATATGGGGCTTATGGTGCCGCTTTAAGCGGCGCAGGACCTACCATCGTCTGTCTCGCGCCGGCTGGTGAAGGATCAGCTGTATGCGGAGAGCTGCAAAAAGATTATCCTGACTTTCACATTTATCCTGCACGACCGGCACCATTTGGAGCAACGGTTCGCTATGTGGAGGATAAAAGTTTCTCATCCTGATAAGGGGAAACTTCCATCAGTAGGGTTACGGTGAAAAAATGGCAAGGCAAAGAAAAAAAGGGGCTGTCTCTTCGGACAGTCCCTTTTATACATGTAATTTAGTGTTAAAATACTTGTTCAATTTCAGTAACGCCAGGAACTTCTTCAATTAAAGCACGCTCGATACCGGCCTTTAAAGTAATTGTAGAAGATGGGCAGGTACCACACGCTCCCATAAGGCGTACTTTAACGATACCGTCTTCCAATCCTACTAATTCAACGTCACCGCCATCACGTAGCAAAAATGGACGTAACTTTTCAAGAACTTCCTGCACTTGAGCGTACATATCTTCCGTTGTATGTGGCATGCACGAATCTCTCCTTTCATTCCCCTTAATAGTGCTGTAGAGAAGGGTACATTTTTTAAGGGCTTATTGGATATTGTACTATGAACAGCGCTCCATTGACAACTGATATCAATCAGTATCATCAAACCGAATGATTATAATGATTACACACCTGAGTGGTATTTATACATCCATAAGACACCGCTCTTTAACAATCGTGCTACTCGGCCCGTTAAAGCTGTGTCCCCCATCACACCAAACCCATGTTTCTTACCTAAGGAACCGAGCACTCCTTTTAATTTAATAGTAGGAAGTTTTTCAGGGAGAACTTCGCCATTCCACCGCTTCCTTAACACCGTTGCAACCTGGTCTGCCTGCCCTTCTGCAAGCTGAGCACTTGGTGCGTGCGGAAGACTTGCGCAATCACCAACAACAAAAACATTTTCGTTATTTGGGAGATGATGATGAGGGGTTAAAATGACGCGGTCTTTGTCGTCTTTTTCCACATCCATATCCCGGACAATCTTACTTGGTTGGATGCCGGCAGTCCAAATGGTAGCATCCGTTTCGATGAATTCGTCATGGTTATACAAACCATCTTCTTTCACTTCGGTAATATTAGAGTTACTGATGACCTCAACGTCGTGCTTCTCAAACCAATTCTGAACATAATTGCTTAAACGCTTTGGAAACATTGGCAGAATTGTTTCACCGCGGTCAAAGAGTTTAATACGGAGATCCGCTCTGCTTTCACGAAGTTCGCTTGCAATTTCTACGCCGCTTAGACCGGCACCAATGATCGAAACAACGGAATTAGCGGGGAGATTATTAAGGGTCTCATACGTTCTCCGTGTATTTTCCATAGACTGGATACTGTATGTGAATTCCTTGGCACCAGGCACACCGTGATATTTATCTTCGCTTCCAAGGGCGACAATCAAATAATCGAAGGTAAGGCTCTCTTCCCCTCGCATGTGGATTAACTGTTGTTCGATGTCAATTTTTTCAATCGTCCCAAAGTGAAGTTGCAATTGGTTGTGTTCTGGAAAAGGAACGCGAACTTCATGATCCGCCTCAGTTCCAGCGGCCAAAGCATAATATTCCGTTTTCATACAGTGGTATGGAAGTTTGTCTACAAGCACAATTTCAACATCTTCTGGAAGGTCATTCGGCAGCAAGCGCTGTAACATGCGCAGCCCCCCATAACCACCTCCCAAAATGACTAACTTTTTCATCGATTGATGTCCCCTTTTTGTTAAAATTCCTTGTAAGCTCGTATATTGAAGTACCATTAATCGATCAAGATATGCTTCCCTGGTATCTTCTTCAACAGTAGCCAATGTATAATAAAACAGGCTGTTAATAATGTCTGCCCACAATGAAATGTCGGTGTCAGCCTTGATATCTTTTTCTTTCATCCCATTTTTAAGGAGTTCTTTCCAATTTTCTATTAGCAAGGAGTCTTTTCTTTCTACGACATGCTGCCATATTTGCCTCGTCAGTTCAGGATTTAAGTGATACTCTCCGAGGAAGTAACTGAAATGGACGCGCAGCTTGGATAAAAAATTCATACGTCGTAAACTATATGTTTCCATGTAATCGTCAATTTCTTGCAGCCGGTCCTCCGCTAATGACTGCATGATGGACTCTTTTGTTGGGAAATAATTAAAGAAGGTTCCTTTGGCGATTTCCGCTGTTTCCGTTATTTCCTGAACGGTAGTGGTCTCAAACCCTTTTTCCCGAAATAAAGACACCGCAGCTTGTATTATTTTCCCCCGGGTTAGCTGTTTTTTATCATCTCTGTTCACCAAAACCCTCCTTCTTATTTATTTAAGAGAGCTTTTTATAACTTCACTTTTAGATATGTATATGTAAAAATGACCATGGTCATTTCAAATTATAACGATTGTGTGGCGATTTTACAACAATTCGTTTAAATTTCAACTATTCCCTTTTTTGAGAACAGATAATACAGGTAGGAAAGGGCAAAGACTCGACTTTGGACAGGTTGACTTATTTCGCAAGCAGCGATAGGATAAGTGCAGACTGCTAAAGAGGTGAAACTGATGCTGCCTATTATAGAATTTTGCATGAGCAATTTGGCAAGCGGCACTCAGGAAGTAAAAGAAGAGCTTGAGAAAGATCCAGATCTTGACATCATTGAATATGGCTGCTTAGGGAACTGTGCGCACTGCGCGATGAACATGTATGCCCTAGTCAATGGAGAAATAGTTGATGGAGAAGACCCAGATGAACTGCTTGCCAATATTTATAAATATTTAGAAGAAAACCCAATGTTTTAAGATTAAAGTCAATTTCATAATTCGAATCCAGTTATTAAAATCCGAACAATTTGGATATAGCATAGACTGTTGATTTCCACTGCAGGCGGACGCTTTCCGCGGGCATGGCTTGAGCCACCTCATTCGCTCCGCTCATTGCGGAGTCTCAAGACTCATGCTATTCCCGCAGGAGTCGCCGCCTTCCGTTACAATCAACCGGTAGTATTTGCGGTTTTAGGAGAATATTTAAACAGAATTTCCACATGATTGTGCGTCTTTTTTAGTTATTTAAACACTTATGAAATTGATTCATTAAAGAAGCTATTCCAGGAACGACCTCTCGATGTTCCCTCAGAATAGCTTCTTTTGCATGTGTATGTGTAAAATATTACTCGATAACTTCAAAAGAAAACTGATAGTTGTGGACTGAAAAGAGCGTCGGGCGGCGACTCCAGCGGGAAAAGCATAAAGGAACCTCTGCTAAGACCGCACACGTCGGGAAGGGAACTTCTACTAAGAACGCAAACGTCCTGTTTGCAACGTAGAAGTCAGTACATCCTGTACAAGTCAACGCAGAAGCCACCGCATCCTGCGACGCACAGGAGGTGCTAGGGCCGCCGTTCCCACAGGACGTGGGGAACTTAGGCGGCTTCCTTAGGTCCCGCAGTGAGCGCTTAAAGGGAGGCAACCTAAATTCGCGACGTCCTGTCGCAACGGTTGCATGACCTACATCCTGTAGGCCCGAGGAAGCTGAAGCGTTGCCCGCGGCAAAGAAGACACAGTGAGAGCAAGCGTAAGCGCAGTCTCGAGCTGATGTCGCCCTTGTGCCTGTAGGTGAAAGCGCCCGCCCAGAGCGATTGGAAGTCGGTTGTAGTTGTGTAAAAACAAAGTGTTGAAAGTATTGTTCTCATAACCATTTAGAGAAAAACATGACGCATACTTTGTAAGTGTAGTGTTTGAAGGAATCTTTTAAACACGTTATAATTTATGAAAGGCTTTAAAGCAAAGGAGGTACAATTCATGATTACCGTCAAGGAAGCGGCAGTAACGCAAGTGAAGAAAATGATGGAAGAAGAGGAAGAGAACGTAATGTTACGAGTTGGTGTGAAAGGCGGCGGATGTTCAGGATTGTCGTATAGTTTAGGCTTTGATTCTGAGGCAGCCGAGGACGATAAGGTCCAGGAAGAGAATGGGTTGAAAATTTTAATTGATAAGGAAAGCGCACCTCTGCTTGAAGGTGTCGTGATCGACTATAAACAGAACATGATGGGGGGCGGGTTCACGATTGATAACCCGAATGCCCTTGTATCCTGTGGATGTGGTTCATCGTTTAAAACGGCCACTAATGCCGGTACCCCGGAAGATTGTTAACCAAATGAAAGACTCCTTTTGCCGGCCGCAAAGGGAGTCTTTTTCGTTATTAAAACATATGGGAACTGTGTCCCGGCTGAAGACGGGCTTTCGGGTCCATATAGGCTTTGGCATTGTTTACTGCCGTAGGCGCTTCCCCAAAACCTGTCGCAATTAACTTCACCTTTCCTTCATAGGTGGCAACATCACCGGCGGCGTAAATTCCTTCTATGTTTGTTTCCATTTTTGAATTGACTTTTATCATGTTTTTGTCAAATTCGAGTCCCCATTCTTTAATTGGGCCGAGAGAGGAAATGAATCCATAATTAACAATGAGGCTGTCTACGTCTACTTCACGTGTTTCATCGCCCTTGACTTCCTCAATCACGACTTTCTCAATTGTCTCCCCGTCTCCGATCAACTCTTTTACTTGAAAAGGAGTCACGATTTCAACATCGGACTTTTCAAGTTGTTCGACACTATGCTCATGCGCACGGAATGTATCACGGCGATGAACAAGCAAAACGTCCGCAATCGGGTCCAGCATATTGGCCCAGTCGACAGCCGAATCGCCACCACCGCATATTATAACACGCTGATTTTTAAACTGCTGAAGATCATTGACGAAGTAATGAAGGTTGTTGTTTTCATATGGCTCTGTACCTTCTATTTTTAAACGGCGTGGCTGAAATGCCCCCACTCCTGCTGTAATAATAATAGTTCGTGAGTAGTGGATATCTTTACCAGTGTGTAGTTCGAAGATGCCGTCGTCTGTTTTTACTACATTTTCAACCGATTGTTCGAGCACAACCTCCGTTTCAAACATGTTCATTTGTTCGACAAGATTATCGATTAACTCTTGTGCTCTGATTTTGGGAAAACCGGCAACATCATAAATGTATTTCTCCGGATATAACGCTGATAGCTGTCCGCCAAGCTGAGGCATGCTTTCGATAATTTTCACTTTCGCTTGTCGCATCCCACCATAAAAGGCAGTAAATAATCCAGTCGGACCACCGCCGAGGATTGTAATATCATATATATCTTGTTCAGGGACCAAAACGTCCACCTCCATATTGGTGTCATCATACACATACCTCCTATTATAAACATATGACTTTTGTTTTTAAAAGTAAGAGAATTACTGTCGATTTTTTTGTAATTGTCAGAACAACATTCTACCTATTTTACAAAAAGGATTGCCAAAAGAAGACATTTGTTTTAAAGTGAAGATGGAGAAATCATCTTGTCAACAAACCAATATATACAAGTTAGTTACCAATACATACTAAGTGACAACTGAATATGTTTATAGGAAAAGGTGGAGACAGCTGATGAACTGTTTCCTTAAAAGGGAAGTCCGGTGAAATTCCGGCACGGTCCCGCCACTGTAACTGGGTTGTTTACCTGCTGAGCCACTCCCGAGTCATCCGGGGGGAAGGATGGTAAACGTGAAACCAGGAGTCAGGAGACCTGCCTTTTTCAATAACACCGTTAGAACCTACGGGTAATGGGGAGGTGTTAAAGAGTGCGGCAGGGCTGTCTGTTTCTTTTTTACTAGGAATAGTTTGCGTTCCAAGCATCTTTAACATTCCACAATGTTAGAGATGCTTTTTTTGCGTCATCATATTTTAATAGAAAGGGTGTTACCTATGATGAAAGGTAAAATCTTTGTAGTCGGTTTCGGACCGGGAGATGAAGCACATATGACACATCGTGCGAAGGAAGCGCTAATTGAATCGGACAGCGTAATAGGCTATAAAACGTACATGGACCTGGTCAGCCATTTAATTGAGGGGAAAGAAATTGTGCGTACCGGGATGACGGAAGAGGTAACAAGAGCCCAAGAAGCGGTTAGACAAGCTGAAAATGGCAGTAAAGTATCCGTCATTTCCAGTGGAGACGCCGGCTTGTATGGAATGGCAGGGCTCGTTTACGAAGTGCTGATAGAAAAAGGTTGGAAGGAAGAAGAAGGAATTGGAGTAGAGATTATTCCAGGTGTTTCTGCCATTAACTCCTGTGCCTCTTTATTAGGCGCTCCTGTGATGCATGATGCTTGTACGATCAGTCTCAGTGATCATTTAACCCCTTGGGAATTAATTGAAAAACGAGTAGAGGCAGCGGCGCAGGCTGATTTTGTTATCGCCTTGTACAACCCTAAAAGCGGCAGAAGAACGAAGCAAATTGAAGAAACGCAACGCATTTTATTGAAATACCGCGATCCTAAAACACCAGTAGGTCTCGTCAAAAGTGCTTTTCGAGAACGTCAGCATATCGTAATGACAGATCTCGAGAATATGCTTGAGTTTGAAATTGGCATGTTAACCACTGTCATTATTGGCAATAACTCCACTTTTTATTATGACGGGAAAATGATTACTCCGCGCGGGTATCAACGAAAGTATACGCTCGGGGAAGAAGAACAAAAGCTAAAGCCGGCACAGCGTCTGAAGCCGGAAGCGGAACCATGGGCCATGCATGGCGGAAAAAGGGAGAAATTAGTAAAAAAAAAACCACTGATAAAGAATAAACAGCTCGCCGCAACAGACTTAGCAAAAGAAGCATTATCTTATATAGACGGCACAACGCTGACGGCTGACGCACGTGAGGAGGCCGCACCAGTATTTAAACAAACGTCTGTCTTCGAATTCGCTGTTTCGCCAGGTGTTTGGCAAAAATCGATCAATGCTTCTCAGCTGGCCCTGCTTGCAGACATCGTCGGTGAAAAAGGGGAAGTGTACTACACGACGAGTCATTATTTGCGGGTTTCTCTAGAGACGGAAGAACCGCAGGAAATTACGCGACGATTGGAAGAAGAGGGATGGACCGTGTCTCCTGTAGGAAATGTGATCCATGTAAAGGCTTGTGATTTTTGTGACGGGGAAAAAAAGAGCAGCATCCCATACGCAGAAGAAATAAAAGAAAGACTAGGCGGTTTAAAAGTACCGAAAGTTTTAAGAATCGGGTTCAATGGCTGTGGGATGGCCTGTTACGGTGCGGTAGCAGACGATATTGGAATTGTCTATCGTCGGGGAGCCTTTGACTTATTTTTAGGCGCAAAAGCGATGGGACGCAACGCACATACGGGTCAGCCTGTTACCGAAGGCCTCCCGCCGGAAAGATTAGTTGATTTAATTGTGAACATCATCGATGAATACCGCGAGAAAGGTATGCCGAATGAGCGCTTTTATAAATTTTTCAAGCGCGTTCAACGCGTACAAAACTTTCAATACCAGGAAATGTTTACACCTGTGGAAGTTAACAATCCATGTGAATAGGAGGGGAAGAAATGAAAGCTGTATTGTTTATCGGGCATGGGAGCCCGAAAGAAGAGGGGAACACTGAGATCTCTAATTTTGTAAATGAGTTAAAGAAAGAGATGAATGAATCTATCATCGAAACGTGCTTTTTGGAGTTTGCCAATCCGACGATAGCCGAAGGAGTTCATACCTGTGTTCAAAAAGGTGCGACACATGTGGCTCTCGTACCAATTATGTTTCTTCCGGCAGGACATTCAAAGATTCATATACCGCATGCCATTGACGAAGCTAAAGAGAAATATCCTGACGTTTCATTCACGTATGGACGTCCGATCGGGATTCATCAAGAAATGGTGAACCTTTTACAGGAGAAGCTCGAACAGGAGGCTGGACTGTCAGCTGATCAACAAGAGAAAGATACGGCGATCTTGATCGTTGGACGAGGCAGCAGCGACGCAGATACGAACAGTGAAGTGTACAAGCTGTCGCGGCTTCTTTCGGAAGCGCTCGATCATACACTGGTCGAGGTCTGTTTTATCGGGGTAACGAAGCCGGATGTGGAAAGTGGTGTAGACCGCTGCCTCCGTCTTGGTATGAAAAACGTCATTTTACTACCGTACTTTTTCTTTTCCGGTATTTTAATGGACAGGACAGAAGCGAAAGTTGCGGAGTTTCAAAAAGAATATCCCGAACGGAAATTTTCCAGCACATCACCGATCGGGTTTCATCCGCGGTTGAAAACCATTTTAAAGGAAAGAGCAGCGGAAGCATTGGAAGGGGAAGCCTCTTTAAATTGCGACATGTGCCAGTACAGGTTATTTGCTGTCGAGAATATGGACGGCATCCACCATCATCACCACGAGCACGACCATGATCATGGTCATCATCATAGTCATTCATCGTAACTAGTTTCGGAAGGAGACACCCAACATGATATTTATGTTAGCAGGTACAAGTGATGCAAAAGAATTAGCTGAAGAAATGAAAAAGAACGGGCATAATGTGCTTGCTTCCGTTGTCACGGACGAAGCGGCTAACAAACTGGAAGAAGCCGGGGTTCCCACAAGGGTAGGTCGTTTATCGGCTGCTGATATGGCCGGTATACTGAGAGAAACCAATGCCAGGGCATTTGTTGATGCTTCTCACCCGTTTGCAGAGGAAGCTTCCCGGCAGGCGATTCAGGCAGCACAGGAAGTCACCATTCCGTATATCCGCTATGAACGCAGTTCGATTACTTCCTATGATGATAAGGTAACCAAAGTAAAAACATATGAGGATGCAGCCCGTCTTGCAGGAGAAAAAGGGAACAGTATTTTTCTCACGACAGGAAGCAAAACGTTAGCCACTTTTACTCGTGTTTTGCAGCCGCTCGAGAACGTGAGGATGGTTTGCAGAATGTTGCCCCGAATCGAGAATATGGAAAAGTGTAAAGAGCTTGGCGTAGCGCAGGAAGATATTGTTGCGATGCAAGGTCCATTCTCGAAGGAGCTTAATACAGCCCTGTATCGTCAATTTAAAACGGATGTCGTCGTAACAAAGGAAAGTGGAAAGCAAGGATCGTTTGATGAAAAAGTTACGGCTGCACTTGAGTTAGGGTTAGAAGTGATTTTAATTAAACGACCCGATATTGCGTATGGAATGGTCACAGACAGCCCCGAAGAAATACTCCGCCAGTTGCAGCCTTTACTAAAGGAGGAAAAATAATGGACTTTTCAACTGAATTTAAACCTTTAACGGTACAACCAATGGAAATTGAAGGAAAGAGTTTTGAAATGATTACAGAAGAAATCGGCGAACACCCATTTACAGCGGAACAATATCCGGTAGTACAGCGGATTATTCACGCTTCTGCTGATTTCGATCTCGGAAGAAGCGTCCAGTTCCACCCGGATGCCGTGCGCGCCGGTGTGGCAGCAATCCGTGCCGGTAAAAATGTAATTGCCGATGTACAAATGATTCAATCTGGTATAAGCAAGCCAAAATTAAAAACTTTCGGCGGAGATGTGAATGTATACATATCGGATCCTGATGTGATGGAAGAAGCGAAGCGTTTAAATACGACCCGGGCCATCATCTCTATGCGTAAAGCAGTAAAAGAGGCTGATGGGGCAATTTTCGCTATCGGTAACGCTCCCACCGCGTTATTGGAGCTTATTCGTCTTGTTAAAAACGGAGAGGCAAAACCGGGACTCGTCGTCGGAATGCCGGTTGGATTTGTTTCCGCCCAAGAATCCAAAGAAGAGCTGGCTAAATTGGACATACCTTTTATTACGAATTTGGGGAGAAAAGGAGGAAGCCCGGTAACCGTTGCTGCTGTAAATGCATTGATTCGAATTGCGGAAGAGCAGGAGAAACACGATGAAGAAACCTCCTAAGGACCTGAAAGGATTACGTCACGGCTACACAACCGGTTCCAATGCAACAGCAGCCGCTAAAGCAGCGCTGCTAAGTCTCGCTTATCAGGAGAAAGTGATGGAAGTAGAGATCATTCTTCCGAATAAGGACCTCGTAACGTTTTATATGAAACACGTCGAAGTGCACCATGATTTTGCGAAAGCCAGCATCATTAAAGATGCCGGAGACGATCCCGATGCAACCCATCTTGCTGAAATAGTCGCGGAAGTGAGGTGGAGTGACGAGATTATTATTGATGGCGGCAAAGGGGTCGGACGCGCAACGAAATCGGGAATGCCAATCGCGGTTGGCGAGGCCGCCATTAACCCGGTCCCGCGGAAAATGTTACGGGAGGTAGCAGAAGAAGTATTACATGAAACGAGACACACGGGGGCTGAAATTATTATTTCGGTACCTAAAGGGGAAGAGATTGCCAAAAAAACAATGAATGCCCGGCTTGGGATCATCGGTGGCATCTCTATATTAGGCACGCGCGGTACCGTCGTACCATTTTCAACGGCAGCTTACCGGGCCAGTATCGCGCAAGGTGTGAGTGTTGCTGCTGAGAATGGCGTCGACCATCTTGTGCTTTCAACCGGCGGGAGAAGTGAAAAATTCGCCATCTCTATCTTTCCTGAACTAGATGAAGGAGCATTTGTTGAGATGGGTGATTTTGTCGGCTTTAGCTTGAAACAGTGTAAAAGTAAAAAAAGGAAGCGAGTTTCACTAGTGGGGATGATTGGGAAGTTTTCCAAAGTAGCTCAGGGAATTATGATGGTTCACTCTCGAAGTGCCCCTGTTGACTTTCGTTTTTTACGGGAGTTGGCTGCGAAAGCTGGTGCGGATCAGGCACTTCAGGAAAAAGTCGAAACTGCTAATACAGCTACCGAAGCTGGCAACATCATGAGAGAAGCAGGGCATGATGCTTTTTTCGCCTTGCTTTGTGAGCGTGCGGCTAAGAATTGCTATGACCATGCTGGAGGCGGCATTGAAGTAGAAGTCATTTTAATTACGTTAAAAAAAGAGCTACTCAGCCGGGTTGTTTATTGTGGTCCAGGGAGCGAAAAAGAGGGAGGACAGTCATGACGATAAAGGTAATTGGCATAGGCGAAGATGGAACGGATACCTTATTGCCGCAATACATGGAATGGATTCAGCAATCTGAACGCTTAGCTGGGGGGCATCGGCAGCTTGCTTTCTTTCCTGAATATGCAGGAGAGAAAGTTATTCTCGAAGGTGGTTTGAAAAATAAAATAGCAGAATGGAAATCCGATACAAAACAAACGGTTGTCCTGGCCTCAGGCGACCCCTTATTTTACGGCATCGGCTCCTATCTCGCAAAGAAGCTCCCGAATGTAGAAATTTACCCTTCCTTAAGCTCTATTCAGCTGGCGTTCGCTGCAATCCAAGAAAGCTGGAACGATGCTGTCTACATTAGTGTTCACGGTCGTTCTATGAAAGGTCTTGCACAAAAGGTACATGGGAAAAAGAAGGTTTGTCTTCTCACCGATCAGACGAATAATCCAGCTAAGATCGCTCAGTATTTGCAAAAGTATGGAATGAATGAATATGACATATGCGTTGCGGAGCATCTCGGCGGTGAGAAAGAAAAGGTGAAGTGGTACACATTAGAAGAGGCTTCCCGCTATGAAGCAGCACCGCTTAATGTTGTGATTTTGAAAGCGAAAAAACTAGCACAACGGCGTTCTATTGGGTTTCCTGATGATATTTTCCGGCAACGCAAACCAGATAAAGGGCTAATTACGAAAAAAGAGGTACGTGTGTTAAGTCTGGCAGCTTTAAATTTGCAAACGGACAGTATCGTTTGGGATATCGGTACGTGTACTGGTTCCGTTGCTATTGAAGCCGCGCACTTAGCTGTAGATGGTGCCGTATATGCGATCGAGAAAAATGAAGCCGACTTGGATTCTGCTAAGGAAAACGCGAAAACATTACGAGCAGACATTCACCTTTACCATGGCAAGGCTCCTGAACACTTAGAAGAGTGGCCGGATCCAGACGCTGTCTTTATCGGCGGCACTGGTGGGAATTTGCAAAAACTATTGGAAACGATTACCGAACGGCTGCAGAGCGAAGGCCGCATTGTCTTAAATGCAGCGACAATTGAGACCTTGCATGAGGCGATGGAAGTGTTTAAACGCCAAAACTTTGCCGTAGATGTGACGATGGCTCATCTTGCTCGCAGTAAACCAATTTTACATATGACTCGCTTTGAAGGTTTGAATCCTGTTTACATCATAACAGCAACACATAAGGAGAGAGAGTAAATGGCCGATCATGGAAAAATTATTGGAGTTGGGGTTGGGCCTGGCGATCCGGAGCTCCTCACAATTAAAGCATACCGGGCGTTAAAAGAAGCGGATGTCGTGGCTTATCCGAAGAAACGGCGTGGTGCCAACAGCTATGCATACAAAATTATTGAGCCTTATGCCGATGTGATGAAAGAAAGCTTAGGACTTGTATTTCCGATGACAAAAGAGATAGATGTACTAGAAAAAGAATGGAACAGAATCGCGGACGAACTTTATGAACATGTGGAAGAAGGAAAAGACGTGGCTTTCGTCACGGAAGGCGACCCTATGCTGTACAGCACGTTTATCCATTTGTGGAGAACGATGAATAAAAAGTTTCCTGAAGTAGAAATAACGTCTATTCCGGGGATCTCTTCGGTTACTGCGGTAGCCTCTCGGTTAATGATCCCGCTTGCGGACGGAGATGATTGGACGGCAATTATCCCGGCAACGGAAGATCGTGAGAAGATGAAAGAGGCGTTGTTGCAGCATGATGGGGTGATCTTTATTAAAGTGGCGAAAGTGCTCCCGATGATGATTGAACTTCTCGAAGAATTAGGTCTTGCTCAGTCAGCGGCAGTTGCCACAAAAGTGACTTCGGAAGACGAATGGGTGTGGCGGAACATGGATGAGCTAAAAACGGCCGAACTCGAGTACTTGACCTTGATGATGGTACGCAAAGAAAAGAAGGAGGCGTTAGTATGACGGAAGCGCTCGTTCATATTATTGGAGCGGGACCTGGCGATCCGGAACTCATCACCGTAAAAGGCAAGCGGCTCATTGAGGAAGCTGATCTTATCCTTTACACCGACTCGCTCGTCAATCCAGAACTCTTTGTCAACGTAAAACCGAATGCTGTCGTGCAAAAAAGTGCCGGTATGCACTTGGACGAAATCGTTGCCATGATGGCAGAAGCAGTTTCAAAAGGAAAGAAAGTCGCGCGTGTCCATACGGGAGACCCCTCGGTATTTGGGGCGATATTGGAACAAATGAAAAAATTAAAAGCAGAGGGAATTGAAGCGGAAATTATACCCGGTGTGAGCTCAGCCTTTGCTGCTGCTGCTAGTGCCGGTATCGAATTGACCGTACCTGAACTAACGCAAACAGTGATTTTAACAAGAGCGGAAGGTCGGACACCGGTGCCTGAAAAAGAAAAGTTGATTGATCTTGCTGCTCATCAGTGTAGTATTGCTCTGTTTTTAAGTGCCACCCTTATTAAAAAGGTTGTTCGTGAATTTCTCGAAGCAGGTTGGACAGAAAACGATGCGGTAGTTGTCGTCTATAAAGCAAGCTGGCCTGATGAGAAAGTTGTAAGGACTACGTTAGGGAACCTGCAAGATGATATGCGGAAAAACAAAATAACAAAACAAGCAATGGTCATTATCAGTAGAGCAGCCGACGAAGAGTTGATCGCGAACAATACTTTCGAATCTAAATTGTACGATAAAACCTTCACACACGGTTACCGAAAAGGAGAACCGGCCCATGAATAAAATAGCGGCTGTTGGAATCACAAAACATGGTTCAGCGTTAGCGCGTCGCTTAGGGAACGCTTTACCGGGGGTAGATCCATTTTATCCCGTAAAGTTCTCACGCGGCGATGAAGAGGAAAAAGGGGTCACGATGTTTGAAGGATCCGTGCGCAAACAAGTGCCTGTTTTGTTTGAACAGTACGATGGCATTATCATGATTGTCTCCATCGGAGCTGTGGTTCGTTTAATTAGTCCGCATATTAAAGACAAAAAAACAGATCCGGCAGTTGTTGTTATCGATGACAAAGGAGAATTCGTTATTAGTGTTCTCTCTGGACATTTGGGGGGTGCCAATGCGTTGACGCACCAAGTGGCCGAGCTGTTGCAAGCAACACCGGTTATAACGACTGCCTCTGAGGCACAACAGACCATTCCTGTGGATATATTAGGACGCTCCTTTGGCTGGACACTGGAAGATTATGATCATGTTATCCCGGCAAGTGCAGCTGTTGTTAATGAAGAACCACTCGTTATTGTACAACAATCGGGAGAGAAAGATTGGTGGACTTACGATAGGCCGTTACCATCTCATATGACGGTAACATCTTCTCTTGAAGAGGCTGCGGACATGGGGGTAAACACTGCACTAGTGATCACTCATCGAACGTTATCCATAGAAGAAAAAGAGAAATTACCGGAAACACAAATCATTTACAGGCCCAAAGTCATTCATCTCGGTATTGGCTGCAACCGTGGTACGGAAGCAGAAGAAATTGAAGCGGTGATTAGCGAGACATTGGCTAAATTGAAGCTAAGCCGGTTGTCTGTGAAACAAGTATCGACTATTGATTTGAAAAAGGACGAAGAAGGCCTGTTGCAAGTTTGTGAAGACAACAATTGGCCTTTTCATTATTATCCCCCTGAGGAACTAAACAAAGCACCGCTCCGCAACCCTTCAGACGTCGTGTACAAATATACGGGGGCGTATGGGGTAAGCGAACCAGCGGCTATATTGTCATCCGGGAATGAAAATCTGCTTTTGGAAAAAGAGAAGTCTGGCAATGTCACGATTTCTGTCGCCATCCAAGAGCAATTCGAGTGAAGGAGGCGAACCACTTGAACCCAAGAATAGTAATTGCCGGCACAGGAAGCGGCACAGGAAAGACGACCATCTCGATTGGCCTGATGGCAGCATTAAAAAAACAAGGCATGACGGTACAAGGTTTTAAATGCGGCCCGGACTATATTGATCCAAGCTATCATACTGCTGTTACCGGAAGAGCTTCCCGTAACTTGGACAGTTGGATGCTGCCAGAAGATACATTTTTTGAAGTGTTTCACCGCGGCAGTCAAGGAGCTGACATTTCCATCATTGAAGGAGTGATGGGAATGTATGACGGCAAGAGTCCGGAATCGGATAAGGGAAGTACGGCTGAGATTGCAAAAATGCTCGCGGCTCCTATTATTCTAGTTGTGAATATCAGTGCAATGGCAAGGAGTGCTGCTGCCATTGTGAAAGGGTTCCAAACATTGTCGCCTGACGTTCAGATTGGCGGTGTGATCGTCAATCAAGCTGGCAGTGAAGGTCATTATCAGCTTTGTAAACAGGCAATTGAAAAAGAATGCGGTGTTCCAGTTGTTGGGTACTTAAAAAAAGGGGATGTCCCCTCTATACCTGCACGTCATCTCGGCTTAATACCAGCCATCGAACGAGGGGAAATGGATAGTTTTTTTGATGAACTAGGGGACGCAGTGACAGCTGGAATTAACTTGGAAAAGATCCAAGAGATTGCGAATCAAACGGTGGAATTGCCTGAAGTTACATACGTGAGACAAAAAAGCGTAAAATCTGTACGTATTGCAGTCGCTTATGATACAGCTTTTAATTTTTATTATCCAGAAAATCTTGAACTGTTAGAAGAACAAGGCGCGGCATTACTTTATTTCAGCCCGTTAAAGGGAGAATTACTGCCAGAAGGGAGTGACGCGCTGTATATCGGTGGCGGGTTTCCAGAAGAGTTTGCGGAAGAGTTAGCGAAGCGAGAACGTGTGAAAGACTCTATAAAGAGCGCGATAACTGACGGCATGCCGGTTTATGCGGAGTGCGGTGGATTTATGTACCTAACGGAAGCACTCGTTACAACGGATGGTAAAAGGCATCCGATGCTCGGAGTGATACCGGCAGCTGTGGAAATGAAAAAGCGGTTAGCGGCATTAGGATATCGGGAAGTCACAGCGCTTCAAGACACCGTTATTTTACGGAAAGGCGAATCCGCTAAAGGTCATGAATTTCACTACTCTGTATCTACGGCAACTAAGCCATATGAAAATGCTTATGAAGTAAAAGCCCGGCGTAAGTCAGGGCCTGAAGGATATGTTGCTCCCAATGTTACAGCGTCTTATGCCCACATTCATTTTGCCTCTAACCCGGTAATACCCGCCCGTTTTGTGTCTAAGGCGAGGGAATGGAGAGCTGCTCAGGAGGAAAAGGTATGAAAAAAGGATTTGTCTATTTGACAGGGGCAGGGCCGGGAGATCCAAAGCTCTTGACGATACGTGCCCTTGAATCTTTGCAGGAAGCCGATGTCGTAGTTTACGACAGACTGATTAATAAAGAGATACTTCAGGAGTGCAAAGAAGATGCTGAATTCGTGTTTTGCGGCAAGTTTCCTAAAAACCATACACTGCGCCAAGAACAGATTAATGAATTACTGTATGAAAAAGCACGAGAGGGGAAGGTCGTTACCCGGTTGAAAGGCGGTGATCCTTTTGTATACGGGCGCGGCGGAGAAGAGGCTGTCTATTTAAAGGAAAGAAGCATTCCATTTGAAGTAATACCTGGAGTGACTGCTGGCATAGCAGCCCCGGCATACGCAGGTATTCCCGTTACTCACCGAGACTTTGGCGGGACATTTGCTATTGTAACCGGTCATCTTCCTCACAAAAAGAATAAAGAGCAATGGGAGGCGCTTGCAAAAGGTATCGACACCCTTGTCTTTTATATGGGCATGAGCCAAGTTGAAGCAATTGCTGACATGCTAGTGACCGCAGGAAGACCAAAAGAAACCCCTGCTGCTGCTGTTGAATGGGGAACGACTACCCACCAGCGAACTGTCACGGCACCGCTTCATTTACTCCACAAGGAGATCGAACAAGCGGGTATTGCTAATCCGGCTATTATTATCATTGGCGATGTGGTCGGGCTGCGGGACAAAGTAAGCTGGTTTTCCGAACAAGCAGATCAACTGATAAAAAAAGCAGAACCAACAGGCAATGAAGCATAATCGTGCATTTTATCGGTCGAGCCTGTTTTTCCTATTAGCTATTTGTATCGGAGCTGCAGCGATTGCATCATTAATGTTAGGATCTGCTTCCATCCCCGCCCGTGACGTTGTTTCCTTATTTTGGCGGGTAGCTAACGGGCTGAGCAGCACGGAAATGTCAGTAACAGATCATATTATTTGGAATTTACGACTGCCGCGGACGATTCTCGCGCTTACAGTTGGGGCAGGACTGGCCATTGTGGGAGTGGCCATTCAGGCACTGGTGAAAAATCCTCTTGCCGACCCCTATATTCTAGGGATTTCGTCCGGTGCATCAGTCGGGGCAACGCTCGTCATTTTAGCCGGAGCGTTTTCGTTTCTAGGTGTATATGCCGTATCGGGCGCAGCATTTATAGGAGCCCTTTTGACCGTTATTCTTGTGTATATGCTAGCACAAGAGCGGTTTCGCATTTCAGTGACGAGGCTGCTGCTCTCCGGGGTAGCAGTGTCGATGATTTTTAGTGCCGTAACAAGTTTTTTAGTCATGACTAATCCGCGGGCAGAAGGAATTCAAACGGCCCTCTATTGGATGATGGGAAGTCTTGCCGGTGCCAAACTGGAACAACTCTGGATTCCAGTCTTATCTGTTATCCTTGGTTATTTGTTTCTCCATCATTCTTTTCGTTCCATGAACGTGCTGATCACTGATGATACTACAGCGCGTTCGCTCGGCTTAAAGACAGGGACTTTTCGAATGCTGTTAATCGTAGTTACCGCCCTTATCACAGGTGTGTTAGTGGCAGTGAGCGGGGCGATTGGTTTTGTTGGGTTAATGATTCCACACATGGCAAGAATCATTGTCGGGCCTGACCATAAAATTTTGCTGCCAATAAGTGCGATGCTAGGAGCCGTTTTTATGGTAATCGCAGACATTACGGCCAGGCTTGTCATTGCTCCGGAAGAACTACCGGTAGGCATTGTGACCGCTATTTGTGGCGGGCCGTTCTTTATATGGCTTCTACGGAGAAGCCATTATACAGTCTAGGAGGATACAGGAATGAGAAAAGTAGCATTTTTATTAATGTTTGTTTTGTTGCTGGCAGCTTGCCAGGCGGAAGAAACGGTGCAAGAAGGCAGTCAAGCAGCTGCTGAAGAACAGACGGTAGAAAATGAACCAATAAAAATAACAAATGGCGAAGAGGAAATAATTATCGAAGAGAGTCCGCAACGTGCCATCACAATGAACCAGCACGTCACAGAAGTGATGCTTGCACTAGGGCTTCAGGATCAGATGGTGGGTACTGCCTATCTGGATGACAGCATCCATCCGGATTATAAAGAGGCCTATGAGAGTGTGCCGGTACTTGCGGATGCCTACCCTTCTAAGGAAACAGTGCTGGAGGCAAATCCTGACTTTATTTACGCTGGATGGCCCAGTGCCTTCCAGAACGAAGCGGCTGGAAGCAGGGAGGAATTAAAAGAGTTCGGTATTACTACATATTTACATGAATCTTCCAATATGGTTCACCCAGAGTTGGATAACGTTTTCCAGGATATCCGCAATATCGGCACTATTTTTAAAGAGGAAGAAGCTGCAGAAAGTTTAATTACAGATATGTCTGAGCGCATTGAAGCAGCTAAAAGAAAGGTGCCAGAACAAGAGGAGCCGAAGAAGGTATTTGTTTATGACAGCGGGGAAGACGCCCCGACTACCGCTACGCAAAACTTCTTGAATACGTTAATTGAGGAAGCAGGAGCGGATAATATCTTCGGGGATATCGAAAAAGGATGGGCCAGCGTTAATTGGGAAGATACAGCGAAGGCGAATCCAGATGAAATCATTATTATTGATTACGGAGACACGAGTGTAGAAGATAAAATCGCATTTCTCGAGGAACACCCGGTCATGCAAAAGGTAAAAGCAGTGAAGGAGGCCGAATATACGGTCATCCCGCTTTCAGAAGCCGCGGAAGGGATACGCGCACCGGAGGCATTTGAGAAAATTGTCAATGGTATTTACGGAGATAAGTAACAACACTGGTGATGATAGCAAATAACGCAAGTTCTAAGTGCTCTTCTTCTGAATGTACGGCTGAAAATGAATACGTAGCTATTTAGGTGTCTAGTTGTATAGACTTAATTGGGAACTTGGTGAAAATCCAAGACTGCCCCCGCAACTGTAAATGTGGACGAAATGACAATACCACTGCATGACGGGCGCTCTAGAAGATAGAGTAGTCGTTATGCGGGAAGGGTCAAAGTAGGGTGATACATGAGTCAGGAGACCAGCCTGAATTTCTAATTTTATATCTCCGGGGAGGTGGGATGTACTACAATTCAAAATGGCTAAGTATTGCCGTCATTTTTGAGCTGTCATTAAAAAGCCCTCTCTACGTGGTAGGGCTTTTTCTTTTTTAAGAAATATGATGTTCCCACAAAAGGAGGGATTAAATGAGTAATCTAGCTGCTGAGAACAAATCGGAAGAAAAAGTGATAAAGCTAGATGTAGAAAGAGACGGACATGGTGACCATACTCGAAGGCATGCTGATCGATTTAAAATATTGCTATTTGTTCTTCCGTTCCTCCTTCTTATCTCCATGACACTGTCAGTCATGTTGGGGCCGGTATCGATACCCGCTTTAACCGTCTGGAAAATTGCTTTATCACATTTCCCATTACTAGAGAACTTGACTACAAAAGATTGGTCAACGGCTCAGAGCAATATCGTTTGGGAAATCCGATTTCCGCGTGTTTTGCTCGGTGCTACAGTGGGGGCAGGATTGGCTTTGGTCGGGGCAGGAATTCAGGCGCTTGTAAGAAACTCCTTAGCCGATCCTTATATTTTGGGGGTTTCCTCAGGTGCATCTGTAGGCGCTACACTAGTTATTTTATTTGGTGCTTTTAGTTTATTCGGGGAGTATGCTTTATCGCTGGCTGCTTTTCTCGGTGCTCTTTTATCTGTCATTCTTGTGTTTTTGCTATCACAAGTAGGAGGACGTATTTCTACAATACGGCTTTTACTGGCAGGGATCGCCATATCGATGATTTTAAGTGCAGCTACGAACTTTATTGTGATATCGGCACCGGAAGGAGAAGGAATTCGAAATGCGATGTTTTGGATGATGGGCAGTTTAGTAGGTGCAAATTGGAATAGTTTACCTATGGCGGTTATCGCCGTTACCATCACATTTATTTATTTAGTTTCTCAATCTCGTGCCTTGAATCTTCTCATGATGGGGGAAGAAACCGCTGCCACTTTAGGATTAAACATTGATTTATTTCGAAAGATTTTAATTGTTATTACAGCATTACTCACAGGAGTCCTCGTTGCGGTTAGTGGAGCTATAGGTTTTGTCGGGTTAATGATACCGCATATTGTCCGCTTGCTTATAGGCTCTGATCATAAAAAGGTTCTTCCGATCAGTCTGTTAATGGGGGCTATTTTTATGATATGGGCTGATGTAGGAGCGAGGCTTGTCGTTGCTCCGGAAGAACTGCCTATCGGAATCGTAACTGCCTTATGCGGCGGCCCATTTTTTATTTGGCTCTTAAGAAAAAGTTCTTATTCATTTGGAGGGAATTCTTGATGCAGATTAACGTTGAAGGTGTATCGTCTAGTATTCAGGAAAAGAGAATTATTTCTGATATTTATTTGCAGGCGAAATCCGGCCGGTTTGTAGGGATAGTTGGTCCTAACGGGAGTGGTAAGTCCACTTTATTAAAAAGTATTTACCGTTTTCACAAACCTGATTGTGGGGTAATTACGCTTGAAGATAACGATATTTATAAACTTTCAGCTAAAACGACCTCTCAAAAAATGGCTGTTGTAAGTCAAGAGACAAATAATTTATTTGATTTTTCTGTTCGAGAAATCGTGCTTATGGGGCGTGCTCCTCATAAAAAAATGTGGGCAACGGATACTGTGGATGATGAACGTATTACGGTAGAGGCGCTTCAAAAGGTAGGGTTAATAGACTATGGTGAGCGTAGCATCACTACGTTGTCAGGTGGAGAAAAACAAAGAGTGATGGTAGCACGAGCATTGGCACAGCAGGCAGAGGTTCTTATACTTGACGAACCGACCAATCATCTGGACATTCATCATCAGCTTCAGTTGATGGACCTGGTTAAGACATTAAACATCACGGTCATTGCCGCCTTGCATGACTTAAACATTGCTTCTAGCTATTGTGATCAGATTTATGTAATGAACGAAGGTGAAATAGTGACATCTGGGACACCTGAAGAGGTACTAACAGAATCAACATTACAGGAAGTTTTTCGAGTCAATACTAATATTATCAAACATCCCATCACTGGAAAAATACATATCACTTTCCTGTCTGATGCGATGCAACCAAGTAATTTAGATGAAAGGGAACCCCTGAATGTTTAAAAAAGAGGATGATCATTTTGTGATTCTTATTAAAGGGGTGCATGGAGGGAAACCGTAAATGAAAAGAATGTATGGTTTTGCTTTCATTTTGTTATTTATTTTAGGTATGGCGGTTCTAGCCGGCTGTGGCTCCTGTTCAGAGTCATACGTTGAAATAGTTTTATAGCAGGCTAAATGCCGATCATACGAAAATCGCTCATCTCTGTTCTGTTGGGTTACAGGTGAGCACCATTTATAAAAAGAGGGGATTACAGATGTTGAAAAAACGTTGGTTTTTATTTTTCATGATAGTGGGAGTATTATTAGTCGGTTGCAATACAGAAGGGGAGAAAGTGGAGGAGGAGACAGCAACGGCAGAACCGGCTCAAGAAGCTGAACAACAGAAAGCGGAAGGCGAAACGGTAGCAGTAGAAAATTACGATCGTACCCTCCATTTTGACAGTATACCAGAACGGGTTGTTAGTACAAATGAACATACAACGGAAACGTTGTTGAAACTTGGACTAGAGGAGAAATTGGTGGGGGTAGTACAAAGAGAAGGACGAGAACTGTTGCCAGAATTTCAGGAGGAGTTTGACGAACTGAATATTTTAGGAAGTGATAACCCTTCATTAGAAGTTTTACTGGATGTATCGCCTGATTTTGTTTATGGACGTGAGAGCTCTTTTGCTGGTAAAGAGGGTATTGCTACTGTAGAGGAACTTAAAGATTTTGGCATTCAAACATACATTGATACAGATTCCTACCAAGAAGGAACAACGATGGAAGATGTTTACCAAGATATTATAAATTTAGGTCGGGTATTTGATGTAGAAGACAGGGCGAATGAAATTGTAAGTGAAATGAAAGACAAATCTTATTCCATTCAAAAGCAAGTCGGTGACGTACAATCACCACCTCGCGTTTTAGTCTTTGATCAAGGTGGAGACGAGGTGTTTACAGCAGGGAAAGGGTCATTACAATCGACTTTAATTACAATGGCTGGTGGTGAAAATATTTTTTCCGATATTGATAAAACTTGGGCTAGGGTAAGTTGGGAAGAGGTCGTGGCACGTGATCCAGAAATTATTGTGATAAATGATTACGGGAACACCACGGCTGAAGAGAAAATTAAAGAATTGAAAAAGAATCCTTCCATGAGTGATGTTGCCGCTGTAAAAAAAGAGCGATTTGTCATTATTGATTTAGACAGTATGTTTGCCGGCATACGTAATATCGATGCTCTTGAGACATTAGCCAAGGGTTTTTATCCAGAACAATTTGATTGAACATAAATGTTACTATGTAACGGTGGCGCTTGTAATCGGAACGATGCAGAAGAAGTAACTCTTGCCATGAGAAGAGAAATAAAAAAGAGAGGTCTAGAGGACGTCATTCATACAGCACGAACTCGTTGTAACGGATGCCGCCAAGATAACTGTGTATTGATCGTCTATCCGAAAGGCGACTGGTATAAAGACTTGAAACTAGAAAACGCTCCGAAGTTCATTGAATTCCTATGTGAAAACAAGTATTTAACGAACAGCACATACTTTCTGTGGTGAGGGGTTTAAAGCAACATTCAGTACACAAACAGGGTCTTTAAAACACCTAATGTGTGATGGGAAGAAGTGATAAACATGTATAACTTTCCTTTGTTTATGGATCTTAATAATAAAGAAACAGTAGTGATCGGGGGAGGAAAGATAGCCTCTCGAAAGGTACAAAAGCTTTTAGCAGCCGCGGCCGATGTGACGGTTGTGTCCCCCTCTCTTCATCCAGATCTTCTCGTATTATATAAGGAGAAACGAATCGCCTGGATCGAAGACTGCTGCCGTCCTGCTTATCTGCAGCCAGCATTTTTAATCGTATCGGCTTCAGGAGATGCTGAAGCGCAAGCGATAATTAAAAGGACTGCGCATGCCCATCAATTGGTAAATGGTGCTGATAATCCTGAAATTGGGAACGTTGCTTTTCCTGCTGAATTAATAGAAGAGGACTGTCATATCGCTATTTCCACAAATGGAAAAAATCCAGGACGGGCCAAGGCTCTAAAAAAACAATTAAAAATATGGCTTACCAAAAACAACTATAGCTAAGGTACTTACAGCTATAGTTGTTTTTGTAGAAAGAAGGAATTAATCCCGTGCAATAGTTATAAAAAAGGCTTGAAAACCATCCGAAAAAGAAATATCATAGTACATGTATGGATTGTGGCGATTTTTTGATTAAACAAAACTACATAAAACAATAATACATCTTCTTGTTTAATGTATTATGAACTGCGTCCCGGCAGAGTGGCGTTTTTTCTAAGTCTTCACACGTGAATAAAATCACAAACTTTTTGTTCTTGAAGTGGATGCATACTAGACACAATGGATGTCAACAAATATGAAGAAAATGGAAGTGATGACGTTGGCTATGAAACCAAATATCTTAATTTTAGGTGGCGGTTACGGAGGGATTGTTACTGCTACTAAACTGACGAAGGAGCTCGGGGTGAACGAGGTTAACATTACACTCGTAAGCAAACATGAATACCACTATCAAACGACTTGGCTGCATGAGCCAGCGGCTGGAACTTTAGACGTTGATCGGGCACGTATGCCAATCAACAGCCTCATTGATGAAAATAAAGTGAAATTTATTCAAGGAGAGGCGGAACAAGTCCATCCGGAAGAGAAAAAAGTATCCTTGGCAAATGGTGAACAATTAGAGTACGATTATTTAGTTGTCAGTGTAGGGGCGATACCGGAGACATTTGGAGTCGGCGGCGTTTTTGAGCATTCATTTAATAAATGGACGGTCAATGGTGCCCGGGAATTAAAAGAACATACAGAGTATATGTTTGCAAAGTACAATAACGACCCACGTGATGAATATGTGACATTTATCGTTGCGGGCGCTGGCTTTACAGGAATCGAGTATATTGGCGAGCTTAGTGAGCGTGTACCGGAGCTGTGTAAGAAATATGATGTACCACTTAATAAAGTGAAAATGTATGTCATTGAAGCAGCCCCTAGTGCGCTGCCTGGTTTTGATCCAGAGCTGGTAGAATATGCAATGAATTTGCTTGAAAACCGAGGTGTTGAATTTAAAATTAATACACCAATCAGTGAGGTTACTGCTGAAGGTGTTGTTTTAAAAGGCGGAGAAGAAATAAAATCAGAAACGGTTATTTGGGCAACTGGTGTTCGTGGAAACCCTATCATTGAAAAATCCGGGTTTGAAAACATGCGGGCCCGTGTAAAAGTAGATAAGGATCTACGTGCTCCAGGTCATGAAGACGTCTTTATTATCGGTGACTGCGCCTTGATTATTAATGAAGAAATTAATCGGCCGTACCCTCCTACGGCGCAAATTGCGATTCAACAGGGGGAAACAGTTGCTAAAAACCTGGCTGCCCTCATTAAAGGCGGACAGTTGCAAGAGTTTAAGCCAGATATCAAAGGGACTGTCGCTTCCCTGGGTGGGAAAGAAGCAATCGGTGTAGTGGGGGATAAGAAACTCTTTGGAAGTTCCGCCAGCTTCATGAAGAAAATGATTGATAATCGTTCCCTATGGATCCTTGGAGGTACAGGTCTCGTCCTTAAAAAAGGTAAAAATCCTTTTTAACACTTATTTGTCCCTGTAAGATAACATTCTCTTACAGGGTTTTATGGTTTTTCACAGGTTTGTCATACTCCTCTGATGTAATGATAGAAGAGGGTGTGAACAGATTGACGGTTTTTTGCTTGTTTTGTACACTTGATGTCATATGGAGGTGTAACGATCGTGACGAGTATAGGCAGTCTCCCCCAATTAGTTTTATCCATGCTGTTATTTTTATTATTGTTTTTTGGTATTGGTTTTCTTCTCAATATGATACTTAGATCCACTTGGGTTATGGCCATTGTTTACCCTCTCGTCGTTATTTTTATTATTGACGATGTAAGTATTTGGGATTATATTGGTTCGCCAGGTTCTTCGTTTCGTGCATTGGGAAACCATTTTGTGGCGTTACAGCTAGTGGATATCCTGATTTTGTCTAGTGGATTGGTAGGAGCGATTGCAGCAGGTATTGCTATCCGAATGCTGCGTGTTCGCGGTTATCAAATGTTTTAAACGCTTTCCGGCACAGACTTTTACCTGATTTCATTATGAAATCGCGGCTGTCTGCCGGAGAGCGTTTTTTGTTAGCGGCTCCTCTTAAAAAGAATAAATTTTCGTTTTTTGGGAATGATGTCTTGAAGAGAGGAGTTGTATACATTGACAGTGAAAAGAACTCTGTTACGCCGTGTGGCGATGACGATACTCGTGTGCGGCGCGTGTGTGACGACGGCATCTTATATGACAAACGTAAAAGCAGAAGAATTGCCTGCCTATTTTTACAATTATTTTCAAAAAGAACAGGGCATAGTAAAGGAACAGGGGCAGTTGCCCAAAAAGGAACATACGATTATTGAGAAAAGATTTGGCAATCATGAAGGGGCACCAGCATTTCAAGAGGATGCAGAATGGCTTTTTGAGGCGAACGGACCGACAGAAAAAGTAACGGCAACGGGATACACAGCTGGAATGGAATCCACTGGAAAAACAGAAGATCACCCTGCGTATGGAATCACATTTTCCGGTGTAGAAGTTAGACGGGATCATGTCTCCACAATCGCAGCTGACCCGGAAGTGTTTCCTATCGGCACTATTTTGTATATACCTGAATATGGCTATGGTGTGGTCGCAGATACAGGCTCTGCAATCAAAGGAAAGAAAATAGACTTGTATTATGAAACAGTGGAAGATGTTTTTAAGCAATGGGGAAAGCGAGACGTGGAAGTAAAAGTATTGAAAAAAGGCGATGGATCATTGGAAGAGGCTGAGGTAATGGCGTTAAATAGAGAGGGAGCTTTACCAGCGCTTCTTCCAACTTCCTCTTTCTAAATCGTATCTAGTTGAGAACGACAAAGTAGCCAATTAACGCGAGTGAAATACCAAGCAGTGCCCCAAAAAACACTTCTATGGGTTGGTGACCGAGGAGTTCTTTCAATTCCTCTCTTTTCTCGGTCTCTGCCTTTTGCTGCCAAGATTTTGCTTCTGTCACAAATTTATTGAAGTCGACGACAAGTTGATTGAGAACCGTTGCATGATAGCCCGCATGGCGCCGCACCCCGGTAGCGTCAAACATTACAATAACCCCAAAAATAGTACAAATAGCAAACAAGGCGGAGTCAAATCCGTGTTCAAGCCCAATTGCCGTTGAGACAGAGGTCACAGCCGCCGAGTGAGAACTAGGCATTCCTCCCGTACTAGTAACTAATGTGAGATCCCATTTTTTTGACGCCATATAAGCAAGAGGGATTTTTACTCCCTGCGCAAAAACTACGGAAAACAAGGCAATCCAAAGGGGAAAATTGTAAAACAACTCCATTGCCAGAACGTCCTTTCCTTATATAAAAAAAGTCATGTTTACATATCTATCGGTAAAACCAAATACACAAATTTAATTTGATTTTACGTTTATTTTTGGAAAATTTCAGCAAACAGTAGGATGATCTATTTTATTATAGCATAGACGGTCGTGAGGTTGCTTATTATTTATAACGGGGAAATATACATTATAGCAAGGGATTAGGCATGAAACAAGGATAAGACAGGGGGGGCAGGATTCTTTTCTTGTTGCAAAGCCGAATCTCCCCGTATAGTATGATTGTTAAATAGCAGGAAGGGATAAAATGGAGGACGTATAAGATGTCGAACGTAAATAAAAAGGTAAAAATTATTTCCCATCGAGGGTTTACAACCGACAACGTTCAGGAGAATACAATAGAAGCATTTGAGCACGCGATTAGCCTGCAGGCGGATATGATCGAGACCGATGTAAGAGAGATGCAGGACGGGACCCTTGTTTGCGCTCACAATCCTGACTGGCGTGGAACAAAACTGCGAGACATGTCATATGAAAAATGGAAGGCCGAAACAAAGGCAAAGGAAGGCTGGCAGCCACCGCGTTTGTCTGAAGTGTTAAGGTTGTGCGCGGGAGTCATTCCGATTAACCTTGAAATAAAAGAAAAATCCCTGTCCAAAAAAGTAGTAAAAGAGGTAGAACAATATCCGGAATTAAATGTGATCATTTCCTCTTTCAATGACCAGGTTGTGAAAGAAGTGAAAATGATCAATGGGGATATTGCGACCGCTTTAGTCATTGGAAAATCGATGCTGACCCCGACGTTAAATAAAAAATTATATTGGCAGGATTATTCCCCGGAAAAGCGGCTGGAGAATGTTAAAGCAGATGCCGTTTGTCCTCATCATCGCTTGGTGGATGAAGATTTCATACAACGTTTACAAAACGAAGGATACGATATATTTGTTTGGACAGTCAACAGCTCAGCTAGAATGAAAAAAGTCGCACAATTGGGGGTGAATGGTATTTTCACTGACCAAGTTCCCCTAGCGATGAAACTGTTGCGCTGAGAAAGGTTATTCACAGATATTAACGTTGCATTCGCTCTCATATTCATTGTATCATCATGATAGAAGGATACGAAAAGGAGTGTTTATATGGCTCGCGTAGAGAGTTTTGAATTAGATCATACCATTGTAAAAGCTCCTTATGTTAGACATGCAGGAGTTCAAAAAGTCGGCACAGATGGGATTGTTAATAAATTTGACATTCGCTTTTGCCAGCCTAATAAAGGGAACATGGAACCGCCTGTTATTCATACAATGGAACATTTATTAGCACTTAACATTCGGCGTTTTGCAGAAGAATACGATCACTTTGAGGTGATTGATCTATCGCCAATGGGATGTCAGACAGGATTTTATCTGATCATGAACGGAGAACCGAAGATAGAAGAGTTACTAGATTTCCTGGAAAAAACAATGAAGTATTCTTTAGAGCTGGAAGAAGTTCCGGCAGCTAATGAAGAACAGTGCGGACAAGCGAAGCTCCACGATCTGGACGGGGCTAAAAAGCTAATGCGCTACTGGCTGGACCAAGACCCAAGTTTTCTAGCTGAAGTATTTTAATTACTAAAAAATGAGCCTGAGTTTTTTCTGGCTCATTTTTTTGTGTGATATTCTTTTGCGCTTTTAATGAGGATTGGAATCTGATATTCCCTGGAAGGCGAAGTATCCGCTTTTAGTACACTTTGCATAATGGAGAGAGCTTGTTCATTCTCCTGATTCGTATTAGAAGCGGTACAATCAGAAGGGATGTACAATTGGTAATGACGCATATAGGCATCATTAGCGGTAAATTGAATGCACATGTTACCAGCGATCCCCGTAATAATTAATGTTTGCACGTCTAAGTATTCCAGCAGTAAATCGAGAGGAGTAGCAAAAAAGGCAGAAAACTGAGGCTTGAGGACAAAATAATCATCACTGTCGGGGATTAGCAGTTCTGTAATGGGTTTTCCGCGAACGTCGTCTTGTCTGGCATGTTCCACTAGTTCTTTAAAATCGCTTTGCCAACGTCCGTAGTTGTCATTTACATAGATAACCGGGATATGATGTTCTTTCGCTTTTCGTTTTAAACGGGCTATATTTTTAGCGGTCTCATAAGCAGGCTCAAACAATTTTTCACTATCCTCAAATTCCATGTCAGAAATCATATCAATAATAAGAAGGGCGATGCTTGCCCTTTCTTCTACATGTGGCATATCTGGCATGATTAACCCTCCAGCATCAAATGTTCTTAATTACTATTCCCGCTTTTACACTTTTTAAAAGCGAATGCCCTCAGCTCATAAACTCACCTTCATCTACAGGCCCGAGGCTCAAGCCATGCCCGCGGCAAAGAAGACACAGTGAGAACGAGCGTAAGCGAAGTCTCGAACTGATGTCGCGCTTGTGCCTGAAGGTGAAAGCATCCCACCTCATGCTAGTGATTGCCGGTAATGTTATTTCATGATATAATATCTAGGTTAATAAATAATTAGGAGTTGTTTGAATGTCGGTAAAGCAGTTTGAGGTAGGAACTATTGTTGAGGGGAAAGTAACAGGCATTAAACCTTTCGGAGCGTTCGTTGCTCTGGATGAGAATAAACAAGGGTTAGTCCATATTTCAGAAATCGCTCACGGTTACGTAAAGGACATTAACGATGTTCTAACAGTTGGAGAGGCAGTTAAAGTTAAAGTTAAATCAATTGATGAAGAATCAGGGAAAATTTCGTTGTCCATCCGTGATACGCTGCCTGCACCTGAGCAGACAGAACGTCGTGCTCCACGTACCAATCGTCCATCAGGCGGTGGAAATCGTAGCAAAAGCACTGAGAAAGTGCAAGGATTTAACACGCTGGAAGATAAACTCAAAGACTGGCTTAAACAGTCCAATGAAATTCAAGCTGACTTGAATAAACGAGTACGCAAGTAAGTAAAAGAAGGGCATGCAGGGGTGGTATTAAACTCCCCCGCGGAACCCTTCTTTTTTAACGTTGGGGTTCTAGATTTCCGACAAAATCTTCATCCGGCTTAAACAGGATAGAAAGAGAATAAAGACCGGCTATACCTACAATAGCATAAATGATACGAGAAAATGCGGCTGTTTGGCCGCCGAAAATAGCAGCAACTAAATCAAAGTTAAAAAAACCGATTAATCCCCAATTCAAAGCCCCAATTATAGTTAGTACAAGGGCGGTTCGTTGCAACCCGCTCACACCTTCACCCCCTTTCCCATTCTTTTATCTTTGTCATACATAGCATGATTAAACTTCTGTTTGATTATGCATTCTTTTTGAAATATGATGGGTAGGGAATGAGAGGGGAACGCTAAGAAAAGGGAGGAGACTCTTCGTGGCTAAAGGGATAACTTTGGATTACAGTAATGCGTTGCCGTTCATTGATCAGCAGAAATTCTTCCAGTTAGAAGAAGCTGTCGGAAAAGCACACATGGTTTTACATAATAACCAAACAGAAAAAGAAAACGAATATTTAGGCTGGATTGATCTCCCGTACCAATATGACCAAGAAGAGTTTGCTTCTATTCAATTGTCAGCAGAGAAAATTAAACAGAATTCTGATGTTTTATTGGTAATAGGAGTCGGGGGTTCTTATCTTGGGGCGAAAGCAGCCATTGATAGTTTAAGTCATTCGTTTCGCAATCAGTTGAAGAATACGGAGCGCGGCGGGCCGGAAGTTTATTTTGTCGGTCACCATTTTAGCCAACGGTACATCCAAGACGTGTTAGATCTTATCGAAAATAAAGATATATCCATTAATGTTATCTCGAAATCAGGAACGACAACAGAGCCTGCCATCGCTTTTCGCATCTTCCGCGATTACATAGAGAAGAAGTATGGAGCAGACGAGGCAGCAAAGCGTATTTATGCAACGACGGATAAAGAAAAAGGTGCGTTGAAAAAGCTTGCTGATGAGAAAGGGTATACAACTTTTACTGTCCCGAAGGATGTGGGAGGGCGGTATTCTATTCTTACCGCCGTAGGTTTGCTTCCAATGGCGGTAGCAGGCCTTGATATTAAAAAGATGATGGAGGGCGCAAAGGAAGCCTGTAACACATTTTCGGAAATCGGCCTTACGAAAAATGATGCTTATCAGTATGCAGCTCTCAGATATTCGCTTTATCGACAAGGTAAGATGATTGAAATGCTTGTTAATTATGAGCCAAAACTTCATTTTTTCTCTGAATGGTGGAAACAACTGTTTGCGGAAAGCGAAGGAAAAGATGGAAAAGGAATTTTTCCGGTTGCAGCAGGCTTTTCTACGGACTTGCACTCGATTGGGCAATATATCCAAGATGGCCACCGACATTTGTTTGAAACAGTACTTCACGTAACTTCAGGCGGAAAAGATATCTTCGTCGATAAGAATGCAGATGATGTGGATGGTCTCAATTATTTAGCGGGACATTCTTTAGACTATATTAACAAACAAGCTTTTTCGGGAGCTCTTCTAGCCCATACGGACGGGGGCGTTCCGAATCTTATCGTGGAGATTCCAGAGCTTGATGAATATTACTTCGGCTATCTCATCTACTTTTTCAAAAAAGCTTGCGCTGTTAGTGGTCTCTTACTCGGTGTCAATCCATTTGATCAGCCTGGAGTGGAGGCGTATAAAAATAACATGTTTGCTCTCCTCGGGAAACCAGGCTTTGAACAACAAAGGAAACAACTTGAGAAACGACTGCAACATATTAAGGAGTAAGAAAACTGGACATAAAAAGCCCGTTCATTTTAAATTTCTTTAGAAGTTAATATGAATAAAGAATCTGATTCATGCAAAGAAGTTTCCGGCGGTGGATTTAAAATTGTTTTACCATTGTTACTCACCCCGAGTATCAAATCTGAATTTTGCTTGGCTAATGTACTGGCTTCTGCAATGGATTTACCTATCCAATTATCTGGGCAGCGAATCGACTGGAGGCGGGGAGAGGTTTCTGCATCTAGCAAGAGTGCCATTGTTTCTGAGATTCCTTGCTGTTCCAGACTTTCGGTCATCAATAAGCTGGAAATAAAATTAGACGCGATGACCTCATCAGCCCCTGCATGTTTGGCATTGGATATTTGCTCGGAAGTAAGGATTTCGACCGCCGTATAAATACTTTCATGAAAATGCTTGGCCGCCAACAAGGTTAAAATGGTGTGAGCGTCTGCGCTTTGTTCGGCAACTTCTTTTTCTGAGGTAATAATGAGAGCACGTGCTTCTCGTAAATTTGCTTTTTGGAAAGTCAGCTCAAATGTCGGGTTCCCTTTAATAAATTGAACCCCTTTTTCATTGAAAAAAGGACTTTCTGTCAAGGAATTATCGATTAATAAAATGGAGCGTCCCGGATACAGCCGTTTAATTTGTTGAATAAACTGGCGGGAGCGCTCATTCCAGCCGACGACGATATAATGTTGTTTAAAATGGGAAGGAAGGGTTCCTTTTTTCCAGCTCTTCTGTTCGATGATGGAAGAAGCAGCAAAATTTGTAAAAAAAAAGGTAACAAAGCCGATGCCGAATATGATAAAAATAATTGATACTGCCCGTCCTACTGTGGAAACTGGAGCGTAATCGCCATATCCGATAGTGGCTGCTGTGATAACCGCCCACCATACAGCGTCAAAATAATGCGGAAAAGTATCTGGTTCTAACCGGTACAATATAAAACCGAAACCTAACAGCAGTGTAATAACGATCATAAACAGTCTTAGCAGGATAGGGGCGCGTAAATACAGCCGGGTAATATATTGAAACAAAACGACGCCTCCTTCCTTTAGAATGTGTAAATAGTCAGCTAAAAACCATTATGGACCATTGAATAACAATTCATTCGTTATCTTTCGTGTTGACAAGTTTAAAATACTAGATTATAATAAAAATTGTCGTTTTATGAGTGAGGGGCATTAGCTCAGCTGGGAGAGCGCCACACTGGCAGTGTGGAGGTCAGCGGTTCGAGCCCGCTATGCTCCACCATCATTTAATCTGCATTACATAAGGAATCCAACGTTCCCGTTTCTCTTAATGAAAAGAGAAGCGGGAACGTTTTTTATTGTAAAGGATGAACGCCCTCACAGATTGTCTCTGTACTCATAAGCTGTAAGCAAAAAGGGTTGTGAGTACAGGTGGGACCGTTCAAATTAAAACTAATAGGCATGGCCGCAGCTTTACTTGTTGTGTCCGGCATCGTGTTTCTGCTGCCCCAGTATTCATTTTCGGAGATAAATGAACAAAATGACGAAGAAGTACAGGTTTCGAACAACGTAGAAAACAATGTGAAGGGTAATCGTACAAACGTGAATAACACTATCCGAAATGAGATCGATAGGAACGGAGAGACAACTATAGATAATAATACAGTCAATAATGTTGAGGTAACAGTAGATGTTAGCGTTTCTAATACGATCGACAATAACGTGAAGGAGAAAGGGGAGAGCAGTGAAGGTTCCAATGACAACGGGAAGGGAAACAGCTCCGGTGATAATGGGAACGGTGAAAATAACAAATATCTTTGGGGTGTTGATACAGCATCAATAGCGGATAAAAGCCTGGTTGAATGTGTAGAAAAAAACTATGGAAATCCGAAGGTGTGGGGTCGTTATTTAGGCACGAAGGATGGGGTCTCACGTGGAATAACAATGCCAGAAATAGAGCGACTTCGTGAAGATGGGGACCATGTTCTTCTTATCTGGAATCATTTTGAGAATGCAACGGGCTTTGAAAAGGGACAACAAGTAGCACAAGAAGCGATCAAGATGGCGGATGAGTTTGGGGTACCACAGGGTACAGCGATCTTTGCAGACGTGGAACCTACTTATCCTGTAGACGCTGCGTTTTTGCAGGGCTGGTATGCGGGTTTCCAAGAATCAAGGTATAAGGCCGGTGTTTACGGAGTGTTTGATCCAAACTCGGAGGTGCGAGCTGCTTTTAATGAGGCAGCAGGTGAGAGCAATGAATTTCAAGATAACACTTACGTATGGTCTGCTGCTCCACAGGTCGGTGTGACTACAAAAAAGAATGCTCCTTCGTATCAACCAGAAGCTCCGAAAGACTCACTTTCGTGGGGATGGCAATATGGAATCGAGGCAGAGACGTGTAATATCGATACTAATTTATTTAAAAGTGATTTAATAGAGGTATCGTGGTGACTCTAAATAAAGATAAAGCGTCTTTCTATCTTATAATAGAATGACGCTTGTTTTTTTAAACCATATAGTGTTTCGTTTTTTATGTCTCTATGAAAAACTGAGTAATTCAAAGGAAGGTGGGATCAGTAAACCGCGTTGTTTCATTTCGGAACGCAGTAACTCGATGAAATCCCTCTCCAGATCCAATTCGACCGCTTGCTTATAAGCTTCTACTAAAACTTGATTTGAGATGTGCTGCATAGCGATTTGATCCCCTTTAATTTTATTACTAAAGCATATGCAATAGAGAGTGCCTAACATACTCAATTCCGATTGTAAACCAATGTATTTTAAAATGCAATGAATAAATATAAAAAGTAGTGATTAATGCATTTTTGTTTTTTACTTGAAAACACATAGGAAAAAGGACAAACTGATATAGATAGTAGGTACGTTATTCATTTACTTAGGAGGAGTTTTTGTGAGCTTTGAGAACGTCATAAATCGAAAAAATACGAACTCTCTTAAATGGGATCATACAGCAGAACGGTACGGTGCTCAGGAATTATGGCCGATGTGGGTGGCGGATATGGATTTCAGAGCCCCTGAACCGGTGATCGAAGCGATGCAGGACGTACTGAATCACGGTGTGTTTGGTTACCATCGGAGACCAGAATCACTGCGGGAAGCAACAACAGCCTGGATTGCGAAACGGTTCGACTGGATGGTGGAGAACAAGCAGTTGGTTTTTACTCCAGGAGTTGTACCAGCCATTAGCCATGTTATTCAGACATTTACCGAGAAGGGTGACGGGATCATCATTCAGCCGCCTGTTTATTATCCGTTTTATTCACTCATTGAGAGTAACGAGCGCAAGTTGTTGCGTAATCCTTTAAAGGAAACAGAACAGGGATTTACAGTGGACTTAGAAGACTTAGAGGTACAGATGCAAAAAGGTGCTAAAATGCTATTATTATGCAGCCCTCATAATCCGATTGGCCGTGTGTGGTCAGCAGATGAGCTTGAAAACATTGCCATGCTGTGTGAAAAATATAACGTCCTTGTCGTTTCTGATGAAATACATGCCGACCTTGTTTTGCAGGGCAAACATATTCCCTTTGCCAAAGCAGCAGCCAAGAAAGACATTAATGTCGTTACATGTATGGCGCCTAGTAAAACGTTTAATTTGGCTGCGTTACAATTGTCCTATGTTATCTTCGAAAAAGAAGAGTTACAAAAAGCATACGAGGCCCACCTGCAACAACAATTTGTCGGGATTGACAGCCCTTTTGCCACCGCGGCGGCTGAAGCTGCTTATCGTGAGGGTGAGACGTGGCTGGAGGAAATGCTTGATTACGTTCGCGGTAACGTCCGCTATGTAAAGGAATTTGTAGATACGAACATGAACTTATTAGATGTGATGGAGCCGGAAGGGACATACTTAGTATGGGTAGATATGCGTAAGTTAAATATGGATGCATCTGAGTTAGAATCGTGGCTGAGAAAAGAGGCACAGGTTGCTTTTAGCGATGGCCACATTTTTGGTAAAGAAGGGGCTGGTTTTGTGCGGATTAATGTAGCGTGCCCTCGTGCTAATGTGGAAGAAGGACTGCACCGTTTACAGTCGGCATACGATACACTTATTTCATCCAAGTAAAGTTATAAACAGGAATAAAAATAGGAATACGATAATAGATTTAATTAACTCCTCATTTCATGTTTAAATTGTCAACGAATGTGGAATAGAAGATAGGGGGTTTGTGTAGAAATAGTAAAATGATAAAAGGAGTCCTGTCTAATATGAAGCAAAGCGTTATAAAGGAAGAACTCCGCAGACAATTTGAGAACGATTTAAACCGTCCTTTGAAAGCTGAGGAAAAAGCATTTGTTGAATGGATGGCTGATCGGCAATGTGAGGAAACATTAGTTATTGAAAGGAAAGACATCTGAAGCGTAATATAAACGCAGTATTGGAAGGAGAACAAGAAGACTGTCTTAGGCAGTCTTTCTTGTTTTTAGAGAAGGAGTGTACAGGAAGGAAAATGAAGACTTTTCGACTGGTTTCATTACATTTATTACTGAACGCGGAAGGGAAGATTACCCAAAAAATCATCCCTTTGCAACAAGGACTAATCATTAACCGCGAAGAAAAGGATGGCACATGGTTAATTGAGGCGGTCGTCTCCAACGAACACAAGGAATTTTTCGACAAGCGAAAAGAAACAGAAGAAACAATGGTGCTGGAAGTGCTCATCACAGATGAAAAAAACGAACCTGCCCTATTTGTGGGACAAGTAAAAGACACAGTTGAATTAAGCGAGCACATTAGTGTGATGATTTCTGCTACAATAACTACAGGTAAAGACGATGTTTCAAGTTTGATTTTAGAAGATCTCATTAATGATGGCTTCTCTGGAAAAGAATTATTACAGGAGTTTGCCAATCGTAAGGAAGACCAAGCACAATGGTCTAAAAAGCTTGCAGAAAACATTTATAATAATCTTGAATAGCATGCAATAGTTAGTTTTGCTTATGTGTAAGTATGATGATATGAGGACGGTTGAAATGAAAGTATACACGTTTCGTGATTTTAACAAAAATGAGGTTGATTTGGCCTTTACCAAGAATTATTTTTCTGAAGAACCAGGACATGTCTGGGTAGTCAGCCGGCATGTAAACGAGTGGCTTCTTACAAATCACACCCGAAGAGGATTAGAATTTCCGGGAGGTAAGATTGAAATAGGAGAGTCTGCCAAAGAGGCCGCAGTGCGGGAAGTATGGGAAGAAACGGGCGGCGTGATAAGGGATATTTCAGAAATTGGCCAGTACAGAGTCCAAGGCAAAGCAGAAACGATCACTAAAAGCTTATTTTATGCTGACATTAAAAGAATTGAAAAAAAAGAGGATTATTTAGAAACGAAGGGACCGGTTCTTGTAAAGTGCCTACCTGAAAATATCAAAAACAATCCACTTTATAGTTTTATTATGAAAGATGACGTGTTGATCCATGCTTTGCATGTTACAGAAAAATTTCGCGAGTAGGAGAGAAACCGCAATTACATTGCCTCTCATTCTTATGTAGCAACGACTTCCCAATGATATGTCCTGCTTACATATACATATTTTTTCTGTTTGAAAAGCAAGCATAAAAAAAACCTTCCTGTAATAGGAAGGCTTTTTGGAAAGGCTGTCGTTATTCAATGGTTTCAGTAGCGAGTACTTTTGGTCCGGCGTTCTTAATTTCCTCAGAGGCATCGGAAAACTTTTCGAAGTTCTCTTGGAATTTAGATGCTAGTTCTTTGGCTTTTTTGTCATATGCTTGTGGATCAGACCATGTTTGCTTTGGAAGCAGTACTTCGTCTGGTACTCCCGGGCATTGGGTTGGCACATGCAAACCGAAGATAGCGTCTTCTGTGGTATCTACTCCGTCCAATTCTCCAAGAAGTGCTGCCTGAATCATCGCTCTTGTATAAGAAAGTTTGATACGGTCTCCTACACCGTAAGGACCACCTGACCAGCCGGTATTAACGAGAAATACGTTTACGTCATGCTGGAGAATCTTTTCACCAAGCATTTCCGCGTAAACAGAAGCGTCTAGCGGCAAAAATGGGGAGCCAAAGCATGTAGAGAATGTGGCTTCGGGTTCCGTGATTCCGCGCTCCGTGCCGGCAAGCTTACTTGTGTACCCGCTTAAAAAGTGGTACATCGCTTGTTCTTTTGTCAATTTGCTGATTGGAGGAAGGACTCCGAAGGCATCAGCTGTTAAAAAGATAATAGTAGAAGGATGCCCAGCCATACTTGGTGTCAACGTATTCGGGATGTTCTCAATTGGATAAGCAGCCCTCGTGTTTTCTGTTAAGTCTGTATTGTCGTAGTCAGGTAAACCAGTCTCAGGATCAACGTACACATTTTCTAACACAGTCCCAAAACGAACGGCATTCCAAATTTGCGGTTCTTTTTCGTATGATAGGTTCACACACTTCGCGTAGCAGCCGCCTTCAATATTAAAGACTCCGTTATTAGACCAACCGTGTTCATCGTCTCCGATCAAATGACGGTTCGGATCCGCAGAGAGCGTTGTTTTTCCGGTTCCGGAAAGTCCGAAAAAGAGAGCAGTGTCGCCTTCCTCCCCAACATTTGCGGAACAATGCATAGGCAGAACGCCGCGTTGTGGAAGCAAGTAATTCATAATAGAGAAAACAGATTTTTTCATCTCACCCGCATACTCGGTACCGCCAATCAAAACGATACGTTCTTCAAAAGAGATGATGATGAAGGTCTCTGATTTTGTTCCATCAACTTCCGGGTCAGCTTTAAAGTTCGGCGCTGCAATAATGGTGAATTCAGGGTTATGATTTTTCAGTTCATCTTCGTCTGCACGAATGAAAAGCTGGCGAGCAAATACGTTATGCCATGCATATTCATTAATGACTTGGATAGGAAGCCGATATTGGGGATCGGCACCGGCAAATCCTCTCGTCACAAATAATTCTTCATCTTCTTTTAAATGATCCATCACTTTTTTGTATAAGGAAGAAAAGGTTTCTTTGCTTATCGGCTGATTCACAGCTCCCCAATTAATCTGATCGCTAACAGAGGATTCATCTACAATATATTTGTCTTTTGGAGATCTTCCTGTATACTTTCCAGTCTCCACACTCAAAGCGCCCTTTGAGGTCAGGACCCCTTCATTACGCATGAGCGACTTCTCGATCAGTTTGGATAACGGCAAGTCCATAAGCACGTTTCCTCCATGAAGAAGCTGGGATAATTCAGTTTTGAAATTGATCGTCGTCATGGCGGCAAAACCCTTTCTTTAATTAATATCATCGCTTATTTATGAAATAGTATAACACATTTATATATATAGTCTATACTATTTAAAAATTTTTGTTAAAACATTTTGTGTCTAATATTTAGCGTCTATGATCATGATTATGTTACGGTCTAGATAAGGGCCAATAAGGAGGAGGCACAATGACGGAAAAAACTTCTTTCATTGTTTTTTATGATGGATCCTGCTCGTTTTGCAGAGATATAAGGAGGAAATTAGAGAGTTGGGACCGCACTTCTCTGTTAACGTGGCGATCCATCACAGAGCCGGGCATTTTTAAAGAGTTTCCGTTTTTAAATAAAGAAAAAGTTCAATCAATGATGCACCTGTTTGAATATGATACTTATTTATATACAGGATTTGCAGCTGTTAAAAGAATCATGCAGCTTTTTCCACAGACAAAAGCTATTTCTACTATCTTTATTCTCCCAGGTGCAGAGTGGACCGGTCGGAAAGTGTATCGGCTTATTGCTAAAAATCGCCACATTTTTTAAATAAGTTGTTTTTTAACAAGCACAAGTGCGATATTAGTTCGACTGTACAAGGTGTGTTTTTGCGTTTATTAGGGATGAAGATATTTTCGTTCCCTTCCGTACCGTTTGACAGTTCCCTCAGACTGCGTTATGATAATCGCGAACGGATACTCTTATCCCGAGCTGGCGGAGGGACAGGCCCTGTGAAGCCCAGCAACCATCCTCAATCACGAGGCAAAGGTGCTAACCTGGAGAGACGGTTATCGTCTTGGAAGATAAGAGGCGAAAAAGGTGAACGTTAAAAAGACCCTTTTCCTCGCCATGGGAAGGGGTCTTTTATTTTTTTAGAGGTTATTCAAAAGTTGTGTGAATAACGACCTTATCGTCTTGCTGTAGGCATGCATGTGGGAATGAGTGCCGTATTTAAACATACGAAGCGAAGGAGGCAGTTGTACGTGTCAACTACTGAAGGAAGATTATTCACCTCAGAATCTGTCACGGAAGGACACCCAGACAAAATTTGTGACCAAATTTCAGATGCAATTCTAGATGAGATTCTTAAAGAAGATCCAAATGCCCGTGTTGCTTGCGAAACAATCGTCAACACAGGGCTGGTGCTCGTAGCAGGCGAGATCACGACTTCTACATATGTAGATATTCCAAAAATCGCGAGAGAGACATTAAAAGAAATCGGGTATACGCGAGCGAAATACGGTTTTGATTATGAAACGTGTGCTGTACTAACTTCTATTGATGAACAATCCGCTGATATTGCTCAAGGTGTAGATAAAGCATTGGAAGCTAGGGAAGGAAATATGACGGAGGAAGAGATAGAGGCGATAGGAGCAGGTGACCAGGGATTAATGTTTGGTTATGCTACAAATGAAACAGAAGAATTAATGCCGCTACCTATTTCCCTTTCACACAAATTAGCACGCCGGTTAGCTTACATTAGGAAAGAAAAGATTGTACCGTACTTACGCCCAGACGGAAAAACGCAAGTGACGGTGGAATACGGGGAAGACGGGAAACCAAAGAGAATCGATACAATTGTGATCTCTACTCAGCATAGTGCAGATGTCACGTTAGAACAGATCGATCTTGATCTGAAAGAACATGTGATTGCATCTGTAGTGCCTGAGGAACTTCTCGACGAGGAAACAAAATATTTCATCAACCCGACCGGCCGCTTTGTTATCGGTGGTCCTCAGGGAGATTCCGGATTGACCGGAAGGAAGATTATTGTGGATACGTATGGAGGTTATGCACGGCACGGAGGAGGTGCTTTTTCTGGTAAAGATCCCACGAAAGTGGACCGCTCTGCCTCTTATGCCGCTCGCTATGTCGCGAAAAATATTGTTGCGGCCGGGTTAGCAGAAAAGTGTGAAGTGCAGTTTGCATACGCGATCGGTGTTGCGAAGCCAGTATCCATTTCTATTGAGACGTTTGGAACTGGAAAAGTACCAGAGAGTATTCTTGTAGATCTTGTTCGAAACAACTTTGATTTACGCCCCGCAGGAATCATAAAAATGCTTCATCTTCGCAATCCTATTTACCGCCAGACAGCAGCCTACGGACATTTTGGCCGCACGGATATAGCGTTACCTTGGGAAGAGACAGATAAGGCCGAGCTCTTACATGAACTGGCGATGAAGCAAAAGGAACTTTAAAGTTAAATACTAACATGAGAGAAATAAGAAGCCACCTCAACTATTGTGGAGGCTTCTTATTTTTGCATGAAAGATAGAATAGGTAAAAAATAGTTTCTTTCAGGAGATCTTAAGAAATTTAATTGACGAACTTTGTGGAAAAAGGGATAATGAATAAGGTTGCAGCAGATCATAAATTTCTTTATCTAAACAGCCAAAAATAATCAATCCACTGTAGTAGGTACGGACAACGAAAAGGTGGTGAATTTACAGTAATATTTGTATTAAGCAATTATCAAAAAATTGATAAAAGATAAACTAAGAGGGGGAAACAACATGAAAAAGTCCTGGGTATTGCTGATTGGAGCGCTGCTTCTATCTCTTATGCTAGCTGCGTGTGGTGGTAACAGTGAAGAACCTGCGGCTGAAGGATCAGACGGAGCAGAAGGTGACAATGCTGGCGGAGGAGATGCTGAGCTAACGATTACATTCAGTCACAACCAACCGGTAGAAAGTCCTGAGCATGTGGGGGCAGAAGCGTTTAAAAAATACGTGGAAGAAAATTCTGATGGTAAAGTGGCCGTTGAAGTATATCCTGCATCACAGTTAGGAAGCTTACGCGAACAAGTGGAAGGTACGCAAATGGGTGAGATTGATATTACGATGCAGCCTACAGCAGTAGTTTCACCGTTCGTTGACGATATCAAAGTAGTTGATCTTCCATATTTGTGGCCTGTGGAAACTGAAAAAATGTATGAAGTGCTTGACAGTGAAGTAGGAGATGAAATTCTGGCTACCCTAAACCAAGGTGGGTTTAAGGGACTTGGTTTCTGGCCAGGCGGGTACAAATTGTTCACTACGAAAGACAAAGAAATTCATGCACCAGAAGACTTTAAAGGGGTGACAATGCGGACAATGGAATCTCCTACCCTGATAGCACAATATGAAGCTTGGGGTGGAAATGCAGTTCCAGTACCGTATGCTGAGGTATACAATTCCTTGCAGCAAGGAGTTGTGGATGGTCAGGAGAACCCTTTGCAAACCGTTTTCTTAAATAATTATCATGAAGTCCAGAACAATATTATTGAGTCACACCACGGTACGATGACGTATGTATTGATGGCGAATCAGGGATGGTTTGACGGTCTGTCTGAAGAGCAACAGAAACTTATTCAAGAGGCAGAGGTTGAGGGTGTGAATGCTGCGAGAGAATCGCTTGCAGAGACAGAAGATGATTACCGTCAACAGATTATTGATTCAGGTGTGAACTATTACGAGTTTACAGATGAAGAGATTGAAGCATTTAAAGAAGTGTCTTTACCTATTCATGAATCTGAGTATGACAAGCCTGAACAGCAAGAATTATTACAAAAAATTTATGATAAGATAGACGAAGTAACCCAATAATACAAGTAAACGAGGAATCAGGCTGACGGTTTGTCGGTTTGATTCCTCCTTCTTTTCAATTGACAGTTAAGTTAAAGATGGGAGGAAGCCATCATGAAGGTATTAGGGAAAATCGAAGAGGGTATTATTAGCATTTTATTAATCGTTGCGACAGCTGTATTATTTGGCAATATTGTCCTTCGTTATGGATTTAACGCAAACACGAACTGGGCCCATGAATTGATTCGCTACTTAATGATTTGGATCACCTTTATTGGCGCGGCTGTATGTTTTCGAAAAGGAGCTCATGTCGGTATTGACTTCATTCTAGGTTTGCTTGGATCAAAAGCGACAAAAGCATTAAAGGTGTTTGTACAGCTAATGGGAATTGTCTTTATGGTTATTCTACTGATGTACAGTACGGAACTCGTGCTATTTACAAAGGGAACGGGTCAGATTACTCCTTCTTTGGAAATACCGCTCTATTTTGTTTATTTAGTTATTCCTATAGGTGCAGCTTTGTCTATTATTCACCTGATCGTTTTGACGATTCAAGTGATCATGAATAAAGAAAAGGTAAAAACGGAAAATGCAACAGAGTGAAGGGTTAAGGGGGTTGAACGATGGTTACCGCATTAATGATATTGATCATTGTACTGCTATTCTCTAGTACGCCGATATTTATTGCCTTAGGGCTATCATCATTTTTGGCTGTCCTCTTTTTTAGCGATATCATGCCGATGATACTCGTTCAGCGTTTTTTCGGCGGATTAGACCAGTTTGCATTAATGGCACTGCCATTCTTTATTTTTGCTGCTAACATTATGGATGTTGGTGGATTATCGGATCGGATATTACGGTGGTCCCGTGCACTCGTAGGACATATTTCCGGCGGAGTCGCAATGACTGCACAAGTTTCAAGTATGTTTTTTGGGGCACTCTCGGGCTCAAGTCCGGCTACGGTTATCGCAATCGGCAAAATTATGTACCCTGAAATGCTCCGTAAAAAATATGATCCTTCTTTTGCCTCTGGTTTACTTGCATCAGCTGGTTCGGTTTCCTTAATTATTCCACCAAGCATCACATTGATTATTTTCGGATCGGTGACTGGTGTTTCGGTAGGGAGTTTATTTATAGCCGGTATAGGTGCGGGGCTCATCTACGGGCTGTCTTCCATTATCTACATTTATTTTTACGCAAAACGAAATAATCTTCCTCGCGACAAAAGAGCGACTGGGAAAGAATTGTGGGATTCGACGCGAAAGGCTTTTTGGGCGCTGCTCATTCCGGTCATTATTTTGGGAGGAATTTATGCTGGTATTTTTACACCGACCGAAGCAGCGGGTGTCTCTGCAGTCTACGCTTTATTTGTAAGTGCGGTCATTTACCGAGAAATGTCATGGAAGAATTTTTATGCTGTATGTAAAGAGTCTGCCATTACTACTGCTCAAGTACTTGTTTTGGTGGCATCGGCACAAATCCTGGGTTGGTTGTTGACACGCGGAGGTGTACCGCAGCAGATCGCTGGATTTATTACTAACAATATAAGCTCAGTTGTTCTATTCCTTTTGCTGCTAAATATACTACTTCTCGTATTGGGGATGTTTATGGAAGGGGTAGCGGCTATTATCATTATCGCGCCTTTAATTTTCCCAACAGCTCAAATGATGGGAGTAGACCCTGTACATCTTGGTGTTATTATGATTTCAAACTTAGCGATCGGAATGTACACACCACCATTTGGGATTAACATATTTGTAGCACAATCCATTAGTAAGTTAAGTATGGTAAAAATGATGCCGGGGTTATTGAAGTTCTTCGCTGTTAACTTTGCAGCCCTTCTTATCATCACATACGTGCCAGAGACATCTCTATTCTTACTGGAGATAATTGATCTATTTGAATAAGTAAAGTGGGTGGTTGAGCGTGACGATTTCGTTGCGGCAAGCAATGAAAATAGGTGGATTACGAAAATGTAAAGTGATAGCGGGACACCAGGGATTGGATAGAGAAATGAATGTCGTGACGATAATGGAAGTTCCCGATATTATTCAGTGGTTGAAAGGGAAGGAATTAATGCTTACAAGCATGTATCCACTTAAAGACGATGAACAGGCACAAAAAAAATTAATTAAAGATCTTAATGAGAAAGGGACTGCGGCTTTAGCGATAAAGCCGCATCGCTTTATTGAGGATATTCCAGATATATTAACGGAAGAAGCAGAGAAATATAACTTCCCCATTATTGAAATACCAGAGGAAGTTAGCTATTTGGATATTATTTCTCCTGTAATGAATGTGGTTTTTGATAAAAAAGTTGTCCTTCAAGAAGATTTAGATCAAGCATACCAACTTCTTAATGAAATTTCGCTAAATAAACGAGGCGTTAACCAGTTTCTGCAAACGCTTCATCATCTCCTTAAAAATGACATTTTGATTGAAAGCTTTGTTTCTTATGTAGAAGTACTCGTTGATGATAAATTTTCATTAGCTTCTCTGAAGGAAGAGGAAAAAGAGGAGCTCGAATTAATTCAACGCCCGATTAGGATGAACCGAACTTTAGCCAGTTCAGGTGAGTCGCTCTTTTGCTTGGTTGCGCCGATCATTGTCGATGGACGGTTGTACGGGGCAATTACGAGTATCGATGTTGAAAATCATTACTTGGAAGTGGATATCTCCATTTTAGAACGTGCCGCCACACTGTTATCTCTAGAATTTATGCGTAAAAAAGTTGCTTACGAATTGGAAGAACAGTATAAAAGTGATTTTCTGCGTGATTTGTTCTATGGCCAGGTTCAAAGTGAAGAAGTTATGACGGAAAGAGGAAAATTATACAACTTCGATATCCAGCTTGATTATATTTGTATTTCCGTTCATTTCAGCGTGGATGGTCAAGGAATGAAATTAGTTGCTGACCAAATGAATCAGCTTCAGTTAGTATGTTCCCATGTAGATCGAAGAACGTTAATTGGTACGATGCAAAATGTTATTTATTTGCTACTGCCAACTCGTGAGAAAAAAGAAGAACGCATCAAGCAAGATGTGTTTTTTATATACCAGGAATTACAGAAAAAAACCGATTCCTTTTTATATATGGGAGTTGGGCGATTCCAGCAAGGCCTAAAAGGATTACGCCAAAGTTTTCATCAAAGTGAATTGGCGGTTACCCTTGGACGTATGCTCTTTAAGGATAAAAAATTAGTGTTTTACGATGACTTGGGTGTTTACCGGTTACTTGCTGAAGTTAAAAACATTGGAGAACTAAGAAACTTTTATGAGGAAACTGTCGGGATTTTAGTGGATTATGACGAAAGACATGATTTGGAACTGATCCATTCATTGAAAACGTATTTTCACTTAAATGAATCTTTATCCAAAACAGCAAAAGAGCTGTTTATCCACGTAAATACGATGAAATACAGGCTTCAAAAGATTAAAGCACTGACAGGACTCAGCATGCAGAACTCTGAGGACAAGCTTATGATACAAATTGGTCTCAAAATTCATGATTTCATTAAATATGACTATCGTTTTCGATAAATGAACAACGATATTATTGTTTGAAAAGCCAACGATATCGCCAGAACTTTTTGAGAAAATAAAGATAATAGAAAATACTTCACACAGCAAAAAAGGCGATAGAGGTGGTTGGAATGAACGGATATTCAATGGAAAGAATTCAACGGACACTCGATGCTTTTAACAAAATCGGTCTTACAGATAATGGTCAGGAACGCCTGGCATATACAGCAGAAGAGCAAGAAGTGCAAGCTGTTTTTACCCGTTTTTGTGAACAGGAAGGCATGCAAGTGTCAAAAGATGCAGCCGGGAATATCATTGCCAGAAGAGCCGGGCGCAATGCCGATGTCCCTGCAGTTGCAATAGGTTCGCATCTGGATACAGTTCGTGCCGGCGGTAAATTTGACGGAACAGCAGGGGTGGCGGCGGGACTTGAAGTCGTTCACCGTCTGAACGAACAAGAGATTATGACGGAACATCCAGTGGAAGTAATTGCTTTTGCTGCGGAAGAGTCTGCGCGCTTTGGGACATCTACGATTGGAAGTAAAGTGATGGCTAATATGTATGAACCGGAGAAATGGGAAACACTCAAAGATAAAAACGGTATTCCTTTTCCAGATGCACTTCGAAAAGCCGGCCTTGATTTCGATCGTCTACACGAAGCAGTTCGCTCAGACGAAGAATTGAAAGCGTTTTTTGAACTGCATATTGAACAGGGACCAGAGTTGGAGCATGCTAACAAAGCAATTGGTATTGTCAGTGGCATTGCTGCACCTACCCGGTTTCACATTGAAATCCAAGGAAAGGCCTCACATTCTGGCGCAACGTCGATGGATAGACGCAAGGACGCATTAGCTGCTGCTGCTCGTCTCGTCACAACGGTAGAAGATGCAGCCCGCGCTGAAAAGAAGTTCGGGACAGTAGGTACGGTAGGAGTACTAAATATTGAACCTGGAGCAATGAACGTTGTACCTGGATTTGCCTCTTTACAAGTAGACATTCGGGGTACAAATGTGAAATCGATTCAACGTGTGGTCCACCAACTAAAGTCCAACGTTAACTCGCTGGAGAATGAACGGAATATTGATATCAAATTAGTAAAATTGACGGAAGAAACACCGGTTTTATTGAGTGACCAAGTTCAGGAGCTTTTCAAAAAAGTATGCAAGGACGCAGGGGTTGAGCCAATTATTCTGCCGAGCGGCGCTGGCCATGACGCCATGAACATGGCAAAAAAATGGCCGACCGGTCTTCTATTTATTCCTTGTGAAGATGGACTCAGCCATCATCCAGATGAACATGCAAATATTCAGGATATTGTCGTTGGAACGGACATTCTTGAGCGTGCAGTGAAGGAATCAGCTGGTGTTAGCCTAAAGGAGGCACGTTAAATATGAAACAACATTTCATGCCGATCATCTCCAACCAACAAGTAAGCAGTCGCTATTGGCACATGGTAGTGGACTCGTCACGTCTCACTTCTCCTATTGAACCCGGCCAATTTTTTCATATTCGCTGTTCACAAGGTTCGTTTCCATTCCTGCGTCGACCTTTTAGTATCTATCGTATAAATGAGTCGACGATCGAATTTCTCTACCTCGTTAAAGGGGAGGGAACACAGGAGATGACTCATCTGCAGGCAGGAGAGATGCTGGATGTTGTCGGTCCTTTGGGTGTAGGGTTTTCGTTAGATAAGTCCGCAGACACGATATTGCTTGTTGCCCGAGGCGTTGGGATTGCGACACTCGCAGCACTCGCGCAAGAAGCTGTGGAAAAGAATGTGAAGTGTGCGGCTATCTTATCTGCTCGTTCTAAAGATGATCTTCTCGCTGCTGATCTTTTGCAAGGGTTTGGAGCAGAAGTGTATAAAGTGACAGAAGAAGATGGAACGAGTGACGTCGCGAATGTAGAAGAGATTATCCGAGGCATACTCAAACGCAACAAAATAGACGGTATTTATACGTGCGGGTCAAGACGCCTGTCACGTCTGTCACAAAACATTGCCAATGAATATCACATCCCTGGCGAGATTGCTTTAGAGGAGCACATGGGGTGCGCGATGGGAGCATGTTTTGCATGTGTTTGCGACGTTAAAGAAGATACCGGAGTTAAATCCGTTCGTGTTTGCTTGGAAGGACCTGTTTTTTCACTTGAAAAGGTGGTGTTAGGATGATTGCTCAATTGAATACTGAAATTGTAATCGGCAGCCTAAAACTAAAAAATCCGATCATGCCGGCATCGGGGGCATTCGGTCCGGAGATGAAAGACGCAATTGATTTTAATGAGTTAGGCGCACTCGTGCCGAAAAGTATCACTCGGCTGCCGCAACCGGGAAACCGTACGCCACGAGTATGTGAAACGACTGCGGGGATGATAAATTCGATAGGGATTCAAAGTAAAGGTCTCGACTACTATATGAAGTATACAATTCCTGAGTTTGCTGCTTATTCGGCTCCACTTATTTCTAGTATTTCTGCAGATTCAGTTGATGAGTTTGCTGAGATGAGTGAGGTAATTGGTAATCATCCAGATGTGGATGCACTTGAGTTGAATATTTCCTGTCCTAACTTAAAGGGAAACGGTGAGGCATTTGGAATGAATGCAGAGGTGACGGAATCACTCATTCAAGCGGTGAAAAACGTAACAGATGTCCCGCTGATTGCCAAGCTGACACCAAATGTAACAAGCATTCAAGACATCGCCCTTGCGGCAGAAGCGGGAGGGGCGACAGCCTTAAACGTAGCCAACACACTGCTTGCGATGGCAATTGATACGGAAAGCAGGCGCCCGCTGATTGGAAACATCATGGGTGGGTTTTCAGGACCTGCAGTAAAACCTGTTATTGTAAGGATGATTTATCAAGTTTCGCAAGTGACGAATTTGCCTATCATCGGCTGCGGCGGGATCATGAACGGAAAAGATGCACTGGAAATGATTATTGCAGGTGCTTCGGCAGTTCAAGTCGGCACGGCCAGCTTTATTTATCCAACAGCGATGCCCGACATCCTGGAGGAAATAAAGGACTATATGAAGCGGCACGCAATCTATGATATAAATGAACTTGTGGGAAGCATACAAGTTGATTAACAAGGAGGAACAGCCAGTGACTTGGGATATGAAAATTATAAACGGAACGATCGTGACATCGTCCGATACGTATGAGGCTGATATTTATATTAAAGACAATAGAATTGCGGCCATCACATCGGAATCACTAGCAGGAGAAGCGAAAGAAACCGTTGATGCTTCGGAGAAATATATACTCCCTGGCTTGATTGATACGCATGTACATTCGAGAGATCCTGGCCCGACTTATAAAGAAGATTTTTATCACTCCACAAAGGCTGCTGCAGCCGGAGGCGTGACGACCATATTTGAGATGCCGAATACGACACCGCCAGTGAATAACGCTGAAAACTTTGATTTACAAAATGAGAATTTACAAAGTAAAGCGGTTGTCAATTATGGATTATGGGGAATCTGCCTCGGGCACTTAAACAACCAAAATATAGCAGAACTCCATAAAAAGGGCGTAATCGGGTTCAAGTTTTTCTGGGGATATGCGGTTCACAGCAAAACGTTCCAGCTTATGTATAATTATAAGCCCGGTATGGAGGATGTCATTCCACCATTTCACGATGGAGAAGTATACGAGATGATGGAAGAGGTAGCAAAGACAGGACAGTTGTTTGCCGTTCATGCCGAAAATAATGATCTTATCCAAACATTAACTGCACGTGTCCAAGAACGTGGGGGTAAGTCTTATGAAGATTTGCTTGAAAGCCGTCCCAATCTTGCGGAGGAATTAACCGTCCAAACAGGAATTGAAATGGCGAAAAAAACCGGTGTACGCTTTCATGTACTTCATGTCAGCAGTGGAAAGTCTGTGGACTTTGTTAAGCAAGCGCAGGAAGAAGGATATCCGGTTACCGTGGAAACATGTCCGCATTACTTGTTTCTATCTAATGAGGATTATGACGAAGTCGGACCGCAAATGAAAGTATACCCTCCAGTGAAATATAAAAAAGATCAAGAACGTATTTGGGAAGGCATTCGAGAGGAAACGATTTCACATGTGTGCTCCGATCACGCTCCGCATACGGAAGAAGAAAAAGATGGCGACTTGTGGTCGATTCCTGCTGGAATGTGCGGAGTGGAATCGCTGGTGCCCTTAATGCTCAATGCTGTAAGTGAGGGAAAGTTATCACTATCGCAGGTTGTTCGCGTTTTGGCAGAAGAGCCCGCAAAACTATTTGACATTTACCCAGCAAAAGGAATTTTGCAGCCAGGTGCAGATGCTGATATTACAATTGTTGATATGGAGAAAGAAGCCACCCTTAGACGGGAAAACCTCCATAGTAAAAGCAAAGTTACAGCTTATGATGGGTTCCATATCAAAGGCTGGCCTGTCCAGACAATTGTAAATGGCACCACTGTAATGAAAAACGGTGAAGTGATTGGAGAAGCAGGACAAGGAACACTCGTTACCCCTGTAAGTCATCGGAACGGGACAGTTGCCGAATGAGTGTTGAAAAGCAAGGCAAGTCACCGGAGATTCGAGAGTTAATCCAATCCCATCGTTCCATAAGAAAATTCAAGAATAAAGATATTTCCTGGGAAATTATTGAGGATTTAGTCGAGAGTGCCAGATGGGCACCTTCCTCTCACAATGTCCAAGCTTACAGCATTATTGCCATACAAGATCAAGAGACAAAGAATAAGCTGAGTGAATTGTGTGGAAATCAAGTATATATTGCTCGATGTCCTGTATTTTTTGTTTTTGCTGCGGATTTTTATCGCCATTCTCTTGTTAGTATGAAACACGGTACACCTTTCGAAATGGAAGAAACCGAAAATCTTATTGTCGGTGCAGTAGATACCGCACTTGCTGCGCAAAATTTTCTGCTTACCGCTCGCTCTTATGGTCTTGGCGGAGTTATGATTGGCGGTATTCGTAATGAAGCAGAAAAAGTAGCGGAACTATTAGATTTCCCAAAGTGGACCGTGCCAATTATGGGGATGTGTCTGGGTTATCCTGACCAGCATCCATGGCAAAAACCGCGAATGGTAAAAGAAGCTGTCCTTCATAAAGAGAGATATCAGAAGGACAAGCTAGAGGATCAGATGCAAAGTTATGAAGAGATAACGGAAGAGTATTATACGAATAGAACCAATGGAGTGAAAACTTCCGGCTGGGGCAAGCAGATGTCCGTATATTTATCTACCCCGCGCCGTCCGGAGTTGACTTCATTTATAAAAAAACAAGGTTTTACATTGAAATAATAGACGTAGGCAAACTAGGGGATCCCGCAGATACATGGGGATCCCGTTTGCTTAAAAAAAGATTTTTGATTTTTAATTACATAAGGATGTGACATTTGACGTGAAATTAATAGCTACAGGTGATAGTTTTATCACGAGAAGAGTGCCAGAGAATGATCCGGCATTTAAAGAGTTGGAAGAATGGATAAAAAAAGCTGATGCAAAATTCACAAATCTTGAAACGACTGTCCATCGTCGTGAAGGATATCCAGGAGCTTTTAGCGGCGGTACATGGGCAATGTCAGAACCAGAAGTGCTTGACGATATCCAAGCTTACGGTTTTAACTTATTAAATTGGGCCACCAATCACACATTGGATTATTCTCACGGCGGTCTGGAGGCAACAGAAAGAGAAATGGATAAACGAGGGTTCATCCACGCCGGTGCAGGTAAGACGCTTGCAGCGGCTTCTGAGCCAAGATATCTTGAAACGGCCCAAGGAAGAGTAGCATTAATTGCAGCTACTTCCACGTTTCATGAATCGTGGGTAGCTGGACAGCCGACGGCTCATTTATCCGGACGCCCGGGGATTAATCCGTTACGGCATGAAGAAGTATACCATGTTACATCTAGTCAATTACAAACATTGCAAGAGATTGCAGGTGCTACGTTCATGAACGCCGATGAGGAATTGGCTGTTAAAGAAGGATTTGTTACCAAACAGGAAGGGGATCCTTTTCATTTTGCCGGAAAAGCATTTATAAAAGATGAAAAAACATACCGGACTCGGAGACCGCTGCAAGAAGACCTGGACCGAATAACGGCATCTATTCGTGATGCGAAGTCTCAGGCAGACCTTGTTATACTTAGCCTTCATTCACACGAGATAGAGGGACTCGACAAAAATAAGCCGGCTGATTTTCTCATTGAAGCAGCAAGAGCATGTGTGGATGCTGGAGCAGACGTGATTTTTGGCCATGGCCCACACGTCGTACGTGCGGTAGAAATGTACAAGGGAAAGCCTATTTTCTACAGTCTTGGGAACTTTATTTTCCAAAATGAGACAGTGTCCTACTTACCTGCAGATTTTCTCCAGAAATATGGATTGGACACAGATGCTACTGTTTCAGAAGCAATGGACATACGAAGTGATTATGGAAAAAAGGGCTTAGGAGCCAATCGCTTTGTATGGGAGTCAATCGTTGTAGAGTTGGACTGGGAGAAAGATAAATTCACGGAAATTTCCATGAGTCCGATTGATTTAGGATACGGTCAACCACGTCATAAGCGGGGATGTCCGGCCTTAACAAAAGAGGAAACGGTGCTAAGACGTTTACAAGAGCTATCCGCTGAATTTGGCACGGAAATTAAGATTGAGCAAGGAAAAGGGTATGTAAAAACAGGGAGATAAAATCCTCCCTGTTTATTTTTCATCTATGCTCGTAAGGCCCTTATAATATTGTCCTTTTTCTACATACGTTCTCCTAACACGATCCATTTCCACATAATCTTCTTCTGTCAGTTCACGGACCACTTTGGCAGGTCGGCCTAAAGCTAAGGTGCGTGCAGGGATCACTTTGCCAGGAGGAACCAGACTCCCCGCTCCAATAAAAGCATCTTCTCCGATCTCAGCGTTGTCGAGGATCAGGCTGCCCATTCCAATTAGAGCATTTTTGCGAATGATGGAACTATGTAAGATAACCATATGTCCTATCGTTACATCGTCCTCAATGATCAGAGGATTATCAGGGCTTTGATGTAGGACTGAATTGTCTTGAATACTCACTCTGTTTCCTATTTTTGTGGGAGCCACATCACCACGTATAGCAGTGTTAAACCAGATGCTCGTTTCCTCTCCAATCGATACGTCGCCGGTAATCGTCACATAGTCTGCAATATAAGCAGACTCCGCAATTTTTGGTGTTTTACCTTTGTATGAATATATCATGTTTAGTCCTCCTGAACGGTTATTTTTCACAGCTCTTATATATAAGTTTACCAAAAAAAGTAGTAAAATGAAGGGAGAGCTCTAGAAGAGAGAGGGGAAAGGACGATCACTACATGATGAAGTATTGGTTGAGTGAACGAGCGCGCGGGACAGTGCTCATCATACACGGAGCAGGAGAGCATCACGGACGTTATCAGTGGCTGATTGAGCAGCTGAAGAATCAACGGTTTCACGTTGTTAGCGGCGACTTGCCGGGACATGGCACAACGAGAGGGAAACGAGGGCATATTGACAGATTTGAACAGTACATAGAGACCGTTTACAATTGGTACAAACAAGCGGCTTCCTATGAACTTCCTGTTTTTCTACTTGGCCATAGTATGGGAGGCTTGATCTGTATCCGTTCTCTGATGGAAAAATACATGCCGGTAAAAGGGATTATCCTATCGTCTCCCTGTATCGGCTTATACGAATACCCGAATAAAATAACGGAAGTGGGGACGAAAATGCTGCATCGTCTCACGCCAACACTCACCGCGAAAACGGGTATTACAGCAGAGCGAATAACGAGAGACCCGGAAGTGAGGGCTCTGTATCAACAGGATGAGTTGAACATAAACACGGTGACGGCCCGTTGGTATCAAGAGATGATACGAGCGATGAAAACCTGCCTGCACGAAGCAGAACGATTTCCCGATGTTCCGTTGCTTGTCATGCAGGCGGGGCAAGATTATGTGGTTGATAAACATGCGGCTCACCGCTGGTTTAATCGTCTCCAAACGACAGACCGTTCCTTAAAAGAATGGAAAGGTCTTTACCATGAACTGCTTAATGAACCTGAACGCGAAGTGGTATTTCGATTCATGATGACTTTTATTCACCAGCGACTTTAAATATAGATCAGTTCGTTATGCATTCCATGAGAGATTAACTGTCTCTGTCGAGCACGGTTAACTTACCTGTTTCAGGACAAATGACGAGACCGTGAACGGGTGTATGTTTCGGAAGAAGAGGGTGGCGTCTTACTAATTCTACACTGTTGCGAACATTTTCCTCGACATCATCGAAGCCTTTTAGCCACTTTTCTACATCTACTCCTGCATAGGACACGGTCTCAATGTTGGCCATGTCAATACCACTGGTGGCAGCTTTTTGCATGATAGTATCGGACTCTAAACCGGTCATCCCGCAGCCGTAGTGCCCAATAATCGCGACTTCTTTTGCTTGCAGTTCGTACAAGGATACAATGATGCTTCTCATCACACTACCGAAAGGGTGTGAAATCAAGGCACCCGCATTTTTGATGATTTTTGCATCTCCATTTGCTAAATTGAGTGCTTTTGGAAGTAATTCTATAAGCCTAGTATCCATACAGGTGAGAATGACCAGTTTTTTGTTGGGAAACTTAGAAGTTTGATATTTTTCATACTGTTTTTCGGCTACAAATTGCTTGTTGTGCTCTAGTATATCATCTAACATGGACAACGTTCTTCACTCCTTAGAACAGCCGAAAGGCCGAAATTTTAAAAATATATAATAATCATTAATGAAAGAGGAGTTATTTGTCAAGTAATAGAAAAGGAAGCTTACAGGGAATCATTCCTCTACGGGCACTCGTCGTATTTTCACGGGCGAGCTCGTTAATTCGGGATAAACCTTGACACAGGGCGAAAAAATGCATAAAATATCAAGTATTGACGCAAGAAACATGTGAAAATGAAATAGGTAACAACAATGATGAAGGAATAGTAACGGTGTGCCCGGGTTGAAGAGAGCTGACGGCTGGTGGAAGTCAGACGATGGCTGCTGTGAACTCGCCTTTTAGTTGCAAAGGTGAACGGATTAGTAACCTTTTGCCGCGGTCCCGCGTTATGGACACAAATTTAGAGCGGATATGCTGCTGTTTTACAAGCATGTCAACCAGGGTGGTACCGCGGGAATTTGTCTATACAACCTCTCGTCCCTAATAGAATACTTAGGGATGAGGGGTTTTTGTATGAAATAGAAACTAGCAGATGTATGTACAATTTACAAAAATAGAGGAGGCAGGACGTCGATGGCGTTTTCTCATCAAGATATCGAAAAAAAATGGCAGAAATATTGGGAAGAAAATAAAACGTTCAAAACAAATGACCATACAGATGACAGTCGGAATTTTTATGCACTGGATATGTTTCCGTATCCATCTGGAGCAGGGTTGCATGTTGGCCACCCGGAAGGTTACACAGCAACAGATATTTTATCACGGATGAAGCGGATGCAAGGATGGAATGTTCTTCATCCGATGGGATGGGATGCTTTTGGGCTTCCTGCAGAGCAGTTTGCACTCGATACGGGTAAACATCCTCGGGAATTTACACAAGCGAATATTGAAACATTTAAAAACCAAATAAAATCACTTGGTTTTTCGTATGATTGGAACCGTGAAATAGATACGACGGATCCCGATTACTACAAATGGACACAGTGGATTTTCATTCAGTTGTACAATAAAGGGCTTGCTTACATGGATGAAGTAGCCGTCAACTGGTGTCCTGCTTTAGGAACCGTGCTTGCTAACGAGGAAGTAATCGATGGTCTGAGTGAACGGGGGGATCATCCAGTAGAGCGCCGGCCGATGAAGCAGTGGATGCTGAAAATAACAGAATATGCCGAGCGGCTTCTTGACGATCTGGAAGAGCTCGATTGGCCGGAGAGCGTCAAAGATATGCAACGAAACTGGATTGGTCGTTCGGAAGGGGCCGATGTTTTCTTTGAAATTGACGGGACCTCGGAAACGTTTACCGTGTTTACGACAAGACCGGATACGTTGTTCGGTGCGACTTACTGCGTATTTGCCCCAGAACACGAACTTGTAGGCAAAATTGTGACAGAAGAACAAAAAGAAGCTGTCGAGGCTTATCAAAAAAAGGTAGCAACCAAAAGTGACTTGGAACGGACGGAACTGCAAAAAGAGAAAACAGGCGTGTTCACTGGGGCGTATGCGATCAATCCAGCGAATGGTGAGAAACTCCCAATATGGATAGCAGACTATGTACTGGTCAGTTACGGAAGCGGTGCGATTATGGCTGTTCCTGCCCACGACGAACGCGATTATGAATTTGCGGCAAAGTTTGATCTTCCGATTAACGAAGTGGTGGAAGGCGGCAATGTTGCGGAAGAAGCCTATATTGAGGATGGGCCGCACGTTAACTCCTCCTTCTTAAATGGCCTTCATACTGATGAAGCTATTGTGAAGATGATTGAATGGCTGGAACAAGAAGGCAAAGGAGAACGACAAATTACGTACCGATTACGAGATTGGCTGTTCAGCCGGCAGCGATACTGGGGAGAGCCGATTCCGGTTATCCATTGGGAAGATGGAACAATGAGTACTGTTCCGGAAGAAGAATTACCTCTTGTATTGCCGGATATGGATGAGATTAAACCGTCGGGAACTGGGGAGTCGCCGCTTGCTAATGCTGTTGACTGGCTCGAGGTCACAGATCCGAAGACTGGCATGAAAGGGAGAAGAGAAACGAACACGATGCCGCAATGGGCTGGCAGCTGCTGGTACTACTTGCGTTTTATCGATCCACATAATGAAAAGATGCTTGCTGATCCGGAGAAACTTAAACGCTGGCTTCCGGTAGATATATATATCGGCGGTGCTGAACACGCGGTTCTTCATCTTTTGTATGCTCGTTTCTGGCATAAAGTGCTGTATGATCTTGGAATAGTGCCTACAAAAGAACCATTCCAGCGTCTATACAATCAAGGAATGATCCTTGGAGAAAATAATGAAAAGATGAGTAAATCAAAAGGCAACGTCGTTAACCCGGATGATATTGTTCATTCTCACGGTGCCGATACTCTCCGTCTATATGAAATGTTTATGGGGCCGTTGGATGCTTCTGTAGCTTGGTCAGAAACGGGCCTGGATGGAGCTAGACGCTTCCTTGACAGAGTGTGGAGACTGTACACCGGAGAAGATGGAAAGTTGGACGCTAAGATCCGAAAAGCGGAAGGCAGCGGCACGTTGAGGACGGTTTATCACCAGACAGTGAAAAAAGTAACAGATGATTACACAAATCTTCGCTTTAATACAGCGATTAGCCAGCTGATGGTTTTTGTGAACGAAGCATATAAACAGGAAGTATTGCCAATGGAGTATATGGAAGGCTTTATTAAGTTGTTATCCCCAATTGCCCCTCATTTAGGGGAAGAAATTTGGCAAATGCTTGGTCATGATAACACGATTGCATATGAACCATGGCCTACTTACGAAGAAAGCATGCTCGTTGAAGCTGATATTGAGATTGTCCTTCAGGTTAATGGGAAGGTCCGTGCCAAGGTAGTAGTGCCGAAGGATGCAGATAAAGAGCAATTAGAAACGATCGCCCAGGATCATCCTAAGATTCAGGAAGGAACGGCAGGAAAGACGATCCGGAAAATCATTGCTATTCCAGGAAAACTAGTGAACATCGTTGCAAACTAAATAAAATAAAAAAGAACTGATCTCCTTATCGCTACAACTTGTAACGGAAGGTAAGATCAGTTTTTTTTCGTTCACAGCGAACGTGTGTATTTGTTAATAAGTCTGTTGATAAAACAGATTTTTGTGAATAACGTGTGGGTATAATTGATAGTTATCAACAATAGGGCCGAGAATGCTTACTAAAGCAGGAAAAAAAATTTTTTTATATTTTTATTATTGTATCATGTTTTCCACAGGGTGTGGAAAAATGCTTCATCTATGTTCACTGCTTTCTGAAGCAGATTTTCCAGCCGTGTACCCGGTTGAAAAAGCGCACGTAATATTGAAGCCTCCTGTGTAACCATGAATGTCTAAAATTTCACCACAAAAATATAAGCCTTTTTTGAATTTGGACTCCATGCGTTTCGGGTCAATTTCCTTAATAGACACACCCCCGCCAGTAACAAATGCTTTCTCAATAGAAAGTGTTCCGTTTACTTGAAAGCGAAAGTCGGTAAACAAATTAGCAAGTTCACGCAAGGCGTCATGAGGTATCATATGCAGAACTTGGGTGGGGTCAATACCTGCTTTTTCTAAGTAGAGTATCAGCAAACGCTCAGCAGCCCAGTTTTTTAACGCATTTTTACAAGATTTCATTCCGTCTTCTTTTTTTTGGAAAAGGAGTTTCTGAAATAATTCTTCTGAATGATTGTCTGGGTATAGATGGATACTCATAGACACTGGCTTGCCTTTTGTTTTTTTCATTTCTTTTACGACGAATTGACTGCAACGGAGAGCAATTGGGCCGGAAATACCAAAGTGAGTAAATACCATGTCCCCGCGATGGGTGATGATCCGTTTTCCTTTTTGGTTATAGACGCTTAGAGCAGTATCTGATAAGGACAGACCTTGAAGACGCTTTTCTTTAATAAATGATTCTGCGGAAGTAATCGGCACTTCTGTAGGATAAAGGTCAGTAATCGTGTGGCCGGCTGCTTCTGCCCAAGGGTATCCATCTCCCGTGCTGCCTGTGTGAGGGACAGACTTCCCTCCCGTTGCGATAATAATGCTGTCTGCTTTTAGGAGTTCACCGGTGTCTAACAGCAGCCCCGTCACTCGGTCATTTTCGAAAGAGAGTGAAGCAACTTCCGTTTGCAAGCGGGTGTCAATGTGGAGAGCCTGCATTTTCTGCAACAACGTTTGTACGACCGTGATCGCCTTGTCATTCACCGGAAACATGCGCCCCATGTCTTCTTCTTTTAAGGGAATACCGAGATTCTCAAAAAAATCGATGATGTCTTCATTATTAAAAATAGAGAAAGGACTATACATAAACTTGCCGTTTCCCGGTATATGAGCAATCAATTCTTTTTCTTCCATTCGGTTGGTGACGTTACAACGTCCTCCTCCTGAAATGGCAAGCTTTCTTCCAAGTTTTTTCCCCTTGTCTATGACAAGAACCCTGGCTCCGTGCTCTGCGGCAGATACGGATGCCATTAAGCCTGCTGGACCGCCGCCAACCACTATCACATTATATTTCATCACTTATTCCCTGCCTTTGCTTTAGAAAAACTATGCTAATCATACCAAACGTATCAGATATTCAAAAGTTAGTCAGGACGTGGATACAAATAGGCGGGAATCTCCGAGCGTAGTATGGTAAAATTTCTTGAGGTTCATTTTGTTCGTCTATTGTTCTACACAACCACGTTTATCATAATAGAACTAGACAATATCCATTTTACTGGAGATGAAGGTATGTCAGATTCAAAGTTTTTACGAGGAACGGCAATTTTATCCATGGCTACATTTCTGTCCAAATTCCTGGGAATGATTTATATATTCCCTTTTGCAGCCATGGTAGGACAGCAAGGATTAGCTCTTTATCAGTATGGCTACACCCCTTATACGATTTTGCTCAGTTTAGCGACCTTAGGTGTGCCGATGGCAGTTTCTAAATTTGTATCGAAATACAACGCGCTTGGTGATTACTTGTCCGGACAGCGCCTGCTTCGGTCCGGTATTGTATTTATGACTATCTCGGGCTTCGCGGCCTTCCTGTTATTATTTTTTTCAGCTCCGGTGATCGCGGGCTGGATCATCACAGATCCAAACGAGATGCAAGGGAATGCCATTTCGGATGTTATCTTTACGATCCGCATGGTAAGTATTGCTTTACTGTTAATTCCTGCAATGTCCGTCATTCGCGGTTATTTTCAAGGCTTTCGCTCTATGGGACCTACCGCTGTCTCTCAGGTCATTGAGCAGATTGTCCGCATTGTTTTTATTTTATCAGCAGCCTACGCCATTCTATACATAGGAGATGGCAAGATTGGTACGGCAGTAGGATTTGCGACGTTCGGGGCTTTTATTGGCGGGCTCGGTGCCTTGGTTGTGCTGATTATTTATTGGCAAAAGCGGAAGGGATTTATCCAGCAGCATGTAGAAGAGAGTACAACAGACTACCATATCCCGCTGTCTTCTATGTATAAGGAGCTGATTTCTTATGCACTGCCGCTTTCTTTTGTGGGGCTCGCAATTCCACTCTTTCAGCTCATCGATATGTTTACATTTAATAACGCTTTAATGGCCTCGGGTAATTTTACACAAGGGGAGGCGGAAACAGCGTACGGGGCTTTTTCAGGAGCGGCTCATAAGCTTATCTTAATACCTGTTGCGATCGCAACCGCTATGTCTGTCACATTGATACCGACTATCACAGAGTCTTTTACGAATAAAGATAAGCAGCTCCTCCGCAGTCAAGTGACGCAAACTTATCAAGTGATCGTTTTCTTATCGATACCGGCAGCTGTTGGAATGGCGGTGCTTGCTTACCCCACATTTGCTTTACTGTTCGGTCTAGATGATATGGAAATAGGAGGGTATATTCTTCGATACTATGCCCCCGTCGCTGTGTTATTTTCACTGTTCTCGGTAACCGGGGCTATTCTGCAAGGAATTAACAAGCAGAAGTATGCAGTCATCTCTCTGCTGTTAGGACTTGCTGTAAAAGGAGGAACGGCTTACCTTCTTCTTTACACCATAGGTCCGATAGGAGCAAGTGTGAGTACGTTCATCGGGTTTGGTGCTGCCGTTCTCCTGAATATGTGGGCGATTGGTAAATTTGCAGATTTTCAATATGGGAAACTTTTAAAACGGACACTTCTCGTTTTATTATTCTCCCTATGTATGGCTCTCGCTGTCATCCTGGTAAAGGAAGGAGCATTAACATTGTTTCCATTGAATTCCTGGTTTCATGCCTTTCTAGTGGAGATGTTCAGTGTAATAGCGGGGGCAGGGGTGTATTTTATTTTAACCGTCCGAAGCGGTCTTGCGGGTATTGTGTTAGGTGAGCGTTTTTCCATTCTTAAAAGAGAAAGAGAGCAATAAATACAGTCGAAGGCCTCTTTTTTCCAATTCATGCAAGTGGTATAATAAACAATAATTTATCCGCTTGACATGACTGTTGTTAACTTAGTGCAATAAGGCCGGGGAGGGACCATGATTTTTAGACGGTATAAAGATTATGATTGGTGGCTGATAGCAGCCACCGTATGTTTGTCCATATTTGGCGTTATAATGGTGTACAGTGCCAGTTTTCCGCTTGCTATTGATCTGTATGGAAATCCTTCCCACTTTTTTTGGAGACAGCTCATTTGGCTTACAGCTGGATTATTTCTACTCTTTTTTTTCATGCACTTTCGCCATTCCTTATTAAAAAAGCTTTCTCCTTTGTTGATAGCCGGATCACTTTTTTTGCTTATTCTTGTTGTTTTAGTAGGGCCTGAAATAAACGGTGCGAAAAGCTGGATTCCTGTAGGCCCGTTTAACATCCAGCCCGCGGAGTTTGTCAAGCTCGCGGTTATCATTTACTTGGCTCAAGTATATTCGCAAAAACAGGCCTATATTAACAAATTTATCAGTGGAGTTATCCCACCTCTAGTAGTGGTTGTTTTCATATTTTCACTAATTATGCTGCAACCCGATTTAGGGACAGCGGCATCCATTTTAATGACTGCTGGTGTCGTCGTTTTTCTATCTGGTGCTAAGTGGCGCCATTTAGCTGTACTTGCTACACTTTCCGGTGGAGTAATAGCCTATTTTGCAGTTAGTGAGCCTTACCGTGTCCAGCGTCTGACAGCTTTTCGGGATCCGTTCGAACTGGCAGAAACGGCGAGGGGAAGCGGATACCAGCTCATCCAATCGTATGTTGCTTTTGCTCACGGAGGGTTAACTGGAACCGGGCTTGGCCAAAGTGTTCAAAAAATGCACTTTCTTCCAGAGCCTCATACCGATTTTATATTAGCAGTAATAGCAGAAGAGCTCGGAATTTTTGGGATTGGCTTCGTGTTACTATGTCTGGCCATTATTGCATGGCGCGGTGTCTTAATTGGAGTGCGCAGTAAAAACACGTTTGGAATGCTGCTTGCTTTCGGTCTTGTCTTTCAGCTTGTCAGTCAATCCGTCGTAAACGCCTGGGCTGCGACCGGGCTTTTACCGATAACCGGGTTGCCTTTCCCATTTGTTAGCTACGGGGGATCTTCTTTGCTAGTTTCGATGATAGCAATTGGAATTCTTGCTAACATTTCCAGGGAGAATAAAAAAGCGAGGAGAAAAGATAAAAATCTTGAGGCTGCTTAAAACATGTAAAAGGCGTTGTCCAAAATGGACAGCGTCTTCTTAAAATGGGGAATTGCTATATTTATTGCAAATGAAGGGGGCATAAATAATGCTTATCGTCGGTTTCGGAAAACTAGCCGTGATGGTAACGGAGTTAAACAAGAGACCGGATGTTTTTCACGTATTTAATCGTACCGCCTCAAAATTAATAGAAAAACAAAAAACCAATCCGCGTCTCCGTTATGTAGATTCAAGTTTCTTTCCGCAGACAAAGCGTGTGTTTCTGGCTCTTCCTCCCGAAGGAGTATTGGGCTTTTTAAAGCACTATCGTGACTATTTTCCAACTGGGAGTTGGTTTTATCACACAGCTACAAACGTGACTTGTGAAGAGCTGGAGCAAATCGCACCCCATTATCACTTTATTCCGGCAAAGTTTGCCGGTCATGCCCTGCAGGCGGTCAGGGAAAAGAGCGGCGGTACGTTTGTCATCCCGGAGAAGTTTAGAAGTGAAGCCGAGGAGTTGCAAGGATGGCTTGGTGATCGTTTTCAAGTCATGCGTGGATCAGAAGAGGAGGTAAAAACAGCGAATCGCATTGCCGTAGAAGAAACGATACGCATGGCTGTCAAGTTAACGAATCGCTTGGACCAGGAAGGTGTTCCACCCTCGATCCAGAAGGCCGTGATGGGACAAATCCCCGGTGGTGTATTGCATGCTCACCTCGAAGGGCAGCATGGGGGTTTTGCCAAAAGTGTATTAAAAAAGCAAAAGGAGTTAGAGAACGATGAGGATAGATAAGCTCCTCGCTAACAGCGGCTACGGAAGCCGTAAAGAGGTGAAAAAGCTCTTAAAACAAGGAGTAGTAAAAGCGAACGGAACCATATTAAAAAGTGGAGCAGCCCACGTGGACCCGGAAACGATGGAGATTATGATACAAGGAGAACGTCTCGTTTACAAAAAGTATGTTTATTTAATGATGAACAAACCTCAAGGTGTCATTTCGGCGACAGAAGACAATGTGCACCGGACTGTAATTGATCTGTTGGAATCAGAGGATGCCGTGCGTTCTCCGTTCCCAGTCGGCCGTCTTGATAAAGATACGGTAGGCCTGCTGCTTCTCACAAATGATGGTAAATTTGCCCATACGCTAACTTCACCAAAAAAAGAAGTACCTAAGACATATGAAGCGCTTTTATCCAAGGGCATTACAGCAGAAGATATAGAAGTTTTTTCAAAGGGGATTATGCTGGATGATGGTTATGTAACGAAGCCGGCAAGGCTAAGAAAAAAAGAAGAAGATGCAGCGGAGATTTTGCTAACTATTACGGAAGGCAAGTTCCACCAAGTAAAACGAATGTTTGAAGCGCGCGGGAATAAAGTGTTATTTCTAAAGCGCGTGCAAGTCGGCAATGTAAGGATCGATGATGACTTAAAAAGGGGAGAGTATCGCGATCTAACGGAGGAAGAGATCGAGATGTTATGGGAGGAAGCAGGAAGAGAGTGAACGTTAGCAGAGTCGCGTAAGAGCAGCAAAGCTGAACGATTGCTTCAAAAAGAATCGTTCAGCTCAAACTGTTCCAATTGATATTACATTCACTTGTTAAGAAACTTTTACTTTTTTGTGTGTGACAGACCATTTCCCTCTTGATGGGCTCTTAACTAAATTATTATACTCCAGCACATTCAAATCTCGCTGTATTGTACGATGAGTTGTTCCGAATTCGTCAACCAGTTCCCTTGTTGTCACCGTTCCTTTCTCTTTAATATAAAAGTAAATGGATTTCACACGGGTGATCATTCGGTCGGTTGAAGTTCTCAAAAAACCACTCCTTACGTTTTGCTTGATGAAAAGCATGTCGGGCATTTTCACTTGCAGCAATGACAGGAGATTATTCGGTTACACTTTGAAATATAGATTTAAATATTGGAAAGGAAGCTGGAGTAAATATAGCTGGAATTCGTTACTGATATTGTCCATGCCCTAGATTTTAGACTTCTACTTGTATTATATTATAATTTCTAACAATTCGCAAATAAGCCGCAGAGACAGAAGGGCCAGGCTTATCTATCGTCGGGTTAGGGTTAATTTGAATCAAAGTTAAATAAATCGGTTGATAGGTAACGCTCGCCAGTATCACATGCAATGGCTACTACTGCTTCGTGTGGGGGCAGTTGTTTCGCTATTTCTAAAGCGGCTGCACAAGCGGCGCCAGAGGAGGGTCCGACCAGTATACCTTCCTGTCTTGCAAGTGTCCGGGTAACGCGATAAGCATCTTCATCAGTGATCGTACATATTTTCTCATAAATGTCCTCATTAAGAACAGTCGGAATAAAACCAGGGCTCGTACCAACCAGCTTATGCGGTCCGGGTTTACCTCCTGACAGGACAGGAGAACCATGTGGTTCCACAACATGGATGATGAGATCCGGATAGTGTTTTTTTAACTCTTCTCCGGTGCCGGTGATCGTCCCGCCTGTGCCTGAGGCAGCAACAAAGGCAGCAAGCGGTTTCCCTATTTCTTCCATTGCTTCTTTGATTTCAACAGCAGTTGTATCCCGATGGGCATCTGGATTTGCGGCGTTTTCAAATTGCATCGGCATGAAGCTTCGGGGAATGTCCTTTACTAACTGATGGGCCCTTGCAATTGCACCGGGCATTTTTTTGTCTCCTGGTGTAAGATCAACTTCCGCTCCATAAGCCTTTAATAGATTGATACGCTCCTGTGACATTGTATCCGGCATTACAAGAATACAGCGGTATCCTTTCGCAGCAGCATTCATGGCTAGACCAATTCCGGTATTCCCCGAAGTTGGTTCAATAATGACAGATCCTTCAGAGAGCAAACCACTTTTTTCAGCTTCGAGAATCATATTCCGTGCTGCTCTGTCTTTTACACTTCCGCTCGGATTCTGAAATTCCAATTTCAAATATACAGCAGCACCTTTTGGATTTGGAAGGCGATTTAATTTAACTAATGGCGTAAGGCCGACAAGTTCAGAGATGTTAGTAACAGTTTTCATTGGTCTCATCCTTTTTGAATTTAATTTTAACATACAAATACCTACATTTCATATGAATTTACTGTAGTTACTTCGAGCTGCTCTCTCTGTTATAATTTCGCAAGATAGCTTCATTTCTACTTAAGTTTGTAGCATTGGAGGAGATCCTGCATGACTGCACCCCATTACTTTTTTGCGTTGCCTATTCCCAATGAAATTAAAAATTATCTTTACGAATGGACACAACATATAAAAGAGAAAGCTGCATTTAAAAGATGGGTACACCGAGAAGATTATCATATTACGCTTTTTTTCTTAGGGAACGTGGAGAAAATTATGTTAGAAAATAGTCTTCAAGAAATGAACAACTTGATAGAACCGTTGTCTTCCTTTTCTCTTTCATTAACCGTACCTGGCAGTTTTGGGCAGTCTCCTTCTCCACGCATATTTTATGCTGGAACAGAGCGCCCGGAACAGTTGGTTAAACTACAAAGAAAAACAGCTGATTGCATGGAAATGTTTGGCTTCCCTTCTGAAAAACGAAAATATCGGCCTCATATTACAATTGCCCGTAAATGGATAGGAGAAGAACCTTATCCCGGCGCAGACGCTTTTCTCCCGTTGGAGCAGCGCCAATGGCAGGCAAAGGAAGTATATTTATATAAGACCCATTTAGACAAGAGCCCGAAATACGAAGCAATACACAAAATTAAATTGCAAAAATAATGCGATACAATCGGGAGAGGAGCTGAGTTTATGATACGTATAGGGGCGCATATTCTAATTTTGTATGCGTTTTATTATGTGGGGATGTGGCTCCAAAATCTGTTGAATATCGTTATGCCGGGAAGCATTATTGGCATGCTCTTGTTGTTGGCGCTGCTATTTATGAGAGTGATCCGTCCACAATGGATTGGAACAGGAGCACAGCTATTAATTGCTCATATGCCCTTACTGTTTTTACCGGTGACAGTTGGAGTGATATCTTACTTACATGTTTTCAAAGGGAAGGGCTTATGGATCATCGTTGTCACGCTTCTAAGCACGGTAGCAGTGATGACAGTGTCGGGTTGGACAGTACAGATCATGGCACGGAGGAGGGGGCAGCATGAATGAATGGCTTGCCGGAATTCTTGCAATTGCTGGAACAATTATTGTGTATGTAGTTGCTTTGAAGGTTTATCAGCGTTTCCATTACCCCTTTACCCTACCTGTTTTGACAGGTATGATAACAATTATTTCCTTTCTTATTCTTACAGGTATTAGCTATGATACATATATGATTGGTGGACGCTGGATTGAACATTTACTAGGTCCTGCTGTGGTAGGCCTTGCTTTTCCTTTATATAATCAAAGGAAAATGCTTAAAAAATATTTTTCTTCGATAATAACCGGTGTTTTAGCGGGAGCATTTGCAGGCGTTTTGTCCGGTTATTATTTTTCCTTGTGGGCTCATCTGGAGGAAATGGTTATTGCATCTATTTTACCTAAATCGGTGACCACCCCGATTGCCATGGATATTGCTTTCATGATCGATGGCCTGCCTCCCCTTACAGCCGTGTTAGTGATGGTCGCAGGTATCGGAGGGGCGGTGTTGGCCCCATATATATATAAGTGGTTTCGTATTGAGCATGTGCTGGCACGGGGTGTGGGGGCAGGGAGCGCCTCACACGGAATCGGCACGGCCAAAGCAATAGAGAACAGTGAAATGGAGGGTGCCGCAAGCTCAGTTGCGATGACTCTGTCTGCAGTTGTTGTGTCGATGCTCATCCCCCTTATGACAAAACTAGTATTCTAGTGAATCATCGAAAAGAAGAAGGTGAAGAAGTGGCCCATTTGATTAAGTTAGCCGACTATGCTTCTCGATACGAACATGACATTCAACGTTATCCCAGTCAGTTTTCACGTTTAAAACGAGAGCGCTGGCATCGTATGAAAGAAGATTGGTCTCGCGCCGCAAGAATTTCCGAGATGGATAAAGAACTAGAGGCGAGTAACTGGTTTGAAGAAGAACAAAAAAGTTTTTTTGCCGCAACCGTAGATCGTTTGAAGAGACTGACTATCAAAAAGAGTTCTCTTGAGATTGAAGAGGAAGAGGAAAAAGACAGCCTTGTCAATTATTACCACGGGAAATCTTTAGATGAATTAAAAGAACTATTTTATGAAGAGTTATACCAAGCTCAATTGCATTGGGCGAGTACTTCACTGCTGGAAGAATCGGAACTGGATTCAAAGTATTACTATGATCAACGACTCCGTTATTTATTGAGGGAACTGCCGGATAATTATATGGTATTGTACTACCCAATAGTAGTAGTAGAGAAAGCACCTGTGGAGATGGAAATCATTCTTCTCAGTCCAACTGAAATATTTACGGTAAGCGTATTGGAGGGAAAGCCAAACAGTGTATTCAGTCCTGATACGGGGAGGTACTGGACTGAATTCGTAGACGAAAAGAGAAAAAGAGTGATTAATCCATTAATCTCTTTAAACCGGATGACGAGGATGGTCAGGGATTTGTTGGAGCCTCTTCAAGTAAGTTTACCTGTACAGCGGGTGTTATTATCGCCTCAATCGCTTATTGATTACCACTCCGCAAATGTCCATACAGAAACGGTAGATAAAAGAAATCATCAGATGTGGTTGGATAAAATGAAACGACAGCCTTCCCCTATAAAAAAAGTGCAATTGGAAGTTGCGGAAAAGCTATTGCGGCAATCGTTTACAACCTCTTCGGCTCGCTACAATCAAACCGAACGCAACCCCGAATAACAGAAGCTGCTTTCTGCAGAATAGAGGTAACCTGCGGAAGGCAGCTTCTTTTTTCGTTAATTAAATATATATGTTTTATTCTTATGTACAATCACTTCATCGTTCACATGCCAGTTAACTGCACGGGCGAGCGCTATTTTCTCCACATTTCTTCCTGCTATTTTTAAATCTTCTGTGGAGTAACGGTGATTCACTCTCAGGACTTCCTGCTCGATAATTGGACCTTCGTCTAGATCATTTGTAACGTAATGAGCAGTAGCTCCGATTAATTTGACACCGCGCTCAAAAGCTTTTTTATACGGGTTAGCTCCGATAAAAGCAGGTAAAAAGGAATGATGGATATTAATAACCTGGTGTTCAAATGTCTCTACAAAGTGAGGGGACAGTATTTGCATGTATCGTGCAAGGACGATGAAATCAACATCATGTTCCGTAATAAGACTAATTGCTTTTGCCTCTGCTTCTGGTTTCGTTTCTTTTGTTACAGGAATATGATAAAAGGGAATGTCGTAACTTTCCACTATCTCTTTTAAATCGGGATGATTACTGATTACAAGAGGGATGTCGACGGATAATTCACCAGAACGCCAACGCCACAGGAGCTCTAGCAAACAATGGTCTTCTCTCGAAACAAAAATAGCCATCCGTTTTGTTCTGCGCGCACTTTCAAGGCGCCAGTTTATTTGGAACTTGTTTGCAATTTCGGCGAATTCCATTTGAACGGAAGGGAAACGGTCTTCAAAGGCAGGTAAAGCAAATTCAACCCGCATAAAAAACATACCGCCTTCCGGGTCTGTACTGTATTGATCCGATTGGATAATATTCGCACCTTTTGTATATAGGAATTCTGATACAGCTGCAACAATACCTGGCTGGTCATGACAGGAAATGAGCAAACGTGCTTGATTAGTTAATTCTGAAGTTGTCATGAAATAGTTACCTCCGCTTTCTTCATTCATAATAGTAAGCTTAGCATAAAAAGAAACTTTCCTCAGTGGGGGTATAACTGCCCGTTTCATCTGGATAGCTTATCATTTATCCCAACGGCAGCAGGCGCCCATGCTTATCTCTATACTTTATCATTCCTTCCTGTTAAAAAAAAGTATGGCCTGTATGTCAACATTGACGATTAAAGCGCTTCTTGATACTATAAAAAGCGACTCACTCAGACACTTGAACGGAGAGAGATTTGTTATGTTCTACTATACGCTAAGCAGGGCACGGGGAAGAGGCTCTGCTTACTTCTACGTACAATTGCAGTAAAAATTGAGAAAAGGGTTGCGCCATGAACAATTATGAACAATTAACGAAAACGAGAGTGACGGTGTTGGAATCTTTACTTGAAGAAGGATGGATAGTAAAGCCTGCCGGGGGTTCTACCGGAGAAGCCTATATTGCCAGCTCAGATCAGCAAAAACTGTTTTTGAAACGAAACTCATCACCGTTTTTAGCTGTTTTGTCAGCAGAAGGTATTGTACCGAAACTTTTGTGGACGAAACGATTAGAAAATGGGGATGTCATCACCGCTCAGCGCTGGGTGGATGGCCGTGAACTTAGCCAACGTGATATGGATCGACCTAATGTAGCAAGACTTTTAAGTAAAATTCATTCTTCAAGTGAACTGTTGGATATGTTTAAGCGGATTGGGAATGAACCTTTGACACCTTACACGATCACAGAAAATCTAAAGAACCAACTTACTGCAACAGGTGCCTCCCCCTCTATTTTATTAAAAGCTGTTGAGTACCTTATCGCGCACAGGGACCAAGTCGCGCCTCCCTGTATGGTAGTTTGTCATTGTGATATTAATCATAATAATTGGATGATGAATTCCGACCGTGAACTGTATCTCATTGATTGGGACGGGGCCACGGTGGCCGATCCTGCCTTTGATCTTGGACTGTTACTGTACGAGTATATCCCGCGCAGTAAGTGGGAAGAATGGCTTTCTTACTATGGTGTTTCCTTGACTAATAATCTGCAAAGACGGATGTACTGGTATGTCATATCACATACCCTTTATCATGTTCTTTTTTATTATCATACACATCCACAACTAGCCGAATCATGGAAGCAGCAGCTGCAGATATTATGGGACAATCCGTTTTTAGGGTTGAAGGAGGAGATGTCATGAGACTTCGTCATAAGCCGTGGGCAAAAGATTATTTGGAAAATCAACCAGAATATGTATTAACTTCTCTGGCCCAAAAGCAGCAGAACTGGCGGGAAATATTTGGGAATGAGAATCCGCTTTTTGTGGAAGTGGGTACCGGTAAAGGTCAGTTTTTAAATGAAATGAGCAAACTGTACTCTGATGTCAATTTTATAGGTTTGGAAAAATTTGAGAGTGTATTAGTGACTGCAGTAGAGCGTGCAGTTGCCGGTTCATCCCCTAATCTAAAATTCATACTAGGAAACGCAGCAGATTTACTGGATTATTTTCATTTAGGAGAAATTGACCGACTGTACGTTAATTTCACGGATCCGTGGCCAAAGAAGCGCCATGAAAAAAGACGTCTCACCTACTCGTCTTTTCTAGCATTATATGAAAAAGTTTTGCGACCCGGAGGCGAGATTCATTTAAAGACAGACAACCAAGGTCTGTTTGAATATTCCATTGAGAGCCTATCACAATATGGACTAATGTTGAAAAATATTTCCCTAGATCTTCACCAAGAAGAACAGTGTGCGAAAAATGTGATGACTGAATATGAAGAAAAATTTACGAAAAAAGGCCAGCCGATCTATCGATTGGAAGCAGCTTTTCCAAATAAAATATGAATGTATTTCTGCCTTCCCTGTATGTCACGTATGGGAAGGTTTTTTACTTTACCTTTAGGGTAGCTGTTATTATGCTAGAATGGAAGAATGAAAACGCATTCAAGGGGGACTATATGGAACAGTTACCAATAGGGGATTATACGTTGACGTGGCTGCGCGGTGGAGTGACACATCTGGATGGAGGAGCCATGTTTGGAGTGGTACCGAAACCGTTATGGTCCAAGAAATACCCAGCTAACGAAAAAAACCAAGTTGAATTACGGACGGACCCCATTTTAGTACAAGGGAATGGAAAAACAATGCTCATTGATGCAGGTTTAGGGAACGGTCGAATCAGTGAGAAGACTATGAAGAATCAGGGCATTTCTGAGGAATCATTTGTGGTGGAAGATTTGCGAGAGTTCGGGTTGAGCCCTGCAGATATTGATGGTGTGCTCATGACACACATGCATTTTGACCATGCGACAGGTCTTGTGAAACGTCAGTCAGGGGAAGAATTGCCTGCATTTGAGAACGCTGTCATTTACGTTTCCGACATAGAATGGGAGGAGATGAAAAAACCAAACATTCGCTCTCGTAATACATATTGGGAGCAGAACTGGAAGCCAATTAAGGAACAGGTACAGACATTCACCGAAGAAATAGAGCTGGCACCGGGAATAAGAATGACACATACTGGCGGTCACAGTAATGGGTTAAGCATCGTCTCGATTGAACAGGGCGATGAAATGCTTATACACATGTCTGATAATATGGCAACTCGCGCTCATCAAAACGTACTTTGGGTAATGGCTTATGATGACTATCCGATGGATTCCATTGCCGTGAAACAACGGTATATGGACATTGGGTATAATAACGAGGCATGGTTTAGTTTTTATCATGATTGTGCTGTCCGGGCAATACAGTATGACAGCATGGGAGGCGTGAAGCAGGTATTGGAAAAGAGAGCCTAAACATAAAGATAAGCCGCTCTCTTCTTGGAAGGAGCGGCTCTGTCGCGATACAGCGGGTAACAAGACTACTAAGAGGTTAGTTCGAGAATGGTGCCTGTTTTCGCATCTACGATGAAGTCCATTTGTTTTGTATCTCCGTCTTTTGTACTCGATATACCGCCGCGATAGACGTTGTATTCGAGATTATCTTTTTTGTAATTTTCGGTGGTCATATGTATCCAAGATCCATTAATAGGGATTTGACCTTGGATATTTTCCTTTACAGTTTTCAAGGCTTTCTCCGGCGAAATTTGTTCATTTCCGGTATACTCTTTAAGTGTGTAACCCGCAAGGAAACCAACAGCCACACCAATTAAGACATCTCTAGCTTTCATTGTAAAACCAGCCTTTCATTCACATTTTCTCAAGTATAGCTCAAAATTTTCTAAATTCCAAACCATAATTGCCACGATAGTAGAAAATGTGAGGTGCCTGCAGTAAAATGGGTTTTATGCACAAATCGATAAAGGAGGAGTGAATGATGAAGGAAGAAACACTACGTATGTTTAAGACGTTAACGGAACTGTCCGGTGCTTCTGGGCATGAACATGAAGTGCGCGCTTTCGTAAGAGGCGAACTGAGTAAATATAGCGAAGAGATTATTCAGGACAAGCTCGGGAGCATATTTGGAATGAAGAAAGGGGCGGAAGCTGGCCCGCGGGTGCTAGTTGCCGGTCACATGGATGAAGTCGGATTTATGGTAAAGTCGGTAACAAAAGAAGGATTGATACGTTTTGAACCACTAGGAGGCTGGTGGAGTCAAGTGTTGCTCGCTCAACGTGTCCACATCATAACGGAGCTGGGTCCAGTGGTCGGTGTGATTGGGTCGACGCCGCCTCACCTGCTGCAAGAATCACAACGCCAGAAACCAATGCCGCTTAGTAAAATGTACATAGACATTGGCGCTGATGATAAAGAAGATGCGGAGAATATACGCATCAAACCAGGACAGCAAATCGTGCCAATCTGTCCCTTTACACCGATGGCTAACAGGAAAAAGATTTTGGCCAAAGCATGGGATAACCGTTACGGGGTCGGACTAGCCATTGAACTTCTCAAGGAAATGCAAGACAAACCACATCCGAACGTCTTATATTCCGGCGCTACCGTGCAAGAAGAAGTTGGTTTAAGAGGAGCGGTAACAGCGGCGCATTTGATTAAACCGGACATCTTTTATGCACTTGATGCAAGTCCAGCCAATGATGCGACTGGAGGAAAAGAGGCGTTCGGAAAATTGGGAAGCGGCGCTCTTTTACGGATTTTTGACCGCACGATGGTCACTCACCGCGGCATGCGGGATTTCGTTTTGGATACAGCAGAGTCCAACAGTATCCCTTATCAGTACTTTGTCTCGCAAGGCGGGACCGATGCCGGCAGAGTTCACATTGCGAATGAAGGGATCCCGTCCGCAGTAATTGGTGTGTGCTCCCGCTATATTCATACCGCCGCATCCATTCTGCATGTTGACGACTACGCTGCCGCAAAAGAGTTAATTATCAAACTTGTAGAAACAACGGATAACAGTACACTTGAACAGATAAGGAAGAATGTATAGTGATAATTGGGATAGGGTCAAACAATGAAGCGAAAAAGCAAGCAGTTGCGGCTGTTTTCAGTACAGAAAAACATGAGATTACAAGCTGTCCGGTAAAGAGCACGGTGTCAGCCCAGCCGTTTTCTGAAGAGGAGACAAAAACAGGAGCGGTGAACCGCGCGAAAGCAGTGATGGATCAATTCCGCACGGATATCGGTATTGGACTAGAGGGCGGGGTGCAGCCGATGTCCGATGGTCTGTACTTATGTAACTGGGGGGCACTTACGGATCAAGGTGGTAATGTTTTTACTGCGGCTGGAGCTAAAATTCTTCTCCCGAAGGACGTGGCGAATGGCCTTTACGAGGGAAAAGAGTTAAAAACAGTAATGATCGAGTACACGGAGCGTGAAGGGATCAGCCATCATGAAGGGGCTGTCGGTATTTTTTCCAATGGTAAGGTCGAGAGAGCCGATATGTTTGCGCATATTGTGAGCCTTCTCCATGGACAATGGCTCTTTTTCACACAAAATTAGGTAAAGATACTGGAAGATTCAAAAATGAATCTTCTAGTATCAGCTGGGACAAATATAAAGCAGGTTACTGAAAAGCATAACACTAAGAGTTTATTCTAAGTGTAGTCAAAATACGAAGACTCCTGCGGGAACAGCACGAGCCGAAGAAAACTCAACCGAGACGGAGGAACAAAGGCCAAGATCGCCACGTCCTGTGGCAACGCCTTTGTGACCAACATCCTATTGGCCCGAGGCCGTGCCCGCGGAAAGCGAAGTATTTTGACGGAATGACATTAAAAGGTACTTCTTTTATTGTTAGCAATCGTTCCCATGATTCTTATGGATAATATATTTTTGTCCCAGCCCCTTTTCTGCAAACCTTACTTTCTTAATCTTCAAATACATAAGACAAGGCTTTAAGTGCCTGTTCACTGTTTTCCACGACAACTTGAGCTTTATTAGCAAGCTCTTTCACAGGATGGTGAAGGGCTTGTGGTCGAATGAGGATAAGAGGTTTTCCTAATGCAACAGCAGCTCCCGCATCCATTGCCGTATTCCATTGTTTATATTTTTCACCGAAAAGAGCAATCACTACGTCAGCCTTCTCCATCAGGATGCTCGTTCTCAGATTGTTTAGACTGGATGCCGCTTCATCCTTCAAAACGTCATTAGGCTGTGTGCCGAGAATTTCCTCGCCAATGTTGTCGGAGCGCTCGTGGTTTTCCATTGGTCCTAAAAAGGTCACAGGTAAGTTCATTTTCTCCGCCTGCTCCCGTAATTCAGCCCGCCAGTCATCATGAATCTGTCCCGCTAAATACACATTTAGTTCCATCCGTTTATCCTCCCTTAATGATGGCTGCTTTTCGTAACATACTGAGAAAACAGCCATTTTAAAAACTTCCTTTCGCAATCATCATAATATGCTTGTCATGATAAAAGCAAACAAGTATGATGGTTATGTGAACTCAATCACAAAGCGAATACATCTGGGGAGTAAGGAGAGAAGTGACGTGAAGTCTTTTTTTTTACGTAAGGGTGTAAATTTATCTGTAAAGACATACGCAGTAACGTCGTTAAGTTATATGGCGTTAGGTCTGTTTGCTTCATTGATTATCGGGTTAATTATTAAAACGATAGGGGAACAGCTGAATTGGTCATTTTTCGTTGATATGGGACAGCTTGCAATGGATTTGACTGGGCCGGCAATTGGAGTGGCAGTCGCCTATGGATTGCAGGCCCCCCCGCTAATCCTATTTGCTGCTGTGGCCAGCGGAACAGCTGGGGCGGATCTAGGTGGCCCCGCCGGTGCTTTTCTTGCAGCATTAGTGTCGGTTGAGATCGGAAAACTGGTCTCAAAGGAAACGAAATTGGATATCGTGGTTACTCCCTTTGTCACTATCTTTACAGGTTTTGTCGTCGCATACTTTATAGGACCTGTAATAAACAGTGGTTTAATTGGTTTTGGAGAGTTGATTATGTGGGCAACGGAACTAAGACCATTTACGATGGGAATTATCGTAGCCATTTTGATGGGACTTGCGTTAACCGCGCCCATTTCCAGTGCAGCGATTGCACTTATGCTTAATTTAGAAGGAATCGCTGCTGGAGCAGCCACTGTAGGCTGCTGTGCACAAATGGTCGGCTTTGCGGTCAGCAGCTATAGAGAAAATGGAGTTGGTGGTTTGGCTGCGCTTGGAATTGGGACGTCCATGCTGCAAGTGCCAAATATTATAAAAAAACCAGCAATATTAATTCCGCCCACGGTTGCGGCGGCAGTATTTGCACCCCTTTCAACAATGGTATTTCTAATGGAAAATAATGCAGCAGGGGCAGGTATGGGAACGAGTGGATTTGTCGGCCAAATGATGACTTTTTCCGTCATGGGGTTTAGCGCTGAGGTGTTTTGGAGTATTCTCCTTTTACAAATCATTGGTCCAGCGGTCATTAGTTTTGTGATTTCCGAATGGATGCGCAAGAAAAAATGGATTCACTATGGGGACATGAAGATTGAACTAGGATAGTAATTTACGGTTCCGGCACTCGTCCAAAAAGGCGGGTGCCCTTCGTCGTTTTTGGAGGAAGCTGATGATCATGTTAAACTGTTTCCAGGAGGAGATAGTGTGAATATAACGGAATTCCGTACTAAATTGGAAAAGCAGCTTGCTGGAGATAATCATACTTTTTCGTTTGATAAAGATAAAGGAGTTTTGCGTGTCGAGCACACGAAATTGAAGAAAGGAGTCGATCTCGATTTAAACAAGTTACTTGCTAAAAATACGAACAACCAGCAACAAGCACTGGATGATTCTGTACATTTTATACGTACCTCTTTTGAAGTGATGGCAAGAGAGGTCACATTAGAAGGGAAAGAGAAGTATATTTTACCCGTGCTGCGTTCGACCTCGTTTCCTACCGAAACAAAAGACGGTAAGGAACTTCTGTACACCGAACATACTGCTGAAACAAGAATTTATTACGCACTTGATATGGGCGAAGCGTACACGATGCTCGAAAATGAAACAATTACACGGGAAGGTTACACCCCAGAGCAGATTAAAGAGCTCGCGTTGTTTAACGTGCGTGGTTTAAAGACTTCATATAAAACAGATCACGTGGCGGGAAATACCTTTCATTTTGTTAATACGAACGATGGATATGATGCCAGTAGGCTGTTGAATGAAGCATTTGTGGAAAAAGTGACGGAAAAAATGTCGGGTGATACAGCCATCGCTGTTCCTCATCAGGATGTAATGATTATTGCTGAACTGAATAATAAAGAGGGCTACGATATATTGGGACAAATGGCTTTTCGTTTTTATTCAGACGGACGTGTGCCAATTACTGCACTGCCATTTTTGTATGAAAATCACAAATTAGAACCAATTTTTATTTTGGCACGCAAGAAACCAAACGAAGATAAAAAATAAGCTTTCTTTGTGGTACAATGGACGTTGGAAAAACTGACGGATAAAGGAGAACCAGGTAAAAATGAACATATTTTACAACGAACGCGGCATTGGGGATACACTACTTGTTTCTTTAAAGGAAATAGACAAAGAACAGCGGCTGGTTGAACGTAAAGGGGATGTAGCCAGGCTATATCACAAGGATAATGGTAATACAGTTGGATACCATATATTCAATGCTTCGAAATATGGCCGCGTTAAAGGAAAAGGAATGCTCCCCCTCACGGAGGAAAATGTAACACTAATACGAAAAGCCCTCACGGAGAATGATTTCCCAGACAAACTGGAGCTGCCTGAGAAGCCATCTTTCGTTGTTGGTTTTGTGAAAGAGAAGAAAAAACATCCAGATGCAGACAAGCTCAGTGTATGCCAGGTAGATACCGGTGATAATACTTTGCAGATTGTATGCGGAGCACCGAATGTAGATAAAGGTCAAAAGGTTGTCGTCGCCGTACCCGGTGCCACGATGCCGACAGGAATGAAAATTAAAAAATCAAAACTCCGAGGAGTAGCTTCTAATGGAATGATCTGTTCTGCAAAGGAACTGGTTTTAGCAGATGCCCCAGTAGAAAAGGGAATTTTAGTACTGGACGATCATTATGAAACAGGAGGAGATTTTCTAGTCCAGTATGCTACCACGCAGTAAATCTAAGACAAACCTATTATTTTTAAAAAAACCACTTGTAGGGACTAGTGGTTTTTTTCATGCTCCTTTACAATAAATAGAAGTAACTAGAAAAAAGAGGGGATAGTTATATGGCCGGTTCCTTTCAACATATAATCACAAAAGTACGCCGTTTTTTGTTTGGGGAAGAGTATGGAGACACAGGATCTGGAAAGAACGATTCTTTAGCTTCTAGTCCTTCCGTTTACAAAGGATTTCATGAAAAGGCTCCCCGTGTTATAAGCAGGGAAAGCACCTCAGTAAAAATGGTGCACCACTATCCAAAACAAGAGTATGCCGATAAGGAGGAACTGTCTTCTGTCTTTAACAACGAACACGAGGAGCACTTGAAAGTATTAAAGAAAGAGGAGGAACCCCCGGGAGAAGCTTTTGAAAGCAAGCAGACTTCTTTGTCGGAAAAATGGATCAGCGAAAATTGGGAATTGGAGCGGTCACCACAAAATTACTTTCAAGGAAGTAATTTTGCGGCTAAAGACATACCGTCGCCGGTGTTTGGCTTTGAAAAGGCAGTACTTCATCCGGATAGTTTAAAAAGAAAATCAAACTCCATTCACAAAATGAATACAGAAAAAAATGATCATCTCCTGGTTAGTCAGGAAAGAGAGCGTCATGACTCGGAGGAATCAGAATATAGTATGAAGAATGATCCAGAGTCGGTTTCTAGTTCGGATAAAGGAGTCCCCGTTGAAAAAAGCAGAGAACAAGAGACGGAGCGGGAGGAACGAACGGGAGAAGCCACAACGTCTGCTAGCTGGCATTCAGAAAAAGACATGGACGTGAGACAGGATACAGCTAACGGTGAGGAAGAGGAAGTCCTTGCACAGAAGCCGCCGATGCTAAACAGAAAAGAGCGCCGCAGACAGGAAGCAGCAGAAAGAAAAAATACAGTTGGTGATACAAAAGCGAAGCAGGCAGATAGTGTACCATACAATGTACTTATGTATCCCGCTAAAAACAAAAAAAACTCTGTCATTCAGTCAACAGAAAACAGGCAAAGCGGTCAACGGTACCAGTTTCCTTCGCTAACCTTATTAAAATCACCATCGCTGATGAAAGATACTGGAGCGGATGTGCTTCTAGCTCAAAAAACTCGGCTGGAAGAAACGCTTCATAGCTTTAATGTTAAAGCAAGAGTGACAGATGTTACAAAGGGGCCGGCTGTTACCCGTTTTGAAGTGCAGCCTGAAGCCGGGGTAAAGGTAAATAAGATAACTAACTTAGCGGACGATCTTAAACTGGCATTGGCAGCGAAAGACCTCCGAATGGAAGCGCCGATACCGGGAAAAAAAGCGATCGGTATCGAAGTGCCTAATTTGGAAAGCAAAGCTGTACTACTAAGTGAAATTTTAAAAAGTGATGTATTTACGCGCAGCACGTCCCCTTTAACCGTAGCGATGGGGCTTGATATCTCTGGGAACCCGGTTGTCGCTGACTTGCAAAAAATGCCGCACGGGTTAATAGCGGGGGCGACGGGCTCTGGGAAAAGTGTATGTATTAATTCTGTACTGCTTAGTCTTTTGTACAAAGCACGCCCGGATGAAGTGAAGCTGATACTGATTGATCCAAAAATGGTAGAGCTTGCGTCTTATAAGGATGTTCCACATTTAGTGACACCGGTGATCAATGATGCAAAAGAGGCAACTGCTGCGTTGAAATGGGCAGTAGAAGAAATGGATGCTCGTTATGAAAAGCTGGCACATGAAGGAGTAAGAGATATTAAAAAATACAATGAGCAAATGGTGAAGCGGCAGCAATATGCTCAAAAAATGCCGTACATCGTCATCATCATTGATGAACTGGCCGATCTTATGATGGTTTCCCCGCAGGAGGTGGAAGAAGCGATCTGCCGGATTGCTCAAAAGGCAAGAGCTTGCGGCATACATTTGTTACTAGCAACACAACGGCCTTCTGTTGACGTAATAACAGGGTTAATCAAGGCGAATATTCCAAGCAGAACAGCATTTGCTGTTTCCTCACAAGCGGATTCGCGTACGATCCTGGATATAGGTGGAGCAGAAAGGCTTATTGGCAAAGGTGATATGCTTTTCTATGAAAATGGCACGCCAAAACCGATTCGGGTACAAGGGGCATTTGTAACAGATGAAGAAATCGACCGAGTGACGGATTTTGTAAAAGTCCAGCAGAAACCGTCTTTTTTATTTAACCAAGCGGACTTGAAGAAGAGATCTGACAGTCTAGAAAACACGGATGATTTGTTTCATGAGGCATGTCAGTTTGTTGCAGAGCAGGGAAGCGCCTCTTCCTCCCTTTTGCAAAGACGCTTTTCCATCGGGTATAATCGAGCTGCCAAGTTAATCGATTTAATGGAAGCAAAAGGGATCATATCAGAATCAATGGGAAGTAAACCACGCCGGGTTTTGATGACGGCTCGGGAGATTGAAGACACCATTACCGTTTAATCTCTTGTCAACTTGGCGTGGGTCCTATAAGATAAGAGTTACACAGAACCATCGCATTAAAACCAGCCTTTTGACAATCTAACAATCCAGTACCGTTGCCGTTATTGTCGCAGCAGAGGCTGAATTTTACGTAAGTAGACTCTCACCAATAAAGGAGGATCTCTTATGGAACAGATTCAGCTAGATATTTTGGTAGGATTTATGTATCCGAAAGCTTTAGAATTGTTAAAAGAGGAAGAACGTCATGTTCCTATTGTACTTCAGGATGGTTTGCGGGAAATGAGTAAGACAGACGTACAAGAAATTGTAGGAGCTGTAATCATGGAACGCTGCAAAGATTCTGTGGTTCATTAAAAGATTTTGGAGAACTGTCTCAAGAGGGGTAGACGGATGCACGACAGCTTCCTAACCTCCTATTGAGACAGTTTCTTTCTGAATAAAAAGGTGAAGGATAGACACAATACGGGAAGGAATAAATTTCAAGACGCACGTCGGCTGCTGTCAATGTATATACTATCAAGAAGAAGCAGCCCGCCTTATCCGGAAAATGGAAGTGCACCAGCTATTGTTAAGCCTTATTGGAGCAGGTTGTCATTTCTGATATAATAAAAAAACGTGCAAAATAGTACATAAACCTTTGGAAACTTAAAGGTTTCTAGTCCGTTTGATGCTTGTTTCGCCAAGCAGGACGGACAGTAGGATAAGATGGAGGGCCATAATTATGACTACCTATCATTTTATAGGCATAAAAGGATCAGGAATGAGTGCGCTGGCTCAGATTCTCCATGATATGAACTTTGCTGTCCAAGGTTCTGATGTGGATAAGCGGTTTTTTACACAGGTACCGTTAGAAAAGAAGGGAATTCCTATACTTCCTTTTCAAAAGGCGAACATTCATGAAGAACATACGGTCATTGCCTCTGCCGCCTATGGGGATGACAATGAAGAAGTGAAAAGAGCCAATGAATTAGGTATCCCCGTGTACCGTTACCCATATTTTCTTGGGAAGTTTCTGGAGCAATTCACATCGATAGCAGTGACGGGATCTCACGGGAAAACATCCACAACAGGATTGTTAGCCCATGTACTCGGTGCCTACAGACCTACTTCCTATTTGATAGGAGATGGAACAGGGAAGGGAGAAGAAAACAGCTCTTTCTTTGCCTTCGAAGCTTGTGAGTACAGACGCCATTTTCTAAACTATGAACCTGACTATGCTATTATCACAAATATTGATTATGATCATCCTGACTATTTTCAAGATATGGGGGATGTAGTTTCTGCTTTCGAGGAAATGGCCCATCAAGTTAAAAAGGGGATCGTAGCCTGCGGGGACGATGAACATTTACAAACGTTAAATGCACCAGTACCTATTATGTATTATGGCTTAGATGGAAAATATGATTTCAATGCGGAAAATATTAAAGTCACGGAAAACGGAACAACATTTGATGTACTCATCCGCGGAGATCGTTTTGAAACGTTTACGATACCGGGTTATGGCAGGCATAATGTACTGAATGCATTAGGTGTGATTACTCTCTGTCATTATGAAGATGTGCCTGTTTCTGTCGTGAAAGAACAGTTAGCTAACTTTCAAGGAGTAAAGCGCCGTTTTTCAGAAAAACAACTGCAAAGCCAAGTATTGATCGATGATTATGCTCATCACCCTGTCGAAATTGAAGCGACAATAGAAGCCGCTCAGCAAAAGTACCCTAATCGTGAAATCGTTGCAGTGTTTCAACCGCATACTTTTTCTAGAACAGAGGCATTTCTCGATGGATTTGCTACAAGCCTGCAAAGAGCAGATCATGTCTATCTGTGCGATATTTTCAGTTCTGCAAGAGAGCAGCAAGGGGCACTGACTATAGAAGATTTGCAAAACAAGATACCAGGTGCTCATTGTATAAAAGACAAAGAAGTAGCAGATCTGGCTGCATACAAAGATGGCGTATTATTGTTTATGGGGGCTGGTGATATTCAAAAGTTTCAAGAGGCCTATGAACAAACACAGCAAGAGAGCTAACTTTCTCGCCCCTTTCTTGGATAAGGGGCTTTTATTTTCGGCTTCATTGTATCTTTTTTAAACAACCAGCAGGATTTGTTACGTGTTTTATCGAAGATTCCGTTATGGGATTTTAAAAGGACAAGTCCGTTCTTTGAAAAATGTGTTTCAGACAGAAGAAAGAGTGGTATGTGATTGATGGTGGACTAACCAAAATAGGAGGTGGAACCGTCCAATGGAACTCGTTTATATTAGTGCTCTAATTGTTGCTGTTTCAATTGCTGTATTGATTATCTACATCATTAAAACATTAAAAACAGCTACCGGAGCGATGAATGATGTTGCGGAAACCCTAAAACGTTTTGAAGAACAAATTCAAGGTATTACTAATGAATCCGAACAGGTCATGCACAGAACGAATAACATAGTGGAGGACATCCAACACAAGACCGAATCATTGAACGGTTTATTTGCGTCCCTTCAAGATGTGGGGAATTCCCTTCAATCTGTCAGCCGCTCTTTTCGAGAAATGTCTGAAACGGCAGCCCGCCAATCAAGACAGCAATCTGAACAAGTTGCCCAAGTAATGCAGTGGGGAAACGCAGCCATTGATTTATATGGAAAATGGCAGAAGAGAAAGACAGAAACGGAAAGACCTAAAGAAGTAAAGTCTTATACTGGAGGGTGATCGCATGTCAGAAATGAATACGAAAGATTTCTTTATTGGCTCATTAATTGGAGGCATAGTTGGTGCGTCTGCTGCACTGTTGCTTGCCCCTAAATCTGGAAGAGAACTCCGCAGTGATATTACAGAGGGAGCACAGACAGCTCGTGAACGAACAAGTGAATTTACTTCTGATGCTTATGAGAAAGGTTCTGAGTGGGCCTCCTTTGCAAAAGAAAAATCTTCGTCACTGGCTAAGAATGTTTCAGAGCAGTCGAACAAATGGTATGGACGTGTGAAAGAAGTTGCAAAAAGACAGGACGATGATGAGAAAACGGCAGATGAACTGGCTGATGAATTGTCGAATGATTTAGGTGCAGCTGAAACTTCCGCTATGGCTGAGTCAGTAGAAAGTGATGTTAGACAGTTGCATGCTTCAACGGAAGAAGGAGCAACTCGCGAATAAAGCGTGTGTGACCTCTTTGTAATTTCAGATGAGACCGTCCGTATGTTTTTTTGCGGGCGGTTTATTTTTTGTCACCCAAAAAAGGCCTTTCATTATAGGGTTTTTTACTTTATCACTTAAAAGCGTTTAATTATTAAAGTGGAGAGGGTGACATTATGAATAACTTCGTATATAATAGTCCCTAATCATAAAAATAAGTTTTCTTGTTTTTAAGAGAAAGATATGGGAATCGTACGAGAGGAGTGGAGAATATTGAGTAATGAACAGCTTGAAGCATTACGGGAACAACTAGACAGGGTTAATTTACAATTATTAGAGTTGGTTAATGAGCGAGGCAGGATAGCTCAGGAAATCGGCCAAGTGAAAAGCAAGGCCGGACAAAAACGATTTGATCCAGTCCGTGAAAGAAAGATGCTTGATATGATAGCTGAAAACAATAATGGCCCGTTTTCTACGTCTACTTTACAGCATCTATTTAAACAAATTTTTCAGCTGAGCTTAGAGCTTCAAGAAGATGACAATCGTAAAGCGCTTCTTGTCTCAAGAAAGAAAAAGGCGGAAGATACGATAGTAGACTTAAAAGGTGAAACCGTAGGAGACGGCACGCAACGTATGATTATCGGGCCTTGCTCGGTGGAAAGCTACGATCAAGTTTACGAAGTAGCGTCGGCAATGAAAGAACAAGGTATGCGCCTGCTGCGCGGTGGTGCCTTTAAACCCCGGACCTCGCCTTATGACTTCCAAGGACTCGGCGTGGAAGGCTTAGAAATTTTGCGTCGTGTAGCGGATGAGCTGGATATGGTAGTCATTAGTGAAGTGATGAATCCGCAGGATATTGAAATGGCCACTGAGTATATTGATGTCATTCAAATAGGTGCACGTAATATGCAGAACTTCGATTTGTTAAAAGAGTCTGGGGCTTCGGATAAGCCTGTACTCTTGAAACGAGGCCTGTCAGCAACAATTGATGAATTCATTAAGGCAGCAGAGTACATTATTGCAAAAGGCAATGAGAATATTATGCTCTGTGAGCGTGGCATTCGAACGTATGAAAAAGCAACTCGGAACACTCTTGATATTTCTGCAGTCCCTATTTTAAAGCAGGAAACACACCTTCCAGTTCTTGTAGATGTAACGCACTCTACCGGCCGCCGGGATTTGCTGCTTCCGGCAGCTAAAGCAGCGCTTGCTATTGGCGCTGATGCTATAATGGCAGAGGTGCATCCAGACCCGGCAGTCGCCTTGTCTGATTCAGCACAGCAAATGAATATACCACAGTTTAATGAGTTTGTTGAATCTCTTCGTGAAGCTGGATTGTATAAACGATAAGAGAACCGTAAAACGCCTTTCTTATTCAAAGAAGGCGTTTTTCTTGTGAAAATCTATGCAAAAACTTACGATCACGCCGATATAACTAAGGAAGGGAATTGCGGAACCTCCTCCAGTTATAATATGATAGCTCTATACGTATGAAAACAAATGAAAGGAAAAAAGAGGAGGCAATCCAGTGAGTGCAACTATATATGACGTAGCAAGAGAAGCAGGAGTATCAATGGCAACCGTTTCACGTGTAGTAAACGGCAATCCCAATGTAAAACCAACGACGAGAAAAAAGGTCCTGGAGGCTATAGAACAATTAGGATATCGTCCTAACGCAGTAGCAAGAGGACTGGCAAGTAAAAAGACAACGACAGTTGGGGTTATTATTCCAGACATTTCCCGTACCTTTTTTGCGGAGTTGGCGCGCGGGATTGAGGATATCGCAACGATGTATAAATACAACATTATCTTATCAAACTCTGACCAAAACAAGGATAAAGAGATCCATTTGATCAATACACTTTTGGAAAAACAAGTAGATGGTATCTTGTTTATGGGCAGTGAAGTTACAGACGAACATGTAAATCATTTTAAGCAATCACCTGTTCCGGTTGTACTAGCAGCGACTCTTGATAAAAATCAATCGCTTCCTTCCGTAAACATAGACTATCATCAAGGCGCATTCGATGCGGTGATGGAGTTTGTTAAAGCCGGCCATTCGCGGATTGGCATGGTATCTGGGTCGATAGAAGATCCATTAAATGGATACCAAAAGTTTAGCGGTTATAAAAAAGCATTGGAAGCGGGCGGACTGCCATTTGATGAAAAACTGGTTGCCTTGGGGGACTACACTTACAGTTCCGGCATTGAAGCAGTACAGGCATTAAGAAAACTGGACGCCCCACCGACTGCTATATTTACCGCTACAGATGAAATGGCACTGGGCGTCATTCACGGAATGCAGGACGAGGGTACCTTAGTACCGGATGATGTACAAGTTATTGGTTTTAACAATACACGGCTAGCAACGATGGTGCGGCCAAGACTGACTACCGTCGTGCAGCCGATGTATGACATAGGGGCCGTGTCGATGCGGCTGTTAACAAAATATATGAACAAAGAGGAAGTAGAGAATAAGATTGTGGTTCTCCCTCATCGCTTGGAATATCGGGATTCAACCAAATTTTAAAGCAACAGCTCATCTCTCTTTGTCAGTTTAGGGAAAATTTTTAGCAGAGGGAGTTAAGACTGCCTATGAAAAAATTAGATTTACTAACGCCTGTCGGAATCATCCTCGGTCTGGTGACTATGTTGTTTGCCGTGTTTATTAATGCGGATATGGGGTCGGTTATATTTTTCGTGCAGATCGCCTCATTTCTCATCGTCGTTGGAGGCTTGGCAGCTGCCTTATTAATAAATTTTTCCATTCAGGAAATAAAGCTGCTGCCACGGGTCACACGCGAAGCCTTTCATTATGAAGAACATAATCTTACTCAGTTAATTGATACGTTCGTAACCCTTGCAACAAAAGCGCGCAGAGAAGGCTTACTTGCTTTGGAAGCTGGTTTAGAAGAGGTAGATGATCCGTTTATTAAAAAGGGTGTCATGCTTGCTGTAGACGGGATTGAGCCTGATGTTATCAAAGACATTATGATGGCCGAAGTAGTAGCAATGGAAGAGCGGCACCAAAAAGGACGTTTGTTATATGAAAAAGCAGGAGAATATGCACCATCATGGGGAATGGTCGGTACGCTTATTGGTCTTGTGCTTATGCTGCAAGAGTTACAAGATCCGACTTCACTGGGGCCCAACATGGCATTAGCTCTCATTACAACGTTGTATGGTACAGTGCTTGCAAACTTAATTTTTCTGCCGATTGCCAGCAAATTAGAACAGAAAACCGAAAATGAAGTATTTGTTAAGCAAATAGTGGTAGAAGGTGTAATTGGTGTTCAGTCAGGACAAAACCCAAAGATCTTGGAAGAAAAACTGAGTGCATTTGCCAAGAAAAACAAAAAAGAAGAAATGATAAAGGAAACGGAGGAATTAGTAAATGAGGCGCAATAAACAAAAGCCTCAAAAAAATTCCCAAAAGTGGATGGTCACTTTTTCCGATATGATTTTATTAATTTTGGTATTCTTTGTGATGTTGTTTTCTATGTCTGCTATAGACGCCAAAAAGTTTCAAGCACTTGCTGATTCTTTTCAAAACAGGGATATGTTTAACAGCCTCCCTTCTATTATTGAATTTGAAAACCCTGCTAATAATGTCGGCTCTGAGGAAAAGGACGGGTCGCTCAACGAGTTAAACGAAGTGGATGAAGGACAGCTGAAACAAGAGGAATTGGATGATTTACTGCAAGAAGTTGAGGAATACTTAGCAGAAAATAATCTTAACGAAAATATTTCAGCGACAAGAGATGAGCGCGGAGTAGTCCTCGTCTTGCAGGAACAAATATTGTTCGAGACAGGAGAAGCGGATATTTTACAAGATGCTGAGCCCTTTTTAAATAAAGTGGGGGCGCTGCTAAAGACACTCTCTAATGTGGTGAAAGTAGAAGGACACACGGATGACCGGCCGATCTCAACATTCCGTTATCCCTCTAATTGGGAGCTTTCCGGAGCCAGAGCTGGAAGTGTCATTCGTTATCTGACGGAAGAATACGATTTAGATCCAAAGAGATTTATTGCCACAGGGTATGGGGAAACTAGGCCTGTCGCTCCGAACGACACGGAAGACAACTTAGGAAAAAACCGGCGTGTTGTAATCGTGATCTCCAGTCCGGAATTTGAGGAAGAATTAACAGACGCTGCTGGTGATCTATAAGCGAAAGGGCAACTAATTCATAAGGGCTGTTCCAAAAAGGTTGGTTTAAAACCTTTTTGGAACAGCCTTTTAAGGTTTGAAGGAAATCTTCTACCCTTGCTCTAATCTAATATGATACAACGCTTTTTCGAGGGTTCTGAGATTTTTCTCTTGAATTTCGGCACGACGTGGAACTGGAGGAACCGCGGGGTCGGTCCAATCTACAGGAAGGTCAGTGTCTGGCACGTCTTCCCATTTTTCTATCCAAGCTTTGGGGATCGGCTTCTTTAGTATATGTGTTTGATTCGTCATTGCTAGCCAAACCAGCCCCCATGCTCTAGGGACAACTCTCCACATATCATAACCACCTCCGCCAACAGCAATCCACTTTCCATTGCAGTACTTATGAGCAAGCTCATGAGCAATCTGAGGAATTTTCATGTAAGTCTGAATAGATACCGCCAGATGGGTTAACGGATCATAATAATGAGCATCGGCCCCATTTTGGGTAAAGATAACATCTGGCTTATAGAATTCGACTAATTCCTTGAAAGCTGTTTCGTAACATTCCAGAAAAGAATCATCCTCCGTGAAGGCGTCAACTGGAATGTTTATAGAAAGTCCATATCCTTTTCCAGCACCTTTTTCATGTACACTTCCAGTACCAGGAAAAAGGTACCGGCCTGTTTCATGAATAGAAAAAGTACAAACACTCGGCTCATCATAGAATGACCATTGAACCCCGTCGCCGTGGTGAGCGTCTGTATCTACATACAATACTCTGACTCCATACTTCCTGCGCATATATTCAATCGCTATCGAGCTGTCATTATAGACACAAAACCCCGAAGCTTTTCCACGAAAACCATGATGAAGCCCACCACCAAGATTAAGTGCATGTTCGCTTTTTCCTTCCATCACCATATCAACCGCTGTGAGTGTCCCGCCTACGAGCGATGCAGCTGCTTCGTGCATATGCGGGAAAGTAGGAGTGTCCTCCGTTCCAATCCCGTAGCTGTGGGCAATCGCTTCATCTAATTTATTTTCCCCAGCTGCTTTCACTGCGTTAATATAGTTTCTGTCATGAATTAGCCCAATCTCTTCATCCGTCGCAACTCGTGGCGGTGACACGGAGGATAGAGGGAGAGCTCCAGCCATCCGTAAAAGGTCATACGTTAAATGAAGTCGCAAATGATTAAAAGGATGGTCGTCATTGAACTTATAGTTAAGTTGTTTTTCCGAGTACACAAAAATAGCATCTTGTCTCATTGTTGTAACCCTGGGAAGCGGGGTCCCTGCACTTCGTAGCCTTTCGATTGTATATGTTTAATGATGCTGCGCGGATCCATCGTGCGTACTCGGAATGTAAGAATATTCCAACCCTGATCACTGTGCGGATAGACTAGCAGGCTGGTTACGTTCACGTGATGCTCCTTAAAGATAGTGGAGATATCGGCTAATTGTCCAGGCTTGTTCGGGACTTTCACTTCAATATGTGAAGAAGGCTCATGTGCGCCTGTCAATTTAACAAGGGTGTGCAATACATCAGTTTCGGTAAGCAATCCCCTTAATTGATCGTCTTCTGTGACCACTGGAAGAGCGCTTATGTCGTTCTCCCCATACAGAACAGCTGCCTCCTCAATAAAATCCAATGGATGAGTTGTAATCACTGGGTATTTCATGATTCTTGAGACAGGGTGGAGAAGACTTTCATTATTGTCGTCTAAATAAAAAATAGAGGGGCTAGCATCACGAATATCCCGATCAGAGACAATACCGATTAACGTTTTGTCCTCCTTTATTACAGGGAGGTGGCGGATTTTATTTTGGTGGAGCAGTTCTAATGCTTCTTGTATCGTTTGTTCTTCTGTAATAGTTACTGGTTGCTTAATCATAATGTCTTCAACAAGCATACACAGCACTCCTTTTCAGTTAATAGAAAAAACGATTGGATAAGCGGACAGCATCAAATTGTACAATCGAATCGGGATCCACACGATTGCCGATACGTACCATCAGACAATTTGCAGGATGAGAAGATATTTCCGGATCATCGGTTGCCATCCACTCAAGGCCCCCGGCGTTCATCATTTTTTCCATCATTTTTCTGTAATCCCAAACGGACAATCCACTTCCTTTTAAGTCCCAGTGCCAATAATACTCTGTCGTTATGATAATATAATCTTCCATCGCATCATCAAGCATAGAAAATTCCAGTATTTTTTTGCCGATTTTCGCTCCTCTGTATTCTCGGGCAATCTCAATTGCCCCCAGTTCCAAAAGGTTGTCCATGTTTGCTTCTGACCATCGTTCCAGTGAATCAGGATACAGAAATGTTACATAACCGATGATTGTATTTCCATCAACGACCACATTGATTCGGCCTTCAGGAAGGTCGGCAATTCCTATTAATGCTTTTTTCTGTTCTTCGGGTGGCCGGAAGGCGACGAGTCCTTCGTGAAAATCATAATCGTGAATTTTTCTGCCGGAAATGGGGCCTTCTATGAAGAGGCTTCGACCATCAAATTCCAAACTTCTTGAATAATAAGTTTGTTTATGTTCCATGCAAGTACCACCTTTTGCTAGTTCTTACGTTCAGCTCATGTTCCCTATACAACATTCCCGAAAACAGCGAAGACAAATACAATACTCTCTTCTACTTTATCATAATGTGTTACCAATTTTGAGAAGCATATTCTTGATTGGAGTAAAATTCATAATTTTCATTAAAACTGAACGTTTGGTAATTTATTTATATTGTTGTTCGTTTTTATCAACTAAATAAACACTTCTGAAATTGATTCAATTGAAGAAAAATTCTCAGTATATTATAATGGCACTTAGAACAAAATTTACATAATAGAAAGGAAGGTCGTATATGAAGGTTGAATCACTTCCACCGCGTGATGGAGATTATAATCTAAAGAATTATGAGCAAACGGCTTCAAACTTTGATTGGAGCGAAGTGGAAAAGAAATTTACCTGGCATGACACAGGTAAAGTTAACATAGCGTATGAGACGATTGATCGCCATGCCGAGAACCCGAAAAAAAAGAATCAAGTAGCATTACATTATAAAGATGCAAATCGAACTGAAACATATACATTTGCTGAAATGAAAGACATGACGAATAAAGCAGCGAACGTTATCAAAGATGCCGGCATTCAAAAAGGGGATCGGGTTTTTATTTTTATGCCACGTAGTCCAGAGTTGTATTTTGCTCTGTTAGGAGCTGTAAAAGTGGGAGCCATTGTCGGTCCGCTTTTTGAAGCGTTTATGGAAGGCGCAGTTAAAAGCCGGCTTGAAGACAGTGAAGCAAAAGCAATCGTCACAACAACCGAATTATTGGGGCGTGTCCCAGTAGATGATCTGCCTCATCTGGACACGCTTTTTGTTGTCGGCAAGGACGTTAAAGAAGACGACAGCACGATTGATTTTAATGCACGTGTAGAAAAGGCGAGCTCCGACCTTGAGATAGAATGGGTTGATCGGGAAGATGGAATGATCCTGCATTATACGTCTGGCTCTACAGGGAAGCCTAAAGGTGTTTTGCATGTCCACAACGTAATGATCCAGCAATACCAATCCGCTAAATGGGTGCTGGATCTGAATGAGAACGATGTATTCTGGTGTACAGCTGATCCAGGGTGGGTGACAGGGACATCATACGGTATCTTTGGTCCGTGGCTGGTCGGAGCGACTAATGTCGTTCGCGGCGGACGTTTTAGTCCCCAAGACTGGTACAGCACATTGGAAGAGTATAAGGTGACCGTTTGGTACAGTGCCCCGACAGCATTCCGGATGTTAATGAGCGCAGGGGACGAGGTCGTAAAAAATTACGATTTATCTAATCTCCGTCACATTTTAAGTGTAGGTGAACCTCTAAACCCAGAGGTCATTCGTTGGGGAGAGAAAGTATTTGACCTGCGGATTCATGACACTTGGTGGATGACGGAAACAGGCGCGCTGATCGTGGCAAACTTCCCGGCGGTGACTATTAAAGCGGGCTCCATGGGGAAAGCACTGCCTGGGATTAAGGTAGCCATTGTAGATGATCAAGGAAACGAATTGCCGCCAAATCGAATGGGGAATTTGGCAATTGCTAAAGGCTGGCCTGCAATGATGAGAGCGATATGGAACAACAAAGAAAAGTATGACAGCTATTTTGAATTAGACGGCTGGTATGTTTCAGGTGATTCAGCGTATATGGATGAGGATGGCTATGTATGGTTCCAAGGACGTATTGATGATGTGATTATGACAGCTGGTGAACGTGTCGGCCCGTTCGAAGTGGAGAGCAAGTTGTTGGAACATCCTGCTGTAGCTGAAGCTGGGGTAATCGGAAAGCCAGACCCCGTCCGTGGCGAAATTATTAAAGCATTCGTTTCTCTTCTAGAAGGAAATGAGCCTTCAGATGAACTAAAAGAAGACATTCGCCAATTTGTAAAGAAGGGACTTGCAGGGCATGCAGCACCTCGGGAAATTGAATTTCGCGATAAGCTGCCTAAAACACGCAGCGGTAAGATTATGCGACGTGTCTTGAAAGCTTGGGAACTGGATTTACCAACAGGAGATCTCTCTACCATGGAGGATTAATAGAACATACAAAAAAGCTGTCCTAAGGGGCAGCTTTTTTTGCTCAAACAGATGGAGCCGGACAAAAGTATAGTAATCACAGAATAATCCGAACGATTGGATACAATCAGTTCGGATTATTAGGTTAAGTCAGTACTTGCTGACGTCGTTCCGTCAAAATACTTCGCTTTCCACGGGCACGGCCTCGGACCAACAGGATGTTAGTCACAAAGGGTTTGCCACAGGACGTACTTGCACACGACGTGCTGGCTTCTGCATTGCGAACAAGAACACTAAAGAGAATAACTTCTTTGCTATTTTTGCGCCGAGTAACCGCAGGCGCAGGACGTTCGCAATTTTAGCAGAAGAACCACTGCAAACGTGCACGCATTTAGCAGCAGCTCGCCTTTGTTCCTTCGTCTTGGTTGGATAATCTTCGGCTCGTGCTGTTCCCGCAGGGGTCTTCGTATTTTGACTACACTTAAACTCACAAACTTATTGTTCGACTTTTCAGTAACGGGTGGTAGATTTGTCTCAGCTCTTGGTGTAGAAGGTGGCACGCCCTTCTTGTTGATCTAACTGTCTTCTTTCTTTTTTTGATTTTTGCCGTTGTTGTTATTTTTATTACCATTGTTTCCATTACCGTTGTTTTCTTTACTAGAGCTGTTGCCGTTGTTTTCATTTGGTTTCTTATCGTTATTACTGCCTTCACTGTTGTTGCTATCCTTGTTAGGATTCTTATTCGAATTGTCGTTTTGGTTTCCGTCATCAGAAGGGGACGAAGAGTTATCGGTATTGTTGTTATCCTGCTCAGAACCTCCACTATTGTCGTTGTTCTGTTCCTCTGGTTCAGGATCTTCTTCTACAGCAGGTTCCTGAGGCTCAGGATTTTCGACGAGAGCAGCTCCGGAACTAGTCGATTCTCTGCCCATAGAATCAACCGCAGTAACAAAATAACTGCCGCTAGGTATTGAAACAGAGGTGGACGTATTTCCGGCGACCGAACGCAATCTCGTTCCATCAACCCGATAAACCCGATAACCAACAATATCATTATCAGGATGTTTTGCCCATGATAATATCCCGTTGTAATAAGAGACCCCCGTAACTTGTGAAGGAACACGGCCATTATTAGGAGCGCTCCGGTCTGGAACAACGTTTCTCCAATGATCAGGTAAGTATTCACTTACTGCCCCTACGCTAAAATACTTTTCTTTAATGGCAACCCCCGTATGAACAAACTCAGCAGGGGTGGAGCTGTAAGCTTTGTACTGAGCTCCATTAATAGTTACAAAAGGTGAAGGGGTTAAACTGTCATCCACTTGGGAAGGTATATATTTGGCATTAAAGTAATCGGTTGTTGTAAGACCAGCTTCTGCACATAATGAGCTGGGCAGTTTTCCAGATATACCACAAATGGTCTGACGGACAATTCCTTCCGGTTGTTTAAATTGGTCTTCAATGCCGAAAACTTCAGCATTTGATTGATAGGCCGCATTCATCATCTCGGCCCAAATTTGCTGTGTTCGTGCCCCGTAACTTAACCCTTTATAATAATTAGCAACTGTTTGCGGGGTGTCATACCCAATCCAAATTCCAAACGTCACATTTGGATTGAACCCAATAAACCAAGAGTCATGCGTGTCATTGGTAGTACCGGTTTTACCGGCCCAGTCTCCTCCAAACTGCATCCTTCCCGGAAGCGCGCCTGCTGTTCCTCCAGGTTTTAACACATCACGTAAAACGTCTGTCATAAGAAAGGCAGTCTGAGTCGAGAAAACTTGATTTGGATCCGTTTTATGCTCGTAAACAACTTTTCCATCTTTTGTTTCTATTTTATCAATCATATAAGATCTATTGTACTGACCGTGGTTTCCAAACACGGTAAAGGCATTGGTATTTTGCTCGACAGTAGTCCCGTACTTTAAACCGCCAATGGCACCCGATTCAAATGGTTCATTAGGGTCTAGCCTTGTAAAACCCATTTTTTCAAGAGCCTGCCTGGAGACGTCGTGATCAACACGCTGGAATGTTCGAACGGCAGGCACGTTTCTAGATTCTTTTAGTGCTTGCCGCACACTGACAAACCCCTTGTACACACCGCCATAATTCGTAAAAGGTGTGCCATCACTATAAGTACTGGGGACATCAGGAAGAACGGTGCCGGGCTGAACAATACCTTCATCCATAGCAGGACCGTAGGCGAGTAAAGGTTTCATCGTAGAGCCATTTTGCCGATAAGCCTGCGTAGCGTGATTTAAATTCTGGACATCAAAATCTCTCCCGCCGACAAAGCTTAAAATGGCTCCACTGCTATTTTCGATCATAATGGCTCCTGTTTCCTCTTGTTCGGTTCCATTATCACCTTGGCGGTCAGGGCCAAACCACTGTGAACTCTTTACGGACTCCTGCATGGCATCATAGATTTCTTTTTTGACTGTGAGATGGACATTATATCCTCCCAGTGCTAATTTGTTGCGTGCCCGTGCATCATATTCTTCAATTGTTTGCTGCTGCTCTTCCTTTTTTAACTCATTTAATTTAATGCCATCTTCTTTCATAAGATCTTCTCTAATAATGCGAGCAGCACGACGTTGGGTTTCGAATGTAAGAAAAGGGTATTTTTCTACAACACTGCCTGATGGCTCTGCGAGATGTTCTTTTATGTCGTATGCAGCGGCTTCTTCGTACTCCTCTTTCGTAATATAATTGTTTTCAAGCATATTACGAAGGATATAATCTTTTCGGTTAAGAGCTGCATCAAAATTTTCTTTCACGTCTCCATTATTGGCAAACGGGGTGTAGGTAAAAGGATTTTTTGGAAGGCCTGCAATAAAGGCAGCCTGGGCGATATTTAAGTCTGAAGCGTTTACGCCAAAAATTCCTTCTGCCGCTGATTGTGCACCGGCTATATTACGACCGTCTGAATTACGCCCAAACGGAACAATATTCAAATAAGCTTCCAGAATTTCATCTTTTTCAAGAAATTGTTCCATTCGAAGTGCCAGGGCAATTTCTTTTGCTTTTCGTTCAAAGGAGACCTCATTCGTTAAAATCTGGTTCTTGATCACTTGCTGGGTTAAGGTGCTTCCGCCTGTCTGAGTAGCTGCATCTGTGACTTCCTGGTATGTAGCACGCATAAGCGCTTTCGGTACGATGCCTTTATGTTCAAAGAAATATTCGTCCTCTGTAGAGATCACCGCGTTAATAAGGTGTTCGGAAATGTCCTCCAATGGAAGTTCTTCTCGTTCCAGATCAGCAGGAATCTTGCCTAAATATTTTTTGTCAGCAAAATAAATATCGCTAATTTCCTCATAGTTATAAATATGCTCTTCAAACTCTTCTTTACTATAAGCCTCCTGATCTTCTACGAGGGACATAAAATATCCAGCCCCTGCCCCTCCAGCAAAAAATATTCCCATCAAGAGGGCCACAGAACCAATAAGTAAAAGGTTCCAGATTACTTGGGATGTTATGCGTATATTTTTGAAAACCGATTTTTCTCCCCATTTTTCAACTTTGCGATTCAGTTTATTAAAAAAGTCTTTCATACCATTATTCCCCCTACATGTCACCGATATTATAGCATAACGAACGATGGCTTGTTGACAGGTTTCTAGAGAATATGATAAAAGATATATAAGATTGCAATAACATAACTTAGAGCGTTGAAGGATTGAAGTAGCTTTTTTCTCCCTGTTTTAGAGAGCCGGCGGTGCTGCAAGCCGGTACATAGAAAAAAAGTGAATTACGATCTGGAGCTTCTTCCTGGGTTAAGGTATAGAAGAATACCTTGATAATGGGAAGACGGGGGATCCCGTTATCCGTAAGCGAGATGGAAAGTAATAGCTTTCAATAAGGGTGGTACCGCGGTATATATATCGTCCCTTCACGTTACGTGAAGGGGCGTTTTTATTAGGTTGTTTATAGCAAGAACTGTATGTAAACAAAAGAAGGAGTGTCTTAACATGGGAATTATTCAGGAACTTGAATCGCGAGGTTTAATTAATCAGGTTACAGATAGAGATGGATTGGAATCTTTGTTAGATGAAAAGCAAGTAACCTTGTACTGTGGCTTTGATCCGACAGGAGACAGCTTGCATATCGGCCATCTACTTACCATTATTACATTAAGAAGGTTTCAACTCGCTGGTCATAAACCACTTGCTCTTGTGGGCGGTGCTACCGGACTGATTGGAGACCCGAGCGGCAAAAAAGCAGAACGGACGTTAAACGAAGAAGAAGTTGTGCATATGTACAGGGACCGTATAAAAGGCCAACTGCAAAAATACTTAGATTTTGAAGGGGACAAGAAAGCGGAAGTTGTCAACAACTATGATTGGATTGGCAATATGAGTGTCATCTCCTTTTTACGTGATGTAGGGAAGCATTTTGGCCTGAACTATATGTTGTCAAAAGAAGCTGTTTCATCACGCATCGATTCCGGTATTTCTTTTACGGAGTTCAGTTATCAAATTTTGCAGTCATTTGACTTTCACCATCTGTACGAGGAGAAAGGCTGTCAGCTTCAAATTGGCGGGAGTGACCAGTGGGGTAATATTACTGGAGGTCTGGAGCTTATTCGCCGAATGAGTGGCGGGGTAGAGGGAGAGCCGCCGCGTGCTTTTGGGTTCACCATCCCACTCGTGACAAAAGCGGACGGTACAAAGTTCGGGAAAACAGAAGGCGGGGCTATTTGGCTTGACCCTGACAAGACGTCGCCTTACGAATTTTATCAATTCCTTTTAAACACCGACGATCGCGACGTCATTAAATTTATAAAATACTTTACATTCCTGGATGAAGAAGAAATCCAGTCACTGGAAAAAGAAGTGGAGACTCAACCGGAGGAACGTGTAGCGCAGCGGCGCCTCGCTGAGGAATTGACCGCCTTTGTTCACGGAAATGATGCTTTAAAACAAGCTCAAAATATTACAGACGCATTATTTGGCGGTGGTGATTTAAAAGAACTTACTGCAGAGGAAGTGAAGCAAGGTTTTAAAGACGTACCGACTCATGTCGTTAATGAAGACGCGAAACCGCTAGTCGATGTACTAGTCGATGCCGGTATTGCCTCCTCCAAACGCCAAGCCCGGGAAGATATTCGTAATGGAGCTATTTATATAAACGGAGAACGTTGTCAAACGCTTGAAAAAACAATGGGAAATGAGGATAAGATTGATAATGCCTTTACGATTATTCGCCGAGGCAAGAAGAAATATTTTCTCATCCAGTACTAGGGAGTATTGAACAGTTTGCCCATTCGAATAAAAAAAAAGAAGAACCGGCCCCCATTCTATGGGAAGAGCCGGTTCTTCTTTTAGTTTAAAAAGATTAACGAGAGTAATACTCAACAATAAGCGCTTCGGAAATCTCAGAAGGTAACTCGGAACGTTCTGGATAACGGTTGTACGTTCCTTCAAGCTTATCTTCATCGAGTGTCAAGTATTCTGGAGTGAAGTTGTTTACTTCAATAGCCTCTTTCACAGCAGAAAGGTTGCGAGACTTCTCACGAAGACCGATTGTTTGATTTGGCTTCACGCGGTAAGATGGAATATCAACGCGTCCGCCATCAACTGTTACGTGTCCATGTGTGACAAGTTGACGTGCAGCGCGGCGCGTCCGTGCAAGACCAAGACGGTAAACGAGGTTGTCAAGGCGGGATTCAAGCAAGATCATAAAGTTCTCACCATGAACGCCTCCCATTTTCCCGGCTTGTTCAAAAGTGCGACGGAATTGTCGTTCATTCAAGCCGTACATGAAACGAAGCTTCTGTTTCTCTTGAAGCTGAAGGCCGTATTCAGATAGCTTTTTCCGTTGAGTCGGTCCATGTTCACCCGGTGCATAAGGGCGTTTTTCTAATTCTTTTCCCGTACCGCTAAGAGAAATACCGAAGCGGCGTGATTTTTTCCAAGATGGTCCTGTATAGCGTGCCATACAAGATCCCTCCTTTTTATATTAGATTAGTTTGAAAAGAGAACAACAATGACAATCTCCTGACACGAGCATTTTGTTTTCATGCACCTTCGCCTCGACAGCTAGAGGTTACACAGTACACCTTCAACCATGGATCAGCCGCGGGTTGAGGAACAAAATGAAAATCACACATCAAGTTTGTCCAGGCTGTCTTTTCACACAAAGATCATTATATATTTTACTAGTTGGTAAGTCAACTGAAACCCGCTGACAGTCGAAATTATAAAATTGTTAAGGAAATTTTTGTGAATATAGTTTATAATGATACGTATAAAAGGCATGCGCCGAAGGTATGAAAGTGACAATCTAATAAAAAAAATAGTTCTATAATACGATTCGGTGGTGAAATAATGGATGCCAGGGAAGAACAAACGGAACGTATCGATTTGTTAATGCGTGTAACCAAAAAGTTTCATATCTCTATGCATGCCAGTGATGTAGTCAAAGAGATTATTTTTGTTCTGCAAGAAGCATTTCCTTCTAGTTTGATAACGCTTCATCTTTCACAGGATTGGGAAGTGAAAAATGATCTCCCTGGCGTCAATTTCATGTATGGCTTTGAAAACATACATGACCAAATACAAAAAACCTATGTAACGGGCACTGTTCAATTTGAGGAAACTAGTGAGCCCGGTACTGCTGTTTTATACGTTCCGCTTCGGGGAAGACAAGGTGTTTATGGTGTTTTGCAGATTTTAGGCACGTATCCGGTCATGAGCTCTGAACTGGAGCAAGAGTTTATCATAGCACTTGCAGATCTTGGTGGAAATGCTCTCGAAAATAGAGAGCTATATGAGCAGTCGAGAACTCTTGTTAAAGATCTTCAGCTTCTAAATGAGACATCCCGTCTCTTGAATTCTCATTTAAGAATTGATGAAATTATTAATAGTATGAGGATACAAATTAATAAAATCGTCCCGCATGGAAAAGTTGTATTTGTGCTGTTAGACGAAACGGCTAAGGTGCAGGATTTAAATGACCCTTTTTTAAAAGAGACAAAGAACTTCGAAGCAGCGCTAAAAATATCAAAACATTTTGAAATGAAGGGGGATGCTTTTTTTATCAGTGAATTGACTTGCCGCCCTGAATATACATTTACAGGCTATCATTCACTGATCGCTGTTCCAATGATGCAGAGCGGCAAGTTGAAAGGCTCGGTTATTATACTAGGTAAAGAACCTCGGGCATTCACCTTTCATCAGTTCAAGCTTCTTCAGTCACTCGTTGAACACTCTACACTTGCATTTATGAATGCTGCTTTGCACGAAAGGCTGGAAAAAATGGTTATTACCGACCAATTGACAGGCTTATACTCCCGTCATTACCTTGAAGAATGTATCAACGAAGCTCTCGCCACAGATAGTGTAGGTACACTTTTATTATTTGATATTGATGATTTCAAAGAAGTGAACGATACATTTGGACATCAAACCGGAGATCAAATCATTATCCAAGTAAGCGGGATTATTCAAGCGAATATTCGTTGCCATGATATTGCAGCGAGATGGGGAGGAGAAGAACTTGCAGTATATTTGCCGAATTGCTTGCCAGACGCTGGGGAAATGGTAGCGCGCCGGATTTCTGAAAAGGTTGCGGCATGTACTCGGCCAAGGGTAACAATGTCTTGCGGAGTGGCATGCTGGGAGAAAGAGAGAGACCAAACACTCAGTTCCCTGTTCCGGGATGCAGACCAGGCAATGTATGAGGCAAAAAACCAAGGAAAAAATCAAGTGCTGTATAAAGGTATTCCTAAAGATTTCTCTTAAATGAAAAGAGAGATCTTTTTTTCGTGAAAAATAAGACGAAATCTATACGTTAATGTCGATATTTTTGACAAGGAATTAAGGAGGGGGATAAGGAATCTATTAATAAAAGGTTTCTACGTTTTAAAGGAGGCGATAATGTTGAACAACGCCGGGAATACGAAGGATAAAATGTTAGAAGCTGCGACCGTTTTGTTTACAAATAAAGGATTTCACGGGACGACGGTTAGGGAAATTGCATCGAAAGCAGAAGTCAACCTATCCTTGATTTCTTATTATTTTGGAGGAAAACAGGGACTACTAGAGGCTTTGATGGTTGGATTTCTTGAGGGATACTTGCAAGAATTAGAGAGTGCTGTAAAAGAAACACATGCTGATACGTTTATAAAGCTGATGGCGATGGCAGAAAGAAGTTTGCAATATATGAAGGAACAGCATTTGCGGGCACGGTTCGTTCTGCGAGAAATGACACTTGATTCTACGTTGATTCGGGAAATCACCAGCACTTATTTGATGAAAGAGAAACATTTGTATACGATTGTCTTGAAAAAAGGGATGCAGGAAGGCACATTAGAGCGCCTTCCAATAAATTGGACGATCATGCAATTTCGAGGGATGGTCACGATGCCTTTTTTACATCATCAGTATGTACGTGAAGTATTTCAGCTTCATCCACAGCATAACCGCTTTATATCGATTTATATTAAGGAGCTAAGCGTGTGGGCGTCCAAGATAATGCTTACGCAGGAGCAGTCGGATGTTTTTATGTCGCCGTACAGGGAGCGAAACGTCATCCAAAGCTAATCCAACATCGACGCTTGGGCAAGTTAATTACGACTCCCTTGATATTGGTATCATTGTCTCAAGCCCCTGCATCATATCTTTTGCTTGATGAGCATCCGATCCGTATATGAGCGGGATGCCTCTTTTTTTTGCTTCTTTTACAATATGATCTGGCGGGTACGGCTCCCTGCATAATGGTTTTGCTGTGCCGGCACCGTTGTAATCAAGCTCCATTCCTCTTTCGTGCAAGGAATCGAGTAAGTCCATGATTTTATTTTCATCCAGGACTACTGGGAATTCGTGGTGGAATTTTCGTACAAGGGTTATGTGGCCGATCCGTTTAGGCTTATGCGTACCTAGATTACTCTCAATAGATAACAAAACTGTTTTGAAATATAGATTTACTGTGTCTTCAAGTGAACCTGTCTTTTTAATTAATGTTTGAAAAGACTCTGGACTGTAGTCCAGGCATGTATACTCATTACCTGTTTTTAAAAAATGCACGGATAAAATGCTATCATCAAGTAAGTGACCCACTTGGTCAAGAAAAGCCCGTGTTTCTTCTTCAAATCCCTCGATGTAATCTATCTCCAGTCCCGTTAAAATGGTGATGTCATTTCTATATTCTTTTTTGTATGTCTCTATTTCTTCTACATAAGCCGATAAATCTGCTAGGGACATCGCACTGTCTTTTGTAGGCACGGGGTCTTCAAATCCAGCTGGAAGAGGGGCATGTTCTGTAAAGGTTATCGTGGAGAGGTTTTCCTTAATGGCTCTTTCAATGTACTTTTTAAATGAATCAAGAGAGCCGTGGGGGCAAAAAGGGGTATGAACATGGCCGTCACGGTGAATTTTCATTTTTTGACTCCTTTCCAGTGAAGAAAAATAAAATTTGTTCCTTTTTGAAAGCATTTTTCACATAATTACTATTTCCATGTTATCATAAAGATGTAATTTCAACATAGAATAGCAAGTTTTTTAGAAGGTTTTGGCAAAAAAAGCAGGGAATATGATAAATATGACGAAAATACATTTATATTCCCTTTGCAATTGATAAAAGAAACGGCAGGAAAACAGGAGTGAAGACTCATGATTGTATATATTATTATTGCTGCAGCTGTATTAATCGCTGCGGTCATTATTTACGGAGCTGTTTTCCGAAGAATAATATATAAGGAAGTAGACCAGCTTGAGAAACGGAAAACGACGATTGCGAATCAACAAGTAGCCGAAGAAATAGCGAAGGTCAAAACGCTGACGATGTCCGGCGAAACCGAAGTAAAGTTTGAGAAATGGCGCGATGAATGGGATGAGATTCTTGAAGACCATCTCCCGAATATTGATGAAACTTTATTCGATATTGAAGAGCAGGCAAACAAATACCGTTTCCGTTCTGCAAGAGAGATGCTGAGTATGGTTGATCGCCAGCTCCAAGGCATCGATGAGATGATACATACTATTTTTGTAGAAGTTGAAGAACTCATACATAGTGAGGAAGAGAGCAGAGAGGGGATCACGGAAATAAGAGCCCGTTTTCTAGAGATGCAGAAGTTTATCTCTCAGAATTGGCGTTCTTTAGGAAGTACTGCTACTACATTTGAGGCACATTTAAACGAGTTGAAAGAAGCACTTGCCCAATTTGATGTCGAAACAGAGGCCGGTAATTACATAAAAGCAAACCACATTTTAAAAGAATTAGGAGCACAGGTAACGCAAGAACAGACAAAATTGAAGCAAGTGCCTGTTCTATTTATAGAAATAGAATCTGATTTACCAAAAGAGATTCAGGAAGCAGTAGATGGTATGAAGGAGATGGAAACAGCCGGATACGAATTAAGTCATTATGATTTCCATCATCAGCTTCAAGAAATTCGACGAGAACTTCCTGAACTTTATAAATCTGTCGGTGATTTAGAATTAGATAGAGTTCAGGGGAGAATTGTTGAAATTCGTGATTACGTAGATTATATCTATGACACATTAGAAGCAGAAGCAGAAGCACGCTTGTTTGTTGAAGAGAACATAATCTCTGTGAAAAAAGATATGGAAGACCTTGTTGAACGGCTTGATGACCTTGAAGAAGAACGAGAAAAAGTAAAAGTAAGCTATCGTGTTCCTGAAGAGGAGGAAAAAAAGCAGCAGAAGGCAGAAGAGGCCATGGAAGAAAGTTTAAAAAAATGGCGGGTTTTTATGGATCTTCAAGAAAATCAAAAACTGCCTTTTATCGGCTTGAAATCAAATTTGTTAGAGATACAAAAGGATGTTAAGCGTATTGATCATGCAGTACGTCAATCGAGAGAATTACTGTACACACTCCGGGAAGATGAATTAAAAGCCCTCGAAACACTCAAGGAGCAACGGCGCAAAGTCTTAAATGACAGGATGACACTGCAAAGAGCGATGCTACCCAAGATTCCTGCCAGTTTGTTGCATGAACTTGAGGAAGCAGGGGAGCGACTGGACGCAGCGTGGGCAGCAATCGAGGAAATGCCTGTGGAAATGGGCAACGTGAATAAGCTAGTGGGGGAAGCTGAACAATTTGTTACCAAGATGCACCAGCAGTTGCGTGCGACTATGAAACAAGCTAAGCTTGCTGAGCGAGCCATTCAATATGGGAATAAATACCGCCGGCACTCAGAAGCTGTCGATGAAGCGTTAGAGGCAGCTGAAGACTACTTTCGGAGAGGGTACTATGATGAAGCAGTCACGGCCGCAGTGCAGGCGATTGAAAAGCTGGACCCAAATGTCCTTACGAATATCAGCGGTGAAAATTAATGGGAAATCACGGAAGGTAACACGATGAATGCTAGACACATGGTTATCATGTCTGTCTTTGTTTGTTTTTCTGTTTGGGGTTTTTTTCTTTATAAGTTGGCTGATAACCAATCTATTGACGTCACGGAGCAGCACCTCACAGTAGAAGAGCTCGCGTTAAAACTAGATGAAGAGTTGGGGGTTCTGTCAATTGAAGAAGGGCTTAACGAAGCTCAAGATAAACCCGTCCCCATTCCTTCAAGTACACAGAAGGACGAGGGTGGGATGGAGCTTATCGGAAAGCGGTTATCTAAAAGAGAAGAAGCAGATTTAAAGAATGATGCCTACCTTTCTTCTGCTATCCAGATTGGGCCAGCAAAAGGAACGGTATCTATTAATAAGGCAATCGAACTAGTGCGATAGAATATGAGCTGTTCCTTATCAAAGGACAGCTCTTTATTTTTTGTTACGGTTAAATGTGATAAGATAAGGTGTTGCATCACTAGAAAGAAATCGAAAAAAAACTGAAATTTGGAGCGGGAAATGAGGAGTATACATGGTTTATTTAGATAACAGTGCTACAACACAACCGTGGGACACTGTGATGGAAGCTTACCAACAAGCTTCGTACCAGTATTTTGGAAATCCATCCTCGCTGCATCGTCTCGGTACCGAAGCAGAGACACTATTAAGAAAAGCGCGAGAATCAATGGCTTCCTTACTGAAAATCAAGCCTGAAGAATTGGTATTCACCTCTGGTGGAACAGAGGGAAATAATTTAGCAATCAAAGGGACTGCTATGAAACACATGAACCGGGGGAAGCACCTGGTTACTTCGACAATAGAGCACCCATCCGTGAAAGAGGCTTTTTGCCAACTAGAGGCCGCCGGCTTTACTGTAACGTACGTTCCGGTCAATAGAGAAGGGCTTGTGGATCCTGATGATGTTTTAGATGCAATAAGAGATGACACGATCCTCGTTTCGATCATTCATGTTAATAATGAAATAGGTTCTGTACAGCCTATAAAAGAAATAGGTGAACGGTTGGCAGCTTACCCAAAATTATATTTTCACACAGACCATGTGCAAGGAGCAGGGCTGCTGCCGCTGGATTTCAAAGAAGCAAAGATAGATCTGGCAACTATTTCCGGGCATAAGTTCCATGGACTGAAAGGTACGGGAGCACTTTATGTAAGAGAAGGGGTAATACTATCGCCATTATTCCATGGTGGGGGTCAAGAAAGAACGGTTAGAGCGGGAACAGAAAATGTCCCTGGAATAACTGCTATGGCGAAAGCACTGCGGCTATCACGGGAACGCTTGGAATATGACCAGACACGGCTGATAACATTGAAAAATAAACTTATTAACGATTTGGAAGGCGTGGAAGGAACAGTTATAAATACCTCTAAAGAACATTCGGCACCTCACATTATTAACGTATCTTTTCCAGGCTTGAAACCAGAGGTGTTAATTCAAGCTTTGACGAAGCGGCAATATCATGTTTCAACCAAATCAGCTTGCTCTTCAAAGCTGGAAGAGCCGAGTGCCGTACTGCTTGCGCTCGGAGCCAAAAAAGAGCAGGCGGAAAGCGCCATTCGAATTAGTTATTCCATTGATACTACTGAAGAAGAGGTTAAAGGGTTTATGAACGCGATAAAGGAAATAGTGGCTGAAATAAAGTTATAAATAGGAGCGGGATTATAATGATATACGACCATATCTTAGTTCGCTATGGCGAACTCGCTTTAAAAGGTAAAAATCGTGGAGATTTTGAAAAAACGTTAAAAAAAAATGTACAGCATGCTTTAAAAGATCATCCAGCTTGTAAAGTGAAACGAACGTACGGACGAATGGTGATTGAACTGCACGGTGAAAATCCTCAAGAAGTTATGAATAAGCTTTCGGTTATTTTTGGTATTTCTTCTTTCAGCTTGGCGATGAAATCTATGAATGATCTCGAACAAATAAAAGAGACAGCTTTGCAGGCTTACAGGCAACACGAGGGGGAAAAAGCAACATTTAAAGTAAGTGCACACCGTTCTTACAAGAATTTTCCAGTACGGTCCCAGGAATTAAACCGCCAAGTCGGGGCCCACATTTTGCGCAATACAGAAAATGTCAGTGTGGATGTACACAACCCTGATGTGGAAGTGACAGTGGAGGTTAGGGAACAAGGAACATACATGACCTGCGGCCGCACAAAAGGGGCAGGTGGCTTGCCTGTCGGCACAGCGGGCAAAGTCACTTTAATGCTGTCAGGAGGGATTGACAGCCCGGTGGCAGGTTACTTGGCGATGAAAAGAGGCGCGGAAATTGAAGCTGTACATTTCCACAGCCCGCCCTATACGAATGAGCGGGCTCGAAAAAAGGTTGAAGATCTGACGCGTGTTCTTACTTCGTTTGGCAGACCGATTACGTTGCACGTTGTTCCGTTTACGGAATTGCAAAAAGCCATTCATGCTCATATCCCTTCACATTACGCGATGACGATTATGCGGAGGATGATGCTACGCATAACAGAGCAAATCACGACAAAAATTAACGCAAAGGCGATTGTGAACGGGGAGAGCCTCGGTCAAGTTGCTTCGCAAACGTTGGAGAGCATGCATACTATCAATGAAGTAACGAATGTGCCGGTTTTACGTCCGCTTATCACAATGGATAAGCAAGAAGTTGTCGATATATCGAAAGAAATCGGGACGTATCCGCTTTCGATTCTTCCTTATGAAGATTGTTGCACGATCTTTTTGCCGGACGATTCAGTAACGAAGCCACGTCGTGAAAAAGCAGCTCTTTATGAAAAGGGCCTTCATTTTGAGCCATATATCGAAAAGGCGGTAAATAACGTGGAAACGTTGACCATTGGCCGCTCCACTGCAAAAACAGAAGTGATGGATGATTTGTTATAAATCGAATCAATTTCATTATTCAAATGAAGTTATCGAAATCCGAACAATTCGGATATAGTATAGAACGGTTGATTCCCACTGCAGGCGGACGCTTTCACCTACAGGCACAAGGGCGACATCAGTTCGAGACTGCGCTTACGCTTGCTCTCACTGTGTCTTCTTTGCCGCAGCAACGCCTCAGCCTCGGGCCTACAGGATGTAGGTCATGCAACCGTTGCGATAGACGCTCGCGTAGTTAGGTTGTGTCCATTCAAGCAGGTCTGCGGGGTCTTCGGACTGTTGCTTTTCCCTCTGGAGTTGCCGCCTTCCCAAATGAATAATTAATGATTATATACTATAATTATTCGCATTTATTTGCTGGACTAGTACTTCTGAAATTGATTCAATCAACTAAAATAGGTAAGAGCGTTAATCAAGGAAGGTCGTGACAAGTGTGGGAACGTTGTGGTTTAACGGTACGATTTACACGATGGAACGAGTAGGAGAACGTGTCGAAGCTGTCTTAACTGAGAGCGGGAAGATCCAAGCAATTGGTGGGAAAGAAGAACTTGAAAAAAAGTATAAAAACATCGATCACTGGCATGACTTACAGGGAGCAGTAATGTTTCCAGGCTTTACAGACAGCCACTTACATATGCTTGGATTAGGGGAAGCCATGCTTAGGCTGGATCTGTCAACCTGTACATCCTCTATCGAAATGAAAGACTTATTGACCGACAAAGCCAGCCTGTTAAAGCCAGGCCAGTGGCTAATTGGAGATGGTTGGAATGAGAACCATTTCTCTGACAAAAAAATCTTCCACCGCCGTGAGTTAGATACAATTGCGCCCAACAATCCAATGCTGTTGACCAGAATTTGCCGACATGCAGCACTTGCAAACTCTCTTGCCTTTGAGAAAGCAGGCATTACAAGTACTACTCCTGATCCGGAAGGGGGCATTATTGTTAAAGATGCTTATGGTGAGAACAGCGGATACTTACTGGATCGGGCTGTTGATGTAATAAAAACGGCTCAGCCGCAAGTCGATGATAAGGATCTGCGTGAGGCTTTACGAGTCGCAGTACAGGCAATGGTAAAAAAAGGGCTGACAGGAGGCCACACGGAAGATTTAAATTATTACGGAGGCTTTAACCGTACACTCGGAATTTTTCGTGACTACCTTAACGAGGCAGGCCCAAAATTGCGAATGAACTTACTCGTACATCATGAAGTTGTAGAAGACATGCATCAGTTAGGATACGAATATGGTGCGCTTAGTGAATATTTGTCTTTCGGGGCGGTTAAAATTTTTGCCGATGGCGCCTTGGGCGGCAGAACAGCACTCCTGCGGGAAGCCTATACAGATGAACGAGAAACTTCGGGGATTGCTATTCATACTAGAAAACAGTTGCAGTTGCTTGTTAAAAACGCTCGTGCATGTAAGATGCCGGTAGCAGTCCATGCGATAGGAGATCTTGCACTTGAATATGTTATTGAAGCGTTGGAAGATCATCCCAGTCCTGAGGGTGTTAGAGATCGGATTATTCATGCCCAGATGACACCTCCTGATCTTGTAGAAAGGCTGCAGCTTCTGAGTGTAGCACTTGATTTGCAACCTCATTTTGTTCTGTCCGATTTTCCGTGGGTGGAAGAACGACTTGGGGCGAAGCGCATCTCTACTTCGTTTGCTTGGAAAACGTTGATACATTCCGGTATTTCCTGTGCAGGTGGATCAGATGCTCCGATTGAGCCAGTTGATCCATTGGCTGGCATACAGGCTGCGGTTACAAGAAAGTACCCATTTGAAAAACATGAAGGCTATTTGCCTGACCAAAAACTAACTGCATTTGAAGCAGTTTCCCTTTACACGACAGGAAGTGCGTGTGCAATCGGAAAAGAAACAGAAATGGGAAAGATTTCCCCTGGATTTCTTGCGGATTTCACGATTCTTGATCGGGATATTTTGACCGTACCAGCTGAGGAGATCGCCGCGGCAGTGGTAAAAGGGACAGTAGTCAATGAAAAGTTCCAGTATAAAGGTGAGTAAGGTTAACAGACAGCGAAGGAGGAAATGAAGATGATGAATGGTAAAAGATGGGCAGCAGTAGGAATCGCTGCATTTCTTTTAGTAGTGTCAGTAGGCTTTCAGATAGTGACATCCATCGCTTCAACGAATTTTGATCAAGTATTGGGTGGAAGCGATGATGGGATTGAAGAAAAAATTGTCGAATCAGGGCAGGGCGGTGGCAAGATTGCTATTATCACACTGGAGGGAGTCATTCAAGATACCGGTTCGGCTCCTTCACTCGTAAACACCGCTACATACAACCACCGGCAGTTTTTACGGCTTCTTGAGAAAGCAGGAGAAGACGCAAGCGTCAGTGGCGTTATTCTGCGTGTTAACACCCCAGGAGGTGGGGTAGTGGAAAGCGCTGAAATCCACGACAAAGTAAAAGAAATTCAAGAACACGGCAAGCCAGTGTATGTGTCGATGGGAAATACAGCAGCTTCCGGAGGGTATTATGTGTCGGCTCCAGCGGACAAAATTGTCGCCCATCCTGCGACTGTGACCGGGTCTATTGGGGTTATCATGCAAAGTATTAATTACGCTAAGTTAGCGGAAGACATTGGTCTCGAATTTAATACAATCAAGAGCGGAAAATATAAAGACATTATGTCAGGAAATCGTGAAATGACAAAAGAGGAAAAAGCAATCCTCCAATCGATGGTTGATGACTTTTACGGTGACTTCGTCAAAGTAATTGCCTCGGGGCGCGACATGCCCGAGAAAAAAGTCCGTGAGATTGGTGACGGGCGTGTTTATTCTGGAAAGCAAGCGAAAGAAGTTAATCTTGTCGATGAATTGGGAACGCTTGAAGATACAATCGAGATAATGAAAAAAGAGGAAGATATAAAGGATCCGCTTGTTGTTCGCTATCAAGGTGGCTTTACGTTTAACCAATTTCTTGGTACATCAGCCCGCAGCTTATTCGTAAGTGATTCAGAACTGCTCGGAATTAAAGAGCTATTAATGGATTCCGAAACGCCGCGTGCGATGTACTTGTATACGGAATAAGGGGGATCAGCATGGATAATCAAATAAATGAAGAATTTGTGGCCGAGGAGCATGTTCCGGTTTCCTTGGGAGAATATGCTGGCTTCTGGATGAGGTTTTGGGCGTATCTGTTTGACCTGCTGATCGTGTTCAGTGTAAACGGCATTTTGCTTAGCCCGCTTATGTTTTTGGAAAATGCATCCGTTACGTTATTAGGATTTTTTACTTTGCAAGGTCTTTTGAGTGTGGTTGTTTCTTATGTATATTTCGTAGTAATGACCAAATATTTTGGCCAAACACTTGGCAAAATGATACTTGGAATAAAAGTAGTTCACAAAGATGGTACCCCTCTCCGCTGGTCAGACTTGATATTTCGAGAGGTAATTGGCCGCTTCATTTACCGAAGTGTAATCATCACAAATGTGCTTTATTTGATCGTTGGTTTTATGGATGAAAAACAAGGTATTCATGACATCTTTGGCGATACTCGAGTCGTACATGTGGAAAAATAAAAATGTAATAAAAAGAGACGCGGGAATTAATATTCCAGGCGTCTCTTTTTGTTGTTTATGAATAGAGAACCATGTCAATACTGGTTGTAATTAAGAAAAAGGCGGACGAGTATGTATGCAATGGATTGCTCTTATAGGAAGCGTGCTTCTTGTTATTATCGCTCTGATCATGATCACTCCTATTGACGTATTTTTTCATTTGACACAAAAGGGAAAAAGACAAGACATCTTACTGCACGTAAAGGTCTGGTATGTATTTCACAAAAAATATCAATTCCCCGTCATAGCCTTAAATGAAGAGAAATCGGCTGTGGTGATTAAAAAAAAGGCAAAATCAAACATAGGTAACCGAGAGGAAAAACACGTTGAACAAACACCAACAGAAATAAAAGACAAGTTGGAAACGATACAAGTACTTCTAAACCACGTAAGCGGTATGATACCTATTTTGATGAAACTTTTGTCAAAAGTGAAGGTGAAGAAATTCAAGTGGAATAGTGAAATCGGTACAAGGGACGCAGCCTGGTCTGGTATGTTAACTGGAATGTTGTGGTCAATGAAATCTTCTCTTGCAGGAGCAGGATCAGCCATCTTTTCTTTTCACTGTTCTCCGATCTTCCATGTCACTCCTTACTTTAATAAGTCGGTGTTTAATACTGACTTTTCATGTATGTTATCGATGAGACTCGGGAATGCTATCATTGCTGGAATAAAAGTGACGAGACTGTTTCACGGTGACATATTTGCTTTTTGGAAAAGGACGAAAGAAAAAAAGGGTAATGAGAAGGAGGCATCTTAATTGACAGATCATCCGATTGAAGGGCTCATGCAGACAGCGATGGAAAACTTAAAAGATATGGTGGATGTCAATACAATTGTTGGCGATCCTGTCGAAACCCCGGACGGCAGCGTGATCATACCAGTTACAAAAGTTGGGTTTGGTTTTGCAGCAGGTGGTAGCGAGTTTTTACAAAAAGGGCAAAGTGACACAGCTGAGGATCATCCGTTTGGAGGGGGGAGTGGTGGAGGTGTTTCTATCACCCCGATTGCCTTTCTCATCGTCAACGCTTCGGGAGTAAAAATGGTACATCTAGATGAAAACACCCATCTTTACGAAAAATTATTAGAATTTGCTCCACAGGCCGTGGAAAAAATTCAAGAGATGATGAAAGGGAAGGGAGCCGACACCGGTGAATCTCCTCCTTTCTCATAGTAAAAATAAGTCGGGCGGGCAGACCGTTAGCCCGGCTTTTTTTATTGGTTTTTTTAAAAAAAGAAGGATATTTTCAGCGCAACCATTGAGTGTTCAATAAAAAGCTTGTTTCTGCTATACTTTCGTAAGAAGTTATGATGGAATGATAAGGAAAGGACGATGTCTCGTGCAGCCGTTAACGGAAGTAGAAAAATTATATGCGCTTGTTGATGAAATAGCGGTTTCGTTGCAACAGCATATGGATATGACATATTTAGATGCGCTGGCGGAAGCGGGGGAGGATATTATAGAGCAATCGATTGTTCAAAACCTTCCGGAAGAAGAGAAAAGACGACTGGAAACAAAGTTGCGAGAAGAGATACCGGGAGAGATAGAGAAAGAGGGGATTCGCAAAGCATTCCAGTTAGCTGTTATTAAAGGTATGAAGGAAGCGGTTCAGCCTCATCATGCGATGACTCCGGACGCAGTAGCAATGTTTATGGGATACCTCACTCAGAAACTTACTGCTGGTAATCAGGCTGCAGCTGTATTGGACCCGGCAACAGGGACTGCCAATTTGTTAAGTGCGGTGTTGAATCAGCTTCCTGCAAAAGCAGTGGCTTACGGCGTCGAGGCAGATGAAACCCTGCTTCATATTGCTTACGTTATTACAAATCTTCAAGAACATCATGTTGAATTATTTCATCAGGACGCAATCGAGCAGCTTGCTGTACCCCCGGTTGATGCAGTGGTATCAGATCTGCCAGTCGGTCATTATCCGAAAGAGGAGGTAACCGAACAGTTTACTCTAAAAGCGAGTAAGGGAAAGTCATACGTGCATCATCTGATGATAGAAAAATGCATGGGTTATGTAAAAGAAGGCGGCTTTTTTGTTCTGCTGATCCCTAATTTTATGTTTGAAAGTGAAGAAGCACCTGCACTGCATCGTTTTATAAAGGAGCATGCATACACTCTCGGGCTTTTACAGCTTCCGAAGTCCATGTTTAAATCAGATCAATTTGGCAAAAGTATCTGGATGCTGCAAAAGAAAGGAAAGGGAATAACGCAGCCGTCTCAAGCACTATTCGCTGAGCTGCCTTCCTTTACCAAGCAGGAAGCATTGGCGGATATGGTTCAGCAAATAAATAAATGGTTTAATGAACAGGGATTTACTCCATCTTAAACAAGCAAGGAACAACAATTTCAGAAAAAAAGGAGTCCAAGTACATGGCGGTTATAATGTCTGTTAATGCTGGAAGCTCTTCTTTGAAATTTCAGCTTCTTGACATGCCGGATGAGAACTTACTGGCAAAAGGTTTGATAGAAAGAATTGGTATGGACAACTCTCACATCTATATTAAAGGTAACGAAAAAACAGTCGAAAAAACCTGTCCCTTACCGAATCACCAATCAGCTTTAGAATTGGCGTTAAAGCAATTAATAGAATCGGAAGTCATTCATTCGTTTTCCCAAATTGATGGTGTCGGCCATCGTGTCGTTCACGGAGGGGAGAAATACTCGGAATCCATACTCATAGATGAAGAGGTCAAAAAAGACATTGAAGAACTTAGTGAACTAGCACCTCTACACAACCCCCCTAATCTAGTGGGAATTCGTGCGGTCCAAAAGATTCTTCCCGAAGTGCCTGCTGTAGCTGTATTTGATACAGCCTTCCATCAGACGATGAAGAAAGAAAAATTTCTATACAGTATCCCTTATGAATACTATGACAAGTATCGCGTGCGTAAATACGGTTTTCACGGAACTTCGCATAAATATGTGAGTCATCGGGCAGCGGAATTAATGGGGGAAGACATTCATAACTTAAAAATAATCTCCTGTCATATTGGGAATGGTGTTAGTATGACGGCAATTGAAAACGGACTCTCCATTGATACATCTATGGGTTTTACACCGCTTGCCGGTGTGGCAATGGGAACGAGGTCAGGGAACATCGACCCTGCGCTTATCCCCTATATTATGGAAAAGACTGGGCAAACAGCAGAAAAAGTAATAGACGTATTGAATAATAAAAGTGGGTTATTGGGGATGAGTGAACGATCCAGTGATCTTCGAGATATTATTAAAGCAGCAGAAGAGGGAGATGAAAAAGCAGCCATCGCGCTGCGTGTTTATGCAACTCGTATACATAAGTATATTGGTGTATATGCTGCCAGTCTTAACGGGGTAGATGCTATTGTATTTACAGCGGGAGTCGGCGAAAACAGTACGGTTATTCGAGAGGCGGTCTGTTCGGGGCTGGAATTCATGGGAGTTGAGTTTGACAGGGATAGAAATAGGGTGAGCGGAAAGGAAATTTTCATAAATAAACCATCCTCGCCTGTCAAAATAATGGTCATTCCAACGAATGAAGAATTGATGATTGCTCGGGACACACTTCGTCTAATCCATAAGTGAAAAATAAATTTTTATGCTTTTTTATGAATAAGTATTGCAAAATCATGTTCTGCTTGTTAAAGTATGTATAACAACAAATCAAAGTTGAAAACAGATTTTACATGTGAGGCGGATGCCTCTCATATTTTTGCAAATCAATGTATAAAAATAATAACTTCAGTATGAATATTCAACTTTAAAGACGGAGGGTGTTTATAAAATGGCAAACAAGAAAGTAGTACTAGCGTATTCTGGTGGTCTTGATACTTCGGTAGCAATTCAATGGCTAAAGGACAGCGGTTATGACGTAGTAGCAGTTGGACTGGACGTAGGAGAAGGGAAAGATCTTGATTTTGTAAAAGATAAGGCACTGCAAGTAGGGGCTGTTCAATCATATACAATTGATGCGAAAAAGGAATTCGCGGAAGAATTTGTTTTACCTGCCTTACAGGCACATACTTTATACGAGCAAAAGTATCCACTCGTATCTGCACTTTCTAGACCGCTCATTTCCAAAAAGCTCGTAGAAATAGCTGAACAAACAAATGCTGATGCTGTCGCTCATGGTTGTACAGGGAAAGGAAACGATCAAGTGCGTTTTGAGGTATCCATTCAAGCCTTGAATCCGGATCTTGAGGTGTTAGCTCCAGTAAGAGAATGGGGCTGGTCGAGAGATGAAGAGATTGAATATGCTCAGAAACATAACATTCCAATTCCAATTAATTTAGATAATCCATATTCCGTCGACCAAAATCTCTGGGGAAGAAGTAATGAGTGTGGAATCCTTGAAGATCCATGGGCGACGCCGCCGGAAGGTGCTTATGAATTAACAGCGCCTCTTGAAAAAACACCGGATGAAGCGGATGTTATTGAAATTGAATTCGTTCAAGGGAAACCTGTGGCAATTAACGGGAAAGCGTACGAACTTGATGAATTGATCCTAGAGTTAAATGACATTGCCGGCAAACACGGCGTCGGCAGAATCGATCATGTGGAAAATAGAATGGTAGGGATTAAATCAAGAGAAGTATATGAATGTCCAGGGGCTATGACATTAATCAAGGCGCATAAAGAGCTAGAAGATCTTACGTTGCCAAAAGAGGTTGCGCATTTCAAACCGGTTATCGAGAAAAAATTGTCTGAAGTGATCTATGATGGACTATGGTTTTCACAGATCAGAAATGCACTGGAAGCTTTTCTGCAAGAGACCCAGCAGAATGTAACGGGTGTCGTGAGAGTCAAGCTCTTTAAAGGAAATGCGATTATCGAAGGAAGAAAGTCAGAGATGTCTCTCTACAATGAAAAGCTTGCTACGTACACACCGGAAGATGAATTTAACCAAAACGCAGCGGTTGGCTTTATCGAGCTTTGGGGTCTGCCAACGAAGGTTCACAGTATGGTGAATAAGAAAGGTGTTAACGTATGACGAAATTGTGGGGCGGAAGATTTACAAAGAGTGCAGAGGAGTGGGTGGATGCCTTTGGGGCATCCATCCCTTTTGATCAAGAATTGGTAGAAGAAGATATTGAAGGCAGCCTTGCCCATGTTAAAATGCTTGCTGCTTGTAACATTATTACAGAAGAAGAAGCAGAGACTATAAAGAATGGGCTTGAAAAGATATTACAAAAATCCAAAAATGGCAGCCTGGAATATTCCGTTCAAAATGAAGACATTCATCTTAATATAGAGAAGTTTTTAACAGATGAAATTGGGCCTACAGGCGGAAAGCTACATACTGGACGAAGCCGGAATGACCAGGTAGCGACAGATATGCACTTGTACTTACGTAAGCATACGAAAGAAATTATGGAAGTAATAAAGCAAATGCAGCAAGCGTTGATCAATCAGGCAGAAAACCATGTCGAGACTTTAATACCAGGATACACTCATCTACAAAGAGCACAACCGGTTTCGTTTGCGCATCATTTACTAGCCTATTTTTGGATGCTAGAACGTGATTACGGCCGTTTGGAAGACAGTCTGAAACGATTGAATATCTCACCGCTCGGAGCAGGAGCGCTTGCCGGTACAACATTTCCGATTGATAGAGGGTATACAGCAGAACTTCTTGGATTTGACGGTATTTATGAAAATAGTCTTGACGCTGTTAGTGATCGTGACTTTATCCTCGAGTTTATGAGTGCCTCTGCAATGATTATGATGCACCTTTCCCGTCTGGCAGAAGAATTTATTTTATGGTCAAGCCAGGAATTTCAATTTATTGAACTGGATGATACATTCGCGACTGGCAGCAGTATTATGCCGCAAAAGAAAAATCCTGATATGGCTGAGTTAATTCGAGGCAAAACAGGGCGAGTTTATGGAAGTCTTGTGTCTTTGCTCACACTCTTAAAAGGACTGCCTCTTGCTTATAATAAGGACATGCAGGAAGACAAAGAAGGTATGTTTGATACTGTAACGACAGTAAAAGGATCGTTGAAAATCTTTGCAGGCATGATTGACACAATGTCCGTAAATACAGAGGTCATGGAAAAGGAGACTCATTCCGATTTCTCCAATGCAACCGAATTAGCGGATTATTTAGCTTCAAAGGGAATGCCTTTCCGTGAAGCACATGAAGTGGTTGGAAAGTTAGTACTTCAATGCATCCAAAAAGGAATCTTCCTACTTGACCTTCCATTAGCAGATTATAAAGAAGCAAGCAGTTTATTTGAAGAAGATATTTTTGAAGTCCTTAAGCCGTCAACAGTGGTGGCTAGACGCAACAGCGCCGGCGGTACAGGCTTTGAACAAGTGAAAAAAGCGATTGTTTTAGGGAAGAAAAAGTTAGAAGAAAAATAAAAAGGAGCAGGCAGACATTTCTGTCACCTGCTCTTTTTCTTATGAGTTTCTTACGATAAGAACGTCACACCTGGAATGACGAGTGATAGCTTCAGAGACACTGCCGATCAGCATACGTTCTACCGCATTCAAACCAGTAGCCCCAGAAACAATCAAATCTACATTGTATTTTTTAGCGATATCCTTAGGGATTTTTGCTTTTGGCGACCCGAAATCGATAACCGTAGTGACATTATCTACTCCGGCCTGATTAGCTTCTTGCTTGTAACCGTCTAGGAGTTCTTGTCCGTAAGTTTCCGCTCTGGAAACAATGGTACGGTCATATTGTTCGATTGTAGCAAAAGTACGCGTGTCAATAATATGCGCGATTACTAATTGTGCACTATTTTCGCTAGCTATCTCAATTGCTTTTGTCAGCGCTGCTTTCGCTTCTTCTGATCCATCCACAGCTACGAGTAAATTTTGGTATTTAGGCATTGGTCATCCCTCCTAGGGAAAATTATGTATCAATTACAGTATAACACAGCATGTTTCATTTTGTGAGTACCTTTCATTAGTTGTCTTTATCCTTCAAGAGTAACAATCACACGATTATTTTTACGTATATGCGCTTTCATAGTATGATGAAGGAAAAGGAAATGTAGGGAGGAGAATAATGATGCGCCACGCCATTGTGACAGCCGGGACAAAAGGATTGGGAAGAAAAGCAGCAGAAATGTTGTTAGAGCAGGGGTACACGGTCACTCTCAGTTACAGAAATGATGTTGAGTCAGCCAACCGTATGAAAGCAGATTGGCCAGATGCCCAAGAACGTATCCAGCTGGTGCAGGCTGATGTGACAAAGCAAGCGGATTTGAAAAGTATTGTATCAGCTGCGATGCTCTCCTTTGGTCGTATTGATGTGCTAGTAAATAATGCAGGGCCGTACATATTTACGAGAAAAAAGCTGGTGGATTATTCAGTAGAAGAATGGCATGAAATGATAGATGGTAATTTAACTGCGATGTTTTACTTGCTTCAGGAAGTGATACCGGTCATGAGAGAGCAGACATATGGACGAATTGTGACATATGGGTTTCAAGGAGCCCAAACGGCACCGGCTTGGATATATCGTTCCGCATACGCTGCGGCTAAAACGGGGCTTGTCTCGCTTACGAAAACCGTATCGGTTGAAGAAGCGGAACACGGAATTACTGTTAACATGGTCTGTCCCGGAGTGGTTACGGATGAATTTAAGGAAGCAAATCTCAGCAGGGCACGAAAGCAAAAAGACCCAGAGACGCCGATTGGCCGTCCTGCTACTGGTGAGGACATCGCCCGCACGATTGCTTTTTTATGCGACGAAGACTCCGACATGATCACTGGATCTGTGATTGAAGTAACTGGCGGGATTGATGTTTTACATAAACGCCGTTAGGAAAAATGAACCATTCATATGTATAAAAAAGGTTCGTGACATGCATCTTATTCTATGAGGTGATAAATATGAGATCGCGAGCTTTTTTTTCTATTCTATTAGGTGCCGTAATATTAGTCTCGTTCACTCAAACAGTGACAGCTGAGCCCATCAACAATACGACTATGTTTAAAGCAACAGCAGAAACGGAACAAGGGACATTTCATTGGAAATACGATGCTGGTTTCTTCACATACGAAGAAAATGGAGAATTAACGAACGGGAAACAGGCAGAGCAAAAGGTGGTTGGTCTGTATAACCAAATAAAGCCATATCGTCACGCCTCAAAAGAAGAATTAGCAGCAATGGTTGAAGGAAATATGGCTGCTTCTCTTCAACGCTTAGACGTTAGATGGATGGATGAGTCGGGAAATTTGTATACGTGGTTGTATAAAGGTGATTTTTGACTTTCTGTTAAATCCATTCTTCCTGATGTTTATCTTGCTCTTTAGAAGGAAAATAGCTATAAAGCAAGAAGACTATGTATGAGAGCAGTATTTGTCAGTTGCTGCTGAATGATGGAGTATGAAGACATGAAGGAGGATGCTGATTTATGGAAGTAACATATCATGGACATTCTGTCGTTCACATTAAAACAAATGGAAAAGACATCTTTATCGATCCATTTATCACGGGGAATGGACAGTGTGGTCTGGAAGCATCTGCCGTAAAGGCAGACGTCATTTTATTAACGCATGGACATAACGATCACGTTGGAGATACTGTGGACATCGCAAAACGTAACGGCTCCTTAGTAGTAGCGCCGTTTGAACTGGCGACTTATTTAAGCTGGCAAGGTGTTGATACTCATCCACTTAGTATAGGCGGCGGCTACACTTTTGATTTCGGGCGTGTTAAATTAACACAAGCTTTCCACGGTTCTTCTTACACGGAAGAAGAAAATCAAAAAATTGTATATACGGGCATGCCGTCAGGAATTATCTTTGAAGCTGAGGGGAAAACACTTTATCATATGGGAGACACTGCCCTTTTCTCGGATTTGCAAATGTATGGTAAACAGCATGATATCGATATTTTGTTTGTCCCAATAGGGGATAATTTCACGATGGGACCGGAAGATGCAAAGCAGGCCGTGGATTGGTTGGCACCTCGTTACGTCGTACCTATTCACTACAACACTTTCCCGGCAATTGAACAGGATGGAGATGCTTTTGTCGAATCAATTCGTCCAGTAGAAGGAAAAGCTTTAAAAACGGGGGAATCTATAAACTTAGAATAGAACCGCTATAACAGGATAGTAATGTGTCCAACTGTTCCAATATACCGACATGGTATTTGGAACAGTTTTTTTAACTTTTGACCAGCTGAAGACCCCGTATTGAATCAACCGTTCTTTGCTAGACCAGTAACTGTATTTGATTTATAAAATTGACACGCAATAAAAAGGATGAAAGCTTGCGTTGTCAAAGGGTGAAACGTATAATGAAATATATAACAGATAATGTAATGTAGTGAAACAGTTTTGGGTAATTCCGATCTTGCCTAAGAGGTGAAAAGGGATGGCAACTAAGCACGCACAAATTTTAAGATATATAACAGAGCTGAAAGTTGGGGAAAAAATCTCCGTACGGGGGATTGCAAAAGAACTGGAAGTTAGTGAAGGAACCGCTTACCGTGCTATTAAGGAAGCGGAGAATCAAGGGCTTGTCAGTACAATCGAACGGGTCGGTACGATTCGCATTGAGAAAAAACAGAAAGAAAATATTGAAAAGCTTACATATGCTGAAGTTGTTAATATTGTAGACGGTCAAGTTCTTGGTGGGAGGAATGGCCTTCATAAAACATTAAATCGTTTTGTGATTGGCGCGATGAAGCTGGAAGCGATGATGAGATATGTAGAACCAGGAAATCTCCTTATTGTCGGAAACCGGTATCAAGTACATAAACTAGCCTTAGAAGCAGGATCTGCGGTGCTTATTACCGGGGGATTTGACACAAACGATAACGTCATTGCGCTGGCGGATGAACTGGAACTGCCGGTGATTTCTACCAGTTACGATACATTTACGGTTGCTACTATGATCAATAGGGCGATTTACGACCAATTGATCAAAAAAGAGATTGTATTAGTTAACGACATTTTGATACCACTGCAAGATACGTATTTTTTGACCACGGAAAATGCCGTGGAGAAATGGCATGAGATGAACCGAAGAACAGGTCACAGTAGGTACCCAGTAATTGACAGCAATATGAAGGTACAAGGCATGGTAGCGGCCAAAGATGTACTTGGAGAGCAGATGCAGACTCCCATTGAACGTATTATGACAAAAAAACCCATAACCGTGAATGAACGTACGTCTGTTGCTTCGGTCGCTCACGTTATGGTTTGGGAAGGAATCGAACTGCTTCCTGTCATTGATGATCAGAAACATTTGCTTGGCGTTATCAGCCGGCAGGACGTTCTAAAAGCGTTGCAGATGACACAGAAACAGCCGCACGTCGGTGAAACATTAGATGACCTGGTGACAGGGCGCTTTTATGAAATGGATGAGGAATCGGAGTACAATTACCAATGTGAAGTTGCTCCGCAAATGACGAATTACCTCGGAATGATATCGTATGGTGTTTTAACGACGCTTGTAACGGAAACAGGGAGTCGTTTATTAAGGAAATATAAGCGCGGTGATATCGTAGTAGAAAATATTACTCTCTACTTTATTAAGCCCGTTCAGATTGAAAGCACGATCGATATGAAGGGAAAACTGTTGGAAGTAGGAAGAAAACATGGCAAAGTGGACGTGGAGTTGTACCATGAAGGTGAAATAGTAGGGAAAGCGTTATTAATGGCCCAGCTCCTTGACCGGTAGGATATTTATCCCGAATTAATAGCCGCAAACCCGAATGACTTACGTAACAATCAGTGGTGGATGAAAACCCCCACTGATTGAATTTTTAATTTATGCATTAATGCGCTGCTGTTCAGCTTCTTTTGCTGCATAAGGCAGGTATACTTTATATGCCCTCCAGCCAAGGATAATGTTAGCGAGGCCCAATAAAAGAAAAACCGTGCCTACAATTGAATCAGTGGTTCCGCGAGTCGTGAAAATAAGATTTGCACCGCAAGCAGCAAGAAAAGTCCCAAGACTTATATTGGCCTTCGTCTGTACCCATTTTTTCATAGCTGGCGCTTTGGTGCGGAACGTTTTTATTTTATAAAAGACATACATGGCGAGCGCGATAACCAGAACAATAACTAATGCTTTTATCATTGTTCACTGTAACCTCCAGAGTAAGTATTTGAACTTCATACATTGTACTGCTAACGTGATACAAATAGCAAATTTTAAATAGAAAGGGAGCATGATGATGCAGCGTGACATAATCGAAGCCATCAAAAAGTACGAGACGATATACATATATCGACATGAAAAGCCGGACCCCGATGCCATTGGCTCGCAGACTGGCTTATCCGCTTTAATCGCCCACAACTACCCAGAGAAAAAGGTAGTTCTGAAAGGAGAAGAAGAACCATCCTTAGCATTTTTAACGGATGAAGCAGCTGTTGAACAAAGGGCGGATGATATACATGACAGTCTCGTTATTGTCTGTGATACTGCGAATAGGGAGCGAATAGACGGAGATGGCTGGGATCAAGGAGATCAACTAATAAAGATTGACCACCATCCAGAAGTTGACCAATACGGTACGATAATGTGGGTGGAGCCTGCTGCGAGCTCAACGTGTGAAATGATTATCGACCTCGGGTTGATCGCCCAAAAAGAATATGGTTGGAAGTGGACGCAACATGCAGCTCGACTATTATATGCAGGGATTATAGGGGACACAGGACGGTTCCAGTACCCAAATACCACTCCAAAAACATTGCGGCTGGCAGCAGAAATGTTGGAATATCAGTTCGATACTACTGAATTGTTCACTCTTTTTTATGAAAACAGTGAAGCACTTGTCCGTTTAAAAGGAAAAGTTCTTCAAGAGTTTACATTGACAGATAACGGCGTCGGGATTATGTATTTGACAAAAGACATGCTTTTGGAATATGGGATCAGCGTAAGTGAGTCTGCAGCTTTAATTAATGCATTCTCAAACATACAAGGATTGAAAGCATGGGTGTTTTTCGTGGAAGAAGACAATGGTGGATATCGGGTGAGACTTCGCTCCAAAGGCATAGTGATTAACGAAATAGCTGCCAATCATGGCGGAGGCGGTCATACTCTTGCAGCAGGGGCCAAAGCTGGTGATTTGGAAGAAACAAAAGAAATCATTAGCGAACTGGAAAAAATTTGTGAGGATTCATCTGAATAACGAAAAAGAACTCTGGGCTCCCTCAGCCCAGAGCGTTACTACTGTCTATTCTTTTTTGTTTACCGGGATAAACCACGACCCTTGGTCTGTTTGATCTTCATGTACTTGGATATCATTTTCTGCAAGGAGATTGCGTATCTTCTCAATAAGCTCTGTTGACTCTACGAATACGGAATAACCCGCCTTTACCTTTTCGACTTTTTGGGATATCAACTCGTCAGTAGACTTTCCTGCTACATCCAATTTAGCTGCCTCCTTAAAAAGAGTTTTTGGAATTACTATAGAGATGGGATATCGTAATTTTGTGATTTCTATTATACCGTATTTTATGGGGGACGCGCGAGGAATTGTGTAAAAATTAAAATTTATCCTGTTTCTGGCATAATGATTTTGATGTGCAATTCCAGGTTCGTGTAAATGTACATTTCTTCAATTTTTAACTTCCAGTTGTTGTCATTTATTTTATACGCTTTATTTTCAATGGCTTTTTTTATTAGTTCTTTTCCTTCCACAACGCTTTCAATGTTTTTATTCTTAAGAAATTGCACTTCTTCCTCGGCTTGCTGCTTAAGTTCATATAATGCTAATTCATTAAGGCGACTTTTCTTCTCATTGGTGAAAGAGATCTTTACTTCCTGTATGGTTAACTTTTTTTCGTTCTCTTCATTTCGTTTTTTCTCTTCACTGCGTAAAACTTCAATCTGTTCTTTTTGGTGTTCAATTTGCAAACGCTGTTTATTAATTTGTACAACTAGTTCTTCGTGTACTGCCCCGAATTGAAAGAGAAAAAAAGCCCAACCAATAAGTGAGCCGATCACTAACCCTGCAAAAAAACGTTGCCACCCAGGGCGGCGGTAGTACGGTGGTATTCTCATGGAGATATTTGCTCCTGTGTAATCCATTGAATGATCATAGTGCCGGCATTGGCACCGGCGAGAGCTGCACACATCATTGCAATGGTTTTATAGACATCCGCATGGGTGCCGGTAATAAGACCACGCTCAAGAGAGGTAATGGCATCGAATGTACCGCCGATCGCCGCCACTAACGCCCATATTTTTAAACTGGCAGCCAAATCATGAACCGTTGACAATGGTGGTTTTCCGATAAGAAGGGCCCCCATCCCCCCGATAAGTGAACCTCCAATAATAACGCCGAAAGCTACAAAGAAATCCATTATAAGTGTACCGGCAAAATCACGGCTGATCATGTATTACGCCTCCTTCCCTGCCTTTTAAAACACGGTTCTTTAATACAAATATAAGCTTGGATACAATGTTATATGCTTGTTTTCTCTTACACTGCGTTTCATAATGGGGAAAGAACATTCTCCAATTGTGGTCGAAAAAGCTAATTGTGAATAAAGGAGCAACCAGCTATGGACTTTATACATTTACACATCCATACCGAGTATAGTTTGCTTGACAGCACGGTTCGAATTAACGAGCTGGTAGGTAAGGCAGCCGGGATGGAAATGAGCGCTCTGGCAATCACAGATAAGGATGTGATGTACGGTGTCATACCGTTCTATAAAAAGTGTAAAGAGTCTGGTATAAAGCCGATTATCGGGCTGGAATTATGGGTGAATGGGCTCGAGTCAAAAGGTAGTGCCTATCCTGTTGTACTGCTGGCAAAAAATAATGAAGGATACCAGTCCTTGCTCAAGCTTTCTACATACAAACAATGCAATAATACGATTACACTTGAAGAAGTAGAGAAGGAGCTCAAACATTGTTTTATTATCATGCCGTACGCAGACAGTGAGGCTGCAAGTCTTCTTAGGCATGGAGATACAGAGAAGGCAGCGCGAGTCGTTGAAAATTGGAAACGTGCAGCAGAGAAGCACTCATTATACTTGGAGAGACAACCAGTGAAGGAAGAAGGTACAATTCTTAAAGTCTGGGAAAAAATTGCCGCTCAACATGAGCTGCCATTGGCCGCCGGGAACAATGTCCATATGGTTAACGAAGGGGATAGACATGCTTTATGTGCCTTGCAGGCAATTGCCAAAGGAGTCTCGTTGCAAGAAGTAAAAGACGAGGCTGAGGACACATTCAAGGGAGTGTTTATGGACCCGGCGATAACGAAAGATGTTGAGGAAACCTCCCTCCTGGCAACGAAAGATATAGCCGAACGCTGTAATGTGCATATAAACTTTGAACAGCGGTTTTTGCCAAGATATCCCCTTTCGGAAGGGAAGACTCCAGACAAAACACTACGGGCCTGGTGTGAGGCAGGGGCTGTAAAAAGGTTTGGGCATCTCAGTGAAACAGTGATCAAACGACTTGAGATGGAACTTGCCGTTATTCATCAAATGGGGTTCGATGATTATTTTTTAATCGTTGCTGATTTTGTTAAATTTGCTCGTGAAAGAGGGATGCTGGTCGGTCCGGGAAGAGGATCGGCAGCAGGGTCTCTCGTTGCTTATTTACTAGAGATCACTGATATTGATCCGCTGAAACATCGATTGTTATTTGAGAGATTTTTAAACCCAGAGAGAGTAACGATGCCCGATATTGATATCGATTTTCCGGACTATCGCCGTGACGAGGTAATAGAGTATGTCAGCAAAAAGTACGGACGAAACCGTGTTGCCAGAATCATTACTTTTGGGACATTTGGTGCCAGAGCCGCAGTTCGAGATGCCGGTAGAATTATACAAGCACCTCAAGCCTTAATCGAAAGAATGGCTTCTCTTATTCCTCAGGAACATCATATGACGTTACAGAAAGCGGCCAAAACGAATCCTTCTTTTAAACAATTACTGGATCAAGAGCCGCTTGCTTCTTCTATTTGGAGCATTGCATGTAAAGTAGAAGGGCTTCCCCGGCATACTTCTATCCACGCTGCGGGTGTAGTAATGAGTGCAGAGGAACTCACGAATCATGTCCCCGTAATGAAAAAAAGTGATGAAGTGCTCATGACCCAGTATTCCATGGACATACTAGAAGATATTGGCTTATTAAAAATGGACTTTCTTGGTCTCAAAAATCTAAGCTTATTAGAACGGATTACGCGCTCTATCCGTTTCCAAGAGGGAATAGAAATCGACTTAAGACAGCTGCCGATAGAGGATAAAAAAACGTTTCAGCTGTTGGCGTCCGGAGATACTACAGGAGTATTTCAACTCGAGTCAGAAGGTATGCGCCAAGCATTAAAAGAAATTAAACCAAGTAAATTTGAAGACATTGCTGCTGTTAATGCGCTATACCGCCCGGGACCAATGGAAAATATTCCTTTATATGCCAGACGAAAAGAAGGTGTGGACGACCCCGAATATTATCATGAAAATTTAAAGGAGATTCTGGCTCCTACCTACGGTGTCATCATTTATCAAGAACAGATCATGCAAATTGCGTCCGTCATAGCCGGATATACATACGGGGAAGCGGATCTCTTGCGGCGTGCTATTAGTAAGAAAGTCCGCAGTGTTTTAGAAAAAGAGCGTACGCGTTTTATAGAAAAGGCCGGGCGGATAGGATATCCAACAAAGTTGGCAGCATCCATTTATGATTTAATTGTTCGTTTTGCTGATTATGGCTTTAATCGCTCCCATGCGGTGGCGTACAGTTATATTGCCTATCAACTAGCTTATTTGAAAGCCCATTATCCGGCTTATTTTTATGCTGCCCTGTTAACGATGAACCAAGATGACTCTTTAAAATTAAGTAAATATTTACGGGAGGCCAGGCATCGGAAGATAACAATCCTTCCCCCTTCTATTAATAATAGCCGAGCAGGCTTTTTTGCATACAAATCACAAATTTATTTTGGGATGTCAGCGCTCAAATATGTGAACCGCTATTTAATTGAATCTATACTGGCCGAGAGAGGTCGCAGTCCTTTTCTAGGTTTTATTGATTTTCTGATGAGAGTGGACGCCAATAAATTTGTAAAGGGTATTGAATCTCTTATTAAAGCGGGAGCGTTTGATGAATTAGACGATAATCGAGCGGTTCTTCTTGCTTCGCTTCGGCAGGCGCTGGAGTTTGTTGATTTTCAGAAAGACTTAGGTTCCCTTGTTTCGGGTGGTGATACAAACTTTCGTTATGTACAAACAGAGCCATTTACCAACAGTGAACGTTTTGAAGCAGAAAAAGAGGTTGCGGGTGTTTATTTAACCGGTCATCCTCTTGAAAGATATAACACCGTTCTCTTGCCTTTTCAGCCGGTGACCTTATATGAATCACTTCCAGTTGCTGCTCCATTTTGGGTTGCCGGCATGATCGAAAAACTCACTCCCATTCGAACGAAAAAAGGCCAGGCAATGGCGTTTTTAACGCTTACAGATGGAGAAGGGGAGGCAGAGGTTGTTATTTTCCCTGATGTGTACAGGAACATCCCGCTTCTCAAAGAACAAAGTCCTGTATTAGTCGGCGGCCGCAAAGACAAGAAAAGTGGGAGAAGAGTTTTAGCTGACCATGTGCTACCGCTTGAAGAAGTTTTTCAGCAAGCGAAGCAAACATTGTTTTTGAAAATTGAAGCCCTTTACGATCGAAAAAAACGTGTGAATCATGTTAAGCAGATACTAAGGAGATACCCTGGGAGTACCCGTGTCGTTTTGTATGATGAAAAAGAACGTAAAACATTTGAATTATCAGATCAATTCAGGGTGTTTACTTCTAATTCGTGCCTGAGACAATTAAAGGATGTTTTATCAGAGGAATCAGTAGTCTTAAAGAATAATGGGTGAACAAGTGAATTTCATCTGTTATAATAAGATATGTTTTAAGTTGAAACAGTTAAGATAATAGAGACGTGGAATGATCTTATTTTTTAGTCATTTTTGACATTATTGGTGAAGGAGTGGGGTTTTGTGGCAACATTGAAAGAGGAAGCTTTACGGATGCATCAGGAGAACCAAGGGAAACTTGAGTCTAAATCAAAGGTTCCTGTAAGAAATTCACACGATTTAAGTTTGGCGTACTCGCCTGGTGTGGCTGAACCGTGTAAGGCAATATCTGATAATAAGGAAGAAGTATTCACATACACAATGAAGGGAAATATGGTAGCTGTTGTCTCTAACGGTACGGCTGTTTTAGGACTTGGAGATATTGGTCCCGAAGCATCGCTTCCTGTAATGGAAGGAAAAGCAGTGTTGTTTAAGTCGTTTGCAGGAGTAGATGCATTCCCTATTTGCTTAGATACGAAAGACATTGAGCAATTTGTTTCAACAGTAAAAACTATGCAGCCGTCTTTTGGCGGAATCAATTTAGAGGATATTGCAGCACCTGACTGCTTTATTATCGAAGAACGGTTAAAAAAAGAATTAAGTATACCGGTATTCCATGATGACCAGCATGGTACAGCCATCGTGACGGCAGCAGGACTTATTAATGCTCTTAAATTAAATAAGAAATCTTTATCTGAAATAAAAGTGGTAGTAAATGGTGCGGGATCTGCTGGCATTGCCGTTCTCAAGCTATTGTTAGAATTGGGAGTTGATGATGTCATTTTATGTGATTCAAAAGGGGCAATATATGAAGGACGTACCCATGGCATGAATGACATGAAAGAAGTCGTCGCTAAGCTGACAAATAAAGATAGAGCGGAAGGAAAGCTGTCAGATGTTATCGTTGATAGAGATGTCTTCATTGGAGTTTCTGCAGCGGGAGCCCTTACGAACGAAATGGTACAATCAATGAATGACGATCCAATTATTTTTGCAATGGCTAATCCTGATCCGGAAATAATACCCGAAGAGGCTAAAGAAGCAGGTGCTATGGTTATCGGGACTGGCCGTTCTGATTTTCCTAACCAGGTGAACAATGTTCTTGCTTTCCCAGGAATATTTCGAGGAGCATTGGACGTTTCTGCTACCGACATAAATGAAGAAATGAAAAAAGCGGCAGTTTACGCTATTGCTGATCTTATAGCGGAAGAAGAATTGACTCCTGATTATGTTATACCAGCTCCGTTTGATAGTAGAGTGGCGCCGGCAGTTGCAGCTGCTGTCGCAAAAACCGCTATGGAGACAGGGGTTGCCCGCAAACAAGTAGACCCTGAGCAAATAGCCGATAAAGTACGTCGACTTGCGATTATTGAATAAAAAATCGTAATCGATAGACTGCAACATGATTAGATAGCAAGCGATCGTCCTAAAAACGGTCGCTTCTCTTGTCATGAACAAAGGGTATCTCGTAAAAGAGGGTGTGTTTTTGTGTTAAAAGATTTTTTTAATAAAAAAAAGAAATATGCCACGATCTCTTCTGAACGTCAGCAGTCGAGTAAAAGCGAAGGTGTCATGACGAAATGTCCGTCTTGTAAAACAATTTTATATGCAAAAGAATTAAAGAAACAATTGATGGTGTGCAGCAGTTGCGGGCACCACATGAATATGACTGCTTACGAGCGAATTGATTCACTGTGTGAAGACAAAACGTTTGTTGAATATGACACTGAAGTTATTGCTCATGATCCGCTGAACTTTCCAGAATATGAGAGCAAACTTGCGAAGGACAGGGAGAAAACAAATCTAAAGGAAGCGGTAATCACCGGGGAAGGCGTAATAGAAGGTTGTCCGGCGGTTATCGGTGTAATGGATGCAAGATTTCGAATGGGCAGCCTGGGAACAGCAGCAGGTGAAAAAATAGCGCGGGCAATTGAAAAAGCGATAGACAAGGAGTATCCGTTTATTATGTTCTCTGCTTCCGGTGGGGCGCGCATGCAAGAAGGCGTACTAAGCTTGATGCAAATGGCAAAAACGAGCGCGGCTTTAAAGAAACTTGATGACGCCGGCCACTTATATATATCGGTGATGACACATCCAACCACAGGAGGAGTGTCAGCTAGTTTTGCCTCACTAGGGGATTTTAACCTGGCCGAACCTGGTGCTTTGATTGGTTTCGCGGGAAGGCGAATTATTGAACAAACGATTCGTCAAGAACTTCCGGATGATTTTCAAACTGCTGAGTTTCTATTGAAGCACGGACAGATAGATCGAGTCGTACCACGATCAGAGCTGAAAGAAACGATAGCCGCCATTCTTGATATACATGGCTACAAAAAGGGGTGACAGCTATGCAACGGTATTTACCATTCGAAAAGCCAGTGATGGAGCTTCATGATAAAATCGCTGAACTAAAACGATTTGCATCTGAAAAAGAGCTTGACTTAGATGGGGAGATTAGTAAGTTAGAGGCACGTTTGTCTCAGTTGGAGAATGATATCTATGCGAACTTAACTCCGTGGCAGCGTGTACAAATAGCAAGGCACAGTGAACGCCCGACCACTCTTGATTATATCGGCTGCCTTTTCACGGACTTCATCGAACTACATGGTGATCGCCTGTACGGAGACGATGCGGCCATCGTGAGCGGCATCGCAAAATACAAAGGGAAACCGGTCACTGTCATTGGCCATCAACGAGGGAAGGATACAAAAGAAAATATTAAACGTAATTTTGGGATGCCTCATCCTGAGGGGTATCGAAAGGCACTGAGACTCATGAAACAAGCTGAGAAATTTTCTCGTCCCGTTATTTGTTTCATTGATACAAAAGGCGCGTACCCTGGTAAAGCAGCTGAAGAACGTGGGCAAAGTGAGGCAATTGCACGAAATTTACTTGAAATGGCGGGACTAAATGTACCAATCATCAGCATCGTTATTGGTGAAGGCGGAAGCGGTGGTGCACTAGCACTAGGATTAGGCAACCACATTCATATGCTTGAATACTCCACCTATTCGGTTATTTCCCCTGAGGGGGCAGCTGCTCTTTTGTGGAAAGATGCCAGTTTTGCAAAGCAGGCCGCAGAAACAATGCGTATCACAGCTCCTGACCTAAAAGAGCTGGGAGTAATCGATGAAATTATTAAAGAAGCACGAGGTGGAGCCCATAAAGATGTGAAGCAGCAAGCGCACCTCATTGATGAAGTGCTGGAACGATCACTGGACACATTACAGAAGCGTACAAGTGCTGAATTAAAAGATGAGCGCTATGAGAAATTCAAGCAGATTGGCAGCAGATCTGCTTCTGAAATAAGTGGAGAGATAAATGAGGTTACGTAATGCTTTCTGGGTGACGGAGAGCATTTTTTCTTTATGAGGTTCAGGGGGGGACAATTGACGTGAAGAAAATTGGTGTTCTGACAAGTGGCGGCGATTCACCTGGCATGAACGCGGCTATTCGTGCAGTTGTCAGAAAAGCAATATACCATGGAATTGAAATATGTGGAGTGAAGTATGGGTTTAGCGGGCTCGTAAATAATGAGATACATCAAATGACGATCGGAGATGTCGGTGATATTATTCATCGGGGCGGCACTATGCTTTACACGGCACGTTGTGAAGAATTCAAAACAGCAGACGGAAGAAATGCGAGCCTGGCTCACCTGGAACAGCACGGGATAGAGGGGCTTGTCGTAATCGGCGGAGACGGCTCTTTTCGCGGCGCAGAAAGACTTGCTGCGCTTCATTTCCCGGTTGTCGGAGTTCCGAGCACTATTGACAACGACATTCCTGGTACCGACTATACGATCGGATTTGACACCGCGTTGAATACAGTCATCCAGGCTATTGATAAAATCCGTGACACCGCAACATCCCATGAACGAACGTACGTAGTAGAAGTGATGGGAAGGAAAGCTGGTGATATTGCGTTATGGTCTGGATTGGCAGATGGTGCTGAAACGATTATTCTTCCAGAGGAACCATACAACATGGAGGAGGTCATCGAACGATTACAAAGGGGATACAAGCGTGGCAAGAAGCACAGCATTATCGTTGTCGCAGAGGGTGTGGGGAGCGGCGTGGAATTGGCGCAGACCATTGAAAAGGCTGTTCAATTAGAAACGCGTGTAACAGTTTTGGGGCACATTCAGAGGGGAGGTTCTCCTAGTGCTTTTGACCGTGTGCTCGCAAGCAGGCTGGGCGCTGGGGCGGTAGAGTTATTAATCAACGGAGAATCTGGAAAGATGCTAGGGGTGCAACATAATACTATTGTCCACAAAGCAATTGCTGATGGTCTAATAGAGCAACGACCCTTTAACAAAGACATGTATCAGTTATCTCAGGAATTATCCATTTAAATAGCGGGTATAGAAACATATGATACAATGGAAAATAATACTTAGCAAAATGGAGAAAAAGAGTAGGGGGATATCATGAGGAAAACAAAAATCGTTTGCACAATAGGACCGGCAAGCGAATCACCCGAGAAGCTACGGCAGCTGATGGACTCAGGGATGAACGTAGCCCGTCTTAACTTTTCACATGGAACACATGAAGAGCATCAAAGCCGTATCCAATTGATCCGTGATATTGCGAAAGAAGCGGATAAAAATATCGGTATATTGTTGGATACACGAGGACCGGAAATCCGCACGCACAATATGACAGATGGTGCTGTTCAACTTGTAAAGGGCCAGGAATTACTTGTGGCTACTGAAGAGGTAGAAGGAACATCGGAAAAAATCTCTGTTACGTATGAAAATCTTGCTAATGACATAGAACCTGGAAAGGTAATTCTTTTAGATGATGGTTTAATAGAGCTTGAAGTAATGGAAGTGGCAAGCGATGTTATTCGAACAAAAGTTTTGAATAGCGGGGAGCTGAAAAACCGAAAAGGGGTTAATGTGCCCAATGTAAAGTTAAACCTGCCTGGTATCACGGAAAAGGATGCGGAAGACATCGAGTTTGGCATTGAAAATGACGTTGATTTCATTGCGGCATCTTTTGTCAGACGTCCTTCTGATGTTTTGGAAATACGTGAAATCCTTGAAAGGCATGGAGCTGAGGATATTCATATCATCCCCAAGATTGAAAATCAAGAAGGTATTGATAACATTGATGCCATTCTGGAGGTTTCGGATGGACTGATGGTCGCCCGTGGCGATCTCGGGGTTGAAATACCTCCTGCTGAAGTGCCTCTTGCCCAAAAAGAGTTGATAAAAAAGTGCAATTCGCGAGCAAAACCAGTCATAACAGCTACGCAAATGCTTGACTCCATGCAGAGAAATCCGCGGCCGACGAGAGCAGAGGCGAGCGACGTTGCCAATGCCATTTTTGATGGAACGGATGCCGTTATGTTATCTGGAGAGACGGCAGCTGGTGATTACCCTGTTGAATCGGTAAAGACCATGCATGATATTGCAGTGAAAACGGAAACGGCTTTGAAATATGAAACAATTTTGGAACAGCGTACGAAAGAAAGTCGGAAGTCCATTACAAATTCAATAAGCCAATCTGTATCACACACGGCTTTTCATCTTGGAGCAGCCGCTATTTTAACAGGCACAGAGAGTGGCTACACAGCAAAAGTTGTCTCGAAGTATCGTCCCGAATCACCAATCATAGCTGTTACGAACAGTGAAAAAGTATTGCGGAGACTGGCACTTGTCTGGGGTGTGACACCGCTCTTAGGAACGGCTGCTAAAAGTACGGACGAGATGCTTGACAGCACAGTGAGAGCTTCGTTAAAAGCGGGTCTCGTCAAACATGGAGACTTAGTTATCATTACTGCCGGGGTGCCGGTAGGTGAGAGCGGGACTACCAATATCATGAAAGTCCATGTGATTGGAGAAATCATCGGAAAAGGACAGGGCATCGGCAGACAAACAGCGTTAGGGAAAGTTGTCATTGCCCGATCGGCATCAGAAGCAAATGAAAAGGTAACAGAAGGCGATATACTCGTCGCATTTAGTACCGATAAAGATATGATATCTGCTTTTGAAAAAGCAGCTGCCGTGATTACAGAAGAAGGCGGGCTTACCTCACATGCTGCGGTAGTCGGGCTGAATCTGGGGATTCCCGTTATTGTCGGCGTTAGGAATGCGATGGACATACTGACGGAAGGTGAGGAAGTAACGGTAGATGCTGCAAGAGGGGATATCTATAAAGGGCACGCGAGTGTGTTGTGAAAATAGGTAGTATAGGTAATAAGCTGCTTCACCGTCACGGGGAACAGCTTTTTCCCGTTTGCGAATAATAGTAGAGCAACTCATGACTATTCACTCAGCTGGTTTGCTCATTTGGAAGGAGAAACTTAATGGGAAAGTGGCTCGTTTTATTATTAATCATTGTCCCAGCGTTAGAGATAGCAGTGCTGGTGCTTTCCGGAAATGTGCTCGGGATATGGCCTACCCTGTTATTAATCATTTTAACCGGTGTCTTAGGTGCTTGGCTTGCAAGAAAAGAGGGGATACAAGTAATCCGTACCGCCCAATTGAAAATGCAGAACGGGGAAGTCCCAAGCGGCCTGATTTTAGACGGTATCTGCATCCTGGCGGGAGGTATCGTTCTGCTAACTCCCGGTTTTATCACAGATACACTCGGTTTTCTTCTGCTTATACCTTATACGAGAAGTTCAGGTAAGGCACTGCTCAGCCGTTTATTCTCACATTATCTATCCACGGGGAGATTCATCTTTATAAGAAGGAGATAAGGGCATCCGTTGTTGCATGACAGAATCTGGCTTCTTATGGTAGGATGAGTATAAAGTCTATGAGGAAGGATGGAACGTCGAATTGTTCTCGCAGGCAACTGTTTTTATGCTGATTTTGCTTGCGATCGCCTTCGTTGGTAAGAATCAATCGTTAATAATAGCTGTCTTGGCTCTTTTTATCATTAAATGGACGGGGCTGGGGGACAAAGTGTTTCCGTTTATGCAGTCGAAAGGTATTATGATCGCGGTCACCATTCTGACAGCATCTGTGTTAGTGCCTATTGTAACAGGAGAAATTGGATTCCCACAGCTTAGAGAGGCTATGAAATCTTACTACGCATGGATCGCGCTTGCATCAGGTATACTAGTAGCATTAATTGCAAAAGGCGGGGTAGAACTTTTACAAAACGACCCGCATATCACCGCAGCTCTTGTTATCGGGACAATACTGGCGGTTGCTTTTTTTAACGGTGTAGCGGTCGGCCCTTTAATTGGTGCAGGCATTGCCTTTGCTGTAATGAAAGCGGTTGAATTTTTTTCAGCATCTGGTGGTTGAGGCGATGCGGCGCAGTCAAATTTTTAACGGATGCAAGACAAGGGTCATCTTTTGTCTATATCGCCGTTCACAAAACTGTTAAAAATGTATATAATGAGATAGGATTCACATCACCTTCCTACATAGCTTACTTTAAAGGGAACACATACGCGTAACCAGCATCGGCGATTTAGTGTGCCTGTAACAGACTGAGCGTTCTAGTGGAAGCCGTAACGCCTTCTGAAGGTTGACGGCAGCACGTGGGGAAGTGAAGGGGTATACGATTAACTTAATTTCTGGTAAAGGAGAGATTGGTATGAGCACAACTCGTGGTCTGGAGGGTGTAGTGGCTACGACTTCCAGTGTTAGCTCAATTATTGATGACGTATTAACCTACCAAGGTTACAACATCGATGACTTAGCCGACAATGCGTCTTTTGAGGAAGTTATTTATCTGCTGTGGAATGGCCGCTTACCAAAAAGAAGTGAACTTGATGAACTAACGAAAGATTTAGCTGCAAACATGGAAGTTCCGAAAGAAGTATTTGATTACATGAAAGCATATCCAATTAAAGAAGTTCATCCGATGGCCGCTTTGCGCACGGCTGTATCTCAACTTGCTCTTTATGATGAGGAAGCAGACGAAATGAATGAGGAGGCGAATAAGCGTAAGGCTGTGCGTCTTCAGGCGAAAGTTCCGACAATTGTCACTGGTTTCAGCCGTATTCGAGAAGGGAAGGAACCGATAGCACCTAAGAAAGACCTGAGTTTTGCAGCAAACTTCTTGTACATGCTTAATGGGGAAAACCCGGATGAGACATCTATCACTGCTTTTAACAAAGCACTAGTCCTGCACGCGGATCATGAGTTGAATGCTTCTACGTTTACGGCACGTGTCTGTGTTGCTACACTCTCTGATGTATATTCTGGCATTACTGCTGCAATTGGTGCTCTAAAAGGTCCTCTGCATGGAGGAGCCAATGAACGAGTGATGGCAATGTTGACAGAAATTGGGGAAGTGGAGAACGTTGAGCCGTATATTCGAAAAGCACTTGATAACAAAGAAAAGATTATGGGATTCGGCCATCGTGTATATAAAAAAGGTGACCCGCGCGCCAAGCACTTGCGTGAAATGTCCCGCAAGCTTACGGCGATAACAGGGGAATCTAAGTGGTATGAGATGTCCATCAAAGCAGAGGAAATGGTCGTTAGCGAGAAAGGGCTTCCACCTAATGTTGATTTCTACTCTGCCTCTGTTTATCACAGTCTCGGCATTGACCATGATCTCTTCACTCCAATTTTTGCAACTAGCCGTGTTTCTGGATGGCTTGCTCACATTCTGGAACAGTACAGTGATAATCGCCTAATTCGCCCGCGTGCAGAATACGTCGGTCCAGAGAAGCAGCAGTATATTCCTATTGATGAGAGGTAATGTTGCTGTTACCGTTTTTGAGTTTGCGTAATTACACACTATCAGGAGGTATACGAAATGGCTAATGGAAATAAAATCACTACTAATAATGGAGCACTAAACGTACCAGACGAACCAATTATTCCTTTTATTGAAGGAGATGGAATTGGTCCGGATATTTGGGCAGCCTCAAGCCGAGTTTTAGATGCTGCTGTGGAAAAAGCATATGACGGAAAGAAAAAGATTCACTGGAAAGAAATTTTAGTCGGGGAAAAAGCATATAATGAAACAGGGGAATGGCTTCCTGAGGAATCCCTTGATACAATTCGTGAATACTTAATTGCAATTAAAGGACCTTTGACAACTCCTATAGGAGGAGGAATTCGCTCTTTGAACGTAGCACTGCGCCAAAAACTTGATTTGTTCACGTGCCTGCGTCCTGTCCGCCATTTTACTGGTGTACCTTCGCCAGTTAAACGTCCAGAAGACGTTGACATGGTTATTTTCCGAGAAAATACGGAGGATATATACGCAGGTATTGAATACCAAGAAGGCACAGAAGAAGCGAAAAAGGTAGTAGACTTCTTGCAAAATGAAATGGGCGCTACAAATATTCGTTTCCCTGAAACGTCAGGAATCGGTATTAAGCCTGTATCAAAAGAAGGAACGGAGCGACTTGTTCGTGCAGCAATCGAATATGCACTACAAGAAGGCCGTAAGAGTGTGACACTCGTTCACAAAGGAAATATTATGAAGTTCACAGAAGGTGCTTTCAAAGCATGGGGATACGAGCTCGCTGAACGGGAATACGGTGATAAGGTATTTACATGGAACGAGTATGATGAAATTGTAGAGAAAGAAGGAAGAGATGCAGCCAATGCTGCACAGCAGAAGGCTGAAGATGCAGGTAAAATTATCGTCAAGGATGCAATTGCAGATATTTTCCTTCAGCAAATTCTCACTCGTCCAAAAGAATTTGAAGTAGTAGCTACGATGAACTTAAACGGAGACTATATTTCAGACGCCCTTGCTGCACAAGTTGGTGGAATTGGAATTGCTCCGGGTGCGAACATTAACTACGAAACAGGTCATGCCATTTTTGAAGCAACACACGGAACAGCTCCTAAATATGCAGGACTTGATAAAGTGAACCCTTCCTCTGTCATTTTGTCTGGAGAGTTAATGCTGCGCCATCTCGGGTGGAATGAAGCAGCTGACCTCGTAATCCGTTCAATGGATAATACCATCGGAAGTAAAGTAGTCACCTATGACTTTGCTCGCTTAATGGAAGGCGCAACAGAAGTGAAATGTTCTGAATTCGGAGATGAACTCATTAAAAACATGTAACCCTAATGAGGAGGCTATAAAAGATGGCTATTAAACGTAGGAAAATTTCCGTAATCGGCGGGGGCTTCACTGGTGCTACTACTGCTTTAATGACTGCACAAAAAGAATTAGGGGATGTCGTTTTGGTAGATATTCCTGATATGGAAGGACCTACAAAAGGAAAGGCGCTTGATATGCTGGAGTCTACTCCAGTTGCAGGCGCAGATGTTAACGTAACCGGCACTTCTAATTATGCAGATACTGCGGGATCAGATGTTGTGATCATCACGGCTGGTATCGCAAGAAAGCCAGGCATGAGCCGCGACGATCTTGTTAACACGAACGCTAAGATTATGAAATCTGTTACAAAGGAGATTGTAAAGCACTCTCCTGATTGTTACATCATCGTTCTAACGAATCCAGCAGATGCGATGACGTATACTGTATTTAAAGAATCTGGCTTCTCGAAAAACCGTGTTATTGGGCAGTCAGGCGTACTGGATACAGCTCGTTTCCGGACGTTTGTAGCGCAAGAATTAAAGCTGTCCGTGGAAGATGTTCAAGGGTTCGTCCTCGGCGGTCACGGAGATGATATGGTACCGCTTATCCGCTACTCTAATGTCGGTGGGGTTCCATTAACAAAGCTTCTCTCTCAAGATCGCATCGATGCGATCGTGGAGCGCACAAGAAAAGGCGGTGGTGAAATCGTCCAGCTTCTTGGCAATGGCAGTGCCTATTACGCGCCGGCAGCAGCGTTGACTGAGATGACAGAAGCAATATTGAAGGATAAAAAGCGAGTACTTCCTACGATAGCCTACCTCGAAGGCGAGTACGGCTATGATGACCTCTATGTTGGAGTTCCTACTGTACTAGGTGGAGACGGAATTGAAAAAGTTATTGAACTGGACCTAACGGATGAAGAGAAGGCTGATCTTGCAAAATCAGTCGACTCTGTACGATCGGTCATGGAAGCTCTGCCAAAGGAATAATGTATTTAACAACAAAGCCAGCTGTTTAAAACAGCTGGCTTTGTTTGGCTTCGAACAAATTTGTTTTTGTTAACAAATGGTCAAGCAAAAACTTCATAATAAATCATGTTATAATAGTAGAATAGCATCCAATTCAATAAGGTGTTAGCATAGTATCAGTTGCAAAAGAAGCAAAGAAGACAGATGGAGGAATGAACGTGCCGCAAAAAGTGCTCGTAGTGGATGATGAACAGTCTATCTCTACTTTGATCTCTTACAATCTGGAACAGGCTGGTTTTCAAGTTGAACAAGCGATGGACGGAAAAACAGCAGTCGATAAAATAAAAACCAGAGAGTATGATGTCATTGTGCTTGATTTAATGCTTCCTCAATTAGACGGTTTAGAAGTGTGCAGGCAGGTTCGCGAAGAGAAAATTAAAGTGCCTATTTTAATGGTTACGGCAAAAGACGAAGAATTTGACAAGGTACTTGGATTGGAACTGGGTGCTGATGACTATTTAACAAAACCATTCAGCCCAAGAGAGTTGATAGCACGTGTCAAAGCGATTCTGCGGCGTATAGATTATGAAGGAATTTCACTACATAATGAGTCGCGGAAGAAGGAGAAGATAGTGTTTGGTGACCTAACCATCTACCCTGAGAGCTATGAGGCATACATACATGGTCACCCGATTGAACTTACTCCGAAGCAATTTGAGCTTCTCCTGTATTTGACTAACAATGAGGGCCGTGTTATTCGCAGGGATCAGCTGCTAAACGCAGTTTGGCACTATGAGTTTGTTGGAGATACAAGAATTGTTGATGTACATATCAGCCACTTGCGTGAAAAGATAGAACCCGACACAAAAAAACCTATTTATATTAAAACAGTAAGAGGGCTTGGCTATAAATTTGAACGCCCACGTCCTGTCTCATGAAGTTTCGCACCAGGATCGTATTTGGTGTGCTTCTCTCTGTCCTATTTGTATTAGCCTCGTTAGGTATCTTTATCGGTCAGCTTCTTAAAGGCTTTTACGTTGATCAGCTTGCGGATCGGATTGGCAAAGAAGCGGCATTGAGTGCTCTCGTTATAGAAAACTCGAATGAAAACGAATGGCAGGAGATTGCGGAAAGGCTGGGGGAACGACTTGATGTCCGGGTTACAGTTATAAAAGAAAACGGCGACGTTGTCGGTGAAACTTCGGACAACCCCACCTCCATAGATGAAACAGAAATAGAAGAGAGCACTGGAGAGGCAAATATTCGTTACAGCACAAGCTTCGGGGACGATCACTTATCTTATACGTACCCTTTCCATTACGGCGAAGAACACAAAGGGTATTTACGACTCTCCATGCCTGTCTCGCACATTGATGAGATCAATAAGAAAATCTGGGTGTTTTTGTGGGTCAGTTTTTCGTTGGCTTTTTTGACTATTGCCTTACTTAGTTATCGAATTGCCAATCAGTTGACACGTCCGGTGGAACAAGTAACTAAGGCCGCTAATGAATTAGCTAAGGGGAACTTTGGGGTAAGGATGGAAGAAGGGTATCAAGATGAAATTGGCCAGCTAACTAAATCGATTAACACCCTTGCATCCAGCCTGGAACAAACTACAAGTGAGTACCATACACAGCGTGAACGGCTGGAAGCGCTGTTTGACCACATGGGAAGCGGTTTGATTTTCATTAATGACCGTGGTGACATTTCTTTAATAAACCAATACTGCAAATCAATTTTTGACACCGATACAAATCATTGGCTGCAGCGTTTATACTACCACGTTATCCAAGAGTCATCACTTATTACGCTGATCCAGCAAATTTTTCTAGCGGAGAAGAAAATCCGCAGTCAAGTGTCTATTACAACACGCCTGGCTGTTCATCATTATGAAGTATACGGGGCACCTATTTTAGGAGAGAAAGAAAAATTGCGTGGGATAGTTTTAGTTCTTCACGATATTACAGAATTGAAGAAACTAGAGCAGGTCCGAAAAGACTTTGTGGCGAATGTGTCTCATGAACTAAAAACCCCAGTCACCTCTTTGAAAGGGTTTGCAGAAACCTTAAAAGAAGGAGCAGCAGCGAATGAGGAAACACGTGAGCAGTTCTTAAATATTATTTGGAAGGAAAGTGATCGTCTTCAGCATTTGATTAATGATTTATTAGAGCTATCGAGGATTGAACAAGAGCATTTCCATTTAAATATCGAAAAGGTATCCTTGACCCGCATCACTCGTGAAGTGGCCGAGCTTCTCAGTGGCAAAGCAAAAGAAAAGAAACTTACATTATCTTTAAACACGAGCGAAGAAGTAGATATGCAAGGCGATAGCTTCAGACTCAAACAAATAATCATTAATCTGCTTCACAATGCTATTATCTACACTCCAGAGGGAGGGGACATCTTCGTCAACGTGTATAAGAAAAACCACGCTGCTGTCTTAGAAGTGGAAGATACAGGAATTGGGATTAGTGATAGGGAGCTGCCGCGTATTTTTGAGCGTTTTTACCGAGTGGATAAAGACAGAAGTCGAAACTCAGGGGGTACTGGGCTGGGGCTTGCCATTGTCAAACATTTAACGGAAGCACATAGCGGGCAGATCAATGTAGTAAGCGAGAAAGGGAAAGGAACAATATTTATGCTTTATTTTCCGTCGAACGTATCAAATATTTCTTGACTGTATAGGAAGATAAGAAAGAGGGGGACGTGTTTTTGCTTAGTATAAAACAAATTATTCTAGGTTTCTTTTCATTAATAGGCATAGCAATTTTGGCATTATTTTTAGTAACGGGTTGGTATACAGTGGATGAATCGGAGCAGGCTGCTTTAATTACGTTCGGAAGAGTAGACGAAACGATTACCGAACCAGGTTTAAAGTTTAAGCTTCCGTGGCCGATCCAAAAAGCAGAAGTATTGCCGGTGTCGACAAATAGTTTACGGGTCGGGTACGAAACGACAGAAGAAGGGGAAGTAGCAGAGTATAACGATGAGGCAAAGATGATCACGGGCGACGAGAACATTTTGTTTGTTGATTTGGTCGTTCAGTGGCGGATTACAAATCCTGAAAATTACTTGTTTAACGCAGATGATCCGGAAAATATTTTGTATCAAGCCTCCTCCGCTTCCCTCCGGGGTGTTATCGGGAACTCGGAAGTGGATGATGTATTAACGGACCAGCGGGCTGAAATTGAGGGAACAGTACTGGAATCTTTAACTGAACTGCTTGAACAGTACCAAATAGGTGTAACGGTGTTAGATGTTAAATTGCAAAACGTTGAACTTCCGACCGAAGAAGTTCGGAAAGCATTTACTGCCGTCACCGATGCGCGCGAAGAAAGGCTTACTAAAATAAACGAGGCCAAAAAATACCGTAACCGGGAGATGAACGAAGCGGAAGGGGAAAAGGATGCGGTTATATCGCGGGCAGAAGGGAAAAAAGCGGAAAGAATTGAACGAGCTCGCGGGGAGGCTTCACGATTTACCGCTTTATACAATGAGTATATTAATGAACCAGAAGTTACGAGAGAACGTTTAGTGCTGGAAACACTTCAAGATGTGCTGCCTAATGCGGAACTGTATATACTCGACAGTCAGCAAGATACGGTTAACTATTTGCCTATTCGTCCATTAGAGCGCCAAAGCGGTGAAGCATCAGTAGAAGGTAAACAAAAAACAAACGAAAGTAAAAAAAGCGGCGAAAAAGGGGGTAAAGAAGATGGCAGATGATAATAACGTATTTGACATGAAAGATAGAAAATCGGTACGTTATTGGGCAAAGTGGGTTCGATCCGGCATTGTAATCGTAATCCTCTTGTTTCTCATAGTAGCGACGTTAATGAATGTGTTTATTGTAAAACAAGGGGAATACAAAGTTGTCACCCAATTTGGGGAAGTGATCCGTATCGTCGATGAGCCCGGCTTGAATATTAAGATACCTTTTATTCAGCAAGTGATGTCGCTGCCAAAGCATCAGATGAATTACGACATCACTTCTGCTGAAATCAATACGTTGGACAAAAAACGAGTATTGATTGATAATTATGCTGTGTGGCGGGTTTCTGATCCACAGGCAATGATTGCGAATGCCAGAACTATTGAAAATGCAGAATCCATCATGGCGAACTTTATTAATTCCGTAATTCGCTCTGAGCTGGGACAAATGGAATTTGAACAGATTATTAATGAAGAAGACTCAGCACGAGGCGATGTTAACGAAATGGTAACGACTCGTGTTAATGAACTGCTTGAGAAAGGGAAATACGGGGTTACGCTCACTGATGTGCGTATGAAACGAACCGATTTGCCGGAAGATAATGAGAAGTCCGTGCATCGCAGAATGATATCTGAGCGGCAGTCTACTGCACAGGAATACCTTTCCGAAGGGGATGCAGAGGCTAACCGGATACGTGCGAATACGGACAAAGAAGTGACGGAAATTGTTTCTACAGCGAAAGCAGATGCAGAAGAAATAATCGGGGAAGGTGAAGCGGAAGCAGCTGAGATCTACAACAGTGCGTTCAGCAGGGACCCGGAATTTTATGAACTGTATAAAACGTTGCAGACTTATGAGCAGACGATAGATGATGAGACCGTAATCGTTTTGCCGTCTGATTCCCCGTATGCCCGTATTCTCATGGGATATGTCGATTAAATAATAAGTAAGGGCCTGAGCCTCTCCGTGAATCTTAAGGATACGCATGCATCTTTTGCTTGCTGCCACGGGGGGATCTGGCCCTTTTTAAGGCTGAGTCTGGAGAAAATATGTTAAGAGAGGAGCTTTCTCATTGAGCAAGCTTGTATTAGTTGATGGTAATAGTATTGCATACCGTGCTTTTTTTGCCCTTCCGTTGTTAAGTAATGATAAAGGTGTGTATACAAACGCCGTTTACGGCTTTACCACCATGATTCTAAAGATACTTGAAGAGGAAAATCCGAGTCATGTGCTCGTAGCTTTTGATGCAGGAAAAAAAACATTTCGTCATGACACGTACCAATCCTATAAATCAGGACGACAAAAGACTCCTGTAGAATTGTCAGAACAGCTGCCGTTAATTCGAAAAATCTTAGATGCTTTTTGTATTGCACATACAGAATTAGAAAATTATGAAGCGGATGACATCATTGGGACCTTATCAAAAGACGCTGAAGCTAAAGGTTGGGAAATAAAAATCTATTCGGGTGACAAAGATCTTCTCCAGCTCGTTTCGGGCAAGACAACAGTAGCCCTTACTAAAAAGGGAATTACCAATGTTGAAACATATGATAAAAAAGCAATTATGGACAAATATGGAATAGAGCCTGAAAAAATAATTGATATGAAAGGGCTGATGGGGGACAATTCTGATAATATACCGGGCGTGCCTGGAATTGGTGAAAAAACGGCCTTGAAATTACTAATAGAATACGGCTCTCTTGAAAATGTGTTAGCTTCAATTGCAGACATCTCCGGAAAGAAAATGAAGGAGCGGCTTGGAGAAAATAAAGAACAAGCGCTGATGAGTAAAGAATTAGCTGCGATTTGTCGAGAAACTCCTCTTGATCTGCAGATCAATACTCTAGAACGACAAGAATACAGCATAAAAGAAGTGACAGATCTATTTAAAGAGCTTGGATTTCAGTCCTTATTAGGACGATTTGATCACGTCAAGGAAGAAGAAATAGAACTAGAAGAGGTCGACTTCCATACTGTTGCGGAAGTGACAGAGGAAATGCTCGTAAGTCCCTCTGCTTTAATTGTCGAAGTACCAGATGACAATTATCATAATGCGGACATTTGGGGAATTGCGATCGTCAATAAACGAGGTAAATATTTTATACCTACAGATATTGCATTAGCTTCCAGTTTGTTCAAAGAATGGGTAGGTGACGTTTCACAGGAAAAATACACATTTGACACGAAACGAAGTGTAGTAGCACTTGGCTGGAAAGGAATATCGCTTGCTGGCGTCAACCATGATATGCTCATTGCTTCTTATTTGATCGATCCTTCTGTATCGTCTCACGACCTGGATGAAATTGCGTCCCGGTACGGAAAAAAGATTGTGAATAGCGATGAGGCGGTTTACGGAAAAGGAGCAAAACGCGCTCGTCCTGCTGAAAAGATGCTTGCTGAACATTTAGTTAGAAAAGCTAATGCTCTCTATTCGTTAATGGATGAACTGGAAAGTCAATTAAAAGAAAATGAACAGTACGAGCTTTACACACAGCTCGAAATGCCCCTGTCTATTATCCTGGGCAAAATGGAAATCACTGGGATAACCGTGGACAGTTCTCAGCTTAAACAAATGGGAACAGAATTGGATGATCGGCTGGCAACATTGGAGAAGGAAATTTATGAATTAGCGGGTACAACTTTTAATATAAATTCGCCTAAACAGCTGGGCCCAGTCTTATTTGAAAAGCTTAATCTTCCAGTTATTAAAAAAACAAAAACAGGCTATTCTACCGCAGCAGATGTACTGGAAAAACTAGCTGATCAACATGAGATTATTCCAAAACTCCTCCTTTATAGACAAGTCGCAAAATTAAAATCGACATACGTGGAAGGATTATTGAAAGTGATTCATTCTGAGACGGGGAAAATTCATACCATTTTTAATCAGGCCATTACCCAAACGGGGCGCTTGAGTTCTCAGGAACCTAATCTGCAAAACATCCCGATTCGACTGGAAGAAGGCAGACGTATTCGAAAAGCATTCATTCCTTCTCAGGAAGGCTGGTCGATTTTGGCGGCTGATTATTCGCAGATTGAGCTGCGCGTACTTGCCCATATTGCCGGAGATGAAGGTCTTAGAGAAGCTTTTCGAAATAATATGGACGTCCACACGAAAACTGCGATGGATGTATTTCATGTTACGGAAGAAGAAGTCACCTCAACGATGCGCCGAAGCGCAAAAGCGGTCAATTTTGGTATCGTATACGGAATCTCCGATTATGGTCTTTCTCAAAGTCTCGGTATTACCCGCAAAGAGGCACAAGAGTTTATTGATCGATATTTGGACAGTTATCCAGATGTCCGTCAATACATGGAGGACATTAAAGAAGTTGCACGTGAAAATGGTTATGTAACAACGCTTTTGAAAAGGCGCCGTTACCTTCCGGAAATTACAAGCCGGAATTTTAACCGGCGGACATTTGCAGAACGAACTGCTATGAACACGCCGATACAAGGGACTGCGGCTGACATTATTAAACAGGCAATGGTAGATGTGAGTAAAGAAATGGAGAAGCGCCAATTGAAAAGCCGCCTGCTCCTCCAAGTTCATGACGAGTTAATTTTTGAGGTGCCTGAGTCGGAAGCTGATCACATGCAACAACTAATACCGGATCTGATGGAAAACACCATTCAGCTCGAAGTACCGTTAAAGGCAGATGTTGCATACGGACCGACTTGGTACGATGCGAAATAAGGAGAGAAAGATGTATGCCGGAACTGCCAGAAGTGGAAAACGTTCGTAAGACTTTGGAAAAATTAGTACTAGGAAAAGAACTACAAGAAGTAACCGTCACATGGCCCAAAATTATAAAAAGACCTGATGACACCGAAGCATTCTGTTTGTTATTGAGTGGACAAAGAATTAACAGCATGAATCGCCGCGGTAAATTTTTAATATTTGAGCTCGATGATTACGCACTCGTCTCTCATTTGAGAATGGAAGGTAAATACGAGCTGGGGGGGACGAAGGCGCCAGATAAGCATACTCACGTTCGTTTTTTCTTTTCAGACGGAACAGAACTCCGATACAAAGACGTGAGGAAATTTGGGACCATGCATTTGTTTCCGAAAGGAGAAGAAAAACGATCTTTACCTTTAATGCAACTTGGACCTGAACCAGCGGACAACCAAACATTCTCTAAAGAATACTTGGAAAGAACTTTCAAAAAAACGACGCGTACGATTAAAGCTGTGTTATTAGATCAGCGGGTAATAGCGGGGCTTGGTAACATTTATGTAGATGAATCGTTGTTTAAAGCTGGAATTCATCCTGACGCAAAGGCTGCCGACTTGACCTCTGAAGAAGCTGAGTTGCTCCGTGAAAGTATTATCGAGATTATTAATCACGCAGTAGCCAAAGGCGGCAGCTCTGTTCGCTCCTATGTGAACAGTATTGGAGAAGAAGGGGGGTTCCAACTGGAATTAAATGTATACGGTCGCAAAGGCGAGCTTTGCAACAGATGCGGAAGTGAAATAAAAAAGACGGTAACAGCAGGGAGAGGAACCCATTACTGTCCGTTATGCCAGGCATTAGCGAGTGAATAATCCTACTAAGCTGATCTTGAGATTGACGCGGTGCTAATTTGACACCCTCTTATCAAAAGTAACACCGCGGTAATTCTTCCCATATACTATCGAAGGTATTGTATAGGTTGGGAGGAGCTGATCTCCTATGACAGCTTTGTTTTCTGCGTGTTTGCTAGCATTTGCCGTAAGCGTTGACAGCTTCGGTGTAGGCTTTGCTTATGGACTGCGCCGTTTAAAACTGCCAGTAACGTCCTTGCTTTTTATCAGCATGTGTTCGATTGCGTCTGTCCTGCTCGGCAGTTTGGCAGCTATTGCATTTTCAGGCTATGTTCCTGAAAAGTTTACTGACTCAATTGGAGGGGTTATTTTAATTCTAATCGGGATATGGACGCTTATTCACGTCATAAAAGAAAATAATATGACAACGGTGGAATCGAGTCTTGACAAAGAAGGTATGTTTTCGCAGGTGTGGGGTATCCTGAAAACACCAGAAAACGCTGATATGGATAAATCGGGAATCATCACCACCAAAGAAGCTCTGTTCCTTGGAATGGCGCTCTCATTTGATGCGTTCGGGGCTGGAATAGGTGCGTCCCTTCTCGAGCTTCCTATCTTCACACTGGCCGCGGCTATTGCTGTTATGTGTGCGGTGTTTTTAACAGCAGGTATGAAGTGCGGACGCAAGCTCTCCGAATATGCGCTCGTACAGAAACTATCTTATGTCCCGGGTGTGCTGCTTATCTTGCTGGGTATTTGGAATTTATTATAATCAAAGGGGGGGATCTGAATCCCCTCTTTTTGTACGACAGGGGGTAAATATATGATTATCGGTTTAACCGGTGGGATTGCCAGTGGGAAAAGTTTAATTGCGAATGAGTTTGAAAAACGGGGTTTTCCAGTGATAGATGCAGATAAAATTTCCAGAGAGATTGTCAGGCCGGGTGAAGAGGCCTACGAGCAGATTGTTGAGCAGTTTGGAGCCGCTGTTTTGCAGCCGGATGGGATGTTAGCGAGAAAAAAGTTAGGACAAGTTATATTTTCCGATGCAGCCAAACGAGAAATGTTAAATAATATTATGCACCCTATCATACGGAAAAGAATGCTCGAGAAAAAGGATCATTACGAAAAAGAAGGGTTTCATACGATTATTTTTGACATCCCGTTACTAATAGAAAATAAGTTGCGTTTTATGGTGGATAAGGTGCTCCTCATCTATGTAGATGAAAAGACGCAGAAAAAACGCTTAATTGCAAGAGACGGACAAGGTGAGCAAGATGCTGCAAGTAGAATAGCGTCACAAATGCCGTTAATGGAAAAAAAAGCACATGCCGATGGAGTGATTGATAATAATGGTTCTGTGGCAGAATCCATTAAGCAGCTGGAAGCTATTTTAGACAAGTGGGGAGTAAATACTCTAAATCGTTAACATGGAGAAGAAGATTAAGAACGGTAATGTTGAGGTGGACGAGTATTGTAAAATTCTCTAGGGGAAACATAAAATTAATTAGTACCAAAAAGCATCAATGTGATATACTATTATTATAAAAATGATTAATAGTATATCATAAACAACAGGGAGGCTTTTCTGTATGAAAGCGAAGGTAGCAATAAATGGATTCGGACGGATTGGCCGGATGGTTTTCCGGAAAGCAGTTGCTTCTGATTCTCTAGATGTTGTAGCTGTTAATGCCAGCTACCCTGCCGAAACACTGGCCCATCTTGTCAAATATGATACGGTTCACGGTTTGTTTGATAAAGAAATAGAAGGTGTGGGAGACGCCCTTTACGTGGATGGGAAGAAAATACAATTGTTGAGTGACCGGGACCCTAGAAATCTTCCCTGGAAGGATTTAGGCGTGGATATTGTCGTGGAAGCCACAGGGAAGTTTAAAACACAAGAAACCGCGGGGTATCATTTAGAAGCCGGTGCAAAAAAGGTGGTTATCACCGCTCCGGCAAAAGAGGAAGATATTACGATTGTTATGGGTGTTAACGAAAACGATTATAACCCGGCTGATCATCATATCATTTCAAATGCTTCCTGTACGACCAACTGTCTTGCACCAGTTGCAAAAGTATTGGATCGCGCTTTTGGAATTGAAAGTGGTCTTATGACAACGGTCCATTCTTATACGAATGACCAGAAGAATATTGACAATCCACATAAGGATCTTCGGCGCGCAAGAGCATGTGCGCAGTCTATTATTCCAACTTCAACAGGGGCGGCTAAAGCGTTGGCAAAGGTGCTGCCACAACTAGAGGGCAAGCTTAATGGGATGGCATTGAGAGTCCCTACCCCTAATGTGTCGCTTGTCGACCTTGTAGTAGACACAAAATGTGATGTCTCTGTAGATGATGTGAATGGTGCACTGAAGAAGGCAGCAGAAGATGACTTATCGGGTATTCTGGGTTACAATGAGGAACCGCTTGTTTCTGTGGACTATAATGGTGATGAGAACTCGTCCATTATTGACGGGTTGTCTACAATGGTTATGAATGACAGGCAAGTAAAGGTATTAGCTTGGTATGATAACGAATGGGGTTATTCGTGCCGAGTAGTAGATCTCGTTCAATATGTCGGAAAGCGTCTTCCCAAAGAATCAATGGTTGGAGCATAATAAAATGAATGAAAAGGCCGTCTCTCCTAGAAGAGCGGTCTTTTTCATGTAAATATTCCGGTAAGGTAAGACTTCACTAGCAACGCACAACAGAAATATAGTCAAGGCTTTTAATTATAAATAGAACACGGTATAATTTAATAAAAAGAATTGTCATTGTAAGTATTTAGGTTGCGGATGGTTCTTAGTGGAGTTGATTACATGCGTTGTCCAGCTTGCCAATCCCATTCGACACGAGTAATGGACTCAAGGCCAAGTAATGAGGGGAAATCGATTCGAAGGCGCCGTGAATGTGAAGACTGTAATTATCGCTTCACGACTTTTGAAATTGTGGAAGAGACCCCTCTTATTGTTGTGAAAAAGGATGGGGCAAGAGAGGAATTCAGCAGGGAGAAAATATTACGAGGTTTGATCCGTGCTTGTGAAAAAAGACGGGTTCCACTTGAAACCCTGGAGAAAATAGTAAGTGATGTATGGCACCAAGTACGAAGCGATGGGAAATCTGAGATAAAAAGCGAAGAAATTGGGGAGCTCGTTATGGAGAGACTCGCTGATGTGGATGATGTTGCTTATGTAAGGTTTGCCTCTGTGTATCGGCAGTTTAAAGATATAAACGTGTTTATCAATGAGTTAAAGGAACTGATTAATAAGGATAATAGTAAGTAAAGGAGCTTAAGATCAATGCTTGAGCTCCTTTTCTCTTCTAATAACTGTTTTATCAAGAGGGGGGGTTTCATGAAGCCGCATTGGACGGAATTACTGGCGGTTGACCGCTTTTGTGTAAGGACAAGCGCTCAGCTAGGAGATAGGGAACATAAAACCTTAAATCTTTTATATCAACCGTTAACAGGGGTAACAGCTAGTGCTCTATATTTAACACTTTGGAGCAAGCTTGAAAAAGATTCTTATTGGAGTGAAGAATCAACCCATCATGAATTAATGGCATCGTTAAGTTTGCCGCTTGATGATATTTTTGAAGCGCGTAAAGTGCTTGAGGGAATTGGGCTATTGAGAACATTTCAACGGACAGAGGAGAAAACGACCCTATTCGTCTATGAACTTCAGCCACCGCTTTCTCCGGCGCAATTTTTTCAAGATGATGTGTTAAGTGTGTATTTATTTAATAAACTTGGCAGCAAAGAACGGTATAGGATGCTGCGGAGCCGTTTTCTAATTGAAGCCATCGATAAACGTGTCTATTCAGAAGTGACAGCCTCGTTTAATGAGGTGTTTTCCTCGTTACACTATACAGAGATGATGGCAAATGATGTTGTGGAATCCAGGGAAAATACTCAAGAATTAGTTGGAGACACAAGAACGCAAGGTGTTACATTCTCTGAAAACACATTTGATTTTTCTTTATTAAAAGCGGATTTACCGGTATTTATAGATAGTGATAAACTGTTGAATGAAGCCTCACGATCGTTGATTCGCCGGCTTGCTTTTGTCTACCGAGTAGGTCCCCTTGAGATGAGCCCGCTCATTCAGCAGTCACTTTTAGGAGATGACAAGATAAATGAAGAAGAGCTGCGGAGGCGTGTTCAGGAATGGTACCGGTTTGAATATGGAAAAGAGCCGCCTGCTCTTGGCTTAAGAAAACCGGAAAAGCGTCCAGTGAAACCTCAGGAACCAGTAGATGAAACGGAAGCAATGAGAATGTTTTATGAACAAACCTCTCCATTAACGTTTTTAAAAAGCAGGGCTGATGGTGCCCAAGTACCACTAGCCGATGTGAAGCTTGTGGAATCATTGATATTTGATTACAAGCTAGAGCCAGGGGTTGTGAATGTACTGATTGATTATGTAATGGAGACAAATAATTTGAAATTAAACAGGAACCTTGTGCAAAAGATTGCCGGACACTGGACACGAAAAAAGATTCAAACAGTGGCTGAGGCTATGGAACTGGCAAAGAAGGAATACCAGGGTCAGAAAAACAGGCAGCAGCATTCCGGTTCGTCTAATCAAGGTGCCACTGCTTTTCAAACAAGGCCGCCTTATGTGAGAAAGGATAAGCTACCTAAATGGCTTGAAAGTGAAAATGAAAAAAAAGATAAAGATAAAGATAAAAAAGCTCCTCAAGAAGATCGTTATGCGGCAGAATTACAGGAGTTCGAAGAGATGCTGAAACTGCGAAATAGTTTACGGCAAAAATGAGGTGATGATAATGCAATCGATTCGATCGTCTTTGGATGCCTATAGAGGGAAAAGTCAATGGCACAAGCGCTATGAAACATTGAAACAAGAGGTCTTAAGCTATCCAAAAATCCAAAGTTTCCTGACAAAACATCCACAAATACCGAATGAACAAATTGAGAGGAACATGGCGAAGCTTTTTGAATACAAAAGGGAGAGGCAGCATTGCGATAGCTGTCCAGGGCTTGCTGATTGCCCGAATATGATGAAAGGATATCAACCTGAAATCGTAAATAACAACAGCCAGCTTATTGTCCAGTATCGACCGTGCCACTTAAAACAACAAGCGGATGCGCTACTTAAAAGACAATCGCTTATTAAAAGTATGTACATCCCGAAAGAAATACTGGACGCATCTTTTGATAAGATGGAGCGCGATCATGCAAGCCGGTTGAGTGCCAGTCATCTCTGTTTGAAGTTTGCGTTAAAAGCTAAACCAGGTGAGGATGCTCATGGTTTATATGTGCATGGGAAATTTGGGGTTGGCAAGACTTATATGATGGGAGCGGCAGCCAATGAATTGGCAGCAAGGAATATTTCCTCCATGCTCGTTTACGTACCTGACTTCTTTCGGGAAATGAAGCAGGCACTCTCGGATGGTAGTGTCCAAGAAAAGATTGATCAAGTAAAGAATGTAGATGTACTTATTTTAGATGATATTGGGGCAGAAACAACCTCGGCCTGGGTTCGAGATGATATACTCGGTGTCATTTTGCATTATCGGATGATGGAAAAGCTTCCGACGTTATATACTTCAAACTATGATTACGAGGAGCTTGAAACTCATTTAGCTTATTCTCAAAAGGGCGGCATCGAACAATTAAAAGCAAAACGGATTATGGAGCGCATTAAACATTTAACTACTCCGGTTTTTATGGAAGGCCGTAACAGACGCAAAAAGTAATCATCAAAAACCTTCATTCTTCTAACTAGAAGGCATGTTTTTCTGCATATTTCCATAGGTATAAAAGTAGAGTATCTACTATCGAATAAGAAGGGTATACCATGGACGCGGGGAGGAATGAAGGGTTGTTTTCAATAGACTTTGAAAGTGAACGGGATAGTGACACAATCTTCCAATGGTTATCGAATGAAAAAGACTTGTGGGAACAGAAAGGCATACAATCTGGCACGATTTATAAAAAACAAGAGATGATTTGTTGGGAATTCACAGGTACGGAAGAGGAGTGGCAAGAGAGCATGATCCCTTATTTAGCTTCCGTTCTCTGTGACTATATGATCGAAAAACACGAATTAAAATGGGTGAAGCAGTATATTGAGCGTCATTTTTTTTCTGAAGAGGAAGCTCCTGCCATTACAGATATCGCAGATTCGTTGTTAGATGGTGAAAGAGTGGAAATACCAATCGCAACGCTTCTAAAAAAACGAAAGCATTTTGTGTATCAAGAGATAACAGACGAAATAAAACATAGTGCGGAAATTCTTTGGACACCGCTTTTGACTTTTCGCTTTGCCAGCTACCATCATCTGCTTATGGAAGCTGCAGCTGCTGCTATTGAAGAATATAAATGGGAACAAGAGTATCAAACGATGATTGAGTCATGCCGTCATTTCTTAAAACATAATCAATCCATTCACCGGGAAATCCATGTTTTGCTGGAAGAAAGACCAGTTTTTACCAACGAAAAGGGTGAAAGGATTGATCAATGGACAAGACTGCAGCACGTACGTCCGACGCTCGTTTTTGAGAAACAACTGCCATTTGAATATATGGTTGTCAGCCCTGTTGTAAGTTTTGCTCCGGAAGTACTCCATGTGTATACAGATGGTGATGAAGGGGTTGTGCAAACACTCAGGATGATTTTTCAAGAAAATATGATCGTTCATCCGCGAAATTCGTGGCTCCACAATCTACACATCGAAAAGCTGAATGGATGATTTTCGATATGTCGTCTTGATTTTCTTGTCAAAACTTTTTATAATTATGTCAGAAATGAAGAATTGTTCACTACATGCGAAGAAAAGGACATGAGAAGTAAGTCATCCCTTTACCCAGAGAAAGAAAGCCGTGGCTGAAAGCTTTCTGAAAGGAACTGCTTTTTACCGCCTTTGAGCAGCAGTGAGGAACAGAAGTCATTTTTCACACTTCTTATTAATCGCTGACGGGCGCCGGTCGTTATCCCGGTCTTAAGATTTAGGAAGGCTTTGTACAAGCTTCCTAAGATAAGGGTGGAACCGCGTATACACACGCCCCTTCGTCATGAAGGGGTTTTTTTGATGGAAAATTACATACATGGAGGTATGGAACATGTCGGAAAAGGTAGAAATTACATTTCCAGATGGGAATAGAAAACAATTTGATAATGGTGTAACCACAGAAGAAATAGCCGCTTCTATCAGTCCTGGCTTAAAAAAGCAAGCACTCGCCGGTAAGGTAAACGGGGTAATGATAGACCTTCGCACCCCGATCCATGCGGACAGCACTGTTGAAATTATAACAGTCAAAAATGAGGAAGGGCTCGAGGTGCTTCGTCATAGTACTGCCCACGTTATGGCTCAGGCTGTGAAAAGATTATTTGGTGACGATGTGAAATTAGGTGTCGGTCCAGTAATCGAAAACGGCTTTTATTATGACATTGATATGTCCCATCAGTTGACTCCAGAGGATCTTCCAAAAATTGAGAAAGAAATGCAGCGGATTGTGGACCAAAACTTGGAAGTTGTCAGGGAAGAAGTGAGCAGAGAAGAAGCCAAGAAGATGTACAAAGAAATTGGAGATGACCTAAAACTAGAACTAATTGACGCTATCCCAGAAGAAGAAAAAACCACGATCTATACACAGGGGGAATTCTTTGACCTTTGCCGGGGCGTCCACGTACCGAGCACTGGCAAGTTAAAGAAATTTAAATTGATGAGTATCTCAGGAGCCTACTGGCGTGGTGACAGCAATAATAAGATGTTGCAGCGTATTTACGGGACTGCCTTTCCGAAACAATCGGATATCGATGAATATTTAGCCTTGTTAGAGGAGGCAAAAGAGCGGGATCACCGAAAGCTCGGAAAAGAGTTAGAGATCTTTGCATTGAATCAAAAAGTTGGACAAGGTCTTCCGCTTTGGCTGCCGAAAGGGGCAACCATCCGCCGGACAATTGAACGATATATTGTCGATCTTGAAGAACGTCTCGGTTATGAACATGTGTACACTCCGGTATTGGGCAGTTCCGAGCTTTACAAAACATCCGGGCATTGGGATCATTACCAAGATGATATGTTCCCCCCAATGGAGATGGATAACGAAACGTTGGTGATCCGGCCGATGAACTGTCCTCATCATATGATGGTTTATAAAAACCAACTGCACAGTTACCGGGATTTGCCAGTACGAATTGCTGAGCTTGGCCTCATGCATCGCTATGAAAAGTCAGGAGCGCTCGCAGGTCTGCAGCGTGTTCGGGCGATGACGTTGAATGATGCACACATTTTTGCACGTCCTGATCAGATCAAACAGGAATTTGTCAGAGCAGTTGAGTTAATTCAGCATGTGTACCGGGATTTTGGTATCGATGACTATTATTTCCGGCTTTCTTACCGCGACCCGGAAGACAAAGAAAAATATATCAATGATGATGAAATGTGGGAGAAAGCGCAGTCCATGCTTAAAGAAGCAATGGATGATATGAATGTGGAATACGTAGAGGCAGAAGGAGAGGCGGCCTTCTACGGTCCTAAATTGGACGTACAGGTTAAGACAGCACTTGGCAAAGATGAAACACTATCTACCGTCCAGCTGGATTTTCTCCTGCCGCAGCGGTTTGACTTGACTTATGTTGGAAATGATGGAAGTGATCATCGACCAGTCGTTATACACCGCGGTATTGTCTCGACGATGGAACGCTTTATCGCCTTTTTAATTGAGGAGTACAAAGGAGCATTTCCTACATGGCTGGCGCCTGTTCAGGCAAAGGTTATTCCTGTCTCTGCTAAAGCCCACCTGGATTATGCGAGAAGCGTGGAGGACGAGCTTCGTAATGCAGGGGTGAGAGTTGAAGTAGATACACGTGACGAGAAAATTGGGTACAAGATTCGGGAAGCACAGATGAAAAAAATCCCGTACATGCTCGTGCTCGGTGATCAGGAAGTAGAAGCAGATGCGGTGAATGTTCGCCGTTATGGACAAAAAGACTCCAAATCAGAAACTCTCAAAGATTTTGTACAAGAAATTAAAGAAAAGATAGAAACCCGCAGTTTAGACTAAAGCATCCGTCCAGAGCGATTGGAAGTCAGTTGTAGATATTTTAGACTGGTTTAATTGACTTTCCCTTATTGCTGTGTTATATTATTTTAGTATTGAAAATCGAAACCGTTACAAGCAGAAGCGCCCGCTTCTCACCTGATCGACGCATGAAGCTGTCGGCAGGTTGTGGTGATTATCGTAAAGATCCAGAACGATCACGTGGGCGCACTATGTGTGCCTGCTTTTTTTGTGTGCAGCACAAAAAGCTCCGCTTATTGACGCGGTCGCAGTGCGTTCGACTGCTTGGGTTCGTAAATTATTTTGGAGGTGTCTCATTATTCGTAAAGACATGAAGGTCAACGATGGAATCCGCGCACGTGAGGTTCGTCTGATTGATGCAAATGGCGACCAGCTGGGAGTAAAATCTAAAAGTGATGCGCTGGATTTGGCTCAAAAAGCTAACCTTGATTTAGTGTTGGTAGCTCCAAACGCGAAGCCACCTGTCTGCCGCATTATGGACTACGGGAAATATCGGTATGAACAGCAAAAGAAAGATAGAGAAGCGCGTAAGAAACAAAAGGTTATTAATGTTAAAGAAGTGCGCCTGAGCCCGAACATCGAAGAGCACGACTTTAATACAAAGCTTCGCAACGCTCGTAAGTTCTTATCAAAAGGGGATAAAGTAAAAGCAGCTATTCGCTTTCGCGGCCGGATGATTACTCACTCGGAAATTGGTAGAGAGGTTCTAGAGCGTTTAGCAAAAGAATGTGCTGATATTGCGACGGTAGAAACCAGACCGAAAATGGAAGGCCGCAGCATGTTTTTAATGCTTGCGCCTACAGCTGAAAAAGAAGCGAAAAGCGATAAGGAATAATCCCTGCAAATTTATTTTTATAAGGAGGAACACCCATGCCAAAAATGAAGACTCACCGCGGTGCGGCAAAACGTTTCAAGAAGACAGCTTCTGGTAAGCTGAAGCGCGGGCACGCCTTTACAAGCCACATGTTCGCAAATAAATCTCAAAAACAAAAGCGCCATCTTCGTAAACAAGGGATGGTCGATAACTCTGACTTTAAACGCATCAAAAACTTGTTGCCTTAATGAATGGATAAATAAACTAAATGAACGAATAGAAGGAGGGATAGGCGATGGCCAGAGTAAAAGGCGGTTATGTAACGCGTCGTCGTCGTAATAGAGTACTGAAACTAGCGAAGGGGTATCGTGGTTCTAAACATAGCCTGTTCAAAACAGCAAACCAGCAGGTTATGAAAGCACTCCAGTATGCTTACCGCGATCGTCGTCAGCGTAAGCGTGATTTTCGCAAATTGTGGATCACACGTATTAATGCAGCAGCTCGTATGAATGGACTTTCTTACAGTCGTCTTATGCATGGTTTAAAGCAGGCGGACATTAACATGAATCGTAAAATGCTTGCAGACCTAGCTGTGAATGACGAAAAAGGATTTTCCGAACTAGCTGAAAAAGCAAAAGCTAATTTGAAATAGTATAATGAATGTCAAAAGAGCCCGGGGATGTCCCCGGGCTCTTTTGCAAGTTATCGCAGCTTAATCGTATTTGCCTGCACGCGAAATGAATTCTTTAATAGGGCTTTTCCACTGAATGTCCGCATGCGGGTAATGACGCTCGATTTCATGTTCTAAGAAGGAAAAGTCAGCTAGCTCCAGCCCCTGCAGCTTATCCTTGTTTTTGACCCAGAGTGAAATAGTGACAACATCAAAAGCCCGCTCGGTAGTACCGAGAAATTTCTCGCCTTCAAACATGACACCTTTGTACGTAATTAATAGGTTTTTTCGAACATTTTTAGGCTCATCCATGAAAAAGAAGTTCTTTTTTTCATGAGCAAGTTCTAATTTTCGTTTCGGGTTTAAAATATATTTTATGACAGCATAAATGAGTATGAGCAAGGCAATAAAAATGAGAGCGCGCAACAATAATGCCATTCGTCAGTCCTCCTTGACCATGGTTGAAAAAACTAATGATACTTAGTTATATTGTAATAGAAAACTGTTCAGAAGGGAAAAGATATCATGAAACAGTTGTTTTCCATTCAAAAAAAATTAGATGATCGTATTCTTGAAAAGTATCAACTAAACAGAGAAAACTTATTTGTAGATAAAGTAGTCGCTTTGTTAACGGAGATAGGAGAACTCACAAACGAAACCCGTTGTTTTAAGTACTGGAGTGAAAAACCAGCCTCTGAACGGAAGGTGATCTTAGAAGAATATGTGGATGGAATTCATTTTCTGTTATCTATAGGTGTTGACAACGACTGGACAGAAGAGCCATCCTGCGAAGAAGCGCCGGCACCATCATTGAGTGAGCAATTTCTTAAAGTATATAAAGCTGTCATCTCCTTCTCAGAAACAGCCAGCCCAAAACATTATGATACGATGTTTGGAGAGTATTTAAAGCTTGGGAAGCTGCTTGGGTTCTCGAAAGATGAAATCAAGAGAGCTTATTACGAAAAAAATGAATTGAATCATCAGAGACAAACGGAAGGATATTGATGACAGGTTAAAGAAGTAATAAATAGGGGTAGAATAAAATGAGGAAATTTTAAGATGCTAAGGAGGAAATAGAGTGGCAGAAAAAGATCAAACATTACAGATGCTAAAGGAATTAACAGATGCGAATGGCATTCCAGGAAACGAAAGAGAGGCCCGGGAAGTCATGAGCAAACATATCACCCCATATGCGGATGAAATGACAAGTGACAATCTTGGTAGTCTTATCGCGAAAAAGACCGGTATAGCGGGCGGGCCAAAGGTCATGATTACCGGCCATTTAGATGAAATTGGTTTCATGATCACACAGATTGATGAAAAGGGCTTCTTAAAGTTCGAAACAGTTGGCGGCTGGTGGAACCAGGTGATGCTCGCGCAGCGTGTCAACGTGATGACGAAAAAAGGAAACATCGTTGGAATTATCGGATCTAAACCCCCCCATATTTTGCCTGCTGAACAACGAAAAAAACCTGTAGAAATAAAAGACATGTTTATTGATATTGGTGCTTCTAGTAAGGAAGAGGCTGAAACATTTGGAGTTCGACCTGGAGATTCGGTTGTACCGATTTGTGATTTTACAGTAATGAATAATGAAAAGCTTCTTATGGCCAAAGCGTGGGACAATCGAATCGGCTGTGCCATTGCTATTGAAGTCTTAAAACAGCTTGAAAACGTTGACCACGCCAATGAAGTTTACGGGGTTGGTGCTGTTCAGGAGGAAGTGGGGCTCCGCGGAGCACAAACAGCAGCACACAAAATCCAACCAGACATTGGATTCGCAGTTGATGTAGGAATTGCCGGCGACACCCCGGGGGTTTCTGACAACGAGGCTATCGCTGAGATTGGAAAAGGCCCGCAAATTGTAGTGTATGATCGTTCGATGGTCTCCCATAAAGGGTTGCGGGAGTTTGTCACCGACATCGCAGACAAGCATAATATTCCGTATCAATATGAATCGATGAGCGGCGGAGGCACGGACGCTGGTTCTATTCACCTTTCCGGCGATGGTGTACCTACGTTAGCTGTCACAGTCCCGACCCGATACATTCATACCCATGCCGCCATCCTTCACCGTGATGATTTCGAGAATGCTGTGAAGCTTATGGTCGAAGTAGTGAAAGAACTGAATGAAGAGACGGTAAAAAAGATCACATTTGATTAAAAGAAAAGAGGCTGTCTTTTTAGCAGACTGAGTCCTCCGTACAGCTTCTACTGTTGTTGGGGGATCAGTGCTTCTGATTAGACAGCCTCTTTTGTATCATTTTTTCGCCACTGATAATTATTTCAGTCCATCTGCAATTTCATTGATAACAAGGTCTTTTGCTTGGGGATCTGCTTGCTTCCAGAACACTTCAAACAACACACCAAGACCGGGAAGCATTTTTTCTTCTCCGCTTTGTATCGCATCCTGGATGGTGGCTTCTACTTGTTCTTCGCTGTTCCCTGAGACATTCTGTAATATTGCTGCACGTAAGTTGAATGACATTTGAATCCTCCTAATGTGATAAAATAGACTCTTGTTTGTATTATGGTGAAAAGAGACAAATATATACATGACCAGGGAAGGGAAAGCTAGTGAAAAGAATAGAATCTGTTAAAAATCCACTTGTTAAAAAAGTGAAGCGGCTGTATAAAAAGAAGCAGCGTGAAAAGGACGGTTTATTTGTTATAGAGGGGTTTCATTTACTTGCAGAGGCTCTACAATATGACGTTGAGATTCAAGAAATTTTTTTACAGGAAGAAAAAGAAATACCTGAAGATATCCACATACCCGGCATTACGCTTACGCTCGTTTCCAGTCAAGTTTTAAAAGAAATGTCAATGACAGAGACACCTCAAGGGGTCTTGGCTGTCTGTAAACTACCGAAAGAACAGCCCGTTACTATTTTAGAGAGTGACTGCTATTTATTTGTCGACGGCGTTCAGGATCCCGGCAATCTTGGTACGATGATTCGTACCGCAGACGCCGCGGGAGTGTCTGCTGTCGTTCTAGGAGATGGAACGGTGGATCCATTTAATGATAAAGTAATGCGGTCAGCTCAAGGGTCCCAATTCCATCTCCCGGTAATAAAAGGGAATTTAGAGGATTGGATACAGGCGTGCAAACAGAAGGGGGTGCCTGTTCTTGGCAGTGCTCTTGATCAAGAAAAAGGTACTACGCATACAGCCATTGAGGTTCAAGATGGTTTTGCATTAATTGTCGGTAACGAGGGAGCGGGCGTACAGGCATCTTGGCTTGAGTTGTCTGACCAGGTGATTTACGTTCCTATTTACGGCCAGGCTGAATCATTGAACGTCGCAGTAGCGACAGGCGTGTTACTTTATCACTTGAAAAAGCCGTAGCAAGCTTGCAAACTAACGTAAAGTTTCTTATACTTATTCTTGTCATATGAATATGAGAAAAGCAGGGAAAGAGAGTAGTAAATCAGTAACATCTATCCAGGAAGGAATTGCCGAAGATTGGAAGCAGTTCTATAGAAAAACTGATTGAATTCGCTCTGGAGCTGGCATCGGAATACAATGAACTGTTGTTAAGGTGCACCGGTTGAATCCGTTATCGATAATGAAGTGAACTGCAGAAGACACATCTTGTGTTTTTTGTGGTTAACAAGGGTGGTACCGCGAACCTTCGTCCCTTTTTATAAGGACGGAGGTTTTTTGTATAGAAGTGGATTGTAAAGACGAAGCGTCAGTATGATAAACGAGGAGGATGGGTAATGATTGAACGTCTTCAGGAATTAAAGCAGGAGGCATTGCAGGAAATTAGTGAATCCGGCAATGTTAAAGATTTGGATCATGTTCGTGTTAAATATCTAGGGAAAAAGGGACCGATAACAGAAGTGTTGCGCGGCATGGGTAAGTTATCGGCTGAAGAACGGCCGCTGGTTGGTCAGAAGGCAAATGAAGTTCGCGAAGAAATTCAAACAAACGTAGAAAAAAAATCTACTGAACTCGAGGAAAAAGCACTGGAAGAAAGACTTGAAAAAGAAAGTGTGGATATTACACTCCCCGGCCGTGAGATTAAACAGGGAGCCCGCCATCCGTTAACTGCCGTAGTTGAAGAAATAGAAGATATCTTTATCGGTCTCGGTTTTCAAGTGACCGAAGGACCGGAAGTAGAGACGGATTATTATAATTTTGAAGCGCTTAATCTTCCTCCAGAACACCCGGCGCGTGATATGCAAGATTCGTTTTACATAACAAACGATATGCTTCTACGGACGCAGACATCGCCTGTGCAAGCTCGCACGATGGAAAAGCATCAAGGGAAAGGCCCTGTTAAAATTGTTTGTCCGGGAAAAGTGTACCGGCGTGACGATGATGATGCTACACACTCTCACCAATTTATGCAAATTGAAGGGTTGTTTGTAGATAAAGGTGTGCGCATGAGTGATTTGAAAGGAGTTCTTGAGGCGTTCGTGAAAAAATACTTTGGAGCAGAACGCGAGATCCGGCTGCGGCCGAGCTTCTTTCCTTTTACAGAGCCATCTGTAGAAGTCGATGTATCTTGTGGCATATGCGGCGGGAAGGGTTGTCGGGTTTGCAAGCAGTCCGGCTGGATTGAAGTTCTCGGATCGGGAATGGTCCACCCTCGTGTCCTTGAGATGAGCGGTTTTGATCCGAAGGTGTACAGCGGGTTTGCGTTTGGAATGGGTGTGGAGCGCTTTGCGCTGCTGAGATACGGCATTGATGACATACGTCATTTCTATACGAATGATATTCGGTTTTTAGATCAATTTAAATGGGTGTAAGGAGGCAGGCGCCATGTTAGTATCCTATCAATGGTTAAAAGATTACGTGAACATGGGGGATTTAACTCCAGAAGAAGTAGCAGAAAAGTTAACACGCGGCGGGGTAGAGGTGGATGTGATTCATCCGAGGAGTCAAGGACTTGCTAATGTGACAGTTGGATACATTGAAGAGTGCGTGCAGCATCCGGATGCAGATAAATTACGCATCTGCCAGGTGAATACGGGCGAAGGAGAAACATCCCAAATTATTTGCGGAGCTCCAAATGTAGCAGCTGGTCAGCGGGTAGCTGTTGCTCGGCCAGGAGCAGTCCTCCCCGGAGGTGTGAAAATAAAGAAAACAAAATTACGCGGGGAACACTCTGAAGGTATGATTTGTTCCTTGCAAGAACTTGGGATTGAACAGAAGTTAGTTGCCAAAGAATTTATTGAGGGGATATACGTGTTTCCAGAAGATGCAGTAATCGGTGAGGACGCTATTGAGCAATTAGGGATGCATGACACCGTACTGGAGCTGGATCTTACCCCTAACCGTGCCGATTGCTTAAGCATGCTTGGTGTTGCTTATGAAATGGCCGCTCTTTTGGATCAGGAGGTTCACCATCCGGGTCATACCTTTATGGAAGCAGAAGAGGAAGCGTCTGATCGTGTTTCCGTTCAGATTGACGTACCGAAGGACAACCCTTACTATAATGCCCGGATCATTAAAAATATTACGATTGGACCTTCTCCTCTGTGGATGCAAAACCGGCTTACTGCAGCAGGAATACGACCAATTAACAATGTGGTGGACATTACGAACTATGTCCTTCTTGAGTATGGACAGCCACTCCACGCTTTTGATCTAGAACGTCTCGGTTCGAAAGAGATAGTGGTAAGACGTGCAGCAAATGGGGAAAAAATGACGACATTGGATAACGTAGAAAGAACGCTTTCCGATGAGTATATGGTAATTACGAATGGGAAAGAGCCGGTCGCGTTGGCAGGAGTAATGGGGGGAGCTTTTTCAGAAGTACAAGATGATACCACATCGATCCTTTTGGAAGCCGCTTACTTCTCCCCGGTTCGAATTCGGAAAGCTTCGAGAGCGTTAGGGTTACGCAGTGAGGCGAGTGTCCGATACGAGAAAGGAATTGATGCAGAACGGGTTGAAGAGGCCTCGGATCGCGCGGTGTCGCTCTTAGCAAAATACGCTGGGGGTAAGGTGCTGAAAGGGGCAGTAGAACAAGATTACCGTTCAAACGAGCGCAAAACGATCATCACAACGCCAAAGCGCCTTAATGAAATTCTCGGCACTGAATTGGCGGCAGAAGAGATGATTGCTATTTTTAAGAGGCTCGGCCTTGAAGTAAAGACAGAGGAAACTTCGTTTATCATTACAATCCCTTCCAGAAGGCCTGATTTAATGATTGAGGAAGATTTAGCTGAGGAAGTAGCAAGATTGTATGGGTATGATCGGATTCCGACAACACTGCCGGAAGGAGTCACGACCCCTGGTTCCCTCTCGTACTCACAGGTGAGGCGTAGAAAAATTCGCAGGTACCTTGAAGCCAGCGGTTTAGATGAGGCTATTACGTACTCATTAACAAGCCCTGAGAAAGCAAGCCGTTTTTTACTTGATGATGTGCCGGGAACAGTTGCCGTCTCGATGCCAATGAGCGAAGAGAGAAGCACCATGAGAACAAGCCTTGTTCCTCATCTTTTAGATGTGATCCAGTACAACCAGCATAGGCAACTGAATGATGCAGCCCTTTTTGAATTAGGATCTGTTTTTATTGGAGAGAAAGGCGGCCTTAACAAGCAGCCACGTGAAACAATGATGCTTTCTGTTGTTGTAACAGGTAATTGGGAGACACATCTCTGGCAAGGTGAAAAGAAACGAGTCGATTTCTATGTAATAAAAGGGATCGTGGAAGGTCTTTTTAATGAGTTAAAGATACCAGCAAGCGATGTTCACTATCGTGTTTCCGACCATCCGGAATTACATCCAGGTCGCAGTGCAGATGTTCTTTTAAATGGAAGAAAAGTTGGATTTGCAGGACAAGTTCACCCTCGTATTGAGAAAGAGTGGGACATTAAAGAAACTTACGTGTTTCAGGTTAATATGGATGAACTGCTTCAGCTTGATGTAGATGATGTCTCATACAAACAGCTGCCACGTTACCCATCGGTCACTAGAGACATTGCATTGGTGGTAGATAAGACGGTATCCGCCGCTGAAGTTCAAGAAGTGATTGAAAAAGCGGGAGGAAAGTTGTTGAATCATGTCACTTTATTTGACGTTTATGAAGGAGATACAGTAGAAGCCGGGAAAAAATCACTTGCGTTTTCTATTGTTTATCTTGATCCTAATCGTACCTTGACGGATGAAGAAGTAACCAATGTACATGATCGTGTACTTACTGAACTAGAAGAAAAACTGCAAGCTGCTTTAAGGAAATAAATAGTAACATAGTGAAAGCGTCCTGAATAAGGACGCTTATTGCTTTCTCAGTTTCCATTATAAAATGATTCTGCTATGATTATGGGTAGGTATCTTGCAGATGACGGGGGGCTCATCCGGTGGACGAAGAAAAAGAGAAGAAACGTACAATCGTTACGATATATGGACAACAATATACCATTAAAGGGGATGCTTCTCCGGAACATGTAAAGAAAGTCGCCGATCATCTTGATCGAAAAATGAAAGAATTTAAAAGTCGTAACCCGTATTTGGACACAACCAGGCTGGCTGTACTGACAGCTTTGAATGCGGTGGATGAATATATGAAGCTGAGTGATGAATTAAAAGATCGAAATAAGCAAGAGAAAGATGAGGAACGGTGACAATGCTTAGTCTGTTGATATTACTGATTTTATGTGTTAGCTTCTTCGTCGGACTACGAAGAGGCTTTATTTTACAATTAATACATTTTGTCAGCTTTTTTGCCGCTCTACTAATCGCTTTCTTTTTCTACCGTGATCTAGCCGAGTATTTAAGACTATGGCTTCCTTACCCTAAAATTCCAAGTAACGAAGACGGTGTTATTTCCATGGTAATGGATTCGTTTAACATGGAAAGTGTTTATTATGCCGGGATCTCTTTTTTTCTGTTATTTTTTGTTTCGAAAATATTATTACAAATTATTGGTTCTATGCTTGATGTTGTTACCCGTATTCCCATACTCAAAACGGTGAACCGATGGCTTGGCGCGCTGCTTGGTTTGGCTGAGGTCTATTTAATATTATTTATATTATTAATTACAGCTGCCTTGCTGCCTATTGAGTTTCTTCAGCGGGCTATAGACAATTCCTGGCTTGCGAACGTCATGATTAAACACACACCCTTTCTGTCTGACTGGTTAAAGAACTTATGGTCGGGAGGACTATAAGGAAAGAGAAACAGCCAATAACGGTGAAATGAGGGAATGGCTTGAATAAAAAGGAACTGGTAAAAGAATTAGAAACGATTGCTCTTTATATGGAAATTCAAGGAAGTAATCCTTTTAAAATATCGGCATACCGTAAAGCAGCACAAGCCTTGGAGAAAGACGAACGTCCTCTCTCTGAAATCTCTAATCCTGAAGAACTTGCGGGGATTGGTAAAGGGACCGCAGCAGTAATTGAAGAGTTAAGAGAAACGGGTAAATCTGCACAGTTAGAGAAGTTGAAGGAGGAGGTGCCACCTGGACTGGTACCTTTAATCAAACTTCCTGGTTTAGGTGGTAAAAAGATCGCTAAATTGTATCAGGAATTAGCGATTTCAGATACAGAATCCTTGAGAAAAGCATGCAAGGAAAAAAAGGTTCGCCAGCTTGCGGGTTTTGGAGCCAAAACAGAAGAAAACATAGCGGCTGCTTTGGATGAAGCCGGCACTCGGCCGGAACGTCTGCCAATCACCTTTATGTTGGAGACTGCGCAAATATTAGAGCTTGAACTGGATAAGATAACAGACATTCGCCGATATGCACGCGCAGGGAGTTTGCGGCGTCTGGAAGAGACAATCAAGGATTTAGACTACATTATTGAAACTTCCCGCATTGATGTCGTCCGGGAGCGTTTAAAAGAAATCGAACTCGTTAGCGATATTATTGCGGACGGCGCGGCGAAAATGTCACTGGAAATGGATGCTGGTTACGCTATTCAGGTTGACTTTCGCTTTGTAAGTGAGGAGGCATTTGCGACAACCCTCCACCATTTCACCGGTTCAAAGGAACATAACGTGCAAATTCGCCAACTGGCTAAACAGCAAGGGGAAAAGGTCAGTGAATACGGGATCGAACATGCAGAAACGGGAGAAATGAAAACATTTCGTTCAGAAGCCGCTTTCTTTGCTCATTTTGGACTTCATTATATCCCTCCAGAAGCAAGGCTCGGTAAAGATGAAATAGAGTGCTATAAAGAACCTTATGATACGATCACTCTGCAGGATATCCGTGGGGATCTTCATATGCATACGACTTGGAGCGACGGGGCTGAATCGGTTGAAGGCATGGTGAATGCAGCCCGTAAACGAGGGTATGAGTGGATGGCAATCACGGATCATTCACAATTTTTGCAAGTGGCTCACGGTTTAAATGAAGAACGGGTCATGCGACAAATAGAAGAGATAAGGCGTGTGAATGATAAATATGCTGATATCCATGTCTTGGCAGGCATTGAAATGGATATACGTCCAGATGGCACCCTTGATTTAGAGGACCATGTTCTAAAGGAACTTGATCTTGTCATTGCCTCGATTCATTCTGCTTTTTCGCAATCAGAAACGGAATTGATGAAAAGGATGGAAACGGCCTTAGAAAGTACGTATGTAAATATTATTGCTCATCCAACCGGTCGGTTAATTGGCCGGCGCCGCGGCTATCAGATTGATGTAGAAAAGCTGCTGGAAAGAGCGGGACAAACAGGAACTGCATTAGAGCTAAATGCGAATCCAAACCGGCTCGATCTTGCTGCGGATTGGCTGCGAAAAGCGGAGGACTATGATACGAAGATCGCTATTAATACGGATGCTCATCAAACGGGCAACCTTGATATGATGGAAATTGGCACAGGGATAGCAAGAAAGGCACTTTTACAAAAACAGCAAGTGATTAACACATGGACCTATCCAGAGCTGACAGCGTTTATTAATAAAAAACGAAGAAATTCTTAGGTCAAGCGGAAGGATGAAATATATGAATGCACGAGTACTACGTGTATTGGAATACGACAAGATGAAAGCACAATTGAAGATGCATGCGGCCTCTTCGCTAGGGTTAAAAAAGATTGAGGAATTAACACCACATACGGATTTCCATAAAACCAAAGAAGAACTGGATCGAACGCAGGAAGGAGTTAAGGTTCTGCGATTAAAAGGACAGGCTCCACTCGGCGGAATCCGAAATATTTCATCTCATATAAAACGTGCTCAAATCGGCGGGCTCTTAAATGCTTCTGAATTATTGGAGACGGCAGATACGATATATGCCGGTCGCCGAATAAAAGCTTTCATCGGAGCGATGACAGAAGATGACATCGATCTGCCGCTGCTGAAAGGAATAGTAGACCGGATCGTTCCGTTGACAGGCCTTGAACAGGCGATCAAGCGCTGTATTGATGACCACGGAGAAGTAGTGGATGCCGCCAGCCCATCATTAAGAAGCATTCGCCAACAAATTCGTGCAAATGAAGCGGATGTCCGATCAAAATTGGAGCAGATGATTCGATCTTCCAATCAACAAAAAAAATTATCAGATGCGATTGTGACCGTTCGAAATGGCCGCTATGTAGTACCGGTTAAACAAGAATACAGAGCCTCATTTGGAGGGATTGTCCACGATCAATCGGCATCAGGTGCTACGCTTTTTATCGAGCCTCAATCTGTTGTGAACATTAACAACCGTCTCCGTGAAGCTAAAGTGAAGGAAGACCAGGAGATTGAACGGATTTTAAGAGAGCTTTCCGGGCAGGTCAGTGAACATGTCGATGAGCTGTTAGAAAATAGCGGATGCCTGGCAGAATTAGATTTTCTATTTGCAAAATCATACTACGCGCGTGAACTAGAAGCAGTCCCTCCACGGTTAAACGACGGTGGACGATTTACCTTTAAAAAGGCGCGCCACCCTCTAATCGAAAAAGATGTGGTCGTTCCGATTGATGTCGAGCTTGGAGATACGTTCTCTTCTCTGGTCATTACGGGACCGAACACAGGCGGAAAGACAGTAACATTGAAAACCGTTGGTCTATTGACACTAATGGTTCAGTCTGGCTTGTTCATCCCGGTGGAGGAAGATTCAGAGGCTACCGTTTTTGCAAATGTTTTTGCGGATATTGGAGATGAACAGTCGATTGAACAGAACTTAAGTACCTTTTCTTCCCATATGACAAACATAGTCGATATTTTAAAGGGAGTAGATCATAAAAGCCTCGTCTTATTTGATGAAATCGGGGCTGGGACCGATCCAACAGAGGGGGCTGCCCTTGCAGTGTCCATTTTGGATGACGTCTATGAAAAAGGAGCTAAACTGGTAGCGACGACACATTATAGTGAACTAAAAGGCTATGCGTACAATCGTGAAGGTGTTATGAATGCGAGTGTTGAATTTGATGTGAATACACTCAGGCCAACTTACCGGCTGTTAATCGGAGTGCCGGGAAGGAGTAACGCGTTTGCTATCTCCAGGCGGCTTGGTCTGCAGGAATCCATTATCCAGCGGGCAGAAGCCGAGATAAATGCAGAGAGCCGTCAAGTGGAACAAATGATCACCTCCCTCGATGAGAAACGCCGAGAAGCAGAAGCAGAAGAGGAATCCGCAAAGAAAATTAGACAAGATGCTGAGTCACTTCAAGCAGAGTTACGAAAGAAATTACAGGAGTTGGAGAACCAAAAAAACACCATTTTTCAAGAGGCTGAGAAAAAAGCAGCGGCTGAATTGGAAAAAGCTCAAGCCGAGGCGAAGGAAATTATTCGCGGGCTGAGGGAGTTGCAAAAACAAGGACAGAGTGTGAAGGAGCATCATATCATTGATGCAAAAAAACGGTTGGAAGACGCGTCTCCCAATCTTAGCAAGCGGCACAAGGAGATTAAAAAGCAGGCAAAGGAACGTCAATCTTTTAAGCCTGGTGACGAAGTGCGTGTGACCAAATTTGGCCAGAATGGACAAGTTTTGAAGAAAATCTCTGAAAAGGAATACCTTGTTCAGTTAGGGATTATGAAGGTGAACGTTAAAGTAGATGATATGGAAAGGGTTAAGGCAGAACGGGTCACCCAGCCAACCCGGCCAATTACGTCCGTATCAGCAAAACCTTCTGTTAAGCCGGAGCTAGACCTTAGAGGAGTGCGTTTCGAGGAAGCGATGCGACAACTTGAAAAGTATTTAGACGATGCTGTTTTGGCCGGCTATCCCCAGGTGCATATCATTCATGGAAAAGGGACAGGCGCCCTTCGAAAAGGGGTCAAGGAGTTCCTTAAAAAGCATCCAAGTGTGAAAGAGTCACGAGATGGCGGGATGAACGAAGGTGGTCTCGGAAATACGGTAGCACGATTGCAATAAATCTAAAGGAGAGAGTAGAAACTTGGAACGACTGTCTAAAATTCTAATATGGTGCTGCATTGCATTTGTGTTGGCAGGAGCAGTCTATTTATTATTTTTTGCGTAAGCTGATAAGGCTTGCGCTTTTTCATTTTTTGTTCAGAAAAAGCCTCTTTCGGAATAGAATAATAAGAGAAATTTTTAGAAACAGTTGTAAACGAGTATCAAAATATATCGCAGGGTGTCAGGCATTTCGCTTTCTAAAAGGAGGAAATGACAATGACGGCGAAAAAAAGGTGGCTTTCTCATTATCCAGAGGAAATTCCCAGTTCCATTGACTACGAGGAAAGATCCTTACAATCGTATTTAAAAGAAGCAGCTGCGCGCTATCCAGATAAAGAAGCACTTCATTTCATGGGAAAAGAAATGACGTATAATGAAATCTATCGTGATGCTCTTCGACTGGCAAACGGGCTGCGAAAAATAGGGATCAGAAAAGGTGACCGTGTCTCGATCATGCTTCCTAATTCACCACAAGCAGTTATCAGCTATTACGGTGTTCTTCTAGCCGGCGCAATCGTTGTCCAAACAAATCCTCTCTATGTCGAGCGGGAATTGTCTCATCAGCTTCATGATTCAGGGGCAAAGATAATCATCTGTCTCGATCTCGTTTACCCACGTGTTCAAAATGTCCGCGAAAACTCACCGCTTACCCATGTGATCGTAACGAGCCTAAAAGATTACCTTCCCTTTCCAAAAAGTCTTTTGTACCCACTTACTCAAAAGAAAAATATTTCTACAATAACAAACAGAAATGACAAGAATCCGATCATTGCCTTTGCCGAATTGACGAAGACAGCAGATAACAATGAAATAGTGCTGGACATTGACCCGAAGAAAGATTTAGCACTTTTGCAATATACGGGAGGGACGACGGGGCCTGCAAAAGGCGTTATGCTCACGCACTACAACTTAGTAGCCAACACGTTACAATGCCGGACGTGGATACACCGTATGAGGGAAGGAGAAGAACGCTTACTCGCGGTACTGCCGTTTTTTCACGTGTACGGAATGACGGTCGTGATGAATTTGTCCATTATGTACGCTGCCAAAATGATAGTATTTCCGAAATTTAATTCGAGAACAGTATTAAAAGCAGTTTCGAAGCACAAGGTTACTTTGTTTCCTGGAGCTCCTACGATGTACATTGGCTTAACCCACGACGAAAAAATTGAAAAGCATGACCTGTCCTCCATAAAAGCATGTATAAGCGGTTCAGCTCCACTGCCGCTTGATGTGCAGCAATCTTTTGAAAAATTAACCGGCGGAAGTCTTGTAGAAGGTTACGGATTAACTGAAGCCTCTCCGGTTGTAACAGCTAACCCAATTTGGGGAAAACGAAAAACAGGTAGTATAGGGATTCCGTGGCCAGACACAGAAGTAGCAGTTCTTCATTCGTCTGGAGAACTTGCGTCTTACGGAGAGATTGGAGAGATCATAGTAAAAGGTCCCCAAGTAATGAAAGGATACTGGAACCGGCCGGAAGATACGCAGGCCTCTTTTAAAGACGGATGGTTGTTAACAGGTGATATGGGACACATGGATGAGGATGGATATTTTTACGTTGTCGACCGCAAAAAAGATATGATCGTAGCAGGTGGCTTTAACATTTATCCACGTGAAATAGAAGAAGTGCTTTTTGAGCATCCGGCCATTCAAGAAGCAGCGGTTATCGGGATACCCGACAAATATCGAGGAGAAACCGTTAAAGCATTTATCGTATTAAAAGAAGGGCACACAGTTCCCGAAGACGATTTATCCGTGTATTGCCGTAAATTCCTCGCCTCCTACAAAATACCACAGGTCTATGAATACAGGGAAGAACTACCAAAAACAGCGATAGGTAAAGTATTACGGCGAGTTCTCAGCGAAGAAGAAAAACAAAAACATGAAAATAATAACGGATGTTAAAAGTAAAATTACAAACTATTTAGTCTAATGGTAATAAACTGTCACTAAAAAAATTACGGGTTTAGAAAAGAAGCATGACACAGGACATAGAGTTTAGTAAGGAGGGAAAGGGAATGAATATCTATGTGCTTATGAAAAGAACGTTTGATACGGAAGAGAAAATCATTATACGTGACGGCGAGGTGGATAAGGAAGGCGCTGAGTTCATTATTAACCCCTACGACGAGTATGCGATTGAAGAAGCAATTGTACTCAGAGAAGCACATGGCGGTGAAGTGACCGTGATTACGGTAGGTGACGAGGACGCTCAGAAAGAACTGCGCACGGCACTTGCTATGGGAGCAGATAAAGCAGTCCTAATTAATTTGGAAGAATTGGAAGGGCCTGATCATTTCACGATAAGTGAAGCCATTAGTTCCTGGCTGGCTGATAAAGACGTTGATATCATTCTTGGAGGCAACGTTGCAGTGGATGACGGAGCAGGCCAAGTTGCTTCCCGGGTGGCAGAGAAACTTGGAATTAATCAGGTGACTACTATTACGGAACTGACAATTGAAGACGAAACGGTGAAAATAGAAAGAGACGTAGAAGGGGATATCGAGAAAATCGAAACAACGCTCCCACTTCTGGTAACGTGCCAACAAGGCTTAAATGAACCTCGTTACCCTTCTCTCCCTGGTATTATGAAAGCGAAAAAAAAGCCGCTCGCTAACGTAGGTGTAAATGAGTTGGAGATGAATGAAAAAGAACTCACCGCTAAAACGAAAACAATTGACCGTTTTCTGCCTCCGCCCAAAGCGAAGGGAAAGATACTCGAAGGAGATATCGATCAGCAAGTTAATGAACTCGTTCACTTGTTAAAAAACGAAGCAAAAGTTATTTAAAAAGGGGGGCTCATGGATGGAAAAAAAAGTGTTAGTGCTGGGGGAAATAAAAGATGGAAATTTACGGAACGTCTCGCTAGAAGCGATTGCTTGCGCCAAACAAATAAGAAACGACGGCGAAATAACAGGTGTTTTGTTCGGAAATCATGCGAAAGACTGCGCCGAGACAATGATTCATTACGGGGCTGATCGAATCCTTATTGCTGAAAACCCTGAGCTTTCACATTATACGACAGACGCCTATACCCAAGCGTTGATGCAGATAATAAATAAGGAAAGCCCCCATGCAGTTGTGTTCGGTCATACGGCAAAAGGGAAAGATCTAGCACCGCGTTTAGCTGCAAAATTAGGAGTCGGTCTTGTCTCTGATGCTGTGGAAATAGAGATGAACAACGGGCGGGCTATATATACACGGGCTATTTATTCAGGAAAAGCGTTTGAGAGAGTAACCGTCACGGAGGGGATAGAGCTTGTTTCTGTTCGGCCGAATAACATGAAAGCGCTCAAGAAGGATACTTCCAGAAATGGTCCTGTAACTGCGTTCGATCCCGAAATTAAGAACCTACGTACCATTGTAAAGGAAATTGTAAATAAAACACGGGGCGGAGGTGACTTGTCGGAAGCAAAAATTATCGTCGCCGGCGGTCGTGGGGTTAAAAGCAAGGAAGGGTTTAGGCCTCTTGAAGAACTGGCTGAGGTACTCGGGGGCGCAGTAGGTGCATCACGTGGTGCTTGTGATGCAGAATACTGCGACTACTCCATGCAGATCGGACAAACGGGAAAAGTTGTGACACCTGATCTTTACATCGCGGCAGGTATCTCAGGAGCGATCCAGCATTTGGCCGGTATGTCTCAGTCTAAAATCGTTGTAGCCATTAATAAAGATCCTGAAGCTCCTATATTTGATGTCGCTGATTATGGTATTGTCGGGGACCTCTTTGACATTGTTCCAAAGCTGACAGCAGAACTTAAGAAGATCCTTGTTTAACAAAACTGGGAAGGTTTATTTTAAGAGCAGGCGGGAAAAATACACTGAGCAAGTTATTCGCAGTGCAACAATCGCGATGCTATAATGACATTGAGATTTGGATAGTAGCTAAAAGGAGGCTTTTTGAGAATGGCAATAGTGAATGTAACGGATCAGAATTTTGTAGATGAAACGTCCCAGGGAGTGGTACTTGCTGATTTTTGGGCACCATGGTGCGGACCATGTAAAATGATTGCACCAGTATTAGAAGAAATCGACTCTGAAATGGGAGAAAAAGTGAAGATAGCAAAGTTGGATGTAGATGAAAACCAAGAAACAGCCGGTAAATATGGGGTAATGAGCATTCCGACTCTTCTCGTTTTTAAAGACGGAGAAGTGGTAGATCAAGTTGTCGGGTTTCAGCCGAAAGAGCAACTAGTTGAACTCCTTAATAAGCATATGTAGTAAACAAAAGTTAACACAAGCGTTGGGGCATCTATACCTTGAATGCATACGTGGATTTTTTGCACAGAGAAGTTCCCCTGTTGAAAAACTGCTGATATAATGGTCAGCAGTTTTTCTAATATCTAAAAAAGGGGTGAATAAGATTTTAAAGGAAAAAATTTCTGTGTTGCCTGCACAGCCAGGTTGTTATTTAATGAAAGACAAGCACGGCACCATTATTTATGTAGGAAAAGCGAAGTTGTTAAAAAATAGGGTCCGCTCCTATTTCACAGGAACGCATGATGGGAAGACTCAGCGTCTTGTTAGTGAAATAACGGACTTTGACTACATTATCACCTCGTCTAATTTAGAAGCACTTATTCTGGAAATGAACTTAATTAAAAAGTACGAGCCGAAGTATAACGTTCTTTTAAAGGATGATAAATCCTACCCGTATATAAAAATCACAAATGAAAGTTATCCGCGCCTTATTATAACGAGAAAGGTCAAGAAAGACGGGGGCAAGTATTTCGGCCCTTACCCAAATGCCGGAGCAGCAAATGAAACCAAAAAGTTACTAGACCGTCTCTATCCGTTGAGAAAATGCCGAACGCTTCCGGATAGGGTCTGTCTGTACTATCACATTGGCCAATGTTTGGCGCCGTGTGAATTCCCGGTTTCGGACGAAGTAAATCAACGGCTTGTTCAGGAAATAGTCAGTTTTTTAAATAATGGCCATCAGGAAGTTAAAAGGGATTTAAAATATAAAATGGAAGAAGCTTCAGAATCGTTGAATTTTGAACGGGCTAAAGAATTGCGAGATCAAATACAGCATATTGATGCAGTGATGGAAAAACAAAAGATGACAATGAACGACCAGGTCAGTCGTGATATTTTTGCGTATACCTATGATAAAGGTTGGATGTGTGTTCAGGTTTTTTTCGTTCGGCAAGGCAAGCTGATTGAACGTGATGTATCCATTTTCCCTTTTTATCAAGAACCGGAAGAGGACTTTTTAACGTTTGTCGGTCAGTTTTATTCAAGTGAGGAACATTTGAAGCCTAAAGAAGTGCTCGTTCCCGCTGATGCCGACCAAGAAATGCTGCAGCAGTTGCTAGGTGTTAAAGTAATGCAACCAAAGCGGGGAAAGAAACATCAGCTTCTTCAACTTGCTGAAAAAAATGCAGTCCAAGCTCTGCGCGAACGCTTTGCGCTTATTGAACGTGATGAGGAACGAACAATTAAAGCAATTGAGGAATTAGGAGAAACACTTCGCATTGATTGCCCTTATCGAATAGAAGCTTTTGATAATTCTAATATTCAAGGGACAAATCCTGTATCAGCGATGGTCACCTTTATTGATGGGAAACCTGCTAAAAAGGATTATCGTAAATATAAAATAAATACGGTGACCGGTCCCGATGATTATGGGTCGATGAAGGAAGTAGTGCGTCGGCGCTACGTACGGCTGTTGAAAGAAGAGGCACCGCTTCCTGATCTGATATTAATTGATGGTGGGAAAGGGCAGCTAAGTGCTGCGAAAAGCGTCCTTGAAGATGAGCTTGGTCTTTTAATTCCTGTTGCCGGGATGGCAAAAGACGAAAAGCATAAAACGTCTAACCTGATTATGGGTGAGCCTGCAAAAGCAGTGCAGTTAGAGCGTAATAGTCAAGCTTTTTATCTGCTTCAACGTATTCAAGACGAGGTACATCGTTTTGCAATCAGTTTCCATCGTCAGACACGGAAGAAGAATATGTTCACTTCTATTCTGGACGAGGTTCCGGGTATTGGGGAAAAACGTAAAAGACTGTTGCTTCGCCATTTCGGTTCAATGAGCAAGATGAAGGAGGCTACTTTAGAAGATTTCCGGAAAATCTCGATACCTGAATCAGTAGCAGAAGAACTGTTAAAACGACTTCATCAAACGAAGTAAAGAAGCCTCTCAGGATAAGCAATGAGGCTTCTTTCTATGTGGAAGTGATACTATCTGTCCCATTGGACTTGGAAGGAAATGATATTTTTGTTTTGGAATATGCAGGTTTCTGCGGCTTTTCCTTTTAGAGTCTCTATTTGTTCGGCAAGATAACCTGCTTCTAGATGAAAACAGGACGTGTCATCTATATGTTTAACAGTTTGTGAAAGTCTTAATTCCAAGAAAAGCGACCGGCTTTTTTCTTTGGCTATGCGAAGATCTCCCCAGCGGGCTTTCTGAAAGAAATCAACCATCGCATCTATACTGTTGGCGGGGTACTGACGAGCAATAGCCTTCCCTGCCCAATATAAAATTTCGCTTTTTTCACTTCCGAGCAGTTCGGGAAGCAAGAAATGTCGCAGCAAGGCATAGCTGAAATCAGTATCGCTTAATTCTGGGTATTTCATGGTTACCATCCTTTCCCTGCCAAATATTATACCTGCAAATCCACGAGATCTCTATGGTCACTAATAAAAAGAAATGATATACTTAAGCCCGAATTCTCTCGGAGGTAACGCGATGAAGAAGCATTTCATGACTCCTTTTCGAATGATCATAATTGCATATATTCTTTCCATGTTATTGTTCAGCTTTTTAATTTGGCTGCCGTTCTCACAAAAGCCAGGAGTAGACTTGAGTTATATGGATGCACTTTTCACCTCCGTCTCGGCAGTGAGCGTTACGGGCTTAACCGTCATTAACGTTTCGGAAACATTGAGTTTTGCGGGGGTCGTGGTTTTGGCACTGGCGATGCAAGTAGGTGGTATTGGCATTATGTCCATGGGTACGCTTGTATGGCTGTTGTTCGGACGAAAGATTAACTTATCCCAGCGTCTATTGATTATGGTAGATCAGAATCAATACCAGTTTTCTGGGATGGTAAAGTTAATGAGAGGGATCTTGTTATTAGCTCTTGCGATTGAAACAGTGGGAGCACTTGTGCTCGGAACCTACTATCTTCAATATTTTGACACGGCTGCAGAAGCTTATTACCAAGGGGCATTTGGTGCTCTCAGTGCCTTTACCAACGCTGGCTTCGATGTCACCGGGCAGTCATTAATCCCGTTTGCAAGCGATTATTATGTTCAGTTTATTGTCATCTTGCTCATTTTCTCTGGAGCCATCGGTTTTCCAGTATTGATGGAAGTAAAGGAATACTTTATAACGAAAGACAGCTTTTTTAAATTTAGTTTGTTTACGAAAATAACCGTGACTACCTATTTTTTCATTTTTGTATTAGGTGTCATTGGGATCTGGTTTCTAGAGAAAAATATGTTTTATGAAGGAATGGCGTGGCATCAGCAGTTGTTCTATTCACTCTTTAATTCAGCAACGACGCGGAGCGCAGGGCTTGCTACCATGGATGTTTCGTCTCTTACCCTTCCTACTTTGCTGTTTATGTCGGCCCTCATGGTCATCGGGGCAAGTCCTTCAAGTGTCGGCGGCGGCATCCGTACCACAACCCTAGCAGTTATGTTTTTGTCGATAAGAAGCTTTGCTCTCGGTAAAAGTGACGTGAAGGCTTTTGGAAGGGAGATTCATCCAGAGGATAAGCAAAAAGCATTTATGGTCATTTCGTTTTTTGTTTTTGGTTTATTTACCGCGGTCACGCTAATCAGTGCGTTGGAGCTTGAAAATTCGTCAGTAGAATTGATCGATATTATTTTTGAAGCGAGCTCAGCTTTTGGTACATGCGGCTTGTCAACTGGTATTACACCCACTTTGTCTAATGGAAGTCATCTTGTGTTAATGACCATGATGTTTATTGGACGGGTTGGCATACTTGCTTTCTTATTTTCGGTTAAACGAAAAGACACAGAATCGTATTTTAAATATCCAACAGAGCGTATGATCATTGGCTAACAGCGATTCTTTCATTGTTAAAAGCTCTTTGCAAACAAGTGTGATCGAGAGATACGACTTCTTGACTCCCTTTTAAACAGGGAGTACAATAAATTTGTCGGAATTATGAAAGGTCTGTAGAAACCTGTTTTGTCGGCAGACCAACTAGTCTCGACCTTTTCGCTGTTGACGAAAAGAATTAAATAATCAGTGCTCCAGAGGGACGTTCCCGATACATAAAGCTGGCAGTATAAAGAAACAGTCTCATAGCAGAGAGGATCATAGACTGTTTTTATTTTGGGAAGAGTACTATAAACGGAACGGAAAAGTCGATCCTCTGGAAGGAAACAGGGAGGTCGTTTTCATAAAACAAATTTTTTTAAAAAAGATTCTAGAAAACAGGAAAAAATTTATTAGGAGGAAAAGTAGGCATGGCTGAAAATCGTGAATTTATGAATCGTAGACTCCATTCCTTGTTAGGAGTCATCCCTGTGGGGTTATTTCTCACCCAGCATCTGGTTGTGAACCATTTTGCAACCAAAGGAGAAGCATCTTTTAATGCAGCTGCAGTCGTGATGGAAAACTTGCCATTCCGTATCTTTTTGGAATTCATTCTGATCTATCTTCCGATTTTGTTCCACGCAATTTATGGTCTTTTTATTGTTTTTCAAACTAAAAACAATACGAAACGCTATGGTTATTTCCGTAACCAGATGTTCTTTCTGCAACGTGTAACAGGGGTCATTTTGGTAATCTTTATTGCATGGCATGTGTGGGAAACCCGCGTACAAGCTGCTCTTGGTGCAGAAGTTAATTTTGACATGATGGCCGATATTTTAAGCAGTCCCTTTATGATGATTTTCTATATCATAGGTGTGCTTTCAGCAACCTTTCATTTTTCTAATGGGTTATGGTCGTTCCTCGTATCTTGGGGTATTACCGTGAGTCCTCGTTCCCAACACATCGTAACGTATGTGACCATAGCAATTTTCATTGTTCTGTCTGTGATTGGAATGAGAGCGTTATTTGCTTTTGTATCCTGATTTGACTTAGCCAATACTTAAGGAGTGGGTCTTACAATGAGTAAAATTATCGTAGTCGGCGGCGGATTAGCCGGCTTGATGTCGACAATAAAAGCAGCAGAGGCAGGTATGCAGGTTGACTTGTTCTCCGTTGTTCCAGTTAAACGTTCACACTCTGTTTGTGCCCAAGGCGGTATTAATGGTGCAGTGAATACAAAAGGGGAGGGTGATTCTCCTTGGATTCACTTTGACGACACTATTTATGGTGGAGACTTTTTAGCTAACCAGCCCCCTGTTAAAGCAATGTGTGAAGCAGCACCTGGGATTATCAATTTGCTCGATCGAATGGGCGTTATGTTTAACCGTACTGCTGAAGGACTGTTAGACTTCCGCCGTTTTGGCGGCACGCAGCATCACCGTACTGCTTATGCAGGAGCGACTACCGGTCAGCAGCTGCTTTACGCACTGGATGAACAAGTACGTCGGTACGAAGTTGCCGGGCTGGTTAATAAATATGAAGCATGGGAATTCACTTCAGCGGTGATGGATGAAGATGGACGATGCCGGGGGATCACGGCACAAAACTTACGCTCCATGGAAATTGACAGTTTCCGCGGTGACGCTGTGATTATGGCAACAGGCGGACCTGGTATCGTATTTGGTAAATCGACAAACTCGGTCATCAATACAGGTTATGCGGCAGCTAAACTGTATGAACAAGGTGTATACTATGCCAATGGCGAATTCATTCAAATACACCCGACCGCTATTCCCGGAGACGATAAGCTTCGTCTCATGAGTGAATCTGCGCGTGGCGAGGGTGGACGCGTATGGACATACAAAGACGGAAAACCTTGGTATTTCCTTGAGGAAAAATATCCAGCGTACGGAAACCTGGTTCCACGTGACATCGCGACACGCGAAATTTTCGATGTGTGTGTGAACCAGAAGCTTGGCATCAACGGTGAAAACATGGTGTACTTGGACCTTTCGCACAAAGATCCAAAAGAGCTGGACATCAAACTTGGCGGCATTATGGAAATTTATGAAAAGTTCATGGGTGACGATCCGCGTAAAGTGCCAATGAAAATATTCCCTGCGGTACATTATTCCATGGGTGGACTTTGGGTCGATTATGATCAAATGACAAATGTTCCCGGGCTGTTTGCTGCAGGCGAGTGTGACTATAGCCAGCACGGAGCCAATAGACTCGGAGCAAACTCTCTCGTATCGGCGATTTATGGTGGAATGGTCGCAGGACCAAACGCTGTAGAATATGTGAACGGCCTTGAAAAGTCGTCTGAAGATATTTCATCTGACATATATGATAATGAATTAAAGGTGGAACAAGAAAGATTTGACAACATTATGAAAATGGACGGAAAAGAAAATGCCTATGTCCTTCATAAAGAACTTGGTGAGTGGATGACTGATAATGTGACCGTTGTCCGTCACAATGATAAATTGCTAAAAACCGATGAGAAGATCCAAGAATTGATGGAACGCTGGGAAAACATCAATATGATTGATACTGCAAAATGGAGCAATCAGGCAGCCTCTTTCACTCGTCAATTGAAAGGGATGCTGAACCTTGCACGTGTGATGACACTCGGTGCTTACAATCGTAATGAAAGCCGTGGTGCCCACTATAAGCCAGAGTTTCCGGAACGAAATGATGAAGAGTTCCTAAAAACGACGAAGGCAAAGTATAATCCTGCAAAAGTTGGACCGGATTTTGAATATGAAGAGGTAGACACCTCGCTTATTAAACCACGTAAGCGTGACTACTCTCAGAAACATGAAGTGTCCAAGCAAGGAGCTGATAAGTAATGAGTGACAACAATAAAAAAGTTCGCTTTATTATTACTCGGCAGGACAGCCCGGAAAGCGAGCCTTACAAAGAAGAGTTTGAATTAAACTATCGTCCGAATATGAATGTCATCTCAGCATTAATGGAGATTCGTCGTACCCCTGTTAATGCTCAAGGAAAAGAAACGACACCGGTTATCTGGGATATGAACTGTCTGGAAGAAGTGTGTGGTGCTTGTTCCATGGTGATAAACGGGAAAGCACGACAATCCTGTACAGCTCTTGTTGACCAGCTTGAGCAGCCAATCCGTCTTGAGCCGATGCGCACCTTCCCGGTCGTGCGGGACTTGCTCATTGATAGAAGTAGAATGTTTGACTCCCTAAAAAGGGTAAAGGCTTGGATTCCCATTGACGGAACATATGACTTGGGGCCAGGACCGCGGATGGCAGAGAACAAACGGCAGTGGGCGTATGAACTATCAAAATGCATGACTTGCGGGGTATGTTTGGAAGCTTGTCCGAATGTTAATGACAAAAGTGATTTCATTGGCCCGGCACCACTTTCCCAAGTTCGTCTGTTTAATGCTCATCCAACTGGTGAGATGAACAAAGCAGAACGCTTAGAGACCTTGATGGGAGATGGGGGCCTTGCTGATTGTGGTAATGCTCAAAACTGTGTGCAATCATGTCCAAAAGGTATTCCACTGACGACTTCTATCGCTGCGTTGAACCGCGACACCGCCTTACAATCTTTTAAGAACTTCTTTGGCAGTGACAAACTATAATATATACCGTAACGCTGTCCCGCATATTTTCCGCGGGACAGTTTTTTTAACTGTCCCCAGCCTTTTCTTGGACTGTAACAGGATGAATACAATGCGCATAAAATATTGCACTGTATTCTTTCCATACTCCGACCCTTTGTAAGGCAGGAGCAGCAGCCTAATAAGAAAGGGTGAAGCCAATGAGGGATATGGACAGTACTTCCCGGGGACTGCTTACTAAGCGGGAACGGGAAGTGTTTGAATTGCTGGTCCAAGATAAAACAACAAAAGAAATTGCAGCCCAGCTATTTATAAGTGAAAAAACCGTCCGCAACCATATTTCAAATACAATGCAGAAGCTGGGTGTAAAGGGGCGCTCCCAAGCTGTTATCGAGTTAATCAGGATGGGGGAAATAACAATATAATTACTTTTGTAACTGCCGTGACTGATCCTCAGACGGCAGTTTTTTTCCAATTTCTATGCCTCTTGCAATACATCAAAAAAAAGGGGAGAATGAGAAAGATATTTAATAATTTTAAAAGGAAATTGAGGGACTGATTGTGAAACGACCAATTGGAATTATTGATTCAGGAGTTGGCGGGTTAACTGTTGCAAAGGAAATTGCACGCCAATTGCCAAAAGAAGAAATGATATACATCGGGGATACTGCGCGCTGTCCGTATGGATCCCGCCCTTCACAAGAAGTTAGAGCATTCACATGGGAGATGATTGAACGGCTGCTGGATGAAAACATTAAAATGCTTGTTATCGCATGTAATACGGCGACTGCTGTAGTTTTAGAGGAAGTAAGAGAGGCGTTATCCATCCCAGTAGTAGGAGTGGTTCAGCCTGGGGCTATTGCGGCGTTAAAAGTAACAACACGGAACCACATCGCGGTTATTGGAACGGAAGGGACTGTCACTAGTGGTGCATATGTCAAAGCATTAGAAATGATAAATGAAAAAGTGAAAGTCGAAAGCCTCGCCTGTCCTGCCTTTGTTCCACTGGTCGAGCAGGGGACATACAACAGGGAGGAAACATATAAGATTGTTAAAAAATCGCTTGACCCTCTTTTTGGAGTTTCTTTTGACACATTAATTTTAGGGTGTACTCATTACCCTCTTCTTCATGATGTCATTCAATCGGTAGTAGGAGATCACATATCATTAATTTCTTCCGGAGAGGAAACAGCAAGAGAAGTTAGCACGATTTTAAATTATAAGGAACTGTTATGTACAGGAATCAGAACACCACGGCACACCTTCTACACGACAGGCTCAACTAAGCGTTTTGCTGCGATTGCAAATCGTTGGATGGAAGGAGCAGTCACGGAAATTTCAAAGCTGTCGCTCGGAAACACGGCAAGTTTTTCAATGGAGTGATTTTGCAGATTAAATAGAATGGAGGTCTATTTTTGCCCACAGCTCGTATAAATAGTAGTACAAACTGCTCTGGGAGGGAATGGATCGATGAAAAAAAATAGCTTAATAGGAGCAGCGGCTTTCCTAATGATACTCTTTCTTCTGCAAGGATGCGGATTTAGCGGTGAGGATGCATCCGAAAAAATGGATGCACCTCCAGAAGAAGGGATAAGTGAGGTAGAGTGGGAACCGTTGGATGGTGAGGGTGATAGTCAACAGGAAAATAAAGAAAAAGGAAACGATGCCGGAGAAGCTGATGAAAAGGCAGCTGAAAATACGGTGGAAAGAGAGTTATATTTGATTAACGAAGATGGTTTAGTAGTGCCGCATACATTTTCACTACCAAAAGACAAGGCAGTCTTGAAGCAGTCACTTGAATATCTTGTTGCAGATGGTCCTTTGACACAGATGCTTCCAAATGGTTTTCAAGCTGTTTTACCACCCGGAACTGAAATAGACGTTCATTTAACAGAAGAGGGCACAGCAATTGCCGACTTTTCACCAGAGTTCAGGGATTACGATCCGAAGCATGAACAGGCTATTCTGGAAGCTGTTACCTGGACTTTAACACAGTTTGAAAACGTAAATGAGGTAGAAATCCAAATTAATGGGTATGAACAGGAGACAATGCCGGCAAACAATACTCCTATAGGTAAAGCGTATAGTAGAGCGAATGGGATTAATCTAGAAAGTGGCAATGTATCAGATATGACGAATAGTGATAGTGTCACCGTATATTTCTTATCTCAGACAGAAAATGATACGTATTTTGTCCCTGTTACACGAAGAGTAAATAATGAAAAAGAGAAAGAACCATTGGATGCTGCGGTAGAGGAGTTAATAAAAGGGCCTGCAGCAGATAGTCCGCTACACGGAGTATTCCGAGAGGGCGCTGCCCTGCACGATGCCGCGTCCATTAAAGATGAAACGGCTTCGTTAGTTTTTAATGAGGCAATTTTAACTGAAAAAGAAGGCACAGCTGTAGCAGAAGATGTCGTACATGCTGTTACACTTACAGCAACGGAAGTAAGCGGGGTCGAAAATGTAAGTCTGAGTGTGAATGGCTTGGAAGACGCATTAGAAGTGTCTGGGAATCCTATTGATAAACCGCTAGTACGCCCTGCATCTGTCAATCCGGAGTGATCTTAGCATTTTGTGGATTATTCTGCTATAATCGAAAGACTAAAGAGGCGGCAATGCTGCCTCTTTTTATGCGTAAGCAAATAGACAAAACGTTGATTTTTTCTTGAAATTAGGGAGGAAGACAGAAATGACACGAATCGATGGCAGAAAAGAAAATGAAATACGATCAGTGGTAATAGATGCGGGTTTTTTAAAACATCCGGAAGGCTCTGTATTAATTACAGTGGGAGAGACGAAAGTAATTTGTACAGCTAGCATCGAAGACCGTGTCCCACCTTTCATGAGAGGAAAAGGAAAAGGTTGGATTGCCGCCGAGTACTCGATGCTCCCGCGAGCAACAGAACAACGAAATATCCGAGAAGCAGCTAAAGGCAAGTTAAGCGGGCGTACGATGGAAATACAGCGTCTTATCGGCCGTTCTTTGCGCGCGGTAGTTGATTTGTCAAAAATCGGTGAACGGACAATCTGGGTGGATTGTGATGTGATTCAGGCTGATGGAGGAACTAGAACTGCTTCTATTACGGGAGCGTTTGTGGCTGTGGCCGAAGCGCTTAAAAATCATAGGGATGAAAGAAAAATACCTACACTTCCCATAACCGATTATTTGGCTGCTATTTCCGTAGGCATTGACCCGGACAAACGTGTATTGCTAGACTTGTGCTATAAAGAAGATGCAGCAGCTGCTGTCGACATGAATGTTGTGATGACCGGGAGCGGTGAATTTGTTGAGTTACAAGGAACTGGTGAAGAAGCCGCCTTTTCACGTGAACAGCTTAACCAGCTTCTTGATTCTAGCGAACAAGGCTTGAAAGAGCTGTTTCGTATACAACGGGAAGTGTTAGGAGAAACTGCTGCTGAAATTGATAAACAGATTTCAGGTAAGGAAAGGTAATATGGAAAAAGTAATGATAGCCACGAAGAATAATGGCAAAGTTAAAGAATTTAAAGAGATGTTAGGAAGCGGTCTTACCGTGCAGTCACTTCTTGACCTGCCTTTTCAAGATATAGAGGAAACGGGACAGACATTTGCCGAAAACGCCATTTTAAAAGCACAAGCTGTCCATGATGCTTGGAACTGTACGGCGATAGCAGATGATTCCGGACTTGAAATAGACGCACTTCATGGTAAACCAGGAATATATTCAGCGCGCTATGCGGGCCCTGCTAAAAATGATCAAGCGAATATAGAAAAAGTGTTATGGGAATTGGAAGGTGTACCTATTGAAAAAAGAACAGCACGGTTCGTCTGTGTCATAGCTGTAGCTGTTCGTGATCACACACACCTTTTCAAGGGTACTTGCGAGGGTAGAATAGCTTTGTATCCCAGCGGTGATAATGGTTTTGGCTACGACCCCATTTTTTATATACCAAGCCAAAAAGCGACGATGGCGGAACTTCCCTCTGATCAAAAAAACAGGCTCAGCCACCGCTACCATGCATTGGAACAATTAACACAGAAATGGGACAGCATTTTTCAGTGAATAATATGCGCGGATGAGGAGGAAATTTTCAATGAAGTGTTTAATTATTAGCGATAGTCACGGTGATGAACAACACGTAAAAGAAGTAATCAACAGCTGTCTTGATGAGGTAGACGCTGTTATTCATTGCGGTGACTCTGAATTATCCTCCTCATCGCCCATCTTAGAAAAGGCGTATGTTGTACAAGGGAATTGTGACCTGCCGGGTTCATTTGCGGAAGATCGTCTGGAAACGGTAAAAGGGGTACGTATCTATGTTACTCACGGTCACCACTATAATGTGAAAATGTCATACGTGCCACTATCATACCGAGCAGAAGAAAAAGAAGCAGATCTTGTTTGCTTTGGTCACAGTCATGTCGCAGCTGCCTTTCAGGAAAACGGTGTCTTATATATCAATCCAGGAAGTTTAGTTCAGCCAAGAGGCCGGCAAGAAAAAACCTACGCGATGGTAGAATACCGACTAAAGGGCAGGCATGCAGAAGTGCACTTTTACAAACCAGATGGGGAAGAGGTTCCTGAACTCCATTCTGAAATTTGGTTATCTAATTGATCAATTTTAGATATTAATAGTTGACTTGTTCAGATGAATGAGATATTATGAATAATGTCGCTGATTACGTAGCTCGGATAAAAATGAGTCCCAGTAGCTCAGTAGGATAGAGCAACGGCCTTCTAAGCCGTCGGTCGGGAGTTCGAATCTCTCCTGGGACGCCATACGAATAACAATCATTCCCTTGTAACGACTGCAAGGGTTTTTTATTGGGTTATTTTGCAACACTAGGTTTCGTTTACATACATCGGGATCATCAGTGAATTTTTTAAAAATATTCTATTCCCTTTATAGATAACATGTAAACGTATACATAGATGGGCGTATCATAGAACCTGTTATTATTTTTAGAAAAATGGTTGACCATAGTAGTCTTTCGGCGTATTATTAACCTCAAATAGATGAAATAAACATGAAGTTTTTAATACTTGGAAGAACATCAGGAGTGATCAGCAGTGGGGGAGCAATGGATCTATTTAAATGGTGAATTCGTAAGGAAAGAAGATGCTAAGATTTCTGTATATGATCATGGCTTCTTATACGGTGATGGTGTGTTTGAAGGCATCCGTGCATACGATGGGAACGTTTTTAAATTATCAGAGCATCTCATTCGTCTCTTTAACTCAGCGAAATCGATTATGTTGAATATACCGTATACAATAAACGAACTGGCTGATATTATTGTAGAGACGATTAAGAGAAATGAGCTCCGTAATGCCTACATCCGTATCGTCGTATCACGCGGCATTGGCAATCTTGGTCTTGACCCCGCTTCTTGTTCAACACCGCAGGTTATCGTAATAGCAGAGGAATTGGCAATTTATCCAGAAGAATTTTATGAAAACGGATTGGAAATTGTCACGGTTCCAACTCGACGGAACCGCTCTGATGTATTAAGCCCGAAAGTAAAGTCGCTTAATTATCTTAATAATATATTAGTGAAGCTGGAAGCTCGTCAGGCCGGCGTAAGTGAAGCCTTAATGCTTAATAATGAAGGATATGTAGCGGAGGGATCTGCAGATAATATATTTATCCTTCGGTCGGGAACATTTTACACCCCGCCCGGTTATATCGGAGCACTTGAAGGCATCACACGACAGGCGATTATTGAGATCGCCGAAGCTCTCGGCTATGAACTGAAAGAAGAACCTTTTACACGTCATGATGTCTACACGGCGGATGAAGTCTTTTTGACAGGAACTGCCGCAGAGGTGATAGCAGTGATTAAAGTAGACGGACGTCCAATCGGGGATGGGAAACCGGGAGAGAAAACAAAGGAGCTTCTTAAAGTCTTTCGCCATAAAGTTGTGGAAGATGGAGTTTCCATTGACGCATATCAAGCTAATTTAGAAGTAAACTAACGGTAAAACCACATTATTTTGAATAAAAGCAGATAATTCGTGAAAGATACAGCAAAATTTGTTATCATATAAATACGTTGACGAGGATAAGTAACTTTTGAAGAAGGTTTCTACAGAGAGCCGCAGACAGCTGAGAAGCGGTGTGACCAGCAGAAGTGAACTCACCTCCGAGTGCTTTTGTGAACATCTTTGTATAAGTAGCAAAAGCCGGGTGGAAAGTACATCTTCACCCGTTATCAAAAACTAGACAGAGCATTGCGCTCCGTCGCGGAGGCGGCTTAACAAGCCGTGAAGAAGGGTGGTACCGTGAAAAGTAGTCTTTTCGCCCCTTCGGTCAGTTTAACAGCGGCCGACTAGGGTGGGAAGACTTTTTTGTTATGTGCAGATGTAAGATGTAATTGATTTTAAGCGTTACTATAGTGAAGGAGGAACAAAGATGAGTCCAAAAATTAAAGAAGTAGATGGGCGCGAATTGTATACAGGAAACCAAGAAATGACAGGGTCAAGCATGCTCATTCAAGCGCTTGCCAGGGAAAATGTGGATGTCATCTTTGGTTACCCGGGAGGTGCTATCCTTCCTACCTATGATGAAATATATCGAACAGGGATCCGTCATATCCTTGCCCGTCATGAACAAGGTGCTATTCATGCCGCAGAAGGATACGCCCGCATTTCGGGTAAACCAGGTGTTTGTGTAGTGACTTCCGGGCCGGGGGCGACTAACGTCATCACCGGGATTGCGGATGCGATGATTGATTCGCTGCCGCTTGTAGTAATTACTGGGCAGGTAGCTACCACAGTTATCGGAACGGACGCATTCCAGGAAGCTGACATCATTGGGGTGACAATGCCGATTACGAAGCATAATTACCAGGTTCGGGAGGTAGATGAACTTCCACGTATTATCAAAGAGGCATTCCACATTGCGACAACCGGCCGACCGGGACCGGTACTCATTGATTTACCAAAGGACGTCTCGACGGCAAGCGGTTTTTTCAACTATGATCAGCCGTTAGATCTGCCTGGTTATCAGCCAACCATCGTACCGAATAAATTACAAATCAAAAAATTGGCAGATGCTGTGACCAATGCAAAAAAACCTGTAGTGTTGGCAGGGGCCGGTGTTCTCCATGCAGGCGGCTCAGCAGAGTTTCTTGAGTATATTGAGCAGCAACAAATTCCGGTTGCGAATACGCTGCTTGGACTTGGGTCATTCCCTGGGACACATCCGTTGTCTCTCGGTATGGCTGGAATGCATGGAACGTATACGGCAAACATGGCATTACATGAGGCAGACCTGTTAATCAGTATCGGCGCTCGCTTTGATGACCGTGTAACTGGTGCTCTTCAACATTTTGCACCAAATGCTAAAGTGGCCCACATCGACATTGATCCGGCAGAGATCGGAAAAAATATTGAAACTGCTATACCTGTAGTAGGGGATGCCAAAGAGGCACTTTCAATGTTAATTGCTGAAAACGGTACCCCGTCACATTGTGATAAGTGGAAACAGCAGATTGCTGATTGGAAAAGTGAATTTCCGCTTTGGTACAAAGAGGACGGTGAATCATTAAAGCCACAGCGTTTAATTGAAATGATTTATGAAGAAACCAATGGAGACGCTATTGTGACGACTGATGTTGGCCAACATCAAATGTGGGCGGCGCAATTTTATAAATTTGACCAGCCGAACCGCTGGGTTACGTCCGGAGGACTTGGTACTATGGGCTTTGGATTCCCTTCCGCTATTGGTGCCCAATTTGCAGAACCGGAGAAACAAGTGGTAGCAGTTCTCGGCGATGCAGGATTTCAGATGACTGCTCAAGAGATGTCCATTTTGCAAGAGTTGAACTTGCCGGTTAAAATCATTCTCGTGAACAACGCCGCACTTGGCATGGTACGCCAATGGCAGGAGCTGTTTTATGATGAAAGGTATTCCAATTCCTTATTCCCGATCCAGCCGGATTTTATCAAAATGGCTGAAGCATATAACATTAAAGGGTGGAAAGTTGACGATCCAAAAGAAATGCAGACAGCGTTAAAAGAAGCACTCGAATATGATGGACCTGTGTTAATGGATTGTCGAGTAACAAAGGATGAAAATGTATATCCCATGATTGCTCCCGGGAAAGGCCATCATGAAATGGAGGGAATCAAGCCATGAAGCGTACAATTATCGCAACTGTAAATAATACCTCTGGTGTTATGAACCGGATTACCGGCCTCTTTGCACGCCGTCATTTCAACATTGAAAGTATTACAGTTGGCATGACGGAAAATCCAGCAATTTCAAGAATGACCTTCGTCATTAATGTTGATGATGAGAGGGGACTGGACCAGGTCATTAAGCAGCTGTACAAACAAGTCGATGTTTTGAAGGTGCGCGATATTACCGATGAAGCGATCGTTGCCAGGGAGCTTGCTCTTATTAAGATTGTAGCAGCCCCGCAAAATCGCGGAGAAATATCCGCATTGGTAGAACCCTTCCGTGCATCCATTGTGGATGTCGGCAGGGAGAGCATCACGCTTCAGGTAACAGGGGATCAACAAAAAGTCGAAGCACTTATCGATCTTGTGAAACCCTATGGCATCAAAGAACTGGCCCGTACTGGTATCACTGCATTTAAGCGCGGTACGAAGAAAAGTGTCTTTGATGGTCCGAAGTACTCTATTATCAACTAAAATTTTATTACACACTAAAGGAGAGAATTGATTATGGCAAATGTATTTTACAATGGGGATGTAAATGAAGGAATTATTCAAGGAAAAACAGTAGCAATTGTAGGTTATGGGTCACAAGGACACGCGCATGCTCAGAACTTGAGAGACAGCGGCAATGAAGTGGTTGTAGGACTTCGTAAAGGGAAATCTTGGGAGCAAGCAGAAGAAGACGGTTTTGAAGTTCTGTCTGTAAGAGAAGCAGCAGCAAAAGCTGACATCATTATGATCTTAGCTCCAGATGAGCACCAGGTAACGATTTACAAAAATGAAATTGAGCCTGAACTGACAGAAGGAAAGACACTTGCTTTTGCACACGGCTTTAATATTCACTTCAGCCAAATTGTGCCTCCGGCAAATATCGATGTGTTTATGGTAGCTCCAAAAGGTCCAGGCCACATCGTTCGCCGCGTATTTGCAGACGGTGCAGGGGTGCCGGCATTGATGGGTGTTTACCAAGATGCAACAGGATCTGCTAAAGAAATTGCTTTAGCGTATGCTAAGCAAATTGGAGCAGGACGTGCTGGCATTTTGGAAACAACTTTTGAAGAAGAGACAGAAACAGATTTGTTTGGTGAGCAAGCTGTACTTTGCGGTGGAATCTCCGCTCTTATCAAAGCAGGATTTGAAACGCTTGTTGAAGCTGGATACCAGCCAGAAGTTGCGTATTTTGAATGTCTCCACGAGATGAAATTGATTGTTGACTTAATGTATGAAGATGGTTTGGCAGGTATGCGCTACTCTGTATCTGATACTGCCCAGTGGGGTGATTTCACTGCCGGTCCACGAGTTGTAACAGAAGATACAAAGAATGCGATGCGGGAGATCCTCGAAGACATTCAAACAGGTCGTTTTGCAAAAGGTTGGATCCTAGAAAACCAGGCTAACCGTCCAGAATTTAACGCAATTAACAAACGTGAAAGCAATCATCTCATTGAAAAGGTGGGTCGTGAGCTGCGTGAAATGATGCCATTTGTCAAATCAAAAGGGGTGGTGAGCGGTGCGAAAAATTAATGTCTTTGACACCACGTTGCGCGATGGGGAGCAGACTCCCGGCGTAAACCTGAATTTTGAAGAAAAACTTCAAATCGCTACACAGCTTGAACGACTCGGTGTAGATATTATCGAAGCCGGCTTTCCGGCTGCCTCTGAGGGGGATTTCCAGGCCGTTAAAACGATTGCTGAAACAGTGAGGGGAAGCTCAGTTACAGGGCTCTCCCGGTCTGTTCAAAAAGAAATTGATGCTGCCTGGGAGGCGTTAAAGGGTGGTGCAGAACCGAGGCTCCATGTATTTATAGCAACCTCGCCTATCCATATGAAGCACAAGCTCCGCATGAGTCCAGATGAAGTAGTGGAGAATGCCGTTGAGTCGGTTAAGTATGCAGCTAAGAAGTTTCCTCATGTTCAATGGTCAGCTGAAGACGCATGCCGCTCCGATCTCGATTTTTTAGTGCGGATTATTGAAAAGGTTATTGACGCAGGTGCGGAAGTGATCAACCTCCCTGATACGGTCGGTTACATTACGCAGGAAGAGATCCGCCACTTATTCACGTATGTGCAGGAACATGTGCCAAACATCGATAAGGCTATCCTTTCCACACATTGCCATGACGACTTAGGAATGGCAACTGCCAATTCCTTGGCGGCAATTGAAGCTGGGGCAGGCCAAGTAGAAGGCACGATTAACGGGATTGGAGAGCGTGCTGGAAATGCAGCGTTAGAAGAAGTAGCAGTAGCTCTTAAAATTCGGAATGACCATTACCAAGCTGAAACAGGGTTTACGCTGAGTGAAATTAAGCGTACGAGCAGTCTTGTTAGTAAACTAACAGGAATGATAGTACCTAACAACAAAGCGGTGATTGGTGATAATGCCTTTGCTCATGAATCAGGCATCCACCAAGACGGCGTTCTAAAAGAAACGACTACGTATGAGATCATTACACCGGACCTCGTTGGCGTAAGCTCCAACCGTATGGTACTCGGTAAGCTCTCTGGACGCCATGCATTCAAGGAAAAGATTAAAGAACTTGGCTATAATGCGACAGAAGAAGAATTAAATCGGGTATTTAAAGAGTTTAAAAAGCTTGCAGATAAAAAGAAAGAAATCACCGATGATGACATTTTCGCGCTTATGACGGAAGAAAAAGCGGGCGAGATGGTCAAACACTATGAGCTGCAGACGTTACAAGTGAACTATGGAACAAACAATATCCCAACTGCTACAATAACGATGACAAATCCTGAAGAAAAGATCATTCAGGAAGCAGCCACTGGTTCAGGAAGTGTAGAAGCAATATACAACACGATTGAACGAATCATTGGCGGCGAAGCTAAATTGACAGATTATCGTATTCAATCTACAACCGGCGGACGCGACTCGTTGGCAGAAGTGTATGTACATGTTGAATACGCTGGGGATGAAGCATCGGGACGCGGTACGGCAAATGATGTACTGGAAGCTTCGGCAAGGGCCTATATCAATGCCGTAAACCGAGTATTAAATCAAAAAAAATGGCCGCGTAAAAATATTGAAAAAATTCATGTTTAGTTAGGCGATAATAAATAGATTATTCACAGCAGCTTCCAGGGATGGGAGGCAGCACCGGGATGTGGTGCTTTTCTCCCAACGCTGGAACTTGCTGTCGCTTTGCTTGACGCGCAGGGGAGAGAATGATTATGGAAAAAAAGATTGCCGTACTTCCTGGTGATGGAATCGGGATGGAAGTAGTTAAATCTGCAACAATTGTACTTGATAAAATAGCTGAACTTTATGGTCATCAATTTGAATTTCAATATGGAGACATCGGTGGTACGTCTATTGATAAGAATAATGATCCGCTTCCACAGGAAACGATTGACACCTGTTTGGCAAGCGACGGCGTCTTGCTAGGTGCTGTAGGGGGGCCGAAGTGGGACAACCTTCCTGGTGGTGTGCGTCCCGAACAAGGACTCCTTGGAATTCGTAAAGCATTGAAATTGTTTGCTAATCTTCGTCCCGTGACAGGCCATGAAAGTTTGACAGAGGCATCCACGCTTAAAAAAGAAGTTGTGGACGGTGTTGACCTGCTAATTGTACGGGAGTTAACCGGTGGATTGTATTTCGGTGAACCAAAAGAGCGACGTCAAATAGACGGAGAAGAAGGAGCCATCGATACCCTTTCGTACAAAAAATCAGAAATTGAAAGAATTGTTCGCCAGGCGTTCGAGATGGCGAAAGTAAGACGTAAAAAGCTTACGTCAGTTGATAAGGCGAATGTTTTGGAGACGAGCCGCTTATGGAGAGAAACAGTTGAAGAGATGAAGAGTGACTATCCAGAAGTTGAAGTTGACCATATGCTGGTAGACAATGCAGCTATGCAATTGATCCGTAATCCAAAACAATTCGATGTTATCGCAACTGAAAACACTTTTGGTGATATTTTAAGTGACGCAGCTTCTATGCTGACTGGATCACTGGGAATGCTGCCTTCTGCAAGTATTGGCAGTGAAGCCCCAGGATTGTATGAACCGGTACACGGATCTGCACCAGATATAGAGGGACAGGGTAAGGCAAACCCGCTTGCCGCCATTGCTTCGGCTGCTATGATGTTGAAATATTCTTTTCATTTGCATGAAGAAGCTGCTGCTATCGATACAGCTATTTCCGAAGTCCTGAACGCAGGCTACCGGACAGCGGATATTGCTCAAGCAGGAGACACTTCTCTATCCACTGAGGAAATGACGGCAAAGGTAATTGAGGCTATCAAATAAATTCAAGAAAACGTTAGTTTAGCTTGTTATAAAGCGAGGGGAAGGTTAATGCAACCTAAAACAATTATTGAGAAAATTTGGGATAACCATACGATTTTGAGCGAAGAAGGCAAACCGGATCTTATCTATATTGATTTGCACATGGTCCATGAAGTGACATCTCCGCAAGCGTTTGAAGGATTACGTCTCTCAGGAAGAGCGGTCCGCAAGCCGGAGCTGACCTTTGCTACGATGGATCACAACGTGCCAACAGATGATAGAACAAATATTAAGGATGCCATTGCAAAAACGCAAATGGAGACTTTATCGAAAAACTGTAAGGAATTTGGTATTGAGATTGCTGATCTTGACAGTCCGGATAACGGGATCGTCCATGTGATTGGGCCGGAGCTTGGTTTGACCCAGCCTGGTAAAACGATCGTTTGTGGAGACAGCCACACATCCACTCACGGTGCGTTTGGAGCATTGGCTTTTGGAATCGGCACAAGTGAGGTAGAACATGTGCTTGCTACCCAATCGCTGTGGCAGTCAACACCAAAAACAATGGAAGTGAAGGTGAATGGACGCCTTGCTCCAGGAGTGACCGCTAAAGATATTATTCTAGCAATTATTGCCAAACATGGTGTTGATTTCGGAACAGGATACGTATTGGAATATACAGGCGAAGCAATTCGCGGCTTAACGATGGAAGAGCGAATGACTATTTGTAACATGTCCATCGAAGCTGGTGCCAGAGCTGGCTTGATCAGCCCGGATCAAGTGACGTTTGATTATTTAGAAGGTCGCGAAAAAGTTCCTCAAGGAGAAGCGTTTGAGGAAGCAGTAGCTGAGTGGAAAGCACTCGCGACGGATGAAGGCGCTGTTTATGATGCGGTGGTAGAAATTGACAGTGATGATATTGAACCAATGGTGACTTGGGGAACGAATCCTTCTCAAGGTGTAGGAATTCACGGTACAGTACCTTCACCAGATGACGCAAAGAATGAAGCAGATCGAAAAGCTATTAAACAATCATTGGAATATATGGACCTAACACCAGGCACTAAAATGACGGATATTTCTGTCGAACATGTATTTATCGGCTCTTGTACGAACTCTCGTCTCAGTGACCTTCGGGCAGCAGCAGCCGTGGCTAAAGGCAGAAAAGTAGCAGAAGGTGTCCGGGCGATGGTAGTCCCTGGCTCACAAAAAGTCAAAATTGCCGCTGAAAAAGAAGGACTTGACAACATTTTTAAAGAGGCAGGTTTTGATTGGCGCGAGTCTGGATGCAGCATGTGTTTGAGCATGAACCCTGACTTTGTACCTGAAGGAGAGCGCTGTGCCTCCACGTCAAATCGTAACTTTGAGGGTCGTCAAGGTAAGGGAGCACGCACACACTTGGTGAGCCCGGCGATGGCGGCAGCAGCAGCCGTGGCAGGTAAGTTTGTTGACGTACGGACCTTGGAAGAACCATCAGTTAGTAAATAAAAGCTTCCTAATATGAAGTAGAAAAAGAGGGTGGAATTTTGGAACCTTTAGTAAAACATGTTGGAAACACGGCGGTTCTGCCCCGTGTAAACGTAGACACGGATCAAATCATTCCGAAGCAATTTCTAAAGCGAGTAGAAAGAAGCGGATTTGGACAATTTCTCTTCTTTGACTGGCGTTTTCTTGCAGACGGCAGTGACAATCCAGATTTCGAGCTAAATCAAGAATCTGCTAAAGATGCTACAGTTTTAATATCTGATCACAACTTTGGATGCGGATCGTCAAGAGAACACGCTCCTTGGGCTCTTCAAGATTATGGGTTCCGAGTAGTTATCGCACCTAGTTATGCTGACATTTTCTATAATAATTGCTTCAAAAATGGGATTCTTCCTATCAAGTTAGAAGAAAAACAGGTTTATACTTTGATGGAAAAAGGGAAAGATAAGGTATATGAATTAACGGTAGACCTGGAAACTCAAAAGATCACTGACAATGATGGGTTTGAAGCCGGCTTTGAAATTGATTCATACTGGAAGCAGATGCTTTTGAACGGGTGGGATGAGATCAGCCTCACTTTACAGTATGAGGATAAGATTTCTGATTATGAAAAGAAGTTAAGCGTCTGAGACAGGAAGACGACCTGTAACTAGGTCGTCTTTTTCTAACTTTTTTAAGCACGTTTCATGCTCTTCCAATCATTGTTCCGTAAAAAGGGGGACAGAGGATGATGAGCGAAAACAAAAAGGAAGATAAGATTATTCCTTTTCCCGGGTCAGCCCAGCAGCTAGTTAAATTAGGAATGAAGCAGTTAAAATACGGGGACAATAAAGCTGCTTATTATTCATTTCGCGAAGCTTTATTTCACGACCCGATACACGATGAAGCTTCTTATGGGCTGTTGCTAGCCTATGCAGACAGCGGACGCTTGTACGAAGGTAAAGATTGGGCTGAAAGAATGCTTAACGAAGCACGCGGTGACTATTTTGAAGTGCTTCAGGTGTACGTTTCCATCCTTGCGCAGCTTGAAGAATACGAAAGGGTGACGACCGTGCTGGAGGCTGTACTGGAGGAAGACCAGTTTCCTTCTCATATGGCTGAAAAGCTTTATGAATTGCTTGAGTTGTCTCAATATATGTCACACGCTGAGATGGAAGCTTTTATGCCAGACGAGAAGAAAGCGGCCGTACTTCACAGTACTAATTGGAAGAAGCAGCTGCAGAATGGTACAACCGAACAAAGACTATCTGCTCTTAGGGAACTGCGAAACCAAAAGCCAGAAAGCGTGCTTCCAGCAATAGAAAGTTTACTGGCTGACCCAGAGTTTTCTCCTCTTATGCAAAGTTTTTTACTATTATTATTAAAAGACTGGCAGATTGAGAAGCAAGTTTGGGTAAATAAGCTCAGCCGAAAAGGAGAATTTTCACCTGTATCACTACCTGTCATTGAGGAAAGTAATTCATACATACAACCAGCGCAACTCTTAGAGAGTAAGTTGGAGCAGGAGAATCCGATACTTTTAAAAAATGCTCTCCATCTTATGAAACAGCTATATTTATATTATTACCCTTTTCCGCCATCTTTGGAGATGGAGGCCCTAGCCGCCGTTATGCATTACGAAGCAGCGGAGCAGGCAGGAAGCAATGACAAAAGTATGAATTTTGCTCAGATAGCCAAGGACTACAACGCGGAGGAAGCGTGTATTTTTGATGTCTGGCAGAAATTTGCTAGAATAAAGATTAAAATGTTCGACATATAAGATGATTCGAAAGAATAGATGCTTCCGCTTTTTTTATTGAAATGGGTAAGTGATATGTTATAATGTAATGGTTGTGAAAACGGCTATAACCTATGAATCATGGAGGGAAATATACATGAGTGCCAATTGGGAAAAACAAGAAGGTAACGAAGGCATCTTAACGGTAGAAGTAGATTCTGAAAAATTCGATACTGCGCTCGACCAAGCATTTAAAAAAGTACGTAAGCAAGTGAATGTTCCTGGTTTTCGGAAAGGGAAAATTCCTCGAAAAATTTTCGAACAACGTTTTGGTGTAGAAGCGCTTTATCAAGATGCGGTTGATATCGTTCTTCCTGAAGCATATGCTTCTGCAGTAGACGAGGCAGGAATTGAACCGGTGGATCGTCCGGAAATCGATATAGAAGAAATTGAAAAAGGTAAAAACTTAGTTTTTAAAGCGACTGTGACAGTGAAGCCAGAAGTGAAGCTTGGAGAATATACTGGTCTTGAAGTCGAAAAATTTGATACTACCGTTTCAGAAGAAGAAGTGGATGAGCAACTTGAAAATCTTCAAGAAAGACATGCAGAGCTTGTCGTTGTTGAGGATGGTGAGGCCCAAGAAGGCGATACAGTTGTATTAGACTTTGAAGGTTTTGTCAACGAAGAAGCGTTTGAAGGTGGAAAAGCAGAGAACTATTCACTCGAAATTGGCTCCGGGCAGTTTATTCCTGGTTTTGAAGAACAATTAATAGGAGCAAAAGCCGGCGAAGAGAAAGAAGTTACTCTAACTTTTCCTGAAGATTATCATTCAGAGGAGCTAGCAGGCAAAGAAGCCGTGTTCAAAGTGAAGGTTCATGATATTAAGCGTAAAGAAATTCCTGAGTTAGATGATGAATTTGCAAAAGACGTAGACGAAGATGCGGAAACACTAGAACAGCTTCGTAAACAACAGGAAGATAGATTGAAGGAAGAGAAAGAACATGCTAAGGAACACCATGAACGTGATACCGTAGTAGAGAAGGCTGCGGAAAATGCTGAAATTGACATTCCGGCAGTGATGATTACAAATGAAGCTGAGCGAATGGTGCAGGAGTTTGACCAGCGTTTGCAGGCCCAAGGTATGACGCTCGATATGTATTACCAAATGGCTGGTACTGATGAAGATGGAATGAAAGAACAATTTAAGCCTGAAGCTGAAAAGCGAGTTAGAATGAATCTTACGCTAGAAGCTATTGCAGAAGCAGAAAACATTGAAGCAACGGATGAAGATGCGGAAAATGAGCTTGAAAAAATGGCTGAAGCTTATCAACGGGACAAGGAAGAAATACGTACTTTACTCTCCATGCAAGGAGGCACCGACGCATTGAAAGGTGATCTGCGCATTCAAAAAGCGATTGACTTTCTTGTGGAGCAGAGTAAAACAGTAGAGAAACAAGAGGACACGGAAGCGGCAGAATAAAGACAGAGCTCCTTATTCACTAATCCAAAAATAAATCAGAACCCTTAAAAGACAAGGTCTTTGGGGTTCTGATTTATTTTCACTAACATATATGTACGGATTGTACACAGCGGAAATCTTATAATTTTAAAGGGATTTATTTGATTTTATCGAAACATTACTATATATTCCTTCCAGATGGAGCATTGTATATGAACCATACGAAAACAATATTTATAAAAAAGGAATACGTATTTTATATCATAATAAAAATGGGTATAGTAAATAGGAGTTCGATTGTAAAGTGTTTAACATAGAGGAGTGAACGTATACATAGCCATATTGTTTTAGTCTCTCGGGAAAGTATGGTACAATGCAAACCACTGCTGGTTAAAGAAGTCTAAAAGAGGACAGGGAAAAGGAGAAGGAAGAAATGTGTTTTGTTGTACTGAAGATGAGCGGTTCGTGTACAATATATAAGTAAGGGGTGAAGGTTATGTTTAAATTCAATGAAGAAAAAGGACAATTAAAGTGTTCTTTTTGCGGAAAAACACAAGATCAGGTTCGTAAATTAGTAGCAGGGCCTGGCGTTTATATATGTGATGAATGTATTGAACTTTGCACGGAAATTGTGGAAGAGGAACTAGGAACAGAAGAGGAAATGGAATTTGAGGATATTCCAAAGCCTCATGAAATAAACGAAATTCTAGATGACTATGTGATTGGGCAGGATCGGGCTAAAAAATCTTTGGCAGTTGCTGTTTACAATCATTACAAACGAATAAACTCATCCAGCAAACCGGAGGATGTGGAACTTGCTAAGAGTAACATCTGCTTAATCGGGCCGACCGGGAGCGGGAAAACGTTATTAGCTCAGACGTTAGCACGTATTTTGAATGTGCCTTTTGCCATCGCTGATGCTACTTCTCTTACTGAAGCTGGTTATGTTGGTGAGGATGTAGAGAATATTTTACTGAAATTAATTCAGGCTGCGGATTATGATGTAGAAAAGGCAGAAAAAGGAATTATTTATATTGACGAAATTGACAAAGTGGCTAGAAAATCAGAAAACCCTTCGATCACTCGTGATGTATCCGGAGAAGGTGTCCAACAAGCACTATTAAAAATATTAGAAGGCACAACGGCAAGCGTCCCTCCTCAAGGCGGCCGCAAGCATCCGCACCAAGAATTTATTCAGATAGATACAAGTAACGTCTTGTTTATTTGCGGTGGCGCGTTTGACGGAGTTGATCAAATTGTTAAAGAACGTCTAGGTAAGAAAGTAATTGGTTTTGGTGCCGACTCCGAGAAGTCAGATTTGGAAAAAGATGAATACATGAGTAAAATTTTACCGGAAGACTTGCTTCGTTATGGGTTAATCCCTGAATTCATTGGACGTCTTCCTGTCATTTCCAGTCTATCGCAACTTGATGAAGAGGCTCTAATTGAAATTTTAACGAAGCCGAAAAATGCGCTCGTTAAACAATATCAAAAATTACTTGAAATTGATGAAGTCGAGCTTGAATTTACTGAAGATGCTCTTAAAGAAATAGCTCACAAAGCGATTGAACGTAAGACGGGTGCACGCGGCCTGCGTTCCATTATTGAAAGCATCATGCTTGACGTTATGTACGATCTTCCTTCAAAAGAAGAGATTGTCACATGTGAGATAACAGCTGAATGTGTGACGGACGGTGCGTCTCCTATCTTAAAGACAAAAGAAGGTAAAGAGGTTAAGTTAAAACAAGACAAACCAAAAGAAAGTGCCTAATTCATTTTACCGTTTGAGCTTCAGAATAAGCCAAACGGTTTTTTTGCTTTATTCTCCCTGTATGAATTTATTCCGTAATATCCATACTAATTATGATACGGATAGACGGAAGAGGGGGAATATCTCTTGAATTTCACAATGATTGCGTTAATGGTCCAAGTCTTTTTTGGAATAGTCATTGGAATGTATTTCTGGAACTTATTGCGTAACCAACGTTCACAAAAAGTAACGGTAGAGAGGGATTCTAAAAAAGAAATAGCACATTTAAATCGCCTGCGCAGTATTTCATTATCTGAGCCGCTTTCAGAAAAAGTACGCCCATCTGAATTAAAAGAAGTAATAGGGCAAAGTGAAGGGATAAAGGCACTGCAGGCAGCACTTTGTGGTGAGAATCCTCAACATGTACTTATCTATGGCCCGCCAGGTATCGGAAAAACAGCAGCAGCCCGTTTAGTATTGGAAATGGCTAAGAAGAACCCTCTATCTCCTTTTAAAAAGGAAGCAGCTTTTGTTGAACTGGATGGTACGACAGCTCGCTTTGATGATCGGGGGATTGCTGACCCACTGATTGGTTCTGTTCATGATCCTATTTATCAGGGCGCAGGAGCAATGGGGCAGGCTGGGATCCCGCAGCCTAAGCACGGAGCGGTAACAAAAGCACATGGTGGTATGCTTTTTATTGACGAAATCGGTGAGTTGCACTCTATTCAATTAAACAAATTACTCAAGGTTCTAGAGGATCGTAAAGTCTACCTGGATAGCGCGTATTATAGTGAGGAAAACAAACAGATTCCTACACACATCCATGATATTTTCCAAAATGGCCTGCCGGCTGATTTTCGATTAGTGGGGGCTACTACACGAAGTCCTGAAGAATTACCGGCAGCTCTCCGCTCACGTTGTTTGGAGATCTTCTTTAGAAGTTTGGATGAAATCGAAGTGAAAGAGATTGCCAAAAATGCAGCTGCGAAGAGTAGAATATCAATCGGGGAAGAAGCGATGAACCTCGTTGCAAAATATGCAAATAACGGGAGAGACGCAGTGAACATTGTCCAGATAGCGGCTGGTTTAGCAGCGGAAGAAAAGAGGAAAGAAATATATAAAAGTGATTTGGAATGGGTTATACGTGCCAGCCGATTAACTCCTCGGCACCAAATTCAAGTAAACAAAGAGAGAAAAGTAGGTATAGTAAGCGGCCTTGCTGTCACAGGTACTGGTACGGGGCTTGTTATTGAGCTCGAAGTAGCCGCCCATCGGACTAAAGGGGTCGGTAGTTTAACAGTTACTGGAATAATGGAAGAGGAAAATCACGGCAGTCCTTCTTATTCTGCTAAAAGAAAAAGCCTAGCCAAAAGTTCCTTAGAAAATGTGATGACGGTGTTGCAGTCTTTTTATTTACCTGTAAAGGAATATAATATCCACGTGAACTTTCCGGGCGGTATTCCTGTAGACGGGCCATCTGCCGGTGCGGCTTGTGCACTTGCTATTTATTCTTCTATCAAGAATATAAAAATAGAAGAAGGGGTGGCAGTCACGGGAGAGATCGGTATCCACGGGGATATTAAACCGGTAGGAGGAGTGGCTGCAAAAGTGGATGCAGCTGTAAAAGCAGGAGCAAAACATATTTATATTCCAGCGGATAATGATCAGCAAAGCTTCCATACGTATAAAACAGCTAAAATCTATCCTATCAGAAGAATTGAAGAACTATTGAAGGGTACTCTTTGTGTGCAAGAAGCAGGAGAAAAGATGGAATCCCTTATCCCTGACAAGGATGCTGCTTTTTCGACATCCTTGCTTTCTGACGTAGAGAATGCCAGTCATTAGACAAACGGAACATCAATAAGATAGAATTACGGAAGGACATTCATATCATTTTTCAAACGAGAAAAGCTCGTGATGCACATTAGATTACGAGCTTTTTACTCAACTACATACATATTTATTATTAGATGGGAGTGTTGTTAAGTGGGTGAAAATAAACGCAACATCCCTTTGCTCCCGCTTAGAGGCCTTCTCGTATTTCCTTCCATGGTACTTCACTTGGACGTAGGAAGAGAGAAATCAGTACAGGCGCTTGAGCAGGCAATGGTGGATGACAGCGAAATATTACTTACAAGTCAAGTTGATTTATCGATTGATGAGCCTGAAAAAGAGGACCTGTATCACGTTGGTACACTTGCGAAAATAAAACAAATGTTAAAGCTTCCCAATGGTACGATTCGGGTGCTTGTAGAAGGGCTGGCCCGTGCCCAGATTAACAAATTTCTCGATCGTGAAGATTATCTGGAAGTAGAAATGGAAGTATTAGAAGAAGAGGTCAGCACAAATGACCCGGAAGAACAAGCATTTATGCGAAGTGTATTGGATCAATTTGAGCAATATGTCAACATTTCAAAGAAAGTATCTTCTGAAACGTTGCAGACCGTGCAAGATATAGATGAGCCCGGCCGGCTTGCGGATGTAATTGTCTCCCATCTCCCGTTAAAAGTGGCGGAAAAACAAAGACTTTTGGAAACAATATCTGTTAGCGCCCGGTTGATGTACATTTTAGAAATCTTGAATAATGAAAAAGAAGTACTGGGGCTCGAGCAAAAAATTGGTCAGCGCGTTAAAAAGTCTATGGAAAAAACCCAAAAAGAGTATTACTTGCGGGAGCAAATGAAGGCTATCCAAAAGGAATTAGGGGAAAAGGAAGGGAAAGGAGGAGAAGTTGACGAATTACGCGATAAAATAAAAGAAGCGGATATGCCAGATAATGTAGAAGAAAAAGCACTAAAAGAACTAGACCGGTACGAGAAAATGCCTTCTGCAGCTGCGGAGAGCTCGGTCATTCGTAATTACATTGAGTGGCTAACTGCTGTCCCATGGCAGGAAGAAACGACCGACCGTCTTGATATTAACAACGCCCAAGACATTTTGGATGAAGACCATTTCGGCCTTGATAAAGTGAAAGAGCGTGTGTTAGAGTACCTGGCAGTTCAGGAGTTGACACAGTCTTTAAAAGGGCCAATTTTATGCCTGGCCGGACCTCCCGGGGTAGGGAAAACATCGCTTGCTCGATCGGTTGCCCGTGCTTTAGAAAGGAAATTTGTGCGAATTTCTTTAGGTGGGGTAAGAGATGAAGCAGAAATTCGTGGACACCGGCGTACTTACGTAGGCGCGATGCCTGGCCGCATTATCCAGGCGATGAAAAAGGCAGGGTACGTAAATCCTGTTTTTCTTCTCGATGAGATTGATAAGATGGCAAGCGGTTTTAGGGGAGACCCTTCCGCAGCGATGCTTGAAGTATTGGATCCGGAACAAAACAGTTCGTTTAGTGATCATTACTTAGAGGAGCCGTATGATCTCTCCAAAGTGATGTTTATTACGACCGCAAATAACGTGGGAATGATTCCGGAGCCGCTTCTAGATCGAATGGAGATCATTTCGATTGCCGGCTATACGGAAATAGAAAAAATGGGTATTGCGAAAGGGCATTTGCTTCCGAAGCAAATTGAAGAGCACGGGCTTAACAAAGGACTCATCCAAGTAAAAGAAGAAGCCCTGCTTAAGCTGATTCGGTATTATACAAGGGAAGCAGGAGTCCGTAATTTAGAGCGGGAAATAGCTAATGTCTGCCGGAAAGCGGCGAAGAAGATCGTATCCGGTGAGAGAAAAAGAGTTATTGTAACGGAAAAAACAGTGGAAGATATGCTTGGAAAGCCGCGTTACCGTTACGGGATTGCGGAAGAAGAGGATCAAGTCGGCGCGGCAACCGGTCTTGCTTACACGACTGGTGGGGGAGATACATTATCGATAGAAGTATCCCTCGCAAAGGGAAAAGGTGAATTAACGTTGACCGGTAAACTTGGTGACGTCATGAAAGAATCAGCCCGCGCTGCCTTTAGTTATATTCGATCGCGTGCTGACGAGTTAAAGATTGATCCTGATTTTCACGAAAAACTTGATATTCATATTCACGTCCCTGAAGGAGCGACACCGAAAGACGGTCCATCTGCCGGTATTACAATGGCGACCGCGCTTATATCCGCTCTGACTGGACGGAAAGTTAAAAAAGAAGTAGGGATGACAGGGGAAATTACATTACGGGGAAGAGTGCTTCCAATCGGCGGTTTAAAGGAAAAAGCAATGAGTGCACATCGAGCCGGGTTAACGACAGTCCTAATTCCTAAAGATAATGAAAAGGATTTAGAGGACATACCAGAAAGTGTTCGAAATGGGCTCACTTTTATTACAGTATCGCATTTGGATGAAGTATTACAAAAGGCACTGGAGGAGGAACATGAAAGTAAATAAAGCTGAGCTGATGATTAGTGCAGTAACAAAAGAACAATACCCGCAAGATGGCTTGCCAGAAATTGCCTTGGCAGGCCGCTCTAACGTGGGGAAGTCATCATTTATAAATACCTTAGTAAATAGAAAAAATTTAGCCCGCACCTCATCGAAACCTGGAAAAACGAGGACACTTAATTTCTACTCCATTAATAACACTCTTTCTTTTGTAGACGTACCGGGTTATGGATATGCCAAAGTCTCTAAAAAGGAAAGAGCGTCCTGGGGGCCGATGGTGGAGGCTTATTTATCCGAGCGTCAGACGCTCTGCGGTGTTTTTTTAATTATTGATATTAGACATCAACCAACTTCTGAAGACGTACAGATGTATAAATACTTAAAGCACTTTGAACTTCCTGTTGTGGTGATAGCGACAAAAGCCGACAAAGTATCGAAAAACAAGCGCCCGCGTCATGTGAAGCAAGCAAAAGAAACCTTGCAGATGGAAAAAGATGATAAAATGATTTTATTTTCGGCGGAAACCGGGCAAGGTAAAGAAGAGGCATGGAAAACGATTAAACAATTAACATAGCTCAATGTTTTTTTACAAACAGAAAATAGAGCCCGGCAGCGAGCAGTACAAATGGCGCGAAACGTGGTATCGAAGACATAATGGCGGCCTCTGACAGTTGGTACAACCTTGTTTCAAAAAAGTACAAAACACCAGTTAGAATTAGCAGCAGGCCGCTGAACCAGCCTGAGCTCCTGTTTTTGATATAATCCAGAAAAAGGCTGGCCCCAAGGATCAGCGCATACATACCTAGATGATTCGGCCATCCCGGTATTAAATTTACAAAATGGAGTTGAACGCCGAACAACAAAAATAACACACCAGGTAAAAACGCTATTGGCAGTCGTCCGCGAATGGCGGTCATTAAAAAGGCAATACCGATTATAAGTAAAATCGTCGGCCATTCAAGCCACCATTCGGTGAGTGCTATCTGCCAAGTTTCTGCGAGAAAAAGTAAACCGATCCCTATTAATATAATACCGTAAAAAACACTTTGTTTTTTCATTAGTACCTCCTTTGCCAGGATAAGTTATCGATTATTTATATTATCATAGGAATAATAAGAAGTATAACTTTCAAACGAGAAATGCTATCGGTGTCTGAATCTGAATGTCAGCGGGTGTTCACATTTGTCATTTGAGCATGAGTACAAGCGTGTTATAATGATACTTAAAGAAAAAAGACGAACCAGATCGAAATTTTGAAAGTTGTGCGGATAAAAGGCAGCATAAAGATGCGCTATTACTATACGGGGGGAGCAAGACGTGCACATTTTAGTAGCAGGATTAGATTATAAAACCACCCCAGTGGAAATAAGAGAGCGGCTGGCATTCCGAGAGGAGGCACTCCCGGAGGCACTCCACCATCTTCGTGGGATGAAAAGTATACTGGAGTGTACCATTGTCTCTACTTGTAACAGGACCGAAGTGTATGCAGTAGCTGATCAACTGCATACAGGACGTCATTTTATAAAAAAGTTCTTATCTCAATGGTTTGACATACAGACAGAAGAGTTCAATCCTTTTTTAAATATTCGAGAGAACGATGAAGCGATCCAGCATTTATTTCGAGTGACTGCCGGCTTGGATTCCATGGTGCTTGGGGAAACACAAATATTGGGCCAGGTACGGGACAGCTTTTTGAAGTCCCAGGAAGAAGGGGCTACCGGTACAGTTTTTAATGAATTATTTAAACAGGCTGTTACATTTGCAAGGAAAGCTCACCGAGAGACGGAGATTAATGATAATGCTGTATCTGTCAGTTATGCAGCGGTAGAGCTCGGCAAGAAAATTCTTGGTGATTTTCGTGGGAGAAAGATTCTTGTTCTCGGTGCAGGCAAGATGAGTGAACTAACAGCTAAACATCTACATGCAAATGGTGCGGCGGAAGTTACAGTTTTAAACCGTACGTTTGCAAAGGCAGCTGAATTGGCTGAGAAGTTTCTAGGTAAGGCTGACAGCATGGAGCGTTTGCAGGATTACTTAGTAAATGCGGATATTGTTATTTCATCAACAGGTGCGGAAGAGTACGTGCTTAGAAAACCAACAGCTGAAAAAGTAGTAAAGCAACGCAAAGGGCGTCCACTTTTTATGGTAGACATTGCGGTGCCGAGAGACTTTGACCCTGATATGGCTAAGCTTGATAATGTTTTCCTTTATGATATCGATGACTTACAAGGAATTGTAGAAGCTAATTTGGAAAGTAGAAAAAGAGCAGCCGTTAAAATAGAAGAAATGATTGCAGAAGAACTTGCAAGCTTTAAAGATTGGGTACAAACGCTGGGGGTTGTCCCGATTATATCAGCTATGCGTACGAAAGCTCTTAAAATTCAAGCAGAAACGATGGACAGTATTGAGCGAAAGCTGCCCGATTTGTCAGATAGAGAAAAAAAATTGCTTCGTAAGCATACGAAGAGTATTATTAATCAAATGCTTCGAGATCCAATAACAAAAGCGAAGGAACTTGCCGCAGAATCAAATGCTGAAGAGTCTTTACAGCTACTCACGGAAATATTTGCGCTGGAAGATGAACTAGAGTCAGCCAAAAAAGCGGAAGAGCAACAAATAAAAGTATTAGAAGCGGAAAAAGAGTGGGGGAAACAGAAAAAACGCCCGCTCATCCCGTATGCTTATGCGACAGATGTGAAAGTACGCCCATAGGAGAGGGGTTTTAACAAATGGTTGCTGTCTCCGCTGTACTTTATGTCGTAACCATTGTGTTATACAGTGTTAGTGTATTTGGATATTTTATTGACTTTTTGCATGACAACCGGAAGGTGAATAAATTCGCCTTCTGGTTGCTTTCTATTGTCTGGTTATTGCAGACTGTCTTTTTTATTTTGAGGGCTTTGGAATTTGACAGATTACCCGTTATCACAACATTTGAAGGGTTATTTTTTTATGCTTGGCTTCTTGTCACGTTATCACTCGTTATTAATCGCTTTTTCCGAATCGATTTCCTCGTATTTTTTACGAATGTTCTTGGTTTTGCATTGATGGCCTTTAGTCTTTTCACTCCAAATGGAGATGTACCTCCGGATTTAAATGAGCTGTTGATTTCTGAGCTGCTCATCGTTCATATTAGCCTTATTCTGTTGGCTTACGCTACTTTTACAGTAGCATTTGTATTTAGTGTCATGTATTTTTTGCAGCATCAATTATTAAAGCGGAAACAATGGAATAAGCGACTGCTGCGCCTTGAAAATCTGGCAAAAGCAGAGCGGATGGCATTCGTGATGACGACTTTGGGAGTGCCTTGTTTATTACTCGGCCTTATTCTCGGGTTCGTGTGGTCCTCGATTCAGCTGGCGTATTTGCCCATTCTCGATGCAAAAGTAATCGGGTCAATTGCTGTTTTAATTACTTATGGCATATACTTGTACGTTTGGGCTGTTAAACAGCAGCGGGGCTACAATATGATTCTGTTTAATATGGGATGTTTTTTGCTCGTTTTGATTAACTATTTTTTATCCGGAGAGCTGACTGATTTTCATTTTTGGTATTTTTAATCCATTATTTATCACGGAGGTAGACTTATTATGCGTACAATAGTACTAGGAACTAGGAAAAGTAATCTTGCGTTGAAACAGACAGAATGGGTGATTGAACAGCTGCAAAAGCTTGATTTGCCTTTCCAGTATGAAATGAAGAAAATTGTCACAAAGGGAGATAAAATTCTCGACGTGACCTTGTCCAAAGTAGGCGGAAAAGGACTGTTCGTAAAAGAAATCGAAGAAGCAATGGAGAACAAAGAGATTGATATTGCGGTACATAGTATGAAAGACGTGCCTGGAGTATTGCAAAAAGGATTTACGCTCGGTGCGATTACGAATCGGGTAGATGCGCGTGATGTGCTCATTTCAAACGATAACCTCTGTTTCGACGAACTTCCGGAGGGTGCAGTCGTCGGTACTAGCAGTTTGCGCCGTTCTGCCCAGCTCTTAGCAAGGCGGCCTGATATCAATATAAAATGGATTCGGGGTAATATTGAAACGAGGTTGCGCAAGCTGCGTGAGGAAGATTTTGATGCGATTGTACTAGCTGCTGCAGGGCTGAAACGCATGGGCTGGAGCGATGATATCGTTACCGAATATTTGAATGAGGATCTCTGCTTACCTGCGGTCGGGCAAGGCGCTTTAGGGCTTGAATGTCGTTCAGATGATAAAGAGGTACTTGAATTACTGCAACATATAAATGATGAAGAAGTTGCCAAAAGAGTAACGGCTGAACGTGCATTTTTGCAAGAGGTGGAAGGGGGTTGTCAAGTGCCGATAGGAGGCTATGCGACAACTTCTGATAACGGGGAAGTGAGCCTAACTGCACTAGTTGGTTCTCCGGACGGAAAAACAATATTGAAAGAGATGAAACAGGGGGCGGACCCTAATAATGTTGGCCGTGAAGCTGCACAGTCTCTCCTTCGTCAAGGAGCAAAGGAAATCTTGGATAAAGTAAAAGAAGAGCTGGATCAGTAATGGACGAGCCGCTTTCCGGACGACATGTTTTGGTTACTCGGTCCGCGCAGCAAGCCCCTGCTCTCGTAAAATTGATAGAGGAAAAGGGAGGAACGGCGACGAGTCTTCCTTTGATTCGAACTGTTCGGCTTCTGGAATTATGGCAAAATGAGGTAAAGAAACTTCAAAGATATACGTATGACTGGATCGTGTTCACAAGTGTAAATGCGGTGAGGTTTTTTAAAGAAGCACTACTTGAAAGTAATATGACTCTGCCGCAACATGTGCGTATCGCGGCGATTGGGACCAAGACAATGAGAGAGCTTGCTTCTTGCGGGTGGCATCCCGAAGTAATACCAAACACCTTTGTTGCCGAAGATCTGGCAGAAACCTTACGGAGAAAAATACAGGTGGATGATGTAGTCCTGTTTCCGAAGAGTCAGCTCGCACGAGATGTTCTCGCCCCTGCGCTTAGAGAGGCGGGGGCAGAAGTGTTGGAAATGCCGCTTTATACGAGCGTGCCTGATGAGGCCCATAAAAGTCAGCTGCAAACCTTGTTGAAACAAGAAGATATTGATTTTCTAACATTCACAAGCCCTTCCATTGTACAAGCATTCGTTGACTTTGTTGATGGGAAACTACCCGGTGGTTTATGGAAAGACATTCCTGCCGTCTGTATAGGGCCAGTGACGGAAAAAGAAGCGCGCCGGTGTGGGTTTCATCATTGTATAACGGCTTCTCCCTATACGATTGAAGGTTTGCTGACGGCTCTAATTAAATCACTTAAGGAGGATTATTATGAATGATATAGCATTCCGCAGACATCGACGTTTGCGGCGTACCTCAAGTATGCGGGCGTTAGTTCGAGAAACTCAACTCCAGAAGGAAGATCTTATTTATCCTATATTTGTTGTAGAAGGCCAAGACAAAAAGAATCCAGTCGCTTCGATGCCTGGTGTTAACCAGGTTTCCCTTGATCATTTAACGGAAGAAATGAATGAGTTGGAAGCGAACGGCGTACTTGGAGTTATTGTCTTCGGCGTGCCGGACCAGAAAGATGATTGCGGCAGTCAAGCTTATGCAGCAGAAGGAATTGTCCAAAAAGCAATTCGTCAAATTAAAAGAGATCATCCGAGTTTAACAGTGATCGCTGATACATGTCTTTGTCAATACACAGACCACGGTCATTGCGGTGTGATTGAAGACGGTGTTGTTTTAAATGATCCGTCCCTTGAGCTTTTAACGAAGACGGCTGTGTCACAAGCAGAAGCGGGTGCTGATATTATTGCACCTTCCAATATGATGGACGGCTTCACCGCTGCCATCCGTAAAGGATTGGATGAGGCAGGGTACAGCGATATCCCAATTATGTCCTATGCCGTTAAATATGCTTCTGCATTTTACGGACCGTTCCGTGATGCCGCTAACAGTACTCCTTCTTTTGGAGACCGTAAAACCTACCAAATGGACCCGGCTAACCGGGAGGAAGCACTGCGAGAGGCTAAGTCAGATATCGAAGAAGGAGCGGATTTTATTATTGTGAAGCCGGCCCTTTCTTATCTGGATATCATGCGGGAAGTGAAAAACGAAACGGCTTATCCAGTGGTAGCGTATAACGTGTCAGGTGAATATGCGATGATAAAAGCTGCAGCTCAAAACGGCTGGATCAACGAAAAAGAAGTCGTATTAGAAAAGCTGACCAGCATGAAGCGTGCGGGAGCTGATTTGATCATTACGTATTTCGCGGTTGATGCTGCCCGTTGGCTCACTGAAACAAATTCCTAAGGGTAGAAAGGGGAAGATACGGATGAGAACTTTTACTAAATCACAGACTGCTTTTGAAAAGGCACAGACGCTTATGCCAGGGGGAGTGAACAGCCCCGTGCGTGCCTATAAATCAGTCAACCATTCTCCTGTTTATATGGAAGAAGGAAAAGGTTCCAAAATTAAAGATTTAGATGGAAATGAATATATTGATTATGTATTGTCGTATGGGCCGTTAATTCATGGCCATGCAGACGAGCACGTCGTAGAGCAACTTAAAAAAGCAGTAGAAAGAGGAACCAGTTTTGGCTCCTCTAACGTAATGGAAACAAAGCTTGCGGAGCTTGTCATTGAGCGTGTTCCATCGATTGAGGTTGTGAGGATGGTTAACTCCGGCACCGAAGCGACCATGAGTGCACTCCGTCTTGCGCGAGGTTATACTGGGAGAGATAAAATCGTCAAAATGGAAGGCTGTTATCACGGACATGGCGATTCTCTTCTCATCAAGGCAGGGTCGGGAGTGGCAACCCTTGGGCTTCCTGACAGTCCGGGTGTCCCTGCTGCCGTTGCCCAAAATACGCTCACGGTTCCATATAATGATCTGGAGAGCTTACAGGTCGTTTTTGAAAAATACGGAGAGGAGATTGCAGCGGTCATTATGGAGCCTGTAACAGGAAATATGGGTGTTGCTCTCCCACGAGAAGGATTTTTGCAGGGAGTACGGGATATGACCGAGAAGCATGGCAGCCTGCTCATTTTCGACGAAGTAATGACTGGTTTCCGAGTTGGCTATCACAGTGCCCAAGGCGTGTACGGAGTAATACCCGATTTAACTTGTCTTGGTAAAGTAATTGGCGGCGGGCTTCCTGTTGGCGCGTTTGGGGGCAAGCGTGAAATAATGGAACAAATTGCGCCGAGCGGTCCTATTTACCAAGCAGGAACACTTTCAGGCAATCCGCTCGCGATGACAGCTGGCTACGAGACACTTATCCAACTGACTCCTGATCATTACGAGCATTTTGATAAACTCGGAAAGCAACTAGAGAATGGATTGAGAGAAGCTGCTGAAAATCATAGTATTCCGTATACAATTAACCGTATCGGATCTATGATTAGTTTCTTCTTTACGAACGAGGAAGTAGTAAATTTTGAAACAGTGAAGACTTCTAATATTGAAATGTTTGAAACATACTTTGCTGCACTCATGCAAGCGGGAGTTTCTATACCGCCATCTCAGTTCGAAGCAATGTTTCTCTCTACGGCTCATACAGAAGAGGATATCGCAGCAACAGTGGAAGCAGCTGCATACGCATTTTCAAAAATACAATAACGCAGGTATCATTAGAAGCACAGACTGTCCATATATGGGGTCTGTGTTTTTTTATGTTTAGATCCTTTTAATCATAGACGGAAAAGTAGGCGCATATATTGTAAGGGACAGTGAGTGGACGGATGTAAAAAGGCAACAAACGAACACCGTTCATCTAACAACTATGAAAAAGATAAAGAAGATTTTTTTAAAATAAAGGAGGGCCACTATGGGAGCGGACCATTCGACAGCACTTACGTTTAATTTGGAAGAGACAGTATGGCTCGACCAAGGGCAAAGGATGAAAGAATTGGTATCGTTGGGTCTCGAGCCGGATATTCACATTGAGGAGAAGTCAGAATACGTAGCGATTAAAGGGGGGCTTCGCTTAAAGGGTGAGTACCTGCCGTTTGAAGACGAAGAGAATGAGGCAATACAAAGTGAACAAGACACACCCGTCCCTCAGTATGCAGAGGAACACACGCAAGGGACAAACGGCGTTGGGGAAATTAAACATTATTTTCCGGTGGATGTTACAATCCCTTTGCGACGCATTCATAACCTAGATGACATATATGTACAGATTGAAGGATTTGATTATGACTTGCCTGAATCGGATTGCATTCAATTGACGGCCGATATAAGTATCACGGGTATGAGAAACGAAGAAACACCTCGAAAAGAAGAGCAAGAAATGTCGCTTAGTATTCCTTCCCCCATGCCGAACTGGCAACTAGAAAAAAATCATCAACATGACGAAGATAAAGAGTCGCTTCGTGAAAATAAACAAGCAGTCGAGGAAACGATAGAGACAGCTCGAGAGCAGCCGGTTGATGACGATCATTCTGCGGCCTTCCAAAAAGTTGAGACTGACCAGGCAGACTTGACAGCAGACAAAATACCAAGGGAAGGAAAAGAAGAAGAGGAAACAAAAACTTCTGAGAGCATAGATAAAGAGGAATCAGAGGATGACGATGACGATAACCGTGTAGTAGCTTCGAGTGACAGACCAGAGTTACAGGAACTGGAGTCTAAAGATACTACCACAGTGGAGGATACCGATGAGGAAGAGTCTGCAACAGAACTGACCGAGGATGAATCGGCTGAGGCGATTGTCACAGCATTTCACAGTCGTGAGGAAGAAGCTGACGAAACAGTAGTGGGAAATACCCGGGATGATATAGAAGCTGACGATGGTGCAGATGAAGATGCAGGAGAAGGGGCTAACACGGAAAATGAAAATACCGGTTCAGGGCGTGATGACAACGCCTTATACTTGACAAAGATGATGACAAGCGGGGAAGAAGAATATTCTCGTGTGAAAATGTGTATTATTCAGGAAAATGAATCGTTAGACACGATTGCTGAGAGATACGAACTGACAATAAGTCATTTGCTGCGCTATAACCGTTTAGACGATGAACATTTGGAGGAGGGGCAAATCTTATATATACCAGCGTCTGCTTCAAGGAGACAAAAGCATGAAAAGTAATGCTGAATATGTGCTTGGTTTTTATCCCCTTCATGTCCAAAGCCTCGAAACACATGGTAAAGTGACAAAGGTTACCGCTGATGAGGGAGTATTCTCATTAAAGGAAACACAACTGAATAATGAACAAGCGGAGCGCTTCTTACAGACGCTCCGTTTTTTTGAAAAGCAGGAGACGTGGACGGTTGCTCCTGTAGTCCGTACAGTTTATGGCGATTGGTATGTCATCTACAATAATTCATTATTTTATTTGCTGTCATGGGGGGAGGATTGCAGCAGGCAGCACCCAGAAGGAGTTTTTTTTAAGACACTGGCTCTTTTTCATCGATTCACAGGACGAAATGAAAAAATGAGAGAAGAGAATTGGATAGAAAGCGGTGAACGATACAGGAAGTACAGAGAGCAACAATTATTAAAACTAGAAGCGTATGCAGACCATATTGAGAAAAAACATTATTATTCCCCGTTTGAGCTCGGCTTTCTCATGCATTTTCCATTTATATACCAGCTGCATAAAGACTCCATCTATTGGTACGAAAAGTGGGAGGATGAAGCAGCTCCCAAAGAAAAGATTACCACGGTCCGTTGCCACGGCAGGCCTTCTCCAGACCATATTATCCGAGATCAATATGGGAATTACCAATTTATCAATCTGGAAAACACGGCAGACGGCCATCCGTGTCATGATATTGTTTCTTTATACCAAGCTTGCTTGTATGAAAGGCTGTGGGATCCAATCCAAACGTATCCCTGGATTAAAAGCTATAGGGAGCATGCAGCATTGTTCCACCCTGAAGACGAATGGTTGTTAAAAAGCCGGTTGCTTGAAGAGACGGGAATTTATTCTTTTATCGAACTTGCACCCGGGCGGATACGCGGAGAGGAGCACATTTGGACACTGGAGCTCGAGAAGTATATTTGGTTTATGGAGAAAGTTCATGCCGAAATCACGAGCTGGCCTTCTCGAAACGACGAAGAGAACCAAAGGGAATAGAAAGGAACACCGTTTTTATAGCTCATCATGTAAACGGTGTTCTTAATAGGGAGAAGATAGACAGTAAAAAAACAAGCAAGCTAGAATAATAAGCAGCACAACGTCAAAGGATGTTGGCAGAATCAATGTTCGAATAAGCTGAAAGCAAACGAGTGGAAATAAAATCTGTGTACAAATGAGTTTCCATCTTCGCCACCAATATGGTCTCCTTCTCGGAGGCCTTCTGGGTTTTTTAGGAGGACGGCAAGGGGGGCGCGGCGGTCCAGGATAAGGTCTCATCATTCCACCTACTCCCACTTTGATTTATATAGTAGTGTATGAATTTTATAAAAAAAAGTGATATTTTTCATTTGAAAGGATTAGCTTGCCTAGAGGAGTGAACCTGGTAAAATAGATAAGGTAATCAGCCAATTAGCCGCGTACATTTCAGCACTAAAGGGGGAAAACAAGTGAAGGGGAAAAATTTATTATTTATGTTGCTTGCTGCGGTCGTATTCAGTCTGTTGACTGCATGCGGAGGGGACAACGCCGAGTCCGAGAAAAATAGTAGTGAAGCAGAAGAAAATCAAGAAGGAAAAGACCAAGCTGCTAACAGTGAGGCGGAATTCAATTTGCAGATCGGTCATATTGCCCCGGATGAACACTCTTATACAAAGGGGATTGAGGAGTTTACCAAACGAGTAGAAGAAAAAACGGACGGAAGAGTGAGTTTTGAAATATTCGGTAATGGTCAGCTCGGAGGAGAACGTGACTTAATAGAACAGGTACAGCTCGGTTCACTTGACATGACGGTTGTCACTGCAGGTCCACTAGGTAACTTTGTTCCAGAGATATCCGTTCTTGAGATGCCATTTTTGTTCCGCGATGTGGAACATGCTTATGCGACACTTGATGGCGAGATTGGAAAAGAATTAATGGCATCTATTGATGAACAAGGTTTTAAGACTCTAGGTATATGGGAAAATGGCATGCGTCACATTACGAATAATGTTCGCCCTGTTACCTCACCAGAAGATACAAAGGGTTTAAAGATGCGTACGGTAGAAAACGAAATTTACACGGATACATACCGTGCTATTGGTTCCGATCCAACGCCTATCGCATTTCCAGAAGTCTATACAGCATTGCAGCAGGGAGTTATTGATGGTTTAGATGCTTCTTACGGCGTTTTCTATACACCGAATTTATTTGAAGTGCAAAAATACTTTAGCGAAACAGGGATTTATTATGCTGCCGCGCCGGCTATTATGAACACAGATACGTTCGCGTCACTTCCAGAAGATATTCAACAGATTATGGTGGAAACTGGTCAAGAAATGGCTGGCGTCCAACGTCAAATGAATCTTGATATGGAAGACGAGCAAAAGCAAGAGATTATCGAGCAAGGGGTTGAAATAGTAGAGACGGAAGACATTGATATGGAGGCCTTCCGTAAAGCAGTTGAACCCGTGTATGAAAAATACGAGGAACAGTACGGAGACATGATTGAACGAATCCGTAACGTAGAATAAAGCGTGTGGAGTAGAACCGCCCTCTTTCTAAGGAGTGGGCGGTTCTTTTCTTTATGAAACGAACAGATTATCATTCCCCTCACGGTTATGCTTATTCATAAAAACTAGGACTGTATAAGGTTCACGATCTACTTTTTTTATTGTATAGTTATAGAGGTCCTCTAGTTCTTATGATACACTTATAGCAATAAAAGATAGTTCAGAATTTTTATTTTAGTGACCTCGTTATTCGTGTACGGTTGGAGTACACTTCAAGAATGACCCTGCCGCTCAAAAGACTTGCTAAGAGAAACGACTTTGATATTTTAGTTGGAACGTAAATAGGAGAGAAAAATTATGTGGAATACGATACTGAAAGTTATTAATCGGACGACAGAGGCAGTCAGTGCACTGTTGCTTACTTTAATGGTTGTTCTCATCTTTATGCAGATTGTATCGCGCGGCCTTTTTGGAACTTCTTATTCGTGGACCGAAGAAATCGCCCGTTTTTCGATGATTTGGATTACGTTTTTAGGGGCAAGTATTGCTTTTCAATATGCAGCCCACATAGGCATCGATTATTTCGTGAAAAAGCTGCCAGCGGTACCGGAAAAAATAGTCAACGTTATTGGCGCTTTAATAAGCGGATTCTTTTTTGTCATATTAGCTGTTAAAGGTTTTGAGTTAATGCAGGGTGCCGGGGTCCAGGGGTCACCGGCTCTGCGTCTGCCGATGAGTTATGTGTATCTCATTATACCCGTGAGCGCGGTCTTAATGATTCTAAACTTGATTGATGTAACGGTGAAAAGAATGACATCAAAAATTAACCACGAGGAGATTCAAGGATAATGTCTATTTTTTTGTTTGTAGTATTTCTAGTGTTGATTTTCATTAACGTACCGATATCGATCGCGCTCGGTACGGCCTCCTTACTATTTTTTCTTGTAAGTGGTTCGTTTCCGCTTGAATTAATTCCTCAGCGTATGTTTGCTGCACTAGATTCCTTCCCGCTCATGGCTGCTCCTTTTTTTATTTTAGCTGGTAAGCTAATGGAGCACGGAGGTATATCGCAGCGGTTGATTGACTTCGCACAAAATCTGGTCGGGCAGATGCGGGGAGGACTTGCGCACGTTGGGATTGTCACGTGTATCTTTTTTGCGGCACTGTCTGGTTCTGGATCAGCGACAACAGCGGCCGTCGGCAGTATTCTTATACCGTATATGGTAAAGGAAGGATATGACCGCGCCTTTTCTACGGCCGTACAGGCAGCTGGCGGAACAACCGGGATTGTTATCCCGCCAAGTGTCCCACTTATTCTTTACGGGGTATCAGCGGGAGTGTCAGTGAGCAGCTTATTTATCGCTGGTATTATTCCCGGAATTTTGGTGGGGCTTTCGCTTATTTTAGTGAGTTACGTCGTTTCCGTTATAAAAGGATACAAGGGAACACAGGAAAAAATGAATGTTAAAAAGCTGGCACTGTCATTTAAAAGTGCTTTTCTTTCTTTGCTCATGCCGGTTATTATACTAGGAGGAATTTACGGAGGTATCTTCACACCGACGGAAGCATCGGTAGTAGCTGTTGTATATGGTTTCTTCGTCGGCTTCTTCGTGTATCGGCAGATCAGTTTCGCCGTTTTACGAAAAATTCTCGTCTCTTCCGTTGTAACTACTTCAGTTATTTTACTGTTAATTTCGACCGCTTCTTTGTTTGGGATGATTTTAACAAGGCAGCGGATCCCTCAAGCTGTGGCTGAGTCCTTTATGGATAGCCCACTTACGCCAATTGTCATTATTTTACTTGTTAACCTCTTTTTGTTGATTGTAGGAACGTTCATGGAAACAATTGCTTCGATTATCATTTTAACACCTATTTTGCTTCCGGTTGTTACCAGTATTGGAATGGATCCTGTTCATTTTGGAATTGTGATGATTGTGAACCTCTCTATCGGTTTGATCACGCCGCCAGTTGGTATTAACCTGTTTGTCGGGTCACAAGTCGGAGAAGTAGCGTATGAGAAGTTAGTCAGGGCAATTATGCCATTTTTGTTCATGATGATCGCAGATGTGCTGATTATTACCTTTATTCCACAAATCAGCCTGTTCCTTGTCGGTGTTTTTGAATCGTAATGTAAGCACCCTCCGGTCTTCGAGTGAAGGCAGGGGGGTGAAATTTTGAAATGAAAAGGAATTGCCACCTTTTAAATCGAAATTAAATCAAGGAGAAACTAATTAATTAAAATAGTTTAATTATTTTGAAAAAAAGGTGGGATTCTTGTGAGTATTTTGATTAAACATGGGACGATTGTAACAGCGGTTGATGAATTTGTTGGTGATGTGCTCATCGAAGGAGAAAAGATTACAGCAGTTGGGGCCAATTTAGAGGGGAAGGCCGATAAAATAATCGATGCATCCGGAAAATACATACTGCCGGGTGGGATTGATCAACATGTCCATTATTCTTTTGATTTTAAAGGGGAAAGAGTGCGTGGGTTTGAAACGTCGAATGCGGCAGTTGCAGGTGGTACGACAACGGTGATCGAATTTGTGAATCAGGAGCAGGGAAAAGGGATTGCGGAGACGATAGCAAATTATGATCAAAAAGAAGTTGCTCCTTATGCCATGGCTGATTATTCTTTTCACGGCGTAATATGTGACCCGCGTGATGAAGTATTTGCAGAGATCCCTACTCTTCCTGAGAAAGGAATCTCGACGGTAAAACTGTTTATGGCTTATAAAGGCTTGCCCTTTCATAGCGATGATGAAGCGATTTTTAAGGCGCTCCGAGCCTCTAAAGAAGCCGGAGTGACGGTTATGGTACATGCTGAGAATGCTGACGTTATTGACGCTTTACAAAAAGATTGTCTGCGGGAAGGGAACACTACTCCTTATTACCATGCGGTGTCACGGCCGCCGCTCGTGGAGATTGAAGCAACAGAAAGAGCAATTAATTTGGCGAAAATGGCAGATGCACCTATCTACATTGTTCATGTGACGGCCAAGGAAGTGATGGAGACTGTTAGAGGTGCATACAGCCAAGGTGTACCTGTTTACGGAGAAACATGCACACACTACTTAGTCCTGGACAAAGAGGATTTGGCGAGACCGAACTTTGAAGGAGCGAAATATGTCTGTTCCCCTGCCTTACGGACAAAGCAAGATCAAGAAGCACTCTGGGAGGCTGTAAACAAAGGATGGTTGAATGCGGTCAGCTCCGATCATTGCGGGTTTAACTGGCAAAAGCAAAAGCATATGGGAATCGATGATTTTACTAATATCCCAAACGGTTCTCCGGGGGTGCAAGACAGATTGAGTGTGATGTGGACCTACGGAGTAAATCAGGGCAAGATTTCGAAACAGCGCCTTGTTGATCTTTTCGCGACGACACCAGCCAAAAATAATGGTTTAAGTGAAAAAGGTCATATTGGAGTTGGCTATGACGCGGACTTAGTGATCTTTGATCCGGATCACCGTGCTGTGATATCCAACGAGGACAGCCTCCACGGAGTAGACTATAATACCTATGAGGGCATGAAAATGGAAGGGAAAGTAGAGTCCGTCTTTTTACGCGGGAAGCTGATGGTAGATAGAGGGAACTTTATTGGTGAAGAAGGAGACGGCAAATTCATTCACTCTAAAGCATATGGGCTTGCTTATGATGCAAAGGAGAAGCGGACAAGTAACGTGTAAACGTAGGGATCTAGGAGGACAAAATGAATGACAAACAAAATATCCAGTATCATAAATGGGACACGACTGTTTGAGCGATTAATGGAATTGGCGAAAATAGGAAAAAAAGGCGACACCGGGGTAGAACGTTTGGTTCTGTCAAGCGAAGATGATAAAGCGCAAGAACTTGTTACCTCTTGGATGGAAGAGGCAGGGATGTCCGTGAGAGTCGATCATTTTGGGAATCTGATTGGCCGTAAAGAGGGTCGCGATAAAAATCTTCCCACAGTCATGATCGGCTCTCACATTGACACTGTACCAAATGGAGGTCGGTTTGATGGTACGATCGGTGTCCTTGGTGGCATCGAAGTAGTACAAACGTTAAAAGAAGCAAATGTTGTTCATGACAACCCCATTGAAGTCGTCGCCTTTTGTGATGAAGAAGGGACTCGTTTTGCAGATGGATTTTTTGGAAGCAGAGGCATGATTGGGCACGTGGAGTCGAAAGATCTGGAAGCGAAGGATGAGAATGGCCTTTCCAGAGAAGAGGCATTAGCTTCATTTAGAGAAGGCATAGACGTCCAGCGCCGGGACGAGTCAATACGAAAGCCAGATGACGTCAAACTTTTCCTAGAAATGCATATCGAACAAGGGCCTTTTTTAGAAAAAAGGGATTTGCCAGTTGGAATAGTCGAAGGTATTGCAGGACCGGTGTGGGGGAAAGTGCAGAAAATCGGGGAAGCGGGACATGCGGGTACCGTGCCAATGAATATGCGGCGTGATCCCTTAGCCGGAGCAGCTGAAGTCATAGCAAGCATTGAAGCCATTTGCAAACAAGATACAACGGGTACGCTCGTAGGAACAGTTGGTAAGATTGAAGCACATCCAGGAGGAAGAAACGTTATTCCCGACTCTGTTGAATTTTCATTGGATTTACGAGACGTAGATTTACAAAAAAGGGAAAATGCCCTCAACCGAATAGAGGAAAGCATAGCATCCATTTGTAAAGACAGAGGTCTTACAGGAATACTGGAGAGGACACTTTCGATTGATCCGGTGCTATGTTCTGGGCAAATCATTGAATCATTGCAGGAGGGAAGCTCAAGTTTAGGATTGGAAGCCCCTCTTATGATCAGCGGGGCAGGACATGATGCTATGTTTATGGAGAAGATAACCAGGATGGGGATGGTCTTTGTTCGCTGCAAAAATGGCATCAGTCATAACCCTGCTGAGTGGGCAGAGAAGGAAGACATTGTAGCCGGGACGGCACTCCTGTATGAAGTCATACGAAGGAATATCTAAAAGCGAGGGTGAACATCATGGTGTTCACCCTTTTTACTATTTACTTTCGCGTTTTCACGTCTTTATAATCGCTATCCGCTTTTTTGAATTCATGTGGATAGATGACTTCCTGTGCCGAGCTCAATCCATTATTTTTATCCGTGATTTGTTTGTGGGGTGCTTTTTCTTCAGCCATTTCGGATCACCTTTCTTTCCATTAATTTTAATTCGGTAACTGTAAAGGCGGGTTCTTTTGTATATTTCCCAGCGAACGTTTTTATTAAACAGGGAGAATGATATGTTTATCATGTACTTTTTTTGTCTATTAGCAACTATAAAAGGGGTGTGGGAACTTTTTTAAAAAAGGAGTTATCACAGTGTTAACCAAATTTCAGCTTGATAAGCAAAAAGAACGGTTGTTAAAAATGAAAATAGAGTATGAACAGCTATTGCACGGAAAGAGGAATGTTACGGAGAATGACCGTAGAGAGGAAGGGACAGGAGAGTTGTCGAAGTATGACAATCACCCCGGTGATGAAGCAACCGAGTTGTTTGAACGGGAAAAAGAAGTAACGTTAAACAATCAGCGCAGGGAAAAGCTCGAAGATATTAACCAAGCGTTGCAAGCAATTGAAGAGGGTAATTACGGAATATGTGAAATTGGCGGGGAGGAAATATCACTGGAGCGCCTCGAAGCAATGCCGGAAACGAAAAGATGTATCAAACATGCTTCTGTTGACATGCAGGTGGATAGGCGGGCGCCTGAGGAAAGCGTAACAAATCCGGCGATCAAGGAAGTGAATAAAAAAGAAGAAGTAGTATTTGACAGGGAAGATGCATGGAACGTAGTTAGTGAGCATGGTACGTCTCAAACTCCTGCAGACAACCCAGCTTCAAATAAAGGGTATGAGGGAGAAGGAGAATCATCTGAAGACTACGGAAAAGTAGATGACGTGGAGGATAAACCAACTGCAAATTTAGAAGGGGAGAAAACAGGCATCACATCTGATCAAAAAGAACATAGTGACAGTAGTAGAAATTCGTATAGAGAGGATAAAAACGTTAAGCGGGGATAAAATCCTGCTTAACGTTTTGTTGCATAGATACTCATTGTAAGGAACTTTTGCCGGGGTGTGCTAAAATATAAGTGGATAAAAGAGATGAGAGGGGGTTTTTTTTTGGCTTGGCTGTATGTACTTGCGGCAGCGATTGTCGAAGTGTTCTGGGTTATTGGTTTGAAACATGCAGACTCTTTATTAGAATGGACTGGAACCGTGTTAGCTATTGTTGTTAGCTTTTTTTGTATTATTAGGGCATGTGAAAAGTTGCCATCCGGGACGGTTTATGCGGTGTTCACGGGTTCAGGGGCAGCGGCGATCGTTCTACTTGATTTTTTTATGTTTGGAGCTGATTTTTCAGTTGGAAAACTCCTCTTTATTGGCTTAATCATTGTAGGGGTAATTGGAATTAAAATAACGACCGATGATCAAGAAGAAGTGGCGCACGAACAAGGAGGGGAATCATAATGGGGTGGTTATTTCTAGTTATTGCCAGTTTCGGGGAAATTTTTGGAGTAATGAGTATCAATCTTTACATACAAAAGAAAACAATCACACGCCTGCTCTTGATGGTTCTGACGTTTACGGGCGGATTTTGGTTTTTATCGCTTGCTATGGAAGATATACCGATGGGAACCGCTTATGCCGTGTGGACAGGTCTGGGAGCTGCCGGAGCGGTATTAATGGGGATTATTTTCTTTAAAGAGTCGGCTGGTTGGAAGAGGATTGTTTTTTTAACATGCATTATAGCTGGCGCGGCTGGACTGCGCGTTATTGAATAAATAGAAACGGACTGCGCCCCGCCGAAGGGCATTCGATTAGCGGCGCGCAGTAGTGATTGACGACTAAGACGGAGGCAGATCTTTTTCAATAGTGGATTCCAATTGGGTTGCAAGGCGATCAATCTCGTCGGCATGTGCGGCTTTGTTATAGATGTTTTCTAAACGGTCACGGTAGCGTTTTGCTTCTTTTAAGTAACCTGTTCCCTTTTTCATATAGGATTTGTAGCTGTTGAATAGAGTTGCAATTTGTTCCTCGAATTTTTCATCAGTGCCAGGCATGACTGTTTTTTCATAAAGATCGATGACTTCATCACCTTCTCGGTCCGGAAAATATTCATGAGGATCGGTACTGTCAAATATGCATAGTGATAATTCCCGAATAATGACCATATCGATGCTTTCCGGATCGAAACCGCAATGATATACTTCCATACTTAACCCTAGCTCCTCGGCTTCTTTAATCATTCGTTTCAGAAAAGTTGATTTACCCGTTCCGGCACGCCCTTTAATGAAATATCGCTTCTCAAGGCCTTCGGTAAGGTTAGGGATATAATCAACTGCGCCTTTGGGAGTAGACCCGCCAAGGAAGCGATGTTTAAAAGAGGCTGATTTTCCGTTTGGCTTGACATCCTCAAATAGTTGTTCAGCGAGCTCAGTAGCGGCCTGATCAGCCTTTGCAAAGTCCATATTATTAATATAAATGACTTCTAAGTCATCATGGACTCGCAGTCCCGTCTCAAAAGATTGGTGAGACGCTAGTAGTGATTTTTTTAGCTTTTCCTCATAACGGTCGAGCAATCTTTGCTTCCTCGTTACTTTTTCACTGTTTAAAACGGTGTCAGTATCGATTGTCTCTACCTTAGCCCGTTCCGGTTTAAAAACATGAGCAGGGCCGCTATAAAAGCCCGTTTTCAATTTAGGGACGATGATCCCGTCTACTGCATCCAAGTCTGCTGACGTATGGATCAGTTCAATATCGAGACCATGATCGGTACATGTTTTGGCTACTTGTAACAAGAGTTGTGTTTTTATAGAAGCGGAGCGTCCCTTTAACACAAAAATACGTTCCAGCCCTTGAAAGTTGGAAGCGTAAAGGGAATAGAAACCCTTGGCTGTATGATTTCCGGCAAAATAATGATGAATGTTCCCAGACATATCGACACTCCTTTATTATACTTAACATTACTAGCTACCAGAGTTTTACTAATACACTATATGCACGGAAAAAGGAGAGGGTGTCTGCCTATTTATCAAAAAATTAAAACGCGCTTATTTGGGGGAGGAATCTGTGGTAAATCTTTTTTCAGCTTTTCTTATTATTCACATTACAGCCGGGAGCATTTGTTTATTTACTGGTGCGATAGCGGCTGGAGCCAGTAAACGAAGGGGTATACACACGATAGCAGGGGAGGTATATCACGGGGGATACGTCGTTGTATGTATTACTTCCGTTGCAATGGCATTCCTTAATTGGTCCGAGAGTGCTTATCTTTTCTATATTGCTTTGTTTTCCTACGGGCTGGCTTTGTTGGGGAATGTGGCTCAAAAAAAGAAGTGGAGAAATCATGTCAAGCTACATATCGGAGGTATGCTGGGGTCTTATATTGGCATTATTACTGCTGTTTTAGTTGTTAATGCAGCAAAGCTTCCTATTTTGGCAGATCTGCCGGTATTGCTTCTTTGGTTTCTACCCACTATTATCGGGACTCCTTTTATCGTGATCACAGGCAACCGCTATGTCAGCCGCTGATAAGGTCATTTGCTTCCACAATGATCAAAAAAATTGATATACTCTCAATAGAATGAAAAAAGGAGTGAGCAAAGATGAGAGCAATTGTTGTAGAGGAATTGGGAGGGCCCGATGTTTTAAAGGTCCAAGAAACCGATCGTCCTGCAATAGAAAAAAATGAAGTACTGATCAAAGTAGAAGCAGCAAGTGTCAATTTCGCGGATATTAAGGCACGTCAGGGCGCGTTTCATGGCGTCAGCAACAGTGCGTTTATCCCAGGCCTTGATTGCATGGGAGTTATAGAAGAAACGGGAGCAGATGTTTCTGATTTACATAAAGGGCAGCGTGTCGTTGCGTTCCCTACCGGCGGTTCCTATGCGGAATATGTAAAGGCCAATGAGAATGTAACCTATGTGCTTCCGGATGATGTTGATAGCGATACAGCTGCCGGCTCCTTGTTAGTGGGAGTCACATCTTACAATGTATTAAGGAAAGTAGCTCGCTTAGAAAAAGGCGAGACGGTATTAATTCATGCAGCTGCTGGCGGGATCGGTACAACCGCAGCCCAGCTTGCAAAAATTTACGGTGCCGGCAAAGTCATCGGCACAGTAGGGAGCGATAAAAAAGCAGCTGCAGCGCGGGAAGCTGGTGTTGATCTCGTCATCAACTATAAAGAGGAAGATTTCGTCAAGCAGACAATGGATGCGACTGACGGAAAGGGTGTGGATGTCATTCTCGATACGATCGCCGGCGAGAATTTTGATAAAAGCTTGGAATGCTTAGCTCCCTTTGGAAGAATCGTTACGTTCGGGCATGCGAATGATGAATCGGCACCGGGTAATGTGAAGACGAACGAACTGCATGCTTCCTGTCGATCTGTTCTTGGTTACAGTACCGGGACATGTATTAAACAACGCCCTGAATTTTTAAAAGAAGCCGCCGCAGAAACCATTCGATTACTGGCTGAGAAAAAATTGGACATCCTTGTATCACAATCTTACCCGCTCGAACAAGCAAGTGAAGCCCACACCTTTATGGAAAGCCGCAACAGCACCGGAAAACTACTGTTAAAGCCCTAATTACCTTTTAAAAAATGAAAGTATGTTGTATTTTCTTGTCCGGTAAGCTCACATGTTGACTTACCGGATTTTTATTCGTAAAATATGACTAAATGCGTCAACAGGGAAGAGTACTGTTATATCCGCCTGTCCAGAGAAAAAGTCCAAGGCTGCGAGACTTTTCAGGGGAATGATAGGAACGTCACCCTCGAGCAGCTTCCTTGAATAGCAGTAGAGGAAGACGGGAGAACCGTTATCTTTTAAGTGCACGCAAGTACGTACGGTTTTCGTGCGGGCTTTTACGTGAATAAAGGTGGTACCGCGACCCTCTCTTCGTCCTTTTGCAGATGGAGGGGTTTTTTTGTTTCTACATAAATACACAAACTAAAGGAGGACATCAGATGGACAATCAAGAGACGACGATGCCGACGAAATATGATCCGCAGGCAACGGAAACGAAATGGTATCCATTTTGGACAGAAGGAAACTTTTTTGAAGCAGCGGGGGAAGAAGAGAAAGAACCATACACCATTGTAATCCCCCCGCCTAATGTGACGGGACGCTTACACCTTGGACATGCATGGGACACAACACTTCAGGACATTGTAGCACGTCTTAAGCGCATGCAAGGGTACGATATGCTGTGGCTCCCGGGTATGGATCACGCAGGGATTGCAACACAAGCGAAAGTAGAGGCACAGCTGCGTGAAGAGGGGACAAGCCGTTATGATTTAGGCCGGGACAAGTTTCTCGAAAAGACGTATGAGTGGAAGGAAGAATACGCTGACTTTATCCGTGAACAATGGGCGAAGCTCGGGCTGTCGCTCGATTACTCACGAGAACGCTTTACAATGGATGAAGGACTTTCAGAGGCGGTCCGGGAAGTCTTTGTGCAGTTTTACAATAAAGGGCTTATTTACCGCGGAGAATACATTATAAATTGGGACCCGGATACGAAAACAGCACTCTCTGACATTGAAGTAGTGTATAAAGAAGTACAAGGTCATTTTTACCATATGAGGTACCCGTTAAAAGACGGTTCCGGTTCTATTGAAATTGCAACAACACGCCCGGAAACGATGCTCGGTGATACTGCTGTTGCGGTCCACCCGGATGATGAACGTTACCAGCACTTGATTGGGAAGAAAGTGATCCTTCCGATTGTTGGTCGGGAGATCGAGATTATTGCAGATGATTACGTCGAAATGGATTTTGGATCAGGTGCGGTGAAAATCACTCCGGCCCACGACCCGAATGACTTTGAAATGGGTAACCGCCATAACCTGGAGCGAGTGCTCGTAATGGATGAAAGCGGAAGAATGAATGAAAATGCTGGCAAGTACCAGGGCCTTGACCGTTTTGAATGCCGGAAACAGCTCGTGAAAGACTTGCAGGAGGAAGGCATTCTGTTTGACATTGAAGAGCATATGCATTCCGTCGGACACTCAGAACGAAGCGGTGCGGTAGTAGAACCGTATTTATCCACTCAATGGTTTGTTAACATGAAGCCGCTTGCCGAAAGAGCGATTGCTCTCCAGAAGCAGGAAGAGAAAGTTCATTTTGTTCCGGATCGTTTCGAAAAAACGTATCTTCACTGGCTTGAAAATATCCGTGACTGGTGTATTTCTCGGCAGCTATGGTGGGGGCACCGAATTCCGGCTTGGTATCATAAAGAAACAGGAGAAGTCTATGTTGGAAACGAGGCTCCGGCTGATGCAGAAAACTGGGAGCAGGATGAGGATGTGCTTGACACCTGGTTCAGTTCTGCATTATGGCCGTTTTCAACAATGGGCTGGCCGGATACGGATGCACATGATTTTAAGCGCTATTACCCGACGGATGTACTCGTTACAGGTTATGACATTATCTTTTTCTGGGTATCACGCATGATTTTCCAAGGGCTTGAGTTTACAGGAGAACGGCCGTTTAAAGACGTCCTCATCCACGGCCTTGTCCGTGCTGCGGATGGACGAAAAATGAGTAAATCACTCGGTAACGGTGTTGATCCAATGGATGTCATTGAAAAATACGGTGCGGATGCTCTCCGTTTCTTCCTGGCAACCGGCACGACGCCCGGGAACGATCTCCGCTTCCATTGGGAGAAAGTCGAGGCAAATTGGAACTTTGCTAACAAGATCTGGAACGCTTCCCGGTTTGCGCTTATGAATATGGATGGCCTTACGTATGAAGAAGTGGATCTCGATGGGGAGAAAACAATCGCAGACCGCTGGATCTTAACGCGTCTACAGGAAACGATCCGCGATGTGACCCGCTTAATGGACCGCTATGAATTCGGAGAAGTTGGCCGTCTTCTTTATAATTTCATTTGGGACGATGTATGTGATTGGTATATCGAAATGGCAAAATTGCCGCTTTACGGCGAGAAAGAGGATGTGAAACAGACAACCCGCTCGGTTCTTGCTTATGTGCTCGACCAAACGATGCGTCTTTTACATCCCATTATGCCGTTTATCACCGAAGAAATTTGGCAGCATCTGCCTCACAAGGGGGAGTCGATTACGATTGCAGCTTGGCCGGAAGTGAATGAAGCTCTTATGGACGATGAAGCTGTTAAGGACGTTGAGCTTTTGAAAAACGTAATTCGCACGGTTCGTAATACACGGGCTGAGATGAACGTTGCGCCAAGTAAACCGATCGAGCTACAAATCAAAGCAGCCAATGAAGACGTGTTAGGGCAGCTAGAGCGCGGCCAAGACTATCTGGAACGATTCTGCAACCCGGAGCAGCTCGACATGCAGACAGATCTTGCTGCACCGGAAAAGTCAGTCTCAAAAGTCGTAACCGGGGCAGAGCTTTATATGCCGCTCTCAGGACTTATTGATATTGACGAGGAAATTGCCCGGTTGGAAAAAGAAAAAGAAAAACTGGACAAAGAAGTGCAGCGAGTCCAGAAAAAGCTTGAGAACGAAGGGTTTATGAAAAAGGCGCCGGAGAAAGTGGTAGCCGAAGAAAGACAAAAAGAAAAAGATTATGTAGAAAAGCGTGAAAAAGTAAAAGCTCGGATTCAAGAGCTGATTCACTAATCACAAAGACCGCCGACGTGTATGCTTCGGCGGTCTATCTTCATGAAAAGGGTGGAAGATGATGGAAACATATGAAGAAGCAAAAGATTGGCTGCACCAACTGACGAAATTTGGTGTCCGTCCAGGTCTCGATAGGGTGCGGATGATGATGGAAGCTCTCGGGAATCCGGAGCGAAATTTGAAAAGCATTCATGTCGGCGGGACGAATGGAAAAGGATCGACCGTTGCGTTTTTAAGAGAACCATTAAAGGAAGCGGGAATTGTATGTGGTACTTTTACTTCCCCCTATGTGGTGGAATTCCGGGAACGGATAGCCGTCAACGGCGAGCCGATCTCAGAAGCTGATTTTCTTAAAAGTGCAAAGGCCGTGCAGCCTATCGCAGAAGAGGTAGCAGAAAGCTCGTTCGGAGCACCGACAGAGTTCGAGGTGCTAACTGTAATCGCGGCGCATTATTTTGCATGGACAGCACAACCTGACATCGTCATTTGGGAAGTGGGGCTTGGTGGCCGGCTCGATTCAACGAATGTCATTGCCCCAATGATCAGCGTCATTACAAATGTAGGACATGATCACCAGCATATTCTCGGAGAAACATTAGCCGAAATTGCCGCAGAAAAAGCGGGGATCATTAAGTCTGGTGTCCCACTTGTGACGTGTGAAACGAACCCGGAAATCTTAGAGATTTTCGCCGCAGCGGTACAAAGAGGGAGAACGAAAATGTATCGCTGGCAGCACGAATTCTCGGTAACAGACGAAGAAGCAGCGGCAAATGGCTGGAGTTTCTCCTTTCAATGTAGCTTGAAGGGCATGGAACACATGGAAATAGCGATGCTTGGCCGCCATCAAATGAAAAACGCCGCCGCTGCTCTGATGGTTCTACGCTACTTGATGATGTACTACGCGCTTCCGCTCGAAGAGAAACAAATTCGCAGAGGACTGCAAAAAGCAAGCTGGCCGGGCCGTCTCGACTATCGGGAGACGGAACCACCGCTTCTCTTAGACGGAGCCCATAACAAAGAGGGAATGGAAAGCCTGGCGGAAGCACTCCAAGACCATTTTCCAGACCGCCGTCTCCATCTCATCATCAGTATGACTAAAGAAAAAAATCCAGAAAAAGTGATGGCACCGCTAACTGGCTTGAACATTGCGTCCTGCACCGCTGTCACATTTGATTTTGAACGCGCCGCGACAGCCGAGGGAATTGCAGCAAAAAGCCCGCTTGCCGGAACGACAGCATTGCCTGACTGGAAGGCCGCTTGGGAGAAAATTCAAGCCGGTGCCGGTACAAACGATTTAGTCGTTTTTGCTGGTTCATTATATTTCATATCAGAAATTGCCGCACAGTGTGATATCAGTTGATGGCACACAAGCAGGGTTATGGGCCATCTAAGATATGGTCCCATAACCCAATATCATAAGGTGAATATCTATTGCCGGGGACTCCGTTATAAAGCAACTCTTTTTAATGTGTATATTCATTGTCGCCAAAATCAATACTCCAGTCTGCTTCTCCGCCCCCGTCCCCTGGAACGTATGGTTTCGAAACATATTGATCTAACACGTAGATCGTTCCTTTCGGTTGATTGGCGCAACTATCCGCCTTCCTCACAGACTGGTTGTCAGTGAATTCTGCCCGTCCCTTAATGCAAATCCGGCCGTTTTTATTCGAGATTGGTTGATTGAAAAAAGCATTTCCATTAATGATAATAGTCCCTTTTTTCGTAGAAACCTCTCCGTCCAACTTTACACTCCCATCGATGGTTAACAATGCGTTGTTTTTAACAGTTAGCTCGTTACGTGTATAAAAATTCCTACCTACGTATAACTCGCTATTTTGGTGCATAGTAATAGAGTCTCTAAAAATAGCGTTTTTCCCAATAGACGATTTTGTGTTTTGGTAGAAATCAGCCTCTTCTCCAAAAGAAGCATGGCCGCCTATACTCATCTCAGCGTTGTTTTGAAACGCTGTTTCATCGAAAATAGCGTTTTTTCCAATGTTTAACACTGTATTATTTAAAAATTCACCGTCATCTTTAAAGGTTGCATGATCCTCAATTGTTAAAGAACCTTTATTGAGGAGGGTAGCGTCATCATGTACGAGCAAGCTTCCTTTTATGTCATAGGTACATGTAGAGAATTCTGCATCATCTGTTACTTCTAGATTCGGTAACGTTTCACATGGGATTTCTTCTTGAGACGTTTTTTCATACGGAATATCTGCTGGAATCTTGGGGTATGAGGGATCTATGATTGTATCAAATTCTGATTCACTATGAAAAACGCGATCATCTTGAGAACCACCGCTCCCACCACCGGAAAAATTTCCAACGTTTAAAGCGATGAATCCGGTAATGATCTCCTTGGTGTCAGCACTATCTGTTTTCGCCGTTCCTATAGACCGATAATTCAAGCGTAGTTTCTTGTAATTGGTGCAGTCAATAGATTCGTTCGTTTCGTTGCGAAAGCCTGTTGTCCTTACGTCGAACTTGAATTCCTCATCATCAGCAGACTCCGTTATGTTGAATTTCTTTTTTTGGCTAATCGTATTGCTGCATATTTTCGTTAGGATCTCCGCTTTTGTGTCTTCTGCGTTATCGGGGGCGTCTTTGACATCCTTAATAATGTCGCGTAGCTCTGCGGATACGTTTGTGCGGTATGCTTCTACCCCCATTTCGGCGAGATCGCGTGCTTGCATGGACGCTTCGATTTTATCGGTTTGATGAGAAGCCGACAACACAACAGAAATAATGACGGTAGAAAATATCCCGATGATGGTTATCGTTAAGAGAACGATGAGAAGGGCGGCCCCGCGGTTATCAAATCGCTTCATGTTATTCACCCTTACAGTTTTGATATGTGTGTTACAACTTCGTATGTATCACATGGTTTCTCGGTAGAAAACAGCTTGATATGCAGGTGATAGCCGTCTTTATTTTTACCATCCATACTGGTACTTGAGCTGCCTGACGGAACCCCTTCATCTCCACAAGACAGAGTACCGTCCCCTGCTGAAGCAGAAGCGATTCTATCTATATGTCCGTTGGACTGGTTGGTTATTTCTATATATACATGATAGGATTCCATGACCATAACGGACTCATCAATCTTTAAATGATCCGGTGGGAGGGTGGTAAGCTGGATCGTTTTTTCAGTTGTTAAGTACCGTTCTTCAATAGTGGTGGAAATAATCCCGGCTTCCTGTCGTAAAAAACTATGATCCACTGTGAACGAGAATTGATTAATGGCTTGAAAAAGTACATAGGAGACAAGGGAGATCACGATCGTTGATAGAGTGAGTGCGAGTAGTAATTCAATCAATGTGAATCCATTTTTATTTTTAAAAACAAGATGCCTCATTAGCTTCCTCCTTTAAGGTAACCGTAGGTGAAAGTGAGGACTTTTTTGTGAGAAGGGTCATTATAAATGACTACTTTTACAGGGAATAAACCGTATTCCTCGCTCAAACTCCTATCAGGTGACACAGCCGGATAAAATGTTTCCCCATTTAACTCTATACAACCGGGACAATCTGGAGAGAAAAAATTTGTTGGATAATTTTTACTTTCCAGCGGTTCGTCTCCGCTATAAAAAGAATCCGGTATTTTATTTTTATCGTCACTTTCTTTGACTGCCTGTAGTGTTTCCTTAGCGAGATGAACGGCGGTTTGTTTATGGGAAGTAGTCGTCGAGAAAGAAAGTCCTTGTCCGAAAAAACCAAAAAAAACTAACAAAACAATAGCCAGAATGGTAATCGATGTTAATAACTCGATAAGCGTAAAGCCGTCTGTCTGATGTGCCACGTTATCACTATCCTCGTTCTGTTTCTTTCTGTATTATACAAATAATAGTAATAAAAATATAGTTTACTAGTAAATCTAAAGATTGATCAAATATATGACAATATACGAGAAAATAAGCTATGATAGGACAAAAGGAGGGAGCGGGATGATTTTTGCTGTTATGGTTGTCAGCGCGATCATTGTTTACATACTACTAAAAAAACTGCCGCAACGTTGGCAATTTCATAGAAAAATACATATTCAATTAACCGTTTGTGCGCTGCTCGTCTCCCTGCTCGCTTATTTGCTCGTTCAACTATATTCCCTCTCGCTTGCTGTTGGCGCCGGCATTCTCTTGCTGTTATTCTTTGCGGTCGTGTTTGGCAAGCAGATGGAATATGCTGAAGAAGATGAGAAAGAAGGGGCCGCAGAATTCCCCGGGAAATTCACCATAGACCAAGACAAATCGCAATTTCCGCCGCACACCCAACTAAAAGAACACGATACGATTGACTTAGTTAATCCCGCCGGTGTATTACCAGACAGGCAAATACCAGGAGTGGGAGAGCGGGAGGCAGATACCATTTCTCCAATCACAACAAACCAAGATGAGGTGGAAGACTCTTACTTGCATGCAGCGGCCCGACGAACGTTTATTGATGAGTCAGAGGATAATCGGGAAGCTGACAGTGAGGAAGATCAAGAAGAGGATGAGCTGGAAGCACTGCAAACGTTGCGAAGACGTACAGAGGGTGATGGAAAGAAAGAGAAGGCAGCTGAGGTAAAAGAAGAGAGGTACAGCTATACTTCTCAGAAAAGAGCAAGTTTGTTGCACGAACTTGAGGAAGAGGATGAAAGGTAGGACGGTGAACTGCAATGAAACGTAATAGATACATAGAAAGAGCGTTTCTTATTTTAGTTACTGCTACGCTTCTTATTTCCGTCGTCTCGGCAGGAGGGGCTGCAGCTTATGAAGCAGTTTGGAATGGTGAAGAACGTTTGCCACCGGATACGGTTATCAGCGGTGTAGCTGTTGGCGGCCTGCCTGTTTCGAAAGCTGAAACGAAGTTGCAACAAGCGGTGAAAGCATGGCAGAAACGCTCTCCCTTAACACTGGCACTCTTTGATGAGAGAGTTCCGCTTAAAGGGGATGCGGTAGTTTTTCAAGTAGAGGAAAGCGTTAGGAAAGCACTTCAAGGAGGGAAGTTTCCAGTTAAAGCTGAACTCTCTGAAGAAGAGGTAAAGGTGCATGCAGAACACTTTCCTTACGCTGGGATTGTAGAACGCACTGCCGTTTCCCCACTTACTGAGGAGATCATGGCTACCATTGATCTTATGGATGGAGAGAACGTAGTTATTGACGTAGCTCCTTATGTAGAAGGCTTAGAAAAGCAGACGGTGATGGAGGTCACAACCTCGGTAGATGCACCGCCCGCTTATTTTCGGGAGTGGGTCAAGAAGCTGGACGGCTATCAAATGGACAAGGAAAGCGAATTTTCTTTGTTGCAGGCACTGGAAGAAAGCGGGGCCAGCCTGTTTGATGACCCGGCGGCTGATATCCTTGCCACGGCTTTTTTTCAGTTGCTTGGTGAGACGAATTTTATTTTAACGGAACGTCATATCCATGATGAACTGCCGAATTATGCTGATCTAGGGGGAGATGCAGACGTACGTCCAGATGAGAAAGACTTGCGTTTTTATAACCCCAATATTTATTCCTATCAAGTGAATGTAGGAATGAACGGTAATGAACTCACTCTCTCGTTGTCCGGCTATCCGTTTCTTAACAGTTATACGATTAAAACGATTAACTCCGAAACCATTTCACCGCGGACGATTGTCCGTTTCAACCCTTCCCGTGTTCCTGGGGACCGGGTGACTCTAAAGCGGGGAGAGAATGGACATTACACAGAACTGGTGAAGGAAACACGTGATCGTGATGGTATCTTGCTGCGTGAAGAAATCGTAGCACAAGATTACTATCCACCTATTCATCGTTTAGAAGAATGGAGCCTGCAAGAACAAAATCAACTAGACGATGAAATTCCGGAAAGTGATTGGGGAAATGTTGCCCCACCGTCAGGAAATCCAGATGAGCCGGAGTCGGACAGGCCTGGAGACAGGGATAACAACAATGGAAATGACGATCATGCAGGGAAAGGTGCAGACAGGGAACCTTCAGCAAACGGGAAGCCAGCGAATAGCGATGACAGTGGACATTCTAAAGCCCCAAGTAATGGAAAAGGAGCCGGCAAAGACGACACTTCGATGAGAGACCCTGAAAATGATCCTATCAAAGGGTATGATGTCGGACGGTAAAGGAGCATCGGTATGGTAGAGAAGCGTAAAAGACTTGGAGATTTGTTAGTGGAAGCGAACGTGATTACCACCACACAACTGGAAAAAGCGTTGCAGACAAAGACAAGGACACAGAAGCTTGGCGATACATTAGTGGATCTCGGCTTTATTACCGAACAGCAATTGTTGGAAGTTCTCGAATACCAGTTAGGAGTTCCACGTATTCAGCTTTCTCAATTAAAAGTGGAACCAAATGCCCTTTCCCTGATCTCAAAGGATGCCGCTCTCCGCAACATCGTCCTTCCGCTTCGGATAGAGGGGAATCGACTTATAACAGCAATGGCTGACCCGATGGATTATTTCACGATCGATGAAATGCGACTGGCGACTGGTTTTCATATCGAGCCTGCACTAGCGCTAAAAGATGAAATTGTCACCGCTATTCACAAATACTATTATGAACAGGATCAAGTGAACAGCGACACAGAAGCAGGTGTTGAGGCAGAGGCGTTGGAAAACGCTGTTCAAGCGGGAGAAGAAGCACCTGTGATCCGGATCGTAAACGATCTTATAACATACGGTATCCAGCAGCGGGCAAGTGATATTCATATCGACCCGCAGGAAAAAAGTATTCTCATCCGCTACCGTGTCGATGGAGTTTTAAAGACAGAACGTAGCTTCGCAAAGAGCATGCAAAATGTGTTAACAGCGCGAATTAAAATTATGGCGGACCTTAACATTACGGAGACAAGGCTTCCACAAGACGGCCGAATTAAAACGACACTGAGCATGCAGGCCGTTGATCTGCGTATTTCGACACTTCCGACTGTTTACGGTGAGAAAATTGTCATCCGGATCCTTGATTCCAAGAACGCGCTTAGTAATCTTACTGAACTTGGGTTTAACACATTAAATTATGATAGGTTTAAAAAATTGATTGAACGCCCGTCCGGCATGGTCCTGTTAACAGGACCAACCGGATCAGGAAAATCCACGACCTTGTATGCGGCTCTTCAACATTTAAATCACGAGGAAGTGAACATTATAACCGTAGAAGATCCGGTAGAATACCAACTTACAGGGATTAACCAAGTACAGGTAAACAGTGAAATTGGTCTGACCTTTGCCGCTGGCCTCCGTTCCATTTTGCGCCAAGACCCGAACATCGTCATGGTTGGGGAGATACGAGATAAAGAAACTGCTGAGATAGCGATACGTGCTTCTTTAACGGGACACCTCGTGCTAAGTACGCTTCATACAAACAGTGCAGTCGCAAGCATTCCACGGTTAATGGATATGGGGGTGGAACCATATATGGTTGTCTCTTCCGTCTCAGGTGTAGCTGCCCAGCGCTTAGTTCGAAAAGTTTGTCCAAACTGTAAAGAGGCTTACGAGCCGAGTGAAATGGAGATCGACTTATTTACGAGGCGCGGCTTAAAGCCGGGGACGCTTTTTAAAGGAGCAGGATGCAGTTCATGCGGCCATACCGGTTACCGCGGACGCATAGCGATTCATGAACTACTTGTCATGGACGATACGATCCGCGGGATGCTGATGAATCAGGAAACGGTTACGTCCATAAGAAAGTATGTTACGGAAGAAGGCATGATTTTCTTAATCGATGACGGACTTTTAAAGGCGAAAAAGGGACAAACGACGATCGAAGAAGTCTTGCGAGTGGCGCTTGATGAATAGGGGTGATTCTTTGTACAGCCAGATAGATACACTACTGATTAACGCCTTTGATAAAGGGGCATCTGATATTCATTTAACCGTGGGCATCCGGCCAGTATTTCGTATTGACGGCGAGCTTATCCAGCAAGGAGAAGAACCGCTGAAACCAGACGATACAGAAGAGATGGCGAGAACCCTCATGACAGAACCACTCTGGCAGCGCTTTGAAAAAAAGGGAGAGCTTGACTTTTCCCATGGTATCCGCGGTGTGTCACGGTTTCGTGTCAATGCCTATTTCCAGCGCTCGTGTGTCAGTTTAGCGATCCGCGTCGTGCCAACACGGATCCCTTCCCTTGAGGAGCTGCAGATGCCGTCTTTTTTAAAAAACATTGTCGAAAAACCACAAGGACTCGTGCTCGTCACGGGACCGACTGGAAGCGGTAAATCGACGACACTTGCGGCGATGCTGGATCATGCGAACCAAACGATGAAACGTCACATCATCACACTGGAGGATCCTATCGAGTATTTACATAAGCACAACCAATCGATCGTCGACCAACGCGAGGTCGGCTTTGATACCCAAAATTTCGCGAATGGCTTGCGGGCTTGCCTGCGTCAGGATCCGGATATTATTTTGGTTGGGGAAATGCGTGATCTGGAGACTATTGCGACCGCGATAACGGCGGCCGAAACAGGGCACCTCGTCTTGGGAACGCTGCACACCACCGATGCGCCGGCGACAATCAATCGGATCATTGACGTCTTCCCGCCTGAGCAACAAGACCAAATCCGGATCCAGGTCGCCTCCGTCCTTGCTGCGGTTATCAGCCAGCGGCTCTTCCCGGTGAAAGACGGCAAAGGGAGACGGGCAGCAACGGAAATACTAGTAAACACCGGCGCCGTGCAGAATCTCATTCGTAATGAAAAAACACACCAAATTAAAAGTGTGCTGCAAACGAGTAAAGCGGAAGGAATGCATACACTCGAAATGTCAATCCTCTCCTTATTGCAGGAGAAAGTACTCGACAGAGAAACAGTCAGACCGTATCTATCATCACAGCAGTTTTAATAGGTTGTTAAGTAATCGAATTCGTAATTTCATATAATTTTCTTCTATACGAGTCAATTTCATAATTCAAATATAGTTATTAAAATACGAACAATTCGAAAATGATATCGTACAGTTGATTTCCACTGCAGGCGGACGCTTTCCGCGGGCAACGCCTCAACTTCCTCGGAAGCAAAGTTCGCTTCCTGCGGGATTTTCGGCTGTTGCTTTTCCCGCTGGAGTCGCCGCCTTCCGTTACAATCAACAGCGACTATATAATAGAAAACGAATAACCTATAATTTTCCCATACTATTGTTCGTATTTAATGATTTTTACTGTAAGCGGACGTTTTCCGCTCATTGTTATTCAGTTTTTAGTGAATTAAGGAATTATACAGTTGATTCAGCCTAAGGGTTTACAGTGTGATGAGAAAGCATGGGGGAGGGTGACATGGCATATTATCAGTATAAGGGGATGAACCGTAAAGGGCAGATTGTGAAGGGGAGGAAGAAGGGGGACTCGGAATCACAGGTGCGGGAACTCCTGCAAGGACAAGGTATCGCTGTCAAAGAACTCTCCCCGCTTCAAGGTATGCTTTATCAGGAGCTTGCAATTGGTAAAAAAGTGAGTACGAAAGATTTTGTGTTATTCCTTCGCCAATTCGCAACCCTGTTAGAAGCAGGTATTACGCTCGTGGAGTCGACGAATGTACTTGCGAAACAAACGAATAAGAAAGCGTTCCAAGCTGTGCTCTTCGACGTGGAGGAGGAGCTGCGGTCAGGGAAGTCATTTTCGGAGGCGGCAGAAAAGCATCCAAACGTATTTTCCTCGCTGTTTATTAATATGGTGAAGGCAGGGGAAGCAGGCGGCAGCCTGGATACCATCCTGGAAAGGCTGGCAACCTATTATGAAAAACAATACGCAACGCGGCGGAAAGTAATTGCTGCCCTCACCTATCCAGCAGTCATCGGTGCTGTCGCAGCCGTCGTGGTTTTCTTTTTGTTGTCTTATATCGTGCCGACATTTGCCGATATGTTTGCCTCGTTTGATGCGGAACTTCCCGCAATTACCAGTTTCGTGCTTCATGCCGGCAGTTGGATGAAAAGCTGGGGCTGGCTGCTCCCGCTTGTCCTCGTCCTGCTCGCGATCGCCATCCGTTCCCTGCGTTCGACGTATCGTTCTTTTCGCTATTACACCGACTATGTTTTGCTGAGGCTTCCAGGTATCGGAACGCTCTTACAAAAAGCAGCGATTGCAAGACTGACGAGAACACTAGGTTCGTTATTTGCCAATTCTGTTCCCATCATGAAATCCGTGGCGATCGTAGAGAAAATTGTCGGGAATGAAGTGCTGGCTGCAGCGTTGAGGAAATCGCGCACCGCACTCGAACAAGGTGAGTCAATGACCCGTCCGTTGAAAGGCAGCTGGGTCATACCGCCAATGGTCACACAAATGATCGAAGTCGGGGAGAAGTCAGGGACGCTCGATACGATGCTTGCGAAGACTGCCGATTACTATGAAGCAGAGGTAGACGCCTCCACGGAACAAATCCGCTCTTTCATCGAACCGGTCCTTATTTTGTTTCTTGCTGTCGCGGTCGGGACAATTGTTGCAGCGATTGCCGTCCCAATGTTCCAGATCTTCGACAACATTCAATAAATGTTCAAAAATATGGTAAAAAAGTGGTGACAAACAAGTTGTTTCGTCCTATAATAAAAATTGTTAACAAAAGAAGAATAAGGAAGCTATGAAGAGTTATCCGTACGTGGGCACTTGGGTAACTCAGAGCCAGTAGTGCACCCGGCCATTCTCATCTGTTTGTCGACTCATGCAGAAAAATGGTCTTTTTTGTTTTGAGTAGGGGTACGTCTGGGAAGATGGACAGAGAGAAGAAAAATACGGAGGGGAATAAATATGAAAAAAGTAGTAGGTTTTATCAAAAACCAACGCGGTTTAACACTCATTGAGCTGTTGGCAGTCGTCGTCATCTTGGGGATCATTGCAGCGATTGCCGTACCGAGCATCGGGGGTATCATTAACAACAGTAAAAAAGACGCCCACATCGCCAACGCCGAACAAATGGTCAGCGCCGTTCGACTTGCCAAGGCTTCTAACCTTAACGAGGATGGCCAAGATGAAGATACGTATACACTAAAATTCTTAATAGACAAAGGGTTTATTGAAAGTATGGAAAGTCCAAGTGAAGGCACGTATAGCGAGACCTATTCAAAAATAAAGGTGGAATATCCTAAGGATGATAATCCCAAATATAAAATTATTCTAAATCAATCTAAGGGCGGTAACTATATTGATGCGTATATAAGTGATTTGAGAGGGAACGGTGAGGGTTCAGCCGATCAAGGAAGGGATGCTGTCACTCTTAACCCTAAATCTAAATAGCTCTTAAGAAGTAGCTTGCTGCAGCACGATGCAGCAGGCTTTCTTTTATTCTCTGATTAGAAAACATGCCAGTGTTTCATAGTCTGTGATAAACTAGAGACAACAAATTCGGACAGTTTTCGGGAGAGGGACGTGTGATGGAGGTCGTTTGGTCGGTTTACATAGGAATCATCGGGCTCGTGTTCGGTTCTTTTTTTAATGTCGTCGGGCTGCGGGTACCGTGCGGGCAGTCGATCGTGAGACCGCGTTCGCACTGCACGGCATGTGGACGGACGCTCACGACGCTTGATTTAGTGCCTGTCTTCTCCTATCTCCTGCTGCGCGGGAAGTGCCGCACGTGTGGGGAAAAAGTGTCGCTTCTGTATCCAGTGATGGAACTCGTCACGGCACTGCTTTTTTTAGCGGCATGGCTGCGCTTTGGCTGGAGCTGGGATATGCTTGCGGCACTTCTCTTAATCTCGATGCTCGTCATTTTGACGGTGAGTGACATTGCCATGATGCTTATTCCGAATAAAATACTAGCCTTTTTTACGATACCGATCCTTGTACTGCGGGTCACGGCCGTGCCGCTTTCTCCGTGGTGGGATCTGTTTACAGGAGCGGCGCTCGGTTTTTTCCTGCTCCTTTTCATCGCGATTATCAGTAAAGGCGGCATGGGTGGCGGTGACATTAAGCTCTTCGCGGTGCTCGGCCTCTTTTTTGGCTGGCAGGAAACGCTCCTTGTCTTCTTTCTATCCGTTTTTCTCGGTGCATTCTTCGGTGGAATCGGGCTGCTTACCGGAAAAGTAAAAAAAGGGGTTCCGATGCCGTTCGGCCCTTACATTGCCCTTGCAAGTGTTATCGTGTTATTTTACGGAGGATCGATTATCCGCTGGTATCTTAGCTTTTACTAACAGGAGTGGAAACGTGTGCGACAGTTGTGGAAACGAAAAAAAATGGCTAGAAATACGCTTATTATAAAAGATCATGTTATCCGTTGCGTGAAGGCGTCGGGAGGGTCTCTGGAGCATCTAGAATTGTTGGAAGAACGATACTTGCCGGAAGGAATTATCCGCGAGGGAAAGATAGAGGACGGCGAAACACTAGAACAAATTGTCCAGGAATGCGTGGAGACTTGGAAACTCACACGCCAGCCGCTTCAATTTTGTGTTCCGGACGCTTTTATATTCATCCGTAAAATCGACCTTCCTAAGGAAATCAAGGAAGCAGACATTGGCGGGTATTTGTTTATGGAGCTCGGGGAAAGTATCCCGGTGCCGTTTTCGGAACCGATCTTTGACTACCAATATGATAATGAAAGAAATCAAGTGTTAGTGATAGCAGCACCTCGTCGTGAGGTAGAAGAGTATGCCAATTTACTTGAAGGAGCAAAATGTAAACCAAATGCGGCTGACATTTCTACTTTATGCTTATATCGTTTTCTCGCTTTCCAACAGGAGATTCGAAGGCAGGCGCACACGCTGCTGCTGCAAGTAGATGCACACGCATTCGTCGTTACGATATTCCATCAAGATGAGCCGATATTTCACAGCTATGTTTCCTCTGAATTAAGCAGCGGCTCCTGGGTTGTGAGAGAGGGTCAATTGAATTGGGCGGAGTCCGAAGAAGTACTATTGGCGATTATAGATAGAGGCACGGACGAAGTAGAGCGAATGATGAATTTTTACCAGTTTTCCATGCAAACACAGCAAGAAGGTATAGATCATGTGCTTCTTTGCGGAGATCATCCTCATTTATCACTATGGGAAGAACGCTTAACTGCGCAACTTGAGGCGCCAGTGAAGCGAATGAGTAATAGTAACGTTACCATGGAAGATTCTCTGATCTCGGTGCGTTTTTTTGAAAACCTTGGCCTAGTACTTAAAGAAAGTGTGAGATAACGGCCGACAAGCGCACGGGCAACGGCAGCTGTAAGCAAGGAGTGGTCACAATTCTAATAGACGTCAATTTACTTCCAGAAAAAGAAAAACGCGATGGTACGTGGCTGCTGACAGCGGTAATTCTTGTTGTGCTGTTTGCGCTCGTTTTTTTGCTGATGGGCTTGCTGAAAACAAACATCCACAACGACATAGCAGCACTTGAAGAGGAGCAGCAGGAAGCCGTCTTGACTATAGAGGAAAGAACAGCGGCTCAAAGCGGGTTCGTGACTTATCAAGATACAGTGAAAACGTTAGAACAGACAATCAATCCGGTATCAGCGGTCTTACATAATATTGAACAAGCATTGCCTGAAAATAGTGTAATTGCAACATTCGATTATACGTTCCCCTCTACACTCCGGATAACGGCACGTCTCGAAGAAGTGAGGCAGGCCGCGGCAATGCATGATGCGCTGATCCGCAATAACGTATTCACCACGGTGGAAATGGCTGATCTTTATTATGTGGATCCCCTGGAGACGAGTCCGGAGACATTTCATGAAGAGGCACGTCTCCCGCGGTATGAAGCGGTCTTTGACATGAACGTAAAAGGGGATACGCTTCAGAAGAGAGAGGAGGATCCGCGTGAGCGTTAACATGGAAAAGAAGCATTGGATTGTCCTCTTGCTCGGGATTGTCCTCCTCTGCGTCATTACCTTTTTTCAGTATAAGACTACTGTGCAACCGCTCGAAGCGGAGAAAGAGCGCCAAATGAAGGAGTTGGAACGATGGGAAGAACAGGCCGCTGCGCTAAGAAGCGGTACGGCGGAATCCCCTGGAGAACAAGCGGCTGCGCGGTTTAAATACGAACAACAGTTGCCAAGAGCGCCGCGTCCTGATCAATTTTTGCTAGATTTAGATAAAGCAGAAGAAATTTCAAACAGTTATATTCTATCAGTAGAGCGCCTGGGGGAAGGAGAATGGCCGTTTTCCGAAGTGGAAGATGAGAGGGAAGCTCTGGTGATCGAAGAGCCTGAGGATCCTCCAGAGGAATCTGTAGAGCCAGAAACAGCGAGAGTATCGGTTCCGGAGAACGTGCGAACCCTATCCTATATGGTTACGGTGCGCGCCCGTGCGTATACGAATGTGAAGCGTTTTGTCGAGGTGCTTGATCATAGTTCAAGACTTATTCATATCGAGAAACTTCAATTTACCGGGGAAGAGGAATGGGTACGAAAAGACCAAGAACGAGAGCCTATCCAAGTCACGCTAATGGTCACTGCTTATTATTATCCAGAAGCCGCAGAAACGAAAAGCGGGGGAGATTGACAATCTTTTTAAGAACGAGACGACAAGAGTCTTGTTCTTTTTTAATTTGGATGTGCTACGGTAAGGCTAACTAATCCGCAGTTGCGTGAAAGGGGAGTCTGCCGTGAATAAAGACAAGCCTCAGGTATCGTTTAAAATCAACGGGCAAAAAATAAACACCCAAAACGATTCCGGTGATGAGAAAGAGCTGCCGGCTCCAGTAAAGGAAGAGTATACCATCGCAGACTGGAAGGAAAGACAAGCAGTTGAAAAAGAGCAGGCAGCAACGTATTGGGGAGTCTTTTCTCCGAAAAAGAAGCGCATGTCTCTCATAGAAAAAATACGGCAGGAAAGGCAACGATCACTGCCGCTTTATTTCTTTTCCCTTGTAGGAGGAGCTGTGTTTATCGGATTGTTATTCGGAATGACGATGCTCCACTTGTTTTCAGGAGACAAGCCGTCCATGGGTGCTGTCGTAGAAGAGACTGAAACAGAGTTACCAATCCTTGCTCAATACAGTGATTCGTTAGTAATGCATGTGATTCAGGCTGGGGCTTACAAAGAAAAGGAAACCGGTATGGAAATGCAGGAGAACTTGCAAAGGAAAGACTATCCCACCGTACTCACACATGACGGAGACTATTATTATTTGTTTACCGGCATATCGTTTGACGAACAAGGAGCTGAGCGCCTGGCGTCTTTCTATGAAGAGGAAGGCTTGAATGTGTATCAAAAGACCCGTTCCATCCCTGAGCCAAAACATAAACAAGGTCAAGAAGCAGAACGGGAGAAGTTATTAGCTAGCAAATCGTTAATCATAACGATAGCAGGGGCCGTCGCAGAAGAAGGGGCAGAAAAGGAACAGCCCTGGCTGAAAGAATTGGATGCGCACCTTCAAGATACGAAAAGCTGGAAAAAACAAGAAGACACAGCTTTTGCAGAACTGTGGGGGGTTTTAGAGATAATCCGGAAAGAGGGCTCAGAAGCCAATAAATCAGCTAGTGTGATGCAGGAGTGGTTAATGGAAGCTGCCCTTTATTATGAAGAGGCCGTATATGTATTTAATGAAGAGGAGAACACAGCAACAGACAAAGAGGAAAATGCCTCGTGATGCTTCTCTTGCCTGTTGTCCGGTGTTCTGGTAAACTACAGGCACACCTTGTACAATAGAGAAAATGAACTTTATTGGAAAGGTGGTCTCCTCTTCATGCCTACACTTATTTTAGCTTCCCAATCTCCTCGCAGAAAAGCACTTCTTACCGAATCAGGTTATTCTTTCTTTACCAAAAAAAGCTTCGTATCTGAGGATATGCAGCAGCCGCTCCATCCTGCTAAAACTGTCGAAGAGCTGGCAAGGCGGAAAGCAGAAGCGGTATTTTTCGAGTACCCGGAGGATGTCGTCCTAGGTGCCGATACCGTCGTGGCCTGTGACGACACGATCTTAGGGAAACCTGACGGCTCTGTTGAAGCACGTGCGATGCTCAAGCAGCTCTCTAGCCGTTCCCACTACGTCTATACGGGGGTTGCGCTTTTAGCTCCGCAACGCCGTGCGGTATTCCATGCCGTGACAGAGGTTCGGTTTTACCCTCTCGATAACCGGCTTATTGACGAGTATATCGCGTCTGAGGAACCTTACGATAAAGCAGGGGCGTATGGCATTCAAGGCAAAGGACGTTTATTTGTAGAGGCGATCTTCGGGGATTATTTCAATGTTGTCGGTCTTCCTATTTCCCGGACAGCCCGGGAACTGATGGAGGTTGGGGTGTATCCTTCTTTTACATGAATTTAAAAATAATGAGTTTTAGTAGGAGGATGGATGATTCTTGCCTGACACACCTTTCATGATAAAAGATATTCCTGTTAGTGAACGCCCCCGTGAAAAAATGGCGAAAGAAGGTCCAGAACGGCTGTCGAATCAGGAACTCTTAGCGATTCTTTTACGGACCGGAACGAGAAATGAATCGGTTTTGCAGCTTGCTCAGCGTGTTCTCCTGCATTTTGATGGTCTGCGGCTCTTAAAAGATGCAACAAGCGAAGAATTACAATGTATAAAAGGAATCGGTCTTGCCAAATCGATTGAATTGCAGGCAGCACTTGAATTCGGCAGGCGCATTTATACATTTCAAGAAGATGACCGCTACGTGATCCGTTCTCCAGAAGATGTTGCTGACTATGTCATGGACGATATGCGTTTTCTCACGCAGGAGCATTTTGTCGTGCTGTGCCTGAACACAAAGAATGAAGTGATTCATCGGCAAACGTTGTTCATTGGCAGTCTTAATTCAAGCATTGTCCACCCGCGTGAGTTATTCAAAGAAGCGCTCCGTCGTTCAGCAGCCTCACTCATCTGCCTTCACAACCACCCTTCTGGGGACCCTACACCGAGTCAGGAAGACATCGAAGTTACCAAACGTTTGATAGAGTGTGGACGTTTGTTAGGTGTTGATATACTTGACCATGTCATCATCGGCGACCAGAAATTTTTAAGTTTAAAAGAACAAGGTTACTTTTAAATACATCCCCAACCCCCTTCCGTAATAGTTCCCTTCCTTCTTTTTACCCTTGCTGAATACCTGTATTTCTTTTATAATGCTATGGTTATGGATATTTGGTTGTCACCTGGTAAGGATGCATGAAAGTGCTATGTTTTTTAATTTTTTTTCAGTATAATGTGGAGTAGTTGTAATCGGGCTGTGTGAAAAGTGAAAGAACAGGAACCCGCCGACATGACATTATGCAGGAAGCATAAAATATATGAACTTGTGCAGGATGAAGGGAGATACATAGATGTTTGGTGGTTTTTCAAAAGATCTAGGCATTGATTTAGGTACGGCAAATACACTGGTATACGCGAAAGAAAAAGGAGTTGTCGTTCGGGAACCTTCTGTAATTGCGCTTCGAAAGGATACTGGCACAATTGAAGCGGTAGGAAATGATGCAAAAAATATGATTGGCAGAACCCCGGGGAACATTGTCGCAATGCGTCCGATGAAAGATGGTGTCATAGCTGATTTCGAGACAACCGCGACGATGATTAAGCATTTTATTGAACAAGCACAAAAAAATCGTTCCGTTTTTGCCCGCAAGCCCAATGTAATGGTATGCGTTCCTTCAGGGATTACAGCAGTCGAAAAAAGAGCGGTGGAAGATGCCATTAAACAGGCAGGTGCCCGGGAAGCGTACACGATTGAGGAACCGTTCGCCGCAGCGATCGGCGCGGATCTTCCAGTCTGGGAACCTACCGGAAGCATGGTCGTCGATATTGGCGGAGGAACGACCGAAGTTGCTATTATTTCGTTAGGTGGTATTGTAACGAGCCAGTCGATCCGTGTGGCCGGGGATGAAATGGATGAATCCATTATCCATTACATAAAAAAAACATACAGCCTGATGATCGGTGAGCGTACAGCTGAAGCTTTAAAACTGGAAATTGGTTCAGCCGGAAAGCCTAAAGATGTGGAAGATATGGATATTAGAGGACGCGATCTTGTCTCCGGGCTTCCGAAAACAATTTCGGTCAGCGCAGAAGAAGTTTCTGGAGCATTAGCGGAAACAGTAAACACTATTATCGAAACAGTGAAGAGTACGTTAGAAGAAACACCACCGGAATTGGCGGCTGATATTATGGACCGCGGTATTGTTTTAACAGGGGGTGGGGCGTTATTGCGCAATCTCGATAAAGTATTGAGTGATGAAACGAATATGCCTGTGCTTGTTGCCGAGGATCCATTGGATTGTGTGGCAATCGGTACGGGAAGAGCCTTAGAGAACTTGCATTTATTTCGGTCTAAAGCGGGCATAACGTCTCGGTCCAACCGGAACGTGCTGTAAAGAAGGTGTACGATTATGCCACATTTTTTCTCCAATAAACGATTGATAATATTAATGGTAAGCATTATTGTTTTAGTGGCATTGATTGGTTTTTCGATGCGCGGTAGAGAAGCGGTAACCTGGCCGGAAAAATTTGCACGGGATTCTGTCGGAGTCGCTCAATCCGTATTTAGTAAGCCCGCTCATTTTGCAGCGGGTTTCTTTGGGGATATCAGCGACCTTATTCATGTATATGAAGAAAATGAGTTGTTAAAGTCGCGGCTTGATGAATATGCTTCTCTTTCCGCGCAGTTGGATAGCATTAAGCAAGAAAATGACACGTTAAAAGATATGATAGATGCAGAAGAGAGTCTCACGGACTACGTGATGCGCTCTGCTCTCGTTATTCACCGTGCCCCTGATCACTGGACAGAAACAATTGGCATTAACAAAGGAGAACAAGACGGAATTCAAAAAGATATGGCTGTTATCACAGCTGAGGGACTGATCGGCAAGATAGATACGACTTCAGAGTTTACCTCCACTGTACAGCTGCTTTCAGATGGCAGCCGTACGAACCGTGTATCGGCGATGGTTAGTACAGAAAGCGATCCTGTTTATGCTTTTATAGAAGGCTGGGATGCGAATAGAGAAGGGTTGATGCTTCGTAAAATAGAATCTAATGCTACTATTAAAGAGGGCCAAAAGGTGATGACCTCAGGACTTGGCGGTATTTTTCCGCGCGGTCTTGCTATCGGCGAAATTGTTGAGATAGAAGCGGATGAATACGGCCTGACATACAATGCGTTAATTAAGCCGAGTGCGGATTTTTACAATATTGAACAAGTGAATGTCATTGAAAGAACGAGTGAAAGTTTAGATGAATCGTTAAAACAGGAATCAGACGGTGAAAAAGAGGAAGAAGAGCCTGTAGAAATGAAAGAAGATGACATAGGAGGATCGCCATGATTCGATTTGTCCTCCCATTTATTCTTTTCATTCTCTTTCTTGTGGAAGGCACTTGGTTTCAAATTTTTGTACCTTTTTCGACTAACCAGGAAATCGTGCTCGTCCCACGCTTCCTCTTGATTGCAGTTGTTTTAATCGCTATTTTTCGCGGACCGCTCACTGGAGTAATCATTGGCGCAGCCAGTGGTTTGTTGTATGATTTTGTATATACAGATTTATTAGGCATCTACATGTTTAGCTTTGGTTTTACAGCCTATTTAAGTTCATTTACATACAGAACAGTGCGTGTCAGCTATATATGGCAGCTGATTATTATCCTCGGTGCTATCTTGATATTTGAATGGGTGACTTATGGTCTCTATTACATGATAGGTTATACAGACATCCTGTTTGAGGAGTTTTTTAGAACCCGTTTAGTGCCGTCCTGGCTGTTAAACGGTGGTGCAGCCTTGTTGTTTCTTTACCCTTTCCGCAAGCTTTTTGAGAAGCTGGAAGAATATGAAGAGCTGCAACAGCGCTAGTCACACGGAACTTCGTGATTTTTTGAGCATTCTTGATAACAAATTGGCAGGATTTACGGGCCTTCATGTGGAAAGTAAGAACATCCGTCGAAAAGGTGATGATTATGGCGCAAGCTTTAGAGGTGAAACAGATGAGCACAGGGCCCTCCAAAAACTTTGTGACGATAAAAGGAACAAAAGAAGGTCTGACTATTTTTTTAGACGATCAGTGTTCATATGAAACACTGACGAAGGAGCTAAGAGAGAAAATAACACGAGATAAACAAGTGTTTGGTAACGGGCCTGAAGTCGACGTACAAGTAGATATCGGATACCGGTATATAAACAATAATCAAGAAGCAGAAATAACGAGTCTGCTTGAGGAAGCAGAAACGATTCGAGTCAAAGAAATTCGCACAGAAGTGATTACGATTGAAGAAGCTAAGAAACAGGCTGAGCATACCGCTTTAACTTCCTTCGCCCGCATCGTTCGTTCCGGCCAGGTACTTGAGGTTAAAGGGGATTTGCTTCTGCTTGGTGATGTGAATCCAGGTGGGACAGTTCAGGCTACAGGTGATATTTACATTATGGGTATGCTTAAGGGAACGGCGCGCGCCGGGATTGAAGGGAACGTGAAGGCAGTCGTTTGTTCGGCAGTGATGGACCCCCATCAACTATCGATTGGGAACACCTACTATTATGCTCCCGAGCGCCATGAGAAAAAGGAAAAAGGTCCTTTGTTTCCAGAGCCGGTTTATGCATACATAGAAAAGCAAAATAGAGAGATTACATTCGAGAAAACGAGGCTGTTAAATCAGTTTAAACGGCAAACGGAAGCGGAAGAGAGAGTTTCTTCAGGGGAATGACGCTTTTCTTTATTAGGAGGGATTGCAGTGGGAGAGGCTATTGTTATAACATCTGGAAAAGGAGGGGTCGGCAAGACTACTACCTCCGCAAATATTGGCACCGCCTTAGCTTTACAAGGGAAAAGTGTCTGTTTAATGGACACGGATATTGGACTGCGAAACCTAGATGTCGTAATGGGACTTGAGAATCGGATCATATATGACTTGGTTGATGCAGCGGAGGGAAGATGTAAGGTACGGCAAGCGCTAATCAAAGATAAGCGCTTTGATTGTCTGCATTTAATTCCAGCTGCTCAAACAAAGGATAAATCTGCGATAACTCCTGAGCAGATGAAGGCAATTGTGAATGAATTGAAGCCGGATTATGATTATATTATCATTGATTGCCCGGCAGGCATTGAACAAGGATACAAAAATGCGGTAGCAGGTGCAGACCAGGCCATTGTTGTGACAACACCTGATACGGCTGCCGTACGGGATGCGGATCGTATCGTCGGTCTTCTCGAACAGCAAGCAGACTTGGCTTCCCCGAAACTAGTTGTCAACCGAGTACGCAGCCATCTTTCAAGCCAAGGTGACACGCTGGATGTAGATGATGTCGTCTCGACGCTTGCTATTGATTTGCTTGGGATGGTAGTGGACGACGAAGAGGTACTGAAAGCAGCCCATAAAGGCGAACCTATCGCCATGAACCCAAACAGCCGGGCGTCCATTGGTTACCGGAATATTGCTCGTCGTATTTTAGGAGAGTCTGTACCGCTAATGGCACTCGATGAAAAGAAAAGTTTTTTCGCCAAAGTGAAAAGCATGCTTGGATTAAAAGCTTAAAAAAGAGAGGCTGTTCCCTGTACAACCACGGGGGCAGTTTTTTTATCCTGTCATTCTGCAGGAGGTGAAGCGTAAATAACATTGCCCGGAAATTATTCAAAGTTCTTATGCTTTGTATATACATAGGAACGTGATATAATATATTTAATATTCGGATAACAATGAACTTACCGTTCAAGAATAGAATAGGATCTGATGAATACAATGGCAAGACACCATGTGTTTCAATAAGGTACGTTGCAAGTCTGTACAGCCTTTTCGGAAAAAGGAGGGACTGATGATGACGGCCGATTATAAAGATATGTTGTCTGCTGAGGAAAGAGCACAGATGGACGATCTGGAAGAACGAGTGAGAAAGTCAGAGGATGTCCAACATTTAAAAAAATACACTACCCGCTTGGTACTTCTCCAGGAAAAAGCCCGGGTCAGAAAGGGAAAAAACAAATAAAGAAAAACTGTCTAGCGGTAGAAACCACTAGACAGTTTTTTGTGTTAACGTTTTGAAAGTAAGGATAAAGGTGAAGTACTGCCAGGCTCGACAGGTATTTGTTCAACAGTGATGGTACGTTCACTGCGGTTTTTGGCAAGATCTTCATAAATTTGTTTAGACGCAGTTAAGCCAGCTTTTTCAGCATCTACTATGGATTCTGCGAAGAAAACGTGCTGAATGCCAGAATAATAGATGGCTGTCATACACATCGGGCAAGGCTCACCACTTGCATACATAACATATCCGGATAAGTCGATGGTTTGTAACGCGTCCTGGGCTTTTCGAATCGCTATTAATTCTGCGTGGCCGCTTATGTCGTTTTTAATATGAAGTTCATTGACACCTTCAGCAACAACGGTATCGTTCTTTACCAACACAGCTCCAAAAGGTTGTCCGCCGTCTTTTACATTTGCGATAGCGAGTTCAACAGCTCGCTTCATAAACTTATCCATCCACGATTCCTCCTTAAACACAGTGTAGCATATCCAGCAAAGGACGAGTAACTGTGAAAGAGAGTCATAGATTCTACCCTTCTTTACATATACTGTTTCCAAGAGGACAGACCATACAAGCTATCAGTAGTAAATGGAGAGGAAGAAGGGAGAATGCTGGATGGCTAAGAATATAAACAAAGTGCGGAAGAAAATAGAACAAAAACGGAGGAAGCATGAATTAACGCGGTCAAAAGAGGTGAACTATGGGTATTACCCTCATCATGTTGATGCACCGTATCATGAACCAGAGTTTTATAAATGGCAGGAACATGAAAAAATGCAGGACAGGCCGGTGCGAAAAGAAAAAGAACGTGGGGCGTGGGTGTTGCAAGGGTTAATAGCGGCAACCCTGTTTTTATTGATCGGGATTTTGTTCCAGTCGAATCATCCTGCTTACGAAGGGGCAAGAGAATTTGTTAGGACTTCTTTTGCAGAGGAGTTTCCATTTGCAAAAGCGACCGCATGGTATGAGGAACGTTTCGGAAGTCCCCTTGCATTTCTGCCGTTCCAGCAGAGTCTTGACCAGCCTGTGAACCAGGAACCTCTCGAAACAGCAAAACCGGCTGCTATCCCGGTAACGGGCACAGTCGCGGAGTCTTTCTCTGAAAACGGGAAAGGGATTATTTTAGATACGGGTGCGAAAGAAACAGTGGAAGCGATAAAGGGCGGTGTTATTATTCATGCTGGTCCTCACGAGGAATGGGGCTTGGCAGTGGCTGTACAGCATTACGAAGGCGGGGTAGCTTGGTACGGTATGTTGAACGAGACGGAGGTGAAACTTTACGATCACGTGTCAACTGGGACAACTATTGGGAAAGTAGATGCGGATGAGGAAACGAAACGTTTTTCATTAGCTATAAAAGATCAAGACCAATACATTGATCCGGCGAGCGTGATAACCTTTGAATAAACAGCGCTCTGTTGTTCACATTCATCCCCTCTTGTGGGTCACAGCCGGGATTGCCGTCTTTACCGGTTTTTTCTATGACTTGCTGCTTTTATTTCTTATTGTACTCTTACATGAATTAGGACACGCGGCGGCAGCCTTGCATTTTAAGTGGAGAATTAAGAAGATAGAACTTCTTCCTTTTGGTGGTGTACTAGAGACACCGGAATACGGCAGGCGCCCGTTGCGGGAAGAGGTAATCGTAGCGGCGGCAGGTCCTCTCGTACATCTTCCGCTTATGTTACTCTCTTATCTTTTACTTGCGGCGTCTGTCTGGAAGCAAGCTGACCATCAGCTTTTTATGCACTATAATTTAACCCTCCTCTGTTTTAATCTGCTGCCTGTGTGGCCGCTTGATGGGGGTAAAATACTATATTGCTGGTTTTGTTCAAGAGTCCCCTATTACTTTGCACAGAAAATAATGTGGATAACTTCTTGCTTGTTTTTATGTGGATTAATGTTCCTTACTCTTTTTTTATTCCCAGCTCATCTGCAAGCATGGATTATCATGTTATTTTTTATTGTGGCTCACTATACGGAATGGAAGCAGCAGCCTTACAGTTTCTTTCAGTTTTTACTTGAACGGACTCAACAGAAGCACAAAAAGAATATGGAGCCTGTATTGAAAATTATCTCTATGTATGAACGGCCGTTGGACGTCGCCAAGCAGATTCATAAAAATAAACGTGCTGCCTTTTATATTAAAGAAAATAGACAAACCTTGCCTGAATCTTATATTCTTGACACAATCATAAATAAACGTGCTGGGTTAGTTCCACTTAATGACTTATTAAAAAAAGACAAGACGGATATGTATGCTAACAGAAAATGAGGTGCGCTCATGTATGAACTAATATTTAACACAGCGACAACAGAACGACGGGCAGCAATAAAAAAACAAGGAAAAGTGATTGAAATTTATTTGGAGCGACCGGAAGATGACCGGATTGCCGGAAGTATTTATAAAGGGAGAGTAAAAGACGTTATACCGGGCATGGAGGCAGCGTTTATCGATATCGGACGGGAGAAAAACGGTTTTCTGCACCGGGATGAAATTATCGGCTACAAAAATTTAGACGAAGCGGCCTCGATAAAAGAGAAGCGCAGTATCTCGGAATTTATCACCGAAGGCCAGGAAATTGTAGTTCAAGTGACAAAGGAAGAATTTGGCGACAAAGGAGCGCGCTTGACAGAAAATGTTGCCATTCCCGGAATGTACACGGTATATATGCCTGAAGGCAGTTATATCGGAGTCTCGAAACGTATTTACTCTGAAAGCATGAGGGAGAAATGGCGGGAAACCGCTAAGTCACTGCTCGAAGATGATGAGGGGATCATCATCCGTACCGTCTGTGAACAAGAGTCCGTTGCAGCAGTTAAGCAGGATTTAGCTTTTTTACGGGAAGATTGGGCAGCAGCTCTCGAGAAAACGAAAAACGAGCGCCCTCCTGCACTTATGTACCAAGATGGCGGTATTGTAGAGCGGCTGCTTCGGGAATATTCTCTCTCAGAGATTGAAAGAATAGTCGTGGACCATCGTCCGGATCTTTTACAAATAAAGCGATTGTTACGTTTTGATGAAGCAGCGTTACAAAAAGTTGCCCATCATCGAGGAAATGAAAATATTTTCTCTAGTGAAGGAATAGACAAAGAGCTGGATAAAGCGTTGCAGCCGAAAGTGTGGTTAAAAAGCGGCGGTTTTTTAATGATTGAACATACGGAAGCAATGACAGTAATTGACGTGAACACCGGCCGTTTTACGGGAAAGGGAAATTTAGAAGAAACGATTCTAAAAACGAACATCGAAGCTTCTTTGGAGATTGCCCGGCAATTACGACTTCGTGATATATCCGGGATTATCGTAATTGATTTTATTGACATGAAGAAAGAAGAAAGCAAACGCAAGCTGTTATCCTCATTTAAACAAGCTTTAGGAGAAGATCGCACGAAAACGAATGTTATTGGGATAAGCCCACTCGGTTTAGTAGAAATGACGAGAAAGAAAGTAAGAAGGAGCCTGGGAGATACCTTATTTGCAGATTGTTCAACTTGCCGGGGAAACGGCCGTTTACTTTCGGCTGAAGCACTAGCATACCGGTTGGAACGGCTATTACATGAACATAAAGATCTGGAAACAGAAGCACTTGTCGTCGAATTGCCTGATCGGGTGATGGATTGGCTGAACACCCAAGGGGGCGAACTGGTAACGGAATGGCAAAAGCGATACCCATTTGTACTTTTTTTTCTCCAGCAGCGTTCCGAAACGATCGGCATTCGGTTTATCGGATCAAAAGAAGAAGCAGAGAAGCGATATAAGAGCTGGGATAATCAACGGAAAGAGCTCTGATAGCATGATTGACACGGGATAGAGAATATGTTATTATTTTTTCTGTTATGTTGTTTGGTTAGCACCCAAACTACAACCGCACAATTGCAGGTAAAAGTCCTAAAAAGGCACCTGCTCTGGCGAGTCTGAGTAATAGGAGGTGCATATCATGTATGCGATTATTGAAACTGGTGGAAAACAAGTAAAGGTAGAAGAAGGACAGGAAATCTACGTAGAAAAACTGGACGCTTCTGCTGGTGATGCTGTGACATTTGAGAATGTCGTGTTTGTCGGCGGCGACACAGTAAAGGTTGGTGCCCCATTTGTTGATGGCGCTAAAGTGACTGGTAAAGTCGATAAGCAAGGACGCCAAAAGAAAATCACTGTATTTAAATACAAGCGTAGAAAAAATTACCGCAAGAAAACGGGTCATCGTCAACCATACACGAAAGTTCTCATCGAAAAGATTGACGCATAAGGAAAACCCATGATTAAAGTAAACGTCATCCGTCATCATAATGAAATACAATCCTTTTCTATGGCAGGACATGCTGAAGCCGGGCCTTATGGCTATGATCTTGTCTGTGCCGGGGCTTCTGCTATATCATTCGGAGCAGTAAACGCTGTAGCGGAACTGTGTGAGGTGGAAATGGATATAGAGATGGAGGAAGATGGCGGTTATCTCCACTGCGCCGTGCCGGAACTTGCGGAGAGGCACGTCAGGGAGAAAGTTCAGTTGCTGTTAGAAGGCATGCTCGTCTCTTTGCAGACGATCGCTGATCAATACGGCGAACATATTACACTCATAGACAGATAGGAGGTGAGCTTGATGTTGAAACTTGACCTTCAATTTTTCGCTCAGAAAAAAGGGGTAGGTAGTACGAAGAACGGCCGCGATTCCATCGCGAAGCGTCTCGGTACAAAACGCGGTGACGGCCAGGCTGTCACAGGCGGATCTATCCTCGTGCGCCAACGCGGTACTCGCATCTATCCTGGTGTGAACGTAGGAATTGGCGGCGATGACACCCTTTTCTCTAAAATCGACGGCGTGGTGAAATTTGAGCGCCTCGGTAAAAAGCGCAAGCAGGTAAGTGTATATCCGAAGGAAGCATAATAAAGAACCCCATTCTTCACGGATGGGGTTTTTTTGAATTATTTTCCTTTAAATGTTGGTTTCCGCTTTTCTTTAAAAGCTTCGAGTGCTTCGGTACGGTCTTCCGTTGGGATAATTACTTCATATGCTTTCGCCTCGATAGCCATACCTGTATGAATGTCTGTGTTGCAGCCTTGATCGATCGCAAATTTGGCCTGAGTGACAGCAAGCGGCGCATTTTGATTTATTTCATCAGCTAGTTCTCGTGCACTTGCCATTAAATGATTGCTGGATGTGACCTTGTTAATGATCCCCAATTTTGCTGCATCAACTGCGGACAGACGGCGTGCAGTAAGAATTAGTTCTTTTGCTCGTGATGGTCCGATTAGCCGTGTCAGCCTTTGGGTGCCGCCACCGCCGGGAATGATAGCCATACTCACTTCTGGCAGACCTATTATAGCATGGTCGGCTGCATAACGGAAATCACAAGCAAGTGCCAGTTCGAATCCTCCGCCGAGCGCATACCCATTGACCGCGGCAATAGTTGGCTGCGGCAGCTCCTCTATCATGCTGAATACAGAACGAATTTTATTTACATTACGCTGTACTTCGTGTTCGCGAAGCGTCCGGCGTTCTTTTAGATCAGCCCCCGCACTAAAAGCTTTTTCCCCAGCCCCCGTCACAATGATGGTCCGGATACCCCGGTCAGTTCGCAGACTTTCCGTTATCTCACCTAATTCGACGAGCGTGGCGTAATCAAAGCAATTTAGCTGCTGAGGTCGATTAACAGTTAATACAGCAAGGTGTCCATCTCTTTCTAGTACGACATTGCTCACGGATTACGTCCTCCTTGTTCCTCATTATTTGCAACGAAGTAATGGTTTTTCCGATAAGCGAGAGCCTCCATTGTTGCTATTAATTCTTTGCCACTGTAAACGTTAATTTTGTACCAGCTCGTTCGGTGGTTTTTCTTTTCTTCTTTAGCGATGGCGTGCAGCCGTTCCTCTTTTTTACCCGCCGCCATAAAGTTAACAGTAGTAGACAGTCCGACCGCCGTTCTACCGTAAGAATTGCAAGCGGAAGCAAAAACATAATCGGCCAGTGCAAAAATAATTGCCCCGTGAACGGTGCCGTGTACGTTCAGCATATGCTCTTTCACTTCCAACTCCGCTTGAGCACTGCCTTCTCCGAGATCCGTTAACTGTATCCCCAAAAACTGAGCGTAAGGCTCGTTTGAAAGAATGTCATAAATTTCTTGTTTATGCTGGTGATGGTGCTCCTTGTCATTCGGCTTATTATTCACATTTTCATCTCCTGATTTATGATTATTTTAAATATAACAATGTGAAAACAATTGCTAAACGATAGTCTCCCAGAAAAGCGGCGGGAGACTGTTATCTCAAAACTATGCTCCATTCTTTAAGTGGCGGCAGAAGCAAATAAGTTTGTGCTGTGTCCCGGAAAAAGCTTTGCTTTTGGATCAATAAAGTTTTTAGCGTGGTTAACGGCAATCGGTGCTTCGCCAAAGCCGGTAGCAATCAACTTGACCTTCCCCTCATACGTGCAAATATCCCCAGCTGCATAAATACCTGGAATATTAGTCTCCATACGTGAGTTTACGAAGACCGCATTTTTTTCAATATCGAGCCCCCATGTTTTTAAAGGGCCGAGAGAGGTAACAAAACCGAAGTTCACAATGAGTTCGTCTACATCGATTAAGGAGGTATCATCTCCTTTAACTTCTTTTATGAGCACTTGTTTCAATTTATTATCATTACCGATTAATTGGTTCACTTCATATGGGGTCATCATGGTTACACGTGATTTTTTTAATTCCTCCAAGCTGTGTTCGTGAGCGCGGAATTTGTCACGCCGATGAATAAGAATTACCTTCTTGGCGATCGGCTCCAACATAAGCGCCCAATCAACAGCAGAATCTCCACCGCCACAGACGAGGACACGGCGGTCTCTATAACGCTCCAGGTCTTTTACAAAATACTGCAGGCAGCCTTCTTCATAATGATCAGCATGTTCTACTTTCAGTTTGCGCGGTTGAAACGCCCCGGCACCGGCGGTAATAATAATGGTTCGTGAGTAATGAACACCAAGGGGAGTAACAAGCTCAAACGTTCCGTCATCAAGCTTATTTACTTTTTCTACCGGTTCCTTGACGCATACTTCCGGTGAAAACTGCCGCGCCTGTTCATATAACTGATCGACGAGGTCTTGTGCTTTTATTTTTGGAAAACCAGCAACGTCATATATATACTTTTCCGGATAGAGAGCGGAGAGCTGTCCGCCAACTTCCGGCATGCTGTCCATTAACTTTACAGATGCATTCCTCATGCCGGCATAAAAAGCAGTAAACAAACCAACTGGCCCAGCTCCAATAATAGTCATGTCGAAGATTTTTTTATCAGTCACTCCGTCTAGCACCACCTTTTTCACGAATGTTCAGTTATTTCAAGTCGCAAATTAACGGGCGTGTCGACAAACAATGTCCTGTTACATTGTTGTACGAACACACCCCTCATAGTTCGAAGGGCAGGTGAAGGAGGGAACTATGATTGAAAATTCACTTTAAGCGATAACGGCTTTGGAAGGATCTCCAGCAAATGCCTCTTCTGCGGTCTTTATCGATCCTGTTGGACAACCCTCAACAGCATCCTCTAAGTCATCGACCAAATCTTCGTCGACAGGCGTATTTCCCTGGTTGTTATCGCCAACAAAGAAAGATAAGCCATCTTCATCATAGTCAAATAAATCAGGAGCGGATGCACCACAAGCGCCGCAAGCAATACAAGTATCTTGATCAACTATCGTAAAAATAGCCATGAATGAACCCCCCCTAATATATAACGTTATTTTAACGCCATTTCTTAAAATTGTTATAAAAATGATAAAAGAAAACAGTGTAAAAGTCAACAGGGGGTAATAAATTTATTTTATTTTTCGTTAAAATAACATGATAACCGCTGTAGAATAAAGCCCCTGAGAAGTTAATTGTCCATTTATGCTGCAAGTGAAAATTGTGGTATATCGGTTTTGGAACGAATCGATAAATTTTCGTTAAATAAAAAAGAAGGATGAAACGTAAAAGTTTCATCCTTCTAGCTCGAACATTTGCAGAGTTACTCTATGGCTGGTTTGCTTTTGTACTGATTAAAGGGTGATTTAAGTTGTTATAACTATGATCTTTTTTCAGATCTAACTCACCTTGTTCAAAAACCGACTCAAAAAAGCGTGTTGCTGGCTCAGCCAGCGTACGGTAATAATCAGCAAACAGGGAAGCGGCAGAGTCTCCTAACCAATTTTTTGGTAATAGTTCTTGGGGAAGACCTGGATCTACAAACAAAAATTTGCGGTACTGATGAACGAGCAAGGTACGTTCAACAAAACAAGCACCGTCCGTCATTTCACCTTTTTCAATTTTACTCTTGTCGATAATATATTTCTGGCTGTAGTCTTGAATAAACTTCGAATACAAATCGTTTATTTCTTCCAAATCCCAGCATTTTGCTACTAAATCACCGTGGTCTTTCATCCCGCCATGAGAGGCAATAAAATAATTCACGTAATCCTCAATGTCATATTTTTCAATCATTTGATGAATCTGTTCTTCTAACGGGTTGGGAGTAATCCAGCAGCTGTTGGATAAAAGGCCAAAACCGCTCCAGACAAGTTCGCGTCTGAGTTCATCACGAATATGGCGTTTTTCTTCAGGAATCGTATAAACGAGAATCCGCCAATTACCGTCCCAGGAAGGGGATTCTAATTTGTAAATTCGTTTAGCTGCTTCTTCCATCCGTGCCCGACCGCGCTCCGTTAGCGAGTAATAACTCTTATTGCCTTTTTTCTCGGATTCTACCCACCCTTGTTTGCTCATCCTCGAAATAGCCGCCCGCACCGATTGTTCATTATGACCAAATTCCTCCAAAAGTCGAATGAGGCTGCCTATCCACACTACATTTCCGTAATAACGAATGTAATCACCATATAAGGTGAATATCATTGAACGGGTATTGAACGTCTTTTCCATATACTCTCCATTCCTTTTGTCGTATTGTCACCTAATGTGTATTATTATAACAATAAAAAAACGGTGATCCTAATATCATACACTATAAATAGGGAATGTTCATTTTAAATACTCGTTTTAATATGGGCTGGAACGCGAAAGGTATGAGGAAAGGCAAATAGCGAAGGATTTTTCCTTCGCTATAGAAAACGACTATACCAATGTTTTACGATTATCAACAATGCGTTTAGCTTTCCCTTCTGATCTGGGGATGGATGAAGGACCTTCTAAGCAGACTTCCATGGAAACTAATGCCTGCGTTTTAAGCGCTGACTCTATTTTTCGTGCAATTTTTACTGCGTTAGGATGTTCTAAGTTTTTCTCTAACAAGGTGTTGAAAAACGTTTCGTTCACTTCTACATGCAGTGTAGCCTGGTCCATTACTCCTTTTTTAGAAAGATGAATTTGATAGTGTGGCATAATTTCTTCTATTTGTAAGATGCAGCGTTCAATTTCTGATGGAAAGACATTGACCCCGCGAATAATCAACATGTCATCAATCCTGCCTTTGACGCGGCTCATTTTCGTCGTGGTGCGTCCGCATTTACATTTCCCGCGAGTAAGGGATGCGATGTCACCGGTGCGGTAGCGGATAATCGGCAAGGCTTCTTTCGTCAAACTGGTAAATACGAGTTCGCCATCTTCACCATCAGGGACGGCTTCTAATGTATCTGGATTAATTACTTCTGTGTAAAAGTGGTCATCAGCAATATGGAGGCCGTCCTGGCACTCCTCACATTCCATGGCAACCCCCGGTCCCATTACTTCACTCAACCCGTATATATCCATTGCTTTCATGTCAAAGAGTTGTTCGATCGTAGTTCTCATTTCTTCCGACCACGGCTCCGCTCCGAGAATGGCATATTTTAACGAAGTTGCAGTTGGATCGAGCCCCATTTTTAACATTGTTTCCCCAATATTTAAGATGTAGGATGGTGTGCCACATATGACCCGCGGTTTAAAATCCTGGATCAAAGTAATTTGTCTTTCCGTATTGCCACCGGATACTGGTACTGTTACACAGCCTAAACGCTCAGAACCGTGATGAAGACCAAGGCCGCCTGTAAATAGTCCGTAGCCATAGGCATTATGAAGGATATCGCCTTTTCTTCCTCCGGCCATGTAAATGGCACGAGCGATGAGATCTGCCCAGTTCACTATATCATTTTTTGTATAGGCAACAACCGTCGGTTTGCCGCTTGTCCCGGATGATCCGTGTAATCTTACAACCTCTTCTACAGGCGTAGCAATCATATTGTAAGGGTAGTTTTCACGCAAATGGTTTTTCTGTGTGAAGGGCAGACGCTTGATATCATCCCAAGTTTGGATGTCATTTGGGTGGATATGATGTTCCTTAAAGGCCTCTTTGTAAAAAGGTACATTTGCGTAAACACGTTCAATTGTTCCTTTTAAGCGCTTCCATTGAAGATCTTTCATGTTTGATTGATTAAACACTTCCTCTGCCGCGAAAACAGACATGTGTACCCCTCCTTATCTAATGATAAAAAAATAACGTTTTTAAAAATTTTGTTATGTATAAATTACCCTTGACAGAAAGCGCTGTCAATAGTTTTTGGAAAATTAACTATATAACAAAAAATATAAAAAGCTTGATACTAGGGAATAATAACCTTTTCATAAAAAATTTCCAATTAAATAATATTTCATCATTGCGAATTGTATAACATTATAATATAATGACGTTAAATAAACGTGATGAAGAGGTGAGATGATGTATAACCTTGTAGAACATGGAATATATTCAGAAAATGAGCAGAAAGAGGATCCTGAGAAGTATGAAGAGTTTATGGCCCGTATTGAAGCGGGGGAAAAAATTGAAGCGGATGACTGGATGCCGGATGAGTACCGGCAAACGCTGATTAAGCTGATTTCCATGCACGGCATAAGTGAAATTATGGGAGCACTTCCTGAAAAAGAATGGGTACCGAAAGCTCCGACTCTAAAAAGAAAACTGGGAATTATGGCAAAAGTTCAAGATGAAATGGGTCATGGACAACTTCTTCTCCGAGTGGCTGAAGATTTAATGGCTCCTTACGGTAAAGATAGAGGAGACTTAATGCGAGATTTGCTAGAAGGCAAATTGAAGTTTCATAACGTCTTTCACATGCCAACGAAAACGTGGGCGGATGCAGGGGTGATTGGCTGGTTAGTGGACGGGGCGGCGATCATCTCGCAAACAAATATGCTTGATGCCTCATACGGACCATACCAGCGTGCCTTACAGCGCATCTGTGCAGAAGAGGTCTTTCATGCCCAGCACGGAGAGGCGATTGTTATGGCGCTTGCTGAGGGAACGAAAGAACAACGTGCGATGCTTCAAGATGCAGTAAACCGTTGGTGGTCGGCCTTACTCATGTTTTTTGGCCCAGCGTCTGCTTCGACAACGGGTTCGTCAAAGCAAGAGGTGACAACAAAATATCGCATTAGAAAGAGCTCGAATGAAGAGCTGCGTCAGGCATTTCTTGATAAGTACTTACCTCGTGTCTTCGCTTTAGGACTCACTGTTCCAGACGAGACGGCACATTACGATGAAGATAAGCAGAAGTGGATCTACAAACAGCCCGATTGGACTGAATTTAAGAAGATTATTAGTAACAATGGACCACGATCTAAAGAAAGACTGCGGCTTCGTGAAATCGCATATGAAAATAATAGCTGGGTGCGTGAAGCATTAGCTCCGACAGCGGCAATGTCTTAAAAATGTAGAGAGGAGGAGGCCCTTCACAATGGCAGATAAAAAAACAGAAGCAAACTTTTACAAAAAGTATGAGGTTTTCAGTAAAAAGAATGAAAAATCGCCGATTCAACATCAATTCAGCTTGCTTGCTCCTAACGCAGAAATGGCACTTAATCTAGCTCAAGAGAATTTCATGCGTCGAGAAAATGTCATCGATGTCTGGGTAGTACCCAGGGAAGAAATCCGGGGGTTGACGAGCGAAGAGCGAAAACAATGGACGAAGCGTCTGGACAATAAAGATTACCGAACAACAAAAGGATATGGCTATTTGCGGAAAAAATGGCGGGAAAAAGAACAGGGTATGTTAGACGAAAAAGAAATCCTATCTTGGAAAGAGGTGAAAAAGAAATGAATTTGGTAGAGACACCTGCAGAAGCTCAGAAGAATCAGTCATACTACAACGCCTTAGTGGAACTGTTGTACCAGTTCGCGGATGATGACTTTATCGTTTCCTTCCGAGGTTCAGAATGGCTCGGGCTTGCTCCTCATATTGAAGAGGATGTAGCTTTTTCCTCTATAACCCAAAACACAATGGGGCATGCTTTCTTGTTTTATCAGCTGTTGGAAGATTTGGGAGAAGGCAGTGCGGACTCCCTCGCTCATGATCGCTCTGCGAGTGAACGACGGAATGCTGTTTATTTTGAAAAAGTGAATGGTAAAGGAACGTATGTAGAAGAACCTTATTACGATTGGGCTTTAACCGTTGTTCGTCAATTTCTTTATGAAACTTTCAAAAAAGTGAAATTACAAGCAGCATCGCGAAGTTCCTACGAGCCTCTTGCTCATACAGCACAGAAAATTCTAATGGAACAACCCTATCATTTAGCACATTGGAAAATGTGGATTACTCAGCTGCATGGTGCGACAGAGGAAGCGAGGATGAGAATTCATTCACGACTGGAAGAGGCGTGGCGGGAAATATTAGATGCACTTGAGCTTGGTCCGCTGGCAGAGGAGATGGAAAGACAGAAACTTATTAAAAAGGAAAAAGACTTACAAGAAGAGTGGCAGCAGAGTGTGGAAGAAACACTTGGTTTTCTGCCAAATATCCCTTTAGGAAAAAATCTCGGAAACGGCCGTGCCAAACAGCATACAAAAGATTTAGAGCAGGCACTCGCTACACTTACTGAAGTGTACGTAAGTGATCGAGAAGCTGTTTGGTAAGTGGTTGAAAGAGGAGAGGTATCATGGAAATGCAACAGAGAACTGCGGAAATTATGAAACGTTTAAAAAAAGTAGATGATCCAGAACTTCCGGGCGTCAGCGTCGTTGATTTAGGCATGGTGCATGAAATAGCAGTCAATGGCAAGGACGTTGCAGTGACAATGGTTCCGACGTTTGCGGGCTGCCCTGCGCTCGATATCATTGAAAAAAACGTGCAAAAAGAAATTGCGGAACTGGAGTGGGTGGACAATTGCCGGGTTACGTTTTCATTCTCCTTAAAATGGTCCACAGATGCCATTACAGAGGAAGGAAAACGACAGCTGAAAAGACATGGGGTGTCCCCGCCGCCTGAAAACTATCGGCCGGGTGAGGAATGGCGTGTTGATTGTCCATATTGCAATTCGTCTTATACATCGATGGATAATATTTTTGGTCCGACGGCTTGCCGAAGTATTTTATATTGCCGATCCTGTAAAAATCCTTTTGAAGCGATGAAGCCGGTAGTAGAATATTCCATTTTGTAATGATGAGAGGAGATAGTAACCATGGTAAAGCTAATCGCTCTGTACAAACAGCCGGAAAATAAGGAGAATTTTGACGAACACTACTTTAACGTTCACACCCCCATTACTAAAAAGATTCCTGGATTAAGGGAAATGAAAGTCACCAAAATTGTTGGTTCACCAATGGGGAAAAGTGATTACTATTTACTGTGTGAAATGTTCTATGATGACCATGAATCCCTGCAAAAAGCGATGAAAACAGACGAAGGGAAGGCTTCTGGGAAAGACGTGATGGAATTCGCGGGTGATCTTGTCACGTTAATGATAGGGGAAGAAGTTAATGAGTGATAAGCAGGTAATAGCTTTCACAGAAGGAAAAGTTGGGGTTATTCAATTGAATCGCCCGCGCGTAATGAATGCGCTGAATCGGCAGATGGTTGCAGAAATAGTAGACCAAGCTGAAGCATTTGATCGTGATGAGAATATTCGTGTCATCATCATGAAAGGAAACGAAAAAGCATTTGCCGCCGGGGCAGACATTGAAGAAATGATGAAGGAGACTCCGCTCTCACTGGAGATGGCCGATCCGTTTTCTTCCTGGGACCGGTTAATGTTAGTGAAAAAGCCGTTGATTGCTGTTGTTGCAGGATTTGCTTTGGGGGGCGGCTTTGAATTAGCACTCCACTGTGACTTAATTGTCGCAGCAGAGAATGCCTCTTTTGGGTTTCCGGAAGTGAAGTTAGGCGTGATGCCGGGAGCGGGCGGGACACAATACTTGACGAAAGCGATGGGGCGGGCGAAGGCGCTTGAGTGGATTTGGCTTGGTGAGCCAATGAGTGTTCAGGAAGCCGCACACTATGGCATCATTAACCGGATCACTGCTCCTGAAATGGTGGAAGAAGAAGCGATGCGGCTTGCTGTCCAGCTGAGTGAACAAGCGCCCATTTCCGTACGGCTGATTAAAGAGGCAGTTAATAAAGCAGTTGACACTCCTTTAATGGAAGGTCTCTATTTTGAGAGGAAGAATTTCTACATGCTGTTTGACTCCCAAGACCAACAAGAAGGCATGCAATCATTTGTAGAAAAACGGCGCCCTACTTTTAAGGGGGAGTGAAAAATGAGCCAAGAATATGAAACTATTTTGTATCGTAAAGAAAGTGGGACAGCGACAATTTGTTTAAACCGTCCGGAAGCTTTTAATGCCTTCACTGCCCAGATGAACAAGGATATCATCCATTCGCTGCGCCAAGCAGAGAAAGATGACGGAGTAAGAAGCATCATGATAACAGGGGCTGGAAAAGCGTTTTGCGCTGGTGAAGATTTAGGTGGTGTGGATGAAAAAACAAACCATGCAGCATTTTTAAGAAAGCGTTATCATCCAATGTTAAAAGCATTGAAAAATACCTCAAAACCAGTAACAGCGGCGGTAAATGGTACAGCAGCAGGAGCCGGCATGAGCTTAGCTTTAGCTTGTGATTTTCGTTTAGTCAAACCAGATGTTAAGTTCGTCAGTGCTTTCACAGGTATTGGGTTGATTCCTGACACTGGTTTTTTATACATGCTTCCGCGCGTGATCGGCTACGCAAAAGCCATGGAGCTTGCAGTGCTTGGAAAACCGCTTACCGGAAAGGAAGCGTTCCAGCTCGGGCTTGCCACGGAGATGATCGAGCCTCCCGAATGGGAAGAAAAGACGGTGCAATTCACCGATAAATTAGCTGCAATGCCAACTACAGCGGTCTCACTCATCAAGCGATATATGATTGACAGTATGCACGAACCACTGGATGAATTCTTAGAAAAGGAAGCACAAGCACAACGAATAGCTGGGGCAACAGCTGATCATAAAGAAGGGCTAGCGGCGTTTAAAGAAAAGCGAACCGCTCAATTTACCGGAAAATAAATAAAGGAGTGATTGCATTTATGACACAAACAGCATCTGCGGATCTAATTACGGAAACAGGAGTAATGAAGCGCAGCCACTACTCCATGATTATAAACGGCAAACGAGTAGACAGTCGTTCTGGTGAAGTGTTCGACACATACAACCCGGCGAAAGGAGAGGTACTCGCAACGGTAGCGAAAGCTTCCGAAGAAGATGCAGAAAAAGCTGTACAAGCAGCAAGAGAAGCATTTGACCATGGGAAATGGCGGAAATATCCAGTAGGAAAACGTTCGCGTGTGTTAAATGAGATAGCTGCCATTATGAGAAAGCGTTTTAAGGAACTGGTTGAAGTAGAAGTGTTAAACAGTGGAAAATCGGTCGGTGCTGCCCAGGTTCAGATTAATCAATCCATAGAGGACTTTGAATTTTACGCCGGGGCTATTGTCGGGCATCGCGGCCATGTCAATAACATGCCTAATGGATTCTTTAACTATACCCACAAGGAGCCTGTAGGGGTATGTGCTCAAATTATTCCGTGGAACTATCCGTTGATGATGGCCGCATGGAAAATTGCACCGGCCATTGCCGCAGGGTGCTCGGTTGTAGTGAAACCCGCCAGCCTTACACCAATTACAGCGCTCATTCTCAATGAAATCTGCCATGAAGCCGGCGTTCCGGAAGGGGTTGTCAATACGATCCCGGGGTCCGGAAGCGTAATTGGGGATTACCTAGTCACGCATAAAGATGTAAACAAAGTGGCATTTACCGGTTCAACCCCTACTGGTAAGGATATTATGGCAAAAGCTTCCAGCACCCTAAAACGCACCACGCTTGAGTTGGGAGGGAAATCTCCGAACATCGTATTTGCGGATGCAGACATGGAGGCAGCCGTTGCCGGATCACTTTTTGGAATATATTTTAACACGGGTCAATCGTGTGAGGCCCGCTCACGGATGTTTGTTCATGAAGATATTTATGATGAATTCATGGAACAATTTATCGAAAAGACAGAGAAGTTGCAATTGGGAGATCCGTTTGACAAAGGTACACACCTCGGATCGATCATCAGCCGTGACCAATTAGAAGTGATTGATGGATACGTTCAATCTGCTAAAAAAGAAGGAGCCACGATTGCAACAGGCGGAAAAGAGAAAAAGATAGAAGGCTTTGAAAATGGTCACTGGTACGAGCCGACTGTCATAACCAATGTCACGCCTGACATGAAAGCAGTTCGGGAGGAAATTTTCGGCCCGGTGGTAGTCGTAGAGAAGTTCAGTGATGAAAAAGATGCCATTAAGCGTGCAAATGATACTGAATATGGGCTGGGGTCTGCAATCTGGACAACAAACCAGGCAAGGGCCACCCGTGTAGCACATCAAATCGAAGCAGGCATTGTCATGGTTAATTGCCCCTTTTCCGCTTTTCCAGGAACCCCATTTGGAGGTTACAAAGAGTCCGGTTATGGAAGAGAGCTCTGCGTAGAAACGTTAGATTTGTATATGGAAGACAAGAGCGTCCTCTCCTACTACGGAGCGAAGCCGCTGAACCCATTTGGAGTATAGCTTTAGATCCTTTTGCAAATCACATACCCTGTTCGTGAATACTTTTCACGGACAGGGTATACTTTTTGGTAAGGAATTTATTACAGGAAGAGGGTGTTTGCATGAAAGTTACTGTTGTTGGTTATTGGCACGCGTACCCGGAAAAAGGAGAAGCTGCTTCCGGGTACTTGATAGAGGAAGAAAATTATCGGGTGTTAATTGACTGTGGAAGTGGTGTTGTTGCTCAGCTTCAATATTATTGTGACTTAAAGGAGCTTGATGCTCTCGTCGTTTCCCATTATCATAACGATCATATAGGCGACTTAGGGGCGCTTCACTACTTTCGTCTGCTGCAGCCATATATATCGGACGAAAAAATAAAACCATTCACTATTTTTGGTCATCAGGATGATAAAAGCGGTTTTGCAAAACTTTCCTACAAAGATGTTGTATCTGCTTCCCCTTATGAAGCGGGACAGCCTGTACAGATTGGACCTTTCACCTTTTCCTTCTATCCGACTTGCCACGCAGTTCCCTGTTATGCGATGAAAGTAGAAACAGAGAAAGCGGCGTTATTTTATACCGCAGATACGAGTTATTCAGAAACGTTGGCTCAAGCTGCCGCTGGCACTGATTTACTTATTGCAGAATGTAGTCTTTACAAGGGACAAGATGGTAAAAAGGCCGGACATATGAACAGCGAAGAGGCAGGGAGGATGGCAAGGACTGCAAAAGCGCCTCTTCTCTTACTCAGCCACTTGCCCCACTTTGGCGACCATCAGCAACTAGCAGCTGAAGCAGCAAAGGAATGTCCCGGAACTAAAGTAGAACTCGCGTCTTCAGGCTGGCAAAAAAATATATAAATAATTTAAATGGGCTGGACATTGATTTATTTGTCCAGTCCATTTTTTGTATTATCTATTAAGTCAATTTCATAATATAAATTCAGTGATTAAAATCCGAACATTTTAGAAGCAGCGTTGAAAAGTTGATTTCCACTGCAGGCGGACGCTTTCACCTCCAGGCACAAGGGCGACATCAGTTCGAACTTCGCTTACGCTCGTTCTCACTGTGTCTTCTTAGCCGCGGGCATGGTTTGAGCCCTCCTCAGGCCAACACGATGTTGGTCACAAAGGCGTTGCCACAGGACGTGGCGCTTTTAGCCTTTGATCCTTGCTTAAACAGCGGAGGTCTCAAGACTCATGCTATTCCCGCAGGAGTCGCCGCCCTCCGTTACAATCAACAGCAGATATTTATGATAGTAAACGAATGATTTCTAATTTATTTGTTTGTTTTATTCGTGTTGTCACCTAAATTAAGCACTTGTGAAATTGATTCTATTAACAATATCCAAACATAGATTTACATAATGTTAACACTAGCACTACTTCCTATTAATATCCCTTTTTTATACTAGGAATTAGGAGAGACGAACTCCTTATTAAAATCTATCAACCTATGTTAAAGAAGGGGAGTTGTTAGTGTGAAAAAGGTATGGATGGTGTCTGCATTGGCGGCTGTGATGACATTTACAGCTGCTTGTGGAGAGAGCGAAACCGATTCAGAGACAAACGCACAAGGGAACGGAGGGGAACAGACAGAATCTGATGCGGAAGAAAATAATGCTTCGGATGATGAAGGAATCCTTTCTGGTGAAATTGCGATTGACGGTTCGTCTACGGTATTCCCTATTATGGAAGCTGTTTCTGAAGAATATAGAATGGAAGCGCCTGATGTCCAAGCTCCAGTAGGGGTATCTGGCTCAGGAGGCGGCTTTGAAAAATTTATTAATGGAGAGACAGATCTCAGCAATGCATCACGTCCTATTAAAGAAGAAGAAAAGAAAGGCCTTGAAGAAAATGGAATTGACTATATCGAATTGCCGCTCGCTTACGATGGCATCTCCGTCGTAGTAAGTGAAGAGAATGATTTTGTCGATTATTTAACAGTGGAAGAACTGCAAAAAATTTGGACGGATGGTCAAGCTGAGACGTGGAGTGATGTCCGTGAAGGATGGCCTGATGAGCCAATTGAACGGTTCAGCCCCGGCACAGATTCCGGTACGTTCGATTATTGGAGTGAAGTGATTTTGGAAGAAGGCGACATCTCTAAAGACGCACAGCTTTCCGAGGATGATAATGTCCTGGTTAATGGTGTCATGAACAGCCCTCATGCTATCGGTTATTTCGGTTATGCGTATTATGCGGAAAACAGAGATACATTAAAAGCAGTACCCGTCGATAATGGAGACGGCCCGGTAAAGCCAACTCCCGAAACAATTAACGATGGTACGTACGAACCGCTTTCACGGCCGCTGTTTACGTATGTGAAGACAAAGTCCCTTCAAGAAAAACCCCAAGTGCGTGACTATGTGGAATTTATGAATACTGTTGCGGGAGACCTGGCTCTTGAAGTTGGTTATATCAATCTCCCAGACGAACAGTATGAAAAGAATAAGAAAATGATAGAAGAAGCTGCCGGGAAATAGTTGCTAAGTATAAAATAAAATGCCTCTTCTTCGTTAGAAGAGGCTCCATCTTACTCATAACTTAAAATGGAGAGCGACATCGGGGGGAGCAGGATGAACGAGCAATCGAGTCCATCAGTCAGAGAAAGGATCGAACGAAATACGAAGCGACGAGGAATGACAAAGCTAACTGAGACGCTGATGCCGAACGTTTTTTTAATATGTGCCATTATTTCTATCCTTACTACAATCGGCATCATTATCACCTTAATATCGGAAACTCTTTCATTTTTCCAAGCAGTTTCTATTATCGAATTTATGATGAGCAGCGAATGGTATCCATTACACAATGACGCTTCCTATGGGATCCGTCCGTTATTAACGGGCACGCTCGTTATTGCTTTTATTGCGATGTGCATTGCCATCCCATTTGGATTAGCATCAGCTATTTTCTTAAGTGAATATGCATCCGATAAAACACGACGCACGGTGAAGCCGATTTTAGAAGTGTTAGCAGGTGTTCCTACCATCGTATATGGTTTCTTCGCATTAACGTTCGTGACACCGATTTTGCAACATTTGATTCCAAGTCTTTCTATCTATAATGCCTTGAGTCCGGGCATTGTCGTTGGAATAATGATTATCCCAATGGTGGCCTCGCTTTCGGAAGATGCCATGAGCGCTGTCCCGGATTCTTTGCGGCAAGGCGCCTTTGCACTTGGATCCACACGTTTAGAAGTGGCGGTCAAAGTGGTTCTGCCCGCAGCTTTTTCCGGTATTATTGCGTCCTTCGTCCTTGCTGTATCACGAGCGATTGGAGAAACGATGATCGTGACCGTAGCAGGAGGAGCGAATCCGACAGCATCGATTGATATTACTTCTGCTGTGCAGACGATGACGGCTTATATTGTTCAGATCAGTCTTGGCGACGCTGGTTATGGAACAACAGAATACTACAGCATTTATGCAGTTGGTATGACTCTATTTATTTTCACATTAATCATGAATTTACTTGCTCATTTTATTTCCAAACGATTTCGGGAGGTATATTAATGCTGACAGAAACAACCGAAAGGAACTACGCAGAATCTGTCAAGTCGCGCCCCTCCTTTTCGTGGAGAATCGTAAAAAACAAAGGGTTTAAGGGATTGTTCGTGGGAGCAACCGCTTTTAGTCTTTTGATGTTACTTGTATTACTCACTCGCATTATTACTCAAGGCTACGTGTATATAGACTGGGACTTTCTGACCTCGTTCCCATCAAGAAAGGCAGAAGAGGCTGGCATTTTCTCAGCGTTTATCGGAACGATTTGGATGATGACTGTCACGGCCCCTGTCTCCTTCTTAATAGGAGTGGGAACGGCGATTTATTTAGAGGAATACACTAAAAAGAATTGGTTTACGAGTTTAATCCAGATGAATATATCTAATTTGGCTGGTGTGCCTTCGATTGTTTTCGGGCTTCTTGGCCTTACAATTTTTGTCCGGGAAATGGCGCTTGGACGCAGTGTGCTGGCCGGAGGACTTACGATGGCACTGTTGATTCTCCCAATTATTGTGGTGGCTTCCCAGGAAGCGATTCGTGCGGTCCCAGGAGAGTTGAAATCAGCTTCCTTTGCGATGGGAGCAACGAAATGGCAGACGACTTATCGAATTGTGCTTCCAGCTGCCCTGCCCGGCATTTTAACCGGCAATATCCTAGCCTTATCACGAGCGATTGGAGAAACAGCTCCCCTTATTATGATCGGTGCGCTTACGTATGTAGCCTTTTTACCTGAAGGATTATTGTCATCTTTTACCGTAATGCCGATTCAAATTTTTAACTGGACTGGCCGGCCGCAGGAAGAATTCCATCAAGTGGCGGCGTCGGGAATTATCATCCTTTTAGTGATGTTGTTAATAATGAATGCGGTAGCAGTATGGATTCGAAACAAATTCCAAAAGCGTCTATAAAATAAGAGGTGAATACACATGTTAGCAGAATTGAAAAAACCAGCTGTAGAAACGCGTATACACGCTCAAACGGCCAATAATAAACGAGATGTGTATCAGATCGACCAGCTAAATTTGTGGTATGGTGCTGACCAAGCTCTGAAAAATATCGATATGAAGATTGCTGAAAATGAAATTACCGCCGTTATTGGTCCGTCTGGATGCGGGAAATCAACGTTTATTCAAACGTTGAATCGGATGACCGAATTAATTCCTTCTGTTCGGACGAGCGGAAGTATTTATTATCGTTCGCAAAATATTTTTGATAAAAGTTTCAGAGTGGAACAGCTGCGAACGAAAGTTGGTATGGTTTTTCAAAAACCGAACCCATTTCCTAAATCCATCTTTGAAAATGTCGTATACGGACCTAAAATACACGGAATAAAAGACAAAAGGCTGCTTGCCGATATTGCGGAAAAAAGTTTAAAAGGGGCAGCGCTTTGGGAGGAAGTGAAAGACCGCCTGAAGGAAAACGCAACGGGCCTTTCGGGTGGCCAGCAACAGCGACTCTGTATCGCCAGGTGCTTGGCTGTCGAGCCAGATGTGATCTTAATGGATGAGCCGACCTCCGCACTAGATCCAATTTCTACCTTGAAGATAGAAGAACTTGTTACAGAGTTGAAAGAAAAATACAGTATTGTGATGGTCACCCATAACATGCAGCAAGCGGCACGAGTTTCGGACAAAACAGCTTTTTTCTTAAATGGAGAAGTAATTGAATATGATGAAACAGCTAGAATGTTCTCTTCTCCACGAGACAGCCGCACGGAGGGTTATATTTCTGGACGTTTTGGCTAGTTTAGGAGGCGACCATTGAAAATCGGAAGCTATCTAGAAAGAATGGATGATTTCGCTTCCAAAGCGGAGTAGATGGTCTACGAAAAAACACAGCATTCATGTTTTTGAATGGCGAAGGGGCTGTCCCATAAGTAGTGGGGATGGTCTCTTTTTTTGTTTTCTAAAAGATTGTCAAAAGCAGAGTTACAATTGATTAAGTGGATGGGTCTTACCACCAAAGGCACAAGATCGACATCAGTTCCGGGTTTCACTAACACGGTTCAAAAGCGAAGACGTTGTATCTCAGGAGTGGTCTGCTTTAAAGACGCCATTGGATCACTATGAGGTTGTTATTTCTGTGGTTATCTCTTTTGACACCTTCATATGAACGCATTGACGCTGTTATATTGGCAACTTGCGGGTTTCATAGCTTCATACACATGCAATGATGTCTCTATTTCATGGAGTTACCTGTTTCATGACTCCATAGGATGCTTATGGCGTTGTTATTTTAGTATTTTCTTGATTTCACAACGTCATACCACACTCCTGAAGTGTCGTTACTTCACTATTTTATTATTTGCCTGAGCGGCATCGGCCTCCTGTCTTTGATTTCAATAATGGTTGGGGACGGTTTTATAGAAAATGTTCATGAATGATTTCTTCATAAAAACTTAACATTAGTTTGGTAGATTGGGTACTGGTATCTGGAAGGGGTGAATGTGGATGGGAGTTTGGCAGGTAGGACCGTTTCTCATACAGAAAGAATGGCTGATACTGCTCGGTGCTTATGTTTTATCTTTAGGGATCGTCCGCTGGCTGTTCCCGGCTGAGTTGGGCAAGAAAGGCAAGAAAGAACGTCAAGACTTGCACGTGAATAGTTTATTTTTATTCCTTATCACCTACCAATTATCATCATTTTTATTTTACATACCACGCTCATGGCAGGACCCGGTGGCGGTCTTGGCAACTCCCGGAACTTGGAAGGAATGGAGCTTGGCTAGTCTGGCTGCGGTTGTTTATGTAGGCATTAAAAGCGAAACAACGCGCAATTTTTATGAAGTGGCACTTTACTTATTTCAATTATTTCTCTTAATGGAATTTTTGTACGCTTTCGCCCACGTTTATATACAAGCAGACAGTGGAGATTTCGCTTATCATATGTTGGTAAATGGAGTAGTTCTTTTTATGCTGTCCATGACGAGGAGACGTTGCTCCTACCAGTGTTCTTTTCTGATGGGAGTGGGATTGTATGCACTATTCAAAGGAATCATGACAACGTTTATTTCTGTCAAGATACTATTCGTTTATATGCCGGTGCTTCCGTTTATGCTTACCATAATAATAACAGGCACTGTCTCCGTATATGACCTTGTCAAAAAAACACACTTAGGTGGTGGAGGTAGCGATGAACACGACTGATGTAACATTATGGATTGCTTTATGGGCGGGTATCATTTCTTTTTTGTCCCCATGCACGCTTCCTTTGTTCCCTGCTTATTTATCGTATATTACGGGCGTTGGGGTGAAAGATTTGCAGAGTGGACAGACAAAAGAGATACGGAAAAAAATACTTGCTCATTCTTTTTTGTTTTTAGCTGGTATTTCGCTAGTCTTTATTGGCCTGGGACTGGGGGCGTCGTACGCGGGACAGTTCGTGAACAATCTTCTCCGCGGCGATACGGGACTTCTCATTCAACGGATTAGCGGTGTACTTATCATCGTCATGGGACTTTACATAGCAGGCTGGCTTAAGATTACACTGTTTTCCAAGCAAAAGCGGTTTCGCTTTGCGAAGAAGCCGGCAGGACTCGCCGGAACCTTTCTTGTCGGTATTGGTTTTGCGGCAGGGTGGACACCGTGTATTGGACCGATCTTTGCTTCCATCCTCGTGCTAGCTGCCTCAAATCCATCGTCAGGATTTTTCTACTCTGTTGCCTACTCGGCTGGTTTCGCGGTACCGTTTCTAACATTAGGCTTGTTTGCCGGGTCTACAAGGTGGATTGTAAGACATTCCGCTATCATCATGAAAATAGGTGGAGTTTTATTAATTATAATTGGGGTTTTGCTTTATTCTGGAGAGTTGACGCGGTTATCGATTTATTTACTAAGACTGATAGAAGGAACCTGGTTTGAACAACTAGGTTAATGTTTTTATGAAAGACAATTGGGAGGAGTTTGTAAGAATGAGAACAACGATTATTGGTGTTATACTAGCAGTAATGATTGGTTGGGCTTTTTTTGAGGCTTTTTCAAGTGATGAGAATGACCAGCAATCACAAGGGGAACCGAAGGCGGAGGTTCCCGCCGGTGAAGAGTTTCAGTTAGTAGAAAGTGAAGAAGGAGAGACACAGCAACCAGGGGATTGGCTGCGTACAGGAGAAAGCGCGCCCGACTTTACGCTTGAGACACTTGCCGGAGAGCAAATAAGTCTGTCCGATTTGCAAGGACAGAAAGTGATTGTTAACTTCTGGGCGTCTTGGTGTCCGCCCTGCCGTGCAGAAATGCCGGAGATGCAAGACTTTTACATGGAGCACGGAGATAGTGTTGAAATTCTAGCAGTCAATCTGACGCAAACGGAACCAGGCGTTGAACAGGTAGAAGACTTTAGAGATGACTTTGGTGTTTCTTTTCCGATTTTATTGGACCAGGATATAAAAGTGGCGAATCTGTATGACATTCAGCCGATTCCTACTTCCTATTTTGTTGATTCGGAAGGGATCATCCAGCATATAAGTATTGGGCCGATGACATATGACATGATGGTGAATGAGACGAAAAAGATGGACTAACTAAAAATCCATGGCAGGGTGAAATAATGGAACATGTAGTGTTAATCGTGGAAGATGATCTGATGATTCAGGATCTTCTCAAAATATATGTAGAGAAAAATGGTTATCAAGCTGTGACTGCGAATGACGGAGAAGAGGCCATACATGTTATCCAGGAAGTAGAGCCGTGCTTTATTATCCTTGATTTAATGCTGCCGAAAATATCCGGTGAACAAGTGTGTCGTTGGGTTCGAGAGCGTGGCTATGAGACCGCTATTTTAATGTTGACGGCAAAAGTGAGCAGCCGTGAAAAAATAACCGGACTTAAATTGGGCGCAGATGATTATATGACAAAGCCTTTCAGCCCGGAAGAACTTATTACGCGAGTTGAGACGATCCTAAGAAGGACCGGTCACACATGTCAACGTCTAACGAGTCATGGTCTGACAATCAAACCGAGAAAGGGGGAAGTTACTCTAAACGGAACCCCTCTTTCCCTGACAAAAATCGAATTCACGTTACTTTATCACTTTATGCGTTATCCTGGTACAGTCTTTTCAAGGGAGCAGCTGCTGGAACAAATTTACCCATTAACAGAAAGTGTTGTCCAAGATAGGACGATTGATGTGCATGTGAAACACATCCGGGAAAAAATTGAAAAGGATCCTTCGTCTCCAAAGCGCATTACTACCGTAAGAGGAATGGGGTATAAGTTTGTTGATTAAAAAGTCGAAGGCAGCTGCATTATCCTTTGTAGGGCGTCTCACAATAGGTAATTTTCTTATTATTGGTATGATAATTGGGATCAGCGGTTTCACGGTATATCAATATGCCTGTAAGCTCGTCGGAGGTATTAACGGGGTGAACGCAACACAGCAGCAAGCTTTCAACAACACATTATTTGGGTATTTGCTGCTTACTCTCGTTCTTTCCTTTTCGGCGAGCTGTCTTTTTTATTTATACTTTATTAAAAAAGTAGTCATACCTATTCGGAAACTAGCCGGCTATACGGAAAAGTTAATAAGAGGAGAGTTCCCGGACAGCTTAACAATTAAGAATGAGAACGAGATTAGTATGTTAATGAATAACTTCAATGATCTCTCCAGAAAATTAAAAGAGATCGAGGAATCACGACAGCGTCTCGTCGACGACACAGCACATGAGCTGAGAACTCCGCTCTCTAATATTAACGGTTACTTGGAGGGGTTGAAAAAAGGAGTGATAGATGGAGAACCCGAACTCTATGACGCGCTTCATAAGGAATCTACCCGTCTTATACATTTGGTAGATGATTTATATAAGCTCTCAGAATGGGAAATTGTTTCCTCCGTTACCGGGGTCCAAAAACAAAATCAAAATATCAAATCTATCATTCAGCAATGTGTGAAATTGTTTGAATGGGAGTTGGAAGAAAAAGAGATAAAGGTCCTCGTAGAAGTTGAAGAGAGGAGTATTCCGCTTGACAGTGATGCGATACAACAAGTGATATTTAATTTACTGCAGAACGCGATTCAATATCGAACCCATTCGTCGCCTATCACAATGAAGGGAAAAGTAGACGAGAAAAATTACATCGTTTCTGTCCAGACAGAAGGATGCCCAATACCCCCAGAGGAAAAAACGAAAATTTTTGAAAGAAAGCAGCGTTCCGACAGTGCTCACCAACTCAGGGATGGAGAAGGGATTGGACTTGCCATTGTGAGGGAGATTGTTTGTCAACACGGCGGGAATGCCGGTCTGTATACACAGGGCCGTTCTCACACTTTTTGGTTTACACTTCCGGTTTCTAGCTAATTTGGGACAAGGGGGGATAGTGATGCCGCGTATGATTTTTTTGGTCTTTTTGGCTGTGGGGCTCCATTTAGGTGTAAGTGCGTGTGCTCCGGAAGTGGAGCTCGATAAGGTAGCGGATCCCGTCCCGGATCAAGAAAGACCCTCTGCCAAACAAGGACTCTTGCTGTCGCTTGACAAAACGAAATATACAGGGACGCCGGAAGAAATGAGGGTGACGCTTGAAAATCAAAGCACCAAGGACTTCACTTTGGGAGAATTTTACCAATTGGAGCAAAAGGTGGACGGATTGTGGTACATCGTACTATACTCAAATGCTGTTTTTTATAAGAACCGCGATTTCAAAAATTATGGGTTGGAACTTAGGGCGGGGGAGACGATCGTGCAAACATACTCTCCCGCAGAACTAGGTATTACCTTTCCAGCGGGAGAATACCGACTTGTGAAGACAGTAATCCATAGGGACCCTTCCTATGAAATATCCATAGCGGTCCCATTTCAGGTCAGTGGTTAGTTGCAGAGTCAGCGATATGTCCAAATTCTCCACGCTTTTTCCAGCGGTCCTTGGTTGAAATACTTTAACCAGAGTACACTCCCAACTGTCTGTAACGAATAAATGAGAATGGTTAAGAGTGCCCCGGCAGTTGGGCCAACTGTGCCGTAAAAACCAAGCCCGAACCCATAAAAAATGAACACACCGATAAGAGATTGACACAAGTAGTTAGTCAACGCCATCTTGCCGACGGAAGCGATAGGCTGGAATAAACGTGTTCTGTGCGGGCGGCGTAGCCATAGCACGGCCGACGCGACGTAGAACAACATGAGCAAAGGACCGGCAAAGATGTTCAGTCCTTCAGCTATCCCGCTTGCCAGCCAGTACGGGAGGTCGAAGAATCCATGTTGTAAACAGGCATAAAGGATAGCGAGCGGGCCACCGATGATAAAAGAAATGAGCTGCAGTTTTTTCCAAAAAGGCAGATGATTGATTGGTTGCTGTATCAGGTTTCTCCGTCCGATGTACATGCCTAAGAGAAATATCCCGAGAATGTTTGGGACCGTAAAAAAGATATTGATGATGATATAGATGACCTCTTCTGTAAGGCGAAAAGAAAGAATTTCACCATAAGTGCCGGAACTGTAAATAGCATGGGCTGCTTGTACAAGGTTCGTTGCTTCCAATTCCAACGCTGTCCCAGATTTAAGACTAATGACGAAGCCGCCAGCTGTCGTAAGGAGAAAGAACACGACGGCAGAAACAGTGATCAAGCTTATTCCCCAATAAAGAAGCGTCTTTGCTTTTCTCCTGACAAAGAAAAGGAGAAAAAAACCAGTCACCGCGTAGGTATGAAGGATATCCCCGGACCAGATAAACACAAGGTGGGCCAATCCAAGAATGATAAGGAAAATAAGACGTCTTATATAGATCTTTTTGGCAGGGAGTTCTTTGTGCTTTAAGCGTTCATAAAACAAATAGAAACCAAGACCAAACAGTAGGGAAAACATCGGATAAAATTTTCCGACGACGAACACGTCAATAAAAAAAGCAGTCCATTCGTCGAAAGGATCGGTAAACGCGGATATTTGCCCCGGTAAACTCTGCATCTGATAAACAGGTGATTTGAAAAAGGACATGTTCGCAAAAAGAATTCCTAAGAGGGCGACACCTCTTACGATATCTAATGTGACAATTCGTTCGCTTTTTTGCACAGGTGATGTTTTCATGGTTTAGTGTTCTCTCCTTCTAAATTCGCGTGTCACTATCCAGCATACTTTATATCTCGGTAAATAGGGAGTTGTTTCTTCCCCCTATACGGGTAAGCATTTATCGTGTATTATTTTCATAGAAACTTCAACTCTGAGGTTATACCCTATATGTAGAATCTGGTGATGAGCGATTGAGTTTACAAAATTCAGTAACGGAGAAGCAATACGATATTAACATGCTGTTTGTCATTTTTTTATTCGGTGTCATCAGCTGTTTTTATATTAATTATGCACAGGAAATGGGGCAGTACGACACGAACTTTGCGATTCGGCAGATGATCTTTTATGTGCTCGCTTTCGTAGTTGCGCTTGCCGTCCTCCATTTTGATTTCGAGTATTATCTTAATATCCATTGGTTTTTATATGGTTTCGGCCTCTTCTTGCTGGTGGCACTGGATGTGATAGGACCTAATGAGGCCATTGCACCTTTGCGGAATGGGGCGGTTAGTTGGTTTACTTTCCCCGTTATCGGTTCTGTACAGCCATCCGAGTTGATGCGTATTTTTTTGATTATAACGCTTAGTGCGGTGACATACCGACATAATTCCAAGTATCAGGATAATCGGGAATTAAAAACGGACATAACTTTGATAGGGAAAATGGGGCTTGTTGTCCTGCCTGTTCTTATTTTATTAGAAAGACAGCCTGACATGGGGAGTGTAATGTTAATTGCCTCCATTTTTATTGCCTTATTGATCGTGTCAGGCATTTCATACAAACTGCTTGTCCTTATAATTGGCGGTCCGCTTCTTGCCTTCTCGGCATTTATTTTTGCATTTTTTCGCTTTCCCGTTTTTGTCGAAACGTATTTGCTGTCTATGCTGAAAGATTATCAAGTAAGCCGGATATATGGCTGGCTCAATCCATTTGAATATGTAGATGCCGGCTTTCAGACGGTGCGGGCCATTACAGCGATTGGTTCGGGAAGACTTTATGGAAATAATGACACGTCTATTTATATACCCGAAGCCCATACTGACTTCATATTCGCCGTCATTAGTTCCATGCATGGTTTTTTAGGCGGTGCTTTTGTCATAACGCTCTATTTTGTATTGCTTTATCAAATTTTGATAACCGCTCTCCGCTGTCACAATGCGTTTGGGAAATATCTTTGTGCCAGTTTGATCGGGATGCTGTCTTTCCAGGTATTTCAAAATATTGGTATGAGTCTCGGACTATTGCCTGTTACCGGCTTTACCCTTCCGTTATTAAGCTACGGCGGCAGTTCATTGGTAGCGACTACCTTTGCACTCGGGATGATCATGAGTGTCCGCTATCATTCTAAATCATACTTTTTTGAAGTGAAACGGTAAGAAGTTGTACTTCTTTATGATTGACGAAGTACAGACTAGTGAAATAGTGGATAAGCAAGGAGGGGAAAAAGTGATCACCATTAAGAAAGCTGCTGTCTCTGAAATCGATGAGATCTTATCGTTAATTAATAGATACACGGAGCAAGGCATTCTTTTAAAACAAACAAGACGTTCATTATACAACAACCTTTCCTTGACTTACGTAGCAGTCGCAGAGGACGAAATAATTGGTACAGCGAGTTTATATCAACTTGACAGAAACCTGGCAGAAGTTCGTTCGTTAGCAGTAGATGTAAACAAAGGACAGAGTGGTATCGGCAGAGCACTTGTTGAGCGTCTAATAAAAGAAACGAAGCACCTTCATATAAAAAGGATCATGGCGACTACCGGAGAAACAGGTTTCTTTGCGAAATGTGGCTTCCACCTCACTGATATAGAAAATGTTCCTCAAAAAATGAATCAGGACTGTAGTGACTGCAGCGAGCTACACGTTTGTACGAAACAAGTGATGATTATGAGTGTAACGTAACAGATAAGTTGGTAATTTTTTCCTAATGTATAACACTCTTATTGACCTGTACTTGAATATAGTGTTAAAATTATATGAACTTTGAAAAAGAAAGTCTATCGCATTCCTAGAACGGTTCCCCCTATCTAGATCAATGAAGAAGACTTACTTGCTAGTTTTGCTATATTTTTTAAAAATAACTGTCGAGTCTAATAGACGCTATTGTTTAAATAGTGCTGCCCTTAGATGTGAGCCAGTTATACACTCGTGGACTTTTAGATCCTCGTAGTGTATAGCTGGCTTTTTTATATATGACTAAAAATTAACATTCGAAGGAGGGTTTGATTCTTTCTGGAGTCACAGAGGGTGATCCATTTAAGTATCAATGAAAGCGCTGTTATTCAAACTGTTTTAGGAGTGACAATATGAGTGAGGAAAAAAAGCTAAAAAAAGTCCTTGGACGAGCAGATGCCCTTGTTCTGGCTTTTGGTGCCATGATCGGCTGGGGCTGGGTCGTCCTATCTGGTGATTGGGTGTTAGAAGCTGGAGTGTTAGGGGCTATCATCGCTTTTCTAATTGGTGGAGCTTTGGTAATCTTTATTGGAATGGTGTACTCTGAATTGGCTGCTGCTATGCCAAAAGCAGGCGGGGAACTTGTGTATACATTACGAGGTATAGGGCCTGTAGCTTCTTTTATTGCCTCGTGGGCCATTGCATTAGGTTATATTTCAGTTGTTTCGTTTGAAGCCGTTGCGCTTCCTAATGTACTGGAATTTATCTTTCCGGATTATAAGGCTGGGTACATGTACACGATTACGAACTATGATGTATACTTTACTTGGGTTGCCGTTGGGATGGTGGCATCTGTTTTTGTTACTGCTGTGAATTACATTGGCGTTAAATTTGCCGCTTCTGTTCAGATGATCCTAACTGTTTTAATTCTGGCAGTTGGTGTCATGCTTATATTCGGCTCTGGGATGAACGGTGAGCTAGCGAATGCTGAGCCACTTCTGCAAGGAGGAGCAAAAGGGATAATCGCAGTCATTATTGCTACTCCCTTTATGTTTGTCGGATTTGATGTCATTCCGCAAGCTGCAGAAGAATTGAACATGAAACCGAAATCTATTGGGAAACTATTAATCACTTCTGTTATTTTAGCTGTTGTTTTTTATATTGGTATCATTTATGCGGTTGGCTTTGGCATAGATAAGGAAGGATTAATGAACGCTGAACTTAGTACCGCGGAGGCTATGGCAAATGTATATGGTGGTGAAATTTTTGGTGTTATTCTCGTTTTCGGAGGCATCGCTGGTATCATGACAAGCTGGAACGGGTTTATTATTGGGGGCAGCCGTGTATTGTATGCGATGGCTGAAACAAAAATGCTGCCAGCATGGTTCGGAAAGCTGCATCCTAAATACAAGACGCCTTCTAACGCTATTTTATTCATTGGTCTTCTCGCTACGATTAGTCCGCTCTTTGGTACTCCGATGCTAGGCTGGCTTGTTGATGCAGGTGGATCGACCATCGTGATTGCTTACTTAATGGTGACGGTTGCATTTTTGAGGTTACGTAAAAATGAGCCTGATATGCCTCGCCCCTTCAAGGCAGGAAAAACAAATCTTATTGCTGTAATCGGCTTAGTGCTAAGCATTGGGATCGGTGTCCAATATTTACCGGGAATGCCTGCCGGATTAGGTTCTCATGAATGGATAATCCTTTTAGGTTGGTGGTTAATAGGTGTATTCTTTATGGTGACCCATTACGGGAAATACAGAGATATTACATACATGGGTGACGGAAAAATATCTAAAAATGCCTAAATTTTTCGGAAGTAAGTGAGGGGAACGATAATGAACAATAATAATGTGGTTTTTATTGCGGGACATTCCCGGCTGCCAGAAGGAATGGCCGCTCAGAGTATGTTTCAAACATTGACAGTGACAGCCGAGCTGGATCGTCAATACGGAGTCATTTTGCAATGCTCGTGTACACTCGCAACTGAACATGGCCGTGAATTCATTAATCAATTGTTTCGCGGGTACAGTTTGCGAAATGGAATCGAAAAGCCTATTAAGGCACTTGAAGAAAATTATTACGGGAAAGCGAAAAACGCTATTATTGCTGCACTGAAAGATTTGTATACGCAGTACAAAGCGCTCCCGTCTACCAATAAATCCGGAGGTGCCAAGTAAATGTACGATTATACGATTATTGGAGCAGGTATTGTTGGGTTGTCAGTTGCGTATTCTATTTTAAAGAAAGAGCCGAACGCAGCGGTTGCTGTTATTGATAAAGAAAAAGAAGTGGCTAGCCATCAAACGGGTCATAACAGCGGCGTTATTCATTCCGGTATTTACTACCGTCCGGGAAGCTATAAAGCAAGATTTGCAAGAGAAGGAAGCAAGTCCATGATTGCTTTTTGTGAGGAGCACGGAGTAGAGTATGATCAATGCGGGAAAGTGATTGTGGCAACAAACAATGAGCAGCTTCCTGCTTTGAACAAGCTTTATGAGCGCGGCCAAGAGAATGGTTTGACCGTGAACTGGATGGAACGTGATGCCTTGCTTGAGCGTGAGCCTCATGTGAATGGGGTGGCAGCTGTAGAAGTGCCGGCTGCAGGTATCGTTAACTACAAAGAAGTGAGTAAGAAAATCGCTTCGCTCATTCAAGAAAAAGGAGCGGATCTCTTTTTAAATGAAGAAGTGAAAGCGATTGTAGAAAATAAAGGGGTGACGATTGAAACAAATAAACGGACATTACAGACGAAACTAATGATTAACTGTGCTGGATTACATAGTGATCGTATCGCAGAAATGGCCGGTTATCATTTAGATATGCAGATTGTGCCGTTCCGCGGTGAATACTTTGAACTGAAAGATTCGGCTAAACACTTGGTAAAGGATTTAATTTATCCAGTTCCTAATCCTGACTTTCCATTTCTTGGCGTTCATTTTACGCGTATGATCGACGGGAGCGTAGAGGCGGGGCCCAATGCGGTGCTTGGTTTTAAGAGAGAGGGATACACCAAATTAGATATTAGTGTAAAAGACTTATCTCAAGTACTTCGCTCTTTCGGCTTTTGGAAACTGGCTTCCGCTAATATGAAGGAAGGATTAAACGAGATGAAACGATCTTTTAGTAAAAAGGCATTCATCGCAAGCCTTCAAGAGTTGATCCCGGAAATCACGGAAGATGATGTGATGGCAGCGCCAGCGGGGGTGCGCGCTCAAGCACTACGCACGAACGGCGAACTCGTTGATGATTTTTATATTGTCGCAGGCGCACACAGCTTTCACGTTTGTAACGCCCCTTCCCCTGCCGCAACAGGCGCACTGCAAATAGGCGAAGAAGTATACCGGCAAATGTCAGAAAAAATGGTGACATCTTGACATATGCGCTAGTTTCATAATTGCTTCATTAGATCAAAAATTTCTTTGAAAAACAATTGACAGTTTTATGAAAAATTGTTAATCTATAATTAGTTCTCATCTAGTTAGAGAATAGATCTCTTTCTATCCATGAGTACATTATAACCTTAAATACAATGAAAATTTAAAATGCTGTTTAATAAGACGCGGACTTTTCACCAGAAAGCCATACCGTCTATTAGAGCCAGCCTGTCATGCATGTTGTCATGCGTGTGGCTGGCTCTTTTGCTTTTAGAAGAAAAATAATGTGAAACAAATGGGAGGAGATTTTTCATGAGTATGACGGAAAAAGCAGTTATGGATTTTACTGTTCAAACGAAAAATTATCGTATCGAGGAACACCCACAATCGAAAAGAATGTATCATATTGAGATTGAGAAATCTGCTTTGGATGCTTTCTTTGAAAAAGCAAAAGATGTGTCGGTGCAAGAGTTGGAATACGTACCGTATATGAGATTTATTGTTTCTCAATACCTTCTAGATGTGCTTGATGAAGATTTTGGCAAAACATTGCGCGCTATTCTTCATGACCGGGAGACGGGTGGTTATACCATTGGCTTAAACGAAGACCATGCGGATACAGATAAATACGTAATCTTCTCTACTGCGATATCTTATTTAGTCGGCGATCCTAACTTTGATGCGATGACAGGTAACTACTATGCCCGTTTCTCTGTTAAGCATACAGACAATAGTGACTCTTACCTTCGCCAAGCATACCGTCTTTTTACTTTACACACAGACGGAACGTTCGTAGATGAACCGACAGATTGGCTGTTGATGATGAAAATGGAGGAGGAAAATGCAGTTGGCGGTGAGTCTCGTTTGATTCACTTGGACGATTGGGAAGAGCTGGACTATTATTACAACCATCCGCTTGCCCAAAAAGAAATCACGTACAAAGCTCCTTCCAGTAAGAATGTGGCGCAGGAAGTGCAAAGAAAAACGTTCTTCCATGACAACGGCAAACCGTGCATTTGCTTTATTGACCAATTTGCATATCCTGCTTCTGTCTCAGAAGCTCAGTACTTGCGGGATATGTCTCATTCATTGGAAAACGACAAAAACCTTGTCGAATTAAAACTCCCTGTTGGCAACCTCGTCATGTTGAACAATTTATTCTGGATGCACGGGCGCGCTCCTTTTGAAAAAAATGAAAACCTGCACCGTGAATTACTGCGACAACGTGGCCGTTTTGTCGAGTAAACAGCTCTTCTGTTTATCTAAAGAGCCCGCTTACAGTAAAAACAAAAATCACCATCTTTTCTAATTTTGTTTGATAGAAAAGAACGTAGATGCAAGGGATAAAACGGGACGTCTAAAATCCTAAATTAAATCTCCACCGATGTTATCACCGAGATGATAACGGTGGGGATTTTTTATGGTTTTAGACGATGTGCAACTGAGGTCGCCCGAATGTTCAAGATTCGTGGCATTTTGGACCAACACTTTTCAATAATTTGTTAACATCACGGTTGGAAACGGCTTTTTTTTCATTAGAAGTTAGTGTATAAAGAGGGGAGAGTTGATTGACTTGCACTTTTTCATCATGAGAAACTAATAAAACGGTCAGTGTAGGAAGGAGGAAGGTGGAGTTATATGTCACAGAAAAAGCGTAAACGGCTGGTCATGCGTTCTTCGGTGCTAGGCGTGTTAGCTGTTGTGTTAAGTTACGTCTTCTATACTAATTTTATAAAAAGTGAAGAAACGCTCGTAAATGAAGGAGAGATCGCTCCTAATTTCGTTTTAATGAATGCGGAAGGGGAGGAAGTAGAATTAAAGGATTACCGTGGCCAAGGAGTGTTCCTGAACTTTTGGGGGACGTATTGCCCACCATGCGAAAAAGAAATGCCTTATATGGATAAACTTTATCAGGAGTATAAAGAAAAAGGAGTGGAAATTCTCGCTGTAAATGTAGGGGAGTCGGATTTAGTAGTTGACCGATTTGTCAGCCGTCATGACTTAACGTATCCCATTCTGCTGGATCGTAATAAAAACGTGCTGGACCGTTACGGTATTGGTCCGTTGCCGGCGACTTTCTTAGTCGATGCGAACGGGGAAGTCGTGCAAATTATCACCGGCGGCATGACAGAAGATAGAATTAGAAGTTACATGGAAAAAATCAAACCATAATAGGAGAAAAAACGTGGAAGAAAAAAAGCCACCTGATATTTCAATAAAAAGTGTTTGGATTGGTTTCTGGGTCTTCGTAGTTGCAGGATTTCTTATTATCCTGCTATTTTACGGCGAAGGACGTATATCCTACTTGTCTCAATTGTGGTCATTTTTCGATTTAGCGCCGGCTTTAGCTTACGGGATAGGGGCTGGGATCATCCTAGCAAGCCTTGTCGTGTTTCTTTATACGAGATCTTATGTAACGCTTCCGGATAATGAATATACACGGTTGATTATCGGTATGGTGTTTAAAAAATATGGCATTGTAACGATTGCTTTCGGAGCAGGAGTGTCGGAGGAACTGTTATTTCGCGGTGCACTGCAAGGTGTCTTAACTGTATACATAGGTTCCGTACCGGCACTGCTTCTCATTGCTGGTGTATTTATGATTCTTCATATTCCGCAATACAAAGGAAGTGCATTCATTCACACGCTCGTATTTGTGATGGGACTTATCCTCGGCGGCTTGTTTATTTGGAGTGGAAGCTTGTGGGCTCCTATTGCGGCCCATGTAACGTACAATGGCTGCCTAGCATATATTCTTAAAAAAAAACGGCCGCAGCATAAATTACCTTCGTATGCTGCGGTCTGTATGAGATTATCTTCGTGATGCATGACGTTCCAGCCGCAAGGAAGCTTTTTTCCATTCCTTGTCTGAGATAATATAGTAACTAACCCCGTCTTCCACTTTATTCGTACCGGTCAGTTCGAAAGTATTTACGTAGTCAGCGGCAGGACGATAGTGATGAAGAAGGGCACGCGCGTCTGCAAAAGTTAAATTTGTTTTTATGTACTTACTAAAGTGATCAAGTATCTCCCTGCTTTTTATCAAACTGTCAATCGTAAGACTTTTCCGCAACAAGGCTTCAAAGACCTCACGCTGCCGGGCATTACGCCCCAAATCTCCTCGAGGGTCCTGCTTTCGCATGCGCACGTAATGGAGGGCTCTTTCCCCATCTAGTTGAACCGGGCCTTCGTCGTAATGATAGGTGTGATCGTTGGTAATATCGTTTTGAGAAAACGCAAACGGATTTTCGACTTCAATACCTCCTACTAGGTCTACGAGCCTAGTAAACCCCTCCATATCTACTTCAACCACAAAGTCAAAGGACTGCCCGAGTTCACGTTCTGCGGTTTCTTTCACTAGGCTTGCCCCTCCGTAACTATAGGCATGGTTTATTTTTTCAGGTCGGGCTCGTCCTGGTATCGCTGTCTTAGTGTCACGGGGAATATTAAAAATCAATGTCGATTCATGGTTTGGATTGACGGAAACACCCATGATGACATCAGATAATGCAGGCTCTCCAGGACGGCCGGCGACTCCGACCACGAGAAAGCGTAAAGGACCGCGCAGCGAACTGCGTGCTTCAGGGACTGACTCATTGTTCGCCGCCTCATACTCTGTATTCATTTTACTAAGGCTGTCAGATGTGAGGTCGTATAAATAGTAGGCGTAGCCGGCACCTGTAAGAAGAACAGAAAGAAGGACTGTCATACATGTAATGACTGCTGTTTTCCACATTTGAAAGCCCCCCTTTCTCCATTACGCTTTTTTTAGTTTCTCTTGTACGGCCGTTATTTTTCGAATGACGATGATAAGAAAAATGCCGGACACGATGTACAGCACATCGGATATGATGAAGAATGGCAGTGGCTTTCTGAGCAGTTCAACGGTGTCACCGACCGCTGTCATATTTCCCGGCAGAGCTGCTAAATAAGAACCCCAAAATAAAATCCACCAAGCGTAAATGTTCCAAGTGCCAGATTTTATAGACGAATTTATGTTAGCAGAAGCTCGTGATACGCTGCTTTTGTGAAGGTGGAGAAGAGATATTAAAGGAATTACAAGATTTACTACCGGTATCATATAAACCGTAACCGCCCAGCCTGGTACATTGATGATTCCATTTAGCTGCAAGGCGTGACCGTTGGCGTGAACTCTATAAACCCATATAAAAAACACACAAATGGACACAATGAAGAAGATCGTTTTTGGAATATCAACACCAGCTGTTATGATTGCAAGTGTCTGTTTATCGGCATCCGCCAGTTGTGAAAAGGAAGCGGCTGCTGGATAGCTTTCATAAATGTTTCGTTCCATTATACTGCCGACCATGGAGCCGGTAGAAAACATTAATGTAGCTACAATAAAAGCAATGGACCAGACGGCTGTTTTTTTTGGTGATTTAAATGTAAACGTATTATTCAACGATTTAGCTCCTTTCCGTACCCAAAACAAACTTTAGACAATCCTATCCAATTTAGCAAGAGGAAATTGCCTGATTTCAATGAATGCTTGTGGCATTCATGCTGCCTGCTTTACAATGAAATTACTTTATAGAAGCAAAAAGATAAGGGGGGAATTGTCATGGAAGTGACGATGGCTGATTTGCCGGGTATCGGTAAAAAAATGTCGTTTTTAACAGCAGAAGGAAGCATGATTGTGCTGGTAACTCATCATACGGGGAAGCGCGAGTTATACTTTTTTAAAGATCCTGAAGAAGACGAAGCAGATTTCTCATTGGAGCTAACCTCGGAAGAAACTCGTGAGTTAGGAGCACAATTACTTGGCGCTGTATTTCAGCCGGTAGACAGTGACAAGATGAAATTGTTCAAAAGTAAAATTGTCATGGAGTGGATTGAGTTAAAAGATGGCTCCGTTTTTGCCGGAAAAACACTTGGCGAATCGGAAGCAGGAAAGAAAACCGGGGTATCCGTTGTTGGTATTTTTAGGAAGGACGAAGTAGTAGCAAGCCCGGGAGTTGATGAGGTACTGCAAGTTGGCGACACATTAATGGTAGTTGGGAAAAGCCGGCAAATTGCAGAATTTGAAGAAATGGCTCACGGGGAGGGGATCTGACGAGTGCAATTTCAGATGCCGGAGTTACTTGCGGCGGGCTTAATTTTGCTAACGATGTTTGTAATTGGTTTTATCGGCCTGCGTACAAAAGTTCCTGATGTTTTGTTGTATATTCTGGTCGGAATCGCTGTTGGCGGTATGATTGGTGGTTCAGAGGTACTGTATTTTGCCGGTGAAATTGGCATTGTTTTACTTTTCTTTATGTTAGGGATGGAGTTCCCGATAAGACAGCTTGCCGGTATAGCTAAGAGAGTGACTCCGGCTGGAGTGCTTGATTTGTTTTTGAATTTTGTATTATCGGTTATGGTTTGTGTCTTATTTAATCTTGATTTTGTTTCAGCACTAATAGTTGGTGGTATTCTATATGCTACCAGTTCGTCCATCACGATGAAGATGATGGAGGGGGAGAAACGTACAGCAAATCCGGAGGCAGAATTTTTACTTGGCGTTCTCATTTTTGAAGATTTAGTAGCCCCAATTATGGTTGCAGTTTTTGCTGGTATCAGTGCGGGAAGCGGCCTTAGCGGTGGGGCTTTTATCCTTTTGATTGGCAAGGTCGCACTCTTTATAGCCGGTGCCGTTTTACTTGGGCAATTTTTGTTTAGGAAACTGCCTCGCTTCATTGATCGGAACGCGGATTCCAATATTTTTCACTTGCTTATTATTGGGATTGCTTTCACATACAGCGGGCTTGCGATTTATTTAGGTCTTTCTGAAGTGTTAGGAGCATTTCTAGCGGGAATAATGCTTGCGGAGGCGAAAAAGAGTGAAAAAATGGGTGCTCTCGTTCTGCCGGTCCGGGAATTAACACTGCCGCTTTTTTTTCTTTGGTTCGGTACTCAGATAGAACTGGGCATCGATGCCTCTTGGGGAGTTTTGTTAATTGTTCTCCTTATCTGGTCTGTCGTAGCTAAGGTATTGGTCGGCGTGATTGGCGGTAAAATGTACGGGCTCTCTTCGCGAATTGCATTTCGATCCGGTTTGTCTTTCGTCGCAAGAGGAGAGTTCTCCATTATTGTGGCTAGTATTGCATCTGCAGAAGTGCTGGCATTTGGCAGTATGTTCATTTTAGTTTCTGCAAGTCTAGGCATTATGCTCTTTCTGTTAGCGCCAGCCATCACTCGGCTCGTTTATGGCAACAAGAAAAAAGTGGCAAAAGTAAAGCTCCCGGGTAGCTAAAATGCCCTTCACTCTTGGCCTTTCTTTAGGGACGACTATAAGTCAAGTCATTGACAAAAAGCGGACCATCGCGTTATATTCAACGTTGTACAATTTTTACAACTCTCGTTAGGTGAGGCTCCTGCATGAAGAGACGCTGCTGCCCAAAAACGTCTAAAGACGCCAATGGGTCAACAGGAACCATCGACTTAAGGTGGTTTTTAATGCAGCTGGAATTGTTTTCCTATGTCATGCAGTGCTAAAGCTCTACGAAATGGGGAACGTGCCTTACTCTTTTATAAACAACCGCACGCCTTCCATTCCGTGGAGGGCTTTTTTTATGAAAAATCTTTGGAGGTGAGGGGTTTGGACAATAGTCCTTCTTCTAGGGTGATACAAAATAATGAGGACAAACAATGTAAATGTGGAAAAAATCAAAAGAACCAACCCCTGTCATTTCCAAAGGGAGGGCGGGCAACTGGTTCTTTCTCTCGGGAGATGGGTAAGCTGTGGTTAAGTTAAATGAACAAACACGTGAAGAATATATGAATCAAGTGATGACCGCCGCAATGAAAGGGGATATTGATGAATTTCGTCATTTGTTCCTGGAATTGCATCCGGCAGACCAGACAGATGTTTTTTTGCATTTGGAACCGGCAGAGCGATCTCGCGTATATGAATACTTAAGCCCGGAAGAATTTGCTGAGATTTTTGAGGGATTTGAAGTAGACGAACAGAAAGAAATTGCGAACGAATTAAATAAACATTATGCGGCGGAAATGTTTAACAATATGTACGCTGATGATGTAGCGGACTTCTTCAATGAATTGCCACCCGAAAATGTGGATGATATTTTGAAGGCAATGAGCACGGAGGAAGCGGATGACGTAAGAGAACTTCTTACTTATGAAGAAGGTACGGCCGGCGCCATCATGACAAAGGAATTTATTGCGATTAAAGCAACAGACTCAGTTGGAGAGGTGATCGAAAGGCTACGCCGGGAAGGCCCTACCGCGGAAACAATTTATTATTTGTATGTGATCAATCAAAAAGGCGGGCTCGTCGGTGTCACCTCGATTCGTGATTTAATTACATCTTCATCCCAGGAAACGATTCAAAATATCATGAGCACACGTGTCGTGTCGGTGTACGTCGCGACGGATCAGGAAGAAGTTGCGTTGCTTATTCAAAAATACGATTTCTTAGCGGCTCCTGTCGTGACAGAGCATAATGTCCTAGTCGGCATCGTTACTGTCGATGACGTTATTGATGTGCTTGAGGAAGAAGCGATGGAAGACTTAGGAGAAATTACTGCATCCCGCGGTTCCACTGATATGACACTGACGGCGCTCCAAGCTGCTGTGAAGAGAGCACCGTGGATTATCCTGCTTATGTTTTTTGGGCTGTTTACTGCTGAAGTGATTGGCCGTTTTGAAAAAACATTAGAGACCGTTGTCATGCTTGCTGCTTTTATCCCGATGATTATGGGTTCTGCTGGTAACACGGGTACGCAATCTTTAGCTGTCTCTGTGCGGGCACTGGCTACGGGATCTTTGGAAAAACAAGGATTGTGGCGCACAATTGGCCGTGAGTTTTCGACAGGTCTTCTGATTGGGGTCATGTCGGGAGTGGCAATAGCTGGACTGCTGGCAATCTTTTACAGGGATCTATTGCTGGGAGGGATCGTCGGGTTATCGATCATGCTGTCACTAGGTACAGCAAGTGTTGTAGGTTCGGTTGTCCCGCTTGCTATCAATAAAATGAAGCTGGATCCTGCTATTGCCTCTGGCCCTTTTATTACTACCTTAAATGATATCGTCAGTCTGCTTATTTATTTTTCAGTTGCTACCTCCTTTCTCCAGTATTTGTGAGAAAAAGCGTTTACAAAGCTGTGCTTTTTCTCGTACAATGAGGGTAACTCATGAAAGGAGGAGGGGAAGTATGGAAGAACAATTTGATTCCTTTTTTAAACAAGAAGGACCCTTCTATCCTGTAGAAGAATTCCGGATGGATCGTTGGAAGCGTGCTGTACAAGATGTCATTAACGACGTCATCGCTGATACTTTAAAATTCCGAACGGAAGAACGTAATATCTGGCTATTAACTGATATTTTTAAACGGAAATGGCACGACCTGTCTGTAGACTGGTTCCGGCATGAAACCTCGTATTTACTTTGGTTAGTCCATGTTTCCAGCCTGCTCCTCCCGTTACTTGAGGAGGAAACTGGCTGTTTCAAAGGTTGGATCCAATATAGAAAGTACCCAAAAGCCTGGAGTTCTCAGCATTTTACAGTTCCCTTAATCCAGGACGGCGATACGTATAAATTATATATATTTGAGAAAAACCCACATCTTCTTATGCGAGCGATGAACATGGTGACTGCTGCTGCAACCCATAGCAGTGAGCAGCCTCCACGTTCAGTTCTTGTGTATTCCATGGAAGATGGCCATTCAAATATCTACCGGATGTTAAACTCAGACGAAAGAAAACAGGACTGATACATACAGTCCTGTTTTCTTATTTAATCTTTAATAGTTGGTGTAAGATGGATTGGTTGGCTGTTAAGTCTGCAAGCGTATAACTATCCAAGACTTCTAGATAGGCATGCAATGCTTCTTTCAATATTCCTCGTAGCCGGCAATGACCAGTAAGGACACAAGCGCTGTTCTCTTCATCAAAACATTCAACAAGGGTAAGATTATCTTCTGTCTGGCGTACAACCCAACCTACATTAATATCGGCTGGTTTCTTAGCTAAACGGACCCCGCCGTTGCGGCCCTTGATCGATTCCACCAGCCCAAGCTTTGCAAGCTCATGTACCACTTTTGTTAAATGATTATATGAAATCTTATATACTTCGGAAATCTCCCTGATACTCGTTAGTTTCGGGGGTACAATAGTGTCCAAGTAAATTAACACACGTAGAGAATAATCCGTGTAGGAAGTTAATTGCATACGAAAGCGCTCCTATTTACAAATTTTTGTCTCCTTGTTTCTCCATTTTAACATAACTTCACTAAATCGCCATTAAAATATGCATTTACAATATTGATTTCAAAAATGGACGTGGTAATATTAAATATGTAAAAACGATGCATATTAAACAAGGAGGGCTTTTCATGAGCCAAGTTACTCTAGACCCTAAAATGATCGAGACTGTTAAAGCTACTGCTCCAATTTTGGAGGACAAAGGGGCAGAAATTACAACCCACTTTTATAAAAGAATGTTTAAAAACAACCCGGAACTGTTGAACATATTTAATCAAACAAACCAGGAAATAGGCCGGCAGCCAGAAGCTTTGGCTAACACCGTATTAGCTGCTGCCAAAAACATTGACCAGCTGGAGACAATTTTACCAGTGGTTAAGCAAATTGCTCACAAACATCGCAGTTTGCAAATCAAGCCTGAACAATATCCAATTGTTGGAGAAAACCTGCTTGGTGCGATGAAAGAGGTACTTGGCGACGGAGCCACGGATGAAGTGATTAATGCCTGGGCTGAAGCGTATGGTATCATTGCAGATGTGTTCATTTCTGTGGAAAAAGAAATGTATGAAGAAGCAGAAGCACAATACGGCGGTTGGGACGGATTCCGCACGTTCACAGTGATGAAAAAAGTACCGGAAAGTGATGCCATTACTTCTTTCTATCTTCAACCAGCCGATGGTGGAGAACTTCCTTACTTTGAGCCGGGTCAGTACATTACAGTAAAAGCACAAATACCAGGGGAAGAGTATGTACATCTAAGACAATATTCACTATCAGATGCACCTGGCAATGATTATTTCCGTATCAGTGTGAAACGCGAAGAAGGGCTCGGGGATTTACCGGATGGTGTAGTTTCTAATTTCCTCCATAAACAAATTAATGAAGGAGATGCTCTTGAGCTAACAGCCCCTGCAGGTGATTTTTATTTGCAGCCAAGCGGCAGGCCTGTTGTCCTTATTAGCGGCGGTGTTGGGTTGACTCCACTGATGAGCATGTTTAACACCCTTGTGAAAGACGGGCGTCCTGTTACCTTTATTCAGGCTGCACAAGGACGGAATCTCCATGCGATGCATGCTCATACTGCTAGGACTGCTGATGAACACGAGCATGTCTCTTATCATGTCTGTTACGATGTGGTTACCGATGAAGACAGAAAAGACCCTTACATTCAAAAAGAAGGCCATATTGATAAAGAATGGCTTGAGTCCATACTGCCGGAAGTAGAAGCTGATTGTTACTTCTGTGGACCGACCCCTTTCTTAAAAGCAATGAACAATCTGCTTAAAAAGGATCTTGGGATTCCGGAAGAGCGAGTGTATTTTGAATTCTTCGGCCCAGCAGCAGATTTAGACTAACTAATAACTATTAAAAAGACAATTTATAAATGCCCCGTGTGCTTTACATGGGGCATTGTTTATGTATCTTCTTCAAAACGTTTTAAATCATTTTTGTGGCCGATAACAAACAAGACATCGTCTTCATATACCATGTCATCTGCCATTGGTGATATATTAATTTCCTTTCCTCTTTTGATCCCCAGTATCGTCACACCATATCTCGCTCTTATGTCTAAGTCGATCAGCGTTTTTTTGTTCATTGTTTTTGGAGCAGCGATTTCCACAATAGAAAAATCATTCGAAAGTTCGATGTAGTCAATTACCTTGTCGGACATAAGGTGTTGAGCGATGCGATTGCCAATATCATGTTCCGGGTGAATGATTTTATCGGCACCTATTTTATCGAGCACTTTGTGATGATGGGCATTTTGTGCTTTTGCCCAGACCGATTCAATCCCCATCTCCTTGAGAAGCAGTGTACACAGAATGCTGGACTGCAGATTGTCTCCGATCGCGACAATGACGTGGTCGAAGTTAGTAATCCCAAGTTCACGCAGTGCTTTTTCATCGGTGCCGTCGGCTACGGCGCTGTGAGTGGAATCATTTATTATCTCGTTTACCTTGGAGGCACTGATGTCGATTGCAAGTACGTCATGCCCCAGTTTATAGAGCTCGCTGCTGACGCTTAGACCAAAACGTCCAAGACCGATAACCGCAAATTGTTTTTTCACGGTAGTATCTCCCTTCTGTAAGGATAATTGTAATGTACGCGTTCCCGCTGCGATTTGTCAAACAAAAATAAAACGTGGTGAAGTGTTAAATTAATGCAAGATGGAGTCTGATTCCAAGGGAGAGTTTTTCAGAAAATAAGCATTCATGCAGTCCCGTGTCTGACGCTTTAAATTTGCATTTAAATAGCTGCTTTTCCCTTCATAGCCACGGCACACGTAAGAATAACGAGAAAACATACCGTCGTTTTCTTGAAAATGGACCTGGATCCGGTTCTCATGCATGAATTGCTTTACGTGGCGCATATCTTTATGGAGGTGCAGCAAAGCATCTTGAATGAGGTCAAGATAAGGGTCTTTTATTTTAAAAGTACTTTTTGCAATAAGCAGGGCATCTTTTTCGAGAACCTTTTTGACCAGGGGAAGTAAAATAAAGTAGTGAATCATAATATGTTCCTCTTCTTTAATATGCACAGCAACCCCTCCTCATTAAGAACGTTTGTTTGTAATTGGTATTATAGCGAATTTTTCTTCTTCCGCACAAGCGGAATTTTTTAACTTTTGAGCATAGTTATTTAAAAAATTAGACAACATAGGTTATAATAGAAGAAAGCGCTTGCAACATAATGTGCTTTTTAGAGGAGCAGTAAGGGCGCGCATGGCAGCATCAATGAAGGGAGCGGCGTTGTCCCGTCATCAGCTAATAAGTGAAATAACACCGATTGAAAAAAAGAGGGATATCAGCCCGCATTTCTCGTCACAAGAACACATATGTATGTAATAGCACACAGAAAATTATGAGAACAACATGAAAGTAATGAGAAAGAAGAGAAAAGCTTTAGGATGATGTAAGTAAAAGCGTTTAAAGGAAAAGGCAGGCGGGTATGTTGTCATTAACAAACAAAGTTTAACCCGAGCCAGTAACTTCATGCGCGCGTCGCCCGCCACGGTAAGGAAATAAGCCAAAACCGGAGGTCCGGTGAAAGGATAGGGGGTTCGACGAATATGTTACATCCTACTCATGAACAACATTTTATGAAAAAAGTGAAGTCTGCGAAAAATGGCAGACGCCCGTCAAGGCAGGTTCTTCAGTCGTTATATGCACAAATGACGATGGAATATTCTGTATTTCAGTTTAACAAAGAGCGGCTGCAGCGCATGATCGACGAAGCTTTAGACCAAAAAGATCCGAAACTGTTTGACGTACTCACTAAAGAGTACAATGCACTTATCGACGAATACAAGGATGGTAAGACAATATCAGAACAAGGATATGAAATTGACTTGGATTTCAAAATAAACAAGAAAGTCAAATAGATACAATGCCGGCTTAGCAACATAAGCCGGTACTTTTTTGATTAAAAAAGGAAGAGCTTTATCAAATTTTAGACTTGGACTCCTATTTTATAACTTTGTTCATATATATGAAGGAGGTATGAGAAGAAGGGGAGGCCATATGAACAAAACCTTTTTGACAGGGACAATCATGTTAATTGTAGCTGCATTTTTAGGAGAATGTCTGGAGTTCCTAATTAATATGCTGCTTGCCCGCGAGTTAGGGGAAACAGGACTCGGTATGTATATGTCGATTTTGCCGACGATCGTTTTTTTAGTTGTGGTTGCGAGTATGGAGCTTCCCGTTTCTGTGTCGAAAGCAGTCGCCGAACGAGAACCAGCGAGTCATCACAGCTTCCTTGCACACACACTTCGTTTCGGAACAGCCTTTGCAACAGCCTGTTTGGTAGCTGGTTTTATTGTATTCCCGCTGATACCAGTGTTTGATCAATATCATCCATCCCTGCCATGGCTTCTACTCATATTAGTTCCTATTATCTCGTTCTCGTCGATTGCAAGAGGTTATTATATGGGGATACAACGAATGGGGAAAATAGCCATTGCCAACTTTTTACGAAGAGCAGTTCAATTAGTGTTGTTGATTGCTGTTTTTCAGTGGTTTCGCTTTGAAGAAGACGTAGCGATTCTACTCAGCCTTTGTACGCTGATAGGAACAGAGTTGATCGTCTTTTTATATTTGTTTATCGGGTTTCTTAAGGAATGGAGCGGATTAAAAAAGATCCCCAAAACAACACTAAACAAGAAATCAGTACTGGATACGCTTTTATCTGTATCCTTACCAACAACCGGGTTGCGTATTTTTCATGCTGCATCTTTTGCAGCCAAGCCATTTCTAATAAAAGCAGCTCTCATGAATGCAGGCGTTCTCGAGGCGCAGGCGACGGCCCAATATGGAAAGCTCGCCGGGGTGGCGTTTACGATTGGTTTTTTTCCGGCATTTATTGCCCATTCTCTGCTTATCATTTTAATTCCTACAGTCTCGGAAGCATATGCCAAAAAAGATATTATGTCATTGGACATACTTTTGCGAAGAGTTATGTTGTTTACTTTCGTTTATGCAATACCGGTAATCATGGTTTTTTACTTTTTTTCCGAGGATCTGACGAGTTTGTTCTTTAAAAATTCACCGGCATCCATATACTTACAGTTACTTGTACCTTATTTTTTCTTTCATTTTTTTGTCATCCCGATGCAGGCGTTTCTTATCGGTCTTGGGCTCGTTAAAGATGCTTTTCTCCACTCGATCTGGTCAACGGTCCTCTCTTTTTTGCTAATGTATTTTCTAGGATCACTGCCGTCCCTGCAAATGGACGGGATTATTATTGGAATGAATACAGGAGTTGTCCTCCTTACGCTTATGCACTATACAACGATCCGCTATCAAATGGCAAAGCCGGTGCGGCTCAGCTGGCCTGACATGCGTCATACGTAAAGAAGCTGTGACATTCAGCTGGGGCATTGTGCTTTTCGTCAGGGTGTAAGCTTCCGGTTCCACTATCCTGTATGGTAGAATGAAATTAACGTAGAACAGGGAGGCAGTACAGTGATATTATCAGACCAAACGATTAAGAAAATGATGAAGTCAGAAGAATTGCAGATTCATCCGGCAGAACCACACCAAATACAGCCGGCATCTGTTGACATCCGGCTTGGAACGCACTTCTTAAAAATTGATGAGAACGCGATTGAATCGATTGCGTTAGACGAGCCCGCCAAATATGTGGAATTCGAAAGTGAAGAGATCATCATTCCACCTAACTCTTTCCTGTTGGCTACAACAAAAGAGTATATCAAACTGCCTGATAATGTCACGGCGTTTGTGGAAGGTCGAAGCTCTATAGGCCGAATGGGGCTTTTTATTCAAAACGCTGGTTGGGTAGATCCGGGCTTCGAAGGTGAAATAACACTGGAGCTTTACAATGCGAACCGACTGCCTATTCGGTTAATTGCCGGACGCCGCATTGCCCAACTCGTCCTGGCGTTTATGGATGAAAAAGCAGAGACTCCTTACCGGGGCAAATACCAAGGGCAGCGCAATGCGGTCGGAAGCCAGGTATATTTAGATCAAGAAGTCGTCATGAAGAAATAAATGGCCGTTTTTTGAATAGAGTAGACAAAATGCCCCTGCTTGCTAGGGGCCGTTTTTATGTGAAAAGACCGAGCGCCGTTAAGATTTCCCTAAAAGCGAATGATCGGTGAAAATGTTATAATAAAGGCATTCACAGCAAATGAAATTATTCCCTTTGGTTTGGGGAATTCTATAGAAAGAAGGTATTCGTTTTGAGTTTTGCTGAAGACAAAGCAGTCGTTGTGTTTAGTGGTGGCCAGGACAGTACGACTTGTTTATTCTGGGCGCGAACTAAGTTTGCGGAAGTGAGCGCGGTCACATTCGATTACGGACAGCGCCACCGTGAAGAATTGAAAGTTGCAGAAGAAATTGCAGCAGAACTAGGTGTGGAACATCACATTATCGACATGAGCCTTTTACATCAACTAGCACCCAATGCCTTGACACGAGAGGATATCGACATACAGGAAGGAGAGGATGGCGAGCTGCCGAACACCTTCGTGGAAGGACGGAACTTGTTATTTTTCTCTTTCGCCGCTATTTATGCTTCTCAAAAAGGAGCTAAACACGTCGTAACCGGGGTGTCGGAGACCGATTACAGCGGGTATCCAGACTGCAGGGACGCATTTGTGAAATCACTGAACGTAACCTTGAACTTGGCTGTCGGTAAAGAGTTTGTGCTCCATACACCGCTCATGTGGCTAGATAAAAAAGAAACATGGGCTCTGGCTGACCAGCTGGGAAAGCTTTCTTTTGTGAAAGAGAGGACATTAACTTGTTACAACGGTATTCGCGGAAATGGTTGCGGTGAATGCCCAGCTTGTCAATTGCGTCGCGCCGGGTACGTGCGATATCTTAAAGAAAAGGAACGGGAAGTATAATGCTCCATCAATTTTACCCGCAAGTTATGCATTCGTACCGCTATGAATTGAATAAGGACATGCATCTGGCGGCAGCTCACTTTATTCCTGCCAAGGCAGCTGGTAAATGTACGAACGTTCATGGCCATACGTATGTCATTAACTTGACGATTGCAGGCGATGCCCTGAATGACACCGGATTTTTAGTTGACTTTAAAACATTAAAGGATATCGTCCATAAACGTTATGACCATTCCCTTTTAAATAACCATAAAGAATTCGCAGATTCGGAAACAGATATGCCTGATTCGTTTCCTACGACAGAAGTGGTGGCAGGAACAATATGGCGTCTTATCCAGATGGAGCTGGATAAATATCCAAACAAACCGCGTTGTATTCAAGTTCTTGTCCGAGAAACACCGACGAGTTATGTCGTATATCGTCCTAAGGAAGGGGATTTTAGATGACAAAAAAAATTCCTATTCTGGAGATATTCGGACCGACGATCCAAGGAGAAGGAATGGTTATCGGTCAGAAAACGATGTTTATCCGCACAGGAGGTTGCGATTACCGTTGTGAATGGTGCGATTCCTCATTCACGTGGGACGGTACGCAAAAGGCTGAGCTGCTGACAGCTGAGGAAATCGTGGAAAAAGTCAGGCAGACAGGGGGAAACAAGTTTAATCATGTCACTATATCAGGAGGGAACCCGGCACTTCATCAGGGGCTGGGTGACGTAGTGAGCGCTCTGAACAAGGAAGGACTGCAAACGGCAGTGGAGACGCAAGGGTCTATCTGGCAAGACTGGCTCCTTGAAATTGACGATGTCACGATTTCCCCAAAGCCCCCAAGCTCGAAAATGGAAACAAATTGGGAACAGCTTGATGAATATGTGAGTCGTCTGGCAAAACGCAAAGAAAAAAGAGTCAGCTTAAAAGTGGTTATCTTCGACAATGATGATTTGGAATATGCGGAAAGAATTCATGGACGCTATCCACACGTGCCGATGTTTTTACAAACCGGTAATCCGCATCTTACTGCCGATGATAGCAGCTGGCTTCTTTCAGAGCTGCTGACAAAGTATGAATGGCTCGTTAACCAAATCGTTTCCTCCGACCGGCTGAATGAAGTGAAAGTGTTACCGCAGCTCCATACGCTGTTGTGGGGAAATAAACAAGGAGTGTAACAAATGACAGAGAGAAAAGACGTTGAAGATCTATCTCACCTTGGGAGTGAACAAACGAACTACACATTTTCCTACAATCCATCGGTGTTGGAAACATTTGACAATAGTCATCCGAACCGAGATTATTTTGTTAAATTTAATTGTCCTGAATTTACGACACTGTGTCCGAAAACAGGACAGCCGGATTTTGGTACTATTTATATTAGTTATATTCCCGATGAGAAAATGGTAGAGAGTAAGTCCTTAAAGCTTTACTTATTTAGTTTTAGAAATCACGGAGGTTTTCACGAAGACGCCATGAATGTCATCCTTAACGATTTAGTATCCTTAATGGATCCACGATATATAGAAGTATGGGGGAAATTCACCCCGCGCGGTGGCATTTCCATTGATCCATACGTGAACTACGGAAAAGCAGACACGAGATTTGCGGACATGGCTGCACAACGATTAATGTACCACGACATGTATCCGGAGAAAATTGATAACCGTTAGTAAATGAAACGCTGCAGAGCTATTGTATCTGCGGCGTTTTTTTAATGCACTTGTAATGTTTAAGCAAAAGAGGGTAGGGAAAAGGGAATCAGAGTGGCAAGTTATTAACACGTTGTTTCCGAAAGCAAAGAGAGGAGGCACAGAAATGAAAAGGCGATATGTTGGTGCGTTAATGATAATTTTCCTTTTCCTTTCCGGGTGCCAGATGCGCCTGGACGTTTTAAATCCGGCTGGGGATGTAGCGGCAGGACAACGAGATTTGATTGTGTTCTCGCTCGCGGTGATGATGATTGTCGTAATTGTCGTTGCCATACTGTTTATCTGGTTTCTTTGGAAATACCGCGCTGGGTCGCCCATAGAAAGGAAAGGTCAGATGCTCAAGCATAGCAACAGGAAGTTGGAAATTGCCTGGACTGTTCTTCCTGTGTTATTGCTTGCCTTGATGGCAGTACCGATGTTGATACAGACATATAATTTGGAGACGAAGGCAGATACAGAGACAGATGCTATGCAAATCAATGTGACAGGTCACCGCTACTGGTGGCAGTTTGATTATCCAAACGATAACATCCGGACCGCGCAGGAATTACATCTGCCTGCGAATGAAGAGATAATATTTCATTTGGAGTCATCCGATGTTATCCACTCATTTTGGATACCACAATTAGGTGGAAAAAAAGATGCGATTCCCGGACAGACGAATCAATTATACTTAAAGACTGGAGAACCAGGCATTTATGAAGGGAAATGCGCAGAACTGTGCGGTGCTTCTCATGCAGGCATGCGTTTTCAAGTCATCGTTCACGAGGAAGAAGATTTTAAAAAATGGAAGACAGCTGTCAAGAAGGAAGTGACGCCAAAAGAGGGGGAAACCGTTTCTCATGAAGGGAAACGAGTCTTTCAACAGAATTGCCTTACCTGTCACGCGGCAGACGGAACAGCTGTTCAACATACGAAGGGGCCTAATCTTACCCTCTACGGAGACCGTGAGAAAATTTCAGCTATTCTTCCAAACGACGAAAAGCATTTGAAAGAGTGGATACAGAACCCTGAAAAATTTAAACCGTCAATCGATATGCCCTCCCATAACAATTTAAGTGAGCAGGAATTGAATGCGCTCGTTGACTATCTACATAGTCTTCGTCAAGAAAATGTACTGGAAGGCAGGGAGTGACATGTATTCTATCCCATTTTTCAATACAGAAATTAAACTGGCATCTGATATTATATTTGGCTATATTACTGCTTTTATCTTAGGCGGTGGAGCCTTGTTTTTTATCACTTATAAAAAGAAATGGCTCATTCTCTGGGGTTGGATAAGAACGACCGACCACTTGAAAATTGGAATTATGTATTTGGCAGCTGCCTGTGCATTTTTATTGCGTGGCGGGTTGGATGCAATGTTTATGCGTATGCAGCTCGCGTTTCCCAATATCGATTTTTGGGTGTTTCAAGGGGAAAAGTACAATCAGATGATGACTACTCACGGCACCCTTATGATCTTTTTTGTCGTCATGCCGTTTTTGTTTGGGTTGATGAATGTGGCGATTCCACTGCAAATAGGGGCCAGGGACTTAGCATTTCCTTTTCTGAACGCACTCAGCTTCTGGCTGTTCCTAACCGGAGGAATGCTAGTTAATATTAGCTTTCTATTAGGAGGTTCCCCGGAAGCTGGTTGGACATCTTATGCGCCGCTTGCGATTGATGGATTTACAGGTAATACAGGTAACAATTTCTATGCATTCGGCGTTCAAGTGTCCGGAATCGGAACAATAATGACGGCCATAAATTTTATTGTGACCATTGTAAAGATGCGCGCTCCGGGGATGACGATGCTGCGTATGCCTTTATTTACATGGGGGAGTTTTATCACGGTTATTTTAATACTATTTGCATTCCCGGCGTTAGCAGCTGCGCTGGTACTGCTTACTTTTGATAATATTTTAGCAACCGATTTCTACACGGGTGGGCCAGGCCAGCCTTTGTTATGGCAACATTTATTTTGGATTTTTGGCCATCCGGAGGTATATATTATTATCTTGCCTGCTTTTGGACTGTTTTCCGATATTATCAGTCACTTTGCGAGAAAAGCTGTCTTTGGCTACATGTCGATGATCATTGCTCTTGGCTTAATTGCATTCCTCGGTTTTATGGTTTGGGTCCATCATATGTTTACCGTTGGCTATGGCGTAGCGATTAACGCTATTTTTGCCATCTCGACGATGCTGATTGCGGTCCCGACAGGGATAAAAGTGTTTAACTGGTTGTTCACCATACGGGGCGGGTCTGTACGTTTCCCGACACCGATGCTATTTGCGTTAGGTTTTATTCCGACATTTGTTATGGGTGGTGTCACCGGTGTCATGGTTTCGATGGTCTCTGCTGACTATCAATATCATGACAGTTACTTTGTCGTCGGTCACTTTCATTATGTAATGGTTGGAGGCACTTTGATGGGGATTTTTGCTGGTCTCTATTATTGGATGCCGAAAATGTTTGGTCTTATTCTAAATGAGACGCTTGGAAAGATCCATTTCTGGACATTTTTAGTTGGATTGCATCTTACTTTTTTTCCGATGCATCTCGCGGGATTGAACGGAATGCCACGTCGTGTGTATACGTATTTGCCGGAGGATGATTTATTCGGACTCAATTTCGCCAGTTCCATCGGGGCAATTATTATGGCCTTTAGTACCGCAGTTTTTCTATTCAATCTCATCCGCAGTTTCCTCAAGAAGGAAGGCGACGCAGAAGGGGATGCTTGGGGAGATGGCCGCAATTTAGAATGGTCTATCCCATCACCGGCCCCGGAACATCGCTGGAGCAAACTTCCTGTAGTAAGAAGCAGAGACCCTTTTTGGGCAGCAAAAGAACAACATCAAGGTCGGCTTGAGTATGAAACGGAAGCTCAGCCTTATGTGGAAGAAGGAAACACGATACTCCCCGTGTTGATCAGTGGTTTCTTTTTTGTTGCTTCTTTTGGATTTATTTTCGGTCTGCATTGGGTCGGAACTGCTGGGATAGCATTGATATTTGCGACCATGATTGTCCGCTCGTTAACATTTGATAAAAACATTACGTTGTCACGGTAAGGAGGGATGCTTTGTGGACAAAGCAGGAAGGGTGGAAACAAGCAGCAAAAATGACTGGGCCGGATCACTCGATCGGTTTGGCATGTGGATGTTTGTCGGAGCAGAGACGATATTGTTTCTATGTTTTTTCGCCACTTATTTAGTTTCCAGTGTCAGTACGCTGGACGGTCCCGTTCCAAAAGAACTGCTTGAGCTGAAGTCTATTCTACTCCCAACCTTTTTGTTGCTATCAAGTAGTTGGACCTTTTATCGAGCAGAAAAACATTTTAAAAATGACGGAGTACGGGGAACAATGGTGTGGCTTGGTATTACGCTCCTTTGTGCGCTTCTTTTCCTTGGGTTTGAAGCACATGAATTTACAAGCTATATAGGGAAAGGCTATACGATAACTACCTCGCCTTTCTTGGCTGCTTTCTATGTACTCGTTGGCACGCACGGCGCCCACGTCTTATTCGGTTCAGTCTGGATGATGCTGATTTTATGGCACTGTTTTAGGAAAAAAACCAAGTGGACTAATTGGAAAAAGTTGCAAGCATTCGCGATATACTGGCACTTCGTAGATACCGTATGGGTTTTTATCTTCATTATTGTGTATGTGCTGGGTTCACAAGGGGCGTATTAATAGAAGATAAGGATAAAAAAACGGCGTTTGAGAATTCCCTCAAACGCCGTTTTTCCGGGCGGCGGAAAGCCACGCTTCTTCTTGCAGTTCGTCCATTTTGCCATATATCAGCTCGTAGCGTACACGGCCGGATTTCCACATTTTTTCCGTTTCGGATTGCAGGCGCTTAGCACTGCGGCCTGGGGCGTCTTTTAACGCGGCGGCCGCTTTGCCGGCTTTCTGTCGTGATGTGTGACCGTCTGTCGGTGCGGTAAAGAGTGCGGCGAGAAACATAATGGCAAAACCGAAACCGGCTCCGAGTAGGAATGGTTGCTTGTTCCTCGTTCTGCCTGCTGATGTTTTTTTACTCATAATGATCGTCCTCTTGTTTTAAATCTTTCAGTGCTTTTCGTTTCTGGAATAGAAAGTAAGCGAGAGATGCCAATCCGTATACTCCATTTAAGTCTTTCTTCTGAATGAGTTCTTTGCCTTCGGTTGTGTTTTTCTTCATCGAAGCTGTTACGTCTACCAACGAGGAAGAAAGCTTACGAGAAGCTTCCCCGGCATCGCTTAAAATATAGAATAAAGGGTTCAAGGTTCTAATTTTTTCATTTAAGTCCTCCAGTGTTTCACTGCTTTGATGAATGACTTCACTCGTCTCCTTCAACACCTCGTCTAGCTGGTCGGGTAGTTTTTCTACCGTTTCATTCACACCATGCAGTACTTGGCTGACATTATTAAGTGTTTTAATCAGAAAAATGACGAGAACAGCAAATGCAATTGCGACAATAAGTACTCCAATGCCTACTAAGTCCATAAAATCATATCCCTCCAACTGTTTTTTGCTTAATGGTTACTACATTTCGTTAAGACAAGGATTCGACAAAAAACAGGCAAACCCTGCCGTAAATAACAATTCCACTTCTCAAGCTTATTCAAACCTTTTTACGATTGTCAACCTTATAGGTAAAGGCTATACTAATAGTATAAGCTATAATATGTTAGATACGTCTGTGGATAAGTTTAAATAATGAAAGAAGTGGGGCTATGGAGCGTGTATTAGAATTCAAAGATGTAACCTTTGAGAAGGCAGTTTCTAAAGCAGAACGGGCTTTTCAAAAGTCGCGCAAAAGCCTGAAAATTGACATATTATCTGAAAGCAAAGGAGGACTCTTCGGACTTAAAAAGCAGCAAGTGACGATTCAGGCACGTCTGCTTCCGTCCGATGCCGAAAAGGTACCAGAAAGCGGACCAGCTGATCATGAACGTATTTTAAAAGGAAAAGCCTGGGTGAAGGAAGGTAAAATTCACAGCTGTGACGGCGAAGAGGAGTATCCGCAAATTGAACCGAGAGAAGGCCTTATCCTTCGTTGTAATGGGGAAGAAATAACAGAAACGACGAGAATTCGCGAAAGGGATGAATGGTCTGTAGAAGCTCTCGGGGAACACGTCGAAACATCGTGGAAAATATCAATTAGTGCTGATAAACAAAGTGCTGAATTACTCGTCACACCGGGGTACGTAATAGAGAGAACCCTACTCGACTGCCATCCCCAGGAGGTGCTTACACCTTGCATCGAGGAGCAAAAACAACTGCATAACAGCTTGACAGCAGAGGATGTTGTGGCAAAGCTAAAAGAGTTAAAAATAAACTATGGTATCGACCCTCAACAGATCAAGCTTGCTTGTGAAACGCTTGAGACAGATACGTTTGCTATCGCGCATGGAAAATCACCTGTTAACGGGATAAATGGGAAGCTGGACTACCAGGTGGAGATTAAACCAAAACGAATGGCTGCGAAAATTACCGATGACGGACGTGCTGATTTCCGTGAATCGAGTTATATACCTACGATTTTGGAAGGGGAAACTCTAGCTTATGTAAAGCCACCTACAGAAGGAACAGCCGGAATAAACATTCACGGCGAAGAAGTCCCCGCAAAAGCTGGAATACCGGTGGTCATTCGGACAGGGGACGGAACTCGATTTGTAAAGGAAGAACAAAAGATAATTACAGAAAAAGCAGGCAGACCTCACGTAGAAAATAAAGGGAAACTAATTTACGTTACGATAATGCCAAGCCTTGTACATCAAGGGAACGTTAATTTGGAAAGCGGCAACTTGAAATTTGTGGGTGATATCCACGTACACGGCAATGTGGATGAGACGATGAAAGTGGAAGCAGACGGAGAGGCGATTATAGAAGGCCATGTCATAAATGCGACAGTTCGAGCCGGCCATGCTTTGAATATTACCCATAACGTCATTAACAGTAAAGTGAGCGCAGGAAATTACCATCGTTCCTTGCCAGAACTAGAAGAGCAACTTGTAGAGCTGTCTACAGAACTAACGCAGATCATTGCAGGCATCAGACAGTTGCAGCAAACATCCGCTGTCCATGAAAAGGCCGACAGTCAAGCCGGCTTAAGAACTTTATTAAACTTATTATTAAATAATAAATATAAATCGTTTATCCCACGTACGAGGACGTTGATGAAAGAAATAGAAAGAGAAAAAGAAGTCTTGGATGAAGGATGGGTCGCATTGTCGCAGCAACTGTACCGGACTTTTATTATTTTACATAAGGATGGGCTGAGAAGTTTAGACGATTTACGTATTTTGAATGAACAGATGCTGGCCCTTCAAGAAGGAGACGAGACGTTCTCTTTTTCCAACTCTGATGTGTCATTTGTTTATGCCATGAACAGTGAGGTGTTCAGTGCTAATGACGTGAAAGTGACTGGAAAAGGCTGTAACCACACGAATGTCTATGCTGCAGGGAAAGCAACCGTAGCACGTTCCTTTATCGGAGGAAAGATTTATGCTGGTAAAGGCATCCAAGTCGGGGTGTCTGGTTCCAGGTCGGGAGTAGAAACCTTCTTGGAAGTACCAGAACAAGCTGAAATTCATATCGAAACAGCGATGGAAGACACGATTTTGAAGGTCGGAAAAAGAAGATATGAATGTACAGAAGAACTTCGTCATGTAAGAGCTCGTCTAAATAAAAACGGAGATCTGCTATTAAAATGAGAAAACGAGCACACTCTTGTTTGAAAGGGCAGGAGTGTTTTTCGTTTTCACAAGAACAGCAGCTTAAAAGATATTATTGACATATTGTTTAAATTTTTCTACAATAAACTCAGACTGACTAGTCGGTTCGGGTTGAGGCGGCTAATGTCAGGAGACGAACGAAAAAAATTACAGTGGAAAAAGGAAAGAGGGTGTCAAGTGTGTTTAAGAAGATTCTAATCGCGAATCGTGGAGAAATTGCGGTTCGGATTATCCGGGCCTGCAAGGAAATGGGTATCGAGACGGTAGCAGTATATTCGGAGGCTGACCGAGAAGCCTTGCACGTCATGATGGCAGACGAAGCTTACTGCATTGGACCACCGTCTTCTGCGGATAGTTACTTAAAGAAAACAAACTTGATTGCAACCGCGTTAAAAACAGGAGCAGATGCCATTCATCCTGGATATGGCTTTTTAGCGGAAAACGCAGAATTTGCGGAGATTTGTGAAGATCATGAGATTACGTTCATTGGACCGTCTCCTGAGGCAATTAATAAAATGGGAGCTAAAGCGGTCGCGCGCGACACGATGGAAGCCGCAGGAGTGCCAATCGTTCCAGGGACAGACGGCATTATCGAAAACGAAGAAGATGCACTAACGATTGCGGAAAAAATCGGCTACCCTGTCATCGTTAAAGCTACTGCCGGCGGCGGTGGAAAAGGAATGCGGACAGCGGCGGATCCTGACGATTTGAAGAAGGCCATCAGTATGGCACAGCGTGAGGCTGAAACAGCATTTGGCGATGCAGGAGTGTACATGGAAAAGTTTGTTGAAGAACCTCGCCACGTTGAAATTCAAATTATGGCCGATTCCCATGGTAATGTCGTACACTTCGGCGAACGTGATTGTTCCATTCAGCGACGGCACCAAAAATTGGTCGAAGAAGCACCTTCGCCCGCACTTGATCAAGATATTCGTGAGGCGATGGGAGAAGCAGCTGTTAAAGCGGCGAAGGCGGTAAATTACTGTGGAGCAGGAACCGTTGAATTCCTCTTGGATAAACATAAAAAGTTTTATTTCATGGAAATGAATACGCGTATTCAAGTGGAGCACCCTGTCACCGAAGAGGTAACAGGTACAGACTTAATTAAGGAACAGATCTGGGCTGCAGCCGGGAAAACACTATCCATCAAACAGGATGACATTCTGATAGACGGATGGGCGATTGAATGCCGTATTAATGCTGAGAATCCAGCCAAAAACTTTATGCCATCACCAGGAAAGATTGAGACATACTTGCCGCCTGGCGGTTTAGGTATACGGGTCGATAGTGCCGCTTATCCCGGCTATACCATTGTTCCCTTTTATGATTCTATGGTCGCGAAGTTAATTGTAAAAGGAAAAACGCGTGAAGAAGCGGTTTCGCGGATGAAGAGAGCACTTTCGGAATTTGTCGTGGAAGGCGTAGACACAACGATTCCTTTTCATCTCAAACTAATGGATCACCCTGATTTTCAAAAAGGAGATTTTAATACGACATTTTTAGAAAATCATACTATTATGGATTGAGGTTGGAAAGAAAGCAGGTGAAAGGAGTGCCACGCAAATCAACAAAAGAACGCATTATCGCAGCAGCACTTCAGCTTTTTGAAGAATACGGGTTTCACGCCGTTACGGTTGATAAAATAGTTAAAAATAGCAACACCTCCAAAGGCGGCTTTTATCATAATTTTAAATCAAAAGATGAATTGCTTTACACGATACATGATTCTTTTATTACGTATGTGATAGACAAAGCAGCGGATGCCCATTCCAGCTATGCAACTCCTGCAGAACAGCTGTATGAAACCATTCGTTCGTTTGTGAAGATGTTTGAAATGTACCGGGCCCATGTGACGGTGTTTTACCAGGAAAGTTTGTATTTATCTCCCTCTTATTTCGACAGTATTAAGAAAAAACGTGACCAGTACAAAATTATGATGTTTACGGTTGTGGAGGAAGGGATTCAACGAGGGGAATTTCGAAAAGAACTACCGGTTCCAATCACATCGATGGCGATTTTCGGTATGATCAATTGGACATACAAGTGGTATAAAGCAGATGGGAAGTTTACTATTCAAGAAATAGCCGACATATATGCCGATTTAATTATGCAGTCGGTATTAACTGAAAAAGCTCGAAAAAACCAAGCTTATCAGCATTTCTTTCTTAAAAATAATGAAATAGTCAAGGAGTGATAAAATTGTTTAAAGTGAACGAGATTAAAGAACTTATTCGGGCAGTAGACAAGTCAGGAATTGGTGAATTAGAGATTCGTGGAGAAAATAAGGAAAAACTGACGATAAAAAAAGAAGTGTCCGCTGCTGCCACCGTTTCCACAGGAGAGCCTAAAGAAACAGCACCTGCACCACAGCCGTCTGCCCCGCTCCCTGCTGCATCTGCTGAACCTAAAGAAGAAGCTCCAGCACCGGTCTCAAAAGAAAACGACACTGCTGCTGATGAAACGTTGCACAAAATTACTTCTCCGATGGTCGGGACGTTTTACCGGTCACCTTCTCCTGAAGCCGATCCATATGTGAAAGAAGGAGACAAGGTGTCAGAGGAAACGATCGTTTGCATTGTAGAAGCGATGAAATTGATGAATGAGCTAGAGGCTGAAACTTCTGGAGAAATCGTAGAGATTCTTGTTGAAAATGGTGAACTTGTAGAATATGGACAGCCGCTCTTCCTCGTCAAATAGCCGCAATGTCAAAGCAATACAACGCGTGCGTTTTTTAAAAGGAGGAAATTTCAATGAGTGATATATTTGACCACATTGACGAGATGGAGCAGAGGCGTGATAAAGTAAAACTGGGCGGCGGGGAAGACCGGATCGATGCTCAACACGAGCGCGGAAAATTAACGGCCCGTGAACGCATTGACTTCCTCGCGGATGAAGGCTCCTTTGTCGAGGTAAATCCATTTATCGAAAATCGCGGGATGGACTATGGCGATACTGAGGCACCAGGCGAAGGTGTTGTTACCGGCTATGCTAAAGTAGAGGGAAGGCTGATCTTCTTATTTGCCCAGGACTTTACCGTTTTCGGCGGTGCATTGGGAGAAATGCACGCTTTAAAAATTGCCAAAATAATGGATCTGGCAGCAGAAAACGGTGCCCCGATAATCGGATTAAATGATTCAGGCGGCGCCCGCATTCAAGAAGGAGTGCTCTCCCTCGACGGGTACGGACACGTGTTTTATCGTAATTCAATCTATTCCGGGGTGGTGCCCCAGATCTCAGTCATTATGGGACCTTGTGCAGGAGGAGCCGTTTATTCGCCTGCGATAACTGATTTCGTTTTTATGGTCGAAAAGACGAGCCAAATGTTTATTACCGGACCAAAAGTAATTGAAAGCGTAACAGGGGCGAAGATTAACAGTGAGGATCTTGGCGGCGCCAAAGTACATTCGTCCAAAAGTGGTAACGCTCATTTTACTGCTCCGACGGAAGAAGAGACACTTGAGGCGGTGCGGCGCTTAATCAGTTACTTACCCTCGAACTATGAGGAAAAACCACCTTCTAAAACGCCTGTCAGCCTTGTCCACGCGGAAGAGCGGATGAATGAAATGCTCGATATTGTGCCAACCGACAGTACAAAAGTGTACGACGTCCGTAAAGTAATCAAGCTGCTTGTTGATAATGAAGATTTTATGGAAATCCAGCCAAGTTTTGCAAAAAATATTGTTATCGGCTTTGGTAGAGTGAACGGTGAAACGATTGGCGTCGTAGCGAATAATCCGAAGATGATGGCAGGAGGACTAGACATTGATTCCTCTGATAAGTGTTCACGATTTATTCGTTTCTGTGATTGCTTTAATATCCCGATCCTCACTCTTGAAGATGTAAGCGGCTTTATTCCAGGGGTCCAGCAGGAACACGGCGGAATTATCCGTCATGGTGCTAAGATATTATACGCCTATTCAGAAGCAACCGTACCGAAAATAACCGTTATTTTACGTAAAGCCTTTGGCGGGGCTTATGTTGCCCTCAACAGTAAAGCAATAGGGGCGGATATGGTATTTGCCTGGCCAAACGCTGAAATTGCTGTGATGGGGCCTGAAGGTGCGGCGAATATTATTTTTGCCAAAGAGATCAAGGAAAGTGCAGATCCCGAGAAAACGCGGCAAGAGAAAATTCAAGAGTACCGGGAACGTTTTGCGAACCCTTATATAGCCGCAAGCAACGGAATGGTAGACGACGTCATTGACCCTCGGGATACACGAAAGTATTTAATTAATTCCTTGGATATGCTGCGCAATAAAAAGAAAGAAACTCCTAAGAAAAAACACGGCAATATTCCCTTGTAGCCGAGAGCAGAAAGGAAGAAAAAAATGAAAGAGGAATTACAAAACGTATTAAAGGATATTTGTGCCTTTCCTGTTCCTAGTGAAGAAGAGTGGTATGAAGCTGCTGCCAAGTCACTAAAAGGAAAATCTGTAGAGAAAATGTTGTATACGGAAACAGATGAAGGAATCACATTGAAACCGCTATATTTTGAACACGACAGAGAGAAACTTACTTATGCAAATAGCTTACCTGGGTATTCCCCGCATTTGCGGGGAATGAAAGTCCTTCCGGAAAAACCCCATCCTTGGGAGATAACGCAAAAAGTGGTAGAAAGAACTCCGGAAGCGGCGGGTCAAGAAGTTAGTGAAGGGTTAGCGAAAGGCCAGCATGGAATAACGATTCAATTAAATGAAGCAATTTTAGCTGGAGAGAAACTACACATAGATAACGTGGGAGACATTGGAGTATTAGCATCAGATGCAGAGGATTTTGCTGAATTATTTGCGGGTATTAATTGGGAAGATCATTCGATTTATATAGATGCAGGACCAGATGTCCTCCCAGTTTTTGCTCTGTGGGCGGCAGCTGCAGAGGAAAAAGGAGGCCTTTCCAAGGCAAAGGGTAGCGTTGCGGCTGATCCACTCGGCCATTGGGTGAAAACAGGGAGCCTGCCTGTTTCCTTAGAAACTTGCTATGACCACGCCGCGAAAATTATCGAATGGTGTAAAGAAAAAGATGTTGCTGTCCGTACAATTCTTGTAACCAGTGAGCCATATCACAATGGAAGCGCCAGCGCAGTAGAAGAAATAGCTTATACGATGGCGGCAGCAGTAGCGTATATTCGTGCCTTGCAGGAGAGAGGAATTCCCGCGCAGGAAGCCGTCTCATCGTTCCAATTCCGCTATCCGGCCGGTGCTTCTTTCTTTATGGAGATTGCAAAGTTCCGGGCTGCGCGTCTACTCTGGTCCAATATCCAGGAAGCTTTTGGGATTGATGAAACAGAGCGCGTTATGCACGTTCAGGGGACGACCTCCAAAAGGACAAAAGCAAAATACGATCCGTATGTTAACATGCTGCGGGCTACCACAGAATCATTTGCGGCAGCCGCAGGTGGTGCTGATAGTCTGGAAGTTGCTCCGTTTGATGAAGCATTTCAGCGTCCTACTGCTTTTTCCAAACGAATTGCTAGAAATACACAAATTATTTTGCAGGAAGAAGCCCATGTCGGACGTACCATAGACAGTGGCGGTGGTTCTTTTTACATCGAACAATTAACAGATGAATTAGCAGCGAAATCGTGGGAGTTATTCCAGGAGATCGAAGGAGAAGGCGGACTTGAAGTGAGCCTTCACGAAGGTGGGCCGCAAAAACGAGTAGAGACGCGCCGAGCTGAAAAAGAAAACCAAGTAGAAAAACAGCAGCGCGTATTTGTCGGAGTGAATAAATATGCGGATATTCAAGAAAAACCTGTTTCGGTTACCCCTGAAGATGATATTGAACAAGTAAGCCGGTTTATTAAGCGTTCTAATGAAAAGCGTCCAGCTGTTACGGATGATTCCTTAAATCATTCGGATAACGTCGTAGAGGATGCCATTACAGCAGCAAAAAATGGTGCACCTGTGTCTGCACTTGCCAAAAAAAGCGGCTGGGGCTTACATGTAGAGAAAATCACTCCGCTGGCGCCGATGCGGGAAGCAGAAATGTTCGAAAAGCTACGCGAAAATGCTGAAAAATATAAAGAGCGAAACAACCAAGAACTTTCCGCTTTGTTGGTAACGTTAGGTCCACTTGCTGCTCATAAAGCGCGTGCTGATTTTGCGTCTGGATTTTTACAGACGGGTGGCTTCCATGTGAAACGAACAGAAGGAGTGCAGGAAGCAGAAGAAGCAGCACAAGCAGCTGCGGAAGCGGAGGAGTCCATCATTGTGTTATGTGGAGCAGATGCCGCGTATGAGGAGCTTGCTCTTCCTGCTATCCGCCTGATGAAAGAAAAGGCACCTGAAAAAACGATATTACTCGCTGGCAAACTTTCATCAGAGCAAGAACAGGAATATGCAGACAATGGTTTAGATGACACCATTCATCTCCGCTCTAATTTGTATAAAACATTAACATGGCTGCAAAGTGTGGAAGGAGCTAAGGTTTAATGAAAAATCCAGATTTTACAAAAATTGCATACAATGCTGTACAGTCATCAGATGATTTTAAACAGTGGGAGGAAAAAGTAGAGGAAACAACTGGGAAAAACGCAGAGAAGCATTTTTCAAGAACCGGTGAAAGACTTCGAGTCCAGCCCCTTTACACAGAAGAAGATACGAAGGATTTACCGCATACCGGATATGTATCAGGAATTGCTCCTTTTTTACGAGGGCCGTACCCGGGCATGTATAAAACAAGACCATGGACGGTCCGGCAATATGCCGGCTATTCCACTGCCGAAGAATCAAACGCATTTTACCGGCGGAATCTGGCTGCAGGGCAAAAAGGGTTGTCGATCGCGTTTGACCTGGCGACACATCGCGGCTACGATTCGGATCATCCCCGTGTTGTTGGAGATGTCGGCAAGGCCGGAGTTGCGGTGGATTCCATTTTAGATATGAAAGTATTGTTTGATGGAATCCCATTAGATCAAATGTCAGTTTCAATGACAATGAATGGGGCTGTACTTCCGATTATGGCTTTTTATATTGTCGCTGCTGAGGAGCAAGGGGTCAGTCAAGAGAAATTGACAGGTACCATTCAGAACGACATTTTGAAAGAATACATGGTGCGGAATACGTACATTTATCCTCCTGAAATGTCGATGAAAATTATAGCTGATATTTTTGCTTATACGTCGGAGCATATGCCGAAATTCAACAGCATATCCATCTCCGGTTATCATATGCAGGAGGCGGGAGCAACGGCTGACCTTGAGCTTGGATATACACTGGCGGACGGTCTTGAATATGTAAGAACGGGGTTAAAAGCAGGGCTTGATATTGATCAGTTTGCCCCGCGTCTGTCTTTCTTTTGGGCGATTGGCATGGATCACTACATGGAAATTGCTAAAATGCGGGCAGCACGGCTCTTATGGGCTCGTTTAATAAAACCGTTTCAACCGAAAAATGAAAAATCAATGGCGCTACGGACCCATTCGCAAACATCTGGCTGGAGTCTTACGGAGCAAGACCCATACAATAATGTGATCCGGACGTGTGTCGAAGCAATGGCAGCGTCTATGGGACACACCCAGTCTTTGCATACGAATGCTCTTGACGAAGCGATTGCGCTTCCAACTGATTTTTCGGCGCGGATCGCCCGTAACACGCAGTTGTACTTGCAAGAAGAAACAGGTATGACCAATGTCGTTGACCCATGGGGTGGATCCTACTATGTAGAAAGACTAACGGCAGAACTTGCTCAAAAAGCTTGGGAACATATACAGGAAATTGATGAAGCCGGCGGGATGACGAAAGCCATTGAAGCAGGACTTCCAAAGATGCGAATTGAGGAAGCGGCGGCACGCAGACAGGCACATATTGACTCAGGACGCGAAACAGTAGTCGGCATCAATAAGTATAGGCTTGAAAAAGAAGATCCACTTGATATTCTTGATATTGACAATACAGCGGTTCGTGAAGCGCAGTTGGAACGTCTTGCGAAACTACGTGCTGAGCGTGATGAAGATAAAACGAAGTCATGCTTGAACGCACTTGCCAAAGCTGCAGAAACAGGGGAAGGCAACCTTTTGAAACTTGCAGTCGATGCTGCTCGGGCTCGCGCGAGTCTTGGTGAAATATCCGATGCTATTGAGAAATCGGCAGGACGTCATCAAGCGATTATTCGCTCGATAAGCGGAGTATACAGTGCGGAATTTGGAGAGGAAGAGCTTATGAATGAAGTTCGCCAATTAACAGACGAATTTGCCGAAAAAGAAGGACGGCGTCCACGGATCATGGTTGCCAAGATGGGGCAGGACGGACACGACCGTGGTGCGAAAGTGATCTCAACTGCTTTTGCGGATCTCGGATTTGATGTGGATATCGGTCCTTTATTCCAGACACCAGAAGAAGCGGCAAGACAAGCTGTTGAAAATGATGTTCATATTTTAGGAATGAGTTCACTTGCAGCTGGCCATAAGACACTTCTTCCGCAAGTAAAAGAAGAGTTAAGAAAACAGGGACGAGATGACATTGTCATTGTCATCGGCGGTGTTATCCCAGCTCAAGATTACGATTATTTACGAGAAAAGGGAGCTTCAGCTATTTTTGGACCAGGTACCGTGATCCCTGCTGCTGCCAAGCAAGTGATGGCTGAAGTAAATAAACGACTTGAAGAATAAATAGCCAGACATTCAAAAGAGAAGGGAGGGGGAAAAGTGGCTGTTCAGAGGGGCAAAAAAAACGCGTTAACCGTTGAAGATTATGTAGATGGTGTATTAAACCAGAACCGCTCGATAATCGCAAGAGCCATTACACTTGTGGAAAGTAATGCACCCAAACATTTCACGCTCGCGCAAGAGGTGCTGAAACGCCTTATGCCTTATACAGGGCGTTCTATTCGGGTAGGTATTACAGGAGTGCCCGGAGCAGGGAAAAGTACGTTAATCGAAGCATTCGGCTCGATGCTGTGTGATCAAGGGCATCATCTGGCTGTTTTAGCGGTGGATCCTTCCTCCAGCGTCAGCAAAGGTAGTATTCTTGGTGACAAAACGAGAATGGAGAAGCTGTCTAATCATCCGAACGCATACATTCGTCCTTCCCCGTCAAGTGGTACGCTCGGCGGAGTCGCGCGGAAAAGTAGAGAAACAATGCTTATTTGTGAGGCCGCCGGTTTCGATGTCATTTTTGTAGAGACGGTGGGAGTCGGCCAAAGTGAAATAACCGTTCGGTCGATGGTCGACTTTTTCCTCGTGCTTATGTTGACCGGAGGCGGCGATGAACTTCAAGGGATGAAAAAGGGAGTCATGGAAATTGCAGACGCCATTTTTATCAATAAAGCGGACGGCAATAACAAACAGGCTGCGTTAAACGCGAAGGCTGAATACAACCGTTTACTTCACTACTTGCAGCCTGCAACTCCTGGTTGGGAAACGCAAGCTTATACGGTTTCTGCGCTTACCGGCGAAGGAGTGCCGGACATCTGGGAAGTTATTCAAAACTATGAAAAGAAAATGAAGGAAAGTGGCTTCTTTTCTGAAAGACGGGCTGCACAACTGTCAGAATGGATGGATCGCTTGATTGAAGATGAGCTTACTCACACTTTTTATGAGGACGATGAAATGAAGCGGGTCCTTCCGGAAATGAAACAAAAAGTAAATGAAGGAACCATTCCGTTAGCGCAGGCAGTACAGTATTTAATGAAAATATACAGGAAGTAGTTTATACCAAGAAGAACCCCCGGCATCCTTTACGGTGTGCCGGGGGCTTTCTATCTGTTCAAATTAAGCTGCTGTGATTATGAGGATGTGACAGATGAAAGCTTTTGTTTTTTGAGCTGTGCTGTGTAAGTAGCATAGAGAATGAACGCGACAATAGATAAAATGATCCCGGAAATATAAGGGAGCCCAGCCGCAACAGAGAACAGCCAGCCGCCTAATGGAGGTCCGATGATACGGCCAAGTGAATCAAAGGAAGAAAGCGCCCCAGTAGCTTTCCCGATACCAGCTGTTGCAGTTTTTGTAATGAGTGCCGAAACACTTGGACGAATGACCCCGTTACCAATTCCGAATATGCTGAGGAAAATGGCAGCTGTCAGGAAATTATCCACAAATAAGATCAACCCAAAACCGACAGCGGAGACGGCAATGCCGATCTGGATAACCGAGCCTTCTCCGAAGCGCTTGGTCATTCTTCCGACGAGACCACCCTGTACAAACGCCCCGGCAAGCCCCATGATCATGAAAATATAGCCAAGTTTGATGGTACCAAGTCCAGCTTTTTCAGCTGCAAAATAAGCAAACGTTGCTTCAAGGCCCGCTAGAGATATAGAGACGAACAGCTGTAAGAAATACAACATTGAAATGGTACTTCCGGACGTTTTGAGAAGCGGGCCTTTCTCTTTTGGTTGAACGCCACGTTCTTCTTTAGGCAGTGATTCCTTTAGAACAAAAGTAACAAGGAGAAACGTCACGAGCGAAGAGATCCCGGCTATCACAAAAGGAGTGGCAAGGCTGGCTTTTGAAAAGACCCCGCCAATTGCCGGACCGAAAACGAAGCCGAGCCCGACTGCCGCGCCTATAATGCCCATCCCTTTTCCACGATTTTCCTCCGTTGTAATATCAGCAGCGAACGCTTGGACCGTTGGCATATTGGCGGAAGAAAGGAAGCCCCCGAGAATTCTGGCAGCGAATAGCATCCATAGTGATGATGAAAAAGCCATAAAAAAGAATGAGAAAGAAAGTCCTAGAATTCCAATCATCATCACTGGTTTACGACCGACACGGTCCGATATCCTTCCCCACATTGGAGCAAAAATAAACTGCATTAGCGAGTACACAGCCATTAATAGTCCTAATTGGGTTGGAGAAGCTCCCAACTCCTCTGCATAAAAGGGGAGAACTGGAATAATAATACCGAATCCGACCATGACGAAAAACATAACAGCAAATAATATAGGTAATGCTTTATTATTTTCCAAAACGAAAGTTCACTCCACTTCTTTGTTGTAATCCGGAGACGCCTTCAACTGTTGAATCGTTTCATTTAAAAAGGATAGTTCTGCTTCAAGCATCTTTTTCTTATGCTGGAATGCAATGTTTACTCCTTTACTGGTATCATGAAGAGGAGTAAGTTGAACAGCATGGTGTTTCTTTTCTAAGTCTTTGCGCCGTTTATTTAAGTAATGAACGGTATCTTCAACCGGTAGATGATCGAGGAACATCAAGCCGATATCCCCTTCATAAAAGACTGTATCGGCAGCTGCTAAGTTTTCCGCTAACAACTGGTAAAAGAGCTCCATGCCTTGGTTGTTGATAGAGTACACTTTACGCGGCGGGCGGCTGCCCTCTTGCTCCACAGATACATCGATATATTTTCCTTTGCTCAATTTCTCCAAATGTGCATATGCGGTTGCTTTTTTCATGTCTGTGATAAAAGGAAGATTGGTTTCAATAAAATCATGAATCTGATAACCGTGCTGACTTTGGGAAATAAGTAAACCGAGAAGCAGTAAAGAACGATGGTCCATATTAGACAAGGCCTCCTTCGTTAAAATTATAATTAACTTGTTGTTGAATAGTCAAGAACTGACTATCTATAGATGATAGTAAAGTGTAATAAAGGAGAGGACAGGAAATGGGTGTAGAAGAAGAGGTTAAGCAGTTACAGCAGGCTATAGCTGCATCAGCTAAAGAAAAGCCAGCTGATATCGTCATTAAAAATGGAAAAATCATTGATGTTTTCAGTCATGAGGTTATAGAGGCAGATGTGGCAATTACAGATGGAATGTTTGTAGGTATCGGAAGCTACGCAGGGAAGCAAGTGATTGATGCGAAAGGTTTGTATGTTTCACCCGGTTTTATTGACGGGCATATCCATATTGAATCATCTATGGTAACACCATCGGAATATGCGAAGGTTGTGCTTCCTCATGGGGTGACAACGATTGTTGCTGATCCCCATGAAATCGGCAACGTGTCGGGTGAAACTGGTATTGAGTTTATGATCGCTGCATCGGAAGGGATTCCGTTGGATGTGTATGTGATGATGCCTTCCTGTGTCCCGGTAACCACTTTTGAAAACACAGGAGCAGCTCTTTATGCCGAACAGCTCCGGCCTTTTTATGAGCAAGAGAGAGTACGTGGGCTAGGTGAGGTAATGAATTTTACGGCGGTTGCTGAGGGGGAACCGGATATTCTTCAGAAAATTACCGATGCTGCCCGGGCTGGGAAAAATATTGATGGGCATGCGGCTGGTATTGGTGCAGAAGGGATAAATATTTACATGACCGCAGGCATTCGGACGGATCATGAGTGCGTGACAGAGGAGGAAGCAGTGGAACGGCTCCGGCGTGGAATGTATGTAATGATTCGAGAAGGGACAGCGTCAAAAGATTTACAAGCGCTGATTGGGCTTGTAAACGAACGAAATGCACGGAGATTCCTGTTTGTTACGGATGACAAACATTTGGATGAATTATTAGAAGAAGGCAGCATTGATCATAATGTACGGATGGCAATTGGAAAAGGGACAGATCCTCTTACTGCTATACAAATGGCTACGTTAAATGCCGCTGAGTGTTTTCGTTTTCATAAAAAAGGAGCAATCGCCCCTGGGTATGAAGCAGACTTTTTATTGCTAGATGATCTAGAAAAGGTTTCGATTGCCGCCGTATATAAAGCAGGCGTCATAGCGGCAGAAAAGGGTACATGTCTTCCTTTTCATGCACCGAACGTGGAACCGCCGGTAAGCGTTACGGACAGTGTGAACTATCAAGAGGTAAAGAAAGAAGAGCTGCAAATCCCGATTGAAGAAGGCCGTGATGCCAATGTGATCGGTATCATCCCAAACAGTATCGTTACCAAGCATCTGCGGGAAAACGTTACCGTACAGGGTGGCTATTTTCACCCTTCCATAGAGAAGGATCAATTGAAGGTTGCGGTGGTAGAACGTCATAATAAGACCGGGAATGTCGGAACAGGGATACTTAAAGGACTTGGCCTAAAGAAAGGCGCTATTGTGTCTACAATCGGCCATGATTCCCATAATATTATTGCAGCAGGTACAAATGATAAAGACATCTTGACGGCAATACGAGCTATCGGCGAGTACAAAGGTGGACAAGCTGTCGTGGAAGATGGCCGTTTACTCGCGGTGCTGCCTCTCTCCTTATCTGGGTTAATGTCTGAGAAAGCCTATACTGACGTTGCGGGAGAGCTTAACGCCTTACACCACGCTTTGGTTAATATCGGTTTTACTGGTAACTTTAACCCATTTTCTACTTTATCTTTTCTACCACTGCCGGTGATTCCGGAATTAAAAATAACAGATTCAGGACTGTTTCATGTTTCCTCATTTCAATTTATCTCTATACAGGAGGAGAAGGCATAATAAAAAAGCCGGAACGTGAACGTTTTACCGGCTTTTTGCAAGATAGTCTCGGTGTAGTATTCATCCAATCGCCGAGCCTATGACCATGGCGGTTATACCGATAATACCTAATACAATAGGCAGGTTTTGCAACGAATAAATTTTTGCGGGGGCCTGGTCAAACAAATTGAAAAAACGGTCGGCTAGAAAAAAAATGATGGCTGCCATGACGGCTAAGATGGTTATATCAATGTTCTGAGTAACAAGATAGCATGTGATCCCCCCAACCACATGGAAGAGAAAAGAAAGCGGCTGGACAAAGCGTTTGAACCGGTGTGCCAGCCAATCTGCCACTAGTGAGATTCCCGAACCATAAAATACTATCGGAGTTAACGAATAGAATCCGTAAATGGTATAGCTTTGCATGACTTTTTCCACAGAAGTAGCTGCACTAGTTGTTGGAATTGGAAAAAAGATACCCATCACAAATAAAAAGATTGTCCAAACAGCCAGTCCTGTGAGCAGCTTGTTCATGGCGAATTCGCCTCCGTTATGAAATTTTTAACAACTGTAAGATGTATTCATTTATATATCCTATTTTGTTAAAAATAAACGAAAACGAAGTTATTTCTTCAGTTTTTTAGATGGTTGTTACAATTTTACAAAAAAAGAATAGGAAATGAGATACTGAAAAGAGAGTTTCGTTGCGATAAAGGAGATTCATTGGTACGATGTCGATAGATCCAAGCAGCAAATATACGTAAGGGGGAATTGGCAGTAATGGAACTAAGAGTAGATCAGACACCAAATCCAAACGCGATCAAATTCACAGCGAGTGAATCACTTTTTGAAGGAAGCACTTCGTTAAAACAAGGACAGGAGACAGACAATGCCTTTGCAAAAGCATTGCTTGAACTGGAGGGCGTTGATAATATTTTTGGTTATGGCGACTTTGTAACCGTGAACAAAACAGGAGACGCAGATTGGGAAACCTTGATTCCGAAAGTGCAGGATGCCTACCAAAAAACAAAAAATGAATAAAAAAACAAGGGTGCCATGTTAATACAGGCGCCCTTTTTCATTGAGAGAATGCGATTAATTACTTCTCTTTTTCAACACATGATGGGGTAGAATTGAATATCCTTATTGATTTGTTCATAGAAAAAGTGCAATAATGTACTATTGGATTTTTAGATTATTTGTTGGGATGAGGGTGAAACTATGTCAGAAAATGCTAGTCAGGTGGACATAAATAAAAAGCCTGCTCTGCAATTTCGTTTAGGATCAATCGGAGCTGCGCTTCCGTTAACTTTCTTTGTTGTTTGGGCTGTGACCACTAGTGTTTTACAAATTTCTTCTGAGACAGGTCTCGTGATGGGTGCGATGATCGGATTAACCCTCGGACTCTTGCTGTGTAAAAGCCGCTGGGAAGACTATGCAAATGGACTATTTGCAGGCTTAGCGCAGCCTGTAGGTGTCATTGCGATGGTGGCTTGGTTTTATGCGGGGATGTTTTCGCAAATGCTCCAGTTAGGCGGACTTGTGGAAGGTCTTGTCTGGATCGGGATAACAACAGGCGTAACAGGCGGTCTTTTTGTTTCCCTCACTTATATATTAGCGGCTGTGTTTTCGACTGCGGTAGGAACAGGTTACGGGACGACCGTGGCATTTTGCACATTGATGTACCCGGCTGGTGTTGCTGTAGGAGCAGATCCGGTCATATTATTTGCAGCTATTTTGTCTGGAGCCGTGTTTGGCGATAATTTAGCACCCGTGTCTGATACAACGATCGTGTCAGCAACGACGCAGGGAGCGGATGTACCTGGAGTGGTAAGAAGTCGTTTTCCTTATTCAGTGGCAGCGGCTGTTCCCTCCTTGCTCTTGTTTGCTGTTTTCGGCGGGAAAGGCAGTGCATTTGGGGCGGAACAAGGGGTCTTTGCTGATATTGCAGAATCGGTTAATCCAATTGGACTCACGATGCTTATTCCTTTTGCTGTTGTTCTCATCCTTGCCTTGACAGGACAGCACCTGCTAACGTCCTTGACGTGGGGCATTATAACCTCCGTTCCGTTTATTTTGTTTTTGGATTTAGGAAGCCTAAGTGACATAATCAGCTTCGACGCATCATCCGACCAGGTGATACAAGGTGCATTAATCGACGGAATTACCGGCTATGTGAATATGGCGATCTTAATCTTATTAATCGTTGCTGCAGCTTATATCATGCAACTCGGTGGAACAATGGAGTCTATTACGACGTGGGTCATAAAATGGGCAAAGGCTTCTGTACGGCGCGCTGAATCTGCGATTTGGTCAATCGTTGCCCTCTTAAACAGTGCAATAACTATTAATACAGCAGCAGAAATTGCGGCTGCACCGTTTGTCAAAGTAATCGGGGAACATTATCACATTCACCGCTATAGACGAGCCAACATGCTTGATGCGGTTACGTCGGCACTCGGTTATATTTTTCCGTGGGGCGCTCCCGTAATTCTTGGATGGTCTACCATCATTAATATGAAAGAAACATATTCGTGGCTTCCGGTCGTAGAGCCTACAGACGTGTTTCCATTTGTATTTCACGGTTGGCTGCTCGCCTTGATTATGTTAGTCGCAGCTTTGACTAGCAAGGGATTGCGTTTTGAAGGAAAGAATGGAGAAATGATAAAGAATAAAGAATAACAGTTAAAAAACAGTCTGCCAGCAGAGAAGCAGGCTGTTTTTGTGTGGAAAAGTCCATTTGTTCTACCTAAAACTACAACAACTTCCATTGGAAGAATCAGGTGAATGAAGATGGCGGAAATGGAGAAAGCTGAACATAAACCAGTTACTAGTTGCTAATCCGCGTAGGACATGCTAGGGACACTGTCCGCACCCTTACTATGCTTACTTTGATGTCGTTATTTTCTAGCCCGAGGGTTTTGAAGATGTCATAAGCTTCCATTGACGTCGCTATTTTCGCGGCTGTACTAGTTGGTAACGTCATACAACAGCAATGGTGTTGCTATTTTCCCTCCCGCCTATTTTCAAGACGTCATATACGTTATATGATGCTTCTATTTTCTAGCCAGCACATTTTAGCAACCTCATAGGCTCTCAGTGACGATGCTATATTTCTGCTCATGCATTTTGACAGTGTCATACGATGCCGTTACCGCCATTACTTGTAAGGTGGCGCCTTCTGGAGGGGAAAGGGATTCATTTAAAAGTATGCGAAAGCTAGCTATGCCTGGCCGGAAGTTGATTCTCCTCTTATGGTGTAAAGGATAGTTGGTAATCTCGTTTGAATTGCAAAAAATTGAAGAGCATTATGAAAAAAAGACTAGACACATAGCGGGAGGAAGCATATGTTTTCATATAAACGTTTTCGTGATAACGTAGAAGTGAAGTTGAGCAGTATGAAGCAAAACTGGAATGCGTCACGAAATGGCCTTCCGGTAACACTGAGAGAGACGGAAGTCTTATGGGTGAAAGAGAAACTTGAGACAGAGAGCCGACAGGACCTGTCTCAGGGCGCACTGTCTGCCACTGACTGGCAACTGGTCGAACGTATTCGAAGAGAAACAGAGAAACATAACCGAAACAACGTCACAAGAACGGAAGCATACCGGATATTTTTCTTTCATCATCCTGAGCTGCATTGGGCTTTTTTAGCCCACATGGTTTCCAGGAATGGTGGTTGGAATATGACAGACCTTCAAGGAAGTTTATTATCAACATTACTGAATAAACAAGAGCGAATACATTTGTTTGAGTTTTTTGAGCGGGCAAACGCGTTAATCTTCCGTGATGCCTATCCGCAGCTGCTTCTATATGAAGAGAGTAAAAATCAGCAAAAAAATCTATTTTATCTTCTCCCGGCCTTTCACGTCTCCCGTTTCATGAAGCCTTTTTGGGACCGCTTCATAGAAACGAAGGAATCTTCCTTAATAACGACAGCGTTAATTATTAATGAACAGCGCTACATGGAAGAACGAGTGATCCAAAACCGTTACTTTCGTGAAAATGTTATTGAAACGTTGAAATTTAAAGGGCAGGAAGCTGTTCAGTTAACTCAAGTAATTTTTCCTTACGTAACAAGTACTGAAAAGGCGCCGTCTTCCATGAGACTAGCCGGGCTAATTATCGAGAATTTTGCAGATGTGAAGGAACGAATTGAAACGGGAAAAAAGCTGTATGCGATATTGTTTGGAATAGAGGAAGTATTGCAAGGTGCGCTTCATTTTGCAAAAACGACCCCACATACTGGATCACGAGCGGATTTTTGGGCATCACTATTTTCCGCCAAAGAAGTATACAAGAACAAACAATATGAAAAGGAACGACTAAATGCGTGCCAAATAATTGACGGTGCCCCGCCGTTTTACAGCCCATTTTTAGAAGACGCTTGGAATGACCACCCCTTTCAGCCGCCTCAGCACGGTGACTGGTGGAAGGACGATACTGCGTTTGAATATATGAAAGCTGTCTCTGTGCCCCGTTTGTTTGATATGACGAGTGAGTTTTGTTTTGGACTGAATAAATTGGAACTGGTTGTGTTAGCAAAAGCCGCAATAAAGAAACGGTAATGGACGTTACACGGCTGTATTTACTATATTTTAGCAAAGGAGCTATTTGAAAAAATGGCAGAAATAACGGATTTTTCTAAGTTGGATATTCGGATCGGAACTGTGGTGAAGGCAAGCTCTTTTCCAGAAGCACGTAAGCCAGCGTATCAATTAGAAATTGATTTTGGAGAATTAGGGATCAAGCAATCTTCAGCACAGATTACAAAAAGGTACACAGTGGAAGAACTTGTTGGCCAGCAAGTAACTGCGGTTGTTAACTTTCCACCGATGCGGATTGCCGGGTTTAAATCGGAAGTGCTCGTTCTTGGCGGGGTGCCGGAAGAGGGAGATGTCGTGTTATTGCAACCAGGGGAATCCGTTGCAAACGGAACCCCGGTTAGTTAACCATTATGTTGCAGCTGTTTGAATCGTGCGGAGCGGAATATGCCGGACGGTTTTTGTTTTGGTTTTCACGTTGTAATGGACGAACAAAATTTCATTGTCACGGATCATTTCCCCGGTGTCTAAGTAGTGCTGTAAAGAAAAGGGAAGCTGTTCCGTAATCGCGTGCTTCGGCCAGTCATGATGGTGAATGGAGTCAGGAAGACTCAAAAGCTCTTGTTGTTCTTTGAATAACTGTAGATATTGTATGTGTTTTTCTTTGGATAAAACAGGCTCTCCCCATGATTTTCTCGGTTTATGATTCTGATGCAGAAGATAGTCATATGTCATCAAACCCTCGATAATGTCTGTGTCGTTACACCCATAATCATGAAGAAATGCTTGCAGACGGAGGAATAAGTCTTCGAGCTGATGTCCGATCTTACTCCAGCCATTAGTATGCCAGTAGTCACCAAACGCCTGGAAGAAGTCAAATGGAGTTGGAAACACATGCTTAACCAAATAAGTGACAGTGTGATCCATACGGTGATCATTCCAATATTTATCGAGAATATCTTCTACGCGCTTAATACGGGCAATATCAGCAAAACTGATAACGTTATTGTAAAGCATCTCATAAGGAGCATGATCGGTATACACATAGCCGTATTTTTCAGCTTGAACGCGCAAACCTGTACCACGGAGCATTTTTAAAAAGCCGAGCTGTAGTTCTTCTGGTTCCATCGTGAAAACATCGTTGAACGTTTGTTTAAAGCGACTATAGTCTTCTTCAGGAAGGCCGGCGATCAAGTCAAGATGCTGGACGACTTTTCCCCCTTCTTTAATGAGACGCACCGTCCGTTCCAATTTTTGCAGGTTTTGGTGCCGTTTGACGAGCTTATTTGTTGCATCATTTGTGGATTGTACTCCTATTTCAAACCGAAATACTCCTGGTGGCGCGTGTTCATTGAGAAATTCCAGTAACTCAGGGGGCATGATGTCTGCTGTGATCTCAAACTGAAACTCGCACCCGTCGTGATTGTCAATAAGAAACTGAAAAATTTCTTTGGCATATTCGCGCTGGATGTTGAAGGTCCGGTCAACAAATTTGATCATTTTCGCCCCGTTTTTAATTAAATACAACAGGTCGCTTTTGACTTGGTTGATATCAAAGTAACGAACGCCGGTCTCGATCGATGATAGACAAAATTGGCAACTGAACGGACAGCCTCGGCTCGTTTCAAAGTAGGTCACTCGTTTGGGAAGCCCTTTTTTATCTTCCGGAAACCGGTAGGGGCTTGGTAATCTTTCAAGCTCAGCTTTTGGACGAGGCGGATTAATGTGGACATTATCACCACTTCGGTAGGCGATGCCGAATACCATGTGAAATTTTTGACCGCCTGACAATTCATCAAGAAGGTGCTTAAATGTTTCTTCTCCTTCATTAATTACGATAAAGTCAACATCAGATAGGCGCTTCATCCAGTAGTCGGTATCATAGGATACCTCAGGCCCACCGAGGACGATTTGTAATTCAGGTTTAATTTTTTTCAACATGGTAATGACTTCAATCGTCTCTTCAATGTTCCAGATGTAACAAGAAAAGCCGATTACTTCTGGTTGTTTGTCGAAAAGGTCGGTGACGATGTTCATGGCGGGATCTTTAATCGTGTATTCTGCCATTTCCACCTCATAATCCGGCTCCGCATATGCTTTTAAATAGCGAAGGGCTAGACATGTATGTATATACTTGGCATTCAGTGTGCTGACGACTACGTTCACAAAACCTCTCTCCTTGTCATGTATTCTCATCGCGAAGGATCCTGATAATATGGTATCATATGTGCGGCGTCTTTTTCTTTCATTTCCAAACGTTGACAAAAAAGGATGAGAAATTGTGATTATAACATTGAGCCCGTGGCTGTTTCATTTATTACTTTCTATTACTATTATCATTCTAGCGTTTTTAATTGGCGGTGCGCTCCATTTTTTTATGAAACGAAACGAAACTGTGAGCAAAACTACTGAACGAATTTTTGCGTTGCTGCTTGCTTTACTAATGGCTGCTTTGTATGTGTATGTGACCGACTCTTTTACTGACAGGGCGTCACAAGGAGAGAGAGTGATTTCTCATAGTGGAACAAAAACAATAAATGCCCAACAAGAAGTGCTTCTTCCATTCGGTGAATACGTCGTAATCGAGCGGCTTTACGATTTTGGCTACATAGTGAAAGATCGTATAAACAACCAAGAATTTACGCTGACCTTCGAGATTGATGACAGCCAAGCCTTTTTGGAAGAATACTCTACTTTTGTTGAAGGAAACGGGGTATTTGTAAACCAAGCCCGCTTCAATTTTAAAAGAGCGTATGAAAAGGCGTGGAAACCGATATTGCTAAAAAAATGGGAAGAAACTGATATTACAATGAAAGGACTATCAATAGAAAAGAAGTCAATGAGTTTTGAGAATGACGAAGAATGATTTAAAGGCGATCGTTAAATAATCGTCATTCTTTATTAGTAAAAAGCGTTAATGCTAATTCGCGTTAACGCTTTAGTTTAAATTATGCTGGAAGAGTAATGAAAAGAATGTACATGTAGATAAATACAATATAGATACTGATGAGTAGCTAACAACTGTTCAGAAATATTTAAACATTTAGTGTTGACAAATAATAATTAGTCTAGTAAATTTTTAAATAACAAAATATCGTCAAACAAATAAAACTCTAGCGTTTATTATTCGTCATCTTGGAATTATTGCTTGTATCCAAAAGGATTTCAATATTAAGTTAACTGCGTTTTGAAAGGGCTTACAGAACAACAGTTACTGCTGTTTAAAAATTTGCGGATATGCTAAAATAATGACATCTGTTTTCCAGCCTAAAATAAAAACAGAGGTGTGTACGGCTGTAAAATAGATTCAGAGTTTTTTTATAATAAGAGGGGGAGAGGGAATGAACAAGAAATGGTTGCAGCTGCTAGCTGCGGGAGCTTTATCCGTTACAATGCTGGGAGCGTGCGGACAATCGGACGAGGAGGCAGCGGGAAGCGGAGACGCAGAAAACGCTAATGGTGATACTGAAGAAGCAGAGACTGATGCGAATGCGGATGAGACCTTTGTTATCGGGGCTACGCAAATTGTAGAGCATCCTTCACTGGACGCAGCCTATGAAGGGTTTAAAGAAGGACTTGCTGACAACGGGTTTGTTGAAGGAGAGAATGTTGAATTTGACCATCAAAGTGCACAAGGAGACCAAAACAATACAGCGACAATCGCCAATAACTTTATAGCAGAAGGCGTTGATTTGATATTTGCCAATTCAACACCAAGTGCCCAAGCAGCCTTGCAGGCAAGCAGTGAAACACCAATTCTATTCACATCCGTGACTGATGCAGTAGAGGCGGGTCTAGTTGACAGCATGGATAACCCAGGCGAGTTAATTACTGGAGTGGTAGATTTACATCCGGAAGCGATTCAAATGACAGTTGATTTTATGTCAGAATATTTTCCGGATTCGACTGTTGGGATGGTGTATAACTCTGGAGAGCAGAATTCTGTTACGCAGATAGAAGCAGTAGAAAAAGCTGCTGCAGATACTGGGCTCGACATAGCCACTCGCAGTGTGTCGACTTCTGCTGAAGTACAGCAAGCGACAGAATCGCTAGTCGGTGAAGCGGATGTCCTTTACATTATTACCGACAATACAGTTGTGTCTGCTTTGGAGACTGTTGTCGGTGTTGCTGAATCCCAAGGCCTTCCATTGATCGTTGGTGAACCTGATTCTTTGGAGCGGGGAGGATTTGCTACTTTCGGTATTAATTACCATGACATCGGATACCGAACTGGTGAAATGGCAGCAGAAATTTTAAGTGGAGAGAAAACACCAGCAGAAATTCCTGCTGAGTACCCGCAAGACATGGAATTGTTTATCAATAAGGAGGCAGCAGAAGCACAAGGTATTGAAATCCATGAGGACTGGGAAGAAAAGGCACAGTTCATTGGAGAAGAATAAAGCTTCTGTGTGATCGCGACAAAGTTGGGCTTGGCCTGCCGTTTACATAAGCATCAGGCCAAGCCTTTAGTTTCTAAAAAGCTTTATTTACAAGGATAGGAAAGGAGAAACGCCTGCATGTTTATTTCGATATTTGGAGCGTTTGAATCTGGTATTATTTATGCATTAATGGCGCTCGGCGTATATTTATCGTTTCGCGTGCTCGACTTTCCAGATTTGACAGTAGACGGAAGTTTCGTTACCGGAGCAGCAACGGCTGCTATATTGATTATGAACGGCCAGTCCCCTTTTGTAGCTACTATCGCGGCAGTTATCGCGGGTTTCCTTGCTGGCTGCATCACAGGAATATTGCACACGAAAGGGAAAATTAACCCGCTCTTATCAGGAATATTAATGATGATTGCCCTTTATTCGATTAACCTGCGTATTATGGGCCAGTCTAATATCCCTCTTTTAGGGAAGACTACGATATTTACTTCCATCACGTCTGCTTGGGAAAATGCGAACTTGAGTGCACCGTTTAACAGTGTGGTATCTGCGCTTGGTATACCGGGAACCCCGAAAACATGGGCCATTTTATTTTTCTCATTGATTATTACATTGATTATCAAATTTATTACGGACTATTTCTTAAAAACGGAAATGGGGCTTGCTATACGGGCAACCGGAGATAATGAAAAGATGATTCGGAGTTTTTCGGCAAATACTGATATATTAATCATTATCGGGCTTGGTATATCGAATGCATTCGTTGCCCTGTCAGGAGCAATGATTGCACAGCATGGTGGATTTGCGGACGTTGGCATGGGGATCGGCATGATTATCATTGGTCTCGCCTCGGTAATAATCGGAGAAGCGCTTTTCGGTACTAAGACAATCGCCCGGACGACACTTGCTGTCATTGGTGGTGCTGTTATCTACCGAATAGTTGTGTCGCTCGCTCTGCGTGTTGATTTCCTCGAAACCGGCGATATGAAGTTGATTACGGCAGTTATCGTTATCGCTGCACTTGTAACTCCGAAGATTTTAGATTCACAACGAGAACGCAGAAGACGGCTGCGAAAGAAAGCAGAAGTGGAATTGGCTGCTTTAGAGGAAGGGGAGAAACGCAATGCTGCAACTTAACCAAGTGTTCTTAACGTTCAACGAAGGAACGATGGATGAGAAAAAGGCGTTGCAAGATGTTCACTTGGATCTTAAACGAGGGGATTTTCTGACGATCATTGGCAGTAACGGAGCAGGGAAATCGACATTAATGAACATTATTTCAGGCTCTTTAGTTCCGGATACAGGTAATGTTCTCATTGATGGCAGTCCCGTCACTCATCTACAGGAATACAAACGAGCCCAGCTGATCGGACGCGTTTTTCAAGATCCAATGGCTGGTACTGCCCCCTCGATGACAATTGAAGAAAACTTAGCGATGGCATGGTCGCGTAATAAAAAGCGGGGGCTGAAGCCTGGCGTATCGAAAAAAAGAAAAGAATTATTTAAAGAACATCTCGAGTCTCTCAATTTAGGACTTGAAGACCGGCTGACGGCAAAAGTCGGACTGCTTTCGGGGGGAGAGCGGCAGGCACTTTCCTTATTGATGGCCACTTTCACGGAACCGAAAATCCTTCTGCTTGATGAACATACAGCTGCCTTAGATCCATCACGAGCTGAACTAATTACCAGCTTGACTGCCGAGATCGTAGACAAATTCCAGCTTACTACGCTTATGGTGACACACAACATGCAGCAAGCGCTCGATCTTGGGAACCGTCTTATTATGATGGATAAAGGCCAGATCATCTTTGACGTTGATGAAACAGAAAAACAAAATCTGACGATTGAAAAACTTCTGAACGAATTCCAACGTATTCGCGGTGAAAAAATGGCAAGTGATAAAGCTGTGCTTGGATAATGATAAAATAACTTTAAAGGAGGATTCTGCTCAGGAGGTGGAGAATCCTTCTTTTAATTGGCTTTTTTAGGAGGCGACAAAAATTGAAATTAGTAACGGCATCAATAGATGGTCAAGAAAAAATTGCAGCATTAATCGATGAAACGACAATTGTGGATTTGAAAGCAGCCGCAGAAGAGCGGGCTTCCAGCTATATATTCCCGGGAACGATGCTGGAAGCTATTGTAGACGGTGAACAGTTTATTAAAGAAGCGAGAGAAACAGTAGAGTGGGTTGGAGAGAAGACTAACTCTGGCTTTGTGTACAATATTGATACAAAAGATATAGTGTTGAGAGCGCCGCTTCCGAAACCACAGAAAAATATCATGTGCGCGGGGAAAAACTATGCAGACCATGCAAAAGAAATGGGAAGTGAAGCAGACATTCCGACAGACCCGATCATTTTCACGAAGTCCCCGACAACAGTGATTGCAGCAGATGAACTTATTACCCCACATCGTGAAGTGACCGATTCTGTTGACTACGAAGGAGAAATCGCCTTAATTATCGGTAAAAAGGGCAATCATATTCAAGCAACTGAAGCACATGAATACATATTTGGCTACACGCTATTAAATGATGTAACTGCACGGGATATTCAAAAGCGCCATAAGCAGTTTTTCCTCGGAAAAAGCTTGGACACCTTTTGTCCGATGGGACCGGCAGTCGTTTTAGCTGATGATGTAAACATAGAAGATGTGACGTTAAAAACGTGGGTGAACGATGAATTGCGTCAGGAAGCGAGCACGAAAGATTTGATTTTTTCGGTACCTAAACTTATTGAGATCATTTCCCGGGGAATGACATTAGAGCCCGGCGATATCATCGCCACTGGCACTCCTGCCGGTGTTGGTGCTGGTTTTCAACCTCCGAAATTTCTGAGACCGGGTGACCAAGTAACAATAGAAGTGGAGCAAATAGGCAGGTTGAGTAACAAAGTAGCCCGTGACTAGAAGTTTAAAACGTCGAGAAGGATCCTCTGCTACGATCAGCAGGGGATTTTTAGTTTAACAGCTGAAAAGAAAGGGAAAGTGGTAAAAGAACCTTTCTCAAGTATATTAAAACGTACCCGGGCATAAGAATTACTATGCTTTCATTATGACGGAAGGGAGGGAGACTATTGTCTAAAAGCACTTTTTCTACCGTCTACATCACAGTAATAGTTATCACTTTTTTAATGACAATTTTCCCAATATTTGAAATAGCAAACCGTGCAGAACCGTTTATCCTCGGATTTCCTTTTAACTTTTTTTGGGTTGTTTTATGGATTATAGTGACATTTGCGCTCGTCGTGTTTCTCTATTTTAAAGATCCGGACCGACATGAAAGAGAGGAGGATTAGAGGATGCCCCATTGGCAAATTGCTTTAGTAATCATGATTGGTTATTTAATTGTTGCACTTTTTATCGGTATTCTAGCGGGACGCGGCAAAAGCGGCTCATTAACTGAGTATGTAGTGGCTGGCAGAAAACTTGGTCTTGTCGTGACAAGTTTTTTGATGGGAGGTGCTGTGTTTAGTGCTTTCTCGTTTTTAGGAGCTCCCGGATGGGCGTTTGAACGAGGAGCACCTGCTTTGTATATTATCGTCTATACAGCATTTGCTATTTTACCTTGGTATTTGATTGGCCCTAAAATTGGTAAGATTGGCCGCAAATATGATCTGTATACATTATCCGGCTTTTTGAAAGGTCGATTTCGAAACAAATCGATTCCTATTTTAGTAGGTATATTTTCTCTCCTCGCATTTATTCAATATCTGGCGACACAAATGAAAGGCATGGCCTACATTTTTAATATTATGACAGATGGGCGTGTCCCCTTTTGGCTTGGAGCACTGATTGCGTATGGAATTGTTGTTATTTATGTGGCGACAGGCGGACTTCGTGCAGCTGCTTGGTCCGATGTGTTTCAAGGCCTCTTGATGGTGATCATCTCGTGGGTTGTCGGAATCGCGGTCGTTATGCAATTGCATGGTGGTACAACCGAAATGTTCACAGCAATTAATAATGCACAACCAGGTTTTTTAGAGATCGGTCATGAAGGTTCAACGATGTCAGCGGTCGGATACACGACGACAATATTAGTGTCACTGATCGGTCTATTAATGTGGCCTCATTTATTCTCCAAATCTTATTCATCCAGGCCGGTAACGATTAAACGGACCGTTCTCGTTTATCCGTTGTTCTCATTGTTTCTGATCCCACTTCTTCTTGCGGGCTATGCAGCAATCGGTGTCGTGAATTCAGGAGAGGTACTTCCAGACGAAGTGCTACCTTATTTAATTACGAATGTGCTGGAAATGCCGGGCTGGCTATATGGTTTAGTAGGGGCGGGTGCGCTTGCTGCCGCTATGTCTTCGGCTGATGCAATCACCCACAGCGCATCCCTCGAATTTACAAATGGAGTCATTCATAATGTAAAACAGGACCTTCGCGAACAAACAACACTTTTAATTATGAGAAGTGCTGTCGTTATTATTGGTGGGTTAGCTTACTGTATTACTATATTTGGAGGACAAGGGCTTATTGCCCTTTTGTTAGGAGCATACGGGTCGATCGTTCAGTTTGCGCCAGGGGTATACTCGGCCCTGTATTGGAGGAGAGCTACCGCTCCGGCAATCATTACCGGCCTATTAGCAGGTACGTTCACAAACTACTACTTTCAACTTGTCGCCTCTTCCACGCCGCTTGATATACATGCCGGCATATTAGGGCTGATTGTCAATATAGTCTGTGTCGTTGTCATTAGTTTCGCCACTAAACCACAAGCAGCACAGCATGCAAACGCGTACGTAGGAATAAAATAGTCAATTGTTTCAGTGAAGAAGAAGAGAGCCCTTTTTGGATAGGGGCTCTCTTCTTGTCTATTACTTCGCGGCTGTTACTGTCTTTGGATTAGCTCTTCTTCGTTTTTGCGGCATGTCAGGCATTTCATTGACGGACACCACTTCTTCGGTTTTCTTCTCAGGCGGCACCCAGTACTGTTCATTCCCTGGAAGATCGTCAAACCATGCTGCATCCTCCGGACAGTCCAGAACCATAAACTTTCCGTAACTCCCATCACGTGATTGATGGTACTTTAAGTAGGCCTTTCCGTCTTCTATGGCAAGGATTTCAATTTTACCGGACGTATGACTCATGGAAAGGCGAATTCGTTTCCCAAGGCCGCTCGTTTTTGCCTTTGCTTGTTCAACCGCATCGTACGCCTCTTTTAAGGTGAGGACGAAATCGTTGTTTCCGGCAACCGGGCGGTTAATAAAGAAATAATAAGGGGTCACTCCAGCCCATGACAGCTTATCAAGCAGTCTTCCTAGATCATCCGGATTATCGTTAATTCCTTTTAAGACGGGTGTCTGATTTACGACAATTGCACCTGCTTCGTGAAGCGCCTGAAATGCTTTACGAGCTTGTTCCGTGATTTCCCGTGGGTGGTTAACGTGTGCCATGATGTAGATACGGTTCTCCGGGGTCGAATATTCACGGATCAGATCAAGCAAGGACTCATCCTCGTAAATACGCATTGGGTTGAAGACAGGAAGCTTGGAGCCTAGGCGAATAATTTTCACATGCGGAATGCTGCGCAGCTCCTCAATAATATAACGTAATTTTTTGGTTGCCAGGATAAGTGGATCCCCGCCTGTCAGGAGGACATTGTTAATTTCCGGATGGTTACGGATATATTCTAACCCTGGATCTACGTCTGTCATCGCTTCTTTTACATCATTACGGAACAAGCGCTTCCGGAAACAGTAGCGGCAGTAAGCTCCGCATACTTCCGAACAGATTAACAGCGCCGTTGTTTCGTATTTATGCTGGCACCCGGGAACAACATAGTTTGTGTCCTCATCAGAAGCATCCCAGCGGCCGTATTCAGATAGTTCGCCTTCATTAGGAATGACAAGGTTTTTAATAGGATCATTTGGGTCTTCCCAGTCAATAAGGCTTAAATAGTATTCGTTTACACGAAAGACAAATTTGTCAGTAATCTTCTTTAGTTTTTCCTTTTCAGCTTCAGGAATTTGTTCAATTTGGTCGATTTTTGTGATGTATTTTGGCAATGCCATAATTCCCCCACACCTTCCTATTCAGAATTTGTTCAACAATGAAAAACCCCGCATCGACTACTACCTTTGGAGTATAACAACAAACTTCAAAAAAAGTCAAAAAAGAAAGAAAAATTTAAAATGGAAAAGAAAGTGAAGGAAAAACTTCTATCTTCTTATTAAAAAGGCCTAATTTCATAATTGACTGCATGAAGTGTGGATATTAGTCCGTCTCCTTCATAGTATGAATTAAAACCTTCATTAAAGTATATATATTGAAATTAAAATTTCGTAACGTAAACACTTAACAAGGCAGTGTCTGCTTAAACACGTGACATTGATTCAATGAAGGGATCATTTATATTATAAGAAATGAGGGAGTAAGGGGATGGCAACACGACCGCTGGATCTTCTTCAAAAAAAGTATGTCGCAGAGACTCCGAAGTCGAAAGCATTCATTGAAGAGGCTGCTTCCGTAATGCCGGGTGGCGTTACAGCGAATATTAAGTATTATGAGCCGTATCCACTCACAATGAAAAAAGGAAAGGGCTCGAAACTTATCGACTTGGATGGCCGCGAATATATTGATTATTTAATGGGTTACGGAGCACTCGCCACCGGCCACGGCCATGAATATGTGAAGGGTGCCATTATTCAACAAGTAGAAAGTGACGGTACGTGGCTCTTTGGTACTCCACACGAACTGGAGATAAGGATGGGAAAGAGAATACAAAAGCATTTTCCGAGTATGGAATTAATCCGCTACACGAATTCGGGTACGGAAGCTACTTTGCTTGCCATCCGGATCGCCGCTGCCCATACCGGAAAGCATAAAATAGCGAAATTTGAAGGTCATTATCACGGTGGTTATGATCAAATGCTTGTCAGCATCAGCCCAACCGCTTGTAATGCAGGAAAAGCTGAACTTCCGATCCCGTACCCGGAGTCTAAAGGCATGAATCCTTCCCATTTACGAAATACAATTGTCTTACCATTTAACGATCTAGAAGCTTGCAGTAAAATATTAACAGCTCAAAAAGAAGAAATTGGCTGCGTCATCATGGAACCAATTCAGGGAGGCTGCATACCTGCCGACCCAACCTTTATTAAAGGACTCCGTAAGCTTACAGAGAAACTTGGTATTTTGCTTATTTTCGATGAGGTTAAAACAGCATATCGCACATGTCTTGGCGGCGCTCAAACGATATACGGCGTGCAGCCAGACTTGACAACGTTAGGAAAAGTGATTGGCGGAGGATATCCCGTCGGCATGGTTGGCGGTAAAAAACAGATTATGATACACAGCTCCCCTCTACAGGGAGCAGATGTATTTGATAATAGCCAAAGTAAACAGTCTAAGTCACACAGTGTTTTATTCCACAGTGGGACGTATAACGGACATCCGATGATTCTCGCTGCAGGGATGGCAGTAATAGATATATTAGAGAAGGAAATTGACAGCGTTTTAGCAAGGACAGAGAAATTAAAAACAGGGATTAATAATCTGCTCCAAAAGCATGGGATAGGGGGGAAGACGATTGGCATGGGGTCTATCTTTAGTGTAGTATTAACAGATAAGGATGAAATACGTAACTATCGAGAACTCCAAAAAACGAACCTTATGAGCAGAAAGGAACTTGACTTTTGTTTAATGGGAGAAGGAATTTATACGAAGCCTGTAAATCGTTACAGCGTATCGACTGCTCACAGCGAGGAAGACATTAATGATACGCTTGCCGCATACCACAAAGCATTGCGAAGAGTTTAGAGGACTTTCGCTTTTCATAGTTTACAAAGAAATGAGGGATGCCTGTGCTTGAGAGCGATGTATACCGACGAATTACCGAGGTACAGGACGCTATGAGCAAATCTCAAAAAAAAATTGCTAGTTATTTAATAAATCATTCTGAAACAGCCCCCTTTTTAACAGCATCCAAGTTAGCTAAAAATGCCGGGGTAGGTGAAGCGACGGTTATCCGTTTTGCGACCTTTTTAGACTACAAAGGATATCCTGATATGCAGCGTCACCTTCAAGAAGCACTTCAGCGGAAATGGACATCCGCTGAAGTATTTGCACGTACAACCGATAAGGAAGATCGTCCGGAAAATGCGGTGACGGAGATATTAAAAGATGACATCCGCAATTTACAAGAGACTCTGCAGCAGATTGAAATGAAAGAGTTTGACGGGGCGGTGCGTGACATCGTCAACGCCAAGCGGATTTATATTATTGCGTATAGGAGTGCTGTAACTGTCGGCTCTTTTTTAGAATTTTATTTGGATTTAGTGCTTCAAAATACAGAGTTGATTCGGGAAGCAGACGGTGTTTCTGAACATTTGCTTGATCTGTCGCCGCAAGATCTTGTCATAGGTTTTGGTTTTTCTCGTTATACGAAACGAACGGTTGAGGCGTTGAGGTATGCGAAACAGCGGGGGGCAAAAACGCTCGTACTGACAGATCATTTATTGTCGCCACTCGTACCATTTGGTGATCGCAAGTTGCTCGCTGTCACAGAAATCAATTCATTTATTAACTCTTTTTCGGCACCTCTTAGTCTTGTAAGTGCCTTGATTACTGCGGTAACAAGGCTTGAACACGACAAAGTAGAAACTCGTCTACAGCAGCTGGAAGGTTTATGGGAGACTTTTGATGTATTTCATGACTAGCAGAGTACTGTTGAGAAGGAAGTAGTAATTTAATGTTTGATGTACTCATAATGATAATTAGAACGAACGAGTTATGGTATAATCAAGGAATATAAGACTAACGCATATGGTGATGAGATGCCTCAAGGGAAATTTTTTTACATTTGTTATGGGATTATATTGTTATTACTTATTGTATACCTAGGAACGCTTGTTGATTTTATTTTTGAACCAGTCGTTGTACTCGTCTCAACCTTGTTTGCTCCGATTGTAATTGCAGGGGTATTGAATTACCTCTTTCGACCTGTCGTCAACTTGTTAAATCATCAGCTGAAAATACCGAGAGGTTTATCGATTATCTTATTGTATTTGTTGGCAGCAGGCCTGGTAGCGTTCCTCATTATACTCGTAGGTCCAACTTTACAAAGCCAGTTTACGAGCCTTGCTAATAACATTCCCCGCTATATTGATAAAGGACAGCGCATGATTGTGGAACTCCAGAATCAGGAATGGTTTAATCGCTTTTTAAACGAGATGGAGGGCTTTTCTTGGAATGAGGTAACGGCCAAAGCAGCTGAATATGCGAATCAAGTTTTGACCAAGCTTGGGAATAATATTGCGAACGTTGTCAGTGCGATTACAAGTGTTGTCGTTGTGATTGTAATATTGCCTTTTATTCTTTTCTATATGTTGAAAGAGGGCGAGAAGGCACCCGAATTTATTCTGCGTCTTCTTCCTGCTAAACAAGAAAAGGAAGGCCGCCGTATTTTAAGTGACATGGATACGGCACTCAGTTCTTACATTCAAGGTCAGATTATAGTAAGTGTCTTCGTAGGTATTTGTGTATTTATCGGCTATGTCATCATTGGGCTTGATTATCCACTTGTACTTGCCTTAGTAGCGATGTTTACTAACGTAATCCCGTTTATCGGGCCGTGGATTGGAACATTTCCTGGTGTGATTGTCGGCCTTTTGGATTCGCCTTTTATGGCGCTCCTCGTAATTATTGTAGTGGTGATTGTACAGCAGATTGAGAGCAATTTCATTTCTCCTCAGGTGATGGGAAGAAAGCTTCACATCCATCCTTTAACCATCATACTATTATTACTCGTTGCCGGTAGTTTTGCCGGTGTCGTCGGTTTGTTACTTGCTGTGCCAACGTACGCAGTAGCCAAGGTGGTTGTCAGCCATACGTATCGCTTGATAAAATTAAGAACGAAGGTTGATGAATGAGAATTAGAAAGGGGTGTCAGTGTGGGGTATGATCGAGAAGGCATTGAGCAGATTGACAAGGAAGAATTAAAAGAACAGTGTCAAAAAGATGAGCACGCACCTATTATCATTGATGTGAGAGAACCAGGTGAATATGCTGAAGGGCATATCCCAGGAATTCCGCTCATCCCGATGAAAAAGATCCCCGAAATCATAGACGACTTTGATAAACAACAAAGCTATATACTCGTCTGCAGAAGTGGCGGCCGAAGCCACCATACAGCACTTTATTTCAAGGATCACGGGATTGAAGATGTGAAAAACTTTGCCGGTGGGATGTTGGCCTGGGATGAAGAGATTACAACAGGAATCGAGAATCAAGTAGAAGATGTAAGTCAATTATATAAGTAGTCATGGCAAGGAAAAGAGGCAGTTGCTGAGCTTCTTTTCCTTTTTTCGTTTTGTCAAAGGCTAAATGAGGAATACTATCGGTAACCTAAATAGAAAGGGGTTATCGTTATTCTTTGGTCTCTTATTGTATTGTTAATCATTATCTGGCTGTTGGGACTTATTTTTAAAGTGGCAGGAGGCTTCATCCATCTTTTACTCGTAATTGCGCTCATTGTACTGCTCATAAAATTGTTCACCGGCCGGAAAGGACCTTAACCTCTGATCAGTGGAGGGGAGAGACCCTCCACTGATTGATCATACTCTATCTTCTCTTAATCTATGAAATTACGTTATAATAAGGCATAGAAACTATAACAGCGGGAGAGAATACAATGAAGAAATGGTTGCACCTACTACTTAGCAGTTTCATCGTTTTTATTGTTTTGGGGGACATAGAGGCAAGGGCCAGCGTGCCGTTCCACCCTGATGTATCAGATGAAAAGAGGCAAGTACAAAAAGAAAAAACAGGTCATACGTTATATATTGACGGCCAAAAACAGAGTTACACGGGAAGGCCTATTTTTCAAAACGGTATTATGTATGTCACGATCCCGGCGGCGGTAAAAGTGTTAAATGAATTAGCAGATGTTCAAGCGAATGTACCTTATGCCAGAGAACGTTCACCTTATGATTATTTGAAAAAAAATAATGTAATTGAGAAAGTGAAAAGTCGGGAAGTTGTTCGTATTAAAACGTTACAAGATTTAGGTATTCAAGCATTCTGGTACGACAACCCAGGAACTCTTCATTTAGAAACAGTCGATTTATTAAAAGTAGGTAACTTGAAAATTGGTGATTCCTTAAAGGAAGTTGAACAACAGATAGATGTGCACTGGAACACTGGATACGGCCAGCCAGCCGATTACATAGGGTATCATGGAGGGACACATACGTTTACATATAAGGACCGATACGGAAGGGAGCACATGGGGGAGGTGCCGGATCTTCAGCTCGAAATTACAGATGGGATACTTTCTTACATGATTATTTCGGATGAATCTTACGAAACGACGAAAGGAATTTCTGTCGGCGACACGCTCTCTGATGTGACGCGAATGTATGGTTCTGAATACATGAACGAGACGATCGACGGAAAAACTGTTTACATTTATCACGTTAAAGATGGCAGTTTATGGTTTATTGCGGACGAAGACCGTCAGCTAGAGAGAATCGGATTATGGGCTTATCAATTAGAAGGATACGAAAGATAAAGCAGTATTTACGTTTACCCCATTTCCGTTACGGGTATGATTTTTGTAGCACCCTTAACAGGACAGTTGCATAAGATTTTTACTAATTGGAATGGGGGAAAGTATATGAGGAAAAGAAGTATTTTAATTCCATCGCTTGTCGCCGGTGCCGTCGGAACTACTGCTTTTTTGTTAAAAGATGAACAAAAAAGAGATCGGGTCAAACAAGGTATAGACCGGACAGTGGCGAAAGTAAAGGGAAGAACCGAAGAAGACGAGAACGAGGAACTAAACAAAAAAATCGGCCATTCAGAGCCGTATGATTTTAGAGACAATGAGATGGTTTCAGAAGGAGCTATGTATTCTGTGAATCATTTCAATAAAGCCCAGGAAGAAAATGAAGAGCCACTTCATACAACGCATGAATAAACGATAAGCGCACGTTACGGAGAAAGCTGTTCCCCTGCCATTAGGGAGGAACAGCTTTTCGTATAACAAAAGATTATGCTGAGAAAAGGCCTGTCTGTTTTGTCTCTTGGCACCAATGCAGTATAATGGATAAGTAATATCAAGGATTTCATCTCATAAAAAAGGAAGTCGAGTATGTTTACTACCATATTAGAAAAGAGTTATGCTGGTATTCCTGCTTTACATATTTGCAAACAAGATTACATAGAGAAACCTTTACCGACAGTGATTTTCTGGCACGGCTTCACAAGCGCTAAAGAGCATAATCTTCCTGTTGCCTACCAATTAGCAAGCAAAAATATACGTGTCATCCTCCCGGATGCTCTCCATCATGGCACGCGTGAGGGAGCCATGACGGATAAGGAACGATTATTTTCCTTTTGGTCCATCGTTTTGCAGAGTGTACAAGACACGAAGTTGCTTTATGATACGTTAACAGACAATCAGCTGATAGATAACAACCGAATATTCCTTTCGGGCACTTCGATGGGCGGGATTATTACATGTGGGACGCTCGCTGCCTACCCTTTTATTAAAGGAGGCGCTGTGTTCATGGGAAGCCCGGCATGGGAGAAATTTGCCAGGCAGCAAATTAGGCTTTTGGAACAGGAAGGGTCTCTTCCTTTGTCAGAAAATGAAGCAGAAGAACAAGTGCGACAACTTGTTCGTTATGATATTACTCAACATGATGAACTGTTAGGGGAACGGCCGTTGTTTTTTTGGCACGGACAGCGTGACGAAGTAGTTTCTTATGAAGATTCTTTTAAATTTTATACACAGGTAAAAAAAACAAGAAAAGAGGACAGCGGTCTCGTGTATCACCTTGATAAGAATGCAGGTCACAAAGTGACAAGGTCAGGAATGCTTACGATGACAGAATGGATGGCGGATCATATTTAATTTACGAAGGATGGAGGTGTGCATCCTATGATTACGAGCAGCACCACGTTAATGCAAGAGATCCAAAAAGTAGGCGTTATCATATTAGGCGCTATTATTATGGCACTCGGTTTGAACCTATTTCTAATACCAGCTAATGTTTTCGCAAGTGGAGCCACTGGTATTGCCCAAATCTTAGCAGCCCTTCTTCCCCTGTCTACTGGTGTGTTTCTATTTATCTTAAACATACCAATTGCCGTTCTCGGATGGGTAAAAGTAGGGAAATTGTTTACCTTTTACAGTTTTCTTCACGTAGCCCTAACGACATTCTTCCTTGAAATTATCCCTGTAGTAAATTTATCAGAGGATATTTTACTTAATGGGGTGTTTGGCGGAGTCATCACCGCGGTTGGAGCAGCAATTGCCTTAAAATGGGGCGCTTCCGCCGGTGGCCTTGATATCATTGCCCTCGTTTTGGCACGTCTTAGTGATCGCCCGGTCGGTACATACTTTTTTTTGCTGAACGGTATTATCGTCCTTGCCGCTGGTTTGCTTTTTAACTGGGAGAGCGCGCTTTATACGTTAGTGACCCTATATGTGGGCTCACGTGTGATTGATACCATCCACACTCGGCACGTTAAAGTGACAGCCTTTATCGTCACGAAAAAACCTGACGAACTGCGGGAAGCCATCCATGAAAATATTACCCGTGGGATAACGAGACTCCCGGCTAAAGGAGGTTATGATGCCTCAGAAAAAGAAGTGTTAATGATCGTTATTACCCGCTATGAGTTGTTCGCGCTCCAACAAGTGATAAATGAAGTGGATGAAAGGGCGTTTACAAACATAGTGAATACAGCCGGTATCTACGGGCTGTTTCGAAAAGATTAAGAGGAATACAGGAAAAAATGAGGCTGTTCCATAGGGGGGTGATAACCCCTAATGGGCAGCCTTTTTCCTGAAAGCCTGCTAAAAGAGCGGCATGAGAATCGTAAGCAGGATGATGGATCCAAGTACGACAGTGATTAAGTTCCCGCCAAGAAAGGAAATTGTGAACGCAGCAACAATGCCTGACAGGCCAAAAAGGACATTATCATGAATGAGTAATGCGCCCGGGAAAATAAGAGCACCGAGTGCTGCGTGCGGAACATTTTTTAAAATGCCTTCGATCCGAGGCGGAACGATATCAGCTTTCAAAAAAACAAACGGCAGCATGCGTGGAATGTATGTGACAACTGCCATACCAACGATAATCAGCATGATATGTAAAGACATCAGGTACTCCTCCTTTGCGTGCTGGTCCCGCCAGACGGACGCTTTTGTGCAGGTGCGATCCATTCAACGACGGTTGCGGCGATGGTAGTAGACAGGATAATTGCCCATCCTGTGTCTAGAAAAAGGGAAAAGAGGCTGTTTAGCACAGCCGAGGCTGCTGCTAGAACTAGTACTTTTCGCTGCCTTTTCAATGCTGGGGCAAGGAGGGCAATAAACAGAGCATAAAGCGCAAACATCAAGCTTTGCTGTATGGTTGCCGGAAGCAGTCCCCCGACCGCATAGCCGACACCTGTCTGCACGACCCAGCTTGCATAGGAAATAATAAATACTCCATAAATATACCCCGTATGGACACTGTCTTCTTTTGTTGCAGTAACTGCGAACACTTCGTCTGTAATTCCGAAAGCATAGCCTGCTTTCTTCCAGGGATTATCGTCCATTGCATTCTCGTTTAGTGAAGCACTCATTAGTAAATGGCGAATGTTTACGATAAAAGTCGTAAAGATAATTTCTAACGAACCGGTACCGGCTGCAAGCAGACTTAATGCCATGAATTGAGCGGCACCGGCAAAAACGAGGAGACTCATCATCACGCTTTCAACTGGTGTCAGTCCTGTTGTCTGGGCAATGAACCCAAAAGTAATCGCCGCCGGAATATAGCCGAGAGCGATCGGAAGCCCGTCTCGAAGTCCAAGTGAAAAGTTGCTGCCAAGAAAAGGAGTTTCTGCTGTTTTCATTGCTGTTTTGTCTCCTTTCTGAAGATTTTTTTCGAAAGAAAAGGACCTTGAACAGGTCAGGTCCCCTCGTGTTTCTGTCTTATTATTTAAAATTGAAAACCGTACCGCTTTGAAACTACATCATAAAAACCCAAGGAATTATACAACGCTTTTGTAGCCGCATTACTAATACCTGTCTCCAGTTCAATTCCTTTTATTCCATTATTTTCCGCCCAGTAAATGATCTTCAGAAGCAGCTTCTTGGCTATACCTTGATTACGGTGTTCTTTATGTACGTATAAGTCGTTCAACCAAATATAATATCCACCTTTCTGAAGGGAAATGCTGACATTTAAAAACGCCGCCCCGAGTATCGACTCATGATCTTCGGCGACAAAAATATGAGCGCCTGAGTGAGCTTCCATCGCTAATTGGATGGAATCCATAAGCAGTTCGTAGGCATTATCTTTTCCGATAGTTTCCATCTGGCCCATCAGAAGGTCAGCGACACGAGTAAGCGTTTCCTGATCACTATTTTTACTTAATTCATAAACCTTCATAGACTGCCCCCTCTCTTTTAAGTTTAAATGTAATGGAGGTATCGTTGCATTCATGGTGAACGTGAGCTAGGTAGTAGATGTTGGTTTCAATTTTAAACGTTCTTCTAAATATAAGGCAATCCCATCTTCTTCATTTGTCAAGGTAACTTCATCAGCTGTACGCTTTGCTTCTGCGGAAGCATTTCCCATCGCCACACCAGTTCCAGCCTCACGGAGCATCTCCAAGTCGTTATTCTCATCTCCGAAAGCAATGACATCCTTCATCGACAGGTTACAATACTCTACTATTTTCCTTAGTCCCATAGCTTTACTGTTACCGGCACGTATCACTTCTATTAGATTGTACGGCGCTCCCCAGGAACGTTGATCGACACCTTGGCTTCGTTTGCCTGAAATAATGTTCCGCAGTTCTTCAGCATTATCAGCACGCGGATAGACGAGCAGGGAAGTTGGGTCAGTAGGCAAAATGTTTTCTAGGCTGCCATGAGCGGCCGGCTTCGCATTTAATGTGAACGTCTCAATGAATTTCTCATCATAATGTTCCAGATAAATATCATCTATCACTTCAGCGACGATGTTATTCACTTGAAACGCCCGGCATGTTTCGATAACAGTAATGGCTGTCTCTAAGTCGAGCGGAGAGTGATGCGGAACAAAAGAACGGTCGCCTGGATGAAAGACGTAAGCACCATTGGAGTTAACGATTGGAGTCCGAAGCCCCAGCTGTTGATAATACATCTTACTTGCACGGTACGGTCTGCCAGTAGCAATTGCGAGCAAATGTCCTTCCCTCGCAGCTTGCTGTAAAACATGGAACGTACGAGTAGGAATCGTTTTATCATTTTTTAAAAGTGTTCCATCCAAATCAAGTACGATTAAATGTCTGCGCATATGTGTCTAACCTCGGCTTTCTGTCCATAATAGGGAGAAGCAATGTCATTCCAGTCTGCCGTTGCCGTTCAACAGATTGTCAGAAATAAAGCATCGAAATTGTACGCGAGGAACGACTCCATAAAATAAAATATGCTATATTTAAAGGTAGGATGCCAATTACTATTTTATCTCAGAGCAGAGAGAAAAGAAAGGCTCTGCTCTTAGTGCTATATTCGGAAGGAGGGTTATGATTCGTATGCTTGATATTTTTTCAACGTTTTCTTTTCGAGCGCTGTGGACACCTGAATTAATTGTCGTTTTATTAGTAGTCGCCTTCGTCTATTATTGGATTATTGAAAAGCGTCGTCATACGTTTATCGGAGCGGAAGCTGTGTCTTTCCGACAGAAAATCTACTTTGCCCTCGGCTTGTTTGCTCTTTACTTAGGGTGGGGTAGTCCGTTTTACATTGCAGGGCATTCCTCCATGACAGTTCATATGCTCCAAATGGTATGTGCATATTTCATTTCTGTTCCTCTGTTTATTTTATCGATCCCGAAATGGGTGCTTCATACGTGGGTGCATAAATGGAAGAAAAATGCCAAGTGGACATATAAACTACTGTTAAATCCTATTCTCGGATTATTTTTGTTTAACGGCTTATTCTCCATTTATCATATACCTGTCGTATTTGATTTTCTCATGCAGGCTAAGATTTTGCACAGCGGCTATTACATGCTTTTGTTTGCGGCAGCCGTACTGATGTGGTGGCATATGCTGGCACCATTGCCTACAGGTGAAAACTTATCTGATTTGCGTCGTATTATTTATATTTTCGCGAATGGTATTTTGATTACCCCTGCGTGTGCGTTAATCATTTTTGCAGGAAGTGCGATGTACGAGACATTTACTAATCCTGCTGTCTGGGCAAATGTGATGGCCTACTGTCTCCCTCCTGGCGATAAAATCCCTCCTGGGCTGGTGGAGACAGCGGGAAGTTCTTTTCGATTTTTAGATGCACATCCTGATCAGCAGCTTGGGGGCGTTTTAATGAAAATCTCTCAAGAAATCGTATATCTTTCTACGATCGGCTATGTGTTCAAGCAGTGGATGGCAAAAGAGAACCCGCAGGACGGTGAACCGACTATCAGTGATATTCCAGCACATGCCAATCAGTTCAAAAATTAAGCAGATGACGTATCATTATGGATAAGGGGAGAGGGATCACGGTGCAACGATCATTAAGCCTGTTTTTATGGGCTGTATTAGGAATCATCCTCTTGTCAGGTTGTTCCTGGATGTATGAAATCGGCAAGGATCAATCGGTAAAAAGTGGATCTGATTTATCAGAAGCGGACATGCATATGATACCGTTTGAATACACGAATCAAGACGGGGAGACGGTCTCGAACAAAGACCTAGAAGGACAGTACTGGATAGCGGACATGGTGTTCACGCGTTGTCCGACCGTTTGTAATTTGATGACACCGAATATGCTCAACTTGCAAGGAAAGGTTCAGGAAGAAAATCTAGATGTCCACTTCGTCTCTTTTACAGTGGACCCGGATTATGACAGTCCGGATCAGCTGAAAAGGTACGGCGACAATTATGGAGCGGATTACAGTTCTTGGGACTTTGTTACAGGCTATTCCCAAGAGGATATTCAAAAGCTTGCAAAAGACTCTTTTAAAAGTATAGTTGAAAAAGACCCGGAGAATGATGATATCATTCATGCAACGACATTTTTTTTAATTGATCCTGACGGACAAGTGATCCGCAGTTATGACGGGCTTGAAAACGATGTCGATCCGATCGTTCAAGACCTCAAACAGTTAACCAAATAAATGCAGCTTGGCGATATGCATGGAGGAGAGATGCGTATGAGAACAATGAAGCACATTATTCTGTTCGCTCTATTTGTAATAACAGCAGGGCTTGTTGCCGCTTGCGGCAGCGAAGAAGAGGCGATTACCCTCCTCGATGAAGACGGTGAGGAGGTATCTATAGCGGGGAAAGATAAACCAACCGTATTCTTTCATTTCACTGGTATTAATTGAGGGCACTGTCTATCGCAGCTCGTGCAGCTGCAAACACATATCGAATTATTTGAAGGATTAGATGCTGATATTTATGCACTCAGCAATGATTCTCCCCAGCAGCATAAAAAATTAAATGAAAAATTTCAATTCACTTATCCGTTTTTATCTGATCCGGCCATGAAGCTGATTGAAAAGGCAGACCTGGAAGATCAAGCTGTGTCGAAACGGGGTTATTCCATTTTTGATAAAAATGGTGAATTTGTTACGTCGGAACATAATGATTATTGGGGAGATGAAATAGAACAAACGGCAAAAAAAATAAAAAAGGCGTTACCTTAACCGTTAAGGCTTTCCGTGGTGGGTTTTCTTCGAGACTCACCTAGGGAAGCTTTTTTTATTTGCAAAGTTCATGTATGTATATAAATACATCGGTATTAATTTTTAACTTGGTGAAGCGAACGGAAGGCAAAGCGAAGAAAAGTGATTGTTAGGTTTGTATACGTAAGACTTTTTATTAAATGGCTGCTTCCTTTGAAAAAAATATAAAAATACAGTTGCATTAATATATATTCACACTTATAATAATAAACAACAGAAAATGTATAAAGATAAAACGAGGTGCAAGTTTATGAGAATTGCAATTGTAGGAGCGACCGGTTACGGAGGCATTGAGCTTATACGCCTCTTGCATAATCATCCTGCTGTTGAAGATATTGCTGTTTTTTCTTCTTCACAAGAGGGGAAAACAATGGTAGAGAATTACCCTCACGTAACGGATATCATAAAGCTTTCGTTAGAGAGCATTGACCCTGATAAGTTAACAAAGTACGACGTCGTTTTCTTATCGACACCGCCTGGCGTGTCAGCAGAATTGAGCGGCAAACTTATCCCGAAAACGAAAGTTATCGACTTATCCGGGGATCTGCGAATTAAAGACGGTACGGCATACGAAGCCTGGTATGGCCGCGAAAGCGCTGTGGACAGTTTACTGGAAAAAGCAGTGTACGGTTTAACAGAGTGGAAGGAAGAGGAAATTAAAACAGCTTCTTTACTGGCTAATCCAGGATGTTATCCAACTGCGGTTCTATTAGGGCTGGCCCCTCTCGTTCAAGAAGGTGTGATTGATACGGACCAGCTCATCATTGATGCAAAATCGGGAACTACTGGAGCAGGGCGTTCACTATCAGCGATCACCCATTTCAGTGAAATGAATGATAATTTAAAAGTTTACAAAGTCAATGAACATAAACATACACCTGAGATCGAGCAGGAACTAAGTGCTTTGTCGCACAGCGATGTAACAGTGACGTTTACTCCGCACCTTGTGCCGATGACGAGAGGAATCATGGCAACGATGTATGCTCCGCTCAAAAAGGATTGGAACGAGCAGAAGATAGAAGAACTGTATCAAGACGCGTACAGCCAAAAGCAATTCGTCAGGCTGCGCGAAAGCGGCACTTTTCCATTTACGAAAGAAGTGTACGGTACTAATTTTTGCGACATTAGTTTTACGGTAGATGAACGTACCGGCCGAATGACAGTGGTTTCCGTTATAGATAATTTGGTGAAAGGTGCTTCAGGGCAGGCAATTCAAAATATGAACCTTATGTTTGGATTGGCTGAGGAAACAGGTTTACAGGCTATTCCGATTTACCCATAAACACGAAATGGAGAAGAGGGGGAGAGGAAGTTATGAGTTCGATAGATACGAAAATAGATATCACAGAGGTAAACGGCGGGAGTATTGTAACACCCCGTGGTTTCAAAGCAGCCGGTGTCCACACGAAGGTGAAACGGAAACGCCGAGATTTAGGGGTTATTTTGTGTGACGTGCCTGCTTCGAGTGCAGCAGTATACACGTTAAATAAAATCCAAGCAGCTCCTCTCCAAGTAACAAAAGAGAGCATCGCCGAAGAGGGAAAGCTGCGGGCTATTGTCGTCAACAGTGGCAGTGCTAATTCGTGTACTGGAAAAGAAGGACTGGCGGATGCTTACACAATGAGACAAACAGCTGCCGAGACGTTTGGTGTGCCGGATCAGCATGTGGCTGTTGCTTCTACCGGAGTAATCGGAGAACGCTTGGCTATGGATAAGATTCTGCCCGGTATCAAGTCTCTCGATCCATTGGCTGCTTTTGAAGATGCTGACCAGTTTAATGAAGCGATATTAACGACAGACACGGTCAAGAAACATGCTTGTTTTCAGACAACGATTGACAATGTAAACGTAATGTTCGGTGGGACAGCGAAAGGATCTGGCATGATTAACCCGAATATGGCCACGATGTTCAGCTTTATTACGACAGACCTTGCGATTGAACCGGAGCATTTACAAACAGCGCTTTCCGAGGTGACCGACAAGACATTTAACTGTATCACGATCGACGGAGACACTTCGACAAATGATATGGTGATTGTCATGGCAAGCGGCCTTGCCGGCAACGACCCGCTGCATCCTTCACACCCCGAATGGCCTGCTTTTATTGAAGCTCTAAAAGTAACGAGCGAAGACTTATCCAAAAAAATCGCCAGGGATGGAGAAGGTGCGACGAAACTGATTGAAGTCAATGTAACAGGTGCGGCTAATGATAAAGATGCCGGAAAAGCTGCTAAACAAATTGTCGGCTCTGATTTAGTAAAGACAGCAGTGTACGGCAGTGATGCAAATTGGGGAAGAATCATTTGTGCCCTTGGCTATAGCGGCATTGAACTGGATCCAGATAACATTGACATCTCTCTTGGCCCAATCCAAACACTAACGGGGAGTAAGCCGCTTGCTTTTTCAGAAGAAGAAGCAAAAGAATATCTAAGCAAAGACGAAATTACAATAGCCGTCGATTTAAACATCGGAGAAGGCAAAGGAAAAGCATGGGGATGCGATCTCTCGTATGATTATGTCCGCATTAATGCCGGCTACCGTACTTAATGAAAAAGAGGAGAGAAGAACATGGAGAATATCGTCGTTATTAAATGCGGGGGATCTACAGTTGATGCTCTTCCCTCCGCCTTTTTTGAAAGTATTAGAGCAATGAAAGATAATGGGAAGCATCCGGTTATCGTCCACGGCGGCGGTCCAGCAATTAATAAAATGCTTAAGCAATTGAAAATTAAGACGGAGTTTGTTAACGGTCTGCGAAAAACGACCAGTGACGTATTAGAAGCTGCCGAGATGGTACTAAGCGGGAAAGTGAACAAAGACCTTGTTTCAGCTTTTCAACAAGCAGGAGCAGCAGCCGTCGGAATGTCAGGGGTGGACGGACAACTGCTCAAAGCTTCACCAGTAGATCTGGAAACACTTGGACTGGTCGGTAAGATTGATGATGTGAATGAAGAAATCATCACATTTTTCTTAGAAAACGGCTATATTCCGGTTATTGCCCCGATCGCCTCAGCTAATGCCGGTGAGAAGCTGAATGTCAATGCTGACGATGCAGCAGCAGCCGTAGCACAGGCTCTTCATGCAGAAGAGTTAGTGTTTGTCACGGATGTGGACGGGGTAATAATCAATGGGAAATTAAGAGAAAAACTGGATATGACAGATATCGACAGCCTTATCGAAAATAATACAATCTATGGTGGAATGATACCTAAAGTAAAAGCAGCAGCCGCTAGTTTAACCGGAAAAATTGAAAAAGTGACTATCGCGAACGGGAACGGGGAAAATACTTACGAAGACGGCACCCTAAAAGGAACAGCAATTATGAAACAAACAGAAACGATTCAATAAAGGTTCAAGTGCCCACGCTATCCCTGCCGCAAAGGATCAAGTAAACAAGAGGAGGAGACGGAGACATGACTCCACAATTAGAACCAACCAAACTCAGTGAACAGCTTTTCCCAGTATATAAAAGATGGAACATTACTTTTCAGGAAGCTTCCGGCTCTCTTATTACCGGCGGGGATGGGAAAGAGTATATCGATCTCATGGCAGGGATCGGGGTGACTAATCTTGGCCATTGCCATCCTGCCGTCACCAAAGCAGTTGAACAACAGTTGTACAAAGGGTGGCACGGTTCAAACTTTTTTCAGTATGAAGGTCAGGCGAATACCGCGGAACTGTTAACGAAACACTCGTGTGGCGACCTGGTCGTTTTTGTAAACAGCGGTACGGAAGCGAATGAAGCAGCGATCAAGTTAGCACGAAAGCACACCGGGAGACAAAAAATCATCAGCTTTGTCCAGTCCTTTCACGGCCGCACATTCGGCAGCATGGCCGCTACCGGGCAAGACAGCATCCATCAAGGGTTCGGGCCGATGCTTGAGGGGTTTGAATATATCCCTTATAACGATGTGAACGCGCTGGAGAAAGCAGTTGATGACGATACTGCTGCTGTTATCCTCGAAGTTGTACAAGGGGAAGGCGGCATTATACCTGGTGAAGAGGCGTTTTTGCAAGCTGTCGAGAAAGCGGTAAAGAGAGCAGGTGCTCTTCTCATCTGCGATGAAATCCAAACTGGGCTTGGACGTACTGGAGCCTTTTTTGCCCACCAGCACTACGGACTGCAGCCGGACTTGATAACAACAGCGAAAGGTTTGGGAAATGGCTTTCCAACAGGGGGTGTAATTGGCAAAGCCTTCTTAAAGGATGCCTTTGGACCAGGAAGCCATGGTTCGACCTTCGGAGGTAATCCGCTTGCGATGGCTGCAGCTGAAGCAACGCTCTCCACGTTGATAGAAGAAAAGTGGATTGACGCAGTTGCATCCAAAGGAGATGCCCTCCTGGCAGAATTGAAAGAAACACTGCAGCCACTTGCAGTGGTTAAAGACATCCGCGGGAAAGGTTTAATGATCGGGATTGAGTTAACGGAGCCCGTAGCGGACTATATAGTAGCACTTCAAGACAAAGGGGTTCTTGCTATTGGCGCCGGGCCGAACGTGATTCGGTTGCTGCCGGCTCTTACTATTGAATGGGAACTGTTAATGAAAGGCGTAAACGCATTAAAAGAGGTCTTATCATAAAAAAATCGAACGATTCGCTTGAATAACGAGGAGGAACAGAGATGAAGGGATATATCAAGCTGGAGAATGGAGAAGTATTTGAAGGGAATCTTACAGGAAGCAACCAGGAAGTATACGGAGAAGTCGTATTTTTCACTGGTATGACCGGTTATCAAGAAGTGATGACAGACCCTTCATTCCACGGTCAGATCGTCGTATTTACGTATCCCCTCATTGGCAACTATGGCTGGAATGAGACGGATATCGAAAGCGCGACCACACAACCAGCCGGTCTGGTGATCAGCGAGGCGGCCGGGGAAGCGTTTCATTATGAAGCGACTCAAACATTTAAAGAAGCTGCCGCTGATGCAGGCATCCCGGTACTAACAGGGGTAGACACCCGGGCCCTCGTCAAATGCATCCGCGAATCGGGCGATATGGGGGCTGTTATAAGCGCGTCCCCGGAAAAAGCTGCTTTTGCTATTTACGAGCCACTGGGCGAAAAAATGATCATTCCAGAAGTGAGCGTAAAAAAACCGGAAACGATCGGAGATGGGGATCATCACATTGTTGTCATTGATTTTGGCTATAAGAGATCGATGGTAAAGAGCCTTGTTCGTGAAGGTTGCAAAGTGACTGTTGTTCCGTTCGATACACCTGCTGCTGATATAGAGAAGTTAACCCCAGATGGTTTGCTTTTTTCCAATGGTCCAGGGAATCCACAGCAACTGCAGGAATTACTGCCGCGTTATCGGAAGCTTGCACAAATGTACCCGACTCTCGGCATTTGCATGGGTCATCAGGTGTTGGCGCTTGCCTTTGGCGGAAAAACGGAAAAACTGCGGTTTGGCCACCGGGGCGCAAACCAGCCGGTTCAGAATACGCAATCCGGCAAAGTGTTCATGACTTCCCAAAATCACAGTTATGTCGTAAAAGAGAACAGTCTGCCTAAAGGAGAACTTGCTGTCCAATACAAAAATATTAACGACGGGTCTGTCGAAGGACTGTCACACTTGAAGTATGATATTATCACGGTGCAATTCCATCCAGAAGCACACCCCGGGCCTGCTGACAGCAGAGAAATATTTCATCAATTCCTTGAATATCTAAAGAGAAAAGGGAGAGAAAAGACGTATGCCTAAAGAGACAAAGATAAAAAAAGTGCTCGTCATTGGTTCAGGGCCGATTGTTATTGGTCAGGCTGCTGAATTTGATTACGCTGGCACACAAGCATGTTTAGCTCTGCGCGAAGAAGGTATGGAAGTTATTTTAATAAATAATAATCCGGCAACCGTCATGACGGATGAAGCTTGTGCCGATAAGGTATATTTTGAGCCACTCACGGTTTCCTCCGTAGAGAAAGTGATTCAGAAAGAAAAGCCGGACGGCCTGCTGGCAACGCTGGGCGGTCAGACCGGCTTGAATCTTGCCTTTGCCCTTGATGAACAAGACATTCTAAAAAAATATAATGTCACACTCCTCGGTACACCGGTAGAATCGATTAAGCAAGGAGAAGACCGGGAAGCTTTTCGATCTTTAATGAAAGAATTAGGAGAACCGGTGCCGGATAGCGAAATAGTTGAAAAAGAGGAAGAGGCCATTGCGTTTGCGGAAGAAACAGGGTATCCCATTATTGTCCGGCCTGCTTATACACTCGGAGGAGGCGGGGGCGGCATTGCGAACAATGAAGAAGAGCTCCGCTACATTGTTACCGGTGGCCTTGAGGCAAGTCCGATTCATCAATGTCTCGTCGAAAAAAGCATTGCTGGTTTTAAAGAGATTGAATATGAAGTCATGAGAGACGAAAATGACACTTGTATTACGGTGTGCAATATGGAAAACATAGATCCTGTCGGTGTACATACCGGTGATTCGATTGTTGTGGCTCCCTCACAGACACTGACGGATACAGAATACCAAATGCTGCGGGCATCTTCACTTCGGGTGATTCGCGCCCTGGGTATTATCGGAGGATGTAACATCCAGTTTGCTCTTGATCCCCACAGTAAACAGTATTATTTGATTGAAGTAAATCCACGGGTCAGCCGTTCTTCAGCGCTTGCTTCTAAAGCTACAGGTTACCCAATTGCAAGAATGGCAGCGAAACTTAGTGTCGGCTATCACCTTCATGAATTACTCAATCCAGTGACCGGCCATACGTATGCCAGCTTTGAACCTGCGCTCGATTATGTGGTAGTAAAATTTCCTCGATTCCCGTTTGATAAATTCATTCATGCGGATCGCACACTTGGTACGCAAATGAAAGCAACCGGTGAAGTGATGGCAATTGAAAGAAATTTGAAAGCGGCACTGCAGAAAGCGGTCCGTTCCTTGGAAATAAAGACAGACGGTCTGTCTCTGCCGGAAATTGCGGATAAAACCGTTCCAGCGCTTTATGACATGCTGGAAGCCCGAAATGACCAGCGTTTTTTTGTCATTATGGAACTGTTGCGTAAAGGAGAAGGAATAGATTCTATTCATGAACGTACCGCAATTGACTTGTTCTTTTTACAAGTATTCCATAAGCTAATCACCTTTGAAGAGGACATTAAAAAGTATAGCTGGGAAAAGGTCACGGCAGAACATCTGCTTCGCTTTAAAAAAGCAGGTTTTACCGATAAATGGCTGGCTACAGCTTGGCAAGTAAATCATTCTGATATTTATGCGAAACGAAAAGAATGGGGACTTCTCCCTTCTTATCACATGGTTGATACGTGTGCAGGTGAATTCACAGCGGAAACTCCGTATTATTATTCCAGTTGGTTTAATAACAGTGATGAACAAGGGAAAAGCACGAAACCGAAAGTTTTAATTGTTGGGTCAGGACCAATTCGCATTGGGCAGGGAATTGAATTCGATTACTGCTCTGTACACGGTGCGATGGAAGTACAAAAAGCCGGCTATGAAGCAGTGATTATAAATAATAATCCTGAAACGGTCAGCACGGACTTTGAAATGGCTGATCATCTTTATTTTGAACCATTGACTAGTGAAGATGTTCTGCACGTTGCCGACAATGAAAAAGTGGAAGCAGTCATTGTTCAACTTGGCGGCCAAACGGGTATTTCGCTGACAAAGGATCTGGAAGAGGCTGGCCTAAAAGTACTCGGCACTTCCTCTGATACGATTGATCAGTTAGAAGATCGCGGGCGGTTTTATGAGTTTATGAGCCAAGTCAACGTGCCGCACATCCCAGGGGTGACCGGGGTTGACAAAGAGGATGTGATTGAAAAAGCAAAGGCTGTCGGTTATCCGGTGCTGTTGCGTCCTTCTTATGTCATTGGCGGCCAAGGAATGGCGATTTTGACAGATGAAGAAGAGCTTACAGGTTACTTGAACGATAACAAAGGTAATGTAGAGTATCCTATTTTAATTGATGCGTTCCTTCCCGGGACAGAATTTGAAGTGGATGTACTGACGGATGGGTATGATATTTTTATACCGGGCATGTTTGAACATGTTGAGCCCGCGGGCGTCCACTCTGGTGATTCCATGGCCGTGACGCCGCCATTCACTCTGGATGCGACGATTGAGGCACTTGCTGTGCAGTACGCACAAAATATTGCAAGAGGGATGGATTTTAAAGGGATTTTCAACATTCAATTCGTCTATGCGAACGATACGTTATATGTGATCGAAATTAATCCACGTGCTTCTCGCACAGTCCCTATTTTCGCTAAAGTGACAGGTGTTCCGCTAGTAGAGGGTGCTGTACAAATGCTTCTCGGTACATCAGTAAGGAAATGGAGTGGAGGGAAAACCGGCATCCTTGAAAAAACACCTTTCTATACAGTGAAGGCGCCTGTGTTCTCTAATGAAAAACTGCCGGGAATTGATCCTCTGCTTGAAGCCGAGATGAAATCTACGGGAGAACTGATCGGTTTAGCAGCTGATAAGAAAGAAGCCTTTAAAAAGGCATTTGCCTGGTCGGAAAGTCAAATTCCGCTCCTCTTTAAAAAACAAGGTCTCGTGTTTTGTGACATTGATAAGTCGCAAGACGATGCAAGTAAACAGGGTCTTATGCAGTTAAAAGAGCTCGGATGTACGCTTGTGACAGAAGAAAAGAAAGAATGGGCGGATGAGATGATGACTTTTTCGGATTGGCTGAAGGATGAAAATGCAGCCGCTTATCTCAGCTTTCCGAAAACAGGGCATTCAAACGGTAAAGAGCGCCGGCAAGAGGCCATGAGACAAAGGAAAACGGTTGTTACCAATCCGGAGACATTTTCTATTATGACGGAGGCCATGACGGGTACCTTGACCGAGCCTTCTTCCATCGGAGAGTGGCTGAATCAGTTTGCCCCAGTAAAAGAAGGAGTGTAACGACAGATGAGTGACCATACAAACGTAGAGATTCCTGCCGGTTTTGAGGGCAGGGACTTATTGACGCTACTTGATTTTACAACAGAAGAGATACAGACTTTACTAACATTCGCAGAACAGCTGAAGCAAAATCCGCATCAGAACATGCTGCCGGGCCAGTCACTCGGAATGATCTTTGAAAATGCTTCAACAAGAACGAGGGTATCGTTCGAAGTAGGAATGACGCAGTTAGGGGGTCACTCTCTCTTTTTAAGCCCGCGTGATTTACAGATTGGCCGTGGGGAACCAGTGAAGGACACGGCTAATGTCCTTTCCCGATTTGTCGATGCTATTATGATACGGACAAATTCTCATGAGATGGTGGAAGAGTTGGCAACGTACGCCGGGGTTCCTGTTATTAATGCACTCACCGATCTTTATCATCCGTGCCAGGCTTTGGCAGACTTGTTGACGGTGAAAGAGAAAAAAGGGAAGCTGGAGGGATTGAAGGCTGCTTTCGTCGGTGACGGCAATAATGTCGCACATTCCCTGATGATTGCTTGTGCCAAAACAGGAATGGATGCTGCACTTGCAGTCCCGGAAGGTTATGAGCCGGATCCGGATGTTTGGAAGGAAATTGAGAAAGTCGCTGAAGAAAATGGTACAAGGCTCGAACTCACCCATTCACCAGCTGATGCTGTGAAAGAGGCTGACATGATCTACACGGATGTCTGGGCGAGTATGGGATTTGAAGAAGAACAAGCAAAGCGAGAGGAAGCTTTTGCCGGATTTCAAGTTTCTGAGGAGCTCTGTGCTAACGCCAAAGATGATTATATGTTCTTGCACTGCCTGCCCGCACACCGTGGAGAAGAAGTAGAAGCTTCTATCATTGATGGACCGCATTCTTATGTATATGATCAAGCAGAAAATAGACTGCATGCCCAGAAAGCCGTTTTAGCGGCCGTGATGAAAAAGTAACAGTAGTCCAGCAAAAATACATGGTAATGAGGTGAAGACATGGATCAAGAATTGAATGCCAAGTTTATGGGGATGGCAATGGAGCATCTTCAAGAAGGACGAGCTTTTATCGAGAAAAAAGGAATTGAATTAGAAATGACAGACTATCAAGAGCTGCTTGAGCTGTTGATGAAAGTCATGCATGATGCTTATAATATGGGGCTCGAAGATGGTAAAAAATAAGAAGAAACAAAAAAGAGATGCCGGATTAGCATCTCTTTTTTGTGGAGTGAAGATGGAAGGTTGTTTGTAATAAGTTCTCAACTTGTTCAAGGGCATCTTCAGTGTTTATTGCTGTGATTGTGATCTTTTTATCATCTGGAAAGTGGCTGGTGGAATGCTCATAGCGGGGATCATAATAATATTCAAGCAGTAGTTTCACTGCATCCGCAAAGCGATTGTTCTGTAAATCATTTTCAATTTGCACAGCGATTGGCGTATGGATTCGCTTTTTTATACGTTGAAAGGCTTCCCAAAATTGTGCGCGATGCTGGGCAGGTTGATAGTCTTCGAGCACATTGTTAATGCGCTCATCCATTGGAAGATCAATAAATAGTTGCACTCCCGCCTCTTTTTTATTAAAGATAAAGGACGGAATGGCGATTTTACCGACACGCTTGCTTTCACCTTCGACAATTACATAAGGTGTATCACTGTAGCGAATCAACTCTTCAACGAGTAGTGATTCAAATGTTTTTTGGTTACGCGGCCGCCTGCCGATATGACCAAAAATAGAACCGCGGTGATCCGCCAATCCCTCAAAGTCGATAACAGGATAACCTGTTTGCTGAAGCTGCCGTAGAATTTTTGTTTTCCCCGTCCCGGTATAACCATTTAAGACGATCATTGCTGGTGCAAAATCTTCTTTCTCCAGTGTACTGACAACCCAGCGCCGGTAAGATTTAATCCCGCCGCGCAAGCGATAAACCGATACGCCCATCAAGTCAAGTACGGTAGCTGCCGATTTGCTGCGCATCCCGCCGCGCCAACAGAAGACAGTGATTGGGGTTTCTAATTTTTTACAGTCCGCTACGAACTTTGGAAGCTTCTGTGAGAAGATAGCCAGGCCTCTTTCTTTTGCTCTTTCCGGGCCGGCTTGTTTATAAAGTGTACCGATTTCAGCACGTTCTGCCGTCGTGAAGATAGGAATGTTAACACTTCCTGGAATAGATCCTTCCTCATACTCCTTAGGAGAACGAACATCAACGAGTGTATGAGAATTTTTTGTCTGCAAGTCGAATAAATCTAGTAACGAGATTTCTTGAAACATACATGTACACCTCAAATGTGGTTTTTTTGACTGCCGCAAAGGTTAGCTCCACGAGGCCATTTTTCTATTATATAATTCCGTAAACAAACAGTAAAGTCGAGCAAGGAATCAACTGCTCGTAAAAAACTTATCGTATATCAATAGGAAACCGTGCTAGACAGCTGTGGTGACTTGGTTTAAAATAACACCAGGTCTTAATATGAAATAATAAGGTAAAGGGACAAAAAAATAAGAACTAAATGGCCCTGAGGAGGATATTTATTATGCGTAATGCAGGTATTTGGGGTATGGGAGTATATACGGAGGGCAGAGAAATTACAAATGCTGAATTTGAAAAGACTCTCGATACAAGTGATGAATGGATTCGTACACGAACAGGTATTGAAAGAAGAGTTTTCGCGGATGATGATATAGATACATCCGATATGGCATACTATGCAGCAGTCGATGCATTAAACGATGCCGGCATTGATGCCAGTGATCTCGACATGATTCTTGTCGCGACAGTAACACCGGATTATCCATTCCCCTCCGTGTCGGCTCTGTTACAAGAACGGCTAGGAGCAGAACATGCAGCGGCAATGGATATCAGTGCAGCGTGTGCCGGCTTCATCTATGGCCTGTCAACTGCTGATCAATTTATTAAAACGGGCACATACGATAACATATTAGTCATCGGCGTAGAAAAACTATCGAAGATCACGGACATGAATGACCGTAACACAGCTGTTTTGTTTGGCGACGGTGCCGGGGCAGCAGTTGTCGGACCAGTGGCTGAAGACAAAGGGTTTTTAGCTTTTGAACTTGGCTCAGACGGGGCGGGAGCGATGCATATCCGCCAGGATCCGTTGCTGAAAATGAATGGCAGAGAAGTATTTAAATTTGCAGTCCGTCAAATGGGCGAATCTTCTCTAAACGTCGTGGAAAAAGCAGGTTTAACGAAAGAGGATGTAGATTTTCTCGTTCCGCATCAGGCTAACATCCGTATTATGGAAGCAGCACGGCAACGGCTTGATTTGCCAAAAGAGAAAATGGCCGTTACAGTTCATAAATATGGGAATACATCTTCCTCGTCTATCCCAATTGCGATTGTAGAAGAGAGAAAAAATGGTAAAATAAAAGACGGAGATTTAGTCGTAATGGTTGGCTTTGGTTCGGGACTTGTCTGGGGATCTGCTGCCATCCGTTGGGGACGTTGATTATAGAACAGTCAAAGGAGAGAAAAGACATGGCTAATCGTAACCGAGTGGTTATTACGGGAATGGGTACTGTAAACCCGCTAGGCCTTGATATGGAGACGGCATGGAAAAATGCGGTCGCTGGGGTATCCGGTATCGGAGAATTAACACGCGTAAACAAAGAGGAATTCCCGATGAAGGTTTCTGCGGAAGTAGAGGGTTTCGATCCCACTGTTTTTGTAGACCGTAAAGAGGCCCGCAAAATGGATCGTTTCACTCAATTTGCCGTTGCCTCCACTTTAATGGCTCTTGAAGATGCTGATTTCCAAATCACTGACGAGAATGCACACCGGGTTGGCGTTTGGATTGGTTCAGGTATCGGTGGCATGGAAACATACGAAGAACAATTTAATAAGTTTAAGGAAAAAGGCTACCGCAGAGTCAGTCCGTTTTTTGTCCCGATGATGATCCCGGATATGGCGTCTGGACAAGTATCGATTGTAACAGGGGCAAAAGGAATCAATTCATGTAGTGTGACGGCATGTGCTTCTGGAACAAATTCGATTGGAGATGCTTTTAAAGTCATTCAACGCGGGGACGCCGATGCAATGATTACAGGGGGGGCAGAAGCTCCTATAACGAACATGGCCGTTGCTGGTTTTTGTTCGGCTAAAGCAGTGACAACGAACGACGATCCGAATAGTGCTTCACGGCCGTTTGATAAAAATCGGGACGGATTTGTAATGGGGGAAGGCGCTAGTGTGTTACTGTTGGAATCCTTAGAATCGGCCGAAAAACGTGGGGCACGTATATATGCTGAAATTGTTGGCTACGCGGCGACAGGAGATGCGTACCACGTCACAGCGCCGGCACCTGAAGGAGAAGGGGGCGCGCGGGCCATGCGTCTCGCTATTGAAGATGCCGAGATGCGCCCGGAGGAGTTCCAATATATTAATGCCCACGGGACAAGCACCCCGTATAACGACAAATATGAAACGCTTGCTGTTAAAACGGTATTTGGAAAGCATGCCGAAGAGCTGATGATTAGTTCGACGAAATCGATGACTGGTCATTTACTCGGAGCGGCAGGTGCTGTCGAGGCGCTGTTCACGATCAAAGCGATCGAAGAAAGTGTAGTGCCTCCGACCATTAATTACCAAGAACCGGACCCGGATTGTGACTTGGATTACGTTCCGAATGAACATCGTAAAGCCGAAATAAACGGAGCATTAAGTAATTCATTAGGATTCGGTGGCCATAATGCTACGCTCGTCTTTAAGAAATTCAGCAATGAGTAAAAAAAGATCAGTCCTTTTTCTCCGTCCATAAGGAGAAAAAGGCTGATCTTTTTACTATAAATGGAGCTTATTAATAAGATTTGTTCCAGTCGTTATCGTTGTTTCCAGATACCATTTGATCTCCCTCTGGTGTTTCATGAAAAAACTCGCGAAGTTGTTGTTTGTTTTTTTCCATATCAAGCTCTAATACAGCACCGGCATGGCTGTAGCGTTGATCAATAAAAGTATCATCAGCCGGAATCCGGATGGTCTCAATATTTTCTACCGGGTTAAGCAGTGTATCTTTCCCGAGGCTGAGCATTTTACTTGTCGGAACATCCGTATCAAGGTTTGGCCGTATCGCCCCGATTAATTGTGGTACTTTCACAACGCTTTTGACAGTTAAAAGTTCATCTTTCAGCATTTTAAGGACTTGTTGCTGACGGGCAACCCGTCCAAAATCATTTTCGCTGTCACTTCTAAAGCGAACATATTTTAATAATTGCTCCCCATTCAGATGTTGAGTACCGGGATAAAAATCGATATTGACATTCCCTGAATGATCGGAATAATACATACGTTTTTCGATGTCTATCTCTAACCCTTCAGGGGCAACAGTATCCGCGACTTCCACGAAGCCATCAAAATTCACAGTAGCATAATAATCGATCGGTATATCAAAATTCTCTTCGATCGTTTGTCTCAGTAAATCAATACCGCCGAAAGCAAAAGAGGCATTAATTTTATTATTTTGGTGGCCGGGAATTTCTACATAAGAGTCCCGCATAATCGAGGCGAGCTTGACTTCCCCTGATTTAGGTTTCAAATGGGCAAGCAAAATTGTATCCGTTCGGGCGCCGCCCGATTCCTCATCGTCTACCCCAACTAACAGAAAGTTCAAGCCTTTCTCCGTTTTATTTTCTTTTATTTCCGTTTTTTCTTCAGTATCTTGTGTAAAATCGTCATATTTCATCTCGCTCTTTTCATCAGCTGCAAAGTCACTCGTTGGTTCTTCCTCTTTTTTGGCAAAAAATAAACTATTTTGTGTGTAGGCAGTAAATACGGCGGCAAAAGCCAACACGATTATCATAAAAGTTAATGTGATTATCTTTTTCTTATGTGAACGACGTCTTTGTCTCGTCCGCATATATTGACCCCCTCTAACCTCCTATCTTATTATAACAGAAATTACGACAAATTAAGCATTAAATCCTACAATTCAATCTAAGAGCGTGTGAACATAGTCCAAAGCTTCTTCTCTATTTGTCACATCCCCATTTAGCACAGCTTGTTCTATCTGAAACATATAGGTTTTGAAAGACGGACCGGGAGTAAGGCCGGCCGATTTTAAGTCATCTCCGGTTATCCACTTGGATATTTCCGTTCTTTTGATTCGATATGTTCTTATCGTGGCGGAATGTTTTTGTTCGGTTTCGTCACCAGTTTTAAGCATACATTCCGCGAATACCAACACGTCGTCCTCCGTTTTAGCAGCTATTTCGTGCAAAGCCCCGGGGGAGGTGAAGATGTCACTTGGATAATGCTCAAGAAGTGTAGTGAGTTCATGTGCGAACTTGCGTTGATGCTTCGTCTCGGCAACTGTTTCACTATACCGCAGTCTGTCAAGGTCTATCGTATAAAGGGTGAGGACGGTGATAAACCAAAAGTCGTTACCAGATCTGTCCCAATCCTTCATATCCTCATGGATAAGCAAGGCATTTAGCGTGGCAGCCGTTCGTTCATTCCAAACAGCCCCTGGCAAAAAAGCGTCAAGGACATTTAAATGATCCATCCGTGCGATACTGCCAGCAGGATCGGTTGCTGCGAACAGATAGCGAAGTTCCGTGGAAATTCTTGACTTTGTCAGCGCACTTATGGACGAAATGGACTCCCGCAAAAAAGACTCTGTTTCTTTATCCATTTTAAAAGAAAAGCGTTTTTCGAAACGAATTCCTCGCAAAATCCTCGTTGGATCTTCCACGAAACTGAGGTTATGGAGAACCCGAAGCTGTTTTTTCTCGATATCAGCTGCGCCATTAAAATAATCAATCAAATCACCAAATGTCGCAGGCTGGAGAGATGCAGCTATTGCGTTCATTGTAAAATCACGCCGGTACAAATCTTCTCTAATGTTTGAGTTAGTTACAGTTGGCAGGGCTGCCGGTCTTTTATAAAACTCCGTTCGCGACGTAGTGAAATCAAGTTTACTCTGATCGGTTGTTTCTACCGAAGCTGTCTGGAAAGTCTCGTGACGCTTTACAGTCCCACCATATTTATCCGCGAATGTCTCGGCAAATTTGATCGCATCCCCCTCAATTACAATATCAATGTCCTCATTAGGAATCCCAAGCAACAAATCTCGTACGATACCACCGATGATATACGATTTAAAATGTAGCTGGTCTGCAAGCTCCCCCACCTTCGTTAATAAATCAAAGACGGGCCGCGACAGTAGGGACTGCATGTCCGCCTTTATATTATTTTTATCTCTTTTTATCGTTTGCGAGTGCATATGTTCAATCACATTTGTTCTGGAGACGATTCCAATCAGTTCATCTTCAAAGAGAACAGGAAGGCGGCCGATGTTATGTTGGATCATTAACTGTTGAATACGCTCAAATGACGTTGCTTTAGAAATAGTAACCGGATCCGTACTCATATACGCTTTTACAGGGGAGTGGCCGTATCCGTGCTGTGCAGCTTTATCGATATCACGTCTGGAGATAATCCCTGTTAATTTCCCATTTTCATCTACAACAGGAAAGCCATTATGGCCGTAATAAAGCATTTGCTGCTTGGCTTTATCAATCGACGCTTCCTCCGTAATGGTCTTAACAGGGGCAGACATGAGGTCTTCTGCGCAAACCGAAACTGTTATCATTCCCGGAAGCAGTTCTTTGACGGTTCCTGTAATCTCTTTTATATTTCCATGCTTGATAGACGCTGACGCTGCTTTAGGATGGCCACCGCCATGGAATCTTTTCATAAGCGGAAGCAGATTGATGCGGTCCGTAGCCGAGCGGCCAATAACAAATACTTTGTTTTGCATATTTGTTACTGTAATGACGGCATCTGCCCCTGTCGTCTCTAAGACTCGTGCCGTAATACTATTGACATTATTAACAAATCGACTCGCTTCAAGGCTGCTCACAATCATGGTTACCCCATGTTCGACGAGTTTATCAGCCTTGTTTAGATAGCTTTGAAATGCCTCCTGTTGGTCAACTGTGAACGATTCCTCGGAAAATTGCCTAACAATGTCAAGCTGCATTCCTTTCTCCATTAGAAATAAGGCGGCCTTTAAATCTCTTATCGTTGTATGAGGGTAAGTAAAGGAACCGGTATCCGTGTAAAGACCGAGAGCAAATAAGGTCGCTTCATAAGGAGCAACAGGGATATTTCGCTTGATGATTTCTTCAATTAAAATGGTAACGGCTGCTCCTGTATGATGAATATGGTATGTAAAATGGTCCTCTTTGTCTGACTCTGCTAACGGATGATGGTCATAAACTGTTACTTCCATGCTGTCTTTCCATTTGGAGGCCCCCTCCGTCCTTTTAACGGAGGCAACATCCGTTAAGATAAGGTGATCTGTCTCCTCCCAATCAACTTGTTTAAAAGATGAGAAGGCAAAGCTGTCTCTATAGATAGCTAAGTATTTCTTAACTTGTTCTGATTGCAATTTCGGAAGTAACATCTTCGCTGCAGGATACAGCTTTGATGCGGCTACGAGCGAAGCGAGCGCATCAAAATCCATATGATCGTGTGTTAATATGATTTTCATTAGAACCCCTCCGGCTTTAGTGTTTACCCGTTTTTAATTTTCATGATATAGTGGTGAAATTCTTTTAAAGCAATTGTTAATATCATTTCTGTTGTGTTTTCTTTGGCATCTAAACCGACCTCGTCAAAATACTTCATAATATCTTCTATTTGGTCTTTTTGCTCTTTGTAAAGCCGCAGGTGGGTAAAATAAGTCTCATTTCCCAAATGGCGGGCTCGTTCATTCAAGCAGCTGACAAGAACGTCATATTCTTCGATTTTTTTATACAATTCATTTTGCAATCTTTCTCGATGTGTAGTCATCGCCACCACCTCGTGCATAATATAATGGTAAGAAATAAATGAAATAAACAGCCTATGTCGAATGATTTTAACAAGGATTTCCTAAAAGACAAAGGATTTTATTATTTTTAAGGCGAAGTACATTTTAATTTTAAGGGGCGAGTGCTGATGATCGCCAGGTTGATTGTTTGGACTGTCGGTTTTGGTTTGGCAGCGGGTGGGGGAGTAAGCTTACTTGCTTATTTGAACTATATACCAGCAGGCTTTTCAATACCGCAGTACGGAGCCTTTATACTAGAGCGTTTGGAGTTGTATGTTTTGGCAATTGGACTACTGCTTATTACCGGAAGTATATATTGGCCGGAAAAATATAGATAAAAATGAAGGGAGAGGAAGAATAAAACATTTTCTCTCTGACTATACTGTGGATACTACTGGATATCAAGGAGGGTGAGGACATGGCCCGGATCCGTGATGTATGGATTAACTGGTTCGAGGGTGAAGAAAACGGGTACAACGTATGTCCTTTTCATGAATGGACGTCAGATGACAGAATTGAAGTGTTGGACCAAGCGGAGATTATACAAGTAACCGAGCGTTTGTTTGATTATGTGGCAAACCGGATTGAAGATCTCCCAGATGAATTACTGGACCAAGTGTACCAAAAGAGCACATTGCGAAAGAACATGACGAGAGTGACGCTTGATTACTGTTTCATTATGTATGATGGAAACAGGGTGTTGGCTGTTGATACGCTAGGCTACAAAACTCCCATGAGAAAAAGCCGCCTCACGACGAAACAAGAACGACTGACAAAAGAAATTATGGATGAGGCGAATGAAAAAAGCCTGGATTTAAGTTTTGCACCGCCACCTAAAGAATATCACATTCTCTCTCCGCATCCTAAGTATATGTTAGGATTAACGAGAAAAGAACGCCAGCTGAAACAATTGTTGTTTATGGCACTTGATCAATTGTACACATCCGCACATACAGCAGAAATGCGTTATTGGTATACGGAATGGAATCCGGCTGGATATGAAGAAATTCAGCTGCATGAGAAAGAAGAAGTGTGGCAGCGGCTTTACGATGAAGTCAAACATGGTTGGACAGCACTTCATTATGAATTGTGTCAGAAAATGATTAAAGGCCAGCCTTTCTTTGAAAAAATTTGGAATATGCATCATGAAGAAGAAGTAAAATAAAACATATTTCTATGATTCCTGCAGACGCTATTCCTGTGTGCTTTACAATATGAAGTTTGTTTCATATAATAAAGGAAAGAAATGATGAGGCAGGTGTATACAGGTGCAGGATGGACTAGTTATAGTGTTTATGCAGATTTTAACAATTATTTTTGCAGTTGGTACGATTGGGATTAGTTTGCTGGTGGGTAAAATCTGGCGAAAGCAAAAAGGTTACTAAGACATATTACAACCTAAAAAGCAGGAACACGCAATGCTTGCGTTGTTCCTGCTTTTTTTGGTTTACCGTTTTTTTCGTCCAAGTCCGAGAGCCCGTTCTGCTTTTTTTAACATTTTAATCGCTGACTGGTTGGCACGATCTGCACCTTCGTCAAGGATGTCATCTAATTCAGCTGACTCTATCAATTCGTTATGGCGCTCCCGTACAGGGCGCAAAAGGTCAGCGACTGCTTCCCCGACGTCTTGTTTGAAATCTCCGTAGCCTTTTCCGTGATACTCCTTCTCAATAACCTGGAGACTTTTTCCTGTAGCCAGGGAGAAGATAGACATTAAATTCGACACTCCAGGTTTGTTCTCCCGATCAAAGCGAATCTCATTTTCGGAGTCAGTAACGGCGCTTTTAAGCTTTTTAATAATCGTATTATCATCATCCAGCATCGAAATGAACCCTTTTTGGTTTTCGTCTGACTTACTCATTTTTTTTAGAGGATTTTGGAGAGACATAATCCGGGCGCCGACTTTCGGAATTTGCACTTCAGGCACAGTGAAAATGTCGTTATATTTATAGTTAAACCGCTCTGCCAGATCACGGGTTAATTCAAGATGCTGCTTCTGATCCTCGCCAACAGGTACAATATCGGTACTGTACAGAAGGATATCAGCCGCCATCAATGGCGGATAGGTTAAAAGGGCAGCTGACACCGCTTCTTTGCCAGCTGACTTGTCTTTAAATTGAGTCATCCGCTCAAGTTCCCCTATATAGGCAGTACACTGCATGATCCAGCCGAGCTGTGCGTGAGCCGGTACTTCTGATTGGATAAACAACGTAGATTTCTGTGGGTCAATCCCGGCTGCTAAATATAAAGCAGCAAGGCTCCTTATATTATGACGCAACTTTAACTTATCTTGCGGGACAGTTACAGCATGCTGATCCACAATACAGAAAAAACATCGGTGGTCCTCCTGCAAACCTACAAAATGCTGAAGAGCTCCTAAGTAATTACCAAGGGTTAACGTTCCGCTGGGTTGAATGCCTGAAAAGACTGTTTTCATAAATACTTCATTCCTTTCCTCGTAATCGTATCTAGTGAATGTGTACTTCTATATGTATTCGAAAGCTGTAACAGTAAAAGAAACCAGTGCCCTGTTGCCATGCATGTTTCATATTAAACGCGCATAAGCTAGAACAAACGTATAAGGAGTACAAGCATGCATATTCATATTTTAACAGCTGCTTTTGGCAATGGCCATGACCGGGCGGCTCTCTTGCTGGAGCAAGCAGCAGTAGCTCAACAGGATACAGCGGTTATAACCAGACCATTAGATGATCATTTTCCCCCTCTCTTTCGGATAAGTAAGAAAGTGTACAAGCGGCTATTGTCATCTTTTCCAAATGCATGGCGTGTTATAGCAAATCAAAACGGATCTGGACATAACCCTCATCTTCACACATTGACACGACTTTTAGAGCCATCGCTAAAAGAAGCTTTCCGTGCTGATATCGTCTTATCTGTTCATCCGCTGTTGACCTATTTAGCGGGCGAAGTGAAAAGAAAGCAACGATATAATAATCCATTATACAGTATTTCTACAGATTATTGGACCTCGCCGCTCGCAAGCCATCCAACAGTTAACGGTTTGTTTGTTTCCAAGGTTGACAAGCTGTTAGAACGGGGGGCGCGTCCGTTTGTGTTTCCAGCGGGAATACCTGCTTCCATCGGAGATAACACCTATACCAAGAAAGAAATCTGTTTAAAAAATGGCTGGAATAGTAAGAAGCCACTTGTTCTCATCTGCGGGGGAGGAGAGGGAATTTTCCCGTACAAAGATGCGTTGGGAGCAGTAGAGCAGTTGTCTGTCTCTTGCACGGTAGTTATCCTGAGTGGCAGAAGAATTTGGAGTCTCAACCATTTTTCCACCCAGCATGATTTATTTGTGCAGCCGTTTACCGATCAATTTCATGATTATTTAATGGCAGCTGATCTTATCATAAGTAAGGCTGGCGGAATGACAATGGCCGAAGCAGCTTTGACGCAAGTACCGGTCATTATTTATGCCCCGCTGCCTGGACAAGAAGAGAAGAATGCGCACTGTCTTCATAAGCATAAGGCAGCATACTGGGCAAAAACTCCAGAAGAGGTCAGACAGAAAGCGGAAAATCTACTGATCAGTCCGTTTACAGCCGCCCGTTACAAAAGAAGACTTCGTCACATCCAACAGAAAAAGAGCGCGGACACCATTGTTACGATGTCTAAATCTTTACCTTACGTACAAGATAGAGAGGGGGATTTCTACTCGTGCACTATATTCGAAAAAGGATAACTTTCCTTGGCTTATGTGTTCTTATCTTGGTGACGGGCATGTATTATCAAGCCTCACAAACAGAACCATCATCCCGAAGCGTACCTGCTGCAGCGGAAATGTCAACGGAAGACCAAGCAACAACACTTGAACTACCCGGTTTGGATGGAGACAGATATTCCTTACAGTCTTTTTTGGATAAACCGCTTTTGCTGACATTTTTTACGACATGGTGCAGTGTGTGCCAGGAGGAGCTTCCTGAGCTTTCTGACATGTATGAAGCAAACGAAGGAGCATGGAATGCGGTGGCCGTTAATGCTTCCACTCAAGAACATAATAAAGATGCGGTCAGGAAATTCGTGCAAGAAAGTGAAATTGCGATGCCGGTATTAGTAGACATCGGTGGGGAAGGGCTTGACACCTTTCAAGTAAATGCCGTGCCTTTGTCCTTTCTTATCGATAAAGACGGGAGGATCCGGAAAAAGTTTTACGGACCTGTGTCGGCGGAACAACTAAAAAAGGAGCTGGCAAAGATAGCCGGCTCCTAGGAAGATTAAGCATTGTAAATAAGAAAAGAAGAAATAAAATAGACAACCACTAAGAGGAGAGAGGGCCAGGAGTACAAACGAAAAGTTTGCCTCCGCCCTCGCAATACAGAAAATAAAACAATGGCACCTAACAGACAGACAGCACTTGCGGTAATTTGATGAACGGAACTCGCGTTTGCAATAATCGGTCCGGAAATATAAGCGAGGTCACTCACGGCGAGCAGAATCATATTAAACAGGTTACTCCCAAGTATGGAGCCAAGCGCCAAGTTATGGTTATGGAGCTGAAGGGCAACAAGCACGGCAATCGCTTCTGGAAGGGACGTGGAAGCCGCGATAAGAAAGCTTCCGACAAAGCTGGAACCAAGCCCCGTTTGTACAGCAATTTGATCGCCAGTGATCGTCAACACAGAACCCGCCCCTAATGTGACAAGTGCTGCGACAATAAAGCCTATTGTTGCGTGGCGAAGTGAGATCGCATAGGCAGGACTTGTTTCATCCGCCTCTGTTTCTTGGGACAAACTGTCACCGCTTTTTTTGTTAATCAATACCATACCTATGACATAAACAAATAGTAGAAGAAGACTGTCCACACCGATGCCCATAACGGAAAGATTCGTTTTAATAACGAGAGAAAATAAGACCATCACGGATAAAAAGATCCCCAAGGATGCTGTATACACATGAGAAAAGGTGGTTTGTGAAAATAATTTTTCTTTTCGGTACGCAAGATCAAATGAAGCGATAATAAGTAAATTAAACATATTACTGCCGAGCACATTCCCAACGGCGATATCTGGATTATCAAGGAAGACCGCCGTAAGACTCGTCGTCACTTCTGGAAGCGACGTAGCACCTGCGAGCAATACCGTACCGACCATCATACCTCCCCAATTCGTTTTTTCACTGATGACATCCGCAAAAGTAGACAGTTTTACAGCTGCCAGAACCGTGATCACCGCTGCAATCGTAAATAAAACAAAGACCATATTGTGTTCTCCCCTCTTTTTTCTGTGGCTAAGCCTTTTACATATCACGACTACACAAAAAAGACCTTTTTATGAGAATGCTGCTGAAAAAATAGCAGTGCTCTCATAAAAAGGTCTTGCGTGCTTTGGATAACAAAGCTAAACGAACCGAGTGCCGAGGCACTGTCATGACGACTCGTTTATCCTATTGGACGCTACTCCCCTTTTTAGTACAATAGAAATGTACCATTTGTCTGGCAGTCTGTCAATTAAAAATGATAGAACAAGCGAAAAGAATAGGTTGCAGTTGTTTATTTCGGTAGATGAAGTGGGAATAAATATAAAGAAACTATCCCAAAATAATGGAGGAAAAGTCTAATGGAACAAAACGAACAAATTGTGTTAGCAGAGCGTCCGCAGGGTTTACCATCAATAGAGACGTTTCAATTTAAAAAGATACCACTCCCGGATATTCAGGAGAAGGAAGTACTGGTCCGCACGCTTTATGTATCAGTTGATCCGTATATGAGGGGAAGGATGCAGGATCAGAAATCGTATGTACCGCCGTTCCCGCTTGGTGAAGTGATAAATGGAGGGGTTATCGGAGAGGTAGTGGGATCACGATCCGATTTCTTTACGAAAGGGGATATCGTAACAGGATCGCTCGATTGGCAAAAGTTCTCAGCAGTAAGGGAAGACAACATTCGAAAAATTGATCCAGAGGTGGCACCGATAAGCACGCATCTCGGGATACTCGGTATGCCGGGTTTGACTGCTTACTTCGGATTACTTGATATCGGGGCTCCTCAAAAAGGCGAGACAGTGGTTGTATCCGGAGCAGCTGGTGCAGTCGGTTCCACAGTAGGACAAATTGCGAAAATAAAAGGAGCCCGTGTTGTTGGAATCGCCGGGACGGACGAGAAAACGAGTTGGTTAAAAACAGAACTCGAATTTGATGAAGCATTGAACTATAATAAAGAAGATGATTTGCAACGGGCACTTGCTTCTACTTGTCCGGAAGGTGTTGATGTCTACTTTGATAATGTTGGCGGTCCGATATCGGACGCTGTACTCAGCCAATTGAATGCATTCGCACGTGTGCCAGTTTGTGGAGCAATTTCCTCTTATAATAAAACAGAAGCGGATCTTGGTCCGCGCATACAACCACAACTGATAAAGACGCGCGCGCTCATAAAAGGATTTATCGTAGGTGATTACCAGGAGCAATTCGGCGAGGCTTCCGCCGAATTAGGAAAGTGGCTGCAATCAGGTAAGTTGACGTATAAAGAAAATATCGTAGAAGGATTTGAGAAAATACCATCTGCTTTTCTCGGCCTGTTTAAAGGGGAAAACGTTGGGAAACAGATCGTAAAAGTAGGAGAACCTCAACAAAAAGATTTAAATAGCTAGGCTTGCAAGGAGAAAGGGCGCATCCACTGCGCCCTTTCTCCTTGGATACTGCGGTAAGGAGATGGCTGTTTTCAATGTCTTCTATGCAGATGGTTTCAGCTCATAAAAGGGGTAATAAAAGCGATGACGGATCATAGCAACAAAACGTATGAATATTTGGCAGACAATCCTAAGGTGAAGGTAATGCCGATCATGCTTTCTTTAATGATTGGCGCTTTTTTTGCGATATTAAATGAAACGCTATTAAATATTGCACTGACAACATTGATGAAAGAATTTGGTGTTACGGTAACGACCGTGCAGTGGATGGCGACAGGCTTTATGCTCGTAATGGGCGTTATCATTCCGGCTTCTGCTGTTTTAATGCAGTGGTTCACGACACGGCAGCTATTTTTAAGCACGATGCTTGTCTTTACAATTGGAACGTCAATCTGTGCAGCTGCTCCCACTTTTCCTATCCTGCTTGTAGGAAGACTTATCCAGGCGATGGGAACCGGCTTGTTAATCCCGATTATTTTTAATGTGTTTTTACTTATTTTCCCACCAGAACGGCGTGGGAAAGTAATGGGTTTGGTTGGTTTAGTGATTATGTTTGCGCCGGCGATCGGTCCGACTCTATCGGGTATTATCGTCGAACATTTGGGGTGGCGCTTTTTATTTATTACCGTATTGCCTTTCGCACTGTTTTCAATTGCATTTGCTTATAAATTTTTAATCAACGTATCCGATGTGACGAAGCCGAAAATAGATGTATTATCACTTTTGTTATCAACGATTGGTTTTGGAAGTATTGTCTTCGGTTTTAGTTCTGTCGGCGAAAGTGACAGTGGATTCCTAGACCCGGTCGTACTTATTTCAATTGGAATAGGAGCTGCCGCACTTATATTTTTTTCGTTCCGGCAATGGCGACTTGAAGAGCCCCTTCTTGATCTCCGTGTTTTCACTTTTCCGATGTACACGCATGGGGTTATTCTGTTTCTTATTATTTTAATGGCCATGTTCTCTTCTGAAATCATCTTGCCGCTTTATATGCAGGGACCGCTCGCTTTAACGGCATCTGCGGCAGGTCTGTTATTATTACCGGGAAGCTTATTAAATGGGCTCATGTCACCGGTGATGGGTCATTTATTTGATAAATTTGGTCCACGTTTGCTACTCATTCCTGCCTCGGTCATATTAGCAGGCACGATGTTAATATTGAGTCGTGTAGATTTGGAGACTCATCTTTGGGTGATTGTTGTCAGCTATATGTTATTAATGCTGTCCGTGTCTGCTATAATGATGCCAGCGGAGACAAATGGATTGAACCAGCTTCCCAAACGATTATATCCACACGGCACCGCTGTGATGACAACACTGCAACCTGTTGCAGGAGCAATTGGAGTCTCGGTGTTTGTCAGTATTATGAATGCCCGGCAGAAGCATTTTTTAGAACATGCAAAAACCCCTGCCGACCCGATTGTCGTACAGGAATCATTAGTTGCAGGGGTTGAACTTGTATACTTTATTGCCTTTGCGATGGCGGTTGCCGCCTTTGCACTCTCACTATTTGTGTACCGAGCAGTGCCAAGGGAAGAAACCGATGCAAAAGCGCGTGATTTGTAGAGAAAAAGAATGAAAGTTTCTGCTGGAGATGAAGGAGGCCGCTGAAGGGAGCGGCCGTTTTTTTCTAAGCAGATTGCTGTCCCTCAGCAAGACAGGGTATAGCGACATGAATTCAGAGAACCAGCGATATAGAGGTGTTATAGCGAGACGATAGTGTCGTGAAAACGTGGTCTAGTAAAAATAATCACGTCATAGCAACCGTATGAAGTCGTTAAATGCGAAGACGGTTGAAATAACGGCGTCTTAGAGACAGTATGAAGCTATAAAAACGAGGAAACACCTTAATAACGACACCATAGGAACGGTATAAAGTCATGAAATCAGGAAATCACTTACATAGCAACACCATAGTAGACGTATAACGTCTCCAAATGAAGGGATCACTGAAATAGATACGTCATAACGGTGGTATGATGGTATCATTAATAACAGATTGGATATCTATGTGGGGGAAGACAACATGTTTCATGCGGATACGTGGAAAGAAAGAATACGTTTGTTTTTAGTTGTGATGGGGCCCATTCTCGTCACACAGGTTGGTTTTTTTGCGATGAGCTTAATTGACACCATGATGTCTGGACGTGCAGGAGTTGACGATTTAGCTGGAGTTGCTGTCGGATCCAGTTTATGGATGCCTGTATTTCTAGGGTTTAACGGGATTTTGCTGGCGGTCACACCGATTGTCGCTCAGCTTATGGGAAGCGGCCGTAAGGAAGAGATAGCAGAATCGGTAACGCAGGCGTTTTATTTAGCGATCCTGCTCGCTGGATTTGTCCTTCTCGCCGGCGGCTTCGCTTTAGAACCGGTACTCGGGCTCATGGATTTGGAGGCGGGTGTTCACCATATTGCCAAGCATTATTTAATTGGGTTGTCCATCGGTGTTATTCCGTTATTTATCGCTCATGTGCTTCGGTATTTTTTTGATTCTCAAGGTTACCCGCGGATCACGATGGTTATTACGTTGCTCGCACTCCCGGTTAATTTTCTTCTAAACCTTTTTTTGATTTTTGGGTATGCGGGTTTTCCTGAACTCGGAGGTATTGGTGCCGGCTATGCCACCGCGCTTACATACTGGCTGTTGGCAGGTATTAGTGTATGGATGACATTTACAAATGAAATCATGCGCCGGTATCGTCTGTTTGTACGATGGTTCAAACCTTCTGTAAAAGCATGGAAAATGCAGCTTGCGATCGGAATCCCCATTGGTTTGTCCCTTTTTTTTGAAGTAAGCATTTTTTCAGTGGTAACCATTTTGGTGGCCTCGATGTTTGATAAGATTACACTTGCAGCCCATCAGGCAGCACTGAACTTTACCTCAATGATTTTTATGGTACCGTTAAGCATTTCGATGGCCCTAACCATTGTGGTCGCTTATTCGGTAGGTGGGAAGCGTTATGACAACGCACAGAAGTATACAGTGTTCGGTACGCTGTCGGCAATCTGTATTTTGTTTGTTTGCTCGTTTTTTCTTTACTTTTTCCGTCTCACCATTGCCTCTTTTTACAGCGCTGATCCCGCGGTCCTTGTAATGACAGGACAGTTTATCGTGTTTGCGATTTTTTATCAGTTCTCAGACGCAGTACAGGCTTCCCTTCAGGGGGTGTTGCGCGGTTATAAAGACGTCACCCTTCCATTTGTAATAGCGCTTATCTCGTACTGGGGTATCGGCTTTCCGACTGGTTATCTGCTCGCAGCATTTACGAGTTTGGAAGCGTATGGATTCTGGGTTGGAATTACAGCGGGACTCACTGCGGCGGCCTGTGGCTTTTTTTTCCGTCTGGTCATCGTCCGGAAAAAGCAAGAAAAAGTGGCTTCTCATGAGAAAGAAGCTGGAACTCCGCAAACGGAATAGATTCCAGCTTCTATTTAAAAATGACTGCAGGGTGAGCCTGGTACGTATACCGATAATGTGTATATATTTAAAACGCAATATCAGAGTTACCATATGATGTAAAACTATTTTTTCCTTTTTTCCAAATAGATGAAAATCTGTTCAAGAACAATACAAGTGACGGTTCCAAGGATAAGACCATTATTTGCAATCGACATCACGACACCTGGTAAGTGCGTTAATGCTTCACCGGGAACGAATAAACTGCCGATCCCGATCATTAGCGCAAGAGAAATTATAAATAATTCGTTTTCAGTCATTTTCAAAGAATGGTATTCTTTCACCCCAAGTGATGAGAGACTCGCAATGGTGATGAAAATGACGGCGTATCCAACCGGAGGCGGAATACTTGCAACAAATGATGTGAAAATAGGGAAAAAGCTGATTGAAACGACGATTACATTCCCAATAATAAACGGCAGTTTTTCGACTGTTTTGGTCGTCATGAGAAAGCCGGCCGTTGAAGAGAGCGGTACAGAACCAACAGCGGCAAATAATCCGCTCAGCCACTGGTTAATACCTGTGATGATGCTAGAGTGATTATAATTGGCAGCTTTCTTGTAGGCGTTCTGCTGTTTCATGACATTTTCCATCACTTTAATGCTCGCAATCATGTTCGTGAGCAGTAACAGTGCTGTCATCACTGCGGTGATTGTCATTCCACTTGAAAACTCAGGAATGCCAAATGCGAGAAATTCCGGCAGTGTCACCCATCCCTCAGTTGCTGTCATTGGTCTTGTTAATCCAAGTAGATAAAAGAGCAGCCAACCGACAACCAAGCTGATTAGAATGGAGTAGCTTTTAACAAACGCTATCCGGGATTTTGACAGTAAAATGGCGAAAATTAAAATGCCGATTGCAGGCAAGGCAACTTTCGGATCCACTCCCTCGGTAAAGTAATTAATCCCGAGTATTCCTTTAATAAACGAGCCGCTGAGCTGTGCGACGAGCAAGATTAAATATGTACCGGTAACAAGTGGTGTGAACAATTTTTTGATTGCGTCGATCCAGCGAAACAGACCGGCGATCAGAAATAATGTACCGCTAATAAGCATGCCTGCCTCTAATTGACGGAGAGCGCTTTCACCGGACAGCCCCCCGGAGGAAACAAGGCCGGCATAGACGATAAAAATACCCCACCATAAGCCAGCGGGCCCTTCCATAATCGGCAGCCGGTGTCCAAATAAAACTTGCAGCAGACCGGCGATGCCGAGTACAAAAAGGGTCCGCTGAAGAAAAGCAGCGATCTCCGGGGTAGACATGCCAAATGCTTCCCCAATGACTATCGGGACTACGATAGTCCCCGCTAAAATAAAGGCGACCCATTGCAAGGAAGACAGCCATAATCTCACATGAACCCCCTCCTTTTTTACTACAACTCTTTTAGTTTATCATACGATTTTTCTAAAGCGTATACATTTTTTTCACTATTTCAAAATAACCCCCCTATTCACTTAGATGGAGCTTTTGCCTGGTGAGGGGCGGGGAGCCGTAGAGCCAGCAGGACAACCACTACCGCAAAAACCGTGCAAATAATAGCAACAAGGTGGAGATGTTCGGTATCAAGGTTCTCACTGAACGTCACGCCGAGTAAACTTGAAGAAAGAATAGATCCGAGGTACCGGCTCGTTTGAAAGAGTCCTGAAGCAGAACCGGTATCCTTCTCGTCAATGTTCTCATATAGGGCAGTCTGGGCAGAAATGTTGTTGAAGCCACTACTAAACCCAAGAATAATCATAATCACAATCAGCCATAACAGTGGTGACCCTTCATGGTAGCTGAGAAGTAACGCAGTGCCGGCAAGGAGCATCACAGCACCGATTACAAGCGGAAGTTTTGAGCCGCGTTTATCAATAAGCCGACCGGCAATTGGAGCCGTAATGATGCTTGAGCCAGCCAATGCAAGCATGATGAGCCCCGTATGTTTGGCATCGTAGGCAAGTACTTGCTGTAAAAAAGTCGGGAAACCGAAAAAATAACAATAATAAATTAAATTGATTGTGATAAATTGTCCATATACAAGAGTGACATTATGATTCTTTTTTAGAGAGGCAACGTCAATGAACGGTTCATCCCGTTTGCTTTCGTATACATAGAAGATAACACCGGCCCCTGCGAAGACGATAAATGAGAGCCAGTTTATTGTGCTCTCCAAAGAGAGAAGGAACAGAATCAACCCGACGATAGCGGTAATAAAGAGAACAATTCCTAAAAAATCAATCCGTTTCAACTCCAGCTTGCCTTTACCCTTGTTTGGCAGAACCAAAAAGGCGAGTGTAAAAGAAACTACAATAAAGGGAAAGTTGATAATGAAAATGGATGGCCAGTCCCAGGAGGCAATCAAAAAGCCGCCAATGGAAGGCCCGAAAGCTGCTGAAGTGGTCGCAAAAATAGAGAGGACCGATAGAGCTTTAGCTTGTCCTTCCGTAATATTTGTCCGAACCATTGACATTCCACTCGGGAATAACGTAGAACTGCCAATCGCTTGAAGGGCACGACACCCGAGTAAAGAAAGAAAATTGGGCGAGAATGGAGCTAATAAAGAAGCTCCTGCAACAATAATAAGACCGCTAATAAAAAGTCTTTTCGGACCAAACATGTCACTTAGTTTTCCCATCACCGGCTGTCCGGCAGCGCTTGCCAAGTAGAAAATAGAAATCAGCCACGTGGCATCGGCAAACGACAAAGCAAACTCATGCTGAATTCTCGTTAACGCAACGGAAATCATGGAAGAGTTTAAAGGGTTAAGCAAGGTACCAAGCCCGATTGTTATCACAAGTACCCACGGATTTTTCAAGATGTTTGCCATAAGTTTCACCTGTTTTTCAAAAGATAAGTTAATAACCTCTATCATAGGCAAATAACAGCTATTTAAAAAGTAATCTGCTTTTTTAAAGAAGGCAAATAACAGGCTTTTTGATACTATGAACACATGAAGGGGGATTCCTGTGCAAACGATTCTAGTAGTCGATGATGATCAGAATGTTCGGGAGTTAGTAACTGTTTTCTTTGCAGAAGAAGGCTATACTGTTTTAGAAGCAGCCGATGGCATGGAAGCACTGGAGTGTTTAGCGGAACATTCCTGTGATGTGGCAATTGTAGACATTATGATGCCAGTCGTGGACGGTTATGAGTTAACAGAAGACATCCGCCGCACCTATGATATTCCTGTTATTTTATTAACCGCCAAGAACCAACTTGCAGATAAAGAGAAGGGGTATCGGGTGGGGACAGATGACTATCTTGTGAAGCCGTTTGAGCCGAAAGAATTGCTGTTTCGTGTGGAGGCATTGCTGCGTCGCTATCAGAAAAATGAAGATGCCATCATCCGTCTTGGACCGGCTGTCATCAATAGAGAGATGTATGAAGTGAAAATCGGCAGTCAGGCAATGCTCTTACCTTTAAAAGAATTCGAGCTGTTATTTTTACTCGCCTCCCACCCAAGACAAGTGTTTTCCCGTGAGCATTTAATCGAAAAGGTGTGGGGAATGGACTATGAGGGTGACGAGCGAACCGTCGATGTCCATGTTAAAAGGTTGCGTGAGCGTTTTGCTAAGCTGACAGATGCTTTTCAGATAAAAACAATACGCGGAGTCGGCTACGCCTTAGAGGTGGATTCGGAATGAAGTCGTTGTATGTAAAGTTCACATTGACGACTATCTCCATAATGTTAGCAAGTGGTGTTATGGCCTTCCTCATTTCGAATACATATTATCAACAAGTATTAAAAAACGAAAATGACGAAAAAAACACTAAAATTGCTCAAGAAATAGCGACGTACGCAGGAAATACGAAGGATTTGGAACTCCATACTTATTTCGAGCACATCGCTTCTGTCGGGTATCACGTTTATGTCACGAACGAAAGCCTTGAAGGAGCTTATTACGGGGATCCTTTTCGGAAAGAGGAGCTCTCGCAGGATACTGTTCAGAATGTATTAAACGGCAATATTTATCATGGAATGGCAGAGTTTCCTCAAGAAACGTTTGTGACCGGCTTCTTTGCAAATGAATTAACGAATACAATTGGCGTTCCTTTTAAATACAAGGACAGACAATATGCTCTCTTTATTCGTCCAAACATTAAATTACTCTTTAATGAAATGCATTACTTGTTTGCCTGGTTACTCGGGATCACGATCTTCTTAAGTATCGTATTTGTCCTCGCAGGAGCAAAGTTCTTGATTCAGCCGATTACGAGGTTGACAAAAGCAACGCAAGCATTATCCACAGGAAATTTTGATATTGTCTTAGACATTGATAGAAAAGACGAGATTGGAAAGTTATCGATCAGCTTCAATAGGATGGCCGAAAAATTGGGTCAGTTGGACGAGATGAAAAATGATTTCATTTCAAGTGTTTCCCATGATATCCAATCCCCGCTCTCAAACATCAATGGCTATGCAAGCCTTTTGGAAAAAGAGACCTTGTCCAAGCAACAACGAGCGCAATACTTAGCAGTCATCCGGGATGAAACGAAACGGCTTTCCGATATGACCGAACAGCTGCTATTAAGCACGTCGCTGCAACACCCGGAGGATATCATGCACATTCAAACCGTTTACTTAAGCGTCCAATTAAAAGAAGTGATACGCATGCATCAATGGGCGAGTCAAGAAAAAGGGATCATGATCCACTATTCTCTGCCGGAAACGACAGTAGTGGGAGACGCTTCCCTTCTGTACACCGTCTGGGAAAATTTGCTGACCAATGCGTTAAAATACAATAAACAAAATGGCACCATATACGTAGCGATTGAAGATGGAGTGGATGCTGTTTCAGTAATATTTCAAGACGAAGGGATCGGTTTAGAACAGGAAGAAGCAGCTCACATTTTTGAACGTTTTTACCGGGCAGATACAGTTCGCTCACGCGGTGTGGAAGGCACCGGTCTTGGCCTTGCGATCGCCCATACGATTGTGAAACTCCACGATGGTAAAATAGAGGTGAAAACAGCGAAAGGCAAGGGTTCTACATTTGAGGTGGTACTGCCGAAGAAAAAAGCGTAAAGGACGGTCTTATTCATACTCCGTTCATATTCGAGCTGTAAGATACAAAACAGCAGAATAGAGAATAGGAGTGATGCTTATGTTACGCTCGTTACGAAAAGTCGTAAAATATTCAGGCAGTTCGAAAGGTGCAAAAATAATCGTGGCAGTGTGGCTCGTGCTGGCAGCGGTCATGACGCTCATCGCCCCAGGATCATCTGATTATTCTTCAAGCAGCACGGAAGGCAGTATAAATGAAGATACACCTTCCGAAATTGCCAGCCAAAAGGAGGAACAATATTTCCCTTCTGACAAAGGGCTCACGGGTCTGCTTGTTTTTCACAAAGAAGGCGGATTGTCTAAAAAGGATCGTCGGCAAATCACGAATTTTTCTGAGTGGGTCCATTCTTCCAAGAGACCAGAGCATATTGAGAGTGCGCTCCCTTATCATACTTTTCCTTCCAACATTCAAGAGAAGATGTACTCTGATGACAGAACGACACTTTTATTTAATTTTGCTCTCGAGAAAGATTTAGACTCAGATGCTGCCCATGAGACATTAGCAAAAATGGAAGAAGAAATCGCGAAGCTCGACCTTCCTGATACCCAGACAGAAATTACTGGTCCTGCAGGGATATCATCAGATACAATTGAAATTTTTCAGAATGCTGATTTCATTCTTATGGCTGCTACGGTTCTGCTGATATTCGTTTTACTGATCATCATTTACCGTTCTCCCCTGCTGGCAATTGTTCCGCTTGTTATTGCCGGTATTGTTTATCAAGTTGTTGACCGAGTTTTGGGACTTGCCGGGAAAAACGGGTGGTTTTCTGTAGACGGGCAAGCCGTATCTATTATGACGGTACTTTTATTTGCCATTTTAACAGACTACAGTTTATTTATTTTTTCACGTTACCGGGAAGAGTTGAAACGACACACGTCCAAGTATGATGCGATGAAAGAAGCGATTTTTCACGTATCAGAACCAATCTTCTTTAGCGGTGGTACGATTCTTTTAGCGATGTTGACATTGTTTACAGCGGTTTTCAAGCCTTACCATCATTTCGCGCCTGTTTTTTCAACGGCGATTGTCATTATTTTTCTGGCAGGATTGACTTTGATTCCAAGCTTCTTTGCTTTGATGGGAAGACGGACTTTTTGGCCGTCGGTACCAAAAGAAAACACGGAAGAAAAATCAAAAAAGGGATTTTGGGAAAAAGCAGCCCTTGGTGTCAGCCGGCGACCGCGTGTCATAGCGATTGTTTTGTTGTTATTCCTAATCATTGGTATGATTAACGTTCCTTCGATTGCATATTCCTTCAATTTAATGAAGTCATTTCCTGAAGATATGTCATCGCGCGCAGGGTTTGAACTGTTAGAAGAAAACTATCCACCAGGGCAGCTAGCGCCGGTTCACGTTATTCTGGAAAGTGATTCTAAAAGGGTAATCGATCAAGAAGCACTTGCACACATTAAGTCCCTGCAAGAAATGTTGGCAGCAAATGAAGACATCAATTCTGTCAGCCCACGTGTTACTTCTGAAATGGTCGAGGGAAAAGCTGACCTTATGGAGAACTTCTTATCGGAAAAAAAGAACGCGGTGAAGATGCAATTGATCTTGGACCATCACCCTTATGATGCGAAGTCAATCAATGCAATAGAGACACTACGGGAGGAGGAGAATTCCCTTCTTCGGGAAAGCGGCTTGCCGCCAGATCAGTATCAACTGCATCTTGCAGGACAGACGGCTGATCAATTGGACATACGGTCGCTGAACGTCCGTGATATGGTGGTAGTCTTTTCGATTGTAACGGCTCTGTTATGCATTATGTTGAGTTTGCAGACCAAGTCATTTAAGATGGCAGCACTCATGATGGGAACCATTTTGTTGTCTTATACCGCTGTTCTCGGTTTTAGCTGGATGATTTTTCATTATATAATAGGATTGGAGTCTGTCAGTTACCGCTTGCCGTTATATACATTTGTCTTTATGGTAGCATTGGGAGTGGATTATAACATTATGCTTGTTGCCCGTATCCGGGAAGAAGCTGAAAAGATCCCATGGAAAGAGGCTGTCATCCGTGGACTTGGTTTGACAGGCGGTGTTATTTCGTCAGCAGGAGTGATACTGGCTGCTACTTTTTCTGTATTAATTACGCAGCCTCTCCAGGAGTTGTACTTATTCGGCGTTGTGATGGCTCTTGGAATATTGATGGACACGTTCCTCATAAGGGGAATGTTGATGCCGGCCCTTTTAATAGTCATTCATAAGGATAAAGAAGATGAAATAGTTGAGGAGAGATAAATATGATGAACAATTACAGTAAAGTGTTACTTCGGTTTTCTGCTATTTTTGCATTAATCGGGGCGTTTGTCGGATCACACATGGCAGGGGCGGGTTCGTATGCGTTTCGGCCTGTCCATGCTCACATTCTTGTTGTCGGCTGGCTCAGTTTATTTGCTTGGGCAATGTATTATAAAGTTTTTTACCGTGAGAAGAGCGTACTCGCAACCTTACAAGTTTGGACAGCGATTATCGGTTCGATTGGATTAACAGCCGGAATGTGGCTGCAGAACTTACAGCCGTTCGGTCTGCCTGAGCTGTTTAATCTCTTGTTTTATATCATTGGCGGCTCTGTCCTGCTGCTAAGTTTTGTATTCTTTTTGATTCTCACTTTTGTACAGAAGGATACACCGTAAGTAACACGAGAAGGCAGAAGCCGAGTCCTAATTCGCAATGACTCGGCTTTTGTTTTGCAATGACTCGTGATTTCTCCGCTAGTATGTTTTTACGATTCCGTATACCCCTCAAAATGCTGTTAAATCTGGAGCAGTACTCTTTCATGACGTATGATTATCTAATGGTGACATAACTTCGAGTTTATTAATAGAAAAACACGAACGGGTTATTAGTAGAAAATTGAACTTATGGAGTTTATCCCTCTTATCGAGTGCCTATAATACATAAAGGTAAACAATCGTGAGAGGACGATCAATCTTGAAACTCAGGCGGCGTAAGTACATAGAAAAACAAGCGAAGCAACACACTCTGCAAGAAAGCAATGTCCCGTCTGACAACAAATCATTGTCGGATCAATTGACTGACAATAAAGAAGAATTGAAAAAGCTGTATGCAAACTGTTCGGATGTTGTGTTTCGGTCGTTTTTTCTAAATGGAAAAGAGGATGCACTCCTTGTCTATATCGATGGGTTAACACAAGTCGAAGAAATCGATGATAATGTATTGGCACCGCTTATGAAAAAAACATACGCGGAACAAGGTAGTGTCCGGGAGTTACTAAAAAAGAAAGTGGCTGTAGCGAGTGTCACAGAAGTCGAAACTTATACCAACTGCGTGTCAGAAATATCAGTAGGAAACCCGGTTGTGATACTAGAAGGAAGCAGTACGGGCTTTTCCTTAGGGCTGGCTAAGCCGGAAACTCGTGCCATTTCTGAGCCAAGCAGTGAATCGGTAGTTCGCGGGCCTCGTGAAGGTTTTGTCGAATCCCTTCACGTGAACCGTGCGCTGTTGCGTCGGAAAATCCGTAGCCCCCAGCTCAAGATGGAAACGATAGAAATCGGGACGTACACAAAAACAACAGTTATTATTTCCTATGTATCCGGTCTCGCCGACGAAACGTTAATAAAAGAAGTCCGAAATCGAGTAGCACGTGTCGAAATAGACGGGGTCCTGGATAGTGGCGTTCTTGAAGAATTCATTGAAGATTATCCTTATTCCCCCTTTCCACAAGTTTTAACGACAGAACGTCCTGATGTGGCAGCGGGAAGCTTATTAGAAGGCCGTGTTGTCATTTTGGTAGACGGCACCCCTTTCGTGATGATTGCCCCCGTGTCTCTTTATTCTTTTTTGCAGGCAAGTGAAGACTATTATATGCGGTTTATTATGAGCACCTTGATTCGCTGGCTGCGCTATGCCTTTTTAGTAATCTCCCTGCTGCTGCCGTCTTTTTATGTAGCCGTTATTACGTTTCACCAGGAGATGGTACCGACCGCACTGCTTATTAGTATGGCCGCATCCCGAGAACAGCTACCGTTCCCTGCTTTAATCGAAGCCTTAATCATGGAAGTGACGTTTGAAGCCCTACGGGAAGCAGGGATACGGCTTCCTAAACAAATCGGGGCTGCAGTTAGCATTGTCGGTGCGCTTGTTATTGGGGAGTCTGCAGTAACAGCAGGTATTGTGTCGGCGCCGATGGTTATTGTCGTAGCCCTAACAGGAATTGCTTCTTTTACGATCCCGCGTTATTCTCAGGCAATCGCCTTGCGGATGCTTCGTTTCCCAATGATTATTCTAGCAGGGACCTTAGGAATTCTTGGAATTATGTTAGGAATCATTGCGATCGTTATCCATTTAAGTACGCTACGTTCCTTTGGTGTTCCATATCTCAGCCCAATGGCCCCGATGAAATCGGGTGAGATGAAAGATACACTTGCCCGTGCCCCGTGGTGGAAATTAAATGCGAGACCTCACTTCACGGGTGCTTACAACGAACATCGGCAATCTGCTTCACAAAAGCCGAACCCGGGCAAGGGGGAGGAGTAGGTGGCACTGCAGTTAAGGAAAATGCTACAAAAAGGTATGAGTATTGCGGTCTTGGTACCGCTCCTTTCTATGACTTTTCTCCTTACCGGTTGTTGGGATAGAACGGAACTTAATGACCTTGCGATTGTTACGGCGGTCGCCATCGATAAAGCGGAAGGCAGCGGCATTACTCTTACTCTACAGTTTGCCAACCCATCTCAAATGGGCGGGCAGCAAGGATCGGAGGGAGGAGGGGGCTCCGGTAAGAAACCGACGATAACGAAACAGGCAGAAGGAGAGACGATTTTTGAGGCGATGTCTTTTATCCAGCAACAACTTTCACGGAACATTTTCTGGGGACATAACCAGGCTTTGATTATTGGCAAAGAGGTGGCTAAGGAAGGGGTTCAGCCTTATGTAGATTTCTTTGCTCATCATCCTGATCCGCGACTCCGTTCTTATGTGTACGTAAGTGAGGGGAAAGCAGCGGAGGTCCTTCGGTTACTGCCGCAATTAGAGCCTAGTTCCGGGGATATTGCAAGAGAGCTGGCAAAGCTTAAAACTGGAATGTCAGTCACGATTAAAGAGCTGCTGCAAATGTTAAACAGCGATGCCGGGTCAGCAGCCTTGCCAAAAGTACTGCCCATATTCGAAGAGAACGAAAAGGGAGGCTTACAAATAACAGGAACAGCAGTGTTCAAAAATGAAAAAATGATCGGCTCCATTGATGAAGAGGTAACGAGGGGGGTGTTATGGCTAAGGGATGAAATACATCTAGCAGCAGTAAAACTATCACCAGACAACACGGAAGGCTTTATCTCTTTTAATTTAATTCGGTCTCACACTAAACTGGTTCCTAAAATCGAAAATGGTATATGGGAAATGCAAGTTAACATTGTAGCGGAGGATGACATTGTCGAAAATCAAACGAATTTACAGTTAACAGATCCACAAATTATTCAACAGTTGGAAGAGCTTTTAGGAGAAAAAGTCGAAGAACGGATTTATATGGCACTGAACGATGTCCAACAAGAACTTAAAACCGATATTCTTGGTTTTGCTGACGCCTTTCATCGTAAATACCCGGCTGAATGGGACGCTGTCGAGGATGATTGGGAAGAAAAGTTTCTAGAAGTCAAAGTGACGATTAATAGTAAAGTGTATATAAAACGGTTAGGGATGTCCGTTGCACCTCAAGGAGTGCCAAAGGAAGAGGTGAAAAGGACTGAATGAAAGGAATACAGGTAATCGGAGTCACTATCGTCGTCATCTTAATCACGTTATATGAATGGCCAAAACTAGGGAAACAGCAGCGTAAAGAAAAAACCGCATTCGTTACCTGTACAGGAATCGTTTGGGTGCTTGCTGTCATTCTCTTATTTTTTCCGGATATGCAAGGGCCGTCAGATTGGCTTAGCGCACTATTCGGACCCATCGGCGAGTCTATCCGAAAATAGCCGAGGAAGGAGGGGATAAAAGATGGAAAATGGCCGGATTTCTGCGTCGCAGATGGCACTCATGATGTACCCGGTCGTGACGGGTACGGGAATAATCTTTATCCCCTCTCTTACAGCTAATGCTGCCGGGAATGATATGTGGCTGTCACCCGTATGGGCCGCCAGTGCCGGGTGGATCGCCATCTTTACTGCACTGCACCTTCACCGGTTGAATCCGAATCAGACGATAATTCAATACAGTGAACGACTGCTTGGTAAGTTTCTCGGAAAAGTAGTCAGCCTCGTGTTATTGTTCTTTTACCTTGTTATGAATGGAGGCGGCGTCCGCATTTACTCGGATTTTGTGACTGGCAGCTTCTTTGAAGAAACACCTACTTACATCATTGTGTCGTCGATGATGTTGTTGAGTGCTTTTGCCGTCCGCGGTGGTGTAGAAGTGATCGGCAGGACTGCTGAGATGTTAACACCGATCTACATCCTGTTTCTTTTGCTTGTTTTCCTGCTAATACTTCCGGATTTGCGTCCTGAAAATGCACTGCCCATGTTAGAAAACGGGTTTACCCCCTCTCTGAAAGGAGCTTATACGCCGCAAAGTTGGTTTGCAGAATTTTTTGTAATCGCATTTTTGATCCCGTATGTAAAGAAGGAAAAGACAGCAGCGCGCTGGGGTGTTATTTCCCTCATAGCAGTAACACTAACATTCACTGCAACGAACCTGGCTGTCCTCTTTCTGCTTGGCGAAGATGTGACCGCAAAGTTAAATTATCCTTTGCTTGATGCGATTCAATATATAAGCATTGCGGAGTTTCTGCAGCATCTGGAATCGATTGTGATGGCAATCTGGGTAGCAGGAGCGTTTGTTAAATTTACCGTTATTCAATACGCTATTGTCTTAGGAACCGCGCAAGTATTCGAGTTGACTGACTATAAAGCACTTGTCTTTCCACTTAGTTTCTTAACGGTGCTGTTTAGCTTTTGGGGGATAGTTGGCGAAGCAGATTCCACTTATCACAGTAGTACCGTGTTTCCATTGACTTCTCTAATTATGCAGACGTTGCTGCCACTAGGACTGCTGCTAATCTCTTACTTTCAGAAGAAAACAGGCCTCTTTCCCCGGTAATATGATATTTAGAGAGAGGGTGTCAGTTATTCGTCTGCATCCTCTGTTTTTTTCCAGCCATATTGACAACGAAGATGCTTGATAGTGCAATGCCCCCCCCAATAATCGAAAGGGTACTTGGCCATTCTTGTAGCCAAATCCAAGCGATAATAATCGCGATCGCAGGTTCAACATACATCATGCTCGTTACCTTGCTCGCGTCAGCCAGGGAGAGAGCGAGGCCCCACAAACTATAGGCGATGGCTGCAGGGAATATCCCGACGTAGATCGCGGAAATGTGGGCGGCGGTCGATGCCGTTTGCAGACTATCAATCAGATCGGGGAAAAAGAAAAAGAGCGGAAGTGTCCCCGCCCACGTAAAATAAGCGGTCAGTTCAATGGCATCATATCGTGTGTTTAACGTTTTTTGAAAAACGAAAAAGAAGGATGTTGAAATGGTTGCGACCAAAATAAAAAGAACGCCGTGTGAGATGCCGATCGAGGCCCCGCTTGTTCCTAACGTAATCAAGATGATTCCGACGAACCCAATCCCGAGGCCGATCCAGCTGAACAACGACATTCGTTCTTTAAGAAAAAAGACCGCGATAATGGCAGTGAAAAAAGGAGCAGCACCGACAATCATGCTTGCCGTTCCTGCTGTCACGGACTCCATGCCTAAAGTAAGGCCAGTATGATAAACAGTAATCCCTATAAAGCCAAGTAGCATAATACGAGGAAGATCTTCTTTTTTTGGCCGTGGGAATTTGTTGCCCGGCAGTAGAAAATAAAGAAGAAATACTCCGGAGGCAACGAGAAATCGCATCAAAACAAGCGGGGCAGGATCATAGCCGCCTAAAATGCTTGCCCGGATGCCCGCAAAGGAAGAAGACCAGATTAGAATGGTGACGGCCCCCATGATTAGTGCCTTATTGTTCATGTCATTGCCTCCGTTCACAGTGATACGTTAATTAGTTTTTCGAAACCGCCACTTGCTTATAGCTCGATTGATGAAACGAAATGAGAGCGGAACCGAGTGCGAAAAGGAGCACGACAGCCCCTGCAGCGGCGTTCCATTCGATGGAAGCATGCTCGACTACGAGACTCCCGTTTAAGGAGCCGAGAGCGATTCCTAAATGTAGGGCTGAATTATTTAAACTCTGCTGAACATCAGAGGTTCCCGGTGCAATAGTAATGAGATGGTTTTGAAGAGGTGGCGCTAAAGCCCAACTCATGATGCCCCAAACGGCTAACATTACTAGAAAAAAAGGGAGAAAAGCAGCCGTAAAAGGAATCACAAATAAAGTAAGCACAAACACGACGATAACCGTAAGAATCGTCGGCTTTGCTCCTAAACGATCGGCAAACGTTCCACCCAAGCCACCACCGGTCACAGCAGCGATTCCAAATATCCAATACGTGATCGTCACCCACGTTTCGTTTAAGCCGATGACCGTCTTTAAAAACGGACTTAAGTATCCATATAACGTATAATGTCCCGCTAAAAAGAGAAAAGTCGTCACATGAGCAAACAGCACTTTTCTTTCCTTCAAACTATCCCACTGAGTTTTTAACGGGATTGGCTGAGAGGCAGTGACCGGCTCCATGAGAAAATAAATTCCTGCGGTTGCGATAACAGTTAAGATACTGATAAATAGAAAAGGGGACTGCCAGCCAAAACGATTACCGATCATTAATCCGATCGGCACTCCTAGTACGAGCGATCCGCTGATCCCCATAAAAACGAGCCCGATTGCTTTACCGCGCCGTTGCACCTCGGTTATTCTTGAGACAATCGTAATGCTAAGTACAACTAATAGGGACCCGCTTATCGCTGCAAGAATTCGAGCAATGATCAACAGCGCATATACCGTACTAAAGGAAGCCAGTATGTTGGCACCGAAGAAGACGAATAATGAAAGCAGTGTTAATTTTTTTCGTTCCATTCGGGAAGTAACGACAAGTAAAATCGGTGCCGAAATCGCAAAGGTAATAGAAAATACGGTGATCAATAAACCAGCTTGGCTAAGACTGATATGTAAATCGTTTGCCACTAAGTCCAAAATCCCGACAATGATGAGCTCGGACATACCAGCTATAAAAGAAACAAACATGAGTAAATAGACGCGTTTATCCATTAATTTCGACCCTTTCGAAGTATCCACTCCTCTCATCATAACACGTTTATAGACGATAAATAAAAAACGCTTTTTCCAAAACAGAGGAGTCAAAGCAGATGAATAACGTTATGAAGAAGGATAATGAAGAAATAGCAGTGTTAGAGAATGGATTGTTTTTCATCAAACTTTTCCGTGCGCTTGTAAAAAGAAGGTATAAAAAAAGGATTGGGGCAAAAGTATATTACCCACAAAACAATCCGAACGATTGAATACAATCAGTTCGGATTGTTTTGTTAGAACAGTAATTTGCTGACGTCGTTCCGTCAAAATACTTCGCTTTCCGCGGGCACGCCCTCGGCCAACAGGATGTTGGTCACGAAGGCGTTGCCACAGGACGTACTTGCACACGACGTGCTGCCCTCTTTCACAGTCTTATTGTTCGACTTTTCGGTGATCTGTTTAAGATTTGTCCCAGCCTCTGCAGGCGTGAAAAAAGAGGCACGGAATTTAGAGCAAAGAGATTAGTTAATTCTTTTCCGTTTTGATGAGTCCGTTACTAGTAATGGCCGCATCATATCATAGTCCTCATGTTCTAATATATGGCAATGCCAGACGTATCGACCGGTAAATGGAGTAAATCGAACGATAATCCGGGTGATTTCAGCCGAAGGGACCGCCGCTGTATCTTTCCAGCCTCGTTCGTTCGGCTTCGGAGGAACGACAGGTCCGGTATATTTGATGTGGCCGGTTTCATTATAATGATCAAGATCAAAAGGTTGACGGTCTAGGATTTGAAATTGGATCAAATGCAGATGTATCGGGTGTGTGAAGTTGGTGACGTTAATGAACGACCAAATTTCCGTTGCATCTAAACGTGGCTTTTCTGTAATTGGATCATCCCATTTTTTGTTATCCAGTAATAGAAGAGGGCGTCCGTAATTGTCAGTCGATCCGTTGAGTGTAAGATATCTGACAGCTGTAACCGGGTATTCAGCTAACGAATGGACACGAGACAAATAGCGTGGGAGGCGGGACGTGTCTTCTTTTGTGAGGCGCTCGCGGACTCGGAATTGCATAATATCACTCGTCGCATCAGCAGGATCAGCGTTTGGACCTAAATCGTTTTTTAAGTGAACGATATTCCCTTTTTGATTTGTGAAATCGAGAATGACATCCATACGCTCCGAAGGCTCTATGGCAATCGTTTGCAGCCTTACTGTTTTTGGAAGCAGTCCCCCATCAGAACCAATTTGATAAAAAGATTGTTCGGAATCAACGTACAATTGGTAGGAGCGTGTATTAGAAGCATTCAATATCCGAAAACGGTACTTTCGTGGTTCCACCTCTAAATACGGCCAAACTTTCCCGTTCACGACAATCGTGTCTCCGAGAAAAAAAGGAGTAATAGACGGATCGGGCAGTTCTGGATCGGCGTCATCTGGCTGTCGCGGATAAAATAAAGAACCATCATTGTTAAAGGTGCGGTCCTGGATAACAAGAGGGATTTCATAGTCTCCTTGGGGTAAACCTAAAGCCTTTTCCCGGTTGTCACGGATAATATAAAGACCGGCGAGACCGGCATACATATTCAGTCGCGTGATTCCCATCGCATGATCGTGGTACCAGAGTGTTGTTGCCCGCTGTTTATTCGGATACTGATATACTTCTCGCTGGAAAAAAGGGCCAGTTTCTGCAAAGTTGTTCGTAAACCATGCTTCCGGGTAACCATCGCTGTCCCAAGGTGTTTCTCCACCGTGCAGATGAGTAACTGTACGAACTTCAGGAACATCTCGTAAATCATGTATGGAAGAATCAACCGGTAACAAATGTTTGGCCGGTAGATTGTTTATCCATTTTACTTCAGCTTGCTCGCCCCGGTTCACTTCGATGGTCGGTCCCGGGAATTGGCCGTTGTATCCCCAGAGCCGGGTCGGCGGCAGATCACGGTGCAGCTTCTGCCTATGTTCTACCATCCTCATTTCGTAATACAGCCCTCTATTGCTTTTCTGCAATGGTTTCAGCGGTTCCATGATCGGAAGCCGATCGACAAATTTTCTAAGCTTCGGGCTCATTCTTTCCCAACTCCCTTGATGAACGTTTTGTACATCATATGAGGAAAAGTCAGGACTGATACAAATCTTGGGTGTTTTCTAACTTGCTATTTCTTAAGCATGTGTTTTTTTATAGCCTTCTTCAACAGATGTGTTTTTTTCTTTTGTTAACATCGAAATAGCGGCCGCTCCTAATGAAATCAGGACGAAGACCCCACCAATAGTAGGAGTCATATCAACAGAGGACTGTTCAATAACGATGCTGCCGCTTAAAGAACCAAAGGCAATCCCAAAATGGAGCGCTGAGTTATTTAGACTTTGTTGGATATCTGACGTTTCCGGTGATGTTTCGATAAGGTAGCTTTGCATTGCCGGGGTAAGTGCCCAGCTCAGCGCGCTCCATACTACCAAAACGACTAAAAAGAACGGAAGGGCGAAAGTTGTGTAAGGAATGCTAAATAGCGATAAAGCGAAGGCGATAATCACGAACACTATGGTTGGCTTGGAGCCGAACCGGTCGGCAAGTGTCCCCCCCAACCCCCCTCCGCTGACTGCTGCCACACCGAAAATTAGGTAAACAATGCTCACCCACGTACCGTCGAGTCCCATGGTTATTTTCGAAAACGGAGTTAAATAGCCATATAACGTATAATGGCCGACAAAAAAAATGAACGAAGTCAGTTGTGCAAACAGTATCGGACGGTATTTTAATGTTCTTAGCTGTTGTCCGAGCGGTACTTGCGGACGTGGTGCCATTTTCTCCATAAAGAGAGAAACACCCACCATTGAAAGCGCTGTCAAGATGATAATTAACATAAAAGGAGCCCGCCAGCCAAACATATTGCCTAGCATCACGCCAACAGGAATTCCGAATACAAGAGAGCCGCTCACACCCATAAAGATAATACCGATCGCTCTGCCACGGTACTTTTCTGTCACAATATGCGAGGCCATCGTCACACACAAAACAAGGAGTAGGGAACCACTCGCTGCCGAAATAATACGAGCGACTACAAGCATACTATAAGTCGGGCTTAATACCGCTGCAGCATTTCCTAATAAAAAAATAAACAGAGCAAGGAGTGTTAAGCTTTTACGTTCCATCCGTGAGGTCAGCACGAGCAATACCGGAGCAGCGATCCCGAAGGTGAGAGAAAAAATAGTGATCAGAAGCCCTGCCTGCCCGATACTCACATCAAGGTCAACAGCAACTAAATCAAGGATGCCGCCAATAATTAGCTCTACCATCCCTGTGACAAAAGCTACCGCCATTAATAAATAGACACGCTTATCCATTTTACTAAGTCCTTTCCTGATCAATTGGTTCCACAGAAAATAGGTAGTGTATAAAATCAGATGATCAATACATTATATATGTTGGAAAATTCAAAAACAAGAAAAACGAACTGCCCTCTGCCTTTCTGAAATGCGAAAGATGTTCGATCGCTTTACCGGGAGATGTTATAATGGAAACGAATAAAAAATTATGTGTCCAAGGGAGAGAAGCATTGTGAAGTTGTTTGCTGTGTTGTTAAAAATGAAAGATTCAGAGTTAAGTCAGAAATACCGTCCTGACCACCTTGCTTTTTTGGAAAAGCATCACCAAGATAATAATGTAACTGCATACGGGAAGTTTACCGACGGGGCAGGCGGCTTAATTATTTACCGGGCTGAAACACTTGAGCAGGCCGAGGACCTTGTTAAAGAGGACCCATACATAAAAACAGGGGCTCGTACGTATGAGATCCACGAGTGGGCGATGGTATCTGAGCAGTGGTCATAATCATTATATAGGGAAGAAAAAACGGGAAACCTTATCCAGGTTTCCCATTTTCACTTATGAAAGCTTGAATTTGTGGGCTTTGTTATTCAATCCTTCAGCCATTAAAGAGAGATTTTCCATCAAAGAAGTAATCTCCTCAATAGCAGCTGCTTGATCTTCAGACTGCATTAACACATTCATCGTGTTGTCTGCGTTAGCAGTCGAGACGGCTTCAATATTCGCCACAGCTTTAACGACTTTTTCGATATCAAGCGTTATATCAGCAATCTCTTGATAAATGGTTTCAATATCATTTTGAACACCGTTGATCGAGTGTCTAATAGCGCTAAAAGCCTCTCCGGCATTTTGAATCTTGTGAGTGCCATCGCTGACAGCATGTACACTTTCACGCGTGTCTGTCATTGTTTGCGTTGTATCGTCCTGGATTTCGTGAATTAACCCGCTAATTTGCTTAGTTGCTGAAGATGACTGTTCTGCTAGATGGCGTATTTCATCAGCTACGACGGCAAATCCTTTCCCATGTTCACCTGCATGAGCTGCTTCTATCGCTGCGTTTAATGCAAGTAAATTTGTCTGCTCTGCAATAGAAGTAATCATGGTAATTATCTTATCGATTTCGCCGGATTTTCTGTTTAGAATATTCATCGATTCTTCCATGCTGCTTGCCTTTTCGTTAATTGTATTCATTTGTGAAATAGATTGATGAATAGAGTCATAGCCATGCTCAGCCTTCTCAGAAGTTTCCGTAGAAGTGATTGTTAGTTCCTCTGCCTTCCTACTCATATCCGTTGTCTTATTGGATATCTCGGCAAGGATACGATTTGTATCATGAACAATTTCTACTTGCTTCTGGGAACCGTCTTTCACTTGCTGGGTAACGGCAACGTTTTGTTCTGCTGAAACAGACACTTCTTCGGCACTCGCTGTTAGCTGCTCCGATGTGGAAGCAACCTGCGAGGAATTAGACGACACTTCCCCGATGATCGTTTTTAAATTATTGAGCATCGTGTTTAAGTCCTTCGACAACTCGCCTATTTCATCTTGTCTTTGTATCTTCAAATTACGGACAGTTAAATCTCCTTCTGCTACACGGCTTGCAAAATGTATGATCGCATTAAGTGGTGCCGTCGTTCTTTTAATAAGAAAAATAGTTATGAATCCAGCTATTATAATAGGGATAAAGGCAACTAAAAAACTTCCTTTCACCATTTCCCATGTACGTTCATGGAGAATACTGGATTCAAAATCAATAGCACTTACCGCAATAATATCTTTTGTTGGGTCGTGATCTTCAAAAATCGGGGCATACCCGGTCAGACGCTCCATGCCGCCAAATTCGTATACGTCTGAATAAACAGGAGCTCGCGTTTCTCGTAGTTCTTCCATTGCTGTTTTATCGATATAAAAAGAATCACCTGCCTCGAAACCCTGTGTCTGTAAATTTTCATCCACTGCCAACATGGTGCCGTCCAAATCGATAATATACTGTCCTTCAAATATATCCTTATGATGAATCGTCCAGTTGATTTGTTCCCCGAGAGATGCGGAAGTATCTCTGTTACCTGTCTTTGCTTTTAGGACATCCTCCGGTGCAACCAGGGCGGTAGTAATATTCGCACAGCCATATAATTCAATGCCCGCAGCTTTTTTAATTTCCTGGTAGCTTGTGCGGTACATAGATAAAAATATAACCCCAATACAGAACAATAGAATCCCCATAATAATAATACCTAGCTTCCACGTTATCTGGTTTCTTTTTCCCATTTTCATAATCTCCCTTAGAAATTAATTCAGTTGTATGTATAACTTTAGATTGTCAAAAATACATGTGAAATGCATATTATTAGGCATATAGATCTAATTGATGATTTGATTTTAATCTTTTATGCTCACTTCGTAAAATTTTTCCATAACCGATGAAATTTCGGCAGATGATCTAAAAAAAAACAACCCCTTAGTGTTTGTAGACACGGGTTGTTTTCTGGAATTTATTTTTTAAGCATGTTTGGATTGTAACGAGAGAGTTAAGGTGTGATCAATTTTTTTATCAAGCTCCGTAATTTTCCGCCTTGCCTTCTTCTCGGAAATTAGTCGGTAATGATGATCGCCGGGTGGTTCTTCATCCATTTCATCGGCTAAGGCCACTACTTTTTGCAGGTCGCTTCGAAACAAAGTACCTGCCGGCAAATAAGAATCTGTATGAAGAAGTACAGCTAATGCAATTTCTTTCGCATGCTTCGGGTCTTCGCCCAGACGAATAAGAAGTTTGTGAGCGCGTTCCGCCCCCTTAATCGCATGAATATCATTTTCTTTGTAGGAAGTGAAATCCCATTCTCCATCCTGATACCACGTATAGTGACCGATATCGTGCAGAAAAGCAGCTTTAGCAGCAAGATCTGGGTGAACCTTTAATTCTTCCGCCAGCTGGAGAGCGTTATCAGCGACGGAAATGGCATGAGCCATCCCGGAACGTTTGACATATTTCTGTGTAATTGGGTGTTCATAAATATTCAATAACGTAACTTGTCTCAAGACCATCCCTCCCGCTATGTTCATAAGCTGCTGAGAATATTTTTACAATTATAACGAGATTAAGAAAAGATTGCAAGAAAGAGAAATGAAAGTTAGTCCTTTTCAAAAGAGTTACTAGTTAATATTAGGGAAAGCCTTTAAATTAATTTATGAAATTTATTTTTTTACATTTAAACCTTGGTGAAATTTGTTATACTCTGTATAATTTTCATAGAGAAAAAGATTATAGAAAGCTGGGGAGAATAATGAAAAGGATACGGACTTATGCAACGGCTGTGTGCACGGCAGCAGCTGTTTTATTAGCAGGTGATGCGGTTTATGCAAAAGAGGAACAGGCGAAGGAGGTTACTTATCATCCACATATCACGATCCCTGTCGTAGAGAAGGAACTCGCAGCAAACATGCCACGTTTTTATTATGATACGGGTTATGATTTCACCTATCCCGAAGACGGCGTCCGTGGTGTATATGTAACCGGGCACTCTGCTGGCGGGGCGAGATTGGAAGAGCTCCTAAAGCTGACGGATAAGACGGATTTGAACACGATGGTCATCGATATAAAAGATGATTTCGGTAACTTGACCTTTAAACCACCGGAAGACAGTGATCTCCCGGAAATAGGGAAAAATATGATTGATGATCCGGTAACGTTGATGGATACGCTCGAAAAACATAAGATTTATCCAATTGCTCGGATAGTAGTCTTCAAAGATACTGTGCTTGCAGAACAGAAGCCTGAGTGGTCTTACTTACAGAACGGGAATATATGGAAAAACGGGCGCGGAGAGGCGTTTGTCAACCCATACTTAAAAGAAGTATGGGACTACAATGTAAACATTGCGAAAGAAGCAGCAAAACTCGGGTTTAAAGAGATTCAGTTTGACTACGTCCGCTTTCCGGAAGGATTTGAAACGCGTGATGACTCTCTTGAGTACAGCAAAGGGGAGTATAAGGAAGAAAAGGATAACGTTCAAAGCCGCGTTACCGCTGTAACTGATTTTGTTGAATATGCTCGTGAGGAATTACAAAAAGGCTTTGATGTCGATGTAGCGGTTGATATTTTTGGATATTCCGCCACTCTTAAAGAAGCGCCGGGAATTGGACAGAATTTCTCAAAAATTTCAAGCAATGTCGATGTTATTTCGTCAATGATTTATCCAAGTCACTGGACACCATACTTTGGCATCGATAAACCCGATCTTCATCCGTACGAGCTGACAAGAGAATATGCAAAAGTTGAAAATAAAGTGTTGGAAAAACTCGAAAATCCACCAACGTCAAGACCGTGGATACAAGACTTTACGGCAAGCTGGCTCGGGAACGGCAATTACCAGACCTACGGTGTCAAAGAAGTAGAAGAACAGATTAAAGCCTTAAACGACTCGGGTATCGATGAGTTTTTACTATGGAACGCGACGAATCGGTATACGAATGGAGTAGACTATACACCGTAAAGCATCAAAAGAAAAGAAATAGCGATGCATATTGCAAAAATATAGGTGAATATTAGAAGGGACAGGACTTGTGCCCATTTTCAAAACAGGTACGTTACCCTTATAATATGAGACAAGGATAAGTGGGAGGGTCTCATGGAAAAGCTCAATTGGTACGAAAAGCTGAGCCAGTACTTTCCAATAGAAGAAATGAAGTCAAAAGAGCATATGGAACTGTTACTAAAAGAAAAAAGTGATATCTATTATAAGGATGAAGGACCAAACCATGTTATTATGTACGTAGAGACCGAAGATTTTCTGTTTATTGACTATTTACTTGTGGCGAAGGAGGCTCGTGGCCAAGGCCTCGGAAAAAAATTGCTTGAACAATTACGGGAAAAGCAAAAGCCTATCATTTTGGAAATAGAGCCTTTAGATTATGAAGACTCTGATACAGAGAAAAGATTTCGCTTTTATGAACGGGCAGGCTTTAAACACGCTGCATCGATTGGCTATACAAGAAAATCATTGGCGACAGATGAAGACAATACACTGGAGATTCTTTACTGGTCACCGGAAAATGAAAGCGAAGCAAGTATTTTTGAAAAAATGAAGCACACCTACAATCATATTCATACGTATAAAGATAAAGAACTTTACGGACGAAGTTATCAAAAGGCGGAAGAAGTATTAACATTTAATAATGTAGAGAAGGAAGAGTGAGGCGTGTGGCGAGGACTAACTGTTTAGTAAAGGAGTGATCTCGTTGAGAAGTAAAGACAAGCAAAAGCGCAAAAAAAAGCGTGAAGTTGTAAAAGAGTTACTTCGGAAAAACTTGAAAGACTGGAACAAGTTCCCTAAGCCAGCACGCGGCAGTACCCCTACCTCCTCTTCTAAATCTTCTGCATAACGTTTGACCAAAGAGCTCTTTTTCAAGAGCTCTTTTTTGTGTATTTCGAATGAAGTGTTCACAAAATGTTCAATTTTCAACAAAAAAAGGGGTTTTATCAACTTTAAAAGAAGGAATGAGAAAGATAATCAAATTAACTTTTGAAAAAGAAAAAATACACCGGGCGTATAATCCCTGTAAAATAAGGAAATACATAACTTTAGATAATTTTGTGATAGGTTGTTAAAAATACTTTTCAAATTAGAATAATTATTGTATAATAAAAGTAACGAAAAAGAGATTTATTATAGTTGCATATCTATAATCTCCATACATTTCACTCTGCATTGTCAGGAAGGGAGAGTTCTATTTCATGGTTAAATTACTCACTTCGCCAAGTTGTACCTCTTGCCGAAAAGCAAAAGCGTGGTTGGAAGAACATAATATTCCTTTTGAAGAGCGTAATATTTTTGCGTCCCCTTTAAGTGTCGAAGAAGTCAAAGAAATCGTCCGCTTAACGGAAGACGGTACTGACGAGATTATCTCCAAACGTTCTAAAGTATTTCAAGAGTTAGATGTAGAACTTGAGAGTCTGCCTCTACAGGAGCTGTTTAAGTTAATTAGTGAATACCCAGGGCTTTTGCGCCGCCCGATCATTTTTGATGAAAAGCGTTTGCAGGTAGGATACAACGAAGCGGAAATTCGTCGTTTTCTGCCGCGTAAAGTTCGTACCTTTAATTTAATGGAAGCTCAAAAAATGGTAAACTAACGGTAATAGGACAGCACAGATATTCATGAAACTTCTACTGTTCAAGATTAGTAGAAGTTTTTCTGTTTATCCCGTTAATGAGTTCCCACTATATATTCAGTTTGTTGGCATAAGGTGACGATATTTTGTTTAAGGTAAGTGTGAAAGGGAAGTTTTTTTTGCTTGACATCTTGCATATTATGCTTGAGAATAAACATTTAATAACATAGGAAGACCGCGTTTCTCTTTCAACGCTCCGCTCCCTGAAAAATACACGTTGGGATGAGCATTGGTCCTTAACATCCAGCATGTTTTCGTATACAATAGAACTAAGAACTTCAAGGATCAGCTAGTATTGCCCGTCCTAGGGTATAGGGAAAGAGAGAACCTTTGGAAGCGGTGTCCACCTTACCTTCAAAGGAGGGAGAAATTCGTGGAAATCGAAAGAATTAATGAGTCGACGGTTAAATTCTATATTACGTATAAAGATATAGAAGACAGAGGATTTGACCGGGATGAAATTTGGTATAATCGTGAACGGGGAGAAGAACTCTTTTTTGAAATGATTCACGAAGCGCATGACCGGGAAAATTTTGAAATTGAAGGACCTCTATGGATTCAAGTACAGGCTCTTGATAACGGTATGGAGATTGTCGTAACCCGCGGGCAGATTACGGATGGCAATGTAAAATTAGAGATCCCGGTTTCCCAGAGTAAAGAAGATGACATCCCAGTAGATGATAACATTGTCGATATGCTGGATGAACAATTCCGTTCTTCGCAGAAATCACGACATGCTCATGCTCATAGTGATTCAGAAGAGCTGGAAATTGTGATATCATTTAGTGATTTGGAAGACTTAATCACGTTAAGCCACGCTTTCACAGCGGACAATGTTCAAAATGAAATATATTATTTCGAAGGTAAGTACTACTTGTACTTGATGTTTGATAACCACTATACAGAAGACGAGCAAGATGATATGATCAGCCGGGTGTTAGAGTTTGGGGAAGAATCAGATATGTCCATTTTCCGTATTCGTGAATATGGAAAGACGATAGTCGCGAAGGACGCCTTGAGCGTCATCAAAGAAAATTTTTCCTAATACTTGCGAGTAGCGGTGCCAGCTCCGGAACGGGGCTGGTTTTTTGTATGCAGGACGGAATGTTGTTGATTTGACTTTGATTTGAGAGCAGGATTTTCACGATGGGAGACGAATAGGTGGGAGTGTAGAGAAGAAAGGAGTCAGCCATGTTTATCGCATTAGACGCTAACAATGAACGAGTGTCTTTGTTGCATTATTCGGAATATGATATAGTCTCCTGTTACTCCCCGCCATTTTATTGTCCATCCTGCCGTCAGCCTCTTATCCTTAAAAAAGGAACAGTGCGGCGTTGGCACTTTGCTCATCAAGAGCTTAGCAGCTGTCCATCTCAGACAGAGCCAGAGACAGCGGAGCATCTCGCTGGCAAAGCCAAACTGTACTCCTGGCTTAAGCAACAAGGATTGTCCCCGGTTGTGGAAGCTGCCATTCCCTCCATTAACCGAACAGCTGATGTTCTGGTTTCGGTTCACTCCCAAACGTATGCGTTTGAATTTCAATGTGCGTCTATCCCACTTGAAGAAATGAGACAGCGGACGAACGATTATTTGTCTTTGAATATCTACCCGGTATGGCTGTTTTCAGCCAATAGGATACGTCCTCGAAAGCAGGGATATTTCTCCATTCGAGCCTTTGAATGGACTGCTTTACAAGAACGATTACATGATTACCGGCACGCTCTCTTGTATTTCTCTCCAATATCTTCTACCTTTTCCTTTCTTTTTCCGCGTATCGTTTTAAGCCCATCTCGAATCTTTGCCGATTTTTATTCTTTGCCCGCTTCCCAGACTACATTCAACATGATAACAGATCTACCACTGACTATGGATGGTACCTCCCCATGGAAGCCAGAGTGGCTGCGGCTCAAAAAAGAGTGGCGGTTCGGTTTGAATAAGTGGCAAAATGAGCGTGACAGGGCTTATGTACGACAAATATTTGCCAAACAGCGTTCCGACCTGCCTTTTTTCCCGGCAGAAGCCGGTTGGCCCTCTCTTTTTATGGAGTATTTTAAATCCCCTGCTTATATCTGGCAGAGCTGGCTTTTACTTGTAGTTATTCAGCCACTTCAGCTCGGACAGACATTCCTACTCACTGATATTCTGCCTGTCATCCAGCCCTTAATTACTAAGGGTATATTCCCTATACGCGAGTTACCGCTTGTGAAAGAACCGCTATCAAAAGCACTCACTCAATATTTGTATGTATTGGCTTTCTTCGGTGTTGTAGAAAAGAGTGATAGTGGGTGCTGGAGTAAAATTCGAAACATTGAACTACCGCTTTCATTGGAACAAGGCTTCTATTTGGATAAGAAATGTGTAAAATGCATAATGTAAAGAGGACTTGTGTTTTTCTGTAGAGATTGTTGGAAGATTTCGGTAAAATGGGAAGGGAATAGTAGGAGGTGCTTTGATGAGTAGTCAGAAAGCAGCAGCTTTACCTAAACGGGAAGAGATTGAAGAAAAGTGGAAATGGAATTTAGAAGACATCTTTGCGACAGATGAAGAGTGGGAGCAAGAATTTAGTGCTATTAAAAAAATGCTACCCTCTTTAAATAAGTACAAGGGGAAACTCGGAGACTCTGCAGAAGCCCTTTACGAGGGGCTTAATTTACAACATGAAATAGCAGAACGTTTCGGGCGTTTATTTACATACGCTCATATGCGCTCCGATCAGGATACGGGTAACTCCGCGTACCAAGCGCTTGAAGATAGAGCATCGAGTTTAGGGGCACAGCTTGGACAGCATATGGCGTTTATTACACCAGAAATCTTGTCGATACCGGAAGAAAGGCTGCAAGAATTTCTTCAAAAAAATAAAAGCCTACAAAATTACGAACAGACATTGGATGAAATCAACAAGACACGCCCACACGTTTTAAATGAAGCGGAGGAAGCGATTCTCGCCCAAGTATCGGAAGTGACTGCAAGCCCTAGTAATACATTCGGGGCGTTAAATAATGCTGATCTAAAATTCCCTTTTATAAAAGATGAAGAAGGCAAGGATGTGCAAGTGACGCACGGGCGGATCATACGTTTTTTTGAAAGTGATAATCGGCGGGTGCGTAAGGATGCGTTTCATGCTGTTTATGACACGTACCGCAAGTTCCGCAATACGTTCGCAAGTACCTTGAATGGCCAGGTCAAGAAGAATGTCTTCCATGCAAAAGTTCGTCATTATGATTCCGCACGGCAAGCAGCACTGAGTGGCAACCATATCCCGGAAGTCGTTTACGATCAGCTTGTAGAAACGGTCAATGAGCATCTGCCGCTCCTGCATCGCTACGTACGGCTTAGAAAGCGCGTTCTCGAGTTGGAAGACATTCATAATTATGACCTTTATACACCGCTCGTAAAAGACGTGAAAATGGAAATACCGTATGAAGAAGCGCAGGACATGGTGCTGCAAGGTGTCACTCCTCTTGGTGAAGAGTATATCAATACGATAAAAGAAGGATATCAAAACCGGTGGATTGACGTGTACGAAAATGAAGGAAAACGGAGTGGTGCCTATTCTTCTGGAGCGTATGGAACGATGCCGTACGTGCTAATGAACTGGCAGGATAATGTGAATAATGTGTTTACCTTAGCACATGAACTCGGTCACTCCATGCACAGCTATTACAGCCGTAAGCACCAACCGTTCCAGTATGCTGGTTATACGATTTTCGTCGCCGAAGTAGCATCGACCGTTAATGAGGCACTTTTAAATCACTACTTGTTAAATACGCTGGAAGATAAGAAAAAGAAGATGTATGTGCTAAACCACTTTCTGGAAGGGTTTAGAGGAACTGTATTCCGACAGACGATGTTTGCTGAGTTTGAGCAGCTGATCCATGAAAAAGTGGAGAAAGGTGAGGCATTGACGGCAGATCTCCTGGAAGAGGAATATTTTGCTTTAAATAAAAAATATTTCGGGGAAGATATGACACTGGATGACGAAATAGCGCTTGAATGGTCGCGTATCCCACACTTTTATATGAATTTTTATGTTTATCAATATGCAACTGGCTACAGTGCGGCTGCGGCGCTGTCGAGACAAATTTTAGAGGAAGGCACGCCGGCGGTAGAGCGTTATTTGTCTTTTTTGAAGTCCGGAAGTTCGGATTATCCAATTGAGATATTGAAAAAGGCAGGCGTTGACATGACTTCCTCCGAACCGATTCATGAAGCAATGAAGCTTTTTGAGCAGACCTTGAACGAAATGGAAGAACTTCTTGGCTCTAAATCGTAGGAAACAGCTGAACCTCTGTTAGATATAAAAATGGCCTGGCTGATTGTTCACCGACCGTACAGATAAAGTGAGGGCTGTACGAGAAGAACAAAAGCCAGGCTTTTTGCATTAAAAAACGTCAATGGGTTTTAATTCCCTTAAAACGGCGTCTTTCGCTAAAAGAGAAAATAGTAAGGAAAATGGACAAGAAAAGCAGTACACTGCCGATAAAAACGGGAAGCAACTTCATTAAACCCAACACAAACAAGACAAAGCTGATAACGATGCCGATAATGCCAGCCAGTACTTTTTTCATGCGGACGCCTCCATAAAAACATGTCTATTTAAAATATATGGCTGGGGCAACGTTTTATGAGAAACAGCCAGCGACTTTTTAAGAGTGTTTAGGTAAATGGACACCTCAAAAAAGATTGTGTCCATGACTTTTTTATTCTGTATGCTTCTTTTGGCGGTGTTTCGTCGCCACTTTCCGTATATTGTGGCCAGTGCCACCCGACTGAATTCCACCCGGATTTTTTCTTTCTCTCTTAGGTGGACTAGCTGGAAGACAAGGTTTTGTTAGACATGACCAAATGCACTCTCCACGTCCGTTTTTCGTCCAATACTTTGAATGGCGATCAGATGAGACGCCTGCGGGACGTCGGCTAAATACGGCCACGTCCTGTGGCAATGCTGACACTAACACGTCCTGTGCGTCGAAGCAAGAGCGGAAGATCCACCGACGGTGATCTTCCGTCGGTTAGCTGAAGCCTTGCCCGCGGCAAGCGAACCTGAAGAGCCATTTATACGAAAAGATATAAGTTAATCTTAACGAAAAATCTCATAGAATTGAAAAAGGGCTGTCAAAAGGGCATTTTTATGACTTTTTGATACAGCCTCTATATTATTGTTCGTATATTTAAACTAAGTAAGGACTTATGAACTTGGCTCAAATATAAAAAAGGATAAGTCCTCATTGTATAGAAAATGATAAGTACTTATCCTTTTTAATCTGTATCAAAACATTAATTGGGCTGTACGTAGCGCCAGAATGTCCCGTACTTCACGGGGACTTTTTCTATTTTTCGTTGGAGAACTAGTTTTTTCAGCGCGGCTGTGGCTTCCCGTTCGCTCCAATCAAAAACGACAGCAACTTCTTTCGTAGCGACAAACTTGTAACGTTTCATGAATTCAAGAAGATTAATCGTCTTTGCAGGCAGCGGTTCTTCTCCCAGCATTTCTTTTAAAATTTCGACATACACCTCATAAGGATATAAACCGGAAATCTTAAGACCGCCGTCTTCTACACGATCGTTGAAAAACACGAAGGTCGGAGCGCGTTCCACTTCCATTTCAATGGTCGTCTTCATGTCACATTGCAAGGCCCTTATTGCGGACGCAGAATGAATATCTTTTTTAAATTCCTCTACATCAAGACCGGTGTCATGGGCGCAATGGAGGAGGACCTCTTCATCGGCGATATTTTTTTTATGGACAAATAAAAGTTCACGAAGACGACGGAAAAAGACGACTGCTTGCTGGCGTCCTTGCATTTCTGCTGCTTTCACAGCAAGAGCGGGGGTACGCGGGGAGTGTACAGGGTTTTCATGCCAAACATCGCCGTCACACGACATGCCTGTACGGTTTGCTGTTTTTTCATAAAGGCTCGCCAGGTTTTTCCATTCTTTTTTGTGGCGGGCCTCTGTGGCGTTCCCAGCTCCCAACTTAGCAGCGACTAAAAACCGCACCGAAAAGTAATGCCCATATTCAATCATTAATTTTTTTAAAGAAGGTTCAAATGCCCAACATTCCGGACAAAGAGGATCAGTGAAGATATACAGCTCAATTTTTTTTCTTCGTTTCATCGGTATATCCACTGTTTCATCAGGAGAAAGGCCGCAGATTCCCAGCTGGTCGTTGCAATATAGCTGTTGATCCATTTTTCGCAATGGTCCAGACTCCCTTCTTTCATTATTCGTCGTCGGTGTTTACCATGTGATGTGCTGCCAGAGTGAGTCGTCTAAAGAAATCATCACGAGCCGGTCCTTCGAGTCCTACTTCATCCATGGCCCGTGCCATGCAGTCTAACCAATATTCTGCTCTTTGGGGAGTAACAGGGAATGGCAAGTGCTTTGCACGGAGCATTGGATGACCGTGTTCTTCTGTATATAAGGGGGGACCTCCTAAAAATTGCGTAAGAAATTGCTTCTGTTTACGTGCTGTTTCTGTTAAATCTTCCGGGAAAACTTGAGAAAGATCCGGATGGTTTGCTACGTTCGTATATAATTGGTCGACTAGACGGTCTAGTATTTCATGACCCCCGATATAATCAAATGGTTTTAATTGTTTTTCCATGAGCAACGGCTCCTTTCTGCTAAAAAGCAGAGATTAATGATGAGGTGATCAAGATAACGCATTGCCATAGAACGTTCGTTATCTCATTGGTTTGAGAAGGAGCTTCTCTATTTTCTTATAGTTATTGTAGCAATGGTGTTTTAGGACAGCAAATAATATGTACTTCCATTTATCTCCATGGGAGACTATTTTCTAAACATTTCGTGACAAAAGTCTTCTATTTAATAGAAAAAACTGATCTCCATGGAAGATCAGTTTCGGAAGTTTTATGCGAATGACTGGTAGGCCGCGAGAACTTTTGGCACGTAAGCCTGCGTTTCTTTAAAAGGAGGGATACCGTTGTAACGATCAACATTCCCAGGACCTGCATTGTAAGCAGCCAGAGCAAGTTTGACGTCTCCGTTATAGCGGTCCAGCATATCGCGTATATAACGGGTGCCTCCATCGATATTCTGGGCAGGGTCGTAAGGATCTGTCACGTTTAAATGCCGCGCGGTACCGGGCATTAACTGCATCAACCCAATGGCGCCGGCATGGCTTTTGGCGTTTGGATTAAAATCGGACTCCTGTTTAATTACAGCGGAGATAAGGTTGGGGTCTACTCCGTAACGCTCCGCTGTTTTTTCAATAATAGCTGAGTAGTCACCGGATTTACCTGCCAATTTTGCAGAAGGGTTGCTGACCCGATAAGTATCAACCGCGGCTCCTGCTGAATGGGCCAGAGTGTTGTTTTGATAATAGCGGGCTGCCACACCCGGAGATAAAAACAGAGAATCATTCGTAAGCATACTCGATCTTGAAGTCGGTGTCGAAGAATTGCTCATGCCAGCCGTCACTTCTTCATCAAGAAAACGTTGGAATGAGTGTAGAAAAGTTGAAACTTGATTGCTCTTGAATCTCGTGTTTGTTCCTTGAGTTAATGGAGAAAGCAATTGTAACAAAGGTGGTATAGTCAAACTGTCCACACCTCTCATTCGTTCATTATGTATGAGAAAAATATACCAGAAATAGCCACCTTCGACAATATGGTTTTAATCTGTGATCAGTCGCTGGCTAGTTTTCTATGGAAGAAACGCTCCATTTTGTTCGGAGTAGGACGGCTCTCTATTCTGTATTTTTTCAAAAGTTGACTTAGCCCGGCTGCTGCTGATTCGATAGAAGAGGCTTCAAACTCGACTTCATAATCTTCGGTGTCTAAATAGATGCTGTGGTCCAAGAATAAAGTACCGTTGCGGAATGGTACTTGAGCGCGTTTTGTTTGCAGAGAGCCGAGTTTTTTTAAGTCTTCCATGTTTATTTTAGACATAGACTGGATCTGTGATACCGTTTCCCCTGCTGGCAGGCGGCCGGTCTCAAATGCATATTTTGCTTCGGCAGAGGTTAACGTTTGGTGCGTCTCTAATAAACCGGAAGCAGCCGGCTGTTTCAAGGTAAGCGTAAAGTGGCCGTTTTTCTCACGGATGCGCAAGGCGGCCCGCTGTTCTTTCAATAGAAAATCAGCTGTGTCAAAATACGTATTCACTTGCAAGGTGAAATCCTCATCTTGGAATTGAAAAGCCTGGGTTAGTCTGTTGAATTCTATAGATGTTAGTAAGTTTTTTTTCTCGAATTCTTTCTCTTGGGCCATCATGATTCTTCCTTTCTTCCTGTATTATTTCCCTAATTACATAGAATGGTCCTTATATCGTACCATAATGATAAATCAGAACACTTTAAAAAAGATAGACGCGACAAGTTGTGATAGAATAAAATCGGTGAATAATAGGAGAATGCTGTAAGCAAAATGAGGTGAAAACAAACATGGAACATATTTTAACAATCTTTAATGCAGAACGGGAGAATGAACAATTGTTACTGTACCCGATCGAGGAATGGCCGGATACGGAGTGGCATAAATTGAAAGACGGGATGCGGATGCTTGCTGATTCTGATGCACTGACATTTGTTTATGTTCTCGATCTTGACGGAGAGTTTATACAGTTACGGCTTCCAAGCCAAATTTGGCCACAGCTTGCGGAAGCATATACACACGAGTGGAGTGTGTCTGTGAGTGGTCCTAAGCGTGTCCCGCTTACCCATTTTCATGAGGAGATGAATTATTTATTAAGTAATATTGCAGGGAACGGAAATTATGGCACCGAAATGGTGGATAAGGTAGAAAAAACATTTCAATTGTGATTCCTCGTCAATCAGAGAGGACGAGGGATAATGATAGGTGGTGGCGTTCATGGGTAACTGGTATGCATTTTTGTCACCCTACAAACAAGCAGTGGAAGAGTTGAAAGTAAAGTTAAGAAGCCTGCGCGAACAATATCAGCAATCTTCGCAGCATACCCCAATTGAATTCGTGACAGGCCGTGTCAAACCGGTAACAAGCATTCTAGAAAAAGCCCAGAGGAAAAACATTTCATTGGATGATTTGGCGACAGAAATGCAGGACATTGCCGGTGTTCGTATCGTTTGCCAGTTTGTGAATGATATTGACACGATTGTGGAGTTGGTCCGTTCTCGTATTGATTTTGAGGTCAAAGAAGAACGGGACTACATTAAGGAGAAGAAAGAAAGCGGGTACCGTTCGTATCATATGGTCGTGAACTATCCTGTACATACCATTGACGGCAAGAAAGATCTGCTTGTTGAGATACAAGTCAGAACGATGGCCATGAATTTTTGGGCGACGATAGAACATTCCTTAAATTATAAGTATAGCGGTGAAATTCCTGCTGACATTAAAGCACGATTGCAGCGCGCCGCTGAAGCTGCGTTCCAGCTCGATGAAGAAATGTCAAAAATTAAAGGCGAAGTTCGAGAAGCACAGCGTATCTTAATTCGCAATCGTGAAACGTCCCGTAATTAATGGAGTTATGAAAGGAGGCCGTTTTCATGCAATTCTTCGTTACGTCCCGAGGAGATGAAACGTCCAACGCGCTTCAAAAAAAGATCACCACATATTTACAAGAATTTGGCTTAGAATTGAACGAGGAAGAACCAGACGTTGTCATAACAGTAGGCGGGGACGGCACCCTTCTGCATGCTTTTCATCATTTTCATGAAAGACTGGATGAAACGGCATTCGTCGGCATTCATACGGGTCACTTAGGATTTTACGCGGATTGGAAGCCGGAAGAAGTGGAAAAGTTAGTCATTCATATCGCGAAGACACCTTTTCAAATTGTTGAGTACCCGCTACTCGAAGTGGTCGTCCGCCATTTAGACCGTCCTAATCCAGAGCGGTATCTCGCTCTGAACGAATGCACAGTCAAAACACTTGAAGGTTCCCTCGTCTGCAAAATGGATATAAAGGGAGATTTGTTTGAAACGTTCCGTGGTGATGGCCTGTGTATCTCCACTCCATCTGGAAGCACGGCTTACAACAAGTCACTAGGCGGAGCTATCTTGCATCCGTCGCTTGCGTCTTTACAAATATCGGAAATGGCATCCATTAATAACCGGGTGTACCGGACGATCGGTTCACCGCTCGTTTTACCGCAGCATCACACGTGTCTCTTAACACCGCTTAATGATGTAGCGATACAAATTACAATTGATCACGTATCTGAAGTGAACAGGCGTGTGAAATCGATTCAGTGCCGGGTAGCGGAAGAAAAAATCCGTTTTGCCCGCTTCCGACCGTTTCCCTTCTGGAAAAGAGTAAAAGAATCGTTTATCGGAGAATAGAATGGAGAAAAGTCATACAATGGAGTGGTTCGTTCCTTGCATGAACAAGCCGCTGACAGTACGAAATTTTTTGCGAATAGAAAAGGGAATGTCTTCCAGGCTGCTAAAGAAAATCAATAAAGATGGGAAGCTCTTGATAAACAGCAAAGAGGCAACATTAACAGACAAGCTTTACGGTGGGGATGCGCTGATGGTACGACTTCCGCCGACGACCTTTCCAGAAAACATTCCAACGTACAAAAGGAAACTCTCCGTTATGTGGGAGGATGCCCATTTGCTCGTAATTGATAAACCCGCCGGCCTTCCGATGACACCAGGACGCGGACTGGAAGAAAAAACGCTTGCCGGGGCTATTCGTCATTATTATGAGGAGACGGGAGTAGCGGCTTCCTTTCACGCTGTCTCAAGACTTGACAGACAAACGAGCGGGCTTGTGACGATCGCGAAGCACGCATTCGCTCATCAGCGGCTTGCTGATTTTTTCCAAAAAGGAATCGGAAGTAAGGAATACATAGGGATAACAAGGGGGATTTGGTCGCCGAAACAAGGAGTCATAGATGTTCCGATCGGAAGAAAACCCAACAGTCTGATTGAACATGAAGTAACACGAGACGGGAAATACGCCCGGACTCTTTATAAAGTGTTGAGAGAAAAAGATCATCATTCGCTTGTGAGATTTCAACTAAAAACGGGGCGCACTCATCAAATACGTGTGCACGCTTCCTTTCAAGGACACCCTTTGTTAGGCGATGATTTATACGGCGGATGTGCAAAGGAGATCAGCCGTCAAGCTTTGCACGCCGCCAAAATCGAATTTTGTCATCCCGTTTTTGAAACGTGGCATACGGTTAGAGCTCAACTACCGGTAGATATAAGGAGTTTGATATAAGAACGAATGTTTAATTTCTGATAATGTTATTCAGCGGGGATTCGAGCACTTTTTCATCCCTTTGGTATACGTTAATGAAAACAGCGTTCTCCAAACTCCCGAGTCTTTCATAGTTTTTAAGAGGAAAGCTTTCACTAATGAAAAAACCACTTTTTGCTTTAACTGCAAAACGGCTGGGGACCCCGCGGCGGTTTTGATCAAATAAGACTTGTTCGAATCCAAGCTGATCAGCCAGCTGTTTATGACGGATGGAAAAGTCGACATAAAGATTATGAATAGGTTGGCTGTCTTCATTGCGAACCATTGCATAAATCGTTAAAAATTCGTGTTTTTTATCAATGAGTACATAGCTGTCCTTTTCATCGAGGGCGATCGCAGCTTCCTTGCTGCATCCTGACAGCAAAAACGTCATCACGGCGAGTACGGCCATGTATTTAGGGCTCATGTTATTCCTCCTCAGTGCGAGCAGGTGTATCGGGGAAAGTACGAAATTTTTCAGGTACTACTGGTAAGGAAGAAGGAACGAAGCTAAACGTTTTCTCGGGATAATGAAACGCCGTTAGTTTTCCTCCGAATACACATCCGGTATCAATATTAACCGTGTTCCCAATCATCCGTGGTTGGGTGACAGGGGTATGGCCGTATACGACAAGGCTTTCCCCTTGATACTGAAGGGCCCAATCCCTTCTAAGGGGAGTGCCGTCTGGGTTCGTCGCTCCGGTAATATCGCCGTAGAGCACAAAGGTTTTCACTTTATTCCCGGTGCGGCCAATGAGGTCTTCACGAATTCCTGCATGAGCGGCAACGACACGTTGATCATCAAGTAACAAGTAAAGTGGAGAGCTCTCATACAAATTGACAAATGCTTTGCGGATTAGCTTATAGTCCCGTGTTGACAGTTCCTTAAGCTCCGCAACGGTTGTTTCGAGTCCGTGGGTGATTTGGACGTTTCTTCCAAGAAAGTAACGATATAGTTTGTTGCAGTGATTGCCGGGAACATACAAGGCAACCTGCTTTTCCACCATTTTTGCTACGATCTGAATGACTGCTGTAGAATTTGGTCCCCGATCGGTGAGATCCCCGATAAATACAGGGATCCGTCCGTCCGGATGAACAAATATATCGCTTGCGTATCGGTAATTCATACGCTGAAAGAGTTCGGTCAGCTCTTTCATGCAGCCGTGAATATCGCCAATAAAGTCATATGCAGGCATGCCTGATTTCTCCTTTTCACATGTCTTTTTATATACTTTCTCTCATTAGAGTAATTTTAAACCTCAAGTGGGGCTGGCGATCAATTAATGCTATAATGAAAACTGCAAGTACCTGGTAATGGTAATAAATTATGATAAAAAGGGAGTGCTGATAAAATGAACCTTTCATTAGAAGGGCGTACATATGTAGTAATGGGTGTTGCGAATAAGCGTAGTATCGCGTGGGGTATTGCGCAAAGTTTGTCAAAAGCAGGAGCACGGCTTGTGTTCACATATGCAGGAGAGCGATTGGAAAAAAACGTTAAGCAGCTTGCTGATACGCTTGATAGGGACGACTCCCTCATTTTGCCATGTGACATAACAGATGATGAGGCGATTGCAACAGCTTTCCGAACGATTAAAGAGGAAGTCGGCATGATTCACGGTTTAGCTCACTGCATTGCCTTTGCGAACAAAGAAGAATTGGACGGAGAATATTTAAACACGACCCGCGACGGCTTTTTGCTTGCTCATAACATTAGCTCCTATTCCTTAACAGCTGTCGCGAAAGAAGTTCGTGAAACGGGGCTCATGCAAGAAGGTGGATCGATTATAACGATGACCTATCTCGGAGGCGAAAGAGTCGTGAAAAATTATAACGTCATGGGTGTTGCGAAAGCGTCACTTGATGCAAGTGTACGCTATTTAGCAAACGATCTTGGAAAAGATAATATTCGTGTTAATGCTATTTCGGCCGGCCCAATCCGTACGCTTTCCGCAAAGGGAATTGGGGGATTTAACGAAGTGCTGCGCGAAATTGAAGAAAAAGCACCACTGCGCCGCTTAACGAACCAAGAGGAAGTCGGGGATGCGGCTTTATTTCTTCTGAGTGATTTAGCCCGCGGAATTACCGGAGAAATGATTCACGTTGACGGCGGTTTCAACATTACTGGGATTTAATATGATACCTAAGTTCCTTTGTTTGGAGCTTAGGTATTTTTTGCTAAAAGCTCGAATGATCGCAAGTTGCAGAAAAACCTGTGTCGTCTTTTTGTTAACGATTAACAAACCAGTCAAAACCGAGGGCGGTGGCCATACCAAAGATCAGCGTCCATAATGCTAGGCTGACGGACATCCAGATCGTCGTCCATTTCTTGGAAGCACCGAAGGCCATGCCGATAAAAGCAGCGATATGGATACCAAGTAAAATTGGTCCGAGTAAAGCAAGCCCAGGAAGACCATACTTATTCCAAATTCGTTTAGCCCTCTCACTACGCTTCGATGGCTCTTTTCCTTTTTTGTCTTGGCGTCTTGCGTACCAATTTTTAAATCTGTCATAGCCGATAATGAGTAGGAGTACCGTAGATACATTGCCGGTGAAGGCAAGCAACATTACCCAAAATGGTGACAGTCCCCGGAGTATACCCAGTGGAATGACAAGCGCGATTTCAAACCAGGGAATCGCAGCCCCGATAAATACGAGTGCATATTCAACCATCATGCGGTCTCCTCCTCCACATACTTTCGAATTGCGTACCCATTTTTGTGATATAGGTCACTCTTCGTCTTTCTTCTAAATACTCGAGCTGTCAAGCTGGCCAAATCGATAGTTTTTCGCTAGGATACCGCTTATTATACCCGCTTATTTTAACAAAAAAGCAGTGAGATACAAGACAAACAGGATCGAGATGATAAAAAACACTGACGGTTTTCATATGTATGGTTCTGTCAAATCGATGGCGCGTGCAGAAAACAGGCTCTAGGTGTATCCGTACAAGACGATTTTCGACATGGTTTTTGGAAATTAAATCGGAAAAATCCATAGGAAGATACAGTTGGTTCATGGTATACTTTTGGAAAGTGACCGTTAAGTTACTTATGAAAAATCGCCTTCTTTCGTTAATGGGTTGTGGTGACTTCATTATACCGAAAGTGGCGATTTTTTTGTGTGATTGGTATAAAGATGTTGGATTGTTTTTTCGCTTGAACCTGAAGAGCCATTTATACGAAAGAGTATAAGTTAATCTTAACAACAAATTTTATAGAATTGAAAAAAGGCTGTCAAAAGGTCATGTGAATGACCTTTTGACAGCCCCGGCAATTTGAAAGAGATACTGATTTTAATAAAACAGCTTAAAAAACCAAGGGAAAAACCCTCCCCCTCCTGTTCCAGGTGGTCCATGTCCTGGACCGTGTCCGCCGCCATGTGGCGGGCGCGGCGGCCGTCCGCCTGGACGCGGTGGAACATCACCCAAGTACGGCTGTATCCCAACGAGATCACTATGATGCACTTGTATATATTGCTGTTGGTAATACGGAGGTGCATACATGAACAGTGAAACCATCCCGGTACGTGCGTTGTAATCGAGTACGTAGGCAATAACTCGGCCGTAGCCTTGGATAGAAGTTTCGATCCATTGATTCAAATAACGTTCGATAACAACAGGAGGGATATATTGAACAGAGGGCTGCTGTCGTCTATTTGTATAGTTATGGTTGTCATAATAATGCAAACTAATCACCATCCGTTTTCTTTTTAATCAACCTGTGCGAGAAAATCGTCATATCCTGCGTATCCACCAGGCAAATGCCTTTTTACAGTATATGGAGTGGCAGTATAACTGTGAACAGAAAAAAATAAAAATGTCATACAGACAGCCCTCCCCCTCATATCTATACTTAAGTTACACCTATTGAAGGGGGAGGGGAGTTTTTTGGTTCATCCAATTGTTGCTAGATCATTAGAGGAGATTTCATTCTGGGCAAGGATAATGAAGGAGCATGCACTATTCTTAAGTTTAGGGTTTACGTATGAGCAAGAAAAGCTCATTAAAGAAGCACGGCAGTTTATTACCACGTTTGAGAAGGTAGAAGAAAAGTTAAGCAGGTTTAGCCTGCAGTCTGATGTAGAACAAGTGAAAGCTTTTAACAATGAAGTGTATCAACATGCTGTAGCTATATGGAATTTTAAACGACACATTTTAGGACTCACATTACGATGTGAAATTGTTTCCAACAACTACCCATTATTAGTTGATCATATCAGCAGAGAGGCAGCATACTTTGCAAATCGTCTGGAAGAATTAAATAAAGGAAACATAGTACCCAAACCCGAAGCCATTATAGAGGAGAATGTATTTTTTTTGCGTATCATGGCTGATCACTCAAAATTTATCAGTCATCTCCTCGATCCATCTGACAGAAAACTAGTAGACCAGGCTAGAGAGTTCAGCCACGACTTTGATCAATTAGTGTTCCAGGCTGTTGATCTCCATTCTATGGCCCCCGAATCAGAGACGAAGCCAGTACTAAGTCGATTTCTAGACCAAAATAGAGTCTCTGTTTCTGCGTTAAGGGATTTTAAGAAAGCAGGAGGTGAATTGATCGAAGCATGTCGATTAAAAAGCAATATCCACCCGTTACTCGCCGATCATACTTTTAGAGAGGCTGAAAGATTTCTTGAGATTATTGATTTATTTGAAGAAAGCCTTCGGGAAAATAAAGATAATGAATAATAGGCGAAAAACCCTCCAAGCTCTAAAAGTGGAGGGTTTTTACGTTTACCTGGGAGAAAAGTTGCGCTAAGGGGATAGTAAATGAGCAGCGATGTTGTCCTACTTAAACAAATATCAAACAAACTTAAATGAGCGAACATTATAACGAAGGAAAAAAAGCCAAATGAAAAATACAAGCTGTGCAAAAACAAGAAATAACGGTGATCGTCCGGCTAATTCTCCAAGCATGGGGGCGAGCATGCCAGCCGTCAATGCGCTAGATGCTCCAGCCATTGCTGCATGAATACCGAAAAGGCTTCCAAAAAGCAGGCCGCACCCCATTCCTAACGTACCGGCTGCAATGCTTGTCTCAATGAAAAAGCCGGGATGCATATAGGTGAAAATAAAGCCGCTGCACAAGGCGAACAATATTGGCGGGGTTACCATCACATTCATTTGCATCGAAACCGAATGGCTATTTGCTTTTTTCTCAGCTAAACCGCTGTATAGTAACGATATAATCCATATATTCCCTGCAAATAAAAACCAAAGCACGTAAAACTCTCCCTCCAACATGGAATTCTTGTCCAACTTATTTTTAGAAATATATGCTTGCACAAAGGAAAAGTTGCCAGCAAAATGCAGATGAATGAACCACTAATTCGTGCATACAATGAAAGAGGACTTGAAACGATGATACGGGAGGGATGCCCCTATGGAAAAAGATAATGCAGAAGGACAGCCATTGTATTATATTGACCAGCCCGTTTTTAACCGTACGTACAAAACAGGGCAGACGGTAGCAGTACGTAAACACACGAAAGGACGCCCTAAATTAAATAAGAAAAAGGAAAAAGAAAAGAAAAAACCGAAGATGAAAGATAAAATGCCTCCTTTAAATGAAACGAGAGATGACTACTTGGATCAAACACAGAAGAAATCGCCAAAAGTTGACGAACAAGAAAAGGAGACTACTGAAAAACTGCAACCAAGAGATGATAATCGTCCATTACCTAAAGTAAAGGAAACGTTCGACTACCTGCAAACCATACCTCACTATATCCAGCCGGTCGTCGTATGTGAAACGGAAGAGGGACAGTTTCGTGGTGTTGTTCTACGTGTTACGGGAGAGGAGATGGAAATAGAAGAAGAAGATCAGTTGACTCCTAGTATGATTCATATAAATGAGATGATCGATTTGTATATTGTCAGTCTCTAAAAAAAGACCGATGGAATCCAAGTATTCCATCGGTCCGTTCTCTCTCTTGTGATTTACTTATGACGGTGGTGGCCATGGTGGTGATGGTGTCCAACTTCTCCGACGATTTCAGGCTCAAGGCACTGCACAGCGCAGAAGCAGGTTAGGTCTACCTCGATGCAATAACGAGTCTTTTCTAGTTCATCAACGTCGCACAGGGAAGTAGGGTCCACACAGCAGTCGTCAAAATCGATATCAGAATCTGGACGCAACATAGACAGTGTGGCACAGCAATTATCTTCGTCAATACTTTCGACACGGAAGAAGACTGTTTGGAAGCAGTCATCTCTGCCGATTCCGCCTGTTGCGTAGAAGTATTTTCCATCTTTATTTTGCAGCATAAATGGTACGGTATCATGAGGATGGCGATGGTGTTTTCCTCTTGGATTTAACAGGTCTGTATAACAACTGTTTCGACAGTTATCTTCGTTTCTCTCTACTTTCTCCTGGGCTTTATGAATATTGACTAAAGCATCGCACACACAGCTGCTGAATTCGCTTCCGTGTTTTCTGCAACTCATGACATTCACTCCTTTATATATCGTTTCTGTATCATCATATAGAGAAAAACCCCAAAAGGTGTTAAGAATATCGGAAAAAAACATAAATGGGCGAAAGGCTAGCGGCTACAAACGTCCATAAAAAGAAGGTTAAAAAGAAAGGAACGGGGTATATATATAGTAATCAGAAAATACCGAAGATGAGGTGAAGAAGTTGGGATATGTACCGCCGATTAAAAATGAGACGGCCGTTAATTATGGAAGCCGGATGGTGGAACAGAGATCGTCTATTCATAAAGTACATCGTATAGAGCCTCCGGCTGCGAGTTACTTGAATAGAAGGGAACGCAAAGCCTATGGTGAGGAGGAGCGGCGTCTTCTACTGTCAAAACGGCGGAAAGTGGAACAACAATTATACGGCAAGGGTTTTCGATTTGATGTAGAAACGTAAAACATGTCAGGGTGAAAAGAAATAAACGCCCCGAGGACGGAAAAACTACGTTCTTCCGCCGTTTCTTGGGAGCGTTTTTTTCATTTCAACGTGAGGAATGCCGGCATCCATGAATTGATCTGAAGTAACAGAATAACGCAGTTTTTTATAAAACGGTACGGCAGTCAGCTGCGCGTGGAGCGTCATCGTATCAAAACCTAGGGCCGTAACTTTCTTTTCAAGTGCCTCCATCAATAGCCGGCCGGCTCCGTTTTTACGGCATGATGAGAGCACACATACCCGTTCTGCTTTTCCTGTTCCTTCCACAACCCGGAGGCGAGCTGCTCCCATCGGCTTATCCTTATCATAAAGTACAAAGTGATAGGCATCGCTCTCATGCTCATCGATTTCCAAGTGTTCGGGCACGTTTTGTTCATCAACAAATACTTTGTGACGGATTAAGTACGCTTCTTCTTGCTCTCTTTGATTGTCCGCTTCTATTACTATCACAAGCGATCATCATCCTTTCTAAAGTTAACATGTCAATCCTAACATTACATTACAAAAACGTTATACCTGCCATTTTATCATAAAGGGAAATGAAACAAGTCTTTCTTGCATATGTTAAAATGTAAGAAGAGGAGGAATTCGTCATGGAAAAACCCGTATCTAGTGATGTTGTTGAGGAAGCAGCTCGAAAAGCATTACAAGAACGAGGCGTAGAGCTTAAAGATATAGCCGCCATCGTTTATGACATGCAGGCAAAGTATGCCCCCCAATTAACCATGGAAGATTGTTATGATAGTGCCGACGCGGTCTTGGGGAAGCGTGAAATACAGCACGCGGTGCTCGTTGGGATCGAGTTAGATAAACTTGCTGAAGAAAAAAAGCTATCTGAGCCTTTGCAGTCACTCGTCGACAGCGATGAAGGACTTTTCGGTGTTGATGAGACGATCGCGATCGGCTCCGTGTTTGGCTTCGGAAGCATTGCCGTAACCACCTTTGGTTATTTAGACAAAGAAAAACACGGCATTATTAAAAAGCTTGATACATCGAAGGAAGAAGTGCATACCTTTCTCGATGACTTAGTAGCAAGTATTGCTTCCAGCGCATCAGCCAGACTCGCTCATCGTCTGCGTGACAAAGAGGAAAAGCGTGATAAAAAGAAAATGAAAGAACGGGAAGATGAAGAATTGATCGGTTAAAAACGGTGGAAAAGACTCCTAAGCATGGAGTCTTTTTTGGTCCTGACATATACGTTTAGAAGAGGGGACTTGCAGGCGGGTAAAAAAATAAGATAAGATAAGATGAAAGATAAGGATAAAAGGAGTCGAACAGAGGCAATGGCAGGAAAACCACACTGGATTTATTGGAAACAAACATTTCGCTCTAAGTTCCAGGCAGGCTGCTTGAAAGCAAAGTTAGAAGAAAACTGGCACAATGGTTATGAAATCGGCCCTTTTGTTGAAATACGAAAGTTGAAGACCAATAAATATGTCGTCCGCTATACATATGATGAGGCATAATGACGCTAAGAGCTACTGCAAACTAATGATAAAAAAGCTGACAAGGGTATAGGCCTGTCAGCTTTTGTATTTTTGTTGTTCTATTCTTTTGGTGTGACCATTTTAGACGGATCTACGACTTCATCAAATTGCTCTTCTGTTAACAAACCGCTCTCAAGTGCTGCTTCTTTAAGTGTCTGGCCTTTTTCATGCGCTGTTTTAGCAATCTTCGCCGCATTTTCATACCCGATATGCGGGTTAAGCGCTGTTACGAGCATGAGTGAATTGCGAAGATGTTCATCAATTTTTTCTTGGTTAGGCTCAATGCCAACTGCGCATTTGTCATTAAAGGAAATCATCGCATCAGCAAGCAAATAAGCAGACTGCAAGAAATTATAAATAATAACAGGCTTGAAGACGTTAAGTTCAAAATTACCTTGGCTCGCTGCAAAACCGATTGTCGCATCATTTCCCATTACCTGGGCGGCAACCATTGTCAATGCTTCTGATTGAGTAGGATTGACTTTTCCAGGCATAATGGAGCTTCCAGGTTCATTAGCCGGGATCTTAATCTCACTAAGACCGGAACGCGGGCCGCTTGAAAGCCAGCGCACGTCGTTTGCGATCTTCATCAAATCAGCAGCTAATCCTTTGAGAGCACCATGAGCATAAACAATTTCATCATAGCTCGTAAGCGAATGGAACTTATTTGGTGCAGAGCGGAACGATTTCTCCGTTATCGAGCTAATTTCTTCGGCAACATATTCTCCGAATTTAGGATGGGCATTAATGCCGGTCCCCACTGCTGTTCCTCCGATTGCTAAATCTTTTACATAATCAATACTTGCTTGAATCATCTCACCGCTTCGTTCTAGCATCCGGTGCCAGCCGCTGATTTCTTGGCCGAGTGTAAGCGGTGTGGCATCCTGGAGGTGTGTTCTGCCGATTTTGATCACATCAGCGAATGCCTGCTGTTTTTCTGCAAACGTCTTTTTAAGAATATCAATCGCCGGCAGAATATCATTTTCTACTTTTTCAACGGCAGCGACGTGAATAGCCGTCGGGAATGTGTCATTAGAGCTTTGTGAGCGGTTCACATCATCATTTGGATGTACGATAAGATCTGAGTTTTGTTCTTTTAGAAGCTCATTTGCACGGCGGGCGAGCACTTCATTCATATTCATATTAGACTGGGTACCGCTTCCAGTTTGCCAGACCGCAAGCGGAAAGTGGTCATCCAATTTTCCAGCGAGAACGTCATCGGCAGCAGCGGCAATAGCGTCTGCTTTTTCTGGTTCTATTTTTTCCAGACGTTTGTTAGCTAAAGCGGTTGATCTTTTCAGAATGGCAAAGGCATGAACGACTTCAAGTGGCATTTTTTCTTTGCCGATTTTAAAATTTTCCAAACTGCGCTGTGTTTGCGCGCCCCACAGTTTGTCTTTAGGTACCTTCATTTCTCCGAGTGTATCTTTTTCAATTCTGTAATCCATCCGTCATTCCTCCTGCTACATTTTTGCGTTGTTTCATAGAAAACGGCTGTGGAAAGTCGAGTCCCCTTTCTATTATAGCTTAATTAGCCTATGAATCCAAAGGTTGTTCCCACTAAGTAAAAGATCTTATTTTTGTCTAAATGTACTGAGAAACACACCGATATAAGGGGAGTTGAAAATGATTGAATAGAAAAGAGGTTAGATGTTGTGAAGTCAATACGTACGAAATTCATGAGTTCTTTTGCCCTAATACTTGGGTTGTTACTGATTTTTACCTTGTTTGTCTCCTTTTTTATCCAAAATATGACGACAAACATGGAGGAAGTTGTCCTCGAAGATTTTGATAAGATTTCATCTTACCAGGATTTAGCTTACAATTTAGAAGCCCGTAATGCTTTGGCACAAACGTATATCCTGACGGGTGATCCGGAAGCGAAAGAACGTTTTCTAAGTCTCTTGGATGATTCTTTGGCCGTTCAAGAAAAGCTGTCCTCCTATACGAAAAGCGAAAAGCTCGAAACTATACTGACCGATTTGGAGGCATGGCGGTCTCGGATGACGGAAGAGATTTTCAGTAGCTATGAACGTGCCGGCTTGTCTGCAAGTGATACAGTAAAGCTGCGAAATGAAATCGTTCCATTGCAAAGACAGGCATCCGATGGTTTAAAAGAATTAATAGCAGAGGAACGCGCAAGTGTCGATAAAAATATCAGCAGACTGCAAAAACAAGGAGATTATTTGGCTGTTACAAGTATTCTTGCAGGGATTTTCCTCATCATTTTAGGTGGTATTCTCGCATGGGTTCTGGCTCAGCGGATGACAAAACCGTTAAAGCTAGTGACAGATCAGGTCGCGCGCGTGTCCGAAGGAGATCTTTCTGTTGAAGCGATCAACATCAAGTCGAGGGATGAAATCGGCCAACTGGCTGTCCATATCAATGTGATGGTTGATAATCTGCGGCGTCTGCTCGGTTCCGTGCACCAAGCGGCAGATCAAGTTGCGTCAACATCAGAAGAACTTTCGGCAAGTTCTGAAGAAACGGCGGCTTCTACAAATGAGATCACCGGCACGATTCAGGAAGTATCCGGCGCTGCAGACACAACGATGTCACATTCTAATGTTAGCCTCCAAGCTATGCAAGAGCTCACGGCAGGCGTAGAAAAAATTGTTGATTCATCCGCTGAAGTGACAAGAAAAGCAAAAGAAACAGAAGAAACAGCGAAAAAGGGAAATGAGGAAATTGTCCGTTCTTCGGAGCAAATCCGCGTAATTAATCATGAAGTTCAGGATTCCGCAGAAATTATTAAACATCTTGGGAAGCGTTCTACAGAAATCGGCTCGATTATTGAAACGATCACTAATATTTCCGAACAGACGAACTTGCTCGCATTAAACGCAGCAATTGAAGCGGCAAGAGCAGGGGAACATGGGCGCGGCTTTGCAGTAGTTGCTGATGAGGTAAGAAAATTGGCAGAGGAATCAAGCCGTTCTGCTCAACAAATTAAAGAATTAATTGAAGCGATTCAAGACGAGACCAACAAAGCAGTGAAGAAAATGGTACATGGCCAAGCGGAAGCGAAAGAGGGGGTTGCTGTTATTGAACGGGCCGGCACTGCTTTTCAAACAATACTCACATCCATTTACGACGTGACGACCCAGATTGAAAACGTCTCCGCTGTCTCAAAACAAATGGCTGCTAATTCGGAGCATGTTACTAGTGCTATTGCAGAGATGAATCACGTTGCAGAAACAACAGCGGGAAGCGCTCAAAACGTTGCAGCCGGTACCGAACAGCAATTAGCCGCTATTGAAGAAGTGTCGTCTTCTTCCGAAGAGCTGAGTCGCATGGCGCAGGAGCTGCAGGAAGAAGTTTCTGTGTTTAAATTATAAAAAACCATAGTCGACTTATCATCAGGCTTGTGGGAAAACGGTGTAAGCTCTCCATGGCATCAAAAAAACAGTGGTAGGAAAACAGTGACAGCGTTGGCTCTGTTGACTCGCCGACTCATCCTCAAGTTGTTGCAAATCCAGGTAAGGACGTTTCATCTCGGAACGTTGGTTGTTCCATGCTATAATAGAAAAAGAAAACAAACATGCTGACGCGTACAGCATGTTTTTTTATTACATAGAAAGAGAGGAGAAAGAGGATGAAGCCTTACGTTTTTATTACACGCCGCATGCCGGCTGCCATTGTTGAAATGATCGAAAGAGAGTGCGAAGTGTCGATGTGGGAAGAGGAAGAAACCCCGGTCCCGGATGAGATTTTGGCACGTGAAATAAAACGAGCGGACGGTATTTTCTGTAATGTTTCGGATACGATCACCAAAGAAATGATAGACGGCGCAGAACGGCTAACGATCATTGCGACGATGGCTGTCGGCTATAACAATATCGACATAGAAGCAGCCGCAGCTCGTGGTATTCAGATTGCCCATACACCAGGTGTACTGACAGAGACGACGGCGGACCTTACGTTTGCTCTATTAATGGCTGCGGCAAGAAGACTTCCGGAAGGCATGGAGGCTATTAAGAATGATGAGTGGGGGGCGTGGGCTCCTTTCTTTTTAACAGGCCAGGACATTCATCATTCTCGTCTCGGAATTATTGGCATGGGCCGAATCGGTGAAGCGGTCGCCAGAAGAGGAAAAGGATTCTCAATGGAGGTTGTGTATCATAATCGCTCGAGAAAGCATGAGGCGGAGGAAGCGATAGGTGTGCGGTACCAGGAGCTCGATGAACTGCTGGAAACGTCAGATTTTGTATGCTTGACAGCACCGTACACGAATGAAACTCATCATTTAATGAATGCGGAGGCGTTTAAAAAAATGAAAGACAGCGCCATTTTTGTCAACACGTCACGCGGTAGTACGGTCGATGAGAAAGCATTATTCACTGCGCTGAAAAACGGTGAAATTCGCGGAGCGGGTCTTGATGTTTTTGAGCAGGAGCCTATCTCCTCGTCTCATCCTCTTCTCTCACTCCCTAATGTTACGCTGTTGCCGCATATTGGCAGTGCCAGTGAAAAAACAAGGTGGAGGATGGCTGAAATGACAGCTAACCATGTTCTTCAAGGCATACGAGGAGAGGCGCTCGACCATCCGGTGAAGGAATAACAGGAGAATGCATTTCCCAGTGCTGTGCATGGCGCCAGTATCTGGGGAATGCATATGTTTTTATGAACTTTCTGAAGGGATTCATCTTACAAAGAAAGGAGGGGCAGGTAATGAAAATGAAAAGCTCTCACAGTCTATTTATAATGTCCGCCTATTTTTTGAGCGCGCAGTTTTGCCTGCCCTGCTGTTGTCAGAGAGGAAGCATGCAAGATGGCGGCGCTTCCGTAACGCGATTTCAGGCTGTCGACAGTCCGATTTAATGTTTCCCGGTCTTGTACAGGGTGAAAAAGATTTAGTTGCCGATACGTGTCCGGTATAAGCTGATCGAGGGTCACCCCCACACTGCGGACTGGATAACCGCCCCAGTGCTTGTTGAATAACTCAGCAGCTGATTCGTATATCATTTTTCCGTCATTCGTGTAGTCCGGCAGTTTCTGCTGACGATGAAAACCAACTGAATCATGAACGTTTTGGCCACCGGCCCCTGCAGAAACCGTCATACCCATATACCCATTGGCCCGCGTGCGGCGTGCCACTTCCTCACTTAACTCCCGCAGTACGACTTTTATTTCTTTCCACGTATTATAGTCACGGGGAAGTGTCATACGATGCCCGATACCTTTCTGGTGGATATGAGTGGAAACAGTAACAGGAGACGGATCCCACCCGTGAGCCGTGCGCCACAGTAATTCTCCATTCACTCCCCAGCGTTTTTTCAGCTGTTCTGCTGGAAAATGTGCAAGCTGGCCGATGGTGCGGATGCCCATGTTCCGTAAATGATCATCCATGCGGCGCCCCACCCCGAACATTTTTCCGATAGGGAGAGGCCACAGCGTTCCCGGAATATTTTCTTCCGTGAGGGTAAAAATGCCGTTCTTGTTCTTTTTAGCGAAATGATCGCAGGCCATTTTTGCCAGCACTTTCGTGGAACCGATTCCGACACGGGCATTGACCCCAAGCATTCTTTTGATGTGTCTTTTCATACGTTTGGCAGCTTGGAATGCACTTTCGGACGACAGTTTCAAAGAGTGTGTCATTTCTACGAAAATCTCGTCCACACTGTAGGGTTCCACCTCATCACTGAACGACTCCAAGGCAGCGGCAATTTCGATCGAGGCGTTGATGTAGGCTTGCATGTGCGGTTTGATCACGACAAGATCGGGGCATTTATTTTCAGCCTCCCATAGCGCTTCTGCAGTCTGAATGCCCCACCTTTTAGCAATAGGACAAGCGGCCAGAATAACGCCGCTTCGGATCTTCGGGTCACCTGCGACAACGACAGGTTGATGATCGAGCCCGCCGTGATACACTTTTTCCAAGCTGGCATAGAAAGACTGCATATCCACCAAAAATATAATGCGTTCCATATCCTATCTCTCCAAAAGTAAAGGTTATAATGTATTTTTAGTATATGCGAACGTACGTTCATTTACAACCGGTGATATATCCCAAGATTCTGCAGAAACTGTTATGCAGCATTCCATCGCCGATGATACAATGATAATAACAAATCAATTAATGGTGCCGAAAAAACACACCGTCGTAAGAAGGAAGAGTGACAATGATTGATGCGCATCTTCATTTAGATCAGTATGACAATATTGATTTCCTAGTGGAAACCTGGCAGCAGGGCGGAGTCCAGAAAGTGGCAGCAGCAGCAAGTGATTTAGCTTCCTCGTACCGCATATTGGAGCTGAAAGAACGTTTTCCTGCATTTATATTGGCAGGGGTCGGGTTTCATCCTGAAAGAGAGATTCCGAAAAGAAAAGAAATAGAAGAGTGGAAACGTTTAGTCCAGGCAGAGCGCCACAGTATTTCTTTTGTCGGTGAGATCGGCCTTCCTCATTACGAGTTAGCCGCCCTCCCGGATACCTTAGACGATTATGCCGAGGTGTTGACAGAATACTTAGAAACAGCGGGTAACCATGATTTGCCCGTTGCGCTGCATGCCGTTCATGACAAAGCAACCATTGTTTATAATTTATTGCAACGTAGTTTTCCTGCCGTGCGAGCACATTTTCACTGGTTAAAAGCGCCATCTCCCATCGCTCAGGAAATGATCGATGCAGGATACTATGTCTCGGTCACCCCAGAAGTGTGTTACCGGAAAAGAGACCAGCAGTTGGCTGCCATGATTCCAGATACGCAGCTGTTGATCGAAACAGACGGTCCCTGGCCATTCCAAGGTCCTTTTGCCGGGAAAAAAACGACCCCGCTTTTGTTGCCTGATATCATTTCTTTTCTCGCGACACAACGGAAAACAAGCTACCGGTATGTTAGAGAACAAACGCAGGCCAATACTTTATCGCTATACGTTTGAGGGGAAAAAGACGCGGGAAAGAAATAGAACAAACAAGAAGAGGGGGCATATCGATGAAGCTGGATCATGTATATACAGAGAACAATGATGAAATTCACTTCGATACCGGAGAACTGACAGTGGAAGAAAATAATCCAGAAAATTGGTCAGCGGTCTTATACGGAGTCGAGAATCAACGTTTATTTACAGATGCGCTGCGAAATAATACTAAGGAACATTTGACTTTTGAAACGAATGAAGGAACGATGTACGGACTTGTAGAAGTAGAGGCATTTGATTCTGCCGGCGATGAAAATGTTGTGAATGTCAAAGGGACTGGCCATCTGAATGGCTACTAATGAACGAGGACATAGTGCTGACAGAGGGAATTTATTTTAAAAACAGGGCATATTTGGTACAGTAAGGGTAGCTAGATAAATGAGGAGGTGATGGGGTGGCTGATGAAAAGCAAGAGTTGGTCGAACGAATAGAGGCAGAACTCGAAAATGACGTCATCGATCCAGAACTCGGGGTGGACGTCGTTAATCTTGGTCTCATTTACGGCATTGATCTGGATGACGAGAAGAACGTAAAGGTAACGATGACACTTACTTCGATGGGCTGTCCGCTTGCTGGCACCATTGTAAGTGACATAAAAACTGCTTTAAAGGATTTGCAGGAGTTTAAAGAAATAAATGAGGTCGATGTGGAAATCGTCTGGGATCCGCCGTGGGATAAAAGTAGAATGTCCCGCTATGCGAAAATCGCTCTCGGCGTACATGAATAACACGAGAACAACTCCTAATTGAGACGGATCAGAAGAACAGACAGATCGCTCGCTCTAAGCAAGAGAGAGTGACTGTCTGTTTTTTGTTTGAAAAACGTTTAAAGCCTTCTCCGCTGCGGTATAGGTATAAGTGAAGGAGGCTTTCACCATACAATGATGGGCTATCACGCAAATCAATTGCCAGAAATTCTTGAGAAGAGCATGCAGCGAGAACACGGAGTAACGAGAGTAGAGTACAAAGAAAGCATAAAGAAGAAGGTGGATGTCGAGCAGAAACGGGAAGTCAGCTATAAGAAAAACAAAGCAATCAGTGCGGATGTCCAGTCGTGGATATTTAAGTAGACGTTGATGCAGGAGGAAAACTAGATGGTAAAAAAGGCACTGAAAACATTTGTTATCGGTTTTGTTTTAAAAAAAGGGAAACAATGGATCATGCAAAAGAGAAGAAGATAGGAAGAGGGGATGTACCAAAAATTGGGGCATCCCCTTACTTAAAGAACTTTCGCAAAAGTTTACCGCTTTGTCTGCCTGCCACACGCCGCGCGACGCGCTTTCCAATCGTGCCGCGCTTTGCCGCATTCACATCCCCTAGAATTCGTGAGACGAGGTAAAGGATACGGCGGATCTTATTAATGTTCACGTTTCATCCCTCCAGTGATACTAATATACCACAGGAGAAGGGGAAGGGTACGCAGTACAATGGTGTATATCCCATGACGCGACCTATCAGCGATGTGTTATTCGTTTTTTATGAATATGGGCGTTAATTTCGCCGCCGATGACGAGCGCAAGTCCGGTTAAGAATAGCCACAACATAAGCGCAATAACCCCACCTAGACTTCCGTAGGTGGATGAATAGTTGCTGAAGTTGGTGACATAGAAGGAAAAGCCATAAGAGACAGCAAGCCACATCAGCATCGCTGCGACTGCCCCTGGCAGGACATAGCGGTAAGTAAGTTTTTTATATGGAGCCAGGAAGTACAAGACAGAAAGAATAGAGATCATAACGAGAACGGTGACGATCCATCTCATCATTTGCAAAACATCTTGCAAGGCACCGGGAAGAAAGATATAGCGTGAAATAGTATGTAAAATGAGTTCGCCAAAAATAGAAAGAGCAAAGATGACGATAAAAGATGCCATGAGTCCAATCGTCAATAAAATGGACAAGGATCTTGTTTTCCAAAAAGGACGCGGCTCCTCCACGTCGAATGCTTGGTTCATTGCCCGTATGAAAGCGTTCACTCCTGAAGAGGCGGACCAAAGCGTTCCAATAATACCAAATGTCAAAAGCCCCCGGTTCGTTTCCGAAACGATAGAGAAAACATTCTCCTGAACCATATCGGCAGTTTCTTGCGGAAGCAGCGTATCGATGAACTGCATCAGTCGGTCGATGTCCATAGAAAAGTAAGGGAGTACCGCTAAAAATAAAATGATCATCGGAAATAATGAAAGCATGTAGAAGAAAGCTTGTTCAGCTGCAAGCCCGGTAATACGGTCATCTATTATATCTTTTATAAATGCTTTGGCAGTACCATATAATTCCCAAAATGACAAGGCGCACTCTCCTTTTCACTTTTTCTCAGTTACTTCTAACAGGCGGGATCCTAGGAGATTTCATCTCAGCTATGATTAAATATAAGGACATTTTTCTATAGAAGAGGCCGCTAAAAGGTAATCTCAGCGGCCTCTTCCATTAATATTCTTGTGCTTTTACAAATGTTCTACAGTCGGTTTCTTGAGAGGTTGCAGCTTCTTCGCCTGTGTGGCTGATGACATAAATGGAGTCAGCTGCACAGTGGTTGCCCTCAGCCCAGTAATGACAATTGTTCACTTCACATAATACATCCTGCGCCATGAACTCACCCCCCTCGCAATATAGCTTCGGTTGCAGAGAGGGAGATCATACAGTGAAATGCTGGTAATCCCTTTTTCTATCCTATCGTTTTTTCTTTCATTAAGAACTGTTCTAAAGCGAGTTGGGCTTTTTTGGCTAAACTGATGCTGGCACCAACTCGAAGACATTCTTCAATAAACTCCGGATCCTCATCCCGGCAAGGCTTCCCTGTGCTGTGCAAACGCCAGTGAACCAGTTCGTGTAAAAGTGATTTCAATACCGCGTCTTTGGAACGTCCTGCATTCCGTTTTGCACTCATTTGAATCGTTCTTTCTCTTGTCTTACGGTCATATATAAAAACAGCATTCTGTTGTATCCAGTCATCATCAACAAGTTCAATGTTGTCTGTATAGTCAATTCCCCAATGCTTTTGACTCATCTCGTTAGCCAATTCGTACAAATCCTGTACTGCAAAGTTCCCCTTAATTGTTTCGTTCCCCAAAAGACCTCTTCCTTTGTTGTTAAAATTGAACTACACATACATAGTACCACAATGGACATAGGGAGAAAGGGAAAAATGGGATTTTTTCTCAGCTAATGAACAGCAAGTATGCATGAATGAAGCTTATTTCCACACTTTCACATAGTTTTATAGATTATTTAAGGTATATTTCACCGTTCGTTTATAGTGCACCGTTAGAAGGTATGGTATAATTCTGAAAGTCAACGTGATTAGTGTAAGGATTTTCTAAAAAATGAACGGAAGAAATGTAACATTACATGTATAATTTGAAGAGCTAGTCTTTAAGCTAGGGGGCTTACAATATGAAGAAGATTATAACCTATGGAACATTTGATCTGCTGCACTGGGGGCATATCAATTTGTTGAAACGGGCGAAATCCTATGGCGATCATCTTACTGTCGCCATTTCCACCGATGAATTTAACGAAATGAAAAATAAAAAAGCGTATTATTCATACGAACAGCGCAAAATTATTTTAGAAGCGATCCGATATGTGGATGAAGTTATCCCGGAGAAAACATGGGAACAGAAAGCGAAAGATATTACAGAACACAATATTGATGCGCTTGTTATGGGAGATGACTGGAAAGGGAAGTTTGACCATCTCCGCTCCTATTGTGATGTGATATACTTGCCAAGAACTGCTAACATCTCGACTACAAAAATTAAAAAAGAATTGTTGCTTGTTAACGCGTATTAAGAAATAAAAATGTTATACTCAGCATAGTTTTAAAAAAGAGAGGTCATTCACTCTCTCTTTTTTTGTTTAATACCATTAACAAAGTATATACTAAAGTAAGCATGTATTTTTTGGCGTAAGAAGGGTATTGAGTGTGACATGAAACGAATCAAAAAATCATATAAAAAATGGAAGAAGAAGTGGAAAAAGAAGTGGAATAAAAAATGGAACAAAAGGGTGAACAAAATAAGGAAATCCAAAACGGTACGAGGATGGTACCAGAGGGTGTTTGGATTGGTGGGGAAATTGCCGAAAAAAGAAATCATCGTATTTGAGAGTTTTCTAGGAAAACAATACAGTTGTAACCCACGGGCCATTTATGAGTTGTTACAAGAGCAGGACCGTGACTTCACTTATTATTGGAGTGTCGATCACCGTTTTAAATCTCGCTTTGAGAAGCATGGTGTTCGAACAATTCAGCGCTTTTCGATAAAGTGGTTCATCGTGATGATGAGGGCGAAATATTGGGTATTTAACAGCCGGCTGCCGTACTGGATTCCTAAGCCTGCTGATACCGTTTATTTACAGACATGGCACGGCACCCCGTTAAAGAAACTGGCGCTTGATATGGATGAAGTACTCATGCCGGGCACCACAACGGAGATGTATAAACGAAATTTCGTGACGGAAGCAAGCAGGTGGGACTATCTCGTCTCGCCAAATCCGTATTCTTCGGAAATATTCACAAGAGCATTTGACTTTCAGCACGAGCTGTTAGAGACTGGTTATCCGCGCAATGATTATTTGTTTCAATATGAAGATAGTGATGTACAAAGGGTAAAAGAGACTCTTGGCATTCCAGAAGACAAAAAAGTGATTTTATATGCACCAACGTGGCGGGATAATGAATATCACTTTATCGGGAAGTACAAGTTTGCCATCCAGATGGACCTTGAACGGATGGAAGAAGAACTTGGAGATGAATATGTTATTGTGATGCGGCTTCATTATTTAGTATCCGACAAGCTCAACCTGAAAGACTTCAAGAGCTTTGCTGTAGATGCCTCCAATTATCCGGACATCCGTGAGCTTTACATTATTAGTGACTTATTAATCACGGACTATTCGTCGGTGATGTTTGACTACGGGGTTCTGCAGCGGCCGATGATATTTTATGTGTACGATATTGACAGCTATCGGGATCAGCTTCGCGGCTTTTATTTTGACTTTGAAAAGGAAGCACCAGGACCGCTCGTACGAACCACAGAAGAGATTATCGACAATGTGAAAGATGCCGACAAAATCCGAATTGATTATCAACAGCAAGTGGAATGGTTTGAGGAAACATTTCATTCCCTAGAAGACGGACACGCGGCTGAACGTGTGGTCGAGCGTGTGTTTGGCAGATAACGGAACGTGAGAAAAAGAGGGAATGGGTAATGAATTCTGTTTTAAAGATTGTGAAAGAACTCTGGCAAAATGTATACCTAATTAACCGTCTTGCCTTATATGAAATCAAGATTAAAAACAAAAATAATTATCTAGGAGCAGCTTGGGAACTCATCACCCCTGTTTTTTTCATTGCCATTTATTGGTTTGTATTTGGATATGGGATCCGCAGTAATGAAGATGTTGGGGGCATTCCTTTCTTTGATTGGATGATTGCGGCGATTACGATTTGGTTTTTTGTCCAGCCGGCGATCACTCAAGGCTCTAAAGCCATTTATACGAAAATCCGAATGGTCTCGAAAATGAGTTTTCCAACGAGTGCCATTCCCGCATATGTCGTCGTGTCCAAGCTATATCCGCAGCTTGTTCTATTCGGAATTATCCTTGTCTACTTTCAATTTACCGGTTATCCGGTAACGATTTATTATGCACAACTTCCGTATTTTGTGTTTAGTATGGTTGCTCTCGTAATTGCGTTTGTACTTATTACATCAACAATTACTACTGCCTTTCGAGACGTACAAATGTTTATTCAGTCTACTGTTCGTGTCCTTCTCTATATTACGCCCTTTTTATGGGTGACCGAGACATTGCCGGATTTCGTGGAAAAATTTATGAAAGTAAATCCGCTTCATTATCTCGTAGAAGGATATCGAGCGGCCATCTTTGGTGAATCATGGTACTTTATAGAGCACTGGGAGTACACACTTTATTTTTGGGGATTGGTGTTTGTGCTGTTTTTTATCGGGGCTGTCCTGCATGTTCGTTTCCGCAGGCATTTTATTGATCTCTTATAAAGACAGCGTTCAAGTATGTTTACTATAGAAGGGATAGATAATGACGAAAGCGATCGTTGCGAAACATATAACAAAAAAGTTTAAGCTGTATGCTAACCAATCAGAGCGAATCAAGGACTTGTTTCTGCCGCGAAGTTACGGAGAAGAATTTTTTGCTTTACGGGATGTTTCTTTTGAAGCGGACAAAGGAGACATTGTCGGACTTATCGGCGTCAATGGATCGGGGAAGTCAACGCTTTCTAACATTATAGCTGGCATTGTCCCGGAAACGAGCGGGGAAATCCAAATTAACGGAGAGACCGCGATCATTGATGTCTCCGCCGGTCTTAACAACAAGTTGACAGGAAGAGAAAATATCAACTTGAAATGCTTGATGCTCGGGTTTACGAGAAAAGAGATTAATGAATTAATGCCGGAGATTATTGAGTTTGCCGAGTTGGAGGCTTTCATTGATCAGCCGGTAAAATCGTATTCCAAGGGAATGAAATCTAGACTTGGATTTTCCATTAACGCCAGTATCAATCCGGATATTTTTATTGTAGACGAAGCATTATCGGTAGGTGATAAGGCTTTCGCAAAAAAAAGTCTTGAGAAAATGCACGAATTCAAAGAGGATGGCAAAACGATGTTTTTCGTCAGTCACTCCACGAGCCAGATCAAAGATTTTTGCAACAAAGCGCTTTGGCTGGAATTTGGGGAAGAAAAGGCATTCGGAGAAATGGAAGAAGTCGTGGAAAAATACGAAAAGTTTCTTAAGAAATATAACGGCTGGTCGAAAAAGCAACGTAAGAAATTCAGACAGGAAGGGTTTGCGCGCCAAAAGCAGCCCGACAACGTGCTCGTATAATAGAAGACAAAGAAGAAAGGGCTGTCCCGGCCGGGGTTATCACCCGCTTTTGGGACAGCCCTTTTCTAATTAATGGTTATTTGAATTTTCTCAAATCAAAACCAGCTGCTGTTGCGAGTTTACTTCTCCCAGTCAGAAAAGACTCCACTGCCGTTACAGCCCGCACAATCGAGCGGGGACGCGTGCAAATAGTCGCCTGACATAATGGTAAAACCTTTCCCGCGGCAATCCGGACATTTCCCTTCGACTCTCATTTTGTCTATTTTCTGCTCATACTTTTCCTGTCTCCAATCCTTAAACGACTGCCACACATTCATCTTATCACCACCATACCTATAAAAATTTTGTAATAGTATGTGGAGGTTGCTGTATTTTATACTATGCACCTTACTATATCCATTTTCCACAGACACATTTTTTGTGTATAATGATTACAGGAACTTTTGATTGCGCTTACATTTTAAATTTATTATATTGTGAAAAAGAGAGGAGGCGACAGGTTTGAACTCCCTTGCATGGAAAAGGTAGAATTTCTCTGCCTACTCTGTAAGTAGTCTTGATACATACTAACTTTATTAAAAACGCATACTGAACGGTAGCAAGTAACAAAAGGAACTGGGTACAGTAATTCAAACAAGGAAAAGTAAAAGATCATGTAGAATTAACGTAATACGTGAAAAGGTCTTGTTTTGTCAAGAAAATGTATTATCATAATATCTAAAGGGGGGCTACATATGAGTGAGCCGAACATGGATAGCGGACAACTTGCCGAAATGATGCCAGAATTAGAGGTACAGGTGTATGAGTACATGAAAAAGGTGTACGATGAACTGGCAGAAGCCGGCGAGAAATATGATGAAGCGAAAAACGATACGTATGCGGAACAGAAAGCAAGTAGGCGTTTTAACGTAACAGCCGAAGAAGCCGCTAAAATATACGCAAAAGCAGAATCACAGTTGCGCAGGCGCGACCTGAAAAGATAGGCATCCATGTGGGTGCTTATTTTTTTGATTTCTACCTCTCGTTAAGCCAGGGAGGCACCTTTATTGTCTGCAGCGTGCGTATGGAGGCGTGAAAAAGCATTGTTGCGGAATTAGCGACGTCATAGGAGGCGTATGGAGCTATGAAACAGAGCGGTAGCGAAAAAAGCAGCGTCATAGGAGAGGTATGGAGCTGTGAAATAGAGCGGTAGCGAAAAAAGCAGCGTCATAGGAGAGGTATGGGGCTGTGAAATAGAGCGGTAGCGAAAAAAGCAGCGTCATAGGAGAGGTATGGGGCTGTGAAACAGAGCGGTAGCGAAAATAACAGCGTCATAACAGGTGTACGAGATCATGAAAACGCGCCGTTATGAAAATAGCGACATCTTAGAAGATGAATGAAGCCATGAAAAAGCGCTCTCAACAAAATAACAACATCATAAAGAGCTGATGCGGTACTAATCGTGGTCGTAAGGATAGAAGAGACAGTCGCTTTCCATGAGTAACGAAAGCGACTGTCTCTATTTTGCCCGATAGTCTGTTATTCTTTTTTTAAACGCAATAATCGGAGGCCGTTCAAGGTGACGAGCAAGGTTGCTCCCATATCTGCAAAAATCGCGATCCATAGTGTCAGCCAGCCGGGGATAACGAGCAGAAGCGCGAGCACTTTAATTCCGATGGAAAAGGTAACATTTTGTTTTATAACGGTAAGTGCTTTACGGCTGAGACGGACGGTATATGGCAGTTTATTCAAGTCATCTGCCATTAAAGCGACGTCTGCTGTCTCAAGAGCAGTGTCGGTACCGGCCCCGCCCATCGCGACTCCAACTGTCGCTTTCGCAAGAGCTGGAGCGTCATTGACACCGTCACCGACCATGGCGACATGCTTATACTTTTTCATTAAGCGGTCTATCGCCGTTAATTTATCCTGCGGCAACAGTTCGGATTCAATGTTTGATACTCCGGCTTCAAGAGCGATTGCTTCAGCTGTTTTGGTGTTATCCCCGGTTAACATGATCGTTTCCTTTATCCCTAAAGCGTGAAGCTGTTTGATGACGCTGGTACTCGTCGCACGTAATTCATCGGCAACAGCAGCCACCGCCAGTACATGTTGAGAAGTTCCGAATAGCATTACTGTTTTACCTGCTTCTTGATAAAAAGTTGCTTCTTCCATGATGGTTTCGGGGACAGTAATGCCGAGTGTCTCTCTAAAGAGAGCCGGTTTTCCAACGTAGTAAGTTGTGCCATTGATGGTTCCTTGAATGCCATTTCCGGTAATCGATTGAAAATCCGTTACTGGGATTGACGTATAAGCTAAGTTTTTCTTGTCTGCTTCATCGAGAATAGCGTTAGCAAGTGGATGCTGAGAATGGTATTCCAAGGCAGCCAAATACCCGAGCACATCATCTTCCTCGCCCTGAAACACCCTCATGCCTGAAAATACAGGAGTTCCATTCGTAAGCGTTCCCGTTTTATCAAAAGCAATGGCTTCAATTGTACCCATTTCTTCTAAATAAATCCCACCTTTAATGAGTATCCCATTTTTCGCTGCATTTCCGATTGCTGTGATGATGGAAACGGGGGTTGAGATAACGAGTGCACATGGACAGCCGACAACTAGCACCGCGAGACCTTGATAAATCCATGTTTCCCATGAAGCTCCTGCGAAGAGCGGAGGAAACACAGCTATCATGGCCGCGACGATAATGATAGCAGGTGTATAATATTTGGCAAAGCGGTCAACAAATGCTTGGGAAGGTGCTTTTTCGGCCTGCGCCTCTTCGACGAGATGAATAATTTTCGCAAGCGTCGTATCCTCGGATCGTTTTGTAACGGTTACTTCTAAAAAACCTTCGCCATTCAATGTCCCGGCAAAGACATCATCGCCCTCCGCTTTAGCAATAGGAACAGATTCCCCTGTTATCGCGGCTTGATTAATGGCCGATGTACCTTTCATCACGGTACCGTCCATAGCAATCTTGTCGCCGGGCTTAACAAGAAGAATGTCTCCAGGCTCAATATCCTGTACCGGTACGGTAACCGTTTCGCCGTCTCGTCTAATAAGGGCCTCATTAGGAGCAATATCCATTAATGACTGAATGGACTGCCGTGATTTATCCAAGGAATAACGTTCGAGCATTTCGCTGATCGCAAATAAAATCACGACAACGGCTCCTTCACCCCATTCACCGATGAAGACAGCTCCAATAATCGCTATCGTCATTAATGTTTTCATATCAAAGATAAGCCGGCTTAGATTTTTGATTCCAGAACGGAATAAGGATTGGCCGCCGATTACAATGGTTCCGATATAGGCAGCAATTGTCAGAAAATGATCTTCCCCAACCGTCGCATGAGAAATGACACCAACAGCTAAAAACAGCGCCGCAATAATGACTGAAAGGTGGGCGCGCCAAAAGGATTGCTTCGGCATGGGGGTTGTGTCATGTTCACTGCGTACTGATAAATTTTCAAAAGCACCGGCCTTTTCAAGTTCATCTATTGAAGTGGTTCCATAAACAGTTATCTTAGAGGCTCCAAAGTTGACATGAGCATCAGTGACACCATCCAGGTGTCGGACGTTTTTCTCAAACGTCTCTGCACAGCCTGCTCAGGAAAATCCTTGAACGCGGTACACGTGTTTATGATTTGTATCCGCTGTATGGGCCATGTTTCTCCCTCCCAAAACGTAATAAAAGTCAAACAATCTTTTGAATATATATTTATCATAATCAAACAAGGGTTTGAATGTCAATGAATCTAAGAAAAATTCGTACTTATTTAGAATTCATCATTTCAATTTACGGGTAAGAAACATTCTGGTATGTTAATAGAAACAAGCTGCATGCAAATTCAGATGATGGAGTGGGTGCTGATGGACTTCGTTTTCCATGAAGATCAAACAATCAAAGAATTTATAATGGATAATAAAGACAGTTTTGAAAAATTCTTACTATCAGAAGCGGTGAATGTCCGTGATAAAATTGATGAAATCCGACTAACGGGTAATATTAATTTAATTCATAATGCTCACCAGCTCGTGGGCTATATTATCGATCAGAAAGAAGAGGAACTGGTTGCTTTTGCAAAACAAGAAGGAGAAGTATGGGCAAAATTTGCTTTGACACTCGATTTTAAATTGGAGTGGGTTCAGGCAATCCGGAGAACGATATGGAACTATCTCCATGAGTTTGACCGCTTACACGGGCGGCATAACAATCGCGATGAATTTTATGAGATGGAGAAAACGGTGAATGACCAAATTGACCGCTTTTTAAATGTCTTTTTCATCCGTTACACGAATATTAAAGATGATTTAATTGAATCACAAAAACAACTGGTAGAGAACCTATCTGTACCAGTCATTCCGATTACTTCTTCTATCTGTGTGCTGCCGCTGATCGGGGCTCTGGATGTAGAGCGAATAACTACGATCGAAGAGAAGATTTTAACCGAGATTAGGAAGCTTCGTGTATCACGGCTCATTCTTGATCTCTCCGGTATGGCTGACATCGAAGAAGAAGCGATCGATCTCCTCTTCCGCGTCATTGAAGGAGTCGCCATGATGGGATGCGACACTGTTATCACCGGGCTGCGTCCAGACATCATAAGAAAAATCATTAACTTAGGATATAGCTTTGATAGGAAAGCAGAAACAAAAGGAACCTTGCAGCAAGCCCTGAAAGACTATTTATAAACAAAAAGACGTCTTCTCGACAACGGAACAGAGCTTTGTCGGCGAGAAGGCGTCTCTCTTATAGAAGGTAGCGGAGGTGAGCGCAAGCGTTAGAAGTGATTATAAAGATATAACAACGGTAAAAATTATACAAAAATACTTCTTGCAACTAAGCGACCTTCGCGTTATAATAATCATTGTGAGCAAAACAAAATTGAATTATACAGTTTGCGAAAATTTATTGCTCGTACATAAGAAGTTCCGTTAGCTCAGTTGGGAGAGCGCCACCTTGACAGGGTGGAGGTCACTGGTTCGAGCCCAGTACGGGACACCATACATAAAACAGTTGAACCCCTCATTGTTGAGGGGTTTTTTGTTGTCTTTTATTATCAGCTTGGTATGACTGACTTGAGTGTCAGGTTTGTATTACTGAGCAAATGAGCTGGACAGGGATTCAAGTGCAGCGCCAAAGATTTACCCAATGCAGAACAATCTTCTGTCTGAAGAGGATGTGAACACAAGAAACTTATTACATAATTGCATGATGTTGATGTAAATCATGCATTTTTCTTATATGAGAGGATTAGGTAAAATGAAAAGAGCGTTGTTTTAGGATAGGCGGCCGTATGTTTTTCATAGATAGACAGAAAGGTGGTGCGGGGATGGCCGAGGAAGTTGAGGAGGTAGAGAAGGACGAGAGGGAGCAGGCTTGGTTGCAGTCTTATATTCATTCACCGGAAAAGCAGCGGAACTTATATCGAAAAACATTAATTATCGTCGTGATTTCCCAAGTTTTCGGAGGGGCAGGACTGGCGGCGGGGATAACAATTGGAGCATTGCTCGCCGAAGATATGCTCGGGACCGATCATTTAGCAGGGCTTCCTGCCGGGTTATTTACCCTGGGATCCGCAGGTGCAGCGTTACTTGTAGGGTGGTTGTCCCAGCGATTCGGTCGTCGTTCGGGCCTGACCGCGGGCTTTTTAGCTGGCGGGACCGGCGGGCTTGGAGTAGTGGTTGCTGCACTCATGAATAATGTTTTTCTTCTTTTTGCTTCGTTGGTCGTGTACGGTTCGGGAACAGCTACTAACTTACAAGCACGCTACGCCGGTACCGATTTAGCGACCCCAAAACAGCGAGCAACAGCTGTTAGTATCGCAATGGTTTCCACGACTGCGGGTGCCGTCGCGGGCCCAAATTTAGTTGAAGTCATGGGCGAGTTTGCGGCCTCCATAGGAGTTCCGCCCTTAGCAGGTCCCTTCATCCTAGCTGGCGCAGCCTTTATTATGGCAGGTTGTGTGTTATTTGTATTTATGCGCCCGGACCCGTTTATCGTCGCTAAAGCAATAGCTAAGGCTCAAAAAACGACCGCTCGAAATAGCCTAAATTCGCTGACGGATACAACGAATAAGCGCGGAATTATGACGGGTGCCTTTGTGATGGTCATGTCGCAAATGATTATGCTTGCCATTATGACGATGACACCCGTACACATGAGTGCTCACGGTCATGGACTGCGTGCGGTAGGGATGGTAATTGGCATTCATATCGGGGCTATGTTTCTGCCTTCGCTTGTAACCGGTATGCTCGTAGACAAGGTGGGGCGTACGGCGATGGTTATCGCTTCACAGCTAACTCTGCTTGCCTCCGGTATATATGCAGCTACGGCACCGGTCGACTCTGTTTTAGCACTCACCGTTGCACTCGCTTTGCTCGGTTTTGGATGGAATCTGGGATTGATTAGCGGTACCGCGATCATCGTAGACGCGACAAACCCTGCTAACCGTGCTAAAACCCAAGGGAACGTTGATGTTTTTATCGCGTTAGCAGGGGCGACAGGCGGAGCACTTTCCGGTTTAGTTGCAGGAGGATTTAATTTTCAGGTTCTTTCCATCGGTGGCGGGATCCTTGCTTTAGTCGTAATTCCTGTCATCATTTGGTCGCAAAATATTGAAAAAAAACAACACAACAACAAGTGAAAAAAGCAGGCATAATCATTTTTCCCATAGAAGTGAACTGCGCTTCGCGATACACTCGCTAAGTAATCATACGTATTTCTTCATAAGAAAGGCGGGAGAATGATGAATGCAGTGTTTATTCATGTTGGTTATTTTTTCGTACTAATTATGCTCTCTTTCTTATCGTTTTATATGATATTTGGGGCGGGATTCGCGGGGAATATTAATATGGTGGTATTGTTTATTCCCTTTGTTTTTAGTGTTTTATGGGTCAGCGGATACGCTTGGTCTTTTCGACGATTAGCATTCGGCCGAGACGCGAAACGACATTCTTTTCCTTTGAAAAATTGGGTATTTGTCAGTCTGTATCTTGCAGGGATTTTTAGTGTGTATAGTTTATTTCTTTCGACTTTGTTTCCCACGCCTATTGAAAATGCTCCGCCCTGGATGTTTCTTGGAACTCCTTTCGTCTTGTTGCTACTTTGGTATTGGCTTTTCAGCCGATACGTAAAAAATACACATCAATACAAACAAACGCAGCAACAGGCAATGAGTTCGGTTCTCTTTATGCTTTCTTTCCTGTATACTTACGGTATTTGCAGCTTTTACTTTAATCAATTCTTGTAAAGAACGCTGTTGTGGAAAAAGTAGAAAATTGGAATAGTTAATGGGAAAAACTCACCGAAAACACTTTTTTGTGGAAATAACGAACCGTTACGTTGTACAATAATAAGTTGTAATGAGAGTAAAACAAAAAGTATGTGAAAATATTTTTTTGAATATGAAAAGAAGGTGAAAGAGATGAACAACGATTATTTGGACAAAATGAAAAATGGAAAAGGATTTATCGCAGCTCTGGATCAAAGCGGCGGAAGCACACCGAAAGCATTAGCCGCATATGGTGTTCCGGAAGATTCTTATTCTGGGGAGAAAGAAATGTTTGACTTGGTACACGAGATGAGAACACGAATCATCACGTCACCAGCCTTTCGTTCTGACCAGATTCTCGGAGCTATTCTGTTTGAACAAACAATGGATCGCAGCATTGAGGGCCAATACACAGGCGACTATCTTGCCAGTAAAGGAATTGTGCCGTTTCTAAAGGTCGATAAAGGGCTTGCTGAACAGGAAAATGGGGTTCAGCTTATGAAGCCAATCCATGACTTGGATGAAACACTGCGCCGCGCGAATGAGCGGAACATACTCGGTACGAAAATGCGCTCTGTTATCCATGAGCCAAATGAAGAAAGTATCAAGGCTGTCGTGGATCAACAATTCGAGATTGGAAAGCAAATCATTGCGGCAGATCTGATGCCGATTATCGAACCAGAAGTGAATATTCACTCAGACCACAAAGAGCGTTCTGAAGAAATCTTGAGGAAAGAAATACTTAACAATTTAAATGAGTTATCCGAAGACCAAAACGTGATGCTGAAGCTCACAATCCCAACGAAAAACAATGCGTATAAAGAATTAGCGGAGCATCCGCGTGTTGTTCGTGTGGTTGCTCTTTCCGGCGGTTATTCCCGCGAAGAAGCGAATGAAAAATTGAAAAAGAACGATCATCTCATCGCCAGCTTCTCCCGAGCCCTCACTTCTGACTTAAATGTCAATCAGTCAGATAAAGAGTTTAACGAGGCATTACAACAAGCCGTTGAAACGATTTACGATGCGTCAGTGAATAAAAAATAGCTGCATTAAAAGTATCAAGATGGTTTTAGAACATGAAATAGGCGCTCTGCAGATAGTTGCAGGGCGCCTATTTTGCTATTTCTTCATATGCTTTTAAGAAATTCTCGTATGATACTTTTCCGAGCTCGTCTTTATTGTTGCGGAAGAACTTCTTAAATATCATATCCTTGGCTTCCTGCACGTCGGTCGTGCGACTAGCCAAGATTAAGTTGAAGTATGACACGAAGAATTCCTTTCTTAAAATTCCCGCGTTTTTAATTTTCATTGGCTTCTCCTTTCTGGATTTAGTACCTTCCGGAAGAAAGTCCCTGTAACCAAGTTTAGGGAATCTGTATCTATTTTAAAGACTTTTCCGTTGATATTGATCTGCTTAATCACCTGATCCTGATAAATACCGGGGGCCATTTTCACATCCGTAATCATGCCTCCTTACCCATAGAATAGACGTTATTCTCTTAAATGTAAATGTTAAGTTAAATAGGTAGTACTGTAAGCTATTGACGCTTCTAATCAAATAGTCCGTCTCAAGACCATGTTCATTTTGAACGATGAATGAAGCTATGAAATCAGTGATTCGCCGCGATAATGGCATCACGGCATTCGTATGACGTCGTGAAATCATCGACTCGTCAAAATAACAGCTTCAAACATATCCAATGGAGCCATGAAAACGGAGACAGGGAAAAATAGCGGCATCATAGTAGGTGTATGAAGCTATGAAATTAGTGGTTCATCGAAATAACGACATCAAAACGCTCGTATGATGTCATGAAAACAGCAATTCGTCAAAATAACAGCACCATTCAAGTCCAATGGAGTCTCGAAAGTGGAGAAAGACAAAAATAGAAGCCTCATAGCACTAGTATGGGGTTAGCAAAGTGAGAGTGAAGGAAGTAGTGAAACGGTGAATGAAACAACAAGTGAAATAGCTGTGCAATAGGCAGCGAAACAGTGGACGAGGAACCAAGTGCAACACCGGGTGCAATGGTGAGTGCAACAGTCAGTGCAACAGTCAACGAAGTACTGAGTGAGGCAAGTGGTGAACCTCTTACGCGCATACGCATGTTAGGCTCTTAATATTAATATAAGTTCTAAAGATCTTAAAAGCTTTAAAAGCCTTAAAAGCGTAAAAAACCTAAAGATCCTAAGAGCCTTAAAGGTATTGATTCCAGTCCCGAGAAAGAGCGCTTAATTTGCTCTTGTAGCAAACAAAATAATAATACAAATAGTAATAAAATTCGGATCATGTATTGCCATTTTTCAAACAATCGGTCTATGATAAGGGCAGCTGAGAGGAAAAGTGGGGGAGCTTATTCGCGCTCCCTGTCGGTCCGTTTAACTTCAATTAGTTTAATTTGATGACCGTCAACTTCTTTGGCCGTAAACTCGTAATGATCAAAACGAATCGTAGTGCCGGTCTTCGCTTCAACTTGTTGATCAAGAAACCAACCGCCGATCGTATCGATTTCATCCTCGTTAAATCGGGTACCGAGTATTTCATTGGTTTCATCGAGGAGAAGTTTACCGTTTAAGATCACCGTATCTTCATCTATCCGCTGGTACATCGGGGTTTCATCAATGTCCAGTTCATCCTGAATTTCACCAAAGATTTCCTCGATGATGTCTTCGACGGTTACAAGACCTGCTGTTCCACCGTATTCATCTACCACAATTGCCATGTAGCTATGGTCTTTTTGCATCCTTGTCAGTACTTCTTTCACCGGAGTGTTTTCCGCGACATGAACGATTGGTTTAATGTAGCTTCGCGGGTCTTTTGCTTCTTCATTTAAGAAGTCATGAAAGAACTCTTTTGTATTGATTACCCCGATAATAGAGTCTTTGTCTCCATCAGCTACTGGATATCTCGTATATTTTTCTCGACGGAGGATTTCCAGGTTCTCCTCGTGGGTATAGTCGTTATAAATGCAAATGATTTCGGTCCGTGGGACCATGACTTCCTTCGCGACACGTTCGTCAAATTCAAATACATTATTCAAATAGCTCATCTCGGAAGCGTTAATTTCTCCGCTCTCGTAACTGGAAGATAAGATCGAGCGGACTTCTTCTTCCGAATAAACCTCGCCGGTTTCTGTTGCCGGTGTCAGTCCAAATAGGCGTACAAAAATGCGGGATGATCCATTTAAAGCCCAAATGAAGGGATACATCACTTTGTAAAAAACAACCAAAAAGGGGGACATGAGAAGGCTGACAGCTTCTGTTTTTTGAATGGAAAAGGATTTAGGGGCAAGCTCCCCGATAACGACGTGAAAAAAAGTAATCGTTCCAAAAGCGATAATAAAAGAAATAGTGGCTGATAAGGTACCGGGAAGGCCCAATGAACTGATAACAGGCTTAATTAAATGAGCGACGGCCGGTTCACCAAGCCAGCCGATACCGAGTGCCGTAACAGTTATTCCTAGTTGGCAGGCTGCTAAGTAACTGTCTAAATGATTGGTTACTTTTTCGAGTGCTTTTGCTCCAGGTTTCCCTTGGGCGTATAAGTACTCGACCCGAGATTTTCTAATTTTAACAATGGCAAATTCAGATGCCACGAAAAAGGCGGTAAATATAATTAAAATGATGACCAATAAGAGATCCAACATATCCACTAACTCCTTATGCCGCGTAGGGTAAGACCCTCACCTTCACAGCAGAAAATTACACAGTGACTTTTGAACACACAACCATTATTCCCGGTAAAGCCTCCTTGCAAACGATTCTCTTGCTGTCCTATGTAAAATACAACGGCGTTGACACATTTAACCATTGTGATTTATTATGAAAGGTTCACCTAGGTAACCAAGGTGAAGATCAAACAGTTCTTCATCAGATCTTTCGTTTTGGGAAATACTATCACGAGTTATAATGAAAAGACGGATTAAATGAAGGGGATAGAATGACAAAAAGTATTAGAACCGGTTGGAATTTTGATAATAGTTATGCGCGTCTCCCGAACTCGTTTTATCAGTGCATAGAACCAACCGCTGTACAGGAGCCGGAGCTGGTAATTCTTAATACACCTTTGGCCGAATCGTTAGGATTGGATGCGGAACAGCTCAACAGTAAGGAAGGCGCTGAAATATTTGTTGGCAATTCGATTCCAGAGGGAGCTGCTCCGCTTGCGCAGGCGTACGCGGGTCATCAGTTTGGTCATTTAACGATGTTAGGAGACGGCCGGGCTGTCTTGTACGGCGAGCAGCTCACTCCTTCTGGAGAGCGCGCTGATATACAGCTGAAAGGTTCGGGTAGGACACGCTTTTCTCGCGGGGGTGATGGTCGGGCAACGCTGGGACCGATGCTCCGCGAGTATATTATTAGTGAAGCGATGCATGCCCTCGGTATTCCGACTACCCGAAGTTTAGCCGTTGCGAAAACGGGTGAAAATGTTGTTCGGGAAGCGTTGCTGCCGGGTGCTGTCTTAACGCGGACGGCGGCGAGTCATTTGCGCGTTGGAACTTTTCAATACGCGGCCAGCCTTCCGATCGAGGAGCGGCGGTTACTCGCGGATTATGCAATCAAACGGCATTACCCTGATTTGGAAACGAAAGAAGATCGATATTTGTCCCTGTTTCAAGAGGTGATCAAACGTCAAGCATCCTTGATTGCGAAATGGCAGCTCGTTGGCTTTATCCACGGGGTCATGAACACGGATAACATGACGATTAGCGGGGAGACAATTGACTACGGGCCATGCGCCTTTATGGATGTGTATGACCCGGCGACGGTTTTCAGTTCGATTGACGAACAAGGCCGTTACGCTTATCAGAATCAGCCAGCGATTGGTCAATGGAATCTCGCACGTTTTGCCGAAACACTATTACCATTCTTTCATGAAAAACAAGAGGTAGCGGTTGAAATGGCACAAAAGGAGCTTGAAACATACGGTGAATTATATCATCGCTATTGGTTGAATGGAATGAGGTCGAAAATAGGATTAATAAATGAAGAACAAGATGACAAGTCATTGATCGAAGACCTTCTCCGCCTAATGAAAGCGAGCGGGGCTGATTTCACGAACACGTTCCGTGCGTTAACGTTAGCGAAAACAGAGGAGACCGAACTGAATAAGGTTGATGAATTTTCTCACTGGTACAAAAAGTGGCAGGAACGTCTTGCACGTCAAGAAGAATCAAAAGAAGACGTTTACGAAATAATGAAGCGGTCGAATCCGGCGGTTATCCCGCGGAACCATCGGGTAGAAGAGGCGCTGGAAGCGGCTGTGAAAAATGAGGACTACAGTGTAGTGAACCGGCTTCTGGCTGTTCTCGCAAACCCTTATGCACACAGCTCGGAACAGGATGAATATGCCAAATTACCAGAGCCATCCAGTCTTCCTTACCGGACCTACTGTGGAACATGATTTTTCGCCCCGGCGTATGATCTTTTCACGAAAAAGACGCTTATCCTATAGAGGGAAAAGCGTCTTTTTCTATAAATAATAAGGAATGATGAATAATGAGTGGTGATGTATTCACAACCTGTAATAGATGGAGAGGGATTTGGCGATGAGCAAATGGTTTACAAAAATATATGACTCTTTCATGCGTCCCTTTGAAAAAAATCAATTAGAGTATATTCGCGAACGTCTGTTAAACGAACAGCAGGGAATTATTTTAGAGGTTGGTTCCGGAACAGGGATTAATTTCCCTTATTATCAAAGAGCGGAAAGGGTTACAGCGGTAGAGCCGGATGATTCTATGCGGAAAAAATCCCAGATAAAATTGAGTGAGGCACAAGTTCCCATTGAATTAGTCGATGCATCTGGTGAAAGTCTTCCTTTCCCGGATAATACGTTTGATGTAGCAGTAGCAACGCTCGTCCTTTGCACTATACCCGATCCTGATCGTGCCCTGCAAGAGATCGCACGTGTCTGTAAACCGGGGGCCAGGCTAGTGTTTTTGGAACATGTGAAACTGGAAAACCCACTACTCAGTCGTCTGCAGGATTGGCTGACCCCGTTATGGAAGCAGGTGTGCGGCGGTTGTCATTTAAATCGTAACACTCAGGAGCTTATCAAGCAGAACGGCTTCTACGTACAGCAAGTTGAAAAATATTACAAGGGCCTTTTTCTTGCAATAGAGGCCAAGAATGTACGTTGAATTGCTGAAACCGGTTTACTTGTTCTCTCGATTGCGTTGCCCTGAAATGATAAACTAGAGCACGAAGAGTGAAGGGAAGGGAGTGAAAGTGATGCGATCTGTCCGTACGCTTGTGGTCGACGATCATGCCATCGTTCGAACCGGCGTCAAATTGCTGCTTTCTAAACAAACAAATATTGAAGTAATCGCAGAAGCGGCGGATGGGAGAGAAGCCATTGAGAAAGCACTGTCTTTCCAACCGGACCTGGTCATTATGGATTTAAGCATGCCTCCTGGCACGAACGGCTTAGAAGCCACGAGGGAATTGAAGCAATCACTTCCTGACACGCATGTGTTGATCCTGACGATGCATGATGATGAGAATGAACTGTTTCGTGTCTTGCAAGCAGGTGCTTCCGGCTATATTTTGAAAAATGCCCTTGATTCAGAGCTCCTGACAGCGGTTAAGACGGTGCTGGAGGGGCGAGCATATTTGTACCCATCTGCAGCTAAATCATTGGTGGAAGAATTTTCAAGCAGGGTGAAGCGTGGGGAAGACCTTTCCACATATAAGCGGTTGAGCAGCCGGGAAGAGGAAATTCTTACTTACATTGCTAAAGGGTACAGCAACAAAGAAATTGCTGATCTTTTATGCATAAGTGTTAAAACAGTGGAGAGTCACAAGAGCAAGATCATGGATAAACTAAGCTTGCACAAAAGACATGAACTCGTAGCCTATGCGATGAAAAAAGGCCTTCTCACCCTGGACTAGTTCCTGCCATGAAGAAACCGATTGCCAATATCAGGGGATGTCCTGATATATTTCCACTCTGATCCTTCCTATAATGAACCCTAAGAGGAATGGTAGTCGCAAAGAGTTGAGAGCCATAAGGGGGAATCGGTGCGTGGAAAAAATAGTAGTGAACGTGGAGCAGGCTGAACATGCCTTGGAAGTCGTGAAAAACATAGCAGAGCGGCATACATGTTTCAATCAAGTCCATATTACGTTCCTTTATGTTTTTCCTGTGTCGACGCATTCCCAGGAAAGCAAGCGATACGGTAAACTTACGGAGGAGATGCTTTATTCATACGCGGATTTTTATCAAAAAGCGGAAGATTATTTAGATGGTTTAAACATCATGCACGATAGAGTTATCCGCATTGGCAACCCTCCCCAAGAACTCGCGCTAATCACAAAATTTGGCCGCTACGATATATTTGTTAGCGCCACAACTTATCGCTATTTAGCCGTACGCTAACCTTGTTTTTGATAAGAATCCAAATGAAAAAGGAGAAGTGAGAACTTCTCCTTTTTCATAATTTCTGTTTCTGTATAAACCTTTTTATCGAATGAAAATGCTTAATGAGTTTGTGGTGTGCCGCCAAAACAGTGTTCCAGTCTTCTGCCTTAGCCGCTTGTTCTATTTCTTTGCTTAAACGGACGAATTCTTTTGCATGGATGACTGCGGCTGATCCTTTTAGGCTATGAGCTGTTTCCGCTGCTGCAGTTCCTGATCGATCTTCGATGGCTTGATGAAGACTCGCCATCAGATCTGGAGTCATGGATACAAACATAGTCAGAAGCTCGTTTACCATTTCACTATCTCCATAACTTTCCTGAAGATGTTCGAAAGGAATAGGAGCGATATCTTTTGTGGAAGGTATTTCGCTTTGTCCCTGGTAAGAGGAAGACACATGGGACGTTGGCATCCAACGTTCCAACATATCTCGCAATTTTGAGAGCTCTACTGGTTTGCTCAAGTAATCATCCATGCCTGCTTTTAAATATTTCTCTTTATCGCTTTTCATTGCATTGGCCGTCATCGCAATGATCGGGATCTGCTTTCCAAGCATAGGATGCTCTCGAATAGCTTTTGTCGCTTCTACACCATCCATCTCCGGCATTTGAATATCCATTAAAATCAACGCAAAGTTGTGGCGGGCCGTGATTTTTTCCACCGCTTCTCGTCCGTTGGAAACAGCATCAGCAGAGTAACCTAACTTCTCTAATTGAAAAAAAGCGACTTTGCGGTTCATTGGGTTATCTTCCACAAGAAGAATTGGATGGTGCTCATTTTGTATTTCAGTATAGTGCTCGTCCTTGCCAGAATCGTCTTTGTGACTTTCTTCAGCTGGCTCTTTTTCACGGATTGGCCGTACGACATTCGCGATACAGTCAAATAACTGTGACTGTTTGACCGGTGTTTGGACGAAAGCGTCATAGTCACCAGTAATATGTTCTTTCCTATCGTTGAAATCACAAATTAGGATTAATTTCAGATGTGAGAAGTTTGGGTTTTGCTTCACAATTTGTGAGAACATCGCGCTGTTCATCCCCGGATGTTCAAGCCGGACAATGACCAGATCATACGGAGTTCCATGCACCGCTTCTTTTTGTAACTCGGCAAGTGCATCTATCCCATTGTGACTGAATTCGTTTGAAAGCCCCCATGAACTAACATATTTTTGTAAGATATCTCGTTCTTCCGCATAGTCATTCACAATTAAGATGCGAAGATTGTCAAGAGACGTCATTTCTTTTTGTTTCTCTGACTCTACGGGAAGTTCAAAAGGGAGGTGAAACCAGAAAGTAGCACCTTTGTTCTTTTCACTTTCTACCCCGACAGTTCCCCCCATTAATTCGGTTAATCGTTTTGAAATCGCAAGACCCAAGCCTGTACCACCAAATTTTCGGGTGGTGGAGCCATCTGATTGGATAAATGGTTGAAACAAACGAGTCTGTTCTTTCTCTGACAGCCCTATCCCTGTGTCAATAACTGCGAAATGAATAACCGTTTTCCCGTTCTTTTCTGCACCTAAAATGGCTCGCACAAGCACGTTGCCTTTTTCCGTGAATTTGATTGCATTGTCAGTTAAATTGAGTAGAATTTGTCGTAGTCTTCCCGGATCACCTATAAGCACGTCTGGGATGGCTGGATCGATATAAGTTAACAGCGAGAGCTCTTTATGATGCGCTTTCGGTAGCAGAATTTCTGCAATTCCTTCCACCAATGCCGCTGGTGAAAAGCGAATATTCTCAATGGTCATTTTCCCCGCTTCCATTTTCGAATAATCGAGAATGTCATTAATGATGTCGAGTAAGGCTTGGGAAGAATGGTGGATGATGTTTACATATTCCCCTTGCTCATCGCTTAAAGGGGTGTCTTTAAGCAAATCAACCATTCCAATAATACCGTTCATCGGGGTGCGTATTTCATGACTCATATTTGCTAGAAATTGGGATTTCAGCTCAGAGGCTTCTAAGGCTTCGTCGCGGGCAAGAGATAATGCCTCTTCCATTTTTTTGCGGTCGCTAATATCAATACCAGAACCAACCACCTCACTGACATGTCCTTCTTCTGTGATCGGGGAAAGTGAGATATAAAAGAGCTTTCCGGCAAACGACCATTCGTAATTGACATCCTCCCCGGCAAAGGCGCGTGCATGATAACACTCCAGCTCATCTGCCATATCTACATGGAAGATGTCAGATGGCGTTTGGTTGAACATACGCTTTGTCGCCAATCCAATTTCGTGAGCATTTTTACCCTCAAATAATGAGTATACAATGCGACCGCTTTCGTCTTTTTTTAACTTAAATATAAGGTTCTGCAAGTTCTTCACCGTATGTTCAAAATTATCTCTTAACGCCTTTTCTAATGCAGCCTCGGTTTCTTTGCGTTCCGTGATGTCCTCGACAATGCCGACAAAATGAATGTCGTCCTCCATAAAAAACTCTGAAACAGCGAGGTCCATCGGGAAAGTAGACCCATCTTTTCGTTTTCCGACAACCTCACGCCCGATCCCAATAATTCTGGCGTGACCAGTTTCTACATAGTTGTCAATGTACGAATCGTGTTCACTTTTGTAAGGTTCGGGCATAAGCATCTTTACGTTTTTACCAATAACTTCGTTTTCCGCATACTTAAAGATATTCTCTGCAGCAGGATTAAAAGATTCGATGCTGCCTTTCCGATCAATTGTAATAATGCCATCTAAAACATTGTCAATGACAAGTTGTGATATTTGTTCCCGCTTACTTAGCCTGTTTTTATTGTTATCGTACATGACGTAACTCCTTTATTAGTGAGTTTCATATCTTCCCATTTTACAAAAAAACACCATGACATTCTACTTGTAAGTAAATCCTCTACAAAGCCGACACGTAAACGTCACAACATCCAAAGTTAATAGGGGAATACCCTGATACCTAATCAATCAGCCCTTTTATATGATAAGAATTAAGAAAAGCATCGGGCTAATCCAGGGAGGAACCATTCATGACAACCTATCAAACGATTCTCGCAGCAGTGGACGGTTCAGACGAAGCGAAATGTGCTTTGAGGAAAGCGATTGATATGGCGGCCAAACATAGTGCACGCTTAATCATTGCTCATGTAATCGACACGAGAACATCGACTGCTATTAATTATTACGACCGCTATATCAGTGAGCGAGCAGAAGAACAAGCTGAAAAGCTGCTTCTGAATTACAAAGAAGAAGCTGCACGAGCTGGCCTGAAAAGCGTGACTACTGTGATTGAACATGGCTCTCCGCGCACTAGAATTACGAATGTAATCTCTAAGGAATATGAAGCTGATGTCATTGTGACTGGCGCCACTGGGTTAAATGCAGTAGGACGACTGCTGATCGGCAGCGTGTCTGAAGCTATTGTTCGTCACGCGCGCTGTGATGTGTTGATTGTTAGAAAGGACCAAAAACACGTCGAGTAGAAAATCAGGATAGAGGATTTGTGAGCGAAAATGGGGGAGTTCCCTGATTATCGACAGAAACCGAGTCTTTTATACTTGAAGCAAGATTAGCATGGCAAAAAGCGAGGGAGATTCTAATGGAAAATACAAGTGTGAAGGAACCAATGGTTCATACAGGCAGTACCAACCCTGTTAACAGTGCGTTTGCATCTCATTTTGCGAAATCGATGTTCTTGACTGTTTCTGGTCTTGTCATTCTGTCTTTTGTCGCGACAAGAATGTTTACGCACGTTGATTTAAACCTTTACGGCTATATGGTAGGGACGGTTGTGTTTTTAGCAGGCTTTTTTTACCGCTTTATTTCGTGGGGAGAGCGGCCACCGACTAAAATCCTTATCAAAAAAGGGCTGAAGCTGTTGTTCCGCCGTTCGACGTTGAAAACATCCGTAGAACACTTAGCTACATATCGATTTATCTGGAACAGGGGAGTATACCGTTGGACGCAGCATCTCCTTATAGGCTGGGGGTGTGTGCTGGCCATATTGGTGACATTCCCACTCGTTTTTGGGTGGATGTATTTCACGATGGAGGAGAGCGGTTACTACACAATTGTAGCGTTAGGTATGAACGTGATGACCGTGCCAGCAGATGGCATCATCGCCTTTCTCTCTTATAACGCATTAAACATCAGTGCGATTATGGTGATTGCCGGTGTTTGTATGGCGCTATACCGCAGGCTAAAAAACATGCAAGCACGAGCAGAGCAGACTTTTATGTATGATTTCATGCCGCTTTATCTGTTGTTATTCGTCAGTATTACGGGTCTTCTTTTAACTTTTATTAATGTCTTTCTGCACGGAAACGGCCATTATGTCATGTCACTCATTCACCAGTATTCCGTAATTGTGACGCTAATTTATTTGCCTTTTGGGAAGCTTGCTCACATTCCTTTCCGCCCTGTCAGTGTGTTTGCGCGCAATTACCGGGAGCATTATGGCAAGGAATCGATGAAAGAATGTAAAGTGTGTGGAACTGAATTTGTCTCGACGGAGCAATCGAATGATGTCATCAACGTACTGGGACAAAACGACTTGGAATTTGACATGAAAGACGGTTTTAACTTGGCTGAACTTTGTCTTCCTTGCCGTAGAAAATACCGCATTTCTAAGTTCTCGGGATTTGCGACTCATGAAGTACCAATTAAGGAGGCAAACCAAGATGCAAAAGGATAAATTTTTTCGTGATATAGATAATGTGACTCATCCAAATGAAAGGCTCGTCAAAACACACTGCAGCTATTGCGGCATGCAATGCGGGATGAATCTTCGTGTGAATACAAAAACGAATAAGATTATCGGAGTTGAGCCGAGATATGATTGGCCGGTAACGGTTGGCAAAATGTGTCCGAAAGGGGTCACTGCTTATCAGCAGACGAACCATAAAGATCGGATTCTGAAACCTCTTATCCGTGATGATGCCTCTTTAAAAGGAACACAAAAAGGTTTTCGGGAAGCGAGCTGGGACGAGGCGTATGATCTTATTGCCAAGAAGTTCAGCGAGCTGCAAACGAATTACGGAAAGGATTCATTGTCCGTTTTCAGCGGGGTGTCGATGACGAATGAAAAGTGTTACTTGACAGGTAAGTTTGCGAGGGTAGCACTCGGTACCAGATATATCGATTACAACGGCCGCTTCTGTATGGCGAGCGCCGCCGGTGGATTTTTACGAACATTCGGTGTGGACCGTGGTTCAACTTTACCGTGGACGGATATACATGAAACAGACTGCCTGTTTATTGCGGGAAGCAACACAGCAGAATGTCATCCGACCTCGATGTTCCGGGTGTGGGCCGTACAGGAACGCGGCGGTTACTTAATTGTTGCCGATCCACGGGAAACACCAATTGCAAGAAGAGCAGACGTTCATTTAGATTTACGACCTGGAACAGATTTAGCGCTCGCCAACGGCATCTTGCATCTATTGATTAAAAACGGTTATACCGATGAAGCGTTTATTAAACAGCATACGAATGGATTTGAAGAAACAAAAGAAGTAGTAAAAGATCTCACGCCGGAACATACAAGCTTTATAACCGGAGTTTCTGTAGAGAAAATTGAAAGAGCAGCTGAAATTTATGGGAAAGCTCCAAACGCCATTGTTATGTTTGCCCGTGGCGTTGAACAGCAGCATAAAGGAGTAGACAATGTGTCAGCCTACTGCAATATGGCACTGGTAACCGGAAAAATTGGCCGGCCGAAAGCAGGTGTTGCGACATTTACTGGACAAGGGAATGGGCAGGGAGGACGTGAGCACGGGCAAAAATCTGATCTTCTCCCAGGCTACCGGAAAATCACCGACCCGAAAGCAGTAGAATATGTGAGCAAAGTATGGGGGATTTCTCCGGAAGAAATGCCAAAACCGGGTGTGTCTGCTTATGAAATGTTTGAGTTGATGAACGATAAAACGATACGCGGCCTCTATTTACTCTGTTCGAATCCAGCTGTATCTGCACCGAATTTAAACGTCGTGAGAAAAGCGTTAAAAGGCCTTGATTTCATGGTATGCGCTGATTTCTTTCTCTCTGAGTCTGCTGAATTCGCCGATGTCGTTCTCCCAAGTGTGACGTGGTCGGAAGATGAGGGGACGGTTACCAATTTAGAAGGACGTATTATCAAAATAAATAAAGCGCAGGAGCCGCTCGGTGAATCGAAGCCAGACTGGCAGATTCAAGTAGAACTTGCGGAGCGCCTAGGGAAAGGAAAGCATTTCTCTCATCTTCATACAGCGAGTGACGTGGCTGACGAATTTCGGTTGGCATCGAAAGGCGGGAATGCCGATTATTACGGGGCAACGTGGGACAAAATCGACAAACAAGACGGTGTATTCTGGCCTTGTAAAGATGAGGAAGATGAAGGAACCCCGCACATGTTCCATGACAAAAAGTTTTATCATCCAGACGAAAAGGCGAAGATTTGTGCGCTTCCATACCGTCCGCCAGCAGAAGAACCGGATGAGGAATATCCAATGCGTTTAACAACCGGACGCGTCGTCTATCACTATTTGTCCGGTAACCAGACAAGACGAATTCCGTTTTTGAAAGACATGTGCCCGGAACCTTACGTTGAGGTCCATCCACACACCGCGGCCCAGTATAATATTCAACACGATGAAGTGGTTCGCCTTTATACCCGCAGAGGGGAAAGTAACTATAAAGTGAAAATCACCGAAGCGATTCGTGAGGACACTGTATTCGTACCTTACCATTTCGGTCACGAGGAATCTATTAATCTGTTAACCATTGCTGCTTTGGATCCGATGTCGAGGATGCCTGAATATAAAGTTTGTGCTGCACAGGTTGAGAAACTTAACTAAAGGTTGTGCTCTAAATGACAAAAAGACGATTATTTTTAGAACTGGAAAACTGTATTGGATGCCGGTCTTGCTTGGCCGCTTGTACACAATGCGGCGGACACGAACAACGGAATCGAAATTATGTGTATGACGTCAATCCACTCGTCAACAGACAGACGATGCCGCTTATGTGCCTTCATTGTGTTGATCCGGCATGTGCCAGAAGCTGCCCGGCGCAGGCGATTCAAATTCATGAGACAGGCGCTGTATTGTCGGCCCTTACCGAGAAGTGTATCGGCTGTCAGAACTGTACGATTGCCTGTCCGTACGGAATACCAAAATTCGACGAAGAACAGAACTTAATGTATAAGTGTGACTTGTGTATCGACCGCACGAAAGATGACATCCCTCCTATGTGTGCTAGCGTATGTCCGTCTAACACACTGCAATGGCTTACGGAGGAAGAAATTGAAGAAAAGCAGCAAAGGCACGATCTTGGTAATGACAAATGGGTAACGAGCATGCCTTACCTGGAAGGCGAAACAAATGTAAAAATTAACCTTCCTGGTATTCTAGAAGGCACGACGAAACTGTTTTAAGGAGGCTGGCTGTACATGACGGAACGGAACGGGAAAATTCCTAAAAAAGACGATAATTATACGCATAACATTAATAAAAATAATGAACGCCAAATTGATAGACGAGGTTTTATGAAAGTAGTTGCTGGTGCTGCCGGGGTGTTTGCCGTTGCCTCCTTACCATGGGGTGGAATTGCAGCTAAAGAATTGATGGGACTCGCGGATAAGGAATATCCCCGTCAGAAAATCACTGATTTAAAGGATATTGCGGTAGGTGATTCGGTTACTTTCTCTTTTCCAAGTGAGCACGATGATGCACTTTTAATCCGCCTGGCTGAAGACAAGTTTGTCGCTTACCAAAATGCCTGTACCCATTTGCGTTGTCCGGTTTATTGGGTCAAGGATGAACAGGAAATGATCTGTCCGTGCCACCACGGAAAATTTGATGCGGAAACCGGTGCGCCAGTAGCGGGCCCGCCGCGACGCCCGCTTCCTGAAATTGTCGTAGAAGTGGACGGCGGTGCCGTTTATGCAGTGAGGGTGAGACGTTATGAAGCGTAGTTATGTTGGTGTGATCGGAATGTGTGCCATCTTACTTTTAAACATTATATTTACACAATTGCTCGTTCATCAGTTTTTCTATCAAAATTATGACGCCGTACTCATTTATACAGGGATAAATATTATCCTCTTCCCCATTGCTATATTGATCTATAAAAAAGAGAGTCGCAAAGGAGGTCGTATTAGTGGCTAGTGAGACTTTTTTGGATTTTTGCTTTGTGCAGTCGGCAACAGGCTCATTGGCGGCGAATGTGAACCGCTTCTTTGAACTTTTATTTAAACATCAACGACTCAACTGGTACCTTGATACAAAAGAACAGGACGGTGCTGAGATTGTCATTGCTGAACTTAAAGGAATGAGCAGGTGGAATTCAGAAGGAGAAGTCCTTGAGCATTTGGAGAGAGCAGCTCCCGCGGATTTTTGGAAACTTTTGCAAGGCTACCAGATCCAAGTGTTTCCTGTCGTGATGAAAGGATGCTGTAAACATGGAGACAGTTAACGCGGAATCGTTGTATGCATTTATTTCGGCCTCCGTGGAAGTGTCTGTACATGGAGGTGAAGAGGAGGACCGAGGACCTTCGATCAAACGGACGTTAAAGAAGCTGGAGCTGTGCCCAGATAAAACCCATCTGAGGATTTATTTTGACAACTACTTCTTTCTGGCTGTTCCGTTAACGAATACGGTTAGCCGCAGTGACAATGAATGGACTGCGTACGACGAAGAAGCTAGGTTGTATTACTCGATTAAAAAGACAGCTGTCTAAGTGGTTGGGCGCGTAAGAAACTTTTCCCTATACCTTAAACAAAGGAAGCAGGACGTATCGTCTTGCTTCCTTTTGTTTGTTGCTTTTCGGTATTACCGGACACACTGCCTTTTAAGGTTTTTTTGCCAGTTTCGAAACTCCAGTTCTTCGAAAACAGCTGCCATCTTGCTCTCGTTGATGTCATAGAGAGCTTCTTCTAAGGAACAGGAAATACCGGTGTCGCAATGGATACGGGCAAGCTGACGTGACAGGTACATCATGTCGAGATTTTCTTCGATCTTTGTGCGCTGTCCGTTTGGTAAGTCAGCCATATTTTCTAGAATTCCTTCAATGGAATGGTGTGCTTTTAATAGTTTCAAAGCTGTTTTTTCCCCAATGCCGCGGACACCGGGATAGTTGTCACTCGTATCACCCATGAGAGCTTTCACGTCGATGAGCTGGGCGGGGGTGATGCCTTTTTCTTTAATAAAGGACGCTTCAGTGTATTCAGTATAATTCCCGTAGCCTTTTTTCAAGAGGGCGACCGTGACGTTTTCCTGTAGCAATTGCAGAAGGTCTTGATCCCCAGAAAGGATGATGACTTCATTCTCTTCACTGAAAACCTGGCTGAGTGTGCCGATACAGTCATCCGCTTCATAGCCGACAAGGCCAATGTTTGGAATGTTGAGGGCACTGACAACCTCTTTCGCAAGGTCGAATTGGGGGATTAATTCTACCGGGGGAGCACCGCGGTTCGCTTTATAGTCAGCATATAGATCGTTTCGGAACGTACGGCTCCCCATGTCCCAACAGCAGACGACATGGGTGGGCTCATATGTGTCGATTGCCGTAAACAGATGTTTGACAAGCCCGTATACCGCGTTTGTCGGAAGCCCTTTGCTGTTTATCATATAGTAATTGTTCATCGCAGTTGCATAAAACGCCCGGAATAACAGCGCCATTCCGTCAACCAGCATGATCTTATTTTTTATCATTAGGTATTCTCCTCATCTTTTTTCTCTCTCTACTATAACAAAAATTTCATAGAAGATGAGGCGGTCAGATTTATAAAAAACCGGATGGTGCATGAGGCACCATCCGATTGCTCCATCTATTATTTGCTGCGTGCATAGGCTTCTTGCGCGAGCTGTATGATTGTCATATCGTCCATCGGCGGGTTGTGAAGACCGGCTCTTACGTCTCGGTAGTAGCGCTGTAAAGGGTTATTGGATGCTAAGCTTTTCGCTCCGACGACACGCATCGCGAGATCAACAACTGTTAAGGCATCGTTGACGACAGAGTGCTTAACGGCTGCAAGTTCGGTTTTCATCTGCTCACGTTGCTCACGAACTGCTTGGTCCCATTTCCCGGCAACCGAGAAGAGGAAGTGGCGGCTTCGTACGATCAAAAGCTCCGCCTCCCCAATTTTTTGCTTCACATTCGGGAGATCGGAAATGGTCCCTTTAATACTATTTGGCGAATAGTTCTGTGCGTAACGGGCGCTGTATTCTAAAGCTGCTTCAGCTATCCCTAAATAACAGACGGGAACGTGAAGGAGCCATCCCGCTGCCTCTTTATCTCCAGGGACAAGTTCTTGCACAAAGTCGTCTTCAGCAAGCTCCACCTGATTAAGGACGAGATCTTCACTTCCCGTTGCACGCATTCCAAGCATATCCCACGTATAATCGATGGAGACCCCTTCCAAAGAACGACGCACAAGGAAGTTGCCGACTTTGTCACTGCCTTCGATACCGGCGCTGACAACAAAGTAGTGAAGTATCGGCGCGAGAGTGGTAAACGTTTTCCGCCCTGTAATTGTCCAGCCGTTTTCTGTTTTTACTGCTGTCGTTTCCGGACGGCCACCGCGGGTAGGGCTCCCCGTAGCCGGTTCACTTGCTGTATTATTTAAGAGGGAGCCGTTCGCCACGATATCCTCCGCAACTTTTTGATATGTTTCTTCTTTCCAAGTACCTGTTTCCCCTAACTGCATGACAATCCCCATGTGCCAGCCGATAGATAAAGCGGTGGCACCATCCACTTTAGCAATCACTTCTTGCAGTTCTAACATATCTGAGAGGGAGAGTCCGCCGCCTCCGTATCTTTCCGGGATAGTCAGCGCCGGATATTTTATCTCCTGTAAGGTTTGAAAATTTTCGAAGGGAAAGGAGCCTTCCTGGTCATGTTCAGCAGCCCTGTCCCGGAACACAGCGACCTGTTTTTCTAATACTTCGATACGTTTTTGTTGGTCTTTACACTCAAGTAAATTCATCTTTCCATCATCCTCAATTACAACGTTATGTTTCTCTTTATAAATCATAACATAAGAAAAGCATATAAAACATACCCAAATTATAGGGATTAATAACAAAAATTTTTAATTCATTTAACATACCTTCGCCTGACCTTTCAATGTTCTGGAGAGATAATAGAAGGGAAGCCAGGTCTCACGATCAAAATGGTACCTGGCTTAAGTGTCAAATCAAAGTGAACGTTCTAAGGGTTCGCATTTGGAAAAACGTCTCTCCCATTAGAGATCTGTTTTTTAATCTTTACTGCTGTTTTCTTCAGGAGGAGGTGAGGGAAAGGAACGTCTTCCAAATAACAGCTCTGACCATCGATCATGTGACTTCTCCGGTGTTGCTTGTTCTTTCTCTTCCCCTTTCGCTATATTACGCTTATTTGACGCTTCTTCACTAAGGTAGGGGGAGGAATAGGACGGCTCTTTTTTATCCATACATAACTCTCCTTCTACAAGTATTGTTAGTATAAACTATTCTTCATTTTTACGTTATTCACATGTATAAAAGGTGTGTAGGCGTCTTCTGAGGTTACGTTTTTTCTTGAGCCTTTACTTTTCCCTTATTAATCACATTTGTGAAAAGCGGTCATAATAAAGTTCTGAAAAAGGATTAGTAATAGAATGAAGATAAAGATGAAGAATAAAAGAAAGTAAAAAAATAATTGATGAGGGGGAGTGGTATGAGAAATTGCGTATGTTTAATCGTATTTATATTGGTGTTGATGTTTATTACAACGGCGGATGGTTTTCGAGGGCTTGGAAGTATTCCTGGAGAAAAATCAGCAGCCGCTGCAGAAGCGGGGCTAGCTGTTCATTTTATCGACGTTGGGCAAGGAGACAGCACTCTCATTGTCTATAATGGGAAAACGATGCTCATTGATGGGGGCCCAAGGGATGCAGGGAACAAGGTTGTTTCTTACTTGAAAGCAGTAGGTGTTGACCATTTGGATATGCTTGTTGCTACTCATTCCGATGCCGATCATGTGGGGGGTCTCGTTGAAGTAGTAGATCAAATACCAGTAAACCATGTGTTAGACAGTGGTAAAGAACACATCACAGAAACGTATGCTGACTACTTAAGAATGATCGATGAGAAGGATATTTGCTTTGAAATAGTTAATAGAGGCCACGATATAGACTTTGCAACAGACGTGGATATACAAGTACGAAACGGATTAAGTTCAAGCATGGAACGAAACGATTCTTCGCTTGTTCTAAAGTTGTCATATGGTGAAACGGATTTCATGCTTATGGGAGACGCAACGAAGATGAATGAAGTGAGAATCATGGACGAGGGTAACGTCGAGGCGGAAATAATAAAAGTTGGCCATCATGGGTCTAACACTTCCTCGGGGAGGAGTTTTCTCGATAAAGTACAGCCAGAAACTGCGATTCTTTCGTATGGAGAAAATGATTTTGGGCATCCGGATGCAAGGGTTGTACGGCGATTACGCCAAGCCGGAGCAGAGCTGTACAGCACCTATCAATCCGGAGATATCGTGGTGTCCGTTTTCCAAAATGGATACACGATTAATGCTGAGCCATGGGAAGGAGAGGGGGTGCGGCATGACGAGCAGAATCAGGCACCTGGTATGCTGTTCCGAGGTGCATAAAATGGAAACAAGCTTGCACATATTTTTCAAAAAAAGAGGAAAAGTATATACGTAACTTCTTTAATTGAAAAACAGATAGGGGGCGGGCAAATGGAAGCACAACGCGCACAAGAAATCCTTTCCATGGATAGTATGGTGGATGTAACCTACAACGGTGAAAAAGTGTACATTGAACACGTCGACCAAGGTACGAAACAGGCGACTGTACATCCATTGGATAGTCCAGATATCAAGCAAAATGTTTCTGTAAACGAATTGACGGAGCAGTGAACAAAAGGCGGGTGAACGTGAATAGACGTTCACCCGCCTTTTGTTTTCTAGTCTTCTTGTTCTAGGTGTTCTGCGATTTGACGGTGTTTTTCGATATCTTTTTTCATTCTTGTCTCCCGGAAATCTTGCCGTATTGACATTAGCAGGGAGATTGCGACGATAAATAAGACGATGGAGAAAGGCAGCGCGCCGATTAAGGAAGCGGTCTGCAGTCCATTTAAACCTGCACTAATGATCAGAATAACAGCGAGGGAAGCGATAAGCGTTCCCCAAATCACTTTTACAACGGCAGACGGGTTCGTGTCCCCTTTGGATGTCATCATGCCAAGTACGAAAGTGGCCGAATCGGCAGATGTCACCAAGAAAGTAAACAATAGTGCAATGGATAGAATCGATAAAATAACGCCAAATGGCAAATGTTCCAGCATGGAGAAGAGGGCAGTCGCTTCGTCTTTAGCGACGGCACTAGTGATATTTGTCCCATGGAAGAGATCAAGATTAATAGCGGTTCCCCCGAAGATGCCAATCCAGATGATTCCTATCAGCGGTGGCATTACCATGACACCAAGCACAAATTCACGGACGGTTCGCCCTCTTGAAATACGCGCAACGAACATCCCGACAAACGGCGACCAAGCAATTGTCCACGCCCAGTAATAAATCGGCCATTCCTGCACCCACGTCCCATTCGTATAATGATCAAGCCGCAGACTCGCTTGGAAAAAGTTCTGCATATAATCGCCGAGCCCCGTGGTAATTGTTTTTAAAATAAAGCCGGTAGGTCCAAGTAAAAGAACAGTAATCATTAAAATGAGAGCTAATGCTAAATTAGTATTACTTAAATATTTAATCCCGCGGTCCAGTCCGGAAACCGTTGAGAGCATAAAAAATATAAACATAAGAATCACAATAATGATTTGTGTCGTTGTACCGGCTGGGACGCCAAACACATTCGTCAAACCACCGTTAATTTGGAGTACACTTAAGCCGAGAGTTGTCGCTACACCCATCACTGTTGCAATAACAGCGATGATGTCTATAGCATTGCGAAAGGGCCTTTTCCCTGTATCACCAATAACCGGGTTCATCGTATCGCTAATTAAGCTGCGTTCCTCTTGACGGTAAATAAAATAAGAGATAGCAAGTCCCACGAAGGTAAAAGAAGCCCATTGATGAATACCATTATTGAAAAAAGCATTCCACATAGCAACCCTTGCAGCAGCCGGGGTACCTGCTTCAATAGTCGGATCAAAAGGAGGAGGGCTTCCAAAGTGAGTCATTGGCTCAGCAACTCCCCAGAAAACGATACTAACACCGAAGCCACAGCTAAACAGCATAGCGATCCACGTAAAAAACGAATATTTAGGTCTTGTGTTGTCGCCGCCCAGACGAATAACCCCGTACTTGCTAAACGCTAGATAAAAATTGAAAACAATCAAACAGAGGACGAAAGCTAAATAAAACCATCCAAATGTATTTGCAATAAAGCCGTATGTTACTTCCGCCTGTGCAGCCAGCATTTCGGGGGCAAGTGCTCCCCACAAAGCAAATATAAAAATAATCGAAAAAGAAATCCAAAATGTAACGTTCATAAATTTAAATTTTCTATGTTTGTTTGCCATAAGCTAAGTCTCCTTACTACTATTATTAGTCTATAAAAGATTTCTTTCTTGTTGAAAGACACAACAAGCGCTTACTAACTTATATGAGGTTTTACCCTTTTCAGATTAAATGTAGTCATCGATTTTCACGTAATAAAGAAAAATTTTTGAATGTAGATTGTGCAAATTTCTGATCTTTGCTTTTTTACTTCTTGTCTTTACACTTAGTGGAGGCAGTACAGAGTGAAAAGATTTCAGTACGGCACATATACTGTAACTAGAGTGAGGTCCAGGCCAATAGGATCTACTCGGTTTACATACTTTTTAGAATGAATTGGAAATACTTTTATCTTAAAGGATGTTCCTAATAAATATCAATGTGTATTATGGGATATCGTATTCATCCATTCCAAACCTAGCTGTTTTTAGTTCGTACGTTTCCAGAAACTGGTCCAGTAATCTCGTTGACATTTGTTATGAAAAAAGTATAATAAAAAGTCTGCGAGAGATTAGAAGATCAACCTTCTTATAAAATTTTAAAAACCTCTTGCTATTACTGATGATAGATGGTAAGATATAGTTCTTCGCTATCAGAAACGCGAAGCCCAACAAAAACAAAAAAATCACTAGAAAATAGTTGACTTACGCTATGGTTGGTAGTATAATTATAAAAGTCGCCAAATGAGCGAGAGAAATGGTTGTCCTTTGAAAATTGAATGAAAGTCAAGCGTCTGTTAATTTCTTTTAATAGAAACAAAT
>NZ_JAJJJF010000010.1 GCF_022458745.1 Bacillus piscicola
TCAAGTTCCGACTCAGATGCCGATGCGGATTCTACCACGAGCTTTGATGACAACACGATAACCGCAGAAGCCGGAGGAAATACACTCAGAACAGGTAACAATATTGTGTACAACGTGAGTGACAGCAGTAGTGGAAGCTACACTGCAATTGCCATGGCGATCTCCACGTTAACAATGTTAGAGGCTTTAAGAGAGGATGGCAATGCTGGCGACGTGGATGCGCTTGTCTCTAGACTCGTTAATGTACTGGATATATTGTCACAACAAAATAATAATCGAAGTGATGAACTGTTAGACGCTATTAACTCCCTTAGAGAAGAATAAAAAAATGGAGGAGATTGTATGCCGAAAAAGAACGTTTCGAGATGTTCAATACCTGTAAAACGACATGAAAAAAAGGCATTTGTTAAAATAACCAATAACAATGCCAACGAAGAAAAGCGAATATTATCAATAGCAGCCTATGATAAAAATGACGAAGATCAAAAGCACATCCCCATCTTTGTAGATCAGAAACGTGCCGAGACAATTACTTTAAAACCTGCAGAAGCAAAAGTTTGTGAAATTGATGTAACCAACGTAGCTAAAAAAGTAGTTTTCGAATGTACGCAAACAGGCGGCGGTTCAGGATTATCCGTCTCCTCTCGAAGCAGTGGACCGATTCATTCCGAAATTGGAATCAAATAATAGAGAAAACCCTCGTTTGTTCAAAAGTGGCCAGGCAGAAACAACGGTTTCTGCCTGGCTTCTTGTCGTAGCAGACAATCACATTGGAGAGGAATGAAGAGGAAATATAAAAGAAATCCACCTCATGTTATGTTATAGTTTGGAGAACAAACTTCCTAAAAACAGCAGCCTAATTATTACCGACAGAGGAGATGTCGACACTTTATTCTTGATATACATTTACTTAGGTTTAGAAAGGTTATGACATATGATCGGTGAACTAATATTTGTAGTAGCAATTTTGTTTATAGGCAGTTTTCTGCAAGGAGCAAGCGGATTTGGCTTCGGACTGTTTTCAATGAGCTTCCTCCCCTTCGTGTTTACCTTAAAAGACAGTACGTTGATCGTCGTTTCGCTCGCACTGGTAACGTCCACTACCATTTTAATCAAGGTGTATAAGCACCTTGATTACAAACGGCTGCTTCTGCTCTTAAGCGCAGCAATTGTCGGCCGCGTGGGTGCTTTTTTTGTGCTTCACACTTACGGAGAATTGGAAATCATGAAAAAAGTTCTCGGAGTCGTACTCATTGCGATGGTAGGGTACATTCTGCTATCAAAGAATCAAAAACAGACAGATGAGCGGGCTGAGAAAGCGGTCTTGCCAATTATCATGGGACTTCTTGGCGGTTTTATCGGCGGCATTTTTATGACAGGAGGACCTTTTTTCGTTTTCTACTTGTTAGTCGCGTGTCGAGATAAATATTCATACACCGCCAACCTCCAGGCAGCTTTCTTTCTCACCGGCCTTGTTACCCTGATTCTACACGGTATAGGCGGAGACTTGAAAAGCGAGTTTATCCTTTATATCCTTGCCGGCATCGCCAGTGTCATCATTGGATCGCGGCTGGGAATGAAATGGTTTGACCGCCTGTCGCAGGATAAGATCAAAAAAATTGCCAGCGGACTCGTAGCCGCAGCAGGTCTTAACTTAATATTTTTCACGTAGAACATAGGAAGAGCCAACCCCCGTGCGGATTGGCTCTTTTTGTATGTTATCATACTGTACATTTTTTAAATATTAGTGTACTATGTGCGTAGTTCACTAGTAATGTGGCATGTCTGGAGGTTGAGAATATGGGAAGTTGGTTTGCACTTGTTAGAAAAGAATTTTTACTTACACGGCTCATTTTTTTTGCGGCACTTGGGTTTATTTTTTTGGTATGGGTTTTTTCTTACGTAATAGACAGTTTGAATACGATAGACGATGCTTTCACTTGGGAGGTGAATGCTCATAGGTTTGCCGGTCCGGCTATGTTGTCATTGATGACTGCTGGTGTGATACTACATATTCTTTATATGCCTGTTTATTTGATTATTAGCATGCAAAAGGAGGCAAATACGCTTCAGTGGTGGTTGCACTCGCCGCAGCCGATGTGGAAGCTGCTCACGGCTAAACTGACAAGTGGTTTATTTTGTATGATCTGTTCGCTATGTATTAATGCTGGTATTGTTCTGTTTGTAATGTTCCGTTCCTTAAGAGGAGAAATAGCTTCATTAGATTTACTGCCGCTTGCTGTGCGGGGAGGACTATTTGTTGTGGGCATGTCCGTGTATTTTTCCCTGTATATTCTGCTGTTTGTAGCGATTTATCTGACACTGCGCGGCCAGATCGGAAAGTGGTCATGGCTCGTTGTAATAGGGTTATTTATTCTCTTGAATGTCGCCAGTGAGCGAATAGCTGGAAGCGGCTGGTTTCAAGCATTGACTCATTGGGGTGGATTTGCAATTTTTAAAGACTTCTCGTTTGGTTTTCCGGAAGCGTTTTTTGGAACCATTGTTTTCCATGCCATATGGGGAGTCGTTCTCTTTTGGGTTTCGACGGTTCTTATTGAGAGAAGGGCTGAGGTGTAAGTAGATGGTAGATAATTTTGATGCGTCCAAGCCGATATATAAGCAAATTGCGGATCAATTTTACTGGAAGATCATCAGGGGAGACCTGCAGGCCGGAGATAAATTGCCATCCGTCCGTGATACGGCAGTCGCGTTCCGTGTCAATCCGAATACGGTGTCCCGGACGTATAATGAAATGGAGCGGGCGAATGTCGTAGAGACAAAACGCGGGCTGGGAACATTTGTAACCGAGAAGCAGGACGTTCTGAATGATTTGAAAGGGAAGAAAATGCGACAACAGATCGAACAGTTTGTCACGGAGATGGAGGCAATGGGCTATACAGCTGCAGAAATGGTGAATGGGCTGAAGAATCATTTAGGGAAGGAACGTGGGGAAAATGATTGAACTCAATCAGGTAGGGAAGCGTTACTTGGCTAAAACGGCATTGCATGATATTACGCTGACTTTGCCGCAAGGTGGGATCACCGGTCTTATTGGTGAGAACGGGAGCGGCAAATCAACGCTTTTAAAGATACTGGCCGGCCTTGTGAAGCCTTCAACCGGGACGGTTTTCATTAATGAAAAGAAGACCGAACGGCAAATTGCTGCTGACGTCGCTTACCTATCTGAACTCGATACGTTTTATAGTTTTTATAAAGTGAAAGATATGGTAGATTTTCAAGCATCACAGTTTCCGGATTTTAGTCGAAAACGTGCGGATGATATGCTTACCTTTATGAAGCTTGATCCAAATAGCAAAATCAAAGTATTATCAAAGGGCAACCGTGGGCGGCTGAAAATAGTACTCGCACTTGCTCGTGAAGCTCCTGTTATTTTAATGGATGAGCCGCTTTCCGGTCTTGACCCCATGGTACGGGACTCCATTGTAACAAGCTTAATTTCCTTTGTGGATGTTGAAAAACAGACCGTGTTAATCACGACACATGAAGTAAATGAAATGGAGCCAATATTTGACCGTGTTGTAGCCATACGAGAAGGTCGTCTCCTTGGTATTGCCGATGCAGAGAAGATCCGTGGTGAACAAGGAATGCGTGTGGTTGATTGGTTGAAAGAACAGTATCAATTATGATGTTCGGTAAAGTAGCGTATGAGCGAAGTTAAGAAAGCGGAAAAAGTGATAAATAACTACAGGGTAGTGGCTGCTTAAAAATTGACCAATTGAATAAAGCGAGAGCAAGGAATACGTATGGTGTCGTGAAAATTAAGCAATTTGAAAATAAAGGCACCATAGTGTTCGGATGACGTAGTGAAAACGACAACAGTGGAAAATAACGACGTTAAAAGTCGTGTATGATACCGTGAAAATCAAGGTAGCGAAAAATAACAACGTCATCGAGTGTGTATGGCGTCACGAAAAACAGGAAGGCACAAAATTGCAGCGTCAATACCTTGGTATGATGTCGTGAAAATCCTAGGACAAGAAAAAAAGTCGTCATAGCACAGATTTGACGTTGTAAAAAGGACTGGAGTCAAAAATAGAGACGTCAAACCCATGTGGGATACAATTCATCCGCGGATATTTTCATGTTTTTCCTCGCCACCTTATTACATATCATCTCCGGTCGCGGGCATACTATGTATGACTTCTTAAGGAGGGATGCATAATGGAAAAGCCGAAGCCGGATGACCGTTCCAATAATGTAGAGCGCATCGAGAATACGATTGGACACACGCTTCAGAACATGAATGAAGCGCGAGACTTTTTGAAGGCACATTCGGATGAGATGAGTGAAGAAGCAAAGCAGGAAATCAAGGAAAAGAATAAGCGGCGCGAGGAAAGCATTGAAGGGCTGCGTGAGGAAATAAAAGACGAAGCAGCACATCAACAGCGTTACGAGTAAAATAAAAATAGGGCGGCAGACGTAAAAGCAAAGCGTCTGCCGTATTTTTATGGCGATTTGTCTTTTTTCTCGATGGCAAGGTAAGCTTTTAAACGGTCAAGGTGTTCATACATTGCGGTTTCTAGGCGGCGTCGGTATAGAATGGCGGCGGGATGATAAATGGGAAAGAGCGTGTATGTGTCTGCAGTAATTCGGTATGTGTTTTTATCCCAGTCATCCAGTTCGCGAATCGGCGAGGTAATAAACGATCCGGTCACTTCTTCCATACGAGGATTCTCACCGAGCAGGCGCCAATAAGCGATTCGCCCCATCGGTACGATGACTTTCGGTTCGGCATACGCAATTTCGGCATCTAAAATTGGTGCGTGGGCGGCGATTTCTTTTTGGTTCGGGGTGCGGTTATATTTGCGCTTTTCTTTTCCGCGCGGCTGTCCCCATTTGTACGGTCGACTTCGTACGGCGCTCGTTATAAAAATGTCTTCACGCGTTACGCCGAGGTGGTCGAGAAAATGATTAAACTCCTTACCGGCTCTGCCGCTGAACGGAATGCCATTTTCTATTTCAGTCTCACCCGGTGCTTCTCCGACGAACATGAGTATTGGATGGCGAGGACCCTTTCCGTACACAAACCCCTCGCAGGCATAAGGTTTTATCCGTTCTTTGCATCGTTCGATCAGTTGTTCAGGTAGCATCGTGTGTCATCTCCTTTCTGGACTGCGACAATGGGATTCGAGAGTCTTTACATTAAAGCGCGGAGTAGCTCGTGGATGGGCTGTTCTTTTTTCGCATTCTCCATTTCCTGGAAGGGACATCCTTTTTCCATGAGCCGGTCGAGCACTTTTTCCATCGTAAAAGCTGTGCGATCTAGCTTTGGAGACACTTCTTCCCAGAAAAGGGGACAAGCAATGAGCGGGTCTTCTTTGCCTCGCAGCGAGTATGGAGCAATGATGGTTTTTCCCTCTCTATGCTGTGGGATGTCAAGGTATAGCTTGCGGCCGCGGTTCTTTTTCAGACGTTCTTGTGTAAATAAGTCAGGATGTTTTTCAGTCAAAAAGGTACCAAACGTTTCTGTAATCTTATTTGTCTCCGTCCACGTAAACGTATTTTCAGGAAGGGGAATGTATACTTGCAGTCCTTTATTCCCGGAAAACTTGACGAATGAAACAATCCCAAAAGAGTCGCACAGTTCTTTCAGAAGTAAGGCGCCTTTTATGGCCAATTTAAAATAGTCAGTGCCAGGCGGGTCGAGGTCAAACACGATTTCATCGACGTGATCGCTCTCGAGGCGCTGAAAGGGGACATGCCATTCGAGCGCCAACTGGTTCGCAAGCCATAACAATGTCTTTATATTATTACAGACGATGTAGTCATTGTCGTCAAGTATTGCCGTCTCCACATAATCCGGTGCGTAATCTGGACAGTCTTTTTGAAAAAAACCTTTATCAAAAAGGCCGTGCGGATAACGAATAACAGTGAGTGGTCGTGCTTTTAAAAAGGGTAGTATATAGGGAGCGGCACGGCGGACATAACCGAGGAAGTATACTTTCCGGATAGTTCGTCCGGGCCACAGGGCTTTATCCGGATTTGTTACCTCCACGTCCTCAGGAAAACGGAGATCGGAAAGTGCTAAGTTCTCCGCTGTACAGAAGGTCACAGGAGTATCAAAGCGAAACTGCGAAAAACGGGGTTCTCGCAGTTCAGTTTTTTTCCGTGTCGTGTAAGCTGCTTCTACCACAATCGATGGCGCTATTTCATACACCTTTTTCTTTTCATTCCAAATCCCATTCTTTTTGATTGTCGCGATGAGTGCATTTTTCTCTTCATCCAGAAACCCGTGGGAGCATTTGCCGGCGGGCACTATTGTGTTTTCCTCCCAGACGGCAAGGTAGAAGTAATCATTGGCAGGGTCATAGGCGGTGATGAAAAACTCACTTACAAATGGGGTCTTATATTTTAACCACTGGTCTGTACGTCCTTCCTTGTAGGAAGATCGTTTGTTTTTTACTACAATCCCTTCCCCGCAGCAGATTCGGTTTTCTTCAAGAGCGGATGACATATCTTTGAAAGACGGAATGCCTTGGAGCCGCGCTTCAGCGTGGGGGTCTGGTAAAAGGGGAAGATCTGCTTTATTCAATAAATCTTCCAGTTTGTTCTGACGGGTGCTCCAGGGATGTGGACGCAGGTCAGCATCATCCAGCTGTAAAATATCAAAAGCAAGAAACACAGCGGGCTTTGCCTTCATTTCCTGTTGTATCGTGCGGCTGGTACGTAGCAGAGCACGCCGCTGCAATGCGTAAAAATCAGCACGCCCGTGGTTGACAAGTACAGCGAGTTCCCCGTCCAGTGCGAACGGTGGCCGGTTAGAAAAAGTGTCTTGCGCTGTGGCAACAATCTCTGGAAAGCGGTTTTCTAAAGAATGGCCGCTTTTACTGAGAAGTGCAGCACGTTCACCGTCCCAAACAAATTTAGCGCGATAGCCGTCGTATTTCATTTCATAGACCCAGTATTTGCCACTAGGCAGTTCGGTAATGCGTGTCGGCTTCATCCATTTCATTTTTGTCGGTCCCTTCTTCCTCCTGCTAACAAATAGTATGAATGAGCTTCCTTGTTATCATGCAAAATAAGAATAAAAGCTTCGACCTGTTCTCTCTACACACAATAAAAGGAGTGTTTAATCGTGCATACGATGTGGAAAGGAAGCATTCAGTTTGGCCTCGTCAGCATCCCGATCAAAATGCATGCAGCGACAGAGGACAAAGACGTCTCATTTCGATCGCTCCATCAGAAATGCCACACCCCAATTAAATATGAAAAAATTTGTCCCGTTTGTGAAGAAGAAGTAGCCAAAGAGGATCTCGTGAAAGGGTACGAAACAACGAGTGGGAATTTTATTATCGTAACGGATGAGGAACTGGCCTCATTGAAAAAGGAAGCGGAGGATAAAGCAGTCGAGATACTCGATTTTATTAACATCGATGAAATTGATCCAATTTATTTTAATCGCAGTTATTACCTTGGTCCCAATGAAGGCGGGTCACGTGCCTATGCACTTCTGCGTCAGGCCCTTGCCGATTCACGGAAAGTCGGTATCGCCAAAATAATGATTCGCTCGAAAGAACAGCTGGCTGTGGTACGGGTGTATGAGGACACGCTTTTAATGGAGACGCTTCATTATCCGGACGAGATTCGCTCTGCTGCAGACGTCCCGAACGTACCAGCAACAGAAAAAATCGTCGCAAAGGAACTGGAAACCGCTAAAATGCTTATTGACCAGCTTACAACCGAGTTTAAGCCAGCTCAATATGAAGATGAATATCGTCAGAAGCTTATGGATTTAATTAAAGCAAAAGAAAAAGGTGAAGAAGTAGTCTCGGCTAAAACAGCACCGAAGAAAGACAATGTTACGGACTTAATGGAGGCATTGCAGGCATCTGTTGAGAAAAATAAGAAAAAAACTGGAAAAACCGCTGCAACAAAAAAACGTACCAGCCCTGCCAAGAAAAAGGCCACCTCTTAATAAAACGTCCTATTTTCTATATTCACTATCTTTACGGGGGAATAGGCTTTTAGTCTTATTCTTAAAAAAATGCCAAATTAGATGTTTCAACTTCTCCAAAAAAGTCTATAAAGAACCATGCAACATCAAAAACCATTTCATATTTTTGAAAGGAGATGGGAAACATGGCAAAAAGAGATAACAGAAAAATGAGTGTAGAAGAAGCAGGACGCAGAGGCGGCGAAACAACTGCTAAAAATCATGATAAGGAATTCTACCAGGAGATCGGTGAAAAAGGCGGGGAAACAACTGCCAAAAACCACGACAAAGAATTCTATCAAGAGATTGGTCAAAAAGGCGGCGAAACCACATCTAGTGAGCACGACAAATCTTTCTACCGTGATATAGGTAAAAAAGGCGGCGAAACGACGTCGAGCGAACATGAAAAAGAATTCTATCAAGAGATTGGCCAAAAGGGCGGCGAAACAACGTCCGATGAGCACGATAAAGAGTTCTATAAAGACATCGGCCAAAAAGGCGGAGAAGCTCGGAGTCGCCAGCGCAGAAACTAAATCGTTTCGACGTCAGCTTTAGTCACGAAAGGAGAGGTTCTCATGACAACAATTGGTGAACTCATGACACAAGAAGTAGAACACTGCTCCCCTTCTGATAATGTATACACGCTGGCGAAAGCGATGCATGACTGTGATCTAGGGTTTCTCCCCATTGTAGAGAACGATGAATTGACTGGTTGCGTCACGGATCGGGACATTGTCTTGAAAGGCTTGAATAAAGGAGTCTCTCCTGGGGACGTGCATGCCGAGAGTATTATGCAAGAAAAAGTGATTACCGGATATCCAGATATGCCGGTAGAAGAAGCATCAAGGCTGATGCAGGATCATCAAATAAAACGGTTAATCGTGACGGAAGACCTGAAATTAAAAGGTGTTGTCACGTTAGGAGATATGGCTGCCTCAAAGAAAGCGGACCAAGCAGCTGGAAACGCAATGAGTGAAATCTCCAAGCCGCACCCACACTAGGGGAAAGCTTTTTAAATAAAAGCAAGCATCCATGAAAGTCAGATCCACCCTCATGGACGTAACCCTTCATGGATGCTTTGTTTTCCTTTATACCAGAAAAAAGAGCTTCTGACAAGAAAACCATCTCTTTATTGAGATGGTTTTTTGCGGTTTAAGCGGAACCGTCGTGGGCTAAGATGACATAGACGCTTAAACGGCCGGCACTATTATTTTCAAAGCCAATCATTTGATCTTTGTTACAATGGAAGACGTCTTTTTCTGAAATAGGGTGCTTCACGTCATTGATCATACAAATGCCATTACCTTCAAGAATCGTAATAAACACCTGTGTGTTCGGATGGTTATGTGTTGGCAGCTGTTGCCCGGGCATGAAGTTCAACACGAAGGCTTTCGTCTTTCCTTCTTTAAACACATCTTTTTTTGTTAAGCGCTCTTCGTCGAAAATTTGGAATTGGCTTAAATTTTGGGCCTCCATTTTGTCACCTCTTTTGAAATAAATAAACCTCTCCTGTCTATCTTCTCTCATACATAGGTTGTTAATCAACCGAAGGCCCTTCAGATACTAAAAAGATATAAAGGATATCGACGAAAATCTAACGAAAAAAAGCCCCGTCACAGGTACCTAATGGCCCGAGGGGGATGAGGCAACGTTAAAAGGCTTGGATGACGCCGCAGCCGATACGCTTGCCGGCGTCTCCGGCGGGCTGGGTACGGTAGTCGTCCGGGTTCTGATGAATGATAACGGCCTTTCCAATAACATCCGCCGCATTAAAAGTATTTGTGAAAAAAGACATTCTTGCATACCCATCATTGGAGAATAACACGGGAAAATCACCCGCATGATTGCCATGTGGCTGATTGGTCGGATTCCAATGACCGCCGGCTGCTTGAAAAGGACTGGCTGGGTCTCCGACACTGCAGTCACCATTCTCATGAATATGAAAACCATGCGGCCCAACTGGGTCTTCGCTTTCGGTTCCTGGCTGATATGGCGGCAACCCGGCCACTTCTACATACACGTCCGTTCCATTTGGTACATTCGTAAACACCACATACCCTCTTAAATTGGGGGCTAATCGGCTTCCTTTAATTTCGGCATATGATCTGGTAACTTCATTTCTTGACGGATAGTATTGGTAATATGGCATCTGATTGTAAACATACATCACAGGAAAACCTCCATTTTCTTCTAGGCTGTTTCCCATTCTATGCAGATCGTCTAGATTGGTGCGGAGTAACAAAAAAATGTAAGATCAAAATAAAATATATTTTTAAAATATTGATTAGTTGAATAATTCAGCGGTTTGGTATACAATTTTTAAGAACCTAATTTTTATGAGCCTAAATCATATAGGAGTGGAATTAATGAGAAATCAAATTATATGGAAAGTCGGCGGCCAGCAAGGGGAAGGTATTGAAAGCACGGGTGAAATCTTTTCGGTTGGCATGAACCGACTGGGTTATTTTTTATATGGGTATCGCCACTTCTCGTCTAGAATCAAAGGCGGCCATACGAATAATAAAATTCGTGTAAGTACGGAAGAAATGAATGCAGTTTCTACAGACTTAGACATCCTTGTTGCATTCGACCAGGAAACAATTGATTTAAACTATCATGAATTGAACGAAAACGGTGTTATTATTGCGGATACAAAATGTAAGCCAGTGAACCCGGAAACATCCAAAGCTGAACTTCATCCTGTTCCTTTTACAGAAATTGCGAAAGAGCAAGGCACTTCTTTAATGAAGAACATGGTTGCGATTGGCGCTACCTGTGCGGTGATGAACCTTGAAGTAGAGGTCTTTACAAGTGTCATTAAAGAAATATTCGGGCGTAAAGGCGACGATATGGTGCAGAAGAACATGCAGGCCATGCAGGAAGGCTTTCAGTATATGAAAGAAAGTATTGGGGATGGGAGTGATTCCTTATCGCTTGCAGCAGCGGACGGTATGAAACGCATGTTTATGATTGGCAATGACGCGATCGCCTTAGGTGCCTTGACAGCAGGAGTTCGTCTCATGCCGGCTTATCCGATCACCCCTGCATCTGATATTATGGAATATTTAATTAAGAAACTGCCAAAAGTCGGTGGAACAGTTATTCAAACCGAAGATGAAATTGCAGCTTGCACGATGGCAATTGGCGCAAATTTCGCAGGAACACGCTCTTTAACTGCTTCTGCAGGTCCAGGATTATCGCTAATGATGGAAGCAATTGGCTTGTCCGGAATGACAGAAACACCGCTTGTTGTAGTGGACACCCAGCGTGGCGGGCCATCTACAGGACTTCCGACAAAACAAGAACAGTCGGATTTAATGCAGATGGTATATGGCACTCACGGGGAAATTCCGAAAGTGGTACTTGCACCAAGTACAGTAGAAGAAGCATTTTATGACGCAGTAGAAGCATTTAACATTGCGGAAGAATATCAATGTCCGGTGATTCTCCTGTCCGATCTTCAGCTCTCATTAGCCAAGCAGACAGTTGCACCGTTTGATCTTGATAAAGTAGAGATTCGAAGAGGCAAGCTGATTGATGAAGTAGAAGAAAGAGAAGAAAAGAATGACTATTTTAGGCGTTATGAAGTCACGGAAGATGGAATTTCCCCACGTGTTGTTCCAGGAACGAAAAATGGCATTCACCACGTAACAGGTCTTGAGCACGATGAAGAGGGACGGCCGACGGAAAAGACGTCGAATCGGAAGGCACAGATGAAAAAGAGAATGCGAAAACTTGAAAACTTTGCAGAGACATTTACGAATCCACTGGCAATCAACGCCCCGTACGAGGAAGCAGACCTTTTGATCGTTGGATTCAATGCGACTCGGGGTGCCATTGAAGAAGCGATGATGGATTTGGAGAAAGAAGATATTAAGGTAAATCATGTCCATGTACGATTAATTCATCCCTTCCCAACAGAACAGATGAAACCGTATATAGAGTCTGCGAAACACGTATTAGTAGTAGAAAACAATGCTACCGGCCAATTGGCAAGTATTATGAAAATGAACCTCGGACACGTCGAAAAAATTCAGAGCCAGTTGAAATTTGATGGTGATCCTTTCCACCCGGAAGAGATATATCAAGGAAGCAAGGAGTTGTTAGAACATGACTACATCAACAATTAAAGATTTTAGAAATGGTGTTAAGCCAAACTGGTGTCCGGGCTGTGGAGACTTTTCTGTCCAATCTGCGATTCAGCGTGCTGCTGCTAACATCGGGCTCACCCCGGAGGATCTTGCCCTTGTCTCTGGAATTGGCTGCTCGGGCCGGATCTCCGGTTATATACGTTCCTATGGATTTCATGGAACTCATGGACGCGCCTTGCCGATAGCACAAGGTGTGAAAATGGCAAACCGGGACCTGACAGTGGTCGCAGCGGGCGGCGATGGCGACGGATTTGCAATTGGCATTGGGCATACGATTCATGCGATGCGACGTAATATGGATATCACCTATATCGTGATGGACAATCAGATATATGGATTGACAAAGGGCCAGACATCTCCGCGTTCAGATGACGGATTTGTCACATCCTCTACACCGGAAGGATCGATTGAACAAGCTTTGCCTCCAATGGAAACGGCTTTGATGAGCGGGGCAACATTTGTAGCGCAAAGTTTTTCCGCAGATATAAAAGACTTAACCGCAACAATTGAGGCAGGAATCAATCATAAAGGGTTCTCTATCATTAACGTATTCAGCCCTTGTGTGACGTATAACAAAGTAAATACGTATGACTGGTTTAAAGAAAATTTAACGAAATTGAGTGACGTTGCCGGATACGACAATACGGATCGGGCGATGGCTATGAATACACTAATGGAGCACAACAGCCTCGTGACAGGGATTATTTATCAAGAAGAGCGCCCTTCTTATCAAGAGATGGTAAAAGGATATGCAGAGAAGCCGTTAGCCCATTCTTCCTTACAGTTGGAACCTGCCAAGTTTCAGGAATTTGTTAGCGAATTTATGTAAGAGCGAAGGCTTCGATATCAAATAGCAAAACGTGTGACCTGTGTTTTTGTAACGTCGGGTCACACGTTTTCACTTCCTATTCCAGGGTTCGATTCATTTCATCTACATCAAATGCGGTTTTTGGCTCAGGGCTGTCTCCTGAGCGAAATTCGCCATCGCCACCACAAACGGTGCAGGAGTATTGCCATTGTTCATCGTCCATTAATAAGCCGGTACCGTCACACGCTTTACATCGATGGTCTTGCATCATTTTCTCGCTCCTTATCCCATTTACTTTTAAACCATGTTTTGCTGCCAAGAAAGTTGGTTTTACTGCCTATGTTTGACCCAATTGATAAGACCGCCTGTTAACATGATGTCCACTTGGCGTTTTGATAATGCATGACGGACGTTGATTTTGTGATTTTTCTGTTTGACAGTGACAGTTAGCTCGCTACTTTCTTGAATGGTCTTTCTGATATTACTAAGCTGAAGAACGTCACCTGGCTCTAGCTTGGTATAGTCACTTTCTTCGACAAAGGTCAGTGGGAGGATGCCAAAGTTCGCGAGGTTTTGCCAGTGGATGCGGGCAAAGTCTTTGACAATAACGGCGCGTAGCCCGAGATAGCGTGGCGCTAATGCTGCGTGTTCACGGCTCGATCCTTGTCCGTAATTAAAGCCGCCGATGATAGCATGGCCGCTTCGTTCCCGAATATCCATCGAGCGGTTGTAATAGTCCTGATCGAGAATCTCAAAAGCAAACTTACTGATCTCAGGTAAGTTGCTTCGATAAGGGAGAACACGTGCCCCGCCTGCGAGAATTTCATCGGTAGAAAAATTGTCGCCGACTTTCAGCATGACCGGTATTTCCATCGAATCAGGAAGCGGCTCCATATCCGGCAGAGAGGCGATGTTCGGACCTTTGTGTAACTCGGCAACTTTGGCTTCATCATAAGGAAGCGGCTCTTCCAAGAGACGAACATCGACTGTAGGTTCTTCTGGTTCTTTTATGGTGGGGTAATCCATTTCAAGCGTGCGAGGATCGGTGATTTTGCCAGTCAACGCAGAAGCAGCAGCAACTTCGGGGCTGCATAAAAACACACTGTCTTCTCGTGTTCCGGAGCGTCCCGGAAAATTTCGCGGCGTCGTGCGCAAACTGTTTCTCCCGGTCGCGGGTGCCTGCCCCATACCAATACAGCCGTTGCACCCCGCTTGGTGAAGTCGGGCACCAGCTGCCAGCAGGCTGGCAATGTGGCCGTCCGCTACCAAATCAGAGAGCATTTGCCGGGAAGTAGGGTTTATATCAAAGGAAAGTCCGCTTGCGATGGACCGGCCTTTTACAATTTCAGCAGCTACTGCAAAATCGCGGTAGCCGGGATTGGCAGAAGAACCAATATATGATTGATAAATGCTTTCACCAGCTACTTCATCAACGGGCACCACGTTACCAGGACTGGATGGTTTAGCAATAAGCGGAACGAGCTCAGATAAATTAATCTCTTCTTCGAGGTCATAAGTTGCTCCGTCATCCGCTTTTAACTCTTGCCACTCCTTTTCACGACCTTGGCTTTTCATAAAACGTTTAACTTCATCGTCTGCTGGGAAAACGCTCGCCGTGGCTCCGAGCTCAGCACCCATATTTGCAATCACGTGGCGGTCCATCGCGCTTAACTCGTCTAATCCAGGGCCGTAGTATTCAATGATTTTCCCGATGCCACCTTTCACATCATGGCGACGCAAAAGTTCGAGGATAACATCTTTCGCGCTAACCCAGTCAGGGAGCTTTCCTGTCAATTTCACTCCCCAAATCTTCGGCATTTTAACGTAAAAGGGCTCTCCGGCAATGGCCATCGCCACGTCAATGCCCCCGGCGCCAATCGCAAGCATTCCCATACAGCCGTTCGCACACGTATGACTGTCCGATCCCAGCAAAGTACGATGCGGTCGTGCCAGCCTCTGCATGTGTACCGGATGGCTGACACCATTACCGGGACGGCTGAAATGAATGCCAAAACGCTTCGCGGCACTTTCGAGAAACAAATGGTCGTCTGGATTTTTACTGTCTTCTTGAATAATGTTATGGTCAACGTATTGGGCGGAAGCCTCTGTTTTGGCTCGGTCTACTTTCATCGCTTCTAGTTCAAGCATAACCATGGTGCCGGTCGCATCTTGGGTTAACGTTTGGTCAATCGACAGCCCAATTTCTTCACCTGGTATCATCTTGCCTTCCACCAGATGGTCTTGAATTAATTTCTGTGCGGCATTTAACGCCATGAAAAAACCTCCTTAACGAAAAATTGAACTATACCGTGCAGCCGTCCTGCTAAGCGAAACAGTGAGATTGTGATAAACTAAAGACGTACTACACGCAAGATTACCCGAAAAACAAGCAAAAATAACAAGCAGGAGGTAACGGTTTTGGGAAGAAGAATTGTTTTGTTTATCTTAACCAACATTCTAGTTATTACTACAATTTCCATTGTATTTATCGCGCTTTCGGCCATGGGGGTCGATCTGTCTACTTACACAGCCGGAGGCGGCATCGACTTCACCGCTTTATTTATTGTTAGTGCGATTATCGGCTTTGCCGGATCATTTATCTCGCTTTTGATGTCGCGATTTATGGCGAAGAAAGTGATGGGGGTCCGCGTTATTGATCCAGACCGGAGCAGCGGGCATGAACAATTCCTAGTTGAGAAAGTGCATCAGCTTGCGCGTAACGCCGGACTTGTACACATGCCGGAAGTTGGTATTTATCAGTCCGAAGAAGTGAATGCGTTCGCAACCGGCCCATCAAAAAAAAGATCCCTTGTTGCCGTATCAAGAGGACTCTTAAACAGCATGGACGAAGATGCAGTGGAAGGTGTTCTCGCCCATGAAATCGCTCACGTTGCAAACGGCGATATGGTAACGATGACCCTGCTCCAAGGCGTCGTGAACACGTTCGTCATTTTTCTCGCCCGGATTGCGGCGGCTATCGTCGCCCGGTTCGTTCAAAATGATGGTCTGCGCACAGCCGTCCATTTCGGCGCGATTATTGTGTTTCAAATTCTGTTTTCTATCCTTGGAAGCCTTGTGGTAATGGGATTCTCCCGCTACCGCGAATACCATGCCGACCGGGGTGGTGCGGATATAGCCGGGAAAGATAAGATGGTTCACGCCCTTCGCTCGCTTCAGTCGAACGTGCGCCGTATTGACACAAGTCAGAAGTCTCTGCAGACACTAAAGATTAACAGCAAGGCTTCTTTAGGGGCACTCTTTTCCTCGCACCCTCCTCTAGAAGAACGCATCAGCCGCCTTCAAGGAAAATAACAAGTAAAAATAATTCTAAAAACATTCACTAAGAAAAGAGTTCTACAAACAGGCTCTTCCTTCAAATCTGTAAAAGAATGATACAGAGAAGGAGGGCCTGTTTTTGAAGGAAGACTGGGAAACAGAGTATATCAAGGCCGCGGCCGGTTATGTCGCACTTTTCGATCAGTTGGTAGCGGCGACGCGAAACGGGGAAGACGCGGAGCAGCTGACAGAAAAAGCCTACGAGGGAGCGAGAGATCTTCGGTTTTCAAGCTACAGATCATCCAGGCACAGTTAACCGGGAAAATTATGATCCACCTGACTCCGACTTTTTTAATCACATGGTCAATGAGATAGAAGAGTACATGAGGATGCCATTACTGGAAGTCTGGATAAGATTGAAACAAACCTTGCTGATGCTGGGAACGCTTATCCCGCTGATGGCCGACCATATGGCAAGAAAAGAATGTTAATATTTATGGAAACTAGAGGAATCCACCAAAACCGAAGCACCGGGATGTGATCCTGCCAAACCGCGTACTACCAATTAAATATCCGGCATAATTTTTATACCCCTTCAAGGCGTAGCCGCTTTGGAGTTTTTTCCTTTGGAAGGGGTGACCGTTTCGTACTATACTTAGGCGAAGGTTATTATTCTATCATAGGTCATAGAATCGGGTGAGCAGCATGGATGAAATGCAACAGAAAGCAGGAGTCATCGCGGCAACCTCTGCTTATCTCATATGGGGATTCTTGCCGTTATATTGGAAGTTAGTCGAGGAGGTTCCGGCAGGCGAGGTACTTGCTCATCGGATTATTTGGTCGCTCGTTCTTATAACGGCAGTGCTTGCAGCCATTGGCTGGTTTCCAGGCGTTTGGAAGGAAATCCGTCACGCTTTTTCCACGAGGAAATCAGCTCTGGGTATTACTGCCGCTGCTTTTGTCATCAGCTGTAACTGGTTTATCTTCGTATTTGCCGTAAACAGCGACCGGGTCATTGAAGTAAGCTTAGGGTATTATATTAATCCCCTTATTAACGTGCTGCTCGCGACAGTCTTCTTAAAAGAAAGGTTGTCAAAGGTAGAAAAAAGTGCATTTCTTTTGGCAGCAGCAGGGGTAATTCTTTTAACTTTTCATTACGGATATGTGCCGTGGGCGGCGCTTGCTCTTGCCTTAAGTTTTGGACTTTATGGACTTATAAAAAAGACGGTTACCGTTGGCGCGTGGGCAGGTCTCATGATCGAGACGCTGTTGATGGCGCCGTTTGCTCTTTTGTTTCTCTTCTTTTTCCGCGGTGAGAGTGGGGGGATTTTTCATTATGGCTGGGAGATTGGCTTTTTGTTAGTTGGAACTGGCGCGGCGACCGCTTTGCCACTCTTGCTGTTCGCAACCGGAGCGAAGCGGATTACTTTTTCGCTGCTTGGTTTCCTGCAATATATCGCGCCAACGATAATGCTCGTGCTCGGAGTGTTTTTATTTCAGGAGCCATTTAGCACAGGGCAGTTGATCTCATTTCTTATCGTCTGGACTGGTCTAGTACTTTTTACTTACTCTCGCTCTAATGCTACGATCAAAAAACGCAAAGCGAAAGAGCCTAACAAAAATGCCGGTTGAACAGCTGGGAAAAGGTGGGATGGAACTATATCCCGCTTCTCTTTTTTCTCAAGAGGATAGCTCCTATTCATATTATGGTAAACTATTAATTTTACAGCAACAGTAAGGAACGATAGGGGGATAAGGGGATGGCCTACAACAAACAAGTGGAAATGACAAAGTGTCCGAATTGTGCGGGAACAGGCAAAGTAAACAATGCGATTTATCTGGAGACAACGATTTTCGATAACTGCCATTACTGCCAGGCAACAGGCAAGTTAGAACGATACGAGGCGAACCGCTTGGCGGATAAATTAACAGGCAATCATTCGCCAAGTGTTGACCTTAATAAATTGCTGCATTAGAAAACGGGGGTATGGTGCTGCGAAAACGAGCGCCGTGCAAAATAACGCCGTCATAGGGAGTGAATGACGTAGTGAAACCGAGTGTCGTGCAAAGTAACGATGTCATAGGGAGTGAATGAGGTATCGAAACTGAGCGCCACGCAAAATAACGCCGTCATAGGAAGCGTATGATGTATCGAAACCGGGTGCCATGCAAAATAACGCCGTCATAAGGAATATAGGACGTCGTTTCATTAATGGGCAGGATCGTCAGGGCATGCTTTCATAAAAGATGGTTCAGAAAGTCTCCGTTCAGACGGGTAGAGTCTTCGAAGGTCGAGCCACCTTGTCTCAATATGAACAGGGTGGCCTTTTTCATTACTCCCATTCAATAAGCTGGCTTTTCTCATTGAAAAACACCTTATATCCGTTTTGTACGAAAAGAATGACAGTCAGGGAGACGGCTCCGACGATTCCGAGCAGAACGGCGATTTGATATTCGATCGCCGTTAGCGGGTTCACTCCGGCAAGAATTTGTCCGGTCATCATACCCGGTAAAAATACGATCCCGGTACCAACCATGCTGTTGATTGTCGGAAGAATCGCCGTATCAAATGCTTGGTTAACAATTTTCCGAGATGCTTCTTTTGGACTCGCTCCCAACATTAAGGCAGCCTCGACACGGGTCCGCTGCTCGGTCATTCCTTCCACTAACGTCTGGACTCCAAGTGTCACTCCTGTCATGGAATTTCCGATAATCATCCCCGCAATCGGGATAAAATAACGCGGTTCATACCATGGTGAGAATTGAATAACAATGAAGTTAAAATATAGAAGGCTGGAAAGCGTTCCGCAAGCGATTGAAACCGCGATTATCTGTTTCATTTTTCTGTTCAAATCGCGGCTGATCCGTTTATAAATATTCCAAATGGAAAATGTCAGCATTAAAAGGACAACGACCACGGTGAAAAGCGGGTGTGGATGTTCAAATAAATACATGAGCACGTATCCGACGAGTAAGAGCTGCAGTGTCATCCGCAGGGTGGCAATAAAAATTTCTTTGCTGCGCGAAATTTTTCTTACTTTAACGATAACAAGCAACACGACGATGAACAGGTAGGCCGAGAGCAATTGCCAAAAGCCGAGCTCAAGAAGCGTGTCATTCATCCTGGTGGCCTCCTTTATAGGAAAATGGCGTAAGGTCAATCATACGGTCGGAATAAGTCTCGGCAATCGCTTTTGAATGGGTAACGAAGATAACCACTGCGCCAATTGCGCGCGCTTGCTCGATGAAGCGCGCCATTACCCCTTGTTCAAGTTCTTCATCAAGCGCCGACGTTGGTTCATCTAAGAGAGAAACGCTGGGTTTCATTAGCAAGATGCGGGCCAGGGCCAGTCGTTGCTGCTCACCGCCTGAGAGTTTTTCCGCTTTTTCGTCCAGGTCCTTGTCGAGGTAAAGATAATGAAGTGCCTCTGTCAGCTTTTCATCTGCAATAGCAGGCTTTTCGGCAAAATGAAGACCGGCTTCTAGATTTTCCCTAACTGTTTTCCCAAACAAAACAGGGGTTTGAGAAAGCATGACGACTTCTCGACGCAATGCAATCGGATCTATTTCCGTAAGGTTCGTTCCGTTGTAAAAAATGGAGCCGCCTGTAGGGGAAATAAGGTTGTTCAACATTTTTAACAGTGTCGATTTTCCAGTCCCACTTTCCCCGATAATACTTGTGACCTCCTTGTCAGAAAACGTCAGCTTGCGAATAGAAAGTATATCTTTATATGTTGCATCTTTCAAAGTGAACACTCTTGGACATCCTCTCTTTCTTGCATTATCCTCCCTTAATATAGTCGCAAACAAACAACCGTTGGTCAAAAAGGAATGAAAAAAGAAGAGTGCTTCCTTTGTCTGGAAAGCACTCTTTCTCTTTGTTAAATTTTAAAGTTTCGGACGAGCGTCTGAAGTTCGTCAGCCATTTCGGATAAGGAGGCGGTAGACGCTGAGACTTCTTCAAGGGCGGCAAGTTGTTCTTCGGTTGCCGCAGAGACGTTTTGTGATTCAGAAGCAGACTGGGAACCAACTTCAGAGATGACATCAATGGAGCTTGCAATACTTTTAGCACTTTCGGCAATTTGCGAAATGGCAGATGCCACTTCCTCGGTCTGTTTCGTTACATAGTCGGTTGCTGATTGAATGTCTTCAAAAGACGCACCAGCTGTATTGACAAGTTCAATCCCGGAGGCCACTTCCGTTGTCGTCGCTTCCATCGTTTGTACCGCTTTTTCAGTCTGTTCTTTATTCGTCGAAATGAGCTGGGTGATCTGTTCAGCAGATACGGCGGATTTTTCTGCCAGTTTACGTACTTCTTCCGCCACAACTGCGAACCCTTTTCCAGACTCTCCAGCACGGGCTGCTTCGATAGAGGCGTTAAGCGCTAGTAAGTTGGTCTCTCCAGAAATATCGGTGATTGTTTGGATAATATCCCCAATTTTATTCGACTGATCTCCCAGATTTTTCACTTCCGCGGAAAGGTCTGTAACTGCCTTCTGAATCGAATTCATCTGCTTGATCGTTTCTTGAATAGCCTGGTTTCCAGCTTCTGCTTTTCCGGATGTGTCATGCGCATTTGCAGAGACGTTTTGCGCATTAACCGTGATTTGTTCGACGCCTTGCGACATATCCGCGACAATTTGCGTTGTTTGTTCGACGCTTGCGCTCTGTTTTTCCGTACCAGATGCTACCTCTTGAATCGTCTGGGATATGTGTTCGGCGGCCCGGCTCGTTTCATCGGAGCTTGCTGCAAGCTGTACGGCGGATGATGCAATATTCTCCGAGGTGGAGGAAATACTGCCGATCAATTGTCGCAAGCTGTGCTGTGTTTCATTTAAGTGATTAAACATTTCTCCAATTTCGTCACGGCGTTTTGGCGTGTGCTCACTCGTTAAGTCACCAGAGGCAATCCCGGCCATTGCCTCTTTTAATTCATCAATTGGTTTGGAAATGTTATATTTAGCAAATAACAACAATAAAATAATCGACACTACGATAATAATCAGAGCCGTAATGGCAAATTGGATAAGCAACTCATTTAATGCACCAAAATAATCGTTCTGGTTGACTGTTGCCAGTAGTAGGGTGCCGTCATCCGCACGTTGAAAAGCAGCATATTTTGCTGTTCCGTTTTCATCATAGGTAAAGCCGCCGTTTTCTTGGTCGGTGATTGATGACGCAAAAGTAAGTTTATCTACGGGCGTTCCTACCTTTTCTTCATTCGGGTGTGCAGTGATCACGCCGTCTTTGTCGGCTATGAAGGTGATCCCGGTCTCTGCGAATGAATTTTTCTGCACTTCCTCTTGAAGATCAAAGGAGTCAACGAATGCCTGGTACTCTTTCGGTTCAATGCCGATTTGAACAGCTCCAGGCTTGTCCTGTGTAGCTACACCGGCATACATGGCCAACTTTCCATCTTTTCCGCGGACGGTCGGCTCCTGAGCCATTTCGAAGTTTTTATTTGTGATCGCTTCCATAAACGGTGCCGACTGTTCACTTGAATCAAACATGTAGCCGATGACATCTGCTTGGTTACTAAATTCAAGCATTCCTTCACTGTTCATTATATGGATTTCTGCGATGTCAATTTGATCGGCGAGTGCCTGCAATTCTTCGACGCTCAGATCTTCCTTCCCGGACAACGTTTCCGCTACCGAATGCGCGAGCTTTAAGTAATTCGTCTTCAAACTGTCTTCTACGATCTGAAGAGTGTGCTGGTACGACTCCACGTCCCCGTCGAGCTGTTCGAGTACATTCTCCGCTTCCGTTTCCATTTGCTGTGAAATTAACCGGTGCTGTGATTGATACGTAAATGCAGCTAGTGACACAACTGTCGCCACGATAATTGAAATCGTAATCAGTGTAATTTTGTGGCTGAATTTCAAATTAAGCATGTTACCTCTCCCCTGCCTCTCAATAGTATCCTCCTTTTCTATATCGGTATAAAAGTACCACTAATTTAGTTATTGACCCAATTTTGTTAATATTTTTTTGTGTATGATAAATGATGATATTAAAAATTAATTGTTTTTCGTATCTTTTGTCTGCATCTTTTCTATATCGGGTAAAGGATAGGAAGCAAGGGAAGGAGGAGAATCGATGGCACAGATAACGCGAGGGAATGGAGAATTTTTTGTGGAGAAAGATGGGGAGAAAAAAGCGGAGATTACGTACAGACATGACAGGGAAAGTGATCTCGTCATCGAGCATACCCATGTTTCTGATGAATTAGCCGGTGCGGGGATCGGCAAGGAGCTGGTCGCAGCAGTCGTTAACAAAGCTCGTGCAGAAAATAAAGAAATTATCGCACAATGTCCATACGCACTTAAACAATTAAAGAAAAACGAGGAATATCATGACGTGTTAAAAACCGTTTAGTTAGTAAGAGGAAAGAAATCAAGAATAGGAAGTAACCTTAGTATTCTCCCATTTTACCTGAGTTTAAGTGGTTAACGAAAGTGGAGAAAAGCGTTACACTGGACCGAGGGAGAAATGGGGGATCTTTCGTGAAGGCGTACGTGTTTCTACTGATTACAGCTATTCTATATGCGGCCAATATTATTGTAGGGAAAGCGATCAATGATCTGCCTCCATATACAATAGCCTTTTTCCGCGTATTGATAGCCTTTTTAGTGGTACTTCCGTTCGGCTGGCGGCAGGCTGTCCGCTACCGAGAAACGTTCCAGAGAGAGTGGAAGCCGCTTTTAGGCATGGCTTTGACGGGGGTTGCTTTTTTTAATACGTTTATTTACGCATCCTTGCAGTTTACGAATACGACGAATGTCGCCATTATGGAATCATCCATCCCCATCGCTACAATTTTGGTCAGTGTACTTTTCTTAAGAGAAAGACTGCGTGCTGTTCAATGGGTTGGAGTTATTCTCTCGGTGGGAGGAGCTTTTTGGGTGATTACAGAGGGGTCTTGGGAGATTGTCAGCAACCTGGCCTTTAATATCGGGGACGTTATCATGCTTGGCGCTGTTGGGATGTGGGTTGCTTATTCAATACTTGTGAAATACCACATGTTTAAGTTTCCGGTTTACGGCAGCCTGCTTATCATGCTTGCGATCGCCAATTTCGCCTTATTACCAATTGCTGCCTTAGAGTGGCGGGCTTACGGCTTCCCGAACATCTTAGAGCAGGATCATCTTCTCGGTCTTTTGTATCTAGGAATTTTCCCATCAGTGATTGCCTTGATCTTATGGAATAAAGGAGTCGAAGCTATCGGGCCATCGCAGGCGTCTGTATTCCTGAATTTCCTGCCGGTGTTTACGATAATTGGCGCAGTACTCTTTCTTGAGGCCGTTGTTACACCCATCCAAGCCATTGGTGCGCTCGTTGTTATAACAGGTGTGTTACTAACGACGAAAAAGAAAAAATATATCCCTGAAGCGGTCATAGAAGAAAGACAGTTATCCAAGTAATGATGATAACTGTCTCTTTTTTGTAATGCTTGCCTTCGTTGATTAGGAAGAAAGGTATTCTCCCCCGTTAATGTGAATCGCTTGTCCAGTCATATATGATGACTCATCGGAGGCTAAAAAGACATAGGCGCCTGCGTGTTCCGATGGCTGACCGGGACGCTTAAACAGGCTTCCGGTTCCGAAGTTTTCGACGCCTTCTGCAGGAAAAGTAGACGGGATGAGGGGTGTCCATACCGGGCCAGGAGCGACCATGTTAATGCGAATGCCTTTTTCTGCTAGCGGCGGGGCAAGGCTGCGTGTAAAAGAGACGATTGCCCCTTTTGTTGCGGAATAATCGATTAAGCTTGGATTTCCTCTGTAGGCGTTAATGGAGGCGGTGTTGATAATGGCACTGCCTTCTTGTAGATGAGGAATCGCCGCTTTCGTGACGTGAAAATAAGAGTAAAAATTCGTTTGAAACGTCTCTTCAAGTTGCTCAGCTGATATCTCAGCGATATCATCGACAACATATTGAATGCCGGCATTGTTCACGACGATGTCAAGCCTGCCAAGTTCAGTAACCGTTTTTTCAACCACTTCTTTGCAAAAAGATTCTTTCTTTAGATCGGCGGCTAATAAGAAACAAGAAACACCTTCCGCCTCTACAAGCGCTTTTGTCTCCTCAGCATCACCATGTTCTTCTAGGTATACGAGGGAAATGTCAGCGCCTTCCTTTGCATATACAAGAGCAACCGCGCGTCCGATCCCGCTGTCACCTCCGGTAATGAGCGCAGTGCGCCCTTTTAGCTTACCGCTACCTCTGTACGTCTTAGGCTGTATTGGTAACGGGTCCATCTGCGACTCAATGCCGGGCTGTTTCGCCTGCGTCTGCGCGGGCTGGCCATTAATCTGCTGTTTTCTCGGATCCATACGAATCTCCTCCCACTGTAATATCTGCCCCTTATGTACCACCACATAGCATTTGTTAAACTTCATAGATAGAAACATGGTGGTATCAGGTACAGAGCAGGTTCGGAGTGGGCTTTTCTGTAAGGGGGTCATGAACACAAACAACGCTTGGATATTGATATCCAAGCGTTGTTATCGAGTGATGCTATTACGGTAACGTCTGTTTACTTAGGAAGGACGTCGGACCTCGTTTTTTAAGAGGATGACACGCGGGTACGGAAATTCTTCTTCCTCTCCGGCAAATGGATAATCCGAATATTCCACGCACACGGTACGGTCATATTCTGCGATTACTCGGCACGCTTTATCTTGAAAATAAAGAAGTTCCCCTTTTTCAAACAATGGTTCTTCCTTCTCTTTATTAGCATTGTTATTGTTCGTTGTATTGTTATTAGGATTGTTTGTATTTTTTTCGTCATCGTTATTTTGCATGGAAACCCTCCTCACGTCTGAATGAATGCAAAGGTGCAAAGAAACAATCATTGCACTGGAATGATACCACTCCCATTTTACGCGTTCAGCGGAGAGGATGCAAAGAATACGAATCCCTTCTTAAGAGAAGCACGGCTTTTCTATTGTTAACGAGGTTCAAAAATAACTTGAGAAACTTTGCCGCGAATGAGGAACTCCTCTCGTTTGAGCAAGTGTGGCGGGTAGTCCGGATGATCGGCAGTTAAGATGAAAGAGTTTGTTCGCTCCTCCTGATAAATTCGCCTTATCGTAGCCTTTTCTTTATGGATATGAACGACGAAAGGTACACCTTCTTCGATCGTATCGGTGACGGTGACGACCAGTGAATCTCCTTTTTGAATACGTGAGCTCATCGCTTCATCAAGATTATTTAACATAAAGACTTTGTCTTCTTTATATCGCCCGTCTTCTGGCAAATAAGAATAGTGGTGAAGATGTTTTTTGTCCCCTATCTTCACGTGAGCGGGGAGAAATTTGTAAACAGGCACAGTAAGCAAACCGTCAATCGCACGGCGCCCAGACTTGTAACCGAGGAGTGCATTAGGAGAGATAGAAAAGTATTCGGCGATCGTGAGTATTCGTGAGTATCGCGGTCTTCTTCCGCCGCTTTCATACGAAGCGATTGTCGCCTGCGACACTCCGATAGCGCTGCCTAAATCTATTTGTGACAGTCTTCGTTGCTGTCTGAGATTTTTTAAACGTTTACCAAAGTGAGTATTAGTCTCCATTTTCTTCTCTTCCTTTCTCTCATCCGGGAACCAAACGACCAGCCCCTGTTTATCTTTCAGTATATATCCAAAGTCAGTAAATTCAACAATTTACAACAAATATTTATTTTTTAACGGTTGGATAAATCACGCAAGTGCTTATTTAAGCTATGTCCACGAAAAAAAGACACATTCCTTAAGGAGAGACGTGCTTTTACCTTGGTTAAAAACCAACCCTTGTATTACGAGGTATGGAACATATACAATGGAACCATCTTCGAAGAGAGGATTTGGTTGGGATGGATAAAGAGATGATGAAGGGTAGTATTGATGTACTGTTGCTTTCCTTGATTGCAAAAAAGGATTTGTATGGCTACGAAATGACGAAGAAACTTAAGGAGCTTAGTGAGGACACGTACGATATGAGTGAAGGAACACTATACTCGGCTTTAAAGCGGATGGAGAGGAAAGGGTGGATTTGGTCATATTGGAGCGAGCCCGCTGGCGGGAGGAGGAAATATTATTCCTTGACAGAAACAGGTGATAAGGAATTAGGGCGGAAGCGTAAGGAGTGGGCCACTCTAAACGAACTGATGAAGAGAGTATTTGAGGGCGGTTCCTATGAGTCATGAATTGGAGAATTACGTAAAGCGGATCGTCGATCAAACCGATTGCAGCAAAACGGAACGAGACGATTTATATGAAGAAATGCTGATCCATGTTTATATGATCTGTGATGAACAGCTCGAGCAAGGAAAATCGAAGGAGGAGGCAACTGAATACGCGATGAAATCATTTGGGAAAGAAGCAGAAATAGGGGATCGGCTACAGCAGGCAATGTTTCCATTCCGGAAAGAATTGCTGCTTTTGCTAGCAATTCTAGGTTTTCTTTTCACAATCGGGGAGTACTTGATCGTTCTAATCGAAGAAAAGGTAGCGCTCTTCCACGTATTAAGTGGGATAATTGGTCATTCTCTCGTTCTATTCTTCGCGCTCAACCGTTCCTATAGCATTAACCGAAAGATATGGCTGAGCCTGGCGCTCCTTTTGAATTTCTTATTGCTCGTTGGGAATGCGACTGGCACCCCTGCTCCTTTAGGAAACAACATCTTTTGGATGATTGGTTTTCTATTAATGGTTCTCTTAAATGTGTTTCTTCTTTACCGAACGGCCCTTACCTATGAAACGAACAGTCACAACAAAAGAGCCCGTCGTGTGATTCATGCGGTTAATATTACGCTTGGACTGTTAACAGCGCTACCGGGTTTGTACCTACTTTTGATTGCGATCGGATTTGGAGCCCCTGCTTCTGTTCTTTTCTATGTTATCGTACCTCTTTTAGTTTGGGTGCTTCTTTATACTGCACAAGTTATGCTGGCCCGTCGCCACCCAAAAGGAGCCTTAGTTAGTCTCCTGTTATCTGCAGGGGTGCTGGGATTCATTTTTATGCCTTGGCTGGCTGCATTTTTTGGTTTTGAGATTGGATTCTGATAAAGGAGAGGAGGAGACGATGAATAAAAAAGGATTAATCATTTTATTTAGCATGATTCTAGTATTAACAGGAGGGCTTGTGGCGGCAGGGCAGATTATTACATCGCAAGAAAAAGCGCGTCCTGCCTTCACAGGGGAATACGATTTGGGTAAGGAGGACCAGCTTCTCTATGTGACAGCCCAGAACGGAGTGCAGTCTCTTTTCGTTCAATCAGAGGATGGCGTGTCACAGCTTGTGTATGAATCGGAAGAAGGACGGGAAATTCTCAGTCCTGTTTTTAGCGGAGAGGAAGAAGTAACCTTTATATCGACAACCGGAGCCCCGGAAGAGCCGCCGGGGGAGCAAGAATTCCAATTGGTGTATAGCGATGTGATGACAGTGAATACCGAAACCGGGAAAAAAACGAACGTTCTCCATGCGAGAGGCTTTATGGAAGAGATACTGTACGATGCCACTCATGACCGGATGATTGTAAATGGTGTCCATTTGAGCACTAGCACAGAACCAGAAGCAGGATTTATTCCGTTTGAATCGGATCTATATACATTAAAACGGGATGGCAATTGGGAAAAAATACGATCTTTTGAAGCTTACGCTCCCGGCTCCTTGCGATTGGTAGATGATGGGAAAAAACTGCTAATGATCTTGCCGGATGATTTTGCAAAATCTACACCGGAATCAATGTTTCAAGCAACCGAGCGAATTTATGAAATGGAAATTGACGATCCGGCCGCACTGGATCTCGTCTCAAAGAAAAAAAGTGATATCCCGATTAGTGAGTTTGTTTTATTCGAAGATGAGACCACTTTACTTTACCAAACTATTATGAATTGGGGAGAAGGCGGGAAATTTTTGTATGATCTTGTATGGTTCGACCGCGCAGAAAAGGAAGAGGGGGATCGACTCCACATTAATGAGGCCGTCATGAACTCCAAGCTGAATGAACACGAAACCTTCTTGTACTACGTCAAAATGAGCCAGAAAGCGAACCAGACTAACCAGTATAATCTGTTTCGCTTTGCTCTGAATGGGGAAAAAGGGGAAGAGGAAATAAAAATTGAATAAGATGATTGTCGTTTCCATAGAGGTGACAAAAAGTATAAGTGTTTACGAAATATAGGGAAAGTCCTGATAGTGGAAAACCTGCGTATTTAGTAAACTTTTTAGTATAGTAGTTTAATTACTTAGGAGGCCTAATAGTATGGCAGTATATCAAAACATTCTCGTAGCAGTTGATGGATCAGATGAATCGAAACGTGCGTTATCTAAAGCAATTGATCTTGCAGGAAGCAGTGACGCTCACTTAATTATTGCTCATGTTGTCGATACAAGAGCATTAGCAACAATTGAACAGTATAACAATACGGTTATTTCTCAGGCCGAAGATTACGGAGAAAAGCTGCTTCAAGACCACGAAAAAGAGGCTAAGGAAGCAGGTGTAGAAAAGGTGACGACCGTAATAGAGCACGGTACGCCGAAAGGGAAAATACCACGAGGGTTAGCTGAAGAGTATAAAGCGGACGTCGTTGTTGCCGGAGCCACTGGTCTGAATGCGGTAGAGCGGCTATTTATCGGGAGCGTATCCGAAGCAATTGTCCGCCATGCTCCGTGTGATGTTTTGATTGTCCGCAATCGATAAAGTGATAAAAAAATTATTGATTCATTTGCAATCAGTCGGTTCCTTATAGGTGGGAATCGACTTTTTATTCTTAGGCATAGTCATTAAAAACAACCCTTTCCATCATCAACGATTAAAGAGTGATCTTCTTCTCTTACGGCAGCATAGAAAATTTCATCAAGTGATTTAACGCCGACTGCTTGTAGCTTTGTGCGCAGCCATTCTTTATCTTTATGAATCAATTGCAAATTACGGGGCTGGATTTTACCTTCAATAATGACAGCAATGGGAAGCCCTTGATCATTTGTCTGGTATCCCAGCGAAGCGGGGGTAAGAGGGGCTGAAACTTCTTTTATCAACACGCTGATATCGCCACTTGGTTCAAGGATTGCGTATTGAATGTGGGTAATATCGGCATAACCTTTCGCCCTTATACTGGCCAGCAGCTCGGCTAACGAAAAACGGCTGCGCTTCAGGCTTGATTTAATGACTTTTCCATTTTTGATAAGAATAAGCGGTTCCCCGATCATCACTGGGTTTAAGCGGTTATACAGGCTTAGTCTTGAAAGTAAAATATGTACAATAATCACGAGCCCGATGCCGATCACCGATTGCAATAGTCCGTTCACCTCGATGGAACTCACGGCAAGACTTACGATGAAAAAGATGGCAATCAAATCATGAGGAGTAAATTGAGCTAAAGCAGACTTTCCCATAAATCGCACTACAATAATCGTAATCATCAATAAAAACAGTAGTGTACCTATAAATGTGAGCACAGTAATCATCTCCGCTTCTTTTTACCTCTCCTGCATTACCTTCTGCGGGTTGTCTATATTGTATGCATCGTCTATCCAGATAGTACGCATGTTAGTAACTTCAACATTTCATCTGTGGTGTAGGTAAGTAAATTAGGTGTTTCGCTTGTCATTTTTCAATTCTTATCGGTATACTTAACTTTGGGAAATATATCGAAAGGAGGGGTGATATGAGTCAACCGAAGAAGCCGACCATGGTTATAAGAGCATTGAATTTTATTGAAAAAAGGGGAAACCAGCTCCCGCATCCAGTTACTATCTTTGTGTTGTTTACTTTATTGGTGATAGTTGCCTCGCATGTATTGTATCTTTTGGAGGTAAGTGTTCAATTTGAAGGAATTAACCGTGAAACGATGGAAAAGGAAATGCTTCATGTCCAAACTGTCAGCTTGCTTGTGCCAGATGGCATTCGGTACATGTTTACGAGTGTCGTACATAATTTCACGTCCTTCGTGGCTCTTGGCCCCGTACTTGTGGCAATGCTCGGTGTGGGGGTGGCGGAGAAAAGTGGTTATATTAGTACCCTAATGACTCATACGGTGACAAGAGCGCCACAGAAATTTGCAACGCCGATTGTAGTGCTCATGGGGGTATTGTCCAATGTCGCAGCCTCGGTCGGCTATGTTATTCTCGTACCGCTCGGCGCTATTATCTTCGTTGGGTTTAAACGCCACCCGCTAGCCGGTCTGTCTGCCGCCTTTGCCGGAGTCTCCGGAGGATATTCGGCTAACCTGTTTCTAGGGACCAATGATCCGTTACTCAGTGGTATTTCAACCGAAGCAGCCCGAATTTTAAATGCGGAATATACAGTTTTTCCGACGGATAATTGGTTCTATATGTTCATCTCTACTTTTCTAGTAGTAGCGATCGGGACATTCGTGACGGACAAAATTGTAGAACCGAAATTGGGGAAGTATGTATCTGAAGAAAATCGGAACAACCAGGGCATTTCTGCTTTAGAAAAGAAAGGGCTCTTATGGGGAAATCTCTCTGTATTGGCCGTTGTTATTGGGATTTTACTGATGGTGATTCCAGAGGACGGTTTGCTAAGAGGTGAACAGGGTGGTTTTGTCCAATCCCCATTTATGGGTAGTATCATTTTTATTATGATGCTGATTTTTCTTGTTCCTGGTGTGGTGTACGGAATTGTCACAAAGGCGGTGAAAAATGATAAGGATGTCGCGAATTTGATGACCTCTTCTTTTGAGACGATGGCAGGTTTTATCGTACTGATCTTTTTTGCAGCCCAGTTTGTTGCGTTTTTCAATTACACAAATTTAGGAACAATTCTCGCTGTAAAAGGAGCGAACTTGCTGGAGGCGCTCCATATCACTGGAGTCATGTTACTCGTTGCCTTAATTTTTATAACCGCCCTGATTAATCTGTTTATTGCAGCGGATTCTGCAAAATGGGCGATCATGGCTCCTGTCTTTGTTCCTATGTTTATGCAACTTGGTATTGCGCCTGAAGTTACACAAGTTGCCTATCGTATTGGGGATTCGGCTACTAATATTATTGCACCGTTAATGCCTTTTTTTCCACTCATCGTAGCCTTTGCGCAGCGTTACGGCAAACATAACGGAGTGGGTACGGTTGTCTCTCTCATGCTGCCGCATTCTCTTTTTATTCTCGTCATCTGGACAATCTTTTTTGTTGCTTGGTATTTACTTGGTATTCCTGTAGGGCCGGGAGCGAATCTTACTTATTAGCACGATAGACTAACGAATAGCAAGACGACTAGGTTCAAAGTCTTCGCAATAATTAGTTCTTTGCTAACTCATCTTTTGAAAGTGCTAATGCTATAATTATCACCAAAATGATTACCAGCCAATATATTGTCAATGAATAATTCACGAGAAAAGGCTGTCAAGTTAGAGGGAGGAAGCCGGTTGAAAAAGTTAATGTGGTTAGCTGTGTTGACAGGATGTACCTTACTGCTAGCATCTTGTGGAGGCACAGAAACTGAGACGAGTGAGGAACCAGTAGAGGAAGCTTCGTCAGTAGAATCAGAGACCCCTTCTGTAGAGCAAACGGAAGAGGCGGAGGCAGATACTGACACGGTGTCGGCTGAGACTATATTAGCACAGTCTATCGAAGCAATGGAGGCTATTAACAGTTACCGTATCGACATGACGATGGATCAGGCCACGCAAATTCAGGGTGAAGAAATCCCAATGGGTATGGAACTTCAGATGGACGTCACGCAAAAACCGATGATGTTCCATCAAGTCATTTCGATGCCGAATCCCGAAAATGGCGAAATGATGGAAATGGAACAATATATGAATGAAGATGGTACGGTATATTTACATGAACCGACGACAAATCAATGGATGAGCATGAGTGCGGAAAGCATGGGGATGGCTAATCTTGAAAACATGCAGATGTCTCCTCAGGAGCAATTAGAGATGCTGCAGGATTTTTCTCAGAACTTGAAATTAAATGAGGAAGGCGAATTCTATAAACTTACCGTGAACGGATCCGGGGAAGAATTAAAAGAAATCGCAAAAACATTTTCTCCAATGAACAACGATCCGCAAACGCAGGCTGATATGGAACAGGCGATGAATCAGCTCGATATCGAAAACTTATCATATGTGATGTTCATTGACAAAGAAACGTTTTATCAAAAAGAATTTGAATTGAAAATGGACATGGCGATGGAACAGGATGGTCAGACGATGAGCTTGACGCAATCTTCTAAAGGGAAATTCTCTAAACTGGATGGAATAGACGAAATCAAGATCCCTCATGAAGCAATCGAGCAAGCCGTGGATGTAGGGGCACAGATGGAAGATGTGGGACGCATGGAGGAAATGGAAGCACCGATGTGATTTAGACGATAGGAGACCAATTTATACGGAGAGAAGAAGGATCTATTCCAGGTTCTTCTTTTTTAGTTATGTTTACCTTACAGACTAATTTCTGAAGTGATCGATAAACTAGATTTCTTGCAGGTGAGGCAATCGAGCACGTTGCGAGGAAACAAAAGAGCAGAAGGTTTTCGTTGGAGAACAACAACCTGTCTGCTCGTTTATCGAAAGTCACGAGGATTGGCTTTGATTCCATTAGGTGGTGATAGAGATGGGATAAAATCGAAGTGTTTTTTAGACTCTGTTCGATTCAGTCCCTGCAGATAGTGATCTCCAAACTGTTGGAGAGGGGCTTAGATTGTTGGTTTTTGAGTAATGGGCAATGTCACTAATAACATCATGACGAACCGGTCTGCTGTAGAAGAACCCCTGTACGATGTCGCAGCCTTCCTGCTTAAGCCAATCAGCCTGTAATTGATCTTCCACACCTTCTGCAAGTACTTGAAGATTTAAGTTATGACCGAGCTGGATCATGGAACGGACGATCGCCTCTTGCCCACTGTTACCTATCAACTCGTTTAAAAAGGATCGGTCAATTTTCAACACTTCAATTGGCATCTCTTTTAAATGTCGAAAAGACGAGTAGCCTGTTCCGAAATCATCCAGTGAAATTTTTATCCCCATTTCTCGAAGTGCCTGTAGTTTTATTTTCATGTGGTCTTCAAATGCAAGCGAAGCGGACTCGGTTATCTCAAGTTCTAAGTAATGAGGATCGATCTGGGTATCCTCGATAATCTGTTTTAAAACTGGCAGAAAATCATCCTTTGAAAATTGAAGGGGTGAAATATTCACAGCGACAGCAATAGGCTGGTCGTGCTCGTTTGTCCAATCTCCCCACTGCCGGCATGCTTCTCGTAGTACCCACTCTCCGATTTCATCAATTATACCTCTTTCCTCTGCGATTGGTATGAACTCTGCGGGAGATATTGCCCCAAGTTGCGCATGGTTCCAGCGGAGGAGCGCTTCAACGCTGTCCAACCTCCCTGTTCTGACAGAAATCTTCGGTTGATAGAGCAAATGGAATTCGCCGCGGTCGATCGCTGTCAAGAGCGCCTCCTCGATTTGAACAGCTCGCCGTGTCTGTTCCTTGATAACCGAATTGAATAGAGTAACTTGGTTTTTACCGTTTCTTTTCGATTCGTACATGGAAAAGTCGGCAAAACGAATTAATTCCGTTGCTGAATCAGCATTTTGCGGATATGTACACACGCCGGCACTGATGGTGATACGCAGGTTTACACCGTTAACGGTGAAAGGAACCTCCATCGTCTTTACGCATTCATGTGCGATTTCCATGGCTGCCTTTGCACGATCTCCAGCTAAAAGAATGATAAACTCATCGCCACCGAATCGTGCGAGGAGATCATTGCTGGATATGATGGTTTTCAAACGTTCAGCAGCGTGTTGAAGCAGTTCATCTCCTGCTTCATGGCCAAGAGTATCATTGGTGAACTTCAATCGATCGAGATCAAGAAAAATACAGGCAACCTCGTAATCAGCGTCCAACCATTCCGAAAGTACTGCCTCCAGTTTAAAGCGGTTCGGCAGTTGTGTCAGCGTGTCATGGTAAGCCATGAATTCAATTTTTTGTTTGTCCTGCATGTTCTCTGTGATATCGCGGAAAAACCAAAGCGAATGATCGACATTCTCCCCTTCAATGAGATGTCGTTTCACCTCTAACAAGGAGTTAGTCACTTCAATATGGTATTCCCGATTGACGTCGATATCATTTTTGAAATCGGGGTGATAGGCTTGCAGCTGGTCTGACAGTTGTGGTTTTACAGGTTGCCCCAGTAAGTTGTAAAACGCTGGATTTGCATGTAAGATTCTGCCGTCGCTACTCGATACAACAATCCCGTCTTGTGCCGCATCAAGAATCGAGCTTTGTACTACCTCCTGTTTTCGCCACATACGGTCGAAGGTGATGGAAAAAAAGAATAATAAAAAAATAATAAGAGTAACAGCGGTTACGATCCAAGCGAGAAGTCTGGTGTCAAGCATTGAGTCTATCAGCGTATCGCTTAGAGTGGAAGTCATGGAATATCGCGCTGCTGCCATGCCGGTATAATGCATGCCTGAAATTGCGATTGCCATCAGTAGAGAAAAAATTAATTTTAATTTCCAAGACATCCCCCGTTCTGCATAAGGTGATAGAAAACCGATCCACAAGGCAGCAGCTGAGGCGAACACAGCAATAAAAATAGAGAGGAAGAAAAGCGATTTCTCATATGTGACAGTCACCGGTTGAATAGCTTCCATTCCGATATAGTGCATGGAGGCAATTCCAAGTCCCATGATTACTCCCGACACTAGAAAACGGGAAATGTTAAACGGCTTAGCCGATACGATATAGTAGCCGATAACACAGCCGACAGCCGCGACGATAACGGAAACAATGACAAGTCCCACCTCGTAGTAGACGGGATAAGGAAAATGATGAGCTAACATAGCGATAAAATGCATCGACCAAATACCGATTCCGAGAACGGACGCGCCAGAAACGAGCCATATGATTTTACCTTTTCCGTCGGATATTCTCATTCTTCTTGCTAAATCAATAGATGCGTAGGCCGAAATGGTTGCGATAACATAAGAGAGAAAAACGAGAAACGGATCATGCTGGATATGGGGAAAGATGTTTTCCATGGCTGGCACCTCTGTTTCTTAAAGCTGCTTCATCATGGAAGAAGAAAGCAGCGCATTTAGAATATTTTTTTATTATAGCGCACTGTGACAAAATATGTGGCAATTTTGGCATAATTTTGTGCGTAAAACTAAACCAAGAAGCCTGTCCAGGCTATAAACCGGACAGGCTTGTGGTTACCTAAAAGGTAACGGGGAATTCTTCCATTCCGCGAATGATCGTGCTTGGACGCCATTTCAATTGTTCAATAGTGGTGTTCAGTTTGATGTGTGGCAGTCGACGTAATACCGTATTGATGGCAATTTCCGCTTCTAAGCGGGCAAGTGGGGCTCCGAGACAAGCGTGAATCCCTTTTCCGAAGGCAAGGTGACGGCTCTTTTCCCGTGTGATATCAAAAACGTCCGGGTCTGCAAAATGTTCGGGATCACGGTCGGCCGAACCAAGGGCCACTATCACCAAGTCTCCTTGAGAGATAACCTTGTCTCCCCATGTAATCGTTTCGCTCGCCCAGCGGTCGGTGCTGAACATAACAGCGCCGTCATAACGTAAAAATTCTTCGACAGCGGTATGAATGAGTTCAGGGTTTTCCTGTAATTTTCTCTTTTGATCCGGATGTTCAAGCAGGGCAAGAAGTCCATTGCTAATTAAGTTGACGGTTGTTTCGTGTCCCGCAACAATTAGCAAAAAGACGAGGGAACAAAGCTCTTCTTCTGTGAACTGATCTCCGCCTTCTTCGGCTTGTATCAAGTCAGTTATGAGGTCGTCTTGCGGATCTTTACGGCGCTCTGTAATCCAGTTCTGGATATACGCCATGAAAGCCATTAAGCTTTGTCCGGTGTTCATTGCTTGTTCTGGATTGTTCGAAGCTTCAATGAGAGTATTGGACCATTCACGAAACTTGTCACGATCTTCTGTCGGAACGCCGAGCATTTCGCAAATGACTATGATAGGTAATGGAAAGGCGAAAGCATTGATAAAATCGGCCTCTTTTTGGCCTTCCATATCATCAATCAGCTCATTCGTAATTTCCTCAACCCGGCCACGCAGGCCTTCAATCATCCGCGGTGTAAATGCTTTTTGGACGAGGCTTCGCAGCCGTTTGTGATCAGGGAGATCGGAAAATAACATATTCTTGCCCATTACATCATAGCCGGCACCATCATCAAACAGCTTTGTGCGGTCTTTACTAAAACGTTGGTCTTTCAAAACCTCAACAGCGTCCTCATAGCGGGTCACCACCCAAGCATACTGCCCGTTCGGCATGAGTGTGCGGTAAATGGGATCACTCTTTCGTAATGATGACAGGCCAGGATATGGATTTTGATTAAATTCCGTTGAAAATAGTTCGGTGCTCTCTGGGTGGTCTTGATTCGACACGCAGCATATCCCCTTTTTATATATAGTTGGCATCTTCAGTGTGTTCTAGTTTGTTCACTCTTATTAAACAGTTTATTTAATTAACTGTTTAATAATTTAACATCATATATTCTATTTGTCAAAAAGAAAAAAATTTTTAAGCACCTGTTGAAATAACGATGCCGTTTTTGAATTGCTAAATGATGAAGATAAATTAGCCAATGATAGCACATTTACTTCGTAAGGATGATAATGATTTTTTCCTCCCTCTAAATGAACCTTTTTGCTCTCTCGTTTGTATAGTTAGAAAAGAGAGTAAAGGGGATGGGAAGAATGGATACTGGCTGGATCGTTTCTCTAATTGTTGGCGGTTGTTTAATAATTGTTATTTTAGCGATTGCTATTCCAATGGAGCGTAAATATGTTGTTCGCGAGAATGGTAAAATCAATTACAAAAAATCGAAAATATATTTAAGATGGAATGTCTTTGATACACTTACGATTGTCCTGGCTGCATATTCCGTTATTTGTGTTCAAGCTCTTAATTTTCTGGTATCTAGTGGCAAAACTGTTGAAAATGTTTTGGTACAATTTTTTACAAACCAAGCACAAGTGTGGACATTGGTATCCATTATTTATCTAATTTGCCGGGTATCTATGACCCTGAAAGCTATAAAGGAACGCTGGGGCGATGAGATTGAATGATCGTGAAGATGAATTAATGATCGCTTATCAAAAAGGAGATAATGAAGCATTAGAAGGAATTTACACTTTATTAAAACCGCCTCTTTATTCATTCGTTTTCCGTTATTCAAGAGATGAGCACTTAAGTATTGACATTGTTCAAGATACATTTGTCAAACTGCAGCGGCATAAGCATGATTACAATCCAGAGAAGGGTAAACTAAAGTCGTACCTGTTCCAAATTGCTTATCGATTGTTGATAACAAAATTAAACCGTCGCAAGAGATGGAAGAAACTTTTACCCTTTCTTACCCCGGTACAGAACGACGGACTCCATCTGTCAGATAGAATAACGATTCGGGAAGCCATTGCAAAGCTGCCTGACACACAACGCGCTGTTGTATTACTCTACTATTACCATGAGCTATCTCAAGATGAAGTAGCTCAAATTCTTGCCATTCCAAAAGGAACGGTTAAATCTAGATTACACGTGGCAATCAAGAGATTAAGAGAAGAATTGGAGGGGAACGAATATGACTCAGGAGTCTTTTAAAGAAGATCACCATCTGTCTGCGAAGTTGGAAGAATATCATGTAGATATACCTGACTTCCCTATGAAACCAAGCAGGTGGGCACGTTTTATCCGATTTATGGCATCGCCCGCAAAAGATCCACTTGAGCCATTCATATCCTCAGAAAATGGGGTTATGATGTTAAAGTTTGTTCCAATTATGGGAGTAGCCGCTATTACATTAACGCACATTTTCATTCATTAATACAAAAGCTGCCCCGACAATGTCGCCAATGACTTTGGAAGCCGTTCCGCCCATGACGATAAGGGCGTCACTATCGAGGATGCGTGCGATGAATTCCAGCGTGTATGGAGCCGTAAAACGGAGTGACTGAACAAATAACACCGTCATAGCGAGTGTATAACGATATGAAAATGAGAGAACCCGAAAATAACAACGTCATAGCAAGTGTATGATGTATTGAAAGTGAGTGACCGGGAAAACAGCGACATTTATAGAGAGCGAATGGCGTCGTGAAAATCGATGGGGTAGAAAATAGCGGCTGGCTAGTGGGAGAATGACGAGACACAATCTGGAAGACGCTATGCTCCAAAAGCAACAGTCGTCTCGATTCACCAGTATCGTACAGTTTTTCGTGCGAGTTAATAGTGATTTAGTCAGCATACCGACGGGACTTCGTAGGGCAGTTACGGCAAAAACGGAGGTCTTCCGTTTCTTTCTCTAGCGTGTAGTACAGGCAGCATGTTTTTCGTTGTGGCAGTTCTAAGTTCTCCTCTATTTTAAGGTAGGGAGCAAGCGGGTTTTCAGCGAGCTGGAAAAGTGTCCCGTCCGTTTCTTTCAAAAAACAAAAATCGTTGTAAAGGCGCTCTTCGACCACCGGGCCGGGTTTACTGGTCAGAATTTTTCTGTATACGGAGTTCATGCGGGTGGCGGCGTTTTCCCATAAAATCGAAGCGGGCAGGCGGGAGTTTTTTTCTAATATATGAAAAATAGGGGTAAGGTGACACATAAAAAGTCTTCCAAGCACCTTTTTTCGCCACGGTTCGCGGTCTAGGTGTCTGGCTTCCTCCCAGGGGCATAGCTCTTGCCGGATACAAAGTTTGCGATCTTCGCTCAGGGAGCACGCTTTGACAGGAAGGTGAAAAGCACCGTTGTAGACAGCCATGCTGTATAACGTCGAGGCGACAACAAGGTGGGCATATCTTTTGGAGAACATGGAAGCGGCCACGGGAATACTGGGCGCATGAAAGGCTATCCGTTGTTTTTCCAAAAAAGAAAAGCACTGTTTTTCCTCAAGCAAATCAGACAGCTCGGTTGTGGTTCCAGGAGACTGGTCGGTTTTTATTTCAATGTGAAAAGTCTTTAATTCTTCTAAAGCAAGACTGCTCATTTTTTCCATCCTTCCTGATTATTGGTCGGAAGCGGGGGAGGCACGTCCTCGGCGGCAGAACGTATCCTCGTCATGTATCCCCCTACCCGCTTACAGAATCTGATGTTCCAATAAGCGTTTTTCCTTGATACACCGGCCTTTACCATGTGGAATACAGATTGGTGTCCCGAAAAGCGGATCAGCGGCAATATCACAGTTCATCTGAAAAACATCTTTCACCATATCGGTTGTGATGACATCTTCCGGACGTCCTTGTGCATAGACCTTTTTATCACGAACCGCGACGATGTGATGCGCATAACGGCAGGCGAGATTCAAATCATGGAGCACCATTACGATCGTTCTGCTTTCTTTTTCATTTAATTCAAATAAAAGGTCTAGAATCTCCACTTGATGTGCCATGTCTAGATACGTTGTCGGTTCATCGAGAAGAATCGTACCGGTTTTTTGCGCGAGGGTCATCGCGATCCACGCTCGTTGCCGCTGTCCGCCGGATAACGAGTCCACGGACCTTTCTTCCAGGCCTTGCATTTGCGTTGCGGAAAGCGCCTCTTTGACGATCTTCTCGTCCTCCCGAGACCATTGCTTCAGCCAGCTTTGATGCGGGTATCTTCCTTGTTTGACAAGTTGCAGTACGGTCAGCCCTTCCGGAGCAGTCGGACCCTGCGGTAAAATGGCAAGCCGTTTCGCTACTTCCTTTGTAGACAGCTCCTTTACTGCATCTCCTTCCAGGAAAATATCCCCTGCCTGTGGTTTCAAGAGACGTGCGAGTGAGCGCAGTAATGTTGATTTTCCGCAGCCATTTGCACCCACAAAAACAGTAATTTCCCCTGTTGGAATTTCGAGGTTCAGGTCATCGATAATCTTCGTATTACCGTATCCGAGCGTCAGTGAATTTGTTTCCAAAGCATTCATCTTATACCGCTCCTTTTTTAATGAAATAAGAGAAACATAACATACTTGCGTGAGTTCTAAATGATGATCTTTAAGAATTACGAGTTTTGTAAAGCAAGTAAATGAAGAAAGGGGCTCCCATGCCGGATACGAAAACGCCTGCTGGGAGGTCGAGTGGCAAAAAAGCCGTCCGGGCCACGATGTCTGCAAGCATGACAATAATACCTCCCGCTAGTGCAGAGACGGGCACAAGACTGCCGAATGACCTGCCGACGAGCCTGCGTGCGATGTGCGGTGCGATTAGCCCGACGAAGCCGATTCCGCCGGCAAATGCCACTGCTGCTCCGGCTAAAGCGATGCTAATGGCGATAAGACCGAATCGTGTTCGCTGCACGTGGCTTCCGAGACTGGCGGCCACATCGTCACCGAGCTCTTGTACGTTAACTTTTCGCGAAAACAAGAAGGCGAGTGGTACGAAGACGATCATCCACGGCAGCATGCTCAGGACGTTTCCCCAATTAGCGCCGTATACGCTGCCTGTCAGCCAAATATAGGCTTCACTCGTTGAATAGGACGGACTGAGCACCATGAGCATCGTTATGAAAGATCCGGTTAACGCTTGAACACCAATCCCGATTAATACAAGCCGGATCGGTGTTACTCCTTTTTTCCATGCCAATGTATAAATGAAAAAGGAGACTGTGCCAGCACCGGCAATCGCCACAAACGGCAAAAGTGTAATATCGATAGTTGGGAAATAGGTAATCATCACCACGGCAGCAACTGCGCCTCCGCCTGTAATGCCGATGATGTCAGGGGAGGCAAGCGGATTTCGGACAATCCCTTGTAGAATAAGCCCCGAAATACCAAGGCAGATGCCAGCGAAGAAGGAAAGCAATAAGCGCGGCAGCCTCAGTGTTTCAATCACAAAAGCATGCTCTCCGTTTCCAATCCCAATGAGTTCTTTTAGGACAGTCAGCGGATGAATTATCGTGCTTCCGATGGATAAGCCGATAATGAATAACAGAAAGGAGAGCAGAATGAAAACGAGAAAGACAAACATAGATCTATTTTCCACTAAAAAAGAGATCGAATCAGAGCGGTTCCGGATGGTTGTACGTTTGCTCATTCTCTACTGAACCCCCTTCGTGCGATGTAGATGAAAAATGGTGCCCCGAGTATTGCCGTCATCACGCCAATGGGCATTTCTTCCGGCATAATGACAAACCGGGCTCCTACATCTGCGAGAAGCAGCAGACTTGCTCCAAAAATGGCACAGTAAGGGATAATCCAGCGGTAATCCATCCCGATCAAACCACGGACAATATGGGGGACAATAAGACCGATAAAACCAATAGAACCGCCGACTGCTACCGCTCCGCCTGCAAGCAGGACAATGACAAGGCCGGTTAGTAATTTAATTAGAATCGTTTTTTGTCCCAACCCTTTGGCGATGTCTTCTCCTGACGTTAAGATGTTAATCGGTCTCCCCAAAAGAAGGGCACCGATACCTGCCCCGGCCATGAATGGCAAGACAGGCTCAAGCATCTCAAGCGTTCTGCCCGCGACGGAGCCGCCAATCCAAAACAAAACGCCCTCCAGACTTTGTTCATCGATCACTAATAGACCTTGCGTGAAAGAGGTGAAAAAAGCAGTCAGCGCGGCTCCTGCCAGGACAATTTTAATCGGGGAGAGACCATCCCTGCCGAGCGATCCAAGAAAGAAAACGAGGATGGCGGCAACAGCGGCTCCTAAAAAAGCAATCCACATTAAGTGTAAGAGCGAGCTGACCGAGAATAAAACGGTAGCGGTGACGACAAAAAAGAGCGCGCCTGCATTGATGCCAAAAATACTCGGCGACGCGAGCGGGTTACGCGTCAATGCCTGCATGAGCGCTCCGGCCATCGCCAGTCCCCCGCCGATCACAGAAGCAATTACCGCCCGAGACAGACGGGTAGTCGTAATGACAATGTGTTCTGTGGAAGACGCATCATAACGAAGAAACGCGTCCATCGCTGTACTGATCGATGTTGGTGTCTGGCCGAGCACAACGCTCGCGGCAAACGAAATAAAAAAGATACTTAGACCTATGGCAAGGCCAATAAATTTAAATGAAGTTCGCGGAAATAACGGATTCATAGTCGCACTCTTTCCAACAAGTTTTTAATAAAAAGGAGGCGGGGGACACGGCCCCTGCCTGATTAACAACACGGTAACTTATTTCTCTAACTCAAAATGGTCATATATCTGGTCTAGCATGTTGTTGGCTGCTATATAGCCGCCACCCATGTTCCAGGCTACATCGTCGACAATATAGGTGCGGTCGTTTTGGACGGCGTCCAGGTTCTGCCAGAGCGGATGACTCGTCCATTCATCGTATGTTTGTTGAATGGCTTCGGCATCAGCGTTATGACCGTCGGAGTTAAAAATGAAGAAAACATCTGCATTCATGGATGGAATACTTTCTTTCGTCGTCAGTTTCATCACGACGTTACCGGCCTCTGCTTCCTTCTGTTGATTTTCAGGGCGGACAAACCCGAGCTCGCTCAGAATATCACCGGCAAAACCGGTCACATAAATTCGTGCATGGTCGGTCCGGAAATTCAAGACAGATACTTCAATCGGCCATTCGTCCCCTAATTTGGCATTGATTTTTTCTTTAAAGTCTGCGATGCGGTTATCCCAATCGGACAATAGCTGCTCCGCTTTATCTTCTTTGTTCATTGCTTTTCCCATCAGTTCAACGGTGTCTTTAAATTTAAAAACTGTCTCATGCGTAACCGTCGGGGCGATCTTTGAAAGTTGGTCGTATACTTTTTCGTGGCGAAGCTTTGAGGCAATAATTAAGTCGGGATCAAGCTTGGCAATTTCTTCTATGTTCGGTTGCGTTTCCAAGCCTACTTGCTGTACGCCGTCCAAATCATCACGGAGATATTTGTACACAGGCTGCTCCACCCAAGATTCGACAACGCCGACCGGAGTGACCCCTAATGCAACTGCTGCATCTGTTGCGCCTTGATACAAGGTGACAATTCGCTTAGGGGTTCCTTCAATTTCTGTTTTTCCCATGGCATGTTCAATCACACGGACGTCCGATTCCGAAGCATCTGTGTTACCTGCGCTTGCTTCTTCTGTATTCTGAGCTGCGTTACCCGTTTCTTCTTTCTGGGATGTTTCTTTACTGCCACAAGCTGCCAGCAGGACACTTAACAATGCAAGCGTAAGAATAGTGAAAACACATTTACGGAATGATATAGCCATTTTTCTCCTCCTTAAGTTATGTAGGGTGACATTAAGAGTTTAGTGATTGTCCCTCCCGATGATAAAAAAATAAATACATTCGCAAGGCAAAATAACTAAATGATAATGATTATCAATATCTGCGGATTATTCTAAAGCAAATTTAGAGTGTAAGTCAAGGGATTATGCAACATTTAAATGTTAAAAATAAAAATCAGAGCTGAGAATGAGAGAAGGAATAGTGGAATCAAAGCAGGGAAACATCGTGACATGCATACAGGAACGAAGTAGCAGTGTCTTAGGAAGACTATGATGCTTCTATTTCAGAGGGAAGCGAAGATAGAGACGTCATCGGGGCTGTATGAAGCTGTGAAATTAGAGTAGAGCCGAAATAGCGACATCATAGTAAGCTTATGATGTCGCTAAATGGGAACTGCTCAATAATAGCAACGTCATAGGGAGTGTATGACGTTGTGAAATCAAGCAATCTTAAAAATAGCGGCGCCACACTATTTGCGAAACGCCGCTGTTACTGCTATCAGCCGAGAACATCAAAAAAATTGTGTTCACACATGGTGCATGCTGCTCGTGTCACCGAGCATACTCCGGATTTCATCAGGATTCGCGATCACGGTCGGTTGGAAATCTATTAAGATAGCGGATCGTTCCCCGCTACCAGCCGCATTTCCGATCGTTACTTCCTCCACGTAATGAGAGACAAGTGGATCATACACACCGTAAGACTCCAGCGGCTCCATAAGGTAGAACCGGGCCAGCAATTGATCGGGATGAAGGTCACTGGGCATTTTCCCGCGCTCTCTCGGTGTGGCAATCGCATTTATCCCTCCGTTTATATTACGGCGCCGGATGAGATGGGCAAAGGTAAACGGTTCGCCGTCCTGATGCAGGTTGTTCGGAGAGGAGACAGCTACTTCGCCCTCATTCTCCACTGCCAATTTAACAAAGTGAATCCCCGCATGGACTGGCATTAACGCGTCCTCTTTCATCCAAAACGTCTCTTTAAAATCAAAACGGATGATCTCTTCTAGCAGGTGGTTTGCCATTGTTTTTTTCGTTAAGGAAGGGAAGCAGCGATATGCTCCCTTGTACTCAGGGTTAAAGCTACCTTGGAAATATTCATAATAACGTTCGCCGTTAATGATTGTTTCCGGCAGCCACTCCACCCGGTGCGTGCCCGGCATGACGATTGCTCTCGCATAGCGACGGTAGCGGTTTAAGTGAGGGGCGTATTCGTCAGGAGGCAGTGAATCAAAGGCATCTTGCAACTCCGCTAAATCATTTTCAACCCCTTCATAGGTGAATTTCTTTCCTAGATCATAATACGCAAATCCTGTTTCTTTTAAAGAACTCACTCGTACAACCTCCATCAAGTAAATAAATCACTTAGAACAGCAGTGTTTTCTATTAGTATACCATGATGCCCACTTATTTTACGGCGTTGCTATTCCCTTTGCGCCAGCTATCCTCTATAATAGAAGAAAGAACATAAGTTCCGTACGGAAGCGTGCAGCCCACGGTCCCAAGTGCAGCACGATTACGGTTGTGACTTTTCATAAAGGAGTGAAAAACATGCCTGTTATTTTAGCAGAAAAACCGAGCCAGGCACAAGCGTATGCGGAGGCATTTCCGAAAGGACGGAAAGGAAACGGTTTTATCGAGATTCCGTCTTGTGGTCTGTTTCCCCAGGGTGCGATACTGACGTGGGCGATCGGACACTTGGTTGAATTGCGGGCTCCGGCGGAATACACACCTGCCTGGAAACGCTGGCAGTTAAAGGAACTGCCGATGATCCCGGAGACATTCCAATTTAAAATGAATGCGAAGACCCGCAAGCAATTCGAAGTGGTTCGTCGACTTTTAAAAGAAACCGACCGCATTATCATTGCCACTGACTGTGACCGGGAAGGGGAAAACATTGCCCGCAGCATTATCGAACAGGCGGGAGCGTCCCGCAAACCGACACAGCGTCTGTGGATTAACAGTTTGGAAAAAGAAGAGGTAAAAAAAGGCTTTCAGCGTCTGCGCGAGGGAGAGGCGTATCTCTCACTCTTCCATGAAGCTCAGGCACGGCAACTGTCCGATTGGGTAGTCGGCATGAATGCAAGTCGTCTTTATACGCTTCTTTTACAAGAAAAGGGAGCACAGCATGTCTTTAGTGTCGGACGTGTACAGACCCCGACGCTTAAGTTAATTTATGACCGCCAGCTAGAAATCGAGCAATTTCAGCCCGAACCCTACTATGAAATTCACGGATCATTCACTGCGGAGGCAGGGCAGTACAAAGGCAAAGCAAAAGTACGCTGCCAAAAAGAAGAAGAAGGACAACAACTTCTTGATAAGCATGCTATCACCGGGCGTGACCCTGCAAGTGTCAAAGAGGTGAGGGTGACGGAAAAACGCGAGAAGCCGCCGCGTCTGCACTCGCTCTCTAGTTTACAGACGGTCATGAATAGAAAATACAAATACAGCCCGTCAAAAACGCTTGAGATCGCGCAGTCTCTCTATGATCAGCCACTTAAACTGATTACATACCCGCGGACGGATACAGAATATATTACGACAAACGAATTTGCCTATGTGAAAGACAACATTGAGCATTATCAGCGGATTGCCGGGAAGACATTTTCCCCGGTTTCTTTGCAACCAAAAAAGCGCTTCGTCGACAATAATAAAGTAAAAGAGCACTATGCCATTATTCCAACGAAAAAAATCCCAACAACGGAAGCTTTGCAGAAGCTACGTACAGAACAGCGTAATGTATACCTGGAGATTGTAAGCAGTGTTTTGGCCATGTTTCATCACGATTACCAATATGAAGAAACAATCGTCACAACCGATGTGAAAGGGCTTTTGTTTTACAGCAAAGGCAAGGTTGAAACGGTTCGCGGCTGGAAGGAGTTGTTTCAACGTTCAACGCCGAAAAAACGGGAAAAAGAGCTGCCAAAGTTGCCGCCGCTTACGAAAGGGATGACAGCAGAGGCTGAGGTGAAGATTGTCAAAGAGATGACGAAACCGCCAAAGCCATACACCGAAGGACAGCTGATCAACATGATGAAAACGTGCGGACGCGCTGTTGAGGAAGATGAAGAGGCGAAAGCAATCTTAAAAGAAGTAGAAGGGCTCGGTACAGAAGCGACCCGCAGCGGGATCATTAAGACGCTGATCCGCCAAGAGTATATCCACGTCGAGAAAAATATCGTCCAAGTAACGAAAAAAGGTGCTATCCTATGTGAAGCGGTGGCCGGAACGCTTTTGTCTAAACCGGAAATGACAGCCAAATGGGAGCAGTTTTTACGAAAAATCGGCCAAGGAGAAGCAGAAAAAGAGACGTTCATTGAACAGACAGCTGCTTTCACGAGAAAGTTGATCGAATCTGCTCCGCGTGACGTGGAGAAACTGACGCTTCATCCGGAGAGTCTCCCGGCCCCGGCACGGCGAAAAGGCAGCGGCCAAGGGCAGAAGCCGATTGTTACTTGTCCAGCTTGTCAAAAAGGCTATATCCTGGAGCACGACCGCTTTTATGGATGCAGTGAGTATCGGAATGGCTGCCGTCAAACGTTCGCCCGCACTATTTTAGGAAAAAAGATCACCCCGGCGCAGATCCGTCAGCTCTGTGAAAAAGGCGAAACACGCACGCTAAAAGGTTTCAAAGGGAAACGGACGTTTGACGCCAAACTCGTTTTGAAAAATAACAAAATCGAATTTGCCTTTCCCGCTCGCCAAGAATGAATACCCTGCGATTGACGTAAACTACCAGCAAACAAACTAGCGGGGGGATAAGGTAAATGAATTTCATGTGGGAGTCCGTTATCCTCGTATTTAGCGGACTGCTTTTACTGCGTATTGCCGGCCGTAAGTCCATTAGCCAAATGACGGTAGCCCAAACGGTCATTATGATCTCAATCGGCTCGATTATTATTCAACCTATTATCGAAAAGTCAGTGTGGAAAACAGTCGTCGCCTCGGCCATTTTCATCACGGCCCTATTGGTCATGGAATATGCACAAGTAAAGTCAAATGTGTTAGAGAAGTTTCTAACAGGCAAGTCCAAAGTTGTCGTTAAGGATGGTCAGATTCAATATGATGACTTGAAAAAACTTCGGTTTACTGTGGACCAACTCGAAATGCGGCTTCGGCAACAGGGGATCACGAATGCCGCTGATTTGAAAACAGCAACACTTGAACCTAATGGGGAAATTGGTTATGAATGGATGCCGCATAAACGGCCGGTTACCGTGGAAGATATGGAGCAGTTTTTTAATCAGAAGCTTGTTGAGGTAGAAAACCCACAAAACATATTTACCGAAGCTAAGACCGGCCGCCATCCCATGCCGAACCGGAAGAAATATCAATAAGACCACAGCTTGGCCTGCAAGCGAAATCGTGATACTTCTATTAACGTTCGCAGAAACGCTTGCGGGGCGGTTTGCTGTGCATTATGCTAGAGAGTGGGTTATACCTTATAGAATTTTACATACAAGAGGAGGAAACAGTCATGTATGAAACATTCAGTATATTGCATTCAAGCTCGTGGTTTTTACTCATTTTATTCTTTTTAATCAGCTACTTTGCCTCTGGACAAAAAGTTACGCTGATGTTGCAGCGTCTGCTCGCACTTGTGATGATTATAAGCGGGATCGGTTTGTTGGTGTCTCTCAGTTTTCCTGCACACTACATCGTCAAAGGGATTTTAGCCATATTATTAATCGGGATCATGGAAATGCTCGTCGTCCGGAAGAAAAAACAAAAAGGAACAGGGTTCTTCTGGGTTCTGTGGATCATTCTCGTGGCACTTGTGTTATCAATGGGTTTTGGCGGATAAATAAGCAGATAAAAAAGCACTGGATAAAGGAAGAGCCGATCCGGTGCTTTTGTATGTTAAGGGGAAGGAATGTTCAACGCAAATGGGTGCTGTCCGTGCACTTTTTGCAGAATATTATTTATTTTATTATAATGGTAGTGAAAATATCTGTACAAGGAAGGATGGTTTTGAATGGCGAATAAAGCAGGCGAATTAAGCAACCCGACCGATATCATACTGGCGGCGAAAAAGGAAAAAGGGGTTACATATGAGCAAATAGCTGAAGCGGTAGGCCGCCATAAAGTGTGGGTTGCGGCTGTCATACAAGGCCAGGCTTCTATGAATGAGACAGAAGCACGGGCATTGATTGAATACTTGGATCTGGATGAGTCTCTCCTTGGATTCTTAATGGACATCCCAATGAAAGGCTCCCTCGAAGACACGGTGCCGGCCGACCCATTACTATATCGCTTCCATGAGATTACGCAAGTATATGGAACGACGATGAAAGAGATTATTCATGAAGAATTTGGAGATGGAATCATGAGTGCTATCGACTTTGAATTAGATGTGGAAAGAAAAGAAGATCCAAGCGGCGACCGAGTCGTGATCACCTTGGATGGGAAATTCCTGCCGTATCGGAAGTGGTGATGGAAATGTGACAGGCTTTTTTATACAAAAAAGTACCCTATAGGTAGACTTTTTTAACTGTCTACTCTATAGGGTACATTTTACTTAGAATCCGGTTCCTTTTTTAATTTTTATTGCAAATTCACGTTCATTGGGATCGATCCGCTACGTGCAATTTCCCGATTTATTTTGGAGCATTGTCTCTATCGTAGTCGCCGTTTTTGCCGCCTGTCTTTTTTAACAGATAGGTTTGGCCGATTACCATGCCTTTATCGACGGCTTTGCACATATCGTAGATGGTCAGGGCTGCGGCAGAGGCGGCAGTCAACGCTTCCATCTCTACGCCGGTGTTGCCTTTTACCTTTACTTCCGAGGTTATGAGAATCCTGTAGGTGTCTTCCGAGATATCCCATTCAAACGAGATGTCCACTCCATTTAAGAACAGCGGATGGCACATCGGAATGAGGTCTGCCGTTTTTTTTGCACCCATAATCCCTGCCACCTGCGAAACAGCGAAAACGTCACCTTTCTTATTCGTGCCTGCTTGAATCTGTTCATAGACTTCCTTCGTCACTTCGATACTGGAGCGCGCCCGCGCCGTCCGTACTGTTTCCTTCTTCTCTGAGATGTCGACCATTTTCGCACGGCCTTGCTCGTTAAAATGTGTAAATTGTGTCATGTTTTCACCCTTTTACGTTGTTTACGCTCAGTATAGCATGATCGTTTAGTGAGGCAAAAAGACAAGTTGGAACAAAAACAGGACACCAAAAATATAAACGAGTGGATGAACCTCTTTTCCTTTCCCTTTCACAAGCTTTATCAACGGGTATGAAATAAAACCAAACGCAATTCCTGTGGCGATGCTCGACGTTAAAGGCATGCTTAATATAATTAAGAAAGCAGGAAATGCCTCGTCAAATTCTTTCCAATTAATATCGGCGACTACCCCGATCATAAGGCTTCCGACGATAATAAGGACCGGTGATGTAATGGCAGGAAGTCCCGATACGGCATTAACCGCAGGGCTGAAGAAAATGGCAAGTACAAACAAGATGGAAACCGTCACCGTTGTCAACCCTGTTCTGCCGCCGGCCGCCACCCCCGCTGTGGATTCAACGTACGCACTCGTGGGACTTGTCCCAAAAATAGACCCAACTGTTTTCGCGACTGCATCTGACAAAAGAGCCTGACGGACACGCGGCATCTTATTATTTTTAATAAGACCTGCCTGCTCTGCGACACCAATCATCGTCCCTGTTGTATCAAATATCGTCACGATGAGAAAGGAGAAAACGACCGCATAAAGCCCATATTGAACGACATCGACAAATGCTTGCAAGGGAGAGCCGAAAATAAACCATTCCGGACTTGGTGGTGCGGAAGTGATGCCATCGTCAAACCGGAGTTGCCCAGTGAAAAAGGCAATAATTCCTGTCGTTATCATTCCGAGAAATAGAGCACTGTTAATATTTAACGCCATCAAAACAATCGTAATTCCAAGCCCGACTAATGTTAATACGACAGGGGGTGACTGTAAATCCCCAAGCGCGACGAGGTTTTCCGGATGAGCGACAATTAATCCACTCATACGAAGTCCGATGAAAGCAATGAATAAACCAATCCCCGCAGTGATGCCGTGCTTTAAATTAGCGGGTATCGCTTCAATTAGTTTCTCCCGAAACGGAGTAAGCGATAAGATAATGAAAATTATCCCTGATACAAAGACAGCCCCAAAGGCAATTTCGTAGCCAATCTGATCATTGGCGCCGACGACCGAATAAGCAAAATAGGCGTTTAATCCCATGCCAGGGGCAACGGCAATTGGATAGTTGGCAAACAACGCCATCCAAAGCGTTCCGATAACAGAAGCAATAATCGTTGCGATAAAAACGTGTTCAAATGGAACTCCAGCATCCGATAAGATAATCGGGTTAACGACGATAATGTATGCCATCGTCAAAAATGTTGTAAATCCAGCAAGAATTTCGGTTTTAATCGTTGTGTTGTTAGCCTGTAAGTTAAACAGCTTGTCAAACATACGTATACCACCTCAAAAACGAACTATTTTAACACACATTACATATATTATTCGTTTTTTTATGATGTGACAAGCATTTATAATAATTTTTTCTTCTTGAATAGAAATTGCCTCGCCAAAAGGCACTTATTAGTGGAGAGGGGCTGCAAATAATCTTTTTTATTCTTTAGACGTGAGCACAAATACGAGGATGATCGGGAATAAGTAGCCGAAGATCGCTTGCACGGTGGCAACCGGCTGTGCATAGCCGATGGGAGTGAGATCCCCGTAGCCGACAGCTGCCATCGTGATGACGCTGAAATAGATCAATTTCCACAGTACCGCGAGAACCGATATTTCTTCATGTTGGTTGTAATGATCAATAATAAATCCGGCACCGGTGGTTTCGAGAATGAGATAGACGAACGCGAAACTAAGCGCGATGTTCAGAAATAATAAGCTGAGATAGATTATTTTTTTCCTATATAATGTGAGCTCTCTCATCGTTTTATACCCCCGTATAAAATAACAGCTTGTATAGCCTATGAGAGAAGGAAAAAAAGAAGACGTTCCAGGTGAGGGCCAGTGCAAATCTCTCTTGAACCTCTTGGAACTATGATAAAATAATAAGAAAGGGAGAAAAGCAGAGAGAGGGGATGCCATGAGCGGCGGGAGTTTGGACATTAATTCAATTATATTATTGGCAGCATTGTTATTGATTGTAGGAGTGACAGTAACGAAATTTTCGTCGCGGCTCGGGATGCCTTCTCTCGTTCTGTTTATTTTAGTTGGGATGTTGTTTGGAAGTGACGGGCTCGGGATTATTTATTTTGATAATGCCGAACAGGCGCAGCTTGTCGGTATTCTCGCGCTCGTTATTATTTTATTTGAAGGGGGAACCCACACGACGTGGAAAACAGTGCGCCCGATCATTAAGCCGGCCGTGTCACTGGCAACAATCGGCGTGGTTATTACCTCACTCGTTGTCGGAATTGCTGCGAAAGTCATTATGGATCTGAGCTGGCTCGAGGCGCTACTTCTCGGTTCGATTGTCGGTTCTACGGACGCCGCGGCGGTATTTGCGTCGTTGAAAGAACGAAATATTAATACGAAAATGGCAGCAACACTCGAGGCAGAATCCGGCTCAAACGACCCGATGGCGATGCTTTTGACCATTATCTTTATCGAATTAATTGTTATTGACCAACCTAACTATTGGGTTCTCGCAGGTTCTTTTTTTTGGCAAATGGGTGCAGGTGTACTGATGGGACTCATTTTCGGGAAGCTTGCGACCGCAGCGATTAATCGGATTAACCTTGATTCGAGTGGCTTGTACCCGATTTTTGCGCTCTCGTTTGCACTTTTGACGTACTCGATTACATCGCTCTTTCAAGCGAGCGGCCTCTTAGCTGTATACATCGCAGCGATTATTGTTGGGAATTCCGAGATTACCTATCGTCATTCGATTTTTCGCTTTAATGAAGGATTTGCCTGGATGGCGCAAATACTTATGTTTATTATTCTTGGACTTCTTGCCTTTCCGGAAGAAATACTTTCGATTCCGGTCATAGTGAACGGCTTGGTTCTCTCCGCGATTTTAATTGTCGCAGCACGACCGCTTGCGGTTTTTCTCGCGACTTTAGGAATGAAATTTTCATTGAAAGAAAAGACGTTTCTATCTTGGGCGGGCTTACGCGGGGCAGTGCCGATTGTGCTTGCGACGTTTCCGATCGTCGCGGGCATCGATAGCGGGAAGATGATTTTTAACGTGGTCTTCTTTATTGTGCTTACATCAGCGCTTATTCAAGGCGCTTCTATCTCAAAAATCGCTAAATTACTCGGGCTGTCCGGGCCGAAAAAAGATGCGCCGCATCATTCACTTGAGCTTGTTTCAATCGGAAAGGCAAATGCCGAAATTATTGAATTCAAAACCGACGACAGTACCCCGATCGTCGGGGAGACTCTGAATGACATTAATTTCCCGAAGTCGGCTTTGATTAGTGCCATTGTGCGTGACGGCCAGCTCGTGACTCCATACGGCGAGACCGTCATTCAGGAAGACGACTATCTCTACATCCTTGTCGCGCGCAGCCAGAAACGCCAACTTCGCCAACTGCTGCGAGCCGATTGATGAGGACCGCGGGAAGCCTCCGTCCAGAGCGAATAGAAGTCTGTTGCGGCTGCGCAAAAATAGTGTACCGAGAGTATTGTCCTAACCATGTTAAGAAAAACTTGATGTATACTACGCTATAGTGCTAGCTTGTATGACGCAGTGAAATAAGATGTTACGTGGAATGACGGCGCTATAGGAAGCAAATGATGTCGTGAAAAAGAGACTTGGTTAAAAATAGTAGCGTCATTGTACGTATATGACGTCGTAAAAAATAGTTTATTAAAAATAACGACTTCATAAAGGTCGTATGACGTCATGAAAAAACGATTTGCTTAAAATAGCGACGTTATAGCGACTGTATGACGCTGTGAAAAAGTGTTAACTTGCAAATAGAAGCGTTATAGGAAGCGTTTGGTGTTGCGAAAAAGAAAATTCTTGAAAATAACGACGTCCACGGAGAACAGGTGGGCTTAATAAAGCAGAGGTAGTAATCCATGATCATCAAGGTGTTCCGGCACTCTTAAAGGCGGGGTAGAATGGCTGTATTTATTAATGTATTAGTTCCAATCGTGCTTATTTTTACGGCGGGATTTCTCTTGCAAAAAAAGCAAGTATTAGAAGTGCGCTCTGTTTCGGCAGTAGCGCTTTATATTTTAACACCTGCACTCGTGTTCCGGACTTTTTATACGACAGAGGCAAACAAAGATTTATTTTTAATTTTTGCATTTTCCCTCATTTTTTTAATTGTTATGATTCTGCTAAACAAGCTGCTTGGTATCTTGTTCAAATGGGAAACGAGCACGGAGAGTGGGATGACGCTCGCGACCACGTTTATGAATTCTGGGAATTACGGCGCACCGCTAGTGTTGTTTGCGTTTGGAGAAGAGGCATTTGCTTATTCCATCATTTTCATGGTTATTCAATCGCTTATCATGAACACAGCTGGCGTGTATCTTGCGAATCGCAGCAGTTTGACCCCGGCGGATGCGTTTCGCGTCGTTTTGAAAATGCCAGTCTTCTACGCATTGATTGCGGGTGTTATCTTGCAGACGCTTGGTGTTCACATTAAAGAATCGTACTTTGATGCGGTTAATATGCTAGCGGAAGCGGCAATCCCTGTTGTCATGATTGTGCTTGGCATGCAGCTCGCAAAAATTTCTCTCGGCGCCCTCGACTGGAAAATGGTCGGCATCGGGACAACTCTCAGGCTTGCTGTATCCCCAGTGGTTGCGTTTCTCTTAACGATTCTTCTGCAGACGAATAGTCTCTTAAGCACTGTCATTATTGTATCAGCTGCAATGCCGACAGCAGCGACGATTGCGATGATAGCCGTCCAGTTTGATTCTAGTCCGCAGCTCGTCTCCAGTATCACGCTCGTCACGACGATCGCGAGTGTCCCGACGTTGTGGCTGCTCCTTACATTGCTTGGGGCATAAAAAGCAATAGGGTTAAAATATTTGCTTCTGCGAGGGCTTGGTGATGGTTTGGGTAATGTTGTTTATAACCGTATTTAATGTTATTGACTTTGTGTTTTTCTGTCATTATCCAGTAAACGATTATATTCTGTAGATCTAACAATCATACCCTCCCTGTTCCTTTATGTGGCACGGAGGGTATTTATTGATTTGGGAAAGCCGAATTGGGAGGGGAATTAATTCGAAGATTCAATCGTTTTTTTATGAGAGAAATCCCCCAGTCGTGTTGTTTTTTTTTCAATAGAATGGGCGATGCCGAGCGCAAAAATACCGATGATCAGAACCACTCCTGCGAAATAAAACGAGGCAGTAAGCGCTGACGTCACCGAGATGAAAAAGGCGGCAGCGGCTGGACCGAGCACTTGGCCGATCCCATATAAGAATGTGAGTCCTCCGATAATACCGCTGCTGGAATCGGGTGCGATCTCACGGGCTTCCGCCATCGTTAGGTTAACAATACCCATAAACGTTGCTCCGAATAATAGCGCGCCAATCAATGCCCCAACAGCGTTGAAAAATACTACAGGAACTAGCACACCGACGATTTGAAGTGCAAAAGCTGCTTGAAGGGAAGGCAATGTGCCGATGTGGGCGGATATTTTTGACCATAAGGCGCAAGAAGGAGCGGCGGCAGCACCAACCATAACCCAGGTGAGTGATGGATACGATGCAAGCAGTGGAATATCGGCTGCAAAGGCAACTAAGTATGTACCGCTAATTACATAGCCGATGCCTTCCAGTCCATAAGCAAGGCTCAGCCATGGAAGCGAACTTTTGCGGAATGATAGTTTGCTTTTGTGCCCTTTACTAGATGACTGCTTATTCGCTGGTTGTGTGGGCCGTGGATCAGCCGGCAACCTTTTCCGAATGAGTCCTACAAGTAGAAGTGAGAAAATACCAAGGCATATCCAGACTCCGTCCCAGCCGAAAAGCGGAAAAGTGATGGGAACAAGAATCCCGGTGCTCATAATGCCGAGCCCGACACCCCCGAAAAAGAGCCCCGTCCATCGGGAATAGCCGGCACGTACGAGTGCATTCATAACAATGCTTGAAATTAACACGAACACGATACCGCTCGTATAACCGCCGGTGAACCGGAGAATATGCCAGAGCCACTCTTGTTCGGTCAACCCCATTAAAAAAGTGGACGCAATATTCACTGCTAAGTGAAGGTACACGTAAAAAGCCTCTCCCTTTTTCCAAGCAAAGACACCACCAAGCAGGGCACCGGCTAAGTAGCCAAAATAATTACTTGAAGCAAGGTAACCGGCAGCTTCATTACTAAGAGAGGTGTGATCAACCATCAGTGGTAAAATCGGAGTGTAAGCAAAACGGTTGATACCCATCACGATCAATAGAACCGTTATCCCTGCCACGAGGACAGAAAGCATCTCTTTTTTGGATGAGGCTGTAATAGACATTTTCGACACATCCTATCTACTATTCCAGACTAACTCTCATTCTATCATAGACTGTTGGCTCTACCATTGTCTAAATTGACAAGAGTAGAGATTACTCGAGGTGATTTTAAGTATTTAAAACTTCAATATCGATAATCAAGTACATTTTTCATCTATCAAGAGAATATAATACGCTTTTGAAAAATTATGAAGAAAAAACAAATGAAATGGGAGGACGCTAATAATGTATTATAATTCAATACTTAAAAGTCGCACTCTCAGGAAGGAAATCAGTTATTTTTGTATAGATAAAGCAAAATAATTCAAAAGTTGTTGCTATTTAAATATATTATTATTAAAATTATATGTATTCCATATCGTAATTCATATGGCTGAACACTTTTTTTGTTTAAAGCATTTATGCTTTAAATTGCACTCTTGTGTAAAGAAATGCCGTGTTATAGTATTGTTTTAATTAAAAATGGTTTCTGAAAAATAAGAAAGGTAGCGCTTTCAACTTAATGAATTAACATTTTTTTCAAAAAATATATTTATAAAATCAATCTCTTGTTTTATATCAATACTATTCCAGAGATTATTTACAACATGAACTTAGTTTTTGTGAGGAGGGGAAAAATGGGAAGTGAAATGTTGGAATTTTTTGTAATAGGTCTTACTAATACATTTACTCCTTTTAATTTGCTAATAATTATTCTGGCTCTGGCTGCTGGGATCATTGTTGGAGCTGTCCCGGGTTTATCGGCAGCGATGGCAACAGCACTCCTTGTTCCGTTTACCTTTGGAATGAGCCCATCAACAGGTTTGGCTATGCTTGCGGCGATAGGAGTTGGGGCAGTGTATGGAGGTGGTAATTCAGCAATTTTACTCAACACACCGGGTACACCGGCTTCTGTTGCGAGCACATTTGATGGTTATCCAATGAGTCAAAGAGGCGAAGCTGATAAGGCGTTAAATACATCACTCATTAGCTCGGTTATTGGCGGGATTATCGGTTCAATATGTTTGATGTTTTTCTCGATACCTCTTTCGCGTATAGCTTTGCAGCTTGGAGCACCTGAATATTTTTGGATAACTATTTTTGCATTGACAACGATCGCATCCTTATCCCAGGGAGCTGTCTTTAAGGGAGTACTTTCGGGTGTCATTGGTTTATTAGCTGGGATGATAGGGTTGGATCCAATTACAGCGACACCGCGCTTTACTTTCGATTATTACCCTTTAATGCAAGGAATTGATATTATCGCTGCTATGATTGGGCTGTTTGCATTTTCGCAGATGCTTGTCCTAGCTGCTTCCATGAAATCAACTGTGGCAAATTACACTGCCAAAAAGGGAATATTTAAAAAAGTAACTGCTAGAATTTTAAGAAAAAGTAAACTCAATTTAACTCGATCCTCTTTAATTGGCTCAATTGTCGGCATTTTGCCTGGAGCAGGTGCGGAGATTGCATCAATGGTGTCCTACACCGAAGCAAAAAGATGGAGTAAAAACTCTGAGAAATACGGTACAGGTATTACAGATGGCATGGTGGCGAGTGAATCGGCGAATAACGCCAGCATAGGTGGGATGCTGATCCCAACTCTGACACTAGGAATTCCTGGCGGGGCCGGTGCTGCTATTATGATGGGGGCTCTGCTCACCCATGGTATTCAGCCGGGTTCAAAATTGTTCTCAAACCACGGTGATATTGTTTACACGTTCATGATATCTTTTTTATTGGCTAATATTCTATTACTTGTAGTAGGCTACTTCCTTATCAAAGTAACTGTAAAGGTATTAACTATACCGGCTAAGTATGTCATTGCCGGGATGGTTGTATTGTCGGTAATTGGCACGTATTCATTAAGAAACAGTATGCTGGACGTTACGGTGATGGTTATTTTTGGTGTCATTGGCTTTTTAGGAAAGCGAGTAGGATTGAATAATGGTGCAATTGCTTTAGGCCTGATACTAGCTCCGTTAGCCGAAAGTTCATTAGTGCAATCTTTATTGATGGCAAGCAGTGAGAACTCATTCCTTCAAGTGTTCGTATTGCGTCCTATCTCTTTGGTCTTTATTATTCTTACCATTGTTTCTTTAGGGTTACCGAGTTTATTAATGAAATATAAACGCAGGGCAGATAGTAAGAGTAGATAAAGAAAGGAGGGTACTCATTGAATAAATCTTCACGAACAGTTTACCAACATAAAGATTTCTATCTTGGTTTAGTGACGCTGTTTATTACTATATTATTAATTTGGCAGAGTCTGAATTTTCAATACCCAAGTAATGTTTTTCCGTGGGTTATAGAAGGTGTCATGGTTATTCTAAGCGTTGTTATTTTATTGAAGGCTGTAATCAATAAACAGAATACCGAAGAGGAGAAGCAGTCACCTGCCAATTGGCGGAGGATAACTGGAGTATTTGTCAGTTCGGTCTTATTTATTATTGCTATTCCCATCGTTGGCTTTTATGTATCAAGTTTAATTACAATGACACTCGTTTCTTGGTTGCTCGGGAAAGATCGTTCTATTAAAAGCTTGGGGCGAAGTTTCTTGGTTTGTGCGGTGATTACAATCTTTATCTATATTGTTTTTAGAGTATTAATCAGCGTGCCGACGCCTGAAGGGATATTAATCTAAACAGCTTTATTAATAAGAAAGGAGTGAAAGTATTTGCCTACTGTACAGAAGGTAAAAAGCGTTGAGTTAGAAAGTTTTTGCAGTAAAATCCTTCAGAAAATTGGCTTAACGAAGAATGATGCAGAACATGTATCGTCATTACTAGTAGAGGCAGATTTACGAGATCATTCTACACACGGTGTTGTTCGCTTAGCTACTTATGTTGATCTTGTGAAACATAATGTCATCAATACTCAGCCGAATATAAAAGTAGTATCAGATCGCAAAGCAACTGGCACAATTGATGGGGATCATGGATTTGGACAAATCATTGCTTCTAAGGCTATGGATCTAGCCATCCAGAAAGCGCAGACTTATGGAATAGGTATGGTTGGAGTAATAAACAGCGGGCATTTAGGTGAGTTAGGGCTGATCGCCAAGCAAGTTGTTCCGCATCGGATGGTTGGCAGTATCTCTACCAATGGCGGACCGATGATGGCTCCAACAGGAGGATCACAGCCGATTTTAGGAAACAACCCTTTTGCTGTATGTATTCCAAGAAGGAGAGACACTCCTATTGTTGTTGACATGGCATTAAGTAAAACAGCTAGAGGGAATATTATTCTAGCAGAAAAAGAGGGTAGAGAAATTCCCGAAGGTTGGGCTCTCGATCAAAGCGGCAATCCCACGACGGACCCGAAAGATGCATTATTAGGCAGCGTTCTTCCCATGGCAGGCCATAAAGGCTATTCATTAGCATTACTAAATGAGATTATGTCAAGTGCCCTAATTGGCGGAACCCCAGGCTATTCTTTAGGAATGCTTACACCTCCAGATTACGACAAGCCATTACGCGTTTCTCATTCAGTAACAGCAGTGAATATTGAACATTTTACAGAATGGGATGCTTTTCAGGATCAGCTCGATAATCTTATTGATACTATTAAGACTTCTGCAAAACAAGGAGAAACCATTTACATTCCGGGGGAGCGTTCAGAGGAATCGTATAAAAGGTTACTGAAAACAAATATTGAACTATCAGTAGGTATCATAGAAGAGTTAAAACGTTTAGGGGAAGAGTACGATGTGGCTTTTCCAGACTGAAGATAGATAAGTGAAATTAGTATGAGTAGGAAGCAATCACAAGGAGGAGATTGAATTGAGTAAAAGACAGTTTTATTTCATGAGTGTTTTAGGGTTTGTTATGCTTATTACCTTTTTAAGCGGGTGCGGCTCTTCTAACACAGAAAGTAATGCTCAAAGTGAAAGCGGGGAAGGTGCTGAAGAAATTGATTATCCTAATCAAGATGTAGATATTGTAGTGCCGTTCAAGCCAGGCGGTGCAAGTGATGCTCACGCAAGAATTCTAGAGAGGCACTTTAAGGATGAGTTTGGACATGCTCTATCTTTTATTTATAAGCCAGGTGGCGCGGCGGCAGTCGGATCGGCAGAAGTCGCTCAAATGGAAGGTGACGGCTCAACGATTATGGCAGCTAATTACCCGGACATTGTCGTACAGCCATTAACAGGTTCCGGAAGTTTTAAGAGCGAGGATTTCGAATATATAGCACAAGTATCCAGTGATCCTGCTATCCTTGCTGTACCAAGTGATAGTTCGTTCACAAGCTTGGAAGAACTAGTGAAAGAAGCAAAAGAAAAGCCCGGGGAGATTTCAATAGGGGCGCCTTTGAACACAAGTCTCCACTTATCTCTTCTCGACTTTATGGAGCAGTCAGGAATTGATGTTACGATTATCCCCTACACGGGAGGAGCGGAAGCAAAATCAAGACTGCTGGGAGGCCACCTGGACGCAGCCTGGGTCAATCTGGGGGTTATGATAGAAGAGATTGATAGTATTCAACCGCTGGCTGTGACAACGGAAGAACGATATGATCAAATTCCTGATGTTCCTACCTTTACAGAACAGGGATATGAAATCGTCTCGGCATTAGGAAGAATTTACGTAACTCCGAAAGGAATATCTGATGAGAAATTAAAGATACTGCGAGAAGGCATTAGTAATATTGCTGAAAATCCTGATTATCAAAAGGAAATGAGCAACATTGGGCAAAGTGTGAAATTTATTAATGGAGAAGAAGTAGATAAGATGGTGAATGAATATAAAGAGTATGCTAAAGAGCTAATAGAGAAACACAACTTATCAAAGTAGATAATTATACGGGGGAGGTACGGTAAGTATTTTTTCAGACCGTACCTTTTCTAGAGAATAAATATTGAAGTAGGTAATGAAAATTAGGTCTGCCAGACGGAGGAGGAGATGCTAATGCATAAAGCTATTTTTTTAAATGAAAACGATAATGTGGTGACGGTTGTTCAAGATTTAAACAAGGGAGACATTGTAATCTATCCGACATCCGACAGCGATAAAGAGCAATTAACGGTAAAAGAAGAAGTGCCCTTGGGATTCAAAGTTGCATTGCATGACATTGCAAGAAATGAGATGGTCGTTAAGTATGGTGAGACGATAGGGACTGCTTCTGCCCCTATACTAAAAGGAACGATTGTCCACACTCATAACTTACAGAGTCTCAGAGGACGCGGGGATATAGAATAAGGAGGGACGGAATAAACATGAGCTATCGTTTTTTAGGATATCAAAGAGAAAATGGTCAAGTTGGAATTCGTAATCATGTAGCGGTCATTTCAGCTATGGACAATTGTAATGCAATTGTGAATAAAATAGCCACCCAAGTTCATCATTGTCTACCTATTACAGTGTGGTATGGGAGAACTGGATTTCATGACCAAACGGAATCACCACACTTAGATGCATTAGTAGGTTTGAGCTGCAATCCTAATATTCACAGTGTGTTAGTGGTTAGTTTAGAAGAAGAATCAGCGAAAATGTTATGTAAGAAAGTGACGGAAAATACAGGGAAAACAGCTACCTATATTGCAGTCCAAAATGAAGGGAACAGCATCCTTGCTGTTGCAAAAGGGACAGAGGCAGCCGCACAGCTCGTTTCTGAAGCCACAGAACAAAGTCCATCAGAATTTGATTTAAGTCACCTTACAGTAGGGGTAGAGTGTGGTGGTTCTGATACTACTTCAGGTCTCTCTTCTAATCCGGCTTTAGGAAGAATATCAGACCTCGTAATTAAACATGGGGGAAAAGTAATTTTATCAGAAACATCGGAAATTTTAGGGGCTGAGCAGGTACTGGCAGAACGAGCTGTGAGTAATGAAGTGAAAGAGAAGTTGTTGTCTATTGTAAAGAAAGTCGATGAAGAGTCTAAGAGTTTAGGAATAAATTTGTCTGAAATAAATCCTAGCCCTGATAACAAAGCGGGAGGGTTAACAACATTAGAGGAAAAGTCACTAGGCGCAATTATTAAAGGAGGTACCAGTCCATTAGTAGAAGTGCTCGACTATGCAGAAACGCCTACTAAGAGTGGGTTTTATGTAATGGATACCCCATCTCCGGCATGTGAGTCGATTACGGCTTTATCTGCAGGAGGTGCTCAAATTATCTTGTTTGCGACGGGGAAAGGGAATATTATAGGGGCTCCGGTGTCACCAACAATTAAAGTTACAGGCAATCCAAATACTGCAGTTACTCTTGGACCCAACATCGATTATGATGTCAGCGATGTTTTTCTAGGAAAGAAAACTTTTGATGAAATAGAAGAGCCTTTCATGGACTTTATAATGAAAGTAGCATCAGGGAAGAAAACAAAATCTGAAATTTTGGGAGAAGAAGAAGTTGTCATTAAGCCTTCTCCATTAAGCATCTAACTAACCAAAATACTAGTGTCTGTTTTTCTTTAGCGAACTGGTTTTGTATGCTGCGTCCCTTATCTGATTTGACAAGGAGACTAGGAATGTTCTAAACTTTGAATAAATCGAAAATATTGCTGTAGGCCACTTTGTCCTGCCCTGTACTGTGCAGGGATCAGGAACCGAAGGTCGAGAGCATAAATAATAACCACTAGGGGTGCCTTTTAGAGGGGCTGAGATTAAAATGTGCTTTTAAAACCCTTGAACCTGAACTGGGTGATACCAGCGGAGGAAAGTGGAACAGCCACGGGCTTTTTTATGACGGCGACCCACTTTCTGAACTTGGAAAGTGGTTTTTTTGGTGTGGTAGAGAATGTGAAAAGGGTGGCGGATGTGACGTTACACGTTATCTCAACAGGGGTACAGCCGCTTGAAACGTGGCTTGAGATCACCAAGCAGGTCTACCCCTATGTGGACTATATTCATATACGGGAAAAAGCATGGCCGCTTACAAAAATAGAGGCGGCAGCCGAGCAGTTCCTTGCGGCAGGTATGCCTGCGGGAAAGCTGATTCTTAATTCTCATCCCGAATTGGCTGCTCGTCTTGGCTTAGGGGGAGCGCACTTGCCGGAAAATGCTGTTGTGCCGCCCGCGCAAGGAAGCGATGTTTGGGGCTGCTCTGTCCATAGTGTGGAAAGCGCTGTCCAAAAAGCAGAGGCGGGTGCGGATTATTTGTTTTACGGCCATATTTTCGAGACGAAGAGCAAACAAGGTCTTGCCTCGCGTGGTTTAAGGGAGCTGAGAGAAGCAGCCCACTCCGTTCGGTGCCCGGTCATCGCAATCGGGGGTATTACACCAGAGCGTACAGCGTTATGCCTTGAGAATGGAGCAGCAGGAATTGCGGTTATGTCCGGCGTTTACAAGGCACATGATCCACTTACAAGAATTCAAGCGTACCATGCTGCATTACATAAGGGGGGATCGGATGAATAACAGCTATGACGTAATTATAGTAGGAGGCGGAGTGAATGGGTGCTCGTCCGCGTATCAGCTCGCGAAACGAGGATACCGGACGCTCGTACTGGAGCGAGGCAGAGTCGCAGGGGAAGCGTCGAGTGCTGCAGCGGGAATGTTGGGAGCTCAGGTGGAGATTAGTGAAAAAGGACCATTTTTTGATTTTGCCCGTACAAGCCGTGACATGTTTCGTGATCTTGTTCCGGAGCTTGAAGAACGTGCCGGAATGTCCGTTTCTTATGTACAAAACGGGATGTTGAAAGTTGCGTGTTCCGAGGTGGAAAAAACACGCCTCCGCAGTATGCTGTCTTTCCAGAAACAAACCGATGAACAAGTGGAATGGTGGGGACGAGAAGAACTCTCCTGTAGAGAGCCGGCACTCAGTGATCAAGCAGCTGGGGCCCTTTTCATCCCAAGAGACAGCCAGGTAAAAGCTGAGGAACTGACACTGGCATATGCCCGTGCAGCTGCATCATACGGAGCTGACATCAAAGAATTCACTCAGGTCACTTCTTTGCTCCAACAAAGCGGGAGAGTATACGGCGCAACAACAACAGAAGGTGACGTGTACGCGGCTCACGTTATTCTGGCAGCCGGTGCGTGGACCGATATGATCCCAGAAGCGGCCGATTTAAAGATGGTGCCGGTGAAAGGGGAAATATTGTCGGTTCGTCCGGCGGTACCGCTTATTACGAGCACCATTCATGCAGCTGACTTTTACCTCGTGCCGAAAGCAGGCGGTTCGCTCATTATCGGTGCGACTGAGCATGAGGGTGTGAAAGATAAAAAAGTGACTGCAGCTTCTGTTCAGCATTTGCTGACTAAAGCGATCGCCCTTGTCCCACAAGTTGCGGAAGCCGAATTTGAACGAGCATGGACCGGGGTGCGTCCCCAGTCAGCAGATGAAAAGCCATACCTCGGCGCGGCTCATTTAGAGGGTCTTTGGGTCGCGGCCGGACATTATCGCAATGGCATTTTACTTTCCGCTTTGACAGGGAAGTGGATTGCCGATTTAATCGGAGGAAATCCGGTCGACCCTGACTGGGAGAAGGAGTTTTCTCCGCTTCGCATGACAGATAGAAAGGAGAATGGCGTTGAAATTAACCATTAATGGTATAGAAAAGCAAGTACCGGCCGACTTGAATACTGTAAGCAGGCTACTTACTCACCTAGAGTTGGGGGAGAAAAAAGCAGTCATCGAACGAAACGGCAAGATTTTACGAAAAGACGAGCATGAACAAGAGCCGGTGGCATCAGGTGACACGATCGAAATTGTTCATTTCGTCGGAGGAGGATAAACAGTATGTTAACGATTGGACCTTATACTTTTTCATCACGGCTTTTTTTAGGAACAGGTAAATATAAAACAGCAGAAGAACAGGAAAAAGCGGTACGCGCCTCGGAGACGGAGGTATTGACGTTTGCGGTCCGCCGAATGAACATCTTTGACGACAGCCAGCCGGATCCATTTGAAAATATGGATCTCTCTGGTTTTAAGCTGCTTCCCAACACTGCAGGCGCAAAAAATGCGGAGGAAGCGGTGCGAATTGCAAAAATGGCGAAAGCCGCGGACATGTGTGACATGGTGAAAGTAGAAGTGATCGGTTGTAACAAAACGCTCTTGCCAGACCCGGTAGAGACACTGCGTGCATCGGAGCAGCTACTTGAAGAAGGCTTTACCGTGCTGACATACACTTCCGATGATGTCGTCTTGGCACGTCGTCTTCAAGACCTTGGTATTCATGCGATTATGCCGGGAGCGGCACCGATCGGAACGGGGCTTGGTATCATTAATCCATATAACTTACAGCATATTATTGAACAAGCAGAAGTGCCTGTTATTGTTGATGCCGGTATTGGAAGTCCGAAAGACGCTTGTTATTCGATGGAGCTTGGAGCGGATGGCGTACTCCTGAATACAGCTGTTTCAGATGCAAGCAATCCGGCGAAAATGGCAGAAGCGATGAAGTATGCTGTGAAAGCTGGTCGCTTAGGCGGAGAAGCTGGCCGTATCGAAAAGAAATTTTACGCAGCAGCCAGCAGTCCGACAGAAGGATTGAGCAGAGTTTGAGCGATGAACGGTACTCACGACAAAAACTGTTTTACGGTATCGGACCTCGCGGACAGGAGTTAATCCGAACGAAACATGCACTCATCATCGGGGCAGGAGCGCTCGGGAGTGCTGCCGCTGAAACGCTGGTGCGCGCTGGTATCGGTAAAGTGACAATTGTTGACCGTGATTTTGTTGAGTACAGTAACTTGCACCGTCAGCAGCTATATACGGAGCAGGACGCAGCTGACAAAATACCGAAAGCAGAAGCTGCGAAACGCATGCTTCGTCGTATTAACCAAGATACTGAAGTGATCGCTGTGACCGGTGAAGCGGACCTGGCTGTACTTGAAGACGTCCTTCCTGTTGATATCGTCATCGATGCGCTCGATAATTTTGACACGCGCATGCTGATCAATGATTTTGCGCAGAAACACGAACTTCCATGGGTACACGGTGCCTGCATCGGCAGTTACGGGATTACGTTTACAGTGCTTCCGGGGAAAACGCCGTGCCTGCACTGCTTAATGGAGACAATCCCGCTCGACGGGGAGACATGTGATACAGCCGGAATTATTGCGCCTACTGTGCAGATGGTCAGTGCCTATCAGACGGCGGAAGCCTTGAAACTCTTGACAGAAAAGACAGAAGCGCTCCGCGGCACATTATTATCCTTTGATTTATGGACAAATGAATCGACATCCGTAAACGTAAATCGGTTGAAGAACGAGGACTGCCCATCATGCGGAACAAGCGCCAGTTTTCCGTTCTTGCAGTATGAAAATCGGACAAAGACAGAAGTACTCTGCGGACGTAATGCTGTCCAAGTACGGCCGGCGAAAGAGCAGTTTATTTCGCTTCCTGAGCTCAAAAAACGCTATCCTAAAGCGGTTCAGCAAGAAAATCACTTTCTTCTCGTTCTTGAGCTGGAGGAAAGGCGCTTTGTCATTTTCAAAGATGGGCGCACGATTATTCACGGGGAACCGGATAAAGTATCAGCACGTTCGTTATACCAGAAATATATTGGCGGCTAGTGATAGCAGAAGTTTTAAATAGTTATTATATAGGGTATAGAGTAAAGCGCAAGCGCTGCCTTGTTTAGAGAAATAATTCAGGGCGCTTGCGCTTTTCTTTCTTGGATTAGAAGGTTTTTTTGAAAACAAAACGAAAAGTATTATAGGAAGTGAAGAAAGGGTATAAATTCCTTGCAATAGATGGTTTACGAATTATGGCTGGACATGATACCTTTTGTTTGCAATCCAAAAATTGAATCTATCAATGGAGTGGAGGTAATGGCATGAATATTCTTGTTGCAGGTGGGGATGGGTTTTGCGGCTGGCCGACAGCATTATATCTATCCAAACAAGGACATGACGTTTCAATAATTGATAATATGTTTAGAAGAAAGTGGGATGAAGAGTTACATTCGAACTCGCTCACGCCAATCGCGACGCTGGAAGAACGCGTGGCGAAGTGGAAGGAACTGACAGGAAAAGAAATACGTACATACGATGGTGACCTAAATCACTATGATTTTTTACGAGAGGTATTAAAGCGGGAGAAGCCGGATGCTTTCGTTCACTTTGCCGAGCAGCGGGCAGCGCCTTACTCGATGATTGACCGGGAGCATGCGGTTTTTACTCAAGTAAATAATGTCGCCGGTACGTTAAATGTACTGTATGGCATTAAGGAAATTGTTCCAGACTGTCATTTGATTAAATTGGGTACAATGGGTGAATACGGCACGCCGAATATTCCGATTGAAGAAGGGTATATTGAAATTGAACATAAGGGACGGAAAGACGTACTGCCCTTCCCGAAACAACCGGGTTCTTTCTATCACTTGTCGAAAGTGCATGACAGTCATAACATTATGTTTGCATGTAAAATTTGGGGCGTTCGGGCAACTGACCTGAATCAAGGGGTCGTCTACGGCCTTCATACGGATGAGACTGAGCTCGATCCCGTTCTCGTCAACCGTCTTGATTACGACGGTATCTTTGGTACCGCGCTTAACCGATTTATTATCCAGACCGCAATCGGTCACGATATGACGGTGTACGGAAAAGGCGGACAGACACGCGGCTTTTTGAATATTAAAGATACGGTTCGCTGCATTGAAATCGCGGCGGAGAATCCTGCTGATCAGGGCGAGTTCCGGGTGTTTAACCAGTTTACGGAAGAATTCTCCGTACTTGATTTGGCGAAAATGGTCCAGAACGCAGCCGAGAAAGAAGGACTCTCTGCCAATATCGCTCACTTAGAGAATCCACGTGTTGAATTGGAGGAGCATTTCTTCCAGGCCGAAAACACAAAGCTCCGTGATCTTGGTCTGGAGCCAAACTTGCTGACGGAAGACGTGCTCCGGGGGATTCTACGTTCCGTTTTTGATCATAAAGATCGTGTCATTAAGGAAAATGTGCTTACGAACGTAACCTGGAAGTAAAATAGAGGTATTGGAGGTCAGGCACAATACCATCCTGACCTCTATTATTCCATAAACAGGGAGTGTCCTCGTTTTGAAAATAGCAATCGTAACAGAAACATTTCTTCCTTCAACGGATGGAATTGTAACGCGGCTGACAGCATGTATAGATTGGTTGCTGAACGAAGGGCATGATGTTCAGATTATTGCTCCGGATCTAGGTGTATCTACATTTAAAGGAGCGGAAATCAAAGGGGTACCAGCAACGACCTTACCGTTTTATCGTTCTAAGCAATTTGCCCTTCCGAATCGCCTCGTGAAAAAGTATTTGGCTGAATACGAGCCCGACGTCGTACATGTCGTAAATCCAGCTATTCTCGGGTACTCCGGCGTTACCGCGGCGAAAAAATTAGGAATTCCACTCGTCGCATCCTATCACACAAATGTTGCCCAATATATGGAGTATTACAATCTATCCCTTTTTAAAGGGTTAATTTGGTGGTACTTTCGCAAGTTGCATAATCAGGCTGGTTTAAACATCTGCACGTCAAAAACGGTCCAGGAAGAGTTAATCGTGCGTGATTTCTACAATGTCCATGTCTGGAAACGCGGAGTTGATACGGAGATGTTTAAACCAGGGAAATTCAGCTCCTCTGTTCGTGAGCAGTTGACAGCAGGTGAGCCGGAGCGGAAACTGCTCCTGTATGTCGGCCGGCTTGCGGCAGAAAAAGAAATTGAGAAGGTGAAAGCCGTACTTGATTCGTCGGATGAATTTGCCCTTGCGATCGTAGGGGACGGTCCGCACCGCTCTGTGCTCGAGAAGCACTTCGAAGGCACACATACCGTCTTTACTGGATTTTTACACGGTGAACAATTAGCAGAGGCATATGCCTCTGCTGATGTATTCGTTTTCCCGTCCACCACGGAAACACTCGGTCTCGTGATCGGTGAAGCCATGGCATCTGGACTGCCGCTCGTCGCTGCGAAAAGCGGACCGACATGTGAACAGATAGAAGACGGGCGCACCGGCTTATTGTATGATCCAGCAATCGACGGTGATTTCACGGCAACAGTCCGTCAATTTGAGGACGAGACGCTGCGGAAACGGCTTGCGGTTAACGCTCGTAAAGACATTGAGGATCTGGGATGGGAAGAAGCCGCGGAACAATTGCTCGGCTGGTATAAGGACATTACAGGTATACACGGTGAAAGTGGCCAACAACAAAAGCTGACTTGACGGAGATGAGATGCTTCTTCTTCTTCAAGCTTGCCATCAGAAGGGATACCATGAAGAAAACCGCCAATTCAAAAGGACCATTCCAGTTTCTACAATTCAGCATTATCGGGATTGCTAATGCCGGTGTGGATATCGGAACATTGAATCTCTTACTGCTCTTGTTTCCTACGGATGATAGGGTAGTTCTTGTTGTTTTCAATACAATTGCCTATTCGCTGGCGGTGGCGAACAGTTATTTTTGGAATGCATCGATTACTTTCCGGCATACAGTAGAGAAGAGCGGACGCCAGCGGTTATTGTTTATTCTGCAAGGCATTGTGAGTCTTGGTGTAAGTAATCTTGTATTTCTGGGACTTGCAGATATTTTGCAGTTATTTCCAATCCCGCGCTGGTTCCGCTACAACCTTGCAAAAGGTATAGCGATGTTTTTATCTTTTACGGCAAGTTTTTTTATGATTAAATATTTTGTTTTCAAGAAGAAAAAACACCAAACATATAATCGATGACCCCCGCTGTTTGGAGCAGGGGGTTTTTTAATGGTTGCACACACCAAAAACAGAATACAGACATAATAATAAAAAAGGTATTTACAAAACAAACGAAGTATACTAGACTTTTACTTGAAAGTTGCACTAGGTAAAAAAATATTACTTAATAAAATTAATTGGTTAATAGTGAATAGTGTGAGTGTAGGGAAATATTTCAGGAGGGGTAAACGATGAGCGGAACAATCAGTGTTGATCATTTGCATGTGTCTTACCACGGAAAAGAAGTCATTCATGATGTTAGTTTTTCCTTTGATGAGGGGAAATTAATTGGAATTCTCGGCCCAAACGGAGCGGGAAAGTCTACGCTCATGAAAGCGGTGCTCGGTCTAATCCCGCGCGACACCGGCAAAGTAATGGTATCAGGACGGCCATTGGAGCAAGTGAGAACGAACATTTCTTATGTACCACAGCGTTCCAATATTGATTGGGATTTTCCGATTAAGGTAAAAGATACTGTCCTCTTGGGCACATATCCCAAACTGGGTGTCCTCCGCCGTCCGAAACGGGCTGACAAAAAATGGGCGCTTGAATGTTTAGAAAAAGTAGGCATGGCTGATTTTGCAAACAGCCAGATCGGCGAACTGTCAGGAGGACAACAGCAGAGAGTATTTATCGCACGGGCGCTTGCTCAAAAAGCAGACTATTTCTTTCTGGATGAACCGTTCGTCGGCATTGACGTGGCGAGTGAAGAAGTGATTATTAACATATTAAAAAACTTACGTGATGCCGGGAAAGTTATTTTTGTCGTCCATCATGATTTAACGAAGGTTGAGGAATACTTTGATGATTTAATCTTGATCAATAAAGAACTGTACGGTGCAGGCCCGGTCGAGAACGTTTTCCAGACAGATTTAATGCAAAAGGCGTATCAAACACCATCGATGCTGATGGGGAATTTGGGGGTCAGCGTGTAATGGAGTTTGTCCAGGATCTACTCACCTATGAATTTCTGCAGAAAGCGTTTGTGACTTCGATAGTTGTTGGGATTATTTGCGGGGTCATCGGCAGTTTTATCGTACTCCGAGGGATGGCGCTGATGGGAGACGCGATCTCGCACGCTGTTCTCCCAGGAGTCGCAATTTCGTATATGCTCGGTATTAATTACTTTTATGGGGCAGTTGCCACAGGCATTTTGACTGCGCTCGGTATTGGTGTCATCAGCCAAAACAGCCGGGTGAAAACAGACTCTTCGATCGGGCTCGTCTTTTCGGCAGCCTTTGCGGTTGGGATAATATTGATTACACTTGCCCAAAGTGCGACCGATTTGACCCAGATTTTATTCGGTAATGTCTTGTCTGTGCGGACGTCCGACATGTGGCTCACGATTATCGTGGGCGGGATCGTTTTACTTGCCGTTATTCTCTTTTACAAGGAACTTCTCGTGTCAAGCTTTGATGAAACGATGGCAGCTGCTTACGGTCTAAAAACTAGGTTGATTCATTACGGCATTATGCTGCTCTTGACACTGGTCACTGTAGCATCACTACAAACAGTCGGTGTCATCCTCGTTGTTTCCATGTTAATCACACCGGCATCTACTGCTTATCTTTTAACAAACCGTTTGTCATCGATGCTCGTTTTAGCTGCATTTTTCGGTGCCTTTTCATCAGTGATCGGCCTGTATTTTAGTTTTCTTTATAATTTACCATCCGGTCCCGTCATTGCAATTGCGACAACTGTATTATTTTTGTTAGCCTTTATTTTTTCACCAAAACAGGGCGTGCTCTGGCGGATACTGAAGGTGAACAAACAAAGAACAGCCGTTAGTAAAGAGGTAAGCTAATTCATGTTAACAGGCTTACCTATGCAATAAACATCAAAAGGAGAGAGAAAGAGACATGGGGAATTGGGGAAAAGGATTTGTAGGAATAGTGTTTTTCGGCATGATGGTACTTCTGTTGGCTGCGTGCGGAGGCGGAGAAACAGGTGCCGCTGATGACGTAGGAAGCGCGGAGAATCCACTTCAGGTTGTGACGTCGTTTACGATTATTCAAGATATGGCTAGAGAAATTGGCGGAGATGATGTGGAAATCCATAACCTTGTACCAACGGGCACGGATCCTCACGAGTATGAGCCGCTGCCAGAAGACATCAAGAAAGCAACCGATGCAGATGTACTTTTTTACAATGGCTTGAATCTTGAAGGTGGAGAAAAAGGCTGGTTTTTTAAAATGATCGACTCTGTTGGGCAAGACGAAGCAAATGTTTACAGTTTGACAGAGGAAGTCGAACCGATGTATATCGGAGGACACGATGGGAAAGTAGAAGAAATAAATCCCCATGCTTTTATCAATCCGAACGTCGGCATTCAGATGGCAGAAGCGATGCGGGATGCGTTAATGGAAGCCGACCCTGAACGAAAAGACGCCTATGAAGAAAGAGGAAATAAATACATTGATCGTTTAAAAGATATTGAAGCCGAATATGCTGGGAAAATTGACGATATTCCTAAGGAAAACCGGGTACTTGTGACAAGTGAGCGTGCTTTCCAATATTTGGCTAGTCAATATGGCTTGGAAGAGGCATTTATCTGGGAAATTGACACAGAAGAAAACGGATCTCCAGAGCAAATCAAATCACTAGTGAACTACATTAAGGAAAGCGATGTACCGGTCTTGTTTGTAGAATCAAACGTTGATCCGCGTCCAATGGAAACCGTTTCAAAAGAAAGCGGTGTTCCAATCTTTGAAAAGCCGATCTACTCCGATGAAATAGGAAAGCCAGGAGAAGAAGTAGATACGTATGTGAAGTATTTAAATTATAATATTAAGCTCATCCACGATGGCTTAAAGAAATAACAAAAAGACCGAAGTGCGTGGGGAAAACTCCTCGTACTTCGGCCTTTTTTGCTCAATTCTATAAGATAGGGGAAAGAAGGTGAGAGATCGATTCTTTAAAGCGGATCCATAACGAACGCTCTTGATAGCGTTCCATCGTCAGCTCCCAACTTTTCTCCATATCTTGCTCAAAAATAGCAGTCATTCTTTCTGCAGTCGGCTTATGGAACATAAAGGCATTCACTTCAAAATTAAGCTTAAAACTGCGAACATCGATGTTCGCTGTACCGATCGAGCCAACTTTTCCGTCAACGACGATCGATTTGCAGTGAATGAAGCCATTATCGTAAATATAGACCCGTGCTCCAGTTTTTAACAATTCCCCAATGTGGGAATAAGTGGCCCAGTAGACAAATGGGTGATCCGGTTTGCTCGGGATCATGATACGAACATCTTTTCCGGAGAGAGACGCCATTTGCAAGGCATCCATTAGGCTCTGATCCGGAATAAAGTAAGGGGTCTGAATAAAAATGGATTCTTTCGCCGCCATGATCATCTTCATGTAGCCGTTTTTAATTTGCTGCCATTCCGAATCGGGTCCACTCGAAATAATCTGTGCCGCTAAGTCGCCCACTGGCGCACTAACGGGAAATAATCGATCTTCATAATGGATGTAATGGTGATGAGTTGCTTGGTTCCAATCCAAAATAAATCTCGTTTGAATCGCTTTGACGACTTGTCCTTGCATGCGTAAATGGGTATCCCGCCAATAGCCGAACTTTGGATTAAGACCTAAATATTCGTCCCCGACATTAAAGCCACCTAAGTAACCGATTTTCCCATCAATAATCACGAGTTTGCGGTGGTTACGGTAGTTCAGCCGTAAGTTGATAAGAGGCAGACGTTTTGGGAAAAATACCTCCACTTCTCCTCCTGCTTCTTTTAGTTGATGAAAAACTTTTTTCTTAAGGGTGCGTGATCCCATGTCATCATACATGAGCCGAACGATGACCCCTTCGCGTGCTTTTTTCGTCAATGCATGTAAAATCCGTGAGCCAAGATGATCATGACGGAAGATGTAGTATTGAAAATGAATGTGATCTGTGGCCGCTTCAATATCTTTTAGTAATTGTTCAAACTTGTCGATTCCGTCAGTGAAAATATCTGTGTGATTCTCTTCGGTAAAAACCGCATCGTTGTTGACTAACTGCATGTAAATGAGATCCCGGTATTCTTGAGATTCCTCGTTCGCGAAACGAAAACGGTTTTCCCGCAGCATTTCGATCTGTTCTTCAATAAGCGACTCTATTCCAATTTTTTTGAGATCTTCCCAATCAAACAGCCGTTTCCTGCTCATGTTTTGACCGAAAATGAGGTAAAGAACGAAACCTAAAAAAGGAACAAAAAATAACACCATTAACCAAGCCCAGGCGGACGTTGCATCTTTTCGTTCTATAAAAATAATGACCACTGCAAAAATAATGTTTAACAAAAACAGAACACCCAATAGTGCTGAAGCCCAAGTCATTGTGTTCCCTGCCTAACTGCCAATAATTATTATCGATGATGGCTTCTCTATTATAACAAAAAATAGCCTTGGACGTTCTTAAATAAGGTAAGAACAGGGAATGCTAATAAAAGGCCGAATGATTAGGAGGGCTCTGAGAATGCCCCTATCTTTTTTTCCGCAAAATAAGCTAAAATAAAACAAGACTACATATTTTTCACAGAGGAATACATTCATGAGAGAGGGGTTCATCCAGATGAGTAAGGATGTTGTAGGCGTGGATGCAGGGGGTACGCTCGCCAAAATCGTATACACCTCTGGGCGGGACTGGGGTTATAAAACATTCCCAACATATAAAATGGAAGAGATCAATTCATGGATTGATGAATCTTTCAACGATCCAGAAATACATATAACAGGTGGAAAAGCAGCCTTCTTTATCAAGAGTTTAGCGCTTCCTGCTAAAAGAATGAATGAATTTGAAGCAACGTGTGCTGGAGTGAGATGGCTTTTGAAAGAAAAAGGGCTGATTAAGAAAACCGGGGACCACTTTATCGTCGCCAATGTTGGTACTGGCACTTCCCTCCATTACGTATACGACGACGATTATGAGCGGATCGGCGGAAGTGGTATCGGGGGCGGTACGCTAGTTGGGCTCTCTTACTTACTCACTGGAGTAGCGGATTATGATACTATTATCCAACTTGCCCAAAAGGGAAGTGGCAGAACTTTAAACATTAAAGTAGGTGACATTTATTCGCACGAGCCCCCTCCCATTCCTGGGGATTTGACGGCTAGTAATTTTGGAAATGTTACATTTATGAAAAAAGCGGACCTTCCTAAAGAGGATTGCATCGCAGCAGTCGTCCGTATGATCGGTGAGACGATTACGACAATGAGTGTGCAAGCGGCAGACCGATTGCAAACTGAGTCTATCATTTACATCGGGTCGACCTTTGCTAGTAACATCCCCTTGCAAGACATTATTAAAGAATATACGGAGTTGCGTGGAAAAAAAGCGTATTTTCTTGATAATGGTGAATTCAGCGGTGCCATCGGAGCCGTTCTGCATAACAGGGAGCACGACCACTTTTTATAAAATCAATTTAAAGTAGTGAATTTAAAAGCTGCCGTATGAAAAATGTACCGTACTAAAAAGTGACAGGAGTTGACAATAGTGGCTATCCAAGAATACCGGGATATTTTTATTGATGCTTTTCGTTCTATTGAAAATATCAATCAATACTTACAACCCAAAATTCCCCTTCTGATGGAACTGCAGCTGACGAAACGCCAAGAAAGCATCATACTTCTATACCTTCGCAGTCCTGAATTGAACATGAGCATGATAGCCGAAAAGCTGGGTATAACTAAAAGTTCTGTTAGCCAGGCGTTAAACAAGCTTGAGGAAGAGGATTTGCTGCACCGTTCGATCAATGAGCTGAACCGGCGCGAAATCACACTCACATTAGGAAAACAAGGAGAAGAATTACACTCCCAGTTCCGGGAATTTGAGGATATGATAGTGAAAAATTACATATCCAAGCTTGAACTGGAAGAATTCCAAGCAGCGCGAGACGCCCTCGTGAAACTAGAGAGAATCATTGAAAAAGGGGAAAAGAACTAATAATATTTACCCAAGTGTTTATATGTCCCTATAAAAAGGGAATGATGAAGTCCGAGGCTAACATTGAATACCTTTGAATATAAAGAGCACAGCATTTTCTTGAAAGGATGATGAATATGGCAAATGTAACATTCCAACAAGAACCCGTCACACTGGCAGGGACTGAAATAAAAGTTGAGGACCAGGCTCCTAATTTCACCGTTTTATCAAACGATCTGAAAGAAGTTACGCTTGATAACTATAAAGGGAAGGTAAAGTTGATCACTGCTGTTCCTTCTATCGATACAGGCGTTTGTTCAGAGGAGTCAAAACGTTTTAATGAGGAAGCTGACAAGCTTGATAATGTTGCTGTTTTAACGATCAGCATGGACTTGCCCTTTGCGCAAGGTCGATGGAGCGCTGAGAACGGAATTAAACATCTTGATACACTGTCAGATCATCGTGATGGCGATTTTGGAGAAAAATATGGTGTTTTGATGAAAGATTTACGACTGCTTGCAAGAGCGGTATTCGTTGTTGATTCTAATAACAAGGTGACTTATGTGGAGTATGTAGATGAGGTAACGGAACACCCAGACTATGATCAAGCTCTAAAAGCGGCCAGAGAAGCAAAATAACTTCTACCGTAACTTGAACTGAAAATGAATAGTAAACTTACGCTGAAAAGCTCCTACTCTGTTGGGAGCTTTTTTTGTGAGGCAAACGAAGCAAATGTAACAGGTTTTCTCTGCCGCGGGACGGGTACACTACGTTTAGCATCAACTTTTTATATCAAAAGCATTTCGTTGACGGACGCGCTTTATTATTTTATATTTTTAAACAGTTAATAAAATTTATTGTTTATTTTTTGAAATGTAATGATATAGTATATGATTTTTAAAGGCAGTCACATTGTGTTAACTGAAACCACGTAATTATATGAAGCTGCCATGGTACAGGTTTTAAAGACAGCGTTGAGAAGGAGAGGGTGGCCGCTCTATGAGGATTACAAAACTTTCGATCAAGCGCCCAAAGCTTACTATTGTTGGGATGATATTGTTCATCCTCTTGGGTGCAGTTTCACTCACAAATCTTCCCCTGCAGCTTTTTCCGGAAATTAATCCGCCGGTAGGAGCGGTTGTGTCGAGTTATCCCGGGGCGAGTCCGGAAGAAGTTGAGGAGAAAGTAACCAAACCGTTGGAGGAGGAGCTCTCGACACTGCCGGGCTTAAACCGGATGACATCGACCTCAGAAGAAGGCATGACACTCGTGCTTCTTGAATTTTCCTGGGATTCGACTATCGATGAAGTGGAACAGGATATTATTACATCGATGAATATGGCTGACATCTCAGACGATGCGTCCAAACCGAGCTTTCTTAAATTTGATCCGTCGATGATGGGCATGAAACAAATGACGATAACGTCCCAAGGAAAGGACATTCAGAACTTTCAAGAGGATGTCAAAGATTTTCAAACAGAGCTAGAGCGTATTGACGGAGTCGCAAATGTGACCCAGTCGGGGGGACTGACAGAGCGATTTCAAGTTAGCCTAAATCCAGACAAATTAGAAAAGAACAATCTTAGTCAGGATCAAATTGTCCAGGCCATTCAAGCTCATGATGTGGCACTTCCAGGAGGGACGATTGCAACAGATGATGAGACGCTCGCCACTCGAGTCTTGCATACCTTTAACGGAAAAGAGGAGTTAAATCAGCTCGTCGTTGGCACAAATTCAGAAAACGGAAAGGAACTCCAACTTGATGATATAGCGGAAATCAAGCTAACCACGCCGAAACAGACTGCGATCACTAGGGCTAATGAAGAGCCGGCGCTGCAAATGACAGCAATGAAAGAGAGTGATGCCAACACTGCTTTCGTATCCACCGCTTTTAATGAGAAGCTTGATGATCTGCTTGATAAAGAAGAATATGAAGATCTATCGGTTATTACTCTGTATGATGAAGGGGAATATATCCAGCAGTCGATTAACAGTGTCTCCATGGCTCTTATTCTCGGCGGTATCTTTGCGATGGTCGTGTTGTTTTTCTTTTTACGCAATTTAAAAACTCCGCTTATCATTGGGATTGCCATTCCTTTTTCAGTCATCGTTACATTTGCTTTTCTTTATTTTACCGATGTCGGGCTGAATTTGATGACGCTTGGAGGGCTAGCGCTTGGCATTGGCATGCTCGTTGACAATGCGATCGTTGTGATTGAGAACATTTACAGGCACCTATCAATGGGGAAAGCACCAAAAGAAGCGGCTTTTGAAGGGACAAAAGAAGTCGGCGGTGCTATTACTGCATCCACGCTTACGACAGTTTCTGTATTTCTGCCGATTGTTTTCATTAGCGGCATCGTCGGAAATATATTCACCGAGTTTGCGTTGGCAGTTGCTTTCAGCCTGCTTGCCTCTCTGTTTGTGGCGGTAACGGTCGTACCGATGATCGCTAGTCGTATCCTCACCCCGCCAGATGAAAACAAAGAGAGAAAAAGACAGCAGTCACCGTTTATGAATGGACTAGACCGCTCCATTAAATGGGTACTGAGCCATCGCATTATCACACTAGTGCTGACGACTGTGCTGTTGTTTGCAGGGGGGGCGGGGCTTCTGACCACCGGGATGAATTTCCTGCCGACCACCGATGAAGGTTTCTTTTCCATACATGTAGAAATGGAAAACGGAACTTCACTCAGTAAAACGAGCGACGTCGCTAACAAGATTGAAGATATTCTGGATGATAAACCTGATGTAAAAGACTATATGTCAGTCATCGGTTCTTCGGAGGATTCGGGTGCGATGGGCGGGCCGGCCGGATCCAATGAAGCGCAGGTGTTCGTAACAATGACTGATCTGGATAAACGCAGCCAGAGTACGATTTCGTTCATCGAAGAGATTGAAAATAAAGTGACCGGTGTCGATTCTGATGCTGATATAACATTAACTACTCAAGCTGCAGTAGGAGGTGGTGAGGCGAATACAATCGTGTTCACGCTTAGTGACAGCAACATGGAACGTCTTGATGAAGCCGTCACGACTCTTCACGATGATTTAAAAGATGAAGCTGCTGTTCGTGACATTGCGCTGTCTACGGAAGAAGAAGCTAAAGAGATGCAAATAAGGGTTGACCCGAAAGCTGCCCGTAACCATGGATTGACACCGGCGCAGATTGCCCAGTTTGTTAACAATGCGATGCGTGGTGAGACGGCCACATCTATTCGAACGGATGCGAATGATACGTATGACGTTGTCGTAAAATATAAAGAGGATCAGCTAGAAACAGAAGATGATCTCAAAAAGCTGAAGATACCTGGAAACAACGGTGAGTATGTGGCTTTGAATGATCTTGCCACCATTGATGAGGGAAAAGGACCGGCTGTCATAAATCGACTGGATCAAGAGCCGAGCGTTGAGTTTACCGTAACGTATAGCTCTGATACAAGTTTGAACGAAATGGCAAAACTGGTGGAAACCACAATTGAAGATATTGATTTGGAAGACAGTACGAACTACGCTTTCTCCGGAGAACAAGAATTGTTAAATGATGCAATTGAAAGCCTTGCTTTTGCCTTTGTGCTCGCGCTTCTGTTTATCTACCTGGTAATGGCAGGTCAATTTGAATCATTTAAGTACCCATTTGTCGTCATGTTCAGCGTACCGCTTGTCGTGATCGGTGTGATGATTGCTTTGGCGATTACACAGACACCGTTAAGTGTGACTGTCTTTATTGGGTTAATTGTTCTGGCAGGGATCGTCGTTAACAACGCCATTGTACTTGTTGACTATATTAACCAGATGAAAGAAAAAGGGATGCCATCTCGGGAAGCGTTGGTTGAAGCTGTCCGGCAACGGACCCGTCCCATTCTAATGACAGCAATTACGACGATTCTAGGGGTTGTGCCACTTGCCTTAGGAATCGGGGAAGGAACGGAAATTCAACAACCGATGGGGATCGCCGTCATCGGAGGCCTGGTGAGCAGCACCTTCTTGACTTTGTTCGTCGTGCCAGTGCTTTACAGCTTCTTTGATAAAGAGACGCGTACAATGAATAGACGTTTTATTACACCGGAAGGACATGTGATTTACAAACATGATCTACCACGTGAACAGCGAACAGAAAGAGATGATGTCCCCCGCTCATCTGCAACTCTTGTCGAGGAAGAGAAAATGCAGAAACAAGAAGAAGTGCCGGGTGCTCGCGACACAAAAGAAGTACCACGAGAGGACGTGAAGGAGAGTCAAGAAGAACCGGACGCAACCACGGAAAAGTCGCGTAATAAACGAGGAGAAGAGGATACAGAACGACCATTAGAAGAACAGCTGACAAAAGACGAAATTCTATCGCTGCTGGGGCGGATAGTGGATCAATCAAGAGAATCAGAAAAACAAAAAGATGAAAGCAAAAAAAAAGATAACAGGGACGAATAACGAAGGGGATAAGTTGACACGCCTCCCCCGTCTCCAGTACGATAAAGGTAATTGGAACAATAGGAACCACTAGGGGCGCCTAGCGGCTGAGAAGATGGATGGCCATCTGTCCCTTTGAACCTGATATGGTTAATGCCAGCGTAGGGAAGTGGGCGTGGACATTTCGAAAAATGGCAACCGCTATGTTTCGTGTATAAATCGTCGCCGCTCTCCTTACATGGAGAGTGGTTTTTTTGTTCTTAGTATGCCGCTTACGTCTCATTATGGAAATAGAAAGGAAGGGCTTACGATGAGAGAAGTCCCATTAGCGTTAACCATTGCCGGCACCGATCCAACCGGCGGGGCAGGTATTCACGCCGATTTAAAGACATTTCAGGAAAACAATGCGTATGGAATGGCCGTTGTGACTTCTGTTGTGTCTCAAAACACAGAAGGTGTTCGTGACGTGTGGCACGTGCCGCTTGCAATGATCGAAAGCCAGCTTAATGCTGTTTTTGAAGATACACGTCCACATGCGGTAAAAACCGGCATGATTGCGACCCCTGAGATGATGGAATTAATAGCAGCTGTAGTGGAAAAGGAGGGCGTCCCGCTTGTGGTCGATCCTGTGATGGTAGCAACGAGCGGCGACTCGCTGATGGATGCAAGAACTCATGATTTAATGCGTAACCGGCTCATGCCTTTGGCGGCCATCGTCACCCCGAATGCGGAGGAAGCTGAAAAACTAACGGGAAGAACAATTGTGAACATGGCTGACGCTGAATTTGCAGCGAAACAAATAGTAGAGGAGATGGGCGCGGCTGCAGCACTTGTCAAGGGTGGACATTTGTCCGGTGAGGCAACCGATATTTTGTATACAAAAGGCGAAAGCCACTTCTTCACAGCGCCACGCGCGGATACCCATCATACACACGGGACGGGCTGTACACTCTCCGCTGCCATTGCTGCAAAGATTGCACGTGGTAAAAGTCTTTACAATGCGGTCGAGGAAAGCAAGGATTATATTACGAAAGCGATCGTCGAGACACTTGGTATCGGGAAAGGAAACGGTCCGGTTAACCATTTTGCGTCACGTCTTTCTAAAGATGATCTGCTCGTCGAACGGAGGGCGCTGCATGGAAAGTAAAGCTGTCAGTCGGTTGCTAGATAGGATAAGAAATAGAAAGCCCTTAATACACAACATTACGAACAGTGTCGTTACCAACTTTACGGCAAACGGTATTCTTGCCTTAGGTGCGTCGCCTGTTATGGCAAATGCCGTTGAAGAAGCGGCTGACATGGCCGCAAATGCGAATGCGCTTGTCTTAAATATCGGTACCCTTGATGCTGATCAAGTTGAGGCGATGTTGGCAGCAGGAAAAGCTGCAAATGAAAAAGGAATCCCGGTTATCCTTGACCCAGTAGGCGCTGGTGCTACCGACTACCGGACAGAAACCGTTCACGCCCTGCTGGAAAAGCTCAAGATAACTATTGCGCGTGGAAATGCTGCTGAAGTCGCCGCGATTGCCGGACTTGAAAGTGATATACGCGGAGTAGATGCAGCCGGAGCCGGCCAAAATATTGAAGCGATCGCAGTTCATGCAGCAAAAAGGCTGCTTCTGCCGGTAGCAGTGACAGGACCGATAGACACAGTAACCGACGGCACAACGATCTATAATGTCAAAAACGGCCATTCGCTGTTAACTCGTGTTACAGGAACTGGCTGCCTGGCGAGTGCGGTCATCGCTGCTTTTCTGGCTGTGACCGATGATACATTGGAAGGAGCGAGTGCAGCACTCGGTTTTTACGGAGTAGCGGCAGAACGTGCAGAAGGTTACGCTTCGATGGAAGGTCCCGGCACCTTTCAAATAGAACTTTTGAATGCCCTCTACCATGTGGGTGAGCTCGAACTCAAACAGACCGTCACGATTAAGAAAAGTGTCTCAGACTGGGAAGGTGACAAATAATGAAAGCCAGCAGTCTCCTTCTTTATTTCATCATGGGTAGTAACAATACATCCGATGATCCTGCGGTCGTGCTGGAGAAAGCACTCCGCGGCGGTATCACTTGTTTTCAATTTCGTGAAAAGGGAACGGGAGCACTTTCCGGCAGAGCCAAAGAAGCATTAGGCCGTGAACTGCGGGACCTCTGCCGGCTGTACAAGATTCCATTTTTCGTTAATGACGACGTTGAGCTTGCCCTTCGATTACAAGCAGATGGCATTCATATCGGACAGGATGATGAGCCTTTGCCCGTACTCAAGCAAAGGGTGCCAACGTCCATGGCGATCGGAGTATCAGCGAAAACAATTACAGAAGCACGTGAGGCTGTGGATGGTGGTGCCGATTATATCGGGACCGGCCCGATGTTCCAGACGTCCACGAAAGAAGATGCAGAATCTCCGGTTGGGCCAGCGGCGATCCGCGTACTCCGTAAAAATAGAATAACCTTGCCTATTGTCGGTATTGGGGGCATTAATGAAGACAACGCAAAAGATGTTATCCGTGCGGGTGCTGATGGTGTTTCACTCATTTCTGCTATCAGCCGTGCCGCGGACCCCGACCAAGCAGCTAAAGCATTGAAAAGCCAGCTAACCTCTTTGTGAGCAGCTGGCTTTTTTATGAAAGAGAGAGCTCCTAGGAAACACCTATGTGATCATAGGCTGCTGTGACGTCGCTATTTGTTTGTAAGATTTTTTTCAAGTATTCATATCATCATTATGCAGTGGTTATTTAGTTCAATTTTGACATCATACACCTGTGCTAGAAGGAGGTCTACTGCTATGAGATTATGGCATGAAGCATTGATCCCCGAACTGCCTCGCCAGCAACTTTTAGGACAGCACCGTGAATGCTGTGCACTGCGGGGGAACGGCTGGGGAAAGTCTCATCGAACGGTTAACTATGTCTTTCAATATGCTCCTGTTCGTCTCTATCAATATCATCAGAAAGTAATGGATGAAATGAAGGCACGTGGCTTCCAAGTGGACCCATTATGGGAAGACCCTCTCTATCGAGGTAGAAATTGCACTCCTTATAGGGAATGGCAACTTTTGACGGAGGAAGGGGAACAAGACAGCACTTTAAAGGCTGCATACATTTACCCTGAACATGATTGTTGTTATTTCCGGGAATGCCTTGAAAACTTGAAAGCAAAAGGGATCTCTCTGTTACCACCACCAGAACGCAAGGATGGATAAAATGATTCTTGCCATCCTTATTTCATTTCAGCAAAGGTTAGCATTTTTTCAACGATGTAGCCAGTTAAAAAATGTGTTTCCAGTTGTCTACAAAAAGCGTCTGTATAAAGAGACGTTTTTTTTTGCCCCTTTTGTATTAAGTAGATATAAGGACAAGAAAGGAAAAATTATTTATTGCCGCAGGAGTTTAAAAAGGGTATCTGATTATGGTCATGAGTTTGCAAATAAAGCAGGGATGGCATGTTAATTGCAGTAACATAGAAGTGGATTGTTTATAGAAAGTAAAAAGATAAGGAGATAGCTACCAATAACAGTCACAATTGGTAACTCCAAGTGTTTCTTCGTATTTTTATTGAAAACGCTTTTTTGATTGTCATGTAGGAGAGGATTAAATGATTTTATTTTTTGATTTGTTACTAGCCTTATTTCCTTTACTTTTGGCAGTCGTTTGCTTACTCGTGTTGAAAGTCTCTAGTTTAAAAACGGCTGTCTATACTTATTTATCCGTAGTAGTAATAACGGTGCTGCCGCTTCGTTTTCAAACATCAGCCGACCATATCACAGCAGGTACCATAAAAGGAGTGTTGCTCTCGGTCATCGTCATTTATGTCGTGTTTTTTGGTCTTTTTTTATACAACTTACTTAGGCAGGGGGGCGCCCTTGACCAAATTTCCGTCACTTTCTCCCAAATGAGCAGTTCGCCGGTGGAACAAGCTATCTTGATATCTGCAGCGCTTGGGCCTTTTTTGGAAGCGACTAGCGGCTTTGGTGTGGGAGTGGTGATTGCGGCACCAATCTATTTGTCACTTGGTTTTGAGCCAAAGAAAGCGGCACTTCTGGCATTGCTAACGCAAATAGCGGTACCGTGGGGAGGATTGGCAATAGGTACGGTAGTCAATTCTGAGTTAACAGAAGTCCCCCTTCAGACTCTTGGAATCGCCAGCGCGTTAGTAAGTATTCCGTTATTCTATTTCTATACTGCCGTTGTTGTAGCGGTTGCCGGCGGTTGGAGGGCAGTTAGACAATACGCAGGTCTCATTGTTTTTATAGGTTCGACTCTTTCTCTTTCCACTCTTGCGGCTAACATGTTCATTTCAACTGAGTTAACCGGCGCAATGGGCGGCTTGATTACGGCCATCTGCTTAATAGGGTATTGGCGTTTACAGTCACGAAGAAAACGGGGATGGAAGGAGGCGGCTGCTAGTGAACAGGCGCTTTCTACTAGAACGTTATACCGTTCACTCTTGCCGTATGCCGTATTGATTGGCTTTTTTATTATCTCTCATTTGATCCCAAGGTTTCAGGCCTTTTTTCAATCTTTTTTGGTGTGGGAACTGCCTGCATACGATTTTAGGCTTGAAGTTCTTTACAGCCCAGGATTTGCACTTCTTCTCGCATCTCTCGCTGCTGTGGGGGTGTATCGGCTCTCATGGAAAAAGGTACGATCCTGTTTCTTTGCTACAATCAAGCAGGCTTATCCGGTCATTGTGTCAACCGTAGGGTTTATCGCGATGTCGTCAGTGATGGAAGAGGCGGGTATGATTGACTTAATCACAACGAATGCAGCTGCTTTCTTTGGATCCGCATTTTTGGCTGTTTCTCCTCTTATAGGAGCGTTGGGTGGATTTTTGAGCGGAAGCAATACAGCTTCGAACGCCATGTTTGCTCAATTCCAACATTCAATGGCACATAAATTACATGAGCCGGAGATGTTGCTTGCGACATCCCAAAATGTTTCCGCTTCAAACGTGACGATGAGCTCCCCATCAAGGGTGGCATTGGTGGCATCCATTACTGGGAACTCTGGCAAAGAAGGGGAACTGTTAAGAAAAATGCTTCTCGTTTCGATAGGGGCATTAGTTATTACAATTTTAGGTATCTTGGCTTGGTCCGTTTTTGTTTGAGATACTTAAAAGTGGATAAGCCAAATGAAGGCATAAGTTCCACGAATACCGTCCCAATACGTATACTAACACCCTCGAATGCTTTGGCATTTCGAGGGTGTTAATGCTGGTTGGTTACTATACACGGGCAAGTGCCTGTTCAAGGTCTTCCCAAATGTCGGAGTCGGATTCTAGTCCGACGGAGAGACGGAGCAGTTGCTCGCTGATCCCCATTTCTTTGCGGCTCTTCGGAGGCACAGCTGAGTGGGTCATACTGGCAGGGTGTTGAATTAACGTTTCTGCATCACCGAGACTGACAGCGATGTGGATGAGCTGCAGCTCATTCATGAAACGTTGAGCAGTTGTTTTGTCTCCGTTCAATTCGAAGCTAATTAAGCCGCCAAATTGCTCCATTTGCGCAGCGGCGAGATCATGCTGTGGGAAATTTGGGTCTCCTGGGTAATAGATGTTGTTTACTTTTGGATGGTCTTTCAATTGTTCGAAAACAGCCTGCGCATTTTCACAGTGGCGCGTCATACGCAGACCTAGCGTTTTGAGGCCGCGCATTAAGAGCCAGGCATCAAATGGTCCGAGTACGCCGCCCATGTCTTTTTGAGCAGATTGGCGGACACGGGAAATAAAATCTTTTTTTCCTACGGCCAGTCCGGCGACAACATCACCGTGACCGCCGATATATTTTGTCGCACTGTGCAGGACGACATCCGCTCCAAACTCAAGCGGCCGTTGCAGCATAGGTGATGCAAAGGTATTGTCGACGACACAATGAATGTCTCGTTTCCTTGCGATGGAAGTAGCAAGCTTAAGGTCCACCAACTTCATCGTCGGGTTGATTGGCGTCTCGATATAAATGACTTTCGTTTCAGGACGGATCCGGGAAACGATCGCTTCTTCCGTATCCATTGGAATGAGATCGTAGTCAACTTGGAAGCGTTCCTTCAGCATATCTAGCAAGCCAAACGTACAACCATAGATCCCCTCAGAAACAAGGATGTGATCGCCCGTTTTGACAAGTGATGTTAATACAGAGGAGACTGCCGCCATCCCTGAACTGAATGCAATGCCTTCTTCACCGTTTTCAAGATCTGCGATTTTCTCTTCGAGTTCTCGAACGGTTGGGTTGCCGAGCCGGGAGTAAATGTAGCCGGCTTCTTCGCCGGCAAAGCGCTTCTCTCCTTGTTCCGCTGAGGTAAAGGAAAACGTTGATGTCTGGTGAATCGGCGGCACAAGACTGCCGTGATCACCTTGCGATGAATGGGTGCCGTGGATAAGACGTGTATCAAGTTCTTTTTTCTTCATCGTGTTTGCCTCCAGACAAATTATTATACGTATGAATCAATTTTACAAGTGCTTTTCTAGATGAAATATTTCCTGAAAATCAAAAAAGCACTATATTATTTTTGAATCATTCGTATTTGAATCAAACTAGATGATAAACACGAACAGTATTTTTTTAATCTAGAAATGATTCGTTGAAAGCAGTAAAATCTGTTGTTGATTGTAACGGAAAGCGTCCACCTGCAGTGAAAATCAACCTTCTACACTATATACGAATAGTTCGGGTTCTAGTATCGGTATTTGCTCCTTTTGCACCAAAAAAGTACATGCTTCCTATAATTCGAGTAGTTCGCGGATATCATCTTCGGATAAAGAGGTTAGGTTCGTCTCGCCGGATTGGATGACTTGGTCAAACAGTGCCTTTTTCTTTTGCTGAAGTGCTTGAATTTTTTCCTCAATGGTACCTTGGGAAATAAGTTTGATCACCTGAACGACGCGTTTCTGCCCGATACGGTGCGCACGGTCGGCTGCTTGGCTTTCGATTGCCGGGTTCCACCATAAATCGAATAAAATGACAGTATCGGCGCCGGTTAAATTCAAGCCGGTGCCGCCTGCTTTCAAGGAAATAAGAAAGGCATCATGCTTACCACTGTTAAACTGCTCTGTCATTTGCAGACGGTCTTTGCTTGGAGTGCTTCCGTCCAGGTAGAAAAAAGACAGCCCCTCTTTTTCCAGTGCTTCTGATATAAATGCAAGCATCGTCGTGAACTGAGAAAAAATAAGCATTCTTTTCCCGCTTGCCTTTGCCTCTTTGAGAAAGACAATTAGTTCATCGAGCTTACCGGAGCCACCGTCATAGTCTTCGAGAAACATGCCTGGGTGGCAGCAGAGTTGTCGCAGCCTTGTTAAGTTTGCCAAAATATTCATCCGGTTCTCTTGAAAGGTGCCGGTCTTTAACTGCTGGGCGGTCTCGTTCTTAATTCGGTTTAAGTAAGCGACATACGTTTCACGCTGGTTTTTTGTTAGCTCGCAATGAAGTGTTGACTCAATCTTATCGGGCAGTTCGGTCAGCACTTCTTTTTTCGTCCGTCGTAAAATAAAAGGTGAGACACGGTGCCGGGTTTGATCGGCAGATAAGGCTTTAAACGATTTGATATCAGGAAACAATCCGGGCATTAACACGGCAAACAACGACCAAAGCTCATCAATACGGTTTTCAATCGGTGTCCCGCTCAGAGCAAATACTTTTTCTGCCTGCAACTGTTTCACTGCGCGGAAGGTCTTGGATGTATGATTTTTAAGCGCTTGGGCTTCGTCCAGAATTAAGCCGTGGAAGGTCACCTTCTCATAAAATTCGCTGTCACGACGGATAAGCGGATACGAGGTGATCAGTATATCGACCCCCTCCAGATTAGCTGCCTGCTGTTCGCGTTCCGTCCTGGAGCCGTGCACCAACTGGACGGTAAGACCGGGGGCGAACATTTTTGCCTCTTTTTCCCAATTAAAGATCAGGGAAGAAGGGGCAACGACTAGAAAAGGTGGAGCATCCGGGCGTTCCTCTCTTTCCGATAAAATATAAGTGAGCGTCTGGATCGTTTTTCCAAGACCCATATCATCGGCTAAAATACCGCCAAATCCGTACAACGATAATGCTTTTAGCCATTGAAAGCCTCGTTTTTGATAATCACGCAAATTTCCGTGCAACGCAGCAGGCACCGCGGTCTCCATTTTTTCCGGTGAGCGGATGTCTTCCAGGAGTTTCTCGACACTGGCCGCTTTGTTCCACTGTCTCCCTGTGTTTAAATACTTATCTGCTTGGAACGCTTTGTAAGCAGGAAGACGGAGTGTGTTGTCCTGCAAGTCGGCGGTGCTTACTCCTGTTTCGGTCAAGAAATCTTGTAAGCCGGTCATTATATCGTCGTCAAGCGCAATAAAACGCCCGCCATCTGTTTTATGATAGCGTTTCTTTTCTTTTAAAGAGATCATCAGGGCATGTAGTTCCTCTTCATTTAAGTCATCGGTCTGAAAGGATATATCAAGCCAGCTGAGGCTTTCGTCTAAAGCGGATTCAATGTTAAACGAAGAAGCAGGGACGAGCAAATTTTCTACCTCTTGGGTCATGAAAACATCTGCCTTTTCATGCAGCTCAGGTAAAATGGAGGTAAGAAAATAAAAAACAGCCGCCTCGTCTGTAATCGTCAAAGATTCACCGTTCCAATGAAATCCTGCTGTTTCGATAAGCTGCCGTAGTTCTTCTTCTTTGCGGGTGTCACGGGCGATGATGACGTCCTCTTCGGAATAATGCCTATCCTCTGTCACGGCATGCAAGGAATGGGGTCCGTAGACGAAAAGTGGATCGGCGGTCAGTGCATCCTCTTTTTTGTCTAAGTAGATTTTGGCCTGCAGGGGATGTTTCTCCACACGCTTGCCCACTTTGTCTTCCACGCGGAGACGCCCTTGCGTCTGCAGCGTGGGAACGAGATTCGCATATACTTGTTCTACGTCCTTTTTTTCTAAGTGCAGCCTGCCTTTTGGTGTTTTCATCAGCAGTTGGTACAACCTCGCCGTATCGGCATCCGCTTCCGTCAGCTCATATAATCGGTCGTTCCAGTAATAAAAAGAGGTCAAGCTGATTTTGCGTGGCGGATACTCAAAGGACGAATATGTCAAATAATAGTCACGATCCTCTTTGTGAAGTTGAAAAGAACCCGGCCACTCTCTTTTTACTGTTAACGGGAACGAGTATCCGGCAGCAGGTTTTACATTCACGTCACTGCATGCAAGCAAGGATCGGAGCAGTTTTTCCGCTGCTACGGGTGGAATGGTGATCGCATTTTTAATGTTTACCTTTGAAAAAAAGCTGATCTGCCGTCCTGTCCACTTTTGGGTTTGGAGCACTTCCTCTAGCTGTTGAATGACATCAAGATCCTGATTTTCCACATAATGGTAGGTTGGGTCAAACGTGAAGGTTTTCGTGATCGGAAGAAGCGAGCGTTCGCGGATGGCCGCAAAAAAACGCGCGGGCTCTTTAACGATGAAACGTTTGCCAATTCCGATCTTCAATTCCACAGAAAAGAACAATTCTTTACGCTGTTCGTAGTCGGTATGAAAAATGAGATTATACTCGACTTGGAGAGGCTCGCCTATCGTTTCTACTGCTTCGGAACGGCCCGCAAAATAATCTAGAAATAACTCTTTCACAGGTGCGGTCATTCTGCTTTCATGGTTTGGGGAGGAGGACCGCACTGGTTGTCTTAAAGGCGCATTTTGAACGGGAGAAAGAGTTAACAGAAGTGCCGCGATGTGCTTGCAAATATCCATACCCCCCTCATAGGCAGGACAGGAACACTCGCACTCCTGCAGGTCACCGTCTTCATGAAAAAGCACTCCGGTGCTGTAACGCTTTGTACCAGTGACGTAAGCCGTCACCCTTGTATGAGAGCCGGCTCGATTGTGGCTGGTGATTTCGACTTTCTCGTTCATCCAGTAGGGAAGGGCACGTGAATAGATCGTATCCCCCGCCAGCCGGCGTATTTTATCTTTTGTTAAATAACGCAACGTGAAGCCACCTCCGCGTAAACATGCATAATGACCATTTTAACATAAGACAAAAGTGAATTTCTTCTAACTGCTTCGATAAAAAAGCGAACACATACGATGGTGTTTGATTGGGTGGTTGGTTTTGCGGCTGGTTTGTGGTAAAATCCATATGTTCATAACGGGCGGCTTTTGGGAGGGACGAAAGCCATTTGCATGTCAGGAAGGGCAGGCTGCGTCTGTTTTAACGTGCCAAGCGAGAAGATGGACAGCATTGCGAACGTCCAATTGTCACGTTGACGGAACTTGCAAAAAGAAAGACAGGAATGATCATGCTTCAGCTTGAAAAAGATAGAAAGAAGGGGAAACAAAACAGTGAATACTGCAACAATAAAAAAAGATTGGTTTGGAAACATTCGCGGTGACGTACTCGCCGGGATTGTCGTCGCCTTAGCCTTGATCCCGGAAGCAATTGCATTTTCTATTATTGCCGGGGTGGATCCGATGGTTGGTCTGTATGCGTCATTTTCGATGGCGGTCGTAATTGCCTTTGTCGGCGGACGACCGGGGATGATTTCAGCTGCAACCGGGGCAATGGCGCTGTTGATGGTGACGCTGGTTGCCAACCACGGGCTGGAATACTTACTTGCGGCAACTATTTTAACAGGCGTCCTGCAAATTATTATCGGGTTCAGTAAATTGGCACAATTGATGAAGTTTATTCCGCGCTCTGTTATGGTTGGATTCGTAAACGCGTTAGCTATCTTAATTTTTATGGCTCAGATTGAACATTTTCAAGGGGAAGGCTGGATGATGTACGCACTTGTTGCCTTGACCTTATTTATTATTTATCTATTCCCAAAAGTAACGAAAGCGGTACCGTCGACGCTGGTTGCAATTATCGTTGTGAGTGCGCTCGCGATTTTCATCGGGGCAGATGTGCGTAATGTAGGAGACATGGGGGCTCTTCCTGATACACTTCCTGTCTTTCTCCTGCCGGAAATCCCGCTTACATGGGAGACACTAACGATTATTTTCCCATACGCACTGGCTCTTTCGGTTGTCGGGCTGTTGGAATCTCTCTTGACGTCCTCCATTGTGGACGACATGACGGATACAGACAGTGATAAAGATAAAGAATGCCGCGGCCAAGGTTATGCGAATGTTGTCACAGGGTTCTTCGGTGGAATGGCCGGCTGCGCCATGATTGGACAGTCTGTCATCAATGTGAAATCAGGCGGCAGAGGACGGTTATCAACCTTTGTTGCCGGGGTGTTTCTTATGTTTCTGATTATCGTGCTTGGCAATCTAGTAGTCCAGATCCCGATGGCCGCTCTCGCTGGTGTTATGATCATGGTGTCGATCAGCACGTTCGACTGGAATTCACTGAGAATGCTCACGCGCGTGCCAAAGAGTGACTCTGTGGTCATGCTTGTGACAGTTACCACGGTCGTTATCACGCATGACCTGTCTAAAGGGGTGTTTGCTGGTGTGCTCTTAAGTGCGATTTTCTTTGCGGGTAAAATTTCGAAAGTGAAGATAACCGAACACGTCGCCGGCTCCCACAAAACATATGAAGTGGATGGCCAATTATTCTTTGCCTCTGTCACTGACTTCATGGCGGGTTTTGATTTTAATGACGATGTCAGCCATGTAAAAATTGATCTTACCAAAGCTCATATCTGGGATGATTCGGCGGTAGAAGCGATTGAGAAAGTGAAAGCGAAGTTTGTCCAGAAAGAGATCGAGGTATCCATCAGTGGACTAAATAAAGAGAGCTCACAGCTCATGAAGAGGTTGAACGGCTTGTCCGGTCATTAAAAAAAGTGCGTCCTTTACGGGGGACGCACTTGCTTTTTTCGCTCATTTCCCACACGATAGAAAGAAAATGTAGTCTTATGAAAAGAGGTGCAAGTTATTTATGTATCAGAATGTACTGCTTGCGGCTGATGGCTCAGAGAATTCATATCGTGCCGCCGACCATGCAATCGGACTCGTAAAAGGCGAAAAGGACGCCCGTGTTGATATCATTTATGTTGTCGATGGTTCTGCATCTAAGTCTGATGTCCTGCAATATGGTAATAGCCATTTAATCGACCACAAACGAAAAGAAAAATTAGCGCCTATTGAAGAAAAGTTACAGGAGAATGGCCTATCTTACGATGTTCATATTGAACACGGGGAACCTGGACCGACCATTGTCAAATTCGCCAACAACAGCGACTATGACTGCGTCGTTCTTGGGAGCCGCGGCTTGAGCCAGCTGCAAACAATGGTACTCGGCAGCGTCAGTCATAAAGTAGCAAAGCGAGTCGAATGTCCTGTGATGATCATTAAATAACAACTTGACCAAGAAGGGTCGGGAGAGCATGTCTCCTGACCCTTCTTGTGCATCTTATTGTTTCTTACCGCTTATTAAACGGTGGGTTTGTGGCTTTGAGAGCGTAAGAGTAAGTCTATGAAGCTGCCGGCAATCATTCCGAGAAACAACTCTTGAATATTCAGCGTTCCTTCGGCAATACCATACAGGAACCCTATGCCACCAAAAATAATCGTATAACGGACGCGTACAATCGTATTAAAATAAGGAAAGGAGGCTTGCAGACTCTCCATGAAAAATGGAGAAAAGTAAACGGCAGCGATCAATACTGCAATTATGACAAATAACACGTTCATCATCGTCACTCCCTGGTTCAGTTATCGCGCTTTACCAGTTCAGCCGGTAATACTTGCCGACCGATCAGGCTTTTACGTATAACCTCTGTCTCCTTTCCTCATTTCCTTTCTATCTAATGTTTAAACAATGTGAGAGAGTGGCTTGTACATTATCTTTAGTACGACAGCAATCAAGAAAGTAGCAGCAACTGCAGCAATAAGCCCCAGGAGAGTACTCCCCGTCGTGCCGAGCACAAGATAGCCGATTAAGGAGCTCACGGCGACAAGAACCGCGTACGGGATCTGGGTCATCACGTGGTCAATGTGGTGGCTTCCGGCCCCTGTTGAGGACAATATCGTCGTATCGGAAATTGGAGAGCAGTGGTCTCCTAAAATCGAACCGGCTAGTACCGCGGCCAGCAGCGGCAGCATCATCGTTATATCAAGTGTAGCTGCGATTTCTCCGGCAATTGGTAAGAGGATCGAAAAGGTGCCCCATGATGTTCCAGTAGAAAACGCCATAAAGCCCGCGAGTAAAAACAACAAGGCTGGCAGTGAAAACAATGGAATTTTACCATCAATGAAAGTGGCCATATATTTTCCCGTGCCGAGTTCATCGATAATCGTGACGATAATCCACGCCATAATCAGAATATAAATGGCAGGGAGCATCGATCGAACACCAATCCAAATGGTCCGCCAGAAAGAAGAGGCGGATGGGCGCTTCCGGACCGTGAAAAAGATAGCGGCAAGAAGACCGATCAAACCGCCATAAACGAGTGAAGAAGCGACATCTGTTTCGGCAAAAATGGATAAAAGCGTAATAGATTCGGCCCCTTGCACACCTGTGAAAATGATGAAAAACACGGTGCATGCAATCAATAAGAGAATCGGCACGACTAAATCTCGGACGTGTCCCTCTTTTTCCTCCAGATTCTTGTCTTTTCCACCGATAATACTGGCATGCGCAGGGTCAAACATCTGACCTTCCACGATGGCTCGTTTTTCATGAGTGCGCATCGGACCGAAATCAAGTTTCCAAATAATAACAAGAAATAGAAATAAAATAGCGGTAAGCGCATAAAAGTTCATCGGGATCATGAAAACAAATGCTTGCAGGCCGCCAATGTCTGTCAGGCCGTGACTTCTCAGAACATCCGCAATGATGGTAATGATATAGGCGCCCCAGCTTGAGAGCGGGGCAATGACGCAAATCGGTGCGGCGGCTGTATCGACAATATATGCGAGCTTCGTCCGCGAAATCTGGTGTCTGTCCGTCAACGGCTGGCTCACCTGTCCCACTGTCAGACTGTTAAAGTAGTCATCAATGAAAACAAGAATACCTAAAAAAAGCGTAATTAGCTGGGCACCTGTTCTCGTTTTTACACGCCGAAGCGCCCACTCTCCATAGGCACGACTCCCACCTGAAAAACTAATTAACGCTGCCATCACTCCGAGAATCAGTAAAAAGAAGATAATATATAATTCCCAATTGTTAAGAGCCCCATCGGTGACAAAAATACCAGCAAAGGTATCCCAAATGAGAGAAAGAGCAGCAAGAGCAGACCAGTCACCAAGAATGAGAGCCCCAATGAGAATACCGGCACCAAGAGACGGAAGAACTTTCCTCGTAGTGATGATCATAAGTAGCGCTAAGAGTGGGGGCACAAGCGAGAGAATGGATGGGTCTTCCATATTTCCGTTCTCCTTTCCTAATTATACAAATGAAAAAACTGCCAGGGCTTAGTGCCAGGCAGTTGATACGGTAAAGCCGTTCAGTTGCCACGAAGATTATACCAATCTCCGCTGCGGGTGCGCAACTTAATTTTTAGGAAAACCTATAAAGGGAGGGCTCTCGACTGGAAAACACAGGGATGTTCTTCCGTGTCTCTGCCGTCAGCTTGAAGTCGATATCGGCGACAATCGTCTCTTCCTGATCGTTGGATGCTTTGGCGACCGTGTTTCCCAGGGGATCAATGATCATGGAGCGTCCTGCGAACTCCGTTCCGTTATAGGATCCCGCACGGTTACAGCCGGCAACGAACGCTTGGTTTTCAATCGCGCGTGCAGTTAGCAGTGTTTCCCAGTGACGGGCCCGGGCTGCCGGCCATTCCGCCGGGATTACAAACAAATTAGCTCCGTCAACAGCAAGCGGACGAAATAATTCCGGAAACCTAAGATCATAACAAATGGAAACAGCTGCTTTCATGTCTTGATGATGAAGAAGGGAAGGAAGCTGTTTCCCCGGTGCCATATAACTTGGCTCCTGAAGCATCGGAACGAGGTGGATTTTATCATACATCTCTGCCGTTTCCCCGTCCTTCGTTATCACCACCGCCCGGTTCACAACACCGTTTTTCGTTTTGGCTGCGTAGGAGCCTCCAAACACGGTGAGCTGGTGAGTCGCTGCGATTTCTTGTAAAAAGGAAAGAATCGTATCATTGTTTTCTTCCACGGCAAGATCAGCAAGAGCTTCAAGCGTGTAGGCTGTTGTCCACAGTTCCGGAAGCACAATCGCATCTGCTTGATGAACGGTCGCTGCTTCTTTTGCCCATGTCGCTACTTTTTTGCAGTTCTCACTCGGCTCTCCCGGAATAATATCCATCTGAAACATCGCTAATTTCATGCGTAACCCCCCTAAAAGTAAATCGCTTTCTCTATATTACAGGGTAACATGGACTGTTGCGTAAGACGGTTATTTTCGAAAGGAATTTTCGTAAAATGTTAATTCTGGGTATTTGTCGGCGGCTGTTCTCATTTGAAACTCGTTGTCAAACAAGGCGACGATACGTCCATCTCGATCTGTCGTTAAATTACGTTGGCGTTTCTTAAACTGTTCCAGAGCGGTGTCGCTGCCATCGACCCAGCGTGCAATTGAAAAAGGCAGGCGCTCAAGACGAATGTCAGCATTGTATTCGTTGTTGAGTCGGTATTCCATTACTTCAAACTGCAGGACACCCACGACCCCGATAATCTGCTGTTCGGGATAACGATTATACGTATGAAACAGCTGAACAGCACCTTCTTCTGTTAACTGCTGAAGCCCTTTTTCAAATGACTTGTGCTTCATCGCGTCCTTGACAGAAATGACGGCAAAATGTTCCGGCGAGAAATGGGGCATTTCCGCAAATTGAAAGTTGTCTTTTTCGGCGAGCGTATCGCCAATTCGGAAAGTGCCTGGGTCATATAAGCCAATAATATCTCCGGCATACGCTTCTTGGATGATACTGCGGTCTTGAGCAAGGAATTGAGTTGGCTGTGTGAGACGCAATGATTTCCCGAGACGAACGTGGTTAACGTGCATGCCTTGCGTGTACTTACCCGATGTAATCCGTAAAAAAGCAATACGGTCGCGATGTTTGGGGTTCATGTTCGCTTGAATTTTAAAGACAAACCCAGAAAACGAGTCACGAATCGGTGCGACAAAACCTTGATCACTTTCACGACCAACAGGAGACGGTGCCAGGTGCAAAAAGTGCTCTAAAAAATTTTGAACGCCAAAATTGGAAATGGCACTTCCGAAGAACACCGGAGTGAGCTCGCCGCTTTTAATTTTATCCACGTCATACATATCACCCGCCACATCCAAGAGTTCGATCTCTTCACGAAACTGTGCTAAGAAAGAGGGATCAATGAGTTCATCTAGGAGCGGGTCATCCGGACCGGTAATTTTTTTTACTTCGACGTGCGCTGGATTGTCGGCGTTGTATAACTCTACTTGTTGCTGGTGTCGGTCATAAATGCCATAAAAGTCACGGCCCATACCGATCGGCCAATTCATTGGAACGGAGCGGATGCCAAGCAGATTCTCCATCTCCTCCATTAACTCAAACGGATCGCGCCCTTGCCGGTCTAATTTATTAATAAACGTAAAAATTGGAATACCACGCATGCTGCATACTTTAAAGAGCTTTTTTGTCTGCGCTTCAACCCCTTTGGCGGCGTCGATCAGCATTGTCGCCGAGTCTGCAGCAGTAAGCGTCCGGTACGTATCCTCACTAAAGTCTTCGTGTCCCGGCGTATCCAAAATATTAATGTGATGGCCTTCGTAGGAAAACTCCATCACGGAGCTTGTAACGGAAATGCCACGCTGTTTCTCGATTTCCATCCAATCACTCGTCGCGTGTTTCGTGTTTTTCTTTCCTTTTACGGTCCCGGCTTCCCGAATCGCTCCGCCAAAGTAGAGGAGTTTTTCAGTCAGCGTCGTTTTCCCGGCATCGGGGTGAGAAATGATCGCAAACGTTTTCCGTGAATCTATTTCTTTTTGTAACGTACTCATTTCATTTATCCTTTCTTACTTAAAACTTCCCTGTTAACGGTTAAGTAAACCATTTTATCATAAACGATACAACCAGTGATCACAATAGGAAGTGAAAATGACAGAAGGTTTATGTGTCTATCGCGGGCCGGTGAACAGGAAGGAAAAAGCCAGCAGGTGCCCTCGAAAAGGGCGGTGCTGGCATTACGAAAGATCATGTGCTATAGGAAGGGTGTTGCTGAAGTGCTTGCTCTAATGTTAAGTACTTTGGGATGCTTTGGAAAGTTATCCCTAAATGAACGATAGTTTGGGAAAGCTCCGGACGCATGCCGGATATACTCGGCTCAATGCCTAATAGTTTCAACGCGTCAATTAATTGTATGAGATGCTGGGCGAACCACGTGTTAATCGTATTAATACCAGACAGGTCGATAATAATAGAGGTGAGATCCAACTCAGTGGCTCGTTCGAGTGTCCGTTGCTGAAGAAACTCCGATCGCTCATCATCCATGTCACCAATAAGGGGCAGTACAGCTGTTCCAGATTGAATTGGCACGACAGGAACAGATATTTCCTGCATTTGTTTCTTGGCAAGGTCAAGGTCGGCAATATGCTTATTCAAGAAGGCATGGCTAAACATCTGTGCCGTGTGGTCAAGAAAACTCTCAAATTTGCCATATATGATAAACGAATCGTGGAGAGATAATTGAGCGGCTAGGCACTGCTTTTCAATAGTATGTGTGATCACTGCGCGGAAATCAGGCAGGATTTTCAGCGCAGTGGATAGGTCGATATTATGTTCCAAGCAATAGTCCGCTGCCTGTTTTCCCCATTGCTTTATCAAGGAAGAAGATTGTATGTCGTCACTGGTGCTTCCGATAAGATCTTCCCCAAGCCTCTTAAAAAAAGATTCTCCAAGGCCTGGGTTATCATCTGAAAGAAAACGCGCATTCCGATTCTGTGAGTTTTTAGTGATTTGGTTGTTTAAATGTTCACTATTTTTGATAATCTCTTCCCCGATTGTCTTCAAAACACGAACTCGGTCTTTCATTGTTTCAATCCTTTCTCCGAATAATGATGGATCAATTGGACCGGACTCACAACTTAAATCCTATACCCTATTTGTACCACAACTAAACCTTTTTTTAAAAATATAATGTCTTAGGAATCTAAAACATCCTCGGCAGATACAACAACATTATTCAAAATTGTAAAAAACACCCAATTTGTCTCTTGAAAAAAGTAAGCGCTGCTAAATGGAAGGTAAGTAAGAAGATGAACAATAGGCTGTTCATGTCTGCCATGACAAGGAGGGTTAGGAATGAGTACGAAATTCGCTGTACTCTTTACTAACGGGAGTCATTGCAACAGGGATGGTCGTGGCTTGTGGGGATGTGGAAGAAGATCCGGCGCTGAATGATGGACCGGCAATTGAAGATGATGCTGACGGAATGGGTGACATGGAAGAATAATGACATAAAGAAGCACAGGCCTTGGAGAAAGGCTTGGGCTGCTATTCGTTATAGCACAAGGGTTTTCGACTATGTGGGAAATGTGTTTCAGGATGATTACATTTTTATGTTAAAACTCGTGTATATAGACCGATTGCCTAGCTCTAGTAACTAGTTCTTTTTTCACGATCTTGCTCTTACTTCCCAGTCTGTTGTTAAATCGTTGCGATGACATAGAAGCATAACAGGACGATGGACTGAAAGAAAATTTATTCACAATTTGGCAATAAATCCCCCCTCCCTTTCATAGCTTAATTTATATGGCATAATGATTGCGGAGGTGGAGAAAATGAAAAAAATTATTTTAGCACTTGCTGTACTACTTGCTTTCCCTGTAGCGGTAAATGCACAGGAATGTTATACGGTCCAAAAAGGAGATTCTTTCGGAGAGGTAGCCAGCAACTTTCATCTATCTATCTATGAACTCATGCAAGCAAATCCGCAAATCCAAGACCTGGATTGGATATTCATAGGAGAAAAGTTGACTCTCCCTGAAAAAGCACAAAATGAGCAAGAATCCGCAAAGCAAGATAACGTATCGAAAGAGGAAGCAGTTCCAGCACCGGAAGCTTCGCAACAGGAGAATACAGACAGCCAAGAAACAGCTCAGCCGGAAGCGGAGCAAAAGGCGGCCCCTGAACAAGAATCAGCTCAAGAAGAAACGGTTACCGAGAAAGAACCAGTAAACGAACAAGAAACAGCAACCGAAAGTCAATTTGAACAAGAAGTCATTCGATTAACAAATGAAGAAAGAGCAAAACAAGGTTTGGCTCCACTGAAAGCCTACAGCGAGCTCTCTGATGTCGCACGTGACAAATCAAAAGATATGCGTGATAACGGTTACTTTGATCACAATAGTCCAAATTACGGAAGCCCGTTTGATATGATGGAAACATACGGAATTGACTTCCGTGGTGCGGGAGAAAATATTGCAGCCGGTCAAAGAACACCTGAACAAGTAGTGGAAGGCTGGATGAACTCTGAAGGACACCGCGCGAATATCTTAAACAAAGACTTCACCCATATCGGAGTCGGTCATGTAGAAGGCGGAAACTATGGCCATTACTGGACGCAGATGTTTGTTACGAAATAAATACAAGCAATACAGCAGCAACGAGAGCAGGTCTCGGTGCTGCTGTTTTTTTGGGGGATCCGTTTGATCAAACTACAGTGGCAAAATATAAAGGAACACTAAAAAGAAATGCAAGATGGTGCCACCGAGGACAAAAAGGTGCCAGACTGCGTGATGATAAGGGAAGTGCCGCCACATATAAAAGATCGTCCCGACACTGTACAAGAGTCCGCCGCCGATGAGAAAAGCGAGACCCCCCGCCGGCAGTCCTTCCGTGAGAGGCTGCCAAGCAAAGACGATCACCCAGCCCATTAACAGGTAAAAAACGGTAGACAAGAACCGGAACTTTTTAACAAAAAAAGCTTTAAAGACAATGCCGGTTACGGCCAGCCCCCAAACGACACCGAGTAAGGACCAGGTTAACGAGCCATCTAAGACGTGGAATAGAATAGGCGTATATGAACCGGCAATAAACAAATAGATCGAGGCATGGTCAAATATTTCAAAGAGGTCTTTCGCTTTTCCTGCCTTTAAAGTGTGGAGCAGTGTAGAGGAAATATACAAAAGCAGCATCGTCCCCCCATAAATCGACATACTGACAATATGCAGGGGACTCGCATAAAGGCTGGCAAAAACAATCATTAGGGAAAGCGCAGCAACACTAAGGACAATGCCAACCGCATGCGTGGCGGCATTTGCTATTTCCTCTTTTCGTGAAAACGTGTGTACGGCGGCCATAAAACATCTCCTTTTCAATATTTTGATGCTCATTTTAACTATATTTCCTCGGATGTGTAAAAACAAGGAGCACTGTCTGTTTAATCGAACCGCAGATGGATAAAATAAACAGAATAAGCTACACAAAACATATTTGTTGAAAAAATTGAGCAGGACAATTACCATCGGAAAAGTGAATTACTGAAAAAACAATGAATAAGAGGTGTGGAGTAATGGCAAAGATTTTAATTCCTTATTATAGTACGTATGGCCACATTTTTCAAATGGCTAAGGCAGTAAAGAAGGGTGCAGAAAAAGCAGGAGCAGAAGTGAAAATAGCAAAAATTGCCGAGTTTGAAGAAGTACGTAAAGCACTGTCGGAACGAGATACGTATGTGAAGGCACAAGAAGCACAAAAAGATATTCCAATTGCGACCCATGAAGATTTAACATGGGCAGATGGTGTCGTCTGGGGTGTTCCGACTCGCTACGGCAATATGCCGGCGCAAGTGAAACAGTTTTTTGATTCAGCTGGATCACTTTGGGCGAACGGAGAGCTTGAAGGGAAAGCTGCATCGGTGTTTACTAGTAGTAATACGATTCACGGCGGCCAAGAAACGACCGCGATCACGACTATTGTGCCGCTGCTTCATTTCGGATTTATTTATGTTGGGCTTCCATATGGGGACAACCCTGAACAAATAACAAAAGACGGGATTGGCGGTTCTCCGTACGCAGCATCTACAGTCGCTGGTCCAGATGGCTCTGCACAGCCAGATGACCGGGAACTCCTCATGGCCGAGCGTCTAGGGACCCGAGTAGCGAACGTGGCAGAAAAGCTGAAGTAAATGAAACAAAAAAACAGCGGAGGCATGAAACGCCTCGCGCTGCTGGGATTCGGTGTCTAATTATCTGGCAAAAACGTGGTTGCCAATGACTGTAGTAGTTTCTCTTGTTGCGATCCAATGATTGGTTGCTTTATCTGGATTGTAGAAAAAGAGTGATCCGTATCCTTGGCCTTCAAAAGTAAGTGCTTCTTTTACCGCCCTTTTTGATTCTGCGTCTGCCGGCTTGTTAATAGTGCCATTTCCAACCGGACTGAAAGAAGGATATCCGGTTGGAGACACTTCGTAAATAACGCCTTTGATCGTATTAGGAAAATCAGGACTTGGCACGCGGTTCAAGACAACTGTAGCAACGGCAACTTTTCCTGCGTATGGTTCTCCTTTTGCTTCGGCACTTACGAGGCGGGCAAGTAGTTCTTCTTCCTCTGCTGTAATACCCCCTGGAACCTTTATTTTCTCTCCTGGGTTGACGTTTGCAGAGCTTTTTCCATTTGCTTTCTTCAGCTCAAGGACGGAAACACCGTAATCCATACCGATTGACCAAAGAGAATCTCCGCTCTTTGCTGTATGAAGGGTAGCAGCCTCGGCTGCCGAATGTATAGTAAAGAGACTGACGCATAGTAAACCTATCACTTTCCACTTTTTAAACAAGTTCATAACCTCCTGGAATTGTTTTTGCAAAATAGCTACCGTAAGAATAGCAACTACCGATGGCTATTTCTCTAGGAAAACAATACCACCGCGAAAAGAGGCGTATAAAAGCATGGACGGATAGGTACTATACCGCATTTTTTAAAATTAGATGACGAATATGACGTGTTGTAATATTTCCGAAAGTTAACCTTTTTTTATAGATACTTCCAAAAAAAAACGGACAGTGATAGACGCTCACTGTCCGTTTTCTATTGTCACCCTTTATTCGACTGTTTCATATTCACTTGGATCGTTTGCAGGGAATGGTTCGTCGGCATCCATGTGGCCGAATAAAGTGGACTGCTCTTCGCCATCAACGAGAATTCTTGTTTGCTCATAGCCGAACTGTTGCATAATCAGCGCAATTTGTTCGGTCATGAACAATTCGCCGGTAGAGCCGAGGTTGGTGTCTAGAAGTTCCTTGGAAAAGGAAACGACTGCGGTGTCATCCTCCCCTTCAACGGATTGTACTTCAATTGGTTCGGGGAAGAAGGTTACTAATTTATCATGTTTCGGCCCGGCAACCCAGGCTTCTAGAGCTGCCTTTGGAAGTTCCTCTTCACTTGCAACTGTTACTTCCTGTTCCTCTTTATACGTCTCCAGCAGCTGGTCGTCCGGGAAGTAGAGTGTGACTGTTTCGCTCACCTCTCCTTCTTGATCATCAGATGCAGCTTCTTCACTCATTTCGGCGTCAGAGGAAGTTTCTTCACTGGATGATTCCTCTTCTGTAGCAGCATCTTCCTCAGCAGTGTTGTCCTCAGCCGGTTCCGCTTCTTCTTCCTCGACTGCTTGTTCGTTGTTTGTTTCATTCCCAGCTGCAGCATTGCTGGCGTCTTCCGTATTATCCCCGCCTTGTCCGCAGGCTGTTAATAACCCGATGCTGAGCATCAACGCAATTAATCCATATACATGCTTCATTGTATCCCCTCACTTTTCTATGATGCTGGTTCCTTGCTATTTCTTAGACGTGCTACGATAAGAAACAGTTACAGAAAGTGTAGAAAAAACAGGAAAAGAAGTCAAAAGGCTTTTCTCCTGTACCTTAACTAGGTTATTTTTCCTGGTTGTCCGTTTCGTGAAGATGCAGGTGTTCTAACTCCTCCAATTCATCGTTTATGTACAAAATCGTAAACAAAAGGATGACATCATCAGAAAAACGGTGGTGATGACTGATGGCAGCTGGGTGAGATGCACTCTCGCGCTTCTGCCAAAATTGGTCGTCGATTTTTTCAATTACGTCCCAGTGTTCTTCCGGGATACGGTGATCCGGGTCTGCAAGAATGAAGGCGATCGATTGTACGGCTTCTTTGACTAAACCTTCTTCTCTTGGTGTGAAAGTATCCGCATTTGGTTTCATGGTAAACAGTTGATGAAGGTGGTAGATAATCCGCTCAAGAATGTGAAGTTGGCGTTGTTCAAAAGTGAAAAAGCGTTTTTCTTTGGAACTGCGGCGGTGGTAGCGCAGTTCGTCTTTCTGGTAGTACGATAACTGAATCGAACGTTCCATCTCTTTTTCCAGCTTCTTGTACTGTTGTTCACCCGTTTTGATATCCGCATCTTCATAAAGAAAAGCTTGCATTCGTATGCGAAAAACTTCAGCCACTTCTTTAAAGAGGCGTTCGTTGCGCGCGGCGATTAAATGGGAAAAGTGCGGCGGCAAAATAATAAAATTCACAAGCGTTGAAACAGACAGCCCGATTGTCGTCGTCCCAACTCGTTCGAGAAACGAATAGAAAAGATGACCTTCGGAAACGGGAATCATTGCTACTGCCGTCAAGGTTGCAACTAGTGTGCCGTCCGTCAATTTTAGTCTCGTACAAATATAAATGGTTGACAAAGCCGAAAGCGTGTAAGTAAGTGGGCTGATGTCGAAGAAGTACGTGAACCCCATTGCGAGAGCTGCTCCGATAATAGATGCCGGCAGCCGCTGTACACCTTTGCGAATGGATGCCGCAGCCGTTGGTTCTAGCGTCACAATCGCTGTAATGACCGCAAAGGCTTCCAGCATTCCGAATAACCGGCAGATGAGCGCTGTCAGAAAGACTGCGATGCCTGTCTTTAAAATACGGCCACCAACAACACGTACTTTCCATTTTTTTTTCGTATCCATGTGAAAAACCTGCCTAGTTCCGAACGTAATAACCCGTACTTCCTCCATTCTACCATATTTTCCAAATATTAACCGAACGGACACAGGTAATTATAAAACTCATCAAACTTTCCATTCTTTTTCGGTGCGTAAACATGATATAATCACCAATGAATTAGGTGGCAGGTGATTACATGAAAAAAATGTCAAACAAAGCTTTACTTGCATTTGTTATTACGCTGGTAGCATTATACGGCATCTTGTACTGGGTGTTTGCGATTTTCGTATAAGTTCTGAAAAGCTCATGGTCTACGGACACAGGAGCTTTTCTTTTTAGGTATTTGTAACGCAGCGGGGGGAAGCGACGACTTATAGATAGGGAGTGTTCTTCGTGAAAGATGAATTCACAAGGTTATATGAGACGTATCACCACTCTCTTTTTCGATATATCTTCTATATGGTCCGTGATAAAGAAGCGGCAGAAGAGTTAGTGCAAGACGTATACATAAAGGTTTTACAATCTCATTCTTCTTTTAAAGGTGACAGCAGTGAGAAGACATGGCTCTATTCTGTCGCACGGCACACAGCTATTGATTGGGTTAGAATGCAAAATCGAAAAAAAAGAAAATGGTTCGGCTTACTCGGGCCGCTATCGCAAGAAGAGGTAGAAGATCCGGCTCCACTTCCAGATGAAATTATTTCGGCAAGAGATGATATTAGGGAAGTGTATAGAGCGATGGAAGACTGTACACCGGATCAGCGTCACGTGTTAATCCTTCGCTACATGGAGTCGCTGACGGTGAAAGAGACCGCTTCTACATTAGGATGGTCGGAAAGCAAAGTGAAAACGACCCAGCACCGTGCCCTAAAAAAGCTTCGCGATCTTATGCGGGAGAACGGAGAAGACAGCGAGAGGAGGGTGAACGGATGAAGCACAGAGATTTCGAAAATGACAAGGTAGAGAAGATGCTCGGACAGATGCCATTGATTAAGGATGAGCGGACCAAGGAAGAAATTTTTCGCAATATTGATGGAATTGCTGTGGAAAAGACGAGGCGGAGACAGAAACGGGCATATCCTGCTTTTTTAGGTGCAGCTGCCATCCTACTCCTGCTGGTGTTCCTGCCTCCCTTGATGAGCGGAACGAATGAATCGGCCGGTGATGTGCCAAAAAGTGCTGAAGTGAGGGGAGACGCAAGGATCCAAAGGGAAGAGCACAGCGAAGACGCGGCAAAAACAGTCCCTGATCAGAAGGAACGTGAAGCAGGGGAGGATAATCAGAAAGCAACAGATTGCAATCAGAAAGAAGAGGGTCTGGTAACAGGCGGGTCGCAGAAGGAAACGACAGAGAAAGCAAGAGAAGAATCGCGTGCAGTGAGCAGTAACAGCTTACCCGCTTCTGTATATGCTCCGGCAGTATCAACAGCTGACGTAGCAGACGATCAAAAGCCGGTTACAATACCGCTGCTTGCAAAGGATTCATCTATTATCGTACCGGTGACGTTTCTCGTTAGTGGACAGGAGGACTTGTTTGAAACATACTCCTCTCTGATAGAAGAGTATTCCGGAAAAGAAGCAGGGCTTGAGACTTCCCCGCTGCAGGACATTCACTTGGAGGAGGTAGGTAACGCTGAGACGCCGGCCACCAACGTTAAAGAGCTGTCATCTGAAGAAAACGGTGATCTGATTATCCGCAGTTTGGAAGAGAGTATACCTTTTATAAATGAAAAGAATGTATCGGTCCGATATGACGGCGAAACTGGGGCCCTTGGTGACTATGGGTTACTGGACCACTATGAAATCAAACGGGAGAACCGCGGCTATTACGTATACACAAGCCCCGCAGGAATATCTTTCCTTGTAAGCAGCAATGCGGCCGCGCTTCCGGTACGAGATGAAAGTGGTGCTCTCTATTCGTTTAGCAAGACACTCAAGCAGATGACGGCAGTGAGATCAGAGGAAGTAGAACCGCCCATTCCGGAAACAGTTCATGTGGAGAGGGCGGAGCGGAATGGTTCTGAGGCACAGGTCGTGTTTTCGAACGACAGTCGTCTGCCAGAATCCTGGAACGGCAACATTATGGTAGAAGCCATTCTGTTGGCGGCAGCCGATTTTGGGATTGAACAAGTGGAATTTTCCGGAGGCAAGATTGAAAAAATAGACGGATATGAGGCGGGGAAGTCGATTTCAGTGCCGCTTGCCCCCAATAAAATGCCTCCTGTCAGAATGGCAGGAGGCGGGAGAGAATACCGATAATAACGAGTAAAAGAAATGCCCAGCCGATTAAGCGAAGGACCCGTTGTGAAGACAGATAACGCCGTTTTTTCCAGCGGTTCGGGTCAAAGGAAACACCCCTGTCTCTTGCCGGAGCAGTAATATGGAACGGGACAGCGTTTTTTACAAACAAAGGTGCGAGGAGAGCGCCTGAAATAAGGCCGAAGATGTGAGCAGAAATGTTAATCCCCGGGTTTAAAAATGTCATCACTACTCCTAAAATAAGAATGACAGTAATGATCTGGGCATTCGCAGCATCGATTAAATCTTTTCGAAAAACAATCATATACAAATAGACGCCAAACAATCCGAAAATAGCACCAGAAGCACCTAAGTGCGTATAGTAAGGCCCTGTCAGTAAAAAGGTGGCGATGTTAGCAAGTACACCTGTACCGGCATATATGATGATAAATTTCACTTTGCCGAGCATTCTTTCAAGGGCCGGCCCAAACAAAATTAATGAAAAAGAGTTGAAAAGAACATGCGCAGCACCGATGTGCAGGAAAATCGGTGTAAGAAGCCGCCAATACTGACCATGCGCCACTGCGTTGTTATTGCCAATACCTGCTTCGAGAAGGAAGCTGCCGAAGGGAACGAGCCCTCCGCTCCACCTTGATAAATTGATCCATAGAAAAAGAACAAGATGGATGAACACGAGCGTGGTGATGATCGGATAATTTTTTCTGAAAGAATAAAACGTTTCATTTCGTATAAACATGATTCATCTCCTCAAGGGATGCTTGCTCACTTCGAAAGCATAGATTGCGATGGTTTTCTTCATAGTAGCATATGAGAAAAGTAGAAGGCTAATGCCAACTGCTAAGAGATAGGGGTAATCAAGGATGATTTACGGTGTTGGACTCGACATTATTGAACTGGCGCGGATTGAACGACTGCTTCTGAAAAGTGACCGTTTTGAAAAACGAATTCTCACAGATGAGGAGCGCGAACGTCTTCGCGCTTATTCAGGAAGAAGAAAGGTGGAGTTTGCGGCTGGCCGGTTTGCGGCAAAAGAAGCATTTGTGAAGGCGGCTGGTACCGGAATTTCAGGTACATATGGTTTTCAAGATATAAACATTTCAAATAATTCGGCAGGAAAACCGTGTCTTACTTTCCCGGATGCTGCTGGGATGCGGGCACACGTTTCTATTACACACTCTAAAGAATATGCGGCAGCTCAAGTGATTTTAGAAAAAGTCGAGCTCAGTGCTAGTGATTTCTAACATATCTGGAAGGTTTGTCTCATAGAAATATATTGCGGTTAGGAGGGGCCTGTCATGCAAGTGGTTACCGGTGAAGAAATGCGAGAAATGGACCGCTATACGATGGACGTCTTAGGGATGAATGAAGAGGTGTTAATGGAGAATGCCGGCCGCGCTGCTGCTCACGAGCTCGAGAAGCTGTACCCGGCGCTTTCTGAAAGGAAGATAGCTGTACTGGCTGGCAAAGGCAGTAATGGCGGTGACGGATTTGTAATTGCACGTACCTTGCTGGAAAAGGGAATGGATGTACATGTGTGGCTGCTGGAAGAAGAAGAAAAGGTACAAGGAGCAGCCCGCTATCACTTTCATTTGTACGAGGCGTGTGGTTATGAGTGGAACTGTTTTTCGGACGGGGAGCTATTTCAAAACGGTGCGTATGACCTTTTTATCGATGCCATGCTCGGAACCGGGATTACTGGAGAGCTTCGCCCGCCTTACAGGAAGGCAGCCGAGGTAGTAAACAGCTCAGCAGGGGATGTTGTTGCTATTGACATTCCAAGCGGGGTGCCTGCTGGTGAAGAAGAAGTGCCGTCGGTAACGGTGAATGCGGATGTAACGATTGCTATTCAATCACCGAAGTGCAGTGCCTATTTGTATCCGGCGAAGGAACATTACGGCCGTCTTACCGTCGTTGATATCGGGCTTCCACAAAAAGCCCGGCAACACGTGCCGGTAAAGCGGAGACTGTGGACCGATGTAGAAGCCAGAAGCACACTCCCGAAGCGCGCAGCAGCATCTCATAAAGGGGATCACGGAAAAGGCCTGCTTATTGGAGGTTCATCCACCATGCCCGGTGCTGTATCGCTTTCCGCCTCAGCTTGTTTGTACAGTGGCTGTGGGCTTTTGACGACGGCGGCTCCAGACTCGGTCGTGCCGATGATCGCAGCACGTGTGCCGGAAACGATGTTTCTTCCGCTTCCTGATCAAGAAGGCATTCTCGGGCATGAAATAAGCAGGACGGATTTTCAACTGGAAGCCTTTGACGGTGTTGCAGCCGGGCCGGGGTTAGGAAGAACAGAAGAAGTGAAGACTCTCATCCGTCGATTGCTCAAGGAGGTACAAGTTCCCCTCTTGCTCGATGCGGACGCGCTTTACTATTTGCCGGAATTAGAGTCGGAAATGAAAGAACGCCATGCACCGCTTCTGTTAACCCCGCATCCGGGAGAAATGGCAAGACTCGCGGGGCTTTCGGTTCAAAAAGTAAACCAGAACCGTTTTTCCCTTTCGAGACAGTTTGCCGAAGAATATGGCTGTTATCTTGTTTTAAAAGGGCCGAATACAATTGTAACGACCCCAGAAGGGATGCAGTTTATCAACACGACGGGCAATGAGGCGCTTGCAAGGGGCGGGACCGGAGATGTGTTAACCGGGATCGCACTCGGGATCTTTCTTCAAGGAGAAGACATTGCCGCTTCCTTGAGTAATGCTGTGTATCTTCACGGGTTGACGGCCGAAATAGCGGTTGAGCGGACAGCTGCATCCCACCCGCTTGCAGCCTCTGATTTCATTCACCTTTTACCACTTGCATTTCGTTCCATTATCTTGTCAGATTAAGGTTCCCTCCTTTGTCGTTATCTTGCGGACAAAGGAGAAATGATAACGTGCGCAAATTATTGCTTTTTAGTATCGTGCTGTTCATGACGGCTGGAGTGTTGGCAGCGTGCGGAGAGAAATCCCAGGAAGAGGTCGTCCGAGAGCTTGATAAAAAGCTTCAAGACATGGAAGGATACAAAGGGAAGGCAACGATGACCCTCGAAACCGGTGAAGAACCTCGCTCATATGACGTGGAAGTATGGCACATGCAAAACGAAAAGAATAAATACTATAAAGTTGATTTAAAGAACGAGAATAAAGAACAAAACCAAATGATTATTCGAAATGATGACGGTGTTTTTGTATTGACGCCAGCCCTGAATAAAAGCTTCCGTTTCCAAAGCGATTGGCCGAATAACAATAGCCAAGTATATCTCTATGAGTCTCTCCTATCCGATATCTTAATGGACGCTGAACGGACATTTGCTGTTAACGAAGGCTCTTACGTCTTCGAGACAAAAACGAATTACCAGAACAAAAATTTAAACCATCAGGAAATTGTCCTGGACGCAAAAACGCTTGCCCCAAAAACAGTAAAAATCTATGATGCTGATTTTAAATTACTGGTCTCTGTTACATTCACTGAATTTAAAGAGGATATCACGTTTGACGACAATGATTTTGATACAGAGAAAAATATGTCAGCCGCTAATTTAGATGTTCCGACCGCTGCCTCTGAAGCTGGCGAAGATGAGCAGGAAGGAGACGTATCCTTTGAGGTCGTCTATCCAACTTTTGAACCGCAGGGATCTTCTTTAGTCGATACGGAAGAAACAACCACTAAAAACGGGAAAAAAGTCGTGTTATCTTACGTTGGTGATCAGTCTTTTACTATTGTAGAGCAGGCGGAACGAGTCAGACCGGCTTCCGCCAAAGTAGAAGTAGGTGAGGGTGAACCAGTTGATCTTGGGTTTGCCGTTGGTGCACTGACAGATGATTCCTTGACATGGAGTTACAATGGTGTCGAATACTTCCTCGCTTCTAATGACTTAACAAAAGCAGAGATGGCGGCGATTGCCCGCTCGATGGACTACGCTACCGAGGACATTAAGTAAAAATAGCGCATACCTCAAAAGACAGCCCCTGCTTTTGAGGTGTTTTTTTTGATTGCGGCTGCTGGTCCTGTTTCGATATATCTAGTTTTTTTCATACAGATGACCTTGTTGACATTTCCTCCCTATCACACGAATAATCATGATATAATCTGCTAGATGGAAGCGACAGCATAGGAGAAGATAGCATGGCCTATAAAACAGCCTCAACGAGAGAAACATGGGCGGAAATCCGCCTTGATTATATTCAGTATAATGTTCGGGAAACAAAAAAACAGTTTGACCAAGATATCCACGTGATGGCGATGGTGAAAGCAGACGGGTATGGACACGGGGCCGTGGAAACGGCTAAGGCAGCGCTCGCTGCAGGAGCGGAGTTTATCGGTGTTGCGCTGTTTGATGAAGCACTCGAGTTGCGCGATGCCGGGATTGCGGCGCCAATTCTTGTTTTGGGAAGAACGCGTCCAGAAGATGCGGCGATTGCGGCGAAGCGCCATATTCGTCTTACCGCTTTTCAAAAAGAATGGTTACTTGAAGCAGAGAGCCATTTAGAAGTGGGAACGACCCTTTCCATTCATATTAAACTAGATACGGGAATGGGGCGCTTCGGACTGGTTGAAGATGCAGAGATTCACGATTTCATGCAGACGCTGAAAATCTGTTCAAGGTTGAAAGCAGAAGGTCTTTATACCCATTTTGCTACTGCTGATGAAAAAGAAGCGGACTATTTTCAGCAGCAATATGCTTGTTTTTTAGAGCGGATTCAATTAGTGAAAACCCACATAGATACATTCGACTTTATTCATTGCGGAAATAGTGCGGCGAGCCTGCGTTATCCGGATCAATGCTTTAACATGATTCGACTCGGCATCGCCATGTATGGACTCTCTCCGTCGAAAGAAGTCGAAGATGAATTCCCGTTCCCGTTAAAGACAGCTTTTTCCCTGCACAGCCGAATTGCGCAGGTGAAAAAAGTGCCGGCTGGAACGAATATTGGCTACGGATGCACTTACGTATCTGACACAGAAGAATGGATTGCGACGATTCCGATTGGCTATGCGGACGGTTGGTATCGCTGGCATGCAAAGAACGGCGAAGTGCTGGTGAACGGAAGGCGAGCGCCAATCGTCGGCAGAATCTGCATGGACCAAGTGATGATCCGGCTGCCCGTCCATGCTCCGGTAGGCACAAAAGTTACACTTGTCGGAAGCCAGGGCGATGAAGTGATTACAGTAATGGAAGTAGCAGAACGACTGCAGACGATTACGTACGAAATCCCGTGCATGATAAGCCACCGCGTGCCTCGTCTATATATCAAATAAAAGCTCTTTGCAAAACAGATAATGAAATGCTATTATGAGGATAAATGAAACGAGTAGTATAGGCGTATGACGGAGGTGTGTGGATTGTCTCACCAGAGCAAGAAACAGATCAAAGTGTGCCTTCCGGAGTGTTTGCTTCATGAATTGGATGGCATGATCGCAAGGGACAATGTAAACCGGAATGAATTTATTCATCAAGCTACCGAATTTTACCTGAAAGAACGGCAGAAGAAAGCAAAACGGGAGACGATGCAGCAAGGGTATGTAGAAATGGCGCAGATTAATCTTCATATTGCCGCAGAGTCTTTTCTTGCTGAAGAAGAAGCGGAACATTCACTTGATACGAGACTAGTCAGTGGAGTGTGAAGGGCTCCTTGGATTTATTCTTTTTTTGTTTCCTAAATTGAATGAAGAGTGCCTGTATCATCGTTAAAAACTAAGAACGGAAAGTTGTTGCTATAGGTGAGCAGCAACTTTTTTTATTTGCGCATGTACGAGAGAAATGAAATAATAGAAACATCTATATATTAAAAGTTACTATGTCAAATGCTTTAACAAAAAATATATAGCTATACGGAGGATAAGTATATGCAGCCGTCCATAATACAAATGATTCATAACCAGCGCCACTACATTATTGATAATTGGCTAGAAGAGATTAATACAGTACAGACAGAGACTGTTGGAAATAATGTACCCAAAGAGATGGACGATGAAACTAATAGAAAGTTTATTGAAATGATTATTGATACATTGGAGTATGAACAACGCGAAGCAAAGGGAAAATTGCGGGGGTTTGTAGAGCGGTTAATTTATTCTGGCTGGCCGCTAAGTTACTTTACAAGGGGAATGCAATCTTTCCGCAGCGTGCTTCTAGAGACGATGTCCTCAGGCGAGGGCGTCAATTCAAAGAGAATTTTCGAGACTTTTTACGAAATAGAAACATGGGTGGACGGGATTGTCAATCAGATCGCGGATGAATATTCGGGATCTTGGGAAAATACGATCCAGCTGCAGCGACATGCTCTTAATGAATTGTCGGCACCACTCATCCCTGTATTTGAGAAGATCAGTGTCATGCCGCTTGTCGGGACCATTGATACAGAGCGGGCAAAGTTAATCATGGAAAATGTTCTGGAAGGCATTATTGAGCACCGCTCGCATGTCGTGTTGATCGACATCACCGGGGTACCGGTTGTCGATACGATGGTAGCGCACCACATTATCCAGGCAGCAGAAGCGATTCGTTTAGTAGGTGCTGAATGCATACTTGTTGGCATCCGTCCGGAAATTGCGCAGACGATCGTAAATCTCGGGATCGATCTCGGCAAGTTACAAACGAAAAGCACGCTCCAACAAGGGATCGAAGCTGGCCTGCAGATGACGCAGCGAAAAATAGTGAAATGTAATACAGAAAGTGCCAGCAGTGTAGTGATCGGAGGATGAAACCAATGCGAATTCCAATTTTGAAGCTTCATAAATATTTACTTATCTCCGTACAAGTTGAGCTTGATGATCAGACTGCTTTGCAGTTTCAGGAAGATCTGCTGAACAAAATTCATCAGGAAGGCTCGCTCGGTGTGGTTATTGATCTAACTTCTGTCGAAATGATAGATTCATATATTGCCAAGGTGCTCGGCGATGTTGTAGATATGTCTAATTTAATGGGGGCAAAAGTAGTCTTGACTGGCATTCAGCCTGCTGTTGCTATTACATTAATAGACATGGGTATTATGCTTCATGAAGTGCCGACTGCACTTGATCTTGAACAAGGGCTGGAAAAACTTCAGCAGGAATTGGAGGACTAAAATGGGCATCCAATCAAATGTTGAAGTTCAGACAGAATGGGGAATTGTTTCTGCCCGCCAAGCAGGAAGAAATCTAGCAAAAGAAGCGGGGTTCAGCAGTGTTGACCAGGCAAGAATCGCGACAGCCATCTCCGAACTTGCAAGAAACATATACTTATATGCGAATAACGGTGAAATCATCATTGAGTTTTTAGAAAATGAAAATGTGTCACCACCTCGACGCGGGATTAAAATTACTGCACGCGACGAAGGTCCAGGTATTGACAATATACGTAATGCGATGGAAGATGGCTATACGACGTCTGGTGGCCTAGGAGCAGGATTGCCGGGTGTCAAACGATTAATGGATGAGTTCGATATAGATTCACGAAGCGGAGTAGGTACTGAAATTACAGCAATCAAGTGGCTCCGTTAAAGGAGGATGAAGGTTGGCTGATACTTTTAGTTCCATGCAGAATCAATACAAAACAATATTAAAGAAATATATTGAGGATAAGAATGAGGTTGTCTTGTACCAAGCACAGCAATTTAGTAAAAAAATATTAGAAAACCAAGTTTCTCCAGAGGAAACCGTAAGTTTCCATCTTGAAGCGATTGATGAGTTTTTTCCGAAGCTGCCTGAAGGGGTTCGGGATTCTTTTGAGTTATTAATAGAAGTGATGATGGGATTTGGGATGGCATATCGGGAGCACCAGAGCCTACGTGACAAACAAAAGGAACTAGAGGCGGAGATTAATGTGGCTGCGAGTATGCAGCAGACTCTGCTACCTGCAAATATTCCAGAAGTAGAGTCGCTGGATATTGGAGTCATCAGCATGCCCGCTACGAAAATGAGTGGTGATTACTATCACTTTATTAAAGATGAAAATGACTGTATCGGACTTGCCATTGCCGATATTATTGGCAAAGGTATTCCGGCTGCGCTCTGTATGTCAATGATTAAGTACGCGATGGACAGCCTTCCGGAACAGCGTCTCCAGCCAGGTGCCTTGCTAGAGAATTTAAACCGGGTAGTGGAGCGGAATGTCGCCGCTAATATGTTCATTACTATGATGTACGGCTCTTATGATCCGCGCATTCATCAATTTTATTATTCCGGTGCGGGGCATGAGCCCGGCTTTTATTACAACTACGCGGAGGATAAATTTGAAGAATTATATGCGAAAGGGCTTGCTCTTGGTATCAAAAGAGAAACAAAGTTTAGGGAATATCACAAACGTGTAGAACCTGGCGATTTTATCGTGCTGTTGTCGGATGGTGTCACGGAGTGCCGGACTGTAGATGGTTTTATTGAGCGAGAGGAAATCATCAGCCTTATTCGGAAGTATCAGCACATGACCGCTCAGGAAATCGTGGACAAGGTCTTTTACGAATTAGAGAGGCTGCAGCACTTTCAACTGAAGGATGATTTTTCGTTAATTATTTTAAGAAGAAAGGTTTAACATCTATAAAATCGGGGAATCCACAAAGCGAAGCAGGTATTAGTAAATGTAAAAAGCCTATTGGCGGTCTAATAAAGGGGCCGCTTTTTTGTTTACAGATAGACGTCTTATAGAGGTGTTTGATAAATAACAGGGGGGTATCGAAATGGATTTAGAACTGCGCACTGTGGAAGGAAAAGGACGTAAGGTGCTGTACGTGGGTGGTGAAATTGATGCTCATACAGCTCCGCAGCTAAAAGATGAGATTATCCCTTTAACCGAGGAACAGGAAACGAAAGTGATTGTTGATTTGACGAACGTGAATTACATTGACAGCACTGGATTGGGGGTTTTTATCGGTGCTCTTAAATCGGCCAAAAACCATAACAGTAAGCTCGAGTTGACCGGTCTTAATGATCGTATTAAAAGGCTGTTCTCTATTACAGGATTGGATGAAGTGATGAACATCGACGAAGATAAGAGGGAGGAAGCCAAGTGATGGACAGACAAGCTCTGGATTATATCGAAATGAAGGTTCCTGCAAAAGCGGAATATGTAGGGGTTGTCAGACTCACCGTATCAGGTGTCGCCAACCGCAGCGGCTATTCGTATGATGATATAGAAGACATGAAAATAGCGGTAGCAGAAGCTTGTACCAATGTTGTCGACCATGCTTACCAAGATAATGGTCAAATGGCAGTCGTTTGCAATATTTACGAAGATCGATTAGAAATTATCGTATCGGACAATGGTCAAAGTTTTAACTTGCAAAACGTTAAGGAAAAACTGGGGCCAATTGATGCTACGAAGCCGGTCGAAGAGCTTAAAGAAGGGGGGCTTGGACTTTTTCTCATTGATTCTCTAATGGACCGCGTGGAGATCAACGGGGGAGCAGGTGTTGCCATAGTGATGACGAAGTTCCTGAAAAGAGATGAGGTGGAACAACATGACGATGGAGTCTCAGCAGCCAACGCGCAAAACCAGTGAAGAAGACAGCGTATATCAATGGATATATCAGTTTCAAGAAGATCCTTCGGAAGAAATCCAAACAAAATTGGTTCAGCACTACGACTCCCTTGTTCAATCACTTGCGCGTAAGTTTTCACGCGGGCAGGATCATGATGAAGATCTTTATCAAGTTGGGATGATCGGTCTGTTGGCAGCACTGCGCCGCTTTGACAACTCCTTTAACCGAAGCTTTGAGTCATTTGCCGTGCCAACGATAGTAGGGGAAATTAAAAGGTTTATCCGTGACAAAACGTGGAGTGTCCATGTACCTAGGCGTATCAAAGAGCTTGGTCCCCGGATAAAAAAAGCGGTAGAAGATTTAACGAATGAGTTGCAGCGGTCACCGCGCGTAGAAGAGATTGCAGCTTACTTAGAAGTAGGCGAAGAAGAAGTCCTGGAGACGATGGAAATGGGTAAAAGCTATCAAGCGCTTTCGGTTGACCGCTCGATTGAAGCCGATCAAGAAGGAAGCGCGGTGACCCTTTTAGATCTCGTCGGTTCCACGGAGCAAGGTTATGAAAAGACGGACCAACAATTATTATTAGAGAAGGCTTTCGCTGTATTGACTGAACGAGAGCGCGAGATCCTGCAATTAACGTATTTTGATAACCTCAGCCAAAAAGAAACAGGCGATCAACTCGGCATTTCACAGATGCATGTTTCGCGTCTTCAGCGCCGTGCGTTGCAGAAATTGCGTGATTCAATCCGGGTAGAGCCGACGGAGTGTTTATGATGAAAGAGGCGACCAACCTAAGTGTCGAGGTAGCAACGTTTCAACAAAGGAAAAAAGGGAATGCCTGCTGTGGTGATGCTTACCGCATCATCGAAACAGACCGTTATTTCCTTTGTGCATTGGCGGATGGTCTCGGAAGTGGGGATGGAGCACACCGCTCTGCAGAAAAGGCGATGCAAGCTGTGGAGGAGTATCAAAAAGAAGAGGTAGACGCCATCCTAAAAGCATGCAATCAGGCGCTTCATGGTGAAAGAGGTGTCGTTATTACTGTATTGAAAGTGGACCTCGCGAAGCGTGAGCTCGTTTATGGTAATGTCGGCAATATTTCTACTTATTTTTTCACTTCAGATCATACCATGCAACGTCCTCTTCCTAGTGCGGGGTATTTATCCGGACGTAAAATAAACTATCGAATAGAAATTCTTCCGCTACCTGATAATTTTTCTTTTGTTTTACATTCGGACGGTATCCGGCTTTCCCACTCCGAACAGCAGGTGATGAAGCGGTTGTTTTCGTTGGAAGCTACGGTGAAGTATTTTGAAAAAAAAGCGCACCAGCAAAATGACGACGTCACAGTAATTGCTGGATTTCTGCCGTAAGAGAGCCCATTGTGGCTCTTTTTTTGTTTGTGGATAGTGAAAAAGGGTTTTAAAGGATAAAATAGAATGAAAAGAGCAGGATACATACTTGAAAGAACAAGGAGATGATTTGCTTATGGGAGTCGCAACCGAAAAGACAGAAGATATATTGATAGATGCGATTACGAAAGAGACGCAATTACATACAACTGCTGTCAAAAATATTATTCAAATGCTCGATGAGGGAAACACTGTACCTTTTATTGCCAGGTATCGGAAAGAAAACAGCGGCGGCGCAGATGAAGTACAAATACGGGCTGTCCAAGAGTCATGGGAATACGGAAAACAATTAAGCGCTCGTAAACAAGAAGTGCTGCGTCTCATCGACGAACAAGGGAAGTTAACGGAAGAGCTGACCGCTTCCATAACCCGGGCAGTCAAGCTGCAAGAGGTAGAAGATTTGTATCGTCCGTACCGAAAGAAGCGGCGAACTCGGGCGACAATAGCAAAAGAGAAAGGACTAGAGCAACTTGCCGACTTTATTTCTTCACAACCGCGTGAAGGAGATATAAAGGAAGCGGCGAGCGCCTACGTATCTGAAGAAAAAGATGTTGAGTCGAGCGAGCAGGCTGTTGAAGGCGCGCTTGATATTATTGCCGAACAAATGGCTGATGACCCGGAAGTGCGAAAAAAAGTCAGGCAATTGACCGCACAACACGGGCTTATCGCGGCTTCTAAAAAGAAAAATGCGGAGGACGCGCAAGGTATTTTCGAAATGTATTATGAGTACGAAGAGCCGGTTCGCTCTGTACCTTCTCACCGTGTCCTGGCGATGAACCGCGGTGAAAAAGAAGCTGTGTTGAAAATCTCCATTCAAATGAAAGAAGAGTTGATTTTTTCTTTCCTGGAGAAACACGTAATCAAACGTTTTGGCTCCCCAGCAGTTCCGTATTTAACGAAAGCATATGAAGATGCGTACAAACGTTTAATTGCGCCAGCAGTAGAGAGGGAATTACGGAATGAACTATCGGAAAAAGCGGAAGAACAGGCAATCCATATTTTTTCCGAAAACCTTAAAAATCTTCTCTTACAGCCGCCGATGAAAGGAAAGGTTGTATTAGGGGTCGATCCTGCCTACCGAACAGGTTGCAAACTTGCAGTTATTAACGAAGTCGGGAAGCTATTAGATATCGCGGTTATCTATCCAGTACCCCCGCGAAATGAAGTGGCGAAATCGAAGGAAACGGTAGAACGAATGATTGACAAGTACGGTGTCGAAGTTATTGTCATTGGGAACGGTACTGCTTCCAGGGAAACAGAAGAGTTTGTTGCTGAAGTTATTGCCGAACGTGGACAAGGGGTATCGTATTTAATCGTAAATGAAGCGGGCGCCAGTGTATACTCGGCTTCACCACTCGGGAGGGAAGAGTTCCCTGATCTGGAAGTAGAGGAAAGAAGTGCGGTGTCGATTGCCCGCCGTTTTCAAGATCCGTTGGCTGAACTCGTGAAAATTGACCCTAAATCGGTAGGGGTCGGCCAGTATCAGCACGATGTGTCACAGACCAAGTTGAATGATTCATTGAAATTCGTTGTTGAGACAGCTGTGAATCAGGTCGGTGTGAATGTGAACAGTGCTTCTGCGAGCTTGCTTCAATATGTAGCCGGGCTGTCTAAAGCAGTAGCAAATAACATTATTAAAGCACGCGATGAAAAAGGCAGGTTTCAGAATCGCAAAGAATTACAAAGCATCCCGAGGCTCGGCGCGAAAACGTTTGAACAAGCAGCTGGTTTTTTACGAGTGCCAGACGGAGAAGAACCCCTTGATCAGACAGCGATTCATCCGGAAAGTTATAAAGTAGCCGGGAAGCTTTTAGAGTTTATCGGAGTAAATGCGAAGGAGGCAGGAACAGAAACGATAAAAGAAAAGCTTGAACAAGTCGATGTTGAGAGCATGGCTCGTGAGTGGGGAACGGGTATTCCGACACTTCGAGACATCATCGAAGACTTAAAAAGGCCGAATCGTGATCCGCGTGATGAGCTGCCGCTTCCTATTTTGAAAAAAGGGGTCATGAAAATGGAGGACCTCGAAAAAGGAATGGAACTACAAGGGACGGTAAGAAACGTCGTCGATTTTGGGGCGTTTGTTGATATTGGTGTAAAGCAAGATGGGCTCGTGCACATTTCCAAACTTGCATCCCGCTTTATTAAACATCCTATGGAAGTTGTTTCTGTTGGAGAAGTGGTGACGGTCTGGATTGAAGAAGTGAATGTGGATAAAGGCCGTATCTCCTTAACGATGCTTCCCCCTGCTGCACAGGTATAGTATAATGATGGAGAGATAGAAACGATAGAATTAGCGGGGAGGTTCTTGTTAAAAAAGGACCTACCCCGCTTTAGTTATTTGTTAAGCGCCGTCTTTCTGCTTCTGTTTGTATTGATAGTCAAACCAACATTGATTCAAAACCCGGATTTCATAGCGGTTTTTTTCACTAAACGCTTTCTCAAGTTGTCTCCTAAACCAGCCGGGCATAATATATGACCTCCTGAACAATCGTATTGGCAAAGGGCATACTGGATGTTGTGATCTGCTGCCATTAGTATATGCAGCACGGTTTGTCTTAATTGACTAGAAAAGGGGGAGAGGGATATGAACGACTACGACCTGACCGTATTAACACGCGAGCTGTCCATGAAATATTTCGGTAAGCCGTTCCAGCACCAGGCTGCTTTTAATAAAAGACTGCGCACAACCGGTGGACGATACATGCTCTCTACTCACAATATCGAAATTAACCCGAAGCATTACGAGAAGTTTGGCCGCGATGAGCTTATTTCGATATTAAAACATGAGCTTTGCCATTACCATCTTCATATTGAAGGAAGAGGTTACAAGCATTCAGATCAAGAATTCAAGTCGTTGCTGGAAAAGGTTGGAGGGAGTCGTTATTGCCAAGCCTTGCCGCAAATCCAATCAAAACGAAAAACGGTTCATTATTATGAATGCATGTCCTGCAAAACACGCTATACACGCTACAGGCGTATGGATACAACGAAATTTGTTTGCGGAAAATGCCGCGGCAACCTAAAAAAAATATAAAAAAGCCTTGATCTTTGTTTCTCTCCTATGGTATATTGTAAAAGTCGCTCGGGACAACGTTACAAAACACCGAGAGAACAAAGAAAAAGATAAAAAAAGTAGTTGACATTACATAAGCGATTGAGTTACACTGTAAATTGTCGCTGACCACCACATTCCACAGTAGCTCAGTGGTAGAGCTATCGGCTGTTAACCGATCGGTCGCAGGTTCGAATCCTGCCTGTGGAGCCATATGGAGAAGTACCCAAGTGGCTGAAGGGGCTCCCCTGCTAAGGGAGTAGGTCGTGTAAGCGGCGCGAGGGTTCAAATCCCTCCTTCTCCGCCACCTTTAAAAATGGTAACACATAGAACATGAGATTAAGGACGGCCCGTTGGTCAAGTGGTTAAGACACCGCCCTTTCACGGCGGTAACAGGGGTTCGAATCCCCTACGGGTCACCACGTTTTGGAGGATTAGCTCAGCTGGGAGAGCACCTGCCTTACAAGCAGGGGGTCGGCAGTTCGAACCTGTCATCCTCCACCATAAAATCAACAGATCGAATAAGTTCCCGCTAGCTTCCGAGACTATAAAATAGTAGAAGCAAGAAGGTCGAGGGAACAAACGAGTTGAAGAAGGAACGTGCTACGGCACGTGACGACTGAAACGAGAGCAGATGACGAAGAGAGACTCACAATGTTTTCATCGACTTTTTGTAAAGAAGAAGCAAGAAGGTCGAGGAAACAAGCGAGTTGAAGAAGGAACGTGCTATGGCACGTGACGACTGAAACGAGAGCAGATGACGAAGAGAGAATCACAATGTTTTCATCGACTTTTTGTAAAGAAGAAGCAAGAAGGTCGAGGAAACAAGCGAGTTGAAGAAGGAACGTGCTATGGCACGTGACG
>NZ_JAJJJF010000011.1 GCF_022458745.1 Bacillus piscicola
AATACGCTGGCGGCTTTTTTTGTATCAAAATATTATGTCTCTAAAAAACTACAATTTTAATGGTGTGATTCGTACCGAACGAGCCTTAGGAAACCGTTAAATCTACGCTGTTTTTTTAATGCTAAGCTTGTACTATTTATAGAAACTTCTGCTCTTTGTTATTTACTAGATAAATGAAAAAAGTACCGTCTGTCACGGCTAACAGAAAAGATCTCCTACTGGCCCTTTTTCGCAATAGTGATCGAGATTTTACCGCTTGACTCCTTTATTACCAGCCACGTTTTTCACGACGCCATTGCCCTTATAGGATGTCGCTATTTCTACCAACCCCAGTTTTAGCAACTTCATCCCTCGCCTATGGCGTCGCTGTATCAACCATCTGCTAATTTCACGACGTTATTGTGCCTCTATGCCGTCGCTATTTTCTCCAACAACAAATTTTACAACACCATTCAGCTCTTCTTCCATTAAAAAACAGCCTCTCGTTTTGAAAGAGTTGCTTTTTTCCTTTTATCTGGCTTGGAAATAAAAAACGTTTTTCGCCCTTGAGGAAAGTGAACCCAGATAGTAATTGAGAGTGAGTACACTTCAACAGTAAGTGTTCCGGCATTTTCTGTGTTGGGAACTTTTCAGGCAGACGTTTTATTAAAAGAGGTTATCCCACAATTTGTGTGACTGTGGTAACCTTGATGGAGAACAATGATAAGGGATTAAAATTATGATCAGTGTTGTGGTGAATCAAGCTAGCGGATAGGTAAAATGCCAACTGGCGACAAAGACAAGGGGAGGAGAAAAGGATGCATCCTTTACGGATTGAACCGCTGGGAGATCAGGCGCTGCGTGTTGTATTTGGTACTAGCATTTCTGTGGAAACCAATCAACATATTAGAAGCCTGTCGTGGATGCTTAAAGAACAAAAGATAGAAGGCGTACTAGAATGGGTGCCGACGTATACGACCTTGACGGTTTATTATGATCCATTAATAATCTCGTTCTCGAGTTTGGAGGAAAAGATGCAATACTTGGCTGTTGGTACCGGGGACGTGCCGCCCGCGAAAATTTACCGACTTCCTGTCTATTACGGAGGCGATATGGGGCCGGACTTACAGAAAGTCTCCGAGCAAAATGGCCTCGAGTGGGAGAAAGTGATTCAGATTCACTCAGCGAAATCCTATCTCATTTATATGCTTGGGTTTACGCCGGGATTTCCTTACTTAGGAGGTATGGACGAGCGCCTGGCCACACCCCGTCTAGCGGTTCCGCGTAGACAAGTAGCAGCCGGATCCGTCGGGATTGCCGGAGCGCAAACAGGTGTTTATTCGATAAACAGTCCAGGTGGATGGAATATTATTGGAAGAACACCTGTTAAACTGTTCGACCCTGGTCAGTCAGTTCCGGTGTTACTGGAAGCCGGAAACTATATTCGGTTTACACCGGTTACGCTAGAACAGTATAAAGAAATTACGGAGCAGTTGGAAGAAGGGACGTATGAAGTGTCTTATGAGGAGGGGACCAGTGATGGGGCTTCAAGTAGACCTTAACTGTGATTTAGGCGAAAGCTATGGGGACTATGTTATCGGACAGGATCATAAAGTGTTGGACTATGTGACGTCGGCGAACGTTGCCTGCGGGTATCATGCGGGGGATCACAATGTAATGGCAAAGACGGTAAGACTTGCGAAAAAAGCTGGAACAGCGGTCGGAGCTCACCCTGGTTTTCCGGATCTAGGCGGATTTGGACGAAGAAAAATGGAGATCAGTGCGGACGAAATATACCGACTTATTATATACCAGATCGGTGCCTTGCAAGCGTTTTGCCGAGTGGAGGGTGTCCGTGTGCAGCACGTGAAGCCTCATGGTGCCCTTTATCAAACTGCCTTACATGATCGCTCCGTTGCAGAAGCAATAGCAGAGGCAGTTTATGCGATTGACTCATCGCTTGTTTTATTTGGGTTGTCAGGTAGCGAGCTGATAGCAGCTGGTCAGAAGCGCGGATTGCGGACGGCAAGTGAAGTGTTTGCGGATCGTACATATCAGCCAGACGGCACGCTAACGCCACGTCATGACCCGGATGCCTTTATCCGAACACCTGCGAAAGCCGCAGAACGAATCATGGAAATGATCGAACAGCAGCAAACAACAGCTGTCGATGGTACTTTCTTAAGCATGAGGGCAGACACCATCTGTGTTCATGGGGATAATCCGGAAGCATTGGCTTTTGTCAAAGAATTGCGCAAAATGATGACAGCTAAACAGATTACGATTGCGGCTGTGGGTGATAAAAAATGAAACAACAGGAACTCTGTTACGTAAGAAAGCCAGGCTTGTTTACAACGATTCAAGATAGCGGGCGCTATGGATTCCAGAGACAAGGCATTTCTCCAGCAGGTGCGATGGATCCTTACGCTTTAGCGCTTGCAAATATGCTGGTGGGAAACGAGGCGTCTAGCGCGGTGCTTGAGATAACGATTACGGGACCCACTTTACTATTTAAACAGGACACGGTAGCCGCGGTAACCGGTGCAGATGTGGAACCGATTTTGAATGGAAATCGCATTGCTATGTGGAAGAGCTTCGCCATTGAAAAAGGAGATGAACTGCGCTTTAAAGGAGCCCGTTCTGGGATGCGTGCTTACTTAGGAGTACAGGGCGGCTTTGCTGGGGAAGGAAGGATGAGCAGCCACGAAACATACGTGCGTGCAAACATAGGGGGCGTCAACGGAAGAGAACTCCAGCGAGGGGATACGATCTTTTGTTATGGGGGTAAGCAAGCAGCCGTACCACCAGGAACCGCCCTTCACGAGGATCTCATACCAGGCTATCCGAATAAGCAAGTGCTGCGTGTTCTTGCCGGACCGGAAGAAGATGCTTTTACAGAAGAGGCGCTGACGACCTTTTATCAATCGTTATTCACAGTTACGAATGAAGCAGATCGAATGGGACTCAGGTTAAAGGGAGCGAGGCTAGCCCATGCTCGTCCAGCCGACATTTTGTCCGACGCCGCCACTTTCGGTACGGTACAAGTCGCCGCGGAAGGTCAACCTATTATCCTGATGGCGGACCGGCAGACGACAGGCGGCTACACGAGAATTGCAAATGTAATCAGTGTCGATCTCTCAAAAGCAGCCCAAGTACGTCCCGGTCAGCAAGTCTCTTTCCGAAAAGTAACGTTGAGAGACGCCCATGAGCTGATGCGAAAAGAAAGAAAACTCATGCGAAGCTTGGCAACGCGCTTGGCGGACCAACAAACATAAAAGAGGCTGTCTCAAAGATTTCCTCGCTGTAGGGGGGGAATCTATTAAAAGAGACAGCCTCTTCCTCTTTTTCATTATTTGTTATTTAAGTAGTTTAGCAAGTCTTGATAGAAACTAATATTATCCGTGAAGAGAAAAATAGGTAAAAAAACAAATGTTGCAATCAATGCTACATTTGCGAGTAAAAAGGAACGAGTATAAGCCCAGACTTTCATTGTAAACCACTCCTTCACGATCGGAAAATGACTTTTCCTTTGTTCGATTGTAACAAATTTGTCACAAATAAACAAGAAAAAATTTTAAAAATGAACATACTCTTGCATTGTAAAAAGATACATGGTATATTTATATCTATCACATAAGATACTATTTCACATCGCGGGGTGGAGCAGTCTGGCAGCTCGTCGGGCTCATAACCCGGAGGTCGAAGGTTCAAATCCTTCCCCCGCAACCAATTTAAATAATGATTGAACCATAAAGCCTACTTTGCGAAGGCTTTATTTTTTTTGCTTTACGGATTGGACTGCATTTTTTCAATGATTAATTTTTGCAAATACGTTAAACTAGAAAGGAAACGGAAAAACGAAGGATGAGTTAGTATGCTGAAGGATGAATTCGAATGGATTAATCAACAGCGGCCCACCTCCCACTTCCACCATAGTCTCATCCAGGGGATTGGCGATGATGCCGCTGTTTTTGCAAGCAGCCAGAAGTACGAACAGCTGCTATGTGTTGACACGTTAGTGGAAGGGATTCATTTTAGAAAGAATACGCTCAGCCCGGAAGATGTCGGTCACAAAGCATTAGCGGTTAACATCAGTGATATCGCGGCGATGGGAGGGGAGCCGCTTTTTTATATGGCTGCACTCGCGGTGCCGGAAGCGTGGTCAGAAGAAGAGTTAGCAGGCGTATACAAAGGCATGACAATGCTCGGCAGCCGGTATAACATGGATTTAATTGGTGGCGACACCGTGTCTGCTCCCAGCGATTTCATGATATCCGTAACTGTGTATGGGCGCATTGAAAAAGGGCATGCCCTGTTAAGAAGAAATGCCCGGCCTGGAGATATTGTGTTCCTCACGCGCCCTGCTGGCTGTTCTGCTGCAGGGCTGGAAATATTACTGCAAAAAGGGCGACGTTTCCCTTTTCAAATAGAAGAAAAGCGGTTAGTCTCCGCCCATCAACGCCCGGAACCGTGTGTGGAAGCAGGTCGAGTGATTGCTTCCGTTGATGCGGAGGCATCGTTGAATGATATAAGTGACGGCCTTGCCAGCGAACTGCATGAAATCGCGGAAGCCAGTCATTGTACTATTGAACTGGACAAAAACAAAATCCCGGTGGCTCCGGAATTGCAGGTTTTTTCAGAGGAGCAGTACTGGAAGTGGATTTTTTTTGGCGGAGAAGATTTTGGTCTCACTGGTACCGTTCGAGAAAAGGCCTGGCCGCGGCTTCAAAGAGAAATGGATAAAAAAGAGCTGGACCTCTACCCGATTGGGCGTGTTCAGGCAGGCTCTCCGGCTGTTTTCATCGTGAATGGTGAGAGACGAGAAAGTTTGCAAAAAAAAGGGTACAATCACTTCAAAAAGAAGCGGTAGCCCGCTAATAAGAAAGTTAGGTGCGAAGATGGAGGGTACGGAAGTGAAAAGCGGTTCGCCGGAAGAAACACATGAAATCGCAAAGCGCCTTGGAGCTCTTTTACAAAAAGGAGACATTGTAACGCTCTCAGGCGGGCTTGGTGCGGGAAAAACTCACTTCACCAAAGGGATAGCGGATGCACTTGGTGTACGTAAGATCGTGAACAGCCCAACCTTCACGATCATTAAAGAATACGAGGGACGTCTTCCTCTCTACCACATGGATGTTTACCGGATTGACGAAGAAGAGGCGGATGCACTTGGGATCGAAGAATATTTAGACGGGGACGGCGTCTGTGTCATAGAATGGGCTGAAAAAATCAGCAGACTGCTTCCGGAGGAGCGGCTGGCCATTACGATCGATAAGGAAAGTGAAACAGCCCGGATGATCCGCATCGAAGGAGCAGGTAAGCGGTTTGAGGAAGTGTGCAAGGAGCTGTAAAGGATGAAAATATTAGCAATTGATACGTCAACCCATGTATTAGGTATAGCGCTTGCTGACGAAGAACGAATAGTAGGCACATACGTCACGAATTTTAAGAAGAACCATTCACTGCGTCTGATGCCGGCCATTGATTATCTCTTGAAAGAGCTGAACGTGAAGCCAGAAGAACTTGATGCTGTTGCTGCAGCTAAGGGACCAGGTTCTTATACAGGGGTGCGAATCGGCGTCACTACTGCCAAGTCACTTGCGTGGGCACTTGGCATTCCAGTGTACGGCATCTCGAGTCTGCAAGTGCTCGCCAGGAACGGCAAGCACTTTGGCGGTTTCATCTGTCCATTTATTGATGCAAGAAGAGGACAGGTTTACACAGGCTTATATAAAATCGGTAGAGATTATTCAGTTGAAACGGTCGCCGAAGATCGTATTATGTTGCTGGAGGAGTGGCTCGCTTTTCTACAAGAAAAACAAGAGCCAGTCCTGTTTTTGAGCCAAGATTGGGAAGCGCATGAAGACACGGTCCGGCGAACGCTTACAGATTTGGCTGTACAGGGAGAGAAGGCGGATATGCTGCCACGGCCGGAAGAGCTGGCTCTTCTCGCTTACCAGCAAGGAGAGGCGATCCCCGCCCATCTGCTTGTCCCGGAATATACACAGCCAACGGAAGCTGAAAAAAAGTGGCTGGCAGAACAAGAAGGTAAAAAAGATGCCTGATTTTCCAATTATCCGTTTTATGGAAGAAACTGATATTGACGGTGTATTACGGGTGGAACACGATGCATTCCAGATGCCTTGGACCCGCTATGCATTTGAGAACGAATTACGACACAACCGGTTTGCCCGTTATTTGGTAGCAGAGTGGGAAGAGGAAATAATCGGTTACTGCGGGGTATGGATTGTTTTAGATGAGGCCAATATTACGAATATCGCCGTTCATTCTCGACACCGTGGAAAAAAAGCTGGTGAGACGCTGCTTATCCATGCAATAGACCTGGCCTCTGTATATGGGGTAAAACGGATGTCACTGGAAGTAAGAGTAAGTAACACCGCTGCCCAATCCCTTTACACGAAGCTCGGTTTTCAAAAAGGTGGCATTCGGAAAAGCTATTATACAGACAATAATGAAGACGCATTAGTAATGTGGGTGAATATCGATGAATATAAAAAACAGACAAACAGATGACGAGCTCATTTTAGCGATAGAGACAAGCTGCGATGAGACTGCAGCAGCTGTCGTTAGAGGAGGCACGGAAATACTGTCGAATGTGATCGCATCACAAATCGAAAGTCATAAACGTTTCGGCGGTGTCGTTCCGGAGCTTGCCTCCCGCCACCACACAGAAAGCATCACGTGGATTGTGGAGGAAGCGCTGAAAGAGGCAGAATTAACACTTGTGGACATTGATGCGGTAGCGGTGACACATGGCCCGGGACTTGTCGGCGCCCTTTTAGTCGGGGTGAATGCGGCGAAAGCAATTGCTTTTGCGCACGGACTGCCTCTTCTGCCGGTCCACCACATTTCCGGGCACATTCAAGCCGCTCGCTTGGAACGAGAATGGCAGTACCCAGCGCTTGCGCTCGTCGTCTCCGGAGGACACACGGAGCTTGTACTTATGGAGGAAGAAGGCCGTTATCAAGTGATTGGGGAGACACGCGATGACGCGGCTGGAGAGGCGTATGATAAAGTTGCCCGCAGCTTGCAGCTTCCTTATCCAGGAGGTCCCCATATCGATCAACTTGCCAAAACAGGGACTGCGAATATCGCGTTCCCGATTGCCTGGTTGGAAGCGGGTTCTTATGATTTTAGCTTCAGCGGTTTAAAATCAGCAGTTATTAACACGCTCCATAACACCCGGCAGCGTGGGGAGTCGCTTGCTCCGGAAGACGTTGCTGCAAGCTTTCAAAAAAGCGTTGTCGAAGTACTTACTACCAAAACGAAACGTGCAGCTGAGGCCTACCAGGTGAAGCAAGTTGTTCTTGCAGGAGGGGTTGCTGCCAATCAAGGACTGCGGAATGCGATGGAAGCAGCATTCCAAGGGACAGATATGGAGTTAACGATCCCGCCACTTTCCTTATGTACCGATAATGCTGCCATGATCGGTGCTGCGGCGCACATTCAGTGGAAACAGAATCAAAGGGCCGGTTGGGATTTAAACGGCACAGCAGACTTGGCACTTACGTAAGTGCCAAGTCTTTTTTTGCGTGTATAACTTTTCTGTGGATAATGTGGAAAAAGCTCGAAAAGGCTTTTATTCACAGGAAGTGGAGTTGTTAACAAAAAATCTGTGGATAACTTAACGATTCTGTGAATAATGGATATAATTCCTAGTTTTTCAGCCATACTAGTGTTAATAACTCTGTGGATTATGTGGATAGTCGTGTTTTTCTGAAAGGATAGGAACGGTATGAAGGTTTTAAAAGTAATGCTGTCTCTTTTCATTCTCGTCGGCAGCATGGTGGGATTCATAGGGCTGAGTAAAGCTCAAGAGACGCAAAAAGAAAAACATGCGGTGTTGGTTGTCGTTCCTGGTCTCTCCCTTGATCATTTTTTTAGAGTGATGGAGACAAATGTGGACAGTTTGTGGAAAGGGGCTTCCGCGATCGCCCTTAATCGGCTCACAGGCGGAGGGAAGACACCTTTGAATGAAACGCTGACACTTAGTTCAGGAAAACGAAGTACAGGCAGGGATCTCGTGCAAACGGATGAGCTTTTGTTCATGGAAACGTCAAATAAATACGAGAACGTTTACACCTTGCCCTACTTAAAAAAAAATACCCCTATTACAGGGACGAATGAGGAGAAGCGATTGGCAGAACTCTTAATGGCAAGAGGGGTCCACGTCAGCTTTACCGGACATAGTGACACCGCGACAAGCCGTCATCAGACCGCTCCATTTTTTACAGTAGACAAAGAGGGGAAGACGAATGGAAACCGGGAAATTTCCGTTGTGAAAGATGACGGCTCGCCGGGTGGGTACAGGATGGACGGCACGAATACAAGGGAATGGGTGGAGAAGGTAGAAGCGCGCTATCCGTTGACATGGACAGTAGTGGAGTGGGGGGATTTATACCGGGATCAGACAGCGACGGAAGAAACCGTTTCCCGTTTAGCCCAGTTTCTAAGCGAACTTCGCCAAACCGGAACAACGGTATTTTTGCTCGGCACGGACCCTGGAGTTTCTAAAGGGATCGGAAATGATAAAATGGTTCCGTTTGTGAAATGGGAAGAGGATGACGATACAGAGGGAGCCTGGTATTCCCCGACAGTACGGCAGCCATTTTTGGGGAGCAGCCTGGATGCTGCGCCGACTTTTTTAGATTATTACAGGATACCTGTCCCGAATACTTGGCATGGACGCCCTTTAGAAGAAGGGAAGCGCTACCGGGACCCTGCTGGAAATATGCAGGCGGCTGTGAACGGAGCTGCTCATATTTTTCAGACACGCGGGCCTGTTCTTTCCACGTATGTTTTACTGCTAGCTCTACTTTTGATCGTCACTTTTCTTTATTGGAAATATAATAATAAACTGGGACGGGCGAAACCGAGGGTCGTACAGACGGCAATAACGGCAGGGATGGTTTCTCCGCTCTCATTTATCGGAGCCGCGGCGGTCTTCGGTAGAAATATCACAAGCGTCGCCCTGTACAGTTCGGTAGTCGTTGTCTTTTCGATAATAATTGCGCTTCTTCTCGTCCACTTTGGAAAATTCCGTCTGGTGTGGCTTACATCTTGTCTGACACTTGTTGTCCTTACAGGAGATTTACTACTTGGGGCCCCACTGATGAAGCACTCTTACCTCGGCTACGATCCGTTGATAGGCGCTCGTTACGGCGGTATCGGCAATGAACTCGGAGGCTTCTATGCAGCGGCGGCTGTTGTTTTTTTAGAGCCATGGGCTGGACGGAAAAATAAACAGTGGATTGTCTCCGGAATGGCTGTCGTATTTCTTATCATTCTTGGATCCGCTTATTTAGGACAAAACGCCGGGGTTACCTTGGCTTCCGGGTTCATGTTCGCCGCACTGTTACGGGAGTCGGGTTTATGTAAAAGATGGGGAAAACGATACGGTCTTGTGTTAATCGTGGTGGTCTTTTTCCTATTAATAGGCATGTTGTGGTTGTTGCAGCAAGCAGGAGGTGCTTCACACATTGGCAGTGCGTTTCAACTGGCGCTGTCTGGAGAATGGCAGGAGCTTTATACACTTATCGAAAGAAAACTGGCGATGAACAGAAAAATTATTATACACTCCAATTGGACAAAGCTGCTCGTGACAAGTTACTTGCTGGCAGTTATTTATATGATCACAGAACGCTCACCTGCGTTATCAAACTCGCAAAAAAGCGTTCTCCGCGCGGGTGGGATCGGATCGATATTTCTACTCATATTGAATGATTCAGGAGCGGTTGCTGCGTCGACTTCGATGTTTTATTTACTTTGTGCCCGTTCGCTATGGCTGTTTCAGACGGCAAAGAAGAAGGGGATGTAAGACATAACTAAAAAAAGCACTGCAGCTTATACTTCTTCAAGCTGCAGTGCTTCCCATTGTTCCATTTTATTGTCAAGCTCCTGGCGGATGTCTGTTAGTTGTCCCTGCAACGTACCGGCAGCTTCAAAATCCTCGTAAATTTCCGGTTTCAGCATTTCTTTTTCTAGTTTTTCAATTTCACATTCGAGGGCTTCGATCTCCTCCTCGATGAGTTCAATTTCCCGCTGACGTTTGCGTGACTCCCTTTTCGCTTCCTTGTCCTGAAGATATGTCTTTTTGTCACTTTCTTCAACAAGGCGGGGAGCTGCTTGTTTGCCATGCTCGTTAGCCTGTTCTTTCATCCGGATTGCTTCCCGCTGTCGTTCCTCATCCTTTTTTCGAGAATAATAATCGTAATCTCCGAGGTATTCCGTTAGACCGTTTTCATCAAGCTCGATAATTTTAGTTGCCATCCGGTTCAGGAAGTAGCGGTCATGGGAGACGAAAATCAATGTGCCGGGATAGTCAAGCAGGGCATTTTCGAGTACTTCTTTGCTATCTAAATCAAGATGGTTCGTCGGTTCGTCAAAAATGAGTAGGTTGGCCTTTTGCATCATTAACTTAGCAAGAGCAAGCCGTGCCTTTTCTCCACCGCTTAAGTCACGAATTTGCTTCAACACATCGTCACCGCTGAATAAGAAATTACCAAGAACGGTACGAATGTCTTTTTCGAGCGAATGTGGATAGTCGTCCCAAAGCTCATGAAGGACATCTTTGTTTGAATGAAGTTCAGCTTGTTCTTGATCATAGTAGCCGATCGTTACTTTGCTGCCAAGCACAACGTTACCCGATACCGGTTGCAACTTCCCGGCAATTGTTTTGAGAAGAGTTGATTTTCCGATTCCGTTAGGTCCGATGAGCGCAATGCTTTCTTGTTTTTTCACATGGAAACTAATGTTATGAATGACCGGTTCTGCATCTCCGTAAGCAACACTTACATCCGAAACGCTTAAGACATCATTTCCGCTTTGCCGTTCTACATCAAAAGAAAACTTAGCGGATTTTTGACTGCCGAGCGGCTTGTCCATAACCTGCATTTTCTCCAGTTTTTTGCGGCGGCTTTGGGCACGTTTAGACGTAGAGGCACGAACAATGTTGCGCTGCACGAAATCTTCTAATTCTGCTACCTCTTTTTGCTGTTTTTCAAATACTTTTAATTCCTGCTCGTAACGTTTTGCTTTTTCTTCTAGATAATCACTGTAGTTGCCGTGGTAGAGAAATGCTTTCGTCCGGGCAACCTCATATACTTTTGTCACGATGTTATCAAGGAAATAACGATCGTGTGAAACGATTAGCACCGCACCATTATAGTTTGATAAAAAACTTTCCAGCCAGCTGAGCGTGTCGATATCGAGATGGTTCGTCGGCTCGTCGAGGATAAGGACTTCCGGCTTGGACAGCAGCAGCTTCCCAAGGGCCAGCCGTGTTTTTTGGCCGCCGCTTAAGGTAGATATCGGGGTGCTATAGTCAAAATCGGCAAATTTCAGCCCGGAAAGCACACTGCGGATATCAGCTTCATATTGATAGCCGCCTTTTTCTCGAAAGCTGTGCTGCAACTGGTCATATTCTGCCAATACTTTCTCATAAGACGATGGGTCATCATGCACGGCGGGGTCTGCCATCTTTTGTTCCAGCGAACGTAACTCTTTCTCCATTCGCCGGATTTCTGCAAAGACGCTTAACATTTCGTCCCATATGGAACTCTCTGACTGAAGACCGCTATGCTGGTCCAAGTAGCCAAGCTCGATTCCTTTCGGGGTGATAATGTCGCCGGAATCATAAGGAAGCTCACCTGCGATAATTTTGAGCAGCGTTGATTTACCTGCGCCATTGCGGCCGACAAGCGCTATACGTTCGTTCGCTTTTACTTCTATCTTTATCTTGTCAAGAATCGTTTCTGCCCCGTAAGATTTTATAATGTCGACGCACTGTAACACTATCATTGGATCCATCCTTTATAAGAAAAAATTCCTTAAACTTTTCTTTATTGTAACTTACTTTTTCAGGTTATGCGATCGTTGGTGATGGAAGACGAAGCGGCAGGACATCGCTTATTTCATGGCAATTTTATGAACAGGTAGAATGACTCGTTATCTTCCTATTACATACAAGGTTAGAATAGTGTACAATATAAAAGAGTCAGGCAGTTCCGACGCTGTGAGTTACTTTTTCGTGTCAAACGGTGCTATACTGTTGAACAGAAACAAGAAGACATGGTTGGAGGCTGCTATGAACATAGACGAACAGAAAATACCACAAGCTACAGCAAAAAGGCTCCCGCTTTACTATCGATTTTTGGAGCATTTGCATGCATCAGGGAAACAGCGCGTCTCTTCGACGGAGCTGAGTGATGCCGTAAAGGTGGATTCTGCAACGATCCGACGGGACTTCTCCTACTTTGGGGCACTCGGAAAAAAAGGGTACGGATACAACGTTCAATACTTGTTGTCTTTTTTTCGGAAAACGTTAAATCAAGAAGAAGTGACCAAAGTCTTTCTCGTCGGTGTTGGCAATTTGGGTACGGCTCTTTTGCGATACAACTTTGCAAAAAGAGACAATACACAGATTGTAGCAGCTTTTGACGTGAATGAAGCGATTGTCGGAAAAGAAGTGGGCGGGGTAGAGGTGTATCACATTCGTGATATCGAAGCGGTGAAAGAAGAAAAGGATGCAACTGTTGCCATTCTGACTGTACCATCAACTGCTGCCCAGCTTACCGCAGAAAGCCTTGTGGAAGCAGGAGTGAAAGGTATTCTGAATTTCACCCCAGCACGCATCACCATTCCCGAGCATATTCGCATACATCATATCGATCTTTCTGTGGAACTGCAGACACTCGTATATTTTTTGAAACACTATCCTCTGGACACGTAGAGGATCATTTTAGACGGAGGTGACCTGTATGCCAATAGGTCCAGGAAGTATTGTGTTAATCGTGTTAGTTGCTTTGTTAATTTTCGGTCCGAAAAAATTACCGGAACTCGGACGCGCGGCCGGAAACACATTGAGAGAGTTCAAGCACGCAACGAAAGGGCTCGCCGATGATGATGACGACTCGAAGTCAAAGTCTCAGCAGCACTCCAACTCTTCTGATAAGTAATGAATAGGACGGGGACGGTCATGGCTCAGAAGGATATGTCCATTTATGATCATATTGGCGAGTTGCGAAAACGCCTGATAATCTCCGGAAGTTTCTTTCTTGCAGCGATGATTGTCGGGCTCTTCCTCTCTCCGAAACTGATCACTTATTTACAAAACATTCCAGAGGCTGAAAGTTTTCCAATGAACGTTTTTCAGCTGACGGATTCACTGAAATTATATATGAATTTTTCCTTTTTTGTCGGCTTAATTTTGATCTTGCCGATACTTTTGTACCAGCTTTGGGCGTTTATTGCGCCGGGTCTTCTGGAAAAAGAGAGGAAAGTGACACTGTCTTATATTCCAATTGCGACGGTGTTATTCTTCGGCGGGCTTGCTTTTGCGTACTTTATCCTGTTTCCAAATGTCATTCATTTTCTCAGCCAATTATCGGATAGGCTGAATTTGACGGAACAATACGGCGTCAATGATTATTTTGGCTTTCTCTTTCGGCTGACGATTCCATTCGGATTTTTATTCCAGCTTCCAGTAGTCGTGATGTTTTTAACGAGGCTCGGTCTTGTCACGCCGGCATGGTTGCGGAAGATGAGAAAGTTTGCCTACTTTGTATTACTCGTGGTCGCCGGTTTCATTACCCCGCCGGAAATTATCTCCCATTTAATGGTGACGGTGCCGCTCTTGCTTTTATATGAAGTGAGTATTTTTATTTCTCGTTTTTCATATAAAAAAGTTTTGCAGGCAGAGCAGGAGAAAATGGCACAATGGGCGAAAGAAGATAACGAAAGACAAAAGGATTAAATACAAAAAAACTTGGCTCTTCAGCCAAGTTTTTTATTTAGGAAAAACATTTCCGTAACGTCATGATTTATCCTGGCGTTTCATTCTGAAAAAGCGGATGCCGATCATAATGTCAATTGCTGCAACTGCTGCAAAAAAGAAAGCCCACCCATCCCACGATGAGGAATTGACGTTTTGGACGGCTAAGTAAATAAACAGTCCCGCCAGTCCGAAGTATATAAGGCCCATTACAGGCTGTGACGTTTTCATGCAAACAGTCCTCCTAAGATAAGCTGCATTTGTTCCAGTTCTTTTTGCATTTCTTGAATATAATCGCCGAGCAATACTTGCACAAGGACCGCGTACCCATTCATTGATACGTGAGCGATGATCGGTACGATAATGCGTCCCGTTTTGACATACAAGAATGAGAAGGTAAAGCCGACAGCAGCATAAATTAATAGATGGGTAAAGTCAAAATGGACGACAGCAAAGATAATCGAACTGAAAAGTGCCGACAGAAAGAAATTCAAGCGTTTATAGAACGCACCAAAGATTACTTTTCGGAAGACGATCTCTTCAAGGATGGGACCGATGATCGCGACCACCACGGCAAAAACAGGGACCATTTTCACCATATCAAGAATTTCTTTCGTGTTTTCTGATCCTGGTGGAATGCCAAGTATTTCACTTTCAATAACACTTGCCGCAAATTGCGCAATAAAGGCCAGAAATATTCCGAGTATCGTCCACTTTACCGCATGGCCGGCCGAGGACCGCGGCAATGACGGGCGTCTGTCAAGACGGCGTTCTGGTAGAAGCAGCGCGACGATAACAATAAGGGTCACGACAAAACTGCCCATGCTCCAGGCAGCAAAACTCTCAATTAACCCCATTCCGCGGCTGTACAGGAAGGGGACCCCGACAAGACTTGAAAGCTGCATAAGAATGTAAAGAATAAGTATTGCCCAATAACGTCCGTTCACACTGTTTCAACTCCTCTGATTCGCATGATGCTTTCAACATGTTCCACTTACGCTTTTCTATCATATGTTCGTATTGTATCATAGATGCGTTTAAGGACGGGAGCATTGAACTTGCGAAGGCTATCCCGTACGATAAAAGGTAAAACAGTAAATTTGGAAATTTTTTATGCTTCCCCCTTGCAAAACTAAAAAAGAATGGCTATCATAATAATTGGTGTTAGCACTCGTCGTGAGTGAGTGCTAACAAACACAAAATTGTCGGTAACCAATACCGCGCAAATACTAAAGGAGGGTGTTTACCATGTTAAAGCCTCTTGGTGATCGCATTATTATTGAACAAATCCAAACGGAAGAAAAAACACAGAGCGGGATTGTGCTTCCAGACTCTGCCCAGGAAAAACCGCAAGAAGGAAAAGTGGTGGCTGTTGGGAATGGTCGCGTCACAGATAACGGAGAGCGTATTGCGCTGGAAGTGAAAGAAGGAGACTCTGTTATTTTCTCTAAATATGCAGGTACAGAAGTGAAGTATGAAGGAACAGAATATCTAATTCTTCGTGAAAGCGACGTTCTTGCAGTAATCGGATAATGACAGGGTGCGAACCCTACATACATGTATTTAAATAATTGGAGGTTGAGAAAATGGCTAAAGAAATTCAATTTCGTGAAGATGCCCGCCGTGCGATGAAACGCGGGGTAGACGAGCTCGCTAATGCTGTCAAAGTAACACTTGGGCCAAAAGGCCGCAACGTTGTACTTGAGAAGAAATTCGGATCTCCATTGATCACAAACGATGGTGTTACGATCGCAAAAGAAATTGAGCTTAAAGATCACTTCGAGAACATGGGAGCACAGCTCGTATCCGAAGTCGCCAGCAAGACGAATGACATTGCCGGTGACGGTACGACTACGGCAACTGTTTTGGCGCAGGCTATGATCCAAGAAGGACTGAAGAACGTAACATCCGGCGCTAATCCAATGGGACTGAAAAAAGGAATTGAAAAAGCAACCCAGACAGCAGTCAGCGAACTGCAAAAGATTTCGAAGCCAATTGAAAGCAGTGAATCAATTGCTCAAGTTGCAGCTGTTTCTTCTGGAAGCGACGAAATTGGACAAATTATTTCCCAGGCAATGGATCGCGTCGGAAATGACGGTGTCATTACTGTAGAAGAATCCCGCGGGCTGGAAACAGAGCTCGAAGTAGTAGAGGGTATGCAGTTCGACCGCGGCTATGCTTCTCCGTATATGGCAACTGATACTGAAAAAATGGTTGCTGAATTGGACGATCCGTATATCTTGATTACAGATAAGAAGATCTCCAACATCCAAGAAGTATTGCCAGTGCTTGAGCAAGTTGTCCAGCAAAGCAAGCCAATTCTGATCATCGCAGAAGACGTAGAAGGCGAAGCACTTGCAACACTCGTGGTGAACAAGCTGCGCGGAACCTTTAACGCAGTTGCGGTGAAGGCACCAGGCTTTGGTGACCGTCGTAAAGCAATGCTTGAAGACATTGCCCTTCTTACTGGCGGCCAAGTTATCACGGAAGACATCGGTCTTGATTTGAAATCCGCTACGATTGAACAGCTTGGACGCGCAAGCAAAGTTGTTGTGAATAAAGACGACACTACCATTGTAGAAGGCGCAGGAAACCCTGAAGACATCGCAGGCCGCGTGAACCAAATTCGCGCTCAAATCGAAGAAACTACTTCTGATTTTGACCGTGAAAAGCTGCAAGAGCGCCTTGCTAAGCTTGCGGGCGGTGTAGCAGTGGTGAAAGTCGGAGCTGCTTCCGAAACAGAAATGAAAGAAAGCAAGCTTCGCATTGAAGACGCACTGAACTCTACACGCGCAGCAGTTGAAGAAGGTATCGTATCCGGCGGTGGTACTGCCTTGATGAACGTATATCAAGCAGTTAAAGCGCTTGACGCAGAGGGTGACGAAGCGACTGGTATCGGCATCGTCCTCCGTGCTCTCGAAGAACCACTCCGCCAGATCTCACAAAACGCTGGCCTGGAAGGTTCTGTCGTCGTAGAGCGCATGAAGAGCGAAGAAGTAGGAATCGGCTTCAACGCCCTTACTGGCGAATGGGTGAACATGATCGACGCTGGTATCGTGGACCCTACAAAAGTAACTCGTTCTGCGTTGCAGCACGCCTCTTCCGTTTCTGCCATGTTCTTGACAACCGAAGCTGTTATCGCTGACGAGCCTGAAGAAGAAGGCGCCGGCGGTGGAATGCCTGATATGGGCGGCATGGGCGGCATGGGTGGAATGGGCGGCATGATGTAGTGATTGCTTGAAATCCCTATACATCAAGGGTTTGGTAACTGCATCACCCAGTGCTAACATTTTGCTCACATTGAGAATATTAACAGAGGCTTCTCAATAGTTCACTAAACTATTGAGAAGTTTTTTTATTTCTCCTTAGTCCACTTGATCGAATTCCCCATCTCTATATCAAGCGATTACTAGATACCTCGTAAAGTAATAGATCGCTTTTTTAACTTTTATTCCCTCGTAAGTCGGATTATAATAGACCTTCCGGTTGCCTATGGCGGTGGTAGTGGCGGAAGGTAACTTTTCGCTGGATCTGACACCAGTACAGATCGTCCTTCTCCTCGTATGTCCAATAGAAAAAGGGCTGTTAAAAGGTCATGTCTTCATAACCTTTTGATACAGCCCCATTTTATTAACCTTCCAATTTTTCAATGCGACAGATGGATTGTTTCAGGATGGGTTGATGGGATAGCGGATCGATTACATCCCCGGTTAACTCGTTGGCTGGTTGTTCGTTCTGCCATTCGCCAAAGTGAAAAGGAATGAAGACATCGCCTTGTTTTACTTCCTTGCTTATTTTTACTGGTACTTTGATGGCACCGCGAGGAGACTGAACTTGCACTTTTTCCCCGTCCTCCACGTTCAGTGAATCTGCATCTTGTTTGTTAAGCTGCACAAAAGCTTGAGGTGCCTTTTCTTCCAGGTCGGCCACTCGGCCAGTTTTGGTCCGGGTGTGCCAGTGCCACAAGAGACGCCCAGTATTCAGCCACAGTGGATAATCTTCCCTTGGTTTCTCCGGTGAACCCAAATGATAGGTCGGGTGGAAAATGGCCCGTCCGTTTGCCTGTATATCTTTGAATTCTTTTTCGGTCTTTGGTCGGCCAGTGACGATGTCTTTACCATAACTTTGACAGTACTCTGGGGTTGTTGCAAACTCCCCGTCTTCATACAAGCGTACAGTACCAGTTGGGTTATCTTCCGGTGCCGGCCAGCGGATGCCATTCTCTTTTTCTAGAAGGTCATACGTCATTCCCGACATATCACTTGGCCGTCCTTTGGATACTTGCTTCCATTCCTCAAAAGCTTCTTCCGGTGTGGAGTATCCTACCAATGGTTTACCATCCTTATCCTCCAGCTCCATCCTTCTGCTGAATTCTACTAGGATCTCAAAGTCGGTTTTGACACCTTCCGGGGGCTCTACGGCCTTACGTAACACATTGATGGTCCGATCCGCGTTTTCCATTGTTCCTTCTTTTTCACCCCACATGGCAGGAGGGAGGACAATGTCCGCTACTTCTGTTGTTTCAGTCAAAAACGGATCTTGAACAACAACGAAGGCTTTCTCCATTGCAGCCCTTGCCCTTGGGAGGTTTGGCAGGGATACAAGCGGATTGGTATGGATATTCCAGAAGAATCCGATCTGGCCTTTTTCCATTAATTCTATCTGTTTGATAATTCCTTTTTCAGGGCCGACAGCCAGGGAAGACTCTTCAACATTCCACAGTTCTGCAATCTCACGAAGATGATCCGGGTTCTCCGGATTGCGGTTGCCCGGATAGGTTCCCACTCCGCCTACTGTACGGTTGCCCGAGGAACTTGGCTGACCTGCCATATGAAGTGGACCGCTGCCCGGTTTGCCTATCAGCCCCCTCATTAAGTGAAGGTTGTTGATAGCCACACAGGCTGCTGTTGCATCACTGCTTTGAAATGCACCCTGGAGGGTGGTGGAAATCAGACTCTCTGTCCGTCCGAGCTGTTCTGCCGCTTTTCGGAGCATGCCAACCTCTATGCCCGTCTCTTTGCTTGTTTTCTCTAGTGTCCAGTCCTGGACGGATGCTTTCATTTCTTCAAATTGAACCGTATGTTCTCCAATAAACTCTTTATCCAGCCAGTCGTGGAAGATGACTTCCCTAATCAAACCATTCATTAAAGCTACATTGGTGGCCGGCCTCAATGCCAAATGCAGATCGGCCTCTTTAGCTGTGAGGGTCTCCCTGGGATCCACAACAATCAGGTAAGGTTTTCCTGTGGTTCTTTTCCGTTCCATGATCCGTTCGAAAAAAACACTGCCGGTTTCGGCTGGGTTATGACCGAACAACATGATAGTGTCCGCTATGTCCAGGTCTTCAAAGGAAGCTGGAACACCATCAGAACCGAATGACTCCAGCAGACACCATTCTGTCGTAGCCGTACAAAGGCGAGTGTTGGCATCAAGCAGGTGAGTGCCGATCCCGGCTCTGCCGATTTTAGCAATCGTATAGTAATCTTCGAGGAAACCTTGACCGGTGGAATAGATAGCCACTCCGTCACCGCCATTTTTTTGGATCACTTCCTTCGCTTTTTGGACCATAAGATCCATGGCTTCCTCCCATGTCGCCTTCTCCAGTTTCCCTTGGTCATTCCGTATTAAAGGTTGGAGCAGACGGTCTGGACTATTGTTTGGCTGCCATTGGTATTCTGCCTTGGGATCAAGTCTTCCTAGATTGATGGAATGGTCTTTATTTCCTCTGACCCCGGCAATCTTTCCATCCTTGACGGCAATCTCACATCCACAGCCGATCGAGCATAGGTTACAGGTGCTGTGTACCCATTTGTCTATACCATCTTTGCCATCGATGTTTTGGTCAGTTTTTTGCTCTCCCCAAGCCATGATGAAAACCTCCTTTTAATTTTCCGCGTATAATGTAGGAACGACATACGGGATATGCGCGTCCTTCATAAAATCTTCTTCGACCGGCAGTGCTTCTTCCAATTCCTCTTTCATCTCGTTGAACATCCGCTCCATCTCCTGCAGTGTCTGTTCCTCCAGCAATTTATTCTGGCTGCAAATCCGCTTCCAGCCTTGGAAAATAAGTTTTTCCGTTTCATCATCCCGGTAAATGATATCCAACCATTCGACCAAGTCGGAATACTGCGGTACATCTTCTTTGGCCAGATATGGCAGAAGTTTGTCCAGGTTTTCCTGTTTTTCCTGAAGAATCAAGTGGACTCTTTCTTCCAGCGGATCTTCCGGGAAATATCGGTGACTAAGCAGTCTGTCCGTCAAGTCCTTAACTTTAGACAAAGCCTTGTACATATGATCGATTTCCTGACGTTTTTGTGCATTCAAAATTATCCCTCCCGAGAAAATTTACTTGGCAGGACCTATATAGTTCATCGGTACATTGCTTGATGCAATAGCTGTGTATATATTCCCGTTGGAATGTTACTTAAACAGGGGGGGAGATTGAGAGTCTGATAAGGAGGAGGGCGGATGCCTTTCGTGCGAGGGGGAAAAGTACCCGAAAAGCCTGTGCTTACTTACCCTGAATAACCGGTAATACAGCATAAGTTGATAACGAAGTATAATACTGTTATAATGAAAAAGGAATGCTTACCGAATCAACTTGAAAAATATCATGGATGATATGAATTATCTGGCGTTCTTACGCTTTAGTTAAGGACTTAATCACACTGGAACGGCTTCGGAGCCGTAAGGATGTACGAGAGGAAGGGCTTACGTCGTTTGGGTTTTTATTAAAATGGTTAGGATATAGCCGCGGCAATTGATCTTAAGATTAATAATAATTACAAGTTGCTTAAATATTCGTCTAGTATTTACAGAGTCATCATTTGAATGGTGGCTTTTTTTATTTCAGTGAATCTGTTTTTCTGCACGATATCCATAACGTTCTATAATTTAACTTCGTCAAATGGTCTGTTTTTGTTTGTAAGAAATCCGAGATTGTTTAAAAGGGTGAGGTGGGGACGGTCTCCTTCTTTTCCGTTTCACATTTCCTTGTATGCATTTATAATTAGATATAACTACATATAATTGGGGGAGACAAATGAATCGCTTGATAGCGTTATTGTTGGGAATGACGGTTTTTATGACCGGTTGTGGCAACGGGGAGGAGAACGGAGCTCGGCAAGATCAAGAGATGGATGATTCGGCTTCGTTAACCATATCAGCAGCTGCGAGTATGACAGATGCGTTGGATGAGGTACAAGAGCTGTATGAAGAAACTCATGATACCGTGTTAACGTTTAACTTTGCAGGCTCTGGCAAGCTGGCACAGCAGATACAACAAGGTGCACCGGTGGATGTTTTCATTTCGGCGAACCAGGAGTGGATGGACAGGCTGGAAGAAGAAGAGCTGGTCGCAGTAGACACACGTACCGATGTTACAGGCAACAGTATCGTGTTGATTGCCGGGAAAGACTCTGATTTAGCATATGATTCGATTTCAGACATAAAAGTGGGGAAACTCGACCAAATCGCTATTGGCAATCCGGAAAGTGTGCCAGCTGGAAAATATGCGAAACAGTCTCTTCAAGCCGTCGATATATGGGATTCGGCGGAGAAAGCAGTCGTATTAGCCAAAGACGTACGCCAAGTGCTTACTTATGTAGAAACCGGGAATGCCGAGATCGGTTTTGTCTACCACAGCGACGCTTTATCATCAGACAAGGTTCAAGTGTTGACGAAAGCGGAAATGGAGACCCATGATCCGATTATTTATCCGGCAGCTGTAACGACGGACTCGGAACAGCAAGAGGCAGCAGGAGAATTTATCGAATTCCTCCAGGGCGAAGAAGCACAAGCCATTTTTGAAAAATACGGATTTGAAAAAAATTAGGTGATACACGTGGCAGGCATTGATTTTACACCGCTTTGGCTTTCTTTTAAAACAGCAGCTATCGCGACGGTGATCGTATTTATTATCGGGGTATTCCTGGCAAGAATAATCGCCCGCCATCATTTTTTCGGGAAGAGCGTTGTCGAAGCGTTTTTTCTGCTTCCGCTTGTTCTCCCGCCCACCGTCGTCGGTTTTGGGCTCCTCATGTTGTTTGGAAAACGCGGACCGTTCGGCACCTTCCTCGACAAGTGGTTTGATATGCAAATCGTCTTCACATGGAATGCTGTTATCCTCGCAGCTGTGGTCGTCTCCTTCCCTCTCATGTACCAGAGTGCCGCAGCAGCTTTTCAACAGTTCGATGCGAATGTGGAAAAGGCAGCCTACACGATGGGCGCTTCCAAGTGGAAAGTCTTCTGGACCATCTCTTTCCCACTCGCCTGGCCAGGTCTCTTGTCAGGCCTTGTCCTCGCATTTGCACGCGCTCTCGGAGAGTTTGGAGCGACGCTCATGCTTGCCGGCTATATTCCAGGGGTGACAAATACGATCCCACTTGCGATTTACTTTGAGGTAGAAGGCGGTAACACCGAAATGGCGTCATTCTGGGTCGGAATCATTGTTGTACTTGGTTTCAGTGCCATTCTCTGGCTTAATTGGTGGAGCAGGCGGAATATGATGCGACATACTAAAAAAACAAGCTAGATCGTGAGGGTTACGTATGCTGGAAGTGTCAGTACAAAAACAATTGTCTCATTTTGATTTACATATTTCCTTTACAACCGACGCGGAAATAATTGTACTGTTCGGACCGTCCGGATCGGGGAAGACAACCGTGCTGGACTGTATTGCTGGATTGGTGAAGCCAGACAATGGGTTCATCCGTTTGCAAGAGCGAACGTTATTCGCGGAAAAAATTTCGCAACCCATTCAAAAACGCAACATCGGCTATTTATTCCAAGATTATGCGCTCTTCCCGCATAAAACCGTATGGAAAAACATTGCATATGGCATGAAGGACAGCAATCTTGCCCGCGGTTTAATGCAGGAGCTTCGCATTGAACATCTCCGTGATCATTATCCGGCCCAAATATCTGGTGGCGAAAAACAGCGTGTGGCGCTCGCTCGTGCACTTGCCACCGCACCGAATTTACTGCTTCTTGATGAACCCTTCTCCGCTCTAGACGACAGCACTCGTGAAAAAAGTCACGCCGAACTGCTCCGCCTTCAAAAGGACTGGAAGATCCCCGTTATTCTTGTCACCCATTCAAGGGAAGAAGCGGAAAAGTTAGGCGATCGTATTCTGTTCGTGGAAGACGGTAAGCTTGTAAGGGAGGAGACAAAAAACTTTAGTTAGAAAAAACATATGGGTAAGATACATAACGATACATTCCTTACCCGTATAATGAATAAAAAAAATTGTAAAAAAAATCGCATAAAAGTTATTGACAAATACATAATAGTCAGTTATTTTTAAATTACCTTGTATGGTACATACAACATGCAAGGAACAATCATTATTCGTATTTTTTTATTCCAACAACTTGTATGGTACATGGTAGAGGAGGGGTTGTCCTGAAAGCAATTGTTGTAGAGAAAACGGGAGCTCCAACAGAACTGGTCTACAAAGAGGTAGAACAGCCTGTCATAAATGAAAACCAAGTTTTAATTAAAGTCAAAGCAGCTAGTGTTAACTATGCTGATGTGAAAATGAGAAGCGGTACGTATCCAGGAAAGTTGAGTTTACCATTCACCCCTGGACTTGATTGCAGTGGAATAGTGGTAAAAACGGGTGCAAATGTTACTCATTTACAAGAGGGCCAGCATGTCATCGCGTTTCCGGCAGGCGGATCATACGCGGAGTTTGCAGTGGCTGATGAGAGAATGACATTTGCTATTCCAGATGCAGTCGATTTCAAGAATGCGGCCGCCTTTCCAATTGCAGCTTTTGTTTCCTATGAGTTATTATTCCGCGCTGCACGGATTCAGCCAGAGGAATTTTTGCTCATTCATGCAGCAGGCGGAGGAATTGGAACTACAGTTATTCAAATGGCAAAAAACGCTGGATGTAAGCGTATTATCGCCGTATCTGGAAATGAGGAAAAGACACAAATTGCAAAAGAAATGGGAGCCGATTGGGTGATAAATCATCAAGACAAGGACTTTGAAAGAGAAGCTGCCGCGATAACTGGCGGTCAAGGTGTGGATGTCATTCTGGATTCCATCGGCGGAGAGTTTTTCCATAAGAACATGCAGATTTTAGCATCCTTCGGCAGATTGATTTACTTTGGTAATGCAAGTCAAGAAACAGCCAAAGTAGATATAAGCGAATTGTATCCAAGCGGAAGAACGATCACGGGCTACAGTTTTGGAAAGGTTAGGAAAGAACGTCCGGAAATGGTCAAAGAAATTGCCAATAAGGTAATCCCAATGTTGGCCGAGGAAAGGATCAACATAAATATATCCAAGGTGTACCCGATGTCAGATGCTGACAAAGCTCATGAATGGGTAGAAAGCCGAAAGAGTACAGGGAAGTTAATTTTGGTACCATAGGGTTAAAAGGCTGAAAGAGGTGCATGAAAATAGCGATTTCGACGATTAGTATCACTGCTCAAGTTACCGAGACAATCAGAAAAGCGATTGTAAAAGGGGAATACGAACCAGGTGAGAAACTTTCAGAATCTGCTTTATCTAAGCATTACGGTGTGAGTCGTACCCCCGTAAGAGAAGCGTTAAAACAATTAGAAAGAGAAGGGTTAGTAGAAATCAGCCCGCGGGTTGGGACTCGTGTTACTAAGCCGACAGAAAAAGAATTAAACGAATTGTTCACAGTAAAAGAATCTTTAGAGGGGCTGGCAGCTGGATTATTAGCTGAGAGACAGGACCAAGTAAAGATAGCAAAAATTGAACAATCTGTCATCAACATGGAAAAAGCTGTAGAAGAAAATGATCATGATTTGTATGTGACATCCAACAGTATTTTTCATGAAACGATCTTGGAAGGAGCAGACAACTCCAAACTTAGCTATTTACTTGAACTGCTTTTGAATCAAATGCCGTATCAACGGTATGTGTATTTAAGCATCGAGGTGCCAGAACGTCTGCATCAGTCATTACAAGAACATAAAAACGTGTTGGCTGCACTTAAATCTGGCGATCCGCTGAAGGCTGAAGAAGCGATGAAGGCCCATGTTAAAGCAAGCGGGCTTCAACTGAAAAAAGGGATAGCTCAAAAATTATTAAAGGGGTGAGAGAACAATGAAATTCGGTATTTTTGCGAATTTGAACGGTCAAGGCAGATTGGATGAGTATGGCAAGGTGTTAGAGGAAGCAAGAGAACAGGCGGTTTATTGCGATGAAAATGGGTATGATTCCATCTGGTACACGGAGCATCATTTTGGTCATGAAGGTAATGAGTTGATTTCTAACCCCATTCTAATGGGAGCCGATATTGCAGCACGAACGAAAAATATTCGAATTGGCCAAGCAGCTAACGTAGCAACTTTTTGGCATCCGCTACGGTTAGCGGAGGACATTGCGATGCTCGATCAATTGAGTGGGGGCAGAGTAGAAATCGGATTAGCGCGAGGTTTGTACGGTAGAGAAGCAGCCAATTTAAATGAGAATGCGGACCCGACAAATCAAGCCCAAAACCGTAAATTGTTCGAAGAAACCTATGACATTCTAAAGAAAGCGTTATCTAACCGCTTCTTCTCCCATAAAGGTGAATTTTATGAATTCCCTCCACAGGGACTGAAGTGGAGCCATCCGATGAGTCCGGCCTCCGAAGAATTTATGGATATGGAGAAGGGAGAAATCAATAAAATATCGCTTGTCCCAAGACCTGTCCAGCAGCCACATCCACCAATCTGGCAGACGATTGATTCACCTCGTTCTATTAAAGCGGCTGCGGAAGAGAATATTAAAGGGATTTTCTGGATGCCGACAGTGAAAGAGCTAAAGAACCGCTTTGAACTATATAAAGAGACGGCATCGAAGGCGCAAGGCAGAGACGTTCCCATGGGAGAAGGAATAGCACTAGTTCGTGACGTTTATGTTGCTGATTCCATGGAACAGGCAAGAAAAGATGCAGGTGAGGCTGTGTTAAATAACTACCGCTGGATCTGCCATTGGAGAGGATTAGGAAATCTGCTTGATCCTGGTGAAGAGCTTCAGCCGGGCCAAGAATTAACCTACGACTTTCTCCATCACCGGAACCTATTATTTGGTACACCTGAATATGTAGCCGAGAAAATCCAAGAGTTGAAAGAAGAATTGAATGTTGAGCACTTGTTGCTGTGGGTGGATCATAATGGGTTAAGCCATGAAAAGAAAATGAGAAGTTTAAAGTTATTCACTGAGGAAGTTATGCCAAAGTTCCAGAAAAGTGAAGTGACAAGTAATCAATAAAACTAATTTATATTCCAACAGGGAGGAAACGACTATGTTAGAAATCAGAAAAGTATTTACAGCTATTGAGGAAACGCGTGTGGAAGGTGGAAAAGAATTAGAAACGCCAATTAAAATCGTTGCGTCGATGGCGGTTATAAAAAATCCATGGGCTGGCAGAGGATTTGTTGAGAACTTGAAGCCGGAAATCGATGAATATGCTCCGGAATTAGGTGAACTTTTAACGGGTGAGCTGCTTCAAGCTATTGGTTCTCCAGATAATGTAGAAGCGTTTGGAAAAGCAGGCGTTGTAGGAGTAGACGGCGAAATTGAGCATGCTTCTGCTTTTATTCACACGTTGAAGTTTGGGAATAAGTACCGCGATGCTGTAGAAGGAAAAAGCATTTTAAGCTTTACTAATAAAAGAGGTGGAGCCGGAACAGCGATTACTATTCCGATGGTACACAAGAATGATGAATCGAAGCGTTCTCACTATATTACCTTTGAAACTATGATACCAGATGCACCACGTGCTGATGAGATTATTGTAGTGATCGGTGCATCAACAGGAGGACGTCCTCATCCACGGACTGGGGATAGACACACAGATATGAAGGAAATGGGTCTTGTATAATGCAAGCCGAAGATCGTAAAGGATTGGCAACGTACTGGCAAGAGAAAGGCAGTGGAGAGCCAGTGATATTAATACATGGTGTGGGAATGGACCACACCATGTGGCAATATCAAACGGAGTTTCTCGCTTCTTATTACCGTGTTATCACTTACGATATGCTTGGGCATGGAAACTCGGGAAAACCGGGCGGCGAGTATAAACTCGATCATTACGTTTCTCAGTTGCTAGGATTGATGGATCAATTATCTCTCGATCAAGCCCATATTGTTGGCTTCTCGATGGGAGGAATGGTTGCTCAGTTATTCGGAATTATACATCCGGACAAAGTGAAAACGCTTACCTTCATGAACGCTGTGGCGAACCGTTCAGAAAAGGAACAGCAAGCCGTCAAGAATAGAGTGAAACAAGTTGAAAGAGAAGGCCATCAATCCACGATTGATGCTGCGATTGATAGGTGGTTTAACGAGGATTACCGCAAGAACAACCCAGATTTAGTGGAAAAAGTAAGAGAACGGTTGAAAAACAACGATGCCGACGCTTATTTAAAGTCATATAAGGTGTTTGCTGCAGCTGATCAGGAAATTTGGCCACAATTAAATGAGATAAAGAAACCAACACTTGTTATAACAGGAGAAGGGGATGTCGGTTCTACGCCGCTCATGGCAGAGGACATCCATGAACAGCTTTCAAATTCTGAACTCGTTATTTTCCCAGGATTCAAGCATATGCTGCCCATGGAAAATTATGAAGCTGTCAACGAAACGATCTTTCGTTTTATTGAAAAACACAGATAGGGTTCGTTAGGAGGACGTTATTGATGGAAGCACTAAAGAAGTATGACATGTATATTAACGGGGAGTGGACTGCTTCCTCCGACGGTCAGTATTTTGAAAGTTTCAATCCGGCAACTGGACAGCCGTGGTGCTATGTTGCGCAAGGTACTTCGGAAGACGTGGAAAGGGCTGTGAAAGCAGCAGACAATGCCTTTTATAACAAAGACTGGGCAGACATGACATATACAAAAAGAGGGCATTTACTGCGCAAACTCGGTGATCTATTATCCGAGAATGTCGAAGAACTTGCGGAATTTGAAACGCGAGATAATGGGAAGCTAATCCGGGAAATGAAAGCACAGTTAACTTACATGCCTGAATTCTTCTATTACTATGCAGGCCTTGCTGACAAAATCCAGGGTGAAACATTACCGATTGACAAAAAGGATATGTTCGTCTTTTCGGAAAGAGAGCCTTTAGGTGTGGTAGTAGCTATTACTCCTTGGAACTCCCCTCTTTATCTAACTTTTATTAAACTGGCTCCCGCTTTGATTGCCGGGAATACGATTGTGATCAAGCCATCTGAGCATTCTTCAGCTTCATTGCTTGAGTTTACGAAGTTAATAGAGAAGGCTGGATTTCCCCCTGGAGTGGTTAATATAGTGACGGGCTTTGGGGCTGATATTGGCGATTCATTAACCTCCCATCCTTTTGTGAGCCGAGTAGCGTTTACCGGTGGAGAAAAGACAGCCAGGAACATCGTTAGGAATTCCGCTGAGAATTTTGCCCAATTGTCTTTAGAATTGGGAGGCAAGTCACCTAATATCGTATTTGATGACGCTAATTTGTATAACGCAGCGATGGGCACCATTGCAGGGATATTTGGCGCGACTGGTCAAAGCTGTGTAGCTGGCTCAAGATTGTTCCTTCATCAAAAGATATACGACGAGTTTATGGATATTCTCGTGTCTCGAGTAGAGAAGATAAAAATTGGGGATCCGATGTCTGCGGATTCTGAGATTGGCCCAGTTGCCACGTTAAATCAGTTGGAAAGCATTGAAAGGTATGTAGAAACAGGTTTGGACGAAGGTGGGAAGCTTCTACTGGGAGGAAAGCGGCCTGAGCATATGAAAGAGGGCTGGTATTTTGAACCGACTATTTTTGAGCACACAGAACACAATGGCTGTATTACCAAAGAAGAAATATTTGGTCCAGTGTTAAGTGTCATGCCATTCTCTGAGGAAGAAGAAGTTATCAAGCTCGCGAATAGCACTGACTACGGGCTGGCAGCTGGTATTTGGACGAATGACATAGGTAGAGGACATCGACTCTCGAAACGGTTGCGCGCAGGGATTGTCTGGGTAAATACGTATCGTAGCATCTCACCAATCGCACCAATTGGCGGATCAAAACTCAGCGGTTATGGACGAGAAGGTGGGCTAGAATCAGTTCATGACTATACCCAGAAGAAAACAGTGTGGATAAACACTTCATCTGCCCCTATGTCTGATCCATTTATTATTCGATGAGTTTGATAATAGGTGATCTATTAATTAAAAGAAGCGAGGGATAGGTTTATGACTTCTATCCAAAAAATATATGACGAACTGCTAAAAGGACGACTTGTTGTGGTAGTGGATGACTTACAGCATCATCATGTAAGTTATCTGGCTGGGGACCTTCGTGCGATCCAATCGGACCATGTTAATTTCATGATCCAAAAAGGAAAGGGACTTGTTTATGCTTGCATAAGTGAGGAGCAAGGAAAAAAACTGGCCCTTCCCATGATGACTGAAAATAATGATGATACGATGACGGTTTCGGTTGATCATTATACGTCGACCACAGGTATTTCCGTCAACGAACGGACACAGACTCTGAAAGCGCTTAATGAAAATACGGCCAGACCGGAGCATTTTATCCGGCCGGGCCATGTGTTTCCGGTTATATATTCCGAGCAGGGCCTTCTAGAGCGGCGCAGTGTATTTGAAGCTGTCACCGATATCTCACGGATAAATCAACAAGAGCCTGCCAGTTCCTACCTTTGTGAAATATTAAATAGCAGAGGTGAAATAGCGGATACAGAAGAAGTTCAATTACTATGCAGCAAGTATCGTCTTTCTTCTATATTATTAAGTGACCTTTTATCATGTAAAGCAGATCGATATATTACCTGCTTTGAAGCGAAAACGACATCCATTCCTTATGTCAATCAGTCAAAAGGATTTCCCAATCTTAGCTTAACTTTACCGGCAGAGAACCCATATCTGAAAACTGGAGTATACGGTATAAAGGTTCATTGTGAAGACCAAATGGAAACAGGCATTATGCATGTCAACGAAAACAATGGTGAAAAGACGTTTGATATGTGTTTGCTTCGTGAGGATGTTTCTTTACTAAAAAAAGAGGTAGTAGTGGAAGCTGCTTTTTACCTGAGACGCTTACGATTTTTTTCGTCCTCTTCCATTGATGAGCTAGTCGTCATGTATGAAAAAGATCACGATGCGGTTACTACTCTGTTCCAACTAATTTCTGATGAAAAATGGCGGGTGAAAGGAAGTAATGAGAGAACACAAACAGCACGTACTTCAATTTCCTGATCTTCGATTTGCAAGTTACTGTTGTAAGACGTTCGGGGTGAACCGTGGCGTATTTAACGTAGTAGACGAATGGTTTTTCGAACAAGGGATCGTGGATGTTCTAACGCGCCGAAACTTTATTGTTCATTTTTTTGAAACTTTATATCAGGAAAATAAGGATATTAGCTTTGGAAGCGGCGGAGTGAAAAAAGCTCTCCATACATTTTGGGCAGTTCAAAGAACACCACAAAAGGTTGAAAATCCAGCTCTTAATATTCACTCATATGTCTGATTATTAACAATAAATGATTGATTAATGCTATTCTAACTACCTCGTTTGTATGGTACATGGTAATCGAGGGTTAAAGGTTTTGTCGACGAGTAAGTCAAATGTGTCAGGAACGTGTAACAACCGAAGTGATCGATTATGCTAGAGGAGGGAAATGTATGGAAAATGGTATGCGCACAGGTAAAATAAACTGGCCAGTCTTTATTCTAACTGGTGGAGTTCTGACAATTTTTGTCATCATGTCCTTAATTTATACAGACGGTGTGGCGGCACTTGTTAATTGGGGGTTCACCCAATCTATCAAATATTTCGGTGCTTTTTGGCAGTTATTATTACTTGCAACATTTGTGGTCGGTGCTGTATTAGCTATCTCTAAATATGGAAAAGCACGTGTGGGAAACTTGGATAAACCAGACATGAGTTTCTTTAAATGGGCGGCGATCATAACAGTTTCGGGACTTGGGGCCGGCGGTGTATTTTGGGCAGCGGCAGAACCGATGTATTACTTTACAGAAGTGCCGCCTATGCATGACGGGATTTCTGCTGCGACAGAAGGAGCAGTAGGAGTTGCAATGGCGCAAAGCTTTATGTCCTGGGGTTTTACGGCGTGGGCCGTGTACGGAGCGATAAGCGCGATTATTATTATGTATGCTCATTACAACAAAGGTTTGTCTTTGCGCCCAAGGACTCTATTATATCCGATATTTGGAGAGAAAATTGAGACAAATAATTGGGGTGTAGCGGCTGACGTTTTCTGTATTTTAGGTGCAGTCGCGGGGACGATTGGAACAATTGGTTTTTTTGGATTTCAGTTCAGTTACTGGATGCATGACCTATTTGGATTGCCGGATACACTTTTGACTCAAGTGTTAGCGGTAGGGGTGTTGATAGCATTAGTAACCATATCAACAGTGACAGGTATTGAAAAAGGAATCCAGTTTTTAAGCCGTTTTAACGTATGGTTTGCGATCGGTGTTGGTATTATCCTCCTTCTGATTGGTCCTGGAGGTTTTATCATTGATACGTTTATTTCTTCATTTGGAACCTATATGGGCGAATATATGAATATTCACACTTATAGGGATGATCAAGCCTGGCTTGGATCTTGGATGCTATTTTTCTTTGGGTGGTTTATCGGTTTCGGACCTCTTATGGCAGTCTTAGTGGCCAGGGTATCTCGTGGGCGGACAGTTCGAGAAGTGTTTCTTGTCGTCTCCATTGTAACAGCGCTTGCATCAAACGTGTGGTTCAGTATTCTCGGTGGCAGCGGTATTTTTTATGAACTGCAAAACAGCGGTTCTGTCAGCACCCCTCTTTTAGAAAATGGGCTGCCGGCTGCTATTATTGCGATTGCCGAACAGCTGCCTTTAGGCGGAATCATGGCTATCGTCATGTTAATCTTAACCATTACTTTCGTCATTACAACAGCTGATTCGATGTCTTATTCGGTATCTATGGCCGTTACCGGTGAAGGGGACCCACCGAAGGCAGTACGAGTATTTTGGGCCATCTTGATGGGAGCTATTTCTGTTATTCTCATTAATATCGGGGAGGGTAGTATCGGTGCCCTGCAGTCGTTCATTGTCGTCACAGCTGTTCCGATTTCTATCATCATGCTGCCTGTATTATGGGGCGCACCAAAAATTGCTAAAAAAATGGCTATCGAACAGGGTGTTGTCAAAGAAGAGTCAGTAGGTTATCCAAGCGGTAAGGTTTCACAAAAAGTAGAAAATCTATAGAATAGAGATGAATAGGGATTGAAAGGAGAATGAAAGTGTCAGAGAAAGAGAATGTATTCAAGGAAGTAATGGGGAATTATCCGACAGGGGTTACGATTGTAACAGCCCGGAACGAAGAGGGGGAGCCGGTTGGCTTGACGGTTAATTCATTCGCATCGGTATCCCTGGACCCACTGCTAGTCTTATGGTCCATCGATCATAGAGTATCATCGCTCGAAGCGTTTAAAAGCGCGGATCATTTTGCGATACACATTTTAAGTGGGGATCAGCAGGATCTGTGTAAAACGTTTGCTTCGAAAGATACGGACCGCTTCAACTCTTGCACTTGGGAGAGCTCGGAGTATAATCTTCCTGTCATTAACGATGCATACGCCGTACTTCAATGTAAAACGTTCAAGCAGGTGGAAGCAGGAGACCACACCATTTTGATCGGCGAAGTACAAGACATTCAAAAATCCGATACAAAGGAACCAATGATGTACCACCAACGCCGTTTTGGGCCAATTCCGGTTGAGTTCCACAGCTAAAAAAACACACTTCCCACGGGTCTGTCGGACTTGATGGGAAGTGTTTTTTTGCGATATTTTGCAGATACCATAATTAAAAGTACCGAGAAATATAGAAAGCTGCCGCTATTTCAAAGAGGGCAATAAACGGAACGAGGAGAGTAAATGCTGGCTTTCTTATTTTGTGACGAAAGAGCATCATCCCCGCTATAATGCCAATAAAACCGCCGAGACAAGCAAGGAGAAGGAGATTTTTCTCCGGTATACGCCTTTTCCTCCGTATTGCTTTCCATTTATCTACCCCCATAAAGATAAACGACAAGATAGTTATTACTATTATATAAGTCAGAAAAACTGCCAAGAGTATGAAATCCTTTCCTTAAGAGGTTTACTTATTATACCAGGTTTTAATAAAACCCCCACGTAGTCTCCAATTAAATGAAAGCAGTTGGCTGATTCGATTTGCCCCTGCATTTTCCTACCTTGTATTTTACATCCTTAATTGTTAAACCCGTAGTGATTTTATTAGAAAAAGTGAACATTCTGTTTCAGTTGTGCAACGAAAATGTAGACAATTTATTGCAATCTAGCAAAGGTAGTCTTTATGTAGAAGGCAACTTGCTATAATCAATCTACGGTACAAACATTTACGGAGAAGTTTTGGAATGGAGGAGGTTGCCCTCATGAAGCGTATGAGAAACCATATGCAAAAATGGATTCCTATAGGAATGCTAGCTCTCATCATGTTACTGAGCGGTTGTGAACAAATGGCCGTGTTTGATCCGAAAGGACCGGTAGCGGAGAGCCAAAAGGATCTTATCGTGTACTCACTTTGGTTTATGCTTGTTATTGTGGTTGTCGTATTCGCGTTATTTGCTTATATGGTTTGGAAGTATCGTGATCGCCCAAATCGTAAAGACGGTGACTACAATCCGAATATCCATGGAAATCTTTTAATTGAAATCATATGGACCGCAATTCCGATTGTGATTGTAATTGCTTTATCTGTACCAACTGTTCAGACACTTTTTGATTTAGAAAGACCGTCGACGGCACATGAAGCGGAAGAGCCACTTGTCGTGTATGCAACAGCGGCAGATTGGAAATGGTTCTTTAGTTATCCGGAGCAAAATATTGAAACCGTCAATTATTTGCATATCCCGACAAATCGGGACATTGAATTTCGATTATCGTCGGCAGATTCTATGGCAGCGTTGTGGATCCCACAGTTAGGCGGCCAGAAATATAATATGGCGGGCATGGAAAACACCCTTTATTTACAGGCCGACGAACCAGGGGTGTATGACGGCCGCAACGCTAACTTCAATGGAGAAGGTTTTACGAAACAAACCTTTCAAGTTCACGCCGAAGACAAAGAACAATTCGAGGAATGGGTGGAAAAAGTGCAGGACGATTCCCCAGCACTCACGCAGGACCAATATGACAGCCTGCTCGAACCCGGATTAACGGAGACCATGGCGTTTTCCTCCACTCATCTACAGTGGGTGGATCATGGAACCAATGAAGGACGCGATTATTCTATCAACCTTCACCGCGATGCGTATGAAGAATTAATGCATCTAGAAAACGGTAAAAAAAGGGAGTAACCACAGAAAGCAGGTGAACAAGAATGAAACTAGATGAGTTTTTTGTAACAGGGGAGCCGCTCATATACGGAGGAATGGTTTCCATTGTTCTCGTGACATCGGCTGCCATCTTTTTATTAACCTATTTAAAAAGGTGGGGCTGGCTCTGGCAAGAGTGGCTGACTACTGTTGATCATAAAAAAATTGGGATTATGTACATTTTAAGTGCGTTGGCGATGCTCTTTCGCGGAGGCGTGGACGCGCTCATGATGAGGATACAGTTAACATTCCCTAATATGAATTTTTTAGGTGCCCAGCACTATGATGAAATTTTTACGACTCACGGAACAGTCATGATTATTTTTATGGCCATGCCGTTTCTCATTGGACTTATGAATATTGTCGTACCGTTGCAGATCGGAGCACGTGACTTTGCTTTCCCTTTTTTAAACGCGCTGAGCTTCTGGTCGTTTTTCTTCGGGGCCATGTTATTTAACGTATCTTTTGTCATCGGAGGATCTCCAGATGCAGGATGGACAAGTTACACACCGCTTGCCGGTGCGGCTCTGAGTCCAGGTCCCGGCCAAAATTTTTACTTGCTGGGACTGCAGCTCGCGGGAATCGGAACACTTGCAACGGGTATTAACTTAATGGTTACTATTTTGAAAATGCGGGCACCGGGAATGAAATTGTTTCAGATGCCGATTTTCACCTGGTCTACCTTAGTGACAACGTTCATTATTATCTTTGCTTTTCCCATTTTGACAGTAGCATTAGCATTGATGACGATTGACCGGATATTCGGGGCGCAATTCTTCACCTTGACCGGCGAGGGAATGCCAATGATGTGGGCCAATCTCTTCTGGATGTGGGGGCACCCCGAAGTATACATCGTCATCCTGCCGGCATTTGGTATTTTTTCCGAGATTATAGCCACATTTGCCCGCAAGCAGCTATTCGGTTATAAAGCGATGGTTTGGTCGATGATTTTGATTGCAGGGTTAAGCTTTCTCGTCTGGGTGCACCACTTCTTTACAATGGGAGCGGGCGCGCTCGTTAACTCTGTATTCTCGGTCTCTACGATGCTTATAGCAGTACCGACCGGGGTGAAAATCTTCAACTGGCTGGCAACGCTCTATAAATCACGTATTCAAATAACAACTGCGATGCTGTGGGCACTTGCGTTTATTCCAAGCTTTGTTATGGGCGGTGTGACGGGTGTTATGCTCGGTATGGCGGCAGCTGATTATCAGTTCCATAATTCGTATTTCTTAATCGCTCACTTTCACTATGTCCTGATCGCGGGAACTGTTTTCGCTTGTTTTGCAGGACTTGTCTACTGGTATCCGAAAATGTTCGGCCACAAAATGAACGAGCGAATCGGAAAACACAGCTTCTGGTGGTTCTTAATCGGTTTTCATGTCTGTTTCTTCCCGCAGCATTTTGTTGGTTTAGACGGGATGCCGCGCCGTATCTTTACGATTATTCCGGAATGGATGCCGCTTAATGTAATTTCGACAGTCGGCGCATTTGGAATGGGTGTCGGCTTCGTTATCTTTGTGTACAACATTTATTACAGCTGGAAAAACAGCCCACGGGAAACCAATGGAGATGCATGGGACGGCCGCACCCTCGAATGGGCGACACCGACGCCAGTTCCTTTTTATAACTTTGCGACCGTACCGAAAGTAAGTGGCCTTGATGCGTTTCTCTCGATGAAGAAAAAAGGAGAGACGACATTCGACGAGACGAAACTGGAAGCGATTCATATGCCAAGTAACACAGGACGTCCGTTTATCATGATGGGGATTCTGTTTTTCGCGAGCTTTGCGCTCGTATTTGAATGGATTGGACTTGCCGCTGTCGGACTCATTGGTACGCTTATTATGATGGGGATTCGTTCCTTCGACTATGACGAGGGATACTATGTCGAAGTGGATGAAATAAAAAAAATAGAACGAACCGTAAGGGGGTTGTAAAGTGAGCACACAGGAATGGAGCACAGGCCCTTATGAATACCGGACACAAGAAGGTCGAATGACGATCCTCGGTTTCTGGATTTTCCTCGGGGCTGAAGTGGTTCTCTTTTCGACCTTGTTCGCAACATACGCAGTACTATTCGGCAGAACGGCTGATGCGCCTTTGCCAGGTGATCTTTTTGAACCTGGTATAACGCTTGCGATGACATTTCTTCTGTTAACAAGCAGTTTCACATGCGGTCTCGCGATTCATAATATGCGAGCCGGGTCACTAAAAGGACTGATCACGTGGCTTATTATCACCTTAGCGCTCGGTCTCGGCTTTCTTGGTTTTGAAATATATGAATTTGTTCACTATGCCCATGAAGGAGCCACTTTACAATCAAGTGCATTTTGGTCTGCCTTCTTTGTTCTTGCTGGTACGCACGGTGTCCACGTCACACTTGGGATTGGCTGGGCTGTACTGCTGCTCATCCAACTCGTACAACGCGGCCTAAACCCGGTAACGAGCCGTAAAGTGTTCGTAGTCAGTCTCTATTGGCACTTTTTAGATGTCATTTGGATTTTCATTTTTACGAGTGTCTATTTAATCGGGATGGTGGTGTAGCATGGAAAAAAACACAAAACACCTACCAGTACAGCATATTATCGGTTTTTTGTTGTCAATTGTTTTGACGCTTCTGGCGGTATGGGCAGCGTTAGGCTCAGATCTTCCCGTGAAGTGGATCATTATTGCGATCATGGTTTTGGCCGTTATTCAAGCAGGGATTCAATTGTTTATGTTTATGCATATGACGGAATCGGCAAGCGGAGGGGGACATGTTCCGTGGAATATGATGTTTCATGGTTTTGTCCTGGCGGCAATCGTTGTAGCCGGTTCGCTGTTTACGATGTCGTTTGGTTTTACGCATGACCATGACGGCGATCACAGTGGTCATGGCTCTCACCAAGAAGAGCAGCAGATGCATGACTAAAGGGACAGGAAACAATGAAGAAATAACTTGAAGAAAGGTGGCAGCATATTGAAAATAAATAAGGAACGTTCATCAGAGAATTCAACGAATAGTGATCTGTTTGGATTCCAGATGAAATATGTAATAAGCTTCATATTATGTGTCATCCTGACAGCCTTCGCCCTCTGGGGAGCTGTATATTCAGGCGAAGGTATCGTATTAAAGGGCCTGCTTGGCGTAACGGCAGTCGTTGCCTTTCTGCAAGCGATGTTTCAATTGTTTCATCTGCAACCCGAAGACAGACAATGAGAGAAAGCCTTCTTTTCTATGTTTTTAGGAAAGAAGGCTTTTTACATACTATTGATAGCTTTTTTGAAAGCCAGCTGCAGGCCGTACGAGGCGGATCACAAACATAACCCATCCGATTTCAGCTGCAAGTAAGCTTAGATAAAATGTAACGGTTAGTAAAGAAAACAGTGGTGGTGCTGCGTTAAACATTGTTTCGATGAAATACATCCACATTCCAATCAGTAAAACGGTATGCACCACGGCAAACGCGCGTTTTTTCATTTGAATGAATAAAAATGGTGTAAGCGTTGCCAATAGCATAAATACGAGAGTTACACCCATGGGAATTCACGCCCCTATTCTTGAGGTAGTTATCTTATAATATAATTGTAACATTTAGTTCGCAAAATGAACACAAAAGGTTCACATTTATTTTAATGAGCCACACCTCAATATTGCTCTTCTATTTAATGGTAAGATGCCAATGTAGCTCTTTTTGTAAAAGTAAAGAAATGATGAAAAGAAAGGTGTTTTGGTAACGTGACTATTTTTTCCAAAGAGGCATTTGTCGGAGAGCATATTCTTCTGACTGGTGCTACAGGTGGGATTGGCGCTGCTACAGCCCGCACACTTATTAATATGGGGGCTGCACTCACGATCACCGGCCGAAGCGAAGATAAATTATCTGCCTTACAAAAGCAGCTGGTAAATAGCAATGGAGACCCAAAAATAGTGGCTATCTCTGCTGATATATGTAACGCAGCCGACAGGGAGGGACTTGTTTCTGCAGCCGAAGCAGCACAGGGCCCGGTTACGATGCTCGTGAATAATGCTGGTATCCACCAGCGCGGAAAAGTAGAAGATGTAAACGAAGCGATGCTTACGGAAATTATGCACGTCAACTACACCGCGGCAGTCCTCTTATCCCAACAGGTGTATGAAACGATGAAAAAACGTGAAAAGGGAGCTATTGTGAATGTTGCTTCTCTCTCGGGATTGCGCGGTACAGTTGGAAATACGGCCTATGCGGCTTCCAAATTTGCCATGATCGGTTTCACTCACTGTTTTGCACTCGAAGCGATCAACCACGGAATCCGAGTGAATGCAGTATGTCCTGGCTTTGTCGATACAGAAATGGCAGAGCAGGTAATACGGGCAAAGGCAGCCAGCAATACTCTTTCGTATGAAGAAAATAGGGAAGCGACTGAGAAGGGAATTCCATCCGGACAAATTACCACTCCGGAAGAAGTGGCGAACAGCATCGCTTTTCTATTGTCGGATGCAGCCCATAATATCGTAGGAGAAAGTTTGAAAATTTCAGGAGGCGGCGTACTGCACTAATGAATGTAAGGGGAGAGTGTACCATAATGTACTGCTCTCCCGTTGCTATACACTTTCGAAGCGTCTACTCCCTTTTCCGAAAGAAATATCATCTATTTAACTTGCGTATTGGCTACAGTTTGCTGAATAAAATCAGCCAGCCGCTGTTCGAACTCTTTAGGAGCAGTGTCATACGCTTCGATGTGGCCTGCATCAGGGACAATCCAAAGCGATTTCTCCCCGTTTGCGGCCTCATACAAGTCGGATGCCATGTCGGTAGGGACGAGTTCATCCCCCTCCCCGTGAATAAGGAAGAGAGGCCGCGTATTCTTCTTGACTTGTGCAACAGCAGATGCCTCTTCGAATGTGTAGCCTGCTCGCACCTTTGTAATGAAACTAGTCACATCAAGAAGCGGGAATGCAGGCAGCCCATAAAGATGCTTCAGTTGGTGGGTCAATTCATCCTTTACTGTTGTATAGCTGCTGTCGGCAATGATGCCTTTTACTTCATCTGGAAGATCTTCGCCGCTTGTCATTAAAACGAGAGAGCCTCCCATCGAATTGCCATGCAGTAATATGTCTGTTTCCTCGTACTTATTAATTAAAAGCTTGATCCAGTTTTCATAGTCCAGGCGGTCATGCCAGCCGTATCCAATATAGTCACCCTCACTATCGCCGTGTCCACGGGCGTCAGGGAGAAGAATGTCGAAGTCGTGCTCATAATAGAACTTTGCGAGTTTTTTCATATCTTCTTTCTGTTTGCGGAAACCATGAGCCAAGATCACCGCTTTTCCCTTGTTTTTCTCATTATCAATGAAATTCGCCTGCAATACTAATCCGTCAAAGGAGGTCTGTTCTAACACTTTGACTTTTTGGCTGTGAAACCACGTGTCTGCTTTTTCTTTAACCGACTCCTTCTTTGGAGAAGTGCTTGCGGGCTCATTTCCTCTGTACAATTCCACGTCTGTACCCCGTTTAACACTTTCGCCATACAAATAATTCCCAGCCACTAACAGGACAGTTATTAGGAGAACCGCTACTGTCCCTATAGCTAAAAGGATCCATTTCCTCATCAATTCCACCCTTGTCTATCATATAATACTTTTCTCTGAGAATTCTTCTATAATACTATGAATACGCTTTTCTTAATATAGCACAATGAGGCAAATTAACGCTGCTGTGTAGTATTCCTTAAGCGAAGCAGGCACTTGAAAAAGTGTTGTAATGAAAATAACGACACTATTGGAAGTCTATGATGTCGCCAAAAAACGATGACGGGAAGATAGTAACGTCGATGAGCGCGTATGGAGTTACGAAAAAGTATTCGCTGCAAAATAGCAACGCCATCGGAGGTGTATGGCGTCACAAAAAGGTGCAGTCGAAAAAATAAAAGCATCATAGAATCGCATGATACCATAAAAAGTGCATTTTTCATTGCTAAGCTATGTGTAATAAATCGTTTGTTTCGGAATGGCAATAGGAGGGTAAATTCTTAATAACGATTGATATATAAAGGAGGAGTGCTGTTATGTTTACCATTCTTCCAAGTCGCGACCCTTCCACTGTGGCGATCGAAATGGAAGGGAAAATGACCGAGACGGATGCCAAGAATTTGGAAGACCATGTCAGTGAAAACTTCGGTGACAACGATCCTTTCAACCTTTTTGCGATTATACATGACGTAGAAGGGACGTCATTCAACGGATTAAAAGAAGGAATGAAATTTGATACGAAACGCTGGAAGCAGGTCCGCAAGTATGCGGTAATCAGTGAAAGCAGCTGGATTCGAAACTCAGCAAAAGCGGGAAAACTACTACCGGGGATTGATATCAAACAATTTGAACCGAGTGAGCAGGAAGCAGCATGGGATTGGATAAAAGATTAGTTCGTGCTGCTGTCTTGTTCAATGAAAAGGAAAAAGCCTCCGCTCAGTAAAGTGCCTGCGGAGGCTTTTTGTCTGAAGGAATTAAAGAAGATCGGCAAGCATCAATTGTTCCAAGTTAAGTGGTTCTACATACTCACCATTTTTATAGGCTCTCATATTCCCTCCAGAAATTTCGTCAATTAAAACGATACTGCCATCATCTAAACGGCCGAATTCTAGCTTGATATCATAAAGTTCCAAATCTTTTTTGCTCAGTTCCTCTTTCACAATCTTACTGACTTCCCTTGTCAATTCTTTCAAACGAGCATATTCCTCCCGTGTTAAGATGCCAAGCATGTCTAGGGCATCGTCACTGATAGGCGGGTCGTTACGTTCATCGTCTTTCAATGTCACTTCTACGAAAGCGTCTAACGGCTGCCCTTCTACAGCGTATTTTCCGTACCTGCGTAGAAAGCTGCCGACTGCTCGAAAGCGGCAGATAACTTCGAGTCCTTCGCCAAAAACAGAGGCGGGCTTCACAGTCATGGTGGCCTTGTCGATGTCTGCGTCGATATAGTGGGTTGGGATATTTTTTTCTTTTAACTTTTCAAAGAAAAATGTCGTTAACCGGAGTCCGGCTTTTCCGGCTCCTTCCATCGTAAGGCCAACTGTATTTGCGCCAGGATCAAAGACACCGTCCGCTCCCGTTACATCATCTTTAAACTGGAGTAGGTAGCTTCCATCCGCTTGTTCGTATACATCTTTTGTTTTTCCGGTATAGATATGTTTCATCGGCACAGTCCTTCCGTGGCTAAATTTACTTGCTTATTATAACACGATCCCCGATACGGATGCTGCCGCCTGAAATAATCGATGCGTACACGCCGATATTCCCTTCATTTTCGTTGAAAGCAGATTTCAGTACATTCGAGTCGTGTGGAAGATCTCCTTGCGCCAAAGTTGTCATCACACAGCGCTTCGTAGGTTGAATGATTTTTAATTGAACATCGTCTCCGATTGATAAAGTTCTCCCCACCCATTCATTTTCAATAAATCCATCTGCATTAGGGACATCAATAATAAGGTTCGGACGGAAACGCCTTGCTTCAATTCTGCTATCGGGGGCGAGTCGTTTTAGGGTTTCCAGGGAGGAAGTGGTTACAATATGTACCATGCCAATGTCAAAAAAAGTTCCTTGCGGGGTGTCTTTCGAAAACACACTTCCTGGGTTAGCCAAACCGTCAATACCTTCCGGAACGTATCCTTCAAACTCTCCTGATACGGATTCCGGTGTGCTTACTGTGACTGTACGGTTAAAACTTTTCGTGAGCACTTCACCGGCTTTTTCATCGGAACTGACTGTCATCGTGCCGTCTGGACAAGTGATCCGGACCGGGGGGAGGGAGGAAGACATTAGTTGAGGTGGCTCGGTAAACGTTGCACGGTGCTGGAACATCGTTGGCCACTTCAATGGGTTCTTTGCATTAGCGAGCTTACCGGTCTCTTCGTCGATCACGCCATATGACCGGTCACCGAGCACTCCTTTCTCGGTAATCTCACAAGCATTTAATTCTTCTCCCATCATAGATTTTACCGGATATCTCCATAGTGATTTAATGATTGCGTGACTCACACATAAACACCTCACCTTTATCAATAGTTACTACATATACGATAGCACAGTTTACTTTTTCTTTTCACATCAATTTTACCAACGAGAATTTAAAAAAGTTTGACTTTTGTGACGGTTGATTTTATGATATAAAATAATTACGAATGAAAAACGTATTGAGACTTTATGACCACATATATACCTCCCTATGAATGGCTTCATCATCTCAACATGGATATACAACTTAAAAAAACAGCCCTATTAAAAAAATTCTAATTGAATTTCAGAATATTTCACATTGTGAAATATCTATATAGAACGAAAATTTAAACCTCCCTATACTAAAGTTATATTCGTTTTCGAGGAGGGGAGTTGACATGGATACGAGAGAGCTGCGGAACTGTCTTGGTAAGTTTGCGACAGGGGTAACGGTAGTGACCTGGTACGGAGATGACGGCGAGCGCTATGGTGTAACAGTAAATGCCTTCACCTCTGTTTCCTTAGATCCACCGCTTGTGCTCGTCTCTATTGATTGTAAAGCGAGAGCGTGCAGTGCTCTAAAGGGACGGAATTTTGTAGTGAACGTTCTCTCGCACAATCAGGAAAAGGAAGCTTGGCAATTTGCCGGACGCAGCCAGCCTGATCTTCAGCTAGAGTGGGACGATGCACTGCAAGGACCGAAAATAAAGAACGCTTTAGCTCATTTCGAATGCGAACCATGGCGAGAGTATGAAGGTGGGGATCATACCCTTTACCTTGGAAAGGTCGCAAAGTTCTCATCGACGGACAAGGAAGGGCTTGTTTTTTTCAAAGGAAAGTTTAGCCGCACGAATAACATGGATGAAGAAACAATGAAAAATTAATAGGGAGGGAACGACGTGGCAATTCGTACAGGTGCAGAATACATGAATGGATTAAAAAATAGATCTCGAGAGGTATGGCTGGAGGGTAGACGAGTTACCGATGTTTTAAATGAACCGAATTTAAAACAGCCGATCCGGGAATTGGCCAAGCTTTATGACATGCAGCACGACCCTGAATATCAAGATAAAATTACCGGGATATGCGAAGAAACAGGAGAGCGCGTTTCAAATGCTTTCATCATCCCAAGGTCATACGAAGATTTAATGAAACGTCGTGCACTTTACGAAGCGTGGGCAGAGGCTACCTTTGGCCTCATGGGCCGGTCCCCTGATTTTCTGAACGTTACGGTTACTTCGATGGCAAGTAATGCGAAGTTCTTTGAAAAGTTTAACCCGGACTGGGCTGATAATATCCGCAATTACCATAAGTACATTCGAGACAACGACTTATTTTTAACGCATGCGCTCATTAACCCGCAGAATGATCGCAGTAAAGCAGCTCACGAGCAAAAAGATCAATTTACACATCTAGGTGCGGTAAAGGAAACTTCTGATGGAATTATCGTACGCGGCGCGAAGATGCTGGCAACGTTAGCACCGATTGCGGATGAAGTAATCATCTATCCATTTCCGGGATTCCGTCCTGGTGATGAGCGCTATACCCTTTCGTTTGCGATTCCGATTGACACACCAGGTTTGAAAATCGTCTGCCGTGAACCAGCACAGAGTGGAAAGCGTCCTCTATTCGATCATCCGGCAGCCTCACGGTTTGAAGAGATGGATGCCGTGCTCGTCTTTAATGATGTACTCGTCCCTTGGAATCGGGTCTTTGTTTATAACAGTTTAGAAGCAGGCAACTCTGTTTACGCACAGACAGGATTAAGCCAAAATACGCACCAGAATGCGGTACGCGGTCTCACAAAATTGCGTTTTGCTCAACAGGTTGCCTCAAAAGTTGCCGATGCCATCGGTGTGGATGGATTTTTAAACGTCCAGACACAGCTCGGGGAATTAGTACAGTCTGTGGAGACGATACGGGCGCTGCTTCGGACGGCAGAAAATGAATACGCTATCAATGAAAACGGAGAAGCTGTACCATCTTTCTTTTCCTTAGAGACGATTCGCGGCATTTTACCAAAAGCATATCCACGCGCAATTGAAATCATCCAAACCATTGGTGCCGGCGGTCTTTTGTTATCGCCGACGACGCATGACGTGCATCACCCAGAGCTTCGTGAGGATATTGATAAATATTACGGCGGCCGTGAAGGAGTAGAAGCGGTCGATCGCATTCAACTCTTTAAGCTTGCGTGGGATCTGTCAGGTGAGGCATTTGGTCAACGTCTTGTTCAATATGAGCGTTACTATTCAGGAGATCCAGTGAGAAAACTGGGCATGTTTTACGGTAATTACAAAAAAACAGCTACCTTTGACTTAGTCGATCGTGCTTTGAAAGAAGCGGCCTCCGAGGATTTGATTATTGAAAACTAATAATCTGTGAAAAAGTGAATGACCCCACTCGCATGAAGAGCAATCAGCAGCCGGCCGCTTAATGAAACTATTATTACTTGGAGGGGAACGAAGATGATTGCATCCGTTCGAAAAGTAGCCCAAATTCTTAATTGTTTCACAGAAGACGAGCCTGCGCTGCGGAATCTTGACATTGCTCAGAAATTAGATATGAGTACAAGCACGGTCTATCGGATTGTGCAGACATTGTGCAGCGAAGGAATGTTAATTAAAGATAGCAACAACCGTTACAGGCTGGGCTGGAAGCTGTTGGAGCTTGGCAACATGGTCATGTATCAGAAGGATATTTATAACGAGGCCGTTCCACGCATTGAGGAATTGACGAGAAGGTTTAAAGGCACGGTGCACATCGGGATGCTTGACGAGAATGGTGACTTTATCTTTGTGCTGAAAGTAGCATCCCGCGATACTGTCCAAATTCCAACTTCGATCGGGGACAGAAGGCCGACCTACTGCTTCAGCACAGGGAAGATCCTCTTGTCTTCCCACCCCTCTTTAGTAGAAAAGCTTACCCCACAAGATCTTTTGAAGCGAGGGCCGAATACGATTCAGACAGTGGAAGGATTAAGAATTGAGATGGATCAGGTAAGAAACAACGGATTTGCGCTTAGTAACAATGAAAATGAATTTGGCGTTTACGGAATCGCAGCGCCTATCCGCTCCTACTCGGGAAAAAACGTAGCTGCCTTAAATATGGTCGGCCCGATTTCTTACATTGAAGGCAATGAAAAGAAAACAATGATCAGGAACGTGATGAGCGTTGCCAACAGTATCTCTAAAGACTTAGGGTATATTTTCGAAGATTGACAGTATCCAGATAACCACTACTTGTGTAAGGGGAGATATATATGGTTTCGAAATCAAAAAACAGCAGCCTGCAAACCAGATCATTCAACTTAATGAAAATGATAGAAGACAATAAAGATTTGCTTCAACCGCCAGTGAACAACAAAGTGATGTGGGAAGATTCAGAGTTTATCGCAATGATGCTTGGAGGGCCGAATAAGAGAAGGGATTTTCATGTCGACCCCTCCGATGAATTCTTTTATCAAGTGAAGGGGAGCTGTCACGTCGAGTGTATCAATGAACACGGTGAACGGGAAGTCGTGACAGTTAAAGAAGGGGACGTATTCATGCTGCCGGCGATGGTGCCACACTCCCCACACCGTCCTGCGAACACGTACGGCATTGTGCTGGAACGTAAACGAAGTAAAGGGGAACTCGAAGACTTTGTCTGGTTTTGTGACCAATGTGATCACGAAATGCACCGCGTCACCGTGCAAGTGACCAATATCGAGACCCAAGTGAAAAGTGCAATTGAACAATTTAACAGCAGTGAGAAATTGAGGACGTGTGACAATTGCGGTCACAAAATGCCTCCAGAAGCGGATGAGTGGACATGAGAATAGACTTTCATACCCACATCATCCCTCAGGAAATACCGGATTTCGCTGCTAAGTACGGACAGGACCGCTGGCCGACTTTACAGCAGACGTGCACATGTGGCGCCAATATTATGGTTGGCGGCAAGGTGTTCCGCGAAGTGACAGATCAAGTGTGGGACCCCGAAAAGCGAATAAAAGATATGGAACGGGAAGGCGTAGACATGCAGGTGCTCTCGCCGATACCTGTCACCTTCTCTTACTGGGCACCCGCGTCGGAAGCTTTGGAAATGGCACGCATCCAAAACGACTTTATTTCTGACACCGTGAAAGGGAATCCGTCGAAGTTTCTCGGTCTTGGCACCGTCCCTCTTCAAGATGCGGATCTAGCTATCCAGGAGATGGAGCGTTGCATGAAAGAATTGCATCTTTCCGGCATTGAGATTGGCACAAATGTTAATGGTAATAATCTTGATTCTACAGAGTTGGCTCCATTCTTTGAGATGGCAGCCAAGTGGCAGGTACCGCTTTTCATTCACCCGTGGGAGACACTTGCACGGGAACGGACACCGCGCCATAACTTCATGTATACGATTGGAATGCCGAGTGAGACAGCACTTGCAGCCGCTAGTTTGATATGGGGAGGAGTCATTGAAAAGTATCCCAATTTAAAACTATGTTTCTCCCACGGCGGCGGGTCGTTTCCTTACATTTTGCCGCGCTTGGATCAGGGATGGAAAGTATGGCCGCACCTGCGCCTCACAAGTCATCCGCCCAGCCATTACATTGATAATCTCTATTTTGATTCGTTAAACTATGACCCGCTCAACTTGCGTTATCTCCTTGACCGCTTCGGACATGAGCGCGTCATGATGGGATCCGATTACCCGTTCCTATTGAGAGAAATACCACCCGGCAAGGTTATTGATGACACGATTGAGCTGACGGATGAGCAGCGGCAGCTTATTTTGGGCGGAAATGCCCTCCGATTTTTACATGTAAAGGAGCAGAAGAGCCAACATGTCAAAGCTGAAAACGCCAGAAGAAAATCTACAAGCACTAGGAATTGAGTTGAGTGATGTTCGACCGGCAGCCGGCAATTACATCAGTCATGTTAAAACCGGCAACCTTATCTTTATGTCCGGACAGGGTGTTGATAACTATCACGGCAAGCTGGGGAGAGAATTGACGACTGACGAAGGTTATCTAGCGGCCAGGCAGTCGATGATCAACTTATTCAGTGTTTTGAAAGCTGAATTGGGTGAGCTGAGTAGAGTGAAAAAAGTCATAAAAATCTTAGGGTTCGTCAACAGTACCGAGGATTTTACCGAACAGCCAAAAGTACTAAACGGAGCCTCTGACCTATTGGTGGAGACGTTTGGCGATGCAGGTAAACATGGACGTTCTGCTGTAGGCATGGCCCAGCTCCCCAATAATACCGCCGTTGAAATTGAAATGATTGTCGAAGTTGATGAATAAAGCTCAGGGTTTACGCCTGAGCTTTAGGCTATAAAGAAAGACAAGAAACACCTTGCGCTTCTAGATGTAAATCATTTTTAAACATCTTAACATCCACGAGGAGGAAATCATGCCAATTGCTCATATTCATATTTTGGAAGGCCGCGATGCCGAGCAGAAACAAAAATTAATCGAAGGTGTAACAAACGCGATGTGTCACACCCTTCATGCAGACCGCAGCAAAATAAAAGTTCTCCTTCACGAGGTCCCCAAGGAAAATTGGGGTTCCGCAGGGATGACGAAAAGATCAGAAGAGAACGTCAAAGAAGAATCATAGTCTGTAGCTGCAGAGAAGGGAGTCAGTACTATGCACATACACACCTCTGATAAGCTTCCCGAACTCGAGGGGTCCGTCGTAACGGTTGGGGCGTTTGATGGTATGCATCTCGGTCATCAGACCATTATCCGAAAAGCTGTGAAACACGGTCTTGATTACGGTGTGACAAGTGTCGTTTATACGTTTGATCCACCGCCGCGTTCATATTTTCAACAGAAAATGATATTGACAAAATTGGATGAAAAGCTGAAAAAAATAAAGCAGTTGCAAGTTGGTCACGTTATTATCGCTCCGTTTAACGCGGCCTACTTACAGCAAAGTGCCGCCGCCTTTATTCACGAATTGAAGCATTTGCAGCCGAAAGAAATCATTGTCGGACGCGATTTTCGTTTTGGCAGAGACCGTGAAGGGAACATAGATCTTTTGCGCCGTCATTTCGCCGTCACCATACCTGATAAGGTCCGCTGTACGAGGGGGGAGGTGATTTCCTCCACGCGGATCAGAAAGTTAATCGATCTAGGGAAAACAAAAGAAGCAGTTTCTCTGTTAGGACAATAACAAGGGAGGTACACATAATGAGTTTACTAAAGTATTGGAAAAGCCTTACTGCATCTCTTGGCTTAATGTTTTTACTCACAGCTTGCGGGGGCGGGGACGGAGGATCAGACACCGCTTCTGAACCGGAACCGGCTGAAGGAGAAACGGGAGGAGAGGAAGAAGCTGCCTCGGAAGGATCAGCAGATGCAGAACACAGTTTCAAACTAGGTGTCATTACGCCTCCTGCTCATATGTGGCACCAGGCGGCTGAAAAATTTAAAGAAGAGTTAGAAGCGAATTCTGATGGCAGAATGACGCTTGAAATCTACCCTTCTGGACAACTTGGAAATGAAAGCGATATGCTCCAACAGATCGAAGCAGGATCCCTTGATTTCGGTTTCATTACCGCGGCTGAGATCAGCTCACGTGAAGAAGCATTTTCTGCCTGGTTCACACCATATTTATTTGAGACGATTAAAGATGCTCATGAAGCACGTCAATCAGATGTTGCAACTGAAATGCTCGGTACGCTTGATCAATACGGCATGACTGGTCTTGATTATTTATTTGCCGGCCAACGCGTCATGTTATTTAAAGATAAAGAAGTCAAGAAGCCGGAAGACATGGAAGGACTCGTTCTTCGTGTAACGCCAAGTCCGCCAATGCTGGAGTTTTATAACTCTACTGGAGCGGCAACAGAAGGAATTCCGCTTCCGGAAGTATACTCGGCTGTCCAGACTGGTGTAATTGACGGGATGGATATGGATCTTGATGCCACGATTACAAACAAATTCTTTGAAGTTGTAGATTATGGTGCGGTTACGAATCACATGGTGTGGCCGGCGGTTGCAGTTATGAACTCCGCTACGTTCACCGACCTTCCGGAAGAAGATCAGCAAATTATCAGAGATTCCTTAGCGACAGCTGCTGACTTTGCTGTAGAAACAAGATTTGCGCAAGAAGAAGAGTTTAAAGAAACGCTGGCAGACGAGGGAATGACTATTTACGAATTAGACAAGAGTGTATTCGAGGAACAGATTCAGAATTTTGACGAAGTATACAAACAAAAAGATCCAATGATCGAGAAGTTTATTACAACATTCCGAGAGTAGCCTAAGGAGGGAGAGCAAGTGAATGCTGTTAGTAACGGTCTATCCATACTAGAGAAATATCTTGCCATTGTGCTGATGTTTTCCATGACAGTCGTGATGGCTTTAGCCGTTCTGTTCCGTTACTTTCTTAACTCCCCTTTATCATGGGCCGGCGAAGTGGCCGTGTTTCTCTTAACATGGATAAGTTTTATAGGAGGAAGCCTCGGGCTTAAATACAAAGCCCAGGCTTCTGTTACCTTTTTTTTAGATGTAATACCAGTGAAACTTAGAAAAGCACTACTGATTATTGGTTACGTTCTTATGCTGCTCTTTATGGCTATTGTCCTTTACTATAGCTATTCATGGGTATTCTCTTCTAGCGTTCTCTTACAAAAATCGAACAATTTACAAATACCGATGTGGATTCCCTACAGCGCCGTACCTTTCGGTCTTAGTTTTGCCACGGTTCACCTGCTAGCGAATTTACTCGGCATCATGAGAGAGGAGGAGGGTGAATGACTGTCCTGGTGATAAGCGCATTTTTCATCTTTTTACTAATTGGTGTGCCTATTTCCTTAGTGCTTGGCATGATCACCATTTTGTATTTTTTCACATTAGGTAATACTCAGCTACTTCCCTCGATGCCGCAGCAGTTGTTTTCAAGTTTGGACAATTATGGGTTGCTCGCTATTCCGCTCTTTATGCTTGCCGGGGAATTGATGAATGGGGGCGGCATTACTTCTAAGCTAGTCAGGTTCGCAAGAGTACTTTTAGGTCACGTTCGCGGCGGGCTTGCGTACGTGACCGTCATTGCCAATATGTTTCTTGCCTCGATTTTAGGATCAGCGAACGCGCAGGCAGCGATGATGAGTAAAACGATGGTACCGGAAATGGAAAAAGAAGGATATGACCGCGGTTTTGCTGCCGCACTGACGCTGTCTTCTTCGATAGTCGCGCCAATTATCCCGCCGAGCATGATTTTTATTATTTACGGAACGCTGTCGGGAGCTTCCATCGGTGGTCTTTTTATGGCAGGGATTATTCCGGGCCTGTTGTATGGAGTTGCTTTTGTCGCGTTAATTGCTTTTATGGGGTATAAATACAATTTTCCTAAAAGTGAACGTGCTTCAGGGAAAGAAATTCTGAAAAGTGTCCTATCCGTCCTTCCTGCTTTACTAGTGCCGCTAATCATTATTGTTGGTATTTTAAGCGGTGCGTTTACTGCAACAGAATCAGCGGCCGTCGCCTGTGTGGTTGCTTTTCTTGTTGGCAGCTTATTTTATAAAGAGTTAAAACTCAAAAAGCTTCCATCTATATTTATGAACACCGTAATTAGTACGGCAACCGTCACTTTTTTAATTGCAATGGCTGGCGCATTCGGATGGATGATTGCCTTTGAACAGATTCCGCAGATGGTGGCAAACGCTATGCTGTCCCTTTCTGAAAATCCACTATTGTTTCTCTTGCTTGTGAATGTTTTTTTGCTGCTTCTTGGTGCAGTGCTCGACGGGATCGCTGCGCTTATTATATTGGTGCCAGTATTAATGCCGCTTTTAGCAACGTACGGGGTAGATCCCGTTCATTTCGGGGTCGTTATCTGTATTAATTTAACGATTGGTCTGTTAACCCCGCCGATCGGAACAGGGCTTTTTATCGTATCATCCATTGCCGAAGTGCGTTTCGAGCGTCTTATCAAAGATGTTCTTCCTTTTTTGATTATGGGTATTCTCGTACTGTTTGTTATTACGTATTGGGAGGATGCCGTCTTGTTAATTCCGCGCTTAATCGGTTTGTAATCTGTTGTCAAGAGGAAACGAATGGCCGAGAGCTTCATCTTTTTTAAAAAAAGAAAGCGGGGGTGACATGCTGTGTTTGTATCACGTGAGCTGGAAGAACAAAACTGGAGGCGTTACTTACAGTATGGAAAAAGGATGTTTTTCAAAAAACACGCTACGATATATGAACAAGGGACAATGGGGGAGGATTGCATTTACTATTTAAAACGAGGAACGGTCAAAGTTTTTATGACGACATACTCCGGTAAAGAAAGAACGATTGAAATCATTACCAATGAGCGGATTTTTGGTGAGCAAACCGTTGACCGAAAGCCGTATTTTTCATCGGCCAAGGTTCTTGATGATGCAGTCGTATACTGCATAGAAGGGCGGACGATAAAGGATTTATTAAAGAAAGATCCGGACCTGCGTCTGCTTCTGTTTGATTCGCTTCGTAATAAATTAGAGCTGCTCGTCCATACAGTGGTCATGGACAAACTCCCTGCCGAACAGTTGCTCGCGCGTTCAATTATCGACATACTGGCAGTATTTAATACGAATCAAATTCCGCTCACACAGCAGGAATTGTCCCAATATACAGGGTTAACACGAGTGACAATCTATACGATACTTCGAAAATGGGGCCCCGAGAAAATAAAAGCAGCAAACAGACATCTAATCGTAACAGATCCAAAGAGCATCGAAGAAATAGCTGGCAAAACAGCAGGGTAAAAAATGGCCATAGGCGAAAATTGATGCGCTGTTTTATTGGTACAGCTTTTCTTTCAGCCTTGGTAAGTCTTTTAAACGAATGACTCGGTCATGGACAGAAACGATCTGTTCCTTTTTCCACGTCTTTAATACACGCCAGACAGCGACACGAGATTTTCCGACATAGTTGGAAATGGCTGATTGGTTGAGGTGTAGCGTACAACTCCCGCGTTTTTCATGCAAGGAGAGCAAGTGATGAGCGAGCAGGGCTTCAATTGGCGCTTCCTGTATCGATTTTCTTTCAACTAATAGGCGGATCTTGGAAATAAGGGAATAACTCAGGGCTTGCGCTGCATCAGGATAGTCCATACATATTTGATGAAACGATTCATCGGTGTAGTAATACAGAGTGGAATCGACAGCAGCCTGGGCGGTTGTCACATAAGAAGAGCCGCTTATTCCTTGTTCGCCTAAGAGCCCGCCGGCGGCTACGTAGTCGATGATACGCTCGTATCCATCTTCCCTAAGTGTAGTGATCTTTATTTCACCTTCATACAAGTAATAAAACCCTCGACCCGTCTCCCCTTGGTGGTAGAGGGTTGTTTTTTTAGGTACAGAAAGCCGTTTTCCGTAATCGATGATCCGTTCCCAGTCAAACATCGTGCTTTCCACAGCAGGTCCTCCTTTCTGTGATTCAGTAAATAAGTGAGATGGGAATAATGGTATTTTATGTTAAACAGGTAACAGAAAGATATCTTTCTATCTATTAGTATAAAGGGAAAGCAGTCATCACACAAACTGTATTCAGAATTTTTTAAATCAAATTTTCGAAAGGGGGGACGTGTGTGTACACAACAGGGACTGCGTTTTTAGAAGCATTACAGGAAGCAGGAGTTTCTTATATTTTTGCCAATCTTGGGAGCGACCACCCAGCCATCATCGAGAGCTTGGCCCGGGCCAGGCAAGTCAATAAAGAGCTCCCGACAGTGATTACGTGTCCGCACGAGTTTGCTGCCCTTAGTGCGGCACATGGATATGCACAGGTAACCGGAGAACCGCAGGCAGTGATGGTGCACGTGGAATGCGGAACACAGAATCTTGGCGGAGCGATTCACAATGCGTCTAGAAGCAGGGTGCCCGTCTTCATTTTTGCAGGTGCTTCTCCGTACACACAGGAAGGGGAATTAACAGGAAGTCGTAATGAATTCATCCACTGGATTCAAGATGTTCCGGATCAGCGCGGAATAGTCCGTGGTTACACGAAGTACGACAATGAGATTCGCTCAGGAACGAACGTGAAGCAGCTCGTTTTCCGCGCTCTGCAGATTGCAAAGAGTGATCCGCCAGGACCCGTCTACTTAATGGGCCCACGTGAAGTGATGGAAGAAAAAGCAGAACCGGTCGTACTCGACAAAGAATTGTGGGAGCCAATTTCCTCAGGCGCGATTGCACCAAGGCCGTTACAGGAGTTGGCAGAAGCACTCGCGACTGCAGAATCTCCGCTTATTGTGACTTCTTACTTAGGGAGGAACAAGGAAGCGGTTAGTGAACTGGTCCGACTCAGTGAAACGCTAGCTGTCCCCGTAATCGAATCGATACCGCACCAGATGAATTTTCCGCACGAGCACCCGATGCACTGTGGGTCAGAGTGGAACACGCCAGGCCAGAATGAGCTCCTCGCGGAAGCAGACCTTGTACTCGTCATTGACAGTGATGTCCCGTGGATCCCGATGAAAAATAAGCCGGCTGCCGAAGCGACGATTTATTACATGGATATTGATCCGTTGAAAGAAGATATGCCGCTATGGTACATCCCGTCCAGGAAGTTTCTCAAGGTTGATTCCTGTACCGCACTTAAGCAGATCAACCATTACATGGCTGAACATCACGGGCTCTTGGATGCCGCCGCTATTGAAAAGCGCTGGGACAGGTTCGCCAAGATCCATGATCAACAGTGGATAGAAAAACACCGAAAAGAACAAGCGGAAACCGATATTATCACGCCTGAATATTTGACGGCTTGTGTAAGGGAAGCGATTGATGAAGAGACCATTGTTTTAAACGAAGGGATCACGAATTACGGAGCTATTTCCAATCATATCGGCGTTAATGTTCCTGGTTCATACTACGGAAGCGGCGCCGGATCGCTCGGTTGGAACGGCGGGGCCGCAGTCGGCATGAAACTGGCCAAACCTGAAAAGACGATCGTCAGTTTAACAGGGGACGGCTCCTACTTATTCAGTGTTCCGTCAACCGTACACTGGATGTCCCAACGTTATAATGCGCCGTTTTTAACGGTGATCTACAACAATTCCGGCTGGAAAGCGCCAAAAATGTCTACGTTAGGAGTTCATCCGGAAGGTGTTGCCAAACAAACAGAAGGATTTTGGGTAAACTTTGATCCGGAAGCGGACTTGGCGAAAATTGCGGAAGCCGCCGGGGGTGCCCATCCAATCGATGTAAAGGAACGCACTGCTTTAAAAGAGGCACTCAAGGAGGCCCTGCAAGTTGTTAGAAACGGCAAGTCCGTTGTTTTAAATGTTAGGATCCCTCACGTCTACGATAATGAAGATTACACGAAGGAAAAAGGAAAATATGAAATGGAGGCAGAATCATGAGTGTGAAAACGAATGTGTTAGGAGACTTGCTGGCAAGTATTGTGGATGGAAAAGTGGAAATTGTTGATTTATCCCAAGTCCTAAATGAAGACACACCCGTGATCCAACTACCGCCCCCTTTTAAAAACACAGGAGGATTTAAGTTTCTGCCTCTTTCTGAATATGATGAGACCGGGCCTGTTTGCTACTGGAATGACTTCGTTGCCGGTGAACATTGCGGTACTCACTTTGACGCTCCTGTCCACTGGGTATCCGGAAAAGATGGAGATTCTGTTGACACGTTGCAGATGAAGAACATGATTGGGGAGGCGTGTGTCATTGACATCACGCAACAGGCAGCGCTTGACCCTGACTATTGCCTCAGCATGGAAGACATCGAAATGTTTGAGAAAGAGCACGGAGAAATTGCAAGCCAGTCATGGGTGGTTATTCATAGCGGCTGGGCGCAATACAAAGACGATCCAGAGAAGTTTCATAATGTTGGGGAAGATGGTCAGTCGCACACCCCCGGTATTACAAAAGAAGCATCGATATTTTTGGCAGAAAAACGTGATATTCTCGGAATTGGTGTGGAAACCGTCGGCACCGATGCCGGAATCGCCGGCTCCTTTGACCCGCCGTTTCCGAATCACCATTACATGCATCAAGCAAACAAATACGGGATCGCCCAGTTGACGAACGTAGAAGCACTGCCGCCCAGAGGCTCTTTGCTGATCGTGAATCCGTTAAAAATTGAAAGAGGAAGCGGCAGCCCCGTGCGTGCCATTGCCCTCGTACAGAAATAAATATTTCTCTGTGTTTTTTATGGCGATGGAGCCATTGCATTATAGTACAATTAACCATATAAGGGGATGATTACATGGAGAAAATGAAACAAACAGTTGATGTAAATTTAGACAAACAGTACGGACCGTTTATTAACGGCGAGATCGTCGAGCCGGCAAACGGCTACATCGACGCGGTTAACGCTGCTACCGGAAAATTATTGTCCACGATCGGACGCGGCGGCGAAGAGGACATTGACCGGGCGGTGAAAGCTGCACGAGAGGCTTTTCCGAGCTGGGCTAATACGCTCATCGAGGAGCGGTCCGCTTTGTTGAACAAAATCGCGGACGTGCTGGAAGAAAACCAGGAACGTTTGAAAACGATTGAGTGTATGGACACGGGACGAGCGCTTCATGAATTCGACCTGGACTATCAACTGGCAATCTATCAATTTCGTTATTTCGCTTCGGCCATTCTTACCTATGAAGGTGCGTCCCGCCCGGTGCAAAACGGACACCTGATTGTGAAAAAGGAACCGCTCGGTGTATGTGCTCAGATTATCCCATGGAACGTACCGATGATTATGGCTTCCTTCAAACTAGCACCGGCAATCGCCGCCGGGAACACGGTCGTATTAAAGCCAGCAGAAGATGCCTGCCTGTCGATTATGGAATTCGCGAAGTTGCTGGCCGATGTTCTACCAAAAGGTGTCATCAATGTGGTACCGGGATATGGAACGGAAGCTGGTCAGGCGCTCATTGATCACCCAGATGTTGATAAACTGGCATTCACAGGAAGTGTGGAGGTTGGGCGACTAGTCGGCAAAACAGCCGGCGAGCGCATTCTTCCTGTTACGCTCGAACTTGGCGGGAAAGCGCCGCATATTGTTTTCCCTGACGTAGATATCGATCGTGCTGTCGAAAATGCAACACTCGGCTACACTTTTTTTAACGGCGAAAGCTGCATCCTCGGTACCCGCTTGCTTATTCATGAAGACATTTACGATGAATTTGTTGAAAAATTAATCGAACGGGCGAAAGAAGTGAAAATCGGCGACCCACTCGACCGCTCGACAAGGCTCGCTTCCCTCATAAACGAAAAACAGGGAAAACGAGTGCTCGGATACTTCGATATTGCCAGGGAAGAAGGGGCCAAAATTTTATACGGAGGCAACCGAGTCACTGTTCCGGGCAATGAACATGGGTACTTCATTGAACCAACTATTATTGAAGCAGAGCCGCATATGCGAATTGCTCAAGAAGAGATCTTTGGGCCGGCTGCCACCGTTACGCGCTGGAGCGATGTGGATGAAGTTATTAAGATGGCAAACGACGTTGACTACGGTTTGGCTGCCGGTATCATGACCGAAGACCTTGAAAAAGCGCTCGACACAGCCAACAAAATGGAAGCAGGCAGCGTGTGGATTAACTCTTACTTCAACTTCCAGTCCGGCGCTCCGTTCGGCGGCTATAAAAACAGCGGTATCGGAAGAGAATACAGCAAGGAAGCGTTAGATGAGTACAGCCAATCCAAAAGCATTGTCGCCGCTTATCAACTACCGCCAGCCGGATTTTTTAAATAAGGAACCGAGAGAAAAAAGCCAAAACAGTGCATCAAACGCTGTTTTGGCTTTTTTGTGGAGCAAAGGGGTCTTCCTAGGCGAATGATACTGTGAAAATGGGGTCAACACGCAATAACGACACCATAGGAACTCTATGAAGCTATGAACACCAAGAGAGTGAGAAATAACAGCACCGTAGGGGCTCAATGACACCATGAAATGGAAGAAAGCAGAAAATAGTGTCGTCATAGAGGTTCTATGAAGCATTGAAACCGGGATGAATCAAAAATAGCGACGTCGTAGTGCTCCTATGACGTCACTATTTTGAAATGAACGGAAGATAATAGCTTCATAGGGTATCAATGACGTCATGAAAATTAGCTGATAAAAAAATAACGACGCCCTAGGGGGTGTATCGTGTCGTGAAAACGGGATAGGTGAAAAAACAGTGACGTCATAGGGCTTCTATGACACGTCACAAAATGATAAGGTAGAACATCTTTGATTACACCTTCGAACCTTGTTTGGATATTAGCGGATATTCTCGACAGCAACCGATATTCCTTGGCCGACGCCGATGCACATGGTCGCAAGCCCGCGGCCGACATCGCGTTTTTTCATTTCGTGAATCAGTGTTGTTAAAATCCGCGCCCCGCTGGCGCCGAGTGGGTGACCAAATGCAATCGCGCCGCCGTTTACGTTCACTTTCTCCGCGTCTAATTTCAGCTGTTTGATACACTCGAGCGACTGCGAGGCGAAAGCTTCATTTAGTTCTACGAGATCAAAGTCACTGGTGGTAAGCCCTGTCCGTCGCATCAGCTTTTGTGTGGCGGCGATCGGTCCGATTCCCATAATGGAAGGTTCGACACCAGAAGTCGCAGAGGCACGAAACGTTACCAGTGGTTTCAAACCGAGTTCTTTGGCGCGCGCTTCGCTCATGATTAATAATGCGGATGCGCCGTCATTGACTCCGGAAGCATTGCCGGCGGTAACTGTTCCATTAGGAAAGAGCGCAGGTAGCTTGTTTAACTTTTCGAGTGTGGTGGTTGGACGCGGATGTTCATCTGTGTCAACGATTGTTTTGTTCCCTTTTTTGTCATGAATCGTAACAGGGACGATTTCTTCCTTGAAGCGATCTTTTTCCATCGCTGCTTTTGCTTTGGTTTGGCTGGAAAAAGCAAATTCGTCTTGGGCTGCCCGCGAAATTTCAAAACGTTTGGCGACGTTTTCAGCTGTTTCCGGCATGGAGTCCGTTCCGTACATTTCTTTTAGTTTCGGGTTTGGAAAGCGCCAGCCGATAGTTGTATCCAACAGTTCCATATTGCCGCGTGGGAATTCTTTTTCCGGTTTTTTCATGACCAATGGTGCACGAGTCATGCTTTCAGTCCCGCCGGCGATCATAATATCGGCCTCTCCAGCAAGAATGGAGCGGGATGCCATGCTGACAGCGTCAAGACCAGAACCACAGAGACGATTAATCGTTGTGCCGCTCACGGTTTGCGGAAGGCCTGCCAGAAGAAGGGACATGCGCGCGACGTTGCGGTTTTCTTCACCAGCGCCATTGGCATTTCCAAAAATGACATCATCAATTTCATCGGCAGGAAGATTAGGGTTTCGTTCTAGTAAGGCTTTAATGACAACTGCACCCAAATCGTCAGGGCGTACATCTTTAAGAGCCCCCTTGTAGCGTCCGATCGGGGTGCGGACGGCATCAACAATGACGACATTGCTCATTTTGCATTCTCCTTTTCCGAAAGCATGTCACTGACCCGGTAGGATGCTGTAGTATTGTCTTTTACTTCCGCAAGTGTTGCGTCTCCCATTAATTCGGTCAGTTCATAGCCGTCATCTCGCCATTCAAAAACAGCAAGATCGGTTATGATCGTGTCCGCACGACGTGTCGAGGTGATCGGATACGTGCATGATTCCACAAATTTAGGTGATCCGTCTTTCGCTGTGTGGTTTGTCGTAATAATTATTTTTTTGGCACCGGCGATTAAGTCCATCGCCCCGCCGACTCCGATAATATCTTTTCCGGGAATCGCCCAGTTTGCCACCCGTCCTTGTGAGTCGATTTGGAGAGCACCGAGGATGGCAACATCGACATGGCCGCCGCGGATCATCGCAAATGAATCGGCACTATGAAAATAAGAAGCACCAATCGCTTCTCCGACCGGCAGTTTGCCGGCATTGACAATCAATGGATCGATATCCTCTTCTTCCACTGAAGTGACCCCGAGCAAGCCGTTTTCTGTATGCAGATAATAGTTTTCTTGGTCTAGATAGTTGGCTACAAGTGTTGGGATACCGATTCCTAAATTAATAATCGAGTGGGGGACGAGTTGTTCCGCAGCTTTTTTGGCAATCAATTCCTTATTACTCACGCTCTTTCACCCCGTCTTTCGTTAAAATTAACCGGCTTGTAATTACAGCGTCGACGTATAAATGTGGTGTGACAATTTCTTCAGGTGACAGTTCTCCAGGTTCAACGATCTCATCGACTTCTGCTATTACATATTTTGCTGCCGTCGCCATAATTGGATTGAAATTCCTTGCCGTCTTGTAGTAAACCAGATTTCCATTCGTGTCAGCTTTCCAGGCACGAACCAAGGCAACATCAGCTTTCAATGCCTTTTCAAACAAGTAGGTTTCCCCGTCGATGTCTTTCGTTTCTTTTCCATTGGCTAGCTCCGTGCCTACTGCCGTTTTTGTGAAAAAACCGCCAATTCCGGCACCGCCAGCACGGATTGCTTCAGAAAAAGTCCCTTGTGGCAGTAATTCCAGCTCCAGCTTCCCGGCATTGTACCACTGTGCAACTTCGCGGTTGCTCGTAAAATAAGAGCCAATTGCTTTTTTAAATTTTCCTTGCTGTAGAAGAATGCCAAGTCCTTTTCCTGTTTCTCCGACGTTGTTACTGATCACTGTCAGCTCAGCAGCTTCGTGGCGGGTGAGTTCGTCGATTAGCGTCAGCGGGCTTCCGATCAGCCCGAAACCGCCGACCATAAGAGTGTCGCCTGTTTTGACGTTTTGGATGACTTCTTCAGCTTTCGTTATCGTCGTTACACTCATGATTTCACCTCTCTCTTGGATAAAAAAGATTTGATCTGACGAAGGAGTCCCGGCTGTTTATTAAAGACGAGTTCGTAATGGTTCACCGGCGTTATTTCTGTTTGAAGATTACGCATCGCTTCTTGGGTTTCCGTATAACTTTCTTTTGTGAATAGCGAGCGCTTGCCGCCAATAGAACCGGTCGCGATTACGAGCAGCACCGGACAGGTGAGAGCCTTCCCTGATTCATGGGGGGAAAAGGAATAAAAGCTTTCGAAGTCCCTTTCCATTACTTCTGCAGTAGATTTATGACGCCAGTCCTTGCCGTCCGGTTGAATTTCATAGCGTACTATTTCTTCTAAGGTGTCATCCCAATCAATTTTTAAATTCGTATAAAGCTTCTTCGTTGCTTCTGTATAATCCTCAGCCGATGGATAGGATTGCTTCATACGGCCAAGGGAAGGAAGGACGAGCTCGCGCGCTGTATCATCGGCATTTCCCGCACCGTCTAGAAGTATAAGAGCTTCGACATCCGGTAAACGGCTGGCTGTGATAGCACAAATATACGCCCCCATGGAATAACCCATTAAGATTGGTTTCTTGATCCCCAAGGTGTTGATCAAGTCGACCAGATCATCGGCATGGGTAAAGATAGACGAATCTTGAGGGGCGGGATCACTATTTCCACGTCCACGGATATCGTAACTAACAAAGCGATACGTTCCTGACAGAGCTTCTTGGTAATGATGGAACTGGTGATGGTTTCCTGTCAGGCCATGGGCTGCGATAATCGTCCCTTCCTCACCAGGGGTGTCATGAACATAGAGATTATGACCATTCTTCAGTGTGATGTACTCTCCCATTGCAGTCCTCTCCTTTCCTGTTTTTACTCCACGGTATAGATGGAATAATTTACCCCACCCGGCAGACGAATACCTTTTGAAACGAAAACGCGGCGGTTCAGCCAGTCATATTTTGGGGATGCTGTTTCGAAAATCGGTGACGTCCGGAAATAGTATTCGTCCGGGTCGACGTCTTCATTGTTATCAAGCCGCTTCAAGACTTCTGGCGTGCCTGTACGGATTCCGCGGTACGTCATCATAATGAGCGCATCATCGTCTGTCTTTAAAAGAATACGTACATCTTGAATGATGGTGCCGTCTTCGCGGACAGTAATCCAATCGTCGCCTCCGGGAATGACTTCCGCGTTTAAATGGTCACCGCGGAGTGCTCCGCCGGTTACCCGGATGACCCGTCGGTTTCCGATCGGAGTTTTTCCGGGAAGATGAGCTCCTTCTACAGTAAGCTCCATGTCACATAAAAAAGAAAGAGAGGGAGGTGGCAAATGTTGCATGGATCAACGCTCCTTTTGATAGATTTCTATACTTTTTATAAGCTGCATTTGAATCAATACATAAGTGATTAATTAGGTCAAAAAGATGAACAATCACATAAAAATTCAGTTAAATATCGCGCTATAATTGCAAATACTACCTGTTGATTGTAACGGAAAGCGTCCGCCTGCAGTGAAAATCAAAAACACTACACTATTTTCAAATCATTCGTATTTGAACAACTGTATTTGAATGATGAAATGGACTCTATTATTTAAAAAAACTGTAATTAGTCAAATGACATCATTGTTCTTTTCTTCGGTAAAGGGAAACTTTTTCCTCGTCTAGTTCGACACCTAATCCTGCTTGTACAGGAACGTGAATGTAACCATCTTTTAAGACGAGCGGTTCTTTGACGATTTCATCGGCGAGCCAATCGGGGCCGAATAATTCACTGCCGTAATCGAGGTTCGGAATGGAGCTGTACGTATGAACACACGCAGCGGTCCCAATGGAACTTTCAAGCGAAGTACCACCAAAGCAAGCTATACCTGCGGCTTCCGCAATGCCGGCCACCTTCACAGTGTTTTTCATGCCACCGGCTTTATGGATTTTCAAAGAAAAAATATCAGCCGCGTTCGTCTTGGCGATGCGCATCGCGTCCTGGATGGAAGCGACACTTTCATCCGCCATGATCGGCACCTTTTTCATCGCTGCGAGTCGGGCCAACCCTTCGATGTCGTGGGGTGGAAGAGGTTGTTCGAGGAAATCAATCCCTGCCGCAAAAAAATCATCCATCCACTTCATCGTTGTCATCCGGTCCCATGAACCATTCGGATCAATACCGATAGAAGAGTGCCCCTTAATTCCTTCCGCAATCCGGATTGATCGCTTGGCATCATCATCAGGTGCTTCTTTGCCTGATTTCGTTTTGAAATTCGCATACTGACCGGAAGCGACCGCATTTTTGGCTTCCTCGATGTCTCCTTCGGGTGTACCAGAGGCGAGTGCCCAGCGAACGGGAATTTTCTCCTGGTGAAGGCCTCCCAGCAGCTGGTGAACAGGGACATCATATGTTTTCCCCAAGGCATCAAGCAAGGCCATCTCAATCGTTGCTTTTGCAAACGCATTTCCGCGTATTTGCCGGTTCAGCTTCTGTAGGAGTGTTTCCAGATGTGTGGCATTTTCTTCCAAGAGAAAAGGAGCAGCATACTGATCGATGACAAGTTTCATCGTTTCGACGCTTTCTCCGTTCCAAAAAATTCCGGGAGTCGTGCCTTCCCCAATTCCAGTTACTCCGTTACTAAGTTCCACCCGCAGCAGGACGAAGCTTTTGGAAGAAACTTTAATAGCAGAAAATTGATGGGGACGTTTAATAGGAATGTCGACCAATTCCGTTATCAAGCGCTTGATTGTTAGTTTTTGCATCGTGATCCTCCATTTCATTAGGAAAAGCTGAAGCTGCTATTAGCAATACATAATGTTGTATGGTATGATTATTTGTACACATATCGTACATTTGTACGTTATATGTTATTTCAATTGAAACATTATTAAAAAAATTTGTCAACTCAGAAGTAATGCAGAGAAAAATAATGTAAGACGCAAAATAACTGCATCAGCTGATGAATGATGAAAGGAGCTTTTAAAGGTGCAAAAAGAAAATAACAAGACGTCACAATCACGCGATTTTATTCAATCCCTTGAAAAAGGATTAAAGGTTATTGAAGCTTTTACAGAAGATCAGCCTTTTCTCTCTGTAACAGAAGCAGCTGCCCTTACCGGCTATAGCCGGCCCGCTGTACGCCGCATCTTGATTACCTTAAAAGAGCTTGGTTATGCAGAGGAAAAGAGGGGACGTTACGCCCTTACCGCAAAAGTGCTGTCTCTTGGATTCTCCTATATTTCTTCGCAAAATATTTGGAATATCGCGGCTCCGCATTTAGAGAAGTTCGTAAACGAGACACAAGAATCTTCTTCCATTTCAGTATTAGATGGGGGGGAGGTTGTGTATGTAGCACGCGTTCCAACGAAACGGATTATGACGATTTCATTAAATGTCGGCTCGCGCTTGCCCGCTTATGCCACGTCCATGGGTAAGCTGCTGCTTGCTTATTTGCCGGAAACAGAGAAGGAAGCGTACTTAGCAACATTAGAAGCGCAGCGTTTAACCTCCCAAACAAAAGCTGATCCGGATGTGTTACGGCAGGAATTACATGAAATAGCAAAGAAGGGATGGGCCTTTGCTGATCAAGAACTAGAAGAAGGTCTTCGCTCGATCGCTGTTCCAATCTTTGACCACGAAGATAACGTGTGCGCTGCTGTAAATAGCTCCGCTCATGCTGGCAGGGTCAGTGCCGCCTATATGGAAGAGAGGTTTCTTCCGCTTTTGCAGGAAACTGCCCAGGCAATCAGTCGAGACTTGGCGGCTTACCAACGTTCCTTTTCTATTTAAAGGGTCAGACCCCGCAAGGCCTGACCCTTTCATCTTCTTATTGATCGCGGCGCATGACAAAGTTAAGAGAGGCTTCTTTATGAGTGCCTTTGTCTTCAAACTTTGTCATGAGATCGTCGCGGACGCCGTCGGCTACATCGGTTTCGAGCCATTCGTCGCCTTCAAAAAATACTTGCGTGATCAGCGTCTCATGGCCGTCCGCTTCAAACATGAGGTGTAAGTGAGCGGGACGCATCGGATGCTGATCCATATAATCAAGAAATTCGCCGGTCGGGCCTTGATCCGGAATCGAATACGGAAGCGGTACGATCGTTTTCACTTCAAAGTCACCGTTTTCATCCGTGTAGAAATGGCCGCGTAAGTTGAATCTCGGTGCATCGGAGTCGAAAGCGGAATATTTTCCGCTCGCATCGTTCTGCCACATTTCCACGCGGGTATTTGCAAGTGGATGGCCGTCTACCGAGCTCACATTTCCTTTAAAGTAGAAAAGCTCTCCAGGTTCATCGGGACGCTGTGTAAGCTCTAGGGGTTTTCCTGGTTCTCTTTCAATCAGCGGCGAGCCTTCAATGAAATACGGTCCTAAGAGAGATGGCTGCGTACCCGGCAAGTCCGAGTACATTGCTTTCAAAACATGACTTTCAAGGAAGACGTCGGCATATAGCGGAAGCTCACCAGCGCGTCCTAAACGATCAGCCCAATTAACAAAGTTCGTATACTCTTCGTGGTTCAAGTTTGCTTCTTGTAAAAAATTCTGCATATGTTTAATAAATAGGTTGAATACTTCTTCGACACGTTCATTCTTTTTTGCTGCTTGTTGTTGCATGATAAATACCCCCCTGATTTTTAAATAAGCTCGAATATCAGTGTTTCCAAGCGATGCCGGCCGAGCAGATGGTGGACTTGTTTCCATTCTTCTTTCTGCAGCAACTCTCTTACTCTCGTAGAGGAAATGACTTCCCCGTTTTGACAAGTGACGTAAGGCTGGATCTTCACGGGGAAGTGACGAGACAGCATGCCCGTATTCCCGGTTTTTCCTTTTCCAAAATGAAAGTTAGGGCCAACGAAAATTTCTTCGGCACCAAGTTCATGCAGTTCTGTGATAAAAGCCGCTGCCGGACGGGCTGCATAGACTTCATTAAAATCAGCGACTATGACGTAATCAATACCGAGCTGTTTGATCAACTCTAGTTTGTCATCCACCGCGGTGAGCACCCTTTTCTGTTGAAAAAAAGCGCGTGGAGGAGGATTGAATGTGTAAACAACGGACGGCACACCGAGCTGGTACGCTCTTTTTACCGCTTGTTTGATCAAGGCTTGGTGTCCGCGGTGCATGCCGTCAAATACACCGATAGCAATGACCGCTCTTCTTAGGTTAAGTTCACTATTCTTATATACCTTCATATCATTCATCCTCCTCTTTACGCTATTCATCGTTAATTCTTGAAGTAGTTAACGTCATCCGGGTTGATCCATGTATCATTGACCCAGCCGTCTAAGTCATAATCAGCCATACAGCGCTCGGCAAAGTCCACGTATGCTTGTGCTTCCCCTGATTGCTGTGCAGAAGTAAGGTTTTCTAAGCGGATATTCTCGTGGTTTCCGGAATAGTTACGTTCATACAACTCATGACGACCTCCGTATTCAGTACCCACCACTTCCCAAAGTAATTTAATAAGTTTGACTTTGTCATGGGAGGTAATATCATTAGAACCGCGGTATAAGCGGTCAATCAGCGGCCTGAGTTCTGGGTTTTTAAAATCAGCGGCGCTCGATGGCTGGACAATCAGGTTACCGGCGACGACATTTTCAATAATCTCTTTAATTTTCGGCCAACCTTCTGACATAAACACACGATATGACAGTCCGTAGTTCAGGTTAGGGAGAACCGTGCTATTTCTTCCTTTATCCGGATTCATCGCCATCGCATCACTCATCGCCCAGAACATGTTCCGCCACGCGAGCACTTCGCCGACATTCGCTTGGACACCGCGGAACTGGTCAGACCCGTTCGTTTTGACAGCCTTTATAAGCAAACCGGATATGAAGTCCAATTTAACGGCGAGTCGTGTCACCCCGTGGAATGTGAAGCGATGGAGAAAGCCGCTTTCCGGGAAGAAGCTATTTGCTTTTTCCACGTCCTTGTAGATTAGAATGTTCTCCCATGGAATAAGGGCACGTTCGAAGATTAAGACAGCATCGTTTTCGTCGAAACGGCTGCTCAGTGGATAGTCAAACGGACTTCCCATCACAGCTGCCTGCATTTCATAAGACTGGCGGCAAATGAGCTTGACACCCGGTGTATCCATCGGTGCTACGAAGACGAGAGCCATATCTTCCGAACCAACTGGGACAGCTCCATAATGGGCAACAAAATTGTAGTTCGTTAACGCAGACCCAGTTGCCACCATTTTTGCACCGCTTACAATAATCCCTTCATCCGTTTCTTCTTCGGCGCGGACAAACACATCATTAACCGCTTCCATTGGTTTATTGCGGTCAACAGGCGGGTTAATAATCGCGTGATTGAAGAACCAGTTTTTTTCCTGTGCTTCCTTGTACCAGAAGCGGGCATTATCTCCATAAGGGGCGTAATAATCCGGATCCGCTCCGAGCGTTGCAAGAAAGGAGGCTTTGTAGTCAGGGGAGCGGCCCATTTGTCCGTAGGTAATTTTCGCCCATTCGGCAATGGCATTTCGAGATGCAAGCAGATCCTCCGCTGTTTTATCGAATTGGAAGAACTTTTGTGTGTATCCGCCGCTGCCTGTGTCAGTCGGTACGGTTAGAATGTCTTTTGTTTTTGCATCGTGAAGGGCGTCATACTGGCTCGCGATCGACCGGGCAGCATTTCGAAAAGCAGGATGAGTCGTTACATCTTTAACTCTTTCTCCATTAATCCATACTTCACGGTTATCTTTTAGACTTTCCAAGTATTCTTTTCCTGTTAACGGCTTTTGCGTTTTCTGCTCTTGCTTAATCATCAAAATTACCTCCTTGGATACTAATGCCAATTAAGCGCTTTCAATTGGTTAACTCTATTGTCTAATATGTTCAGAATAATTTGAACTGCAAAATAATGTTGATAATATTGATGTTTCTTTCAATTTTTGTGGTTTAGTGAATGATGAAATAGCGACTTCATAGAGGAGTAATGACGTCGCGAAAAAAGATTCGTTGAAAATATACGACCTCATACCGATCATATGGCGTTGTGAAATCGTCCGGTTGAAGAAATAGCGACGCCATCGAGAGTCTATGAAGCCTTATAAATGAGTAGTGATCGAATTGGTGGCGTCATAGAAGACGAATGATGTCGTGAAAACACCTTCGTGAGAAACATACGACGTCATAGAGGCTGACATGATAAAAAGGAAGCGCTCATAAGACCAAGAAGTGGTGAGAACCAAGACAAAAAAGTCTTATGTAAAGCGTCTACGGCAAGAGTCGCAGGCCAAAAATACAAAAAAACCAAGCAGCATGATGCTGCATGGTTAGAGTGTTACGTTTGGAGAGAAATATTGCTCATTTGCATCTACTATTTTCATAGCAAAGTGAACCTGAATGGCTAATTGATATTGAAAGCGTCCGTTACCGGTTTTCAAACCTGTATTGCAAAGTTTTTCAATACGCTCCAACCGGTAACGCAGGCCTGCAATCGAAAGGTGAAGATCATCAGCAGTCTGTTGGAGATTGCCATTATGGTCAAGATATGACTTAAGGGTGGGTAAGAAGTTCGATTGATTTGCTTGATCGTACTCTACTAATTCTCCGATTGTCTTACGATAAAAGTCAATTAATTCGCCTGGGTCGGTTCCTTTTAAAAGCATCATCACCGGTTCTAAGTCTTCATAGAGGGAGTGATGACTGGAATGAGGCTGTGTCAGTTGAATGAAATCACTGATCTTACAAGCATCTCGGTAGCTCTTACCTAATGTTTTTAAATTATCCGCTTTACGGCCAATCCCTATGTGTGCGCGCACGGAAGGAGCCTCTTTCGAGAGCTGGTCGAGGATCTCCTTCGCTATCGACTCTGCCATCGCAACATCCTCTTCGGATAAAATGATCACGACATAAGGACCTTTAGAGAATACATCTTTATCTACATAAATAGTATTCAAGATGCTTAAGACATCTCGGCGATTTGTGTGAGGATCAATCTTGATGGAAAGGATACGGTTTTCTTTGTGTGGATGGAAGTTAAACAAATGTGATAGTTTTTCAAAGGATTCCGTGTCGGGGTTCTGCAGCATTTCTTCAAAGAATTCCTCTTTCTTTCTCCAGAGGGAACGGGTGATTTTCCATTGGTGGAACATTTGAATCGTAAATACGCCTAATGCTCGTTTAATGATAAGTTGATCTTTATGGGACATTTCCTCATGGCCAATGACGACCATTCGTCCTAAATTCACGTTTTTAGCACGGATTGGAAAAGTAGTGATAACATTGTGTTTCTCGGCTGCGTAAAGGGACTCGTCGGCCCAAAGGTTATAAATCGATCGATCTTCTTCATTTAAGAAAGCGCTTTCGATTGTTTTGTTGTAGTAGTCAATGACAATGCTTTTGTTTAAAGCGTTGGCGACAAAAACAATAGTCTCCGAAAGATCCCTGTCTTCGAGAAACAAGTTAGTTAGCTGGTCTTGTATGTCATCAGATTCTGTAATGTTTTTGTTTATTTCGTGGAGCTCATGATGGGCACGATCTAATTCTGTCGCGAGCGACTCAGCTCTGTAATACCTCATATATTTTTTATGTTTTTCTTCATCCAAGTCAATTGTTTTGCCAACGAAGGAGCAGGAGGCATCGCCTTTACCGACACACTGATCCTCATATACGACAACATCTTTTCCAAACGTGCTCGTAAGGTAACCGCTTGCATAACCGATTAACATCCAGCACACTGTTTCCTGGCTGGTGCCATAATGGTTCGTGTGTTCTAACGCTTCAAACGAGTTGTACCACTTTCCAGTAAAGTAAAGGGAAGACTCATTGATCTCGATGACATTTGGTTCGACCGTCACGACACCTTCCAACGTATGAAGAGAGGGGCCGGCTTTCATTAACTCTTCCAGGCTGTCCCATTCATACATAGCAGCAATGCTTTCCCCGTCATTCATGCCCCACGACCATCCGTACCTCATCAAGAATCCCTTTGCCCGGTCCATTCCGAGCGTATTAACCAGATCTCTGCGCAGCAGGCCGAGTGCTTTGCTCGATACTAAGGCCATGCGCTCGTGATTAAACGTGATCATACCTGTTCGCGGATTGATATCAATCAGGTTATCAAACGTCAACTGATGAGCTTTCATGGTTTACCCCTTTCCTTCATAGCTTCTAAAAACGGAGAAGCTGCAGCGATTTATGTTGCTGCAACTTCAGAGAATTTCCCGCAGTAATAGAGCAGTGGGTTTCCTTCATTATACACATAGTTTTTGACCTCGCCTAGATAAAGGACATGATCACCGCCGTCGTAAGCCGCCCACGGTTTACACTCAATGTGAGCTAGCGAGCCTTTAATACGTTTTCCTAGTTCGCCTTGTTCCCATTCAAAAGGTTCCGGATCCTGTGTGCGTCCCGCAAAGTGCATGGCAGTGTCCTGTTGGTTGTCCTGCAGTACATTTACAATAAAGTTATTGTCATCAAGCACGTCTAATGCTTTCGTATTCCGATCGACCGATACTAGTACGAGCATAGGGTCAAGGGAAACGGAAGTAAAAGAATTTACAGTAAAACCATGTGTAGCTGCTCCTGTCTCACTAGTGATAACCGTAACCCCAGTCGCAAAACGCCCCATACAATTACGAAAATCTTTTGGATCCATCAGTTAATCTCTCCTTCGATTGATTTGAATAAATTGTAACAATATTTAGTTATATATTATACCGCAAAAAACCCTAGAAAAAATCAAAACTACTTGCAAAAGTGTTTTATGGCGTCATGAAATTGTCGAATGCCTGAAATAGTAGCTTCATAGCGACTGTATGAAGTCATGAAATCAGTTAGTCGCTAAAATAGCGACGTTACAGCAGTACGATGGTGTCACGAAAACAAGAATTCATATAAATAGAAGTGTCATAGCAGCCCTATGATGCTATTAAATTCTGGAATTGCAGGAATAGCGACTTCATAGTGATCGTATGAAGTCATGAAATGAAAAAACAGCCAAAATAACTACCTCATTGCTGGCATATGACGATAAAATCAGGCAGTCACTAAAATAACGTCGCCTTAGTTATTACAAAAAAAGGGCTGTGCCCGTGCTGGCCAGCCCCTCTGTTAAGCTATTTACTAATTTTATAACGCGCAACAGGCTCTTCTTCTTTCCGGGTAGATTCAAAATTTGTTTCGACAATTTCTTTATAAATATCGTCAAGAGACAAGACTTTGCCTGTTTTGGTTTTGTAGACGATGTCTTCGCGCTTAAATTGAGTTGGGGACTCTAACCCGGCAGCGGCAGCGATACGAAAGAGTCCTTTTCGCATCGTGATGACGTAATTGGCAGTGCGGTGTTTCTTTTCGTCAACGACGAGTGCTTTTTGAAGGTCAGGGTCAGTTGTAGCGACACCAACCGGACAAGAATTAGAGTGACACTTGAGTGTTTGGATACAGCCAACGGTGATCATAAAGCCGCGGGCGATGTTCACAAGGTCAGCTCCCATCGCAAGCGCAACAGCAACACGGTCTGGCGTGAACAATTTACCAGAGGCAATGATTTTAACGCGGTCGCGGACATTGTATTTGCGCAGCGCGTTGTCTACGAGGGGCAGTGCCGAGCGGATCGGAAGCCCTACCCCGTCTGCGAGCTCTTGATAGGAAGCTCCGGTGCCGCCTTCCCCTCCGTCAACGGTAATAAAGTCAGGTCCTTGCCCCGTTTCTTTCATGTTGCGGGCAACCTCTTCTGCTTCACTAGGACTGCCAACGACGACCTTCATGCCGACCGGCTTTCCGGTTTGTTCGCGGATTTTCTCGATAAACCCGAATAAGGACTTCATGTTGTTGAATTCCGGGAACCGGTTCGGGCTGTCAATCGACTTGAACGGCTCCACCATGCGGATTTTTGCAATTTCTTCGGTGACTTTTTCCGCGTCAAGGTGGCCGCCGCGCGTTTTCGCCCCTTGTGCAAGCTTGACTTCATACGCTTTCACTTGGGGGATTTTATTTTTCTTTAATAGTTCATTCCAATCAAAGTTTCCTTCCGCATCACGGACGCCGAATTTACCCGGTCCGATTTGCATAATGACATCTGTTCCGCCTTTGAGATGGTATTCAGAAAGCCCGCCTTCGCCTGTATTCATCCATGTACCTTGCGCGATGCCGAGCCCTTCCGACAGAGCGGTGATTGCCCGGTCACCGAGAGAGCCGTAGCTCATTGCTGACATTCCGATGAGCCCTCTTACTTTAAACGGATGCTTTGTTTCTGGGCCAATCACGACAGCATCCTCTTCCTTAAGTAAATAGCCGGAAGACGTGTCTTCCTCTATATGTTCCTCCCGCTGGGTAAATAGGGGATCCTTCGTTAAAATATAGCGTTTCGTTGTTACTTTTGTATCCCGGTCCATTTCTACGTCCTCGGTTAATTTCGGGAACATTGAATTACGTATATAATAACCTTCCTCTTCAAAGTCACGCTCCGATCCGAACCCAAGGACATCACGCTTGTATTTAGCTTTCTTGACAATATGTTCAAAATCCTCCCGTGAAAAAGGGCGTCCTTCGCGGTCATTGTTAAACAGATACTGCCGGAATTCCGGGCCTACTTTCTCAAGAAGGTACCGCATTCTTCCTAAGACGGGATAAATGCGGAGAACAGGATGTTGTTTTTGTCTGCGGTCTGTGACGTACAGAATAATCCCGGTAACAACGAGCACTAACAAAATAAGAATAACAACGACAGCTCCGATAATAATGAGTATGTCTGCTACGTTCATAAATCGTCATCCCCCCTAAGTATAGAAGAAGGAACGCGCTCGAGAATGGAGAATTAGTTTGGAATAAACTTTATCACTAATAGTCTGAGAGCTGTTCCAATGAGAAACCCGAGTGGCATGGAGATAAGTGGCAGCCACACAGGCCCGATCAGATATCCATTCACGGTAAAGACAGAGGAATAGACTAAAGCGATAGTCGTTAGATAAGCCGTAAACACGAATGGCAGGAAAGCAAACGGTTTATCCCCTCCTCCAGCGTCTTTATACGCGTCCCAAATCGCAAATAAATACAGACACGGGTAAAACATCAGCCATAAGAAATTCGTTTCCTGAATCGCCGCGGGTATTCTCCCTTGAAAACTAAAAATGATCACTTGGTTTAAATTCCCTTTTACATTCACGATAAACTCCAAAACGACTAAAATAAACCCTTTTATATACTTTTTTTGCAGAAGCTGGCCGAAACCGGGCAGGGCGATGCTCCACAACAGCATCTCTAATTTTCTCTCTCTCTTGTTTTTCTCCATAACACACTTAGTTCCTAAGCTCTTTGCGATCCACCATTCGCGGTGGTTCCTCCAGCCAGCCATTTTCAATCATGAGATTCGCTCCGTCTTCTGAATAAAGGCCGATTTCAGCAATGAGACGCGAGTAAAGAGCAGCGAGGTCTCGGCGGGCATTCGTCGTAATGGCCATGGAGTAATAGGAAATGCCGATTGTGATGAGACCGGTTACATGAAACGTCATTAACTTATCTGAAAAGGGAGCAGCAGTTGCTTCGGTTACCATCGTGTCAGACCTCATCGGAGTTGGCACATTGGCTTCATCAAGGACAGAGCGGAACAGTCTGACGTGCTTTTGGGCAATCTCGATACCGCGGACAATATAATCTTTTACCGCTTTAGACTTTGTGGACTGGCTGAAACCGGTCAAGGTTGCAATTCCCAGTTCATTACGCTGAATATTGCCGTGCAGATTCGATATTTCTGACGCTGTCAGTGGACGCCGCTCTCCAAACCAACCTGTCAGGAAGCTTTGTTTCTGGACAAAGTCGACCTCTTTTGAAATAGGAATGGAAGGAGCTTTTACGAACAAACCTTTTGCGACTGCTGTCGTTGTTGCTTGTTGATGAAGGGTTTGGAATGCTTGAAAGTTCTCCGCGAAAAATGCGTAGATATCAGGGCGGACCGATCGGCTGACGGCAGTAGAAGATGCAAACATACCAAAAACAGCCATCGTCCAGACGTATTGCAAGAAAAAGCTGTCTGTATACAAACGCGGTGCTTTCATATTCACATCAACGGTACCAAAACCAATCGGAACTGAAAGATTTTCTTGGATAAACTTCTCTTTTAAAGTAACTAAGTGAGAATCAAGCATATCATACGCTGACTGAGTAAGTTGGCGAATTTCCTCGTCTTCTACGTGGACAAGAAAATAAGAAAGCACGGTTAGAGATAAAGTTACCCCTTGATAAGCCTCCCATATATCCGCTATTTCTGAAGAAGTCATTTTCGTATCTTCGCTATGCACACCATCATATCCTTCCTATTGTCTAATCATAATCATTAGTCAACTGTAAGTAATGCCTATTCTGCCAATGGACCGGTGATTTTATACACTGCTACGCCGTATAAAAGCAGCCATCATTGGGAAAAAGAAGGGAGACGAGGAAACAAAAAGATTGAGGGTGATAACCGGATGAGACGCTCCTCGCTCCGTTTCAATAAAAATAAAATGCAGTCTCCCTCTCTGCCAAAAGCAATTGCGAGCGATGTAGAGACAAATATAAAAGTCGTACAAGAACGATTTGGTTCACCGATGGACTTAGTGATTAGAAGGATTACGATTGGGGCACACAATCACTTATGCTCCCTTCTCTATTTTGACGGGCTAGTTGATACGGAACTCGTGCGGCAAAATGTCATTGAGAAACTGCAACAAACCGGTAGTCACCAGCAAGCGTCGGAATCGGCTTTGGTTGTCGATTATCTATATCAGGAATGGGGAACAGTTAGCGATATAAAAAAAGTTGATACATTCGCGGATGTGTTAGAAGAGCTTCTAAATGGGCAAACGATATTCTTTATGGCTGGTATCGGGCAGGCATTGGCGGTTGATACGAAAGGCGGGGAAACGCGCTCCATTGAAGAGCCGGTATCTGAAACGCTCGTACGGGGGCCGCGGGAAGGGTTTGTCGAAAACATTGGAATCAATATCGCGTTGCTGCGCCGGTATGTAAATGACCCTAACCTGCGTTTCAAAACATATCAAGCAGGAGAACGAAGTCGAAAGAACCTCATAGTTGCCTATGTAGAAGGAGTGGTCCATCCAGACATTGTCGCCGAGGTAAACCGGCGCTTGAAAACGATGGATACCGATAATGCGCTGGAGTCAGGATATGTGGAAGGTTGGATCGAGGACAGTTTTTTATCTCCTTTTCCGCAGATAATGAATACGGAACGCCCCGATAAAACAGCAGCTGCGCTCCTGCAGGGCAAAGTCGCTATTGTATTAGATGGCACGCCTTTTGTGTTAATTGCCCCAATGACTTTGGGGAGTGTCTTTCAGTCACCGGAAGATTTCTATGAGAGGTGGACGGTCGGAACGTTACTCCGACTGATACGTTATTTTGCAGCATTTGTCTCGCTGTTCCTGCCTGGTTTATATATTGCGCTTGTCTCCTACCAGCAAGGCTTGCTGCCATCTAAAATCGCCTTCTCGATCGCGGCTTCGCGCGAAGGGGTGCCGTTCCCTGTCTTTTTTGAAGCAATGATGATGGTAGGGACGATGGAATTGCTACGAGAAGCCGGGGCACGGCTCCCGAAAACGATCGGGCAGACAATTGGGATCGTCGGTGGTCTTGTTATTGGGGAGGCGGCGGTGCAAGCGGGAATAGTCAGTCCGATTATGGTAATTGTTACCGCATTAACGGCTCTTGGCACCTTCTCGATTCCTACTTTTAGTGTAGCGATCTCATTTCGGCTTCTTCGATTTGCCATTATGTTTGCGGCTTCATTTATGGGATTGTACGGTGTCATACTCGCCTATATTATGATTAACATTCATATTGTCAATTTGAAGACGTTCGGCATACCGTATGCCACTCCATTTGCGCCAACAATTATGAGGGACTGGAATGACCTCGTACTCCGTGCCCCCCACACGATGATGATGAGACGGCCTAAGTATTTACAGTCCAAGGACAGCAGGAGAGGAGAAAAAACATGAAATCCTTTCAATACGGTGACGAAAAAATTAGAGATGTGGAGATTCTTATTGCCGCGCCTTCGATGGCGGTAGGTGTCGGAATCCTGCTCTTACCAAAACAAATAGCAGTGTCCACGATGGCAGCAGACGGCTGGATTTCCATCGTTCTTGCCGGAATGACAGTGATGCTGGTTACTTGGATGATTACAAAAACCGCTTCCCGTTTTCCACGCCAGCACTTCCTCACGTATGCTGCGTCTCTTGTTTCAAAGCCGGTGGCGATAGTATTTACATTTGTTTTTTCTGTTATTTCCCTGCTTGTCACGGCTTATGTCGTCCGGCGGATAACGGACATCGCGGAACAGTATTTATTCGACCGTACTCCGATGGAAGCGGTGGCGTTAACTTTCTTGCTCGTCGTCGTGTATGCGGTGGCTGGTTCACGAGCGGGGTTATTTCGATTAAACATGATGTTTTTTCCGTTTATTTGTGTCATCACACTAGTGGTTTTGGCTTTTAATATTCGTTTTATGGATGCTGGTAATCTACTGCCGGTGTTTCAAACGGATGTCACTGGTTATTTGAAGGGCATCCGAGACAGCTGGACAGCGTTTGCCGGAATCGGTATGTTTTTCTTTTACATCATGCTTGTAGAAAGACCACAGAAAACGCCGGCATTTGCTGCTATCGGTATGGGGATCGCAATTTTTTTTATGTGCTGTTATTTTTAGCTTGTCTGGCGGTCTTTGGCCATGATGTTACTGCAAACTTAATATACCCCACTGTCGAATTGGCAAAAAGAGCTGAAATAACCGGTGGTCTGTTAGAGCGTATTGAATCTATCTATTTTGTTATCTGGTCGATGGCGATATTTAATACAGCTTCAATGTCATTCGATGTATCGGTGCTTGCCCTGCACTCGTTGTTTAAAAAAGCGAAGAAAATTAACATTATATTCATTTTAACACCGCTCATTTTATACATTAGTTTATTGTTTAATACTTTTGAACAAGTATCGAATTTTGGATCCATTTTATTTTATTGTGCTGCTATCTTTACCACCTCGGTAACAGTATTGTTGTTTATCCTTTCTACAAAGAAAGGTGTGGAACAATATGAATAACCATAAATGTATGTTACTTATGCTCTGTTTTGCTACCGTTTTCCTATTGACTGGATGCTGGGATCAAGTGTCCATTGAGGATCGGGGATTTGTCGTCGCCACAGCGGTTGATAGACTGGATCAAACGAAAGAAGGAAATCCTCAAATCCAACTAACAAGTCAATTTGTCATTCCCTCCGGTCTTGGTTCTCCAGCACAAGGTAGTTCCGATGCTAAGCCGTATGCGAACATTTCTGCAAGTGGCGACAGTGTATATATGGCAGATCAAAAAATGCATACGTTAACGAGCAAACTGCCTTTTCTTGAACATCTACAAGTTTTAATCGTTTCGGAAGAAGTAGCAGCGACCCCTTATTTATTTAGAAGCATTATTGATTTGTATATCCGTGAACAAGAAATGCGCCGTGGTATTAAAGTACTTATTGCCAAAGGGAGCGCTAAGGATATTCTAGATATTGATACAGCGGGTGAAAAGCTGCCAGCGAACTATTTAGACAAGATGTTGGAATCAGGAATGAAAAAAACAGGTTTCGTAGAGCCTGTCCGTATTGGGGATGTTCACGAATTTCTTATAGGTGAAGACAGCTATACGATTCCAAAAGTTTCTTTTTCTGAGAAACGACCTCTTTATGAAGGAGGAGCGGTTTATGACGGAAAACGCAATCAGTTGGTTGGTATGTTCAATCCCGAAAATATGTTAAGTCTTAACTTACTATTAGGGAAAAGCAAAGGAATGACGATTAAAGTTCCCTTTGAAGACCAATTGATGATCGTCAAGCTGTTGGATACGCGATGCACTGTCAAAATCAACCCGGAGAAAGGGATTACCCCGTCTATTAACATACATCTTGAATTGGATGGGCATATCGCGGAGATGTTTGGAACAGAAACTCATTTTGACGCCAAATCGTTAGCCGTTTTAAAAAAGGCGGCAGAAGAGAAGGTTGAAACAATGTTTCAGGAGTCGATTAGTAAAGCCCAGCATGAGCTGCAGGTTGATGTTTTTCATTTTGGTAAGATGATGGAACGTCGCCATCCTGATTGGTGGAAAAAGGTAAAGGATGACTGGGACAGCGGAGAAAGCTATTTTGCGAAGAGTACAGTCGATGTGGAAGCAGTGATGAACATCCGGTCCACAGGAAGTGGGGAAACATATCAATATTAAAAAGAGGGGAGCGAGTACCATCTGGGAGCTTTTTATTAACAGTATCACAGACATCAAACGTGTATTGGTTACTTTACTTGCTTTTCTGATTCCTTTTACCGTTTATAAGGTTAATCAAAAGCTGCACAAACTAGGCGACCCGCCGTGGAAAAAAGAAGAGCAGTGAATGAAAGAAGCACCCCCTCCGAAGTTGGAGCAGGGGTGTGCTTCCTTGGTTATTTAAGAATGCACTGGTTTTGCTTTCGCTTGTGAATAGGAGTCATGCTCGTCATGAGTACGGTGGTAAACGACGTTAATTTCGGCTCCGACCATTAAGATCAATCCGGTTAAGAAAAACCAGATCATTAAGATGATGATCCCGCCGAGACTGCCGTACGTTGCCGAGTAGCTGCCGAAGTTGCTAACGTAAAAGGAAAAACCTAGAGATATTAATTGCCAGAGGATACTAGCCGTGAGCGCCCCGGGAAGTATGTGGGTGAACGGTATTTTTTTGTTAGGGGCGAGGTGATACAAAAGTAGAAGCAGCCCTGTTAACACGACAATACTGATAACCCAGCGCAACACTTGCATAACGGTCAAAAGAGGTTCTGCTAAATTAAATATGCTTTCCGCCGCGTTTAAGAGGACATTCCCGAATACAGGCAGCAGCATGGCGACCGCAAGGGATGCGATAAGTCCTAGAGTTAAGCCAAGGGCAAGGAGACGGACCATAATGAAAGAGCGTGTTTCATCGATTTCATAAGCGTCATTGGCTGCCTTAATAAACGCGTTAATACCGTTCGAAGCTGTCCATAACGCACCAATAATCCCAATTGTAAGCAGGCCGCCCTGCGGAGTATTCACAAGGCTGACAATGTTTTCTTCCAGTATCGAGGCTATTTCGCTTGGCAAGTTGTTATGAATAAAAGCGACAGCATCACTCGGTTTTATATGGAGATAAGGAACGATCGCAAACATCACGACTAGTAATGGAATAATTGACAGCAGGTAGTAATAGGCTTGTGCCGCTGCTAACAATGTTACATTATCTTTTTTGAATTCCGTCATAATTTCTTTAATATAAAATTTAAGCGTTGCCATCTTTTTTCCTCCTCGTATATTTAGCCCTTTTTAAAGAGTTTGTAATTCTTCTTTTTAACCTTTGTTTTTTTGAAGGCAGTCGCAGTTTACATACACTTCGCTATCCGCGGGCAAACTTGTTGCTTTTTGTCTATACCCCTAAAAGGTGCTGTCTAACGTGTTTATTTCAAAAACAGCGAGAAACGTGGTAACGTAAAGTCACTAACAAGTAGTTCGGGAAGGTAAAATAAGGGGAGGGACAGCGCATGAAGGAGTATTTACGTGAATTGCCGGCGGTACATCAACTTCAAAAAGATGCTCGCTTTTCTAGGGCGGTGGAGGAAAGTGGTGTGCCAAGAGAGAGGATGACAAAGTGGTTGCAAGAAGAGATCACGCTGTTACGCGAGGAAATCGTAAATGGAAGCGTGCCGCAAGAGGACATGAAGAAACCGCTCCTCTGTGATAAGGTCATCAGCCGCTTGCGAGCAAAAGCAACCGATTTCGCTTTATACCGAGTGAAGCGTGTGATTAACGCGACGGGGACCATTTTGCATACGAATTTAGGGCGCGCTAAATTAAGTGAGGAAGCGATTAATCAAGTAGTCCTTGCTGCCAAACATTATACGAACCTTGAATATGACGTAGAGCGCGGAGAGAGAGGGTCGCGTCATGATTTAATTGAATCAACCATCCGCGAAATAACCGGGGCAGAAGCGGCCATGGTCGTCAACAACAATGCGGCCGCGGTCTATCTCGTTCTCCGCGCACTTGCGAAGGACAAAGAAGTGATCGTCTCCCGTGGGGAATTAGTCGAAATCGGCGGCTCATTCCGCGTGTCAGCCATCATGGAAGAAAGCGGAGCGCGTCTCGTAGAAGTGGGCACGACGAATAAAACTCACCTTTCCGATTATGAGCAGGCGGTAAGTGAAGAGACAGCGCTTTTCATGAAAGTACATACGAGCAATTTTAAAACAATTGGCTTTACGGCATCGGTCAGTGCCCAGGAATTAGCGGTCCTTTCGTCGTCGTACTCGGGGACGTCTGTATATGAGGACTTGGGAAGCGGTGCCTTCTATGATTTTGCGGCTGCCGGCATTGGGGATGAACCGACCGTGGCGGGTGTCTTACAATCAGGAGTTGATATCGTCTCCTTCAGTGGTGACAAACTACTAGGTGGACCGCAAGCTGGCATTATTGCCGGTAAAAAAGAGCTCATCCAGAAGCTGAAAAAACATCAGCTTGCCCGTGTTCTCCGTGTCGATAAAATGACACTTGCTGCATTGGAAGCTACGCTGAAAGCCTTTTTGCAAGAAAAGCATGAGACGATTCCGGCGGTGCGCGACGTGTTGGCTCCAGCAGTCGCTGTGAAAGAGAAAGCGACCGCGTTTTGTTCGCTTTTAACGAAAGAGACAGAAGACTGGCAAGCGGAACTACGGGAGGATACGTCACAAATTGGCGGAGGCACGATGCCTGGTGTAGCGATTCCAACCTATACTGCTGTTTTAAAACACAAGATACTGCCCGCTCACCAAGCCGCCGGGCTTCTCCGTGCGCATTCTCCCGTAGTCGTGACGCGCCTTCAGGAAGAAAAGCTAGTCTTAGACTTTCGGACGGTGACGGAGGAGGAAATACCGTTACTTGTTCAACGTTTATTGGAAGTAACATTATCTTGATTTGACATAACTACTAGAGACGAAGCACTGGTTATTTTTTAAGCCAGTGCCTTTTTTTTGTACTTTAAAAAAATATATGATAATCTCGTTATGATTAATTGTCATATTGTTGATTACAATTTGTTATGATAGATAAACGGATCAATTCAAAGTGAGTTAGGAGTTATCGGTATGCTGGAGCAGGAATTAAAAAACAGAACGTATGTGAAAGGGAGTTATCAATGGAAACGCTGGATTCCACGGGTTGCTCGTTTACTCGTTTCAGCAGGCGCCAGCTTGTTTCTCATTCTTTACATTGATTGGGATAACTTTTTCACGTACTTAGCCGAGGCTAATCTCATTTACGCAGGCGGGGCGTTTCTGGTGGTCCACCTTTGCATATGGATCAGCGGGTGGAAATGGTATATTCTCTGTCGTGATGAGCAGGGTATTGGTTTTTTTCAATACTTAAAATGGTACTACATTGGTTTTTTCTTTAATAATTTCCTTCCGGGAAGCTTAGGTGGTGACGGAGCCAGGATTTATTATGCCAGCAAGCAAATCGGCGCTCCGAAAGCGGCAGCATCCGTTGCGGTCGAGCGTGTATTTGCCGGTATCGCCATGTTTGTTGTAATGACAGTCGGGCTTTTGTCCGTGAATAGATCCGGAAGCTTTCTCGTTGAAATCGGTCTCGTGTTTGCGCTCTGTCTCCTTGCTTACAACTTGCTGTTTAACTACCGATTCACCTTGTTTATGAAAAAACGGTTCGGAAAAAAAGTGCAGTCTTTTTATGATGTACTCGCCAATTACAAGCGCGCCAGGCTGTTGCTTGAGCTGATCTGTTTTTCATTAGCATTTCAACTAGCTTTCGTATGGGTGACCGATTTACTGTATCGATCGCTCGGGGTTTCGATTCCGTTTTTCGTGCAGCTCGGTTTTGTGTCTTTAATATCAGCGCTTACGATGATACCTGTTTCGATAAACGGAATCGGGATCAGAGAAGGAACGTATGCCTATTTATTTACGCTTGTCGGTGTAGATGAGTCGGTATCTGTTGCTGTGTCCCTTCTCTTTTTCGGACTTGTGCTCGCAGCAACGTCTGTAGGCGGTATTCTCTACTTGCTTGAAAGGGGGGAGCGCTCGCATGAGGAAAAAGTTACAACATGAAGTGTTTAAGCAAAAAGCAAAATGGATGATTCAAAAAAATGATGCGCCGATTCTGCTTTCTTACCCGGCCAAACCGATGAATGAGTGGACGGTTGCTTTTTTGACAACTGCCGGTGTGCATGTGAAGGAAGATCCCATTTTTCGTGTGGAAGAAGGGGACAGCAGCCTTCGCTACATCCCAAGAAACACGAGAAACGAAGAATTAATGGTCAGTCACACTCATTTTGATACGACGGCAGCGGATGAAGACATCAGCGCTGTGTTTCCGCTCGAGCATTTGCGGGAGCTGGCGGCGGACGGTGTCATTGGTAGCGTTACGGGCACTCATATTGGCATGATGGGATATATCCCCGATACAGAACAGCTGAAGGAAGAGGCAATCCCGCAGGTTATCGATGTCCTCACGAAGGAAAACGTCGATGTACTGCTGATGTCACCTGGCTGATATATATGCCATCAATCCGTGGGATTGATTCAGCAGGAAGTAGAAAAAGCAGGCATCGCCACGATCTCTATCACACACCTTTTAGATTTAACAAAAAAAGTCGGGGTGCCGCGTGCGCTTCATTTGCGTTTCCCGCTCGGGCGCAGTTTCGGAGACGCTCACCGCAAAGATTTGCAGAAGCAGATAGTGACCGATTTACTAGAAGCGATTCAAACGATTCGAGAACCACGTACGGTTCGGGAACTTCCCTACCGGTGGCGGAAATCGTGACACTTTTATGACAGGAGAGAGATAAGATGAAAAGCACTAAATATTTTGTTTTTGCAGCGTTTGTACTGTTATTGCTTGCAGCAGCGGGTTGTTCATCGACAACAGAAATTGATGAGGACAATTTGGATGAAGCTTATGCAACTAGTGAGGAAGAGCTTGGGGAAGATAAAGGTATTTATATCGATGAGGAAAATAATACCGTGAAGGTGTATGCAACGGTAAACGGTAAATACTTAGTAGAACCAACCCGTCATGGATTAAACTGGATAGGAGGCAAATACGGAGACCAAGCCGTGTTTAAAGGATACGCGAATCCACTTTCTTTCTACGAGGCACTAGAGACGATTGGCGGGGAACCAGCGACAGCAAAAGGAGAAAATTCCGAAGACGGTTTTAAAGAAACAGACGAGGGCAAAGTGATTCAGGGAGATCCAGTTGATGTTTCGATTACGTGGGAAGGCGCGGGGAAAGATTATGATATTAACGAAGTGATGGTAGATTCAACGGGAAAAGAAATTGCATACCGGTACGGGGGCAATTATGACAATGCCAAGGAGATGATGACCGGCTGTTTCATGTGCTTTGACAGCTGTCCGGTAGGCATAACAAGTAACGCTTCTCATCCTGTAGACACGTTTGAAGATGGGGAAGCTGAGTTCCACGGGGATGCCGATGTTCTTCCGGAAGACGGAACTCCGGTAGTACTTAGTTACACATTTGCAAAATAAGGAGTAACATTTTAATGAACAGAATGATATCGTTTGGCGTCCATTTTCTCGCGGCTTTGTTTTTCTTTTATGTAATCGGCCTTTCCCTGTCCTTGCTGCTTATCCAAAATAAGTGGCTTGATATGCGCTTTGACAGCGAGTTTCTCGTGCTTATCATGCTCGCTGCCGGGGCATGGTGTTATTTTGCGGTCCTATTTATGAATGCAAAATCGTTTCTGTACTGGCGGCGGCCCGTTTTCCTAAAAGGGGTGCTGCCAATCAGTGCAGCTATTATTCTTATTATCACGATCACGAATAAAACCTTTTTTGTTATGCCTGCATATGTAACGAGAAAGGGATTAATGATTGAATCTGTGCTGTCGCTCACCGGGATGAACATGGTGCTTGCGGCCGTGGTTGTAATCGGTGTTCTGGCCCTGCTGGGAGCACAGAAACGCCCGCTTTCCTTTGCGAAAGGAGCTCCGATGGAGTGGCAGGCATTCAGCAAATTTTCCCGATACGGCATGACTGCTTTCTTCATTGTGACGGCACTATTACTGTTTATCTACCTAGGGCAAGGAGAGATTCAAGCAAGTGCGAACCGAGCTGCCGCAGTCTTAATGGAAGCAGATGTGGAAGCATTTCGTGATTACTTGCTGTCGTTCGGGCCGCTTGCTGCTCTCGTTTCCGGATTGTTGATGGTTTTTCAATCCGTAATTGCCCCGCTGCCGGCGTTTGTCATTACGTTTGCAAATGGACTCTTGTTCGGCTGGGTATGGGGAGCAGTCCTTTCATGGTCGAGCGCGATGGTTGGTGCGTCCATCTGTTATTTCATCGCAAAGTTTTTCGGCCGCCCGGTTGTTGAAAAACTGATCAGTAAACGAGCACTTCTTTGGTGGGATGGTTTTTTTGAAAAATACGGAAAGCATTCGATTTTTATCACCAGGCTGGTCCCGATTGTCTCTTTTGACCTCGTCAGTTATGCCGCAGGGGTAACGGCAATATCGTTCCGGCACTTCTTCTGGGCGACCGGTCTTGGCCAACTGCCGGCAACACTGTTGTATTCGTACCTCGGTGAGACCGCTTCCGGAAGTGTGAAGATTCTATTTTTTGTTTTCACCGTTGTTATTGCAATCGCGGTGCTCGGCAGTTTACTAGGACCGAAACTGATGGGAATGAAAAAAGCGAAGGCAAAATAAAGGAAGGAAATAAAGGAGCACACCGATGCATGTACACCGAAAAACAGGAGCACTCCTCCAGCGCGTGTTGTGGCACATCCGCTGGGGGTTGCTTCTTATTTTAATGTTGATTAGTATCGTGTTTTTATCGAGCGATTGGGGAATGAATCCTTTTCTCGGTATCCAAGCGGCTGGCTGGGCGTTGTACTTTTTCCTTGGCCAGTGGGAAAGTTACTTTGAATGCCAATCTAATTGTAAATTATGAGACGAGAGCGCCATAGGGTTTCCTATGACGCTCTGAAATCAAGTAAATCGGGGAAAAACAACGTCATAGAGGCCGGATGACGCCGTGAAATATTGAGAAGAACGGAATAGCGACGTCATAGGAGCCGAATGAAGTTGTGAAAACAGGCAAAGGGGAAAATAACGTCGTCATCGGAAGGCAATGACGCCTTGAAATCGAGTGAGTCGATAAATAAAGACGTCATAGCGAGTGAACGATGCTCTGAAATGAGTCCGCGAGAAGAATAACAGCGTCAAGAGTGAAAAACCTTACCGGCTATAGAAAGGGAAAGGAGTGATACAATGTTTAAAAACCCGTGGAAGAAGTGCGGAATTGGCTTAGTTGGGATATTCCTGGTCGCGATTTTTGCAGGTTGTACAAATTCAGAGAGTGGACAAACAGATGAACATTCCGAAAACAGTGCGAGTTCCGAAGCACTGCTCGAACAGCCCTGGGAAAAGACGGAGGCTGCAGCGGAAAACAGCCAGGTCAATTTGTACATGTGGGGTGGCGATGAAGGGGTGAATCGCTATATCGACAACTGGGTCGCGCCAAGGCTGAAAGAGAACTACGACATTACCTTAAAGCGCTATCCGATGGACATTACGGAAGTACTCCAAAAACTGCAAACGGAGAAAAGAGCAAACAAAGAGACTGGTGTTATGGATATCATCTGGATTAATGGAGAAAACTTTAAAAACGCGAAGGAAAACGGCCTGTTGTGGAACTCGTTCTCTGATAAGCTGCCGAATTTCAAGAAGTTTATAGGTCAGGATCGTGCTGATCTGCAAACAGACTTCGGTACCCCGGTGGAAGGCATGGAAGCGCCGTGGGGCAAAGTGCAATATGTGTTTTTTTATGATGCTGCCCATATCAAGAAACCTCCGCAAAATTTCATCGAGCTGGCACAATGGGTGAAAGAGAATCCTGGTAAGTTCACATATCCGGAAGTTCAGGATTTTACCGGCAGCGGCTTTATGAAACATCTGCTCTATGACAAAATGGGAAGAGACGTGTTAGAAAACGAACTGTATAGGGAAGAACTGACGAATGAGCATGGGGATGCCGTGTGGCAATATCTGAATGACATTCAGCCGTATCTATGGAAAAACGGAGAAAACTACCCGGCTTCACTTACGGAACTTGACCGTTTGTACAGCCAGGGGGAAGTGTGGATGACGATGGGGTACAATGAAGCGAGAGCCGAGCGATTAATAGAAGACGGTACCTTTCCGGAGACAACGAAAAGCTTTATCATGGAGCCAGGGTCAATTGGCAACTATCATTTTTTGTCCATCCCATTTAATAGTCCGAACAAGGCAGGTGCGATGGTAGCAATCAATGAATTACTGTCACCGGAGGCCCAACTGGAAAAAATGCAGCCATCTGTCTGGGGCGAAAACACCCCTCTCTCGTTGGAGAAATTATCCGAAGCTGATCAAGAAAAATTCAAAAACATAGAGCGCGGAGACAGCGTCCTGCCAAGTGAGCAACTCGAAGCGGCATATTTGAATGAAATGGATCCGGCTTATACCGAGTGGTTAAAGGAGAACTGGATGAGTGAAGTTGTTCAAACAACGCATTAAACCTTACTTGCTGTTGTTGCCAAGTGTGACCGCAGCAATTGTTTTCGTTGGCTGGGGGACTGCGGCTGCATTGCTGGAGAGTCTCCAGGATTGGGAAACTGGGGAATGGACGGTAGTGTATTATCACGAACTATTCACCAATCCTGTTTTTTGGGATTCCCTTTTCCTAAGTTTTTCGACAGCGCTGCTTTCCACTGCTGTTTCGGTGGTACTTGGCTTAGTAGTGACGAGGTATTTATATCACTATTTTAGGAAAAACCGCTGGAAATTGCTCGTATGGCTGCCGATGCTGGTACCTCATTTAGTTGCTGCTTACTTAGTCCTGTTATTTTTTTCAGACAGCGGCTTATTGTCATCGTTGTTGTATCGTTTTGGCTGGATTCAGGAGATGTCAGAATATCCTTTTTCCGTACAAAACCGGCAGGGTACTGGAATTATTTTAACTTACATATGGAAAGAAGTGCCCTTTGTCATTCTTATGCTGCTTCCTGTCTATTACCAGCTAAACTCAAATTACGAAGCGGTAATTCGCACGCTCGGAGGCGGTTCCTGGGAAGTGTTTAAAACTGCTGAGTTCCCTGCATTGGCACCGGTACTCACCGAGACAGGGATTATTTTGTTTTCCTTCACAATTGCAGCCTTTGAAGTGCCTTACATTCTTGGCGTCACGTATCCAAAAATGCTTCCGCTCTTATCGTACCAATGGTATTTTGAAAATGATTGGAGCAGCAGGCCTGCAGCTATGGCAGTCATGATGGTGACGACGTTCCTTACTCTGCTATTGGCATTTCTTGCTTTTGGCCTGTCGCAGCGACGACGAAATCAAATGTCAAGGGGTAAATAATTTGTGAAATCCTTTATCCGCAGAACCATGAAAATAACAGTATTGACTCTCATTGTCGTTGGATTACTTGCTCCCTTTTTGATCTTGGGCATGAGCAGCTTCGCTCACGAATGGCGCTGGCCCCAGCTGCTGCCGGCTTCATTCAGCTTGCGGGCATGGACTGTTGTGTTTCAAGATTCCCAGCTTTGGGAGGCACTCTTCGTGACAGCTGTAATCGGGATGCTCGTGATAGTACTGAACTTCCTATTAGGACTGCCGGCGGGAAGAGCGCTTGCTTATGAAGAGTTTAAAGGAAAATCCCTTATCGAAACACTGTTGCTCCTGCCGATTTTAGTACCAAGCTTAGCCATTGGGATGGGGCTGCTTTTCACTGCGATTCGATTAGGGATGGCCGATCACTGGATCGGGGTTGTCCTGATCCATCTGGTTCCGACACTTCCCTACACAATCCGGATTTTACGAGCCGGCTATGAAAATATTGGCTGGAAATATGAAGAGGCAGCTAGAAATTTAGGGGCATCCCCGTTTACTGTTTTTAAAACGGTAACTTTTCCACTTCTTTTTCCAAGTATCCGGGCAGTCGCGGCGTTAAGCTTCGTCATTTCGATTAGTCAATACGTATTGACTGCCTTAATTGGCGGAGGGCAGGTCATCACCTTGGCAATGATTTATTATCCGTATGTAAGCGGAGCAGACCGTCCGGTGACGGCTGCGTTTTCCTTGCTATTTATTGTCCTTACCATTGCCCTTTTGCTCATGTTCGAAAGTTTATTCCTGCGCAGCAGAAAAAAAGTCTAATAAGGAGTAAAAATGGAAACAGCCATGCTCAGTTGCCAGCATTTACAAGTACATATCAGTCACCACGTCATTTTGCACCGAATTAACCTTGCTGTACAGCACTCGGAAATTGTTTGTGTCGTGGGACCTTCAGGTTGTGGAAAAACGACACTTCTTCGTGCCATTGCCGGAATGGTTCCTGTGTCCGCCGGGCAAGTCCTACTCGAGGGCGTGAATATAACTCGAACGAAGCCCGAACGACGGCCGGTTGTGATGATGCACCAGGAAGCACTGTTGTTTCCGCATATGACGGTAATAGAAAATATTACGTACGGACTGAAGCTGCAAAAGATACCGAAAAAAGAACGGGAAAGACAAGGAATGCAGATGTTAAACCGGGTTGAAATGGCAGATTACGAGAATGTTTATCCCCATGCCCTTTCAGGAGGTCAGCAACAGCGCGTTGCGTTTGCGAGAGCACTTATCACGAAGCCGAAACTTATTCTTTTTGATGAACCGTTCAGCAGCCTTGATCCGCTGTTAAGAAGGTCACTTGGGATGTGGATGAAAGGGATGTTAAAAGAAGAAGGGATGACCGCTTTATTTGTAACGCACGACAAAGAAGAAGCGATGATGCTTTCTGATCGTGTAGCTGTGATGGTAGAAGGTGCTATACACCAAATCGGCCCGCCGCTCGACGTTTACCAGCGCCCGCTAAGTGTGGAAACAGCGGTGTTTTTTTCAGAAGGGATGCTTCTTGACAATCGTTTCTTTATTACCAATGATGCGTTCACCATTACCGCTGATTCGTCCACCCTTAAAGAAAAGAAGCTTGTGTTTAAAGGACACATTGCTGGAAAGTGGCTGCGTTCCGGGCAGCTATTTTATCACATCGTATTGGATACGGAGAGTCAGGAGCTGATTTTACCGGGGGAAGCTACTTTTTCGACCGGGGATAAGGTATTCATTGAGGCGCCTGAACAGGCAGTGGTCGACCTGGAAGAGATAAGATAAAGGGGAGGACGTGATGCTAGATACCCACGCGAGAAAATATGTTGAACCTGTGATTCAAAAAGCCGCCAAGTCGCTGGCTAAGCGAGGATGGACAGCTAACCAAGTGACTGTTGTAGGGTTTATGATTGGAAGCAGTGCAGGCTTGTTTGTCTATTTGGGACAGCCTTACATCGCGGTGATGGCTCTTTGGCTGTCGGGGTTTCTTGATGCCGTTGATGGCGCAATTGCCCGGCAGACAAAACCTTCCCTGTGGGGAACGCTGCTCGACATTTTGTTTGATAGGGTCGTGGAACTTAGTGTGATAATAGGCATTGCCTTTCGCTTTCCAGAGGCGATGTGGGCCCTCCTCCTTTTGACGTCAGCCATTGTCTTGTCGATGACCGTATTTTTAACGGTGGGAGCACTCGCTGATAAATCGGGAGTGAAATCGTTTTATTATCAGGCAGGATTGGCGGAACGCAGTGAAGGCTTTATATTACTGTCTTTGATGATGTTGTTCCATAGTCAATTAATTATTTTTACGTTGCTGTTTTTTTTCATGATTCTGTTTACTGTGACGCAGCGAATGATAGATGCCAAAAGAATGCTTTCATAAATGAGGGGCGAAAAAATTACGATGAATATCCGGAAGTTAGAAACGTTTATACTCTTAGTGGAAAAACAAAGCTTCTCTGAGGCAGCAGCCCGTCTAAATTGCTCACAGCCTGCGGTCAGCCGCCAGATGAAAAGCTTGGAAAAAGATTTAAACGTCGTTCTCATCGACCGACATGCGGCAGGGATATCCCCGACACCGGCCGGTCGTTTTCTTTATCAAACAGCCAAAGACATTCTGCAGCTGTGGCACAAAGCCGAGGCGGACATTCAGCGTTATCAGGACACGCTATCAGGTAATTTAATGATCGGGACAAGCACCATACCCGGAACCTATTTACTCCCCCGCTGGATTCGCAGCTTTCGTACACTCTATCCACACGTTGCCGTCTCCATTGAAATTGGGGATTCCAAACAAATGATTGAGAAATTACAAAACGAACAAGTGGACGTTGCCATTGTCGGAGCCGAGCCTGCGGAAGACACGGTGTTGTCTAAGGCCATCGCCTCTGACACACTCGTTGTCATTGCACCAAACGAGCACCCGTTGTGCGAGTTTACGAAAGAAAGCTGGAATCGTCTGCAGGAATATGATTTCGTTTTACGGGAAGAGGGCTCTGGCACGCGCAAAGTGATGGAACGTTACTTACAGCAGCATGACATCTCGCTCTCCCAGTTACGGGCCGTTCTTCATGTGGGCAGTACAGAAGCGTTGATTGCAGCAGTGGAGGAAGGGGTCGGCATTAGTGTCGTGTCCAATTTGGCAGCTATTCCGGCTGCAAAAGCGGAGCGGATCAAGATTATTGATGAATTCGCCGGCTTTGAACGGACTTTTTATCTAGCAGCTTTAAGAAAAAAAGAGAGCAACCCGATTATTAAAGAATTCCTCGCCCACTTTCAAGAATAACTTGTACTTGTGGGCTGAATCTGGTGTAGCATGTGCCGTTGGGGTCGACACAGGCACTTGCTATTTTTTGTTTACATTTTCTAAAAATTCTTATAACATTATTTTATATATTCCGTAAGCGAATGCGTTAACCAGGGGGAATGGGATGGAGAATATAGACCAAAAGCAACGTACATTGGCGAACATGATCAGGGGTTTAGAAGGAAGCTTCTTTGTTGGCAGAGATAAAGAAATCGACTGTTACCGGGCATTCATACAGAGGGCGCATCCTTATCAGCGTATTTTATCACTTTTTCCATCCCCATCCTCCTAAAAATTAATGTTCATTTTTTTTATTAATGTGAACTAAATTTCATAAGTGTTTAAATAGATAATGAATACGAATAAATTATTGATTAACACAGGAATTATTCGTTTAAATCCGTAAACACCAGTTTTTGATTGG
>NZ_JAJJJF010000012.1 GCF_022458745.1 Bacillus piscicola
ACAATCAACAGATATTTATGATCGTAAATGAATAATGTCTCATTTATTTACATTATTGTTTGTGTTTAATATCTAAATAAGCACTTTTGTAAACAGAGTGCTGCAAATATTGCCTTGATAACCATGTCAAGAAAAACTTGACGCACACTATCTATATAAAGTTGTTGACAGTGTTACCTTTTTTAGTTAATATAGAGATTGTCTTGTTTTAAGCGAATGCGCCTATGGTGAAATGGATATCACGCGAGATTCCGGTTCTCGTATTCCAGGTTCGAATCCTGGTAGGCGCGCCATACATTAACAAATGACAGCTGCACAGATAAACTTGTGCAGTTTTTTTATTGTTAATACGGAACTATAGGGGAGGTAAAAGGACCTGCACATGGTTAAATGGAGAGTGGGCTATCGAACGTTAAAGACGGCCATTGGTGCCGCCCTGGCTATTTTTATTGCCCAGCTGCTGGGATTAGAATTTTTTGTGTCAGCGGGGATTATTACGGTTCTCTGTATTTCGGTGACGAAAAAGGAGTCCTTGCGGGCCTCCTGGGAAAGAATTGTTGCTTGCTTGATCGGCCTCGTCTTTGCCAGTGTCTTATTCGCAGGATTAGGGTATCACCCGTTGACCATTGCTTTACTATTTGCTCTCTTTATCCCCACGGCTGTCAGCTTCGGGTTGGAGCGTGGGATTGTAACGAGTGTCGTGACAATGCTGCACCTTTACATATACGGGAGTATAACCACTGCATTGTGGATCAACGAGCTTTTGTTGATTACAATTGGTGTTACCGTTGCGTTAGTAATGAACAGTTATATGCCAAGTCTGGAAAAGACGTTAGTAGGGAAGCAAGCAGAGCTTGAGGATCGTATGAAACAAATTTGGAAAGAATATTCCCTGTATTTACGGGAAGGTGAGTCGGCATGGGACGGGAAGGAAATTACGCAGGCGTCCGCCATTGTTAACACAGCTAAAGGAATGGCATTGAAAACAATGGATAATTATTTTCTTCGCAACGAAGATTATTTTTACCATTATTTTCGGATGCGTGAGAAGCAGCTCGATGTCATTGAACGAATCCTGCCATTTATTTCGACGCTTGACCGGACTGTCGTCCAGGGAGAGAAAATGGCTGAGTTTATGGATGAATTAAGTGATGCTATCTCCCCTAACAATAAAACGGAGTACTTTCTTAACAAATTAAGTGACCTGTCAGGTGAAATAAGAAATATGGCCCTCCCCGGAACACGAGAAGAATTTGAAGTACGATCTGCTTTATTCTACATTCTGCATGAATTAGAGAACTATCTGACTTTAAAAAAAATGTTCAAGCCAGATCCAAAGCGAACGGACCGGGTGTTGCGGAAGCGATTGCATAAAGAAAGCCAATAAAGAGATAGTAATAAATAGATGTTAATTTACTAATAAAGGGCGTCATACGATGAAAATTTTGCTGGCTTTTTGGATGCTTTCGTCTGTATTATGGCCGCTGAATCTAGAACCTGTTGCAGGGGATCCATATATTATTATTAATAAACAGACCAATGAGCTTATTTACATCAAAGAGGGTGAAATTGTCAGCCGTTACCGCGTAGCGACAGGAAAAGAGAAATCCCTCACGCCGGAGGGTGAATTCACCGTTACCGTGAAAGCAATCCGTCCGTATTACCGTAAGCTTGATATTAAAGGCGGCGATCCGGATAATCCGCTTGGCAGCAGGTGGATTGGTTTTGATGCGGAAAACACGAATGGTCGCATCTATGGGATTCATGGAACGAACCGGCCGTCATCGATCGGTCATTACGTATCCAATGGGTGTGTCCGTCTTTTGAACGAACATGTCAACGAATTGTTTGAAAAAGTTGAGATAGGAACAAAGGTCTGGATTGGAACAACCCCTAAAACAGCTCAGCAAATCGCGAAAGAAAGAGGCGTGCTGTTTGACAGTAAGCCCCTTTATGTAGAAGAAGACTTAAAATCGTTGTAAAAAAAACTCGCCGGCTGGGGCGAGTTTTTTCGTTGATGCAGGACGAACTGGCTTTTTTAGAAAAAAGTTGCAGCTCCAGTAAGCAAACTTCCTACAACTAATGTTATGATCATAATATAAACGATAGTTTTTTGGAGTTTTTTCGGCATGTTTTCCCCTCCGTGCTAACAAGCTTTATCTCTATTTTAAAGCTTTTCGCTTAAAGTCTCAACCGCTATTTGTATGCAAGTACAGGGGAGGCCGTTTCCTTCCAAAAAGAATACATAAAAGTGAGGATGAAGATAATGAAAGAAGCACCGAAAAAAATTGATCACATTGGAATCGCTGTCAAATCAATCGAGGAGCATTTGCCTTTTTATGAGGAGGTTCTCGGTCTTACTCTTTTAAAAGTCGAAGAAGTGGAATCCCAAAAAGTGAAAGTAGCATTTATCGAAATTGGATCTTCGAAGCTTGAATTGCTTGAGCCGCTTGCTGATACAAGTCCGATCGCTTCGTTTATCGAGAAAAAAGGCGAAGGGATCCATCATATTGCACTCGGTGTGTCCGACATTAATCAACGCCTGGAAGAAATTCGACAGGATGGTATTCAAACGTTAAGCGAGGAAGCTTACAAAGGGGCAGGCGGTGCTGATGTAGCTTTTCTCCATCCTCGTTCAACAGGCCGAGTATTGTATGAGTTTTGCGAGAAAAAATAAAAAGGACGTGCCAAAGGTTAGTAGAGACAGGAGGACAAATCGATGATTAAGGAAGATCGTCTCGTTCAGGAATTTATGGAACTGGTCCAAGTGGATTCAGAAACAACGAAAGAGAAAAAAATCGCCGGTGTACTTAAGAAAAAGTTTGAAGAATTGGGTCTGAGCGTTGTGGAAGATGATGCCGCAAGCACGACCGCTCATGAAGCGGGCAACCTCGTTTGTACGTGGGAAGGAACAGCAGAGAGTGCGGAAACGATTTACTTTACATCGCATATGGATACCGTCGTGCCTGGTAATGGGATCAAACCGTTTCTGAAAGACGGTTATGTGCAGACAGACGGCACGACCATCCTCGGTGCCGATGACAAAGCAGGAATCGCTGTGATGCTTGAATGTATCCGGGTAGTTAAGGAGCGTAATATACCGCACGGGACGATTCAGTTTGTTATCACGGTCGGTGAGGAATCCGGCCTTGTCGGTGCGAAAGCGTTAGATGAAAGCCTGTTACAAGCAACATACGGGTATGCGTTAGACAGTGACGGTGAGATAGGTGACATTATTGTCGCGGCGCCAACACAGGCACAGATCGGGGTTACGATTAAAGGGAAGACAGCGCATGCTGGTGTCGAGCCGGAGAAGGGCATATCCGCCATTACCGTCGCAGCAAAAGCGATCGCGAAAATGCCGCTTGGCCGTATTGACAAGGAGACAACAGCGAACATCGGCCGTTTTGAAGGCGGTTCACAAACGAACATCGTGTGCGACGAAGTGAAGATTCAAGCGGAAGCACGCTCTCTCATCGAAGAGAAAATGGAAAAGCAAGTAGGGAAAATGGAAAAAGCGTTTAAGGATACAGCTGCTGAGATGGGAGCAGAAGCGGAAGTTGACGTAGAAGTAGTCTATCCCGGTTTTAAGTTGAATGAAAAAGACCAAGTTGTGAAAACGGCGATGCAAGCTGCTAAAAAGGTTGGCCGCACTCCGCGCTTACTTGAAAGCGGTGGTGGCAGCGATGCCAACATTATCAGCGGTTACGGGATACCAACCGTCAATTTGGCAGTTGGTTATGAAAACATACACACGACGAATGAAAAGATCGCCGTTGAAAAGATGGTGGATTTAACTGAATTAGTTGTGGCGATTATCGAAGAAACAGTATCCGCATAAGAAAGGGATCATAAAGTGAGCACCGCATCCTGGAACGGGAAAGTTATTTTTCACGTTGATATGAATGCTTTTTACGCATCTGTTGAAAGAGTACATGACCCTGGTCTAGAAGGGGTACCACTCGCGATAGCTGGAAATCCAAAAGAACGCAGAGGCATCGTCGTAACGGCGAGTTACGAGGCACGAGCGTTCGGTGTGAAAACAACGATGTCCGTCAGGGACGCATTGAAAAAATGCCCGCACTTGGTCATTCGCCCTCCTGATTTTGATAAATACCGGGCGGCTTCGGCGGAGATGTTTCAACTGCTTGAGGACTATACTCCATTAGTGGAGCCTGTCTCCATTGATGAAGGATATATGGATGTTACGGCTTCTTTTAAAACCGGCAAGTCGCTCGTCCTCGCACAAGAGCTCCAAAAGCGTATTAAACGAGACCTGGGGCTTAGCTGCAGCATTGGGATTGCCCCTAACAAGTTTTTAGCGAAAATGGCAAGTGATATGAAAAAGCCGATGGGAATCACGGTTTTGCGTAAGCGGGAATTACCGCAAAAATTATGGCCGCTCCCAGTCGAGGAGATGCACGGTGTCGGCAGGAAAACAGCAGCAAAGCTAAATGGAATGGAAATTTATACCATTCGAGACCTAGCGCTGTATTCGGGGATTGCCTTGAAGGCACGTTTTGGATTAAAAGGTAAAAAGCTTCATGAGCGTGCCAACGGGATCGATTATCGCGAGGTGGACCCCGAGGCTGCAAACGACATAAAAAGTGTCGGAAGCTCGACGACGTTAGCCGAAGACGTGACAGCGAAAGCGGAACTTTTGAAGGTGATCACCTATTTAGCGGAAAAAACGGCGGACCGGATGGCGAGGAAAAACGTTTGCTCGCACACCATTCAATTGACGATTCGCTATAGCGACCGGAAAACAATCACCCGTAGTAAAAAACTGGTAAATCCGTTTTTTTCTGCTGAGGAAATCCAGAGACAAGCTGTCGATTTATTAGAAAACTATTGGAACGGGAACCCTGTCCGCTTGCTTGGCATTACGGCTCTTCACGTTATACCGAAGCAGGAAGCTTATACACAACTTGATCTTTTCTCGTTTTTGAAATGAATAAAATGAACAGGCCGCCGCAGGAGATGCAGCGGCTTTTTTTACATAATTTCGGTCGCAAGTCGGATAAATATTGTTTCACTTTAACCGATATTATAGGCAGAGAGTAGGAGCGGGGTGAGAAATATGCAGCATGTTACCAATACGCCTTTAAGTCAAGCGCGGGAAAAACCGCTGTCTTTGAAAAGCGGGGATATGATTCGAGGCACGATAATAGAGCGCAAAGAAAATAATGAAGCAGTAATCCGAACCGGCGGTGTAAAAATGGACGTTCATTTTAAAGGGGACGTGCCAAAGGATGATAATGTAGCCCTGCAAGTAATTGGAAAGAAAGAGGGACTAGCAGTTGTACAAGCTGTGGACGCAGAACAAAAAGCTGCAACGAGAGCCGGTACAGAAAAAGCTTCAGCTGCTGCTTTTCTAAAGAGTGCAGGTATCGCCCGCCCGTCCGATCAGCTGCTAACAGCGACAAAGACATTTATGAAACAAGAGATACCGTTGTCCAAAGGAGCGTTAGAGGGGCTCGAGCGGTTTTTGGCAAGAGCAAGCGGTACGGCTGCCGAAAAAGCAGCGACGGTAGAGGCAGCAGCGGCTAAACGGATTGCTATAACTGAAAGCAATTTAACGCATATCCATGAAAGTTTACACGGAAAAGGTGCCCATGAGTTTGTGAAAAACCATACGGGCGATCGTCTGACAGTCCCGGATGATCTCCAGGAAGCGGTCAAGAGTGCTGTCGAAAAAAGCACAAGCCAAAGCCAGCCGCTAAAAGAAATCATCCATAATGTCAGCAGGCACTTGCAAGAAGGCGCTTCTGCAGCAAATGTGAGACAAACGATCCGAGATCAGATTCTCCCACATCAAGAGTTAACAGCCGAGCAGGCTGCCCGTATCGAGAAAGCGCTACGAGAAGCTGACGTTCTTCAAAAGGCTGGTATCGAAAAGCTCCAGCAAGCACTGCGACAGGCAGAGAACGACATAACGGGTGTGAAAATGACCGAAAGCAGGACCGGCAGTACAGCACAACTCGTAAACGAGCTGCTGCAAAATATCGGGAAAGCGGGGTCACTTCAGGCACGGCTAGAGCGTTTTTTTTCCGAAAATAATACAAGCGACAAAACGACTGAGATGATTCTTAAAGCAGCAAAACAAACAGGGCAGCTTCAGGAGGCGGGGAATGCTCGGCTTTTGCAGGCGATTCTTGAAGTGGAGGCAAGTCGAGAGACCGTCTCTTTTGAGCCATATAAAAAGACTCTGTTGGAAGAGCCGGACATTCATAACGTGTTGGAGAAGCTGCAACGAGACTTACTCCCGAGAATCCCGGAAAATCAAAAAGAAACGGCAACGGACCAAATTAAGCGTGCGGTGGGACTTGCAGGGGAAGGGAAAGAAATAGCCGCTCGCAAGCTCGCGTACGAAACATTGGAAGGTTTAGCTGAAACGAAGGCCAGCGCAAGTTATACAGCGGATGAAGCCTTGCACAGCGCTGCTTCACTTTCATCAAAGCAACTCTTGGAGACACGAATTACAGAGAAACTTGCCGATGTTGCCGCTTCCTTTCAGCAAGTAAAACGAAATACGGTGCACCAGCTGCAGCAAACGTCTCACTTGCTCGAGCAGAATAAGCAGGCCGCCCCGCAGGCAAAACAAGTGTTAGAAGCGGCGATTAAGCAAATCGACCGTACGCTTTTAAGAAGTGATGTTATGTTGTTTACGGACATGAAAACGGAGCGTAAGATGCTGCAGTTAAGCGGGCAATTAGCCGAAGCGAAGCACTTGCTTGAGCGCGGTGACCTTCGGGGAGCACGCACAGTTGTCAAAAATGTCCAGGAATCCGTAGAACGTTTACAGTTTAAACCGGCAGAACAGCGGGTTAAACATTTTGTTACGAAGGAAGAAATACTTTCGTCCGGCGGGATAAAGACCGCGGTCCAGCATGTTACCGAGCAAGCGTGGTACGCGACGCAAGAACCGTCAGCGCGGCAGCTCTTTGAACTGATCCGGGCACTCGGGTTAAACAGGGAAAGTGAAATCAGCCAAATGCTCGCTTCCCAAGGAAAAGAACAAAATAATGCTTCGAACCATCAAACTCATAATCTCAAAGAAGCTCTGCTCCAACTGTTGAGAAATGAAGATAGCGGCAGTAAACTGCACCAGCAAGCGAACCAGGCACTCGCAAATGTAACAGGACAGCAGCTCCTAAGTAAAACGGACCAGGGACAAGTGCCGCAGCATTTGTTATTCAATCTTCCGCTGCCGCTGAAGGAGAGTCAAGAACAGCTGCAAGTTTATGTGCAATCACGTGAATCAGGCGGTCAGCTTGATTGGGAAAACTGTGCCCTATACTTCATGATCGAGACTCCGGTGCTTGGTAATATCGGGATAGTGATTCAATCATCGGAGCGACAATTATCGATTACGTTAAAAAACGACCTGCCCGGTTTTTCCGATGTGATGGGGCCGCTTGTTGAAAAAACGACGAATGCGATCAGCGAGCTTGGCTACGACATTCATGACATTCGCTATCAGCCTTTTCAACGGGAAGAAGGCGTGGGCGGACAGGCCGATGCGGGGGAAACGATTTTACCGGTTCAGACAGAGGAAGGATTTGATTACAAAATATGAGGCTTTCTCATTATTACAACCAAAATCAGCGTAAAGCGAAAAACGGTCCGACTGCGGCCGTAGTGAAATATGACAGCGATGAAGCTCCGCGCGTGACGGCGAGCGGGAGGGGAGAGGTTGCGGAACATATTTTGGAACTGGCGAAAAAACACGATATCCATATGCAGGAAGACCCGAGTCTCGCCGCAAGCCTTCTCGATATGGATTTGGGTGAAAGCGTCCCCCCACAGTTATATTCCGTCATTGCAGAAGTCCTGTTATTAATTGAGGAAATGGAAAAAAACTATTAAGCTGCCAGCTTTTTAGTCGATATTATAGAAGAAGTCTATCATCCGAAAGGAAGAAAAAGATGGCGTTTTTATCAGAGGAAATGCTTCAAAAAAAATCATCTCAAGAACTGACGATGCTTTTATATGAAGCTTGTGAACGTAACATTGAAGAAGCGATCTCTTTTATTAAGAAGAGAGACTATATAAGTGCGAACCAAAAGCTGCAGCGGGCAATCGACATTTTAGAACGTCTCGGTGTCGGCCTTAACTACGAAGCAGGTATTATCGCGGATGAACTTGATAGTTTATATAATTATATGAGTGAACAGTTAATGGCGGCGAACGTGAAAAAGGACAGGAATGCAGCAGAAAATGTTTTAGTTATCTTACGTAAGCTCTCACGTTCCTGGATAGAAGCAATGCGTACGCAGACAGACAAACAGTCGCAAGTATCGCGCAGACGTACCAACGCCTACGAACAAAATGTACTATACGAGAAATAACGCAAGGGAGATAACCTGATGAAAATAAATAATAATATTCAAGCGTTAAATGCCTACCGAAATTTAAGTCAAAACCAAAACCTCGTCTCTAAAAATTTAGAAAAGCTGTCTTCCGGGCTCCGTATTAACCGTGCCGCGGACGATGCGGCCGGACTTGCGATCTCAGAAAAAATGAGCTCCCAAATCCGCGGCTTAAAACAAGCCGAACGGAACGCGATGGACGGCATTTCCTTAATCCAGACCGCAGAAGGTGCGATGCAGGAAATCCACTCCATGCTCCAGCGCATGCGCGAACTCGCCGTGCAATCGTCGAATGACACGAACACACAAGAAGACCGCGATCAAATCCAGAAAGAAATCAATGCACTGATCGAAGAAGTCGACAGCATCTCCGAAAAATCCGAATTCAACACCAAAAAACTACTCGACGGCTCCAGCGCGTATTTTTCACGGTTTGTCGAAGGCGAAGCAGGGATAGAACCCAATGGCGCCAATTTGGTGTCAGCTCCCATAGTCACAGGTAACACTGCCAAATCAGGAGAATACACACTTGAATTTAAATCAATTACTAGTAAATTTGAGATAGAGGATAATGAAAGCGTAGGTTTAAAAACTGCAGATATTTCGCTGACAAATGAAACAGAGCTTGGGGAATACGTGATAGAAGTAAAAGATTTCAAAGATAACGGCACTGACTATGAAGGATCTATCGAAATCACAGGCCCTGATAATAAAGTAACGTCAACAGATCTTCAAAATGCAAATGGTGATATACTAACTGTCGGAGATATACAACTATCTTTGGGTAATATTTCAAACAGTGGGACAGTAACACTAAGTGCTGAAACAGAGGTGGGAGTAAATCTTTCATTGAATAATGTACCCCTATATGAAGACGAAAAATTAACTATAAGTGGAACTGTTAGTTCGGATGGAAATTTTAATAAAGGAACATTTGAGTTAGCTGGTATCAGATTTGATTTAAATGAAAAGACGGTTGAAAATCAAACGTCTACTTTTGAAATTGCAAATAATCGTCTTGCTTTTCAAATCGGTCCGAATAGTGAGCAGCAGGTGCTGGTGGATATTCCACCGATGGACGCTGAGGAGCTCGGTATTAACGGGCTTAGTGTGGGGACACACGAAGAAGCCGATGCGGCCATTACGAAATTAGACGCAGCGGTTAATAAAGTATCGTCAGCGCGGGCGAAGCTTGGTGCCGTACAGAATCGCCTTGAGCATACCATTAATAACCTTCAGGTGACGCACGAAAATTTAACGTCTGCCGAGTCGCGGATCCGTGATGCCGATATGGCACTTGAAATGACGGAGTTCACGCGTAACAATATTATTAATCAGTCGGCAACCGCCATGCTCGCGCAAGCCAACCAGCTCCCTCAAGGGGTTCTTCAACTGCTTCAGTAAAAGGATCGTGTTGTGGTAAACTAGATGAAGGACATCCCGTAAAGGTCGTGAGGTAAGTGGATATTCAACGAGTTATGGAAACGGGGCTGACAAGACCTGCTGCTAAGACGAAAGAAGCAGCACGGACAAGCACCACATTCACAGAAATTATGGCACAGAGGCGTCAGGAAAAAGCGTATGAACGATTTACGCAAATGATTGATGACATTGAAGACCAGGGAAAAGTATTGGCCGAATCGCGGACAGCGGAAGAGTTGCGGAAATACAAGCAGCTCGTAAAAGATTTTCTCCAAGAAGCTGTCGATCATGGGCTTAGCCTGGAAGAAAAACGTGGTTTCAATCGTCGGGGACGCACGAAAGTGTACAAAATTGTCGAGGAAGTGGACCGTAAGCTCCTTGATCTAACTAATGCTGTATTGGAAAAAGAGAAAAGCGGGATTGGGATTCTCGACATGGTAGGTGAAATAAGAGGACTGCTTGTTAATGTTTATGCATAAAAGATACGAGAAGAGAAACCGCTTATATCAAGCAGCGGTTTCTTTTTTTAGGTTTTTTACGAGGGCTGCTTGGTGATGGCAATAAAATTTTATCCTTAACGCAAAGCGAGAATGATTAAGCATCTGCATCCTGTGGAAAGTATGATAGAGTACGACAAACGAAGAGGAGACGGAGGATAGTATGAATGACATGGATCATAGTCACTTGCAGAGGATCCGTCTGTTGCTCTTGTTTGGATCATTATGCGGGGCAGGGCTGTTCCTTGTTGTAGGATCTTGGATAGACGAATCCTTCCTTATAAAAATGGATCACCGTATTATTGCAAATTTAGAGCCGATGTATGTGGAAGGCATGGTGGGTTTCTTTTCTTTTCTCACTGGGTTCGCTTCCGTTGCTTTTACCAGCTTTGTCACGGCATTTAGTAGTACGCTGCTTATATTGTTTGGCAAGGTAAAAAGAGGAGTAGTGCTAGCAGTTGCTGTTGGCGGGGGCGGGTTGGCGAACTATCTCATCAAGTCACTGTACGAACGGGCTCGTCCTGAGATTAATCCTCTTATTGAGATAACGGGTTTTAGTTTTCCGAGCGGGCATGCGATGAATGTCATTTTATTGTACGGCACACTTGCTGTCTTTAGTTGTCGCATGCAGTTGTCTCTTATGGTTAAAAGCTTATTGGTATCTGCTTGTGCCTTGCTTATCCTTTTAATCGGGGTAAGCCGGGTGTTCTTAGGTGTTCATTATCCGAGTGATATACTGGCAGGATTTCTCGCAGGAGGAGCGTGGCTGACAGCTGTTTTGTTTGCTGCTTCTTTTTTTAATAAAAGAGAGAAGGTAAAAAATTGAACTGCTTCTTTTTTCGTAACGACGCCGTAGGATACCAATGGTGTCGTTATTTTCGTTCCAGCACCCTTTTACAACGTCACAGGTAACCAATGAGGTTGCTATTTTCGAATTGTACGCGTTTGACGTCGTCATAGGTGCCCAATGGCGTCGTTATTCTCAGATTGTGATGATTTCGCGACGTCACAGGTCTTCAATGGGGTTGCTATTTTGGGATTCTAATTATTTGACAATGTCATAGGCATCCAATGAAGTTGTTATTCTCGGATTATCGCCAATTCGCAACGCCATAGGTCACCAAAGAGGTTGTTATTTTCGGATTGTGATTATTTCGCGACGTCATAGGTCTTCAATGGGGTTGCTATTTTGGGATTCTAATTATTTGACAACGTCATAGGCATCCAATGAAGTTGTTATTCTCAGATTATCGCCAATTCGCGACGCCATAGGTCACCAAAGAGGTTGTTATTTTCGGATTGTGATTATTTCGCGACGTCATAGGTCTTCAATGGGGTTGCTATTTTGGGTTTCTAATTATTTGACAACGTCATAGGCATCCAATGAAGTTGTTATTCTCGGATTATCGCCAATTCGCGACGCCATAGCCACTCAATGGCGTCGTTATTCCCGGATCATCATCATTTTGCGACGTTATAGCTTCACTTCACTGTCGTTATTTTCATGATTGCGTATTTTCATGGCTTCATCCATTTCAATGCTCACGAAGGGCTCCGCATCCCTCTCTTCACGGCACACTTACTGTGAAAATCTTGGCGCATACTGTCTTCTTTCGCACATAGTCAAAAAAAATCTCTTATGCTATACTTAGTTACAACATTTTATTGGTATAATGGGATAAATCTAGTTGAAAAAGTGGGGGAATCGTGGTGGCTTCTCAAGTAAAATTATTCGATACAACGTTGCGTGATGGAACACAAGGGGAAGGGATCAGCCTCTCTGTCGACGATAAACTGAAAATTGCAGCTAAATTAGACCAGCTTGGGGTTCATTATATTGAAGGTGGCTGGCCCGGAAGTAACCCGAAAGATATGAATTTTTTTGAGCGGGTCAAGGATCTAAACCTTGAACATGCAGTAGTTACAGCATTTGGTAGTACGAGGCGGCCGAATATCAAGGCGGAAAGCGATCCGAATTTAAACAGAATACTGGAAAGCGGTGCGGAAGCGGCAGCGATTTTCGGAAAAACATGGGATTTTCATGTAACAGAAGCCTTGCAGACAACGTTAGAAGAGAATGTGAAGATGATATATGATTCTGTGCGTTACCTGAAGGAAAATGGCTTAGAAGTCATTTTTGATGCAGAGCACTTTTTTGACGGATATAAACATAATGGAGATTATGCTCTCCAGACGATCAAAGCAGCTGAGGAAGCAGGTGCTGATTGTGTGGCTCTTTGTGATACGAATGGCGGCTCACTTCCTTCCGAGATAGCGGATATCATTCGAACGGTGAAAGAAAAGGTGACCATTGCGGTTGGTATTCATGCCCATAATGACGGCGAGCTCGGTGTTGCGAATACGCTTGAAGCGGTTAAAGCCGGTGCCGTGCACATTCAGGGTACGTTTAACGGATACGGGGAGAGATGCGGCAATGCCAATCTCGTATCTATCATCCCCAATTTACAGTTGAAAATGAACATTCCGTGTGTAACAGAGGCACAGCTCCAGCAATTAACGGAAGGCTCCAAGTACATTCATGAGGTTGCCAATCAGACACCTCCAAACGGACAACCTTTTACGGGAAAAAGCGCATTCGCGCATAAAGGCGGCATGCATGTGAGCGCTGTCTTGAAACACCCGGAAACTTACGAACATATTGCCCCAGAGAATATTGGAAATGAACGACGAGTACTTGTCTCAGAGCTTTCGGGGCAGAGTAATCTGCTTTTTAAAGCAAAAGAGTTGGGCCTCCCGATTGATAAAGGAGACCCTGCGATTAAAGCCACGATCGAGCAGATGAAAGAGATGGAGCATAAAGGGTATCAGTACGAAGCAGCCGAGGCGTCGTTTGAACTGCTGATCAGAAATGGTCTTGGGGAAAATCATGACTATTTCGAGCTCGAGCATTTTAATATTATTACAAATAAAGAAAAAGAAGATCGTTTCACATCAGAAGCAATTGTAAAAATGAAAATCCAGGAACAGACCGTCATTACCGCGGCAGAAGGGAACGGCCCTGTTAATGCACTGGATCATGCGCTTCGTAAAGGGATTGGCGAATATTATCCGCTTGTCCATGAAATGTATTTGTCTGACTACAAAGTAAGAGTGCTGGATGAAGCGAACGCAACAGCATCCACTGTCCGAGTATTAGTGGAATCTTCGAATGGCAAAGAAACGTGGAGTACGATTGGTGTCTCTCCGAATGTGATCGAAGCGAGTTGGCATGCACTTGTAGACAGTATCCGTTATTACTTTATGAAGCATGCAGATCGCTTACAAAAAGTAGAGCCAGTTCCGGCAATGCCGGAAGCGAGCGTAAAGAATCATTAAAAAATAGCAGAGCTGAGGGGATAAAGATGGGAGAAAAACAAGTAGAAAGTAGAGAAGAAGGTTACTTTGGTGATTTCGGAGGTATGTTCGTTCCCGAGGAGCTTCAAGCAGTGCTTGGTAAGCTGGAAGAAGCGTTTTTGACATACAAGGATGATCCGGTATTCATAGAAGAATACAATATGTATTTGCGAGAATATGTCGGCCGCGAGAATCCACTCACATATGCAGAGCGTTTGACGAAAAAATTAGGCGGAGCGAAAATTTACTTAAAACGGGAAGACTTAAACCATACCGGTGCGCACAAAATTAATAACGTAATCGGACAGATTTTGCTTGCCAAACACATGGGAGCAAAAAGAGTTATTGCCGAAACTGGTGCGGGTCAGCACGGTGTCGCCACTGCCACTGCCTGTGCCATGATGAATATGGACTGCACGATTTACATGGGAAAAGAAGATACGCGGAGACAGGAACTGAACGTTTTCCGGATGGAGCTGTTAGGGGCTGAGGTCGTTGCTGTTGAAACAGGCGGCGCTCGTTTAAAAGATGCGGTCGACGCAGCGCTCCAAGATTTGGTGGAAAACTATCAAACTACTTTTTATTTGATCGGCTCTGTCGTCGGGCCTCATCCTTTTCCGACAATGGTGCATCATTTCCAGTCTGTGATTAGTAAAGAGTCAAGGGAGCAGGTTTTGGCCAAGGAAGGCAGGCTTCCTGATGCAGTTGTCGCGTGTGTCGGCGGCGGCAGTAATGCAATCGGCTCGTTCTCTGCTTATTTAAAAGACGAGAGTGTCCGCCTCATTGGTGCAGAACCGTTAGAAGCGGCAACGATGACGAAAGGGACTCCTGCTGTTCTGCACGGATTTACCAGTCTTTGTTTGCAAGATGAAAACGGGGACCCGCTGCCGACGGATTCGATCGCAGCCGGCCTGGATTATCCAGGAGTCGGACCCGAACATAGTTATTTGAAAATATCGGGCCGCGCGGAGTATTTTACGGTGACGAAACAGGAAGTGCTTGATGCATTCCAAGAGCTCTCACGGACGGAAGGGATCATTCCTGCCCTTGAGAGTGCCCATGCCCTTGCACTTGTTGCTAAATTGGCGCCTGAGATGGATAAAGATAATATTATTATTGTCAACTTATCCGGCCGCGGAGATAAAGATGTAGCCGAAGTGAAACAACTTCTTGAACAAAGAGCTGAATAAGCAAAGAACCTCCCGTACGTAACGAAACGGCGGGAGGTTTTCTCTGTTAATTGACTTCGCGTACGTTGAGACATACTGGCTTGGGAGCATAATAATCGGACGGAGATCGATACATTTTTACCCTAGTGTGACGACGGTTCCGTTATTTAAAAAGGACACGACTAAAATAGCCAGTATAAAACAGTATAAAGCAAAGTAAATTAAACGTCCTTTATTCAAGAAGTTAATGAGCCAGACAATACCGAGCCAGGACGTAACGAAAGAAGCGATAAACGCGACCAAGAGAGCAGAGGAGCCAATAGCAGCGAGTGCCCCTGAATTTAAATCCCCGATCGCAAGCACGGATGATCCTAAAATAACCGGTATCGATAGTAAAAAGGAGTAACGAACAGCTGTCGTACGGTCCAGGCCTGCATACAGAGCAGCGATCAAGGTGCTTCCAGAGCGTGATATCCCGGGAAGAACTGCGAGGGTCTGGGCAAGCCCGACGACGATTGCATCTAAGAGTGTCATTTCTTTTTCAGTCCGGCTTCCAACCTTATGAAAACGTTCAATCAAAATTAAAAAGAAACCTGTGGCAGCTAGCGCGGAAGCAATAAAGACGGGAGTTTTTATGGAGTCCGCAAGAATATCCTCCAAAAAAATCCCTAAAACACCCGTGATCCCGGTCGCCACAATAATGTAAATAGAAAAAAAGAATTCAGGACGGTCTTGTGGCCGCCGCTGTGCGATATAGCGAAAAAACGTTTGCAGTAAGTGAAAGATATCTTTTCGGAAATAAAGGATAACAGCTAAAATAGAACCAAGATGCAGAATAACTTCAAAAGATAATCCAGGAAAGGAATACCCAAATAGCAGTTGTGCGATGATTATGTGAGCCGTGCTCGAAATGGGAAGGAACTCCGCAATCCCTTGCACTACTCCAAATATAAATGCTTCCACAATACTCAATACGTGTCACTCCTCTTTCTATGCCCGTAATCCTCCATTAGTTTACCAGAACCGCCTTATGCTGAGAAGGTACTATTCTCCTTCTCTTTTTAGGGCGGCATCGCCATTCAAGGATTAACCATATATCTATGCTAGAATGAACGTGTCTGCATTTTGCCTATAACTTGAGAACAGAGAGGAAGATATGAAAGTGAATCGAAAGGTCGTCACGAGTCTTATTTTAATAGTAGCAGCGGCCGCTATTTTATTTGTCGTATTTACGAATCTATCCGTCTCAAGAGTCGGAACCGAGAAAGGAGACATTGCCCCGGATTTTACACTGCCCATGTACAATGGCAACGAAGGATCTCTATCTAACTATGAGGGCAATGTTGTCATTATGAATCTATGGGCCTCGTGGTGTGATCCGTGCCGACGAGAAATGCCGGAATTAATGAAGCTTCATCAAGAGTATAAAGACAAAGGCGTTACGGTTGTTACTGTTAATATGAACTCTTATGAACGGACACAGGAAGAAGCTGAAAAGTTTGTGAAGGAACACGATATGGAACAAACTCCGGCTATGATCGACGAAGAGGGGGAGGTTGCTGATCTATATAATCTCCAGCTGCTTCCAACGACGTATATCCTTGATGAGAACAGAAAGATCGTGGATAAGATTGCCGGTGAAACGAATTTTGAGCAGCTTGAAAACAAGATAAAAGAACATCTCCGATAAAAGCCTTTTTCATGTTGGAGCCTTGCTTTACGTAAACTGTAAAGAGGTGAAATGTATGTATGCGGAGCAGATGGTACGCGTTGAAGGAATTCTGGAGGAAGATAACTCTATCCAAAAGCTGAGAACGGATGGTGGGTTACGGAAAGCTATTTTATATAAGGCATGTTCTCCATCTGTTCGTGTCGGGGATACCGTAAAAGTTAACGTGACAGCCGGCTTGCTCCAGCTCGGAACAGGTGGGTGGGACATCGTCATTGCAAGCGCCGGCCACATGTACCAGCAAGAAGGGAAAGGCCATATAATGAAAGCGCGTTATACGTCTTGCCAGCATAGCGTTCTGGCCGTGGATGCCCCGGAACATCCAGACCATTATCTTTTTCATGACACTTTTCAAATCACCGAAAAACCTGTCATGTTGGCGGAACTTCATAGTATGCTCCCGATTATGCTCGGCACTTTTTTAATGAAAAAGAGTAATGTACAGATTGGCGTCATTCTCTCAGACGAAGCCTCTCTCCCAGCCGGACTAAGCGATCATATGCGAATATGGAAAAAACACCCCCAAGTCCATGTCGTAACGACAGGTCAGGCTTTTGGCGGGAATGAAGAAGCGGTGACGATTCCGAATGCGCTCTTGTGGCTGTTCAAGAAAAAGGCTGTGGATGTTTTCATTATTTCGATGGGTCCTGGAACAGTCGGCACTGCTACCCCGCTCGGTTTCAGCGGAATGGCGTTAGCGGAGTGGGCTAATATAACAAGCTCTCTTGGAGGGAGACCTATATGGGTCCCGCGTGTTTCCTTTCAGGAGAAAAGAGAGCGCCACTACGGCATAAGTCATCATACACTCACACCACTTTTACGGTTTGCACACGCCCCTTCCACCCTGGTCTTGCCGAAGCTGACAGCTCAAAACCAGCAAGTTATCGAAAAGCAGCTTTTAGAAAAACACGTCCAGTCCTCCCAACATGATGTACATGTCCTCAATGTAGAAGAATGGCTGCAGGAATGGAAAGCATGGTCACTCACCTATCCGCTGCCTATCCGAAAAATGGGGAACGACGTAAAAAGGGATCCAGACTATATCAAAGGGGTGCTTGCTCCGGTAAAGTATGTGCTGGAAGATATCATATAAGGGATACAGCCTAAGAAACAGGAGGAGTTTAGAACATGAAGCTAAACGAAGAAACGATTCACAAAGAAACGCTCTACGAAGGAAAAATAGTAGATTTGCATGTACACGATGTGAAGTTACCTAATGGAAGCCAGAGTAAACGAGAGATTATTACACATCCAGGGGCTGTTGCGATAATAGCCATAACACTGGAAAACAAACTAGTGATGGTGAAACAATTCCGAAAAGCGTTGGAAAAAGAGATCATCGAAATTCCAGCAGGAAAGTTAGAAAAAGGTGAAAAACCGGCGGAAACCGCCAAGCGGGAACTGGCAGAGGAAACAGGGTACATAGCCGATGAACTTGATAAAGTCCTGTCTTTTTACACATCCCCTGGCTTTTCGGATGAAATCGTTTATCTCTATGAGACAGCTGTCTCGGAAAAAGGCGGGACAGCGACAGATGAAGATGAATTTGTTGAAGTGATGGAAGTGACTGTAGCGGAGGCAGAAAAAATGATAGACAACGAAGAAATACATGATGCTAAAACAATCTTTGCCGTACAATATATAAAAAGCCGTTTGCCATAGAATGTCTATGAACGAAAACGCTCCCCTTAAAGAATGGGTAATAGAATGTCTTTCCTGCTCATAGAGTATTATATGTTCACATAGCAGGGAGGCCGTTTAAAGATGCTTGAATCACTATCTTATCTCGTACACAAACATTGGAGCGAATTCCGATCCTTTTATTGGTTTACTCTTATTCTGCTATTTATGGGTGTCGTTTTTGGTGCGGTGCTAGTTAATAGTTTATCACTCTCTTTAAAAAATGATTTGTATGGATACTTACAGCAGTTTCTTTCTCAGTTTGGGACAGGCACTGATATTACATCACGGGAAATATTTTTGCAAAGCCTTTCTCATCACACTACTTATATCGGATTGATGTGGGTGCTCGGTCTTTCCGTAGCGGGTGTTCCCTTTATTTTAATCCTTCTGTTTATAAAGGGAGTAGTTTCCGGGTTTACAATCGGATTTCTCGTCCAGCAAATGGGAAGTAAGGGGTTCTTCCTCGCCTTTACATCCGTGTTGCCGCAGAACCTGCTCGTGATCCCGGCCTACATGGTCATGTCCGTCGTTTCCATTAGTATTTCTCTCAGTATTATAAAGCATCTTTTCAAACAAAGCCGGCATACCCCCGTACCATCCGTTATATGGCGATCGGTAGTTGTCGCAGGGTGTGTGTTAGTCTGTTTAGCCGGAGCCGCCGCAATTGAGGGCTTCTTATCCCCCACATTAATGCGCAGTGTCATGAATTGGTAAGTATAAGGTGGATGTTAAATAATAATAATTTTAAAGTGATTATAATTATAATTATCATTTGACACTCTCCCCGGCACTTATTATAATAAACTTTAGCGGCTTTGACAGGGGGAGAGTACGATGGAGCAAAGAATTGAGCGTATCAAAAAGCAACTTCATTCTCAAAGCTATAAACTTACGCCCCAAAGGGAAGCTACCGTTCGCGTGCTTCTTGAACATGAAGAGGATCATTTGAGTGCAGAAGACGTTTATTTGCTTGTGAAGGAAAAAGCACCTGAAATTGGGTTGGCAACCGTCTACCGCACACTTGAATTACTAAATGAACTCGAAGTGGTCGATAAGATAAACTTTGGAGACGGCGTTTCACGATATGACTTGCGACAAGAAGGAGCAGCCCATTTCCATCATCACCTCGTATGTATGGAATGCGGTGCTGTAGACGAGATCCAGGAAGACCTGCTTGGTGACGTTGAAAAAATCGTAGAGAATGGTTGGAATTTTAAAATCAAAGATCATCGCTTAACGTTCCACGGAGTCTGCCACCGATGCCAAGGCAAAGTGGAAAAGAAAAAGAAAGACTCAGAGAAAGAGATGAACAAAGTCAACTAAACCTTTTCTTATTTGCTAAGAAGAGGTTTTTTTTTGGAATAATGGATTGGGAAAATGTGGTAAAGTATCTGAGGCCTAAGCACTCCTGCTGCTTTTATAAACATAAGACTTAACCTATAGATGTGAAACAACTACATAAACGTAAGACAAGATGTAATGGAGGCACTATACAAACTGTATGGTGCCTTTAAAATCAGGAGAGAGTGAACATGACGACACTCGAGAAGGAGTGTGGCGCAGTGTAATCAAGAAAGGACGTTACTAACAACGTCATAATCCCTTTATAGAGACATGAAATTAGAAAAACAATGAAATAGAGTCATCAAATCCGTTGTATGAAGCGATGTAACCAAAAGCTTGCCCAAATAACAGATTCATTACACTCCTATGAAGTCGTCAACTTAGAAAACGACCGAAATAACAACGTCAGAGCAGTTCTTTGATGTCATGAAAACAGCTTGTTACTAATAGAGAGACACTATTCGAACGGCGTCTGCGATCAAAGTAAAGCAGAGGGATACGTATATTCTGATCTGTTTTTGTCATAGATAATTCCTAGATTCCATTGAAATGAGGGAGTTATCATGGACAAATGGCTGTCCTTCTGTATAGAAACGGTAAAAGTTTTCGTTATGTTCAGCGTATGTTTGATTATTTTTTATTATGGTATTATATGGTTGAGTAATAGTTACGAAGGGGACGATCGGCTTTTAAACCCACATACAGATGCGGAACAAGTGCAAGGGATACTGGAGAAGCCGCTCTTATAACATGAACAAAGGAGGGGCGCGGAGTGGAAGCAGATGTTGCTGATTTTATTCATTACTGCCAAGTGGAAAAGGGGTTATCAGAGAATACGATTCGCTCCTATAACCGCGATTTGCATCAATATATGAAGCATATTAATCGTACAGCTATTGAGAATGCCGGGCAGATTGAGCGCTCGCATGTGGTCGATTATCTTTATTCCTTGAAAGAAGCAGGCCGTTCGGCGTCAACCATCGCCCGAAATATTTCGTCCATTCGGGCATTTCATCAGTTCTTGCTTCGCGAACAGCGTTCACAAAAGGATCCCTCTGAGTTAGTGGAGATCCCAAAAGGGGAACGAAAGCTGCCAGATTTTCTTTCTGTGTCTGAAGTAGAGCGGCTCCTGCAAGCGGCCGATGGAACGACACCGTTTGCAATCCGTAATAAAGCGATGCTTGAGCTTATGTATGCAACGGGAATCCGTGTTAGTGAATTATGTAACTTGACGACACGTGATATTCACTTGCACATGGGCTTCATCCATTGCATCGGGAAAGGGAATAAAGAACGGATTATTCCGCTTGGAAAAGAAGCAGCAGATGCCCTAGAACGCTATACGAACAAAGCACGCCTGCCGCTTATGAAAAATAAAAGGCATGACACTTTATTTGTCAATCATCATGGGGAGCAGTTGTCCCGCCAAGGCTTCTGGAAGATCCTAAAAGCAACAGCCGAAAAAGCTGCCATCACTAAAAAACTGACACCGCATACACTGCGGCATTCATTTGCGACTCACCTTCTTGAAAACGGGGCGGACCTACGGGCCGTTCAGGAAATGTTGGGACACGCGGACATATCGACGACACAGATTTATACACACGTTTCGAATCATAAACTTAAAGATGTCTATGTTCATTTTCATCCACGGGCATAGAGAAAGGAGTTGTTTATGGCAAATCACCCTTTTAAACGAATATTTGTTATCGTCATGGACTCTGTCGGGATCGGGGAAGCGCCTGACGCTGCTCTGTATGGTGACGCAGGTGCGGATACGTTAGGCCATATCGCCGAGCGAATGAACGGGTTAAATCTCCCGCATTTGGAACAACTCGGTATTGGGAATAGTAAGGAGTTACAAGGGGTTTCGCAAGTCAGTGAACCTTCTGCTTTTTACGGCAAGATGCAGGAGATTTCGCACAGCAAAGACACGATGACCGGTCACTGGGAGTTGATGGGCTTATATGTAAATGAGCCGTTTCGGACGTTTCCGGACGGATTTCCAACGGACCTTATCGCGAAGTTAGAACGGGAAACAGGGAGAAAAATAATTGGCAATAAAGTAGCGTCCGGGACAGAAATTATTGCGGAGCTCGGCGAAGAACATATGGAAACAGGAGCGATAATTGTTTATACATCGGCCGATTCTGTTCTGCAAGTCGCGGCTCACGAAGAGGTAGTACCGCTTGATGAGTTATATAATATTTGTGAGAGAGCACGCATGCTCACTTATGACGCGCCTTATAAAATCGGGCGTGTTATCGCCCGTCCGTTTATTGGCACTCCCGGCGCGTTTACAAGGACGTCAAATCGTCATGATTATGCGTTAAAACCATTCGAGCCGACGGTCATGAATAAACTGAAAGAGAGTGGGTTTGATAGTTTAGCCATTGGAAAAATCAGTGATATTTATGACGGGGAAGGTGTAACAGAATCGATTCGTACTACTTCGAATATGGATGGCATGCAAAAAATAATAAATACCGCAGAACGGGATTTTACCGGTATCAGCTTTGTGAACCTAGTTGATTTTGATGCATTATTTGGCCATCGCCGTGATGTTGCAGGATACGCTTCCGCCCTCGAAGAATTTGATACGGCGCTCCCGGAGCTTTTAAACAAGCTGCGGACAGACGATCTGCTGCTCATAACGGCAGACCATGGCAATGATCCGACTCATCATGGTACAGACCATACACGTGAGTTTGTGCCACTTCTAGCATACAGCCCGGGGCACACTCCTGGTGAAAACCTCGGCCTTCGCCACACTTTCGCGGATGTCGGCGCTACGATTGCGGATAATTTTCACGTGCACCCGCCGGAGAACGGCACAAGTTTTCTTAAGGAGATCACAGGAGGTGGGGGAGCATGACGACGAAACGGCTTTTAGAAGATGCGGTTACGAAAATTCTCAGTAAAACAGAAGTACGTCCGGAGGTTGGCCTTATCCTCGGTTCCGGACTCGGTGTCCTGGCCGAGGAGTTTGAACGACCGGTGAAGATTCCATATGAAGAGGTACCCGGCTTTCCGGTGTCAACGGTTGAAGGGCATGCAGGGCAGCTCGTTTTTGGATATTTACATGACGTTCCGGTCGTCGCTATGCAGGGCAGGTTCCATTTTTATGAAGGTTATTCTTTAAAAGAAGTGACGTTCCCCGTCCGGGTGATGCGCGCACTTGGGGTCGCGTCGCTGCTTGTTACAAATGCGGCCGGTAGTATCAACCCGTCTTTTTCTTCAGGGGAACTTATGCTCATTCGGGATCATCTCAATGTACTCGGTGCCAATCCATTAATCGGTAAAAATATCGATGAATGGGGAACGAGATTTCCTGATATGTCCTCTGCGTATTCACAACGGCTAAGAACCATTGCCCGGAAAGGAAGTGCCGCTCTGACCGTTCCGCTTCAAGAAGGGGTCTACGCCTCTGTAACGGGTCCTTCCTATGAAACCCCGGCTGAAGTAAAAATGTTGCAAAAGCTCGGGGCGGATGCGGTAGGGATGTCCACCGTTCCGGAAGTGATCGTGGCTGTCCACAGCGGTATGGAAGTACTCGGCATTTCCTGCTTATCCAATATGGCAGCAGGAATAGTAGACACTCCATTAAGCCATGAGGAGGTAATCCATACAACGAAACGTGTACAGCATGATTTTCTGCAGCTTATGAAAGAAATAGTGAAGCGAATCGGAGAGGAGAGAAGGTAGAAAATGGAACAAATCGTAAAGAAAATAAACGAAGCAGCAAGTTTTATCGAAGCACGACTGACGAATACGCCGCAAATTGGCCTTATCCTTGGATCGGGGCTAGGGGACCTTGCCGAGGAGATTGAGAATGCGGTTCAGATTGACTACACCTCTATACCCCACTTTCCAACCGCAACGGTTACCGGGCACGCCGGCCGGCTTGTAATTGGAGAGCTTTGCGGCCAAAACGTCATCGCGATGCAAGGACGCTTTCATTTTTATGAAGGGTACACGATGCAGGAAGTAACGTTTCCCGTTCGTGTGATGAAAGCATTGGGGGTTAGCACGCTCGTCGTAACCAACGCGTGCGGCGGCATGAATCCATCTTTTCAGCCGGGAGATTTAATGATCATCGAAGACCATTTAAATGTAACGGGTACGAATCCTTTGATCGGACCGAATGACGATCAGCTCGGTGTGCGTTTTCCCGATATGAGTCACGCCTATGATGAGAATCTACGTTCTGTTGCTGCCGAGGCAGCGGAAACACTCGGGTTTACTCTGCAGAACGGGGTATATGCCGGAATTTCCGGGCCAAATTTCATGACGGCTGCCGAGCTTGTTATGCTTCGCCGGCTTGGGGGAGATGTTGTCGGGATGTCGACCGTTCCGGAAGTCATCGTTGCCCGCCACGCTGGTCTTCGCGTACTCGGTATTTCTTGCATCACCGATATGGCAATTGGGGAGGAGATCGCAGGAGTATCACATGATGAGGTAATCGAAACCGCCGCAAAAACAAAACCACGTTTCATTGCTCTCCTCAAAGAAACATTGTCCAGAATAAAATAAAAGGGATGGAAAGGGTGTGCAGGCAGCCGTGAGAATGGTAGATATTATTACAAAGAAGCGGGACGGAGAGGAACTGGAGGAAAGTGAAGTACGGTGGTTCATACAAGAGTATACAGGAGGCCGGATTCCCGATTATCAGGCAGCAGCTTTTCTAATGGCTGTTTATTTTAAAGGAATGACGCAGGATGAGGCTGCCGTACTGACAAGTGCGATGGCAGCGTCTGGTGATTGCCTTGATCTGTCTTCCATCCAAGGCGTTAAAGTAGATAAACATTCAACAGGCGGGGTGGGCGATAAAACGACGTTGATACTCGGGCCGCTGGTGGCAGCTCTTGATATTCCGGTCGCAAAGATGTCAGGTAGAGGGTTAGGACACACCGGCGGCACGATTGATAAATTGGAAACGTTTGCCGGTCTGCGTACCGAGTTTAACCATCAAGAGTTTGTTGAGCTGGTGAATCGAAATAAGCTGGCAGTTGCAGGGCAAAGCGGCAACCTTACACCAGCAGACAAAAAATTATACGCATTAAGGGACGTGACAGGAACAGTCAACTCCATCCCGCTTATCGCAAGCTCTGTTATGAGTAAAAAAATCGCCGCTGGTGCCGATGCCATTGTGTTAGATGTGAAATACGGTTCCGGAGCTTTTATGAAAGACACGGCAGATGCAAAGCAATTGGCAGAGGCAATGGTGGAAATTGGGTGTTCTTTGGACCGGCACACGGTGGCTGTTATCTCGAACATGGATCAGCCTCTTGGGAGCTTTGTCGGAAATGCGCTCGAAGTAAAAGAGGCAGTCGAGACACTGCGCGGGGAAGGACCGGCTGACATCCATGAGTTAAGTGTAGAATTGGCAGCGCACATGGCCGTATTAGGAGGAAGAGCGGCGGATCAGCAAGAAGGCCGTTGTCTTATAGAAGAAGTGATGAAAAACGGCAAAGCGCTTGCGAAAATGAAACAGTTCATCGAAGGGCAAGGCGGAGACCCAAAGCTTGTCGAACAGCTTGAATTACTACCGAAAGCAGCATATGAAATAGAAGTAACTTCTACTTCCGCCGGTTATGTGAAAGCGATGCATACAGCGGCCATAGGAAGGGCGGCGATGGTCCTTGGAGCAGGAAGGAGAACATTAGAAGACCGAATTGATCATAGCGTCGGAATTGAACTACATAAGAAAATTGGTGATTACGTAGAAGAGGGTGAGCCGCTCGCTTCTCTACACAGCAATGAAGCGGACGTTTCTGAAGTGATCAACACAGTAAGAACGGCCTACCTTTTTACTGACACAAAAATAGCACCACCTCCCCTCATCTTTGCAACGATCCATTAACCAAACGTTTTTCGATAAGAGGTTGTCTTAACAGGGAATTTACACTTCTTAGTCGATTTCCTTAGTGTCTAACAGATCGAAAAGATGAACAACCATATAAAAATATTTTTAGACATTCGCTTCATAAAGAATACTACGCGTTGATTGTAACGGAGAGCGTCCGCCTGTAGTGGAAATCAACCAGGCTATCTACCATACGTATAACATTCGGATATTAGAAATGATAGTTGAGTTATACATTTGAATCAGATGTAACTTTTTTCCGGAATAAAATATATTTACCCAGCAGTTGAAATACACGTAGACTCCGGTGGGTAACTGCTGAAATAGAATGGGCTGTCCTAACTTTTGGACAGCCCTTTTTTTCTCTAAATGTATCGTATATAAAAAGTAAATTATGGAAAAAATGGAAGTATCAATATGGGAGGTGTCTGGAATTGACGGTAAGTAAATTAAAGAAGATATTATTTCTGATGCTATGCTCATTTTTAACAGCGTTCACGTGCGGAATCGGAGTGGCTTCAGCGGAGGAAAAGCAGGACACAGGATTGGCTGAAGAAGCTACGGCGGCTCTTATTATGGAAGCAGAGACGGGGCAGGTTTTATATAACAAAAATGAAAATGAAAAGCTCCCGCCTGCCAGCATGACCAAAATCATGACGATGTTGTTAGTAATGGAGGCTCTAGAGGAGGACGTAATCAATCTGGAGGATAAAGTCACAACGAGTGAAAGAGCTGCTTCCATGGGAGGTTCGCAAATCTTTTTAGAAGAAGGCGAACAAATGACAGTAGAGGAGATGCTAAAGGGTATTGCGATTGCTTCCGCTAATGATGCTTCTGTAGCGATGGCCGAGCATTTAGAAGGCACAGAAAAAAACTTTATTAAGAAGATGAATGAAAAAGCGAAAGAGCTAGGGTTAAAACACACGCATTTTCAAAATACCACAGGTCTGCCTGCTGAAGACCATTATACAACAGCCTATGACTTGGCTGTTATGGCCCGTGCGCTTCTCCAGTACGAAAAAATCCTTGCATACACAAGTGTATATGAGGATTATTTACGAAAAGGGACGGACAAAGAATTTTGGCTGGTGAATACAAACCGGCTTGTGAAACACTATGACGGAGTAGACGGCTTAAAAACAGGCTATACAAAAGAGGCTAAGTATAATGTTACAACGACAGCAAAAAAGAATGGAATGCGGGTTATCACCGTCCTAATGGGAGCAGAAACTCCGAAAGAGCGAAATAGACAAACGACGGAAATGTTAAATTACGCCTTTCAGAACTTTGACTACCATGTCCTCGCCAAAAAAGGAACGGAAATGAAAAAAATAGCGATAGAAAAAGGCAAACAGAAAAGTGTCAGCGCTTCTTTAGCGAGAGATGCGGCCCTCGTCCTTCCTAAAGGAAAGAAGGCAGAAAATCTGACCGAAAAAATAGACGTTCCTGAAAAAATAAAAGCCCCAGCTGAAAAAGATACAAAAGTGGGGGTTATTCAATTTTATGATGGTGACGAAAAAATTGCGGAACAGGAACTCGTCATCAACGAAGAAGTCGAGTCAGCCAGCTGGTTTGTCCTGTTTAAACATACCTTCGCAGCCCTAACCGGGAACGGGTAGCAAATGCCACATCATAGCTTTTTTTACCGAACTACCACTAGTTTTGTCATTCGAAAAGGATACCGAGATTCGAAAAGCGAAACATAGAGCAGCGAGTCAGAATCCTATGAACTATGAAAGAGCAGGGGGAGAGTTGGATGAGTTTAGCGGTAAATCTTGAACAAATGGGTGATGTGCTTTGCATTCGATTACAGGGGGAGTTGGACCACCATGCGTCCCAGAAGCTTCGCAGCCAAGTAGATGATGTACTGGCGGAGGGGAACGTTAAACATATCCTCCTGAATTTGGAGGAGTTGGCATTTATGGACAGTTCCGGAATTGGTGTTATTTTAGGAAGATATCAGCAGATCAGTAAAAAAGGAGGGGAGATGGTTGTCTGTTCGATCTCCTCTCCGGTAAAACGGATTTTTGAGCTGTCTGGTCTTTTTAAAATTTTACGTCTTGAAAATCGGGAGACGGATGCATTACGAAAGCTGGGGGTGGCCTAAGTGAAGAACGAAATGAAACTGGAGTTTTCCGCGGTTAGTGAAAATGAATCCTTTGCAAGAGTGAGCGTGGGAGCCTTTGTTGCGCAGCTTGACCCAAATATGGACGAGCTAACGGAATTAAAGACGGTCGTGTCTGAAGCTGTTACCAATTCTATTATCCACGGATACCACGAAAATCCGGCCGGCACGATTACGATCATGCTTAAAATTGACGTCGACATGGTGGAGTTAACGATAAAAGATGACGGGGCCGGCATTGAAAATATTGACCAGGCAAAGGAGCCTCTTTTTACGACGAAACCTGAATTGGAAAGATCTGGCATGGGCTTTACGATTATGGAAAATTTCATGGATGAAGTGGAGATCAATTCTGAACCAGGAGCTGGTACGACTGTTTATTTGAAAAAGCGGCTTGCGAAAAGCAGATCACTTTGTAATTAAGGAGAGTCTGTATGGATGTGAAACTGAAAAAAGAACAGCCTCTTCAAGACGACGTTGTCCGTGATTTAATTGCGAGAAGCCAACAAGGCGACAAAGAGTCACGAGATGAAATCGTCAATCGAAATACGAGGCTTGTATGGTCTGTGGTGCAACGTTTTATTAATAGAGGGTATGAGGCAGAAGACTTGTTTCAAATTGGTGTGATTGGCTTGATCAAATCGATAGACAAATTTGATCTCTCCTATGATGTTAAATTTTCTACTTATGCTGTCCCGATGATCATTGGGGAGATCCAACGGTTTATTCGAGATGACGGCACCGTCAAAGTAAGCAGATCTCTAAAAGAATTAAATAATAAAATACGGCGTGTCAAAGAAGAATTGACCAGTCGTCATGGAAGTGTTCCTTCTCTTCAGGAAATAGCTGATGAGCTGGAATTGCCAATGGAAGAAGTCGTTTTTGCGACGGACGCAGCTAAAAGTCTCTCTTCTTTGCATGAAACAGTCTATGAAAATGAAGGGGATCCGATTACGTTAATGGATCAGATTTCCGATCAAGGTGATTCGCAGTGGTTTGAACAAATCATGTTAAAAGAAGTGATCGAACAGCTGGAAGAACGAGAACGGCTCATTGTCTATTTACGTTACTATAAAGATAAAACACAATCCGAGGTTGCCAGCCGGCTCGGTATCTCGCAAGTCCAGGTTTCCAGGCTGGAAAAAAGAATACTTCATAAAATGAAAAGCCATCTGTCTGAATAAAGACAAGATGGCTTTTCTTGTATGCAGAAGCCTGTTCGTGAACATACTAGGAGGAAAGACGTGTGGTGAAATGCTTGTTAATAGCTAAATACCAACGCAGAAGGCCGTATATCTCCGGAAGAATCCAGACTTCTATAGAATGTCCAGGTAGAAAGTGTAGATATCCAGAATACGAATAGACGAGGGGGGACAGAGATGGCAAATCAGGTTTACTTACAGCTTTTTGCCAGTACGGAAGCAAAAGTAGGGCAGGAACTGTACCTCCGTGATATCGCACGGCTAGAAGGGGAAGAAGAAACCATTCAACGATTATTACACCTTCCTCTTTACACTATTTCTCGGCAAGATAACACTCATGTTGTGATTGATATACTAACAGTCCTGCAAAAAATTCATACCGCTTATCCAGAGATACGCATTATGAATATGGGACCGCGCCAGATTGTCGTGGAAACGACCATTCAACGAAAAAAAATGAATCTCGTGTTATTTTGTTTCGTCTGGTTTTTATTATTTATCGGGGCAGCACTTGCGATTATGAACTTCCACGAGGATGTCAGCATGCTTGCTGTTCACCAAAAGCTATACCATCTGGTTACAGGTGAGAATGACCCTCATCCTCTGATGTTGCAGATCCCCTATTCCATTGGGCTCGGGTTAGGGATGATCTTGTTTTTCAACCACATATTTAAAAAACGTATTAATGAAGAGCCAAGTCCGCTAGAGATTGAAATGTATCAGTATAAACAGGATATTGAACAATATTTAGCAGAAACGGAAACAGATCGGAGTTCAAAAACGTGGTCCTTGAAATCCTCGTCACCGCCTTAATCGGATTAGGCGGAGGCCTTGCTGTCGGGAGCGGACTAGTCGCATTTATTTCTGTACTGGGAATTATCCCACGGCTTGTTCAATTATCGAAAACATACCAAGCAATCCATGCATACGAAATAGCCGTGATAGCCGGAGCGATGGCGGGTTCATTTGCTACTCTTCATCATCTGGAACTACACCTGCCACGTGTAGTAACGATGCCAATAGGCCTAGCGGCTGGCATATTTGTAGGCATGCTTGCTGCAGCTTTAACAGAGGTGTTAAACGTGTTTCCGATCCTTGCGAAAAGAATCGGACTTGAAAAAAATATTATCATTCTCGTTATGGCCATTGTGCTGGGTAAAATAGTTGGATCACTGTTTCACTGGTTATTTTTTGTTGATTACTAACCGTTAACCTGTATGGGGGGATAAAATGATTCGGCGTAAGAAGTGGAAATTTAAAAACGTCTCAGTTGATAAGCAGGAAGACGAAGAAGGCAAAACGAAGATATCGAAACATCTCGAGATAAATACGGAACGATTAAAGAATCGTCTCGGCATCGGCAAGAGCTTTGACGTCGGTGTAAGGGAAATGCGTATTTTAGATCGGGATATCCAGATTTATTTTGTGAACGGTCTCTGTGATATGGAATACATTATCGAACTTCTGCAAGAGCTTCTTGATTTAGACAGAGAAGATAATGAAAAAGAGGAAGACACAACCTCTGTAAAAGAGGCTATCGAAAATCATTTAGTTCATTTGCAAGTAGAGTATAAAGACACGCTCGAAGACTGTATCGCGGAGATGCTTGCTGGATTAATTTTTATTGTAGTAGACGGTGAAGAACAAGCACTTGTAGTAGACGTAAGAAACTATCCCGGCCGCACGCCGGAAGAGCCGGATAACGAGAAAGTTGTACGCGGTGCCCGTGATGGTTATACGGAAAATATTGTGCAAAACACAGCACTTACGAGAAGGCGGATCCGCGATGAGAGACTGCGTAATGAAATGATGCGGGTGGGGGAACGCTCGAAAACGGATATATGTATCTCATATATTGATGGAGTAGCTGATCCCAACATGGTGGATATCGTTCGCAAGGAATTAGAAGCAATTGATCTGGATGGATTGCCGATGGCCGATAAAGTGGTGGAGGAGTATTTACTCAAACAAGGGTTAAACCCCTTTCCGCTTGTCCGTTATACAGAGCGGCCGGATGTCGCGGCTATCCACTTATTTGAGGGGCATCTTATTATTACGGTAGATGCTTCCCCGAGCGTCATTATTACCCCGACTACGCTGTTTCACCACGTACAACATGCCGAGGAATATCGACAGGCGCCTCTTGTCGGGACTTTTTTAAGGTGGACACGCTTCTTCGGTATTTTTGTTGCATTGTTTATTTTGCCGTTATGGCTGCTCGTCACGTTAGAACCGGGGCTGCTTCCAGAGCAGTTGCAATATATTGGACCAAACAAGGATTCAAACGTATCTGAGTTTTTCCAGATTATTTCTGCCGAGATTGGGATAGAGATGATGCGCATGGCCGCCATACACACTCCGACACCACTCGCAACCGCATTGGGATTGGTGGCAGCGCTATTAATTGGTCAGATTGCCATCGATGTGGGACTGTTTACAGCTGAAGTCATTCTTTATGTAGCAGTCGCAGCAATGGGAATTTTTGCGACACCGAGCTATGAGTTTGGCGTAGCTATAAAATTAGCAAGGCTCTTTTTGTTAGTTGCCGTGGTTAGCTTTGGGAGTGTCGGTTTTGTCATTGCTTCTGCTTTATTGTTTCTCATACTGGTGCACGTTCGCGCCCTGAATAAACCGTATTTGTGGCCATTCCTTCCGTTCGATGGACAAGCATTATGGCAGATTTTCGTTCGGACTTCTGTTCCGAGCCAACGGTACCGGCCGCGAATCGTCAATCCACAGGACCCGGTAAAGCAGTCGACAGAATAACGAGGCGGCATACACATACGGGTGTGTATGCTGCTTTTAGCATTTGTCCTCCCGCTTTTTATCCCGTAATCTGTTCTCTTAATTAACAAATAATGAGAAATTCGAAATAGCCTTATTTCTTTTTATCTCATTTATTTAATGCTAAAATATAACCATTCATCTATGTTTAGTGAGGAGCGACAACGTATGTATTTACACGGAACGAGTCAAATAAATGAGCACGGCCACCTGGAAATAGGCGGGATGGATACGGTTGATATTGTAAAAGAATACGGAACTCCTATTTACGTTTATGACGTGGCATTAATAAGAGAGCGGGCAGAGGGGTTTAAAAGAGCATTTGCAGATGCGGGGGTCTCCTACCAAGTCGCCTATGCCAGTAAGGCATTTAGTTGTATGGCCATGGTACAATTAGCTGATGAATTGGGCTTGTCCCTTGATGTTGTTTCAGGAGGGGAGCTAATAACCGCTAAAAAAGCCGGTTTTCCGATGGAGCGTGTTCATTTTCATGGCAACAATAAGAGCCTAGAGGAAATCACGCTCGCCCTTGATCTTGGGATCGGGTGCTTCGTTGTGGATAATTTTTATGAACTTTCTTTACTGAGGGAAGAAGCACAGCAAAGGAAGTGTAGCGTGGACGTGCTGCTCAGGACGACACCAGGTGTAGAAGCACATACCCACGATTATATTTCAACTGGCCAGGAAGATTCGAAATTTGGTTTCGATCTTGCCAGTGGACAAGTAGATCAAGCCATTAAAATGCTGCAGGGTGATCCGTATGTTCAGCTTCGTGGTGTGCACAGCCATATTGGTTCGCAAATTTTTGAGACGAATGGGTTTGTCGCTGCTATTGAAAAGTTGTTTGCGAAGTTTTCGGATTGGGAGGAACAATTTGGTTTTGTGCCGGAAGTAGTTAATGTCGGCGGTGGTTTTGGCATTAGATACGTCGAAGAAGACACACCGCTTTCGCCTGCCGAATACATTGCTGACATTGTTGCAGCAGTCAAAAAAGAATCTGCTGAAATTGGCATGGCCGTCCCGGAAATTTGGATAGAACCAGGTCGTTCCCTTGCCGGGGATGCAGGTACAACCCTTTATACGATCGGGTCTCAAAAAGACATTGACGGAGTGCGCCGCTATGCTGCGGTGGACGGCGGGATGACGGACAATATTCGTCCGGCACTTTATCAGTCTGAATACGAAGCTATTCTTGCCAATCGGGCGAATGAGAAGGCAGCCGATAACTTTGCAATCGCGGGGAAATGCTGTGAAAGTGGCGATATGCTTATCTGGGATCTGCCGCTTCCTGAAGTGAATACGGGTGATATTTTAGCTGTATTTTGTACAGGAGCTTACGGTTATTCGATGGCAAACAATTATAATCGGCTTACGCGGCCGCCGGTCGTTTTTGTGGAAAATGGGAAAGCGGAACTCGTCGTCAAACGCGAATCTTACGAGGATTTATTAAGAAATGACCTTCCCCTTCGTTCACAAGAACGTGTATAGTGGACAAGAGAACCAATATTAAGCTACTTGAAGGAGTGCAGAATGATGAAAAAAGGAAGCATTGAATTTGAAAATGGCGAAACAATCTCACTAGAATTTTTTGAAGAAGCAGCCCCGGGAACAGTTGAAAACTTTGAGTCTCTCGCTAACAAAGGTTATTACGATGGCCTTACTTTCCACCGGGTGATTCCAGGCTTTGTTGCCCAGGGCGGTTGTCCAAACGGAACGGGTACAGGCGGACCCGGTTATACGATCAAGTGTGAGACAGAAGGGAATCCGCATCGTCACGAGCGCGGCTACCTTTCGATGGCACACGCTGGAAAAGATACAGGAGGCAGCCAGTTTTTTATTTTGTTTGAGCCACAGCCTCACTTAGACGGAGTGCATACTGTTTTTGGCAAAGTAACGGAAGGTATGGATTCAGTTGACCGCATTCAACCAGGCGACGTCATGAAAAAAGTCAAAGTGTGGGACGAGTAATACATGCGTGAGCTCGTTGGAGAGTGTGCCGTCTGTGGGAAAGAAGTATTTTGCCTGGATGGTTTCTTAAACGGAGTGGTTGATGAAGAGAAAAAGCTTCTCTGTTTTGAGTGCACCGATGAGAAAAAGAATAGCGATGTACAGAAAAAGGTTTAATAGCTCTCCTCTTTCGGGCCTTCCGGAAGGGGAGTTTTTCTATGTGCCGGGCGATGACGTTGTTATTTTGCTTACGAGACTATTTGAAGACATCATACGGATATAATGGTGTCTCGAAATGGAAACCGTCGCAAAATAGAAGCAGCATATGCATCATATGGGGTTGTTATTGTGCTGTTATTCCAAAATAGAGGCGCCGTATTTACCGTATGACGTCGTTATTTTGCGACACAGCCGGTTTGGGGACTTCAAACCCCCACAATGCTGACGTTATTTTACGGTTCAGCCAATTTGGCGACTTCATACCCCTGCAATATGGTCGTTATTTTCCAGTTCAGCCAATTTGGCAGCTTTACACACATCATACGATGTTATTATTTTGCTGCCCGTACGATTTGGTGACGGCATACACAGGAAGGATAAATAAATATATTTGACGTCGCTGTGAAAACGCTATATGATAAAAACAAACACCAATACAATTAAATAACGGCGTGGTTATAATGATTTGTATATAACCTGCTTCGGGGTAGGGTGAAAATCCCAACCGACGGTGATAAAACAATTGTTTTTAAGTCCGTGACCCGTACGCAGTGTAATAACTGCCTGCGGTGGATCTGGTGTAATTCCGGAACCGACAGTTACAGTCTGGATGGGAGAAGTAAGGCCGTGTTCGCAAATGCCTAGGATAAGTATATCTTTTTACCTGTTATGTCTAGGTATGGTAGGAACTTATTTCCTTTACTGGAAATAGGTCTTATTTGAGCACACTTCCAAACCCTGAAGCATTCGTTTCAGGTTTTTTTAATGTGTAGAAATGAGGAAGACGAGTATGATAGATGAAGAATATATGGGACTAGCCTTACAGTTGGCAAGCGCAGCAAAAGGCCAGACCTCTCCAAATCCGACAGTAGGAGCAGTTGTCGTCAAAGATGGCCGAATTGTCGGAATGGGCGCTCATCTGAAAGCTGGGACCGAACACGCGGAAGTTCACGCGTTACACATGGCCGGTGAAGAATCGGAAGGCGCGACCATTTATGTCACGCTGGAACCTTGCAGTCATTACGGAAAAACACCGCCATGTGCGGATTTGATTATAGACAAGAAAATAAAACGAGCGGTCATCGCCACGATGGACCCGAACCCGGAAGTGGCAGGTACCGGCATCACTAAACTAAAGAATGCTGGGATAGACGTGGTGACGGATACGGGAAAGCAAGAAGCAGACTGGCTGAACCGTGATTTCTTTCATTATATGAAAACGAAAACTCCATATGTCACGTTAAAAACAGCAGCTTCCTTAGACGGGAAAACAGCAGCGGAGAGCGGGGATAGTCAATGGATCACTGGACCGGAAGCCCGGGCAGACGGTCATCGTCTCCGTCACGAGCATGATGCGATTATGGTCGGTATCGGGACAGTCTTGAAGGATGATCCATCCTTGACGGTTCGTCTTCCGAATGGCGGACTGAATCCAATTCGGATTATCTTGGATTCCAGCCTAAAAACTCCGCCGTCAGCAAAAATGATTCAAGACATGCAAGCCCCAGTCTGGGTGATCTGTTCTCCAAAAGCGGAAGAAAAGAAAAAAGCAGCATTGCGGGAGGCAGGAGTCTCTGTGATCGAAACGAAATCGGAACAGGTGAATATAAAAGAAGTGCTCGACATTCTTGGACAAAAGAAAATTGTATCCCTTTATGTCGAAGGAGGGGCTGCATTACACGGCAGTTTTCTCCATGAGCGTGCCTTCCAAGAGCTTGTCTGTTACTTCGCTCCGAAATTAATCGGCGGCAACGGGGCTCCGTCCATGTTAGGTGGTTCTGGTTCCCGATATATGAATGAGGCCCTGGATGTGGAAATCCGCTCCACGGAGAAAATAGGGGAAGACATCAAACTGGTCGCCCTGCCCCGCGAAAAGGAGGAACGTTAAGTGTTCACTGGTATTATTGAAGAAAAAGCAGAGATCTTGCAGATTGACGAAATGAAGGAAGCAATGGTGTTAACCGTACAAGCTGAAAAAGTTTTGGAAAATATTCAATTGGGAGACAGCATTGCCGTTAACGGTGTTTGTTTGACAGTGACAACTTTTCAGGAGCATTCGTTTACAGTGGATGTTATGCCGGAAACGATGAAAGCGACCAGCTTACGGATGCTTAGAAAAGGAACAAAGGTGAACCTGGAAAGGGCGCTGTCAGCGGAAGGGCGTTTTGGTGGACACTTTGTAAGCGGCCATGTCGATACGACGGGCACGATACGTTCGGTTACTCCTTATGAGAACGCGTATTATATTGACATTACTGTCCCGGATGAGTGGATGCCGTATGTCATGCTAAAAGGTTCAGTGGCGGTTGATGGCATTAGTTTAACCATTTTTGGCGTCAGCGACATCGAAAATACGATCACCATTTCGATTATCCCTCACACTTGGCAGGAAACGGTGTTAAGTGAAAAAAGTACCGGGGATCCTGTCAATATCGAGACAGATATGCTGATGAAATATACAGAACGGCTGCTTTCGGCACGTCGTAATAATTTCCAAGGTATTACAAAAGATATCTTAAAAGAGCATGGGTTTAGTGACTAAAAAGGGGAAAGAGTGATAGAAATGACAACAGAAAGAATGTTCGACCCCATTGAAGAAGCAATTTATGACTTGATGCAAGGTAAAGTCGTTATTGTCGTTGATGATGAAGACAGAGAAAATGAAGGTGATTTTGTCGCCCTTGCGGATCAAGTGACACCAGAAACGGTTAATTTTATGATTACGCACGGACGCGGACTTGTATGTACTCCGATTTTGGAAGACAGAGCGCGTGAACTCGGTCTCGCGCCAATGGTCGAGAACAATACAGACCCACATGGAACAGCGTTTACAGTAAGTATTGACCACGAGTCAACTACAACTGGGATATCAGCAAGTGAGCGAGCTGGAACAATTAGAGCTCTGTTGGACCCTAAGACAACGAGTGCCAATTTCAAGCGGCCTGGCCATGTCTTCCCATTGGTTGCTAAAAACGGCGGAGTCCTTCGTCGTGCCGGACACACGGAAGCGGCGGTAGATTTGGCAAGACTTTCAGGTTCAGAAGCGGCCGGGGTTATTTGTGAAATTATTAAAGATAACGGGGAAATGGCACGTGTCCCGGATTTACGTCAAATTGCCGATGAACATGAGTTGAAATTGATCACCATTAAAGATTTGATTCAGTACCGCCATAAGAAAGACAAACTTGTCAAAAAAGAAGTTGAAATTAACCTTCCGACTGCTTTTGGTGATTTTAAAGCGTACGGTTATACGTCTGTCATTGACGATAAAGAAAATATTGCACTGGTGAAAGGTGAGATCAAGCCTGACGAACCGTTACTTGTCCGCGTTCATTCAGAGTGCTTAACCGGCGATGTGTTTGGATCCCACCGCTGTGACTGCGGTCCTCAGCTCCAAGCGGCGTTGCAGCAAATTGAAGAAGCAGGCTCCGGCGTTCTTTTATATATGAGACAAGAAGGCCGCGGTATTGGACTGATTAACAAATTAAAAGCATATGAACTGCAGGAACAAGGATATGACACAGTGGAAGCGAATGAGAAGCTTGGTTTCAAGCCTGATTTACGTGATTATGGAATCGGTGCCCAGATCCTGCGTGATTTAGGTGTTTCCGAAATGAAGCTGTTAACCAATAACCCTCGTAAAATTACAGGACTTAAAGGGTATGGCCTAGAAGTAGTAGAGCGTGTTCCACTGCAGCTTCCTTGTAACAAAGACAATGAAAAATATTTACGCACCAAACATTCCAAGCTGGGACATATGTTACATTTTTAATTAAAAAAGCCAACCATGCTATACTCTATGCAAATTGTTCGGATTTAAAAAGAGTCTTCAATGAAAAAGGAGTCGTTACAATGGCAAATGTATATGAAGGTCAATTAGTGGGAACAGGGCTTAAAATAGGAATAGTAGCTGGAAGATTTAATGATTTTATTACGTCCAAATTGCTTGAAGGGGCGGAGAATACCTTAAAGCGGCATGGTGTAGCAGATGAGGATATCGATATTACGTGGGTACCCGGCGCTTTTGAAATTCCCTATGCTGCGAAAATCATGGCGGAAACCGGACGTTACGATGCGATTATTACGTTGGGAGCCGTGATCAAAGGATCAACCCCTCACTTTGACTACGTCTGTGGGGAAGCGACTAAAGGAATCGGCGGGTTATCAATAGACAAAGGCCTTCCTGTTATTTTCGGTATACTTACAACGAATACGATCGAGCAAGCAATCGAAAGAGCGGGAACAAAAGCAGGCAACAAAGGAGCAGATGCTGCCATTACCGCGATTGAGATGGCAAACCTTGATAAAAAGTTCAAAAAAGGTTAAACTACTAGAAGTACTCAGGAGACATGGCGGAATTCCGTCATGTTTCGCTTTGCCAAAGAAAAGTTTTTAAGGCAAAGTGATAATTTGGGCGAAATATGGTAACCTCTTTGTATAGAATGGTCATAGACAGCAAAGTTTTTATCTATAGATAACCGATGATCGTTCGGCAGTCGTGTTTAAGCCGTTCGTCCAGCAGGGTGCCTTTCGTTTTCAAATTCTCTGATTAAGTAAGGATGGTTCGAATGTTTATTAAGTATAAACCTGCTTACAAGAAGATCGCGATGGGACTTCTCTCTTACATGCCTGAAAAGAAAGAGGTCAAAGAACTTCAAGACATGATCAACCTCTATGAAGAAGATGAAAACTGGAAGCTTTTTTTATGGAAAGAAAATGATGATATTATCGGTGTCCTGGGGCTTTGTTACAGAGAAGACGGGACGGCAGAATTAAAGCATATTTGTGTGAATCCTTCGTACCGTGAGGAAGGAATTGGAAGAAAGATGGTCTTGACCATTAAGGAACGTTTAGGCGTTGAATTGATTGGCTGCGAGGATACAGCTGATTTTCTCGGTTCTTGTAACCGTGCTGACAGAGAAGCTAATCATCAAAAAGCAAGCGAAGCAAGTGGATAATTGAAAAGCTGTCCCGGTGTGATCAGGCTGGGACAGCTTTTTTCGTCTGATATACGTGAGTTTAGAAGGGACCGAATAACAGTTTGTTTTTTTGAGAAAGCAGTTTTGTACAAACTGTACGATCTCGTAAGATGTGCCGGTGAATGATATACGGATCAGAAAGATCACTGTCGGAGAGCCACGTTACGTTTTCTTTTGCACATTCATCCTGGCATTTTGATTCAAGAGACGAATCGGTAAGTGGCAGATTTACGTCCGTGTAACGCTCTTTTTTACGTATGGCAGCTAAGCGCCGGTCAATACGTTTCAGCAATTCATCGGTGTCAATTGACAAGTCGCGAAGTTCAGAACGATGCTCTCGGATGCGTTGGCACGCACTTATGATTAACTTCTCGGCGCCTCGCCAGTTCTCTCTGCGGTGATGGTAAAGGGCCACAGCAAATTGAATGAGCCCGACCCATTTATCTTCCCTTCGCGCTTTATCCTCTTTTTTCCAGTACTCCTCTAATATTTCATGACATTCAAAAAAATCGCGGTACGCATGAAACTGAACTAAAAAACGAATATAAGCTTGCGGATACATATAGACCCCACTTCAAAAAAGGTAATTTCTTAAATTGTAACATACATCCTTACCAGACAGTGATTCTATGCAGATCTGTCTGAGGACGCTTCAAACGACAGTATTCGTTATGATATAATAGAGCGCGTTATGTCGTGTGGAAACATGAGGAAGGAGACGAAAATGGAGCGTTACAGTGTGAAAATTGACAGCTTTGAAGGTCCATTAGATCTGTTGCTTCATTTGATCCAACAAGCGGAAGTAGACATCTACAATATTCCCGTTTCTGATATTACGAATCACTACCTGGAGTATGTCCGTACGATGCAGGAACTTGAGCTCAATGTTGCAAGCGAATATTTAGTGATGGCGGCAACGTTGCTGGAAATTAAAAGTAAAATGCTTCTCCCGCAAACAGAGGAAAAAGAAGAGATGCTTTTGGAAGCAGAAGAAGACGATCCCCACGCTCATTTGATGACTAGATTAGTGGAATATAAAAAATATAAAGAAGCTGCTGCGTATTTACAGGAAAAGGAAAAGCAAGCAGCTCTCTATTACGCGAAGCATTCTACAGATGTTTGTTCAGGCGCAGAACAGCAAAACGAACCGAATTTATCTGAGGAAGTAAGTTTGTTTGACTTGCTCCAAGCATACCAGTCCTTGCAAAATCGACAGAGTCGTTCGGCTGTAAGAACGGTAACCACTATCGAAGCAGAGGAATTATCGATTGAGGAGAGGATGGATGACATTCTGTCGTCCCTCGAGAGTAACGGTACAGTCGAGTTTTCCGCATTATTCCCCGTTAAGCAACGCGCGTATCAAATCGTGACATTCCTTGCCATTTTAGAATTAATGAAAGATGGTAAAGTAACCTGTCTCCAATCAGAAAACTTTGGCGACATCACGGTAACCACAAGAGGAGGTAGGCCAAAAGGATGAAGGGAGAAGAAATACAGGCGATTTTGCTCGGTCTTTTGTATGTACGCGGTGATGAAGGAATCGAAGTAAAAGAAGCAGCGGATATACTTGAGACTTCTGAATCGGAGGCGGATGCACAATTAACCAATTGCCAAGCATATGTAGAAACACGTGTCCCTGGCTTACAAATACATAAAGCTGCGGACAAATACCGACTCGTTACGGATAAAACAATTGCTCCTTATTTGGCGAAGTTAACGGAAAGTCCTGTCCGTAGCAAACTTTCTCAAGCTGCTCTGGAAACGCTTGCGATCATCGCCTACAACCAGCCAATTGGGAGAGCAGAAATTGATGATATCCGTGGGGTGAAATCTGAAAAAGCGATTCAGACGCTCGCGAATAAGAAGTTGATTTCGGAAGCAGGACGGGCAGCGAGTATTGGTCGCCCCATTCTTTATCAGACCACGGTTCACTTTTTGGAAGCTTTTCACGTAACGTCATTGGAGGAGCTGCCGCCCTTAAGTGAAGATGCGACAGAGGAATCTGCTCTTGAAGCAGAGCAGTTCTTTCAGTCGCTGGAAGGGGAGACGTAGGTTGTCATGACCCCTGTAAACCAGACTTCGGCTTTTGGTCATACGTAAGAATGTATAAGGGGAAGGAGCCGTTCCACTCCGCGTATAACACTTGTTCGACAGCAGGAATCTTTTGTGAATGAATCTCTTCCATAATCTGCCCTTTCGTAATCCCGGCTTCTATCACATTGTCTTCCACCCACTCCCCGTCCAAAATAACGGCCAATGGCAAGTAAGGAGGAGGTGGAAGAGCACCCATCCAATCCTGGTTCGTCGGGGAGGCTGCCGCTGGAGTTTTCAACACATTCACTGTTCCATTTGCTTCTAATACAGCATAATACGCATCTTGTATAGAAAAAACATCCTTATCCCGAAGCAAGTGTTGCAGCTGGTTTAAGTCCAGTTTATTTTTTTTGAGCGCCTCATAGTCTATTTGCCCTTCTCTAATAACAACGGCCGGTCTGCCTTCTAAAAAGCTCCGGGAGCCTTGTTTTTTTTGGGATATTTTTTCAACAAATAAAATCAACAAAGCCCAAAGTATGACGGCATATAAGACGTAATGTAGTCCAATTTTTTTATCAAAAATAGCATTTCCAACTAATTCTCCTAAAATAAGTGCAGAAATAAAATCAAACGGAGTAATTTGGCTGATCTGCGTTTTACCAAGCAGTTTTGTTATTAATAACAAGGCAATAAAGCCAACAATTAATTCGACTGTTAAATAGATAAAGTTAACTTGCATTATCATCCCTCCACTGGTTTTATCTCTGGTACGACAAATCCCCTTTTTCTAAAACCCGGTCCACACCCACTGACTGCATACAAGCAGGTTATTTCCCTTCTTAGTATGAACACTCGACCTAAAATTACCCATTCACGTTCGTTTCTTTATGTGCTTTGTTTACATAAAAAAAGATTCTTATTTCCATACTAGGTGTAGACAGTAGCAGAATGATCCTAGGAAGGAAGGAAAGACATGCTGGTTACCATGAAGGTTTTTCCTCTAAGGCGTATCCTTTTTTGTTTTATGTTTCTATTCCTGTTAGTTAGCTGTCAAGCTGGAGACTATCCGAAAAAAACCGTCACCTTAAACGAAGAAACAGTACAAGCAGAAACTTTAATCCAAAATATCGACCCTGTTACTTCAGCGGTTGCTATTCATAATGAAAAAGAGTTATATGCAGCTGCGGAGGTGGAACATATGGCCAGGCTGCGTTTAGAATCCATTCGTAAAGAAGCCCACGAACGTTTAACTGATCAATGGCCCGAAAAAACGATCTTTTTTTCGACGGACAAAAAAGCGCTGTTAGAGTTGAGGAAATTAAACAATGACCTTGCTTTTAAAAGTGTTAGCAAAAAAGAAATAGATAAACGCTTAAGTAAAATTGAGGAATACATGAAGGGGTGACAGATGAAAATGAAACAGAAACCTCCGCTTACGGATGCACAGAGAACATACCAGAAATTCGCCGCTAAAGACGAGCCACAGTCGCCTGTTCTGCTAAATTGCTTGAAAGCTTTTCTAATTGGCGGTAGCATTTGTGCGTTTGGTCAGCTTGTGCAAGACTTTTTTGTCTATAACTTTGATTTCAATGAACAAACAGCGAGTAATCCGACAATCGCGGTTTTAATTTTCATAGCTGTCCTTCTTACCGGATTCGGCGTGTATGATAAGATCGCGCAATTTGCCGGGGCCGGTACTGCTGTTCCGGTTACTGGTTTTGCCAATGCGATGTCCAGTTCGGCGATTGAGCATCGGACGGAAGGGTTGGTTCAAGGTGTGGGTACTAACATGTTTAAACTGGCAGGACCAGTCATTGTTTTTGGGACAACAGCTGCTTTTGTTGTAGCCCTGATTAAAACGCTATGGGGGTATTGGGGGGGATAACATGCTGCAAGGCAGTCAATCATGGAATTTTATTAATCAACCCGTTATTTTGTCTACTGGTGTCGTAGGCGGTCCCTTTGAGGGAGAAGGGAGACTGGCGGACGACTTTGATCATGTATTTTCAGATATTTGGCTGTCCGAAACAACATTTGAAAAAGCCCAAACGCGTTTACTTGAAGAAGCATCCTACACAGCACTTGCAAAAGTAAATAAAAAACCTCAAGACATGCAGTTTATGTTTGCTGGTGATTTAATTAATCAGCTTACGTGCACAAGTTTTGCCTCCCGGACATTGGCTGTTCCGTATTTTGGAATTTTTGGCGCCTGTTCGACGTCAATGGAAGGGCTCGCTTTAGGCAGTTTTGTCGTAAACAATGGCGGGGCCGATTATGTGTTAACAGGAACAGCGAGTCATAACGCTGCAACAGAAAGACAATTTCGCTATCCGACAGAGTACGGAGCACAGAAGCCTCCTTCTTCCCAATGGACCGTTACGGGTTCCGGTGCAGCAATCGTCAGCAAATCAGGTTCCGGCCCAGTGGTGACTTCTGCAACCATTGGAAAAGTGGTCGATATGGGCTTAACCGATCCTTTTAATATGGGAGCTGCCATGGCACCGGCCGCGGCTGATACAATCGAAGCCCATTTTACTGACTTTGTGAGAGACCCCTCTTATTATGATTACATCGTGACAGGGGATCTTGGCAAAGTTGGTCTTCCTCTTATGGTAGAATTATTGCGCCAACGGGGAGTCATGGTAACAGAGGAGCAATGCATCGACTGTGGGAAGATTATTTACACCGATAATCAGCCCGTGAACGCCGGCGGAAGTGGTGCTGGCTGTTCTGCTGTCGTCGTATACGGGCATTTGCTGAACAAGATAAGAAACAATGAGATCAATCGCATCCTCGTCGTTGCAACTGGTGCTCTTCACAGCCCCCTTTCATGCCAGCAAAAAGAATCGATCCCGTGTATTGCACACGCTGTTTCTATTGAAACACAAGGAGTGGGGGCATTATGATGATGTATTTGTGGGCATTTATAGTAGGTGGGATTATCTGTGTTGCCGGGCAATTGTTGATGGATAAAGCAAAATTAACACCGGGACATACGACGACGATCCTTGTCATTACTGGTGCCGTATTAGACGGATTAGGATGGTATGAACCACTGATCGACTTTGCCGGGGCCGGGGCGACGGTGCCTATCACCAGTTTCGGTAATTCTCTTGTTCACGGGGCAATGGCTGAAGCAGAACAGCACGGGATTATTGGAGTCGTTACCGGTATATTCGAAGTGACCAGTGCCGGTATTTCGGCCGCGATCATTTTTTCGTTTTTTGCGGCGCTCTGCTTTAGACCGAAAGGATAAGGAACGGGACTGGTTCAAGACAGTCCTGTTCTTTTTTTGGACAACGGTGCGCATAATCAGCGGAAGACAACATACACTTTACCAAGAATGGACGAGTTATTAAGAAAGATTTTTTCGCTCCATGTGAAAAAACAGTAGCCAAAACGAAAAAAAGGGAAGCCGGGGTGCCTGATGAAAAAATATATTTTTTTAATACTTGTAAGCTTACTCCTAATAAGTGACGGGTCTCCTATATATGCAAATGCTCCTATAAGTGATATAGCTGTTTCGGGACGATCGGCTGTTTTAATGGAACAAGAGAGTGGACGGGTGTTAGTTGCGAAACAAGAACACGAGGAACGTAAAATAGCAAGTATTACTAAAATTATGACGGCAATTTTAGCTATTGAATCTGGAAAATTAACAGAAAAAGTAAAGGTCAGCTATGAAGCCACTGGCGTGGAAGGTTCCTCGTTATATTTAAAACCTAAGGAAAAAGTCACGCTGGAAGACTTAACATATGGGCTGATGTTGCGATCGGGAAACGATGCAGCGGTTGCCATCGCTGAGCATGTCGGCGGCAGTGTGGATGGTTTTGTTTACATGATGAATAAAAAGGCACAAGAAATTGGAATGAACGATTCTCAATTTACCAATCCGCACGGCCTTGATGATGGCGAGGAACATTATTCCACCGCCTACGATATGGCACTCCTGATGCAATACGCCATGAAAAATGAAAAGTTTCGAGAAATCAGTCAAACAGAACGTTACAAATCACCTCAAGAAGGCGAAAAATGGGACCGGGTGTGGAATAACAAAAATAAATTACTTACCTCTCTTTATGAGTATTGTACAGGAGGGAAAACCGGTTACACCAAGAAGGCAGGACGCACACTTGTGACGACGGCTGAAAAAGACGGGATGTCTCTCATCGCGGTTACACTTGATGCTCCTTCTGACTGGGATGATCACATTGCGATGTATGAAGCAGGCTTTGCTCGGTATTCACTCGTCCAGATGGCTACAGCGCAGGAAAAACTACCAGTAAAAGGGCTGCAAAAAGGAAAATTGTATACAGAAGAAGACGTGTATTATCCGGTCACAGAGAACGAAAAAAACAGTATACAGAAGAAGATTATTGTAAACAAAGATGCTTTGGATGCAAAAGTGCCGCGTACTGTTGCAGGCAAAATAGAATGGTATATAGATAATGAGCTTGTACAGAGTGCAGCACTAATCTATGAAAAACCGATAGAACGTGAAGATAATTTTTTTAAAAAGCTATTTCGTTTTTTTAGTTGAGTCTGGGGAGCGGAGGAGGGAATGCGATGGTCCATGTTATTTGGATCGCCATGTTTCTTATTGGAATTGTAACAGCGATGTTTAATGGGCGGATGGAGCAGGTGACGGATGCTTTGTTTTCGGGAGCGGAATCAGCTGTTACGCTTTGTTTCGGATTGATCAGTGTCATGGTGTTTTGGCTCGGAATGATGAATATTGCCCGGAGAAGCGGGATGCTGGATGCGTTCACCAGAATACTGCGTCCGGTTGCGGTCCGTCTGTTCCCGGAAGTGCCGCCGGAGCACCCGGCGATGGGCTATATTCTATCGAATATAACCGCAAACATGATGGGGCTTGGCAACGCCGCTACACCGATGGGGATTAAAGCGGTAAAAGAACTCAAACAGTTAAACGGAGGAAAAGATGAGGCAAGCCGCTCTATGGTAACGTTGATGGCGTTAAATACAGCCAGTTTAACGCTCATCCCAACGACGGTAATTGCGATCCGAATGAACCACGGGTCAGAGGCACCGGCAGAAATTGTGGGAACAACTATTCTGGCAACAGCTTGCTCAACGCTAGCTGCTATTTTCATAGATCGGTATTTTTATTACCGAAGTATGCGGAAAAGGAAAGGATATTGATGAGTTGGGTCAGCGCGGCGTCTATGTGGATTATCCCGATGATTTTGTTAGGCGTCCTCGTTCACGCCTCGATTAAAAAAGTACCGGCTTATGACAGCTTCGTTGAAGGAGGGAAGGATGGTTTCCAACTGGCTATCTCTTTAATTCCTTATTTAGTCGGTATGTTGACAGCGATCTCCGTGTTCCGGGCCTCGGGAGCGATGGAGCTGATGATCGCGGGACTCGAGCCACTGCTCGGACTTATCGGGATCCCCGCAGAGATTGTCCCGCTTGCCCTCATCCGGCCTTTATCAGGAAGCGGTGCGCTCGGTATGATGAGTGATCTTTTAGCCGAGCATGGTCCTGACTCTTTTATTGGAAGACTCGCCTCGACGATGCAGGGAAGCACAGATACCACCTTATATGTATTGACGATTTACTTCGGTGCCGCCGGGATACGGTATATGGGCGGTGCGCTAAAAGTAGGTTTGCTTGCTGACCTCGTCGGTATTGCGGCTGCCATCATTATCGTGACACTTGTTTTTGGATAATACTTGACTATCTGATCCGCCACCGGCCGGGTCTTTTTTTGTTTGTTCGTTATGGGTTGTGAAATCGGAAACAGATGGTTATGATGGAAAATGAGGTGAACACGATGGAGCAACGAGTACAAAAGGTGATCGCTAATGCTGGCGTCACATCGAGAAGGAAAGCAGAAGAACTGATGCAAGAAGGAAGAGTCAAAGTAAATGGCAAGGTTGTACGCGAATTAGGAACGAAGGTCAATCCTAATAAAGATACAGTTGAAGTCGACGGGGTGCCGCTTAATAAAGAAGAACCCGTCTATTACTTATTCTATAAACCGAGACAAGTTATTTCTGCCGTTCAGGATGATCGGGGACGCGCGGTTGTTACCGATTATTTTCAAGAAGTAGAACAACGGATATTCCCGGTTGGACGGCTCGATTACGATACGTCCGGACTCCTGTTGTTAACGAATGACGGTGACTTCGCTAACATGATGATGCATCCGAAGAACAAAATTAATAAGACGTATATCGCAAAAGTGAAAGGAAAGCCCTCAAAAGAGACGCTGCAAAAACTGCAGGCAGGGGTAGTCATTGAGGGAAAAAAAACAGCGAAGGCGAGGGCAAGGATAACGTCAGCCAATCGTAAAACGGACTCTTCCATCGTCGAGCTCGTCATTCATGAAGGACGAAACCAACAAGTACGTAAAATGTTCGAAGCGATCGGCCATCCGGTTATTAAACTTAAACGGGAAAAATATGGTTTCTTAACGTTAGGGAACATGCGTCCGGGCGAGAAACGGGTTCTCAAACCAATTGAAGTAAAAAGGATGAAGGACAGCGCTGTCACATAAGTGTCATGAGAATGCTCTTTTGATTGGTGTACTTCACGTTATAATGAGTTTGGAGAAGTATTTAATGGGACAGTGATATAGAGGTGTTCGTATGAATGAACTGAAATGTGAACAATGTGGCCATGTCAATCCTTACGGCACGCGTCTATGCCAGGCCTGTGGCAACCCCCTTGATGAAAAGGATAAAGAAGCTGCTGTCATTGACATGCGTTACGAGGGTGTCGCGCGAAGGTCGCAAACGTACAATAAGACCTTTGTTGACAAGATATGGAATTTTTTTTCGTCTGTAAAAGTCGGAATTTCGATTATCGTGTTGACGCTTATTGCCTCTGCATTAGGGACGATTTTTCCTCAGGAAATGTACATACCAAAAGTAGTCACGGCGGCACAGTATTACCAAGAGGAATACGGTGTTTTGGGACAGATTTATTACATGCTTGGTTTCCACAATTTATACGGATCCTGGTGGTATCTGGCATTGGTTGCTGCGTTGACGACATCGATTATTATTGCAAGTATTGATCGTTTCTTCCCGCTGTATAAGTCATTAAAGCATCAGCGAGTCAAGAAAAATGCGGCCTTTATGAAACGTCAGCGTTATGTGGGGAAAGAAGAAGTAGACAACGAGGATGCTGTGCTTGAGAAAGCTAAAGCTCTCCTCTTAAAACGCAGATACCGCGTACGAGAAGAGGAAGGGAACCTGCTGGCAGAGAAAGGTCGCTTCGCCAGGTGGGGACCTTATGTCAACCATATCGGACTGGTCCTGTTCTTTACCGGTGCGATGCTGCGTTTTTTTCCGGGTATGTATATTGATGATTCCGTATGGGTACGTGAAGGAGATACAGAAGTCATTCCCGGTACGAACGGCGAGTATTTTATTGAGAATGAAAAGTTTGTGATGGAATTATACGATGAAGAAGATGAAACGTTTGGAAAAGCAATTGAAAGAGCAGGCGGAATGGTTGTCCAGAATTTCCAAACGGATGCTGTTCTTTATAAGCGGAAAGACGATGGGACAGTGGGAACGGATCCAGAGCTTGAAAAAGTAAAAGAAGATGAAATCCGTGTCAACCACCCGTTGCGTTTTAATAATTTTAGGTTGTATCAGAGTGATTATAAATTAAATGAATTGAATACGATGACCTTCTCCTTGAGAAGTCGGGAGAGCGGGGAGGACATCGGCACGATGGAAATTGATTTATTTGATCCAGAGAGCGAATATGATCTCGGCGATGGTTACAAAGTGGTTGTGAATTCGTATTTTCCGAATTTCGAATTCAACGAGGACAATGAACCTTCTACGAAAAGCAGCATTCCAGATAATCCTGCCTTTATTTTTCAAATGATTACGCCGGAGCATCCAGACGAAGGCGAATACAGCTTTGTCGGGATCCGACGAAATGAAGATGTGTTTGGCACGAACGATTACGAGATGAAATTTGCCGGAGCTGAAATGAAAAATGTTACCGGGCTCACCGTTCGCAAAGACTTAACGCTGCCGTTTATTATCCTCGGCGCCTCTATCTTTATGATTGGGCTTATTCAAGGTTCCTATTGGTCGCACCGCCGGATCTGGCTGCAACGTATCAATGGACAAGTGTGGGTGGCGGCTCATACGAATAAACATTGGGAATCATTAAAGAAAGATCTAGGAGTACTATCCGCGGAAACGGGTTTGCAAGCACATGAAAATGAAGCACTCCTGTTAAACAAAAAAGGAAAGAACTAGGAAAGGAGTGGACATGAAAAATGGGTAGTATAAATGGAAGTTTATTATTAGTAGCTTTCTTTATGTACTTACTGGCAACGATTCTTTTTGCTGTTGCGGTTATGGGGCGGAAATGGCGTAACAAAGAAGGCGAAGTGACTGGGAGCCGCTGGGGCAAGATCGGATTTGCGGCTGCCATCATTGGTTTCTTATTCTCCGTAGGTTACTTTATTGCGAGATGGATCGAGGCCGGCCACGCACCGGTGAGCAACATGTTTGAATATACAACGTTCCTGGGCATCGCGCTTAGTTTTGCTTTTCTCATTTTATACGCGATTTATAAAACAGATGTCTTAGGTATGTTTACGATGCCGGTTGTCATGTTGATTATCGCCTATGCGTCCGTTTTCCCGACGGAAGTGGCGCCGTTAATCCCGGCACTCCAAAGCAATTGGCTGAAAATCCATGTGACGACAACGGCCCTTGGCCAAGGTATATTATCAATTGGTTTTGCGGCAGGGCTTATTTACCTCATACGCACACTTGATTTCACAAAACGCAGTGGTAAAGTATTTTGGCTGGAATTTATTATGTACAGTTTGATCAGCCTAGTAGGCTTTATCGTCGTTCGCTATCTGTTCAAACTGCTTGATTATGAAGCAGTCTTTCAGTACGTAGATAAAGAAGGGCAAGAAGGAGAAATGGTGTATCACCTGCCGGCTTTGCTTGGTCCTCACCAAGGAGAGCTTCTCACATCAGGTGCCATGGAACCGCTTTTGAATTTGCCTGCATGGATGCGGAGTGACGATGCAAATACCGTAATCTGGTCACTTGTTATGGGACTTGTACTTTACTTTATCATCCGTTTAATTGGGCGCAAACCGATTGGCGGTATGCTGCAGCCGGCTTTAAAAGGAATTAACCCCGATACCATTGATGAAGTCAGCTACCGGGCGATTGCCATTGGCTTTCCTGTGTTTACACTAGGCGGGCTCATCTTTGCCATGATCTGGGCACAAATCGCCTGGACGAGATTTTGGGGATGGGACCCGAAAGAAGTATGGGCGCTTGTCACCTTTCTCTTCTATGCTGCGTATTTGCACTTGCGGCTGTCTCGCGGGTGGCACGGCGAGCCGTCTGCATGGCTTTGTGTGATCGGGTTTGCTATCATTATGTTTAACCTCGTATTTGTAAACTTGGTCATTGCAGGCCTGCATTCATATGCCTAACAGAAAAAGAGCTGTTCCTGCGAGGGGACAGCTTATTTTCTATCGCACTCCGTTATGATGTGTAGTCTATTTTCTATGGGAGGTTGAAGAACTAGTATGAATACAGAAACGAAGATTTTAATTGTAGATGATGAAGAACGAATTCGACGTTTGTTGAAAATGTACCTGGAGAGGGAAGCATACGAAGTAGAGGAAGCAGAGAATGGGGAAGAAGCTCTTGATGCGGCACTAAACAAAGACTTTGACGTTATTTTACTGGATTTGATGATGCCGGGTATGGACGGAATTGAGGTGTGTGAAGAGCTGCGCAAAGTAAAGGCTACTCCTGTCATTATGCTGACGGCGAAAGGGGAGGAAGCAAACCGCGTTCAAGGTTTGGAAGCGGGAGCAGATGATTATATTGTGAAACCGTTCAGCCCGCGTGAAGTGGTGTTACGGGTGAAAGCGATATTAAGAAGAGCATCTTCTACGAGATTTCTGCAGACAGAAACGCAGACAAAGGAGCTATACGTCTTTCCTCATTTGACGATTGATAACGACGCTCACCGTGTCACAGTCGGGGAGGAAGTAATTAACCTGACACCTAAGGAATATGAGCTGCTCCTTTACTTAGCGCAGGCACCGGACAAAGTTTTTACGAGAGAGCAGCTGTTAAAGGATGTCTGGAACTATGATTTCTTCGGTGATTTACGAACCGTTGACACACACATTAAGCGCTTGCGTGAAAAGCTGAGCCGTGTGTCAACAGAGGCGGCAGAAATGATATCTACAGTGTGGGGTGTAGGATATAAATTTGAGGCAGTGAACGAGTAATGTTTTTATGGAGAAGTGTCGTTGGGAAACTGTCAGTGACGATTCTTTTATTGGTCACCGTCGTCCTGCTCTGTTTAACCTTTCTCCTCGTCCAGTTTTTTGAAAACTTTCATACGAATGAAGCAGAGGAACGTCTGACGAATCATGCGAATGTGATCGTGTCCGTTCTCGAAGAACATCAGGAATATACAACAGGGTTAAACACGGTTGAGAAAATTGCCGGTTCCTATAATACTAACGTTGTCATTTTTAAAGACGGGATGTATTGGGAATCTCCCTCGGTTACAGCTATGGAAGTACACCTTCCACTTTCTGTTTTTAAGAAAGATGAACGACTTTCGAAAGTGCGAACAGAGGGAGAGGAAGTCATCATGCACGGTGACTTTCCTTATGAAAGGCATGGAGAAGACGTTCATAATGAAATCTTTGTCGTCGGCATGCCTTTTAAAACGGCGAACGGTGAGGACGGATCGATTTACCTTTATCAATCGTTGGATGTAATTGAGGATACAACCCGCGAAACAAAGAAGTTTATTATATTGTCAGCGGGGATCGCTTTTATTTTAACGATGATTTTTGCTTTTTTCTTATCGACACGTATCACGGCGCCACTGCGGAATATGCGGCAGCTCGCCCTTGAGGTGGCAAAAGGAAACTTTGAGACAAGGCTTCCGATTGTGAGTCAAGATGAGATTGGGCAGCTCGGCATCGCTTTCAATAAAATGAGACGAGCGCTTAATCAGAATATTACCGCCCTCAATCAGGAGAAAGAGCAGCTAAGCCGGATCTTGACGAGTATGGCGGACGGTGTGATTACGATTGATCGAAAAGGGTCCATTGTTGTCACAAACCCGCCGGCAGAGCGGTTTCTTTCCATGTATCGTTTCGAAAACAATGTCGAGAGGATGGAAGGAGCGTACCAGCTGCCTAAAGAGCTGAAGAAATTGTTCCAGCAAGTGGTGGTGCTTGAAGAAGAACAAATGATGGAACTAGAAATCCAAGGCCGTATTTATGCTGTACTGATGACGCCGCTCTATGACGATGAGTTTGTCCGGGGTGTCGTTGCTGTTCTCCGCGATATGACAGAAGAACGGCAGCATGATAAACTGCGGAAAGATTTTATTGCCAATGTTTCTCATGAGCTGCGGACACCTATCGCGATGCTACAAGGGTACAGCGAGGCGATTATTGATGACATTGCAGAAAGCGAAGAAGAAAAGAAAGAACTTGCCAAAATCATTTATGACGAATCGATGCGGATGGGAAGACTGGTAAATGAACTGCTCGATCTGGCGCGCATGGAAGCTGGACATATTCAATTGAATAAGGAATGGATCGATATCCGAGCATTAAGTCAAAAGGTATATAAAAAATTCCAAGGACTTTCCAACGAAGCAGAGGTTACTTTCCACTTATACGAAAAGGGAGACTGGCACGATGTCTTTGTTGATCCGGATCGTATGGAACAGGTCATGACTAACTTAATACATAATGCTATTCGCCATACGGAAGCAAAAGGCTGGGTTAGTATGACCGTGGTGGCAAATGAGAATTCGATAGAGGTAGAAATAAAGGATAACGGCTCAGGAATTCCGGAAGAAGATCTTCCATACGTGTTTGAACGTTTTTACAAAGCAGATAAGGCACGAACAAGAGGGAAAAGTGGAACCGGGCTCGGGCTTGCCATTGCAAAGAATATCGTCGATGTGCACGACGGCGAGATTACCGTCCAAAGCAAGCTCCATGAGGGAACTACTTTCCATTTTACACTCCCATTTAAAAGAGAATCGTCCTAAATGTTGCGGCAACAGCTTCTATTAAGCTGGGTAGAGGGGGATACGCATGAAATCATGGTTTGAAGAACATTTCCAAGAGGACTATTTGCGCGTGTATGACCACCGTGATGAGGAAAAAGCGGCGGATGAACTGTCGCACCTTATGGAATACATGCCGCTTGAAAAAGGCATGAAGGTAGTGGACCTTTGCTGTGGAAACGGCCGCCATGCGCGTTGGCTTGCGCGCCGCGGCTTTTACGTAACGGGAGTGGATTTATCTCCTGCTTTATTAAAGAAGGGAATCGACCTAACGATGGGACTGCCTGTCCAGTATATGCGGGCAGATATACGGGACGTTCCGCTTCAAGAAGAGTACGACGGCGCGTTTAATTTGTTTACAAGCTTTGGTTATTTCACCGATGATGCGGAAAATGAACTTGTTTTTAAAAGGGCTGCGGAAGGGTTGAAAGCAAAAGGCTGGTTCTTGTTCGATTACTTAAACCCTAGTTACGTGAAGAATAATCTCGTCTCTCGGGACAACACGGTAAAGGATGGGTTAGAGATCACGCAAGAGCGGCAGATTTCCGGAGGCTATGTGTGTAAAAACATTACCATTCAAGAGGCCGGTTCAAAACGAGAGTATGTCGAGCGGGTGAAGTTGTATGAGCAAGAGGAGTTAGCCGGTATGCTGGAGAGAAATCATTTTACAATTGTTCATTCCTTTGGTAACTATGATGCCTCCCCTTATGAGAAGTCGACTTCTCCGCGGCAAATATTTTTATGTCAAAAAACGGTTTAAATCAAACCGGCTGTATAGACGCTACTAGTATCACAACTTTGTGATGTAGTGGCGTCATACGCACTCTATACCGCTGTTATTATCGCGTTGGCACCATTTGACGACGTCATAGGGAGTGAATGGCGCACTTATTATTGTGTTAGTGTCATTTGGCGACATCATTGGCCACGAATGACGCATTCATTTTCGCGTCATCATAATTTGACGACGTCATAAGACACGAATGAAGCACTTATTTTCTCATCAGTGTAATTTGACAACATCATAGACCCTTTATGACGCCTCTATTATCGTACTCTTGCAATTTAGAGACACTATAAGCCCTCTATGACGTTGCTATTTTCAAAGCAGCGTCATTTAACGCCGTCATCCGCAGCCAATGCAGTTGTTATTTTTGTAGGATTAGGATTTTAGCGCCCCCATAGGCAAGCGACTCAAAACGGGAAAGAAACAGAGAACAATCTTTGTTGAAAATAATAGGAAGTGACTCATTCTTTCACTTTTTTGTTGTATAATGTAGAATAAGAACATAATATCTAGATTCAAGAAGGTCATGCATTCATTTGTATGTTAAAAGGGAAGCCGGTGAAAGTCCGGCACGGTCCCGCCACTGTGTGCGCGTTTCGGGTTTTCTCAAATCCCATGTAATGCTTAGAAACCACTGTCTCTCCTATAGAGATGGGAAGGGAGTATTACAGCGTAAGTCAGGAGACCTGCCTTCTTGTTCGGTTTTGAACCTTCGAGGAAAAGGTGCAGCCGGATTTTCTATTTTGTATGGACGTTGTAATACATAAAATGGATAATCCCGCTCTCCTTACCATGAAAAGGAGAGTCTTTTTTATGCCTTGAGACAGTTTAACTAAAGGAGTATCTATCCATGAAAAGTCAGAAGTTTTTACATGAAAGCAACAACAGAAACGAATCATGCTTTTCCGAAAAGGTTGATAAACCAATAGAGTCGGTGACCATGAATGGCACTTTCTAAAAATAAAAAACTTCCTGTGTATGTGGTAGGAATGGTGTTTTTGATTTTCTGCATCATCCTCGGGACGTCACAAGGCAGTGTCACCGTCCCTTTTGGAACGACGATGAAGATCCTGTGGCAGGCGTTATGGGCAGGTGATTATGCGAATTTGGACGATTCGTTTGTAACGATCGTGTTGCAAGTCCGTCTTCCGCGTGTTCTGCTCGCTGCCTTAGTGGGGGCGTCTCTTTCAATTGCGGGAGCGGCATTTCAAGGCTTATTAAAAAACCCATTAGCAGATCCGTACACAATTGGTGTCTCTTCTGGTTCTGCTGTAGGCGCCGTCAGCGTGTTGTTTTTTGGCTGGTCGCTTCCCGTCATCGGGACCTTTACGTTACCGTTTATCAGCATTTTATCCGGTTTCCTGACACTGTTATTATTGCTGGCTTTTGTACGTTTTATTGAACAGTCGCTTGCCACGGAGACGATTATTTTAGCCGGCATCATTGTAAGTTCTTTCTTGAGCGCCGTTATTTCTCTCATCATTACTTTCACCGGTGAGGAACTAAGACAGATCATTTCCTGGCTGATGGGAAGTGTAGCGATGCGAGGCTGGGACTATGTCTGGCTCATGCTGCCATTTTTCATCATTGGATCCCTGCTCCTCTTGGCGAACAGGAGTGAATTGAATGCGCTTGTGTTCGGAGAGGAAACAGCAAAAACACTAGGCGTCAATACAGGAAAACGCAGGTTCATGATTTTAGCTGGAGCTTCGCTGTTAACAGGATCTGCCGTCGCGTCATCGGGAACCATCGCGTTTGTTGGATTGGTGATTCCTCATCTGATGCGGTTGTTATTTGGTCCGGACCACCGACACTTGCTGCCGTTATCGATGTGCGCGGGGGGAGGATTCCTTATTTTAACCGACCTTGGTGCACGTACGTTCATAGCGCCTGCTGAATTTCCAATCGGGGTGATTACCTCCATCATCGGGGCGCCGATATTTGGAATTCTTTTGTACCAGCAAAAACGGCGACGTGCCATTATTCAAAGGGTAAGGAGATGATGACATGCTTGAATTACAGGATATTACCGGTGGGTACGGCTCCGTTCCGATCGTACAGAATATAAGCTTTAACGTGGAGGCAGGGGAGATTTTCAGTATTGTCGGCCCGAATGGAAGTGGAAAGTCCACCCTTTTAAAATTTATTTTCGGTGCCCTGGAACCGGACCAAGGAAAAATTTTCATTGATCATAAGCCTCTTTCTACTTATGCTCCAAAAGCATTGGCAAAAAAAGTAGCTGTTTTGCCGCAGCATGCTGAAACTACTTTTTCCTTTACTGTCAGACAAGTAGTAGAACTTGGCAGGTACCCGTATCAAAAAGGGCTGTTTAGCACGCAACTTGAAGAGGATACAAAAATTGTGGACCAATCGATGGAGGAGACGGGTGTGTTATCATTTGCCGATCAACCGCTCGATACATTAAGCGGCGGTGAGAGACAGCGTGTTTTTTTGGCTCGGGCACTGGCGCAGGAACCAGATATGTTATTGTTAGACGAACCGACGAACCATTTGGACATCTCCTTTCAAATCAGTTTGTTAGATACATTGAAAAAATGGGCACGCACGAAAAAACTGACTGTCGTAGCGGTGCTTCATGACTTAAATATGGCAGCGATGTACAGTGACCGTACGTTGTTACTCAAAGAAGGCAGGCAAGAAGCACTGGGGAAGCCGGCGTATGTCATGGAGAAAAACAGCTTGGAGTCGGTTTACAAGACGGAATTATATCGAAAAGAACACCCATCTGTCCCGAGCCCTTTAATCACGTTAGTTCCGCATACGGAGAAAGATGTGGCTGAGAATTATATAGATGGGTTGCTGGTAACGGAGGAAACAAGCCATACGTGCATTAGTTCCTCCATTTATTGGAAAACGTTATCCTCCGCTGTCATTGGGGCGGGATTCGGATGGCACCGTCATTTTGTAAACCGCCATGTGGATAAAAATTATAATGAAGACAATCCCGAAAGTGAGTATATGATGTTCCTGCAGTCTCTTCAAATCGATAGTCAAGACACGACAGGTATGATGACGGCAGCGTCTCTCGCAGACGGAGCGAAAGTGCGGGTCCAGGATGAAGACGGAGATGTGTTTGTGTATGCGACAGCCGGCACTGCCAATGCCGTTGATGTTTCAAAAGCGTATGAAAAGCACTCTCAACCGGTAACGATTGGAACGATCAATATCTGGATATTCATCGACGGGACATTGACGGAAGCGGCCTATACGCAAGTCATGATGACGGCAACAGAAGCAAAGGCAAAAGCGTTATTAGATAAAGACATCCTTGACCCGGATACGGGAACACCAGCAACGGGGACGTCAACAGACAGTATGTGTGTCGCCGCTACCCAGCAGGGGGATACCTATCACTACGGCGGCACGATTTCCGTTCTCGGAAAGAAAATTGGTAAAGCTGTCTATGAAGCGGTCGCGGAAACACTTGATCGTTACAAAGAAAGACGCCGGAGTTATTCACAGGCATGAACGTTCTTTTCGGCCATTTGTTAGCGATCACTTGCGCGTACTTGCTGGACCGCAAGTTTGGAGACCCCCATGCCTCCTGGCACCCCGTTGTCATCATGGGTAACATCATTGCTGCTTCTGAAAAAAAATGTAATAAAGGGAAGGGTTTAAGGGGGAAAGGTGCTATTGCTGTTCTTCTCCCCGCCATCCTCCTGTTTGTCGCTTTCCTTTTCATCATTTTATTTAGTTACCAACTCCACTTCTTGCTCGGGGCTGTCCTCGAAGCGCTCCTTCTGTGGCTGCTTGTCGGCGGCACGAGTATGACGAATATTGTGGAACAAATCTATCAATCTCTTTTAACGAAAAACATCGAAAAAGCACGGCAGGGGACAGCAATGATTGTGTCTCGTAATACGGACCATGCCAGTGAGGAAGACATCGTGAAAGCGGTACTGGAGAGCTTGGGCGAAAACATTTCGGATAGTGTCACCGCTCCCTTTTTCTATGCATTTATTGGCGGGGCACCACTTGCTGCCTTCTATCGTTTCATCAATACAGCGGACGCGATGATCGGTTACCGGACAGAGAGATACCGCCAGTACGGTTGGGCAGCGGCTCGTACCGATGATCTGCTTAACCTCATTCCAGCACGGGTGACAGCGTTACTGATGACGTTATCCGCGCGGAGAGTAAAGAAGGTGTCGTGGAAGAAGGCGTTGGCGGTCATGTGGAAGGATGCCCGGCAGCATGACAGCCCCAATGCCGGCTTTGGAGAATCTGCGATGGCTGGCATTTTAGATGTCCAGCTGGGTGGCCCAACGGTTTACCACGGCAAAATAAAACCGCGTCCTTTTTTAGGTAACGGCACGAGAAGCCTGGATGCTGCCTGCATGAAAGATGGCCTCATCGTGTGGCAGTCAACGATACTCCGTGCTGTGACCGTTTTATGGCTGATAGGAGGACTGCTATATGTCTTGTTTTAAAGAGGAACAACGAACAGCAAGGGGTATTTCGTTTATAAGCGGGGGAGTGCGCAGCGGGAAAAGCAGCTTTGCGGAAAAATGGGCGGAAGGCAACAAAAAAAGAGACGGCCGGCTCGTATACATTGCGACAGCAAAGCCCACGGATCATGAAATGATAGAACGGATTCGAAAGCATCAACACGACCGCCTTTTAAAAAATGAAAGTTGGATCACAATCGAACAAGAGCGTGACCTTTCCAACATCTGTGGCCAGCTGCGGCCGGCTGATACCGTATTGGTTGATTGCTTAACCATCTGGCTCAGTAATGAGATGTTCGCGCATTCCGAGCAGCGAAGTATGCAAGAGGTCCAAAGGAATATGTGTGAAGCTCTTCATTATGTGCAGGAGGCATGCTCCCATCTCGTCATTGTCAGTAATGATATTTTTCACGAAATGCTGCCGGAAGCAAAAGAGACGAAAGCATACGTGCAAGCTCTCGGCCAGTTGCACCAATATATCGTCCGTCACGCCGGTGCAGCGGTTAAACTAGAATTCGGTAAACCAATTTGGATGAAGGGGGGCAGGTGACATGCAGGGACTTATTGTGTGGGGAACGACCTCGGATGCAGGCAAAAGCTTTATTGTTACTGGTTTATGCCGGGCACTCGCAAACAGGGGTTTAAAAGTGGCTCCTTTTAAAGGGCAAAACATGTCGAACAATTCCTACGTGACGTTATCCGGGCATGAGATTGGCATTGCGCAAGGATTGCAGGCGGAAGCAGCCCGGACGGAGGCAACCGTCTATATGAACCCAGTTCTTCTCAAGCCAAGCAGCCAGAAAAGTGCGGAAGTTATTATGCTTGGTGAATCATACGGATCACCGGGCGCAGCCGAATATCGGAGAAGTTATATTCCGGAGGCACGGGAAGCGGTAGCGAAATCGTTAAAAGTTCTAGCCGAAGAATATGATGCGATCGTGATGGAAGGTGCAGGCAGTCCGGCTGAAGTTAATTTGATGGATAAAGATATTGCGAACCTGATCACGGCCGAAATAGCCAATGTCCCCGCTCTGCTTGCGGCAGACATTGAACGCGGAGGCATTTTTGCCAGCATCAGCGGAACGTTAGCTTTGCTTCCTCCTAAACAACGCCGCCGTGTGAAAGGGCTGATTGTGAATCGCTTTCGTGGTGATCCTGCTCTATTCGAAAATGGCGTGACGTGGCTGGAAGAGCACACGGGAGTTTCCGTGAATGGGGTGCTCCCGGCGTTAGACATCCACATGGAGGGAGAAGACTCGCTCGCATTTTCGTCTCTAGCCAGGAGGAAAGAAGGGGCCGGCACCACGATTGATATGGCCGTTCTCTCCCTTCCTTATATCGCAAACCACACCGATATTGACCCCTTTACGGTGGAAGAGGATGTGTCGGTGCGGATTGTAAAAGAAGCGAGTCAATTCGGTACACCTGATGTAGTCTTTATCCCTGGCACGACGACGAGCCCTCAGGAAAGCTATGCTTACTTGGAACGTCTCGGCTTAACGGAAGAAATACGCTCTCATTTTCGCCAAGGGGGCGCAATAGTCGGGGTAGGGAATGGTGCACAACTACTAGGAAAGGTAGAGCATGCTCGTAATAGAAACGAAGAAGCGCAGACCGGATTAGGCATCTGTCCGCTGTACTCTCAGTGCCAGGATACGAAAAAAACAAGCCGATGGACAGGAACGTTTCAGGCTGACGGCACGGAATCTCGTGTAACAGGTTTTGTAATTGATGACAGCATCCAACATGGCCGCTTTGATGATTCCTGGCTCCCGTTGTTCGTCGGTAAAGAGAACCAACTAGAAGGAATACGCTCAGCCGATAACCGCTTGATCGGCACATCGGTCCATCATGCTTTCCACAACGATTGGTGGCGAACCTGGTGGTTGAACCAACTGCGGGAGGCGAAAGGTGTTCCGAAAGCCGAGGTGGCTCCGTTCACGACGAACAAGGACCGAAAGCTCGATCAATTAGCGGACGCGTTTGAAGAACATTTAAATATTGATGCTATCCTTGATATGATAAAGAAGGGCCACATATGAAACATTTGATAGCCGGTTTTTGGATGGCGATGTCCTTTTTAACTATTTCACCAGTAAAGCAGGTAGAATGGGATCAACCGACTACCCGGAATTCTTTGCCTTTTTTCCCTATTTGCGGACTGTTCATCGGTACAGTTGCAGCTGGGATTACGGCCATATTTACATATCTTTTTCCGTTGCTTCCTGTTTATCTAACCGCTTTTATTATTTTTGCAGCCCTTCTTCTCCTGTACGGCGGCCTTCACTTGGACGGCTGGATGGATGTAAGCGATGCAATGGGTTCGTGGCGCGACAAAGAACGGAAGCTGGAAATTATGAAGGACAGCCATGTCGGCTCTGCTGCGGTGTGGACAACCATCCTTTTACTAGGAGCACGTTTTGTCAGCATTCTCGCTGTTGTCGAAGCAACTGATCATTCCTTGTTGTACCTCGCTATTTTTCTCATCCCGGTCCTTACCCGTACCGCTATGGGCTGTTTGATTATCTCGGCACCCCTTGCGAAAGAAGAAGGACTTGCAGCCTGGTTCCAGCAAAGCACAAATCTGTTCGATACGGTGAAGGTGGTCGTGATCGGGGTAGTCATTGTGGTTATTGCAGCCGTTGCTTTTGCAGCACCATGGCTTTTTATTCTCGTTCTCCTTGTGGGAAGTGTGGCAGGCTATACGGCGGCACAGTTGTATTTTCAGAAGACCTTTGGCGGCATCAACGGGGATATGGCCGGAGCTTTATCAGAAGGATTGGAGACGATGTTATGGATGATCAGCGCACTGTTTATTTTCTCCGTCATGGTGTAACCCACCCGAACGAACGCAGACAATATACCGGCTGGTCGGACCCTGAATTGGTTGACGGGGAATGCCGCTGGTTACAACGCCTGGCTCCTTATCTGGAGGCAGACCAAGTATTCAGCAGTGATCTTATCCGGGCCAAACAAACCGCTGCTTGTTTATTTCCTTCTTCACCTCCCTCTGTTTCCCCCTCTTTTCGGGAATTGTATTTCGGTGACTTTGAAGGAAAAACGTACGAGGAATTAAAAGGCAACAAAGCGTATCAACACTGGCTCGATCATATCGATAGCGCTGCACCACTTAACGGTGAATCTCTTCGTTCGTTTCAAAAACGGGTCCAGGACGGCTGGGAATTAGTGAAAAGAAGGACAGACCGCCGAGCCGCAGTCGTGACACACGGCGGCTGGATCAGGGAATGGTTCCGCCTATACGCGCCGCACTTCCCGGAAGAAAAATTATGGAACATTCCATTCGGAGGCGGCTGGTGTGGTGTCTTTCAAGTAAGAGGGGAGGAATGGGAATGCGTTTCGTTACAGGAGGTGCCTATAACGGAAAGAAAACCTGGGTAAAAGAAACCTTTCCGGAGCGCTTCGAGAGCCATTTTGCATGGATCAATTGTTATGAGACGAAGAACGCCGATTTGGCGGACGTAACATCTGTGAACGCTTCTACTATTGTAATTGAGGGGGTGGAAGAAGGGCTGAAAGAGGGTATCCTTTCTAAATCGGTGAACGGGGAAGCGTTTTTTCAAGCGTACCTTGCTCCCTTACTGGAATGGGAAAAAGAACACGAAAAGCGGAAAGTCATCATGATCGGCACGGACATTACGAAAGGAATTGTACCGCTCGATAAAGAATTAAGAGAATGGCGTGATGAAACAGGGCGGCTGTACCAGAAACTTTTTCGGAAAGCGGACCATGTACATCTCATCTGGTTCGGAATTGCCGAAACACTATAAAAGGAGGCTTTACCATGAGACTATATACGAAAACAGGAGATAAAGGACAAACAAGCTTGAAAGGCGGACGTAGAAGCAAAAGTGATTTACGCGTGGAAGCGTACGGAACATGTGATGAATTGAATTCCTTTGTCGGAAGAGCAGCAGCACTCCTGGACGACGAGGTGTTCCCGGATATCAAGCCGGAGCTCGTGAACATCCAACATGAATTATTCGACTGCGGCAGTGATTTGTCGACGATTCGCAAAGAGCCGGAATTTAAAGTGAAAGAGGAAATGATTACGTTTTTGGAAGAGCGGATTGATGAGTATGTAAAAGAAGCACCAGAGCTGCAGCGCTTTATCCTTCCGGGTGGGTCCATTGCCTCCGCTGAGCTGCATGTCTGCCGGACGGTAGCGCGCAGAACAGAACGACTTTGTGCTGCACTAATGGATAAAGAAGAGATTAACCAAGAAGTATTTAAATACTTAAACCGTCTTTCTGATTACTTTTTTGCGGTAGCACGCGTTGTGAATTACCGTCAGCAAGTGAGAGACGTAGAGTATGAGCGCAGTGCCATCGTCTTTCGGAAACCGAAACAAAAAAAGAACGATCAATAGATTAACGTGCGAGAATCAGATCCTTAGGGTCTGGTTCTTTTTCATAAACTAGAAAGGAAGACAGGAGAAGCTTTAGGGTTGTTGTTTCGTCCATTCTCTAGATTGACAACCTCATCCAGGCGCTATGACGCTGTTATTTGAGAGAGGGGCTATTTTCACGCCGTCATACGAGAGCTATGACGTCGTTATTTTAGCGGTGCCCGATTTCAAGGCGTCATTGGGGTTGTATGAAGCATCTATTTGAAAGCATGCTCGTTTTCGCGACGTCATTGACTCGGTATGGGGTAGTTATATTGGGGGCGCGTCATTTTCAAACCTTTATACAGACGCTATCAGTCCTATATTTATCCAGCTGCTTCTTTTCATGTCTCCAACGCGGGGAAACGGAATGGTATAATCGACGAAATACAGTGTTTATAGGGGGATCGGCATGGAGAAGGTTATGATTGTAGAAGATGACCCGAAGATTGCGGTGCATTTACAAACGTTTATTGAGAAATACGGCTACACAGTGAAAATTGCCGATGATTTTGCTCACATAATAGATTCGTTTCGCCGTTTCAAGCCGGATCTGGTGCTGCTTGATATAAACTTGCCACGCTTTGACGGGTTTTACTGGTGCCGGCAGATTCGGATGGAGTCGGTCTGTCCGGTTATCTTTATTTCGGCTCGCACGGGAGAGATGGATCAAGTGATGGCGCTTGAGAATGGCGGGGATGACTTTATCACGAAGCCGTTTTATCCGGATATCGTAGTGGCGAAAATCAAGAGTCAGCTGCGCCGTGCGTACGGAGAATATGCGAAAGGCCATGAGGAAAGGATAGTACGACAGGACGGATTGGAATTGCGACTGGAGCGACTGGAGCTTGCTTTCAAAGAAACAACCGTCACTCTCAGCAAAAAAGAGACAGATATTATTGAAAGTTTGCTGGATCGGTATCCGCGGGTAGCCGGGCGCGAAGATCTATTGGAAAAGTTATGGGACGAGCAGACTTATGTCGATGAGAATACTCTGAACGTAAATATGACGCGCGTGCGTAAGAAATTCCAGGAGCTTGGAATTAAGAATGCCGTCGAGACAGTCCGAGGGGCAGGCTACCGGCTGCGGGTAACGTGGAATGGAGAAGAAAAACAATGAAGCTTTTTCTTAAGGACCATCTTGGCTTTCTTATCCTACATATACTCCAATTTGGACTTATTTTTTTCCTTCTCTGGCTGGATGGATATCAGGATGTCCGGATCCTTTTCTATGTGTTGTTTCTTAGTGTCTTTTTTCTCAGTTGTTATCTCGTGTACCGGTACATAAGAAGGCGATCGTTTTACACCAGACTCGAGCGTCCTTTTTTATCTCTAGATGAATCGCTTGAGAAAACTGAGCGGGAGCCGTTGGCGGAATCGCTGTCTCACCTGCTGAAGTCACAATACAAATTATATGAACAGCGGATCAGTGAGACGGAGGCCCGGACAGAGGAACATCTGACATTTCTTGATCACTGGGTTCACCAGATGAAAACGCCGCTTTCGGTGATTGAATTAATGGCACAAGACCTCGATGAGCCGGAGTCTTCGAGCATACGTGAAGAAACAGATCGGATGAAAACAGGACTCGAGACTGTTCTCTATATGGCGCGCCTGCGTACGATTGAACAAGATTTTCGCATTGCCCCGGTGGCAGTGGAGCCGCTCGTACAAGATGTTAACCGGGAGAACAAGCGCTATTTCATCCGCAACAAAGTGTATCCGAAACTGTCGAATGAGCTGCCCGGCATGACGGTGGAAACGGATGAGAAATGGCTGCGTTTCATGACTGCGCAGCTTATTCAAAATGCTGTAAAATACTCGACCGGAAAAAGTGAACGGCTGCTTATTACTCTTTCTGAACGAGACGGGTCGGCTGTGTTGGAAGTACAAGACTTCGGGGCCGGAATTCCGAAAGTAGATCAGCGCCGCATTTTTAACGCTTTTTTTACGGGAGAAAATGGCCGCCATTACCGGGAATCAACCGGCATGGGGCTGTTTCTTGTGAAAGAAGCAGCCGACTATTTAGGGCATTCGATTGAAATGGAAAGCACTGTGGGTGAAGGAACGACTTTTCGGATTGTATTTTCTCCGGCGCAGAACCTTACAACAATGTAAGAAGAATGAAAGATGGATCGATCGTTTACGGGGAACGCGGGGCTGTATACTAGGTTCAGAAGATAAGAACCTTGCGCATAGGAAAGGAGATACAGCTATGATGCATGTGAAAAATGTTAGCAAAATCTATGAAGGAAAAGTCACCTACCGTGCTTTGGCAAACATTGATCTTGAAATAGAAGACGGTGAATTTGTTGCGATTATGGGTCCATCTGGAAGCGGGAAAACAACACTTCTTAATATCATCGCGACGATCGATGAACCGACGACAGGAGAAGTACTTATAGAGGAGGAAAATCCGCACGCCCTGAGCCGTGATGAGTTGGCGAAATTTCGCCGCCGGGAGTTAGGTTTCGTCTTTCAGGAGTTCAATCTGCTTCCAACTCTTACAGTAGAAGAGAATATCGTTTTGCCGCTCACGCTGGACGGAAAACGTGTGAAAGAGATGAAAGAAAAAGCGCAGGCAATTGCCGAAACTCTCGGTATCGTGCCGATAATGGGAAAACGGATTCACGAAATTTCCGGAGGACAGGCGCAGCGGGCAGCGGTGGCGAGAGCGATGATCCACGCACCGAAGCTTCTTCTTGCTGATGAGCCGACCGGAAATCTTGACTCAAAAGCTTCGAAGGATGTGATGAGTTTACTGGCTTCTTTAAATAAAGAGGAAAAAACAACGATGTTGCTCGTAACCCATGATCCGCAGGCGGCGAGTTACGCGGAACGGGTGATTTTCATCCGGGACGGGAAGTTTTATTCCGAAATTCACCGTGGGGAGAGCAGGCAGACGTTTTTCCAAAGTATCATTGATACGCTTTCCTTGATGGGAGGGGAGCACCATGACATTTCGTCAGTTCGCCGTTAACAATGTCCTTCGTAACAAACGTTTATATGCGGCCTATTTTTTGAGCAGCCTATTTACGGTGATGGTCTTTTTCACATTTGCAATATTCGCTTTTCACCCTGCGTTTCTGGAGGGTTCGATGCGCTCGGAAGTCTTGTACGGCATGGCAGTTGCCGGTGGTATTATATACGTCTTTTCCTTTTTCTTCGTACTGTATTCGATGAGTTCGTTTCTCCAGTCACGGAAAAAGGAGTTCGGACTGTTAATGATGCAAGGGATGTCCACGAAACAGGTCCGACTGATGATTTTTCTGGAAAATATGCTCATTGGCTTCTTCGCAACTGTTAGCGGAATATTACTTGGACTCGTCTTTGCGAAAGCAATTCTGCTGCTTGCGGAAAATGTTCTCGTCATTGAAGAGACATTGAACTTTTACTTTCCGCTGCTCGCGGTGGTGCTTACGTTCGTGTCGTTTATGATCTTGTTTATTTGCATCTCGTTCTTTGTTTCGTTTATTCTCCGCACGCGGAAGCTGATTGATTTAATCAAAGCGGATAAGCAGTCGAAAGGGGAGCCAAAAGCGTCTGTTCTGCTCTCGGTGATTGCGGCGATTCTGCTTCTTGCCGGCTACGGGATCGCAATATATGTAAAAGGCATGATGGTGGTCATTGCAATGCTTCCCGTCGTGATTATGGTAACAATCGGAACCTACTTGCTGTTTACACAAATAAGCGTCTCCGTGATTCGCCGTTTGAAAAACAACAAAGGGATTTTCTGGCGGAATACTAATATGGTTCTCTTTGCTGATTTGTCATACCGCATGAAAGACAATGCCCGCACTTTTTTCATGGTAGCAATCATTTCGACGGTGGCGTTTAGTGCCATTGGGACGTTGTACGGTTTTCACTCGTTTTTAACGAAAGGACTGACGGAAGGACATCCGTTTTCCTTCACGTACACCGTTTCGGAGGATGAGAAGGACGAGAAATTTGAAAAGGATATCGGGGTTATCGAAGAAGCACTAAAGAAGCATGACATTGCAGCGGCATCCGGCACCGTCGACTTAGCTTATTTCAAACAAGGTGACGGAGAAGTACTGATCACGAAAGCATCCGCTTATAATCAACTTGCTGAACTGCTTGGGAAAGAGAAAGTTCAGGTTAAAAAGGACGAAGCCGTCGTTGTGTCTGATAGCAATAAAGTACTGGCTTCTAATGAGGAGAAGGACCGTTTATTAGATATACCAGTTAAATTGTCAGACGGAACGACGATACAGCCGACCCGGATGAGAGAATCCTCTCACGTTTTGCCAGAGATGTACTCCTATTATATTGTTAGTGATGCAGCCTATGAAAAACTGCCGCAGCCGGAAAGAACGGAAACGTCGGTCGCCTGGATGGCAGAAAAGGGGCAGGGGGAGGCTCTTGCTCAAGCTGGGGAAGATATATTTAATCAAATCGGCGGCTTTAACTTCGCAAGCATAGATTTTACGGTCTATCAAATCAATAAAGTGTACGGGCCGATTTTGTTTATCGGGCTTTTCATCGGTATTATCTTCTTCGTTTCGGCCGGAAGCTTCTTGTATTTCCGTCTTTATACCGATCTCGATGACGACAAGGAAAAGTTCAAGTCCATTGCCAAAATGGGTTTAACGGAACAGGAAATGAAAAAAGTAATTAACCGTCAAAATGCGCTGCTCTTCTTTGCGCCGATTGTCGTCGCGTTAGTTCACGGAGCAGTTGCCTTGACAGCGCTGTCCCATTTCTTTGATTACAACCTTGTCACAGAATCACTCGCTGTTCTCGGTACGTTCGCTGTGATACAGATCTTTTACTTCGCCGTTGTCCGCCACTTTTATACGAAACAAATTAGAGAAGCCGTTTTTTGAACTGGCATGAGGGTATTTCACGAGCAAATCGAGATACTTCTCTCACCGGAGTCTGGATACCGTCACACAGGTAGTCCAGGCTTCTTTTTTTAATTCACAAGGCGTGACGGCTGTCATACATTAAGCTGTTGAAACAGTAACAAGTGTTGAAAAGTCAATTAAAATAAACATTCGCTGGCATAAATGGCTGGCAGCGTCATAGGATGGTTTAGATGAATGAAAGCATAAATAACGCGGGGTATGGAGGCGGAGAGGTCAGTGGATTATTTTAAGCGTTTTGCCGTAGTCAGCTTATTTTCTGTTGTACTATTGGCTGTGTTATTGTTTCTTAGTATTTCAGCTGCTTATACAACAGGTTTATAGAATGGTGGGAATATGTGTAAGTCAGGATTTCTGCATGAGAAGTCTGGATATACCGCGCTCAAGTTCGGATAGTGGCAAGCGGAGTCTGGATATTCCGTGCCCAAGTCTGGATAATGATGAGCGAAGTCTGGATACTTGCACGGAGAATTCTGATACATTGCTTGTAAAGACGGATATTTAGTTTTATATAGCGTTTTACGCTTGCTAGGACAGCAAAAAACCCCTTTGCACATAAAGGGGTTCTGAAAGACGAGCCAAAAGTATAGTAATCACCTAATAATCCGAACGGTTGCATGCAATCAGTTCGGATTATTAGGTTAAAAAAGTAAATTGCTAACGTCGTTCCGGCAAAATACTTCGTTTTCCGCGGGCACGGATTTATTAAAGTTCAATTTTATCGGCGCGGATAATTTCTTCAATGGAAGCAAGATCTTCCAGTACGACGCTGTTCGGTTCTTTGTCTACAGCTACCATCATAATGGCATCGCCGCCTTCTGCTTTTCGTCCGACCTGCATGGTGGCGATGTTTACGTCGTGTTTTCCTAAAAGTTGCCCCATTTTACCGATAACACCCGGTTTATCGGAATGTTGGATGTAGATTAAGTGACCGGTAGGATAAAAGTCTACGTTGAAGTCGTTGATGCGAACGATGCGTGGTCCGTATTCTTTTACGTAGGTACCGTGAATCGTAAACGTTCTGTCTTCCGCCTTCACAGTCGCCTGGATCAGATTGGAATAGCCAAGTGTGTTTGTACCATGAATTTCGCCGCTCGAAATGCCGCGTTCTTTCGCGATAAGGGAAGCATTGACGTCATTAACGGGTGCATCGACTCGATTCGCTAGAAAGCCAGCGATTAAAGAGCGTGTCAGCACAGATGTTTCTAACTCAGTAACCTCACCGCTGTAATGGACTTCGATTCCTTGGACAGGACTTTGCACACTCTGGGATAGGATGTGTCCCATTTTACGAGATAGCTCGTAATAAGGCTGCAACGTTTCAAACACTTCCTTGGAAATGGTTGGTAAGTTGATTGAATTTAATGCAGGCATACCTTGCAAAAACTGGAGTACCTCTTCCGATACTTGAGCTGCCACGTTCAACTGGGCTTCTTTCGTAGAAGCCGCAATGTGCGGAGTGGTGACGACTTGGTCAAATTTTAATAAATCGTTATCGGTTGCCGGTTCTTCTTCGTACACGTCAAGAGCCGCCCCAGCAACGTGTCCGTTCTCTAAATAATGCTTCAGTGCTTCCTCGTCAACAATCCCGCCGCGGGCACAGTTGATAAGAAAAACCCCTTTTTTCGTTTTCTTGATGTTTTCCATGCCGAGAAGTCCTTTGGTGTCCTTCGTAAGCGGTGTATGTACCGTAATGATGTCCGCTTTTTCCAGTACTTCATCAAGACTGCCTGTTTGTACACCAAGTTCCTCGGCACGCTCTTTCGTCAAAAATGGATCGAAGACAATGAGAGACATTTCGAAGCCGCGAGCCCGTTTAGAAAGCTCGGAACCGATCCGTCCAAAGCCGATAATTCCAAGTGTCTTGCCACGAAGCTCAACCCCTTGAAATGCTTTTCTGTTCCACTCCCCGCTGCGAATGGAAGCGTACGCCTGAGGAATTTTGCGAGCAAGTGCACTGATCATGGCAAATGTATGTTCAGCAGTAGAAATCGTGTTGCCGTCAGGGGCATTAATCACGACAATCCCGCGTTTTGTCGCGGCATCAATGTCAATATTGTCGACGCCGACACCGGCACGCGCGATAATTTTAAGGTTGGTCATCTTATCCATGATATCAGCAGTTACTGTGGTGCCGCTGCGTACGAGCAAGGCGTCGTAACTATCCAGATTATCGACGTCGTTCACGTTTTGAAGAACAACTTCTGTCTGTTCATTATCGAGCAAAGGTGCAAGCCCTTCATTGCTCATGGAATCAGATACGAGAATGCGATAAACATCGTTTGATACGTTTTTTTTCTCTGTCTCTTCGGTTTCTGGCTGGTGAATCATTCCACTCCACTCCTTAGTTAAGTTATAGGAATTATAACACGAATCGAAAGAAACTTCCGCTGTAGCTGCGCGGTTCATTGACCTGGGCAACCTTTTTTTATGTAACGAAAAAAACTTCTGCCCCGTACGAATAATCGTCAGAGGCGGAAGTTCCCGCAAGTTGCCCTCATAGTCAGAATCTGCGTTCTGGTAGCTTTTCCCCTGTGTGAACCTCACTGCTAACAGTCTATTATTGGTTGCAAATTTATCACAAACCGGTAAAAATGTCAATTCTATTAGGGCGGAGGCTGCATAGGATAGTTAGTAGAATAGAGGGAAGAGGGAAGGAGAATACATGCAGAAATATCAGGTTCGGCCCGGGGATACACTTGCGAAAATAAGTTATTATAATCGGATCCCTGTGGAAGATTTACTCGTTCATAATCGACATATTTGTGAGAATGCGGGTTATGTAAAAAAAGGAAGTATTCTTCATTTGCCGTCGTCGAATCCCGGATGCGAAACTGTTCCACCGTCATTTGGGTGTTTCTATGAGTACGGATGGAGGGAATTAGAAAGTGATCGAAAACGATTCTCTTCTTCTATCCGAGCGGATCAAATTGGAGACTCGCGGATGGGAAAGCCACTTTGGTCCTTCTCCATCGGAAGGGGAAAAAAGAAAATCTTTTTTTCGGGGACATGGCACGGGAATGAATGGTTAAACACGTGGTTATTAATGAATTTTTTGGAGCAACTTCAGGAAAAAGAGAGGAGAGGGGAGACTTGGCATCATATTGACATCCGCCGGCTCTTGGAGAACGTCACATTAGTGGTTGTGCCGCTTGTAAATCCGGACGGGGCGGAGCTTGTTCAAGAAGGGTTGCAGGAAGATCATGACTATTATGAGACCATCCATGACATCAATCAAGGGTTTGCGGATTATCGGCATTGGTCTGCGAACGCCGTCGGGGTTGACTTAAACCATCAATGGCCGGCTGGATGGAAGGCGGAAGCCGAAACGAGCCCGCAAGTACCTTTTTTCCGACATTACGGCGGGGAAGCCCCTTTAACGGAACCGGAAACAAGAGCCATCTATCAACTAACGATGGAAGAAAATTTTTCCCACGTGCTTGCTCTCCATTCCCAAGGGGAGGAAATATATTGGGGTTACCGGGATCAGGAACCGGACGTAAGTAGAGAGCTGGCCGAACGGCTCGCCCAAGCTAGTTCGTTCAGAGCGGTGCAGACAGCTGATAGCAAAGCCGGCTATAAAGACTGGTTTATTAAAGAGTTTAGAAGGCCCGGCTTCACGATAGAAACAGGTATCGGCCAAAATCCGCTCCCTTTCGAAGCGGCTGCGCGGATGTGGCTCACCACGATTCCTTTACTTTTGGAGAGTTGTTTATTCCCTGATTTTACGAGAACAACATAGTACGCAAAAAAGCTGCTGCATTCTAGTTGCAGCAGCATATTTTGTTTATGGTGCAAGAAAATTACTTCTGATAACGTTCGATGCATTCGTCGACAAGTTGAGCAGCCGCTTCTGCATCTTTCCACTCACCGATTTCTGTTTTCTTCTTCTGGAGATCTTTATACGTTTTAAAGAAATGAGCGATCTCGTCCAGCTTATGGGAAGGGATGTCGCTAATTGAGTGCACGTCTTTAAAACGCGGATCTTCCACAGGAACAGAAAGCAGCTTCTGGTCTTCGTCCCCGTCATCAATCATTTCCAAATACCCGATAACACGGGATTCAATAACGCAGCCCGGGAACGTCGGATTCGTTACGAGTACGAGAATATCCAGCGGATCCCCGTCCAGTGCCAATGTTTCGTCAATGTACCCGTATTCAGCCGGGTAGAACATCGGAGAAAAAAGAACACGGTCTAGTTTAAAAACCCCTTTTTCTTTATCAAATTCATATTTGTTCTGACTGCCGGTTGGTATTTCAATCAACGCTTCTACTACCTTGTTCTTGTCCGCCATATGCGTTTCCTCCTTGGATTGTAGGTATGTATGGAATTTCTCTTTGAATTATAGCAGGAATCCGTATGGAAGAAAAATAGTAGGTGGGACTGGCATGTGTTTCTTGTATCGTTTTTACAATGCAAAGCCCAAGAGTCACCTTCAACTAGTACGAGAGCGAATAGAAAAGCATAATCGGGGAAGTGGTAGCGTCATAGGGAGCGGCGGATAGCACCGTAAAAAAGTGCGGACCGGGAAATAGCGACATCATAACGAGTGAATGAAGTCATGAAAAGCCACATCCTGAGGGATAGCGACGTCATAGAGGGTGAATGAAGGCGTCAAAAGTCGTCATAGGAGGAATAACGACATCATAAGGAATGTATGACAACACATACTGGCACTGCGTTGGAAATAATGGCGTCATAGGAAAAGCATAAGGCTTCATAAATACGCTGTTGGGTAAATTAGCAACTTCATAGGGAGGAAGCAGTTCGCCACTGGTCGTTGCTTTTTTGTTGGATCATTGTATGAAATTATGGCAACTTGGTGTGTGTGAAACTAACTAGGAGAAGGATAAATTCACAACAGCGTTTTGTGCAACAAACGGGCCGCATTGTGGAATAAGAACCAGCCTGTTCTTATTTTGTTTTAAAACTCGTTCATGATAAAATAGTATTCTATGAAAATAATATTATAAGGAAATGAGCTATCATGATGAGACGTATAAAATTACCAGGTTGGATTGTTATTATCTTGCTGCTTGTTGGAATTATTTTTGGAATAAATCAAGTCCTTGCCAAAGCTTGGATGGAAACACCTGAAACAAATGAACCGAATGAGAAAATTGAAGATTCCAGTGTTTATCCAGGTTTGAACATCAAAACGAAGACCAAAGAAACAGATCTTTATACTTTATCGGTCAGTCAGCTGTATACAGATAATGAACAGATTAATAAATCCATTAACGAATGGGTAGATAAACAGAAAAAAGAATTTACATCAAGTATTAAAGAATCGCAAAACATGCTTGAGAAAAATGATTTTCGTGCACATTTAAATATTCAAGTGGAAACGAAAAAAATAGCAGATAAGCTCTATACGCTCGAATTTCAATCATATCAGATAACAAGTGGAGCGAATGGCATGACAAAAATGAAGTCATTCGTCATTGATATGAATCAAAATAAACAGTTACAGCTTGAGGATGTTTTTCAGTTAGATGAAGAAGCGACAGAGGACATCCAAAGACTTGTTATGGAAGAGCTGTACAGTAATCAAAAAGTCAGCCCCTATCTTTTTGATGATATGGTCAAAAAATCCTTAAAAGATTCTGATGAATGGAAGTGGTCAGTCAGCCGGGACAATGTGATATTCTATTTTGATGAATATGAAATCGCAGCAGGTGCAGCAGGTTCGATCAAAGTAGAAATTCCAATGAAGAAAATGAAGCCATATCTGAATGAAAAATTTACGGAACAAATGGATGTAAAGATTCCTGAAAATGAAAAGCATAAGGAAGATGAACAGCATTCAGAGAACAAGGCAAAGCTTGACCCGGATGGAAAATATGTCGCGTTGACCTTTGATGATGGCCCACATCCGGAAGTGACGCCACGAATTCTAGATACATTGAAAAAGCACGATGCCAAAGCAACATTTTTCATGCTTGGAAGTCAAGTGGAATATTACCCATCCCTTGCCAATAAGGTGGACGAAGCTGGTCATGAAATTGGAGACCATACGATGAACCACCAGGATCTATCCGTCTTAGGGCTAGATCAAATCCAAGAAGAGATGCAACAATCCAGCAATATTATTGAAAAAGCTACCGGCAGGACTCCAGCTTTATTGCGTCCTCCGTATGGTGCGTCAAATGGGGATGTTGAACAGATAGCATCAGACTTGGGACATCCACTTGTAATGTGGTCAGTCGATTCACTTGACTGGAAAAGCCGCAATGCAGAAGCAGTATATGAGAAAGTGATGTCTACTGTTGCTTCAGGATCGATTGTGTTATTGCACGATATTCACCCTTCAACAGCTGATGCATTGCCGCAAATATTGACCTCTCTGGAGGAACAGGGGTATCAAATGGTTACTGTGTCTCAGCTTCTTGAATTGTGGGATGAAACAGGTGTCGGGCCATATTACGGTAAATAGATTAAGAAATAGCGGCCAGTGGTAAATGAGCAAGGTGCTGTTTCAAGCTGAGTTCTGTATTGATTATATGGGAGTTGCTTACTCCATACCGCAATTTTAGGGATTTGACATAAAAGTATTGACAAACACACTAAATTAGATGTGATTAATTTAGTGTGTTTTTCTAAAGAATTCTTGTTAAGCAAACGGGCGTGATTATGACACAAATGTGAAATGATGTACTTAAAGTAACGGGTGCTTATCGATAATAACATATTATACCTTCAGTGTAGAAATGGGCGGGTGTAATGAAATTATTCAGAAATATGAGTGATAAAGAACGGGATAACTGGAGTAAAAGTGCAATACTTGGTTTTTATATTTATACGTTACTTTTATTTATAGACCAAACATATCATTTATTATTTGAAAGTAACCTTTTTTCTTCTGCTTTAATTTTTTGGGCTGGATTGATTTTGACTTTTGGGTACCATTTTATTTTGAATATAAAGACCAAAAAAGGATTAGATAATATTGGTTTTACTTATTGATCTATAGGGTGCGTTACCTGAAAAGTTAAAAGTGAACATAAAAAGGTTATTCTGACGAGGTGAAAGAAATGGTTCCGACTCTAAATGATTTAATAATAAGTTGCCACCATGCTTTGTTAGGTGCAATTCCAAACAAATTAAGAGGTCTCACAATAAAGTTAGAAGACGAAACGCTATTCTGGAAAGGTTATTTTGATGGAGAACCTAATGATAATGAAAAAGAAATATTGAGTGCAGCTTGTACAGAGGTAATAGCTGATTTCCCAATAATTATGAACTGTAAAGAAGAGTGTATAAATCATAAGTTTCCATTAGAAATGGAGAAATTACAATTTTGGGCATCTTTAAAATGGGAAGAAAGCGAAGCCATATTAAGCTAACGGGAGCGTTAGTTGAGAAGAAAATAAATAAAGGACCATACATATGAAACATATCTAAAATGTGTGGTCCTTTTATTATCAACTATTTTATCTATTTAACCTAAATATAATATTTAATTTTACTTTTAACAATTATCTTTATGGTTGGCTGTTCCGACATAGAAGATGCGTCCAGTACAAATGAAACAAAAACACAAGAAGAAACTACAGTTAATACCGATGAAAATAGTAATACTGACGAAAAACCAGTTGAAGAAACCACAGCTGATACAAATAGCGAAAAGGAAGAGGCTGCCACTACGGCTGCCGATGAAACCATAGAAGAGAAAACACCACACGAAACAAATGATGAACTGTTCTCAGAATACAAACTCATTGAAGTTGATGGTGGTGATTTGTCTGGACACCGTGAACCTAAAGTCGTCGTTGATATTGGTTATGGGAATCGAGAATATTGGGCATTTACTAACGAACACGGGCAACTGGTACGAGTCATTGCTAACGAAATTATTATACAAGATGACAATAGCGAACCTGTAAAGTCAAATGGCAGATACTATTATGACGAGGCAAAGGTTCCTGGTGGCGAAAGTGACGTTCTAGATGAAGGCCATATTATTGCCGATTCTCTCGGAGGAGTATCGAATGCTTATAATATTACCCCACAAGATAGTACGCTCAACCGACACGGTAATCAGGCGTATATGGAGAAGGTAATCCGGGCTACCAACTTTGAAGCAATTATTACCGATCCAGATACGGAAACGCAGATTCCTTCCAGTTACAAGTATACATATACTCTAAGAGGTAACGAGATTGTTGATACATTTGTTAACGGGAACCCTGATAAGATAAACGAATCACTTGGATTAACAGGCAGCAAATCTTCTGAATCAAAAAACTCAAATACCAATTCAAACACCAGCTCAGACAAAAACGGTGACATTGCTAGTGTTGATACAAATGGAAATGGGAAGGTGACGATTAAAGAAGCAAAAGAAGCTGGCTTCAGTATGCCAATAACTCA
>NZ_JAJJJF010000013.1 GCF_022458745.1 Bacillus piscicola
CCATTCCGCCGCTCATTTCGGCGACTTTTTAATAATAACACCATTGACGGTGGACGTCAATATTTTTTTTAATCACCCTGTCGAAAAAGTGCTTTTCTCAAAGGCGCATTTAATAATTTATCATCAAACAATAAAACAGTCAAGGTTTTTTTGTAATTGTTTTCTCGAAGACATTACTGTTATCGCGGGCCTTTTTTTCATATTAGTTGGTAAAGGTGAATGTCTACTAAGTAAGGAAGTGCCCCTCTTATTGATGCTTTAGCATATTTCTGAATGAACCAGCTTCATCAGGAGCTGCTATTCGTCGGTAAAGGCCAAATACAATTCTATATTTTTCTTTTATTACTTTTCTGACTGTTTCTTCCTCTTTTTCTTCTTCCAAGTCGACTAGCATTTCCTCTAGTTCTTTCTTTAATGCATATTTAAGTTCTTGTGCTTCTTTTTCACTGATAAGTAAGCCAATCATGATAAAGATGCCTTCTTTCTATACTAGAGTTAACACTCATATCTTGTACTTGTCCGCATAAGTATATACTAAGGGATTCGGGGAGGAGGACGGATTGTGCCAAGAAAAGTATGGATCATACGCAGGAAAAGCAATATGTTTTATTTGTTTCTTATTCTCATAATTATTCTTACAGCAGGGGGAATTTCACTCAGTCAATCCTTAAAGCCTGTCTTTTCTACGAAAGAGGGGCCTGCAGCTTTTTACCGGGCGGACATTGATGAAAAGAAAATAGCGGTTACGTTTAATATAAGTTGGGGAGAGGAACGAGCTTTGCCGATACTGGAGACATTACGAGAAAAACAAATAAAGGCAGCCTTTTTTATTTCTGGGGCCTGGGCTGAGCGTCATCCGGATATTGTGGAAGAGATTATGAAAGATGGACATACGATTGGTAATCACGGTTTCCGTTACGAGCATTACCCGCGTTTGGAAGAAAAAGAAATTATTAGGGATTTGAATTTAAGTCATAAAAAAATTAAAGATGTTACACAAGAAGACGTCAAATATTTCCGTCCCCCTCATGGTGATTTTAATAAAGATGTCTTAGAATTAATTAGCCGTTTTGGTTATTCGGTCATCCATTGGAGTGCAGGGGGAAGTGATTTACAAAATCCCGGCGTGGATAACATTGTAAAAAATGTTACGAAAGAGGTAAAGCCTGGAGACGTTCTTCTCCTTCATGCCTCTGATTCGGCTAAACAGACCGGAGAAGCATTACCTGTCATTATTGATAAGCTTCAGGAAGACGGCTATGAATTTGTGGAATTAGAAGAGTTAATTTCACAAGCAGAAGGAAACGTAGAGGACATAGAATAGTTTCTTTAATGGAGACAGCAGCCAGTCCTTAGTGCTTGGCTGCTGTTTCTTTATTTTGCGGCGTGCCAGTCAAGCGGTGAAGCAGGAGCAGCTGCCATGTATTTGCTGCTAAAAGCGGAGCAAGATAAATCCAAAGCCATTTCGTTTCATTTACAGTCTCCACCGTCAACGCGGGGACCCACTCAATAACGGTAACGACAAACATGAAAAACAGCGCAGGAATAAAAGTTTGCCGATTCGTCTCTTTCCGTTTCCAATACGCAATGGCAAGCGAGTATATCAACAGCAAAACCGGCGTGATCATGTACCCCCATAACGTTTCCTCATCAGAAGCGAAAGCGATATATCGCAAGTAAATCAAATCAAATAATACAAACAGCACTAACACCACTTGAACCCCGTTCCACAACCGCACGGAGCGAAATAAACCGAGGGCCAACCGGTGTACAGTCAGATAGGCAAAATAACCCATTTGTGCAATTAAACTTATCGCTGCACAGATACCAAACATCCAGATAGTTCCAAACAGGAAATTGAGAAATCCACGGCTAAAATACGTCTCTGTGTCTAGTGATACGGCGATGATGGTGCCGCATACTGAACCTACTAACAATGTCGAGAAAAATAAATACACAAGCTTTCTAGCATTCAAAGCAAATCGCGCTCCTCACCAAACGTCATAAACCCTACCGTACCGATTTTACCAATCTACACTACAAAAAGCTACACATGCTCATCGTTGTGCATAATTTTTCACGATACCTGCACAATATAATTAAGTAGAAGACGAGACTGGAAAGGAGCTCATTTCCAATTATGCGTTATGTAAAGGTACTTTTCGCCGTTTTATTAAGTATGAGCTTTTTGTTCGGATGCGCTGCCCAAGCGGAGAAGGAAGGGGCATCTAAAGGGGATTACGAAGATACCAAGAAATTGCTGATAGATCTGCTGAAATCCGATGACGGTAAGCAGGCAATTCGGGACATTTTAAGTGATGAGTCAATGAAAGAAAAAATCATCATGGACCAAGCCGTCATAAAAAAAACAATCACCAATACCCTAACATCCGAGAAAGGAAAAAAATTTTGGCAGGAAGTAATGCAAGACCCCGAGTTTACAAAAGCATTTGCAGAGAGCATGCAGAAAGAAAATGAAAAAATGCTTAAGGGACTAATGAAAGATCCAGAATATCAAGCAATGCTCATGGATGTGATGAAAGATCCAGAAATGGAAAAAGCGACATTGGAGTTATTAAAAAGCAAAGAATACCGTCAGCAAGTCATAACCATTATGACAGAGGCTTTTGAGAGTCCACATTTCACAGCCAAAATAAGCAAAGTTTTAGAACAAGTGGCAGAAAAACAAATGAAAAAAGAGGACGACAAACAAAAGCAAGAAGAAGAGTCAAAATCTTAAAAAGGCACGGCAGTTGAACTGCCGTGCCTTATCTGCTTATTTCCCTGTCTTCTTAACAATATGTTCCGTAATACCTGCATATATTTCACCGATCGAATGGTCAGCAGCATATACAGATGGTGCAAAGTCTTCCTTATCGATCTCCGGTTGGCCAAGAGGAACTTGTCCGAGCAAATCTGTCTTCAATTCTTCCGCTAATCGTTCTCCGCCGCCTTCACCAAAAACATATTCTTTCTCACCGGTAATTTTGCTTTCAAAATACGACATATTTTCAACAACGCCTAATATCTCATGGTTTGTTTTAATTGCCATAGCTCCAGCCCGGGCTGCTACAAATGCTGCTGTGGCGTGTGGGGTTGTTACGATTACTTCTTTACATTCAGGGAGCGTGCTATGGATATCCAGCGCTACATCACCCGTCCCAGGAGGCAAGTCCAACAACAAATAGTCAAGTTCTCCCCACTCTACTTCCGAGAAGAAGTTGTTCAGCATTTTGCCGAGCATCGGTCCCCGCCATACAACAGGGGCATTATCTTCAACAAAAAAGCCCATCGAGATTACTTTCACACCAAATCGCTCAACAGGATAAATTTTTTCATCTTTGACGGTTGGGCGCGTTTCGATACCCATCATGTCCGGGATGCTGAATCCATAAATGTCTGCATCGATAATTCCGACTTTTTTACCCATTCTGGCAAGTGAAACAGCAACGTTCACTGTTACCGTTGATTTTCCGACCCCGCCTTTACCGCTTGCTATTGCTATAAATTCTGTATCATTTTCTTCGGAGAGAAGGGATGGCTGCTGTTTCGTTTTCGTGCCTCCGGCTTTTTCAATTTCTTCACTAGTTAATGTATCAAAACGGAGTCCGACAGACTCTGCCCCTGCTTCTTTCACTTCTTTAACTACTTGCTGTTGCAACTGCATTTGTTCCGCAGTACCAGTGCGGGCAAGCGCAATTTTAATGCTGACATTATCTCCGTCTATCTTGAGCTCACGAATACCGCCAGTTTCTACGATATTCTTTTGAAGATCTGGATCTTTTATTTTCTTTAATGTTTCAATCAATTTTTCTTCCGTTACCAATGTGTACACCGTCCTCACGCTACATAATTAATCTTAGTATAGCATACCTTGAAATGGTGTCTTTTTTCAAACGTGAGACCTTCTATTCTGTTTTTTCGTCTGCATAATAACGAAGCAGCCCACGGTATATCGAGAAGGAAATTTTATTTTGGTAATCGTCAGTCTCTAGTTGTGCAGCCTCGTTTGGGTTAGATAAGAACCCTATTTCAACAAGCACCCCGGGAATATCAGCTTGCTCTAAGATAAAAACATCCTTGATTGACTTCGCTTCACGCGTTGTATTTTCAAGGTTGTTACGTAACTCCTCTTGAATTAACTTTGCTGTGATTTCATTTACTGGAACGCGTGGATGGTAAAAAGTTTGTGCCCCGCTCCACTGGGTGGCAGCAATTGCATTAAGATGCAGGCTCACAAACATATCTCCGCCGCTTTCATTAATGATCTCTGCTCTTTTATGCAAATCTTTTGTTTTACGCCTGCTGTATCCTTTTACGTCATCATCCGACAAGTCATAATCCCCTTCTCTTGTCATAAAAACAAGTGCCCCTGCTTCTTGTAAATAATCTCGAAGCTGCAAGCTCACTTTAAGGGCTATATCTTTTTCTAAAATACCACTTTTACTTGTGGCTCCACCATCGACCCCGCCGTGACCTGGGTCCAAAATGATTACTTTTCCTGACAGCGGAACATCCCAGTTCCCCATGGAACCTTCCGTAACATACTTATATTGAATAATGAAGGCGATTACTGCTAATACTGTGAGAAGAATGGCAATTCCAAGCCATTTTTTCATACAGGTCCGCTCCTTTGCTCCCATGCTTGTTCTTCTATTTATATGAAGGAGCGGGCCGAATATTCTCTTATTGTAAGCCGAGTCGTTTTCGTCGGTACCCGGCCTCTAAGCCTTTTTTCCACCAAAAGGTTATATACTCTTCGACAGCACCTTTAATTTCTTCATCGCCTGCTTGTGGTCCTTCTACCCATCCGCTGATGAAGGTGTATAGTTCACTCGCAATACCGCCGATAATAACGACTGCGCGCAGCTTATACCGAAACGGCAAGGAGTTGTTTTCCACGAACTTACTGAACTTTCCTCCCGATAAAAATGCCTCTAAGGCAAGATCCATACAAGCTTCTTCTAAGAAGGAGTACGAAAAATGAAAAGTAGTAAAAACAGGTGTAAATATCTCCTTCGCTGTTAGCTGGATGTCATTTACACTAATCTCGCCGAGCAGTTTTTTTTCTTCTTCCCATTCCCTTTTAATGCGGTGTGGTTCTAAGGCAACAACAACCCCCATCTCTTTTCCCTCCTTCAGTTGTAGTATGTGTGTCTCGTTTCCTGCCATACAGTTGTTGTTTACCAAGTGCGTACAATTGCTTGTGTCATCGAAACTGGGAAAAATTTGAAAGATTCGTTTCTTTCATTTACGGGAAGGATGTAAAACAGAATCAAGATGAAAAGGAGTCGCTGATGAATGGATTGGAATTCTTCTATCCCCCAAGACAAATCATTGGATAACACGTTAAACGTATTACGGGAAGGGTATTATTTCATTCCCCACAGGTGTCGTCATTTACAGTCAGACATTTTTCAAACAAGACTGCTCGGCCAGAAGGTTTTTTGTATGAGTGGGAAGGATGCTGCCGCGTTTTTTTATGACAAAGCTTGGTTCACAAGGAAAAAAGCTGCTCCAAAACGAGTCCAAAAAACCTTATTCGGTGTTAACGGTATTCAAACGATGGATGGATCGGCTCATGAACATCGCAAGCTTCTTTTTATGTCCCTCATGACAGAGGATCGCCTTACGATGCTTGACAATCTTGTTTACGCTCATTGGCAAGCACGTGTTGGTGAGTGGAAGAACAAAAAGGATGTCATTCTTTTTAATGAAGCAGAGCAAGTTTTCTGTCAAGCTGCTTGCGATTGGGCGGGCGTTCCGATTCGAGAAGAAGAACTTCCAGAGCGGGCACGTGATTTCTCCAACATGATTGATGCATTTGGCGCTGTCGGCCCGCGCCACTGGCAAGGACGAATCGCGCGCCAGCGAGCAGAAGCTTGGATTAGAAATGTGATCAACGATATTCGCGACGGGCGATTAGGAACGACCGAAGACTCCGCTCTTTACAAAATGGCTTTTTATCGCGATACAGATGGACATTTCCTTTCTACCCAACAAGCAGCGGTTGAATTAATTAATGTATTAAGACCAATTACCGCGATTGCGACCTTTCTAACATTCAGTGCCTTAGCCCTACATGATCACCCTGAGAGCCGTGAGATGCTTAAAACTGATGACAATGAGGCGTATTACAGGTTTGCTCAAGAAGTGCGCCGCTTTTATCCATTCGGGCCTTTCTTGGGCGCACGCGTACGCAGCGGCTTTATTTGGAATAACCGCACTTTTAAAAAAGGAACATTAGTGCTTCTTGACCTGTACGGAACAAACCACGACCCGCGCCTGTGGGAGCGCCCTAATGAATTTCAGCCAGATCGGTTTAAGGATTGGAACGGCGGCTTATTTGATCTGATTCCACAAGGAGGCGGAGATTACTATACGAATCACCGCTGTCCCGGAGAATGGGCTACCGTAGAAGCAATGAAAGCGAGCCTGCGCTTTTTGGTAAACGACATCCGCTATGACGTTCCTGTTCAGGACCTCCGTTACAGCATGAGCCGAATGCCAACACTTCCGAAAAGCAAGTTTATCATGACGAATGTTCAACCGAAAACGGAATAACAAACCGCCAATTCCTTTCCTCTTGAAGAGCTTTAAAAGTTTTTTAAGTAACAAAAAAGGCTCCTCTTCGATAATCGAAAAGGAGCTTTTTTCACGCCTATTAACGTTTTGAGAACTGTGGTGCACGACGTGCAGATTTGAGTCCATATTTCTTCCGTTCCTTCATCCGTGAATCACGAGTGAGGAAACCAGCTTCTTTAAGCGGCTTACGGAAATCAGGATCCGCTTCTAACAGAGCACGTGCTACACCGTGACGAATGGCGCCTGCCTGTCCGGTAAATCCTCCGCCTTTTACTGTCACTTTCAAATCGTACTGGCTTTCTGTGCCAGTTTCATTTAAAGGTTGCTTGACAACAAGCTTTAATGTTTCCAAGTTAAAGTATTCATCGATATCACGATCGTTAATAGTAATTTTACCGTCGCCAGGTACAACGAAAACACGGGCGACAGAGTTTTTACGACGGCCGGTGCCGTAATATTGAACTTGTTCCAACTTAATTCCCTCCTTCTAAATTAGCCGCGAAGTTCGTACTTCTCAGGCTGTTGTGCTTGATGCTTATGCTCCGGTCCTGCGTATACGTGTAATTTCTTAGCTTGCTGGCGTCCAAGCGGGCCTTTAGGAAGCATCCCTTTAACAGCAAGTTCAATAACTTGCTCTGGCTTTTTCGCAAGCATTTCAGAAGCACGTGTTTCTTTCATACCGCCTGCATAACCGCTGTGACGATAATACATTTTGTCTTGAAGCTTGTTTCCAGTCAGTTTAATTTTCTCAGCATTTACGATAATAACGTTATCACCTGTGTCCAAGTGAGGTGTATATTGAGGCTTATGTTTGCCACGCAGAATAGCAGCTACTTCACTCGATAGACGGCCTAGTGTCTGACCCTCTGCATCGATTTCTAACCATTTACGCTCTATCTCGCTTGGCTTAGCCATGTAGGTTGTACGCATGAGTGTCCCTCCTAATTCATGTATCTTTCCATTGTATCTATCTTTTTCATTACATTCACAATTTACGTTCATCATTTCCGTTCCCGGGGCTAGTGGGACGTGAAATGCCAAGTAATATCATATAACAGCACGGGAAGGATGTCAATAAAAAGTACACTTCCGTATGTATCAAGTTTTTCTCTCAATGGTTATGAGGACAATACTTTCAACACTTTGCTTTTACACATCTACACGACTTCCAATCGCTCTGGGCGGACGCTGACAGTGCCCTCTGTCATTCATTATAGACAACTTCCCATAAGTAAAGTCCGTGTCCGGGTGCAGTTTTCCCGGCAGCTGCTCTTTTTCGTGCTCCGATAATTTCCGGGATCGCCTCTGCGCTTTTTACACCTTTCCCTACCTCCAGTAAAGTTCCTACCATAATCCGAACCATATTATATAAAAAGCCATCCCCGCGAAAGATAAAATGTATTTCATCCTCTATTTCAAGAATCTCCGCCTTGTAGACGGTCCGCACCATATCTTTCACATCTGTCCCCGCAGCGCAAAAGGAAGAAAAGTCATGCGTTCCGACAATAAAACGGACTGCTTTTTTCATCTCTTCTATCTGGAGAGGATAGGGGTAAAAAAAAGTATGCCTGCGGCGGAAGATATCCTTCTGCTTAGCATGCAGCACTCGGTAACGGTACTCTTTTTCAACCGCATCAAAACGGGCGTGAAAGTCTTCATCGACATAAGCGGCTGCAGTAATCTGTACATCTTCCGGTAAATGGCTGTTCAGTGCTTTTGGCCACTTTTCCTCAGGAATGGTTAACCCCGTATCAAAGTGGAAGACTTGAGCCAGAGCATGAACAGAGGAATCCGTTCGTCCCGATGCTGTTACAGACGAAGGGCCTCCTTTATGAACTTTTGTTAGCGCCTTCTCCACTTCATCCTGTACTGTCCGTTTACCAGGCTGCTTCTGCCATCCTGAAAAATCAGTACCGTCATAACTGACGATCGCTTTGACTCGATGCACTCTTACTCCCCCTATCCTTGAAAGATAACCATCGCGATCCCAAATATTACGATTACGATACACGCGGCGCTGTCCTTAGCCTGCCACGTTAATTGCCTGAATTTTGTGCGTCCCCTGCCCCCGTCATAACCCCGCGCCTCCATTGCAATAGCAAGATCCTCAGCTCGCTTAAAGGCTCGTACAAACAATGGAACCAATAAAGAAACGAAGGCCTGAGCCCTGGCTGTTAATGACCCTTTTCCAAAATCGGCACCACGTGCGGTTTGGGCCTTGATAATTTTCTCGGTCTCCTGAAGAAGCGTTGGAATAAAACGAATGGCAATCGACATCATCAGCGCGATTTCATGAGCGGGAACACCCAGCCGTTTTAAAGGAGTCAGGATTCGTTCCAACGCATCCGTCAAATCGACCGGGCTCGTTGTTAAAGTTAAAAGCGATGTCACAAACACTAGTAAGAGCAGCCTCAGTGAAATAAATACCCCTTTTTCAAGCCCGCCAGTGTAAATAGTTAAAACACCAACTGAGACAAGAATATCTCCTTCTTGAGTGAAAAACGCGTGCAGAAGAAAACTGAAGACAACAAATATCAAGATCGGATACATCCCTTTTCGGATGTAACGAAAAGGAACTCCTGCCAGGAAAAAAAGCCCGCATGCTCCTATGACTGCAAGCCCGTATCCTTTCCACGTATGAACTAGGAAAAGAACAATGATTAAGAGAAAAACAGCAGCAAGCTTGGCTCTGGCATCCATTCGGTGTAAAAACGACTGGCCTGGGAGATACTGGCCGATAATAATATGCTTAAACATCATGGCAGCCCTCTCTGCTTTGGCGTCGCTTCCAATTCATCGGCTGCTCTCTCTGCCGGCAAGAAACAATTCGTAAAGGTCACGGAAACAGCTGTGCTTAGGAATTTTAGTATCTTCACTCTGTCCGGCACATCCAGATTCAGCGCCGAAAGCTCCTTATCTCGTGTGAAAATGTCCTCGGTAATTCCTTCTAACACAATCTCCCCCGCTTCCATAACCCGTATATCATCCGCAAGTTCAGCAGCTTCTTCCATATTGTGCGTAATCAATATCATCGTTCTTTTTGTCTGCTGCTGCCAAACTTTTAATAATGTTACGATCTCTTTCTTACCCTGAGGATCAAGTCCTGCCGTTGGTTCATCCAAGATTAACACTTCCGGATCCATCGCAAGAATACCTGCAAGCGCCACTCTTCGCATTTGTCCACCGCTTAATTCAAACGGAGAACGGGAGAGAAACGTATCGTTAAGTCCCACGCGCTTGAGCAATTCGGGTAATTTTCTTTTTGTTTCTGCCTCCGGAAAACCAGCATTTCTTGGTCCAAATAATAAATCCTTTTCTACCGTTTCTTCAAATAGTTGATGTTCCGGGTATTGGAAGACCATCCCAACCTGTTGGCGAAGCTCTTTTAATGTTTTGCTTTTCGTTTTAGGAGTTATTTCGCGATTGCCTATTATTATCTTCCCCGCCGCAGGGCGGAGAAGACCATTAATGTGTTGGACAAGTGTGGATTTACCGGATCCTGTCTGTCCAATAACCGCGGTAACTTTACCCCCTTCAAAAACAGTGGATACCTTTTTTAAAGCCTGTTTCTCAAAAGGAGTTTTAGTCATATAGGAGTGACTGACACGCTCAAAAACTACTTTCATAGTGCGAGGCCCTTCCGTATGTATTTTTCCACAACAGTTGCATGCTTACTGTCTCTCGAACGAAGTATCTCGAGTAAGGCAAATTCATAAGGAAGTGGGACATCCTTTTCTTCCAGCCACGAAAGCTGGTGTAATAATTGATCTGCCGGAATATCTTGGATAAGCTTGCCTTTTTCCAGATACAAAATGCGGTCCGCTAAGAACGCTTCACGGAGATCATGAGTAATGGACACAATGGTAATTCCCTCTTCTCTGTTAAGCCCTTGAACAGTGGCGAGCACTTCTTTCCGTCCATTCGGATCCAGCATCGAGGTAGCTTCATCTAATAGGAGAAGCTTGGGTTGTAAAACGAGCGCCCCAGCAATAGCAGCGCGCTGCTTTTGTCCCCCTGACAGACGGTGAGGCTCCGCATCTAAAAAAGATTCTACTCCTGTTTGCCATGCCACCTGGTTGATTCGAGCGATCATTGTTTCCCGGTCTATCCCTGCATTTTCCATACCAAATGCGAGATCGTCTCTTACTGTAGGCGCTACAAATTGATGATCCGGATTTTGAAAAACCATCCCGGCACTTCTGCGGATAATCTGCCGCCCTTCCTCACTGCTAGTAATATTCCCGTCCACCCAGACAGTCCCTTTTTCCGGAAGAAGCAGACCATTTAACAAACGTGCTAATGTAGATTTCCCTGAACCATTTGGTCCGAGGACCGAAACCCATTCCGCCTGTTGAATAGCAACGTTTATTTCTTGGAGTATCCATTGGTCCATCTCATTATAACGAAAAGAGACATCCTCAAGTGAAACAATCCTCATTTTCTCACCTGCCTTCAGCAAAGCACGTTAAACGTTAACAACCCTATTATAGTGAGTTTACAAAAACAACACAACAAGAAAAAAAGGGCTCAGACGTCTGCCCTGTATCGGGTATAGTCCTGCCCTTTGGTGAGAATATAAGGTAAAGCCTCAACGTGCAACATAAAATAGAAGCACTGCAGGCTTACACGAATTCGATAATAGCCATTTCTGAAGCATCCCCGCGGCGCGGCCCCAACTTCAGAACTCGTGTGTAACCGCCTTGACGATCTTCATAGCGAGGTGCAATATCATCAAACAACTTTTGAACCGCGTCTTGACCGTTTTCTTCATCCGCTGTTTCTTTGCGGATAAACTGAGCAGCCTGGCGTCGGGCATGCAAATCACCGCGTTTTCCTAACGTGACCATTTTCTCCACGACGGAGCGCAGCTCTTTAGCTTTTGCTTCAGTCGTTTCGATGCGTTCATTGATGATAAGGTCTGTGGCAAGGTCACGAAACAACGCTTTACGTGCGGAGCTATCGCGTCCTAGCTTTGCATATGCAGACATGTATACTCCCCTCCTTCTTCACAAAACTACTAAAAGTTTATTCTTCTTTGCGGAGACCAAGATCAAGCTCAGCCAGTTTCTCTTGTACTTCTTCGAGCGACTTACGGCCCAAGTTCCGCACTTTCATCATATCTTCTTCTGATTTTTGAGTGAGCTCTTGCACCGTATTAATACCAGCACGTTTCAAGCAATTATACGAGCGCACGGAGAGATCCAGTTCTTCAATGGTCATCTCTAGAACTTTCTCTTTCTGGTCCTCTTCTTTTTCAACCATGATCTCTGCTTTTTGTGCCTGGTCAGTAAGCCCAACAAAAATATTCAGATGTTCGTTCATAATCTTAGCACCTAGTGACACAGCTTCCTCCGGCCGAATACTCCCATCTGTCCATACATCCAGTGTCAACCTGTCATAGTTGGTAATTTGGCCGACACGTGTGTTTTCGACTTGAAAGTTCACACGCGATACAGGTGTATAAATAGAATCAACAGGAAGCACTCCAATCGGCAGGTCATCACTGTTATTGCCCTCAGCAGGCACATAACCACGTCCACGCTTTGCTGTTAAGCGCATGTGGAGGTTAGCCCCTTTATTCAGAGTGGCAATGTGCAGATCCGGATTAAGGATATCCACGTCACTATCGTGCGTAATATCTTTAGCGGTAACTACACCTTCACCTTGTGCATCAATCTCAAGAACTTTCTCTTCATCGGAGTAAATCTTAAGGGCTAATTTTTTCAAGCTCAAAACGATGGTTGTCACATCTTCTACTACACCTTCAATAGTTGAGAATTCATGGAGTACACCATCGATTTGAACAGTCGTCACAGCTGCTCCTGGAAGGGAGGATAAAAGGATACGACGCAAGGAGTTGCCTAAAGTGGTTCCATATCCGCGTTCGAGCGGTTCTACGACAAACTTGCCGTACTTCACGTCCTCGCTTAACTCAACCGTTTCGATATTGGGCTTTTCGATTTCGATCATTCTACAGTATACCCTCCTTGAAAACGTCCAAATCCCGTGAGCGGAACTCTTTCCGCATAGCAGGAAATTTGCATTGGCAGTTCCCGACACATTACCAATCCTTACTCGTCAACAATGCGTAAGGGGGTTCCGTCCACATGCATAGCCTTACCCATTATTGACATTTCAGGAAAAACTATACACCTGCGGGTTAAACTCTGCGACGTTTTGGCGGACGGCAGCCGTTATGAGGCACCGGGGTCACATCGCGGATAACGCTGACTTCAAGTCCAGCAGCCTGCAAGGAACGTATAGCTGCTTCACGGCCGGCTCCTGGTCCTTTAACAGCAACTTCGACTGTTTTCAAACCATGCTCCATACCCGCTTTAGCGGCTGTTTCTGCTGCCATTTGTGCTGCAAAAGGTGTCGATTTACGGGAACCTTTAAAGCCCAGTCCACCTGCACTTGCCCAAGATAGAGCATTTCCTTGTGTGTCTGTAATGGTTACAATTGTGTTATTAAATGTGGAACGAATGTGTGCCACACCTGACTCTATATTCTTACGCTGACGGCGTTTACGAGTAGTTGTTTTGCCTTTAGTTTTAGCCATGGATCACTAACCTCCTTTACGATTATTTTTTCTTGTTCGCCACTGTCCGGCGCGGACCTTTTCGGGTACGAGAATTATTTTTCGTGTTTTGACCTCTTACTGGCAGACCACGACGGTGACGGATGCCACGGTAACTGCCGATCTCAATCAAACGCTTAATGTTTAAAGACTTTTCACGGCGAAGATCGCCTTCTACTGTATAATTGCCTACTACAGTACGGATTCTTCCAAGTTCCTCTTCAGTCAAATCACGAACACGAGTATTTTCATTGACATCTGCCTCCTGAAGAATCTCAAGAGCGCGAGATTTACCGATCCCGAAAATATAAGTTAGGGAAATCGCAATGCGCTTGTCACGAGGGACGTCCACTCCTGCTATACGTGCCATTTATCGAGCACCTCCTTCTATTTTATCCTTGTCTTTGCTTGTGTTTAGGGTTAGAACAAATAACCATTACCGCACCTTTGCGGCGAATGACCTTACATTTTTCACACATTGGTTTGACAGATGGTCTTACCTTCATGTCCATTTACCTCCTTAACTGCACGGAGTACATGCGAGAGTACGTAATACGGACTAATGACAAAATCTTAGACTCCAGTTTATTTATAGCGGTACGTAATACGCCCGCGTGATAAGTCATAAGGCGAAATTTCAACCGTCACTTTATCTCCTGGAAGGATTCGAATAAAGTGCATGCGAATCTTCCCAGAGACGTGAGCTAAAATCTTATGCCCATTTTCGAGTTCAACACGAAACATCGCATTGGGAAGTGGCTCAAGAACGGTGCCTTCCATTTCAATAACATCATCTTTGGCCATGGATTTACTCTCCTTCCATCAGTAATTCTGGCTGCTCTCGCGAAAAAGAGAGCAGAGCATGCCTGATTTTCGCATTGGTAACACGTCCGGTTTCTTCAATACTGCGCTTAACCTCATCTGAAACGCAAGAAAAAAGCACTGTATGGCTGACGTTCTTTTTTTTAGCGTTATCAAACTTGCGCCTTTCTCCATCGGCAAGCAGCACAAAACGCTGATCAATGATTCCAATGATCACCGCAAGATTACCGGCTTCCCGTCCGCGCTTCACAAGGACAATCTGGCCGATTTCCGGCGCCGATTCAGGATCAATCATCTTGTATCCCCTTTATTCAGACCACCGTTAATATTTCATAGCCTGTATTGGTTATTGCAATGGTATGCTCAAAGTGAGCGCAATTTTTACCGTCAGTCGTTACAACCGTCCATTTATCTGAGAGGGTATGAACGAAGCGCTCCCCATAGTTAACCATTGGCTCTATCGCCAATACCATCCCCGGCTTCAAGCGCGGACCTTTTCCTGGAGGACCGAAATGAGGGATTTGCGGGTCTTCATGTAATTCTTGACCGACACCGTGTCCTACATACTCACGAACAATAGAAAACCCGTGCGGTTCGACATACGTCTGAATAGCATGCGAAATATCGGATAAACGTCCTTTTGGCTTAGCCTCTTTCAATCCTTTGTACAAAGATTCTTCCGTGACATCCAACAGGCGTTGATCTTCCTTCGCAATGTTTCCGACAGGGTATGTCCATGCCGAATCACCGTGATACCCGTTGTAATAAGCACCGATATCTATGGAAATGATATCGCCCTCTTTTAACACACGGTCCCCCGGAATTCCATGTACCAATTCCTCATTTACTGACGCACAGACACTGCCAGTAAATCCATTATAGCCTTTAAATGATGGAGTTGCCCCGAATTGGCGAATCGTTTTATCTGCGATATCATTTAACATCATTGTTGTAACCCCTGGTTGGATATGAGGTTGCAGCGCTTGATGTGTTTTTGCCACAATTCTTCCTGCTTCCCGCATTATCTCGAGTTCGCGATCCGTTTTACAAATAATCATGCATGAAGTCCTTTCAGCAGTTCATCAATATCCTGGAACACAACATTTATGTCCTGATCCCCATTAATATTACGAAGATAACCTTTTTCTTCATAAAAATCAATAAGGGGTTGCTGTTGCGCAATATTTACGTCTAAGCGTTTTTTAACTGTCTCTGGCTTGTCGTCGTCTCGTTGAATGAGCTTGCTTCCGTCAACATCACAGATTCCTTCTTGTTTAGGAGGATTGTAAATGACATGGTAGGTTCTTCCTGTTACCGGGGAAACACGCCGGCCGGTAAGACGCTCCTCAAGTTTTTTTCGCGGAACATCAATATTGAGTACATAATCAAGCGTCTTGCCCAAAGTGGAAAGAATATTCTCCAATGCTTGAGCTTGCGCAACTGTTCGTGGAAACCCATCAAGAAGAAAACCTTGTTTACAATCATCCTTGGCTAGCCGTTCCTTTACGATACCTATCGTCACTTCATCGGGTACTAGTTCTCCTGCATCCATAAACGACTTTGCTTGTTTGCCAAGCTCTGTTTGCTCTTTGATGGCTGCACGGAACATGTCCCCGGTAGAAATGTGCGGAACATTGTATTTTTTTACAATCTCTGCAGCTTGTGTGCCTTTTCCGGCACCAGGAAGCCCCATTAATATCAAATTCATGATATCTCCTCCATCGCTCCGATTTCAGCTAAGAAGGGTAATGCTTTTGCCTGTCTTATGCAATACCTCATTTTATAAACCCTTTATAGCTTCGTTTAATTAACTGGCTTTCAATCTGCTTCATCGTATCCAGAGCAACGCCGACAACAATCAAGAGACCAGTTCCGCCAATCTGAATCGTCTGAGGCAGCCCCATCTGAGTGGTAAAGAACACTGGAATGATCGAAATAACAGTAAGAAACAATGCCCCAACAAACGTTAAACGATACAATATTCTCCGAATGTACGTCTCGGTATTTTTCCCTGGACGAATCCCCGGAATATAACCGCCTTGTTTCTTGAGATTATCTGCCATCTGTTCGGGGTTAACTTGGACGAACGTATAAAAATAAGTGAACCCAATGATCAAAGCAGCGTATACAATTACACCGACTGGCTGTGTGTAATCAAAGTTTTGGATAATCCAGCGCGCAACAGGCTGATCTTCTCCAATGAACCCGGCGACCGTTGGCGGGAATATAAACAATGATAAAGCGAAGATAACCGGGATAACCCCTGCAGAGTTAACTTTCAAAGGTAAGTGTGTTGATTGCCCTCCTACAGGACTTCGGCCTACAAGACGCTTTGCATACTGAATCGGAACTTTCCGAAGTGCTTGCTGGACAAAGATTACCCCTATAATAATAGCAAGTACTGCGACTGCAAGTAAAAGGATAGTCACAATCCCCATGAAAAGCTGATCCGCATCTTCAATTTGAGTAGCATATATTTGGTTAATACCGTTTGGAATTCCTGCTGCGATCCCGGCAAATATAAGAATCGAGATTCCGTTACCGACACCGTTGACTGTAATCTGTTCCCCAAGCCACATGAGAAAAGAAGTACCGGCTGTCAGTACGAGGGCGATAAATATATATTTTGGAATACTAGGATCAGGAATTAATCCTGGAAATAAATTATTAAAACCAATGGACATCCCTAATCCTTGAACAAAAGCAAGAATGACGGTGAAATAACGTGTGAACTGTGCCAGTTTACGACGCCCCGCCTCTCCTTGCTTAGCCCATTCTGTAAATTTAGGAACGACATCCATTCGCAGCAATTGTACAACGATCGAAGCTGTGATGTAAGGCATGACCCCCATCGCAAAAATGGAGTAGTTTGAAAGCGCTCCTCCTCCGAACGTGTTCAAAAATCCAAACGCGTTAGCCTGGTCCTGAAAATTCAGGACGTCCCGGTTAGAGCCGGGAATCGGAATAAAGCTTCCGATCCGAAACACAACTAACATCATGAGAGTGAAAAAGATCTTGTTTCTTAAGTCACTCACGCGAAAAATGTTGAGGATAGAGCGGAACATTAGATCACCTCTGTTTTTCCTCCAGCCGCTTCAATCGCTTGTACTGCGGAACGAGAGAACTTGTTCGCTTTCACGGTGAGTTCTTTATCAAGATTCCCATTGCCTAAAACTTTCACGCCGTCTTTACGTTTGCTGATGACGCCTTCTTTTAAAAGAAGTTCTGGAGTTACTTCCACGCCTGCGTCAAAACGATTCAACGTTTCCACGTTTACAATCGCAAACTCTTTGCGGTTAATATTAGTGAAGCCCCGTTTTGGCAATCTCTTGTATATAGGGTTTTGACCACCTTCAAAACCTGGTCGAACACCGCCGCCAGAACGAGATTTCTGCCCTTTTTGTCCACGACCGGATGTTTTACCGTTCCCAGAAGCAGGTCCGCGTCCGACACGGTTACGCTCCTTAACGGATCCTTTGGCAGGCTTTAATTCATGGAGTTTCATGGTGCCACCTCCTATCTTATAAATGTGTCATTATGCATCTAATTCTTTAACAGTTAACAAGTGTGATACTTTGTTGATCATGCCGCGAACAGCGGGTGTATCTTCTTGAACGACGCTGTGGTTTACTTTGCGAAGACCCAGTGTTCTCACAGTGACACGTTGATCTTCTGGACGGCCTATAAGACTACGTCTGAGGGTAATTTCAACTTTGTTTGCCATCTCGTATCCCTCCTTATCCTAACAATTCTTCAACGCTCTTACCGCGTAACTTAGCGACCTCTTCGGCGGTTTTCAGATCTGTAAGCCCTTGAAGAGTAGCGCGAATCATGTTAATTGGGTTGTTGGAACCGTGAGATTTAGAGAGAATATCATTAATTCCTGAAAGCTCGAGTACCGCACGAACAGGGCCGCCAGCGATAACTCCAGTACCCTCTGCAGCCGGCTTCAATAACACTCTTCCAGCTCCATAGCGACCAACAATTTCATGAGGAATTGATGTTCCGACTCTTGGTACTTCCACCATGTTTTTCTTCCCGTTCTCTACTGCTTTACGGATCGCTTCTGGAACTTCCAATGCCTTTCCAATACCGAGTCCGACATGGCCGTTATGATCCCCTACTACTACAATAGCTGCAAAGCGGAAGCGACGTCCGCCTTTTACTACTTTTGCCACACGATTGATAGCTACTACTCTTTCTTCTACATCAAGCTTGCTAGCATCGATTGGTTGCATTCTTTTCCCTCCTTACACTTAAAATTTCAGGCCGTTTTCACGTGCTGCGTCAGCTAACGCCTTTATTCTTCCGTGATACAAGAAACCTCCGCGGTCAAACACAACGGACTCATGGCCTTTTTCAGATGCACGCTTTGCCAGCAGTTCACCGACTTTTGCTGCCGCCTCTATGTTTCCGCCATGCTGAATGTCCATGTCTTTTTCCGTTGTAGAGGCAGATGCAATAGTTTCACCTTTTACGTCGTCAATTAATTGTGCGTATGTGTGCTTGTTTGAACGGAATACACACAAACGTGGACGCTCCGGCGTTCCTACTACACTTCGGCGAATACTTAAATGGCGTTTTTTACGTTTCGCATATTTAGTAGCCTTTGTGGTCATGAAACGCTCCTCCTTTCGTAACCGAACCTCTTGTTGCTTTATTTACCGGTCTTACCTACTTTGCGGCGCACATATTCATTTTCATAACGAATTCCTTTGCCTTTATACGGCTCAGGGGTGCGTACAGCGCGAATGTTGGATGCGAGTGCACCGACTAGTTCTTTGTTTATCCCTTTTACCACTACTTTGGTATTGGAAGGAACATCTATTTCAAGACCATTTTCCGGTTCAAACTCCACTGGATGAGAGTAACCGACGTTCAGTACCAATTTATTACCGGTCTTTGAAGCACGGTAACCTACACCGACTAGTTCAAGTGTCTTTTCAAAACCTTTTGTAACACCTTCCACCATGTTAAAAACAACACTTCTTGTTGTACCGTGAAGGGAACGGTGTTCTTTATGGTCAGATGGTCTTTCAAAAGTGATTTCACTTTCACCAATGTTTACCTTGATGGCTGGGTGAAGATCTCTTTGCAGCTCACCTTTAGGTCCTTTAACTGTAACAGTTGTACCGTCCATTGTTACAGTAACATCTTTTGGAATTTCAATAGGTTTTAAACCAATACGAGACATTTATTTGCACCTCCATTCTTGCACGTTTCTTACCAGATATAGGCGAGTACTTCGCCGCCAACTTGCTGTTTACGTGCTTCTTTATCTGTCATAACACCCTTTGATGTTGAGATAACAGCAATACCGAGTCCGCCTAGTACTCGTGGCAGTTCATCAGCTCGCGCGTAAACACGCAAACCTGGCTTGCTGATACGTTTCAAACCAGTAATGACACGTTCATTATCAACACCGTACTTAAGGAAAATACGGATAATGCCTTGTTTATTATCATCAATACTTTCTACGTCACGAATAAAGCCTTCTTTTTTAAGAATTTCTGCTAATTCTTTTTTAAGATTAGAAGCAGGAAGTTCTAGTTTCTCATGACGAACAGTATTTGCGTTCCGAATACGAGTCAGCATATCTGCAATTGGATCAGTCACGACCATGTTGATTTACCTCCTTCCCTAACTCAGGGTTACCAGCTGGCTTTTTTAACGCCTGGAATTTGTCCTTTATGTGCAAGTTCACGGAAACAAATCCGGCAAAGTTTAAATTTACGGATTACGGAATGAGGACGCCCGCAACGTTCACAACGAGTATACTCACGCACTTTAAATTTTTGAGGACGTTGCTGTTTGGCGATCATTGATTTTTTTGCCAAGGTCTGTATTCCCTCCTTGTAAATCTATTTGATTTATTTTTGAAACGGCATTCCCATTTGAGCAAGCATTTCACGGGCTTCTTCGTCATTATCTGCTGTAGTCACAATAACAATATCCATGCCGCGTACTTTATCAACTTTGTCATAATCGATTTCCGGAAAAATCAATTGTTCTTTTACACCCAGTGTATAATTTCCCCGGCCGTCGAAAGCTTTGTTCGATACTCCGCGAAAGTCACGGACACGCGGAAGAGAGACGTGAATTAATTTTTCCAGAAAATCGTACATGCGCTCTCCACGGAGGGTTACTTTCGCTCCGATCGGCATACCTTCTCTAAGTTTAAAGCCGGCAATCGATTTCTTCGCTTTTGTGATAAGCGGCTTCTGTCCGCTTATTGCAGCCAATTCTTCTACTGCTTTGTCCAGGGCTTTCGGGTTCTGAACGGCATCGCCCACGCCCATATTGATCACTACTTTTTCAAGCTTAGGTACCCCCATCACTGAGGAGTATCCAAATTTGCTGTGTAGATGAGGAACAATGTCGCTTTTATATTTCTCTTTCAATGCGTTCATTCTGTTTGCCTCCTTTCCTCATATGCCTTATTTATCAAGGGGTTCGCCAGACTTTTTAGCGATACGAACTTTTTTCCCGTTTTCTACTTTAAAACCTACACGAGTAGGCTCGCCGCTCTTCGGATCAAGAGGCATAACGTTAGAAACGTGAACCGGAGCCTCGATATTAAGAATACCGCCTTGTGGATTTTCTTGAGAAGGTTTGGCATGTTTCTTCACGATATTTACACCTTCCACCAACACACGTTGCTGGCTAGGATAGGCTCGCAAAATAACGCCTTCTTTCCCTTTATCTTTTCCGGTAATAACCTTTACTTTATCGCCCGTCTTTACATGAAGTTTAGGTTGAGACATAATGGCACCTCCTTACATTACCGTTTTGTTATTAAAGCACTTCTGGAGCAAGCGAAACGATTTTCATGTATTGGCCTTCACGCAGCTCTCTCGCTACTGGTCCGAAAATACGAGTGCCTCGTGGGCTTTTATCGTCTCGAATAATAACAGCAGCATTCTCGTCAAAACGGATGTAGGAACCGTCCGGGCGACGGGAGCCACTTTTAGAACGAACGATAACGGCTCTGACAACCTCACCCTTCTTAACAACGCCACCTGGTGTTGCCTCTTTCACAGAACAGACGATTGTATCGCCGATATTTGCAGACTTTTTGCCTGAGCCACCGAGAACTTTGATGCATTGTACTTCACGGGCACCGGAGTTATCTGCGACCTTCAGCCGGCTTTCTTGTTGGATCATAGTGATTGCGACCTCCCTTCCTCAGAAAAAGATAATTAGATGATTACCGCTTCTTCAATGATTTCTACGAGGCGGAATCGTTTATCTTTTGAAAGCGGGCGAGTTTCCATAATTTTTACGATATCGCCTTTTTTTGCTTTATTTTCTTCGTCATGTGCTTTAAATTTCTTGGAATATTTGACGCGTTTTCCGTAAAGAGTGTCTTTTTTATACGTTTCAACAACAACAGTGATCGTTTTATCCATCTTATCGGATACGACACGGCCATTGTAAACTTTGCGCTGGTTACGTTCAGCCATGGTTTATTAAACCTCCTCCCATTTTTATGCTTTATTAATGCCTAGTTCGCGTTCTCTGAGAACGGTTTTGGCACGGGCAATATCCTTACGGACGTTGCGAATGCGGGCAGGGTTTTCTAGTTGACCAGTTGCCAGTTGAAAGCGCAAGTTAAAGAGCTCTTCTTTAAGCGTTTTTGCTTGTTCTTCCACTTCTGCTGTGGTCAAGTTTCTGAATTCATTAGCTTTCATTTGCCTCACCACCCACTTCTTCACGTTTTACAAACTTCGTCTTGATAGGAAGCTTGTGAGACGCAAGTCTAAGTGCTTCCCGAGCTACCTCTTCGGAAACACCTGCTACTTCAAACAAGATTTTCCCAGGCTTCACTACAGCTACCCAGCCTTCAGGCGCACCTTTACCGGAACCCATACGAACTTCCAGAGGTTTTGCTGTATATGGTTTATTTGGAAAGATTTTAATCCATACTTTACCGCCACGTTTCATATAACGAGTCATCGCAATACGAGCGGCTTCAATTTGCCGGTTCGTAATCCAAGATGGTTCAAGAGCCTGTAGTCCGTACTCACCAAATGAAACTTCTGTACCGCCTTTTGCACGGCCTGTCATTCTACCGCGATGTTCACGGCGATACTTAACACGTTTTGGCATCAACATAATTACTTTCCTCCTTCCTCGTTATTCGATCCTTTCACAGGAAGGACTTCTCCACGATACACCCAAACTTTCACACCTAATTTTCCGTACGTTGTGTCAGCTTCTGCTGTGCCGTAATCAATGTCGGCACGCAAGGTATGAAGTGGAACAGTACCTTCGTTGTAACCTTCACTGCGAGCAATATCCGCACCACCAAGACGTCCGGACACTTCCGTTCTAATTCCTTTTGCACCAGAGCGCATTGTACGCTGAATAGATTGCTTCATTGCACGACGAAAAGAAACCCGGTTTTCGAGTTGGCGCGCAATATTTTCTGCAACTAGACGCGCATCAAGATCAGCTTGCTTTACTTCAGAAATGTTGATGTGTACTCTCTTGCCAGTTAGACCATTCAATGCTTTTCGCAGTGCTTCTACTTCCGAACCGCCTTTTCCAATAACCATTCCTGGCTTCGCCGTATGGATGGTAATGTTCACGCGTTTTGCTGCTCGTTCAATTTCGATTCTGGAAACAGAGGCATCTTTAAGTCTATTTTCAATGTATTCACGGATTTTCACATCTTCGTGAAGCAAATCTGCATAGTCCTTTTCAGCATACCACTTGGAATCCCAGTCACGAATCACACCTATTCTAAGTCCTAATGGATTAACTTTTTGACCCACGCATTATCCCTCCTTTTTTTCTGATACCACTACTGTGATGTGGCTTGTTCTTTTATTAATACGTGTTGCACGACCCATTGCACGCGGACGGAAACGTTTTAGCGTAATGCCTTCATCAACGAATGCTTCACTGATAAAAAGGTTTTGTGCTTCCATTTCATAGTTGTGCTCCGCATTTGCGACGGCAGAATGAATGACTTTCTCAATAATCGGTGAAGCTGCCTTTGGTGTGTTTTTCAAAATGGCGATAGCTTCTCCGATGTCTTTGCCCCGAACGAGGTCAATGACTAACCGTGCTTTGCGAGGGGCAATACGAATTTGTTTAGCTACTGCTTTAGCTTGCATGTAGAGAACCTCCCCTCTGTTTAGCGTTTCGTTTTCTTATCGTCACTTTTATGGCCTCTAAAAGATCTAGTAGGCGCAAATTCACCAAGCTTATGCCCTACCATATCCTCAGAAACGTATACTGGTACATGTTTTCTACCATCATAGACAGCGATAGTGTGTCCTACAAAGTCAGGAAAAATTGTCGAACGGCGTGACCATGTTTTGATTACTTTTTTATCGTTGTTCTCATTTAAGTTTTCTACTTTCTTCATCAAGTGATCATCCGCAAAAGGTCCTTTTTTCAAACTGCGGCCCATTAGAAAACCTCCTTTCAAATGCCATGCGGCTCATCCGAACCGACATGTGAACTTTTACTTCTTACGACGACGACGACGGACAATGTACTTGTCAGTATCTTTATTTTTCTTACGAGTTTTGTAACCGATAGTAGGCATACCCCAAGGAGATACTGGTGAAACGCGTCCGATAGGAGCACGTCCTTCCCCGCCCCCGTGTGGGTGATCGCTCGGGTTCATGGCAGAACCACGGACGACAGGGCGCTTACCAAGCCAGCGAGAACGTCCTGCTTTACCAACGTTAATCAGTTCATGTTCAACGTTTCCGACCTGCCCTACAGTAGCACGACATGTCGCCAGAATTAAACGAGTTTCCCCTGAACGGAGACGGACTAATACGTATTTGCCCTCTTTACCAAGCACTTGTGCTTCGGCTCCAGCTGAACGTACCAATTGAGCTCCGCGTCCTGGTTTCAACTCTACGTTGTGAATAATTGTACCAACCGGAATGTTAGTCAGCGGCAGTGCGTTTCCTGGCTTAATATCTGCGTCCGGACCGGAAACGACCGTCTGTCCTACCTTCATTCCTTTTGTAGCAAGAATATAACGTTTCTCCCCATCCGTATAATGAATGAGCGCAATGTTTGCGGAACGGTTCGGATCATACTCAATGGTAGCTACTTTACCCGGCACGTTATCTTTATCTCGCTTGAAATCTATTACACGATATTGCCGTTTGTGGCCTCCGCCTTGATGACGAACGGTAATTCTGCCCTGATTATTACGTCCTGAACGTTTGTTAAGAGGTCGCAATAATGACTTTTCAGGCTGGTCCGTTGTAATTTCTTCAAAATTAACACTTGACATATGGCGGCGGCCATTCGATGTCGGTTTATGCTTCTTAATAGACATCAATCTTTCCCTCCTTCACTCTTTGTTTATACGCCTTCAAAGAAATCGAATTCTTTACTGTCTTCAGTCAGCGTAACAACAGCCTTCTTGCGGTTAGGCTTGTATCCGTGGTAACGACCGAAACGACGAAACTTTCCTTTTTGATTAAGCGTATTGATCTTTGCTACCTTTACTTCAAAAATTTCTTCGATAGCTTGTTTTATTTGTGTTTTATTTGCCTTAACGTCCACTTCAAAAGTGTATTTCTTAATATCCATTAGATCAGCGGAACGTTCAGTGATTACGGGGCGCTTAATTACATCACGTGCAGTCATTATGCGAGCACCTCCTCTACCTTCTCCACTGCCTCTTTAGTGATGACAAGCTTATCATGCTTGATGATATCCAATACTGTCGTATTGTCAGCAGTAGTATAGGTTACTCCAGGAATATTACGAGCAGATAATGCTACTTCCTCATTGTAGTCTGCAGTAACAATCAAAACAGTGTTTTCAGCAGAAAGACTAGTGAGAATTGCAGTCATTTCCTTTGTTTTCGGCTTGTCAAGCTGTAATTGATCTAACGCAATAACGCTCTCTTCTTTCACTTTCAAAGAATAGGCGGATTTGATAGCGAGACGCCGTACTTTTTTCGGCATTTTGTAGCCGTACTGACGAGGAGTTGGACCAAAGACAATTCCGCCTCCTACCCATTGTGGAGAACGAATAGACCCTTGGCGTGCCCGCCCTGTTCCTTTTTGGCGCCATGGTTTACGTCCACCGCCGCTTCTTGCCGAACGGTTCTTCACTTGATGCGTCCCTTGTCGTAGTGACGCTTGCTGCATCACAACCGCACTGTGCAACACGTGTTCATTTGGTTCAATGCCGAAGATAGCATCTTCTAAATCGATGTCGCCTACCTTCGTTCCGGTCTGGTTCAATAACTCAATCTTAGGCATATTGGAGCCTCCTTTCTCTTAGCTTACTTCGTTGCTGTTTTAACAGCACTCTGAATCGAAAGTATACTTTTATTCGGACCAGGAACATTCCCTTTAACGATGATCAAATTCCGATCAGCGTCTACTTTTACAATCTCAATATTTTGGACTGTGACTGTTTTACCGCCCATTCGTCCAGGAAGCTTCTTCCCTTTAAAAACGTGACTTGGATCAACAGGTCCCATTGCACCAGGTCCGCGATGGTAGCGGGAACCGTGCGTCATTGGTCCACGTGACTGATTGTGGCGCTTTATTGAGCCTTGAAAACCTTTCCCCTTAGATGTTCCGGTAATGTCCACCACATCTCCAGCAGCAAACGTATCAACTTTGACTTCCTGACCAACTTCATACTCTCCGGTTTCTACATCACGGATTTCACATGCGTAGCGCTTGGGAGCAGTGTTAGCTTTAGAAGCATGCCCTTTTTCTGGTTTAGTAGCACGGGATTCTTTTTTATCAAGAAAGCCGATCTGAATGGCGTCATACCCGTCAGAGTCTACATTTTTAGTTTGAAGCACTACGTTAGGTTCCGCTTCAATGACGGTAACCGGTAGAAGTTCTCCATTCTCATTAAATAGCTGGGTCATGCCTACCTTTTTACCCAAGATTCCTTTGGTCATTCGTCACACCTCCTGATTAATGTATAGTTATTTTATATTTTGCAGACGATATTTTAACATTGTTTTCTTTACAGCTTAATTTCAATATCTACACCAGATGGCAGATCTAAACGCATAAGCGCGTCTACCGTTTGCGGCGTAGGGCTGAGAATATCAATCAAACGTTTATGTGTACGCATTTCAAACTGCTCGCGAGAATCTTTATACTTATGCGTCGCACGCAGCACCGTGTAAACAGACTTTTCTGTTGGTAGCGGGATCGGTCCTGAAACGTTAGCACCTGAACGTTTTGCAGTCCCTACAATCTTTTCCGCAGATTGATCAAGAACCCGGTGGTCATACGCCTTTAAACGAATGCGAATCTTTTCTTTTGCCATATGAAGCCCTCCTTTTTCGTCCGATTTTACAGACATGCTCCGTGAAAATTTCCCGACCGTCATCCATGGCAAAGGGGCCTGGCGTATCGGCAACCTTCCACATCATCGCTGCCATCATCCCCCACCAACGAATGATACTTCAATGGTGGGTCGTGATCACACCTTTACTATTATAAGGATTCAACACCTTAAATGCAAGGAATCTTTTAAAAAAATTAAAGAGAGGGTGTTGATTCTCCTTAATTCGTTTCATTTCTAGAACGAGAACCCAAAAAGAAGAAACCCCGTCAGTTTGACGGGGTTATTTCTTTTATTACTTTTCGATCGTTGATACAACGCCGGCGCCAACTGTACGGCCGCCTTCACGAATAGAGAACTTAGTTCCGTCTTCGATTGCAATTGGAGAAATGAGTTCTACCGTCATTTCTACGTTATCTCCAGGCATTACCATTTCTACTCCTTCTGGAAGTTGAATAACCCCAGTAACATCAGTTGTACGGAAGTAGAACTGAGGACGATAGTTAGAGAAGAAAGGAGTATGACGTCCACCTTCTTCTTTAGAAAGAACGTAAACCTCAGCCTTAAAATTAGTGTGTGGAGTAATAGATCCCGGCTTAGCAAGAACCTGACCACGCTTAATGTCTTCACGGTCAACACCGCGGAGAAGCGCACCAATGTTATCCCCAGCTTCTGCGTAGTCAAGAAGCTTACGGAACATTTCTACCCCTGTAACAGTTGTTTTCTTAGCATCTTCATCGATACCAATGATTTCAATTTCATCACCGACGTTAAGTACGCCACGCTCAACACGTCCAGTCGCAACTGTACCGCGTCCAGTAATGGAGAATACGTCCTCAACTGGCATCATGAAAGGCTTATCTTTGTCACGCTCCGGTGTTGGGATGTATTCATCAACTGCTTCCATCAACTCAATGATTTTTTGCTCGTACGCTTCGTCGCCTTCCAACGCTTTCAAGGCAGAACCAGCAATGACAGGAATGTCGTCGCCAGGGAAGTCGTATTCAGAAAGCAGGTCGCGCACTTCCATTTCAACGAGTTCTAAGAGTTCTTCGTCGTCTACCATATCCACTTTGTTTAAGAAAACAACGATGGAAGGTACACCAACTTGACGTGAAAGCAGGATATGTTCACGAGTCTGTGGCATTGGGCCGTCAGCAGCAGATACAACAAGAATAGCACCATCCATCTGAGCAGCACCTGTGATCATGTTCTTAACATAGTCTGCGTGTCCCGGGCAGTCTACGTGAGCATAGTGACGGTTGTCTGTTTCATACTCAACGTGAGAGGTAGAGATAGTGATTCCACGCTCACGCTCTTCCGGAGCACCGTCGATTGTGTCGTAAGCTCTCGCTTCACCTGAACCATATTTTTTATGAAGAACTGTGGTGATAGCAGCAGTCAACGTAGTTTTACCATGGTCAACGTGGCCAATAGTACCAATGTTGGCATGTGTTTTGGAACGATCGAACTTTTCTTTAGCCATTGTTAAATTCCTCCCTTAATACAGGTAAATGATTTAAAAGCCGGAAAGGTTCACCATATACAAGGGTCACCTTTCTTAGCTTACAATAAAACAAAATGTCAGACAATCTTTTCAGCGAAATTATTCACCGCTGTTTTTCTTAATGATTTCCTCAGAAACGCTCTTTGGCACTTCTTCGTAATGATCGAAAAACATGGTATAGTTTCCTCGTCCTTGTGTGTTGGAGCGAAGGTTTGTTGCGTAACCAAACATTTCCGCCAGTGGAACAAAAGCTTTGATCGCTTGTGTATTTGCACGGGCTTCCATGCCTTCTACACGTCCGCGGCGTGATGTAATGTCACCCATGACGTCACCCATGTATTCCTCTGGCACGACGACTTCTACCTTCATTACCGGCTCGAGCAGGACAGGATTACAAAGGTCTTTCGCTTTTCTAAGGGCCATAGATGCAGCAACTTTAAATGCCATTTCATTTGAGTCAACATCATGGTAAGAACCATCGAAAAGCTTAGCCTTCACATCAATCAACGGGTACCCCGCTAGCAGACCATTCTGCAGCGCTTCCGCGACACCTTGTTGAACAGAAGGGATATATTCACGCGGAACTACCCCGCCGACAATCTTATTTTCAAATTCGAAGCCCGCACCTTCATCATTTGGAGAGAACTCAATCCATACGTGTCCGTATTGACCACGGCCACCGGACTGGCGCACGAATTTACCCTCACAATTTGCTGCCTTACGAATTGTTTCACGATAGGAAACTTGCGGTGCCCCTACAGTAGCTTCTACTTTAAATTCCCGTTTTAAACGGTCGACGATAATGTCAAGGTGAAGTTCACCCATTCCTTTAATAATCGTCTGTCCGGTCTCCGTATCTGTTTCCGTTTGGAAAGTAGGATCTTCTTCGGCAAGCTTGCCGAGAGCAATACCCATTTTATCTTGATCTGCCTTTGACTTCGGTTCAACAGATAGAGAAATTACTGGATCAGGGAACTCCATAGATTCAAGAATCACTCGGTTTTTATCGTCACAGAGTGTGTCACCCGTACCAGTGTCTTTTAAGCCGACACCAGCTGCGATATCACCGGAATAAACAGTAGAAATTTCTTCACGTGAGTTGGCGTGCATCTGTAGAATCCGGCCAACACGCTCGCGTTTTTCCTTCGTGGAGTTGCGAACATAAGATCCGGAATCCAATTTCCCGGAATAAACGCGGAAGAATGTCAGCTTACCGACGTACGGATCTGTCGCCACTTTAAATGCAAGTGCTGCAAACGGTCCGTTGTCGTCCGCTTTTCTTTCTACTTCCTCATCACTGTCTGGAAGTGTACCTTTGATCGGAGGAACGTCAAGTGGTGAAGGCAGATAATCAAGCACTGCATCGATCATCACTTGAACCCCTTTATTTTTAAAGGCTGATCCACATAAGACAGGATAGAAATCAACGCTCAAAGTACCTTTACGGATAGCAGCTTTCAGTTCTTCTACACTGATTTCTTCGCCTTCCAGATACTTCATCATCAGGTCCTCATCAAACTCAGCGACAGCTTCAACCAACTTATCATGATATTCTTCAGCTTGAGCTTTATACTCTTCTGGAATCTCCCGTGCTTCCGTACGGGTACCGAGATCGTCGAGATAGTAATAGGCTTCCATCTTCACTAAATCAATAATCCCTTCAAAGTGGTCTTCTGCACCGATTGGCAACTGTATTGGCTGCGCATTTGCACCGAGACGCTCTTTGAGTGTTCCACAAGCATATAGAAAGTCTGCTCCAATTTTATCCATCTTATTAATAAAGACAATTCTCGGAACATGATAAGTCGTCGCTTGACGCCAAACTGTTTCTGTCTGCGGCTCTACCCCGGATTGGGCATCAAGGACTGTTACCGCACCATCGAGGACACGTAAAGAACGCTCTACCTCCACAGTGAAGTCGACGTGTCCAGGCGTGTCAATAATGTTAATCCGATGGTCTTTCCATCGAGCTGTTGTGGCAGCTGATGTAATCGTAATGCCGCGTTCCTGTTCTTGTGCCATCCAGTCCATTTGCGAAGCCCCTTCGTGAGTCTCGCCAATTTTGTGGATACGGCCAGTGTAATACAGAATACGCTCCGTAGTAGTAGTTTTACCAGCATCAATGTGAGCCATGATACCGATATTACGAGTCTTTTCTAAGGAGAATTCTCGTGTCATGTACTTTTTTCTCCTTTCTTTCATACTAAGAGTTGGAATGTATAAACATCAGCTGTCTTACCAGCGGTAATGTGCAAACGCTTTGTTAGCTTCCGCCATGCGGTGTGTGTCCTCACGTTTCTTCACAGCGGATCCAGTGTTGTTCGCTGCGTCAAGGATCTCATTAGCAAGACGTTCTTCCATTGTCTTTTCTCCGCGAAGACGTGCATAGCTTACCAGCCAACGCAAGGCTAAAGTAGTTCGGCGGTCCGGCTTCACTTCGATCGGCACCTGATAGTTAGCACCACCAACACGGCGTGCTTTAACCTCAAGTACTGGCATAATGTTTTTCATTGCTTGATCAAAAACATCCATTGGCTCTTCGCCTGAGCGTTCACGAATAAGTTCAAATGCTTTATACAGGATGTTCTGCGCTTTCCCCTTTTTCCCATTTTGCATAATACGGTTAATCAAACGAGTAACCAGCTTTGAATGGTAAAGTGGATCAGGCAAAACATCCCTGCGTGGTACAGGTCCTTTACGGGGCATGTGTCACCCTCCTTTCAAAAAATTGATAACAATTCAACGTTGTGTTTTTATTTTTTAGCACGCTTCGTGCCATATTTGGAACGGCTTGTTTTCCGATCTTGCACACCAGCAGTGTCAAGAGCACCGCGCACAATGTGGTAACGTACACCCGGAAGGTCTTTTACACGTCCTCCCCGAATAAGCACTACGCTGTGTTCTTGAAGATTGTGGCCGATACCCGGAATGTATGCTGTCACTTCAATTTGGTTCGTCAAACGAACACGTGCATATTTACGAAGGGCAGAGTTTGGCTTCTTCGGTGTCATGGTACCGACACGCGTACAAACGCCACGCTTCTGCGGAGAGTTCTGATCAGTTGGGATTTTTCTATAACTGTTGTATCCCCTGTTCAATGCAGGAGAGTCAGAACCTTTGACTTTATCCTTCCGTCCTTTACGTACTAATTGGTTAATAGTAGGCATCCTGTTTCCTCCTTTCTTATGCGTTTTTTCAAGACCACCGTTCCAGGTGGTTCATCGCGAAGCAAAAGTAAAGTTTTTGCCGACAGGAAGACCTCCCTGCCAGCAAAAACATCATCGCTTTTTTAATGCAACCGCAGCTGCTCCAACATCGATTCCACAAGCTTTACCAAGCTTTTTCATGGAATCTACTTTGTGAATCAATACCCCTTTTGCTTCAGCTACGATAAGAACTTTCTCAACTACTTTACTATCAGCATCATCAGCAACGATAATTGCATCGACAGAGTTCGATTCCAAAGCTTTTAACGTTTGCTTCGTCCCTATTAGAACCTCAGCCGCCTGTGATACTTTTTCATAAGACATTCTATATCCTCCAAAGCACAGGGTGTTAGGCGCACCTAAAAATCATATCACCGTGTTAGAAAGATGTCAATACTATTTAATCCTGCTGAATGATTTTCTCTTCCAGGTTTGATTCCTCAGCAGAGTCCTCTGTAAACTTTTGGGACTCTAGTGTGCGGTATCGCTGCATTCCTGTTCCAGCCGGGACTAATTTACCGATAATGACATTTTCCTTCAAACCGAGCAGTTCATCACGCTTCCCTTTAATTGCTGCATCAGTCAAAACACGCGTTGTTTCTTGGAAAGAAGCAGCTGAGAGGAATGAATCTGTCTCGAGCGATGCTTTTGTAATCCCAAGAATAACCGGGTGTCCAACAGCAGGCTTGCCTTTATTCTGAAGTACTCCCTCGTTTGCCTTATCAAAGTTGTGGACTTCTACCAAACTTCCCGGCAGAACTTCTGTATCGCCGGAATCAACTACACGGATTTTGCGAAGCATTTGGCGAACCATTACTTCGACGTGCTTATCGCCAATCTCAACCCCTTGCATACTATAAACCTTTTGGACCTCTTTTAGCAAGTATTCCTGAACAGTCTGAAGCCCAGTAACTTTCAGAAGTTCCTTAGGATCGATTGAACCCTCGGTAAGCGGGGCACCCGCGTTCACATTATCTCCAACTGATACTTTCATGCGCGCACCGTACGGCGTCGTGTATGTTTTCGCTTCCAGCTTGCCCTGTACGGTTATTTCTTTTTTGTCTTGCAGTTCCTTCACATCAGTGACTTCCCCGGCCAATTCAGAAATAACAGCCTGACCTTTAGGGTTACGAGCCTCAAACAGTTCTTGAATACGCGGAAGACCTTGCGTGATATCATCTCCAGCTACACCGCCTGTATGGAACGTACGCATCGTGAGCTGTGTGCCTGGCTCCCCGATCGACTGTGCAGCGATAATACCAACCGCTTCTCCGACTTCCACGTCTGAACCGGTTGCAAGGTTACGGCCATAACATTTTTTACATACCCCGTGGCGGGTATCACACGTGAAGACAGAACGGATCGTTACTTTTTCTACTCCCGATTCCTCAATCATTTTAGCTTTATCGGCATGGATTAGCTCGCCTTTTTTCGCAAGCACTTCATTCGTTTCTGGATGGCGGACTGTTTTAAAGACCACGCGTCCAGTGAGACGATCTTGAAGGTTTTCAATAAGTTCGTTTCCTTCCCGAAGCGCATAAACCTCCAGACCCTGATCTGTATTACAGTCATCTTCACGTACAATGACATCTTGCGCCACGTCCACTAAACGGCGGGTTAAATAACCAGAGTCAGCTGTCTTAAGCGCAGTGTCAGCAAGCCCTTTACGAGCACCGTGCGTGGAAATAAAGTACTCGAGTACCGTCAGTCCTTCCCGGAAACTAGACTTAATCGGCAACTCGATAATCCGGCCGGACGGATTCGCCATCAGTCCGCGCATTCCCGCAAGCTGCGTAAAGTTCGAGGCGTTACCACGCGCTCCTGAATCACTCATCATAAAGATAGGGTTCGTTTTTTCAAGCGTTCCCATAAGTTTCTCTTGTATCGTGTCCTTCGCCTCACTCCAAATGGAGATAACCTTGCTGTAACGTTCTTCCTCCGTAATCAAACCGCGGCGGAATTGTTTCATAACTTTTGATACTTTTTCTTCCGCTTCATCTAGTATATCTTGTTTGTCCTTGAGGACGACGATGTCTGAGATACCTACTGTAATGCCCGCTTTTGTAGAATAGTAAAACCCTAAGTCTTTCATGCGATCCAGCATTTTAGATGTTTCGATAATTTGAAAGTCCTTGAACACCTCTGCAATAATGTCGCCCAAGAATCCTTTCTTAAACGGCAGCACAGGGTCACGTTTTGCAATTTCCTCTTTAATGTCTACAGTCGTCGACACCATAAACTTGTCAGGAAGAGCCCTCTCCAGATTCACAGCGGTAGGCTCATTAATGTAAGGGAACGACTCGGGAAGTATTTCATTAAATATCAGTTTCCCGACTGTTGTAATGAGCAATTTTTGATTCTGCTCTCCTGTAAAGTTCGTCTTATCAAGCGAAGAAACAGGAAGTGCAATTCTCGTATGCAAGTGGACATAACCATTTTGGTATGCCGTCAGTGCTTCATCCGTATCTTTAAAAACTGAACCTTCACCCACTGCACCGGCTCTTTCTAATGTTAGGTAATAGTTGCCAAGTACCATATCTTGAGAAGGTGTGACGACAGGCTTTCCGTCTTTTGGATTCAAGATATTTTGGGCAGCCAGCATCAAAATACGCGCTTCCGCCTGTGCTTCTGCGGACAGCGGTACGTGTACCGCCATTTGATCACCGTCAAAGTCAGCATTGTAAGCTGTACAAACGAGTGGATGCAACTTAATAGCACGGCCTTCCACTAAGATCGGCTCAAATGCTTGAATGCCAAGTCTATGAAGCGTCGGCGCCCGGTTTAATAAGACAGGGTGCTCTTTAATTACCTCTTCCAGTACGTCCCACACTTCAGGATGCACGCGTTCAACTTTTCTTTTCGCACTTTTAATGTTATGAGCAAGCCCTCTGCTAACAAGCTCCTTCATAACGAATGGCTTAAAGAGCTCAAGTGCCATTTCTTTTGGCAAGCCACACTGATACATTTTCAGCGAAGGACCGACAACAATAACAGAACGACCGGAATAGTCAACCCGCTTCCCCAGTAGATTTTGACGGAAACGGCCTTGTTTCCCTTTGAGCATATGAGAAAGAGATTTAAGCGGTCTATTACCCGGACCTGTAACGGGACGGCCACGGCGCCCATTATCGATTAGCGCATCGACAGCCTCCTGCAACATCCGTTTTTCATTTTGAACGATAATACTTGGTGCGCCAAGGTCCAATAGACGTTTTAAGCGATTGTTTCGATTGATCACACGACGATACAAATCGTTAAGGTCAGAAGTGGCAAACCTTCCCCCGTCCAGCTGAACCATAGGACGTAGCTCAGGAGGGATGATAGGAAGCACATCTAGAATCATCCAAGAAGGATGGTTGCCGGAATGACGGAAAGACTCGACAACCTCCAACCGTTTAATAGCACGTGTTCTTCGTTGACCTTGGGCAGTTTCCAGCTCCTCTTTTAACATTTTCGCCTCTTTTTCAAGAGAAATATCTTGGAGCAGCTTACGAATTGCCTCTGCACCCATTTGTGCCGTAAAGCCGCGGCCGTATTTATCATAATAGGCACGATACTCTTTTTCTGAGAGCAGCTGCTTGTAGTCAAGCGGCGTTTCACCGGGATCCGTGACAACGTAAGAAGCAAAATAGATAACCTCTTCAAGTGAACGAGGGGACATATCAAGGACAAGCCCCATCCGGCTTGGAATCCCTTTAAAATACCAAATGTGTGAGACCGGGGCAGCCAGCTCGATATGCCCCATCCGTTCACGCCTAACTTTTGCCCTTGTGACCTCTACTCCGCATCGATCGCATACTACACCTTTATAGCGGACTCTTTTATATTTCCCGCAATGACATTCCCAATCTTTAGTAGGTCCAAAGATTCTTTCGCAAAAAAGTCCATCTTTTTCCGGTTTTAATGTGCGGTAGTTAATCGTTTCCGGCTTCTTCACTTCACCACGCGACCAGGATCTTATTTTATCCGGCGATGCGAGACCGATCTTCATGTATTCAAAATTATTTACGTCAATCAAAGGGTCAACCTCCCTCTAAACTTCACTGGACTCCATTTTAAGATTCAACTTACTCCCAGATTGTTCGTCTTCGTCATCCAGCTCTTTCATCTCTATTTCTTCTTCCGTGCTAGAAAGCATCTTCACATCCATGCCCAGGCTCTGAAGTTCTTTAATCAAGACTTTGAAAGATTCAGGTACACCTGGCTCTGGTACATTCTCGCCTTTGACAATCGCTTCATACGTTTTCACGCGGCCGACAACATCATCTGATTTAACGGTGAGTATTTCCTGCAAGGTGTACGCTGCACCGTAAGCTTCAAGTGCCCAAACTTCCATCTCACCAAAACGCTGACCGCCAAATTGTGCTTTACCACCAAGAGGCTGCTGGGTAACGAGCGAGTATGGACCGGTTGAGCGCGCATGCAGCTTGTCATCAACCATATGCGCAAGCTTGATCATATACATAACGCCTACTGATACACGACTGTCAAAAGGTTCACCCGTACGACCGTCATAAAGGATTGTTTTACCGTCTCTTGCCATGCCGGCTTCCTCCAGTGTACTCCAGACGTCTTCTTCATTAGCTCCGTCAAAAACAGGAGTAGCCATGTGGAGGTTTAGGGAGCGAGCCGCCATACCTAAATGCAATTCAAGCACCTGTCCGATATTCATCCGCGAAGGAACGCCAAGCGGGTTTAACATAATATCAATTGGTGTGCCGTCTGGTAAGTAAGGCATATCTTCTTCCGGAAGGATCCGGGAAATAACACCTTTGTTCCCGTGACGACCAGCCATTTTGTCTCCCTCGTGAATTTTCCTTTTCTGGACCAGATAGACACGGACAAGCTGATTGACACCTGGTGGAAGTTCATCGCCATCTTCCCGATTAAAGATTTTCACATCCAAAACAATGCCATCTGCTCCGTGCGGCACTCGGAGAGACGTATCACGCACTTCACGCGCTTTTTCACCAAATATAGCGTGGAGAAGACGTTCTTCCGCCGTCAACTCTGTCATCCCCTTCGGTGTCACTTTTCCGACAAGGATGTCACCGTCGTTTACTTCAGCACCGACGCGGATAATGCCACGGTCATCCAAGTCTTTCAAAGCTTCCTCACTGACATTCGGGATATCGCGTGTTATTTCTTCCGGTCCTAATTTCGTGTCGCGTGCTTCCGATTCATACTCTTCAATATGAACAGATGTGTAGACATCATCCTTCACTAACCGTTCACTTAAAATGATAGCATCCTCATAATTGTAACCATCCCATGTCATAAAGCCGACCAAGACATTACGTCCGAGTGCCATCTCACCTTTATCCATTGACGGGCCATCCCCGAGCACTTCACCTTTTTCAACTCGGTCTCCTTCACTAACGATCGGCCGCTGATTGTAGCTGGTTCCTTGATTCGAACGCACAAATTTAGAAAGCTTATACTTATCTACGTCTGTTTCTACTTCTTGTCCGTCTACCTTCTCAATACGGCGTACCCAGACTTCGCGGGCTGTCACCCGTTCGACAATCCCAGCCGTTCTTGCGACTATAGCAGCCCCGGAGTCACGGGCTGACACATACTCCATGCCAGTTCCGACAAGAGGAGCTTCCGGCTCAAGCAAAGGAACAGCCTGACGTTGCATGTTCGCACCCATTAATGCCCGGTTGGAGTCATCGTTTTCCAAGAAAGGCACACAAGCGGTAGCCGCTGAGACAACCTGTTTAGGGGATACGTCCATATAGTCAATTTTTTCCTTAGGTACGATGGTGTTCTCCCCGCGGAAACGAGCAATGATATTATCATCCACAAAAGCACCATTTTCATCGAGCTTGGCGTTCGCCTGTGCTACCACGTAATTGTCCTCTTCGTCAGCAGTAAGGTAATCGCACTCTGTCGTCACTATACCCCGCTCATGATCTACACGGCGGTAGGCTGTCTCTATAAAACCAAAACGGTTAACACGAGCATACGTTGACAAAGAGTTAATTAAGCCGATGTTAGGCCCCTCCGGCGTTTCAATCGGACACATTCTACCGTAGTGCGAGTAATGGACGTCCCGTACTTCGAAGCCGGCACGTTCTCTCGTAAGTCCGCCGGGCCCAAGTGCAGAGAGACGGCGTTTATGAGTCAGTTCCGCAAGCGGATTAGTCTGGTCCATAAACTGGGACAGCTGCGAGCTGCCGAAGAACTCTTTAATAGAGGCAATAACTGGGCGAATATTGATCAGGGCCTGAGGAGTAATAGCGCTGGGGTCTTGAATGGACATACGCTCCCGCACTACTCTCTCCATACGGGACAAGCCGATACGGAATTGGTTCTGCAGCAACTCTCCTACGGAACGAAGGCGCCGATTCCCGAGGTGGTCGATGTCATCTGTTAGGCCAACCCCATGCAACAAGTTAAAAAAGTAATTAATTGAGGCAATAATATCTTCAGGCGTAATGTTTTTCACTTCACGGTCCACAACTCCGTTACTGATCACGTGAATAGGAGTGGCGTCTTCCTGTTCGTTAGGCGGATAAATCTTAATGGATTGAACATTAAGTACAGTGTCTTCTACCACTCCGCCTGCAACCGTATATCTTTTGAATCCGACGTTTTCTTCGAGATAGGGAATTAAGCGGTCAAGAGTTCTCCGGTCTAAAATAGCACCCTCCTCAGCCAAAATCTCCCCTGTCTCTGGATCTGCGAGCGTCTCGGCTAAACGCTGGTTTAGAAGGCGGTTCTTAATATGAAGCTTTTTGTTTACTTTATAACGGCCGACATTCGCAAAATCATAGCGCTTTGGATCAAAAAACCTAGTAAACAAAAGGTTTTTTGCACTATCAACAGTTGGAGGTTCACCAGGGCGCAACCGCTCATAAATTTCAATGAGAGCTTTTTCCGAACCATCTGTGTTGTCTTTTTCTAACGTATTACGTAAGTATTCATCATCTCCAAGTAAGTCAATGATTTCTTGATCAGACCCGAATCCAAGTGCACGCAAAAGAACTGTAATAGGGATTTTTCTAGTACGGTCAATACGTACGTAAACAATGTCTTTCGCATCCGTTTCTAACTCAAGCCATGCTCCTCGGTTCGGGATCACCGTAGCGGTATAGCCTTTTTTCCCGTTCTTGTCCATCTTTTCATTGTAATAGACACTCGGTGATCGAACGAGCTGGGATACAATAACCCGCTCCGCACCATTTATAATAAAGGTGCCTGTATCGGTCATAAGCGGGAAATCCCCCATGAACACTTCCTGCTCCTTCACTTCACCTGTTTCTTTGTTCATGAGACGGACTTTTACTCGTAACGGGGCCGAATATGTTACGTCCCGTTCCTTGGATTCGTCAATGGAATACTTTGGTTCACCAAGGCTGTAATCAATAAACTCTAAAACCAAATTACCCGTAAAATCTTCAATAGGAGAAATGTCGCGGAACATTTCACGAATACCCTCATCAAGAAACCACTGATATGATGCTGTCTGAATCTCGATTAAGTTAGGAAGCTCTAATACTTCATTGATTCTCGCGTAACTTCTTCTTTGGCGGTGGCGTCCAAACTGAATAAGTTGACCTGTCAACTGAGTCACCCTTTCAAAATCGTATAATGTCCCGCCTGTCTTCTAACAGGCAATACACATAAGGCGGCTGCCAAATAAGTAAAGCGCAAGCACTATTGACAACAGGTTACTCTCCTCTACGTGTAAAGAAAAACAACCTGAGCCGCTTAACATGGAGCTAGACAATGCCCCATAGATAATAAGAAGCTCTAAACTTTATTAGTCAACTTCCGTTGCTAAAAAACCTTGCACCACAGGGGACAAGTATAACGGAAACTGCCTTAGCATAATAGGGAAGTGCTTGCTTTATAGAAATGCATTTCCGTGCAAAGAAAAAAATGGCCTCTTAAAAAAGAACCACTATTTTCCATCTTTAAATCTGATTGTATTATTATTCCCTCGCGTCCAACATTTTATACCTAAATAACTGTACAGCCATCACGAAGAGCCGTACAACTAGACAGCTTTAAATGGATACATATATGCAGTATTAGACTATAACACAAATGAATAATAGGGTCAAACTTTTTTCGCCCGAAAAATATAGTAACCTTTCTCTCTAGCAACTGTACTTACTTCCTGAAACAATAATTCCAACTTAGCTAGTGCCGAGGGTGCTCCTTGTTTTTTCTGAATGACAACCCACAGTTCACCGCCTTGCTTCAAGTGATCATACACCTCTTCAAACAAACGATGAACCACACTTTTGCCGGCACGTATGGGCGGGTTGGTCAGCACAGCAGCAAAATCTTGTTTCGATATAGCCGCAAAAAGACTACTTTCTGTCACCGTTACATTTTTCGTTCTATGAAAATCTGCGTTTTTCTGAGCCAAAGCTAATGCCCGCTGATTAACGTCCGCAAGCCATACCATTCGCTCCGTTTCTTTTGCAAGCGTTATCCCAATTGGTCCGTACCCGCAACCCATATCCAAAATGCTACCGCTTTCCTCTGGCCACTCGAATGTATTAACGAGGAGACGAGTCCCGAAATCTACTTCATTTTTTGAAAAAACACCATGGTCCGTAGTGAAGCTTAGCATATTGCCGCGCAGCTTACTTTGGACTATTCTTTCATGGCTGTCTATTTCCGGGTGCTGATCGAAATAATGACTACCCATACTCTCTTTCCACACCCTTTCTATGTCATAAAAAGAGCTTCCCCCATAAGAGAAAGCTCTTCCTTTTCAATTACTTAAGTTCTACTTTAGCGCCAGCTTCTTCAAGCTTGCCTTTGATTTCTTCTGCGTCTTCTTTCGATGCGCCTTCTTTAATCGTTTCAGGAGCGCCGTCTACAAGTGCTTTTGCTTCTTTCAAGCCGAGGCCAGTGATTTCGCGAACCACTTTAATAACGTTAATCTTAGAACCGCCTGCTTCTGTCAATACTACGTCAAAATCAGTCTTTTCCTCAGCTTCTTCAGCTGGTGCGCCGCCGCCTACAGCTACTGGAGCTGCTGCCGTTACACCAAATTCCTCTTCAATTGCTTTTACTAGATCGTTCAACTCAAGAACGGACATTTCTTTAATTGCATCAATGATTTGTTCGTTACTCATTGTTCATCCTCCTTAATATAAATACCTTCTTTTTTTATCGTACCTGGACTACCCAACACAGGAAGGTCGGTTTATGCGCCTTCTTCTTCCTTTTTGTCAGCAACCGCTTTAGAAGCGAGTGCAAAGTTGCGGATAGGTGCTTGAAGAACACTGAGAAGCATGGAAACCATACCATCGTAGGAAGGCAAAGTAGCCAGCTCTTTAATTTCTTCAAGAGAAGCAACACGCCCTTCAATAACTCCCGTTTTGATTTGCAGCGCTTCATGCTTCTTCGCAAAACCATCCAAAACCTTTGCCGGTGCTACCACATCTTCTGTACTCGTCGCGACCGCCGTAGGCCCAACAAGAAATTCGTCGAGTTCCGTCAAGTTTGTTTTTTCAGTGGCGCGGCGGACCATCGTGTTTTTGTATACTTTAAAATCAACACCAGCTTCACGCAACTGTTTGCGCAATTCGGTCGCTTCGGCCACATTCAACCCGCGATAATCGACAACTACCGTGGAGACGCTGTTTTGTAACTTGTCCGTTATTTCTTGTACTACTTGCTCTTTTTGTTCAATTACTTTGCTCATTATTACACCTCCTGCACTCATTTTCTCTGCCGCAAACAGACGGTTTTCTCATCTGCTAAAAAAACCTTCGCATCCACAGACACGAAGGTTTTGTTCTCGTCAAGGATTACTCCCGGATTCTAAAGACCAGGGATTTCCGAAAACTACCTCGGCAGGAAATTAAGCGTAAACGCACCTGCTGTCTGCGGTAAATCATTTAATTGTAAAAGCGTGTATCTTGCCGCCATTTAGTATAGCGGTTTCTACTGCTTTCGTCAATCTATTTATTTAAGATTAAGTGTGGACGTACTTACTTTTACCCCAGGGCCCATTGTCGAGGAAACTGCTACATTCTTCATGTAAGTTCCTTTCGCTGCCGCTGGCTTTGCTTTCATCAATGTGTCGATGATTGTATTGAAGTTCTCTACTAGTTTAGCTGTATCGAAGGATACTTTACCGATCGGAGCATGGATATTACCTGCTTTATCGACACGATATTCTACTTTACCAGCTTTGATTTCTTCAATTGCTTTCGTTACATCCATCGTTACTGTACCTGTTTTAGGGTTCGGCATCAAACCTTTTGGTCCGAGCGTCTTACCCAGCTTACCAACCTGCGCCATCATGTCCGGAGTGGCAACAACAACATCAAAGTCGAACCATCCTTGCTGGATTTTCCCGACAAGATCTTCCTCTCCGACATAGTCTGCACCTGCTGCTTCAGCTTCTTTAGCCTTGTCACCTTTCGCAAAAACGAGCACGCGCTGTGTCTTACCTGTTCCGTGTGGAAGTACAACAGCCCCGCGAATCTGCTGGTCGTTTTTACGAGGATCAACTCCGAGACGGACAGCCGTTTCCACTGTCTCATCAAACTTTGCTACAGACGTCTTTTTAACAAGCTCGATCGCTTCCTCGGCACTATATTGCTGCTCGTGATCGATAAGCTTCACAGCATCTTGGTACTTCTTACCTCTTTTAGCCAATTTCTTTTCCTCCTCGGTTGTGGTTTTAGCGGTTAGACCTCCCACTATTAAAGGTTGCGAATATATTCTCCGACAGGGCGGAGCGGAAGTCGCAACCTCAGGCAAAGCTATTCATATACTGCTTAATAGGCAATGAGGTTTCAACCGTCACTGCCCATTTCGTCTAAAAATAAAACAACCCGTATATCGTTTCATTTATTAGTCTTCTACAGTAATACCCATGCTTCGTGCAGTACCTTCTACCATACGCATCGCAGCTTCCACATCAGCCGCATTAAGATCCGGCATTTTTGTTTCCGCGATTTCACGTACTTTATCTCGTTTCACCGTTGCGACTTTATTACGATTTGGTTCTCCTGAACCACTGTCAATTCCAGCTGCTTGTTTCAGCAGAACAGCAGCAGGCGGAGTTTTGGTAACAAAGTCAAAGGAACGGTCTTCGTATACTGTAATCTCTACAGGAATAATAGTTCCTGCTTGATCGGATGTACGAGCATTAAATTCTTTACAGAATCCCATGATGTTAACACCTGCTTGTCCAAGGGCTGGACCAACCGGCGGTGCTGGATTCGCTTTACCAGCAGGGATTTGAAGCTTTACGATTTTATCGACTTTTTTAGCCACGCGACACACCTCCTTAGTCCGTGATGTGGTTCTTCGGACGATAGTCCTCCCACTCGAAAAGGAGTCGAACCTCAAAAGGAGACTCCTTCTATGTTTTATAAGTACCAAACATTAAGATCTTAACATTTTGAGACATGTTCTGCAAGCCTTGTTTTCATCTAGTGTGCGTCCATTATTCCTCGCCATGGCTACTCGTGCAGTATCACTCTCTTTTTGCACCTCTGTACCCGAATTCCAATCGCTATGACCATGAATGAAATAGTAATTAAAGTTTCTCTACTTGATCAAATTCAAGTTCGACTGGCGTTTCGCGGCCAAACATATTTACATGGACTTTTACTTTTTGCTTCTCCGCGTTAATATCTTCTATCGTACCGGTGAAGTCTGTAAATGGACCTTCTTTTACTTTCACCGATTCTTTCAAGTCAAAATTAACGTGCGGCTTAGGTTCGCCTTCACCCATTTGCCGGAGTATGTTATCCACTTCATCCGGAAGTAAAGGAGTCGGCTTTGATCCAGCGCCTGCTGAACCTACAAATCCAGTGACCCCCGGAGTATTGCGGACGACATACCAAGAGTCGTCGGTCATAATCATTTCCACAATGACGTAACCTGGGAACACTTTCCGTGTCACAGCTTTTGTTTTCCCATTCTTCACTTCATTTTCTTCTTCAACGGGAACAAGAACGCGGAAGATCTTATCGGTCATTTCCATAGACTCCACACGTTTCTCCAGGTTCGTCTTCACTTTGTTTTCGTAGCCGGAATACGTGTGAACTACAAACCAGCTTTTTTCCATTATCGTCCGGACTGTGACGTCCTTCCCTCCTCCTGTTCAGCGTTCTCTTAATCTAGGAATATTCTTACGAGTTCAGACAACCCAAGATCCACTAGACCAAAAAAGATGACGAAAAAAATAATCGTCACAATTACCACTATTGTATATTTGGTAAGTTCTTTACGGTTGGGCCATGTGACGCGCTTCATCTCTTTGCTTACGTCACGGAGAAATCTAGCCGGATTTTTTGTGCTGCTAGCCATAACAACAGCCACCTCCCAAATCACACGCTTCACCCTTTTGCAGCAAAGGGAAAACGACTATCTATGTGACCGATCGAACAATTTGTCATGTTACATTCGTCAGCCCATGCTATGTTGAAGATACTGTACTTTACCTAAAAAGCATCACAGTATGGGGAAAAATCCTAATAAAAAAGAACCGCTTTTATTTGGTCTCACGATGAAGAGTATGAGCGCTGCACTGTTTGCAAAACTTCTTCATCTCAATGCGGTCTGTAAGAGTATGTGTATTCTTTTCAGTTGTGTAGTTTCTTGACATACAAGCGGAACATGCTAGTATCACTTTTCTTCGCATGTCTTCCCTCCTGTTTATGCAACCTTGCCGCATATGCTTCATAACCTTATCACATCGAAAAAACCGTGTCAATTCTCGCTATGTACAGACCTGCAGATCGGAAAAGGCATCCTCTCATGGCCGGGATGCCTTCTCTTTTTTGTTTATGTTCAGGAAACGATGCTTTTTACTTCTATATGTCTTTCAAGCTTCCTTTTTACGCGCTGCAACGCATTGTCGATCGACTTGACATGACGGTTCAGCTCTCCCGAAATCTCTTGATAAGACCTCCCGTCCAAATACAACATCAGCACTTTCTGCTCAAGATCACTTAACACTTCTCTGATTTTTAATTCAATATCGTCAACCTGTTCTTGATTAATGAATAATTCTTCCGGATCTGTAACTCGCGAACCACACAGGACGTCAAGCAGTGTCCTTTCTGATTCTTCATCATAAAGCGGCTTGTCCAAAGAAACATAAGAGTTAAGCGGCATGTGTTTCTGCCTGGTCGCTGTTTTGATTGCTGTGATGATCTGTCTTGTGATACAAAGCTCGGCAAAGGCTCTAAAAGACGACAGCTTGTCTCCTCGAAAATCGCGAATTGCCTTATAAAGGCCTATCATTCCTTCTTGGACAATGTCTTCGTGGTCCCCACCGATCAGAAAATATGACTTCGCTTTTGCCCGGACAAAGTTTTTGTATTTGTTAATGAGCAGTTCTAACGAAATAGTATCTCCTAAACGAACTTTTTCAACGAGAATTTCATCTTCGGTTTTCTCTAAGTACTGATGCCCTTTTTCTTTGAGGTCCAGACTCAATACAATCCCTCCGCCCTAGACTGATTGTACGAACAAAGTTACGTTGTAATGTGTTGGTAAACACATTATATAGCACCCCTCGCAAGGGCGTCAACCGCTTAACGGTGCCCTCGACGCCATTTGTCAAAAATTTCAGCAATTTCCTCTGAAAGCGGAAAATTTGACACTTTTTCATGGGAATTTTGTGCGATGACTTCTTTTGCTATATTTTTTTCGACAATTTTCATCTCGATTCGAAGTTCCCGTGCAGATTTACGAAGAGCACCACTGCCAAATGTAACGGACTGTTCGGCATAATCCGAAGTAGCAACATAAATACACGTTTCGATATTTTTTAACTCACCTACCAGTTTTTCGATCCTTTCATCAGCGGTTTCATTCTCACGAGTATAAATGATGTCAATAAGGTGGTTATTATAGTTCTTGCCAAGCCCCGGAACCATGTGTGCATCAAAAACCACTTTCACTTCCCAGCCTTTATATGCTTGGTACTCAGCCATTCTTTCAATTAAGAAATCTCGAGCCTCTGCTAAGTTGTGCTCTCGCAATTTTTTAAGCTCCGGCCAGTCACCGATCATGTTATAGCCGTCAACAAGCAGTATATTTTTCATCTCATCCACTACTTCCTAACGGTAATCGCTTCCGGTACACTTCGTACATGAGAAGACTGGCTGCAACCGAAGCATTTAAGGAGGTGATATGACCCTGCATGGGAATTCTCAACAGAAGGTCACATTTTTCTTTTACCAGGCGGCTCATCCCTTTACCTTCATTGCCAATGACGACCCCAATAGGCATGTCGGCTCCCCATGACCAAATGTCCTCTTCACCGGCAGCATCTGTACCTGCGAGCCACAGTCCCCGCTTCTTTAATTCATCCATCGTTCTTGCCATATTTGTTACGCGGACAACTGGTACATGCTCAATGGCGCCTGCTGAAGATTTGGCAACCGTTTGCGTCAAGCCGACAGCTCTTCGTTTGGGAATAATCACGCCGTGCACCCCTGCAGCATCTGCCGTGCGTAATATCGAGCCAAGGTTATGTGGGTCCGCTATTTCATCTAAAAGCAAAAAGAAAGGGTCTTCTTCACGTGCAGCTGCTTTCTGAAACAAATCTTCCATTTCTGCGTATTCGTAAGCCGCGACAGAAGCTGCTATGCCTTGATGGTGAGAGGAAGAAGTCAGCTCATCTAGTTTTTTTCGAGGGACATGCTGTACCGTAATCCCTCGCTCTTTCGCTAGTTGGTATACCTTGTTTATCTGTCCCTTGGATGCTCCCTCTGCTGCCCAAATTTTATTAATCGGTCTACCTGCCCGCAAAGCCTCTAGAACAGGGTTCTTTCCAATAAGCCATTCTTCATTCATTATTATCACTCCTCTCAATCGTATTTATCGCAAATGAGATCACTTCCTCAAGACGTTCTGTACGTCCCAAAAGATACAAATATCCGAGCAACGCCTCATAGGCCGTACTGTGCCGGTACGTATTTAAGTCCGTGTTTTTCGGGACCGTTCCCGGCTTGGCATTACGGCCGCGACGTGCCACCGCCTGCTCTTCTTCTGTAAGCATATTTTCCTCTAAAAGCTTAAAAAGGACCTTGGCTTGCGCAAACGCTGAGACAAACGAAACAGAACTACGATGAAGCAGGTGGGGGCGCACCCTGCCAGACAGAATCAGGTGCTCGCGAACATACAGGTCGTAAATAGAATCACCGACATATGCAAGCGCAAGCGCATTCAGTTGTTTGATATCTACTTTACCCTCGTGTCTTTTTTTCATGTTATTGTTCCCGCTTCCACCGCGTTCCTTGTGGCGTGTCTTCGAGTATAATACCCTGCGCTTTGAGTGAATCTCTAATTTCATCAGCGCGAGCAAAATCCCTGTTTTTCCGCGCCTCAATCCGCTCTTGAATTAAATTTTCAACCTCCGTGTCCATTACCTCCTCCACGGTTTCCACTGCGATATCTAACACACTGCCAATCTCACGGATGGTGTCTATAAAAAATTGCAGCACGGTTCTGGCCGACTGTTTCTCCTGCAGATAACGGTTCGCTTCTTTCACCAAGTCAAATAAAACGCTAATCCCATTTGCACTGTTGAAGTCATCATCCATTTCGGCAATAAATTTCTTTTTGTACGATCTGATTTTTTCTATCCAGTCACCTTCACTGCCGTGGTCTGCGCTGTTTTCCCATCGATACTTTACATTATCAGTAGTAGATTGAATTCTTTCCAGACTATTTTTGGCACTCTCCAGCAATTCCTCGTCAAAATTCAGGGGGCTGCGATAATGAGCTTGCAGCATAAAAAAGCGGACAACTTCAGGCCGGTGTTTGTTGATAAGATCACGCACTAAAACAAAGTTCCCTAATGACTTAGACATTTTTTCATTGTTAATCTGAATGTAGCCATTATGCATCCAATACTTCGCCATCGGTTGATCGTTCAGTGCTTCTGACTGAGCAATTTCATTTTCGTGGTGTGGAAATGTCAGATCCTGGCCGCCCGCATGAATATCAATCGTATCACCCAAGTATTTCTTAACCATTGCCGAACATTCAATATGCCAGCCTGGCCGCCCCTTGCCCCAAGGACTATCCCAGGAAATTTCCCCATTTTTCGCTTCTTTCCAGAGAGCAAAATCCAATGGATCCTTCTTCTTATCTCCAACTTCCACTCGCGCTCCGGCTTGCAATTCATGAATGGACTGTGATGACAGCTTTCCGTACTCTTTGAAGGATTTTGTTTTAAAATAAACGTCCCCTGCCGCTTCATAGGCATACCCTTTTTCGACAAGCAACCTTATAAACTCAATAATCTCTGGCATCGTTTCTGTTACACGAGGATGCAGATCAGCTTTCTTTACTCCGAGGGCTTCTGTATCTTGAAAATAAGCCTCAATGAACCGCTCCGCCACTTTTGGAACCTCTTCCTCCAGTTCTCGTGCTGCTTTAATAATTTTGTCATCCACGTCGGTGAAGTTGGAGACAAAAAACACTTCATAGCCACGAAAGACGAGATAGCGTCTGACCATGTCGAAAACGATAGCAGGTCGTGCATTTCCGATATGGATATTATTGTATACAGTCGGGCCGCATACATACATTTTAATTTTCCCTTCCTGAAGCGGCACCAGCTTTTCTTTTTTGCGAGTCAATGAGTTATAAAGAGTAATACTCATACGTCATCGCTCCTTTCTTCTTGGTTGCTATTACTTTTGTATGTTGCAAGTTCCTGTTTAAGTGCAGCCAATTCCTCTTCTAATTCAATAAATTTGTCGGCCACGGGGTCGGGCAAAAGGTGATGCGCCAGAGAATCATGGTTAATTTTCACGCCGTCCTGAACAACGACTTTACCCGGTATGCCAACCACGGTGGAATTAGGCGGTACTTCTTTTAAGACGACAGAACCAGCTCCAATACGGGAATGCTCTCCGATCGTCATGGATCCGAGTATTTTCGCACCACTTGCAATAAGCACATTGTCTTCTATCGTCGGATGCCGCTTCCCTTTTTCTTTCCCTGTCCCCCCAAGCGTAACCCCTTGATAAATCGTCACGTCGTTCCCAATGTTACATGTTTCACCAATAACCACTCCCATGCCGTGGTCAATAAACAAACGTTGCCCGATGACAGCCCCAGGATGGATTTCAATACCAGTAAAAAAACGGCTGATTTGTGATAACAATCTAGCAAAAAAACATAACTTCTTTTTCCACAACCAATGCGCGATTCGATGCGCCCAAATTGCGTGCACCCCGGAGTAGGTCATAATGACTTCAAACTTACTGCGCGCAGCGGGGTCACGGTCAAACACGACTTCTATATCATTTTTAAATGTTCTCCACATCTTCCTGTCACTCCTCTCCTCCAAAACAACATTCGTTTTTTTTCTATAAAAATAAGCGCCCTATGCACTGTTTGTGCACAGAGACGCTTAAGTGAGCGCGGTTCCACTCTGTTTAAAAGAGTCGTCCTAAAAGCAGACTCTTTTCCCTCCAACAGATAACGGCTGCTGTCCGCTTCTGCCTACTTCATTCAACAGAAGACTCCGGGATGCATGTTCAGAATATGCCTCCAGAAACCACTTTCAGCACTCATGGTTCTCTCTGTGCAGGGGCTGTATTCTTACTTTTTCCCTTCCAAGCTTTCTCGTATAATCCATTCAAATTTATAGTTGAACTGCCCGCTCGAGGCGGGTCTGTACAATTTTCTTCCCTAGCAACGAAATCGCATGCGGCAGCTCTGGGCCGTGCGTTTGTCCGGTAACAGCGACACGGATTGGCATGAACAGCTTTTTCCCTTTCTCGCCAGTCGCTTTTTGTGTTGCCTTGATTGCTTTCTTTATCTCTGCCGGTTCAAAACTAGGCAGATTCTCAAGTTCTTCGGAAAATTGTCTTAACACTTCCGGAACCTGTTCTTCATTTAATACTGCTGTTGACTCTTCATTATACGCTATTTCCGTCTTAAAGAACAACGATGTTAATCCAACGACCTCAGCTGCAAAGTGCATTTGCTCTTGATACAGGCCGACTAGTTTTTTTGTCCATTCATACTGTTCAGCACTTAGGTCTTCCGGAAGCTTTTCCGCTTTTTGCAAATGTGGGATGGCAAGTTCTGTTAAACGATCAAGATCCGCTTCCTTTACGTACTGATTGTTTACCCAGGCAAGCTTGTCTGTATCAAATACGGCCGGAGCTTTTGACACTCGGTCAAGAGTGAAAAGCTGCTCCAGTTGAGCTAATGAAAAAATTTCTTCTTCACCACCTGGAGACCACCCTAATAGTGCTAGAAAATTAACAAGCGCTTCTGGTAAGTATCCCAGTTCTTTGTATTGCTCTACGAATTGCATAATAGATTCGTCCCGTTTACTCATTTTCTGACGATCCGGGTTTAAAATGAGAGAGGCGTGGGCAAACATCGGTTTTTCCCAGCCAAACGCATCGAAAACGAGGGCTTGGCGCGGAGCATTAGAAAGATGCTCTTCCCCGCGAATGACATGTGAGATCTTCATTAAGTGATCGTCAACGACAACAGCGAAATTATACGTCGGAATTCCGTCTTTACGGGCAATTACAAAGTCACCAATGCCATCGGTTTCAAAAGTAACCTGGCCGCGTACGGCATCATCAATGACAACACTTTCACCCTCCGGCACACGGAACCGGACTACCGGTTTTATTCCCTTTGCTTCATATGCCTTTCGCTCTTGCTCTGTTAAATCCCGATCACGACCGCTGTATTTTGGCGCCTCGCCGCGAGCCAGCTGCGCTTCACGTTCTGCCTCTAATTCTTCCTCCGTCATGTAATCATAGTAGGCTTTGCCGTTATCAAGAAGTTCTTGTAGATACTTTGTATATATACCAAGCCGGTCCATACAACGGTAAGGTGCGTGCGGACCTCCGATATCAATACTCTCATCCCAGTCTATTCCAAGCCATTTTAGACTATCTAACAACTTCTCCGTCGCGTCTTCTATGTTTCTCGCTTGATCCGTGTCTTCAATACGGATAATAAATTTTCCGCCTTGACTTCGTGCAAATAAATAATTAAAAAGGGCTGATCGTGCTCCTCCAATATGAAGATGTCCTGTAGGACTAGGGGCAAACCTTACTCTTACGTCTTTGTTCATTATTCTTACACCTTCCAATTTTTCTTAGTCACCCTGAGGCAGCAACAGTACTACTGCGTGGGCTGCTATCCCTTGTTCCTTTCCAACGAACCCAAGCTGCTCCGTCGTGGTTGCTTTCACGTTAATTTGAGAGCAATCCGCTTCCAGTATACCTGCAATTCTCCCTTGAATTCTTTCCATATAAGGGGCCATTTTCGGTTTCTCCACCAATATGGTGCAGTCTACATTTCCGAGCGTATAGCCTTTGTCTTTTACGATATCATACACGTGCTTTAATAGCACAGCCGAGTCCGCGTCTTTAAAAGCGGGATCGGTATCCGGAAAATGCTTGCCTATATCGCGCTCGCCTACCGCTCCTAAAAGAGCATCGGAAACGGCATGCAGAAGAACGTCTGCATCAGAATGACCTATTAGCCCTTTTTCATGGCTTATTTCCACCCCGCCTATAATCAGCGGACGGTTCTCAGCTAATTGATGCACGTCAAAACCATGTCCGATTCGCATGTCTACTTTTCTCCATTTCTTTTTCTTAGTATCGCTTCTGCTGACACAATATCCTCCGGGGTTGTCAACTTAATATTATCATAACTGCCTTCTACAATATGTACCTTTCTCCCGATCCGCTCAACCAAGCTCGCATCATCTGTGCCATTGAACGAGACGGCAGTTGCTTGTTTATATGCCTCCATGAGGATGGGATATCCAAAGGCTTGCGGTGTCTGGACAGCCCATAGTTCGGAGCGATCAAGTGTCTCTTGAATAATCCCGTCACTTGCTCTTTTTATCGTATCCTTCACCCGCACTCCAAGCACAGCTGCCTTCTCAGTAACCGCTGTCTCTAGCAGAAGCCTAATCTCTTTTCGTGTCACAAATGGGCGCGCCCCGTCATGAACCAGCACGAGGTTCGTTTCTTTTCTCAATTGTTTTAAACCTGCATACACACTGCTCTGGCGATTGTCGCCTCCTGTAGTAATGCTAACTTTACCGCTTTTAACCCACTCTTTCAGCAACACCGTCATGTCTGATATCTCGGCTTGGTTTGCCGCAACGACAATTTGATCACATAATGGATCATTTGCAAACAAAGAGACCGTTCTAACAATTAACGGCTTCTGGCCGATCATGAGGAACTGCTTATTACGTCCGGCTTTCATTCGCGAGCCTTGCCCGGCTGCTGGAATAATGACCGTATAATTCAACATCTGACTTCCCGGTCCTTCCCTGTATAGTATAAGCCCTTATATCATACACGGGAATGATACGATCAAGCAACGGCAGTATTCAAGCAAAAGAAACAAACCCCTGCTTCGTGACACTCACTTTTCCCGCAGGGGTTTTCAGCACTCTTTCCTAAAGGGCTTTTTCCATTAATTTGGGTTTGGCAAAAATCATCCGGCCGGCGCTCGTTTGCAAAACACTGGTGACAACTACTTCGATCGTTTTACCGATGTGGCTACGACCGCCTTCTACAACAATCATTGTGCCGTCATCAAGATAGGCAACACCTTGATTTTGTTCTTTTCCGTCCTTGATAACTTGCACATTCATCTCTTCTCCAGGAAGCACAACCGGTTTCACCGCATTGGCAAGGTCATTAATGTTTAATACCTCGACCCCTTGCAGATCACATACTTTATTTAAATTAAAATCGTTCGTTACGACTATTCCACCACGGATTTTAGCGAGCTTAACCAGTTTACTGTCCACTTCATGAATGTCTTCAAAGTCACCTTCATAAATCTCAACGGCAACAGGAAGTTCCTTTTGAATTTTATTTAAAATATCAAGCCCCCGGCGTCCGCGGTTACGTTTTAACACATCAGAAGAATCAGCAATATGCTGAAGTTCCTCTAACACAAATTCAGGAATAACGATCGTGCCTTCTAAAAAGCCAGTTTGGCAAATATCAGCAATACGTCCGTCTATAATCACACTTGTATCCAAGATCTTAATTTTCTGTTCTGTAACTGCTTGTGTACTTTCATTCTCGTCTTTCTTTTTTGCCGATGATCGGCCAGCAGGAAACAGGCTCATTAACTCATCTCGTTTTTTAAACCCCACTTGAAAGCCAAAATAACCAAGAAAAAAAGTAACGAAAATCGGGACAACTGAACTAATGACAGGAAATGATACAGAGTTTAACGGAATCCCAATCAAAAAAGCGACAACTAGACCAATGACTAATCCAATCGTTCCAGATATAACATCTGTTACAGGAGCTTTAACAATCATCTCTTCCAGTACTTTCATGACATTTACGATGTAGTCTGCAAGCCAAAAAGTCACCAAATACAGAAGCACAGCACCAATCAATGCACCAATATACGGACTTCCCATCCATTCTGGCACAGCATTAAAATTAATAAGCATTATAAATTCCGGTATAAATATAAAACCAAGTGTCGCCCCAGCGACGATAAAAAATAATTGTACAATCCATCTTAACACGCTTTAGCACCTCCTTTTTTCATTATAGACACTTCTTTGTATTTAAAACCTTCCAATTCAAAACCTGCAAAAGTTTCTGCCTCCCTTTAACAACGGTAGCAAAATAATAAGGTGTTGTCATAACTTTAGATAACTTTTCATCATATCGTGAACGTTTTGTAATATCAAGGATGATTTACCAGGTTGGACTTCTGCCTTCAAGGACTAAATCAAGCGCTTCTTCAAGAGAGGCAGCTCCCATAACCTCAATATTGGCACGCGGAGTCCATCCTTCTATGTTTTTAGAGGGTACAATTGCCCGTGTAAAACCTAGTTTGGCCGCTTCTTGTATGCGTTCCTCAATCCTTGACACCCGCCGAATTTCCCCTGTTAATCCAACTTCACCTATGACCACGTCACCCGGGTTGGTCGTTTGATTTCGGAAACTCGAAGCAATACAAACCGCAAGGCCAAGATCAATAGCCGGTTCATCAAGTTTTACGCCTCCCGCAACATTTAAGTAAGCGTCTTGATTTTGAAGCAACATCCCTAATCTTTTTTCTAAGACAGCCATTAAGAGGGCAATTCGATTATGATCAATTCCTGTTGCAGTCCTCCTTGGATTTGCATAACTCGAAGGGGCAATTAAAGCCTGGACTTCCACCAATACAGGACGTGTCCCTTCAAGAGAAGCGACAACGATGGATCCAGAACTTCCTTCTGTTCGGTCTTCCAGAAATATTTCTGACGGATTTTTCACTTCTTTTAAACCAGTCTCTTTCATTTCAAAAATGCCAATTTCATTAGTAGAGCCAAATCGATTTTTCACCGCTCGTAATATTCGATAAGTATGATGCCGTTCCCCTTCAAAATAAAGAACGGAATCGACCATATGCTCTAGCATTTTTGGTCCGGCAATGGATCCTTGTTTCGTGACATGGCCGACAATAAATATAGCAATACCACGACTCTTCGCGATCGTCATAAAAAGGGATGTGGATTCTCTCACCTGCGCTACACTCCCCGGTGCAGATGTCACATCAGCATGATGAACTGTTTGAATAGAATCGATAATAACTAAAGCCGGCTTCGTTTGGTCAATCGCGTTTTCAATCAGAGCCACATTCGTTTCGGCAAGGACATAGAGGTTGTCTGAGTCCACACCGAGACGTTCAGCCCGGAGCTTAGTCTGTTTCACCGATTCCTCCCCCGAAACATAAAGCACTTTTCTCCCTTTTTCGGCCAAAATCGAAGATACCTGCAGCAGCAGAGTTGATTTTCCGATACCAGGATCGCCGCCAAACAAGACAAGTGAACCTGGAACAATACCACCGCCAAGTACGCGATTCAGTTCCGGAAGCGAGGTGTCCCATCTTGGTTCTTCACCACCTGTAATTTTTGTGATTGGCTGCGGCTGCATTGTACCTCTTTCGCCTATGGAACGAAATCCAGCTCCCTGGCTATTTCGTTTGGCGGAAGGCACCTCCAACTCCTCCACCATTGTGTTCCATTCTTGGCAGCCCGGACAGCGGCCCATCCACTTACTGGACTCATATCCGCAGTCTTGACAGACAAACTTCGTTTTTTGTTTTGCCATAATGTACCTCTCTTTATTTACGCTTTGCTCGCTTCCTTAGTAAGTAAAAAAGGCTGACCGGCAGTACGTATCGTATCCGGACAGCCCTTTTGCTAACTATAGGGAGTCATTAGGCCTTGGCCCCTGATTTAGTCCTGACAATGTATTCACCGTCTTTTACATCAATAACAGCAGTATCTCCCTTTTGGATATTCCCTCGTAGGAGCTCTTCTGACAACCTATCCTCCACCTGTCTCTGAAGTGCCCGGCGAAGTGGACGGGCACCGTATTCCGGGTCAAACCCTTCATCGGTAATTTTATCCTTTGCTTCACTCGTCAATTCAAAATCAATACCTTGTTCGGAAAGACGTTTTCTTAATTCTTCTGCCATTAGCGAAACGATTTCTTTAATATGCTCTTTTTCCAAGCTGTGGAAAACAATTATTTCATCAACCCGGTTTAGGAACTCTGGGCGGAAAGTGTTTTTTAGTTCACCCATCACCTTGTCGCGCATATCCTGGAAATTTTCTTCTTTATTCTGAGTCGCAAATCCGACGGACTTACTCCTTCTTAATAAGCTTGCTCCAACATTGGATGTCATTATGATTGCTGTATTCCTAAAGTCTACGCGACGGCCTTTTGAATCTGTAAGAAACCCGTCTTCTAACACTTGAAGCAAAATATTGAAGACCTCTGGATGCGCTTTTTCCACTTCATCCAGCAAAACGACGGAGTAAGGATTACGGCGTACTTTTTCGGTGAGCTGTCCGCCTTCCTCATAACCTACATACCCTGGAGGAGAACCTACAAGGCGGCTTGTAGCGTGTTTTTCCATGTATTCCGACATATCAATACGGATCACGGAATCTTCATCGCCAAACAGCGTTTCAGATACTGCCCGCGCCAATTCCGTTTTCCCGACACCAGTTGGGCCGAGGAAAATAAAGGAACCAATTGGGCGCTTTGGATCTTTTAAGCCTGCCCGTGCCCGGCGGACTGCTTTAGAGATCGCTTTAACTGCTTCTTCTTGGCCGATAACACGACTGTGCAATATATCTTCCATTTTCAGCAGCCGGTCTGTTTCTGCTTCCGCAAGTTTAGACACAGGAACACCCGTCCAACTCGCCACAACTTGGGCAATGTCTTCCGGCGTCACTTCTGTATTTTCTTGTCCTTGCTTTTCTTTCCACTCGTTTTTCATTTTTTCAAGCTGTTCCCGCAGACGCTGTTCGCTGTCACGGAGGGAAGCTGCTTTTTCAAATTCTTGACTTTGGACTGCTGCATCTTTCTCTTTTCGAGTTGCCTCTAGTTTCTGTTCCAGCTCTTTTAAGTTTGGCGGCGCTGTATAAGAGCGCAATCTAACTTTTGAGCCGGCTTCATCAATTAAATCAATTGCTTTGTCCGGAAGGAAACGATCCGAAATGTAGCGGTCAGATAATTTAACTGCCTGAATGATAGCATCTTCGGTTATCTTCACACGGTGATGGGCTTCGTAACGATCTCGCAATCCGCGTAAAATTTGGATAGACTCTTCAAGGGTCGGTTCATCCACTTGAATAGGCTGAAAACGCCGTTCCAAAGCAGCATCCTTTTCGATATACTTTCGGTATTCATCAAGAGTTGTTGCTCCAATACACTGAAGCTCACCACGTGCAAGCGACGGCTTCAAAATATTCGAGGCGTCGATGGCACCTTCCGCACCACCTGCACCAATTAGTGTATGAAGCTCATCAATAAATAGAATCACATTTCCTGCTTGGCGAATTTCTTCCATTACCTTTTTTAAGCGATCCTCAAATTCGCCTCGATATTTTGTCCCAGCAACTACAGTTCCCATATCGAGCGTCATTACCCTTTTGTTGCGAAGGGTTTCAGGGACTTCGTTTGCCACAATAGCTTGAGCAAGTCCTTCTGCGACTGCTGTTTTTCCGACACCCGGTTCCCCTATTAAAACTGGGTTATTCTTCGTGCGCCGGCTTAATACTTGAATAACGCGTTCAATTTCTTTGCTTCTGCCGATAACCGGGTCAAGTGCTTCTTCCTTCGCAACCGCTGTTAAGTCTCGGGCTAAGCTATCCAACGTTGGCGTATTAGCATTAGCAGACCCGCCTCCAGAACCTTGCTGATGGCCTGCTCCCGTAGAATCATGGTTCCCGAGCAGCTGCAGCACCTGCTGACGTGCCTTGTTGAGGCTGACACCAAGGTTGTTTAGTACCCGTGCTGCCACGCCTTCTCCTTCTCTTATCAATCCGAGCAGAATATGCTCCGTACCAACGTAAGAATGACCGAGCTTTCTCGCTTCGTCCATTGATAATTCAATCACTTTTTTTGCTCGCGGAGTGTAATGAATGGTCTTAGAACCTTCTTGACTGCTGCCAATTAGTGCCTCTACTTCTTTTTGAATTTGTTCAGATCCCAGATTCAAGGCTTGCAAGGCTTTTGCCGCAATTCCTTCTCCTTCTCTAATCAAACCAAGAAGAATATGTTCAGTACCGATATTGTTATGTCCAAGTCGTATTGCTTCTTCTTGAGCTAGTGCTAAAACCTTCTGTGCTCTTTCTGTAAAGCGTCCAAACATCATGTACACGCACCTCCAAATTTTGTTCCGCGATCTTCCTCATTCATCTTTTACTTATTATTCTGTTTCGAGCTGAAGCCGTTCACGAATTAAAGCAGCCCTTCTTATATCGCGCTCATTCATTGTCAGATCTTTACCGGCATATTGTTGCAAAAAACCTGGTTGCGTTAAGATCATTAGTTCATTAAGAATATTACCCGAAACACCTTGAATTAAATCAAGATCTATACCGAGGCGGACATCAGAAAGCCTTTTAGCGGCTTCTTTTGAATCGATAATCCGGCTGTTTGCAAGAACACCATAAGACCGGAAAACCTTGTCTTCTATTTGCATTTTAGAAGATCTCATCAAAGACGAACGTGCGGAGCGCTCTTGTTGGATCACCTGCATGACGACCCCACGCAGGTCTTCCGTGATGTCTTCTTCTGATTTACCGAGTGTCATCTGATTAGAAATCTGAAAAAGATTCCCTAATGCCTCGCTCCCCTCACCATAAATGCCGCGTACCGCAAGTCCCAGCTGATTAATTGCCGGTAAAATACGGTTTAACTGCTTTGTCATCACAAGTGCCGGTAAGTGCATCATAACCGAAGCTCTCATTCCTGTACCGACATTGGTTGGGCAGCTCGTTAAATAGCCTCTTTTTTCATCAAAAGCATATGCTACTTTTTCTTCTAACCAATCGTCTAACCCGTTCGTTAAAACCAATCCTTCGTTAAGTTGAAACCCATGAAACAAACATTGAAGTCTGATATGGTCTTCTTCATTTATCATAATACTAACGGACTCATCATTACTTAAAAGCACTGCTCCGTTTTGCGATTTTTCCGCCAAATAAGGGCTGATTAAATGCTTTTCCACTAGCACTCTTTTTTCATTGGCAGAGAGATCACTCATATTTAAAAATTCCAGAGCTCCAACAGATTGGTATTCGTCCTCTGATAAAGCCTTCCTCACATATTGAAGCAGCGTTTGGGCTGACTCCTGTGAGGCAGAAGTAGGAAAAGGAAAACGATCAAGGTTCCGAGCCAAGCGAATTCTTGTACTGAGCACAATATCCCCGTTAGGGCTTGGTCCCGTTTTCATCCACGGGCTGATAGCTTCTGTAATGAAACGATCAAATGACATTAGGACCGTCCCTCCCCTTCTCGGGCTCGCGATTGTAAGTCACGAATATGGTCACGTACTTTCGCGGCTTCCTCAAACTCTTCTCTTTCTATCAGATCCTCTAAATGCTCACGAGCTTTTTCGATCTGTTTTTTTATGTGAAATTTGCTTCCTGCCTGCTTTGGAATCTTGCCAGCATGCTTTGTATTACCTCCGTGGACTCTTTTAAATATCGGATCTAGTTTCGAGCCAAACGTTTCATAACAATGAGAACAGCCAAACCGGCCAATGTTAATCAAACGATCATAAGACAAGCCGCAATTATTGCAGACCAGTTGTCTCGGCATTGTTTGAGAAGAACGGACGCTTTCATGGCCGGTGGGCTGTTCAAAATGCAATAGTCCCGATAACAAGTCCTGGATTGAATAGTTACTCCAGTTAGGAATTGTTTCGCCCTTTTCCCTGGCGCATTCTTCACAAAGATTTATTTGTGTTTTTTGGCCATTTACTATTTTCGTAAGGTGAATAGAAGCCGGTCTTTTTTGACATTCTTCACACAGCACTACTGCTCTCCCTCCTTCGCAGCTGTCCCTTTATTTATAACGTAGGCTGCTAAGCATCGCTTTAAGCATTTTTGCTCGTATGAAATCACGGTCCTCAGCGTTTCTTAAGGATAATATCGTTCGGTCTGTTGCTGCCAGCATCATCCCTGCTTCACGCTTTGATATCACCTTTTCTTCGAATAAACGCATAATAATACTTTCTGCTGTCACCTGGTCAATTCCTTCTTTTATTAAGTTTAATAATTGATCAATCAGTTCCGCATGGTCCGCAATCTCCACTCTCGAAATTCGAATATACCCGCCGCCGCCTCTTTTACTTTCCACGATATAGCCTTTTTCAGTCGTGAAACGAGTGCTGATTACATAGTTTATTTGGGAAGGAACACACTCAAATCGCTTTGCTAATTCACTGCGCCTAATTTCCACCAATCCTTTTTCACTGTTTGTCAGTATTTCCTTTAAATGTTGTTCAATGATGTCAGAGATGCTTCGCAAATGAATACCCCCCCTTCCCCGCTAAGCAATTTAAGCTCCTTGACCTTGACTATATTTGACTATAAATATATAACAATTGCTGTTTTTTTTCAAGCAGGCGGCCTTATTCATTTTAGACAATAATAAGAAATTCAATCCCCCGATATCTCGATTTCTAGTTGGACGACTCCATCATGATGGAGGAGGTGGTCATATATAGTAGAAGTTTGAAAATGAGGAGGGGGGTTAAAATGAATGACATAGACGACAAGTTCCCTTCCTTCTTCTTGAGCGACACTTCCTCTTACTTTTTCTATACGCAAACCGTGACTCTCGAAAACATCAAGAATACTGGACAAGGACATTCGACTCTTCTCGATTGAGATGACGGCCTTCTCAGATTGGCTCGATTTAAATAAACGATCTACATTGTTAAGAAAAAATAAACTTAATAGCACGATAATTGTCGTAAACACGGCTGGAAAGTACATTCCAGCCCCAGCTGCCAGCCCAATCGCTGCCACCACCCAGATAGAAGCAGCAGTAGTCAGCCCCTTGATCGACACTCCCTGCACGATAATTGTCCCTGCACCTAAAAAACCTACACCACTAATGACATAGGAAGCCAGACGTGAAGGGTCATAGCGTACGTACTCACTATTATTCTCCAAGTATCCTTGAAAACCAAAAAGTGCCATCACCATAGCAAGACATGCGCCTATACCAACTAATAAATGGGTTCGAAAACCTGCGGGATGGCGTTTGTATTCGCGCTCTATCCCAACCAAGCCTGCTAAAAAAGCCGCTAGTAAAATTCGTGTCAAAATGATAGAGGATTCCTCATTGAGCCATCCACCCATATCCATTTCTATCTCCTCCTTTTATGTAAGTTGTCTCCATTTTCCATATACTTTTCATCTAAAAATCCATACGCAACTGAATCAATGCCATAATTCCACTTCCATTGCTAAGATCCTTACAACTTAGCCTTTACTCAAAGGGTATGAGAAAGATAACCGTCCCAATCAATATATACCCCATAACTATGCATAAAAAAAGGAATTGAATCAACTTCATAAGTGTTTTTTCACAAGTGTTTAATGTAGCGCATTTTGTTCGAAATTTCTAATAAATGGGAAGGGTATAATCCGTCAAAGGAATCCTAGTTGGGAAAAAAACATGCTCAAAAGTTGGACAGCATTCTCCATCTTTATACTTGAAGACCCCATGGTCTTGTTGTCAACAAAATAATCTTTTGTTTTTAAAAAATATGCAAAAAAGCCGCCAGCATAGG
>NZ_JAJJJF010000014.1 GCF_022458745.1 Bacillus piscicola
TTTCCGTTTTCTTTCGACGCCTCTGATTGGCGACTTTTTTATATTAACACCCATATCAATCAGTGTCAACATATTTTTTAACTTCTTTAAATCATGGTGTTTTTCGCGTCGTTTCTCGACGACAGATAATAATATACCATTAGTAGCTGATCATTACAACCCTTTTCTTTTAAAAAAATATTTCTTTTTAAGGCTCTTTCCTCACTCTATATTGCTCTTCTAGGTGTATCCGTACAGGACGATTAAAACAGCTGGTCGTTCAGGGTGTCGATCATGTCGCTTACAATCCGGCAACCTGATCTTCCGGAAATAAACCCGGAAAATCCATAGGAAGATACAACTGCTTCATGGTGTACTCTTGGAAAGTGACCGTTTGGTTACTCATAGAAAACCGACTTCTTTCATTAATGGGTTGTGGTGACCTCGTTATACCGAAAGAGGCGATTTTTTTGTTGATTGGCATAAAATGTTGGATCGTTTTTCGCTCCGCTACTTTGAATGCGATCAGGTGAGGCGCCTGCGGGACGTCGGCTAAACACGGCCGCGTCCTGTGCATCGAAGCAAGAGCTGAAGCCTCGCCCGCGGCAAGTGAACCTGAAGAGCCATCTATATGAATGAGTATAAATTAATCGTAACGACAAATCTTATAGAATTGAAAAAAGGGCTATCAAAAGGGTCATTTTTTATGACCTTTTGATACAGCCCCTTCCAAAATCTTAATCAGCTGATTGCTTGCGCATTTGTGGGAACAGCAGCACATCTCGAATTGACGCCGCATTCGTTAAAAGCATAACAAGCCGGTCAATCCCAATTCCGAGACCTCCAGTTGGTGGCAATCCATACTCCATAGCCTCCAAATAGTCGGTGTCCATCATGTGCGCTTCATCATCTCCTTGTTCCCGCTCTAGGACCTGAGCCTCAAAGCGTTGGCGCTGATCAACTGGATCGTTTAATTCTGTAAAGGCGTTAGCATGCTCGCGTCCTACGATAAACAATTCAAAGCGATCTGTAAAACGGGAGTCATCGGCATTTTTCTTAGCTAAAGGTGAGATTGCCGTTGGGTGTCCATAAACAAAAGTAGGCTGTATTAATTTATCTTCTACAAAATGCTCAAAAAATTCGTTCATGACATGGCCCGCACTCATCGTTTCGGTGATAGGCACTTTATGTTCTTTTGCAAGTGACCGTGCTTTTTCATCACTCATTTCTTCCCAGAAATCCACGCCTGTCTCTTCCTTGATCACATCTGCCATGTGTACGCGACGCCATGGTGGGGTTAAATCTACCTCATATTCACCATAAGTGATTTTTGTCGTCCCAAGCACTTCTTCTGCAATGTGTGCAATTAAACTTTCCGTAAGATCCATGATGTCTTCATAATCCGCGTAAGCTTCATAAAGCTCAATCATTGTAAATTCAGGATTGTGCCGAGTAGATATTCCTTCATTCCGAAAGACACGTCCAATTTCGTACACCTTCTCCAACCCGCCTACAATTAACCTTTTTAAATGAAGTTCGATGGCAATACGAATGTAAAGCTCCATATCAAGCGCATTATGATGCGTGATAAAAGGCCGTGCTGCTGCCCCGCCGGGAATCGAGTGGAGCATCGGGGTCTCTACCTCCAGAAATCCTTTATCATCTAAGTATCGACGCATGGACTGCATAATTTTACTGCGAGTTACAAAGGTAGAGCGGACTTCCGGGTTGACGATTAAGTCTAAGTAGCGTTGCCGGTAACGTTGTTCGACGTCTTTTAGTCCATGAAATTTATCCGGAAGAGGGCGAAGTGCTTTAGATAATAATTCATAATGATTTACTTTAACAGACAGCTCTCCAACCTTCGTTTTAAATGCTGTCCCGGTAACACCGATAAAATCACCGATATCCGTGTTTTGAAAAAGCTCGTATGCTTCCTCTCCAACTTGGTCTTTTCGAACATACACTTGCACCTGTCCGCTTAAGTCCTGAATATGTGCAAAACCAGCTTTACCTTTTCCGCGCTTCGTCATCACACGACCTGCTATAGAGATCTGCTTTCCTTCTTGCTCTTCCAGTTCTTCTTTGCTGTACGAATCAAACTCGTCTGTCATAGACGAAGCCGTATGGGTTCTCTCAAACTTTTGACCGAACGGATCTACACCTTGCTCGAGAAGCGCCTGCATTTTTTCTCTTCGTACCTGCATTTGATCGTTATACTCTTGTTCCTGACTCAACACCTTCAACTCCCTTTCATCATTTAAAGGGACTGACTCTTCCTTTCTGAAAGATGCCAGTCCCAGGCTTCACAAGAAATTACCACCCTTTTAAACAGCTGATGCTCGTACACTCTTCTCCTGTTCAAGACTATCAATAAAATCGTACAAGGCGCAAGCAACATCATCTCGTTTATGAAGCTGGTTAATTTGACTGCGAACTTTACCATTACCGCGCATTCCTTTTAGATACCAAGCTGCGTGCTTACGCATTTCGCGTACGGCTACGTCCTCTCCCTTTAAATGAATCAGCCTATCCATGTGAATCATGCACACATCAATTTTTTCGCGATTAGATGGCTCACCAGCCAGTTCGCCCGTTTTCAGATAGTGAATGGTCCGGTACAACATCCACGGATTACCTAAGGCAGCACGTCCTATCATCACACCGTCCACACCCGTTTGCTCGAGCATTGCTTTGGCGTCTTGAGGTGTTTTGACATCTCCATTTCCTATTACCGGAATGTTCACCGCTTCTTTTACTTCTTTCAGAATATCCCAATTTGCTGTACCTTCATACATCTGTACACGAGTTCTTCCGTGTACGGAGACCGCTTTTCCTCCAGCTGCTTCAACTGCTTTGGCATTTTCAACCGCTAAAATGTGTTCATCATCCCAGCCCATTCTCATCTTTACCGTAACCGGTTTATTCACCGCTTTTACGGCAACCTCTACCATTTCATATATTTTATCGGGATCAAGGAGCCACTTCGCCCCTGCGTCACATTTCGTAATTTTCGGCACCGGGCATCCCATGTTTATATCAATGATATCGGCGTTTGTTTGCGTGTCGACGACCTTCGCCGCCTCCGCCATCGTTTCCTTATCTCCTCCAAAAATCTGCAGGCTTAAAGGTTTTTCGCGCTCGTCCACATAAAGCATCTTCAGCGATTTTTCGTTTTTATTGAGTATCGCTTTATCGCTTACCATTTCCGCACAGACGAGACCTGTCCCAAACTCCTTCGCGATCAAGCGAAACGCAGGGTTGCAAACACCGGCCATCGGCGCGAGCACCACTTGGTTTTTCATTTCAATATCACCGATCTTCAACACACTATTCACCCTCCTGTCTTGAGAATTCCTTAATCTTTATGTGGAGCCTTTCTGCTGTTTCTCAGATAGGCGTGTTCTTCCTTTTATTCTCTAAGATGATTTCTTCCACAGTACAACTCCTGCTTTTTCCTCCTCTGGTAAGCGCACGAACATCTCTGCAGCAGTCCAGCCGTTTTGAGGACAACGAGCAGCAGGAGCGATTTCACGGAGCGGCACGATAACAAAGGCGCGCTCACACATCCGTGGGTGTGGGACGATTAATTCATCCATTCTAATATTTTCATCATTGAAAAGTAAAATGTCAAGGTCTATTGTCCGCGGACCCCACCGTACCTCTCGTGTCCGCTTCAATTCCCGTTCAACCTGCTGTGTCATTTGCAGTAATTCAAGCGGATTCAAGGAGGTATAAAGCTCCATAACCATGTTTAGAAATTTTGCTTGATCCTGCATTCCGACAGGTTCTGTTTCATAAATAGAAGACAGGCGAGTTACCTTAATTCTTTCTTGTTCGTTCAGTTTTTCTATTGCTTGTCGCAAATAAAGTGCCCGATCCTCTATATTAGAGCCGAGGGCTACAAAGACACGATGTTTCATTCTGCGCGTCTCCTTGTCATCTCAATCGCAACGGATTGATAGTGGCCGGGAATCGGCGGATTTGGCTTCACTACTTTCACCTTCACTTGATCCACAATCGCAAAATGGTTTAATACCTGTAAGCTGATATTCTCGGCGATCGTTTCCACTAGATCATACGTGTTCCCCTCAACGACATCTTTTACAATTGCATAGGCGTCCGCATAGTTCACACTTTTCTCCAGATTATCTTCGAGCGCCGCTTCTTTTAAATCAGCTTCTAAAACTAGATCTACGGTAAAGTGTTGACCTAATTTGTTTTCCTCCTCATAGACACCATGGTAGGCATAAAACTCCATACCATTAAGATAGATCTTATCCAACGGTCTTCACCTCGCCTTTACCGAGCATGGCATCCATCATTTTTACCGTTCTACTCATTTCAAGAACATCATGAACCCTGACAATATGACAGCCTCGTTCGATTCCAAGGCTAATCGTTGCGCCCGTCCCCTCGACACGTTCTTGCGGAGGAAGGCCTAACGTTTTCGCTATCAACGACTTGCGCGACGTTCCAAGCAAAACAGGATAGCCGATTGCCGTAAACTCCTCCAGTCTTCTCATTACTTCTAAGTTTTGGTCATATGTTTTGGCAAAGCCGATGCCTGGATCTAAGATTATACGTTCGTCTTTCACGCCATGCCTGTGACAAATAGCAATGCTTTCTTCCATATCCTCTCGAATATCCGTCATGATATCTTGATAGTTCATGTCAGTTCGGTTATGCATGAGGACAATCGGCACATCATAATAAGCAGCTGTATAAGCCATATCTGGATCTGCCGTAGCTCTCCAGACATCATTGATAATAGATGCCCCTGCTTCAATGGCTTTGCTTGCTGTTTCTGCTTTGTACGTATCAATGGAGATCGGGATATTTACTGCCGACGATACCGCCTTGATCACTGGGATAACTCGTTCCAGTTCTTCTTTAACATCAACTTTTTCAGCGCCCGGCCTTGTGGATTCGCCCCCTATATCGATAATATCGGCACCTTGATTGATCATCTCACGAGCACGCATCTCCGCCCGCTTTTCCGTATCAAATTGCCCACCATCTGAAAATGAATCCGGCGTCACGTTCAATATCCCCATCACCTGTGTTTTAGCCGAAAAGTCTAGTTGCCACGCCCCGGCTTTCATTACGGTTTCCATCAGTTTCTCCCTTCCTTTCTCACAAAAAAAGATCTTGTGCCTTCCAGAGCTTTTCGCGTCCTTTCGCATATTCTTTTTGCAGCAGAGCTGTGATTGAATGACAGTTGTTGCGAAAAGTATGCTCATCTACCGCAGAAAACGGCACAATCTCTTGAATGGAATTCGTTACAAACACTTCATCTGCATGATATAAATGAGCAGCATCGAAATGGCCTTCTCGAATATAAACAGAATGCTTTTCTGCGGCCTGTAACACAAAAGCACGAGTAACTCCTGCTAAAATCCCCGTGTCAAGTGCCGGTGTGTAAAGGGTATCATCCTTCACCCAGAATAGATTAGAAACGACTCCTTCTGCCAACTTCCCGGCCTCATTCAAAAATAGTCCTTCTACTTCAGGATTGTCACCGGCTTCCCGTTTGCCTGCTATATTGTTTAAAAAGTGGTGTGACTTCAAGCGTTTAGATGTCTCCGGGGTGTTTCGCGGGATGGTTAACAGCCGGCCGGTCTTGACGACGGTACGCTCTTCCTCCGCTGGGGGTAGTGGTTTCATATAAATAACGATCGTCGGTGCCGTATATTCATTTGCAGTAAGTCCTAGCATTCCTGTACCGGCTGCGACGTTGTACCGGACGTACGCGTTATCCCATGCATTCGCCTTTCTTAAACTTTCAACCTGTTCAAGCACTTGCTGGCGGTCGTATACCCACGACACGTTCATTTCGCGCAGCCCTTCTTCTAACCGTCTGAAATGGTCATCCAGAAGAAAGGGATGGCCATTATATATCCGAAACGTTTCAAATAAACCGAGTCCATACATAAAACCATGCTCAAAAACAGAAAGACGAGCAGCGCCCGCCTCTTCTATGTCACCATCTATATATACATACATCGCTTTTATACTCCTTGGCCAACCCGGTGGGACTCAATAAAGTTTTGAAGCAACTTTTTTCCGTCCGCTGTCATAATGGATTCAGGGTGAAACTGAACACCCTCCACTGGAAGCTCCTTATGACGTATGCCCATCAGCTCTCCGTCATTCGTCCAAGCCGTTATTTCAAGACAATCCGGGAGACTTTCTCTCTCTACAATTAATGAATGATAGCGTGTTGCCGTAAACGGCTGGGCAAGACCCTTATAAACCAGTTTGCCATCGTGGTGGATCGCTGATGTTTTTCCGTGCATCAGCTGCTCCGCCTGGATAACCTTTCCGCCAAATACTTGGGCAATCGCCTGATGGCCGAGACAAACGCCAAAAATCGGTATTTCCCCCGCAAAACGGCGGATGACCTCCATGCTGATACCTGCTTCATTCGGGGTGCAGGGTCCTGGCGAGATCATTAAGAAATCAGGTGCCATTTCTTCCATTTCTTCTATAGTGATCTTGTTATTCCGTTTCACCACTAACTCTTCGCCCATTTCACCTAGAAACTGAACGAGATTATACGTAAAGGAATCATAGTTGTCGATCATTAAAATCATGTTTGAATCTCCTCCTCTTCTCCACTCATTACACCAAACTCTGCTTCACTCATCTCTTTTGCCCTCCATAGTGCTTGGGCTTTCCTCAATGATTCATTAAACTCCGCTCGAGGATCCGAATCAATAACGACCCCTGCACCGGCTTGAACATAGGCTGCGCCGTCTTTCGCAATCAATGTTCGAATAACAATATTTAACTCAGCGTCTTGGTTAAATCCAATCCAGCCGATGGAACCCGTGTAAATCCCTCGTCTCACCGGCTCAAGTTCTTCAATTATTTCCATCGTGCGAATTTTCGGCGCTCCTGTAATGGTTCCGCCTGGAAAGGCTGCTCTTATCATACCATACACGTCCATATCTTCGGCAAGTGTTCCTTTTACATTGGAAACAATATGCATCACGTGCGAGTACCGTTCTACGACCATCAATTCATCGACCTCAACGGATCCGTACCGGCAAACCTTCCCTATATCATTACGCTCTAAATCAACAAGCATGATATGTTCTGCCTGCTCCTTCGCGCAATTCATCATTTGCGCCTCATAAAAAAGATCTTCCTTCTCTGATTTACCCCGCGGCCTTGTTCCTGCTATCGGGCGGGTAGACACTTCATTCCCGCGTTTTTTTATAAGCAGTTCCGGCGATGCACTAACAAGTTGAAGATCCGGAGTATGAAAATAACCCATATAAGGAGATGGATTTAACTCTCGTAATTTTTTGTATATATGTAGGGGTGGGGTATGTAATGGCTGTTTCTGCCGGACAGATAGATTGACTTGAAAACTGTCGCCAGTGCGAATATACGAGCGAATTTTCTCAGCTGCTGCAGCAAAAGACTCCTCTGTAAAAGAAGTAACAGGTTCATCAACCGCTGGCACAGCCTCACGCCCTTTTTCTGAATAATGCGGAGAAGCATCCCTGCAATCTTCCCACATTTCTCTAAGCTGTAACAACTCTTTTTCAGCCGCTGCCTCGTCAACATCAACGACGATAACCCAAAGCTTTTCCTCCGTATGATCATAGACAAATGCTTGATGAAAAGCTAGAAAACAGAGGTCATTTGTACCGAGATCATCTTCAGCCTGGTTTGGCATGTCTTCCATATAGCGGCTGTAATCATAACTAATATAACCGATCACTCCGCCTTGAAAGTCAGGAAGGAACCGGTTCGTTTCAGTTTTGTATGGGGTGAGCCAATTTTTCATCGCTTCCAGCGGGTCACCATACATGGTGTGGACACCGTCATTCGTTTGTACGCTTGTTACTCCGTTTTTACCGGTTATGACCGCAAAAGGCGTGAATGCAGCCATGCTGAAACGCCCTTTCTGCCCGCTTTCGAGCAACACATGGTACGGGTTGTTTTCACTTAACACCTGATAGCAAGTGAAAAATTTCTCCTCCGGATAACAAAAAGACAGCCCAAACGCTTTATATGTTTTCGTACGGTCTGGCAGCGGAGCTAAATGTTCATTCACCGTTATACCTTCTTCCTCGTTAAAATACTCATCCTTTTCAGAGTATCACATTAGATGTCTGATCAGAAAAAAAGTTAGGGAAAAGTCCCAGGAGATGCAAAAGGAAAATGGTCCCGGTCATCTAAAAACGATGATCGGAACCATTTCCCGTCTTGGCTAGTTATTCTCTTCTTCGAATTGGTACAGAGGAGTACTGAGATAACGTTCGCCATTACTTGGAATAACGGCTACAACTTTTTTCCCTTTTCCGAGTTTCTTGGCCTCTTCCACTGCTGCGTAAATCGCTGCACCGGATGAGATTCCGCCGAGTATTCCTTCCTCCCGGGCTGCACGGCGCGCATATTCAAACGACTGTTCTGTCGTTGCGGTCACGATTTCATCGTAACTGTCTGTATCGAGAGTTTCTGGAATAAAGCCGGCACCAAGTCCTTGTATTTTATGAGGCCCTTTACTGCCGCCACTTAAAATAGGGGAATCGGCTGGTTCGAGGGCGATGACTTTCAGGTTCGGAAAGTGTTCTTTCAAGAGCTTACCTGCGCCAGTAATGGTTCCGCCTGTACCTATACCAGAGATAAAAGCATCCAGTTGGCCATCAACCTGCTCCAACAGTTCCCGACCGGTTGTTTCTCGATGAATAGCCGGGTTAGCCGGGTTTTCAAACTGCTGTGGGACGAAGTAACCTTTTGCTTCTGCAAGTTCATTCGCCTTTTTAATAGCGCCCCCCATGCCGTCCGGTCCTGGTGTTAAAACAAGTTCCGCACCATATGCCTGCAGAAGATTACGACGTTCCATACTCATCGTTTCAGGCATAACGAGTATTGCCCGGTATCCTTTTGCCGCGGCCACCATCGCAAGCCCGATACCGGTATTGCCACTCGTCGGCTCAATAATAGTATCGCCAGGTTTCAGCTTACCATCTCTTTCTCCCGCCTCTATCATCGCGAGTGCGATCCGATCTTTTACACTGCTGCCCGGGTTCATATATTCAAGTTTTAAATAAACATCTGCATCATTTTCACCAGTTAGACGATTCAGCTTCACAAGAGGTGTATTCCCGATTAACTCCGTAATGTTATTCCCGACCTTCATACGGTTTCCTCCTTAAGACCAAGTAAGTTTATTGGTTTTATTACTTTTATAGTAGCAAGTATTATATACAGTGTCAATAAAAAAATAGCTGTTCAACTACCTAATCCGAATGTCTTTCTAGGTTTATTGGCGGTTGTTTTCGATGTTAAGCGCTTTTTGGCGGAGAGTTTCCAGGTCATCTGCTGAAAAATGGTACTTTTCATTACAGAAGTGACACTGTGTTTCCGCACCGTGGTCTTTTTCTATCATATCCAGTAATTCCTCAGCTCCTAAAGAAATAAGCGCATTCGCCACTCGTTCTGAAGAACAATGACACGAAAATGCAACGGGATGCTGCTCGAGTATTTTCACTTCATCTCCGAGTATGACGTGAAGCATCTCTTCCGGTGTCTTTCCTTTTTCAATTAATTTTGAAACAGGGGGCATTGCCGCTATCTGCTGCTCCAATTGGTCCACTACCTCATCTTCGGCACCTGGCAAGAGCTGTAATATAAAACCCCCGGCGGCACGGATCGTATGATCAGGGTTTACAAGTACTCCAAGGCCAACGGATGATGGGATTTGTTCAGAAGTGACAAAGTAATACGTAAAATCTTCTCCGAGCTCCCCCGAAACAAGCGGCACGCTGCCGGTGAAATGTTCTCTCATACCTAAGTCTTTCACAACGGATAACGAACCGTTCGTTCCTACAGCCCGGGCCACATCCAATTTACCATGCTTATTCAAGTCAAAGTGCACCTGCATATTATGAGCATATCCTCGTGTATCGCCTTGAGAATTACTATCGACGATGATCGGTCCCATCGGACCCCGGCCTTCAATTTTTATCGTCAGTTTATCTTCTCCCTTCAGCATTGCTCCCATCATGGAACCTGCTGTCATGGCCCTGCCAAGCGCTGCTGCTGCAGTCGGCCATGCTTGATGCCGGGTTGCTGCCTCATTTACCATTTCCGTCGTGCGAACAGCGTATGCTCGTACTTTCCCTTCATAAGCTACCGATTTCACTATATAGTCACCCATACTATTCTTCCTTTCCAATAACCACTTTGTTTTTCTCATAAATAAACCGAAGTCCTTTTAATGCTAAACACGGATCAACCTTATCAATGTTCACCGCTGACGGACCGATCAATTCCGCATAAGCTCCTGTAGCTATTACAAAGGGCTTACCCTTTATTTCTCTTTTCATCCGATAAATAATGCTGTCTACCTGACCGACGTATCCATAATAAATTCCGGAGCGCATCGCGTCGACCGTGTTCCTGCCGATAATATGGTCTGGTTTTGTAATTTCAATACGCGGCAGCTTAGAGGCTTCCGAAAACAAGGCATGAGTAGATACACCAAGCCCTGGTGCAATCGCTCCACCGCTATATTCCCCATGCTGATCAATATAGCAAAAGGTTGCAGCCGTACCAAGGTTCACGACAATTAGTGGACCGCTATGCTCCCGGAGAGCTGCCACCGCGTTCACGATCCGGTCTGCTCCTACTTCACGCGGATTGTCCGATCGGATATTCAAACCTGTTTTAATACCTGGACCTACAATCATCGGGGCAATACTGAAATACTTTACACACATTTTCTCTAACGTAGTTAAAAGAGGCGGTACCACAGAGGCAATAATAATGCCTGTAATGTTGTCTTTTTCTGCGTGAATACTATCCAGCAGTTCCATTACCTGCAGACCGTATTCATCTTCTGTTTTTCTCTCACTCGTAGATAACCGCCATTGAGCTGACAGCTCTCTTTCCCTGTATAATCCAATTACCGTGTTCGTATTCCCTACAGCCATTGCAAGTATCATGACAAGACCCTCTTTATAAATTGATGTGAAAAAAGAGGTGCCTCCCAATGGCACCCCTTTATAACCAGCTATTTACGTTCATCCTCATCCTCACCGGAAGGAGGTTTGTTCGTTCCCATGTTTTCCAAATCAGTATTCTTTTGATGGGCTTTGTCTTCATTCCCGTTTTCTTTTTGGTCATCCTCGTTGTCCGATTTTGACTGAATCGTCACTTTCATGTTGTCATGATCAACATGTTGACCAGAAGCGCCGACTTCCTCATTACTCTTAGTTGAATGATGATCATCCGGCAGTTTTCCTTCTTGTACGAGGGATTCGATCTGCTTTGCATCCAATGTTTCAAGCTCTAAGAGGTGTTGTGCGACAAGCTCCAGTTTATCCTTGTGTTCTGTCAATATCTGCTTACAACGGGCGTGACAGTCTTTGATAATCTTTTGTATTTCCTGATCGATTTCATAAGCGATTTTATCACTGTAGTTCGGTTCGTTTTGGATGTCACGGCCTAAAAACACCTGCCCGCCAGAACTCGATCCGAACTGGAGAGGCCCCAGTTTCTCACTCATACCGTATTCTGTTACCATTTTACGGGCTATCTCCGTAGCGCGCTGAAAGTCGTTATGCGCACCGGTACTGACTTCTCCAAACATAACCTCTTCCGCGACACGCCCACCAAGCAGTCCGACTATTTTATCCATCAGTTCCGGCTTCGTCATAAAATAGCGGTCTTCTTTTGGAAGCATTACTGCGTAACCACCAGCCTGGCCGCGTGGTACAATGGTCACTTTGTGGACGAGATCGGCATTTTCCAATTTCACACCAACAACGGTATGCCCAGCCTCGTGATGGGCAACAATCCCTCTCTCTTTTTTCGAAATGACCCGGCTTTTCTTCGCGGGGCCGGCTATCACACGGTCAATCGCTTCTTCCACGTGCGACATGCGGATCTTTTGCAAGCCTTCCCTTGCAGCCACAAGAGCAGCTTCATTCAAGAGATTTTCTAAGTCAGCACCTGAAAATCCAGGGGTCCGTTGGGCAATCGCCTTCAAGTCTACGTCTTCTGCTAATGGCTTATTGCGCGAGTGAACATGTAAAATTTCCTCACGCCCATTAACATCAGGACGTCCAACTAAGATTTGACGGTCAAAACGTCCCGGGCGCAGCAAAGCAGGATCGAGAACGTCTGCACGGTTCGTCGCAGCAATGATGATAATCCCTTCATTCGCATCGAAACCATCCATCTCTACTAAGAGCTGATTCAATGTCTGCTCTCTTTCATCGTGTCCGCCGCCAAGGCCTGCACCACGTTGTCTTCCCACTGCGTCAATTTCATCAATGAAGATAATACACGGGGCATTTTTCTTCGCATTTTCGAATAGATCACGGACTCGGGAAGCACCGACCCCGACAAACATCTCTACGAAATCTGAACCACTTATCGAGAAGAACGGGACACCGGCTTCACCGGCTACCGCGCGTCCGATCAACGTTTTACCCGTCCCCGGTGGTCCCACAAGCAAGACCCCTTTTGGAATACGGGCACCGATGCTTGCATATTTACGCGGATCCTTTAGAAAGTCTACTACTTCAACAAGCTCTTGCTTCTCTTCTTCTGCACCTGCAACATCTTTAAATCGTGCTTTCTTCTTATCTTCCTGATAGAGCTTCGCTTTGCTTTTGCCAAAATTCATGACACGGCCGCCACCGCCTTGTGCTTGGCTTAACAAGAAGAAAAACAAAATAAAGATGATCACAAAAGGTATAATAGATGTAAAAAACGTCACCCAGGCGCTTGGTTCTTGAGCGGGTTTCGTTTCTAAAGCCAGCTGATCTCCTCCCGGCCCCTCTGCTGTCATAAGTAGCTGCGTGTTCTGTTCAGAAACAGGCAGGTATGTTTGAAAACTTTCGTCACCTTTTCCTGCTTCTTTTCCGGTGACAAGATAGACCTCGCCTTCTGGCTGGAGCGTGGCAGAGACAATCTCCTGATTTTCTAATTTAGTTAAAAATTCACCTGTCGTCATTACATTTGTCTCCGTCTGGTCCTTGCTGAGGAAACTAATAATCCCTATAATGACGAGGAATAACAATAGATAAAAAACGGTATTTCGAAAAATCCGATTCATTCTTGACCTCCTCCCAAGGCATCGACAACTTAGATAATAGTATCACATTTGTTTTCTTCCCTACAATCAAGATCCCTTGTAAATCTCAGGCTTTAAAATGCCAATGTATGAGAGGTTCCGGTACTTCTCTGCATAGTCCAGTCCAAATCCGACAACGAACTCATCCGGAACGGTGAATCCAACGGCATCCGGAACAAGATCTACCTTTCGCCCATCCGGTTTGTCAAGTAAGGTAACAATGCGTACAGACTTGGCACCTCTGTGTTTGATTAAGTTAACTAAATAATTAAGCGTCAATCCACTGTCAATGATGTCCTCTAGAATAATGACATCACGGCCTTCTACCGTCGTGTCTAAATCTTTAATAATTTTCACTTCACCGGATGATACCATACCCTTGCCGTAACTGGAAACATCCATAAAGTCAATTTCCAAGTGGGTATCGATCCGTCTTGTTACGTCCGCCATAAAAGGAAGCGCACCTTTTAACACACCAATAACGAGTGGAAAATGGCCTTGATATTGTTCCGTAAGTTCCTTTCCTAATTCTTTTATCTTTTGCTGTAGTTCCTCTTCGCTTATTAAAACTTTTTGAATATCCTCATGCATCTTGTATTCTAATACCCTCCTAGGAAAACTAGTTGATTCATAATTCGTTATTAATCTTACCATGACTGCCGGCAAACATTCATCTTGCAGCGATTATTAATTATAATCGTTGCAAGGTCCATTCTCGAGCCTAATCAGGACATAGCTTTCACCTGCTTTAGGGCGCTGTATGTGCCGGGCTGATTTCTTCAGGCGAGGCAGCCACAATATCGTGCCCTCGGCATCGGTAATGACCGGCCATCTTTCACGGTGGTGCCGAGGTACTTTTTCGTCGATAAAAATGCGGTTGACCTTCTTTCTTCCTGTCATGCCTAAGATGGTCATTCTATCACCTTGTTCACTAAAGCGAATAGTGAAAGGAGGCGTAACATCTTCCTTCTTACAAAGCAACACAGTTTCATCATCTGACCAAGTGCTTTCAGGAACAATCATTTGCGCCTGGAAAGAAAAAGAGTAAATACAAACCTGCCCAGGAAGTGGAAGAACAACTGGTGATATATCACCTTGCTTCTCTTCTGTCACTCCTTCGAAAAAAAACAGGAGGGTATCATAGGAACGGGTAACCTTGAGTCCTGCCGGCCAATCCAACGAAAAAGAAGAATTAGGTTGTTGCATTAACGTTAGCAGCTGCTCAATATGTATAAGAGACAATTGTGGTGTTTTTTTTTCACAAAGATAACTTAATATTAGATGAATCCCCCTTCTTTGTAAAGGGAAAGGCAGTTCCTTTAAGCGGCTCACCGGTATTGTCACAAAATCTTCATGGCGCTCCGTGATCCGCTTGTTAATCTCTACTGCCGCTGCCTGCTTTATATATTCTTCTTCAGCTGTTGTCCACTCTATATATTGCTGAACGTGACGGTGAACAAGTGGGTTTTCTGCTTGTAAAAAAGGAAGCACATGGTGGCGAAATCGATTACGCGTATATTTATCAGAGGTATTACTTTCATCAACGCGGTAAGGCACCGCATTTTCTTCACAATAGGAGAGAATAGCCGCTTTTGTTACCGACAGTAAGGGACGGATTAGTCTCCCTTCCACAAATGGACGCGTTGCTGCCATGCCTAATTCTCCCAGTATCCCTCGTCCTGTTACTAGTTTCATCAGCATCGTCTCCACTTGATCATCCGCATGGTGGCCGGTGGCAAGAATAGGGATATTTTCATCTTTCATTATCTTTCTAAGTGCATCATACCGCAGCTGACGCGCCTTATTCTGCACATTGCCCCCATCATCCAAAACCGCCTTTTTTACATCGACAGAACGATGAAACAACGGCACGTGATGTTCGCGGCACCAATCCTTTACAAATTGCTCATCTGCTTCTGCCGTGTCTTCTCGGAGTCGGTGGTTGATGTGAGCCGCGTAAATCGTAATATTCCATGTTGTTGCCGCTTCTAACAAAAAATGCAGCAAAGCCATTGAATCCGGCCCTCCGGATACAGCAATGAGGATCTTTTGGCCTTTTGACAATAAGCCGTGCTCGTTTATCCACCGTTCTACGTCCGTTTTCATCGTCCGCTGCTGCCCCCTTGCAAAAATCTTTTCCAGTTAGTTACATCCATTGTCCTACCAAGTATAAAATAGATGACAAAAAGAGGAAAGAGGCCGTAAGCACAATCTCTACGCGGTAAGATTTACTTTTCTCCCGTATTTTTCTCGGAGGAGGTGCTGTGCGGTTACGGCGTGATTTTTTTATATTGGGAGCAGGAGAGCTAACCGGCTGCCTTTCAAACCCAGAACGATTCTCGATGGCAGCCATCACATCTTTTTTCATTAGCTGGGCGTCCTTATACTTTCCCTTCAACGCCGCCGTCAACACTTTCTTAAACGGTCGTAGGGAAGGCTCGCTATTCATTTGTTTGATAAGAAACTCAAGCGGGTTTTTATTATCACGCGGCTTCTCAAACCGAGATTGATGGATACAATGAATTAGAATCATAGCAGCCGCAAATAAATCGTAGGAAGGCTCCGCTTTTCGGTCACCAAGCCCCCAATACCCTCTGTCATAAAATTCTGTGTATTCCTTTACAGCTCTCCCTATTTTTGTCGTACCCCCAACGTCAAACCAGCGAATTCGGAAAGGCGGTCCTGTAACAATGATATTATCCGGCTTTAAGTCACCAAACACCCAGCCTTCGCGGTGGAGCCGATCCAAATCGCCTAGTAATTGGACAAGTAACACGGGAGCCCACTCTGTTCCCTTTTTTTGAATAAACGACAGCAAAGAATCACCATTTAAATATTCCATACAAAAAAACGGATAACTCTCGCCGGAGATTTCGATATCATCGACATCAAGCAAAGAAGGCCCAAGGACGTTACCCTGGACCTTGGAGAAATGCCTAAGTACATTTATTTCTGACGTTAATGACAATTTGTTTTCACCAATTTTAACCGCTGCTTGTCCAGCACGCGTTGCTACCAAATAAACGGATCCTGTTGCACCTTCGCCTATTTTTTTTATCACCCGGTACGGATTTCTATTCCATTTTCCAAGCCATTTAGTACCCGGACTCAAGTTACATCCCTGATTCTTCAATTGGAAGGTCCCTCGCTTCATAGGCTTTCAGGCTTCTTTTACCAAGGCGTTTTTCAAAATATCGTAAGGCTGTCTTTAATGCCGGGCCGGTAGGGGTCACTCCTCCCGTCGTTAAGCGCTGAAAAGTCCCTGTCAATTCATTAATATTGGCTGTCCAATCAGCCGCTTTATCCGCATCTTTTCTTTTCCCGGGAAATAGAAACAAAGCAAAGTGGTTTTTTCCCGTCCTTGAATGTAAACTAATCGATAAATCAGCTAATGCTTCTTGTACCATCGGAAGTTTCGGCTTCATACTTGCACTCGTGTCCACCAATATTAGGACTTCAAGATTGACTGTCTCGCCGAGATCATCGACTATTTCCATCACTTCTCCACGTTTTTCAGGCGGTAAATCCTCCATTTCCCGTTCTTCCCCAAGGATGTGGCGCAGTTCATTGTGTACGACACCTTGCAGCGTTTGTGTCATCGCCTGTCTTGTCACCATTTGGACCGTCTGCGACAACTGGCTGGCGTAAACGACCTGACTCACACCGCCGCCCGATTTGGAAATTTCATCCACTTCCTTCATACCATGATCTTTCCCTGCTCCTTCGTCTATAATTCCAATCACATTCACCGTAATGCCTTTCTCGTAGGCATACGCAGCAACTGCTGCTGGATCTTCTCCTTGATTGGAACAGCCATCTGTCAGTAAAAGTATTTGCCTAATTTTTCCTCCGCTCATTTGCTTTGTCCCCTCCGTCAACCATAATATTCATAGTTTTGACGAAGAAAACAAAATATATACTAAACCTAAGCCTGCTTCTTTTTTAAGGGGATGGAGTGCCCAACTGGAATGGCTGCCCACTTTGGAGTATTTCGCTTGATTTTTGCTGCCATTACCGTCATATCATCGTGAATTTGTCCGTGCGTTACCTTCATTACTCGTTCTAACAGCAAGTCAGCTGCTTCCTGCGGATCGTCAGTTTCCAGTTGGGCGATCATCCGCTTAATCCACATTTCCATATTCTCAATAGGGCCGGGAACTTCCAGCAATCCATCGCTCATCATAATAATCATATCCCCATCTTGCAGTTTTTCGGTTACTACTTCTAATTCAGCATGCTCCATCATGCCAATGGGCAGATTACCAGCTTCGATTTGTTTTATCTTTTCCCCGCGTTTAATAAAGCTTGGCACAGAGCCTATTTTGATAAATTTCCCACTTGCATTCTGAAGATCAATCATAGCCAGATCCAGCGTCGAAAATGTTTCCTCGGCAGAACGAAGACTCATTATTGAGTTGATAGACCGGATCGCGGTCGCTTCGTCCATACCAGAGGCGAGAATCGTTTGTAAAATTTGCAGGGCAGAGCTGCTTTCCTGATGAGCTTTCTCCCCACTTCCCATTCCATCGCTAATAGCGATCGCAAATTTCCCCGTGCCAACGTCAAGCGCCGCATGGCTGTCGCCTGAAACTAATCTTCCCTCTTTTGCGACAGAGGTGAAGCCGGTCTCGACAGTAAAAGGCCTGGCCGAGATAAATGAAAAGTTTAAGTAATCAGAAATATTGTCGTACGCTTCTTCTTCTTTCACGATTATATGCTCCTCCAAAATGTCTGAAAGCATCGGTGCGATAATTTTGTCTGCCTGCTCGGTACCACCCTCTTTTCCTACACTCATTTCAATTTCTACATTCCCTTCATCCAAGCAATAGATGTCAACGTGGCCGATATCGAGGCCGGCTCCTTGCAATGCTTCATAAATTTGTTCCTCTTGGCCATGATGGGCTTCCTGTTCTTTTTGTATTTCCTTCGCGAAATCGTTCATGACTTCCGAAACGCCGCGTAGCTGATCGGCTACGAGCTGGCGGCTTTCCTTCATTTGTTTTTTTAAGGTTCTACGTGCCTGATCTTGCCTAACCTCCTCCCCCATTACTTCTTCCATACGCTTATGATAGTGGCAATGTTTCTTCCATTGGCCTTTTGTCCGCATCGGAATACTGCCATGGTTCTCTAACTCCGTCAACATATTGGACATCCCGTCATATGTTTTATGAAATTGTTTTACCCAGCAACTCTCTTTCCGGAAGCAGGTTTGGCATGTTTTCTCCGTGACCTTGCTTAATAATTCGTCTTTGTCTTTTTGTTCCCGTTCCTCCGCCTCCTCTCCGACTGTCTGTGTAAGAAAGCTCGTAGACAAGGTTTGAAAGAGGTGAGAAAACTGTTCTACCTTAACTGCCGTCAGATCTCTTAATTTATTTGCGTGCCGCTGCTGTTCCCGTGCATATTCCGGAGTTCCGGGAATATACTTCTCTATAAAAGCAGTGACAACACGTGGGGTTAGATAGAAAAGGACGATGGCTGCTCCCGATTCAAGAAGTGTAAGGTTAACGCCTTTCATGCCATCTCCATACAGAGCAATTAAAGCGGTCCCAAGCAGCAATCCAATGCTAACGCCGACTTTTTTTCCCTCTTTTAAGAGTCCGCCGAGCAAACCTGCGAAAGCAAGCAAGCTCATCTGATATAAATTAGCAACAGATGCCAGGCTGAGAACGAGACCGACAATGACCCCGACAGATGCTCCTAGTGCGGCGCCGCCGGTATATGCAAATAATAAGACAAGATACCTGGCAAGCGTATGCTCAGCGGCTACTCCATAGAAAACCCAGCCGATCGCCCCAGTCATGACAGAAGAGAGCAAGATGATAAAGCAGATAATCTCTTCATGTTTTAGAGCCTTCCGACGCTTTTTCGTCACAAGCAGTGGCATACTTTGCAAGAAAATCATCGTTAATATAAAACTTAATCCTGCTTCCACTCCCGTCATCACCAGCGAATACGAAGAAATGGATCCACTTTCCAGCCATGTAGTACCTGCCCTTGCTCCTGCTGTGGAAAGAAATACAGCGATTGGCAGAACCCAAGTCATGCCTCGAACCCAGCTTGTCAACCACTTGTAAAGTGCCAGAAACAATGCAATCGCTGCCAAAATAAAAGCTCCATGAAATATCGCACCTGAGAAAGTACCAACGACAATACCAGCAGCTGCAATACTGCTCTTATCTTTTCTCCACGCGTATACGGCAGCAAAAAACGGGAGCGCAAAAGGAAAAAGTTCTGCTAACAAGACGGCGCGTCCTAACAGAATTCCTAAGATAAATAAGAGACCGCCCCACTGAATCAGAACCGTATCCGCCGTTTTTAAAGTTCTTTCTTTTGTTCTTCGGGAAAAGTTTTTTATTTTTCCCCATGCTTGCTCCATTACCGGTTCTGTTTGTTCTGCCTGTTTTACAAGATCTCTTTGCATGACAATCCACCACCTGCTACATAGTTTTGTTGATTAGTATATCTGTTATTCTTTTAAATGTTTGTCAAAATAACAGGCCTATCCAACAAAACTCTTCGACGTTTTCTTTAAACGTCGAAGTGCTTGTCATACGGAGGATTGTGGGTATTTTCCGCCAAACAACGGACAAATCTATACAATTTTTAACGTCAAATGAAGCAGAAAGAAAGCACATAGAGAGGAAACACGCACAAAAACCTTTATTTGAAACACAAAAAAAACGGATCTGACCCTTTTGGGTGAAATCCGTTTCGTTCTTTATTAGTTTTGGTAGCGGCGGAGGGAATCGAACCCCCGACCTCACGGGTATGAACCGTACGCTCTAGCCAGCTGAGCTACACCGCCGTTTGTATGCAACATGATTGATTATATAATGTTCTCAAGCGATCGTCAACCATTTTCAGTAAAAAGTATGCGTCAAGTTTTTCCCTAAATGGTTATGAGAACAATACTTTCAACACTTTGTTTTTACACATCTACAACCAACTTCCAATCGCTCTGGGCGTACGCTTTCCGCGGGCAACGCTTCAGCTTCCTCGGGCCTGCAGGATGCAGGTCATGCAACCGTTGCGACAGGACGTCGCGAACTTAGGTTGCTTCCCTTTCAGCGCTCACTGCGGGATCTTCAGCTGTTGCTTTTCCCGCTGGAGTCGCCGCCCGACGCTCTTTTCAGTCCACAAATATCAGTTTTCTTTTGAAGTTATCGAGTAATATTTTACACATACAGTAAAAAGCTGTCTGGGGCATCTTATGTGCTCAGACAGCTTTTAAAAGCATTTATTTTAAAAAATTGGCAGCAACATTATCTTCGTGAGCCGCCTCCGCCTCGTTTAGAATCTGTTTGCTTCCGTAATGATGATAACCGTTCCTCGCTATCTTTCATGAAACGATTCATCTTTTCTTCAAAAGAGAGCGGGCGTTGACTTCTACCTGCGTTACCGCGGCGGTCTCCTCGCGGACGATCACCTTTAGAGCGGTCACTACGTGGACGTTCTTCCTTAGGACGTTCCTGTGCTTTCCGGATGGACAGCCCGATCTTGCCGTCATCTTCTACTTTCATTACCTTTACGGTTACCTCGTCACCTACACTAAGAAACTGATTTATATCTTCTACATACTTATCAGCTACTTCACTTATGTGAACGAGTCCCGTCTTTCCATCCGGCAGCTCTACAAACGCACCAAAATGAGTAATGCCCGTGACTTTCCCTTGTAATTTGCTGCCTACCTCAATTGACATTTAAAACAAGCTCCTCCTTGTTAATCTTTCATTAAAAGGCTGACTTTTTAGAGTCAATCCATTAGTACCATTATACTCGAATGACAAAAATGGTGTCAATCAGAGGTTTCCGGAAGTTTGAATAATGTTTCGCCGGGTTTTGTTAAGTAATAGTCTCGCCGGGCGATCTCTGCTATGTAGTCTAAATCGTTGTAGTTTTTAACTTCCTGCTTGAGCCGCTTTTCTTCAACCTGTAATTCCTCTAATTTGTTCTCGAGTTCCTCTTTTTCTGCCTGCTTTGCCTCTATGGTGGACCACTGCGATACGAGAATAACCGTGAAAACAACGGCAATCATCACCCCTACTGCAGCAAGCGCGGTGAGGCGCCGGACAAGTCCGCGCCGTCGTTTGTCGCGAATCGCTTGCAGCTTTTCTTGCTCTTTGGACTGCTTCATGACGTAGGGCTGATTAATTTCAGTAATCTTCTTTTTTTCAGATATCAACTTACAACCACCCCGCCTTTTATTAGTTTCGTCGTCCTGCCCATTTGCTTACAGCCGTCATAACTCTCCTTACTATACGAAGCAGCGAGGGCGGCAAAATGCGTCTGCATAGTGGAGTCACGAGCCGCACTCCCAATTTCAATGGAAACAGAATGATTCGCCACAACAGGAATAAAATGTTAGTAACTAAAGTTAATCCAATCATACCTAAGGACATCAGGAGTTTCAATATAATTTTGGCTGGAGAGACAATCGTGACACGTGTAATTGCGCTTACTGCCCGTCTTAACCAGCGGAATACCGCAAAGCCATTCTCCATTCCTTTTAGAAAAGTTGCCCGCCCACACGTACGATAAGCAAAAAAGCCGATAAAGAGCGCCAAGAAAATATAGACCCTTAATTCTCCTTCGTTTACATGCAGCAGTACATAAAAGACAAGAAGAGCCTGTACCAGCCAAAACAAAAGATCCCATATTGCCCTTGTCCACAAAGCACGTACCGTTTTTACGGTCAAACGATGGTAAAAGTCAATATTCATCCCTAAGACCATCCCCATCCCGAGCATCGCAAACATGGTCTGAAACTGAACGGTAAGACTCACTTAAATAACTTCCCTATGAACCCTTTTGATTTGCTGCTCGTCTGATCCACGTAAACAAGGTCATCTACTTTCCCTTCAATTGAAACAATCCCATCTTCTACGTCAAGATTTTTCATGTGCAAATTGTGGCCGCGAACAGATAAAAAACCCATTGACGTTTCCAACAAAAATTCTTCATTATCAAAGCTTTCAACTTCCTTTACACCCGTAATTTCCAGTTGCTTCCTGCCTTTTAGGATTACTTCATGGGATACAGAGGATCGTTGGGACAGCGTTTCGTCTCCGAAGGACATGTGGACACTCTCCTTTTCCATCATTGTAGTATCCCATTTATATGCGTGTCCTCATCCCCTTATTAGTAAAAAAGCAAATTAATCATCAGCTGCCGAGGAGACAGATTCTTCTTTCACGATCGTATACATAGAACTCGAGGCCTCTTTTTTCGTCGTGTCTTTAATCTCGTCTACACGGACGACAAGAAGCTTAGAAGCAAAGCGAATGGAAATCTCGTCTCCTGCCCGAACCTCCGTACCTGCCTTTGCTTTATTCCCATTTACCGTGATCCTTCCTTGCGCGGCAACTTCCTTTGCTAACGTTCTTCGCTTAATCAGCCTTGATACCTTTAAAAATTTATCAATTCTCACCGGCATCCTCTCCTTTCTCTACCCGCTTTGCTGCTTCCCAAAGTACGTCCATTTCCGCGAGACTTGCTTGATCAAGGGTCTGTTCTGCCTTTTGTAAACCCTTTTCAATATACTGAAAGCGGCGGCGGAACTTCCGGTTTGTCATAAGAAGTGACTCTTCTGGGTGTAGCTTGTAGTACCTTCCTAGATTGACTAGCACAAATAATAGATCACCGTACTCTTTTTTCATTGATTCGGTCGTGCCATGTTTTATTTCGTACAGCCACTCTGCCATCTCTTCCTGCCACTTCTTCCACATCGGTGCGTCATCATTCCAGTCAAACCCGGCCTTTGCCGCTTTCTTCTGTAGTTCAAATGCTTCCATTAACGCAGGCAGCGACACTGGCACATCTTCTAAAAAGGCGGCAGGGGCGTCAGTCTTCTCTTCCTTTTTAATCGCTTCCCAGTTTTTAGATACTTCGTCTGCGGATTCCACCGCTACATCTTCAAACACGTGCGGATGTCGGCGAATCATCTTTTCTGTCAACGTCCGGATAACGTCATTGATGGTAAAGTAGCCGCTATCTTCACCTATTTGGGCGTGGAGCAGCACCTGAAGCAGAACATCCCCAAGCTCCTCCGCTATGTGCTCGTCATCTTCTTCATCAATCGCATCCAGTAATTCATGGGTTTCTTCTAGTAAATATTTTTTCAAAGACTGATGAGTCTGCTTTTTGTCCCACGGACAGCCATTTGGACCCCGCAGTATCGCAATTACCTCCCGCAGTGTCGAGAAATCCTCGTAAAGCAGCGTATCATCTTCAACTGGAGGTACGTATAGGGCTGTTAAATTGTTAACAGCTGTTACCCGGTCCAATTCGTAAAGTGGCAGTTTCTGCAACTTCTCCTCTTCTGTGCCTGCTGCTGTTAGGAGCGTGACCTCGTAATGATCGGGATACTTCTCCATTAGCGTTAACTTCACTTCCGATGCAATAAATGCATCGTATACTTGGCTGATGATAATATGCTGGGTCATCATTAATTCTTTTCCTCGCAGGCTGGTAGCATCGACAAGTTGGAAGCCATCGTTCGGATCAATTTGCAGGGCCGTAAAAACGGGATCTAAAAAACTTTGTCCGCCTTTAAATTCCAGTTCAACTATACCCTCTTCCTTTTTCTTTTTAAGCATCTGAACGGTTGTTTCTGCTACAAACGGATGGCCTGGTACCGCGTAATGAACATGGCCGTGAGAATCCGCCGCGTTACAAAGCTTTTCAATTATGTTTGCGTATACTTCTTCAAATTGCTCCTCTTTCTCATAGAGATCATCAAAGCTGATAAAGGAAAGCTGTTCTCGTTCTAATTCTGCGACCACCGGATGCGAAGACGTCCGAAGATATAAATGTTCCGCATTCTGCAATACCCGATATACTCCTAATGGTAACTGCTCCCAGTCACCAGACCCGAGCCCGATTACGGTTATAAGCGGTCGTTCTTTTTTATTCGTCACTAGTTCATCACTTCTCCTTTCGCTTCCATAATCCTTCTATTTTTTGTAAGACAGGAAGCATCCTTCTCTCTTCTCGTGTAAATAGACGCAGCAGGACAACCATTCCCAAAAATAGGATGGAACTGACAAAGACCGTCAAGAGCGAGGAAATTGCTGCAGCCGTACGTGTTTCGGAGAGTATTGTTTCGAACATTTCCAGCAAAGCACACGCCGCGAACGCCATCCCGGCAAGAGCTAACACTGCTTTTCCCATCCAAAGCAGTGAAAAGGACTCCAACCACTGTCGTTTATAAAGAAAGATACCATTACATAGCGCAGTTATCAGCATCCCCGCTACCGTTGCGGTTGCCGCAGCCTTGGCTCCAAAAACGGGAATCAGGCTGATGTTTCCTGCCAGTTTTACGCACCATCCAATAAACAAATGAACAACTGGTCTCGCATAACAATCATGACCTTGCATAACAGCCGAAGTAACCATCACAGGACCACTCACCGCCAAGGTTATGGCAAGTATTTGCAGTAATTCGGTTCCATTCGCATCCTCATACAAAAAAACATTCACCGGCTGAGCGATGAGATTCAGTCCCAAGGCGGAGGCAAAGCCAACCAGTACACTGACTCGGACAGCTAAAGCAGCATAAGACTGGGACATTTGAACGTTACCGGCTTGCTTTTCCCTGCTTATAAGCGGTACAACCGTCATCGCAAGAGATGAGGCAACAACCGTACCAAATTGCAGCAACGGCTGACCTCTGTCAAACAGTCCCTTAAGTTCCTTTGCTTGCTGAGCCGTTACTCCGCTTTCTTCGAGCAATTTTGCAAGAGTAAATGCATCGATCAATTGGTAAAGGATAAACACCATCGTTCCTGCACAAATCAAAAAACCAGGGACCAAGAGTGCCGTCTTTTCCGTCTTGATACTGTGGAGGACACGCTGCCAATCCACTGATGACGGTTGTTTTTTTCTATGTTGGGTTATGTACCAGATAAGATAGCTGACACCAGCTACACTCCCAGCAATAGAACCGACAGCTGCCGCTAACCCAGCAGCATAGACATCCTTTCCTGTATAAATGACGAGCCAAGCTAATGTTAAAATGACAGTCACCCGAACCAATTGCTCCAATAAATGAGACAAGGCTGTCGGGTTCATATTTCCCATTCCTTGAAAGTAACCACGGGTCGCTGAATAAACAGGAACAAATAAGAAAACGAGTGAAATAACCCGCAGTGAGGTGGTCAATTGCCTGTCTCCCATTATTTCTGCTGCTATAGGCGCCCCTAGAAATAAAAGGAGAAAGAGCGGTATGTGAATGAGCAAGAGTAGAAAGAAAGCAGACCATGCTTTGTCTTTGGCCGCCTTTTCCCCCGCTACCCTTTCCGTTTCCAACACCATCTTAGAGATGATAACAGGGAAACCATACATGGCTGTTACCATCGCTGCTCCGTAAAACGGATAAATCTGCTGGTACACATAATACCCTATATCACCGGTCATGTTCTGATAGGGTACCCGGTACAACGCACTTAATATTTTACCAAGGAAGGCGGCGGCAGAAACAAAAAGAGCTCCTTTCCACAAACTTTTACTTCGCAATGCAGCATTGGACATAACTATCTCCCTTTCGCTTGCCCCAGTATATCATAAGGAAAAGCGAAAACGCCCTGGTCAGCTGCTGTGGATGTTCATCCAGGGCGGCTGACCAGGGCGCTTGGCACCATCATGGTTATTGCTCCATTTGTCTTGCAAGAAAGCCTGCGGCGGTTTCGAGAAGCTTGGCAGATATCGCCTCGTCGACTTTGTCTTCTTTTGCTATCATCACAACAGCCCCGATCGGGTCACCATTCGCAATAATAGGAGCAACCGCGTATCCTCTCATCGTTTCTTCATGATCACTTACAACGTTGTAGTCGCCTTTCGTTGAAGTAACTTTGGTTTGTCGCTCATTGATCGCCTCTTCTACGACCCGGCCAATGCTTTTATTAGCGTAATCTTTTTTGACACTGCCAGAAACAGCAATGTACGTGTCACGATCCGCTACTAAAACAGGATGATGAAGAGTATCGTACAAAGCCTCTGCATACTCTTTAGCAAAGTCGCCGAGCTCAGAAATAGGAGAATATTTCTTTAAGATGACTTCTCCGTCTCTGTCTACAAAAATTTCCAGGGGATCCCCTTCTCTGATTCGTAATGTGCGGCGAATTTCTTTTGGGATGACCACTCTCCCTAAATCGTCAATACGGCGAACAATGCCGGTTGCTTTCATCATGTAACTGCCTCCCTTTCTGTCGGTGAATTCCTCAGATGATTAAGAGACAGATCGTCTCTTTCATGTATTGCTTTTATTATCCACCACATCAAGAGAACTATTCATCTTATTTAGAAAAAGCTGGTTTCCCTCCCACAAGCAATCATTTGCGGCCGAATTTTAAAATTCGCTTGTGAAATGAATTCCTTTCAACATTCATGACATCCCACGGAGAAATCATTGAAATAAGTTAACCTGTTTTTTCTGCCTCTTTTTTGACTGCCGGGAATTTCGTAACGAGCGTATCCAGGATCTTTAAAAATTGTCTTTCCGATACTTTATCTTGGTGGATCGCAATTTTTATTTTTGAACCGCTCGTCCCAATTCCCACCTCTCTTCCGAACTCATTTACGAGTTCAAGCAGTTTCGTGCCTTCGACATGGGTGCTCGCTTCTTCTGTAAAAAGCAAGGTTGTTTTTTTATTTTCTTGAATGATGGATTCCACACCGTTCTCCGCAGCCATAATTTTAATTTTAGCTATCGTAAATAAATCTGCCGTTTCTTTTGGAAATTCTCCAAAACGGTCAATCATTTCATCTTGAAGATCACGAAGGTCCGTCATCGTCTCCAGGCCTTTAAAACGTTTATACATTTCAATTTTTTGTTTGGAATCTTCAATGTACTCGGTTGGAATATAAGCATCTACTTTCACATCGATTTCGAATTCCATTCGTTTTTCTGTTGGCTGTTCCCCTTTGCGCTGGTCAATCGCTTCCTTCAGCATCTGAGAATAGAGATCAAAACCAACCGATTCAATAAAGCCGTGTTGCTGAGATCCTAAAATGTTTCCGGTTCCACGAATCGATAAATCACGCATTGCAATTTTGAATCCAGAGCCGAGTTCCGTGAACTCCTTAATCGACTGCAGACGCTTCTCCGCTACCTCCGTTAAAACTTTATCACGTTGATAAGTGAAATAAGAGTAAGCTACCCGGTTTGAACGGCCCACTCTCCCGCGAAGCTGATAAAGCTGAGAAAGTCCCATTTTGTCGGCATCATAGATGATAAGTGTGTTGACATTTGGGATATCCACCCCGGTTTCGATTATTGTCGTCGTAACGAGCACATCTTTGCTTCCTTCAAGAAAATCAATCATGACCGCTTCTAGTTCCTGCTCATTCATTTGGCCGTGCGCATAAGTCACTTCCGCTTCCGGCACAAGAGCAGCAATTTGTTCAGCCATTCTGCTAATATCATCCACACGATTGTACAAAAAGTACACTTGACCGCCCCTGGCAATTTCTCTTTCCACCGCTTCTTTCATAAGCGCAGCATTGTACTCGAGTACATAAGTCTGAACCGGAAAGCGGTTTTCCGGCGGTGTTTCGATGATAGAAAGGTCACGGACTCCGAGCATCGACATGTGCAGGGTTCTCGGAATTGGAGTCGCTGTTAATGTCAATACATCGACGTCTGCCTTCATTTGTTTGATTTTTTCCTTATGAGTAACACCGAAACGCTGCTCTTCATCCACAACGAGCAGGCCTAGATCTTTATACTTAATATCTTTCGACAACAGGCGGTGGGTTCCGATTACAATATCGATGCCCCCTGTTTTGAGGCTCCTGATTGTTTCAGTCTGCTGTTTCCTACTCCGGAAGCGGCTCAACAAGCCGATGTTAATTGGATGATCCGCAAAGCGCTCTGAAATTGTATCGTAGTGCTGTTGGGCGAGTATCGTAGTCGGGACTAGCATTGCCACTTGTTTGCCATCCAAAATAGCTTTAAAAATGGCGCGTATCGCCACTTCTGTTTTCCCATAGCCGACGTCCCCGCACAACAGGCGATCCATTGGCCTTTCCCTTTCCATGTCTTCTTTGATCTCCTGAATCGCTTTTAACTGATCCTCTGTTTCTTGATAAGGAAAGGAGGAGGCAAAAGCCTGTTCCTCGGTATCATGACTTCTGAACGCATGACCTTTAGAAGCCTCACGTTCTGCATACAATTTGATTAAGTCATCAGCAATATCTTGTACAGACGATTCAACCCGGCGTTTGACTCTTTTCCACTCGCTGCCGCCTAATTTTGAAATTTTCGGGTCTTTCTCTTCGGACCCCACATATTTCTGGACTTGATCGATCTGTTCCACCGGCACGTACAATTTGTCGTTCCCTGCGTAGGAAATGTTCAAATAGTCCTTGTGTATCCCGTTGACTTCCAGCGTTTCTATGCCTAAGTACTTGCCAATCCCGTGGTTGACGTGTACGACTAAATCTCCAACCTGGAGTTCAGAATAACTTTTAATGCGTTCGGCATTCGATAGCTTTTGCCGTCGCCGCGGTCGGTGTACTTTTTTTGTAAAAACCTCTTCGTCCGTAACGACTGCAATTTTTTCCATTGGCATTTCGAAACCACTGTTTAGTTGTCCAATCACAATGGAGGCACGGTCGTTTCGATAGTTCGCATTTCTTTCTAAAATGTCTGCTTCCACATCGTAATCATTTAATACATTCTGCAGTCGATGGGCCCTGTCTTCACTCGCTGCTGTGAACACTACTGTATATTCGCCTTTCAGCCACCGCTCTATTTCCTTTTGCAATACCGGCATCTGGCCGTGAAACTGCTGCATCGATCTGCACTGAATATTCGCTACATTTTGAGGATGCAAGGAAGGTATATTCCGTAAAAATAACGAGAAATATATCCGGGGATTGTCTCTTACAGCCAACGTTTTATCCAGCGATATTCCCATGGAGAGTCCCTTTGGAATTTCTCCTTGTTCCAACATAGCCAAAGCCCATTCTGCTTCCTCTTTATCAAGCTGTTCCGCCATTTCCTGCACCCTGCTGATCTCATCAAAATAAAGAACAGTATCTTCTGGGAAATAAGATAATAGCGTAGCAGGTGCTTCATAGTAGAACTCCATATATTTGTACAATCCTTGGAAGCGTGTCTGCTGCTCGAGCTGTTCTTTCTCGTAAGAAAGGTGCTCCTGCAACTTTTCTTTCACCGCTTGGTCAGTCACCTTTTTCAAAGTGGTGGCCAACGATTCCTCCAATTTTGCTGCAGCTCTATTGAATTGTTCTTCATAAAGTATCGTTTCCTGGGCCGGCCCTACGATAACTTCTTCAATTTCACCTAGAGAACGTTGATCTTCTGCCTGAAAATAGCGTAACGAATCAATCTCCGTATCAAACAATTCGATCCGCAGCGGATTTTCTTCTGTTAACGCATAAATATCAATGATTCCGCCTCTAATACTGAACTCCCCGGGAGCAGAGACCATTTCAGTACGTTGATAACCTAACGCATTCAGATTGGCGGTAAACGCGGCGAGTTCAATATCTTTCCCCCGGCTTAACGATAGTTGGCTTGATTCCCAAAGTTCAGCCGGCGGAAGGAGACGTCTCATACCGGCAGCAGGTACGATAATGGTCCCTTTGAAATCACTATTTGTCAGCTTATTGAGAACATCAATCCGCTGCGCCCTCATCTCAGGGCTTGCTGTTGCGATTTCCGACGAAATCATTTCATTTACGGGATACAATAACACTTCGTCGTCAAGCAAATCAGACAAATCTTCATAGAGCTTTTGCGCCTGAAATAATGTGTTGGTAATAACAAGCTGAGAGCGGTTCACTTTCGATTTTGCCAAAGATACAAAAAAAGCACGGGCTGATCCGCTTAAACCAGCAACGAGTTGTTCCCTCCATTTATGTTCAATACCTTCTAATACAGCCTGCACGTGCTCGTTGCGGGCTAAGATGCGTTCTAATTCTTTCATGTTTTCCCTTTCCCCCTTGTAACTTCCTTCCTTACTCTCTGTATGAATATTGCATGTTCTACGTAACATCATCCAGCCAGTCGAAGCACTCTTCTAAACGTATGTTCGGTTGTTACCAGCAGAAAACAGGCTGCCTCTATCTATTCTGAGCCAGTCCTGTTTTTCTATCTATTCTACTTTCCTGCCATTTTTCGCAGCCTTGTCTCTTTCATTGTATCCAGCGATCCAACATATAGAAATCAGGATTATTCTCCAACGCTTCCTCACAATGTTCACACGTTACTCGGACATGGACATTTCCATCCGATCCATAATGAATAATTTGTTGTTGTTCTTCATCGGAAAGCTCATTTAAACCGAGTTGTGGAGAAACGAGCAGCTGTTCATCCTCAAAAGTACCTAAGGACGTGCCGCAATGACGGCAGTAATAACGGATAGCCATATTCCCGCTCCTTTTCACTAATGTATCCTTTTGTGCTCTTAGTATGAGCGGGAAAGTGGGAGGCTATACGACGGATTGGTTAATCTTTCCGATTGTACTTGTTCATCACATCAGCAAACGGAGTTCTCATCCATTCTCTCGCCGCTTCGTGGGCTCTATGAATCGTATTTTGAACAGCTTCTCTTTCTGCAGGCGGAAAAGTACCTAAAACGTGAGTGGTTACGGAATCCCCCACGTCCGGCCGGCCAATCCCGATGCGAATCCGCTTAAATTCTTTTGTACCAAGCTGGTCAATAATGGACCGTATTCCATTATGACCGCCATGTCCTCCTTTTAGACGGAGGCGTAAACTCCCCGGGGCTAAATCAAGATCATCATAGATAACAAGCAAGTTTTCCGGTTTAATAGTATAATACGCCAACAAAGGTTGAATCGCATGTCCAGACAAATTCATAAACGTCTGGGGCTTTACTAAAAAAATCTTTTCACCATTCTCAACAGTTTCGATCAATAAACTTTTCTGTGATTTTTTCCAAGACAATCCAAGTTCTTCTGCCAATATATCAAGAGCATCGAAACCGACATTGTGTCTCGTACGTTCGTATTTTGTTCCAGGGTTGCCAAGACCTGCAATGACTTTCACAACAAATCCCTGTCCTTCCTCTGTGCACGTGCAGCATTAAAAAGGCATAACCGTTAATACGGCTATACCTTTTCGGTGACGTTTATTCTTCTTTATTCGGTTCGTCGTCGGTATTCTCGACAAGCTCTGGTTCTGTCACTTCATCCTCTTCTTCTACAGGCTCTTCATCTGGAGGAAGTACAGTAACGACCGTCTCGTCTGGATCATTCACGAATTCAAAGCCTTTACCCGCAGTTAAATCGGCAATTTGGATGGCATCTCCAATATTCAGCCCTGAAATATCAACCTCAATCTCTTCTGGGATCTCAGCAGGGAGTGCACGGACGCTAACATTATAAAGAAGTAATGACACAACGCCTCCGTCCTTCTCGCCAGGTGCTTCCCCAACAAGGTTGACCGCAACTTCGGCTTCCATTTCTGATTTCAGATCTACTTCGAAGAAATCAATATGGACAAGATGATTTTTAATAGGGTCCACTTGCATATCATGGACAATTACTTTGTGTGTTTTGTTTCCTGCAACATCCAAGTCTATAATCCCATTTCGGCCTACTTCTCGAAGCGTCTTCACAAAGGCAATACTAGGAACAGAAACCGCTGTGCTCTCTGTCTCTTTCCCGTAAAGAACTGCCGGTACATACCCATCAAGACGCAATTGTCTCGTTGCAGACCTTTTCAAACTTTCACGTGTATTCGCTTCTAATAGTGCAGACATGTCGACTCACCTCATTAAGATTATGTCAGTATATTACAACTTCGATTCTCATACTTTACCACTTGTCCTGTTAATAATCAAGGAAAGACCCTGCACGGGTGTGCTTGGTCTAGCTTATTCAAATAGTGTGCTGACGGAAGTTTGTTCATGAACGCGGATAATTGCCTCGGCAATCAGTGGCGCAAGGGAGAGCTGTTTAATTTTGTCGATCTTCTTCTCCTCAGGCAGAACAATAGTGTTCGTGACGGCTAATTCTTTGATACTTGAGTTTTGGATACGATCGATAGCTGGTCCCGATAACACAGGGTGGGTACAGCATGCGTATACCTCTTTTGCCCCTTTTTCAAGCAGTGCATCCGCAGCTAATGTCATCGTCCCTGCTGTATCGATAATATCGTCTACAATAATGGCTGTTTTTCCCGTTACATCGCCGATAATATTCATTACTTCTGAAACATTTGGTTTAGGGCGTCGTTTGTCAATGATAGCAATCGGCGTTTTCAGACGATCCGCCATTTTTCGAGCTCGTATGACACCACCATGGTCAGGAGAGACGACCACAATATCTTCAAGCCCTTTATCTTGGAAATGCTTCGACAAGATTGGTTCACCTAAAAGCTGATCTACCGGTATATCAAAAAAACCTTGGATCTGAGACGCATGCAGATCAATGGTGATAACACGAGTAGCACCTGCTGTTTCAAGCAAGTTTGCCACCAATTTGGATGTAATCGGTTCCCGGGAGCGGGCTTTTCGATCTTGTCGTGCATATCCATAATACGGCATCACTACATTGATATTTTTGGCTGACGCTCGTTTAACCGCATCAATCGTGATCAAAAGTTCCATTAAGTGCTCATTTGCCGGTTCAGATGTAGATTGGACTAAGAATACATCACATCCGCGGATGCTTTCCTCAATATTTACTTGAATCTCGCCGTCACTAAACCGTTTTACTGAACTTTTACCGATTTCTACACCAATTTGGTTCGTAACTTCGTGAGCAAGCTCAGGATTTGAATTAAGTGTAAAAACCTTCAAGTATGGATCGTCATAAGTGGGCATGAATGTTACCTCCGTCAATTCAGATTAAAAAAACAGGCGAATCATTTTTACGAGTCATTAATTAGGTGAAAAAACAAACATTTACATAAAATCTTGTTTTTACATTCGTCTAAAATCGCGGATACTACCTGTTGATTGTAACGGAAAGCGTCCGCCTGCAGTGAAAATCAACATTTCAACGCTATTTCTAAACAGTTCGGATTTTAATCACTGAATCCGAATTACTAAATTGATTCAAGAAATTATTTATTACTCATATAGTCTTCTTTGTTAGTCTGCCGTGCTCGTGCAATGGATAAAGATTGGCTCGGTATGTCATCGGTGATTGTCGACCCTGCTGCTACATACGCTCCTTTCCCTACCGTCACGGGTGCGATTAAGTTTGCATTGCAGCCAACAAACGCCCCGTCTTCAATCCTAGTAAGGAATTTATCTTTGCCATCATAATTCACAGTGATTGAGCCACAGCCCATGTTAACCTCTTGCCCGACTTCCGCATCTCCAATATAGCTTAAGTGTGATGCTTTGCTTCCTTTGTCAAATGAGGACTTCTTCACTTCAACAAAATTACCAATTTTTACGTCATCCGCGAGGACAGACTCGGGCCGGATATGGGCAAACGGACCGATTTTTACTTGTTTTCCGACCGTACTAGAGGAGATCACGGATTGACGCACTTGTGATTGATCGTCTATTTTACTGTCTGTGATTTCTGTATAAGGGCCGATTACACACTCACTGCCTATTTCCACAGAACCAGTCAATGTCACACCCGGATGCAAAGTGGTATCTGTCCCAATAACACTGTCCGCGGATATATATGTATGGTCAGGATCTATTATCGTAACGCCCTGTCTCATCCAGTGTTCATTTATTCTATGTCGCAGCGCTATCTCGGCTGCAGAAAGAGCAACACGGTCATTCACCCCGATCGTTTCCGAAAAATCAGGTGTCTGCCAAGCCGTCACTGTCTTCCCTTCCTTTTTTAGTATCCCAATAACGTCCGGCAAATAATACTCCCCTTGCGCGTTTTCATTGCCAACTTTCCGAAGAGCGGAAAATAACTCTTGATTATCAAAACAATACGTACCGGTGTTGATTTCCTTTATTTCCCGTTCATCCATTTTTGCATCTTTATGTTCCACTATGCTTGTTACGTGTCCGTTATCATCGCGGATAATCCGTCCATACCCGGTAGGGTCCTCCGCTTTAGCAGTCAGTATCGAAGCACTCGCTCCGGTACTTTCATGATGAGACATTAAAGCTTGAATGGTTTCGGCGCGAATCAACGGGGTGTCTCCGCATAAAACAACGGTTACTCCCTGTTTACCGCCTAGTATGTTTTCTGCCTGCATCACGGCATGGCCGGTGCCAAGTTGTTCTTCTTGAAAAGCATAAGACACCCGGGTGCCTAAAAGTTCCTTTACAGCGTCTGCTCCATGTCCAATGACAGTAACCGCTTCAGACAGTCCTGCCCGTTCTACTTGATCAGCAACATGTTCAACCATCGGCTTTCCACATACAGGGTGAAGCACTTTATAGAGATTGGATTTCATTCGTTTTCCTTGTCCTGCCGCTAGTATAACCGCGTAACGATCATTCATTATACGTCCCCCATGTCTCCCGTTTTCCCTTACGAATATATCCTAAAAAACTGCTTATTTCAAGGTGAGTCATCAGATTGTTACCATTTGCCTTTTTACCTATCCCTTCATTCGTTTGGAAACTTCTCCAATAACCCCCTACTACAAAAACCAGGCGGCCTGCTTTATGCAAGACCGCCTGATGAATGAGCTTCTCTTCGTATTAAGATGCACCTGCTTCTTCAAACTCTGGTTTTTCTTGTTCGCCTTGACGATGGTATTCACCTAAAACAGCAGATTGGATTTTTTCCCGCGTCTGAGATGAAATGGGGTGAGCGATGTCTCTAAATTCCCCATCAGGCGTACGTTTACTAGGCATAGCTACAAACAAGCCATTATTACCGTCAATTACACGGATATCGTGTACCACAAACTCACTGTCAATTGTAATCGAAGCAATCGCTCGCATGCGCCCATCCGTATTCACCCGACGAAGCCTTACGTCTGTTACTTCCATTTCTTTCACCACCTTTTTTTCCTTTAAAAATCTTTCTGAACTTACATTTCAACACATCTTCCCTATTATCCTTCTTGATTTCTTAAAAAATATTTTAACTTTTGAGTTAATTGTAAAAATACAGATGAAAAAAAGGCCCATACAGGCCCTTTGTTTATCAGCTATTGATTAGTGCAATAACCTCTATTTCTACAAGTACATCTTTTGGAAGCCGCGCTACTTCCACACAAGATCTTGCCGGCTTATGTGCTTGAAAATAGCCTCCATACACTTCATTAATCACTGGAAAATCTTCCATGTTTTTAATAAATACCGTTGCTTTTACTACCGTATCCAGGCTGGCGCCGGCTTCTGCCAGTACTGCTTCCAGGTTTTTGAATACTTGATGAGTTTGCTCAGCTGCTCCGCCTTCCACCAACTGTCCTGCCGGCGTCAAAGGAATCTGGCCGGAGCTGTAAAACATATTATTGACAATGATTCCTTGTGAGTAGGGACCGATTGCTTCTGGCGCCTGTTTCGTAAAGACTGTTTTCATTCTTTTGTCACCTCGTTTAATTTATTAAGAATATTACCAGGAACAGCATGAACCTGCATTTCTTTTTCATTCACCTCAGCAAGGCGGGAAATAGAGACGTAATCATCGACTAATCTTTCTTCCACATCTTCTGCTTCAACGAGAACGCCAATCCCAACAACCTCCGCTTTAAATTCTTGTAAAAGATCCATCATACCCCTCGCTGTTCCACCAGCTTTCATAAAGTCATCGACAATGAGAACGTTCGCACCTTCCTTTAAACTGCGGCGCGCGAGTGACATTGTCTGAATTCGTTTCGTGGAACCGGAAACATAATTAATACTCACCATGGAGCCTTCCGTAACACGGTGATCGCGGCGTACAATACTAACCGGGACATTCAGATGAGAGCCGATCGCATAAGCAAGCGGAATACCTTTCATCGCTACTGTTAAAATGGCATCAATCCGCTGATTGGCAAAAACAGCCGCAAATAACTTCCCGATGTCATTCATGAATTGCGGATTGCCGAGAATGTCCATCATGTATAAGTATCCGCCAGGCAGCAGCCTTTCTTTATTCATAAGCGCCTGACAAAGCTTTGTTGTAAGACGGTCGCCTTCTTCCTGGTCAACGCCCGGTACATATTTCACCCCTCCACTTGCCCCTGGTATCGTCAAAAGCGATCCTATCCCCTGCGTCTCAAATATCTCCTTTACAATTGTTAAATCTTCACTAATGGAGGATTTGGCTGACTGATACCTTTCTGCAAAATAGCTCAGGGAGACAAGCTGGTGTGGTTGGTTAATTAAATAATACGTCATATCCACCAAACGGCCGCTTCTTTTCAATTTTTTCATGTGAACCCTCCACAAAATCCGAATGTTATATATGAAATATAACACTTTCATACGGGTTTTATCAAGTTTTCTCCTTACTTATTAACCGAACGGCGTAAACTTGTTCACAAAAACCACGAAGCGCATTGTATACACGGGGAACTCTTGATTCTTTTTTAACCAATCCAAACACAGTTGGGCCACTCCCGCTCATAAGTGCTGCATCGGCGCCTGAGGCAATCATTCTTTCTTTTATCCGTCTTACCTCTGGGTGCATAGCCATAGTGACGTCTTCAAGGCTGTTATAAAGACGGTCACACATCGCGTGGTAATTTTGTTCAGAAATAGCCCGAGCCATCCTTTCTGTGCGGGAACCATCTGAAGCGCTGCTTGCTGACAACCGTCTGTACACCTCTCTTGTTGAAACTCCAATAGGAGGCTTAGCAAGAATAACCCAGGATGGAGGCGGAGACGCAATTGGTTCAATAATCTCTCCTCTGCCGGAAGCTATCGCGGTCCCACCATGAACACAAAATGCTACATCGGAACCAATTTCCGACCCGAGTGCAGCCAGCTCTTCTGATGACAGACCGAGCCTCCATACCTCATTCAATCCTTTCAGCGTAGCAGCTGCATCACTGCTTCCTCCTGCAAGACCCGCCGCCACTGGGATATTCTTATGAACATAAATAGAAGCCCCTTGGTGCACGTTATAACGTTCCTGAAGCAAAGATGCTGCCTGATATACTAAATTTCGTTGATCTACAGGCAGGAAACCTTCCGACATCTCCACACGTATGAGAGTATCGTTCCGATGCTCCATATCTATGCGATCCGCAAGATCGACTTGGGTCATCACCATCTTCACCTCGTGATAACCATCATTCCTTTTATGTAAAACCTCGAGGGCTAAGTTAATTTTAGCAGGAGCTTTAATCGTTCGTTTCACTGTTATTTCTCCTTATCCTTACGGCAAAAATCGTTGTTACGTGCTCAGCTTTTAATCTCTGTTTATTTTAGTCGAAAAAAGAGTAACTGTACAGAACGAAACGAGAAAAAGCCCCGTTTTTAAAAAGCTCCAGGGATTTCTCCCCAGAGCTCAGTATACTTGCGGTATGGAAATAATGACGGCTTATTGCTGTTTATCAACCAAGCTTCGTTCCGCCATTTCAACAGCCCGCTTCACCATATTACCGGCATCGCGAGCCTTAATTCCTCCCCAGCCTTCCTTTTGAACGGTATCATAAAAACCAAGTTCTTTTGCGATTTCCTCTTTTAACTGATCCGACATGATGCCGCGTTTCCGGCCCATCGCAATCCTCTCCTTTAAAAGAATAATCACAAAGGCAATACCGCAAGTATACAGATTAGGATATACAAAAATGGCATAAATATAGCAATCTGTCTAAACAACAGAATGCCAATTTATGCCTCATTTAGAGATAAATACTATTATGCTTCTAATTCTTCTTCGCACATTGTCAGTTCTACAGTCTTCGTGAGTACATCTGTATAACTGTAAGAAATCCGTTCCACAGGATGCTTGTCTTTATCCAACTTTACTATAAAAACAGAAGGATAGGTTTCTTCCAATAAACCAGAACGCTCAATTGTCTTTTTGCGTCCGCCGTTCGCGATCACTGTGACCTTTTTTCCAACCTTTGCATCGAGAGCTTCTTTGATCTCAATCAATGTTTTTCCCATTTTATCAGATCCACCTCACTCGAGATTTAATTATAGCACAAGGCTTGTCATTTAGTCAAATAAAATTTCTAATTATACCAGTGAATTGATTTTGTTGTCAATAACTCAAGTGAATTTTCTGAAAAATATTTTTAATTCCGTTTACATCTTGGGTTTAGTGTGTGCAATTATTTATGCCTTATTCGGGAAAAATAAAAAATTCCTCATAGACCCACTTGTTGTGGATCGTATGAGGTATTAGGAATGTTCTTTTCTCCATGGGAGTCCCTTACGAAGAACGCCTTTTGTTTCGACTCCCCCGAGTCCTTCCCTGCCGGTGAGAGTATGACGGATCAGCTCTAAAACACCCACTCTTTCCATGAAAGGAGTTAAACTGATTTTCGCTGCAATGTACACGGGATCAAGAGCATGGATATTGACACGTTCCGGGGAGCTAGCAAAGTTGGCTCCTGCTTTTAGAAGCCACTCAAAGTTAGATTGACAGGCACCGGCGAATATAATAAGTTGATCCAGCTGCGGTACCACTTTTCTGGCTTCCCTCACTGTCTCTCCGAACAATTTGGAATTCCGATAGGCCTTGATGTCATTTGTTTCTCCGCTTGCAGAAAGGTAAGCATCGTGCCCTGTAACGACGAGTATATCCGGTCGAACCATTTCAAGGAGGGAGCGCACTTGCGCCGGCATTTCTCTTTCAGAGAGGTGGACTCCGTACACAGGGATTCCCAGCCTTTCATATAAAGCGGTGCACTTCGCCAAATAATTAGGATCACCGTCAATATGCAGCACACGGCCTCTCATCTCAAAATAAGAAGTATTTTCTTTATAATCACCCGAAGCCTCATGGTCATTCCGTTCTTTCATTATGCGGGCTTCTTTGCGAAACAGCCGGTAATAATGCTCTTCGTTTTCTCGCGCTGTTTTCTCGTATTCTTTCCGGTCCACCTTTTCTATCTTTTTCAGGTCTGGCAAAGGGGCGTCCGCAGCAAGACGCAATTCCTCTCCAATAAGTTCTACCATACCGTCATGAATCGCCACTACTCGGAAGATAATATCACAGTCATAAGAATAACGTGCAACAAGATCTCCTATTTTAATATTCACGGGCTTCTCCCCCTTCTCTCGACAGCCTATGCAAAAGCCTAAGAGAGGTGCGAAAAGAACAAATACTTTTTGTTAGAAACTTCCCGCTAACAAGTGGTTACTTAACTTCGCAAATTCCTCCATGGAAAGGGTTTCAGCCCGTCTTTGCGGATCAATATCGGCATTAGCCAAGGCACTCTCCAATATGTTCTTTTTGTCTTTGCCTGTTAAGTTATGCTGTAAGTTGTTCCATAGTGTTTTCCGTCGCTGGGCAAACGATGATTTAATAACCCGGAAAAAGAATTCCTCATCGTCCACTTGGCAAGGGGGTTCCTTACGAAGATTCAGTTGCAGAACCGCAGAATCTACTTTTGGTCTTGGAATAAACACAGTTTTTGGCACAATCGTAACCGTTTTAACTTCTGCATAATATTGAGCAGCAATGGAGAGGGACCCGTAAGCTTTTGTTCCCGGTGAGGCTGATATACGTTCTGCTACTTCCTTTTGGATCATCACTACAATTCGTTTGATAGGCAGACGTTGTTCCAAGAGCTGCATAATGATCGGTGTCGTTACATAATAAGGCAGATTCCCGCATACTGCGACCTCATCTGTGTCCTTCATCTGTTCCTCTATTACTTGTCGAATATCTGCTTGTAAAATATCTTGATGATGCACCGTTACATTCGGGTATGGCGCTAGCGTTTCGTCCAATATCGGAAGCAGGCGGCCATCTAATTCAAAGCTCTCTACCTGCTTCACGGTTTTCGCCAGTTGTTCCGTTAATGCACCGATCCCGGCACCTATTTCAATAACTCCGTCGTTTGGTCCCATTAAGGCGGCCCCGGCAATTTGCTTTAATATGTTCCCATCGATTAAAAAGTTCTGTCCTAGACTTTTTTTGAATGAAAAATCATATTTCTGAAGTATTTCCTTCGTTCTGCTCGGAACGGCTATTTCTTTGGGCACAGTTGTTTTCCTCCTCCAATACGACTTGGAATGCACGGGCAAACTCATTGTATTGGATATTAAATATCTCCAATTTTTTCAAAAACTGTTTCCCGTTTGCATAACCGATGTTCAAAAGCTCTCCCATCCGCTCACGTCGTTGTCGTGCACCGGGCCCGGCCAACATACCGCTGTCCATTAAATCCTGCTGAGTAATCCACTCTTTCTGTACTTTCGGCTTTTCGCCCGATTCTTCACGCACTCGCAATATCGCACGGCGAATCACTGCCGGATCTGCGTTTTCAATACCAAGATTACCACCTTTTTTTGAAAGAGCTTCCTCTTTAGTTAGAAAAGCATGTTTACAGCCCGGTACTTCCCGACTGACAATTTGTCGAATCCGCTCTCCAGGACCATCCGGATCCGTGAAAATGATAACACCGCGTCTCTCCTGTGCGAGCTTTATCTGCCGTAATACAGTATCGCCGACAGCAGAACCATTCGTTTCAATCGTGTCTGCATCGACAGCACGTTTTACTGCCGCAGTGTCATCTTTACCTTCTACAACAATACATTCTTTTATTTTCATGTCGGATTCCTGTCCTCCTGATAAGGAGTGTTTGTTTTTTATTTTCTCCCAACTCCCTGTGTTTAATCTGCTAGCCGGAACACTCTTTTTGCATTAGCTGTTGTCTGTTCTGCTAATTGGGAGTAAGGGATGTCTTTCAGTTCCGCTATTTTTTCAGCAACGAGTTTGACATAAGCAGGTTCATTGCGCTTCCCTCTATACGGATGAGGAGCTAAATACGGGCTGTCTGTTTCGATAAGCAGACGATCCATTGGAATTTCTTTAGCCGTTTCTTTCGGTAATGTTGCATTTTTAAATGTAACCGGCCCGCCGAATGAAATATAGAAATTCATATCCAAGCACTCTTTCGCAATCTCAAGGCTGCCACCGAAACAATGCATAATTCCACCTGTTTCTTCGGCTTGCTCTTCTTTTAATATTTCTACGATATCCTCGTGAGCTTCTCTATCATGAATAATGATAGGCAGATTGACCTTTTTCGCTAAGCGGATCTGCTTGCGGAACACTTCTTTTTGTATTTCTTTCGGTGACTTATCCCAGTGGTAATCAAGTCCCATTTCGCCGAGTGCGACTACTTTCGGGTGAGCTGCCAATTGTTCCAGCCACTCTAAATGTTCCTCTGTCATATCTACTGCATCGACGGGATGCCAGCCAACAGAGGCATAAATAAAATCATACGTATCTGCAAAATCAAGCGCTTTTTCAATCGTAACCGGGTCAAAGCCGACAACATTCATCCATGACACGCCAGCCTGCCGTGCCCTTTCAATTGTTTCGGATGCATCCTCTTCAAACTGTTCAGCATTTACATGCACATGGGTATCAAATAACATAGCACTGTCACCCTTTTTATGAAATTAATTTACGTCTGAACCATTCGGTAAATCCTGGTCAATCGTCGCTAATGTCAGGTCTTTTCCTTTTGAGGCAGCAAGAATCATTCCTTGGGATAATTCCCCACGCAGTTTGACCGGCTTTAGATTCGTTACACAGATCACTTTTTTTCCTGTTAATTCTTCCGGCTTATAATATTCTGCAATACCCGAGACCACTTGGCGTTTCTCATATCCTAAATCAAGCTGTATTTTCAATAGTTTGTCCGCATTCTTGACCGGTTCCGCTTTGATCACTTCCGCGACTTTTAACGTTACTTTTTTAAAATCATCGATCGTAATCTCTGCTTCATCTGTACCTTCCGTCTGACCCACATGCTCATTTTTCTGTTCGGGCTCGGTTTTCACTGTACCGCCCATGTCTTTAATGATATTGGCTACTTCTGTATCTACTTCGAGACGTGGAAAGATCGGCTTACCTTTTTTAATCATCTCGGTTCCTGCAGGCAGCTGTCCAAATGACCTCATTGTTTCCCACTCTTTCAGAGAATCTGGCACACCGAGCTGCTCCCACATTTTATCAGGAGCTTCCGTCATGAAAGGCTGAATCATAATTGAAACAAAGCGCAGGGACTCAGCCAAGTGATACATGACGGTACCAAGCTGTTCTTTTCCCTGTTCATCCTTAGCCAGCATCCACGGCTGCGTCTCATCTATATATTTGTTTGTACGGCTGATCAACTGCCAAATAGCGGTTAAAGCAACCGAGAATTCCATGTCCTCCATAGCCTGTTCAACTTTGTTGACAGTGGCATCTACAAGATCGACAAGTTGGGCATCGTACGGAGTTCCGTCTTTTACATAAGCCGGAAGACGTCCATCAAAATACTTGTTAACCATAGCAACAGTGCGGTTCAAGAGGTTGCCTAAATCGTTAGCTAAATCATAGTTAATGCGATCGATAAATCCTTCTGGCGTAAACACCCCATCCGAGCCAAAAGGTACTTCCCGAAGCAAGTAATAACGGAGTGCGTCAAGGCCGAAGCGGTCAATGAGAGGAATCGGATCGACAACATTCCCTTTCGACTTTGACATCTTTCCGTCCTTCATTAAGAGCCAACCGTGGCCAAAGACTTTTTTAGGAAGCGGCAAATCAAGCGCCATTAACATAATCGGCCAGTAAATTGTATGGAAACGAACAATTTCTTTACCAACAAGATGAACGTCAGCCGGCCAGTATTTTAAGTAGTCCTCGTTATTGTCGGTTCCGTATCCAAGCGCTGTTATATAGTTCGATAATGCATCAATCCATACGTACACGACATGTTCTGGGTCACTTTTCACAGGGACCCCCCAACTGAACGCAGTCCGAGAAACTGCCAAATCCTCAAGACCCGGCTTAATAAAGTTATTAATCATTTCGTTTTTCCGGGATTCAGGTTGTATAAATTCTGGATTATCTTCGTAGTATTGAAGCAGGCGATCCGCATATTTACTCATTCGGAAAAAGTACGATTTTTCACGGACCCATTCAACAGGATGTCCACTGTCGGGGCTCTTCCCCCCTACGATCTGACCATCTTCGTATACTGGATCATCAAGTTGTAATTCTGTATAAAACGTCTCATCCGGGACGGAATACCAGCCTTCATACTCAGAAAGATAGATGTCACCGTTTTCCTTTAGCTTCTCAAAGATTTGCTGTACGACTTTCTTATGCCGCTCCTCTGTCGTTCGAATGAAATCATCGTAAGAAATATCCAGTTTATCCCAAAGTTTTTTAATGTCCGCAACAATGCCATCTACAAATTGTTTCGGGGACACGCCATTTTCTTTAGCTTTTCGTTCAATCTTCTGTCCGTGCTCATCCGTCCCGGTTAAATAACGTACATCATACCCACGCAGCCGTTTATACCGGGCCATCGCATCTCCTGCCACGGTTGTATAAGCATGCCCGATATGAAGTTTTGCGCTGGGATAATAAATCGGTGTCGTAATGTAAAACGTCTTCTTATCAGTAGTCATCGTTTAAAATCCTCCTTTTTCCTTACCATAATAAAAAAACTCCCGTCCTGCTAAGGGACGAGAGTTATACTCACGCGGTACCACCCAAATTCCCTCATTTTTTTGCAAAAATGAGGCTCAGACACCTGCTATTCCTCTTGCAGGCACATTCTTTAACGCAGAAAATACGTCCTTTTCTTACGAATAAGGGCACAGCCAAGCGCCCTCCATTAGCTCGAAAAGAAACTCCTCCCAGGACCATATTCAAAAGTTCAGCAGTACCGGATCTCACCTTCCCCGGCTCTCTGAAAAACAGCCTTCCTTTTTACTCATCCCTTCATCGGATTCTTCTATTCAACTGACATGCGGTGTATTCTCAATAAGACTATAACGAAGCGGGTTCCCTCTGTCAAGATTAGGTAAAAGAGCTGTATCTTCTCCATTTTTTAAAATCTTTTTTGTCTAAATTTCGAAAAGTTGGAATTCCTTGTAGTATTATTTGGAAAATTTATTGACGGGTTTTGGAAACGCTGATATCATTGTTCTATTAAAAAATGTCGAAATATGACGACAACATCCACGAGATTACATACATGGAACACCCTCCACATGGAGTTCCCCGTACCGATTTCACCAAGCACTACTGAAAAGAAACAACAATAGGCTATTTTCATAATGAATGAAGGAGGAAGAGTATGAAAACTACTGGCATTGTACGTAAGGTAGATGAATTAGGGAGAGTAGTGATTCCTATTGAACTGCGGAGAACATTGGAAATTGCCGTAAAAGACCCACTCGAAATCAGTGTAGATGACGAGCGTATCATCCTAACGAAGTATAAACCGAGGAGGGCTTGTCAAATAACAGGCGAATCCTCTGATCAAAATCTATCCCTTGCCGATGGGAAAGTCATCCTTTCGCCAGAAGGCGCAAAGATTCTGATGAGGGAGCTGGAAGATCACTTAGAGTATGAGAAGATCAATTCCTAAATACATTGTTCCACGTTCATCATAATTTTAAAAATCCCCGTATCCGCTTGTGAGTGGCGCGGGGATTTTTCGCCTTTGCCCTCCAAATAAATTACAGATCATGATAAGCTGCGTATACTTCTCTTTTTGACACTCCCCGGTCTTTAGCCGCTTCTTTTATCGCTGCTTTAGCAGGCAGTCCATCCTCGACGTAACGAGTGACGTGAGCTTTCATCCCGAGACCCTGCCACCATGCTTGCTGTTCGCTTGCTGCTTGTCCGCCTTCAACGATCAAACAGCATTCTCCCTTTATCTCTCTATCTTGTAAGTAGTCGCTCACTTCTGCGCCCGAACCACGAATAAGTTCTTCAAATTTTTTTGTTAATTCCCTTGCCAACACAACTTGCCTGTTCTCCCATAGTGCCGCTAAGTGAGCGACCGTTTCTTTCACCCGGTACGGTGATTCATAGAAAATGAAAGATGCTTCTACATGAGCAATTTTTTTTAACTCATCTTCGCGCTCTTTCCGTTTTCGTGGTAAAAAACCATAAAAATAAAAGGGTCCACCACCCAACCCAGAAGCAGTAAGGGCTGTGACAGCCGCGTTGGCACCAGGAAGTGCGATTACGGGAATGCCTTCCTCTATGCAAGACCTGACGATTTCCTTACCAGGATCGGACACGAGAGGCGTGCCGGCATCGCTGACGAGAGCAGCGGTTTGGCCTGCTTTTAATAGAGAAATAATCCTTTCGCCTTTTTGTTCTTTATTGTGTTCATGATAACTATTGAGCGAAGTTGAGATACCGAAATGCGAACAGAGCTTTCGTGTCTGTCTCGTATCTTCTGCAAAGATAACAGCTGCTTCCTTAAGAATCCGCACCGCTCGAAACGTCATGTCTTCTAAATTTCCAATCGGCGTTGGTACAAGATATAATACCCCGTCTTCCTTCTCGGCAAAACTTTTTTGTATGTTGAGCTCCATATCCGTTATCCTTTCCTGTTTTCCAAAACAAAAAACTGTTCCTTCTTGTATCTGGGCATTTTCTTTATCCTATATTCAGCGCGCATCGCTTCTGTCTTCGTAGGGAATTCCTTCGTAAACACTAATTGGAAAGGACCGCGCCCTCGTGTATATTTGGCACCCAGCCCACGTTCATGCTTGTTTATCCTTTGTTCTATGTTTGTCGTATAACCGGTATAGTATGTACCGTCTGCACATCTGAGCGTATAAACATAGTGTTTTTTAGCATTGTCCATAATAGTTTTGAAACTCCTCTGTATACGTGCCGTTGTCTTCATAGACAGTAAGCGGCGCCGTACAAGTCAGCCCTGGCTTTCCTTCTTTAATCCCTTCCAGTAAAACAATATTCGCGTCTTTGTCTCTCTTTGGATAAATGAGCTTCAGGCGTTTCGGCTCAATACGGTAGGTTCGGTAAGCTTCCATTAAGTCAGAGAGCCGCTCCGGCCTTAGTACCATCGAAACCTTGCCTTTCTCTTTAACAAGCCGTGATGCTGCTGCGGTCAATTCTTTTAATGTCCCATTTCTTTCGTGACGTGCATTGGCCAAATACGGATTTACGTTCCACTCCGCTTCTCCCGGAGTTGCAAAGTAAGGGGGATTGCAGGTGATTAAATCTGCTTGGCCGACCATGTTTGCGAGATTTTTGTCACGAACATCTCCCTCGAAAAATTGAATTTGCTCGTCCAATTTATTGTACGTAGCACTTCTTTTTGCCATTTCAACTAACTTTCCTTGTAGTTCAATCCCAGTTATCGGCACCCTGCTTCTTGTTGAAAGTACGAGAGGAATGACACCATTCCCGCTGCATAAATCAATGATCCTCCCTCTTGTTACCGGTACTTTCGTAAACTTGGCAAGCAAAACTGCATCAATCGAAAAGGCGAACGTTTCGCTACTTTGGATAATGTATAAGTCATTCGCAATATAATCAAGCCGTTCTCCTGCTAACAATAAAGACATGTTTTCACGACCCGTCTGTTTATTTTAGCATGTTTCTAATACGACAAAAAATGCTGTCCCGGTGGAGGACAGCACAACTTACTTTTGGTGAAGAAAGGAAAGGCAAAACAAGCAGTCACCATCGGTTCGTAGGCTTCCGTAGTGAAGGTTACATACGTGAAATCCCTCTTGGTACAATCGTGCGAGATTATCATAACCCTCTCCTACATTCGGGGCACTTTCAGATGGCTGCTTTTCAGCGGAGGACTTTGCCGTCGTTTCTTTTTTTTCATCTAAACACTCTCGCAAATGCTGATTTTCTAAGTATAAAGCCTGGTTCTCTTCAATCAACATAGCCAGCTGTTCTTTTAAATCTCTCAATTCATTATGAAGGATACCAATCCGTTCTTCCATATGAATGACTTGAGAGAATAGCTCCCTTTTCTTCACGAACACCCACCTCAATCACCCTTATTGCTTAACCTATAATATAGCCTTCTTCCACTAGCTCTTCGAGGCTGTATTCCAGAGTATTTTGCGGTTCTGGAATATTCACTTGGACAAGACGTTCTAATATATTCAGGCCGACTACTTTCCCTTTTCCTTCTGGAGTCTTAATGATCTCCCCAATGTCAGGCAGTTCTTTTTTTGCCGTCTCATAATGGTCATTCTCATACTTAAGACAGCACATCAAGCGGCCACAAAGACCGGATATTTTCGCCGGGTTCAAAGACAAATTTTGATCTTTTGCCATTTTGATAGAGACCGGCTCAAAATCACCTAAAAAGGAAGAACAGCACAGCACCCGCCCGCATGGACCAATTCCCCCAAGCATTTTGGCTTCATCACGGACACCAATCTGGCGCAACTCAATCCGTGTACGGAATATGGAAGCTAGATCCTTGACGAGATCACGAAAATCGATCCTGCCATCTGCTGTAAAGTAGAACAGTACTTTATTCCGATCAAACGTATACTCCACATCGACCAGCTTCATGTCCAGGTTATGTTCCGCAATTTTTGCTGTACACACTTCATACGCTTTATGTGCCAGTTCTTTATTTTTGGCAATAATGTCCTTGTCCTCCTGGTTAGCAATCCGAATAACCTTTTTTAAAGGAAGAACAACATCATCACCGCTCACTTGTTTATTGGCAAGCACGACTTTGCCAAATTCAACTCCGCGAGCAGTCTCTACTACGACCCACTGCTCTTTTTCTATATGAAGGCCACCGGGCGAAAAGTAATATATCTTCCCAGCTTTCTTAAATCTGACTCCAATTACTTCATACAACGTTATGATCCCTCCTGTAAGCGGAGCAGTAAATGCTCCATTAGAAGCTGGGCATTTACATTGGCACGAAGCCGCCGTTTTGCATGGAGGATCCACTGCACACGTTGGGAAATCACGGTCTCTGACATCTGAAGAGCCCCTTGCTCTAACTTTTTTATTTGGTCGGGATAAGCAAGGTCTTCCTGCCCTTGTTTTACCGCCAGAATATCGCGATACCAGAAAAGCAGCAAATCCAAGCCAATGTCCAGCTCTTCTCTATCTTTAAAATGGGGAAGCCACTTTTCCTGTAAAGTTAAAAGCGTTTGTTGAGGTCGATGATGAACCTCTTCAAGTAATTGTATCACTAGACTTCTTCCATGTACAATCCACTCTTTTTTCTCACTTAGTTCTTCACCGCCCCACTGATCAGGAAGTCTGGCCAACAAGGATGAAGCAGCACTGCTGATACCTTGTTCTTCATACATGGCTGTCCGCTTTTCAAGGGAAGGGGGAGCAAATGTAACTTTTTGGGATCGGGATACAATCGTATCAAGCATGGAGTGAATATTCTCAGTCAGTAAAAGAGCCAGCGTCGGGCTTTCTGGCTCTTCCAAAAACTTCAACAAACTGTTTGCTGCGCTTGCTGTCATTTTATCTGCTTCGTTGACAACGTACACCTTCAAACCTGGTTCCATACCACGATAGGTGAATTCTTTTTGTAGGCTTTCTACCTGCGCTTTTTTGATGGTTGTTCCTTCTCGTTCAACAAGCATAACGTCCGGGTGGTTGCCGTGCTGTATTCGCTTACAGTCCCGACACTTTCCACATGGTCCATTCGTATCTTTGTCCAAGCAAAAAAGGTACTGGATGATCAGGAAAGCTGCCTTTTTTTTCCCGGATCCACGTCTTCCTTCGAACACATAGGCATGAGCAAGTCTGTTTTTATCGATACTCCGTTTCAAGATTGCCATAACGGTCGGTTGTTCTGTTTTTATTTCTTCCCAAGTCATACTCATTCATTATCCCTCGATTTCAAAACTGCTCGAACTGTTCGACCTGCATAATGAAGACTGTAGCTCCCCCGACTTGTACTTCTACTGGATATGGTACATACGAATCGGCATTTCCTCCCATAGGCGATACCGGAGCAACCAGCTGTTCTCGCGCTTTACAGTTCTCTTGAATAATTTCTAACACGTGGTCCACCTGCTCATCTTCCACACCTATTAAAAATGTTGTGTTTCCGGCCTTTAAAAAACCACCTGTGCTTGCCAATTTCGTAGCCCGATAATCTTTATCAACCAAAGCATTGGATAAGCGATTGCTGTCCTTGTCCTGTACAACAGCAATGATTAGTTTCATCACGATCCCCGCTTTCGTCATCATAGTGACTCATGTTTTTTATTATTTTACTAAATATGAAGGTTAAATGAAAATAGTAATCCGAACACACTTTTTACTCACCAGATAATATGGAATTCAGATAACGTTCTGCATCTAATATAACGTTATCTAAAGATTGTTCTCCATTTATTTTATGGATTCTTTCCGGATAGCGTTCTTGTAGATTTTGATATGCTTCATGTACTCTTTGATGAAAATGAATGGTCTCGTTATCGAGCCGATTAATCTCTCTGTCTTTATTTTTGAAGATGCGTGTGAGTCCTGTCTCAGGTAAAATATCTATATATATGGTCCCATCCGGCATATAGGGACCGATCGCAAATTCATTTACTGCAAGTACGTCTTCTATCCCGATGCCACGGGCTGCTCCCTGATAAGCGAGGCTGCTGTCAATAAAGCGGTCGCACAACACGTGACAACCGTCTTCTAATGCAGGAATCACTTTTTCCACAAGATGCTGCCTTCTCGCAGCTGCATATAAAAGTGCCTCCGTTCGGCTGTCCATCTCTTTATGACCGGGGTGGAGAATAATCGTACGGATTTGTTCAGAAATATCGATTCCTCCCGGCTCCCGTGTTTTCATCACTCTGTATCCTTTTTCCACCATTTTTTCATAAAGATGTTCGATTACTGTCGTTTTGCCAGCTCCTTCGCAACCTTCAAAACTGATAAACATTCCTTTTTTGCTCATTCATTTTCATCCTTGTTTATTATATTAAGATACCAATCACCATATTTGTTCATTTCTCCGCCTTGAATGCGTCCCCCTTTAGCCAGCCATTCTACCAGAAAATCATAGCGCTCTCCCATGATTTTTTCTCCTTTTAAAAACAAAGGAATCCCTGGTGGATAAGGGATGATGTCCGTACCAGCTGTAAGGTTTTTCGCGTTCATTAAAGGAACCTGCTGTTGTTTCACGTGAAACATCTCATCTGCCCAGTCTTTTTCTGCTTCGTGAAGAAAAAAAGACGTCGGCATTGTCATTGAATCAAACTCTTTTTTTGGGGTTTCTGTCATCATCCGATTCACAGACTTTCTTATTTTAGTATACGTTCCTTCCTGTTCTGTATCTAGTACCAATGGAAATATAAACAGGACATGTTTGGAGTCCGCTAGCTCCGGATATATATTCTCTTCTTCCAAATAATGCTGTAAAGTCCAGCCACTGTAGCCCGTGGGAGCTTGGACAATACATTTTAACGGGTCCTCGTAAATCCCATCAGGAGGAGAAACAACGGTTAATCCCGTGGCACTTTTCATGTTTGACTTCATCGCTAAGAAATGCCTCGCTAATAACTCCTGATCAAATTGTTGCACTGTATGTACATAGTGGCGGGCAATATCTAAAGAAGCAAGAATAGGGTAGGACGGACTACTTGATTGAACGATTGCAGCTGCATCCTTTAATGCCTGCAGGGAAACGGACCCTGTTTTTCCCAGATGTAAGAACGCACCCATCGTCAAAGCAGGCAATGTTTTATGAGCAGAATGCACCACCACGTCTGCTCCTTGTTCAAGCGCGGATGGTGGAAAGACTGAGCTTGCTGGAAAGTGAGCACCGTGAGCCTCATCGACCAGCACTTTTGCTCCTCGTTTATGTGCGGTATGGATGATTTCTGATAGACTCTGTGTCCATCCGTAATAGGACGGTGACGTGATAATGAGCCCTTTTGCTTGAGGATACTGGACAAAAGCTTGCTCTACCATGCTCTCTGTGACACCTAGAGAAAGTTGTGTCTTGTTGTCGTACTTAGGGAAAATAAAAACAGGCCGCAATCCCGCCAGCCGCAGCCCGTTTATGATTGACTTATGGGAATCACGTTGTACAAGCACGGTATCTCCTTGCCGAAAAGAAGCCAATATCATGGTCAAATTCCCGGCTGTTGAGCCGCCGACCAAAAACAAAGTATCCTTTGCACCGTAAACAGCAGCGGCCAACTTTTGAGCACAAGCAATGACTCCATCTGGTGCGTGTAAATCGTCTAAACCTGTTAGCTCAGTTTGATCAAATGGAAGAACCGACGAAAAAAGTGCTTGTCCATGGGCAGGCATCACCCTCCCATTTTTATGACCTGGAACGTGCATCGATGTCGGGTTCTTCCGATCATGTTTCTGAAGCGCTTCTACTATAGGTAATAATTCTTGATCCATTTTCATCCCTCTACCTGCATTTTTCACTATTCTTCACCACATCATCAACATGAAGAGATTGAACTGTTCATAGATGTCTTGCTAGCATATTTTGAGAAGCCGACTCAGACTGCATTTGCTTAGCTGCAAATAGTGATAAAGATGATTATATTAAGATAGTAAAGTAGAAGCTTTTAGTTTTCTTAATTTAATAATATGCTCCTTGTACGTCGGATCTTCCGGGGGAAGATTTACAAGTTTTTGCTCGCAATCCCTACATAAAAAGTTGTCTATAATATGAATACCCCGCTGCTTTTCCTCTTCACAAAGAACGCACGTCTCTACCCACTTCTTTTCGTTTACACCAAAACCCAACATGCCCACCTCCTATGAAACTAGTTTCGCCTAAAATAAAAATTTTATTCTATTTAGAGGAAGGTTCTATATTTCCAGGTTATGCGTGATCAGTAAAAAGTGTGTAGAGCACTAATTTATGCTTTCATTGCTGTGTTATGCAATCAATTGCTTATGATTAAAACAGGTGCAGACAGCAGAAAATGTTCTATTATCATTCTATGCACACCTATTCATTTATAGCAATGAAATAATTCCAATATGTTTTTAATGTCTTATAGAACGAGTTAATTTCATAATTCGCATTCAGTTATTAAAATCCGAACAACTTGCACATAGTATTAGATAGGTTGATTTCCACTGTGGGCAGGCGCTCTTCCCGGGACAATGCCTTCTTAGCTTGCTTGACCTGTAGCGGGTCTGCGTGGTATTCGAAAATACAGGATCCCCCTAGAATCGAGGAAAGAAAACGGTCACGTAACAGATGCTTACGTGACCAACGAATTCTGAGTCTTTATGAATAAGTATATAAAAAGGAGCCGCCAGAATATTTTCTGACAACTCCTTTTTTGCTTGCCTGGCAACGTCCTACTTTCACAAAGGGCTGCCCCTTCATTATC
>NZ_JAJJJF010000015.1 GCF_022458745.1 Bacillus piscicola
GACGCTCTTTTCAGTTCACAACTATCAGTTTTCTTGTGAAGTTGTCGAGTAATATTTTACACATACCGCTGTGCGCAGGACGTGTGCGGTTCTAGCAGAACTTCCTCTAACTAAGCCGACGCACGCTGAAGTTTCATCCATCAACATTAAGAGAACAGCTCTCAAAGGTTTTTACTAGTAAAAAAGAAAAGTACTCACCCATCCATCTACTCGGTGAGTACTTTTCCCTTGGTACGGTACATTCTGATTTACGAATTTTAGCTTGCGACCGGATAACCGAGTTTTTCAATCGTGTTCTTCAGCTCGTCCGATGTTATTTTGCTTTCATCATAAGTGGACTTGACTTTGCTTGAGTGAAATAACACTTTCACGTTCTCCACTCCGTCCATTTTGCCAAGGGTGCCTTCTATTTTTTTAATACAGGATGGGCAGGTAAGTGGTTCTAATTGAAATTTAATCGTTCTCATTTTACTCTCTCCTCTTTTTTTCCTCTATTTTTCATGTAGGAATCGCTGCATGAATGGAATGTTTTACGCGATTACCTTCCTTTCCGCATTAAGAAGTTATTGTTTTACACTTCGGCTGTTTGCAATTTGTTCTTCTCTTGACTTTCGGCTTTTTGATTGAAGGCATTAACCGCATAGCGTTTAGGATCACAATCAGCACGCTGGCTTCATGGATGAACATGCCGGATGCGAGATGAACAGTACCGGCCAGGACACCAGCCAGAAGAACAAAGGCAATTCCGATGGCGAACACTGTGTTTTGTTTCATGTTGCGGATTGTTGCTTTCGATAATTTGAAAGCATGTGCGTATTGCTTGAGTTTGTCTGCCATCAATACGACGTCCGCGGTTTCCATTGCAACATCTGTGCCGCCCTCACCCATCGCGATACCGATATCAGCGGTAGCGATCGATGGTGCATCGTTAATGCCGTCACCAGCCATTGCGACAACATGTCCGTCTGCTTTCAGTTGTTTTACAATTGCCACTTTATCTTCGGGAAGCAATTCGGCATGGACTTCATCAATACCAAGCTGGGATGCAACCAGTTCTGCCGTATGCTTGTTGTCACCTGTCAGCATGATGATTTTCTTAATACCATGTTGACGCATGTCGTCCAGTGCTTCTTTGGCATCTTCGCGAATCTGATCAGCAATGGAAAAGATGCCTGCAATATGACTGTCTACTGCTGCAAATACGGCAGTGTTACCTGCTTTTTCACGGTCAATGGCGTAGCTTGCCACATCAGCAGGAATGGCAATATTGCTCGTTGCCATCAGTTTCCGGTTCCCGATAACCAGGACATGGCCATCCACTGTAGCCCGGATACCGTTTCCTTTGATGACTTTACTATCAATTGGTTCCCCATCAAGTGTGATTTTACGCTCCTGGGCTTCTTTCACGATTGTTTGGCCTAAATGATGCTCTGAAATGATTTCCGCCTGAGCAACGAGGCGTAGTAATTCATCTGAGTTTTTTCCTCCGAATGTTTGAATGTCAGTTACTTCCGGTTTTCCTTTTGTCAGTGTGCCCGTTTTATCAAAGACAAGTGTATCCACTTTGGAGAAGTTATCCATCACTTCGCCGCCTTTAACCAACACACCGTTTTTCGCGCCATTGCCGATGCCGGCAACATTCGAGACTGGTGCACCGATGACAAGAGCGCCGGGACAAGCTACAACCAGGAAGGTAATCGCTGTGTGCAGGTTCTGTGTCCATGCATAGACGAGAATGGACAGGACCACAACGGCAGGTGTGTAAATGTTGGCAAACCGGTCCAGGAACTTTTCCGTTTTAGACTTCGATTCTTGAGCTTCTTCAACAAGTTCAATGATTTTAGCAAATGTTGTGTCATCCCCGACTTTTTCGGCCACCATTTCAACATAGCCATGGTCAACAAGGGTTCCTCCGAAAACTTGGTCGTTCCGCTTTTTTGTCCGAGGTACAGATTCACCAGTAACCGCAGCCTCATTCAAGGTTCCATGACCATGGAGTATGCTGCCATCCACCGGAATTTTTCCGCCGGAGCGAATCACAACATGATCGCCTACGTTGACATCTTCAATAGGAATCGTGACGTGCTCTCCTTCACGGATGACGGTTGCTTCCTGTGGCGCCATGTCCACCAATTCTTTCAGCGATGACCTCGTTTTGTTCAAGGTACGAGCTTCCAAATAATCTCCGAACATAAACAGGAATGTTACAACAGCAGATTCCACGAACTCCCCGATGAACAATGCTCCGATAACAGCGATCGTAACGAGCAGTTCAATACTGAATGCTTTCATTCTAAGTGCTTGAAATGCCTTGATGGCGATTGGGGTACCCGCAACAATTGTTGCGATAAGCAGTGAACGATTCTGCCAACCTGATAATTCTATAAAATAAAAAACCAGTGCTAGTATCAATAATCCTCCAGAAATTGCAGTAATCTGGTTTTTATAATCGTTGATCATTTTTACCATGACCATCTGCCTCCTTGTTTTCTTTCTGATTTAATCATAAGGCAGATGGAATAAAAAATAATTGACGGGGAACAAATTTAGAAAAGTATTTGTAGAGATTAGCAGAGGGGAATCTGAAAAATTGAATACAGCTTCACCTTCACGGGTGACGTTATAAGGGGGGGTACCTATAGCGTGTTCTGATATGTATGATATGCGCAAACCTTTATTCCAGATTTGCGCCTTTTCTTGAATAATTCGACTAAAAACGGATATAAGGTCATCCTGACTCTCCAATCCTTTACTTGAACTACACGATACTAACCGTTTCTGAGTATTTAATTAAATGGCCTTTTAAATGTATAGTTGGGCGTCGGTTATTATTCAAGAATGGTGCCCATTTGTTGAACTGAAAAATTAAGCAGAATCTTCCTTTTTCTTTGCAAAAAATAAAATTGCCAATGCAATCGGAGGAGCCATTGGCAAAAGGAAGGCCCATCCAATCAGATAAAATATTATTGCAAAAAAAGCCATTCCACCAAATAAGATATATGATTGTTTGTTTTTTTTGAAAGTCCAAAATAATTAATAGTAATCCGGCTATGGATAGAACCGCAAGAGCCATATCTATCAAAGTTATAATCACCACCTCCAAATACTACAATCTGGCCCGATAAAGCCACGACGGGCGTACGGTTTGCTCTGCAACTTTGCCCGATTGCAACATAAAACTGTAAGCCTCACATGATTATCCAACAAGTTTAAGACCGATTGCTGAACATAAAACAATTGTAATAAAAACCATTCTTCTCCAGTCTGTTGATTCATCAAAGAATATCATTCCAACTAATGCACCGCCGATAACGCCGATCCCAGTCCAAATTGCATAGCCTGTTCCCATAGGGATAAACTGCAATGAATAACTTAGGAACGCAAGACTTGAACCAAACCCTAAAATTAGCAATGTGACCGTTCGCAAATCACGTTTTACAGTAAGTTGGTTAATCATTGCGACACCGAAAGTCTCCAACAGTCCAGCAACAATCAAAGCAAACCATGCCATTAGGATTCAACCCTTTCCTTCACCTTTTCAGGCGTGACTAATTTTAATCCAATAACTCCGATCAATAACGTTATAATTAAAATGATTTTTCCCCAATTGAATGATTCACCAAAGAAAAGCACTCCTGCAACAACAGTACCTGCCGTACCTAATCCCACAAAAATGGCATAAACTGTTCCGGCTGGAAGCACTTGTGCCGCCGTAATCATTAGGTAGTTGCTAACTATAATAAAAATAATGGTTCCAGTCCATGTCCAAAAATCATAAGCATGTGTTAATCCAATCACCCAAAAAATCTCCAAAAAAGCTGCTATAAACACTTTAATCCAATTCCGGTTCATTTAATGACTCCTCTCCATTATTTTTACATAATAAAAGCCTGAGAGAACACTGTTTACCAGTATCTCCCAGGCTTTTATCCTTCCGTGACATAGAAAAATCTATGAGTTTTCTCTTGGACCAGTCCAACGATTAGTTGCGGAACCCTAGAAAACATTTGGTTATTTAATTTGATCACTATTTTACATTAAAATATGATGTTAGTCTAATTATTGGACACAGTGGTCTGTGTCAACCAATTGTAGGCGGATATTTTTGCTTACTTCCTTTTCTCCATCAAAGGCCAAATACTGGTCCAATAGATAAACGTATTGATTTGCCACACGGTCGCGCGGAATAGGTTTCCTGGAGATTCCTCCAGACCAGGTGCTCCATTTCTTTTAAAGTTAGTAAAGCTATGTTATGATTTTTCACAATGAGGCTCTCCTTTTCGAATCTTGTTTTAGTCGACCTTGATTCTACTAAGGAGTGGCCCTTTTTTCATGGAATCTGCTTATGAGCGTCTCGCTTGGTTAGGTGGTAACCCCTTGGGGGCTTGACATGGAGCCTCTGCGGGCATGACATTCTCGCCAGGAAGCCAGCAGGTTAATAAACTGGCTCGCCAATGGAGGCTATCATGCCCGCCCCTCCATATAAAGCCGTCGACAGCACATCGCAAGAGCCATCCCCTTTGTACTCCCAAACGGGAGAAACGCCCATTCGCCTACAAACATTTTACTCATACAAAAAATTCGTCGAAAATTCGATAGAGAAAGCCAGCCTATGGATGAACACCCCATAAATCAAGAGTGTTGCTTTCCTCCGTTTGATTACCTGGCAGATTGGCAAGATTTCTGTAAGAGATGGTAAACGAACAGGTACAATGAAAAATGTATACATGAAATCATAATCAACCTTACTAAGTTGATTATGATTATGGCGATGCTTTTCTATTCAAATTAGTAAAAGCGAATCCTTTTGTTCTAACTTCATCGATGAGTCGGGGAAGTATCGAAAGGGTTTGTTCTAATTCGTGCAGCAGAATAATGGAACCGTCCCTCATATGTTCTGTAACGTTTTTTACAATCCTGGCAGGGTCCTGCTTATGCTCCCAGTCAAGGCCAGAAATCTCCCACATCACAGGCGTTAAATGCAGGTCATTGAGAAGTTGCATCGTTGTTTCGTTATATTGACCAAAAGGCGGACGGAAAAAACACACATCCCTGCCTGTAACATCTCGCAGTTGGTCTACACTCGTTTTAATCTGCTTATACTGCTCGTCTCTTGTTAACTTTGTTAAGTTTTTATGACTATGGGTATGAGATCCAAGGTAATGGCCTTCTTGCAGTGCTCGTTGCCATAATCTTTGTTTGTATACTAATCGGGTCTGCCAGAAAAAAACGGCTGGAACGTTTTCTTCCTGAAGTACGTCTAGTATCGGCTTCAATAGGTGACTCGGACCGTCATCAAATGTGAGTACCACCCGAGGCTGTTTTCTATCACCGGGTCGTCTTACATTTTTTAACCACCTTGAGTCTTTAAGATCATACATGACCTCTTTTGTCACTACTCATGGATAATACAAGATTAACACCCCAATTACCTTTAATATCTGCTCTGTTAAAAAAAGTTACTAAGTATTTGTTGAATGAATAAGATGACTCCTGCCAGGAGCCATAAGAAAATCCCGGGTCATATCGGTGGAAACTTTTTCACCCGTGACTTCTTTTTCGTTCCTCACGTGTGAGCACGCGACTCCTTCATAGCTCTCCCCTCCGGTTGCCGGGTTTTACGGAAAACCGAATTATCCTCTGTTATCCCATGACATCCAGCCAAATTTTTATAGCAGTACCCAGAATTAAAATTGCTAAAATTCCCTGTAACAGTTTCGTGTTAATTTTTTGACCTGCTTTAGCTCCCAGCGGGGATGCAAGCAAGCTGGCAACAATCATCACCACTGCCGGCACATATAACACTTGTCCTGTGAGTACTTTACCTGTCGTCGCACCAATAGAGGATATAAATGTAATGGCAAGGGACGAAGCAATAGTCATTCTTGTTGGAATCTTTAAGACGACGAGCATAATGGGTACCAAAATAAATGCTCCTGCTGCCCCTACAATTCCTGCACCAACCCCTACGATAAAGGCAAGAGATGCGGCAAGCCATTTATTAAAAGTGACTTGGTCGAGCGGGATATCATCCAGGCCTCTTTTAGGAACAAACATCATGACAGCAGCGATGGTTGCCAATATACCATATACCAGGTTAATGCCACCTTCTGTCATTAATTCAGAACCATACCCGCCGATAAAGCTTCCAAGTAAAATAGCCACCCCCATGTAAAGAATAAGCGTTTTATTTAAATAGCCCCCTTTTCGGTAAGCCCACACTCCTCCTATGGTAGCAAACAACACTTGAACCGCACTGATTCCGGATACTTCGTGGGCCGTAAAAGCGGACAAACCGATGAGGGGAGGGATGTATAAAAGCAGCGGGTATTTAATAATTGAACCGCCGATACCAACCATGCCCGAGATAAAAGAACCGATAAAACCGATAAGAAAAAGAGTGATGATAAATAAAATGCTATACTCCATCATGCCTTCCCCTCCTTTCATAAAAAGGGGCCCATTGGAATGGGCCATCTCTTACGATTTTTTAATCCAGAATTTCAATACGTCATCTTCTTCTGTATTCTCCAGTAGTTCATGGCCACTAGATTTCGTCCAAGCTGTAATATCACTCTTCGATCCTTTATCTGTCGCATGAACTTCCAAAATATCTCCCGTGTTCAGTTCTTCTATTGCTTTCTTCGTTCTCACAATCGGCATTGGGCATGCCAGTCCTTTTGCATCTAATACTTTTGTTGATTCCATTTCTAATTCCTCCTCCATCTTAGTAAATCTTTTGATCGTTCTACATTCATTGTCTAGTTTGCTCGAAGGCGCATGTACGTCACCCATTCTGATTACAGCTCATCATTTGAACACCTTCCGAGCGAGTGTTTTCCTATAGTTATAATTATCCTTCGACCGCACAGCGGTTCGGACCGGTTTCCATTTCTTTTTGATCTTCCACTGCCGGTGTGATTTTACCCATGTTTGTTTTACGAATATCTTCGTAAGCATTGGGCTGTGGCGGCAGATTCTCTGTCACCATTTTTCTAAAATCCTTTTCGTTCTCTACCTGCAGTCCGGCGTTTTGTTGATACAAATCTGCCAATCGTGCAGAAACACTTCCATCCTTGCCCAGTTCTTCCGCGAAGGAATAGTGAGCCGGCAGTACAATCAGATCATCGGATAACTCTTTGTAGCGGTTGTATAAAGTATTGCGCAAATCGTCCACCCAGTCTTCCGCTTTTCCGGCAAGATCCGGGCGGCCAATGGATCGTACAAATAGAATGTCTCCAGTCAGCAAGTACTGATCATCGATAATTAAGGACGTGCTCCCAATGGTATGGCCAGGAGAGTACAGCGGCTGGACTCTAATTGCCGTGTTTCCCACGGTGATATCATTTCCTTCTTCCAACGCTGCATAATCAAATGTGACGTCGCTGGCGTCTTTTTCAGGAAGGTAATAGGTCCCTCCTGCTTTTTCCGCCAACATCCGCCCTCCAGAAATATGATCAGCATGCAAGTGGGTATCGAACGTATACTTGATTTGTACGCCGCGTTCTTTTGCAAAGCTTTCATATACGTCAATCATGCGGCTGGCATCCACTACGGCAGCCTCGTCGTTAGATTCAATGAAATACGAGAGACAGCCTTTCCCAATTCGGACGAACTGATATAGCTCTCCTCCACCTTTTAAGTCGCCCAATTTCACCGGCTCGAGATGTTCACTCCAAGCTTTCATGCCGCCTTCTAGATTACGTGCATTGCGGAAACCAGCTTCTTCCATCATGTCCGCTATCATATCGGAGGAGCCGCCTTTCGCACAGACCACAATAATTTCACTGTTTTTATCTAGTTTGCCCATCACCGGATCCACGCTATCCAGGAGATTGAAATACGGTTCGTTGATAACTTCTACATTACCGCCTTCAATTTTCCAATTATCAAATTCGTCGGTATTTCGTACGTCTAAAATCAACGTTTTTTCATCGTTAACAATTTTGCTTGCTAACTCCTTGCTCGTTATTGGTTGTGTCATTCCGGCTTACCTCCCTCATTAAAATGACAATGTGATGTTTGCATCCTTGGCAAAATCGATGTAGGTTGCTGCACCGCCTACTTCAATTCCATCCACGAAGGCGTCTTTCTCCAAGCTCATCACGTCCATCGTCATTTGGCAGGCAATTAGTTTTATATTTAGTTCTTCTGCCATGCTTACCAATTCCTCAATCGAAGGGACATTCGCTTTCTGGAATCCTTCTTGAAAATGTTCTTTCCCTTCAGGGAGAGGCAGGTCCTTATGCGCTTCCTTGTGAATCAAGTTCAATCCCTCAAATGTAAAGAAAATCCCTACCTCCGCATCGGATGCTGCAGCCGCGCTCGCTATATTGAATACTTTGTATGCATCAAACAAAGTGCCGTTTGCTGCGACAATCGCTACTTTTGTGTTTGCCATTTTTATCCACCCTTTCTTTAATTACTGCGTTCTGTCGGCCCGTCCCACTTTGTCATACCCGGGACCACGTTTCTTACTTTTTTGTACCCTTTTTTCGTTAATTTTTGAGACGCCAAGTCGCTTCGGTTCCCCGTCCGACAAATCACATGGACGTCATTCTCCTGATTAATCTCAACCATTCGATCCTCTAATTCGCCAAGCGGAATATTTATGGCACCTGGAATATGACCAAACGCGTATTCTGCCGGCTCACGCACATCTAATATGGTAATCGCTTCCTGACTGTCTACTTTGCTGCGAAGTTCTTCTAAATCAATGACATCCTCATGTTTTTTTTCTTCTTTCGTCTCTTCATTACTTGCTTTTCGGACGTAATGTTTAAGAACCTCCCCTTCTTCCACTGTACCGAGATACTGGTGACCCGTACCTTGTGCCCAGGCTTTCAAATCAGCCGTCGAGCCTTTATCAGTCGCCTGCACTTCCATCACTTGACCTGGATCCAGATCCGCCATGGCTTTCTTTGTTCGTACAATTGGCATTGGACACGCCAAACCTTTCGCATCCAACGTTTCATTTGCAGTAATATTCATAGAGACCCTCCTATTGTTCTTCTTCCTCTTTTCACTCAAGCTTATCACCATGCATTCGTGACGTTGTATCCTTCCTGGGTCAAAAACACGGCTCCTCTACAAGCTGGATATGCCAAGCACCGGTAATTTCATTGTCTCGTTATCTTACCCTGAATGTTGCATTTTATATTACCACTACCCCAATTATCCTTTTTTACATATACAGGTATGGGTATATAAAAATCTAAAAAATAATAGTTGCTTTCTTATAACTACTATTTGATTTTATTTTTAACGTCTTGATCGAATTCCATGACTGATAACTCCTTGTCTGTCATTCTATGTGATGCGTTGTTTTTCGATTTCTGCCACTATCATATACCCCTATAGGTATGTTGTCAACCTCTTTTAAAAAAATTTTGTACCCCGCTTTTGTCTGTCTCATTGAAGCGCACTGATAGGGTTGTGAAAACACAGTTGGGGACTTCCCTTTTATTAATCGTGCCATAGATTCCCCAAGGCGCCGAATCGGTTCGACAATCTCCCTTGTCTATTCTCGCGCCTGTTTTCGCTTTATATATATCTGAATGATGCAGGATTCTCCCATTAATATGGTGGTCTAGCTTGTTCTATCGGTCGTTCAAGAGAATATAAAAAGTGCACTCTATTCTCTCTTTCGATACCCTAAAGTTGTGACACTAAAGGCTATGGAGAGAAAATGAGTGCACCAGCCCTTTATCACAGAGCTATTGGAGAATAGAGATAGGAACATGTAGGTCTCCATAAATTCGGCTGCTGCAGGTTTTCCCACTATGCCCACAAGCTAAGTTACTCCAGAAGTTCAACCATTATTTTTGCAACACTTTTTCCATCGCTTTCCCTTTCGCTAACTCATCACTAAACTTATCCAAAGTGTCCTGGTCAACCTACAGATGTTACCTGCTAAAAAGGCGTATTAAAAAGCCATCTTCTTCTACATTCGGCATGAAATAGGTGACTCCGTAACGGGAAGCAACTGCTGTAACGACGGTCCATAGTAATAAACTCACCATCATCCAGCTGGTCACCATTTTTCGTTTCGAACCGAAGCTCATCCCCATAAAGGCAGAGATGTGCGAGCCGACGAAGAAAGGGCCGATGATCGTTAAGCCTGGCAAACCATATTTATCAAACAGGGCTCTTGCGCGTTTCCCTTTCTTTGACTCTTCTTTTTCCGCTTCCCAGTCTTCTTCTATTCCTTCTTCTAGGTCAATCTCTTCTATCCGCTTTCGTTGTCGCTTTCTCTTCCATTTCTTTACGTGGTCAACAAAAACAATTAACAAAATCACGGTCAGTGCATTCCCTAAAAAAGCTAGTATGGCTGTCGGTAATGGAGACAGGCCTCCAATAATGGCTAATGGGATCACCGCAACAAGCTCAAATAACGGGATCGCTGCCAAGACAAATACAAACAAATACGATAAAAACATAGTCCCCATTCCCCTTCTTAGTCATATAACTGTTTTACTTCCGACCAGAAAATAAAATACTGCCCGATCCCAAGCGCCGTCAAGACGATGACAGGGAGCAGCTCGAACTCTTTAAACAGAACGAGTACCACAATGGCTGCCGGAATCGCAAAATAATAATAAATGTAGACTTTTCGACAAGCCCGGTACGTCACATATTGATGCCCTTCATCTTCTTCTTTTAGCTCATACGGGATGAACGTCAAAATGCGAATCTTCCGCTCCGGAAACTTGTAGTTGTAATACACCATTAGTCCAAAGTAAAAAGCGACAAAAATCGCGTATGCCATAGAAATGACGATAAACAGATCGTTCTGCTGTTTCATTAAAGAACTCGTGGAATATATCAATGCCAGACCAATGAGAAAAACACTCATTGTATAAGGCGAGCGCAAAAACCGTTCCATCCTTATTCCTCCTCCCCCTCTATCCAAAACACATCCTCTAAATCGACATCCAGTGCTTTGGAAATTTTCAACGCTAACAGCACGGAAGGAGCATAATCCCCTTTTTCAATCATGCCGATTGTCTGGCGGGTGGCTCCGACCAATTTCCCCAAATCCGATTGGGTAAAATGATGTCTCGCTCTTAATTCCTTCACTCGATTTTTCAGCATGTCATTCGCAACCCCTCTTACCATTTCCTGCTCATTAAATGTAAATGATCATTGACATTAAGTCAACAAAAATTGTCATTTTGTTAAAGATAATTTATGTTAATTTTTTTTACTTTCTTCATGAAAGAAATCTTTGAGAATCCGTTAACCTTCATTAAAAAATTTTTCAACATTCTTCAGTTCGGGTATAGTGGTAGTAAACCAGTCATATAGCAAAAAAAGACCATAGGTGCGCAAACACCTACGGTCCACAATAGTTGATTCCCTTCAATGGGAGATCGGCATGCGAGTGAATAAGTCACCCTGCTTGCCGAAATCACCCTTGAATTATTCCAACCTATCGTTCTCTTCTATTATCTTTTCTATTAGAGTGATCCTATTCAAATGCGTAAATATGGTTCCCTTCATCTTTTGACAATCACATGTTTTCAGGTATAATAAAAGTAGTATGAACGCATATTATTAAGAAGACCACAGGTGCTCCTACACCTATGGTCTCACAATAGTTGGTTCCCTCTAAGGGGGATCGGCATAGGCAGTATGAATAATCCACCTGGCCTGTCAGCTCAAGGGTGGATTATTTTTTTTGGTTACATGACAGTATGATCACGATGAGATTGGAAAAGCTTATCATAATGATCAAGCTTTCGAATACTGTCATCCGACATCACCTCCTTTCGAAGGAGATGAGGCCGACCACCCTTGAATATCCCAATCTATTGTTCTTTTATTATAGCATACCGAACGCTATACGAACATATGTTTCTAATTAGCTTGTCCAAATGTTTAAAATAGATGAATAAGACCCAATAGACTGACGTCCTATGAAAGGGGAGCACACCGACTAACCTTCTTTGGAAAAACTCCAAGGGGTGTCGCTTATGGACATAGCAAACGTTTTAACGCTGATGATTTCATTCGGCATGTTAATTGCGTTTATCACGTCCGATAAAACTTAAAAATAACCCCTCGTGTGCTTGCAGGCTTTTGAGAGGTTACTTCTCTTGAATGCGCCTCGCTCCTGATCAAGCACGAGAACCGTTCTTATGTGTCGTCCGTGTAATGGAGCCCCAGATGTTGCGTCTCTTTTTATACCCAATAAAAGACGTAACTCGGACAAAGGAAAGAAAGTAGCGAAAGATCGTGTTTTCTAATACAACAAAAAGGATCGCTTTCATAATATCTATAACTTTTAGTTTGATACCTTGAAAAAAGACTCGTTGAAAAAAAGCGGTCAAGGATAATACAATGCCGTAACCCGTGTATATGAAAAATAAATTAATCATGAACGGGACATTCAATATATTAAATTGTAAAGATAGTAGAATGGTAAAGATACCAAATACTTCGATGAACGGTCCTAATAATTCAAAGACCCAATAATACAAATAGGAAATAAAGCCAACCGGTTTATAGCGAAAACGACGAAGCATCTCTGGGTAAGAAATTAACGATTGAAATAATCCTATGTGCCAGCGGCTTCTTTGTTTCACAATATCACGAAGTGTTCTAGGTGCTTGACTCCAACAAATCGCTTCTGGCTGATAGCGAATTTTATAGGACCCTTTATTATGCAGCATGTAAGAATGAAGCCGCATCACAAGCTCCATATCTTCCCCAATCGTATCCGTTTTATATCCACCGGCAGCAAGCACGATATCTTTTTTATATAAACCAAAAGCACCTGAAATGATCAAGTTCCCACTAAATTGATCAAATAAAATGCGTGAAGCTAAAAAGGAACGGTCATATTCCATCACTTGCATGCCGACAATGGGCTGCCAGGGAATCCAATAATGACGTACGTGTCCATCGGTCATTTCCACACATTGTGATAGCTGTACCATTCCACCAACCGCGATAATTTGGTCATCCGCAAATACAGGCTGAATGATTTTTTCTAATGCATTGCTTTGAAGAAGAGAGTCGGCATCTAAGGTAACAAAATAAGGATAGAGAGAAGCGTTAATGCCCATATTTAATGCATCACCTTTTCCTCCTCTTTCCTTTTGAATTAACGTTAACTTGACGTTGTGTATCGTGGCTTCATAGATTGCTGTTTCCTTGTTACAAGGCAGCACACGATGAATGGGGCTGCTTGCCTGTTGAAAAGGAAAAGCTTCCAATAATAGGTCTGTTGTTTCATCTGTTGACCCATCGTCAATGATAATAACTTCATATAACTTATAGTCCAATTGCAGTAAGCGTCTGACATTATCGACAATGGTCACACCTTCGTTATAAGCAGGCATTAAAATGGATATTGGCATATAATAGTCATGTTTTATTTCATTTCTTAACCTCACCCTCCGATCCTTTTCAAAAAGTCGGATAGCACCAAATAATACCGATAAAAACAAAAAGGTCGTATACAAGATCATATAACCAACAAAGAAGAGAGCTATGAATTCCAGAAATCGCTCCATAAATAGATTCATGCATCCACTCCCCCTTCGACGGGAAGCTCGTAACGAGGTACTTCTTTCGTATAGCGGTTGTATCCAGTTACAACTTCTACTTGGTCGAATGCAGACCCATTCATCGCTGCCAATGATTGACCGGCATTGCGTCGTACATACCAATTGTCATCTTTCAGTGCTTTCTTCAACGTCGCCATAACCTTTTCAGAGGGATATTCCCCTAACACAGAAACTGCTACAATTCTGAGTGGAGATTTACGATCTGATGCCAAAGCTACTAATAGAGGCTCCACTCTCGAATCATGATGTCTTTTAAAATAACGCATCACCCGTGTTTGGACCTCAAGATCAACCTGTTCCTCTTGTAACAAGTGATAAAATGTCTCTTTATAGCGATCACTTCGATACGTGATAAAACCAATCAATCCTAAAACAATGGATAGATGAAACGTTTCACGCTCTTCCCATAATGCGTCAAACAATTCCTCACAGTCGTAAGGGTACTTTAGTAATCCGTCTTGGATGAGCTTCGCATGATGAAACAGATTATTTTCTGTTAGATAATGGAACACTTTGATAATCAACTTCGGATCTGGTTGTTGATACATCGCCAATAACACATTTTGACGCAGATAAATGGCCGCATCATCCATGTAGGAAAAAAGCGTCTGATAAATGAATGGATCATACCACTTATCCTTGGCATAGGACGCGATGAAATTAGCGAGAAACGCCCGTTTTATTTCATCATGAGATTGATAATGGATGACTAGTTCTTGTATGACAGGCTCTAGTTGCTTTACATAAACAGCATGTGTGCCGTCTTCTCGGTCAAGTTGATTCAAGGCCTTCTCAAAAGCGATTAATTGATTTATTTGCTTGAGCCGTTTGCAAAGTAAGTTGCGATGCGTACGATCAATAAAAGCCCCTTGCCGAAGCAACTGTTGTTGATCAGAGATCATACGGACAAATTGTTGGACATGTTGTGCTTCGCGAAAGTAGTAGTGCGATTGATAGGTAATATAACTAATCGTATAGAAGAGAATTAACAAGCAAATGACAAAATAAACATAAATTACTATCATAAACATCGTTAATCCTCTCCTTTCCAATACGCTTTCACCTTTTCGTAAGATGGTTTCACATATTCTTTTACACGGGCTAATGGCTCCAGTTGTTGCACAGGAATTTTCACACTTGGTGATCGTCTCTGTTTACCACTAGCAAGAGTTACATAAAAAGCGTCCACGTTACGTGGTTCAACACCGTAATGCTCATAATAATCATCATGAATGGTAAACGTTAAGGGATCGTATATATGAAGCAATTGATAGGGCAAACGAATTTCCAGACGCCCGTCTCCCATCGCAACATCCGCCTCTTCTGCGTTTTTCCCATTTACCATTCTCAACGGCTTCATCTCTGCAAACTTATAGGGATAGACGTTTGGTTTTTGATCCATTTCTTCTTTTGTAAAGACTTTTTTTTCTTTCTCCACGTACTTCACCACTTCAAATGTATCGGACTCTTGCTTCGGATAGGAGACATACGGATTCTCGCCGGTCACCTGTTCTAAAAAGTTTTGCCTCACACTTTGGTAACGATCTTGGACATAGACAAGTGCCCCCTGTTCTGGTTTCACTTCTATGACAAAGTCCACTCTCCGGTCGAAGGTGAGATCCACTATATCTGGTGTTTGACTACCTAATTCAGGATGTACATCCAGTCCTACATAAAGTGGCTTCTCCTCTGTGATACTTGCATCCTCGATCCAAAAATACACATAAGCATGATCTCGAGTCATCGTTACGCTTGTCGCTTCATCTTGATAATCGGCGGTTACATCCTGCCAATCGTCACTTTTGCCATCTACCGTCATTAACACATCATCACGGTAAGGTTTAAATCCAAGTAACCCAAGGTGTTGTGTCCGCGTCAGAGGGTCATGCCATTTGTTAATTTGTTGAAGGTCCACAGAATAGGATGTTTCAAGAACACGCCGATCCCACACATCCTGCCAAGAACGAATGAATACCCCGTTAAACCCGTTCGCATCAAATCGTTTCAGATCCTCCATGATCTCTCTATCTTGTTGTCCGGTGTGATGAACATAACTAGCGCTTGGATATCCAACACTGCTGATGACAACAGGGACCTCATGTACCTGCTGAAGCAGGTCAAGATAATTGGAAGCATGTGGATACCTAGCTTTTTCTTCGTCCGCAAGCATCGTCACCAACGGATATGTTTGTTCTTCATATGCATAGCTCGCGAACAAACCAGCTTTCATCTTCTTTGTCGGCTTGATATGATCGATCAAAAACGTATTATATTTACCGAGCTGCAGCGCATACGGTTCCTCATATTGAAAAGGGTCCATAATAAAGGAGCTGTTAACCGATACAAGATGTTGGCTGCCGTACTTCTCTGATTCATAACTCACGATATGTTCCATCGTTTTGGCCATCATTCGTTCAAACGCTGTCGCCTCTTGTGTCGCAGTCACATAATCTCCAGTAAAAGCTTCCCCTGTATCCAAGGTTTGATTGATATAGGCAACCATGTCTTGATTCCAGTGATCGCCAATTAAAAATCCGATCACCCACTGAGAAATATCATGGCGATATATACCCGTGCCTTTATGCTCGTTAACGAGCCGTACTTTTCTACCGTGAATCATATCAACGATATCTCTTCCGTCTTTTTTTAATGTTTGATAGAACAGTAGATTTTCCTTGTCTTTATTTGTTTTCCAATCATCTGTCGCAACGCGTATGCCTTGAAACAGATAAAGCGGTTCTTCACGATCTCTATTATAGTGATAAAAAGCATTATAAAATTGGTCATCCAACACCGTTGAAACCCGAATTGTATTTGCTCCCATTTGTTGAATCATTTGAAACCATCGTAACCACGTTTCTTCCTCGATGGAAAAGTCCGTTCCCCTCTTCGGACCGTAAGCACTGTCTACTTCCACCCCTTTTATAATAAAAGGCTTCACGTCTGCCCCATTTTTATGGTAGATCGTGTCATTTTCCATATAGAAAGGAGTGGAGATCGGAGCATCCTGATCAACGTTCATATAAAAGCCTTCCATGTAATAAAGATAATGTCCCGCCACAATAACCAGTAATAATACAACCATCGTGATAATAAATCGCTTCATCCCCTCCCCCCTTTCGTTCGCCACCACATGTCAGGCAAACGTCATTTAATGGACTCGTGACTATGACGAGATGGATGCGCATATTGGTGGAGTGTACCGATATGCGCATCCAGCCATGCAGCACGTTTCCCCACGTACCGTTTCATTTGCTGGACAGCTTCCTGGTGGCTAGTAACATTACGTTCCATCGGCCGCAGGTAATTAAAGGTGTCATACTCCGTTAAATCATACATATTACGCCAACGCTCGTTATTACGTGTAATCGAGTCGCCCAAAAAGGCGACAGTTTCATCCATATAATGATGAAGCCGTTCCGTCTTTAACTTTGTTTTCCGTAGCGTATCATAACGTCGAATTAGGCCATTCACAAAGTCTTCATCCTGTAAAAGCTGTTCGTAAAAAATACGTTGCGTCAATGAAAAACCCGTTTCATCAAACACGGTAGATTGATAGTTATTTAAGGAATTATTAAAATCCCACACCACCGGCGTTAATTTCCCTCTCATATCACGATAAAAGTAAGTGGAATAGCGCCCGGCATCGACATTACGAAAGAGCTCATTTATGATGAAATAATCGTAGAAAGCTTGAACGTCCAATAGGTCTTGATACCGATCGCCTTCTTGGGCGTACGGTATTTGATAAATAGAATGGGCAATATAAGAAAAATCACGTTCCACAAATTGCTGCCGTTCTTCCGTATACTGTTTACCCGTCGGATATATGAACTCAGTGCCCGATGGATAGGATTTATTCGTATAGCTTACAAATTCATTCAACCTATATTTCATTTTATCGGGACGATCGACTTCCACGATGTAACTCGTTTGCCGACTGTTAGTTTCCGGTGTGGTGAGGGGGACGCGTCCCTCTCCTTTTGTTACCTTTTCCATTAAAAGATACAGTCCTTCATAGCTTTCATCGATAAACAGTTCGACAAAGCGAACATCTGGCGCGTAAGGCATCATTTCACCCGCGATATTCATCGCCACATAATTACGAATGAAACTACGGTCCAAATAAGGCCCATGAAGCGCCCAATTATTATCCGCCTCCATCCCGAGTAAAGTGACGGCTTTTTCCTTGTTGTTCTGATCAACAAACTGCAGAGAATACGATTTTTTTCTAAAAGACTGGGACGAATTCCCGCGATAATGTATATTGGTAAGGAGGGATATCGGGGATGATTCCCCCTGGTACAGTGTAAAAGTAGTCTCTATTTCACCTTCACCGTCTTCAGCTAATGAATTCGTCTTTGACCCTTTTATCCGGTTACTTGGTATTTGCTGTCCTGCTGTATCGATCTTAATGACAGGTAAATGGGTCTTACTATCTGAAGAATCAAGTGCGGTCTGAACTGCCGTATTCCATTCCTCGTGTTGATGATAGCGTTTATTAAAATCAGTTTCGTCCATAACGGTTACGACCAAAACAAAACCGATTAAGCCACAAATAGTGAAGACAAAAATCAACCGATGTTTCATCGACTACCCACTAATTTCATCGCTTTGTGCCACAGTGTTAACATAATCAATACCTCCTATTAGATAGAGGGCATCCGTAATGGTTTGATCTTTTTTCTCTCCTATTTCGTAATCTTTTCGCGACAACTCATAAATCCATTCAACACTTTCTTCTGTTGTATTCTTCACTCTTAATAACGCCCTCTTATGAAAATGTCGAAAAACGGTGCCTTCGATCTCCATCTCGCTCGACCGCTTTGCTTTAATAACTAATAGTAAACGTTGATTATTCGTCACCCGACCTAGGAACAATAAAATAATAAACACAACAATTGTCCCTACCGTAGCGACAAGATAATACCCCGCTCCACAACCAATCCCGGCAATAATCGTCCAGAAGATATAAGTCGTATCCCGAGAGTCTTTAATCGCAGTACGAAAACGGACAATGGACAACGCCCCGACCATCCCTAGGGATAACGCAATATTATTACCAATAACCATCATGACCGTTGCGGTTAAGATCGTTAGCGTAATAAGCGAAACATTAAATTTGCGACTATACGCAGTGCCAACATGCGTATACCAATAAGAAATAAATATGGCAAACGCAATCACAGTAGCTGCTAAAAGATTGGTTAGAATATCAGGTAATGTCAGGTTAGGTGATTGGTCAGAAAGTTGGTTTAATAACTCACGCATGGCATCTCCCCCTAAAGCACATAATTCTTGCTGATTTTTCGACTTAAACAATACTTACTTACAGACAGTTGATCCTTCTCTACCTCTTCTAATAACTCCTTAATATATTGAAGGAGAAAACCATTATATTTCACTTCAAGTACGACATGGGTTGCATCCATCAAATCATTTTCCTGTAATTGTTCAGAAAATAGATCAAAATTACTCTCCGTTCCACGAATTGCCTGATCAAATGTCACACGAATTTTATTTTCTTTTGCCACAAATGCATCCCGTTCATAGGTCACAATAGACTTAGGTCGATACACATGTTGCATCATCATGTAATAACACTCGAGTAAAAACGGATGATTTAATTCTAATAAAAGCTGATAATCACCAGCAATTAACCGCTTCCCTTGTTCCTTCGTTAACCGGTATGATGATTTCTTTTGATGATGACCTTCCTTCTTCTTTAACTCGAGCAAGCAAAAATCCGGATCATGCATATACGTTCGTAAACGACATTTACGGCGCAGTTCAATACCATCCACTTTTTCATGGAAATCACGATCGTCCAATGAATCAAAGTAAAGCGACCGAATGGTATATCCATCCCCTCTGCGATAGCGATAATGATTTTTCTCGCTATGAGTATCACGGTGCATCACTTGTGCAATATAATGACGCAGTTTATAATAAACATCTTTTGTGATAACGTACTTCTTTTCCTCACGAAATACATTATTCATTTTCTAACACCTCTCGAAATGCATGATAATCATGATAGGCAATATGGATTGTCTGATCTTCGTAATGCTGTATTACCTGATCCGCATTTTCTCGTACCGCTGACAACCCTTCCTCATAGTACGTATTTTTCTCCGTCAAATCATGGTCACCAGGCCGTTTTAATTCGTAGATCGTCGTTAACGGTATATGTGCGTTTCTGGCTTCTTGCGCTTCAAACGTGAGATGCTCAATTTCATGATCACGATAATAATTCATCACTGCCACTTCACTTGCCGCTTCCCGGATAATGGTTCGTAAAACTTCCTGATAGCCCTGCGTATCGTAAAAATACGGCACGACGACAAGCAGTTCCAGGCCTTCCCGTTTGGCCGCTTGATACAGCTGTTTCATGCCTGATATATAGGATTGTTGAACAGACTGGTCCTCCCATTGAAAGCCATCCAACACATACGGTTCCACATCGATAACCAATCCTTTTATCTGTTGCTCTTCAGATAACTGATGATTCACTTCTACAATTTGTTCCAACTGTTCCAACATGCCTTTACCCGTTGGATCAAGCGCCCACTCCGGTGTCCCAGACAAACCGTATACGTTAATGTTTTGATTGGTTAGATCCGCAACAAATGAGGCAATTTCTTCAACGGTTACGTCGCTCGAAAACGATTGAAACACACGGTCAAATTGGTATGTTATTAAATCATGCAGGAATTGTGTTTGATTGTTTGTTACTTCCTTACTTGACCACGAGAAAATGGCACGCTTTGATTGTTCTTGAGCTGATTCCGTATACAACCTGACAACTAAGAAAACAATCACCACTCCTAGGAAAAACAGTTGCCATATACGTCGCTTCTCCATACATGCCCTCCAGTCGCGTGACACTACCTGGATACCTTGCTACAGTAATTTGCAAGTCGTCTTGTGTTATTACTATTGAAATAGGCCTCTTTTAGTATACGAAAGAGATATTACATTTTTCTTACATTTCCAGTAACATGAGTCAATTTCATAATTGGAATCCAGTTATTAAAAATCCGAACTGATTGTATTCAATCGTTCGGATTATTTCGTGGGTGATATACTTTTGTTCCAGCCTCTGCATTAAATGGGAGTATTCAGTTTTAACAGGCTGTAATCTTCATCGATAAGGATAGGTTCGGTATGGCGATACAGCTTTTCGAGAAGCTCTTGCTGATTTTTCTTCTTGTAATGGTCCGCAACAGTCATGACAACATCCACGAAACGGTGGTAATACCTCTCTCTATCATGTACACACCATGCGTAGTCTTTTTCTTCTAGTAGATCTCCGGTATATAAGGAGATCACCTTTTCATACTCCGCAATATGTTGTTCGTTTACGGGTAACTCTTGCTCGATAAATTGATCGAACTCGAGTAAATCACAATACACATCCTTCAGATCCATGGTGTATATACTATTTTTGTACATGATTGTGGCCTGGATTCCCGCACTTTTCAACTTCTTTTTCAGCCTGAACATCATTGTATATAAATTCTGCTGTGATTTCTCCGGGGACGATTTCTCCCATAATTCATCGATAATCCGCCATTTACTAATCCCTTTTTCTCTATGAATGATTAATAGCGCCAAAAGCTCTTCCATTTTTGCTGTCAAAAAATCAATCTTGCCAGCATTCACTTTTAAATGCATGGGACCAAACAGATGAATCTCACCCCCGTCACTGCTCGCTTTTTCTTGCCTTCCCTTTTTCTGATGGAGCCGACTCATGATCTCCTCGACAGATTGAGGGTCGACCGGTTTTAAAATATAATGAATGGCATTAAGCTTAAACGCATGGATGGCATACTGCTCATAAGCTGTCACAAAGACAATCGCCATGGTTTCGTTTCCACGTGCTTCCAATAATTTTGTGCCAAGCTCAATCCCGTTTAATACAGGCATATCGACATCTAAAAATAAGACATCGGGCTGAAGCTTCGGAATCTCTACCAAGGCCTCTTCCGGATCTGTAAACGTCTCGATGATTTCGATATCTTCTCTTTCCCCGATAACCTTGTACAATAGATTCAATACAAGAATTTCATCATCGACTAACACTGCTTTAATCATGGTCCTCCTCCTTACCATCGTGCTCCTGGACCGGAATTGTACAAGACACTGTTGTTCCGCTCTCCGTCGTATCAAATTGCAACTCCACCCCGTACACATTTCGCAATCTCGCATACACGTTCATTAAGCTGATACCATTTCCTTGCGAAGACATCAAATGGTTCCTTTCCCCGTTCTGAATCGCGTTAATCTGCTCCATATCCATGCCTTTTCCGTTATCTTCTATACTTAAAATGACAGCCTGGTGCCGTTTTTTTATCGTAAGTTTCACTTCGCCGCCATGTTTGTTTTTCAGAACGCCATGTCTTATCGCATTTTCGACTAGCGGCTCGATGATTAACGGTGAAATCTGCACAGGTAATGCGTCCGGATCTATGTCATACGTGACGTGAATGCGATCTCCAAATCGAGCTTTCTCGATTTCGATATATGCCTCAATCAATTTCAGTTCGTTTTCAATGGTAACCATGTCTGTTTGTAAATCGATATCAAAAGAACGTTTCAAGTAATTAGATAAATTCATCAGCAACTTAGCAGCCTTCTCCCCATTCGTGTAACAAAGGCTAATAATACTGCTCAGTGCATTAAATAAGAAATGGGGCTTGATCTGTGCTTGTAAAAATGCGAGCTCATTCCTCTCTACTTTTTTCGTTGTTTGATCTAATGTGGAAAAGGTCTCTATTAATTGATGAGAGAGTTCCTCATTTTTTTTGTAGGAATTGGTATACCTCACCATTAACAGAGCAGCAAGAGCAATGCTGTAAACGGGAATGGTAAGAAAAGATACGAGCAGGTCTACCTTTACACCGATGCTGTACAAGGTCATATCAAACCAAAAGAGAAACGTACAAAATGCAACAACGATAAGGGTCATATGCTCGACATCATTACTCGCAGCCCTATTATTTTTGAAGTAAAGAAGAACGATTCGCAACCATATAGAAAAAAAGATACCTACTGCGGAAAACATGTAAAAAGTTAACGTGCTAAGATATATTTCTATCGGTAAGGTCAAGACAAAAACTAAAAATAAACCAAAGAAACCAATGATAACGTTTCGTATTTTACTAGGTACAAAAGACGAGTTCACTTTATTCACAATGATCACAACCATTATGACAGATAACGCATTCATAAAATGACCAAAACGAAACGTTAAATCTAAGGTGATGTCTGGAAACAGCTTCATGATAATTCGTTCACTATATATACCGTTCATGACACCAAAAAAAAGGCTGCTGAGAGCAAGCGGAAGTGTCACAGGCTCTTTTGTTCGGTAATCCTTACTCACTAAAAATAGCAATAAATAAAATAGTCCGATAATAATAACGATTAAAATCATCGCAAATTCAAACATGATTTTGTGATTGTTTTGTTGCATTAATTCCTTCTGCGTACCAAAGATAATCGGCTTGGCTATTCCACCAACGATGTACTCGTGATTCGCTACTTGAATGAGAAGTTCCGCTGTAGAATCCTCTATGTCAAAATAAGCAACTTCTGAATTATTACCAGCAACACTTCCATCCAGACTCTTCGCTACCTTTCCGTCCTGTAACAGTAACTCTCCATTCACATATATCTTGCTGGCGTTTCGTATATTTGCCTTTTTTAAACCAAAATACGTGGTGTTAGGAATATTCTTTATTGTCACCCGATAAGTAGCATAGCCCTTATCAGGATATGTATTTCCCTCTACATCCTGTAACCAGTTACCCGGAACATACGCATAATGAAATTCTCGTTGTGTCGCATGTGTGAATTCGGACGGAACCAACAATTGATTCCAATAAAATTCCCACTCCCCGTTAAGAGCAATCACACCTTCATTATCAAAATCAGTATGAGCAAGGTCTAATTCTCCTCGTTTAACATGTGGTGTCTTCTCCATGGCACTCACATAATAAAAAGCTATAACGATCAACATGAGCAGAGTTGCAGCGATAAAATAAGCTTTGCTACGATTCAATGACCTCACCCTTTGGTAATGTACGACTACTCTTACTGGATCTATGTGAAGCAGATGGACAAAAAGGCAAACCTAAACATCTTGCGAGAAGCGGAGAGGGAGCGAGTCATTTAACGGGAACGACGGCTCGTTACCATCATAATAATCCCTGTGATGATTTCTAGGACCGCTAAGCCGAATACATATAATCCGATGGAAGGAAGTGATAATATCCCCAAAACAATATGAAAAGCCGCGGCAATATACAAGCCAGCCGGCTTCTTCAAATAGATGCTGAAAATAGCATAAAATAAGACAGCTATCATAAGTCCTACCACAATCCAGGACATTGCTGATGTCATGTCCATCCCCTCCTTTCTCCAACGTACTAATACAAGGCGACTAGCCAGGATCATCAGAGCTTTTGGACAGCGACCAGGTTCCGCCCCTTTTCTTTTGCCTCATACAACGCCTTATCACAGCGAGATAACAAGGATTTAAGTGTATCCCCTTCTACGTAGGAAGCGACGCCAAAACTAGCAGTGGTTTGGTCGACTTCCTCAAAAGAATGAGTTTCAAAGCATTGCCGGATACGCTCTGCAAGCTCCTGCGCTTCCTCTATTTCTGTATGAGGGGAAATCACGAGAAATTCCTCTCCACCCCAGCGCCCGATCTTGTCGGTTTTACGAACATTATCTTTTAAAAGGTTTGCTGTTTCCGTTAGTACCATATCCCCGACTTGATGGCCATATTGGTCATTGACAGCTTTGAAATGATCCACATCCAGCAAAATGAGGGAGAACGGCGTTCCATTTGCCGTCGCTTCCTGCAGCTGCGTATCCAAGTCTAAATCAAGGCTCATACGGTTTGGAATATTGGTGAGGCGGTCAGTATTGGCAAGCTGTTCCAGCCTTCGTGTTGCTTCTTCGAGTTGTTGCGTCCGCTCCTGTACTTTTTCTTCTAGGTGACTGTTCATTTCTTTTTTTATTAGGTTAATCTTATCACCCAGGGCCAATGAGAGAAAAATCGCTTCCACGCAGGCAGCAATGGCAGGCACCGTTTCATAGAGTCCTGGATGAAACGGAATCCAGCCTAAAAACCCGAAACCCTGGATAAGCATCGATCCAAGTAAAGCTGTCCAGCCCATCATGTAGAAGCGAGCCATCTTAAAACCCTTTAATAACATCGTTAAACCGGAGAACCAAAGAAAAGCTAACACGATCACGGTAAGAGAAGTGGTCACATTATTGATAGCTTCGACGTTGGGCACGATAAAGACGGATAGCAGCGAAAGAAAGGAGAGACCTAAAAAGATGTTCAGCACACGGTTATGGGTCGGCAAATGTCTCTTTAGCTCTAGAAATTCTTTCCCAAACAAAATCATAAAGACAACTAAAACATTACAACTTATCGGCAAGGTCCGGTATAGGAGCCAGTCCGGAAAAGCACGGCCCACCAGTTCAAGATCAAAGGAATTCATCGCAGCTTGGTACGCCATAAAGCTAAGCATATATAACACATAGTAAAAATACGCTTTTTCTTTAAGAGAAAAAAACAAAAACAAGTTATACAGCATCAGGGCCAATACAAATCCGTAAAACAACCCAATTGAAAACTTATACGTCATCACGCTTTCAAGAAAGCCGCCATCAGTGTACAGAATAGAACTGAACATAAGTGGCAATACACCAGAAAGCGCGATATATACTTCCTCCACATTCGGCTCTTCCACAAAGAACACGGCGGAGCGGTACCGGATGGATTGATGATCCACCCCGGCAATGCCCCCTTCTTGCACCGTGTAAGACCCGTCTTCTTTAACGAAGTACGCTTCGACATGATCTTGTTTATCAATGCCTTCGATCACATACCCACTCGTGTCTCCTTGAATGAGTTCATGAAGAGGCAGACGAAGCCACATCGTACCCGTAGTATGCCAAAAAAAAGGGTAGGTTTGCGTGCTTGGCAGAAAGGAGGAATCATATGTCCCGGCCATTAGCTCTTCCACCGTCACATCATTCGTTGGATCGTGAAACACCTCATAATGAGGACCAAGAACCATACGATTTTCGTCGGAAGATCCCTCGGCCGAAAGAGGATGCAACAACAAGATGAGGACACAAAAGACGGCGCACAAAAGTGTGATATGTAACTGGCACCATTGGTTGTACCGTCCCATTTGTTAATCCCCTTCTTCCATGTTTTTCACTACTTGTCACACGATCATCATCTATTTTTCATATAGTGCCTGTATATGCTTCTTGTACAACGAAGGTTCCTCATCTTTAGGTCTATTCATAGGTACAGGTGTTATCCTATCGTTCATATGGGCTTTACTACCTATGTAATACTACCACGTTTAAAGGCAAAATAGTATAAACTATATGCAAAATTGTTAATTTTTTATCCCATTCATTTAATTAGTACTACTAGGATGGACACGTTTGGTTTGTTTTTTATCTAAAAGAGAAAAGCAGGAGACCAGTAAACACCGGCTACATCCTGCCCCTCTTACTCTGTTCACTTGTTATGTACTTCTTGAAGAAATAGTCGCTTGTGAAAGCTGCCGCGTTGTTCTTGTTTGTCTTTCCGTATCGCTTCTACTCTTTCCATACTGCCTCCGTGTGCTTCGGCGAGAAAATGAAGAAGCTCGGTGATATCCGCCAGTTCTTCCAGTGCTTCTGCATCCTGCTCGGCTTGGAGATACTCGGCTACTTCTTCCTGAAGCTTCTCCCGTAACGCGCTAGTGAATGCGGCTTCCGTCAGCGTCGTGGTTGTGCATGATTTGCCTGCGCGCTCTATCACTTCTGGTATCTTATCGCGAACGAGTTTGTTATGTACGGTCATCATTATTACCCCTTTTTACTGCCTAACCGGCGAAAATATATCATCAGCCGGTAGTCTACAATTTCCATTAACATGAGACGAAGCTCGGCGGCATGCTCCCTTTTCACTTCTGCATGAGTAATAAACGCTTCCCCGTCAAATTGAAACATACCTTTACTACTGCCGGCCCACTTGGTCATTGGCATCCTGGCGATTAGACGGGCGGTTCTCTTTTCGTTAAACTCCCAGAGCGATTTCGTCGCTCGCTAAAATCGATGTTCCGCCGGTATTCTTTTGCCATGTAAAAGGTATGAAACGATTGCGCCACATCTTCCGGACGGATCGGCGCAAGCATGTTCTCTTCCCCGTGCGTCAGCATAATACGAGGCAGCACCATTTTATCCACTTTCGAACTTATCTTCATCGGCACCCTGGGCGCTTCCGCATACGAAGTGTGGCGCCTGATTTCTGCTTAACATAATTTAAAGAAGTACTTAATTGAATATTTATCCAACTTCAACTTTAAGTATTGTGCTTTCGCATTTGATTGACAATCTTTTGTAAACCTACTAATTTTCCATTTCCAAAGGTAGAATAATAATCTATGTGTTTCTGTGCTGCATTTAAAGCATTTTCCAAGTACTTTTGGCCATAATCTCTTCTAATACTCTCAAACAATAATTTGTTTGTATCGTTATTGAATGCTCTTTTATATACTTCTCCATTCATCATAGATAGAAATATTGTAATAAAAGCTGCCGCGGAACCTTCATTCATTCCAGTACATCTATTTATTTCAATTTTCCCTTCATTCTTTGTCATTTGCCCAGAATATACTTTTTTGGCAATTTCATAAGCCTCTTTACTCATCTCTATTGTAATCTTCATTCGTATCACCCCTATAATTACTCATCTTTCTACCTTAAAGGACACCATTTAAGATCTTGCCGCGAACGAGTTTATTGTGTACGGTCATGGTTACGCTCCTTTTTGCTACCTTTCCGGCGAAAATACATCATCAGCCGGTAGTCTACGATTTCCATTAGCATGGCGCGAAGCTCGGCGGCATGCTCCCTTTTCACGTCCACATTCGTACGAAACACGTCCCCGTCAAATTGAAACATACCTTTACTACTGCCGGCCCACTTGGTCATTGGCATGCTGGCGATTAAGCGGGCGGTTCTTTTTTCGTTAAACTCCCAGAGCTCTTTCGTCGTCTTATCGTTAAAGTCGGTGTTCCGCCGGTATTCTTTTGCCATGTAAAAGGCATGAAACGGTTGCGCTGCTTCTTCCTGCCGGATCGGCGCAAGCATGTTCTCTTCCCCGCGAGACAGCATAATACGAAGCAGCACCATTTTATACGCCTTCGTCATCCCGGTCTTCTCCACTTCCTCCACAAGCTCCCGATTGGCCACGTAAACTGCCTTTTCATGTTCCGTTAATTCATCCAAGGTATGAAGAAAACCATAATAACCGCCGTACGTCCGTTTGAATTCACTTTCACCGGCACTTGTCTGTGTTCCCGCTTCCATGTACGAAGGGCGCCGGCCTAATTCCTGCTTGAGGTGAAAATACTCATGGCGAAGCTGCTCCTTCCGCGGGCTCCGCTTCCGTCTCATCACATCGAGTAGATCGATCACCTTGGTATCTAGGTGGAACTCACAGACTTCCGGGATGGCCGGATAGCTCCCCGCCCGTGCTAAGTCCCGCCCCTCGGTATCAAACAGAGACAGCTTGACATCGGCATTGCGGTAATTGCCGATAAGATCAATAATGGTGCAGTACTCTTTCCCTTCAGCTAAACGAAGACCGCGGCCGATTTGCTGGGTGAAGATCGTAAGGGACTCGGTCGGGCGTACAAAAAGAAGCGTATCGATAGACGGAATATCGACTCCTTCATTAAATAAATCAACCGTAAAGAGAATAGCGAAGTCACCATTCTCGAGCTTCTCCAGCGCTTCGTTCCGACCGACCGCTGACTGAGAATGAACCGCTGCCCCCTGGACGCCCTGTTGTTGGAAATACGACTGCAAGAACTCTGCCTGTTTTATGGATGAACAAAAGCAAATCGTCCGGGACTGCCGGTGCTTAAGCCAACTTTGATAAATGTTCTCCGCCTGCCCCTCCCGCAGTTGCACCTGCGCGAGTTGCTCGGGATCGTAATGATTGCCAATCCAGCGCAGCGAAGTATAATCCGTATCATCGTAAACGCCATGGTAAACAAACGGAGCCAGCCAGCCTCTACGAATAGCGGTTAAAAAATCTATTTCATACGCCACATTGCCGCAGCAAATCGCATAGACATCTTTATTATCCAATCGGTGTGGGGTCGCTGTGATACCCAGCAAGAAGTCCGGAGCGAAATAGTCCAGCACTCGTTGATAAGTAGCCGCTGCCGCATGATGGAATTCATCGATAATGATCAAGTCAAATTGCGAGGAGGAAAACTGCTCCAGATTCTCCTTCATGCTTAACGTAAAAACAGACGCAAACACACAGTCTGCTTCCGACTCTTTTCGTTTCGCATGAAAAAGTCCGGTAGACCGGCGAGGGTGGACGCGGCGAGAAGAAGCCTCCGCCTGGTTCAGAATTTCTTCGCGGTGCGCGACAAACAGGACCCTTCGGAAATGTTCCGCAAAAAATGCCGCCAAATAGGTCTTCCCCAACCCAGTTGCCATCACGACCAGTGCTTTCGTATACCCTTCTTCTCGCATCTCCGTCAACGTCTCTAACGCTTCTGGCTGCGCAAAGCGTGGCTCCAGTTTTTCTACTGGATAAGCTGCGTTATCTTCCTTAACATACCCAGACCCTGCACCTCCTACCGGAAGCCTCAAACCACTCTCTTCTATTTCAGACCACGTAGAAGCAAGACTGGGATTTTCCCGGTGGAAGGCATCATAGTTTTCCTGGTAGGTCTTAATGGTTTCCTTATTAACCGGTATCGTGTTAGAGCCGTAAAATAATTTTGTAAATTCCTCAAGAGCCTCCGTGTGTACGGATTCCGCTGCTTCCCGTTCAATCGCCACATTCCACTCCGTCCCCTCTGTCCAAGCAGAGCGGGAAAGATTCGACGAACCGACAACGAGCTGCCCCTGATCCGCTTCCTTCAGGATCAAAGCTTTCGGATGAAAGGAGACACCACCGCTTTGTTTTAAGCGCACTTCCACATCCGAGTGAATCGCAAGTAAAGTGCGCAACGCATCCGGCTGGGTGACATACAGATAATCACCCCCGAGCACTTTCACATCCGACCCGCGTTCCGCCGCTTCCCGTAGAGAGGAATGCAATAACGCAACACCGGACTTCATAATAAACGAACTAAGTATGTATATAGAAGAAGCCCTTGCTAACCGGGGCTGCAGCTCTTGGTACAGCTGCTTCGTTATTAACTTAATAGATTCACTCATCGGTATACCTTCCTCACGGATAAGAGACCAAATTAGGCACCGCTTTCCGGATGCCCCCTCTCGGATCCTCGATATCCCCATTATATCTAGGAATCAAGTGAAAATGAAGATGCGGCACCGTCTGCCCGCCAGCCTCCCCCACATTCACGCCGATGTTATAACCATCCGGCTGCAGCTCCTCATCCAGCACTTTCTTTCGCGAAGCTAAAAGCCGGTGGATAGCCAAAATCTCCGTTTCCCTCGCTTCAAAATAAGTGGCAATATGCCGCTTCGGAACAATCAACGTATGCCCCTTTTGAACAGGGTACAGGTCATAGAAAGCAAAAGCCTCCTCGTTTTCATCGAGGATCTTAGCGGCTGGTAAATGACAGAAAGGACAAGACATAGATAGGCCTCCTTTGGTTTTTATAGGAGATAGCCTGACGAATGGACATCGGATAGTAATGTAATTCCTGTATTAACGTTTAAGAACTTATTTTTTAGTTTCTTTTTATCAGCTGGTATTTGTGTTTTGTAACCTGTTGGAATAACAGTGTTTCCTATGCTTCTAAGATAAACAAATACAATCAGTGAACTTCTCATATCCAATATATGCAGAGCACAAAATAAATGGAGACTACATGGTTTTCTCCACAAGTGATCTAACAGCCTTGCGACACGAGATCACCAGTGAAAACAAGTAATAAAATCATTATCTAACAGCATCTACATAAATCGAAAGGCTTTCCTCAACACATTCCATAATTAATTGGATGAACGGAGAATAATTGTCATTCACACTAGCGTTTTCAAGGGTTTCGTAGTATTGGTATCGTTTCTCATCTTCCGCCTTTACAACAGCTGGCGGATAACCTTGCGCCATGAGGATAAGATTCATAAGCAAACGTGCCGTTCGTCCATTCCCGTCAGAAAAAGGATGAATATAGACAAACTTAAAATGAAACAAAGCGGCCAATTCTACTGCATGCAGCTTATCTTGATTCTCATCATACCACGATATTAATTGATCCATTTCGTTTTTCACTTGTAAAAAATGCGAAGGAGTATGTTTACTACCCGAGATGCGAACGTTCACTTGTCGATACTGGCCAGCATTTTCATTATCTATGTTCTTTAACACAAGATAATGAAGGTTTTTGATTAGATCATGATTAATTTCTTTGTCTTGTTTTACTTGCTCTTCAATGTAGTCAATGGCTTCTGCATGGTTGATCACTTCAAAGTGTTCCCGAAGCTTTTTTCCCCCAACCGTTAATCCTTCTTCTAGTACGATTTTTGTTTCCATTAAGGACAAGGTATTTCCCTCTATGGCATTAGAATGGTACGTCCATTCCACTCTGTAGTATTCTTTTAAGTTTTTCAATGCAGTAGGCGGTAATGGACGTAAACGGTCTAGATCATCTTTTAGTTGATTAATTTTACTAAAGTCCATGTTCTCAATCCCACTTTCCCTTTATTATCGTCTGTATCATTAAGATAACAACCGTTTTTTTAACGGGCATGCTCGTTGTATTTTTACTATTCAACATTTCCGTAAGGTTGCCTGAATAGAAATTTATCTTAACATTCTTGTACCAAAATAATATCCTCTCCATGTCTAACATATAATACATTGTGTAGATTGCTGACTTTGTAAGCGAAAAGATAGAATTTTAGAGAAAACAAAACTACAATCTACTTTTTATATACTCAGCCAACTTCTCATCACAGCAATACACGTAACAACCTTTCATTCCTCTCGTTAGGAGTGTTTTGTAGGTGTTTCTCACGAGATCGTATAAGGGGTCTGTTTCGCCTTTTTTTGGTTTTTTTGGACGGGCTCCGCGGTCGTGGAATTCGTCTCTTCTTACGATGATTGAGTCCGTTTCTTCATCGTATCCTAAGTCTTTTCCGATGATAACGCCGACGTAATCCATCTCTAGCCCCTGGACGGTGTGGATGCAGCCAACTTGGTTCTTGCATTCCGGGTGTATCGCCCAGTCGATTCGATTCGGGTCATTCCAAGGCATCGCAAAATCATGGTCTTCGATCGCTACGTCTTTGGCGAGGTCGTCGCCTTTCCGGTCTTTCGTCCAGGTCCACGCGTATCCCGCCACTAGCCGGCCGTCTCTTTTATCGACTATTTCTTCTTTCAACGTATGCGGGCTGTCGACGAGTTGAAAATCAAAGTCTCCTTCCAACTGCATCGATTGGTCGGAAAAACCTAGTAAACTTTCAACCCAGGAGATATAATTCCCTGACCCGCTGCACCGAAATTGCGAGTCGAGTTCAAGGGTGTGCACATTCGCTCCCGCTTTTTCAGCTTCTTGTCTCAGCATATCGTAGCTGCCGATGTCTTTTTTCGATACTACTTGTGTGTCATCGACAAAAAATACGCTGAGTTTGGAAGAGCGGATAATTTGGGTTGCTTGATTTTCTCCCGGAATTTTTTTCTGCATATGTCCTTGCTCTTTTAAACGATGTGCTTCATCGCACACCAGTACATCAAAATGATCCTCCGGTGTTTTCACGTAACTTCCTGATCCCTTGAAAAGGTCTCTCACTTCAAGTGATCCTGATGTGCCGATTAGCTTTCTGCGCAATACTTCACGGAATGCCTGATTCGGGGTGATGTACTCCATATTGGCGCCCGCCTCCAGCATGTGCCTCATCACATGTAAGCCAATCACGGACTTTCCGGTGCCGGGTCCGCCTTTTATCTGAAATAGGCGAGAAAACCCCCATCTTCAAGGAATGTGAAGGGCGAAGCCCAATGAGTAAGTGGGGGGTGAATCGCCTTCGAACAAGGGATAGCTTCAGCTATCTCGATTGTCCGACTGTTCGAGAGCGTATTGAATGAGGTAGATAATTGTTTGGGTACGAGTCGTAAAACCCTTTTTTTCTTTAAAATCATCAATTCGTCTCAATAGTTCTTTTGGATAACGCATATTTAAAACCTGTGACATTTTAAACCTCCTATGTTGTGTATTAAAATAACATATGGTATAATCATTGTATATTAAAATAATACATGAGAGGGAGGTGAAAATCAATGTTAGTAAAAAAAGCGTACAAATTCCGCATCTATCCAAACAAAAAACAAATTGAACTGATTAACAAAACGATTGGATGTTCTCGCTTTGTATACAATTATTTTGTCGGAAAACAAAAAGAGAAAGATGCGTATTGGTATATCGTGAATGAAATGGTGCAGAATGGTCAACTTACTGAAAACAGTTGGAAGGGTGAATTCTTTAATAAAAATCAATCCATTAAGGCGGTTCGCGAACTAAAGAAGCACTATTCCTTTTTAAAAGAAGTTGATAGTATCGCCCTACAAAAATCCGTTGAAATTGTAAATGATTCTTACACTCGATATTATAAAAAACAAAATGGTGAACCACGTTTTAAATCAAAAAAGAATCCTATTCAATCCTATACAACAAAGTGTGTAAACGGGAATATTGGTGTTTTGGATAAGCATATTAAATTACCAAAACTCGGTCTCGTTCGTTTTGCTAAAAGTCGTGAAGTGGAAGGGCGTATCATGAATGCAACGATTCGACGTAACCCTTCGGGTAAATACTTCACTTCCATTTTAGCTGAAACAGAAGTTGAACCATTAAAAAAGACCGGTTCAGTCATCGGGATTGATGTAGGATTGAAAGACTTTGCCACGCTTTCAAATGGAACGGTATATGCTAACCCAAAATTCTTTCGTACATTAGAAGAAAAATTAGCAAAAGCTCAACGTACCCTTTCAAGACGACAAATAGGCTCTTCTAATTGGAACAAGCAAAAAATAAAAGTGGCTCGCCTTCACGAAAAAATTTCTAATGCAAGAAAAGATATGTTAGATAAAATCTCTACCGATATTGTCAAAAACCACGACATCATTGGGATTGAAGATTTGTCTATTAAAAATATGTTAAAAAATCATAATCTTGCAAAGGCGATTAGTGAAGTCGCATGGTCAGAGTTTAGAACAATGCTCGAATATAAAGCGAAATGGTACGGAAAACAAGTTGTGACCGCAGCTAAAAATTTTGCTTCCAGTCAGTTGTGTTCGAATTGTGGTCACAAGCATAAAGACGTTAAAAATCTTGCTTTGCGTGAATGGGAATGTCCTATGTGCAAAACGCATCACCAAAGAGATATTAACGCAAGTATGAATCTTCGTAACGAGGCATTACGATTAACCGCAGGAACTGCGGGGATAGCCTAATCCATAACTAACCGTTAGGTTGGTGTTCTTAGGAATCTCCCACTTCAATCAGACCGTAAGGTCGATAAGTGGTGGGTAGTTCAACAGTATCACTTCTTTCAGGTCCGTTTTCGTCCTTTCCCGGTGTTCCATGTATAAAGACACGACTTTTTCATACGCCACTTTCTGTTCATCCAACAAAATAAATTCATCATTTCCCTACAGCAAGGAGCCGACGGTTTGGACCAGCTTTTTCTATGGCCGGATTCGCCCGTTCTCGATTTTTTCCGCTATGTCCTTTCCCTTGCCATTCGACACGTGCTTTCGTATTTTGGCTGTCAGCTCCCGGTCATTAAATCGGAAGAAGATCGGTGATTCCTTCGTATACTCCTCATACCTCTTGTCAAGGAGCGGTTCCGTCCTAGCAGAAGTGTAGTTATGTAGGTAAGCGCATGAATTCATTTTGATAGACGGATTCATATGCAGCGACTCGTTAAAATTCTGCAAATATCTTCGGTAAGAAGACGCTTGGTAAGAGGGGTGAACAGTCTCTCTTACTCTATTGCCGAGGAAGGTTTGCACGACCCCGTTCCCCTCCGCTACTTCCGCTCGCTGCCATTGTTTCAGCTCAACGATAAGCACGTTTTCCTTATTGTCCGAATCATGGCCCGTAATGAGAAAATCAATACGTTTCTCCGTCGACGGCAGTTTATATTCCAACAAGATATACGGATCGTTCTCCAAGTCAGCATCCCGAATGATTTTAGCCATCTCAGGGAGTGACCTCTCCCAAGATAGAAATTCCTTCTCCGCCACCACTCTGTTCATCTTTTTCAACATATTTTCTTTCAAGACATACCCGATTTTATCCTCATATACGTGCTCCAAAAAATCAGAAGCCCGCTCATTATAAATAATCATCCCGCTACCCCTATCTTCTCCGTTTCTAAATTATCCCTGTACTTATTTATCTATTATAATAGTCATGGTTTTACTTTTAAAGTAATAGTTTCAGTCGCATGAAAACCAGCCCTCGGTAACAAGGGAGGTTGACCTAACTTAAGAACTTTACTTTGTATTGAAAATTCAACTGTCAGAGAGGAAATGTGGAATGAGCGTAAAAAATGAAACGTTGAAAGTGTTTATTAATTCCAATATTCTCATTTCTGCTGTCCTTTCCCAAAAATCGGTATCAAGCCAGTTGCATAAAATATTACCTGCCAATAGCAGCTATTGATAATGTTGGTCCATTTGTTTAAATTTATTGATTATCCATTTGAGGGCAGCGGCTATGACAAAATAAGGCACCAATGAATACAACGAATTCCAATCGTATAGTTGATATATTTGTAACCAGGCTAATAAAGGTTCTAAGATTAATGCAAAGACAAACGCATTAATTGCCGCAGCTATCAGAAAAGCTTTCCATGTAGTAAAATACTGGTAAATAATCATATAAATGATAGGCATTTGTACGTTATGTATTTCGGCAATTTGCGGTATCGGTGTTAAGGCCTTTGGATAATCCCACAATAACAAAGAGAGACCGAGCGTATCTCCAAATGTGGCAATAGTTGTTACCATCAACCCGTAAGTGACAATCTCAAAAATCCTCTTTTTATCTAAAATAAAAATCCACACAATAAATAGACCAATGGTTGTCACTACAAGGGTCCACCAACCGAAAGTAAATAAGCTTTCATTCAACCAATACTCTACTCTTGCATTCCGATATTGCTGTGTTAATTCTCTAACATATTGCCAAGTAGGCTGCATCTCGTCACGCTCCAAAATTGGGGTCAATACGTATTAATTAAAGAATGATTGGATATCCATTTATGATGGAGGAAAAAAACCGTAAATAATATCCAGTCAGCGAGATAGGAGAAACCTATATTCCACCACAACCCATGTACAATAAAGTCTACAGACATTAATAACAGTTCAAGTATAATAGCGAATACCGACCAATAAAATACATGGCGCACCACCGATAAAACTGTTTGTATTTTGGGTAACGTTTGAAGAAAGAAATAAATAACTACAAAATATATCCCAAATCCGTTCAATAATTGAATTAAAAATGTTTCTAAACTTGTTCCTGGATACTCCCATAATGGATAAACAAACATTATTAAATCTGAAGTCAATGCCAAAATAATACCTGTGTATCCGGTGAGCACGTACAGCGGGAATTTCTTTTTCTTAGAAAAAAATAGAAACGCTATCCAACTTATAATAAAAATAACTGTCCCTACAAACACCGGCCAAGCACCTTCTATCGTCCGTTTTTCTGTGTTTTTTCCTAATATCTTCTTACAATATCTTGAAATTATTCTTATCAGCGTTGAAATTTTTCACTTCCTTTCACTTGTAATGTAAACTGTTCATGAGAAACAAAGTCAAAACCCCTGCCAGATAAGAAGTAAAGATAAATAGTTAGCGAATGGTTTCAATCAAGCACTAGCGAACCCTCAGTAAAAAGGGGGTTGACCTATCATAAAAATTACACTTGATGTTTAAAAATTCAGAAATATAGTTGTATATAAAAGCGTATTGTATGAGGTAAAATGTAAGGAAGAATGCGGAACAAAGGAGTTTGAAATACGGCTATCAGTAAGGAAGAATTAGTTGAAATGGTGAAGAATTTGTCACAGTCAGCAAAAAAATCAGTATATGATTATTTGAAGTTTTTAACTATTAGTCACACTCGCCTATTAGACGCTTGCTTCGAGGGTTCATACAGACGCTATGACGACTTTATTTCAGAGGCCCTTCGTTTTCATGACTCCATAGAACTCCTATGATGCCGCTATTCCAGCTTTTTCTCGTTTTCACGACTTCATATTGAAGCTATGACGCTCTTATTTTCACGAATAGATAATTTCAGGACTTCATCCTAACGCTTTGATGACTTTATTTCAGGGATCCTTCGCTTTTACGACGCCATAGATACCCTTTGATGCTGCTATCCCCGCTCATCCCTATTTTCATGTCTTCATACAGGTGCTATGGCGATGTTATTTTTATAAATATTCGATTTTATAGCTTCATTCGTGTAGTAACGGAGGCAGACCTGGGTGATTTTAGAAAAAATAGTTAATATAGTTTCCATCACACTAAAATTCGGATATACGATGAGTAAATACTCCATACATTAAAAGAGACCATAGGTACTTACAACACCTACGCTCCACAATAGTTTGATTCCCTTCAAGGGATATCGGCCAAGATGAAAACCCGTAGAGCCGGTAACACAAGGGTGGGTTATTTTTTGCGCAACAGCATGACTCTTCCGGTAACACCGCTGATTCGTTCATTGGCATTATTTCATTTTGCTCAGTTCATCAATGAAAGCCGGTCTTTTCTTATGTGTATTTTCTAGCTTTTCGATGAGCTTCTGCGCCTGATCGGTGCCGCACACCTTTTCATTAAACATTGATACCGTTCCGAAGTATGCGGCTGCCCTTTGGCCCATATTCTGTGTTTCCTAAGAAAAAGAGTTGAATTAACATTGGTCATTTTGTTCCAGGGAGATCATTGTGCTCTGATTAATTCTGTTCTAGTGGACACCCTTTGGTTGCTGGTTTTGTTACTTTCTGTCATGTTAAACTTTCTCTTTATTGTTTTAATTATTTTTACGTAAAATCTTCTCCATCGTTTTTCCCTTTGCCAATTCATCGATTAGTTTATCCAAATGGCGAATTTCCTTCATGTGAGGTTCCTCGATATCTTCCACTCGAACGCCGCAGATCACACCTTTAACCAACGTTCGCGAGGGGTTTAATTGCGGAGCTTCCGCAAAGAAAGTCTCAAAGTCTGTTTGGTTTTCTAGTTGTGCTTCGAGTTCTTCCTGGCTGTACCCTGTTAACCACCGGATGATTTCATCGACTTCGGCTTTCGTGCGTCCTTTTTTCTCCGCCTTCGTAACATAATGTGGATAGACACTTGCCACGCTCATCGTGTAGATTTTGTGTTTGCTCAATATATATCCTCCTGTAATTAAATGGATTAACTCCTTACCGCTAAACACCGATTTCCCAATAATATCCGTTTAATTAAAGATATCGACGGACTTTTCTGCAATATTGTTTATATTCATCACCATAAATGTGAACTAATGACTGTTCTTCACGCTTTACTTGCCGATGAAGAAGCCAATGCCCCACAACCAACTATAATAGTAAAATCCAATTTGGATAGATGAGAAATTCTTGTTTTTCAACGACTGTAAATGCCAGGGGTTCGCCCTTTTTACCTTTCATACAAGGATTTAAGACTCTTATTTTCACTATATGCTGATTTCAATGCTTCATCCAGGTGTTTAGACGTCTTTATTCCTCGATTTCTACATTTTCATGACGCCATCGAACCCCTATGAAGTCACTATTCCCTCTCTTTTTCGTTTTCACGACTCCATACCATGGCTTTGAGGTTGTTATTTTCGTGAATAGCTAATTTTAGTACTTCATCCAGATGCTTAGACGTCTTTATTCCTCGATTTCTACATTTTCACGACTCCATCGAACCCCTTTGATAACGCTATTCCTGCTCATTTCCATTTTCACGACTCCATACAGATGCTATGGCGCTTTGATCAACGGTTCTGTTTCAACCTCCACCTGTGATATCCATCACATAGATATAAATGAAATTCGTCTATACTAGAAACAACAACCATTAGTTAACTTATCAAAAAGATAGCAATCAGGAAATGAGGGGAGTATTTTGGACTACGTTGGACCCGAGGAAATGGTAGAAAACGTTGCAACAACAGGCGCGAAAAAATCAAATTCACCGATTCACATCCTTCTCTTAAAAGGGGGAATGTCAGGGGCTTTTCTTGGCTATTCCACCGTATTAGCTTATACGACGGCAACACAAACCGGTCTCGACTTTTTAGGGGCCCTTGTCTTCCCAGTTGGATTTGTACTGATCCTTTTATTGAATATGGAGCTTGTGACAAGTAACTTTGCCATGCTTCCTCTAGCAAGGCTAAGAAAAAAAACCAATAACAAAAAAATATTAAAAAACTTCTTTTGGGTATTTACTGGCAACCTCATCGGCAGTGTATTCTTTGCCATCTTGTTTAGCATTTATATAACGAAATTCGGCCACATCACAGGTCTAAGTATTATGGACAAAATTATAGCAGTTGCAGAAGGCAAAACACTTGCCTATAAAGAATATGGTGCGGCAGGAATGTTCGTTGCCTTTGTGAAAGCGATTCTTTGTAACTGGATGGTGACACTTGGGGCCGTGATGGCTTTCACATCCAATTCTACAGTAGGGAAAATTGTTGCTATGTGGCTTCCTGTCTTTTTATTTTTTGCGCTGGGTTTAGAGCACGCCGTGGTAAATTTATTTGTGATCCCAACAAGCATGATGCTTGGAGCGGATATAACCATACTAGACTGGTGGATGTGGAACCAAATTATCGTAACGATCGGGAACTTTTTAAGTGGGTTTCTATTAACCGGTCTTACCTTACATCTAGTAACGAAACACAAATCTCCAAGTGTTGAATTATACGTGAAAAATAAACCGGCAAGCTAACAAGAAATGAAAGAATGGACTCTTAATATAAATCAAATAACAGTGCCTGTCACTCCCTGAATTATGTCATTGAATGAGACATCATACAGGTGGTGACAGGCACTTATGTCATTTCCCAGTAGTCATCACAGATGATTTCCGTTTTCACGACGTCATACAGGGGCTTTGATGCACGCTTTGATGGCTTTATTTCGAGGATCCTTGTTGGTACCTTTTCTTGAGTCAAATTCATTTCAACGGTTGCAACGTCGACGTCATTTCGCCCGGCTAATGCTTTCGTCTTCTCGAGGCCGACTGTCGATTGGTCATAGCTCGTTACATCGTGGCCGAGTTTTGCTAAATAAACGGCATTGCGCCCCTTCACCTTCCGCAGGGCAACCAACTTTTGAATATTCCGGAATGAAACCACTCCTATCGTGTATCAACACATTTTCTTTTTCACCATAAACAAAATCCTGGTCTGAAAAACTATTATCCCACTGTTCTTTTGACATACTTCATGATCACCTTACCTGATTATTTCCAAATGTCCTGTGTCATACTGGTGACGTGTCTTAGTTTTGCCCACTGTCGTTCTTCTGTCGAGGCAAAAAGAAGCCGACAACGTAAATCACGTCAAACAGTGTTTCAGTAACAGGCTCATACCCGCCGGCATATACGCATCGTAATGGTCAGGTCATCCGGATCCGTTCCCTGATAATGCATCCTTTCCCTTTCATCATCAGAAGTGAAGCAAATTGATTAATGTTCATCTGCAAACACTTGTGACCATTCGTCCTTACCTTTCAGCATGTTGGAGGCAATGTCCTTGGCTCCCTCAAGACTGTGATTAGCGGCCCATCCACATTGCTTCGGATTGCATGCAGGAACTTCATCGGCTTCCAGTACATCTTCCAATGTTTTTTCTAATGCTGCCAACACATCATCATAACTGTCATTATTCAAGACCGTCATGTAGAACCCTGTCTGACATCCCATAGGGCCGATGTCAATGACGTCATCCAAATGATTCCGGATAAGACCCGCCATCAAGTGTTCAATGGAATGCAATCCTGGCATGTCCATGTGGGATTCATTCGGCTGACAGAAACGAATATCATATTTGTAGACGACATCATGCGTTCCTTCTATCTTACCTGCCAGGCGAACATAGGGAGCTTTAACAGCTGTATGATCCAAATCAAAACTTTCAACGTTTGCGAATTCTTTACTCATTATCCTTCATCTCCTTCACCATGTTTAAAATAAGTTTGTCTTTTGCTTTGCTGTATTTTCAGTAAGGCTCATCATGCGTTCATCAGCTCATCGGCGGAACCTGACCATACGCATAACCAAACCCCGTGGCATCGACATCATGATAACGGACTTCCGATTAAATCACAATGTGTCATACACTCTTGTATCAAATCACACCCCCACTATATACCCGATCAGGTATACAGTGAAATGATTTGCTTATTTTTTTAAAAAAATAACAATGCTTCCACATCAAATATATTATCCCACTTTGCTTTTCTTACCAGCAAACCAGTTTAACGGTCGATCAGGAAGGTAACGTGCAAGAGGATGTCGAAGAAGCAGTGAAGCATCAAGCGAAACGAACGGCAGACGTCGCTTCATGGGTGAAAAAAGGACAGCAATAGCAACACGCAGGAGAAGCCTAATGTCTCACTTCCCGAGATATTAGGATTCTTAAGCGGATAAGGAAGACTATCAAAGGAGGAACAAAAATGGGATTCCATAGTAAACCCAATACGTTCGTAAACCACGTGCGGATTAAGGTGAGTAATTTAGAACGATCGCTTACCTACTACCAGGAAATGATTGGTTTTAGCATTTTGGAACAAACCGAAACAACAGCAAAATTAACAGCCGATGGCAAAACGAACATTTTGTCCCTGGAACAGCCGGCGGAACCCTCGCCGAAACAACCTAACACAACGGGACTCTATCATTTTGCTATTCTTTTACCACACCGCTCGGATTTAGCGAATATCGTCCAGCATTTTATTGAAAAGAACGTTCGACTTGGATCATCGGATCATCTTGTAAGTGAAGCCCTCTATTTGACAGATCCAGATGGGAATGTAATGGAAGTGTACACTGACCGCGATCCCGCGAGTTGGCAATGGAATAACGGAGAAGTGGCAATGACTGTAGATCCGCTGGATTTCAGAGACCTTCTTTCCGAAGTAAAACAAGAAGAGTCATGGCAAGGTTTGCCTGCCGGTACAATCATGGGACATATCCATTTGCATGTATCAGAATTACAACAAACAGAGGAATTTTACACAAAGGGACTCGGATTTGAAGTGGTGAACCGATTCGGAGATCAGGCACTGTTCATCTCTACAGGCAGCTATCACCATCACATTGCCTTGAATACTTGGATGGGAATAGGAGCTCCTGCGCCCGCCAAGAATAGTGTTGGATTAGAATTTTATACTTTGATTTTACCCAATGAGAAATCCAGAGAAAAGGTGGCAGAGAACCTGGAGAAGATAGGTGCATCCGTCACAGAAGAAAAGGGTACTTTTATTACCTCGGACCCTTCTGGAAATCGTATCCACTTAAAAGTTTAAGACGAGTACTTTTTTTGAGTTACTAAAACCAAACATAGGCTTTTAAACGTACGTTTTGAGATAATAGCGTACGTTTTTTCCTCGTTTTAAGAGGCCGGTATTGGTCAGAAATAAATTGTATAAATCAAAAATTAAACAAAAGAGCAGCTTGATTCGGTTGGTAGAGAGCCCTTCTGAGGATGAGAAATTATAAGAAGCTGATTTGTTAGCAGACGAAATCTTAGAAATTTTATCGTTTTTTATTTATCATTAGAAGGCATGAGGATAACAAAGGAGGCAGGGAATGAAGAGTATTAAGTATTTGCAGGTTGCATTTTTATTCGTAGGAGTATTAGCAGTCTTAGAGTTTACCTTAATAAGAGGAATGTTTTCATGGTTAATAGCTGTTGCAGCTGTTATAGTTGTTGGAAGCTTAAATGTGATTGTGAACTTCAAGCATAAAGAATGGTTACATGCTCTTCTTTATATCCTGTCGACAGTAGCTCTTTGTATGGGTTATTTTGTAGTAATGTAAACGATAGCCGCTAGCTATGTCGGGGACACCGGGTCTGTAATAAACATATTTTATCTAGAGCCTATCTTTGCCACTACTGTTGCGCGGCTATGGCTGACAAGTGTTGCTTATAAGGAAACAGTGTGTAAATCTTGTCAGCTTTAGTATCTGATATTAAATCCTTTGATTCCCTTATTTCTGAATAATCGGGTTATGGCTAATACAACGATACCTTCAGCCAATTGGTTGTAACTGTCGCTTGATCCTTCTATTTCCGCTCATCCCCGTTTTCACGGCGTCATACAGGGGCTTTGACGTTCTTATTTTCACAATGGCTTGATTTCACTACTTCATCCACACGCTTTGATGTCTTTATTTCGAAGAGCCTTGCTTTTCACGACGCCATCGCGACCCTATGATGCTTCTATTTCCACCCCTCCCCCGTTTTCACGACGTCATACAAGGGCATTGGCGCTCTTATTTTCACAATAACTTGATTTCAGAACGTCTATTCTGGACCGTTTCAATCTTGACGCAGATTATTCTCCTTAGAATTAACCTTTAATGAACACGGGGAAATATATGTGCTACAATAAAAATAACAAAGTTAAAGAAATAAATTTTTAAAGAAATAAAGAATACTTTTAACGGAGAGGGACATAGCTTAATGGTAACCACTACCAAGAAAGGAAGACTTGCCATGAAGAATGGTAAATCAGTGCGCCGCGTAAAAATATCACGTCAAAGGCAAATTAACATTCCCAAAGAATACCACGAAGCTTTGAACTTAGAAGATGAAGCCTTCTTGGAGTTTACAGGAAAAGAAATCATTATTCGTCCCGCAGATCCTGAAGTAATTGATTTCTCTGAAGATATCTTAAGAGACTTAGTCAGTCAGGGGTATGAAGGAGACCAATTAATAGAGGAGTTTACAAGGATAAAGTCAAATATCTCGAAAGCACTTGATTATTTGAAACAAGAAACAAGGAAACAACCTACTGTTACAGGGAGTCTCGACGAGTATTTAGATGCTGTGGAGGACGAAGACGAAGATGAGTGACCTTTTGCCCCTGAAACTTAGTAAACAAGCTGGAAAAGACCTAAGAAAAATAAGAAAAACCGATATAACATTGTACGAAAAAATAAATGATGCCATTTATAGTCTGCAGAAAGATCCTCTAATTGGAGAATCAAAAAAAGGAGATTTGAAAGGGTTCTCTTGTTTAGACGTGAAGCATATTAGAACAAGTTATAGAATTTGTTACACCTTGGAAGAGGATGATAACGGAGAGTTGGTATTAGTAGTTATGATAGGAACACGAGAAAACTTTTATCCAGAATTAAAACGATATTTAGGATTATAGAATGAGTCGCTCGTTTCATATAGACGTGACTCTTTTTTATTGGAAAAGGTCCAGCTACCAAGGCTTAGAGACCACTATTTTCACGACCACCTGATTTCAATGCTTCATCCAGGCGTTTGGACGTCCTTATTTCTTGGTTCCTTCGTTTTCACGACATCATCGAACCCCTATGATGCTGTTATTTTAGCTCTTTACCGTTTTCACGACGCCATCGCGACCCTATGATGCTTCTATTTCCGCTCATCACGTTTTTCGCGACATCATTCAGGGGCTTTGACGTTCTTATTTTCACGAACAGCTGATTTCAGTGCTTCCTCTAGATGCATTTCAATCAAGAAATAGGATCAGTCCCTCGCACACGTTAAAGCTGCGGGGAGATGACCCTATTCATACAACCTGTTTTTTAAAAGGAAACTTCGAGTGTTTCTAAATCAATGGTAACTGCTGGTTCTTCCCCTATGAAATCTTCTTTGTTAATAAAGAAATAAAAAGTATTATCCATTACTTTCGCTTCATAATACAAATGAGCCTCTGTTGTGAAATAAACACGGTCCAACTCTTCCCCATTCTGATCGTAAACAAAAAGTTCGTAACCTACTTTCTCATAGCCACCCCCTAGACCGTAACTGAGCAAGGTATACACCTTATCATTCGTAGCAGCAGCCGCTATCAGTCTATGATAATCGGTTTCTTCTTTGTCGTACGATGCAAACGTGGTGACACGGCCTGTGGTTGTATCCCATTTCTTCAACATATCCGCGGACTCGAAATATACGTTGTTCTGCTCATAGGCCTTGATAGATACATCCCCTGTATATCGTTCGGATTCTTTCACATTGTTCTGGTCTATCTCAAATAATACGCTTCCTTCTTTTTCGTTAGCGGCTGTGGTCGTTCCATACAATTTCTCATCGATCACACGTACAGAAATATGGGGACGGCTCATCACTTCAGCAGCTTCATTCAAGGATGGATCGACGTAATACAGATGGTCGTTAAAATCCTCGTCTTCACCCAAAATATAGATTCCGGTTTCCGTCTCATAGATATGAGCAACACGACGCAACGGGCCACCAACTTCAATTTCTGTATAGCTGCCATCAACCGTTTTCTGCACCACAGTACGGTTATTCTTTTGGGAGACTGCGGTAATCCCGTCATGACGGACGGAAAGGTTTGTTACTTTGTCACCCGTAAAAATAGATTCTATGTGTTTGTTCGAATGAATCAGCAATAGTTCTTCCTGGCCGTTGTTCTGTACTTCCACATACATCCCGTCTTGCGCAGGAGTTCTTTTCAATCGTTCTGCTTTTCTAATCGTTTCCTGATTACTGCCATCCCCTTTCATACGGATGAGCTTATCACCGGTATACAGATAAAGATTCTCCCCCAGCACAAACAGATCCTTCACTTCACCCTTGTACAACGTCTCTGTTTTCTCGGACTGAACATCTGATGCCGTAACAGTATTTCCGTTATAGTTAATCAATGCCCGACCTAAATAATCGAACAGATACCATTCTCCCCGGTAACGACTGTATGCCGGTGCCAACACCGTCTTAAAGGTCTTAATGCTTTCTTCTCCACTACCGTCCAGTTTCGCCTGCTGCAGCGCTACGGAACGGACGTTACCTTCAAAATCCTGAGGCTCCCCGTAGTATAGATGATTACCGATAATTTTAGGATTCGGCCCTCCACCAATATATTCTTTATGGGTGCCATCCGTTTTCACCCGGTACCATACCGAATTGGGAAAATTCGTTATCCCATTAGTCAAATCCTCAATGTAGTAGTATACCCAGTCATCCTTTACATGGACGGCGGATCCCGGTTTAAATCCGTCACCGGCAAATTCGTTATTCCCATCAATATCGGTTGCCTCATAATCACCGGCAATGTCCCGGCGTGTTAAAATAGTCTCGATTTCCCCGCTGTCGAGGTGTTTTCTAATAAGTGCATCATCGTCCACAGTGTAAAGCCAGTCTCCTTCTGTTACAAATGCTCCTTTCTCGGTTGGAGCAGTGGCGGGCTCTTCCACTCGTTTCCTTTCATCCAAAGCACGCGTTAGAAAAGTCGAAAACTGGGCTCTCGTCGTCGGATTCGAGGCCCGGAAAGTGCCATCCTCTTCGTATCCTCCTGCGACGCCGGCCGCCGCTACTGTTCCGATATCAGAGTAAGCCCAGTGACTTGGATCGATATCCGTAAAATACTGGCCTCTTACTCTGTCTAAGTCAAACGCTCTTGCCAAGATGGCCGCCATTTGTCCCCTGGTTACGGTTTCTCCAGGACGGAAAGCCCCGTTACTCCCGCGAATAATCCCTTCATCTGCGACAGCTGCAATCGAACGATAATTGGTACTGTTTGTATTCACATCAGTAAATCCCGGGTTTGGCCTGTTTCCGAGATCTAAATCTAAAGCCTTCGCGATCATACCTGCGACTTGATGCCGAGTAATCGATTGATTCGGCCGAAAAGCTCCATCCGGATATCCACTAATGATTCCTTGTTCGCTCAAATAGAAAATCGCTTCGTCCGCCCAGAATCCTTTCGATACGTCCGTAAATCCCGGCTCTGCACCTGCTGGTATCGTTGTAAAAATACCGGCAGCGAGTAAACCTGCCGATATGACCTTTTTTCCCCGCATTCTCATTCTCTCCCCCTCTTTCTATCCCCTTCTTTCATAGGGATAATGTCGAAATCAACCTGTACTAAGCAAAACTATCATTGTCTTATTCTAACATGTCCCTTTAAAATTAGACCTTATCAGAGCTACCAAGTGGATTGAACCATCTGACCTTGCGCATCAGCCAACACCTTCACATAACTCTGACCACCTATGAATCCTGTTTGTCGAAAATGATTGATAGCTTGTCGAACGATATCACTTCGATTCTGATTCAAATGCCAGGTAACGATCCGCAGCTCCTTTATCACTTCTTCTTTTACTTTTGTGTGACACAACAGGAGGCATTGAAAATCAATCGAACTTTGTGTTTTTCAAAGGAAAAGATGCGATGATGCTTCGGGAAGGAAAAGCCGCGAAACCTCGGAAGGTGTTGCTGGCGGGCTTACAAGAAGAAATTGCGCAGTATGTCGAGGGGAAAACCAATGAGGAATACTTGTTTCGGTCTCAAAAAGGCGACAAGCCCATGACCACCACCCAAGTGTACCGGATGTTACGGGACGTCGGCGATTGGATCGGCCGTCACGACATCGGCACGCATACGATGCGGAAAACGTTCGGGTACCATTATTACCGGCATACAAAAGACATTATGAAGCTAACCGACATTTTGAATCATTCCACCCCCAGCATCACCAAGCGATATATCGACATTACCCAAGATAAGATCACGGAAAGTCTAGAAGACTCCAAACTTTGAGATGTACGCAATTTATGATAAAAAAGTTGTTTTATCGATATACCACAATCGCGCCCGATTGATGAAGCATGTTTATTCTTCTGAGTCTTGTTGGTTATTTAAGAGCTTTGTCACGTTCTTTTCTAATTCTTCAATTCGGGATTCCTGTTTTATAAAAATAGTAATGAGAAGTGCCAATATGAATGCGAATACAGTTGCTGATATGTAAATATGTTCCAAGAAAAAAACAATAAAAAATGCGAGAATCCAACTAATAATAAGGCAAAAAACGAATGTACCAATAAACTCTTTCAATTTATCTCCCCCTTTAATTCGACAATCTAGCCCAATTTCGAAGGACACACTTATTCCTGATAAGCGCCCGATTCTGGCATAGTCTTTGTTTTCTATCACTTTTCGTTATTAAGTTTATCTCAAAAATCTTTTTTAAGGGGCGAAATTGCTACCTATCCATATGATAAGTGCCAAAAATATTAAAAGCCCTATTCCTACAGCAACACTAATTGTACCAATAATTTTGGACCGTTTTCCGGTACTTTTTGCTAAATCAATTATTCCAAAAACCATACCTGTAATTGACGTTAAAATCATTATAATAAAAATTGGAAATCCTGGTATGCTTGAGTTTCCGGACCACGAACTAAAAAAAAATATAATCCCTGAAATTAAGGCAATCACAGTCATTATTATTGTAATGTAACTTAATCTTTTGAACGTAACCAAATTCTTTTCTCCTCCCTTAAAAATGGACCATTTCAGGCGCAATATATTAGATGATAGCGCCCGATTGTGAATAATTTTGAATTAGAATATTTTCCCATTTTTAACTGTTTCAAATTCTTTAGTAACTTGAACGATTTGTTTCTTTAGCCATTTTGACTTTTTAAAACTTAACAAGTACAAAAATTTAAATAAGTAAAGGTCAAATTTGGAAGTGCCGACCTTATCTTGATTAGCAATTATATTCATTTACTCACCTCCAAGTAGCTTATATCGCCCCAGAATTGCGCTCGATTGCTTTATAATGCGCTCCTTTTGCGATATAAACGCAACGTAAGTGCATTTAACAAAATGGTAACAATGACAAGCACCGTTGAAGCAACAGCTACACCGCGCATTGTATCTGCCAGAGCAGCAAAGTCTTCAATTTTTACCAAGTAAAGGTTATAAAAAATTTGAAAACATATTGCGATAGCGCAAACGCTGAAACTGATAATGGTAAGAGCAATCCATTTCTTATTCATCTGTTTTTTACCTACCGCAAGATTAATAAAAGGAATTATCCAAGCTATTAAACCAAGCATCAAACTGCCGAGGTTAAGCCAACCAGCACCCATTATATGTCATACCACCTTCATTTTTCTTTCTAAATTTCTCCTCAATAAGGCTCATTTGAGGCACAGCCGTTATTCAACAACTACGCCCGCTTATTGAAGAAAGCATACTTTTAAAATCAGTTGTTTTTTTCACAAGAAAACGAATAACTCAAATTCAAAGAGTCCGCTTGTACTTTTGGCGTACCGTCTATTTCATAACATCTATCACTCGCCAGACGTATTTCCTTACTGTTGAAATAAGATTGGGTACTAATTAAAAATGCGACCATTACAAAAGACAAAGTGCCGATTAGTATAATTAATTTGTTTCTATTTTTCATATTATCCCTCCTTGTACAATCACAGAATTGCGCCCGATTCTGATACAACACAATTCAAAAGAGACTAAATAAATGCCAACGCAAACCAAAGTAGAGCAAATACAAATTCTAAAACATATCCCCTGCTGGAGTAATTTTGAAAGTATTTTGCAATACCATCGAATACAGAACCAATCCCTGCCAGTACAAAAACCCATTTTAACAAGGCGAAATCAAAATCATTGATAATGCCAAAAACAAATATAATTGCCATCGATATTGCGATTATAACTCTAACTATTATCATCGGCTTTATAACTTCCCCTTGTTCCTTTTTAAAAAACACCCCTATTTTCAACACCTCCCCCTTAGTAGAAAGCACTTTTCGTTATTTAATAGAATCTGGCTCGATTCTGGCACATCTCTTTTTAAGCAATCGCGCCCGTTAATTGAACCTTAACTATTTTTCTTTAACTATTCATCATCGTCAAACACTATATCTATACTTACTATAAGTAGAGCTGTCAGGAATTCTGCAAAACTTGATAATACTACTGTAGTCATTAATTCATTAACCGTATGTATAACAACCCAAGTTAAAACTAGCTTAATTAAGGCTATCCAAATCCATTTTTCTTTACTACGTAAATTTGCCTTCTTGATAAATAACAAGATAATCTGCTCTATTATTTCAAAGAAAATCCCTACTAAAAAACAATAAAAAAGAAATAGCAGTAAAGAACCATTTGATTCATATGTAACACCAATAAGTGAAAAAAACCCTGTAAGTCCTAAAAAGATTCCGCCAAAAACAACAGCTAATGCTACAACGATTAGTAAAGTCATTGCCACTACAACAAGGACTTTCTCCCATAATTTCAAAAAAACACCTCTTTACTTACACATCAAGTAACACCAATTTTCTAATACTCTTAGTCATTAAACTAAATGGTCCGTCTCTTTAATGTTGGGCGCTAATTCTTGTTAGCGAATTGCGCCCTTTTGTGGAATTACACCCGTCCTTCAAAACTCGCAATCCTTTTATCTTGTAGCGTCCATTACTTTATAAACAACACTGCCAAAAATAAACTTAACAGGGTATAGCGAAAGAATAATAGCAATAATCACGCTGAGTGTCTTTATTCCCCCTGTTAAATGAAATACATCGTTTATCAGGTAATTAACTAATTGAATAAGACCAAACACAATAGCCACCGACACGACAAATGCAAACAAGATTAGAATAGCTTGTAATATGGATATCTGTTTTATCTTTCCTAGCTTTTTAATGCTGCCATCGTTAATGGAAAAAGAAATGTATGCCATTGGGAGTGATAATAAATACCAACTTGAATAACCAATCCATATCCACGAGATACCCATTCCCAAAAGTATAATACATCCAATTATGTTGAAAGTTTTTTTACTCATTTAACCACCCTCATTAAAAACGATATAAGCTAAATTCATATTGTCCAAATTAGGGCTAATTCCAGAATTGCGCCCCTTTATTGAATAATTGTCTCTGATGTTTTTGGATATTATCACTTCTTCTTTAGCCAATTCACCCCATTGTGTCTATGTCTATAATCTGTATCGAGTTTTAGCTAACTTTAAGTTTCTTTGTAATCTCGCCATAGCCTTATTCATATTAGTTGGTTAATCACTTTACCGAACGTTCACCTTTGTTGTAATCTTATGCTAACATAACCATGTTAAAAGGGTGAGATAATGAAAAAAGAAAAAGAAAAAGGGAATTTTGCAGATGCTTCAAAAGCAGGGTTTGGTCTTCTTACCGATTCTCTTTTAGCGGCAGGTACTGATATGGGAGCGGAGGTGGCAAAAGAGTCAATCACTCATTCAGCGGGCGAACTACTGGTAGACACCGTCAGTTCGCTTGTTCCAGGTGTAGGAGGAACTATCTCCTCTTATAAAAGGATAAGAGCAGAGAAAAATTTAAAAGCACTCGTTTATCACCTTCATGATAATCATGAAAAACTAATAGAAAATTTAAGTAAACAAACAGAAGAAAATAGAGAAAAACTAGATGAATTGCTTCTGTTTGTTTTAGAAATAGCGACAGAGGAACACCAAGAAGAGAAAATTGAATATATGGTAAATGGATACATTTGTTTGACTGACCACACCGAGATTACATTTGATTTTGTGATGCACTATTATGATTTGTTGAAACAATTGCGAATGGTCGATATCTCTGTGCTGCGATTGTACTATAGAAGCTCGTATTTATTTGACAGTGAGGAAAATCGTGAAACATTCAAAGATGTGATGGAAAAACACGGAATGTCTTATGACCAATATAATTCGGTTAGAGAAACGCTTAAACGGAGTGGTTTATTAGAACTCGAAGTAAAAGATGATATAGACAATGACATGAGTGAATTACAAGATGGAATTAATAAGATTGTTAAATATATAGAACATGTAAATGGAAAAAGTAAAATGAAGCCTCCAAAGATATCAAAAGTTAGAATAAAACAAAAATCAAAATAAAGAATTAGGTTAAGTAAGTTTGGCAGAACCTTCTATGGATTCTTCGGAGGCATTTAATTGTTAAAAGCTAACACTCAGTCTTTGCTTTTTTTCCTGTGAACTTTCCATTAATACTATATAACCTTAACTCAAAAGGTAAACGGACGCTAATCCTTATTCAAGTTAA
>NZ_JAJJJF010000016.1 GCF_022458745.1 Bacillus piscicola
CAGGTCGACGAATTATATTTAGGCTTGTACTTTACGAATAAAGCTATAGTATCGTATCGTATAGTTAATAGCGGTGTATAGCTTCGACTTACACTTAAGGGGACTGGATGCGTCTGGTCCTTTTTTAATTTTGCCCGAATACTGGGAATTTCATGGAATGGGCTTACATTCAATCCGCTGATTTTTTTCTTTTGGCGGTTCTTTTTGCCGTTCATGAGACCGGATTTATCTTCTTTTTCGCTAATATTGGTCTTATGAACGCTTCATAAGACCGGTTTCCTGTGGATTTGGGTGGTTTTCGGTCTTATGGATGCTTTTAAGGGCTTCTCACTCCTCTCTAGCCCTCGGGGCTAGAGTATCTTATTTATCACCTTATAAAACCCGACAGCCAACAGGACGCCTGCTGTGTTGATGGCGAGGTCGAGGAAGCGGGCGTCGCGGGTGAAATATTCTTGGCTGATTTCGATGGCTGCGATTAGGATGAATAATGGGATCAAGGTTCGAATCTTTAGTCCGAGCCAATTGAAGTAGAGGATCCCTAGGAGGAAGCTGCCGACTAAGTGGCCGATCTTTGAGATGACGAAGTAGGGTTCGGTGTTGGCTAGGTAGCGGATGTCCCAGAATTTGTTCCAGCTTACTTCGGTGGTGAGTTGGAAGGAGATGTGGAGTTCGTTGATGAAGGCGCTAGAGCTGCTGGTCCACATGCCGCATAGGAATATGAGTAAAAAGGTTATGAATGCTATGGCTCTCATGGTTCATGTCAACTTTCTTGTAGTTTTTTCGCGTGCTTCTGGCTTTCTGGCTTCTCTAACAGCTTGGCCATGTTTTGTTTGTAGGCTTCGACTCCTGGTTGGTTGAATGGGTGGACGTCGAGCAGGTAGCTGCTGATGGCGCAGGCTTTTTGGAAGAAGTAAAAGAGAGAACCGATGTGGTATTCGTCGAGTGTCGGGATGGACAGGACTACATTGGGTACGTCGCCGTCGGTGTGGGCCTGGAGTGTGGCTTGGCAGGCTTGTTTGTTTACGTCTCCGATTGTTTTGCCAGCGAGGTAGTTTAGTCCGTCTGTGTTGCTTCTTCGATGGGTACTGCTTGTCCGTTGTCTTCCACCCATAGTACGGTTTCGATTATATGTCGCGGTCCTTCTTGGATGTTGAAGAAGGACATAAGTTAGTTCCACCTCTGCCATCTTTTTGATCCACTCCGGACAAGGTATTGACCCACTTATGACATAAGTGAGTCACTTAGTATAAGTACAAACAGCTCTTGGAGGCTTCTAAGTTTCCAATGGCTGTTTCCATTTACTTTAAGTGGCTCTCAGATCCGCACTTACTGGCTCATTCTGTAGGCACATGCCCACGAGTTCTTCTTCCGTTATAAACGACAGGACATTTTGAATATTGAGCCTCACCATGCCCGCGTCCCCCTTTCGATGCAAAAACAGCGAGGATGACTCCCCGCTGTTCCCATCCGTTCTTAATCTCTGCTGTAAATATCGCGTGTATATACTTTACCTTCTACATCTCGTAATTCAGCGGACATGCGGTTAGCGACGATGACGTCGGATGTTTCTTTAAATGTGGCAAAATCATTGACCACCTGTGACCCTTCAAAGGTGTCCTCCGCGATCGTTGGTTCATAAATAACGACGTCTACCCCGCTTTCTTTCAAGCGTTTCATGACTCCTTGGATAGCGGATTGTCTGAAGTTATCGGAGTCGGTCTTCATGGTGAGCCGGTACATGCCGACGACTTCCGGCTCGCGCGCGAGGATCCGGTCGGCAATGTGGTCCTTTCTCGTCCGGTTGGCCTCCACGATCGCGGTGATCATATTATTCGGCACATCAGCGAAGTTCGCTAAGAGCTGCTTCGTATCTTTCGGCAGACAGTAGCCGCCGTAGCCAAACGATGGGTTGTTGTAATGATCCCCAATCCGCGGATCCAGGCCGATGCCATCGATCATCTGCCGGGCATTCAAGCCATTCACCTCCGCATACGAATCAAGTTCATTAAAAAAAGCCACTCGCATGGCCAGATACGTGTTCGCAAACAATTTGATCGCTTCTGCTTCCGTGGAATGAGTGAACAAGATCGGGATATCCTCTTTCACCGCTCCGGCAGCGAGCAAGCCCGCAAAGACCCGCGCCCGCTCGGACTGCTCCCCGACAATAATCCGCGAAGGATACAAGTTATCATATAACGCCCGGCCTTCCCGTAAGAACTCCGGAGAAAAAATAATAGTATCTGTGCCGAACTTCTCTCGCACTTGTTCCGTATAGCCCACCGGTACCGTCGATTTAATCACCATCACGGCATCCGGATTAATTGCGATCACATCCGCAATCACAGCCTCCACCGAACTGGTATCAAAATAATCCTTCGCCGGATCATAATTCGTCGGAGTGGAGATAACGACATACTCTGCCTCCTGAAACGCTTCCCTTTTATCAGTGGTTGCCATCAAATTCAATTGTTTTGACATTAAAAAATCCTCGATCTCCTTATCGGTAATCGGGGACTTCCTGTTATTAATCCTATCTACTTTTTCTTGAGAAATATCGAATGCTACCACTTCATTGTGCTGAGCTAACAAAATGGCATTCGACAAACCGACGTAACCAGAACCAGCAACTGTAATTTTCATATCCTGACACAACTTCCTTTTTATCATTTTACGTTGTAATAGGTAACATACCAATCCGTAAACTTTTGTAACCCTTCTTCAATCGACCTCTTTGGTTTAAATCCAACTGCTTGCTGAAGTAAGTCAGTTGACGCATATGTAGCCGGGACGTCCCCAGGTTTAATTGGTTCAAACTCCTTTTTAAATGTCACTTTTCTACCTAAAGAGTTACTCAATGCTTTTTCTAATGCCCCAATAAAATTCATCAGCTTCTCTGGGCTGTTATTTCCAATGTTGTACACCTTATGTTGCACTTCCCCTTCAGGCGGATTACTTAATAGCCGCTCCATCCCCTCAACGATGTCATCGATATAAGTAAAGTCCCGGTAAAGGTCGTTCTCAAAATCACCATTATTAAATATCTTAATTGGTTCACCAGCAAAATATTTATCCGTGAAACCAAAGTAAGCCATATCGGGACGCCCCATAGGTCCATATACGGTAAAAAAACGAAGCCCTGTTGCTGGAATCTTATAAAGATGACTATACGTATGTGCCATTAACTCATTTGATTTCTTCGTAGATGCATAAAGTGAAACTGGGTTGTCAACAAAATCTGTTTCTTCAAAAGGAACTTTTTTATTGGCTCCATAAACTGAACTAGATGAGGCATATACAAGTTGATCCACTGGATTATATCTGCAGGCTTCAAGGATATTATAAAAGCCAATGATATTACTTTGCATATAGACATCCGGATTTTCTATTGAATACCTTACTCCTGCTTGCGCAGCTAGGTTTACTATTATACTTGGCTTGTACTCTTCAAAAGTCTTCATCACCATATCCTTATCTGATATGTCACCTTTAATAAAAGTAAACTTCTCATAAGGTTCCAAATTCCCTAAACGAGTATGTTTCAGGTTCACATCATAGTAGTCATTAACGTTATCAATACCAATCACCTGGCAGCCCTGTTCTAGTAGTTTTCTTGATAAATAGAATCCAATAAAACCAGCTACCCCAGTGATTAGGTATGTTTTACTAAGATCAAGAGTTTTGTAATTCAAGATTCTTCGACTCCTTAATAGCTGCTCTAATTGCAGGCTTTCTTCCTATTGAGTGATACTCTACTCCTGCTTCATGCATATCCTCAACTCCATAAACATTCCTACCATCATAAACTAATGACGTTCTCATTAACTCCTTATAAGTTTCAGGCGTTATTGATTTTATTTCTCCCCATTCAATACATAGCAGACATTCGCACCTTCTAAAGCATGCTAGATGTTGGAAACATAAGTGATGTTACCTTCTCCATTCTTACCTTCTGGATGTACTTTAGCAAAGTTCTTTGCACCCTAATATTTTCAAGCGCTTTCGTAATCCTTAGGGAAACATGAACCACCAAAGCCAATTCCTGCATTTAAAAACTTACTTCCAATGCGTTCATCAAAGCTCACTCTCTTAGCGACATCCTGAATATCAGCTCCGACCAATTTACAAAGATTAGCTAGATCGTTCATATAAGAGATTTTTAATACGAGGAAGTCATTGGATGCATATTTAATCATTTCTGCCGATCTCCTATTTACTGACAATCGGTAAATGAAACGGTTCATAAATCTTCGTAGGCAACTCTTCTGCCCATTTACTTTCAGTCCCAATAATAATGCGCTCTGCTTGTAACGTATCATATATAGTCGATCCCTGTGCTAAAAATTCAGGGTTGGATGCTACTTCTACTTACACATCATTGACTAAAAAACATGAATAAACTGCTCTACCTTATCATTTGTACCTACTGTCACTGTTGGTTGACTTTACAACAGCTAAACAGTCCTTTTCTACAGATTCAGCAATTTGCCTTGGAACCGTTGCGATATACGATAAGTTAGCAGATCCGTCAGGTTGTTCAGATGTACCTGTACCAATAAAAATTGCGTCTGCATCTTACAAGCTGATTGATAATCAGTTGTATAATCAATTCTTCCAGCTGCGTAACTCCTCTGCATTAGCTCCTCCAAACCAGTTTCATAAGTTGGAGAAACACCAGACTTCATTAAGCTCACTTTGTTTTCATTTATATCAACTCACGTTACATTATGACCAACTTCGGCAAACCAGACCTCTGCCACTAATCCGACATAGCCTGTTCCAGCTCCTGCGATTTTCATAAAAAAGCCTCCTCTTTTAAATGGGTTAAATTATGAACGTTTTACTAAAAACCACCCGTTCAAAAGATTTTCCCTATTATAATAGAACCTTTCATCATCCTCATATCTAGTCACTTTTCCACCTGCCGCTTCAACAATGGCTTGTCCTGCTCCGGTATCCCATTCCATTGTTGGAGCGTATCGTGGATAATAGTCTGCTTTGCCTTCTGCCACTAAACAAAATTTTAATGAGCTTCCAGATGAGACAACTTCAACATCTCCATGCTTTGCTTCTAATTCTTTAATAAAGGTTTCTGTTTCCTCTGACATATGGGAACGACTTGCAACAGCACGTGTTACTTGACGTTCACCTTGTTCTGGAAGGCGAACACTTTTTTGAAGTAACTCTTCTTCATTTGCTACTTCTGCCTTCGTAGCATTTTCTAACTTATAAGCGCCTTCTCCAACACGGCCGAAGTAAAATACATCCATTGCCGGTGCATAAATAATACCAATTGAGGGGTATTTTCCTTCAATTAATGCGACGTTTACTGTGAATTCACCATTTTTCTTAATAAACTCTTTCGTCCCATCAAGTGGATCAACTAGCCAAAACTGACTCCATTCTTGACGCTCACTGTAAGGCATCTCTCTTCCCTCTTCGCTCAATACAGGAATAGTAGAATCGATTTCATTCAAACCTTTCATGATTGTATTGTGTGAACGTTGATCTGCTTGCGTTAAAGGTGAGTTATCATCTTTCACTTCTACATTAAAATCCTGTGCATAAACATCTAAAATTTCTTTCCCAGCTTCTAGTGTGATTTGAAATAGGTCGTACATATTAAAATTCTTCATCTATTTGAAACCGTCCTTTTCTGAAATTAGATTCCCTTTTTGCTAAAACCATACAAAGTTAACAATCCCTACCGTTACAAACATAACAATTATACTTAATGGTGTACCAACTTTTACATAATCTTTAAATTTATATCCTCCTGGTCCGTATACAATCAAATTGGTTTGATAACCAATCGGTGTTATAAAACTAGCTGACGCAGCAATAGAAATTATAACTGCAAAACCCGTATACGGAATATCCAAAGATGACGCTAACTCTAATCCAATAGGTAGCATTAACACAGCAGCTGCACTATTCGTTATCAGTTCAGTAAAAATATTAGTTAATAAATAGACTAATAAAAGGACTGCAATAATACCTAATGGTTGTCCTAATGCTAATAATCCCTTCGCCATCCATGCCGCTAATCCGCTTTTGGTCATAGCTGCACCTACCCCAAGTGCACTAGCAATGAGAAGTAATACATTAAATTGAATATATTTCTTAGCTTCTTCCGGTGTGATCATCTTTGTCACTATTAATAAAAAAACAGCTAAAATCATAGCCTTGAACATACTTAACCAACCAAAGGTCACTAGCAGAATCATCGAAACTAACAGACTAATAGAGAACCAACCTTTTTTTCTACTTTCATGTAGATTAGTTGGTGTAGCTAAAGAAGAAACAACATAAAAGTCACTAGATTGCTGGTAATTTCGTATAAAATCAGAACCTGCAAGTAGCAATAATGCATCACCAGGGCGAAGAACGATATCTCCCACTTTACTTTTTATGCGCTCATTGTTTCTATGAACAGCTAATACCCCAGCATCAAACCTTGAACGAAATTGTGATTGTTTAATAGATTTATCTAATAATGTGGATTGATGAGAAACAACAGCTTCTACTAATTGGGTATTACCATTTTTTAATTCTTCAAGCTGTAGCTCAGAACCAGTTTCAAGAGCTAATCCTTTTGTGTTTTGAAGATCTGCTATCGTGGATATCAATCCAGTGAAGATTAGACGATCTCCTTCTTGAATGATTGTCGTGGAACGTACTGGAGAAATTCGCTCTTTTCCACGAATTATTTCTATTAAATAAAGACCGTTTAGTTCCCTTAAACCGGCTTGTTGAACAGACTGATTTATATTAGGAAAATCTTGCTTTACAGTCATTTCTGCAATATATTCTTTTGAATGAGCAGTAACTTGTTCTCTAAAACCCAAGTGATTAGGAAGTAACTTATACCCAAAAGTAAATAAATATAAAAGACCAATGATTGTAATTGGAACTCCAACAATTGCTAGTTGAAATAACGAAAAACCTTCCAAACCAAAATCTAATAACATTCCATGCACAACTAAGTTAGTGGATGTACCCATTAAAGTAATGGTACCTCCCAAAATAGTTGCATATGATAAAGGAATTAAAAACTTTGACGGGGCAATCCCTCGTTCTTCACACCAATTCTTAATTACAGGAGTAAAAGCTACAACAATTGGTGTATTGTTAAGAAATGCTGAAAAGAAAGGAATTGGTAAAAAGAAACGAATCATCGAGCCGCGTATACTTTTACTTTTATTTAACCATTGCTTCATGACTTGATCTACAATTCCATGCTTTTGTACCGCCCCAGCCACAATAAATAATAACGCAATTGTCAACATACCTTGATTGGAGAATCCCTTTAATACCTCTTCTGGAGTCAATAACCCCGTTATCAAAAATATAACAACAACTGAAAAAACAACCATGTCGGGACGTGCCAATTCTAATAATAGTGCAGTCAACATGGCTATTATCATAACCAATACGAATATCATTTCTAGTGACATGGGAGGCCTTCCTTTCACAAAACACAAAATCACTTATTATCAATTATCAAAGAAAGCTACTACTAATTAAAAAGTAGTAGCTTCTTATAATAATATCTAATCCCAAAGTTTCATAATTTCCTTCACAACATAATCTGTTGCTTCTTCTAACGTGTATTTGCTTGTATCGATCTCAATTTCTGGATTTTTTGGCGCTTCGTACGGGCTAGAAATACCGGTAAAGTTTGGAATTTCACCTGCTCGAGCCTTTTTATAGAGACCTTTTACATCGCGTTTCTCACATTCTTCAAGTGATGTGCTTACATAGATTTCAATATATTCCTTACCAATGACCTCTCTCGCATTATTACGATCACTGTCATATGGTGCAATGAAGGAGGCTAAAGTAATTAAGCCTGCATCATTCATCAGCTTTGCCACTTCAGCAATACGACGAATATTTTCGACACGGTCACTTTCTTTAAATCCTAAGTTTTTGTTCAAGCCATGACGTACATTGTCACCATCTAGAAGCATCGTATGGTGTCCTAGTGAAACTAATCGTTTTTCAACAGCATTTGCAAGTGTTGATTTACCTGAACCTGATAGACCCGTGAACCAAAGTGTCAATGGCTTCTGTCCCTTTTGTTGCGCTCGAATCTCTCTTGTAATGTCAGTTTCTTGCCATACAACATTTGTTGAACGGCGAAGTGAATGTTCAATTACTCCGCAAGCCGATGTCATATTCGAAACACGATCGATTAAAATCAATCCACCAAGTGCTTCGTTATTTTCAAAAGTATCAAACACCATATTTTCTGATAGTGAAATATCACATTCTACTAGTTCATTTTTGAAGATCTTATCAGCTGGAATATGATCCCCAGTATTAATATCAATCTTATGCTTAATGGACATCACAGTACCAGGAAGAATTTTTGTTCCTACTTTTACTAGGTAGTTACGACCTGGTACAAGCTTCGTATCATCCATCCATAGAATCGTGGACGTGAACATATCGGTTACTTGGATATTGCTTGACGTTGTTAACACATTTCCACGAGACACGTCCACTTCACGGTCTAATTGAATGGTTACAGGCTGTCCAACAATCGCGGAATCCGCTTCTTTATCTGCCACCAATATACTTTTTACCTTTGCTTTTTCATTACTTGGAAGCGTCGTGATTTCATCCCCTACCGAAATAGTTCCAGCTTCGATTTGACCTTGGAAGCCACGAAAAGTGTGGTTCGGACGACTTACACGCTGAACAGGAAGGATAAAGCTATCCTGTTGTTCTTTCGTGACATCTACATTTTCCAGATAAGGTAACAATGGTAAACCATTATACCAAAGTGTGTTCTCTGACTTTTTCGTAACATTGTCACCTTCAGTAGCTGAAACCGGAATCACTTGAACACTTTCAAGATTAAAACCATGCGTTAATTGTGTAAAATCCTTTTTAATTTCCTCAAACCGTCTTTGGTCAAACTCGATTAAATCCATTTTGTTTACAGCTAAAACAAGGTGCTTGATCCCCATTAAAGCACAAATACGAGCATGACGTTTGGTCTGAGTAATAACGCCCTTTGTTGCATCAACTAGAATTATAGCTAGGTCTGCAAAGGAAGCCCCTACAGCCATGTTACGTGTATATTCTTCATGTCCTGGTGTATCAGCTACGATAAAGGAACGATTGTCTGTCGTGAAATAACGATAAGCTACATCAATTGTGATCCCTTGTTCCCTCTCTGCCATTAAACCATCAAGGAGAAGAGAATAATCAATCTCCCCTCCACGACTACCTACTTTACTATCAAGTTCTAAAGCTTTTTCTTGATCAGCAAATATTAGTTTTGCATCGTATAACATATGGCCAATTATTGTTGACTTCCCGTCATCAACGCTTCCACACGTAATGAATTTAAGTAAGCTTTTCATTTTAGAAATACCCCTCTCTCTTACGGCGTTCCATACTTCCAGCGGCTTCTTGATCAATCACTCGGCTAGTTCGCTCTGATGAAACTGCTCCAAGTGTTTCTTCGATAATCTCATCTAAAGTGTCAGCTTCAGACTCAATACCACCAGTAAGAGGGTAACAACCTAATGTACGGAAACGAACTTTCTTCATTACCATTTCTTCACCAGATTCTAGTTTCATACGATCATCATCAACCATCACGATATTGTCATCACGATAGACGACCGGTCTTTCTTTAGCAAAATATAACGGTACAATATCGATGTCCTCTTTACGGATGTATTGCCAGATATCTTTTTCAGTCCAATTCGAAAGTGGAAAAACACGCATGCTTTCACCTTTGTTAATTCTTGTATTATAAAGCTTCCACATTTCTGGTTTTTGATTTTTCGGATCCCATGCATGGTTTTTGTTACGGAAAGAAAAAACTCGCTCTTTTGCACGTGATTTTTCCTCATCACGTCTTCCACCACCAAAAGCAGCGTCAAACCCATATTTGTCCAAACCTTGCTTTAAAGTTTGAGTTTTCATAATATCTGTATAAGCTGAACCATGATCAAATGGATTAATACCTTGGTCTACCGCTTCTTTATTTATTTCTTCTATCATTTCTATTCCAAGTTCTTTTACTTTTCGATCACGGAACTCAATCATTTCTTTAAATTTCCAGGTTGTATTCACATGCATAAAAGGGAATGGTGGTTTTTCAGGATAAAATGCTTTCATTGCTAAATGAAGCATCACAGAACTATCCTTTCCAATTGAATAGAGCATTACTGGGTTTTCGCACTCTGCTGCTACTTCACGAATAATATATATTGCTTCAGCCTCAAGTTGATCGAGGTGTGTTAATTCCTTCATCTTTAATTCCTCCTATATATAAGCTCTTACCTATTCCTGTATAATTCACTCGAAAGATAATATAGAATAAATACGAAAAAAATACTAAATTTTAAAATGGGTGTCAGATTTTGGTTTCTTTATATATATATGAATTAAATATATATACCGGTAATAAGATAGGAGCAAGTGCTAGATTTCTTAAATCGCTAAACCAATGATTATCATAACTGATTTTTTCCCGTTTCTTTGTATCAAATCTCATTCTATTACCCATTATATTATGGGAGTTGGAACTTTTCAGATCATAACTTTCTCTGTTATTTTCCTCTAATTCCAAAAATGTATAAATTGCATTAAGTTGTTCTTCTAATTCAAAAACTACCCTTTCATAAGATACAATATGAAAAGGTATATTGTTTTTCTTTAGGTACCTTAATCTTTGAACATTTGAGATTAGCCATTTATATGCTAGCCATGGATAGATCTGCTTTTTTCTTCCCTTTCTTTTTCTATTGTTCATTTCTGAAACTACCCAACTTCTAAAATCTCTTACTAAAAATAAAACTTTTATATCTTTAGGACTTTCTAAGTAATTATTGTATTTTTCAAGGAATACTAATTGCTTGCTTCCATCAACCAATGTTTTATCAGAATACATTTTATTAAACTTATTTGTTACTTCTTTATAAAACTCTTTTTCACTAGAAGTTCTAGATAAAAAGGGGCCCCAAAATTCACAATCTTTACCAGTTTGACCACAGGAGCATATATGAGATTTAAGATATTTTTTATTAATTGTAAGTTGTTCAATTGTTTGTCCAACTTCACCTAAGCCCTCTAAACAACTATCCCGTGTTAATAATAATTCAAGAAACGTTGAACCACTGTGTCCCATACTGCATATGAATAATATATCATTACTCCCGCAACTTCCCATTCTTTAACACATCCTTCCAAAAAAAGAATATTACTTTCGAAATCTCTTGAGTGTTTACTTATTCCATGAATTAAAATCTATTCCCGTAAGTTCACTTAGTTTCTTATTCTTTTCATAAAAATAGTTATTTAAATATTCTCTATCCTTAATACCCATTTTAGGTATATTCGTTTTTTTTACCAGCTTTCTGGCAATTGGCTTAATTACTCCAGGAGTATACCTAACTACTCTTTTGAGTATTGGATATTTAATTAAAAGATTATTATATTTTCTTCCAAACCGAGTTGCAACATATGATTTGTTATCATGTTGATTAGACTTTGTTTTAAAATGAGAGTTAACACCAATAAAATTGAAGCATCTTTTTAAAGTTTCATCAGGCTTTTCTATTAAATCTTCAAATTTTAGTATTAAAAAGGATTCTAATGGGAAATATTTTAACCACAATAAAAGTTGTTCATTATAGTTGCTTGTATCTAGATGATTAAAATTTTTGCTTCTAATTAATTCCCCAAAGCTTTCGTCTATTCTACCAGTCCTAACACCATGCCAATAGCCTGAGTAAGTTCTATCAGTAGGATTTCTTAATATATATATAAACTTAGCTGAGGGATTTAAAGAATAAACCCTAGCAGGAACACTATCTGTACCAGAACTGGCATTTTGTTTATCAAGTCTAGCCATAGCATAACTAGTAGATGCATCGACTAATATATTTTTTTTACTATTAAATGTTTGTTCGTACCACTTAATACCTTTTTTGTAATTCACAGTAAAAAAATGTGTTTCCTTTGGGTTAGAAACTGTAATCTCAGGATGAGTATCTAATAATGACGCTAAAGTAGAAGTACCCGATTTCTGGGCACCTATTAAAAATACTTCTGGTGGGAAACCCATAACTACATCTCCTTTATTTAAAAATACCAAGTAAAAAGATTTTTTGGGTGCTCAAAGTATGATAAGAAAAATTCATTATCTAAATACCAAAGCATTTATACATAACCTAATTTTTTTAAGTTCTTATAACACAAATTATTAACAGTTTCTTTATCTTGTTCTCCTAGTTCACTTCTCCATTTTCCAATAGATGAAGTATTAATTGGATTTTTAACATTTTCATGATGCGAATGACCACTAACATCACCTAATTGGTTGGTTTTAGATCGATTTAGCATTGAGTCTTTATATTTAATTTCTAAAAATTCGCATAACCTTGTTAGTTCTTCAGTGGTGTTATTAACTAGCATTTCATACTTAACCTCAAACATATTTTCACTTGATATTGTTTTCGAGAATCTATCTATTTCATTTATACTAATATTCCACCTTTCACATGATTCTTCCAACGATTGATATAAATTTGCATTCTTATAAGAAACAGCAACATCTCGTCCATCACGAATAATGTGAATAAATTTTGCTTCAGGAAATGTTTTATATATTTCTTTTAAATAAAATGTATTTAAAGGAGTTTTGTCTCCCCACTTTTTAATATATAAGCCATTACTAGTAGCGTATTCCTTATAAATTTCGTCTAAAATAGAAGCTAGGTTTCTATTTTTATGATCCAGGTTTTTACATCTTTCATAAACCTTCCAAACATCAACATCCCACCATTTAAACTCCGGATTCCCGTCAAAAATGGCTAGGGTTATAGCACAAATTTCATTCCACTGTATGTTCTTAAAATGAGATAGGGCGTAGTACTTTCTTATAACATTTCCAAGAACGTATGATTCAGGAGGTATTACGATACCCTCTCCTTCAACTAACATACTTCTCAACAATGTGTTTCCGGATCGCCCAGAACCTATAATAAAAAAAGGAGCTATTTGATTGCTATTTAACGGATAAGCTTTATTAAAATTAAATAAACTTCTTGTCATATCAAATAAATAGTAAGAAGTAAGTCCTTTAAGCTTATTTTTAAAAATATTTTCTCTTGAATGCAATAGGATATTCCCCCCTCTGTTTGAATGTTAAATATTCATATTTATTTGCCTTAAGCTCATTCCATCTATCATTTATAATAAACAACTCATTTAATCACTCTATTTAAAGAGCGTCTCATTTCCCACAACTTTTTTATATCCTTTAGATACATTAAAATTAAAATTGCAAATGGAATTAAGCCTGCTAATAAGTTTTGCGAAATACTATCGGTTATTATAGAAAATGTGCCATAGCCTGACAAAACAATTATCATTAGATAAATACGTATTAAAGGATACTTAACCTTATAATATTTTAATGATATTTGTGTCCTTAAAATAAAAAATATAATATAAGAAAAGGCTGTTGCTATGGATGCCCCCATAGCACCATAATTAGGAACAAGAAACCAGTTAGCAAAAATATTTACACAACATGATATCCCAGCAATAAAAATATGCCATTTTGTTTTTTTATAAAAATTTATCCCCATCATAGTTGTTAAAGAAAGGGTGTAGAGTACTGGCATAAAAACCAAAAATGGCATAATATTTGCAGCTTCTTTGTAATCACTACCGAGTAATATTATTATAAAATCCTTTCCACCAATACTTATAATAGCTACTAAAAACATAAAAAATGAAACAATTATAGCTATGTTCCTAAAAAACTCCTTATCTTCAGGATTGTTCTCAAACTTTTCGTAAGCAATTGGAGTCCAATATGTTGCAAATGTTGTTTTAAGAACCATAACTAAAGCAACTAATCGGGCTGCAGCAGAATATAATCCTAGTTCATCATGTGTACTCCACTGACGTATTGCGATCTTATCAAAAGCATCAAATAACCATGAGATAAAAATTGATAGAACAAATGGCAGCCCAAATTTAATAATATCTCGTTTTGAATGCTTAGAATCTTTTATTTTGACGTTTTTGATGGACCAAAATTCTTTCCCTAAAAATGCCGCAATAATTACAAGTAATAGTAATGTAATAACATTTGAAAAAATAAGAACTTCATATTTTGCACCAATTAAATAAAAGAAAAATACTATTAGAAGCAAATTAAATACTTTTTGAAATGCCTGCAATAAAGAATACAAATTTCCCTTTTGTTGCATTCGAATGACCAATTGACCAAATCGCAATAATAATTGACATATTACACCAAACGAAAGGATGATTGCCATTTGTAAGCTTTCTTCTCCAATTAAAAAAACAGTAATAGGCTTATAAAATAATATTACTAAAAAAACCATCAAAAAGGTTGTCACAATTGGAATTCGAAGAGAATTATAAAATAATGCACCCCTTTTATCAGGCTTTTCTTCATAAAAAAAACGTACAAACGCTTGGTCTGCACCAAAGATTGTTAATATCATTCCTACTCGTAAAAATAGCTCAAATAAAGAGGCTTTACCGAAAGCTTCTGGAGCTAACAATCTTGTAGTTAACATTGTAGTTATTAAACCAATAACTAACCCGACCCAACTTCCATATGAAAATTTAAGAAATTTTTTAAGTAGTGTATCGTTCATATTCAACCTTCTTTTTATTTCGTTAAAAACAACTGAGATATTTTGTATTAGAAATCCAATAATAAATTAGATTAACTTTACTAAATTCTATAAATCCATTCAAAATTTAAAAACTTAACAGCCAATACCTACTAATGCCACCTATAATATCGTTTCTTTATATACTCTATATTCTTCATCAACAATTTTATCCCAGTTAAACTGATTAACTATACGTTCCCGGTATTTACATGGATTTTTTTGTTTTTCGGTAATTAACTCAACTACACGAATTGCTAGTTCGCCACAAAAACTATCACTTATGTCTTTAATATTCTCTGCTATTCCAATAGCTTCTGGAATACCACCAGTATTAGAACCAACAACTGGTATTCCACATGCATTGGCTTCTAATATGACCATACCCAAGCCTTCTCTTCTACTAGGGACTACCAAGACGTCCATTTCAGACATTTTAATAGGGACTTCATCCGGTTGAATCTGTCCAGAAAAGCTAACATCGATATCTACTAGTTTATTAAATTTACATTTAAGTTCATGTTTTAAAGTTCCATCACCCACTATAATAAATTGCACATTATTATGCATATTGTTAATCTTTTCAAAGATTTCAGGCAATAAATCAGCACCTTTCTTATATTCTAATGAACCAATATAACTAACTACCTTAGTGGAGTTAATGTTACTATATTTCTTTTTTTTAAACTTGTTAGTATCTACTCCATTGTAAGATACCTTTGAGTTAGTACCCGAGTACCCTAATTTCTGAGAATTTTTATATAATCCTTCACTAACAAAAAAGCACTTCTCTGCATGCTCCATAGCAACTAACATACTACTGTAATTATCCTTAGCCAGATTATTAATATCACTTCCATGAAAAGTAATAAAGAAGGGGATAGAATAGATTTGACTTAATCTATAGGCTATATAACCATGTGGCCATCCACAATGGGCATGAATTGCATCTGAATTTTCTAGTAAATGCGAGTAATGTTTTTTGTATAAATTCACTAGCTTTTCTTTGTGATTCTTTTTAAATAATCTATTTAAATAAAAAAATAGGTCTAACTTAAAACCAACATTAAATATTTCTAAGTTGTTAAAGAGAACTTTATCTTTCTTTTTATACAAAATTTTCTTTTTGTATAACTTCCCTGCTATTACGGCGCTAAGTTTACTATGATAAGTATAATTATTTAACACATATACATTATCTAGTTTGGGTTCAAGTCTTTTTATCCTCTCATATGTTGCGTTAAATATACCACCTTTTTTATTCGTATCCATACTTGTAATATAAAGAATATTCATAATATCAGCTCTTTTCATTCACTTTACTATACTAGTTCCTAATAAACTCATTAAACATAGCATATACTTTTTTAAAAGATAGGTTATTTAATAGAAAAATAATATCTTAACACGACCTTAAGTGCCCCTAAACATAAACATTAACTTTTCGGGTATATTGTTACTACTCTAATGAAAAAAATCACCATTTTAAATCCATTATATTAGCAACATGTTTCAGAGATGATGAATTAACATATTCAACAGAACCATCATACATAAAATTTAAATTAGGATTACTTTCAAAGCTGGATATATAATGTTTGTACTCTATACTTCCTCCTGCAAAGTTCCCTTCCTGTGCTATTTTTTTATACCTATTCAAATCAGACTCTAAAAATTTATAATGTAACAAGGCACTACCTATAAATGTATTTTTTTCGAAAGGAAAAATAAAATGAGCTGACTCAAAAATCTCTCCTTGTCGTAAGTAGAAAAGTGGGTTTTTGGTTAATAATGGACCCTCCCAATTATTACTTTCGTTCATTACCCGCTTTCTTGCACCACCTCGAAGTTCTAAACCCTTATAGCTATATTCTTTTGAATAACTATCCGAATCAAAAAATCTATATTCATCTCTTATACTTTCCGTATTATTATTTGTTTGGAATACGCTTTTGTCTGAGTACATATCTAACATTATAGATCCAATTCTGTTTAATTTATTTTTTTTGGCATATTTAATTAATGAGGATATGTTACGGTTTTCCATGTCTTCATAGACAAATAATTCATCAGAATCAACATAAAGGTACCAATTATTAAACCCGTACATGCTTATAATTCTGTTAATCCATCCATACTTTTTTAAAGATGTAAACTTTTCTTTAACTAAGTAAACGTCAATATCAGTTTGTTCACATAACCATTCGAGTGTCCTATCTTCTGAATCATTATCAATAATTACAAAGTGGTTAATTCCAATATTTTTATGATGTTTATAAAGCATCTTTATTCTTTCTAAATCATTTTTCACAACACAAATAAGTATTGTATTTTCACCTTCTGCTTTAGATCTATTTACTTTAACCGGCCTTATATCACAGTTAACAAAAGATTTAACTAACTCTATTCTTTCGGGATAGATCCACATATATTTCTTAAATGCGTTTTCCCAAACTTTTATATCTGAATTATCAAATACTATGTTAGGACGGAACTTACCAAAATATTTTTTTATAGCTTTTTGTGACTTATATAATTTTATTGGAGATAAAATCCCCTTTTTTTGAAATAAATAATGTACCATACTTGTAGGAACCATACTTGCAACTCTCTTAGCAAGATATTTAAACATCTAAATTCCTCCCCTCTATTTGGTGCATTATATGCAACTCGAGTACTATTATCATGTAATGAGTGTTTATATCCCTTTAAGCATGGTATAAATAGTTAAAGTAATTGTTTCGATTAGTGAAAATGATCACACGATATCTATACAAAAGTACTATTCTAATAAATGATGGCTGTTACATTGAAAGTACTCTACTTAAAATTTTTTAGATAAACATTATACATTATAAAAAGCTTTATATTTATTATCACAGTTTTTCTACGATTTTGTTTAATTATTTGAATTAGGTAAATCCAAACTTGCTAAGCACAAACCTAAAATTAACCATAGGAAATAAAATGTCGCCATACTTGACGGTCCTATACTTAGTACCACAAACTGAATCATAAAAATTATTAATAAGCTATAAATATACGTATCATTTAAATTGCTTCTCATCTTTGCCTTGTGTAAATAAAAGAATAACCTTAGTAACCACGCACCAAAGAAAACAAATATCAGCAACCCAAATTCAATTAAAATCTCAAGAAAGTAATTATGAATTGCGAGAATACCACCAGTAAAATAATACTGCGTTGTATTTGCCAAATATCCATTCCCGGGTCCATAACCGACAAAAAGAGAATCTCTACCGGCAAGTAGCGTGTTTTTCCAAACACGTAACCTAATATCGTCACTATGAACCGAGCTAAACATATTCATAACGTCTGATTGAAATATTACATCTCTAAAATACAATGTCATCAGAGCACCTAATAGAATATATAATGTTAGTTTTCTAAAATTAAAGTAGTACATAAGATATAGAATTAAAAACATTAATAGCGATAAAAGGGCGGATCGTGAATCAATAAGAAAAATAGTTACGGAACATAATAAAAATGTAATTATTTTATTCAATATCTTCATTTTTGTATTTTCAATTGCAATAAAACAAATAGGAATTGACATTGCCATAAATGCTGCTAAATTATTTATATTATTAAAAAATAAAACTGGTGTATTTAAACCAATGGGATTAAAATTGAACACATATCTAATTCCAGCTTCATAAAGATAATCACCTGAAATACTTTCATATATAGCTAATACTCCAATAACTATAGTATTTAACCAATATGATTTACATATAGTTACTAGATCATCCTTGGTTTTAACAAATGCTATACAAGTAGTTATAATCATAAACGAAGTAAGATAAACGATTACATATGTTATACCCTTTTCTAGATTTTGAGCCCAAAATAGTGTTACGAGCCCATAAAAAATCATTGACCCCCATAAAAAGTAAGTGTGTTTTGCAATAAATGTATTTTTTAATAATTTTTTTCTAAGAATAAAAGAGCCTATAATTATCAAAATTAATATTAATCTAAGTGGAAACAAAGTTCCTGCATGTGGTATAGCAATTCCAGGTAAAGAATTCCCCCATACCACTGATGTAATGAATATAAACCAGAATATTTTTCGTGTCATCCTACCACTCTTCTCTCACTGCCATTATTACATTAAATCTCATCTATCATTACTACAATTCCAACTATCAATTTTTCAACTTGTTAATTATTATTTTTGAATATACCTCCACAGACTCTTGAGCAATTTTTTCCCAAGAATAACTGTTTGCTAAAGATACTGCGTTCTCATTAATTGATTTATCGTTATTTATAAGGTCAATCATCTTTAATATTCCCTCTGATACACTTTCTACTGTTGGTAGAACTTCTATTCCAGCAGAATAACTTTTCACTTCTTTTGATAAGTTTGTTCCTGGAGTTAATATACAAGGTAGGCCAACTGATAGAGCCTCCAATATTCCCATTGGCATCCCTTCAAACCTAGAAGTTTGAATGAATATATGTGAATCATATAAAACCTTTAGTTTTTCTTCTAAAAAAATAGGTGGATGAACTTTGATTATATTTTCTATTTCATGAGATTTTATTAGTTCATTTAATTGTTGTTCGGAATCTCTAACAAATGGACCATAAAAATCCACTGAAACATTCTTATCGATTAAAGCATGCTTTATCTTTGATATAGCAGCAACTAAAATATCAAGACCCTTATGGTATATATCCAAACGACCAATGAAAATAAGTCTAATATCTCCACCGTCATAATTTTGTTTTGAACTCTTAGGAATGTCGATTCCGTTTGGAAGAATAAAGTCATAGTCGGTTCTATGAACCGATTCTTCTTTTTCCATACTTGTTAAAAATTGAATCGCGCTTGGAGTGTTAAAAAAACGATTAAAAATTAACAAATCCGCAATCTTTTTCTTCAATTTCTTTATTTCCTTAGAACCTTTAGTAAAACCACCTCTGGGTATGATTACATAAGGTATATTATTAGCTTTTAATAACTTGGCAATTTTCACATGTTCAACTATATAATTACTATGAAAATTAACGATATCATAACCCTTAAGAAATCTTAGAAATAAATCATTGTTTTTAAAATCCTTCCTGTAAAAAAATTGTTTATTAGATTTCTCGTTTTTAGTGCTTATCATTAAATGGGACGTTATGCCATCTAAATTATTCTGAGCATTAACATAACTTGGAACTGAATAAGTCAAACCAGCAGACATATTCATATCTAAGGAAGCTATGTGTAAAACTTTCATGTTTTCCCTCCAAGTCTAAAAATTAAATAAATAATGATATTTTCTTTATTCCATGACAGAATTTTTAGTCCATAACGGTTTGTTGTTTTCGAAAATCAATTATTTTTTTCGTTGTATCTCTCACTCTGTTCCATCTAGTTTATTTTTATAAAAAGGTAACTTTTTTTAGAAATTAATAACTATTCTACTAATAAGTCTACTATTCTATTATAAGTCTTTTGACGATCAAACATATCAGTAGCTAACTTTCGATGATTTTCTCCCATTCTATTTCGCAATTCTTTATTCTTACATAACATTAAAATTTTCTCTGCCAGTTCTTTAACATTACTGTTTTCACAATTTATCCCCGAATTATATTCTGTAATTAAATCTCGGTATTCTTGAGATTCTTGAGTATTTATTACCGGTAAACCCGCTGCTGCGTAGTCCCCAACTTTATTAATAATGCTACCAGCAGAACCAGCTTTAATTGGATTCACTGCAATATCACACGAATTTAAAATTCCTACCATTTTCCTATAATCAAGTCTACCAGTAAACTCAGAATATACCCCCTGTTTATTGGCATAATCCTCAAATTTAGATTTTAATGGTCCATCTCCCATAACAATAAATTTAATATTATCAATTTCTTGTTCTTTCAATACCTTCAAAGCCTCAATTACAGAAGTTATATCATAACTATGTCCAAGAGTGCCTATATAAGAAAGCCATATTTCATCTTTTGGTTTTTCTTTGACCTTATTTTCTTTAGCCATTTCATCAAAACTGGTCAACTCTGTTCCCAAGAATATGCTATGAGCTTTTATAGATTTATGATTGACTTTAAGAGCCCTAGTACAGTAAGTTTCTGATACTGCAATAATCTCATCAGCAGATGAATAAATGTAATCAGCATTCCTTTGCATAGGAAAAAATATCATGTTACATATTAATGGTGGATTAAAAACCATCCTAAAAGCTTCTGGCCATAAATCCTGAACATCAATAATAAACTTAATTCTATGCTTATTCGCAAATTCCGCTGCCACTCTAGCTACGTTAAGTGATGGAACGGAGCAATATATGACATCAGGCTTATTTCTTGATTTCATATATTTTTGAAGACTTTTACCCATAATATAATGACTATAAAATCGTCTAAGAGAAACGTTCTTTTTATAGCCTGGTTCATGGAGCATAGTAAATTTATATGAAAGACTATTAATTTGCTCCTTAGTCACATTACGTTGCATTTTTGTTTTATGCGAAAAACTGGTTGTTACTAATTCCACCTGTGCACTCTCATTATTAACTCTCTCCGCAATATAATGAAATCTACCATTACCTTTTTCTCCTGGTGCTTGAGTAAAATGTGAAATTATTAATACATCTTTCATTACTAAATCCGCCCCTGATACATTTTATTGAATATATTACATAAATTGTCATTAAAAATATAATGAGTACAAAAGTGCTGAAGTGTAAAATCTATAATAGGATGAAAACTCATCCCCTATAAACTGGGAAAAATTCAGTCTTTTTGTCAAAACTATATTCTACACTCCTAATTTTTAGTAATTCATCATACTTCTTTTTGTCAAATATTTTCTTACCTATTGCAAAATTAGTATTAGAATTCTTATTAAATGCTTTTTTAAAATTAAAAAGGTTATCTTCTTTTCCACCTAAGCCCCCACCTAAATGGAAAGTTTCAAACCCATTTTCAGCCCCCCAACAAGCAGCTTCATATAGTAATAAATTTGTTGGAGCGTAAGTTAAATATTCTTTATAGGTAGCTGATAAATGGTAATGCATCTTTTCATTCGAAAATAGTATCATTGACATTGCTATGGTCTTACCTTCTAGAACAGCATAGAAAATTAAAGAATTATATTTTAGATCATAAAGAATGCTCTTATAGAAATCCTCATTGAAGTAATAATAATCCTTTGCATTATCCTTATCCATTGTCGCCTCATACATGTCAATAAACTGTTCATATAATTGCCAATTACGCCCCCAAAAAATCTCTACTCCTGATTTTCTTGCTTTTCTAATTACATTCCTATTTTTCCCTGTCAGACTACTCCATATCTGTTCAGTCGTTTCTAACTTCATAGTTACAGTCTTTCCTAGTTTAATAACATCATAGATGTAATCCATATTATTAGAATTATTTAAAAGAGGATGAAACCTGACGAACTCACTAACTATATTATTATTAACACAATATTCCCTATACTCCGAATCAAGTTTTGCTAGAGAGCTATTTGAAGGTTCTCCCTCTATAATAAAACCACCATAACCATAAGGTGTAGATACATCAAAATGAGAATTCAGATCAATTCTGCCGAAAAAGTTAGAATCCTTCCCAATATCCCTTAGCATTACAACATTTATTGCTTTGATATTACTGTCTTCAAAATAAAACAGAAGTGGTTTTCCATCTCCATGTATTTCAAAAGCACGTGTATAATCCGATAAATAATATACATCATAGTTTGTAAATTTATTTACTATATCATCCCATTTTTCTGATTCATTTAGTGACATAACTGATAACATATATTCACTTCCTCAATTCTTTTGGTTCAATAGGATCACAGGTCTTGAATAACTGAAACTATTCGTTTCATGTCTTCCTCTCCATACCTTTGGTCACAAGGAATTGAAAGAATAGTGTTGTATATCCCAAGCGTATTTTTAAAATTATCTTTGCGTACTACATTAGGAATCGGCCAGTGTATTGGACAATAAATCTTATTACTAATTAGTTTTTTTCTTACTAAATCTCTATCACCTTTTATTAATATTGGTTTAAAGATTGGGCAAACATCCTTGGGTAGAGCTTTAAATAATGTTGTTATTTCATCTTTTTCAGAAAGTCCTTTCAATAAAATGCCAAAATTTTCTTTTCTCTTCTTTACTAATTCATCCTTTTCAAGCGAGCTAATCAGCTTTTTAGACAGAATGTCTATCGAATATGGTTTTACATCTTTATCTAACATTCCCTCTGCTTCAGTAAACTGCGCCAAGAATTGTGACTTAGCATTTTCGGCTTTGTTAATGTCTTTCATATAATTTCCCTTTGTTATCAAACCTTTTGTTCTTAAATCTATAAAGGGTTTATTTAACGATAAATTATATTTTATTTGCTTCTTATTGGATGCTATAAATCCACCACTTGGGATACCAAACCATTTTCTAACGCTAGCTATAAAATAGTCATTAGATTGATATCTATTAAAACTTGAAAAAAGTGTGTGTGTAATATCTTCTACAATTATGGTTGATTGACTTTTTAAGTGTCTAATCACATCATTTAAATTACAATTTGTTTGAAAACCATAGTACCCCAAATGGAGAAATACACCAACCGTGTTAAAGGATTTGATAGACTCTATATTTGGTGATAAATCCTCATTAATTTCATAGAAATAACATTTATATCCTGCTTCTACAAATGGTAGAATTACAGATTCACATATATACTCTGGTAATAAAACAGTTTTTTTCTGAGGATTTACTTGTTGTAGCAGTAAAGATATTGCACCTCTAGCTGAAGAAGTTAATACTAAATTTTTATATTCGGATAGCCAAAGTGGTAGATCCCCGTTAGCTTCCTCGGCTATATTACTAAGCCAAAATTCACTACCTATCTCCATACATCACCTCTTATTAACCAAATAGTTTATAGGAATTCTTCAAATTCAGATCCCTTTAATTCATCGTATATTTTCATGGCTATATTATTATCTAGTTGTTCTCTCCATTTTTCGATATCAACTTTCCCCTTAAACACGCTGTAAGGGTCTTTATGAAATTGAGTTCTAGACTGTTCTAAAAAACTTATTGTTTCTTCCTTTATCTCCAGGTTACAAAACTCGAATATTTCCCTTATGAATTTCAAAGGATCTTTGACTAAATCTTCATATTTAATGATGAGCACCTTATTAGGATATCTTTCATTCATTTCTAAAAAGATTTTTGTTGCTTCTTTCCACTTTTCAAATCCAAAATATTCTTCGGGCTTAAATTCATTCCTATTCTGCGCAAACCTCCATTCAGAATTAAAGTCTATATCTGCTGGGAATTCATTTGGTGAGTTTCTCCAAGAATTCAAAGCAGAACATGGATTTCTTACAATAAAAAGAAACTTTATATTCTCTAGATTCTTAAGCAATTGAGGAATTAAATAATGGTATCTCACCATCTTGGTCATTAAAATCGGGGGATTTTCATCTTTATATTTAAAGCTTGGCGAATATCCTTTTGCAATTTGACCTTTTTGATCCAAAAAATCATCTTCATAATAATATAACTTTTTATAGAATTCATTTATTTCTTCCTTGGCACTTCTAACATTAATTGCATCTTTAAAAGCATATGAAAACAAAGGTTGATACTTATATCTAACTTTATCACTAGAATTCAAGATTTGTCCTAGCCAAGTAGTACCCGACCTTGGGACACCATGAATAGAAATAATATCCTTAAACATTAAGAATTGCCCCCCATATATTATAAATTTTTATATTGATTAGAAATCTCTTTTTTATGAACTCCATCTCGTTTGAGAACAACAAGTATAGTTAGAAAAAGTATTTTAATATCTAGTTTAAAGGATAGACTATCAACATATTGAACGTCATATTTGATTTTCTCAGACCAGTTAAGTGATTGCCTTCCATTCACTTGTGCTAAACCAGTAATTCCTGGTTTTACCACATGGCGTTTCTTACCATCTTCTGAGAGTTGCTCAACAACCTTCTTGATTGTTGGTCTAGGTCCAATTATACTCATATCACCTTTTAAGATATTAATTATTTGCGGCAATTCATCTATACTAGTTGTTCTTAGAAATTTGCCTACTCTAGTTATTCTTGGATCATTTCCACTTATTTTCAGTCCTGTGCCTATATTTTCTGCATTATTTATCATTGTTCTAAATTTGTAAATTCTGAAAACTCTATTATGCTCCCCCACTCTATCTTGGGTAAAGAATATTGGACCTTTCGACTCTAACTTTATAATAATACTAATAACCGTTAATAATGGTATTAATAAAATAAGTATTAGTATTGAAAGTATCAAATCTATTACTCTCTTTATAAACTTTACATAAAAAGTCCGTTTTGATAAACTGCTCACCTTAACCACAACCCCTTAATATTATTGATAACTCTTATTAAGTCGTCATCTTTCATTTTAGTATCAGAAGGCAAACAAATACCGGTCTCGAATAACTTTTCTGAAACATCTGTACCAACAAAGTCATACTTCTCAAAAAACGGCTGCAAATGCATCGGTTTCCAAATCGGCCTTGCTTCAATATTTTCAGCTTCCAAAGCTTCCATAACTTCTATTGGCCTTACTTTTCCACTAAGAGTCATAGAGCTTAACCAATAGTTTGGTTCATCCCACTCATTAACAGGCATGAATTCAACACCGTCAAGGTCACTAAGTTCTCTCTTATAAAATTCAAAAATATACTGTTTCTTTTTGACTCTCTGATCTAAAACCTTAAGTTGTCCACGCCCAATCCCAGCAACAACATTACTCATACGGTAGTTAAAACCTAGTTCACTATGTTGATAATGCCTCGCTTGATCTCTTGATTGAGTTGCCCAAAATCGCACTTTTGCAACTTTCTCTTCATTATTAGAAACTAGCATCCCACCACCAGAGGTAGTAATAATTTTGTTCCCATTAAAAGAGAAGATACCATAATCACCAAATGTTCCTGTGTGCTGTCCTTTATAGTAACCACCTAATGATTCTGCTGCATCTTCTATAACAGTTACATCATGTTGCTTACAAATCTCCATTATCTTATCCATATCTGCAGAAAGACCGTAAAGGTGGACAACAATTACCGCTTTTACTTCTGGATATTCCTTAAATGCTTTTTCCAATGCTTTAGAACACATATTCCAGGTCTCATAATCACTATCTATAAAAACAGGGCTAGCATTTTGATATATTATTGGATTAGCTGTTGCTGAGAAAGTGAGTGTAGGACAAAAAACGATATCCCCCTCTCCAACACCAGCTGCTCTTAATGCTAAATGAATAGCCCCAGTACCAGAAGATAGAGCAGCAGCAGACTTAGAACCAACTTTAGTAGCTAGTTCTTTTTCAAATTCATTTACGTTTTCTCCAAAAGGAGCAATCCAGTTTGTATCAAAAGCTTCTTGTACGTACTGCATTTCATAACCTTCATCACTCATATGTGGTGATGAAAGAAAGATTCTCTCGTTTACTTTTGTTTTCTCCATCTTCAAGTCTTCCTTCCTATAATTAGGTAGTTTCTTTAGTAGATTAGGACTTACTTGGAATCTCCTTAAATATTACTCCAAATAACTTCTAAACCACTACAAATGTTATCCATATCTGATGGCCACCTCGTTGCATGTATGCAACATTTGAATAATATAGCAACCTATTTTTCATCCATTTTACACAGAACCAAAATCAACATGTGGTATTTTTTGTACAAAATCACACAAAAACACTATATATTGTGCTTTGTTATCGATTTTCGATACTCACCTCGTAATATCTATTCAGTCTACCTAACAAATGCGAACTAGATATTAACATTTCTAGCACCTTTAACCGATTTTCTTCCTATTATATACGTCAGTCAATCAATCTATAAATCTCACTAAAAACGCCCAAAACCCTTATCCCGCAAAGTTTCTAGCACTCAATCTAACTACGATAGTCAGTTCCTTTACACCATTCAAAAATAACTGCTTATAAGACAACATGTAAGCAGTTATTTTTGAAATCTGCCATTAATGGTTATAAAAAGGGTACATCGTTCTCTTCATTGTTATTCTCCTCTTCCGTGTGAATAGTACAATGAACTTTTTCATCCATATAATGAATGGTCCCTTCTTCTGGACATAATTCCTCAGTATAGTGCTCGTGTATGAACTGAATAAACAATGGATCTGTATGATCTTTGTCCTCCAATTGTAAGTAGGTATGATAGTTGTTCTCAATCTGAAATCTATTGTGCTCGCATACTTTTCTTTTCGATTCCTCAATCGGTCCTTTCATGGACAGCACACCAATGGTTATTAAAATTGCAAGTATGGTAATTACCGCTAATACCTCTACGAGACTAAAGCCTGCTTTGGAGTCTGGTTCAACTTTTCTTATCCATTTTTTGCAGATGTAGTGTGCGGTTATTACATATTTTCTCACTTTGACTAACCACTTTCACAGTACATTTTCCAAAATATACCGTTGCAACAAAAAAAGCCCTCCTTAAAGCAGTTCATCTAGTCACTGCTTTAAGGAGGCATATTTTCTTGTTGTTGTTCTTGGTGTCATTCCTTATTCCTTCACTAGTTCCGTTCCGACTACACTTTGAAGGTAGCTTTGAATGTCTTCTTTTAAGTCTTCTCGTTCTAAGGCGAAGTCGATGGTTGCTTTGATGAAACCGAACTTGTCGCCAGTGTCGTAGCGCGTTCCGCTGAATTCGCAGGCAAGGACGGCTTGCTGTTGGTTGAGTTCTTTGATGGCGTCGGTGAGCTGGATTTCGTTGCCGGCACCTGGCGGCAGTGTTTCTAAGATGTTAAAGATCTCTGGTCGCAGGACGTAGCGGCCCATGGCAGCATAGTTGGACGGTGCGTCTGCGAGAGCTGGTTTTTCCACGAGATCCTGTACGTGAATCACGCCGTCTTGAATGGCGTTTCCTTTCGGTGCGACGATGCCGTATTTGGATACGTCTTCGTCGGGTACTTGCTGGACGCCGACGACCGAGGCGTGATAGCGTTCGTACACGTCGATCAGCTGCCGCAGACAAGGCGTTTCGGACTTGACGATGTCATCTCCTAACAAGACAGCAAATGGTTCATCGCCGATAAAACGGCTCGCGCAGTGGATCGCATGCCCGAGGCCTTTCGGTTCTTTCTGACGGATATAATGAATGTTCGCGAGTGCGGAAATCCGCTGGACCTCGTCAAGCATGTCCATTTTTTGTTTCTTGAGTAGTGTTTCTTCGAGTTCGTATGACTTATCAAAATGGTCTTCGATCGCGCGTTTGCCGCGGCCGGAGACGATGATAATGTCTTCAATACCAGACGCTATCGCTTCCTCGACAATATATTGAATCGTCGGCTTATCCACGATCGGCAGCATCTCCTTCGGCTGCGCTTTCGTTGCCGGCAAAAAACGCGTCCCAAGACCCGCCGCCGGAATAATCGCCTTCCTAACTCCCATACCCTTCTCCCCTGACTCTTTATAATTTCCTTTTTAAAGTAATGAATTACACAAATGCTACTCCAAGCTGCATACCCGAACAATTAAGCAAAATGTATATTTTTATTTGTTAACAAAGAACACTAATTTGGTTGATTGTAACGGAAGGCGGCGACTCCGACGGGAATAGCATGAGTCTTGAGACCTCCACAATGAGCGAAGCGAAAGTGGAGGGCTCAAGCCATGCCCGCGGAAAGCGTCCGCCTGCAGTGGAAATCAACTAGACGGTCCACCATAATTATAACGAAGTTTAATATTCGAATCTTAGAATCATATTACTTATAGAATGGTTCATCATTGTGTGAATTGCGGAAGGCGGTGACTCTAGCGGGAAAAGCACCAAAGGAACTTCTGCTAAAACCGCACACGTCCTGTGTGCAACGCAGAAGCCACCGCATCCTGCGGAAGTAAGTTTCCGTAGTGAGTGGTTTTCTCACGAAGGAAGCTGAAGCGTTGCCCGCAGAAAGCATCCGCCTGTAGCAATTCACTTTAGGACGCCTACCCCATTTCCGTAAGCATCTTTTCTTCTTTTTCTTTGAAATTCGCGATATTCACTAAACGTTCCCGTAATTCTTCCGAAGTAATAGTAGAGTAGTTTTCCAGTACGTCGCTGTAGTGGCTTTCGCTGATTTCCGGTGTCTTCCCGATGTGGATTTTCGGGTAAATCTGTTCGGGGTAGACTTCGTCGTCTTTTAACAGTTCTTCGTACATTTTCTCCCCTGGCCGGATGCCGGAGTAGGTGATGCCGATGTCGTCGATGTCATAGCCGGAGAGCTTGATTAAGTTCTCGGCAAGGTCGGTGATTTTCACCGGTTCGCCCATGTCGAGGACGAACGTTTCGCCGCCTTTCGCAAGGGCTCCGGCTTGGATGACAAGGCGTGATGCTTCCGGTATTGTCATGAAATACCTCGTCATCTCAGGATGAGTAACCGTGACGGGTCCGCCTTTCTGGATTTGCTTTTTAAAAAGCGGAATAACGCTGCCGCGGCTCCCGAGGACGTTTCCGAAACGGACGGAGACGAATTTCGTCGGGCTGATGCGGTCCATGTGCTGGACGACCATTTCGGCAATGCGTTTCGTCGCCCCCATGACGCTTGTCGGGTTCACGGCTTTGTCGCTTGAGATCATAACAAAGGTGCTTGTCCCGTTCATGTCGGCGGCTTCGGCAAGGTTTTTCGTCCCGAAGACGTTATTTTTCACCGCTTCTTCCGGGTTTCGTTCCATGAGTGGCACGTGTTTGTGAGCAGCGGCATGGAAAACAACGTCCGGCCGTTCGCGTTCAAACACGATGTTTATTTTCGCCGCATCTTTAATATCCGTAATCTCGGTGACAAGCTCGGTAGCATTCGTTGTTTCTTTTAATTCCATTTCGATATCATAAATGCTGTTCTCCCCGTGGCCGAGCAGGATAAGCTTTGCCGGGTCGAAGTTCATGATCTGCCGGCAGATTTCGGAGCCGATCGAACCACCGGCACCGGTGACGAGAACGACTTTTCCGGTAAGACTGTCGGCAATTTCCTCGATGTCGAGTTCAACGGGTTCCCGGCCGAGCAAGTCCTCCACTTGCACGTCACGGAATTGGTTAACGGACACCTTGCCCGTTAACAGGTCCTCCATAAGCGGGAGGATCTGGGTGCGCACTTTCGTCTGTTGACACGCTTCGAAAATATGCTGGAGCTCGGGCTGCTTTAACGAAGGAATCGCGATGATGATATGCTCGATCGCTGCCTGTTCGACGATGCGTTCGATGTCGTTCACCGTGCCCTCGACCGGAATGCCCATAATTTCGAGATGCTGCTTGCGGATGTCATCGTCAACGAACGCCACCGGCCACAGTTCACTCTCCTTACTATGAAGCATCTGCCGTGCAATCATTGTACCCGCGCTGCCCGCCCCGATCAGGAGCGTCCGTTTTTTGTTAGTTGCCGGCTTTATGTACGTATCCCGGAAGATGCGCCAGGCAAAGCGCGAGCCGCCGATCAAGAGAATGTGCAGCATCCACGTAATGAGAAGCGTCCGGCTGTGGAGCGCCCCAAACACCACAAGCTGCATCACCCCCGTCGTACCGATGGACAAGGTAACCGCCTTGAAAATCTCTGTTAATTCACTAATACTCGCGTACTGCCATACGCGCTTGTAGAGCTTGAAGAAATGAGCAAAAATATGATGGGACACAACAAGCGTCAGCGAACTTGCGAAGATAATCGGCGTTTCAATATATGCTGTATTATAAATAAGATAGCCACCCATAAACACCGCCGTCATCACAATCACCGTATCAATCCCCATCAACCCAAGCAACCGTTTCCCATACGTCAACACAGCCACCTCCTTTTTATGTTTTTTACATAGACTTACGTTCGCTCTGGGCGGACGATTTCCGCAGGCATGGCTTGAGTCCTCCTCAGGCCAACACGATGTTGGTCACAAAGGCGTTGCCACAGGACGTGGCGTCTTTAGCCTTTGACCCTTAATCCTGCTACCTGCGGGGGTCCCAAGACTCATGCTATTCCCGCTGGAGTCGCCGCCTTCCGTTGCAATCAACAGCTATCTGTACTTATTTATGATTAACATTATTTGATATAATTGTCCGTACTTAAGCAGCAGTTGACATACACGAGACTCCTGCGGGAAAAGCAACAGTCCGAAGACCCCGCAGACCTGCCACTGCAGGTCGAGGAGGCTGAGGCGTTGCCCGCGGAAAGCGAAGTGTATGCAACTGCTGCGATGTATACGCGGTGACATTATTATTGTAAATAAGACAAAAAGCGCGTTCTCTGATTAACGAACAATACGCTTGTTCGCTAATGAGAAAACACGCTTTATTATTCTAGCAGGTAGTGATGAATAATAGTCAGCAACAGTTGGCATGCACCAACTGCTGCTGTATATAGAGGCATCTAACCTCTCCTCACACCGCACCAGTGGCGACAAGCGCCTAAGGATCCAAAATCCCACAGCACGGCCGAGTGTTCGTAATGATAACGGTGTAACGACTGTTACCGTAGAAGATCATCTGCTTCCCCTCTTTAACAGATGACTGTATCGTTTTGTTTCGTCCAGATGCGAAAGCACGGTCTGTTTTCTTTTTGCAATTTTTCCACTTCTGTACTCGTTAGCGTTTTGACACAAAACGAGTCGTCCTTCTCGTGTGAGAGCGCCTTGCTGTCGCTGTCTTGCACGATGATGTAGGCGTAGTCGTCCGGCTTGTCCTTTTTTTCGCATAGGTAGATCGCTTTCATGCCTGGGTCTTCTTGCACGTACAGTTGCTGGAACATGTACCAGCCGATGTAGCGTCTCACCATGTATTGAATATCTGCGAAAAAGGGATGCGTTGTGTTCGCCCGGTATACTTTACGGTTTTTTACATTCGTGCGGCACAAGAGGCCGGCATTCATAAAACGGTTCAGTTCGACACGCACCGCGTTCGTTGAGTCCCCAAATTCTGCTGCGAGCTCTCGCAAATACGCTTCGGTCCCTTCATGAGTGAAAAACTTAATCAGCATTCGAATTCTTGTTTTAGATGTAATGAGATGCTCGAGCATCCTTTTCACCGTCCCTGTTGAAGTTGTCCCTCTGTAGCCGCTCGCCTCCTATGAAACGCAGTGCTTCTGGACATGTTTCATACATATTTTTTTATGAAAAATCATGTTTAGTTGTCGTAACGATTGGAAATCGAAGTATCGTGATGTAAAAACTCACAACATATACGCTTGACTGGGAAGAAGGTCAATAGGGTCAAAGTCTCCTTTCCTTAGAAAAGGCCTAGAAACTTCTTCCTTATACGCTCCGGTGGTTCTGCCACAACCGGCTTGTTCTCGACGAGGCGCGTCGCGTTCGTTTGAAAGAGATTCGTGTAGGAAGCACCGAATTCGTCGGTCAGCGCCGCATACGCTTCCCGCAGATTAAAAGAGCGCGCTCTTGTGTTGTGCGCGTCCGATGCGATAAAATGGGTTAGGTGATGTTCGAGTAACCGCTTCGCAAACTGGTTCGTCTTTTTCGAGGCCCGTCCGGTTAAGCAGTGGCTTGTAATCTGTGTGAGGGCGCCGTTTTTCACAAAGCGGTAGAGCTCGTCCGGGCGTTCGACAAAGGTCTTGTTCCGCTCGGGATGCACGATAATGGGGACATACCCTTCCATCTGCACGTCGTAAAACAGATGCCGCGCATAGGCCGGCACTTCCACCGAGGAGAACTCGACGAAGACGTAGCGGCTTTCGTTCAGGCCGATCGCGTCTCCTGTCCGGAGCTCCTCGAGAAACTCGCCGTGAATGCGGATTTCCTGCCCTGCGAGTACGTGAAGCGGTACGCCGAGTTGTTCGAGCGTTTTGTTAAAGCTGTGGGCCAGGGCCGTGACCGCGCCCCCGGGATTCGTAAACGCCCCATTCCGGTGATGAGGAGTCGCGATGACGGTACGGATGCCATTTGCGGCCGCCGCTTCGGCAAGCTTCACCGCTTCTTCTTCCGTCTCCGGCCCATCGTCAATCCCCGGTAATATGTGAGTATGGATATCAATCATCCACGCCCCTCCCCCCTTCTCGATAACCGCCGATAGACTCACAGACTAACATCTTCCTATTGGTGCTATATTCCTAAACGTAATTGCTTAAATTTTAGCATGAAATGGTTCAATATGTAACCGTTTTTGGAAATTAATTGCTAAAAACAATGTCTAGTTCGATAGATTATTGTCGATCGTTTTGTCATTTGTTTATAATAAGGAGGAATTGTCGGAAAATTGGGTGTTTCCTGTGTCATATGCCTTAGGATAATAGCTCTTCAGCGATGAGGGTGTAGGATGTGATCCGATCGGCGGGTGAATGGGTGTGGGTGTTGATCATGATTTCATCCGCACCGGTTTTTCGTTGGATATTGATGAGCTGTCTTGCCACGGTTTGCGGATCGCCGTAGGTGAGACGCTCTTTTCGTTTCGCAAGCTTTTCCTCTTCTTCCGGTGTTAGCTTGTATTGTTTGGCGGCTTCGATCGACGGGAGGCCGTTTTGTCCAGCCCCTTCGTCTCTCTCCAAGGAAGCGATGAGGGAGCTAAGCGCGATGTCTTCCGCTTTTTCGGCCGTCGCCGCGCAAATGGCGTTGATGGTGACGAGCGTATCAGGCTGCTTGGCTGTGCGCGCACCGATTCGGTCGGCCTGCCGCGGCTGGAATGCTTTTTTGTACGCAGCGATGGCGTCCGCTCCGTCGCTGTCGCTCATGAACGCCCCGAAGGCATAAGCCATCCCGTGCTCCGCGGCGAGGCGGGCACTTTTTTCACTCGTCCCGAGCATCCACGGCTCCGGCGCGATTGCCGGAAGCGGGGACGCGGATAAGCTCGCGTGCTCATTCGCGGGCTCGTAGGTGTCATCGAGAAATTGCAGGAGCTCGGCGGTGAGGTCCGGCAGGCGAAAGACGTTTTGCAGAAAATTATCCGAAAGCGCATTCGTCGCCTCCGCGGAACCGCCGGGCGCGCGTCCAATGCCGACATCGATCCGTCCCGGGAACAGCGTCGCGAGCATATGGTGCACCTCCGCCACTTTGTACGGCTTGTAGTGCGGCAACAGCATCGCCCCCGTCCCGAGCCGGATCGTGTTCGTCTGCGCACCGATGTAGGCAAGCATCACTTCCGGCGCCGAACACGCGAGCCCCGGCAGATCATGATGCTCCGTCATCCAAAAACGCGTGTAGCCGAGTGCCTCTCCGACTTGCGCAAGCCGCGCCGATTCCCGGAGCGCCTCCTCCGCCGACTGCCCCGCCGAAACCGGCGCTTGATCCAAAATACTCACTCTCATCAAACGTGACCCTCCTTTTAGGTAGTTGTTTTTTCTGTCTCCTGTGCTTTTCAGGAGACACGGTTTTCAGCCATTGAAATGGTTTTTGGTTTCTGGAAGCGGCGTAGCGTCGCTCATGGGGTTTGCATGAGACACGTTTTTCAGGCATTCTTACGCTTTTTGGTTTCATGGAGGAGCAGCACGGCCCCCTAACCAATCCACCGGCCCCCTCCCGCTCTACTGCCGAATAATGCAGGAGAGGAAGCTGATCGTCGGCGCTCCCTCTCTCGTTGTTCCCTTATTCGTTTTTTGGCAGGCGGAAGGCGGGGGTGATGTTCGCATAGTCACCGGCGAGGCGGGCGAGCGGCTCCCAGTTGGCGATGTCGGTTTTGTAATTGCCGAGGTAGGCGGAGTCGTCGACGCGGGCGCGCTGGACTTGGCCGAGCACGAGATGGTCGGTGCCGACTTCGATGATGCGGTCGAGCTTGCACTCAAACGCGATCGGGGATTCTTGGACCGCGGGCACGCTGATCGTCTCAGACGGCTCCGGGGTCAGCCCCGCTTTTTCAAACTCGTTGACCTCGGGTGCGAGATGAAGCGATGATTCGTACATGTTATTTGCGAGCGCATCAGGCACCACGTTAATGACAAATTCTTCCGTTTCGCGAACATTCGTGAGCGTATCCTTAACCGTGCCTTTTCGCTCCTGGACACCGGGGCCGATCGAGACAAGCAAGGTCGGCGGCTTCCGGGAAGCGACGGTGAAAAAGCTGAACGGCGCTAGATTCAGAAGACCGTCCTTGTTTTTCGTCGACACCCACGCGATAGGCCGCGGGACGACGGAGCCGATGAGTAATTTGTACATTTGTTGCGTTTCTAATTGTTCCGGGTTGAAAATATGAGCATCTTTAGCTGGCATGATTTTTTTCTCCTTCCGAATGAATCGTTAGTTGTATGAGTAAAAAAAGCAGGGCGGTGAGCACGAGGACCGCAGCAAGCGCGAACCAGCCGGCGGTAAACGCACCGGTCATGTCGGTCGTCAGCCCGAAAAGCGGGGGACCGACGACCATGCCGAGCGACCCGACGCTGACGCTGAAGCCACTCGAGATTCCTGCTTGTTTGGCGGGAACCACTTCGGTTGCCGCGTTCATCCACAGCCCGTTAAAACCAGAGACACAGAGGCCGAACACGAAAATCAAGGCAGCAACGGCGATAAACGGCACGCCCGGTTGAAACAGCGCCATGACAACGGCGCAGGCCGCGGAAATGAGCGCAATCATCATTAACAGTATCATCCGGTTTCCATGAAAAAGCCGGTCGCTGATCACGCCCCAGGCAACACGCCCGATCGAACCGCCTACTTCCGAAACCACGAGGAGGACGGCCGCCGCGGCAATCGACATGCCGAGCACCTGATTGGCGTAAATAATGACGTACGTGTTTAAAGACGTCTGCGCGATGTTAAAACCGATCGCCCCGCTGCTTACAAACACGAGCGCACGATTTTTTACCATCTGAAAAAATGCCGCACCCCGGCGTTCGCTGGTGCCCGGTTTCTTTTTTCCCTTGGTCTCCCTTTTCACCGCTGCCGTGTCCTGATACCGGACATAACTAAGGAGGCCGGCTGCGACGAGGAGGGAAGCGGCGCCGAGAATGACCGGGCGCCAGCCAATCGCGGCCGACAGCGGCACGAGGAGAAGGGCGGCAAGCGCTGATCCCGCGGTCACGCCCATCTGCTTAATCCCCATCGCCGTGCCGCGCTTCCGCCGTTCGAACCAATTCAGGATCCCGATGCTCGACGTCGGATGCATCGCCCCGTACCCGAAGCCGCCAATCATGAAAAAAAGCAGCACGAGCAGGAAGCTAGACGAGAACGACGCCGCGATAAAACTGAGACCGAGGCAGAGCGAAAGCCCGAGCAGCAGCGCCCGGGAGCCAAAGCGGTCGACGAGGGCTCCCGACGGAATCGCGACTGCGATCTGCCCGAGAAACAAGGCCGCCGGCAGCATCCCGATCTGCGCGTTGGAGAGCGACAAACTAGCTCCGATAAACACCCCGAGCGGCGCGATGCTGCGGCCGACAAACGCGACAAGTACTTGCGTAAACAATAGCCACCCGAGCATCTGCCACGGACTGCGGTCTGCGGATGCGCGCATCCCCTCCCTTCCCTCTGTATCCACCATAGCTGAAAACCCTTCCTCCGCGAGACCTCTCCCGCTAGTTGCATTTTTCAAGCTATTCTTAGTTTACTTGATTCGAGGAATTTTTTCATTTCCCAGCGATCCATGCACTGATTTTTCTCAAATTAGCTCTTCGACATACGACGTGAACGTACCATAAGACTAAAATCGAGCTAGAGCAGGGCGGAATTGGTCTTTTGAACGCTTCATAAGACCAAAATTGAGCTGGTGCAGGACCGGTTTGGTCTTTTGAACGCTCTATAAGACCAAAATTGAGCTGGTGCAGGACGAGATTGGTCTTTTGAACGCCCCTTAAGACCAATATCAAGCAGGAGTAAGGCTGAATTGGTCTTTTGAACGCTCCATAAGACCAAATCTTCTAGAAAAAAAGAGAGTTCTCGCTCTCATGTTGAGGGGGAGAACTCTCTTTTCGTCTGGTGTTACGATTTTTTGCGAAGTTTTTCTTCTTTGACGGGCGTGACAGGGGTCGTGGATTCGAGTTCTTCTTGCCGTAGTGATTTGAAGAAGGAGATAATCATCAGGATCACTACGATCGAAAACGGAAGTCCGGCTACAGCTGACACGGTTTGCAGCGGGGTTAATCCTCCGCTTAACAAGAGTGCAATGGCCACTCCGGCGATAACGGCGCCCCACATGATTTTGCTTCGATTAGAAGGTTCCGTCGTTTCTTCGCTGTACATCCCTAATACGTATACGGTTGAGTCTGCTGATGTGACGAAAAAGATGATTAAGGAAATAAACGTCATCACGATCAGGATCGGACTCATTGGAAAGAGCTGTAAGAAATAAAACAGGGCGGTGTCCATATTTTCAAGGATACGGTTCGCTAGTTCATTGTTACCGAGGTTGACGATATTGTAGAGAGCGCTTCCACCAATTGTCGAGTACCAGATGATTGTCGCGAGCGTTGGAATGAGCATCGCGCCGAAGATAAATTCCCGGATCGTCCGGCCTCGTGAAATACGGGCAATAAACAGTCCGACAAATACGCCGAAACTAATCGCCCAGCCCCAATAGAAGAAATCCCAGCCGGCTTGCCACGTATAATTATCAAGAAATGGCTCTAAGTGGAAACTCATGCCTAAGAAATTCTGCAAGTAGTCGCCGGTGCCACTTACGAAGATTTCAAAAATCGAGCGTGTTGGCCCTAGTACAAAGATTAATACCATAATGAGTAACGCAATGACGATATTAATATTGGACAACCACTTAATTCCGCGTTCAATTCCCGTACTGGCAGACAGGATAAACATGACGGTTAGAATAAGAATGACGATAATTTGGTTCACCGGTGTGTTACTGATTCCCCATACGTAATCAAAGCCGGCCCCCATCTGCTTGACACCCAAACCTAGGGATGTCGTAATGCCGCTGATGACCGCAAAAATCGCAATGATGTTGATGAGTTTTCCGATAGGACCGAATGCTTTCTCCCCTAGTAACGGCTGCAGCGTATGGTTGATCAATGGCGGTGTGTTTTTCCGATACTGGAAGTAAGCCATTAACAAACCGATGATGGAGTATGACCCCCAGCTATGCAGCCCCCAATGAAAGAACGTGTACTGCATCGCGGTCTCGGCTGCTTCTTTCGTCTGGCCGTCACCAAATGGCGGCTCCATGTACATGAGAACCGGTTCCGCCACTCCCCAGAAAAACAGGCTGATCGCCAGTCCCGAGCTGTAGAGCATCGCAATCCATGTAAAGCGGCTGAATTGCGGTTTCTCGTTGTCCTTTCCTAAGCGGATTTTTCCGTATTTTGAGAAAGCCGCGTATAAACAGATAACGACGAATGCAAAAGCAATAAGCATATAATACCAACCGAAGTTTTCACTAATAAAGGTGTAGAGAATGTATTCGGAAGCCGCTCCCAATGTTTCAGGAGCGATAATTCCGAAGGCTACAAATATAAAGGTGACGATGAGTGAACCGATGACGACACTATTTTTTCCCATAGAACCCTCTCTTTCTTGCGTAAATTTTTATTCTTCTGCGGGGATGACCCACTGATCTTTCCCGCGTACGGTCGTGACGTATTCCGGCCAGCGGTAGTGAATCGGCGGTTCGTAATCACAAAGCGGTTCTACCCAGTTGCTGCCGCCGATTCCGCCGCCGGTCCGTTCCTTAAATTCTTCCTGTGCTTCTTTTAACAAGTCTGGCTTCGTCAGTAAATCGATGACGGTCATGCCGACTGTTTTGGAGGCGCTTTCGATCATCGGATCTATACACTCGCGCATACCGCCGAGCGCGTTCATCACCCAGGCCGGGTACGCATAGCCGGGTTTCGGTGATTTTAATGCCGGCCTTCCGATGTACAGGCGGACAGTTGGCGCATGCCAGCAGTATTCCGTGTAATCATCCGACGTGAAATGTTCCTGCCAGGCCGGCAGCATGTTACGCAGTTTCTTTTCTGCTTCTTCCGGCGGGATCAATGTTTCAATTTCATCGATAAAGGGTTTATCCAAGACTTCCAGGCCGAGATTCTTCTGAATTTCCTGGGCGCGCTTGATCGCCTCTCCTTCAAACTTAGGAGCCCCTGCGAGTTCCAGGTTTTCATACGTTGCTTTCGCCATCGTGTGATTCGCAAGCCCGGTCCGCGACTTTGTAATCCAATTCCGTTCCCACTTGCAGTGCGCAGCGTTGGCGGCACTTTCGGCGTTCTTGTCCAGGACATGGACGACTTTTTCTGCCATTTCAATATCAGGGACACGGATAAAGTAGTAGATCTGCCCCATCTGTCCCGGAATGTTGTCTGCCGTGGCCTGTCCGGTATTGAGGATCGTTTCATTCATCGACCATCCCATATTGTTCGGCAGCATGTGCTCCTTCGACATTTTCGACATGCTGTACATATTTACGACGGCATCAGTGGCACCGGGCGCCCGGGCTGCCGCGTGGGAGGCAGGGATTGGCGAGTCATCACCGGATGCAAGCCACGTTTCCGGTTCGTCACACGTAAACGTATACATAACGGAGAACGCGACTGCACAGTGCGTGTCCCAGCGGGTTGTATTGCAGAGCGGCAGCATGTAAAAAGGATGGAAGCTAATGGCTGCATCCAGGTCGTCATAATATCCTTTGGCGGCGTGAATCGGCTTCGAACCTCGTAGTTTTTCAGCTGGTTCTCCGAAAAACTTCAATTTTCCCTTTATGTTGTGCTTTTCCATGACCGCCTTGGCGGCTAAAAATCCGCCGAGCGACCCGATGCCGAGTGCCGAATGAGGATCCGTGTGCCCGCCTGCGTGTTTACTTAAGCCGTCCCGGGGGCGTTCCACCGTATCCGCGGCTTGGCAATTACCGGGAACGGCGTCGTATTCTGCAAACCCGCCAATGATCGGTCCCTCGCCGTTTTCCCACGTGGCGCAGAAAGCTGTCGGCATGCCGCCGCTCCCTTCCTCCACCGTGAACCCTTCTTCTTTTAAACGTTCCACGTACCAAGCGGCTGATTTATACTCCCGCCAAGCCGTTTCCCCGTAGTTCCAAATCGTTTGATTCCAGTCCGATAAGTGGTTCTTATTTTCCGTAACCCACTCCATTACTTGCTTTTTTTCCTCTGTCACAACGTTCACCTCATTATTAATGAATTCCATTCGTTCGCAAAATGCACATGCGAACAATTTTTTAAATACACACTTTCATTAAAAAAGCTAATTTAGTTGATTGGAACGGAAGGCGGCGAATCCCGACGCACAGGATGTGCTAGTGCCGCCGTTCCCACAGGACGTGGGGAACTTAGGCGGCTTCCTTCTAGTACCCGCAAGTGAAAGCGTCCGCCTGGAGTGAAAATCAACCGCTCTATCCTATTTTCGAATTGTTCTCGATTAAACAGCTGTGGAGTTGCCAACTAAGATCAGTTGGTGTGTACTTTTTCGCCGGCAATCCAGGTTTCGTTAACTTTTATGTCTTTTACTTCTTCGATTGCAACGTCGTAAGGGTTCTCGGATAGTATCGCAAAGTCTGCGAATTTCCCTGCTGCAATGGAGCCGATATCGTTTTCACGGTGAATGGCTTTCGCCGCTTCAATCGTATAGCCTTTTAGTGCTTCCGTGAGTGTGATCTGGTGTTCGTCGCCGACGACGTTTCCTTTCAACGTATTCCGGGTGACCGCGGCGTAGATGGCTAACAGCGGATGCGGCGGTGCTACCGGAGCATCAGATGACAGAACAATCGGGATGTTCTTTTCTTTAAACCAGCCGTATGGGGAATAATTCTTGCCGTAATCTCCGACGGCGTTGACGACCCCTTCGCCAAACTGGTACACGTGCTGCGGCTGCGGAACAGGCCAGAGATCGAGCTCAGCAATGTCGTTAATTTGTTTCCGGTCCGGCAGGCCGCAGTGCTCAATGCGGTGGCGCACATCGTCGCGCGGTGCTTGCTTTTGCGATTCTCTCGCGCCGTCAATAACTAATTGAATCGCCCCGTCTCCCTGCGCATGGGTAATCGTTTGAAATCCTTGCGTATGGGCTTTCACAAACATTTCATTAAACTCATCCGGCTCGTGGTATAAGTAACCTTGCGTCCGGTCGCTGTCGCCGTATCCCGAAGATAAGTAAGCGGTCCCGGAGTTTAGAGAACCATCTGCGTAAAATTTAATCGACCCGATCTGAAGCTGTTCATCACCAAATCCGGAGCGGAAGCCAAGTTCAATGAGCTCATCTAAATACGTAGATAAAAAGGACATCACGATCCGCATTTTCAACTGACCGTTTTTTCTGGCGCTGTCAAAGGATTCCATCTCCTGCTTCGTTACCTGCGGGTCATTGATTGTGGTAACACCCGCTGCGAGGCACTGCTGTTGCCCGACTTCTACTAATTGCAACAGATTCTCGGTCGTGTCTGGCATATGGATGTTCGGTCCGTTATTTCCAACAACGACACCGGTCGCTTTCGCAAAGAAGTCGTTCGCACTGTCATATAATTGGCCGTTCGGCTCTCCGTTTTCGTCTCTCCCGAAGGCGCCGCCCTCTGGATCTTCCGTATTTTTATCGACCCCGAGCTGCTCGAGGAAATGATGATTCACGACGTTCGAATGACCGCTGACATGCATGATCTGTACGGGATAGTCTGTGCTGACCCGGTCGAGGTCATCCGCCGTCGGGTAACGTTTTTCTTTTAACGTCCGCTGATCAAAGCCAAACCCTCGGATAATTCCGCCGTCTTTTAACATAGCGGTATGTTTGGAGAGTCGCTCGACGATATCGTCAATACTTTTCACAGCCGGGTAGCTGAGATCCACCCACGTATGGCACATGCCGAGCATCATTAAATGGGCATGGGGGTCTACGAAGCCTGGTACTAAACAGCAGCCTTCCAAATTGACTTCCTGGACATTTTCTCCCTTCAACTTCTCTTGGCATTCGGCAAGGGAGCCGGCCGCGATTATTTTATTATTCTCCACCGCTACCGCTTCCACTTGTTCTGTTTCCTCCATCGTCAAAATGGATCCACCATAAAATAACGTATATTGGTTTTTCACTTTCTGTCCCTCCTGTTGTATAAACGCTTGACTGTATTATTTTTAAAAAAAGCGCGAATGGCCTGAGCATAAGCTACAAGCCTTTGCCCCTTATATAATTGCAAGTATTGTGCCAACATTCCCTTCCCCTTTGTATCAGGGATTTGATCATGTGCGGCCGACCAGCTTATACGAAACTGTATAAGACAAACGCTTAACTGAATGTTTCCCAGGGCTGATTATGGACTTGTATGTAAAAAGCAACTTGACAACAAAGATGTTTTAACTATCTTGACTGAAAAGAGCGTCGGGCGGCGACTCCTGCGGGAAAAGCAACAGCTGAAGATCCCGCAGCGAGTGCTCTTTAAGGGGAAAGGCTAAGGACGCCACGTCCTGTGGCAACGCCTTTTTGACCAACATCCTGTTGGCCCGAGGAAGCTGAAGCGTTGCCCGCGGAAAGCGTCCGCCCAGAGCGAATGGAAGTCAGCTGTAGGCGCGCAAAAATAGAGTGTTGAAAGTGTAGATTGAATAGTTTCCTCGAGAAAAACTGACGCATACATGAACTCATACGTTTTTGTATAGGTCTATACAATGTTGTATAATGAGAGTTATAGACAGGTATGGGGGCGATAACAGTGGCTATCGAATACTCGTTGGAAGTAGATAAGATCGTGGACCGCATTTACACTGATGTCATCATCGTGGATATGGACGGCATTGTGGTGTTCGCGAATGATTCCACGGAGCACTGGTTTGACATGAAAAAAGAAGAAATCATCGGAAGGTCCGTCTATGAGTTGGAAAAAGAGCGGGTTTTTTATCCGTCAATTGCGAGAAAAGTATTAGAAACCGGGGAAAAACAAACAATGGTGCAGCAGTCTCAAAATGGCAAGAACCTGCTTGTCACCGGAAACATGGTGTACGATGAACAGGGCCAAGTGAGGCTTATCGCTTGTTATTCCCAGGACTTTACCGAACTGGAGAAATTAAAAGCCTACATCAAAAAAATGGGGGGCGAGCTGGATAGCATCAAGCAAGAGCTCGAACACTTAAAGCACTACAAAGAGAATGGATCCACCATTATCGCGCGCAGTAACAACATGCAGCAGGTGCTTACGATGATGAACCGAGTGGCGGAAACCGAAGCTGCCGTTTTGTTCACAGGGGAATCTGGAGTTGGGAAAAGTTTATTGGCGGAGCATTTACACCAAAAGAGCAACCGGAAAGGAAACTTTGTCCCGATTAACTGTGCGAGTATTCCCGAATCCTTACTAGAGTCGGAGCTGTTCGGCTACACAGCCGGAGCGTTTACCGGCGCTAATCCAAAAGGAAAAAAAGGACTCGTCGAAGAAGCGCAGGACGGCACCTTGTTCCTCGATGAGATTGGGGAACTTTCCTTTAATCTGCAAGCAAAGCTGCTCCAATTAATTCAGGAAAAAACATTTTACCGAATTGGTGATACCGAACCGCGCGAAGTCAACTTCCGCCTTATTACCGCCACCCATGTCGACTTGGAGAAGCGGATTGGGGAAGGTAAGTTTCGGGAGGATCTGTTCTTTCGTTTGTCGGTTATTCATATCCCGATCCCGTCATTGAAGGAGCGACAGGAGGACCTACTCGCCTTAATCATGGAATTTACCCGCACTTTTAATGAACGCTATCACCTAGAAAAAGAGCTGTCGCATCATACGATCGACTGCTTGCTGCGCTACTCTTGGCCCGGGAATGTCCGGGAACTCGCAAACATTATTGAAAGACTTCTCTTAACCGTGGAGGACCAAACAATTCAGCCCGAGCATCTACCCGAGAGAATGAATCCGCATCATTTATCCGTCTCTTTGGACGATATCGACCGCAAATCTTTAGCGGAAATAATGAGAGATACGGAAATCAAGGTGCTGCTGGAAGCCCGGGAACGCTGCGGAAGCACCACTAAAATGGCAACCTATTTGGGGGTCAGCCAGCCCACCGTCGTTCGGAAATTGCAGAAGTACGGGTTAACCACAAACCATCATATAAATGAATGAGACGTTACTCGATTACGCTCGTGAATCAGGATGTGCTGTGCCGCCGTTCCTACAGGACACGCCGGGGAACTTAGGCGGCTTCCTTCTAGACCTCAGGGCAAATCAACTTTTAAAGCTAGCGTTCCTCTTTAGTTTTTGTTTTTCATCTAAAATTCAGATAATTATCTTGCACTTTTGTGACCCATATCCTAATATAATAGTATTACAAGTGAAGGAAGTGGCCTATGATTAAAAAACATCGCCGTGAACCGTTGGAGTTGCAGGTTTTTCTGTGTGCCAGCGCAAGAAAAAATTTCCCTCCGGAAGATAATTTTTATTTCCATCATATTTACAATGATTACAAAGGCATGGTGAGATTTGATCAGTTCCTGAATAGGGCACCGCTCGATAATTTGATTCTACATAACCTGACGTTTGAGTACCGAAGAAGTTATATCCACGTGGATACCCTTCTCATCAAGGCTAACACGGTCCATTTATTTGAAATGTGTACGCGGCCGGGTTCGTATTATGCGAAGGGGGACTATTGGTATCCGTACCCAGAGATGGATGAACGATGGGCTCCGCATCAGGAACTGCAGGATAAGGCGTCCCTTTTTACTAGTTTTTTGAGGCAGATCGGCTTTTCCTCCTTTACCGCAGCGTCGCATCTGATGTGTATGGAACCTCAGTTTGTTTTGTACAATGCGCAGCCGGACCCTGACGTTGTGTTTGCGGGTCAGTTAGGTTCTTTTTTTGCCGATTTGGTCCTCGACTCCCCTCCTGACGTCACCGAGCAGCATCATCAACTCGCGGATCGGCTGTTGTCTTTGCACATCGAGGACCCTTCCGACCGCTACACGCCCGCGTATGAGTATGAGGAATTAGCGAAAGGGGTCACCTGTGAAAAGTGTGCCACGATGATGACGTTTGACGAGAACCAGTTTCATTGCGCTCCTTGCGACCGTTCCTGGAAGTATGACACGACCATGCAGCGGCTGATCGGTGAGTTTAAACTGCTTTTTCCCGAGAGACGAGCTACCGCCGCCGCGCTAGACGATTGGTGTGCCGGTACCGTTCCGCTGTCGACAATACGCCAGTCCTTGAAAGAATATTCTCCCCCTCGCCGGCCGTCTAAGACTACTTCCTTCTTTATGGAAAGCCTCTAATGTTCCCTCTCACAAAGGCGGTTCGTCCGCCTTTTCCTTCCATTCTGTTCAGAAAGGACGTGCCAGATGTTTCTAAAAACCCGCACGAAACCAAAAGAGTTACAGATTTTCCATTACGTCGACGCACGGATGACGTTGCCGAAAGAGAACAGGCAGCATTTTCGTAATATCGAAAAAGGATTCGAAGGTGAAAAAATGTTTGATCACTGGCTGCGGGCGTTGTCGGTGGATTGCCTTGTTTTGAATGATTTGACCTTTAACGTCCAGCAGTCGTATGTGCAACTTGATTCCCTCGTTTTGTTACGTGACACGCTTTTTTTATTCGAAGTGAAAAATTTCGAAGGCGATTTTTACTTGGAGGACGATCGGTGGTATGCGATGTCCGGCACCGAGATCAGCCATCCGCTTCACCAAGTAAAGCGGGCCGAATCTCTTCTTTCCAAACTCCTCCGCCACAACCGCTCCTCCCTTTCGATCGCGCCTTATTTGATTTTTATTAATCCGGAATTTATGTTGTATCATGCTTTGCCGGACCCTTCCATTATTTTCCCGAATCAATTGAAGCAATTTTTCACCAAGTTTAACAGCAGAGCTTCGTCGATTACCCAACAGCATCAACAGCTTGCGGAACGGCTTCTTTCCCTGCATACGGACAAGTCACCTTATCAGAAATTCCCGAAGTATGAGTATAAGCAGTTGAAAAAAGGCGTTACCTGTGACCAGTGCGGCTCCTTTCTCCTGTTGGTTGACGAGCGGTTTCATTGCCGCATTTGTAAAAACACCATCGACCGAAAAACCGCGGTACTCCAGCAAACAGCGGAATTTGCCGCACTGTTCCCCGAGAAAAAAATCACAACCGCGGCGATATTCGAGTGGTGCGCGGGCGTGATCCCGATGAGACAGATCCGCTACGTGTTAAAACGCAACTACACCCTCATCGGACGCGGCAGATATGCGTATTTCGTAGAGAATCCCATGGTTCCCTCCCCGAGAAACCCCTTTTGATAAGTAGTAGTGAGTGGTTAGTTGCGGGCCGTGTCCAAAAGACCAGATTGGGCTTGATTCCTGCTCGGGTTTGGTCTTTGAGAGCGTCCTTAAGACCAATTCGGACCTGTTCCTACTCGGGTTTAGTCTTTGGGAGCGTTCTTAAGACCAATTCGAGCCTGTTCCAGCCGAGTTTTGGTCTTTTGGGGCGTTCTTAAGACCAATTTCGAACTGCTCCAACCGGGTTTTGGTCTTTTGACGCGTTCTTAAGACCAATTCGAACCTGCTCCAGCTGGGTTTTGGTCTTTGGGAGCGTTCTTAAGACCAATTCAGACCTGCTCCTACCTAGTTTTGGTCTTTTAGGGCGTTCTTAAGACCAATTCGAGCCTGTTCCTACCGAGTTTTGGTCTTTGGGAGCGTTCTTAAGACCAATCCGGGACTGCTCCAGCTGGGTTTTGGTCTTTTGACGCCCGCGTGAGACCGATTTCCTCATGGTTTTTGTTTTTGTTGTCTCATGAGGTTTTCATGAGACACGGTTTTAGGAATTCTGATGTTTGTTGCTTTTGGGGAGGGCACGTGTGGGTGCTGCGGAAATGAAAAGAAAAGGGAAATAGAAAAAAGGCGGGGAGCCCCGCCTTTTTCTTTATCTATTCTTATGCGTTTGCTACTTGTTCTTTGACGTGCTTTTTGATCGTTTTGACGATGAATTGGAAGTCGTCTTCGGTAATGCTGAGCGGCGGGCTGAGTGTGATGATGTTGTTGTTGCCGGCTGCCGTGTCTGCTGTTTTACCGATGATCAGGCCGTCTTGCTTACAACCGCCGACGATTTTAGCGAGCATGTCGCCTTCGAGCGGTTCTTTTGTTTCTTTGTCTTTTACCATTTCAATACCAAAGAGAAGACCGCGGCCACGTACGTCGCCTACGTAAGGAAGCTCTTCTAGTTCCTTCATTTCGTCGAGGAGACGGTCGCCGAGTTCAGCGGAGCGTTCTACGAGTTTTTCTTCTTCCATGATTTCGAGGTTTTTGATCGCAAGCGCACATGCGGCCGGGTTACCACCGAACGTGTTCACATGGCGAAGGTGATCGTACTCGTCAGAACCTTGGAATTTCTCATAGATATCTCTTCTTACTGCTGTCGCAGAAAGTGGTAGATAGGCACTGGTGATTCCTTTTGCCATGGAGATGATATCAGGCTTCACACCGGAGTGTTGGAAACCGAATTTCTTACCAGTACGTCCGAATCCGTTAATGACTTCATCAGAAATGAGAAGCACACCGTACTCGTCACAGATCTCACGAACGCGACGCATGTAGCTGTCGTGCGGGATTAAGATACCGCCGCCGGTGATCATTGGTTCCATGATAACCGCTGCGATTGTTTCTTTCATTTCCCATTTAATCACTTGCTCGATTTCGTTTGCACACTGGATCGCCCATGATTCTGGTGTTTCCCCTTTCGGAACACGGTACGAATCTGGAGGAGTCACGTGCAAGAACCCTGGAGAAAGCGGCTCATATTTATACGCGCGCTGGTTCTGACCGCCGGCAGCCATGGTTGCCATGGTGTTGCCGTGGTACGCGCGGTAACGGGCAATGAACTTAAAGCGGGAAGCATCGCCTGTTTGGTGATGGTATTGACGAGCGATTTTAAACGCTGTTTCGTTTGCTTCCGAACCACTGTTAGAGAAGAAGAAGACGTAATCGTCGTCGCCGATCCATTCGTTCAGCTTTTGAGCAAGCTCAATAGCTGGCTCGTGGCTTTGAGTAAGTGGGAAATATGGCATTTCCATCAACTGTTTATGCGCAACGTCCGCAAGTTCTTTTCGTCCGTACCCTGCGTTTACGCACCAAAGACCAGCCATCGCGTCCAAATATTTATTGCCTTCGTTATCTGTAATCCAAGCGCCTTCTGCTTTCTTCGCGATCAACGATTTGGCGTTTTGATCCGCGCGCATGGCGTGCCAAATGCTGGAACGGTCCTTCTCGTGATATTGAGAAGCGGTAAGTTCTTTTGCCATCTCTATCATCCTTTCGTTCTGAAAATCATCTATATGAGTTAACGTAACTCCAAAGGTCATGATGAAACAATGGGGATCTGCCCACGTCCTGGCGCTTGAAAAAACCACGCCTTACACAAGCACGCAGGAAACAGGGTGTTCTTCCCATTCGCAAAAAAGACACGCCATGTACGTGACGCCGCCTTTTTTATTATTTGTCTTATTGAAGGAATCATGCGAGTCTTTTGTTGTTTGTCGACATACGGCAAACGACTATCCTCATCCTCTATTTTACAGGGTCGTTTTTTTTTGTCAATCCTTTTGAATATATTATATTTTTGCAATTTTCCTATTTAGAGAGCGTTCGGTTGCCTGTCGTTTAAATTTTCTAAAAAGGTTGACCATTTAAAAAGGTGACGTTAAGATAAATGTGGGTATGTTGTCGACATTCGCATATCAACAAGATTTTTTTCACCATCCTCTTGCCTCCTATTAATTACGTGAAGGAAGTTGGAAGTCTATGCACCTACCTATTCATAATGAAGAAAATTCTCGTGCTATTAAACAGAAGCCTCTAGGCCAAGTGGTCGCCGATGAACTGCGCCGGCGCATTTGGACGGGAGAAATTGCGTACGGAGAGCGGTTGCTCGAAGCTGAGCTCGCGGCCGAACTGGATATTAGCCGCAGTTCGCTCCGGGAGGCCCTCCAGAGCTTGGAATATGAGGGGCTCGTCATTAATAAAGCGCGCAAAGGCACGTTTGTGTATAACTTTACGAAACAGGACATGAAAGAAATTACCGAGCTCCGTTATCTGATCGAGATTCCCGCCTTGCTCAAAACGACATCCCGCATCACGGACGAGGATATTGCGTACTTGGAAACATTGCTGGTGGAGATGGAACGATTAATTGACGAAGAAAAGTGGTATGACCTTTTTAACATCGATATGCAATTCCACTTGACGTTGGTGCATCGCTGCGGCAACAGCCGGATTATCAGCATGTATAAAGTCATTCAAACGCAGATCCGCACGTTTTTATCCCAGCTGGAGCCGTATTATAGGGAGAAAAAACAGCTGTTTACGAAAGAACATGCGATGCTCGTGGAAGCTTTTAAAAAACGAGACGTTCAAAAAGTCGAACGATTGGCAAAAGAACATATTAACCAAGTTGCCGTCACCCTCGATTTTGTGGATTAATCTAAATAGTTTTATATTGATTTTCACTGCAGGCGGACGCTTTCCGCGGGCAACGCCTCAGCCTCCTCGACCTGCAAAAGCAGGTCTGTGG
>NZ_JAJJJF010000017.1 GCF_022458745.1 Bacillus piscicola
TATCTTCGCAAAATTTTTTGTAGCTTTAAAATAAAGTTCGATCAAAAATACCTCACAAACCTGTATATTGCCACAAACAGAAGAATCCATTTTGGAAAAAAGATTGATCAAAATGGATTCATTATTTGTGAAGTCGTATACAATTTTTATAAAAAAGTTTGATCATTTCTACGTATGTTATTCCGCAATTGCGCCCGATTGCGGAAATTCATAAGTACACGTTTTGTTTCACTAAACGAATACCTTTTTAAGTTTAAGTGGCTTATTTCATAAATTTTATTTTTCAGGCGATATTATTTAATAAGGTTTTATGTAATTTTTCTTGACACTTTTCCTGATAAGAAACCCTACCAAGTTTGTTATTTTTGAATTTCCCAATTACTAGACGGACATCTTTATTATGGATGATTAGTTCCCTATATTTTTCGTCATTAAGGTAGTTTTGGAACCATTGTTGTCTTTTTAGATGCTTTATATTTCTTTCTATATCTTCCTCATCAACCTTTAGAAACGGTATAAATCCACCAATATTTACAAAAACAACTACAGCAAAGACAAACAAGTAAAATATGACTTTCAAATTTAACCCTCCCAGTTAAAAGTATACATAAGAAATACGTTTAAAACATTTAAAGAGTTTCAATTTCTATTACATAAACCTGCCAGTTAGTTCAATTAGCCTTACTCCATTATATGGCCCTTATATGGCGTGAAGGGCGCAATGATTTATGCCGCAATTGCGCCCGTTAGCTGATAACTGTCATTTTACTGAGTCTACGATTTCTTTTGCTTCTAACAATGACAAACCGTATTTCTCTCTTAATGACTTTACAGTCTTTACTTCTGTTGAGCTTTTTAATGTTTCTTGTGCTTCTTTTTTCATATTGTCATATTCTCCAGTTTTCTTTAAAAGCCTTAGGTTTTCTTTTTTTAAAGCACTGTTTTGGCGCATTAAACTAATGCCCCAACCTAATAACAAAATTATAATTAATAGTGAACTTATTTCTGACCACTGCATTTAAAAGACCTCCTTATAATTTAACTTTAACAAATTCTTCTTGAACAATCTGGCCCTTTTGCAGAACTAAAAACAACAAATTGCATTACTAAAATAACTTTTTGCATATGTTAAGTACTCTCTCAAGATCATGGTTATGTAACTTGCCAATATGACGCTTCAATTCAGAACCGTGAACAGAAGTGATTTTTGAAGTACACAACAGACGGTTTTAATAATCCTGCTTCCTCCCAATATTCCAAAACAACATCAAATTGATTTCTAGCCATTTGGCTTGTGACCGGTGCAATAATGACATCTGCATCCAAAGCTAATTCATTTCCAACAATAATAACAGGGCGCTGTTTAGTTTGACGTGCTCCTTTAAAAAGAACATCTGCCACCCAAACATCGCCCTGCTTCATCTTACTACTCATTGTATATGTCATCCTCCTCGTTATCCCACCAGGAGTAATTTTCGCCTAGCATAAGAACATCCGTAGCCATATATTTTTCTTTGATTTTGTCGAGTACTTTTTTTCTATCTTGTTCACTCAACATGTCAATTTCCTTTATAATTCTTTCGGGGATGGACATATAACACACCTCCATTAAGCTTTGCTCTTATTATATCTTATATGTTCGGTAACATAAATGTTTCTGTTGTTCTAAAAATACTGCTATAAAAGTCGTGTCTTAATTTCCCACTTAGATGAGCGTAAATCCTTGTTGTTTCACTCTTTTCATGACCTAGAAGGCTTTGAATCACTTCAAGTGGAGCACCATTGTCGACCATATGTGTTGCATAGCTGTGACGTAATTGGTGAGGATGAATCGTTTTTTTGATTCCAGCTCGATTAGAAATACGTTTAACGGTGTATCTAAGCGAATCGACGCTCATACGTCTTTTAGGGTTACGCTCTGTAACAAATAAACAGGGTTCATCATCATCACGTTCTTCTAAATACCTTTTCAACCAAATTGCACAGCGTATATTAAAATAAACTTCCCTTTCTTTATCCCCTTTTCCGTGCACAATTACGGAGTTTCCCATGAAATTAATATCATCCCTATTTAATTTTGCAACCTCACCTATACGGCACCCAGTAGAATAAAAAACTCAAACAAAGCATTTTCCATTGGTGTATGACATCCTTCGCGGAGGTGTTCAATCTCATGTTTGGAAAGAAATTTTGGGATTCGTTGACCTAACTTAGGTTCTTTTAATTTAGCAGCTGGATTTTTTAGAATATATCCTTCCTCATGTGTCCACTTTAGCAATGACTTAATGAAACGTATGCGATGCCCCAAACTGGAGGCTTTTAAATGTCCACCCGCCTCAACTAAGTATTGTTTCAATTTTTCTGTTGTAATCCCACTCATTTTAATATCATCGAAAAAACGCTTTAAAAGATTGTATTGAAAACCGTACATTTTCAAAGTGAGAGGGGGAATATCCTTCAATTTTTTTATCAGACTGGTACTTTTCCCACGCTTCCGACAACAGCATGTTTTTCACACTCCAAACTATGAATCAATTAACTTGATCCCAGTATGGTCAGGATATACTACCTTTATTCAACAATCGAAATGTATACCTGAGTAATTGTGGAAACAGATAAAAGTCTCTGTAATTAAAACGGGCACAACCCAACCCTAGTTCGAGAATCGCGCCCGTTAATTGCGGTAAAAATCACTGTTTCTACAATTGTAAAGGATTTTATTTTTTCTTATTATCCTGTTTAGTTTCTCCATAATCAGATTTAATGTACTTCACTACTTCCCCTAAAAAATTTTCCTCTTCAGGTGTAAAAATGTTAGGTAACTTAAAGTCCATTGTGTCACCCTCCATTGATTCTTGTGTTTTTTGTATTTGTTTTGCTGCATCTTCCTTGTTTTCAACATGTTTCATTGTAATCTCAGACAATTTCACAGCCAGATTTAATGCTTCAGATGATTGCGGGGAAGCTCCATCACGAATTAATTTTTTCAATTCCGTTAACCAATCTAGCATTTCTATATCCATTTGCAGTCGCTGCTCTTTCGGGAGTGAAGAAAATTGTTCGGCGACTTCTTCTGAACAGTATTCTTTCACCCATTCTATTTGATCTTGCTCATTTTCCATCTGAAAGAGAAGTGAACCTAAAATTGTCCATGTAATTGGTTTTCCTTCCTGCAAAAGAAATTGTACACGCTCTACTGCTTCAATAGCTTGATTTAATTCATTTTTCTTTTCGGTAAGGAGTTTATGTTGCCATGGTAATGATTCTTCAAGTTGCTTGAAATCATCCGATTTATTATCCATTAAACTTTTGATTTCTTGTAATGAATAGCCTAAAAACTTTAAAGACTGGATTTGCTGCAATTTCGCTAAATCTTCAAACCCATACAACTTGTGACCAGACCTATTTTGCTTTGCCGGTATTAGTAACCCTAATTCTTCATAAAATCTCAACGTTCTTACTGTTGTTCTTGCGCGCTTGCCAAACTCACTAATAGTGAAAACATGTTCATGTTTTTCCATAAAATTACCCCTCCATCAATATTGTTATAATTTTATATTAGCCTATGACGTAACGGAGGGAGCAAGCAAAAAGTAATTAAAAAATATGGACCAATTCAGGCACAATTTATTAGGTTATAGCACCCGTTAATGGAATAACTCTGATTCCCTATATTTACTTTTATCTACCTATTATCTCTTATTGCGGGGAAGCTCCATTTTCTCTTCTTCCCCGCTTTCCAGATGATACCGGAACAGTTCAAAAGTTTCTGACTGGTTCGCTTCGCTTGTCTCTTTCACATAGTATAAAAGTGTGTTATCTCCGCTGAGCTGCGCATGCTGTACGGAATCATTGATGTGAAGGCGGTCTCCTTCTTCTCCGGATGCACGGTCATACGATACCATGTCGTACTCATACAAGCCGCCTTCCCCGTAATTCATGATTGTCTGGTATAATAGTTTATTTTTATCTTCCATCCACACTACTTCACTGATCGGGACTTTACTGTTTTTATCGGATATAACTTTCATCTCCTCCGGCTTTTCGATGTTCATTTCATAAATCCGCTGCACGGCTTCAAACATCGAATCCGGCGTGGCGTTTTCATAATCGTCGGCCAGCACCATGAGCATCCTTTTTCCGTTCTCTGCTATGCTCAGCGAACCTGGGGAATACGTCTCAAACGACCGTATTTCTTCAAAATCGCCGTCCGGCTTCAAAGTATATAAGCTTGATGAGAAAGGCATGAAACCTTCTTCCGGCTCCCCTTGCGTACTGAGGTGGATACCATTGATGATCAAGCGCTTTCGTGCCGGATCCTTCACAAGATCCGTGATGACACCACGCGCCTGCAGAACCGTTTCTACCTTTCCCCCCTCCGCAGAAATCGTATGAATATCGCTGTATTCAAGCTGAAATTCTTGTTTACCGGGAGGAGCTTCCGGGTAACCGGTCGTTTCGACAACGGACAAATCTCCGTTTTCATTGAACACCGGACTCCACAGTTTCTGTGATTCCCCGGCCGTGTAGACTCCTAGACTTTCTCCCTCACGCCCTTTCACATACAGCTCCTGTCTGTCGTCTGATTCCATCACATAAGCGAGACGTCCATCCGGTCCGATGTTGTATTCGCCGGTAAAAGACGGCTTTGTGTTTTCACTGGATTCCACCATGCCTCCCGCCGCGGCAAGCCCGGCCGTCACGACAGCAATGAAACCGAATACAATAAGCATGCCTTTTTTGTTCATTTAATTGCCTCCTTATTCGAACAATCCCATGACAAATGGAACGATGAGCGGCCAGAACACGGACGCGAGAATGAGAACGGTCAGAATCAGGCTTCCAACCACCAGTTTCGGATAATGGGGGAGCAGCCGAATCTGAACCGTATAAAGTACCGCCCATACTGCCATAGGAATGAACACATGTAACAAAATAGCAGCGGACGCGCCAAATCCCATGGCAACAAGATAAATATATAATGCTGCCAGACCACCCACAAGAGAGAGCGTAATATTGACGATATGGATAAGGCGCCGGGACATTTTATGTTCCTTCTGCCGTTCATACGTCAATGCGGTCCGATACAGAAGATACAAGTTGAGCAGTATCATCAAAGGACGCGCCGGGTTTAAGAAACTGGAATAAGTCCATGATTGCCATTGGGTAAGAAGAAACAGAAGATTCAAAACCAAAGCAAGGGCCAGCCATAGCTTTCGATTGACGGCAAACGTGCGGTTCAATGCGAAAAATAATACAGCAGAGTGCCCGACCGTTCCAACGAGAAGATACCAAAGGGCTGTCTGCTCCTGAACAAGCACCGTTATATATTTCCCGAATGTAAATAAAAAACCGAGCAAGGCAAGTAAGAGTAGCAGCTCCCGTCGGTATGGAAACATCGCCTGCTGCAAACTGTCACCGATATGAGCTTCCTTCCCGAACATTTTCATCGCCTCCTCCTCCGCTTCCTCTTCCGTTTTTCCTGCTTCCATTTCTTCATCTCGGCGCATCAGAACGTGTGTCAGCATCTCCTCATATAAGTCGGCCCGCTCGGAGCGGCTGCAGTCAGTCTGTGCGGCGATTCGTTTCACATAAACCTCCAACTTACGTGTCATACGCTCTACTAGCCTTAAGAAGCAGACTATGAAGCGATGCCCAGTCTTTTTGCCTACGCTCGAGTTCGGTTCCGCCTTCTTTGGTCATCGTGTAATATTTTTTCCGTCTTTCGCCTTCCGGTGCGCTCCAGTACGAAGTCACGAAGCCCTTGCGTTCCATCCGTTTCAGCGCCGAGTAGAGCGTTCCTTCACTCATGCTGTACGCTTCGTTACTCAAACGTTTCAGCTTCTTTGTCATTTCGTACCCATACAAATCCCGTTCCGCAATCAATGACAGCAGAATCAGATCAATGTTACCCTTCATCATTTCTTTATCCATCATCTAATCTTCCCTTTCACTGAAATACAGGTCCAGTATAAAATCTTATACATCGTATTACAAGGGTTGATGTGAATTTCCATCCTTATCATTTCTTTCCCGATGCTAAGATAAAAGTATAACAATCTGCAGAAGGAGACCTGCCAAATAACCCCCTAAAGGGATACTAATCTAACTATCCCGGGGGGTTATTTTCATCAAACTTTTTTATAAATTATTGAACTTTATTTCATTACCAAGCCTACTTTGTAGAAAGTCTTATAAAATAGAGGTTGATACATATCAGTTTGTATCAACCCCTTACTTCTTTTTCAACAATAGCGCCCTTTTGTCGCATTATTTATTTCGAGGATTCAGATTACCGTGTAGAATCCAGTAACTAGAATCATTGTTGATTCTAGTTACTATCTTTAAATAGATGTAAATTATACTTTTAAAATGTAAATTATATGTTACAATTAGATTGTAAGTAAAAGGAGTGATTAAATAATTTGAAGGAGATATCAGTAAAGAATAAGGTGAAACTAGCCCGTATTGAAAAAGGTAATTTAACCCAAGGAGAATTTGCAAAATTAGTTGGAGTAACAAGACAAACAATGAGCCTGATTGAAGCACAGAAATATAATCCGACAATTAAAGTTTGCCTGCTACTTAGTAAGCATTTAGAACGTCCAGTAGATGAATTATTTTGGGTAGAGGAATAACCAAAAAAGAGGTGGATAAAATCGATGAAATTTAATTTTTTAACGATAATAATTGGCTCGATTGTAAGTTTTGGGATTGTGTACCTAATCACAGGGCAAATACTATGGGGATTAATAGTTGGTCTTCTTATTGGAGTGGGAAGTGCAAAATGGTTCAGAGTGAAGAAACAAGAAGCAAGTGACGAAATTGAGTATGACGAAAGGGTTAATAACAACATTAAACATGCTTCCCTGCAAACTTTTTCTATTTTTAATCTAATACTTTTTGTGTACTTGTTATTTTCGAAACAAATCCTTAATGAATATTCGATTAAGATAAGTCATTTACTTATTTACTTATCAATCACATTCATTCTTTCTTACTACATAGTTCCTTTGATTGTAAGAAGAAAATAAATTTAAGAAACTAATTTAGAGAGGTGTAAAAATGAATCAACTGTTAATAATCGCTGCAATTGTACTTTTTGTCATAGCTTATCTGATAGGCGTAAAAAAGCAGACATGGATATTATCTGGATTCAATCAAAATCGTGTCAAGGAACAAGATAAACTAGCGAAAATAGTTGGCTCGTATAGCTTGTTAATAGGACTTGTTATGTTAGCTGGAGGATTAATTAATTATCCTAGTAGTGAAAAGATATTATTCGCAGTCATGGTGATAGGCTACCTTATCTTACTGGGATATGTAAACACAAGAATGGTTGAATAACAGCTGTAAAAAAGCAGGTGAGAATTCATCGAATAGGTTCTTTTATTGAATGGGCGCAAATCCGTGTTGCGGAAAAGCGCCCGTTTGCGTAAGATAGTTAAGTCATTAGGGTATGAAATTTGGTATTTAGATGTTGTTCGAATGCCCTTTAAAAAAGATATAATAAGCTAAATACAAAAAGAAAACACCGCCAATTAAACCTGATATATTACCCCAATAAAAATATAGTAAGGGTATTGGAATTAAAATTAAGTAAATAATCCCCCAAAAGATTCTTTGTTTTTTCGGCATCATTCGGAATCATCGTCTTTTCTTTCCCTTAAGGAAAAAAGAAAAAGGAATGGAATACAACCACATATTAAAAATATGACTCCTGTCAAAATGCCATCTGTTGTAGAAAATCCTTCACTGAGCGAGGTGAAAGTGCCTACGATAATACTAATTAACGCTAAAGTGATAAATGAAATCACTAATCCTTTTTTAGCAGATTTTTTATTGCTTTCGTAATCTACACTTATATTCATTGATAAAAATGCCAGTACGACCGTTGAAACTATAGTTTTATTCCCTTCAATTTTATCATGAAGCATTTTCTACACCTATGTAATCTGCCTTCACTGTTTTATCCGAGCCATAAACAAATACCCAATCACCGTAAGCATCCGGATCTTATCTTGTTTGGAAAGATTATCCGACAATTCTACAATATCATTATGCGTATCCCTGAATATGTCTGTGTATTCGTGAGGAAACTTACCATTATAAAAGTAAGCCCATTGATTACCTTTTTCATCAACCCAACTAAAATCTCCAGAAAAACCTGATGCTTTGATGGAGAGAATCGGCTCTTCTTTTTCGTTAAACAACTGTCCTTTAATATGGAATAGAGCCTTCAGTTCCTCCTGTATATATGTACCAATTTTTTCATTTTCCTGGTTAATAATCGTTAGCTTCACTTTCTTCAACCAGCCTGTTTTTTGGAATGTGAATTGGGTTTTTCCATCATGTGTTACAAACAAGTACGATAACGGAAAGAATTCTATAAACGAATTACGAAGAATAAGGATTGGATACATCCACCAAGGTATTTTCAGCGGTTTTACCATGCCGATAAATCTTCCATCCTTCTCAAACAGCAACAGTCTTGGGATTAAGGCCACATCCTTTTTTATTACTACATGATTGAGATTTAATATCTGCTGTTGTGAATTTGGAATCTGAAAGTCTTTTACCTTATTGTACTGCGAGCGACTTATAAGAATAATAGTGAAAACGAGGCCAATTGGAAATAGAAAAAACAGCATTTCCAGCCACTCCCCTGTTGTTTCGGGGGTCTGCAATAGCACCCACCCTACGATGATCAGTATAACAAATCCTAAAAATACCCATCCCAGCTTCTCCCGCCGCTTGTACATTTCTGCAATCAAAACATATTCCCCTTCACCATTTTAATCTGTATCTATTTTTAACCTAAATATCCAACTATCTTTGAGAAGGATCTTCCACAATATCTCCTCGATTTTAGACACTAGGCTTTATTCCATTTTTGTCCTTTATTTCAGAAAGATAGCTATTTAAGAAGGATTGTTTCCTTCTTACTAAAAATTTCATGAGCAAAGTATCCAAATAAATAACCTAGCCGAGTTCTAAACTAACTGTATTTAGTAGAGAGATTAGGAAAAACATACTTAAAAATACTCGTCAAACGTTGATAGATTGCCTACGCTCATCATTATAGAGCTGATAACAAAATTCTCGCTTTTATACATGATGCATTGTTCATCAAGATTCTTTTGATTTTCCCTAAACATAAACAACCTTCCTCCCCCTCACATTGACAATCAATCAGAGGATAGCTCCATCTGTTCCGCCGCATAAAGGAGATCTTCCACTGTCCCTTCTGGATGAGAACTAGAAAGATTGTATTGAAGACCGTCTTCAGACCAGGTAATATAGCGTAGCGTATCCATATCGGTGGAATGACCTTCCTTCCCACGAATTGTATGATTTTCTCTTCCTGGGATCTCTACTTCTTCTGGTTCATTTCCTTGGTTTCCCTCAGCCTCATCCACTTTCATTTCTAGCCAAGGCTCATCATTTTGCGTATACGTAAAAATGATCTCCTCTTCTTCCGTTCCATTGAATGATCGTTGTATATGCTCAATTTGAGATAATTGAACATTGGATTCTTCTTCATTAAGAACTAGTACCGATTGCCCAAAATACTCTTCTACATCTTGTATACTCCATTCTTCTACCGTTTCGTCCATATCAAATTCTTGGTCGGCAGCATCGACAATCACCACATCTTCTGGTAGGTCAAGAGCGAACAATTCCTCGTCTTCGTCTGGGTTTGTATCGAGTTCTAATACTTCAAACTCTAAACGAATATCTCCCATATGTTGAACTTGCTTCATCAAAAACCAGCTTTCTTGGTCAATCCATACCTCCATATCCTCGTTGATAGCCTCTTCGTTTCTCGTCTCTAGTACAAGATGATACGTGTTGTGACCGTTGACTTCTTCTTCCCCGACAAACTCAATGTCATGTGTTTCTTGATATTCTTCCAACATTTGCAGTCTCTGTGTCATTTCATTGGTCGGTTCAATTTGAATCACTTCATTTCGAGTGGCTTCCTCTGCTCCTTCTTCATACGACAGTGACGTTTCTCCATCACTGACAATATACTTTGTTGTTCCATCACCTCTTGTCAATTCCTTCCGATTTTTCGAGCCTTGCTCTTGCGGAAAATGCCATTCTTTCGCATAAAGCTCTTCTGTTAATTCTCCATCAATATACGTATCTATGACGGTCTCCATATAAAAGGCCGTTCCCTCTTCATTCTCAGTAAGTGCGTTGGAGACCATTTCTTCAGGAGAAGATGTCTCCATACCATTTCCGCATCCAACAACAGCACAGAATGCTAATATCATTACACCAAACTTTATAACCTTCATTCTCTGTTCCTCCTTACTTTTTAGGAAGCCATACAGCAATCACTGTTCCTTTTTGATGACATGGGATCATTTGAACCGTCCCGCCATGTTCTTCTATAATTTGCTTGACAATGCTTAATCCAAGTCCTGAGTGATGAATGGAATCCTTCTTTCCTTTTTGCGGTAGGTGCACAAACGGCTCGAAGGCGAGAATACTGTCTTCCTCACTCATTGTGGGCCCATCATTTTGCACGACAATCCAAAATCCATGACCTTTTTTATTCAACCTCTCCAGTGCTTCTCTGAATAGATCGTCTGGAGCATCATCTATGGTTTGAAAAGCGGTTGTTAAAATCGTTCCTGTTTTAGACGTATAAGTCATTGCATTGTGAACCAAATTGTCGATGACTCTTGTCAAATGAGAAACGTCTGCCATCAATCTTCCTTTTGCACGGTTGACCGAATGATAATGAATGCCTTCGGATAGACACCATTCTTCATAACCAGAAAAGAGCATATCGCACAGCTCTTCCACATCAACTTCAACCTTCTTATTGACATGTTCTTTTCGTTGTAAATGTACAAACGTGTGTAGGTCTTCGATTAACCGTTTCATCTGTTCTGCTTTTTGTATAATCGTTGATGTGAAAAAAAGATCATCGTTCTTTCCCTGACGTTTTTGCAAAGTTTCCGCATACGTTCGTATAGTTGTAAGAGGGGTTTTCAAATCGTGAGACATAGAAGCCATGATTTGTTTCTTTTCTTCTTGCATTTTGTCACGTTCTTTTTGGGCACTCTGCAGCCTGTTCTCCATTTGTTCGAAACTTTGAATGAGATGACCAACTTCATCGTTCTGCTTGGGAATATTAGTATCCTTTAATGCTCTGCCTTCTGGCACTCTTTTTATTTGTTCCATCAATTGAAACAACGGATTGGTCACTTTTCGGCTTAACCAATACATTATTAGAACATAAAAAAGTCCAACACCAATCACAAAACCCCCGATGATCAACCCACGATAACTTCTGGCTTCAGCCACCCACGCTGTCCGTGGGATTACTATTTCATAAACTCCCGCGATTTGTCCTGCGGAAAAAACTGGATTTTTCAGAGCATAGCTACTGTATCTCCTGTCGAGTTCATAAAGGTTTTGGTACAAATTTTCCCGTGAATAAAAATAAGAACTGGATGGGAGATGGAATGTAGAAAATAAAACATACCCTGTGGGAGAATATAGGGTGACATCAACGTCATTCGGTAATATTTGCTCCAGTTCCTCATACTCTCTGTCAGCTTCCTCGTATAAAGCGGGATGTTGAAGACTTCCTTCCACTTCATGCATGTCTTCAATCACGGATAAATGTTCCTCTAACATGCGGTTTTGCTCTGCCTGCTCCATGATCCAGATGAGAAGGATGACCCCAATGACAGGCAGTAACATGACAATCAAATGGGTGAGAGAAAGCCAATATTTTAGTTTCATAACAGCGGTTCCCCAATAAACTTATAGCCAGTGCCCCATACCGTTTTAATCAGAGTGGGTTGTCTTGAATGATCCTGTAATTTCTCCCGTAACTTTCTAATATGGACGGTCACGGTGTTCTCCCCTTCGCTTGATGCAGGATGATGCCAAATATGCTCATACAAATCCTGTTTGCTAAAGACGACATGTGGATTGGAAGCAAAAAGATACAACAACTCAAACTCTTTCCCCGTTAAATCAATGATCTTTCCTTTTCGTTTTACTTCTTTACTGGAGGGAATAATCGTTAGCCCTTCAAAAGCTATCACATCTCTCTTGTCGAGACCGGAATGATACTGATAATGTCTTCTCAGGTGAGAGCGCACACGAGCCGTTAACTCCTCCAGACTAAATGGTTTAGTAAGATAGTCATCCGCTCCAGATGAGAGACCTTTCACTTTATCCTCATCAGCCGATCTTGCACTAATCATGAGAATTGGCACCGTACTTTTGAAGCGAATATGTTCACACAATCGGTAGCCATCCATTTCTGGGAGCATGAGATCCACAATAGCAAGACTGTAGTCGTCTTTTTGGAAGTCTTCCCATCCCTCTGCACCAGTCGTAGCGATTGTGACGGCAAATCCCTCTTCTTCAAGCGTGTCCTTTATAATAAAAGCGATTTCTGGATCATCTTCAACGAGAAGAATTCTATGTCCCATACACATCCTCCTGAATCATGAATTATAACTCACATATCTTAGTTCTACGGAAAGTTAATAAAAAGTTAATCATTTCAGGATACAATAATTTATTATGAATGTTAAAAGGGCTGTCATACTGACAACCCTTAGGGCAAATCGTGAATATAATTATTCATGTCTTCCCTCTTTGTTTACATAAAGGGTGATAAAACAGCCGAGAAAAGTTTTGTACCGAGTGACATGGAATTCCCCACCATTTAACTGCCCGATTGTGGTAAAAAGAAATGATTAGTTATTGATTAATTTTTTGATTACAAAATCGATAATCACACCAATCAATAAATAATATGTTATGTTAATATTATATATCAAAGTATAATCCGTTTTCAGCGAATGCCTTTAAGTCAGGAAATAGCTCCTGTAATATATGTAAAAGTAAGTTAGGAAGGCCTAATAAATAAAGCGACATATTTTCGACATCATAGCCAAGCCAATTATAAAAACAAATACCTATGCTCACAATCGTTGACCAAAAACCAAAAAACTTAATAAGCCACATCAAATTTCCCCTAAACAATTCTAACTGCGATTCATATACTCCTATCCTGCCCGTTCATATTATAAGGTCAGCCAGTCATTTCTGGTTGACCTATTTTTAATAGGTTTTATGTTTGAGGGAGCCGGGGTAGGACGATCTGGCCCGTGGGACACTGATCCCGTCCGTAATACTGTCCACCCCTCCTTGTCGAAACATGTTTGAGGCTGGTTGGGACACGATCCCGTATAACAAGTGAAGCTATGAAACTACAAGTGATTTGAGGAGCTCACCGGCAAATCTATTTATTAAAGGAGTGGCAGTCATATATGGATCCTGTCATCGGCCTGATATCGCAAAAGGAGAAAGCCAGGTCCAAGCCTTTTTAGAAAAGAAAAAAGCTTATAAACAAAGCTTTAAATTTGAACACCATCTACAAGGTCTTCACGCTTTTTATCGTTTTTACGAGGAAGTGGAACAGGTTTCCGGACAACCTCCGGCAGTAATCTTTTGAATCCATGGGGCACTATTATGAGCCTGTGCTCCAATTTCTTGAAGAGCATGGCATAACGTATTATTTGATCAATCCAGTGGTTTCCTATAAAGCCAAAAAAACCAGTTTGCGTAAAGTGAAAACGGACAAAGTTGATGCATTCCATCTGGGTGAGCTTTACTATAAAGAGGATCTGGAAGTTTTCCAGAGGAAACCGAGCAATACCTGAACCTTCGTCATTTATCCCGGCAGCACAGTGCTTTGACGGATAGCTATGTTAATATCAAACTTCAGTTCCAGGCTGCTTTGGATCAGATTTTCCCGGAACATCAAAAAGTTTTTAGTGACCTTTATGGCAGCCTTTCATTAAACACCTTACAATGCTATCCGACTGCTTCGGATATTCATGAGATCTCTCAACAGGACTTGGCCATCCGCATGCAAAGTGTACCACGAACCCATCGCTTCTCCCAATACGGACGGGGGGGCCCGCCGCAGATAAATCCAGAATGCTTGAATGGATGCGGCGTTGATTATAGAAATCCATGAATTCGGCAATTTCTTTGTAGGCTTCTCCATATATTTGAAACTGGAATCTTGATAAACAGTCATCTTCGAAGGTGAAGGATGACGGGAATAAAGGCAAATAATAGAAAAAGAAGTAGTTCCGAAAGAATCGCTTCTTTCGTCCTTTGTTCCCCGTGGTCACGGAAAGCGACCAGACCGTTCTACCTGCTATTTTTTTGTAAAAGTGGGTTTAAGGGAAACATAAAAGCCTTAAACTATAAGGTCAAGCAATATTCAAGTTTTCACACTGTAGAGAGTGACTAAGTAATTTTTGGTGCCTGGCTTTAGTTCCACCTTAATAGTATCTCCTTCATCGAAATATTCCAATTTCTTTTTTATTCGCTCTGGGTTTTTCACAACTAAGTTTTCAAATGTATGTTTAGCTTCAATATTTTTGAATGGAACCCCAAATAACTCAAATACCTTATTTTCATTGGCTGTTATCATTAAAGGCTTGTCTTCTACATCGTTTATAAACTTTTGAACAGTATCTTTATCGTCAAAATTTGTACTGAAATTCTCGATTTTAGATGTTATTTCCTTTTTATTAATTACTGCTTTAAGAACTTCAATTTTTTCATAATCTTCATCCCCCATGATATCTGGTAATTGAAATCTAATGTCAAATTCATCCTCTATTCGCGTGAGCTCTGAAAGTAGTAATAATCTCTCATTCAAACCTTGAATATCTTGAGAATCATCCAACCTTACATTTTTTGATGAAAAAAATATATTTTGAGTTTCAAGAGCGATTAACCTCATCTCCGAACATTTTCTCGCATATTTAAGAAATTCTAAAAAAACTTTTTCGGCCCTGACATTTCTTTCAAAACTTTCTCGTACCCTGATATTGAACTTTATTTTTTCTTCCTCAGTTGGAGAGTCATGCACAAAAATATTCGGCATTATCAAGCTCAAAACCACTGGAGAATTCTCTTGGCGAATGTTGCTAATCACCATTCGATTCCTCTTATTATCAACCTCGGTAATACTGAGCTCCAAGTAATCCACCAATACTCTCTCTATTTCTTCCACCAGTACTAATTTAGCTTTAATTGAGAAAGGTAACTTTTCGGGAACAATAAACCATTCCCCTTCCTCAACTGCGTGGTGCTCTAGTGAGAATTCATTATTAATTAATTCATCTCCAATCCATGTTTCTATATATTTCATATCAATACTTATTTTTTCTTGAGAAAAATATTTTCGAGTTACCAAATCTTCAAAAGTCTCACCTTCCGTTGCTTGTCCCTCAGTAATAGAAAAACTTCCTTTAAAATGCAAAGGGTACTTTTTAGCTACTTCTTTACTTGCAGGACGATGCTCAAACGCAATTTTTGACCCTATATTCACAGGAGTAAATGAATAATGAGGATAAAGAGGGTGGAGCTTTTCAACCTGATCCGTAACCTCTTTGAGAATCCCGACCGCTTCTTCAAATTTCCCTTGCTCAATCAGCATAGATATATATTCAATTGGATTGTTAACTATGTTTACCTGATTACCCTTAGAGTTGATCAATGCTACTTGATTTAACGCATTATTTTGATTTATCTCTTTTCCCATTCTCTGATCCCTCACCACCTATATTAATAGAATTTTTCTTTGATTTTTGAACAGCAATTTGGTTTTTTCCTTTTTCTTGTGTTATTCCTTCATTTTTATACTTTTTATTTATTATATATTTATAAGCTCCTACTCCAACAACAACTGTTGCAATTATACTTGCTAAAATGCTATTTAAAAGGTCCACCATCACTTTCCCTCCTTATCATGGAAAGGCTTGCCTCAAAAATATTTCACTACTGCCTAAATAGCTTGCGGTATCAATCATTTCAATCTCAATTTCTGAAGTAAAGGGGATAAGACCATTATGAGAACTTACCTAATAAAATTCTAGCCCAATTTCGAATCCCTTTACCACTATGTTTTGCTTTTGCTATGTTAATTCCCTCGGTTTCAAAGTATGCTAATGACTTACGAGTCCAAGTACCACTAGCATTGACAAGATCCAAAAGCAGATTATTATTGATTGTACTCCAATCTTGTTTGTCAGGTGAGGACAAAATAAGTGTGGATAAGGAACGGTATTCACGTTCTACCTCAATGACGTTGAATAGTCCTCCATTCATCATACGTACCTTAGCAATCACATATCGTCTTTTTGTAACGCCGTCACTAAGCTTTGTAAATTTTCGCTCTCCGGAACCCTCTGGCAACACATCCGTAAAAGCTCGAATCGCTTTTACTTCCGGAAACTGCTCTAATATTTTTAAGACATTAATGAAGTTCTGTAATTCCCCTTGCGCTTGGATTTCGTGTAGCATTTGATGCTCCAATCCCCTTGCAAGCTGCTGGCCTCCAACATCTGCTGTAGAACGAATGGAATCATTGACGCCATAGTATTTCTTTGTATTTTCATCCTCTTCCATACGTTGTTTTGAAGAGCCACGTTTCATCCGGTTGATTTTTGGCACGGAAGTATATTCATGTCTCAACTGATTCATCTGCACAAAGTCAAAGTCCTTAGTGGACCCATCTACCTGTTCATCTAATGCGAGACCTTCTACCCCATCTTTTTTATTTAAAGAGCGATATGTATATTTCTTCGCTTCTTTCGACCTCTCTTTATCTTGTATTTCCGGATGTGAAATGGAAATGTTATCATACGGAATATGCTTATTTTTTACATTAACAATTTGTAATACCGTCCACGTACTACTGTTTTCCTTTATGCGGGCAGTTACTGTAATCGGTTGCGTGAAGCTCCAGTCAAACATCAAGGTCTTTTTCTGCAGCCACGTAAAGGCGATACTTTCATATACTTGCCGCAAATCACGGTTCGTTAACAGCCACACCAATTGATAAATAAAAGCTGTTTTGGTGTATTTCAATTCATACAGTGTTGAAAAGCTAAGATGAATGTTATTTGGTTCGTAAGTTTCGGTGAAAAATTGAGGAAATGAATTCGATTCAAACAAGCGATATAAAAGAAAACCATTAGGTGCTAAAATACTGCGCAGTGCTTCAATAACTGGCAGAATGACATTTTTATCATTAAAGGAGAAGGTGAAACTTCGAGAAATTGCAGTATCATCGCTCCCCTGAATGCTCCAGGGCTTCTCATAATACCTTACTCTGTCCGGATAGATTGTAATGTCTACTTCCCGTGCCCCTTGTGGTGGCTGACTTGTGGTGATTACACCATCACTATAAAAATGCTGGATAGCAAAGCAAGGCAACGTCCCCCAATCCAATAGTAATTTTTTGGTTATTCCCCGTGCCATAAAATACGCATGTAGCATCATTTTATTTTTGTAACGAAAGGGATCCCCAATCCAAATTAGCCTCGCTTTTTCTCCCTTCCGAAACGGCCATTTCATTTTAACCTGTTGTGTACTCATCCTTATCCACTTCCTGTTTCTGCTGCATGTACGCTTCTAAATGCGGTCTAATTTCATGAAAGTGATGTGATTTCACTGCACCAATGCGTTGCACCTTCCATAACCTGACAGGTTCTTGCTCCTGCAATATTTGGTCTATAATCTTGCAACAACGTCTGATTTGGAATTGCTGCGTCGTTTCTGTGACTTCATATAAGAACTTTTTCGTTTGTGGCAGCTTATCAAGATGTTTCTCCAAGTTCGATAATATTCCAAGACGCTTTCCAACAATCGAAATAGTGATTCGAACAGGCTTATCTATCATCATAAGCTCTTCATACATCTTTTTCACATTCGATAGGTATTCACGATCACGCGCTTCCCAATCCACCGTTGATTTCGGTGTTTCTTTCGTTCGACTGACAGGCAACCGTTTAAATAACCATTCCTCATCATTGCGATATAAGTAGATATATTCTTTTTGAAAACGTTGCCTAATTTGCGTTCTTGAATAATGTGGATATTGCCGCATTCCCTCAAGTAATTGACTTCGATAATGTTCTAGCATTGGAGTATTCACCTTATCTTCGGGCCTTTCTTTTTGCTCATCATCCCTGGATAAATATTTTTTTGCAGTCTTAGAATCGACTCCAAGCATTTTGGCTAATGATCTAATACTTAGCTCCCTCTCGTTTGCTAAAGCACGTAATTTAGCCTCCCAGACGTCTCCAAACGCTTTTACACGACCAATACGATATTTATCTTCATCAGATTTATCGGGACCTTTTCTAGCATAAACAAAGCCACATGAACACTCAAATGTACCAATAGGCGCAATTGATTTAAAATCTCTTGTTATCTTTACATTAGGAATTATAAATTGCTTGCGATGACCAGCTGCCTTATTTAGACATGGCCAAGGACCTTTACCGAAAGGTCCCGCATCTTCAGTCACTTGTAAAAACGTCTCTACGTCCTCTTCTAAAAAATATAGGAAGAATAGGTGGCGCAATGGATGTACATGACGTTTTACATTACGAGTTAAAACCTTCAGCCAGTTGTATTCGTCGTGCTCTATTAAAGCGGATTCATATTTTTCTAGAAATCCTTTGGGAAACTTAGCTTGAAACGCGTAGAATAATTCTTTCTGTCTTACCCTGTTTGAGGTAGTAATCAAATCCCTTTCTCTAAGTAGCGTCCTGTATTTATATGTAATGATTTCACGTGAGAATGCCGATATGTCAGTGTTCAATAACTGATATGCCATTCTTGCTAACTTTACTCGAATATCAAAATAGTCTGGATATCCAATACCCTGTAAAATGGAAAACTCCATTCTTTTTGCATCAAAGCGAATAAATTCAATTCGACTTTGTGTTTTAAAATCAGCTGGATATTTCTTTAATTGCAACAAATGATGCGCGCACAGATCGATGCCTTGTAATTGGTGCTCTCTATGTATATATGGTTCACCGTATTTATCCATATCAGCCTGAGCACATTGCGGACAATAGTACAATCCATCTTTCTTGCAAATGCTTCCTGCAACCATCCCTAGCCTTGTATAAAGCCCTTTTCCATCTCCTTGAACATCTTCTATAATCTCCTGCTGTCGCTGTTCAGAAAGAAAAGGAGCATAAAATGGATAGATAGTGTGCTTTGCTAGCAGATACTCTACAGAATAATACTCTCCCATTTGTTTAGCCAAATCACGAAAATGGCTGCCAATCTCAACACTCGGTATCATAGAACGACTTTGAAATACTTCTTCCAACGTATCTTTATAATCGATATTACCACTGTAAAAGTGGTACCGAGCAATAGCTGAATAGATTAATTCATCTGGGTATGGATCCGTAAAGAATGGGAGCATATTAATTACCTCCTAATATGGCATGAAATAGATCAAAAGCTTGTAATGCAGCATAGCATATTAGCTATATCAAATCCTTTTCATTTATGTACTCAAATAGTTGTAGCCTTATTTTCCGTTTAATATTTCTTAAGTTATTTTCTTGTTCTAAATTCACTCTAGCAATAAGTATTTCTATATCCTTATCAGAAAGCTGTAATTTAGCTCTGCGAATATAATCGTTCAAGATTCGCCTTGCAAACAAATGCTTGTTTTCTAATGACAGCACTTCAAAGTGTGTTACTAAATCAAAACGAGATTTTAATTCGGGGGATAAGGAGTTATTATATTGATCTACATTAAGATTTGATGTGAAAATGATGATATAACCAGTTAAGTCATGCACTTCTCCCATTGCATCATCAAATTTCCCTTCCTCAAGTAACTGAAGAAAAAAATTGTGAACAGCCTGATCAGCCTTTTCAAATTCATCAACCAGTACAACGCCAGCCTTACTTCTTTTAATCTTCTTTACAAAATCACTCTCTGTCCCACTATCTACATATCCAGGTGGGCTTCCAATCAAGCTTGCTAATGAAGATTCACTTTTATAATTTGCAAAGTTTATTTTCGCTAATGTACTTTGGCTATCTAAAAAGTTACTTAGCATTCTAGCCACCTCTGTTTTACCAAGGCCCGAACCGCCAACTAGAAAAATTGATAAAATGGGGTGATCTTTTAACTTTTTATTGAAAAATCTAAAAGATTGGATGATGTTTATTAGATCCTCTTTAAAAGCAAAATGTCCAACTAAGTTTATGTTAATATGATCTTTCAATTTGTCCATTTTATCTTTTCGTGAATTAACGATCGTTTTAACGCTTGTAGCAGATTTAGATTGCTTTCTGCTCGTCTCTGCTTCATTGTATCCCGATGTAACTGATTTTGTTGTACTAAAGAAGACTCCTAATACTTCTAGTGCATAATCAGCGTATTTTTCGTCAATAACAAAATTTAAGTCTTCAAATTCGTCTAGTAAGTAGAACAGTTTTTCCACTAAATACAATGAACCACCTTGATCTATAGCTTGCACGATTCCTGTGATATTAAGATCAACCTGCTTATGGCCTAGTATTTCTTCTAAACTGTTTTGCTTTAATTCGACGAGAGCAAATGATATTACCTTGACATTCTGCTTTTCTTGATCTTTTTTATACTTTTGAAAATGAGCTTTATTATAAGTGTATAAAATGGACATTAATACCTTATCACCCTAACTTTAATTCTTGAATTATGGCGAGAGTATCGATATAGTGATAATTTGTATCATCTGCATCACCGCTCTCTGGATTTTCACTTCTATCAGACGATCTAACATTCCCATCAACAGACGAATTACCGCCTTGTTTCAGGTAATTAAAAGTACTTGTTAAATCATTAATTTTCTTTTGCCCTTTGTAAATGCCTATCAATGTAACTTTACCCATAACCAAATCGTCAATAGTATAATTATTCTCAAATTCATTATTTACTTCTGAAGGGATTTTCATTAAGTAATTATTCCCTTCACTCTTAGCAGTCAAGATATATGCATAATCTGAAACTAAAGACTTTAGTATTTCGCCAATCGGGATGTCTTCATGTGTGAAACGATCAAGAATTCCTTGTTTAATCAACTTCATTTGTCTCATTTCTTCTTCGTTCTGAATACTTAAGTCTACATTCCTAATAATAACAAGTTGTCCTTCTTTAAACTCCTCTGTTTCACCTTCTGATTTCACTTCTTTAATAACATCTCTTAAAATTACTGAGTTAGTCGACTTAACCTCAACAGTTTTTCTCAAACTAGATGCTTTGGCATATTCGTAAGATCCTTCTCCTCCTACTTCAAAAATAGCTTTAAGCATTGCTCCGACTCTGGCTGTAACTTTTGATGTATGTTGTTTGTTCTCATCTTTTTCTTTAGAAACATCAACTTCATTGTTTAATAGCATGGCTATTTCAAAGACTTTATCAAAATTTAGGTAATAAACCGTAAAATGATCCAAGTTACTCAATTTCTAGGCCTCCAACCACGTTATATTGTATTTCTTACACTTTTTAAAAAAATTGTTACTTAATACGATTTAATAGAATTCTTCCAAAGGATTTTTAATGTATCCATTTGTAACTAATAATTCGTACGGATGCTGCTTTTTATCTAATGCACGCTTTCTCTGTTTCAATAGAGGTAAAGCTTCCTCGTTTTTTACTTTTGATTTTTCTTTTTGATCTTTCTTTTTCTGATTCAATGTAATAGCTGCTTGAATAACTTCAGATTTTAGCTGAGAAAAGTCCGTATCAAGATGATTAGTCTCTACTATTTGTGTTGTTAGTTTTTTGATATCCTGACTTTTCAGACTATCAAATATTCCAAGAGCAGCTACTTCAACTGATAGGCTTTCAGCTGTGTCTTGGCGTTTGTACTGAATTGTGTTCTGACGTTCTTTAAAGGCCTTTTGAATCCGCCCTGTCACTTCTGTATTTCGCTTATGACTCAGCATGACTTCATCCAGGTTAATCATAATATCTTCATACTTCATCATGTCGGCTAAATTGTTCATACGGATAGCCGTTATCATTGGTTGAATCGTTTGCATATCTTCTTTAGCAGTCTTTTTTAATACTTGTGGTGTAATGGTTTCAGTCGGGTTGTCCTCATCAAATAATGCTCGTTCCTGCGCTAAAATAAATAGGTTTACGGCAACCGCAGTAATCCCTTGGCATTCATAGTAAAATGCCCTCTTTGTCTCCTCTGCAAGCTCAGAATGTGTTTTTAAGCACTGTAATTCCCAAAGTGTTTCAAGAAAAAATTCCCATTCTTCACTGTCTTCTGCCATACGATCCCAAATAATTGCCCCATCACTTGCTGCCCGTCTTGCCTGTCTGAAATTTCCTTTGAATAGTTTTTGCGCTTTAGAAGTACCGATTAAAACCGTTGGAATGCCAACCGTATTGGACAGTGTAACAAAAAAATTCAGCATTTCTTCCTGATCATTTTTAGAATGTAGTAAGTGCTGAATTTCATCAATTACTAGAACACCAATGCCATACATGCTTGCTAAGGAAGTCATATGCAAAAGCATTGTCGATGTTACTCTATTCAAATAACCGTACTTTTCTAGATAGCGAGTACCGAGTAAATCATCAATTGCCTTGAAGAAGCTTTTGCAAAGCGTTGACAAGCTACCATCATATGGACAATCGATTTTAAGCCAAACAATTTGTGTGCGATTAAAAGGTTGTCCCTCATAAGTTTCATGTTTAATGACTTGCGGATACATGAGCAGTAAGCGTTCAATCGCCGTGGTTTTGCCGATTCCAGAGATACCTATAATGGATAAGCTATCAGCTGTAGAGCGAATATAATTTAAACGGTCCTTGATATGCTTATGTGCCAGCTCTTCCTCTTCACGTAACTCATGTAACACTCGAACACGCTCTAGAAATGTAATGTCTAACGGATTTCGTGCTAAGTATCCTCTTCGAATCAACGTAGACAATCGGCGTTCTACCTCAAAATGAATCGGTAATGGCTGAATAAAATTCCTTACTCGTTTTAATACGTGATAACGAATATTCGTTGCACTTAATTTATCTTGCTCGCTAATTCGTGGTGTAACCATAAATCGTTCTAGCACATCATCCTCACTGAAAATAGGTGGAAGAGTCTCAATGAAAGGATTATTGGTATATTCACTTAAAGGCTGTTCTTTATAATTAGCTTTCTCAAACTCTCCTTTTAGGACAACCATGTCATTTGTTTTTGCCAAATTCCTCATCCCGTTTCTTCTTGAGTTTTTGCATTAGACGTGAGGTTGATTTCTTCTGTGGTGAATTATCTATTTTTTCCTTTGTTTCAAAATCTATTATATCTACTTGCGTTTCATCCAGTTTTTCATCTAAATTAAACTTTTCATTTTCTCGATTTAACATTTTTTCTGCTTGTCGGTTTACCCGTATATCACGTAGCTTTTCAGATTTGTTAATTGGCTGTGTTACAGATTGCTTTTTGTCTTCCATTGCCTGTTTAACAATTCCTTCAATCGCTAAATCCGCATTAATTGTGTTTTCTCTCTGTTTAACTTGTTCTTCGGCTTTCGCTTCCACTAAAAGATTCTGATAAAATTCAATTTCCTCTAGCGTATCCCTCTTATATTCCTTGCTGGTTTCCAATAGATAACAAGTATCAAAATCCCGCCCATCGGCGTGTGGTATATAGATTTGATTCATTTCTCGGGGATCATACAAAACTTCAATACTTGTATTTTTAAGTCTCAAATACCACTGTTCATTAAGAGCCTTTTCAGACCCATAGAATAAACCTTTAAATTTAAGTCCAGCCCGGGTAATTCGCGCTCTCCCTTTCGGTAACAAATTCATTCTGAGTATGTTTTTATCAGTTACAGTTTGTAGACGTCCCTTTTTATTCGCAATACCCCAATTCCACAAATTAATCGGTGTTGCTATTAATCCACTTGTAATCATTCCTTTTTCAAGTGGATATTTTTCTATGATTTTCTGATTATGTTTCAACACTAAATGAATTACAACTTTGATGAATTCCTCCAGATTCAAACTGGCATCTAAACGATAGTCCCGATCCCCACGTTCCCGAAATTCCTTTTGGATAGCACCTGGAGTTTTTCGCTTAATTTTTCCATTAATTGTTCGGAATTGTCGTTCAATAATTCCTTTTAAATCCCCACGATATGCAGGTGTATTTTCAATTTTAATGTTGAAGTTATTAATAAGGTTATCTACCGAATACCCTTCGAATTCACCCCGATCAGCAATAATAATTTCCGGTAAATGCCTTGCCGGCCATTGGCTTTCATCTATATTAATGTTGAATTGCTGACAGTATTCAACTTTATTAGCCACCATATTATCTAAAGCCATCATCGCTCCAATCCATGACGGACCTTCCAGTCCAACGTAAATACCCGTAACCATCCGTGAATAGACGTCAATAACACCATAAACAACAGGACGACCAATAACCAAAGATCTATCGAAAGAACTAACTAAAAAAATATCGGCAATCGTCGCATCTATTTGGAAACGAGTGCCAGGTCCATCTGTCTCCAGAGTGGAGTTACTTAATATTGGGCGATGTTTCAAATCAAATTCTTTGGCACTTATACGTAAAGTAATGTCTTGTTGCGGATCTTCGTATTTCTTAAACCAATAATAAAACTGATTGTAAGTAGGTATTCTCGAAGCATCCCACACTTTATATTTCAATATGTTATTTTCATGATATTGATCTGAATAAAATTCTCGAAGTAGATAATCATACGTTTCTGCTAAAGAAATCTGCTCTTTCTTTCTGTAGTATTTCTTAATAACATAAGCAAACTGTTTTTTTATATCTTCTGTAATATTAATTCCTTGCTGGCCATCATCTGATAGAGTATATTTTCTTGGTCTACCTACTTTCGATTCTGAAAGGTCTCTCTCTTTCCCCTTGCCGCCTGAATACATATAGTCAGGTAAAAGCGCATTTTTATTTAAGCCACGTTGCCAGAAGCGAGAAAACGCACGTTTTACCTTTAATTTACTTATTCCTGACTTTGAAGCAATTTCTGCCAACGTTCCTTCTCTAGTTTTCTTTTCTAATAATCTTTCTTTCGATACATTCCATGCCTCTGAAATAACCTGCCAATCTTTATCACGTTTCTGTCGTTGCTTTTCCGTTAAATCACTATCTGAGTAGCTTTTTGCATAGGGATCTGGAATAGCCAATAAGACTTCGGATTGTACCTCGGCTTCAAGTGTGGCAAGATCTATTTTCTTTGGCATTGATGTATCTCCATGCAGATCCACATAATAAGCAATTGGATCGTTAATTTCTATCACTCGTAAACGATTCTTATCGTCCTTATTAATGAATTGATACACTTGATTGTAAAAAATCATATCGCCTTCACCTTTTCCGAAAAGTCTTTTCTTACGGTTTTTATTGAAACAGTTTGATTAACATCGAGTTCAACAGATAAATCTATTTCTATTGTTTTAGTAATGACAAGATGCTTGAATAGCGTAATCCCACTGCCTACTGATAACCCATAATTTTTTTCTAATTGACGTGCAACCTCTTTCACAGAAAATTCTTTCGATAATAGCTTACCTATTAGGTATACACTATAATCATCTAGTTCAGATTGCCCGATTTCTTGGAAACCATCAATATATCTCAAATCAGCATAACCATGAATGAATGCTATGTTTGTTGTCATAGTTTTGGAAATTTCGTTTTCTGTTACAATACCCCAGTTGATTCCTTTACGCTCCCAATAAACACGCTCTATTTCAAATTTTTCTAGTACGCGTTCATCTGCCAAATCTTTTTTATACTTGATTGTTCGTGCTACATCGGTATTCTCCTGTCCTTTGGTTGTTACAACGAAATCAGTTGTCATTACAATATGTTCTTGTGTTTTAGGTTCTATAGGATGTTTAATACCTAACTCATCAGCAATTAATAAAGTCTCTTCAATCGGGAGAAGTGGATACTGTTCGCGGATATCAACAACTTCATCGGAATATTCCAGTAAATAAAAGTAATTTCGTTCCAAATCAGAAAGGAAATCGTATTGTCTTGGAATTTTAATACCCTTTAAGCGAGTAGACCGTCCAAGAGAGGATACATCCTGAATATGTAGCCATGGTTTATAATCTATTCCTAAACCTAGTCCACGGCCGCCTTTTTGCATCTTATCAACTGATTGTGAGCGCTTACGTTTAGCCAAATCATGTTCCCCCTTGTCCACTTTTTGACGACAATTTGCATATGTACAACTTTCAAATCGGATAGCACTTTATAGTCATTTCATATTCTTCACTTTTTTCTTTATTAGCTGCCTTTCACTCAAATAACTATAATTTTTCTTTTAACTTATTTAGTAAGAATTCGGAAATTAACCCCATGCTTTCTATTGCAGCCCTGGCTTCTGTATCAGTTATTGTGGGCAAAAAAGGCCGCCCGTGTCCCGTCCCCTGTTTATTTCGAAGATTATTTACAGAACATCCCAGTTCGTACATGCTATTTTCAAAACGAGACGTGACCTCGTTATCACCTTTAGTTTTTGGGGTAGACAAACCCAAAAGATGAAAAGCAAGTCCCAATAGGGTTGGAAAATTACTTTGCTTATACTCGCCTAGCATCCTTGTTATAACATGTGCTGCAACAGCTTCTAATAAGTCTTTACTAGTTCCAGTTAACAATGCTGCATCCGATGCACCTTTTTTGGCGCGACGGGTATAACCCATTAAAGCTTCTTCCATTTCTAAATCAGTAAGGTTGTCCAATAAAATTGGGGTAACCATCCCATCACTTGATAATACAATTCCTTCAGCTTTTAACGAACTTCGAAGGTTCCGAATAGATTCGTGACCTACAAAATTCGGAGAATCTTCCCGAAATCCACCATGTCCCCTAATTAAAGAAAGAAGGGAACTAACAAAGGTTTCTCCATTTTCCTGATTGTATTCCAAAGCCCAGTTCAATACGGCGTTTACTCTTTTGGCTTTACCAACATTGGTATTTTGACCATTTAATTTCGGGTCCCCTTTATCCAATTTGTTACGAAGGATAATATTATCTAGGTCGGCATGACTAGGTTTACGAGTTACTACTAAGGCATCGTCTACTACTTGTGAAATCGCAACAGCAATTTCATCATTTAAAGGTAATTTCTTCATGTACTTTCCTCCCCCCCTTGTTTAAAAACCACGATAATTTACCAAAATATAAAACACTCCCTTACGAACATACTATCGTAAGGGAGTGTTTTTATCAAACTTTATTATAAATTATCGATCTTTATTTCAAATGATCAATCTTTATTATAAATTATCAAACTTTATTTCAAAGCCACAATTTTATAAACATTGTAACTTTACCTTATTCGACCGTGACACTCTTGGCAAGGTTTCTTGGTTTGTCAACATCGCATCCTCTGTGCATGGCTGCGTAATATGCAATTAGCTGCAGGGGAAGTGCGGTGATAAGTGGTGTGAGAAGGCGATGTACCGTTGGGAGAACGATCTGGTCTCCTTCTTCTCGTGTTTCCTCTGTGCTAATAAAGCAGGCATTCGCACCACGAGCCATTACTTCCTGTGCATTACTGCGGGTGTTCCTATTAACGTGGGGCTGGGTTGTGACCGCCACGACCGGCGTACCTTCCTCGATCAAAGCGATGGTTCCGTGTTTGAGTTCCCCACCTGCGAAACCTTCCGCTTGAACATAGGAGATTTCTTTTAGCTTTAAGGCTCCTTCTAAAACAACATGGTAATCAAGGGAGCGCCCGATAAAGAAACAGTTCCGTGTATCCGCCATGTAATCACGTGCTACTTGTTCCATGATATCTTTTTGGTCGCATATGGTATCCATCACGCTGGCGACAAGTCCCAGTTCCTTCATAGCATCAAAATCGCTGTTCATCCCTTGGGCATGGGCACAGTCCATCGCAAGGATGGCTAACACGGACATTTGCGCGGTGTACGCTTTGGTGGATGCGACCGCGATCTCAGGGCCCGCGTGCGTGTGCAACGTAAAGTCTGCTTCTCTTGACAGCGTCGAGCCTGGAACATTTGTAACGGTAAGTGTTCGATACCCCTGTTTTTTAACACGGACTAACACACCACGGCAGTCTGCTGTTTCACCACTTTGCGAAATGAATACGAACAGTGGATTCTCGGATAACATCGGTTCGTCATAAAGAAATTCACTGGCAATGTGAACTTCTGTCGGCTTTTTCGCGACCTTCTCCAGCAATTCTTTCCCAATAAGACCAGCGTGGTAACTCGTTCCAGCCGCCATAATGTAGATTCGGTCCGTTTCCTCTAGAGCCGTACGGATATCTTTCTCTAGTTTGATATTCCCATCTTTATTTTGGTATTCCTGGATAATGTTCCGAATAACGGCTGGTTGTTCATCAATTTCTTTTAGCATGAAATGACTGTAGGTTCCTTTTTCCGTATCAGCTTCATCAATTTCTGCCTGAAATGACTCGCGGTGAACGAGAGTGCCATCTAGTTTTTTTAGTTGCACATCATCATTCGTAACTACCGCTGCTTCCTCATCATGTATCTCAATAAACTCTTTTGTCACCGTAAGCATCGCCATCGTATCGGACGCGACGACATTCTCACCTGAACCAGTGCCTATTAGCAGCGGACTCTTATTTTTACCAGCATAAATGGCATCTGCGTTTTCATTATCCATAAGCACAATGGCGTAAGAGCCGTGCAGAAGGGAAAGAGTCTGTCGAAAAGCTTCATCGGTGCTTTTCCCTTTCTCGGAAAAGTATTCAACGAGCTGCACGATAACCTCGGAGTCCGTATCACTTGCAAAATGTTTATCAGGCAAGTAATCACGCTTTAACTGTTGATAATTGTCTACTACCCCATTATGGACAAGAGTGAACCGCTTATTTTGGCTTTGGTGGGGGTGGGCATTTGCTTTGCTCGGTTTCCCGTGGGTGGCCCAACGTGTGTGACCAATACCTGTCATTCCTGAGACATCCCCGTTGATTGCTTCTTTTAAGGAAGCGATGCGTCCTTTTTCTTTATATAGTTTTGCACCGTTTTTAGTTGCCAGCGCAATACCTGCTGAGTCATAACCACGATACTCCAATACTTCCAGACCTTTTATTAACGTATCTTTTGCTTGTTTGTGTCCAATATATCCTACAATCCCACACATCGTAATGACCGACCTCCTCAAAAAAAGGGGGGCAGGCATGCCGCGGGACATGCCTGCCCCGCCTTTATTTTCTGTTTAAAGGTCATCATCCTGCCTTTGTTAACAGAGTCGCCTCTGTCGTTTCAGTCAGGATTTACGGCCGTGACACAGCGACCGGGAGGCATCCGCCGATTCTTTTCGATAAACCTCCTCCTCGTCAACTGCTCTCCAATGTCGTTCTTCGGAGCAGTCCTGGCGCTTTTCTTTATGAAATTGTACGGTCCTCCTTATCTTTCCGTTTAGAATGGATTTATCTTACTACAAACCGCTGTGTTCCTCAATCTTTTTTTCATCACGTGGCTTTCCCTTTTCTTTTTGGAGATAAACCTGTGATAACAGCATACGCGCAGCCTCCAAAAAAGTGAGGACTGCGCGCTTTTCTTCTAGCCTTCTTCTTGTTGACCCATATGCTTCTCTACGACTTTCGCAATTTCCTGTACGTATTTGTCACAGAGTTCTTCTGTCTCCGCTTCTGCCATTACACGAACAAGCGGTTCTGTACCGGAAGGGCGGACAAGAATTCTGCCGTTTCCACCCATTTCTTTTTCAACTCTCTCGATTGCTTCGTTGATAGCCGGATGGGTATGAACGTCGTGCTTGTTGATAACACGGACATTCACTAATTTTTGAGGAAACTTCTCCATTTCACCTGCAAGCTCAGAAAGCGGCTTTCCAGACACTTTCATAATGTCTACTAATTGTAGTGCGGTCAGAAGCCCATCTCCTGTCTTGACGTGATCCAGGAAGATGATGTGCCCGGATTGTTCACCACCGAGCGTGTAGCCACCGCTTCTCATTTCTTCCATCACGTAACGGTCACCTACAGCCGTTTTTTTCGTCTCAATGCCGATTTTCTCAAGGGCTTTGTATAAGCCGAGATTGCTCATGACAGTGGTGACAACTGTGTTGTAGGCAAGCATTGCTTCTTCTTTTAAATACTTTGCACAGATGTACATGATCTTGTCACCGTCTACGATCTGACCCTTTTCATCCACAGCAATCAAGCGGTCGGCATCCCCGTCAAATGCTAAGCCGACATCCGCTTCTTTTTCTTTTACGAATGCTGCAAGAGTCTCTGGATGTGTAGAACCAACCCCATCGTTTATATTAATACCATCGGGATTGTTCCCAATGGTCGAAATATCCGCATCGAGATCAGCAAATAAGTGTGGAGCTAAAGATGAGGCAGCTCCATTAGCGCAGTCTAAAGCAATATGCAGCCCGGCGAAATCTTCACTAACTGTCTGCTTCAAAAATTGCAAGTACTTCTGGCCGCCCTCGAAATAATCGTTTACCACGCCAAGGCTGCTGCCAATCGGTCGTGGCATCGTATCCTCTCCGTCCAGCAAAGTTTCGATCTCCTGTTCTTGTTCTTCAGACAGCTTAAAGCCATCCGCTCCAAAAAATTTAATGCCGTTATCAGCGACTGGGTTATGAGAGGCTGAAATCATGATCCCAGCTTGAGCGCTGACTGCCTTAGCTAAATATGCTACCCCGGGTGTTGAGATCACTCCGAGACGCATAACTTCAACGCCAATGGAGAGCAGTCCCGCAACAAGTGCTCCTTCAAGCATAGCTCCTGATATCCGCGTATCACGGCCGATAAGAACTTTAGCGTGTTCTGCTTCTTTTGTAAGAACATACCCACCGGCACGGCCAAGGCGAAATGCAAGCTCCGGTGTAAGCTCTGTGTTAGCTACACCACGTACCCCGTCCGTTCCAAAATACTTACCCATACACACCATCTCTCCTTTAAAGACAAGCGTAAGCGCCCCCCGGACAGCCTTGGCCAGCTGACTGAGGTTCAGCCCGGTAATCCTTCTCATTCCATTCAGCTTTCCTGATTTTCTGGATTTTCTGCAACTGACTGCTCTTCCGTCGCCCATTCAAGTTCAATTTCTTTGATGTCAGATTCCAACTTAATTTCTGGCGGCCCTGTAAGAGTGACAGGGATCGAGCTACTATCTTCACTATCAGCTTCTTCCCGTTTTTCCCAATCTGCAATTAATGAGACACTGTCTTTTTCTATGTTTTCCAAAAGAGCGGATGAACCGGATACGGAAACATCCGCCATTCCTTGTTCTGGTCTTTTAATCGTAAACGAATAATCTTCCGGGAAGTTCTCTATCGTAATTGGTACATCTTTTAAGACTGTCTTTTTTCGTTTGCCTACCTTAATCTCTACCTTGACCTTCTCTGGTTTAACCTTGGCGGCACCATCTGGAGGAACAAGTTTTATCTCAACTGTACCGCTCTTTTTTATTTTCGATAAATCCAGCACAGCTTCAATGGTGTTGATATCCTTAATCTTATCCAAAGGCCCAAAAATAGTTACCTCTCCCTGCATCAAGTCTAATGATTCAATGCTCAAGTCATCCGGCATGCTGCCTTCTCGTAATAAATTTATGGAAACTTCTTTAAAGGGCTCTGTAACCGGTACTTCAACTGACACTTTGTCAGGCTCAATCGGTACGTCTAGTTCATTGCCTTGTGCATCATATGCAATGACTTTAGAATTCGTCTCGATCCTCCCGTCAGCCCCGGCAACGTCGACATAGGTCCTCACCGTATCAATCCGATCATGCATCGCCTGAGAAGCTTTTATATCTACTTTTTCCGGCGTAACTTTTGGTCCGCCGAACGTATACCCTTCTTCTGCTTCTTGTTCATTTGTTAATTCAGCTTTCACCGGATAAGATACTGTTTTCAACGATTGAATATCAACCGTCGTAAAACGCGGCGTAAGGGCTACTTTTAAATCAGCCGGAAAGTCACGATGCTGAATCTGCACACTATGTTCGCCTTCTCCAAGTCCTTCAAGATCAACGTATATTTCGTAGGCAGGTCTTGACAATTGAAATAACATTATAGATGTCTGAGGACCTGTTAACTTAACATCTACCATTAAATCCATACTGGCCACTTCATACTTTTCCTCATCGTAATAAGCCTTAACCTCGACATCGTTAATCGTATACGTACTCTGGTCATTGCTCGGGAGCATGCTAGGCTGATTGCTGACGTTGTTCATGTTCACCATCATATAAAGCATAATCGCAATTATCAAAGAGACAAATTTAACAAACCAGTGATTGTTAAACAATCTATCCATTTTTGCCACCCCCCCATTGCCATAAGCCGGAGGTGTTTTTGACATTCGTGATTAATTCCCGCTCTAACATCGCGCGAAGCCTTTCTTCATCAAGGTCCCTATGTAAATCGCCATTTTTCGTAACCGAGATACTCCCAGTTTCCTCGGAAACGACGATTGTCAAACTATCCGTCACCTCACTGATGCCAAGAGCAGCTCGATGTCTTGTGCCAAGTTCTTTGGAGATAAACGGGTTTTCCGACAATGGCAAGTAACATGCAGCAGCGACGATTTCATTTTCTCTCATAATAAGGGCACCGTCGTGCAGCGGGGTATTCGGGATAAATGTATTGATTAACAGTTCAGATGTGATATCCGCATGCATCGGGATACCTGTCTCCACATAATCATTCATCCCCGTTTCATTTTCTATCGAAATTAAGGCACCAATACGTCGTTTCGCCATATACTTGACTGATTTCATGATTGCTTCAATCGTATTTAGAACATTCTCTTCTTCCGGAGTTGCGGACCGGCCAAATAGTCTGCCGCGCCCTAATTGTTCGAGGGCGCGTCTCAACTCCGGCTGGAAGATGATAATAATAGCCAGAAGTCCGTATGTGACAGCTTGGGACATAATCCATTGCAGCGTCCGCAGCCCGAAAAAGCTGCTCAAAAACCAGACAAGAAGAATAACCGTAATTCCTTTTAAGAGCTGTACTGCACGAGTCCCTCTTATGACTGTGATAAGTTTATATATAACATACGCTACTAGCGCAATATCCACCACTATGCCTAATATATTTAAAAAATCTAAGTCCGCTCCGGAAAACATCACTCTTCCTCCAATGCCTCTTCCAAATAAGAGAAGCCCTGGCATCCTGGCTTCACAGCAGGATATTTGCCGGCTTCTACGTTATACACACAGGAAGCATCCGCTATAGCCGCAGGCTCTCTTTTCTCGTGCGTAGCCTCTACTCTTATTTCCAAGGATTATTATACCACATATTTTTTTTAAAAGTTTGTTCTCAAACAAAAGAGATGGTTGTACTCCTAACATCACTCACGAATGTATAGTCGTCTCTTTCCCTCAGTTGTTACAGCATTTTCTTCATTAAACAAACGTTTGATTAAACAAAAGTGGCGAACAGTCTTTTTTGAAATTTTTTCCATTTATGAGGTTTTTTATTTAGCCAATATGGGTAACTATATAATACTACCAACGAAAGGGTGAATCAGTTGCCTACCAAAAAGGGGTTACTTAGAGAAATTGAAACAAAACGCGAACACTTAAATACATTGGCATGGGAGAAGCCCTTGTTTTCTAAAGAGGTCGTGCAGCTAAGTAAGGAACTGGACGATCTATTAAATAAATATGATAACAACTACCGAACAAGGCAGGGTCTCGTTAACTCATTCTAAATTGAACTATCTACCTCTATTCTTTTCCTAGAAAACGAATGCATAAACACATAAAAACACTGTCTTTTTCAATAGACAGTGTTTATTTCATATAAACATGGTGGAGCCTAGCGGGATCGAACCGCTGACCTCCTGCGTGCAAGGCAGGCGCTCTCCCAGCTGAGCTAAGGCCCCTTTATGTATGGAGCGGGTGATGGGAATCGAACCCACGACATCAGCTTGGAAGGCTGAGGTTTTACCACTAAACTACACCCGCATAGGATGGTGAGCCATGGAGGATTCGAACCTCCGACCCTCTGATTAAAAGTCAGATGCTCTGCCAGCTGAGCTAATGGCTCATACATAATTACTATTCCCTAATCAATTCATTTTTAATCATATATGGTGGAGGGGGACGGACTCGAACCGCCGAACCCAAAGGGAGCAGATTTACAGTCTGCCGCGTTTGGCCAACTTCGCTACCCCTCCAACTAATAAGACACCATTGTATTTTACACAAATAAGAGGGTACTTGTCAATGGTTTATATAATTTTTAAACAGTGGTGACCCGTAGGGGATTCGAACCCCTGTTACCGCCGTGAAAGGGCGGTGTCTTAACCACTTGACCAACGGGCCATTATTTCTAACAGTATAATGCTTGTCCTTTTTCGCTGACAAATGAAATTATATAATAAAAGAGGGCACAAATGCAAGAGTTTTTTCACAAAGATCACAGGCGGGGGTGTTATTCCCGCCTGGGCTTTTTTGTACTACTTTATGCCGTTTTTACTACCTTTCAATCCGTCTGTACTTTGTATGGAGAACAAGTTGGAATCGATGGAAAAAATGAGTTTTTCCCGGTCACGATGGCGTTTTAAAGCGAGTTGAATGAGCTGGTGAGTAAGCTCCGTATAATTTTTCCCGGCAGGCTCCCAAAGGTAGAATGACAAAGAACCAGGAATCGTATTAATCTCATTTACATATACGGTATCGCTGCTTTTGTCGATAATGAAATCGATGCGTGAGACCCCGCTGCAGCCGAGAATTTGAAATGTATCTTTGGCAAGTTCTTGCACTTCGACTGTCCGCTCATCGGAAAGCGGTGCCGGTATCACTCGGTCTGTGCTTTCCATTCCTTTCGATGCACCCTCACCTTTGCCTCCACCTTCATACTTGTCTTGATAACTTAAAATCTCTTCCGTTTTCAATACTTCCTCCAAAACGGATGCCTCAACTTCTTCAAAATCGCCGATTACAGAACAATTGACTTCTGTCATGTCTTGAACCATATGTTCAATAACGATTTTAGGAGCAAATGTCATCGCTTCTTCCACTGCTTCTTCTAATTCCGCTCTGTTTTCCGCCTTGCTGATCCCGACACTGGACCCGAGGTTCGCCGGCTTTACAATAACAGGATAACCGAGTTTCTCTTCTGTCATTTTCGTAATTTCAGTGCTGTCCTCGATCCAATGACTGCTGTAAAACCAAACGTAATCCACAGTTGGCAGTTTAGAATCGCGTAATATCTGTTTCATCATTACTTTGTCCATACCCGCTGAAGAAGAAGCGACATCACAGCCGACATAAGGGATGGCGAGCAGTTCAAAAAGCCCTTGAATTGCACCGTCTTCACCAAAGGTTCCGTGAAGGATAGGAAAAGCGACATCAATTTCTGTAACGGTTCTTTTTCCCCATTTCGGAACCGGATCTTTTTGTAAAACAACATTGTCCGACTCTCCTCGGACTACCGTAACTTTCTGTGCCTGCTCCAGCAGTTTATCTAGTTCTTTATAGTTATCGATGTCCAGCAGTTCTGGTCCTGTATACCATTTGCGGTCTTTACTGATATAAATTGGTATGGCCTCATACTGTTCACTGTCCATGGCCTTCATTGCTTGAATGGCGGAGATGACGGACACTTCATGTTCTACCGAAATTCCTCCAAAAAATACACCTACTCTAGTTTTCATTGCTGGCTTCCCCCACTTCCCTACTCATTAAAAGTATCAGGCAAATCATTTTCCAGGAGTACCACTGTCGGTTGACGAGCTATTTCGTTCATCTTTCTTATTGCATCTTGTAAATCTGCCGCCACATAAAACTGGTCGCTTGGATAGTTTTTCGCCTCCAAGCCGTCTTGCAGAGGTTTCGTCTGTTTTTTACCGACTAAAATAACAAAATCACAAACCTCTGCTGCATGTTCGGCAAGCGCCTTGTTCAACTCATACTCTTTTTCCCCGAGCTCAATCATACCTGGTGTGACCAATACTTTATATTCCGGCATTTCCCCGAGCACATCAACAGCCATTTTAGATCCAACCGGATTTGAGTTAAAGCTATCGTCAATGATCGTGATATTGCCAGAAGGCTTTCGTAATTCTAGACGGTGCTCAACCGGTGGAACCTGTTTAATAGCACGGGCAATTTTCTCGAGAGAAATTCCCTTTTCGGACCCAATCGCAACAGCAGCAAGAATATTGTATATGTTGTGTTTTCCTAATAGTTTTGTCTGTACTTCCACGGAGGTACCGTCATATTTCAAAATGGTAAAGTGAGACCCTTTGGCAGAATACGAAATATCCGTTGCCCGGTAATGCAGGTCAGCCGCATCAATGCCGTAATAAATGGTACGGCACTTATTACGCTGGTTGTAAGACATGATATTGTGGTCATCTTTGTTTAAAAAGGCGGTTCCTTCATGAGGAAGGGTTTCGATTAGCTCAAATTTCGTCTTTTTTATATTATCCAGTGTCTTAAACGTCTCCAGATGCTGTTCCCCAATGGCGGTGAGAATCCCGTACTTCTGATGTACCAACTCACAGATTTCCTCAATGTCATGCTCTTGCTTTGCTCCCATTTCAGCAATAAAGATATCGTGATAAGGTTTCAGCATGGATCGTATTGTCCGGGTGACTCCCATTTTTGTATTGTAGCTCTCCGGTGTCATCAATACGTTGAATTGAGAAGCAAGTACCGTTTCGACAATATGCTTCGTACTTGTTTTCCCAAAGCTTCCGGTAATCCCGATAACCTCAAGCTGGGGCATCGATTTAATAATCCGCTCCGCATCATGGAAATAATGCTGATTGATTTGTCTTTCAATCGGCCAGTTAATAACATTCGCTGCCAAGGTGTAGAAGTAAGCGAAAATACTTGCAGCTATGGTCAGGAATAAAAACCAGGCAAGCGTTCGCTCCTCTCCTGCACTCAACAGAAGACCAATCACTGCGGTTAGTGCATATAGAATTCCTGTCGTCGCAAACAGACGCTTTACACGTGCCGTGATAACAAGCTTTTTCTTTTCCTTTTCTTCGGGGAAGAAATAGGCGGCGATGCCAAAAACAACAATGCCAAGAAAGAGAGCAAGCGCCTGATACCCCATTAAAAGCGGTAGTAGCGCTGCCAATGCCAGGAATGCTTGAAACGTAAACACTTTTCCTGTATTTGTTTTCAACCAGCGCCAATACCTTTCATTACGGTAAGAGTTAAGCTGCAGCATATGCGTACTTTTTTTGATTAGCCTGATTGTAAAATAAACCCAGGCAGCTAAATAAAGTAACGTCAATAATGTGATCATGACTTCCTCTCCCCCTTGTCTTTTTGAAGGAAAGAATCAATTATAATTAAAAATTCATTCCGTTTGTCTAAATAAGAATAATGCCCCGCATTTTCAAGCACGACAAGGCCCGCATCCGGAATTAACTTTTCCATCAGCTTCCCATCTGCGACCGGGGTCGCTTCATCTTGCTCGCCCCAAACTAAGAGAACCGGTGCTTTAATGTGGGGAAGATGGTGCTGCAGATCTTCATTGACCACCTTAACCATCGTCTGTTGCATAATGCCCGAAACGTTTTTATAATCGGCGGAGCCGAGTTTGCCTTTAACTTTGGTTAAAATGTCGTTTTCATAACGATTAATAATCGGCAATTTCAACAACTTTTTAAAGGTCTTGTACGTGTACACCTTTACATAATACATTGGCTTACGCTTTGGTTTAATGCCTGCACTGTCTACTAGGATAACTTTCCGTACCGGATGATTGGCAGCATACTTAATCGAAACACGTCCTCCAAACGAGTGACCGACCAAGATAGGCTGATCAATTTCGAGCTTTTGAAGAAACTTTTCCAGCATAACCGTATAATCACCGACCGTCCACGGCTCCGGCGGCTCGTCGCTTTCTCCAAAACCAGGAAAATCAAGAGACCACACTCTGAAGTTCTTCTCTAGTGATTGATGCACAGGAGCAAAAGCCTGAATATTCGCTCCCCAGCCATGAAGAAGCACAACGTCCGCTCCTTCTCCGGAGACGTGATAATGAACGTTCACCCCGTCTATATCAATATTCACTTAAAAACGCTCCCATTCTTTTAAACTTCTATCTTTTCTTATTATAAAGTTATCTGGGCACTTTTGTGCATAAGAACACCAATATATCTTATCATATCCGAGGGAAAACGAGAATTGTCTTTTTGTCACTTTTTGATCAATGTCTGTCTCCTTCCTTGTGATATGTGACAAATCAAGGATATACAAGCTATGTAGTATCTATTTAAATGCTTTTGTGATACGTTTCATTTAATGCCGACACTGCCGAGACGACTGTTTTATTCTGACATAAAAGAAACGCCGTTCCCAGATTGTTGCTCAACTAGCTTACTGGGAACAGCATTTCCTAAGATTCGTACTTGATCTTTAAGAGTCTGTGCCGATTCCGTAATATTCTTCTAACGTTTCGCCGCTCTCGTGCATCTCGACAGCAGCTTTCTCGCCTACATAGCGAAGATGCCACGGTTCATATTGATAGCCGGTGATATCCGTTTTGTCAGCAGGATAACGAATAATAAAACCGTAGTGATGGGCATTATCCTGGAGCCACTTCCCTTCTAGTGTATCTCCGAATGCCGTTGTGAGCGCAAAATCGTTAGACGGGGAACTCACGTCCATCGTCAGGCCTGTCTGATGCTCACTTTCTCCGGGTCGCGCGCTGTATTTGTTCGCCGCCGCTTCCCCGTCCTTCTGAACATTAGCTGTAAAAATAGATTCCTGGCGGGCGTAGGAGCGGTAACCGGACACGGCAAAAAGAGAAAGTCCCTCTTCCTTTGCGGCCGCAAATAAATCCTCAAGTGCACGAGCCGCCGGTTCGCGCAGTTGTTTTTTTGGAACGTCTTCTTCGTACGGAAACGGAACGTCGGGAACCGTTAAGTCTTCTGGTTCATAGTCGCCGGGCAAACGGTACTCTTTGTTGACTAACGCGGTCACGGCAGCTGGATCCTTCAGCACGCCGTCATTGCCTATCGCGGGAGGCACTGTTTCCTTCTCTGCTGGCTCATTCTCAGTAGAAACAGGGGCAGCCTCTTCCATTTCTTCGTTAGGAGCTGGTTGTTCATCCGTAACAGAGCAAGCTTGGAGGACAAAGGGAACAATCAAGGCTGCCACGGCAAACCTTTTTTTCATCATACTAATCTTCCTTCTCTTTCATGATGTAATGATCTACTGGCTCATTTTAACATAAAAAAATTGAGAAGGAGGAGGAGCTTTTTCATGAATAATAAAAGGATTGGAATACTAAAAATAGGCGTTATTTTTATTGTCTTCGTTCTCAGCTTGGCTGGGTGCACGTCAGAGGTCAGTAAACAAGCGATCGTGACAGAAATCGTGGATGGTGACACGCTGAAAGTGAAGATGGCAGATGGGACCGCGGAGACCATCCGTCTCTTACTCGTCGATACTCCCGAAACCGTTCATCCTAACAAAGCCGTACAACCTTATGGTCCGGAAGCAAGTACCTTTGCTAAGGAACATCTTCCTGCAGGGAAAGAAGTGTCCGTAGAGGTGGACACTACCATTCGAGATGATTATGGGCGTTTCTTAGCCTACATTTGGGTAGACGATGACAAGATGTTTAATCGAATGCTACTCGAGGAAGGTCTCGCCCGGGTTGCGTATGTGATCGAACCGAACACACGCTATGCGGATGATTTTCTGAAAATCGAAGCAAAAGCCCGGTCAGCTGGTAAAGGGATCTGGAAGGAAGAAGGGTATGTAACAGAAAAAGGATTTATTCCTGAAGCCATAGAATCTAACAGACAGAACGAAATCCTCAAGGAAAACCAAGCCGCGGAAACGACTACAAAAAAAAGTTGTGAAAACCCAGCGATAAAAGGAAATCACAGTTCGAACGGAGACTTTATTTACCATCTGCCCGGGTCACAGCATTATGGGCAGACAATAGCCGAGGAAATGTTCTGCACCGAAAGGGAGGCACGAGAAGCAGGCTATCGCCCTGGGAAACGATAGCAGCTTCATTGATCCAAACACATATGAAACAGGTGATACAGCATGAAAGCAGAAGCTATCCAGCCCGAACAGCCCAAACAACGGGATTATTTTTTTGATAACGCAAAGTTTATCCTGATTATTCTCGTGGTGTTCAGCCACGCTATCACACCGCTTATCGGTGTAAGCCAACTTGCTAGAACCTTATACTTGCTTTTATTTAGCTTCCACATGCCTTTATTTCTTTTTGCATCCGGCTATTTTGCGAAAAAAACAGTGGCTAAACGTGAAATGATTAAACCTATACAAAAACTGTTCGTTCCTTATCTTATCGTTCAGATCATTTATACGTTTTTCTACTATGATGTTTATGGGAGAGAGCTTGATTTCTCCCTCCTGGAACCACACTGGTCGTTATGGTTCTTGTTAACATTGTTCTCGTTTTATTATCTCGTGCATCTTTTTAAATTCAGCCCTTACTTCATTATTGCTGCACTTGTGATTGGAGTTGCGATTGGTTACGCGGACATTACTCCTGTATTCAGCCTGGCTCGTACCGCGGTGTTTTTTCCGTTTTTTTTAGCAGGCTATTTTCTAGAACGCCGTCACTTATCCTTTCTTTCCCACCCGTGGATGAAGCCAATCGCAACGCTTGTCATTCTGATTACGTGCGTTTTCCTTTACATGTACGCCTTTGATATCCCCTATGAGCTTTTTTACGGGAGTAAATCCTATAAGGAGTTGGGCTTTGATGGTATCAGCGCAGGAGTTTACCGGCTTTGTGCTTATGTGTTTACAGTAATCGTTTCATTAGCTTTTTTAGCCTTAGTCCCGGCTGAAAAACAATCATTTTCTCATTACGCTACGCAAACGCTGTATGTTTATCTGCTGCATGGATTTTTATTTCGCTATTTACGGGAGACGAGTTTCTATGACGGGATTGACACTGTTTTTGAGATAAGCTTGATTGCTGTAGGCTGTATCATTTATGCCTTTCTGCTTTCCACACCCGTAATCAAAAAGATCACTCAGCCTATTCTGGAACCCTTTGCCTACTTTAAACAAAATAAACACAGGAGCACGTAATGTTAGTTAACAGCGGGGGATGATTGATCATCCCCCGCTTAGTCTTCTTCGGTCCTCTCGAATGCTATGTAGTTTGAATAACACCCGAACATGACAGCTAAAATGTTCTCAATAATAACCTCTTCAAGAGAGGGGCGAAATAATCTGGCAGGTCGGAAATACTCGGAATCATTAATCGGTCTTTACCGTATATATTTTTCATCATTTCATCTTCTCTTTCGTCTATGTCACCATCTGCCAAAAACGTACCAATGACATGGACCCCTTTCTTCCGCGCTGCTGACACCGCTACATTTGTATCGACAATTCCATTTTGATTGTACCCGGCTGCGGCTGGTTCCCCGTCAGAAAACACGAGCAGAAACTTATTTTTCTCCCTTCTTGCTGCCAATGTTTTCGTTGCCAAACGAATACTAAAACCATCACGATTATCTTCCTTCGGTTCTAGCTGCATGATCTTTGCGCTTTCCGGTTGATGAAAAGAATCCGAATGGGAACGAATAACGTGAAAGTAGTTTGGCTGATAGTTGTCCGTAACGTCATTGGCGTCTTCCCAAAATCCTACGATAGCATGTGGAACTTTCAATCTGGTTAATACTTCGTGGAACAAAATAATGCTTCTTTTTGTCTCTTCCATTTTTTGATGCATCGAAGCCGAGCAGTCGATAAGCAAGGTAAACGCTGCATCTAGTTCCTTTGACTGATCCCTTTTTTTATAAAAAACCCGTGGGTTATCGTCAATAATTAAAGACAGCATCTTTTTTGATAGACGCCCCATAACCAAGTTCTCGTTCGACTCGTTTCTTTTATGTTCTAATGTCTTCTCGATCACTGCAGTAAGCTTCCTTTTATACGTCTCAATTGTTTGTGCAGCCTCCTTATAAGCTGCTTGATCTGCCGCTGTCGGGGCTTCCGGGTATTTAAAAACAGCCACAGCATGTTGGTTATCAGCATTCTTATGCATTCTCTGCTTTTGTGAGTCATGAATCTTTTCTTTTTTTTCTAGTGTTTCTAAATCAGAATAATCATTTTTACCGGTTTTTCCCGACGTCCCCTGAATGGCACCCATTGCCTGATCGCCATCTTCCGTTTCTCTAGTCGCGCCCCCCAACATCCTTGTTTTGGTCCCCGTCTCTAATTCCATTTGCAGCATCGTCTGTTTTCTATCTTTGTTTTTGCTCTCTCGGTGCCAAGTTGAAAAAGTCTCATCGATTGACTCTTGATTTTTCTTATCAACAGCTTCCTGATCGTCATTAGCCAATTCATCCGTTCGAGTTAGGTCATCAAATAATGTATCCGTCGTGAGTTCTTCCATATGATGGATGGGAAAGGTGAAATAATCTTTCAACATATCCTTATAGCAGGCTTCTAATTGAACGGTTATTTCTTCAGCAAGACGTATCACATTGCTTGTGTTTGATGCTTCAAATGCAGTGTATAAATATGGTTTTAACACTTCAAGCCGGTCTAACTGGGCTTGGCTCGCCTGGGGAAAGGACGGGTCAGGCTGATTTGCATTTAGTGTCAAGTATATAAGGCAAAATAATTCATCCAAAGCTAAGCTTCTTGTAACAGTAGCAGCCAGTTGTGTCTCAAAATAATGATATAGAAAATTCCGGCGACGGGCAAAGTCTTTTTTTGTGCCCGGCCTTTCTCGTTTAATGATCTCTTCAAGGCGCATGTCTTCCAGTAAGGTGACAAGTTGTCTTGAAAATTTGTACAAGCCAGAGGGGTCAGTCTGTCGAAAATAGACTTGCATGTCCTTGACCGCTGTATATTTTAACGTACCAATCGCCCGCAAAAAAAGATCTGTTTTATACCCGGATATTTTGTCTTGCTCATTACTTGTATCCCAAAAGTGACTGCCTGTCATTATTTTTTTCCTGCTATCGATAAACGACCCATAGGAAAAATCAAATGTGAAGTCTGGCTGACCACTAAGTATCGTTGTCAAATCTTGCAATTGCAGAAAGAGCCCGGTGTCTACTGTTGTATGTATCCATTGGTTAGGCTTCATTTGACATGCTCCCCTCTAGAACAATGTCTCTGCTAAATTTTTCACGAATTCTCTTTCACGTTGTTCTTCCAGCTTATCAGTAATCGCCCGAAGAATAGCACGCTTTGGAGGGATGAAGGTGCTTAAGTCACAAGCGTCAAGCAGAGCACGAATTGAAGCGGCATCTTCGGCTAATTTACCCTGGTCGACGGCCTGGATAAGATCGGAAGACAATGTCACAAACAAATCAATCGTAGATTTGTCTGTCAATGTCGTATTGGAGCGGATTAAATGACGTAGAGATTCGCCTGTAATGTAGGGAACGTCAATGATAATAAAGCGATTTTTCAATGCCTCATTTAATGGCACTGTTCCAATGTATCCCTCATTGATAGCAGCAATAACAGTAAAACCTTTTTTGGCCGTTATAGATTCATTTGTGAAAGGGTTTGTTACTGTTCTTCGGTAATCCAATGCACCGTTAATAAGCGGCAGTGTCTCTGGCTTCGCCATGTTTACTTCATCAATATAAAGGAACGTTCCTTCTTTCATGGCGGTTGTTACAGGACCCGGAACAAATTCAATCTCCTGTTTGCCATCTTTATAGGACAATGTTTTAAATCCCATTAAGCTTTCTGCATCCAGATCTACCGAACAGTTAATGCTGAACATGGGCTGGTGAAATAAATGAGAGAGTGTTTCGGCGAACTTAGTTTTTCCCGAACCGGTAGGTCCTTTCAATAATATATTTTTTCCCAAACCAAGTGCGGAAATGGCATCAATGAATAAATCCTTTTTTGGGGGTACATATCCACTTCCACGGATTAACTCTTTAAATTCATTATTTGTCTTACGTTGGTTTTCCTGTAAAAGCTTCGTTATATTTTCAGGCAGTTGAAAGCTCGTATTCATGAATAAACTCCTCTCCATCGTATTGTAAAGAGCCTCTACCGACAAGTACGAGATTTTTAATAAAAAAACACCCTCTGTTACGAATTTCGGCAATCGTAATAAAAGGCGTTCGAAGTTGTTTTTCTTTTCTTGTTGGAGCTATCACGTCTTGCACGTACATAAAAAAACATCCTATGAAATAGGACGCTAATTTCAACAAGTATGGAGCTTCCTAGCGGGCTCGAACCGCTGACCTCATCCTTACCATGGATGCGCTCTACCAACTGAGCTAAGGAAGCTTATGAAACAAAATATTGCGATACAAAAATATAAGCCTGGTAACGTCCTACTTTCACAAAGGGCTGCCCCTTCATTATCATCGGCGCTGAAGAGCTTAACTTCCGTGTTCGGCATGGGAACGGGTGGATCCTCTTCGCTATCGTCACCAGACTAACTAGCACAGGTTGTGCTCGTATCTGCGATACAATTCTTATAAGCAAAAGATCCTTTAAGGCGCGAATCTTTGCCTC
>NZ_JAJJJF010000018.1 GCF_022458745.1 Bacillus piscicola
CAGCACGAGTCCGAAAATCCTACAAAACGAGATGAAGGAACAAAGGCTAAGATCGCCACGTCCTGTGGCAACGCCTTTGTGACCAACATCCTGTTGGCCCGAGGCGTTGCCCGCGGAAAACGTCTGCCTGCAGTGGAAATCCCGATCTATGGTATATACACGAATAGTTCGGGTTCTAATAACTGTACTTGACTTATGAAATTGACTCATATAGAAAAACAAAGGAAAAAGAGCCAGAGTGCTTTTTTTCCTTTTTAATGATCAAGTGAAACATTTTTGCCTGTGGTGAAGATCGCTAGAACCCCATATTCCCATTCTCTTTTAATTGTTATTGTATAAAAAATACGGTACACTATATCTAATGCAATAATGTTTAAGATAATAAACGCTACAAATATATGTATTGGAGGATACTGTATGCCTACCCCCAGTATGGAGGACTATTTGGAACGTATCTATGAATTAATAGAAGAAAAAGGTTATGCCCGGGTTTCCGATATCGCTGAAGCGTTAAGTGTTCACCCTTCGTCCGTTACGAAGATGGTACAGAAACTTGATAAGAAAGAATATGTTATTTACGAGAAATATCGGGGGTTCGTCTTGACCGCTAAGGGAAAAAAGGTCGGTAAACGGCTTGTTTACCGACATGAACTGCTTGAAGGTTTTTTGGAACTGATAGGGGTCGAAAAAGAGTATATTTATGAAGATGTCGAGGGTATTGAACATCATTTAAGCTGGGACGCGATTGATCGTATTGGCGACGTTGTGCAATATTTTGAAGAAAATGAGGAAAGAGTAAAGACGCTGAGGGATATACAAAGAAAAAATGAAATGGAACAAGCATAACAAGGCTAAACAACTGGTTCACTCCAAAAAGAGGGAGGAGCCGGTTTTTTTTGTTCCGGTTTTCTGTTTGTTCACTCTGTGAGAGCGGGTCACCATAGAGAGATTGATCAGCCAACGCACAATCCTTCCAAGAAACCATAAAATATCTATATAAAGTTTATAAGTGGGATGGAGAAGGATTATGAAATTGGACGGTGTTTTTGCCGGAGGAGGGGTAAAGGCATTTGCTTTTATAGGAGCTCTCCAAGTCATGGAGGAAAGAGGTTGGGAATTGGAAAGGACGGCAGGGACGAGTGCCGGAAGTTTAATAGCGGCTCTTATAAAAGCAGGCTACACAGCAGAAGAACTTTACGAAATAATGATGCAGCTGGACGCGGAAGACTTGCTTGATAAAAACAGGTTAACACAGTATGCACCTTGGTTTTCCTGGGTTTCTGTTTATTGGAGATTAGGTTTATACAAGGGAGTCAGGTTGGAGAATTGGATTCACTCACTCTTAGCCAGAAAAAAAGTATATACATTTGGAGATCTGCCGCGAGGTTCACTAACCATTATCGCCTCTGATTTAACAAATGGCAGGATTGTAACGTTGCCAGATGATCTTCCCAAATATGGGTACAATATCGAAACTTTCTCAGTCGCACGTGCTGTGAAAATGAGCTGTACACTTCCATACTTTTTTAAGCCTGTACGGTTGAAAACGCAAAAAAAGCAAGCAAGCGTGATTGTAGACGGCGGCATTTTAAGCAATTTCCCCATGTGGGTCTATAAAGACCGAAACGAAAAAGTAACAAAGCGTCCTGTAATCGGTTTTCAACTATCTCCGGACCTCGAGAACAAGGAGAAGGCGGTGATTAAAAACGGCGTACAGCTATTTCACTCTTTATTTGAAACGATGAGGAAGGCTCATGATTTGCGCTATATTAGTCAGAACGATGCCCAAAATGTTGTTTTTATACCTATCGACATTATCAAAAGTACCCAGTTCCATTTAAGGAAAGAACAAAAAGAAAGCCTAATAAAGATTGGCAGGAATAAAACAGAAGAATTTATTCAAAACTGGCATTTCTAATAAGTCTATCAAGACGACAGGAAATCTTCCTCTCGATCATATAAGTCAAATGTAACAGCAATAAACGGCTGGATGAACGTAATCCACAGACCGAGAAAGGCAGCAAGTGAAAACTGTATTAATGTAGTATCAGGAAGCCATTTACCTATCGAAGCAATCAGGATTAATCCCGTTAAGCCAAGCAACCCGGCAGCTGTCTTTTTTACTGCTGTTCCCGAGACTTTTACTCGATTTTTTATTTTTTCCAAGCTGTAACCAGCACCGACTCCTAAAAGCAGTCCGGAATAAACAGCCCCTTCCGAAAACAAAAGTAACAATGCTGATGGCAAAACGAGGGAAAAAGAGAAAACAATCGGTTCTGGAACGCCGCCTATCCAATCGATTGTTCGATAAACAATAAAAACGATGAAAACCCCTAAAAAAAGGGCAGCGACAATATCCTGGTAAGAATAAGAATTGTTAAAAAAAGCAAAAACAGCAGTGAATGAAATAATAGCACAGGATAAAATGGTAAAACGCCGATCGCTAACCGCAGGGATTAAAAAACCCCAAAAAGCGGTAACTAGTTGGACTTCCTTAGCAGGATCAAGGAAGCTTTCATGATTGTTTGTGGCCTGCGTTCCAGCAGGAAATGAATTTATTAAAACTTCGTGAACGTATAACGTGAGCGCAAAGATAACGAGTAGTTTAAAAGCCGTGTGCTTATCAATGACCCAGTATAATAACGCAATGACTGCTAAAAAAAACCAATCGCTGCTTAAAAGAATAATGGTGTCGGCTGCTAAACTTGAAAGCATGCTATGCCTCCTCTCTAACAGACAAAGAAAGTACAAAAGAAAAAAGAACCGGGCTCAGGTTAGAAAAGAGCCCGGTTCTTTTTCCGGTTCTTTTTCCCCTCAATAACGGTCAAATTATGATCATCTCGACGTTTATTGATAGCTCGAGAGGGGCGCTTTTTCGGTGGCTTGTTTTTTGTTTGGTGGGACTTGATAATTTTTCGTTGTTTTGCATTGAGAGTGCTGGATTTTCTCGCACCTGACTGGGGACGCGCTTGACTACGGTATTGATTCATTGTCATACGCTTCATGATAACTCGGGTAAACAAAAAGTATATCCCAACAGCCACAGCTGTTCCGACGAGTAGGTAGGTTATTAAGCCTAATGGATTTGTTACAAGCTGATAACCTAGACCTAATGCTGCCAGACCAAATATGACAATCAAAAATGGGTTAACCGAGCGACGGGACATCGGATCACCTCCGCAATGTAATAGCCTTCTAGGGGAGCTTCACAGGTTTACGGTACGGTTAAGACAGCAATTTATGGAGTTGTCAAGATTGAAAAACCCATGCTTGATAATAATCAATAGTTGTTAGGTACTTCCATTTTACACTAAAACTTTGGTTATCTCCATAAAAATGCTTTTGTTAAATTCGCCCTGTTAGACTCCATACTATATAATAAAGCTTTCCCTCTTTTTTTAGAAAATACACCCGATTTATGAAACTGAAAAGTATAATAGAACAATTTTGCTCCATACTAAGGTTTGGAGGGATATCATGGAAAAACAATGGACATATAATCAAAGAATACTATGTATTGGACTGTTCGGGGGATTATTTTGGAGCATTGTCGGCTATTTCCTTTACTTGTTGCACTTCACTAAAGTCGGCCCCGGGATCGCGCTTATGCCGTGGGCACTGCCGGAATGGAAAAATACGTATATTGGCCATCTCATCGGCATTCTCGTTATTGGTATTATATCAATCGGTATTGCGTTTCTATACCGATTATTGTTACAAAAATGGGAATCTATTTGGATTGCAGGAGCTTTTGGCCTGTTATTGTGGGTCATGGTTTTTTATGTACTGCATCCTGTTTTTCCTGGATTAGAAACAGTTGCGGAAATGAACAAAAAAACACTTACAACTACACTATGTTTGTTTATAGTATATGGTGTATTTATTGGTTATTCCATCTCCTATGAATTTAATGAAATGCAACAGAATGATGCTTAACCTATTCAACGGCACTTTGCTTATGGTAAAATATTTCATTAGAAAGCAGAAATGGCCCTTTTGGTGTAAGGACGCGCGGATGGTGGGGGAAGAGACATGAAGAGAATAGTCGTGATACATGGTCCTAATTTAAATATGTTGGGGAAAAGAGAGCCCGGCGTTTACGGTTCAGAAACACTTTCAGCCTTAAATGACCAGCTCCATAAGATAGCGGATCATCATCATATTGCTTTAACGTGCCGACAGTCTAACTATGAAGGACAAATTATCGAATGGCTGCATCAAGCTGATGAAGAAGCGGATGGAGTTATTCTGAACCCGGGTGCCTTTACGCATTACAGTTATGCGATCCGGGATGCAGCTGCTTCGATTCGTACGAAGATCATCGAAGTCCATTTATCAAATATTTACAGACGGGAATCATTTAGACATACTTCTGTTATTGCTCCGGTTGTGTCCGGCCAGATTTCGGGTTTCGGATTTGCCAGTTACAGACTTGCGCTTGAAGCGTTTATAGGAGAGGATGTCATTGAATAAACGAATTGAGCAATTAAGGAAAGATTTACATAGCATTCAGGCAGATGCAATTTTAGTCGAGAGCCCTACGAATAGACGCTATTTATCAGGATTTACGGGCACTTCCGGGGCCCTGCTGATTTCCGAAAAAGACGCATTCTTCATTACGGACTTCCGATATATGGAGCAGGCAAAAGAACAATGCATAGGATTTGAGATTGTTAAGCACACTGCTTCCCTTTATGAAGAAGCCGGCAATCTTGTCAAAAAAACAGGAATCACTTCCTTAGCTTTTGAGAAAGAGTACACGACATATGCCACTTATGAAAGTCTTCAGAAACATATAGGTGCTGACTTGCTCCCTGCCGCCGGTATGATAGAACAAATGAGAATGTACAAAGATGCTGATGAGCTTGACATATTAAAGGAAGCAGCACAGGTTGCAGACCAGGCATTTACACATATAACTACGATTCTTAAACCCGGAGTAACAGAACTTGAAATTAGTAACGAACTGGAGTTTTTTATGCGTAAACAAGGTGCAGTCTCCTCTTCGTTTGATATTATTGTGGCCTCTGGCTGGAGAAGCGCACTTCCACATGGGGTAGCAACGGATAAAGTGATCGAAAAAGGCGAACTTGTGACAATGGATTACGGGGCTTATTACAAAGGCTACTGTTCGGATATCACGAGAACCGTTGCTGTCGGGGAGCCATCAGCTGAGCTCCATAATATTTATACATGTGTGTATGAAGCGCAGTTAAAAGCAGTGGAAGCAATCAAACCAGGAATGACGGGCAGTGAGGCAGATTTAATAGCCAGGCAGTATATTACGGAAAAAGGGTATGGCGAGTATTTTGGCCATGGGCTTGGTCACGGGCTTGGCATGGAGGTGCATGAAGGTCCTCGTGTCTCACCCAAAGGGAAACAGGCTCTGGAACCGGGGATGGTCGTCACCGTCGAACCAGGAATTTATGTACCCGGCACGGGTGGAACCCGGATTGAGGATGATATTGTCATAACGCAGAACGGAAACGAAAGGCTGACCCACTCACCGAAGGAATTGATGGTTGTCGGCGAGTAGAGCCGGAAAAAAATACTAGTTGAATTATTGGAGGAGATGCAATGATTTCAGTAAATGATTTTAAAACAGGTCTTACAGTAGAAATAGATAATGATATTTGGCAAGTGGTGGATTTTCAACATGTGAAACCAGGAAAAGGGGCCGCATTCGTGCGCTCCAAGCTGCGCAGTCTTCGTTCTGGGGCCATTCAAGAGAAAACGTTCCGCGCGGGCGAAAAGGTCAATCGGGCCCATGTAGAACGCCGAAAAATGCAGTTTCTCTATACAAGCGGTGATACGTATACGTTTATGGATAACGAAACGTTTGATCAATTAGAGCTATCAGCAAAACAGATCGAATACCAGCTCAATTTCTTGAAAGAAAATATGGAAGTTCAAATTATGACTTACGGATCCGAGACACTTGGCGTGGAATTACCAAACACGGTCAAATTAGAAGTCACTGAAACAGAGCCTGGTATTAAAGGAGATACAGCATCCGGTGGTTCCAAACCCGCTGTCCTGGAAACAGGCTATACGGTCCAAGTTCCTTTCTTTATCAACCAAGGCGATACCCTCGTCATTGATACAAGAAGCGGAGATTACGTTTCAAGAGCGTAAATGAAAGTGAATCAACTTTCTGCGGAAGTGAGACTCCGTAGGTAGCGGATGGTAAGGAAACAATCTAAGTTCGCGAGCGTCTATCGCAACGGTTGCATGACCTACATCCTGTAGGCCCGAGGCGGGGCCATGCCCGCGGCAAAGAAGACACAGTGAGAGCAAGCGTAAGCGCAGTCTCGAACTGATGTCGCTCTTGTGCCTGTAGGTGAAAGCGTCCGCCTGCAGTGGAAATCAACCTTTACTGAAGCCTGACTCTCTTATAGATTGATTGCAATGACAATCAACTCTAGAGAGATCAGGCTTTTTTTTTCATAAAGTAGAGAAGAATCGAGACAGAGCATGTAGAAATTCCATCCTCTGGATTTAGAAAAACAATGATGAGTTGCTCCTTCATTCATGTTCTACATAGCTGAAAGTTGAATAAGGTGTACAAAAGGGCGATTAGAAGGAGGTTGAAGATGGAAGATATTCTTGTATTGCTGCCGCCCCATGTGCGTGCCCTGTTTCAAAACGCAGAGTTGGACTCGTCTCCAGAAGAAATACGCATTCGTATACATGCACCTGTTGAGGTTATTACAGCTGATGAAGTAGTGTATTTAGGATTCAAAACGAAGGAATTATATGTCATGACAGCGGAAGACATTGAATATATATTTAATCAATTAAGTGAGTTCTCCATGTATGCTTTTCAAGAAGAATTAAAGCAAGGATTTATCACTACCAGAGGCGGCCACCGCGTCGGCGTGGGGGGACAAGTTGTTGCGGAAAATGGAAAGATTCTCTCTGTCAAGCATATCCGTTTTTTGAACATCCGGATAGCTACTGACCACAAGGGATTGGCAGAGACCTATATCAACAAACTATACGACGGTGAGTATGGCGATACATTGATCATCGGACCTCCACAATCCGGAAAAACCACTCTTCTGCGTGATTTAGCAAGGACTATCAGCAATGGAGATGAGTCCGGTAGTCGGCCTTCCAAAAAAGTATCGGTCGTTGATGAAAGATCAGAGATAGCTGCCTGTTACCAAGGTATTCCCGCTTTTCATGTGGGGCGAAGAACCGATGTGCTGGACGGCTGTCCGAAAGCGGAGGGTATGATGATGATGATACGTGCCATGAGCCCAGAAGTTATCATTGTCGACGAAATTGGCAGGAGAGAAGACGCTATAGCCATTATGGAAGCAGTCCATGCTGGTGTAACGGTTATCTGCTCTGCTCATGGGAATTCGTTAGCAGATATTAAGAGGCGACCGCTTATTAGCGAATTAATGGATAAAAATGTGTTTCGCTACATTGTTACATTGAATAGGGAGAGAAAAGCGATAAACGCAGTGGTTGAGGAGGCCGGAATCTGGAAGCGGGAAGGACAGATATGAGCTGGCTTGGTGCAATTTTAATAGTAACGGCTTGTACGTGGACAGGTTTTGAAATTGCAAAAAAGTTAACCGCTCGGCCGCGACAACTGCGTCAACTGAAAGTTGCTTTGCAAAGTTTTGAGGCGGAAATCATGTATGGCATGAATCCACTCCCCGTCGTTAGTGAAAAAATTAGCGAACAACTTCCAGTGCCTGTCTCCTACTTGTTCATGTATTTTGCAGACTACTTAAAAAAAGGCGAACGTGATGCCGAACAAGCATGGCTGAAAAGTTTGGATGCGACCTGGCCGTATACAGCACTCGGACCGCAGGAAAGAGAAGTTCTCCGTCAGTTTGGAACAACGCTTGGTAAACATGAGAAAATGCAGCAGCAAAAGCATATACGTTTAGCAATGATCCATTTAGAAAAAGAAGAAAACGAAGCGAAAGATAAACAGGCACGCTATGAAAAAATGGCAAAAACACTTGGATTTTTAACTGGCTTATTACTAATTATTTTGTTCATTTAGAGGACGAATGTGCACTCTCAAAGGAGAGAGTTGGAAAGAGGGATAGACGTGGCCTATGACGTGAATACGATATTCCAAATAGCAGGGATTGGAATCATTGTGGCGATGATTCACACGGTGCTGAAACAAATGGATAAAGAGGATTGGGCACATTGGGTCACTTTGATAGGTTTTGTTGTCGTACTCTACATGGTTGCGACAATTATAGATGATTTATTTCAGAAAATTAGAAGTGTTTTTTTATTTCAGTGATAGGGGGCGGTGATTATAGAAATCGTACAGCTGGTCGGTTTCGGTCTCATCGCCACTTTTTTAATCCTTATTATTAAAGAACACAAGCCGGTCATCGCTCTATCCCTTACGTTAGCTGCAGGGGCGATGATGTTTCTTTTCATTTTAACCCCTTTGCAGTCAGCAGTTGAATTAATACGTACGCTTTCTGGACAAGCCGGCATTAAGAGCATGTATATCGAAACGCTGCTTAAAATTATCGGCATTGCTTATTTAGCAGAATTCGGTGCCCATATCGCCCGTGATGCCGAGCAGGATTCAATCGCATCGAAAATAGAACTTGCAGGAAAAATGGTTATTATCATGCTCGCGATCCCAATTTTTCAAGTGCTGATTGAAACGGTACTCGCTCTTCTCCCAGGGAGCGCTTAAGGGTGGACATGTATGCGGAACATTAAAATGCAATTGTTGTTTACGGTATTGGTGATGGCGGCAGGGCTCGTTTGTTTTTCGTTCCCAACGGAAGCTGCTAGTGAGGCGGAAGAAAGCATCGTATCGGTAGAAGATATAAAACGGAAGCAACTCGAAAAAATAGATATCGAACAAATCAGCGAGCACTGGCAGAAAGTTGTTAGAGAATATAACTCTTTTTTACCAGAATCACAAAAAGGTTCTTTTCGAGATTTTTTAGACGGAGATTTCTCATTTTCTCCCAAACAGTGGGGACAGGCTTTCCTTCGGTATCTATTTCATGAGGTGGTCGCCAATGGCCAACTAATGGGTACACTCCTTTTGTTAGCAGTTTTTAGTGCTATATTAAAAGCTTTGCAAAATGCCTTTGAACGAGAAGCTGTCAGTAAGGCCGCATACGCGGTGATTTTCGTTATTCTTATTGTCATTGCGTTAAATAGTTTTTATGTAGCAATGGACTATGTGCAGGATACTGTCGCCAACATGGTGCATTTTATGATTGCTTTACTGCCGCTTTTACTAGCTCTATTGGCAGCGAGCGGTTCGATTGTCTCAGCTGGAATCTTTCATCCGCTTGTCATCCTGCTCGTGCAAGTGAGTGGTGTTTTGATTCAACACGTGATATTGCCGCTTCTTTTTCTATCAGCTGTTCTCAGTATTGTAAGTAATATGAATGAGCATGTGAAAGTCACCAAGCTCGCAGAATTGCTTCGTCATAGCGCGATGGGCATATTAGCTGTTTTTTTTACCATTTTTCTCGGTGTGATATCCGTTCAAGGAGTGACGACAGCGGTGACCGACGGCATTACGATCAGGACTGCAAAATTTTTAGCAGGGAATTTTATCCCCGTGATCGGCCGTATGTTTACCGATGCCGCAGACACAGCATTAGGTGCATCGGTCCTTCTCAAAAATACAGTCGGAATTGCCGGGGCTGGTGTGCTATTTGTTATCTGTGCATTTCCGGCTATTAAGGTATTGGTTATTGGATTTATTTTTCATTTTACGGCTGCGGTTATCCAGCCTCTTGGCGAAGGACAGCTTCTAGATGCGTTATCAACCCTTGGAAAAACCGTCTTAGCCATGTTTGCTGCTCTGGCTGCTGTTTCTTTTATGTTTTTCCTGGCACTGACGTTAATCGTCGCATCCGGGAATATTTCTCTAATGGTGAGGTGACAGATAGTGGAGCTCTTCAACGGTTGGATGAGCAATCTCATTATTTTTTTACTAGCAGCGTTTCTATTAGAAATATTGCTGCCTTCTTCCTCATTACAAAAGTATGCCCGTCTTGTACTCTCTTTCATTTTAATGCTTTTAATCATAGAGCCGTTGGTCGCTTGGAATAACAAGGGGAGTATGGAGTGGGAACAACAGTGGGAGAGGCTTTCTCCATTTACCGTTCAAGAGCAAAAACTAGAAACTGAAATAAATAATAAGAAAAACGAAATAGTAGACGGACAAGATGCATATATTTCTAAACAGGTAAGAGAGCAACTTGAAGAACAAGTAGAAAGAACCTTAATAGAACGATGGGGGTGGGAAGTGGACGAGATTCGAATGAATCAGATTAACGAGAGGGGGAACAGTGCTGAAGACATAAAAGTAGACCTCTTGCTTAAAAAACATGAGCAAGACGAACGGACAGAAAATACAAAAACGAAAATAGAGCCTGTTCACATTCAACTAGATGATGATCAAGAACACGTAAACAGTAATGCTCATTTACAAGACAAGCGTGAAATAGAGGAGTACCTGGAAGAAGAATGGGGACTGCAAGATGGACAGTTGCAGATCCAGATGACCGAGGAGGGAGGTTAATGGGGGATAAACAGGAAAGTATCCAAGATCGGCTGAGACAATGGCTCGGTAAGAAAGAGAAGCGTTCCGGGAAGAAGGCCATTCCATTATATGTCATATTCATTCTGCTGATTGGCATTATCCTTATGATAGCAGGAACGATTGGCAAAGGAAGAAGCGATCCGGATGATAAAGAATGGCTGGAAAGAGAAAACAATCAGCAAGAGGTCATTCAAACCAAGGCTAATTCTCGAGTGGACGGTAACTTGTTAGAAATCGAAAAAGCGATACAAAGCAGGCTTAAAAGCATGCTTGAAAATATATCAGGTGTCTCTCATGTCTCCGTAATGATCAATTTACAAGGAACGGAGGAAAAAGTATATGAAAAAAATACAATTCTCCGGCAGCAGACAACCTCTGAAGAAGAAAGCGAAGGAGGAAAAAGGGAAATAGACGATGGCACAAAAGAAGAACAGATCGTCATTGTCAGGCAGGGAGATCAGGAAGAACCTATTCTTCTGTACACGAAAAAACCACAAGCAAGGGGGGTGCTTGTCGTTGCAGAGGGAGTAGACAACTTAAAAGTAAAAGAATGGGTTGTCGAGGCAGTGACTAGGACACTAGACATACCGCCTCATAAAGTATCAGTGTTACCAAGAAAAACGGGGAAAGGAGAATAATAATGCTATTAAAAAAACAGACGGTTTGGCTCATGACGATGTTAAGTTTAACCATTGTACTTGCCGTTTACTATATTACAGCGCCAAAAGAAGTCGCGGAGGAGGAGACTGGGGAAGTAACCGCTTCTATGGAAGAGGAGGAGTGGATTGAGTGGCTCTCTGAAGAAGAAATGGAAGCAACGATAGAAGAGGCAGAACCTCCGGCTGACAAGAATGACAGCACCGATCAAGCAGAGGCAGGCACAGCCAGTGAAAGCAGCAATCTATTTAGTGAGCTCCGTTTAGAAAGAGAGGAATCTCGCAGCCGTTTACAGGAAGAGTATACAGATACGATCGCTTCTGAGAATTTCACAGCAGCCGAGAAGAGTGAAGCTTTTGAGAAAAAAGAACGTCTGCAAGAAATCCAGCAGCAAGAGAGAGTGCTCGAAAGCCTCATTCAATCAGAGGGCTATAATGATGCTGTCGTGATTGCAAGTGAGGATAGCACCCGTATTATCGTACAGGCTGATGAACTTTCACGAGCGGATGCTGTGACATTGAACCGGTTGGCATCTGAACACTTGGGGGTCAACGATGTCGTGATCGGCCACCAACCGACAGCCCGCAAATAAACCTACGTTCATTCCTGCTTGTGAGTTAACAGCTCACAGGCTTTTTGTTTTGTGTTGGCTGACAAAATGCTCTTGAAAAGGGCATAATGAAAAAAAACTGTCAGCATGCTATAATAAACCATACATTTTGAGTTAATTCGTTGTTAGGAGCGATGTTTTTTATGGAATGGACCGACTTGACAGAAGGCGCTAAAGCCGTCTTGGAACAGACGCGCAATATGAAAAACGACCAGATTCAAATTGTTGAATTTGAAGTCGGTTTTACACATGAATACGGCGAAGGTGAAAATGCTTACACCGTTTCCATCCAGGAAGAAGATTATGACAGCTTAAAAAAATTCACGCAGGAAAATGAATATGGTGAAAAATACCACATGGCCCGGAATCGAAACATTGTAAAGCTGATTTTGCTGGAAACAGGTAAAATCCCCGATAATCTATCCGAATATCCCGTCTTCCGTCAATATAAGTTTGACTATGTTCAAAAACAAGCAGAAGCAAAATCAGAGCAAGAACAATTGGAACAGGAAGGTAATGTGGAGGAAAATGATTAAAGGCTGTTATGAAAAAAATGCGGGGGTGTAGTAGGTGAGCGAATATCGCATCGTTGATTTAGAAGAGGAGAAGAATGAATTAGGGAAAATCGAAATATCACCAGAAGTCATTGAAGTAATCGCAGGCCTCGCAACTACGGAAGTCGAGGGAGTTTACTCATTACGCGGTAATTTTGCTACTGACGTTGCCGAACGTCTTGGCCGCAAAAATCACGGCAAAGGGGTAAAAGTGGAATTGGGAGAAGACGGCGTGAAAATTGATATCTCCGTTACTCTTAACTACGGGGTCTCCGTTCCAGAGGTAGCGCGAAATATTCAAAACAGCATCCAACAGGCGCTGCAAAACATGACCTCTATCACGCTTGATTCAATTAATGTGCATGTGCTTGGCATCCAATTTGATAATGGCGAAGAGGCACCCGAACAATAGGTCAAAAAGTACAAGGGGGGCTGCCCCTTGATGTTAGGGAAAGGCTGGAGATAGCTGGCAGTTGTGCGCTGTCAGTTCAGCCTTTTTCAACGTTCACTCAAGATGAAAAAGGAGAAAAATGGATGAATCGACGTTTAGCACGGCTCAGAGCTGTCCAAACACTGTTTCAAGTGGATTTAACGGATATCCCCTGGCAAGAAGCACTGACGAATACAATGGAAGAAGGAGAGACAGCGGATGACTTTCTTAAGCACTCCGTTCAGGGGACACTCTCTCATAAAGAAGAATTAGATTCCCGTATTAAAGAACATTTGCATCACTGGACGTTAGAGCGAGTCGGAAATGTAGACAGGGCTATTATTCGAAATGCCGTACATGAGATGTTGTATATGGAACAGGTGCCGCTTCACGTTAGTGTGAATGAAGCTATCGAGCTTGCGAAGGCATTTGGCGGCGCGGAATCAGGAAAGTTTGTTAATGGCGTTTTATCAAGTATATTAAAACAATATGAGAAATAATGTAGGAGTGGATCAGTATGACAGCAGAACTTATCAGCGGTAAAGAAGTGGCTGCCAATCTGCGCGACCAAATAAAAAAAGAAGTGGAAGAATGGAAAGATGTCATCGTTCCGGGTCTCGCAGTTATCCTCGTTGGTGATAACCCGGCATCAAGATCTTATGTTAAAGGAAAGGAAAAGGCGTCTGCGGAAGCCGGAATTTACTCAGAGTTAAAGGAGCTGCCGGATAGTATCTCAGAAGCAGATTTATTAGAAATGGTAGAAGCTTATAACGACAACCCGTCCATTCACGGTATACTCGTGCAGCTTCCTCTTCCTGACCATATTTCAGAAAAGAAAGTGATTGAAAGCATCTCTCCGGAAAAAGATGTAGACGGTTTCCATCCTATCAATATCGGCCGGATGATGACAGGACAAGATGCCTTCCTTCCTTGCACACCTTTTGGTATTATTCAAATGCTTAAATACAAAAATATTGATGTCGAAGGAAAGCATGCCGTTATTGTCGGCAGAAGCAATATTGTTGGAAAGCCGGCCGGACAGCTACTTTTAAATGAAAATGCAACCGTTACTTACTGTCATTCAAGAACTGCTGATTTACAACAAATGACCACGCAGGCTGATATATTAATCGCTGCCATTGGGCGTGCTGAATTTATAAAAGCGGAACACGTAAAAGAAGGAGCCGTCGTTATTGACGTCGGTATGAATCGTAAAGAAAACGGCAAGTTGTGCGGTGACGTAGATTTCGAAGCGGTGAAAGAAAAAGCATCATACATAACCCCTGTTCCCGGCGGCGTCGGGCCGATGACGATAACGATGCTTCTCTACAATACATTACAATCAGCTAAAAACCATGCAGAAAGAGAACAACTTAAGCCATGATAAACGACCGAGAGAGATGGTGTACAGTCTCTCAGCTGACAACCCAAATTAAACAAACGATTGAGGTTGCATCAGGACTGCAAAATGTGTGGCTGCGGGCAGAAATTTCGAATTTCAAGCGTCACAGCCGCGGACATATGTATTTTACACTAAAAGATGAAAAATCAAGAATCTCAGCCGTGATGTTTGCCGGGAAAAACCAATTTCTCCGTTTTGAACCTGAGAACGGAATGAAGGTGTTAATAAAGGGGCGCGTTTCTGTATACGAGCCTTTTGGCCAATACCAACTGTATGTTAATGATATGGAACCAGACGGGATCGGCCAGCTTTACATTCAGTATGAACAATTAAAACAGAAATTAGAAAAAGAAGGATTGTTCGCTGAGGAACGCAAAAAACCGCTTCCCTTTTTTCCAAAAGAAATTGCCGTTATTACATCACCGACGGGCGCTGCCATAAGGGACATTATTACGACTTTAAAACGGCGGTTTCCCATTGTGAAAATCACGTTATTCCCGGTACTGGTTCAAGGGAAAGATGCACCTTTTTCCATTGTATCCGCATTAAACCGGGTAGAAAAAATGAGCGGCTTTGACGTCGTGATTGTCGGAAGAGGCGGCGGCTCCATTGAGGAGCTGTGGGCCTTTAATGAAGAGGTTGTTGCTTGGAAGATTGCGTCCCTTTCCATTCCGACAATTTCAGCCGTCGGCCATGAGACAGATTTCACGATCAGTGATTTTATCGCGGACGTCCGGGCAGCCACCCCCACTGCAGCAGCTGAACTCGCCGTACCTGTTCTAAGTGAATTAGATAAAGAGGTGTCGCAGCTCTTCTCCCGATTAGACCGTGCAGTCCGGGAAAAACTGTCCCGAGAACAAGAGAAGCTGAACCGCTTGGGACGGTCCTATGCCTTTCGATATCCATCCCGCTTATTGGAGCAGAAAGAACAAGAATTGGACAGGCTCCTTGAAAGAATGCAAAAAGCACTGCGTTATAAACGGGAAGGGTATAAAGAGCGCCTTGCCCAATTACACGAGCGCCTAATACGCCAGCATCCGTCCCATGTGCTGTCAACAGAGAAAAAGAACACCGCTCAGCTGCACGATGCAACAAATGCGGCGATGACACGTTATTTACGAGAGAAAACGAATCATTACCGCCACCTTCTTCAAAAGCTTGAGCTTCTTAATCCTTTGAACATTATCCAGCGCGGGTACGCTGCCGTCTACACGGAGGAAAAAGAACTTGTGAAGTCTATTAAACAAGTGGAAGATAACGATAAACTGGCGCTTCAAGTAGAAGATGGCACGATCCACGCAAAAGTCACGACTGTCTCAGAAGTTACGTTTTTTGCTGATCCACAAAATAAAAACAACGAAGGGAGGTTGTGAGGATGGAAGAACAGCACAGGGATGAAGTATCATTTGAGGATGCCATGGCAAAGCTAGAAAAGATTGTCGAGAAACTGGAAGAAGGGGAAGTACCCTTGGAAAAAGCGATTGCAATGTACCAGGAGGGAATGAATTTGTCTCACGTTTGTCACACGAAATTGCAACGTGTGGAAAAACAAATGGACAGAATGATAGGTGAAGACGGTGAGATAAAACCGCTGGTAAACGGAGAGGAAGAAGAGTGAGTAATGGAAGAATTTAAACGTTTTATGGAAAAACAGCGACAAGAGATAGACAGGCAGCTCCCTGCCCTGTTAGAAAATCTAGACTGTCCGGAAATGTTAAAAGAGGCCATGCTTTATTCTGTCCATGCTGGTGGAAAAAGAGTGCGTCCGCTTCTAACACTTGCTGTTATCGAGTCTTACCGCGACATTACGAATAGTGATTACGTGGCGGCGTGTGCTCACGAATTGGTGCATACGTATTCCTTGATCCACGATGATTTGCCGGCAATGGATGATGATGATTACCGGCGCGGACAATTAACAAATCATAAAGTATATGGAGAAGCGGTGGCGATATTAGCGGGTGATGCTCTCTTGACGAGAGCATTTGAATTAATTGGCTCCCTTCAACATGTAACAGAATCAAAGAAAACAAATCTTATAGTTGAATTAGCTAAGGCGTCCGGGGCTGAGGGCATGGTTGGCGGTCAGGTGTCAGACTTAGCCGGCGAAGGAAAAGATCTGCAGCTTGCCGAATTGGAAATGATCCATCATCATAAAACGGGAGCGCTCATTACGTATGCCATCATAAGCGGAGCTATCGTTAGCGACGCCCCGGAAGAAGACATCCGCTCGCTACGCTCATTTTCTAAGCATCTCGGCCTTCTATTTCAGATTAAAGATGACATCCTGGACGTGGAAGGTGACTCTGAAACAATGGGAAAGCCAGCTGGAAGTGATGAAGGGAAAATGAAGAGCACGTACCCTCGTCTTCTCACACTTGCTGGAGCAAAAGAAAAGCTCATTTTTCACGCCGAAAAGGCGAGAGAGTCATTACACTCCATTTCCGGAAATACAGAACTGCTCGATTCATTTATTTCCTATATCATGAACCGTACCCATTAAATCTCTTGCTTGTATGGGTCAATTTCAAAAGTGCTTATTTAGATAGTAAACACGAACAATAATAGATAAGAAAAGGATAGACTATTCGTTTTTTCTTATATAGCTGGTGTTGGTTGTAACGTAAAGCGTCCGCTTGCGGTGGAAATCATCCGATCTATGGTATACACGAATAGTTCGGATTCCAATAACTGTACGTGAATTAAGAAATTGACTCTGTATGTGTTTACTTTTCGTATTTGTGCTATTGATTTAATTCATGGTATAATAACATTACAAAACATCGGATGGTGCAGTATTCTAGTCAATTCTCCATTCTCGAGGGCGGGCCTAAAAATCCGCTAAAGGGCACATCGATGAAGTTCCTGGTGTCGGCTCGAGGCGCCCAGCCTTGGGTCGATGTTGGGAGTAAAGGCGTTAAGGGCGATCCACAATGGCATGTGGGCGTGAACCCTTTCGCCGCGGAGGCCTTGCCTACGGAGATAAGCTGTATGATCTCACGTGGCGAGGTAAGACCTGCATGGCAGGCCGAGGAAAGGTCTGGCTGCAGCGTAGCCTGCCTTGAGTGGAGCAGCGGGGAAGGTAATCAACTGGAAGTTATTCCGTCGGCCAACGGTTTTCTTCTTCATACCTGAAACCTGCTCTGCAAAAGAGGCTAAGAGAGTGGCACGGAATTGCTGAGGAAAGCTCCTAGACTGTTCATCTTGACGATAAATGCGGATTGCAGTGTGTACTAAGTGGTAATCCAGTCTGATGTCTGGCGACAGCATCAAGTCGTTTTTAAAAGGTAACTGCCAAAGTGGCGACGCTTTGGTAAACGACTGGGAAAACCTACTGGACCTAAGACACAATGTTTACGTTTTTATCGACCATCCGATGTCCTACATACATTATTGTGCGATATCCTGAGAAAAATATTAGGTGATTTTAAAAATTATGTGGAAAAATTCAATACGCTGGAGTATATTCATTGCCGTTATCACCTTGGTGTTAGCGGCTATTTTTACAATTGTTTCGACTGCTGTACTTGCCGGTGCGGGCTGGGCACTTGGTATGGTCATTGTGTTTTTCATTGTGTGTATCGGGGTAATCTTTGATATCATTGGGGTGGCAGCAACGGCAGCTCCTGAACAACCTTTTCATTCGATGGCAGCTAAGAAAATTCCAGGAGGGTATCAGGCAATGCTGATCACCCGCAATGCGGACAAGGTAGCGAACTTTTGCGCAGATGTCATTGGTGACATCTCCGGCGTTGTTAGTGGAACGGCGGCTTCAGCCGTCGTTTTACAATTGACACTTGCAGTCGGTGCAGAGGGCGGTGGATTTCAATTCACCGTAAATGTTATCTTCACTGCTCTCGTAGCCGCACTGACAGTCGGAGGCAAGGCAATCGGAAAAACGTTTGCTATTTCACAATCTACGTCAATTATCTTTCAGGTTGGGCGTTTATTGTATTTTTTAGAAGGCAAATTAAAGATATCACTGTTGAATAGAAAATCTTCAAAGAAACCAAAAGCGTAAAACGATTGAAAGTGAGGCTTCTGCTTCATGGATTTAAAACAAATTAAAGACCCTGAATTTGTAAAACGCTGCAATTTTAAAGAGTTAGAAGAGCTTGCAGCAGACATAAGAGATTTCCTTATTCAAAATTTATCCGTTACAGGTGGGCACCTTGGTCCTAACCTCGGTGTCGTGGAATTAACGCTCGTTCTTCATTCTCTTTATCAAACCCCCCATGACAAGTTGATTTGGGATGTTGGCCATCAGGCTTATGTCCATAAAATCTTAACAGGGAGAGCGGGTCAGTTTGATACGTTGCGGAAATATCAAGGATTGTGTGGGTTTCCGAAACGAAATGAAAGCGATCACGATTGCTGGGAAACAGGACACAGTTCCACTTCCCTTTCGGCGGCGATGGGGATGGCCGTTGCCCGTGATCTTAAAAAAACAGATGAAAAAGTAGCGGCGATTATCGGGGATGGTGCTCTTACTGGCGGAATGGCACTCGAAGCATTGAACCATATCGGCCACGAGCAAACGGATTTAACAATCATTTTAAATGATAATGAAATGTCGATTGCCCCGAATGTTGGTGCGCTTCATAGCATGCTTGGGCGCCTGCGGACTGCCGGTAAGTACCAAAAGGTAAAAGACGACATTGAATTTTTAATTAAGAAAATACCTGCTTTTGGCGGCAGATTAGCATCAACTGCCGAGCGTGTCAAGGATAGCTTGAAGTACTTGCTTGTCTCGGGGATGTTTTTCGAGGAGCTTGGCTTCACTTATTTAGGACCAGTAGACGGCCATGATTTGGATGATCTTATGTCCAACATGAAATACGCCCGTGATACAAAAGGTCCGGTCATTGTCCATGTCCTTACTAAAAAAGGGAAGGGCTATGCACCTGCAGAAAACGATGCACTCGGTACGTGGCACGGCCTCGGTCCTTATAAAATAGAGTCCGGAGAAGTCGTGAAAAAACCGGGACCTCCTGCATACAGCGCTGTTTTCAGCAATACACTGCAAAAAATTGCTCACCGTGATGACCGTGTCGTGGCACTTACAGCTGCTATGCCGGGAGGCACGAAACTAGACAAGTTCGGAGCGGTCTTTCCAGACAGAATGTTTGACGTGGGTATTGCTGAACAACATGCGACTACGATGGCGGGCGGTCTTGCAGCGCAAGGGATGAAGCCGGTATTTGCTGTGTACTCCACATTTTTACAACGTGGCTATGATCAGTTAGTCCATGATGTTTGCCGGCAGAATCTGAATGTGGTTTTCGCCATTGACCGTGCCGGTTTAGTTGGAGCAGATGGCGAAACACATCAAGGCGTATTTGATATTGCTTACATGCGTCATCTTCCAAATATGAAGATCTTAATGCCAAAAGACGAAAACGAGCTGCAACACATGATATACACCGCTATTCAGTACGACGGCGGGCCGATTGCTGTCCGCTATCCGCGTGGTAACGGGTCCGGAGTGGAAATGGACAAGGAGTTAAAAGAAGTAGAAATCGGTAAATGGCATGTTGAGAAAGAAGGAAGGGACGCGACGATCCTGACTTTTGGAACGATGCTACCCGTCGCTCATGAAGCTGCTGCACGTTTAGCGGATGAGCATGTAAATGTCCAAGTTATCAACGCCTGTTCTGCTAAACCACTTGATGAAGAATTGCTCGAGGAATTAGCTGCAGAAAAGCAGCCGATTTTAACAATGGAAGAAGCAATTCTACAGGGAGGCTTCGGCAGTGCAGTCATGGAATATTTTCACGATAACGGACATCACCGGATGGTAATCGAGCGGTTAGGTGTACCGGATCGCTATATCGAACACGGAAGCGTTCCAGAGCTGTATGAAGAAATTGGCTTAACAGCAGATGCCGTTATGAAAAAAGTTCATTCCCTGCTTCCGACAAAACAGCAGAGGGCTTAGTCCATGAATAATAAAGAACGACTTGATGTACTGCTCGTAGAAAAAGGGCTGTTTGATACAAGAGAAAAAGCAAAGCGGGCTATTATGGCAGGGCTTGTTTTGGTAAAAGATGAACGAATCGATAAGCCTGGTACGAAAATTGACCGATCCTCTCCTTTACGTGTGAAAGGGAGCATTTCTCCCTTTGTCAGCCGTGGGGGACACAAGCTCGAGAAGGCACTGCAGGTTTTCCCTCTTGATTTGATGGATAAAGTTGTGGTGGATATCGGTGCATCCACCGGCGGTTTTACGGACTGTGCTCTCCAGAATGGTGCTACATTTGTGTATGCCGTCGACGTTGGTTATAACCAGTTGGCATGGAAGCTGCGAAATCACGAACAGGTTGAAGTAATGGAACGGTTTAATTTCCGTTACGCGAAAGAGGAGCATTTTTTAAAGGGAAAGCCTGAAGTTGCGGTAGCAGATGTCTCCTTTATTTCCCTTAAATTATTGCTGCCGCCGTTAACACAGATTCTTGCAGAAAAAGCAGAAGCATGTTTGCTTATTAAACCGCAATTTGAGGCGGGCCGCGACAAAGTTGGGAAAAAAGGAATTGTGCGAGACGACCACGTTCATCGTGAGGTTATTGCAGATATTGCCACTTTTGCTGACTCGATAGGTTTTAGTGCTGTAGGTCTTGATTATTCTCCCATCACGGGAGGAGACGGAAATATTGAGTTTTTGCTGTATGTAACATGGGGGGTACGGGACGAACAGACGAAAATCACCGCAGACGACATTCATACGGTCGTGCAAGACGCCCATGCCCATTTTCACAATCAATAAATGTACAGGCTATACGTATTATTCACTCGTCCAATCAGTACTTCTGGTTGGACGAAAATTTCCTCCGCATTTCTTTATTCCCCCCTCCTGGATTAATTCTTAGTGTATGTTGTATACATCTTTACTCAATTATTTGTATAATTATAAGATATCAGTTATCATACAGATAGCTGGAAAGAACGGCTGATTTAATTCAGACAGGGTGTGTGGAAATAGTGAGTATGACTAAAGGACAGCGTCATATTAAGATTAGAGAATTAATTTCGAATAACGATATAGAAACGCAAGATGAATTAGTGGACCGGTTAAAAAGTGACGGCTATAACGTAACGCAAGCCACCGTGTCCCGGGACATTAAAGAGCTTCACCTTGTAAAGGTACCAACGATGGAAGGTCGCTACAAATACAGCTTACCTGCGGATCAACGTTTTAACCCTCTCCAAAAATTAAAACGCTCCTTAGTAGACAGCTTTGTCGGTATTGACCATACAGATAACTTAATTGTAATGAAAACCCTTCCAGGAAACGCCAATGCAGTCGGTGCACTTCTAGACAATCTGGGGTGGGACGAAATTCTCGGAACGATCTGCGGCGATGACACCATTCTAATCATTTGCCGTGGGACCGAACAAAGTGAGATTCTCGTCAACCGTTTCTTGGAAATGCTTTAAACTGAGGTGTCGTCATGCTTGAAGAATTATCCATTAAAAATTTTGCGATTATAGATGAATTGACCATCCCATTTGATACAGGTCTTACCGTTTTGACAGGGGAAACGGGGGCGGGGAAATCAATTATTATTGATGCAATCGGTCTTTTAATCGGGGGACGCGGTTCTGTCGAGTATGTACGCCATGGCAGAGAACGTGCGGAAATTGAAGGGTTATTTGATGTGTCCTCTTCTGTGGCAGTCAGACAGAAATTAATGGGGATTGGGATAGAAGTAGAAGAAAATATGATTGTGTTGCGCAGGCACATAACGGATAAAGGAAAAAGCGTCTGCAGGATTAATGGGAAGCTGGTCACATTGGCAATATTAAGGGAAGTAGGACATGCATTAGTTGACATACACGGTCAGCATGAACATCAGGACCTGATGCAACCTGACAAACACCTCCCTATTCTCGATCGATTTGCAGGGGAAGAATTGCAGGAAGCACTTTCCGATTATAAAAAAAGATATCAATCCTTCGCAAAATTAATGACGGATTTACAAAAATACAAAGAAAATGATCAGGAAGCCACCAGCCGCCTTGATTTTATTCGGTTCCAATTGGAGGAAATTGAACAAGCCCGCCTCACACCGGGGGAGGATGAAGAATTAGAAAAAGAGAAGCATATTTTAGTACACAGTCAAAAGTTATTTAAAGAGCTTTCTCATGCTTATGAAAGCTTATATGGAGAGGGCAGAACATTAGACTGGGCCGGCCAGGCCATGGCTCATACGGAAGAAGCCGCCTTTATTGATGAAGATGTGCAAAACCTTACGGAAACAATTCATTCTGCTTATTATATGCTGGAAGAAGCTACATTTCTCCTCCGGGATAAAGTGGAGTCCTTATCATTTAATGAGGGACGTCTTCAAGAAGTAGAAGAGCGGCTTGATGAAATAAAAAAACTGAAGAGAAAATATGGCCAGACGGTAATTGAAATCCTTGAATTTGCTGCTGATATGGAAGAAGAAATGGAATCACTAATCCATAAAGATGAAACGATTGCCCAGCTTGAGTCCCAATTAGAGAGTGTCGTGCTTGATTTACAAGCGGATGCAGCCACATTAACGGATCTCCGCAGGCAGGCAGGTGAAAAACTTGCAAGCGCTGTAGAAATGGAGTTAAAGGACCTATACATGAATAAAGCGGTCATGAAAGTGGAAGTTACCGCAATTAACCAGGGAACTACGTTTGCTGCTGAGCAGAAATCATATGTATTTAATGAAAACGGCCAAGATAAGGTGGAATTTCAATTGTCCGCAAATGCCGGGGAACCTCTGAAACCCTTGTCTAAAGTTGCCTCGGGGGGAGAAATTTCAAGAATAATGTTGGCGTTAAAAGCCATTTTATCTGACTTTCAAAACGTCACTTCGCTGATTTTTGATGAAGTGGATACGGGTGTCAGTGGCCGTGTCGCCCAGGCAATTGCCGAAAAAATATATAAAGTTGCAAAAGGCTCCCAAGTTTTATGTATTTCCCACCTTCCACAAGTCGCCGCAATGGCGGATCAACACCTTTACATTGAGAAAAAGGAAAAAGGGGAAAGAGTTCTCACGAATGTAACGATGCTAAAAGATGACAAAAGAACGGATGAAATTGCCAGGATGATATCCGGCGTAGAAGTGACCGACCTTACAAAAGAAAACGCGAAAGAATTATTAGAGATGGCAGTAAAAATTAAATCCAATTGATGAAAAGCCGACCAAAACAGGTTGGCTTTTTTCATTTGTACAGCTTATAAATCGCATGATAGGAGGCAACATTAGAAATACAACAGAAAATAATGTTGGGGTGAGGAGGAGTAGGGAAATGGAATGGGGGAGACGACTAACTGGCATTTTATTACTGCTGCTCTGCATGACAGCTTTTACAAATCATACTTTTCTTACCTATTTGAATATCCCTGAAACGTTAACTGTTTTTGAGTCTGAATGGGCCTCCGGTGCAGAAAATGTGATTAAGGAGAAGCTTGATTTAGGAAAAGACGCCACGATTCAATTGAGTGAGGAAAATGAGGAAATAAAAGCAGCTGTGCAAGTAGCATCTCTTCCAAAAAAAGAGACCAAAATTAAAACACTGCCAGATATACGTGTTGTTCCGGGCGGTGACTCCATCGGAGTAAAGCTCCAATCCAACGGGGTGATGATTGTTGGCTTTCACAAAGTAAACGATGGAAAGAAAAGATATTCTCCAGCTAAAGAAGCCGGATTAGAAGCGGGAGACCGTATCGTTGCCGTCAATGGAAAAAAAGTGAGCAAACCGGAAGATATTATCCAAGCGCTGAAAGACAGCTCTTCCAGTATAACCTTAAATATAAAAAGAGATAAAGAAGAAAAGAAAAAAGAAGTGAAGCTTTATGAGAATAAAGAAGGCGGTGTACTCGGTGCTTATATAAGAAATGCAGCTTCCGGGATTGGAACATTAACCTTTTATGATTCTAAAAGCGGAAAATTTGGAGCACTTGGTCATGTTATTGCTGATTCTTCGACTAAAAAGCCCGTAGTGGTAGAGAACGGTGAAATTACGCGTTCCTCCGTTTCAGATATCGACAAGGGGGCAAACGGAAAACCAGGAGAAAAACGGGCAACGCTTTCCGTCAATCAAGAAAAGTTGGGAAAAGTAACGAAAAACAGTCCATTTGGAGTCTTTGGCGAACTGCAGCCAAACAAATTATCAAAAAAGAGCCGTGATGTTGAGACGATGCCGATTGCTTTTGCGAATGAAGTGGAAAAAGGACCGGCCGAAATATTAACGGTACTGGAAGATGAGAAAATAGAACGTTTTGATATCGAGATTGTCCAATCTGTTCCTCAGATGCAAGCCGCATCGAAAGGAATGATTATTAAAGTAACCGATAAAGAATTACTTGAAAAAACAAATGGGATCATTCAAGGAATGAGCGGCAGTCCGATTATTCAAAATGGAAAGGTCGTTGGGGCTGTTACTCATGTATTTGTAAATGACTCAACTTCCGGATATGCCTGCCATATTGAATGGATGCTGGAAGAGGCAGGAATAAATACGTTGAAAGAAGAAAGGAAAAAAGCAGGTTAAGGGAAACTGTTATGTAGCAGTTTTCCTTTTTTCATGATACGATTATAATACGTTCGTCTTATCAAGCGACATAAATCGTCAAACTTAGTCGAAATAAGTCAAAAAATGAAGAAAACAATAGATATACATAGAGAGAAGAAGGAATATCGATATAATTATATTTTTTTAATAAATATGAACTAATTAAAGGGTATTTGCCCTTGTTGTCGAAACCGTAAGATAGACGACTTAGAAAACAAGGGGAGGATTTTTAAGTGAAAAAAATCAAAGTTTGTGTGGCAGATGATAACAGGGAATTAGTGGGCTTATTAAGTGAATATATAAACGCGCAAGAAGACATGGAAATTGTCGGGCAGGCTTACAATGGCCAGGAGTGTCTAAATATTGTGGAGAATACCCGGCCTGACGTACTAGTCTTGGATATAATCATGCCACATCTTGATGGGCTTGCCGTCCTGCAAAAAATAAACTCCACCAGTGGGGGAGCGCAGCCAAAAATCATCATGCTGACGGCTTTTGGCCAGGAAGATGTGACGAAAAAAGCGGTTAATCTCGGTGCCTCTTATTATGTATTGAAACCATTTGATATGGAAACCTTAATTGCCAATATTCGCGAAGTGAGCGGAGAAGCGATGTCGGTGATTCAGAGCTCTGCTACTCCTCAACAAAATGGAACAAATTCAAATAAAGAACCTGAGAATTTAAGCCAAAGCATAACGAATATTATTCATGAGATCGGGGTTCCAGCTCATATAAAGGGGTATATGTATTTACGAGAGGCGATTACAATGGTGTATAACGATATTGACCTGTTAGGTTCGATAACCAAAATTTTATACCCGGAAATTGCCGAAAAGTTTAATACGACAGCCAGCAGAGTAGAGCGTGCCATTCGCCATGCAATTGAGGTTGCCTGGAGCAGAGGCAACTACGAATCGATTTCACGCATGTTTGGCTATACGATTAACGTAACGAAAGCAAAACCAACGAACTCCGAGTTCATCGCGATGGTGGCCGATAAACTGCGCCTCGAGCACAAGGTAGGATAGTGAGTAAGTGCATCACTTTTAAAAAGCCTTTTCAAATTATTCACAAGAATAATTTGAAAGGGCTTTTTTCTATGATGAATGTAATCGCTCCTCTTTTGACCATACTAGGAATAGATAGGTTGAAGGAGGTAAATCAACGTGGGAGCCATACGCGGGCAAGCATTTTATCATTCACAAACAAAAATACTGACGCAGCTGATACGGGCAAAGCAAATCGCTGTGCTGTCTCATGAAGATATTGACGTACCGGCAGCTGAAAGTTTAATTAGGAAAGAAGTGAAAGCTGTCATAAATAATAAAACGTCGATGAGCGGGAATTTTTTGCATGAAGGGGTTAAGAAACTACTTAGTCACGACATTCATGTATACGATACAGATCCAAGTCATGAGGTAGGTGCGTGGGTACATGGCAGGAACTTAGTAATTAAAGACGAGCATCTATATGTACAGTATGCGAACAAAAATATCAAACTTGCCCTGCTGCAGAAATACAATTTCACGGATATCACTTTCCTGGAACAACAGGCTTTTAAAAATCTGGAGCATACATTTACACGGTTTTGCCATAACAGCTTCTCTCACGCGGAAGTTGATTTACCAATGATGCTCGAGTGCTGGAACAAATGGCAGGAAGGCGAGACCCTTAATAACAAGGATGTCCTCATTGTCATCCGCGGTGCTGGATATGAACAAGACCTCTACTGGGTTAAAAAACATTTATTGAATAGGAACATATGTACCATCGCAGTTGACGGAGCTGCTGATGGAATGCGGGCTCTTGGGATCACACCTGACTATATTGTTGGAGATATGGATTCAGTCAGCACAGAAGCTTTGCACTCTGGGGTTAAATTGCTCGTTCATCGGGATGCCTCTGGCCGGGCCCTTGGCATGGAGCGTATTAAAAAGCGTCAATTAACCGCGGAGACCATCACGTTTGTTGGATTAAGTGAAGATGCTGCTATTACCTTAGCACTGAAAGAGGGCGCGCGTCACATTTTTCTTTTGGGCGGGCAGCGCGGTATGAATGAGTATCTAAGCAAAGGGCGCCAGGGGATGGGCTCATCACTCTTAATGCGGATGCTTGCAGGCGGAAAAATAATTGACTTGAAAGGAATACACGTTTTGTTAGAGAAAGAACCAAAAAAACATCGATACTTTCAGTGGTTTCATCGTATGTACCAACACATCCCATTCATACATGCGAAATTTAACAAAGAAACGAGAGGAATGAAAGCATGACAGTAAGTGTTGTAGTTCCTGGATTTAATGAAGAAAGGCACCTACAGACGACGCTCAGTGCTTTACGGAACTCCACATGGGTAAATGAATTGATAGGTGTGAATGATGGAAGCTCGGATCATACAGGTAGAATAATGGAGAACTACTGTGATATGACCATTTCTTTTATTAGAAATTACGGAAAAGCAGCTGCAGTGAAGGCGGGCTGGCAGGCCAGCAGAAGTGATTTTATCGTGGTGTTGGATGCAGATTTAAAAGAAAGTGCTGCATTCGGCTACCAATTATTGCAGCCTTTACATGAGAAAAAGGCAGACTTAGTCATTGGAACTGTCGCCGATAATGGGAGAAATGGTTTCGGGATTGTAAAGAAAAGAGTGCAGCGGCTTATTGAAAGACAAAGCGGTTTGCTTCTGCAGACACCATTATCAGGGCAGCGCGCGTTTCATCGAAAACATATATATCATTACCAAGACATGGAAGCGGATGGGTTTGGACTCGAAACGATGATGACGTTAAAAGCGATCAAAGAAGGACTCCGTATCACTGAAGTGGAGGTACCTTTTCAGCATGTCGGAAAAGGGAGGGGAATGAACGGCATGTTTCACCGCGGTAGACAATGGTTGGAGGTGGAGAAGTGCCTGTGGAAATATGGGAAGTTGTATTCGCAATAGCGGTAGCAGCCTCGACTTGGCTGCTAGTCAAAAGAATTTCCCTGAAAAGAAAATGGGTGGCCGTTAATTTTAAACAAGAAACGATACCCGATACCATTGGCATCATGCTCTTACTCTTACTGATTTGCTATTTAATAGTTGACAAGGTAAAACAGCCGGATGCACTTTTGATGTATACGTCCCTCGTTTGGTTTGCAGGTTGGTTAGATGATCGAACCGGCACTTTTTATCCAAAAGGGATCCAAGGTCATATCAAACATTTCTTACAAACAAAAAAGTGGACGACTGGTCTCTCTAAAATAGTCCTTATCGTACTGGCTGCAGCTGTCGGACTTTATTTGGGTGATTGGAGGGGTTATGGTCAAGCAGTGCTTGCCTTTAGTGTAATGATCTTGTCCCCTCACGTATGCAATGCACTTGATACGAGGCCGCTACGGGTGTGGAAATGGACGGTTGGTCATATCCTGCTTTTTATATGGATGGGTTTTCCACTGGACGATACAAGTAGTATCCTATATGGAACGGTTGTACTGCTAACTTGGGGATATATTGAAAAACGCAGAAAGGGAATGTTGGGGGATAGCGGTGCAGCAGTAATCGGGGCGTTGTTAGCGTGGAGTCTTACCCATCATGCCCCGCTTCCGATGCAGCTTTCGTTGGTACTCGCCTATCTCGCTATTACCATTATCGCTGAAAAGTTGTCCATAAACGGCCTTCTCATAAAAATAAGGAATGTCACGGCCGGTGGGTGATTGGTAAGGGAGGAGCAGGCGTGAAAACCTGGCTCCTTTTTGCTATTTCTCGGAGAGGGGGACAACAGATTTATTTCGTTTGCGGTCGCGGTAACGTACGAATCCGGCAATAAACCAAATACCGAATATGAGCATAAACAGTCCGCTGGTAAATTGAAGCCAGAGCCACGGAAAGGGTGGCTGCAATACTTGAAACAGCATATCTCTCATAAGTTTAATACCGACAACAGCCATAAAACCGGGGATGACTAGAATAAGCAAGGCAATAAGTCGCATATATAGGACCACTCCTTCGATTGACGAGGCCAGACAAGTGGCTTATATTTGTGTTTTCTAAATCATTTTTTTTCGCATAAACTGTAGGAAGAATCACTTTTATATTGTACCTTATTTAAGAGGAAGTGTCCAAGCTCAGCAGAGTAGAAGGCTTCATGGATTCAATATTATGCAATATGTTACGATCAATAACGGTGTGATCATAGAAAAAGGAGCTATTAAGATGAATATATTTGAAAAAATGGAAACAGATAACTATGAACAGCTTGTCGTATGCCAGGACAAACACTCTGGTTTAAAAGCGATTATCGCTATCCATGATACGACGCTCGGACCTGCTTTAGGTGGAGCCCGGATGTGGAATTATGAGTCAGAGGAAGCGGCGTTTGAGGATGCATTGAGACTTGCGAAAGGAATGACTTATAAAAATGCAGCGGCCGGTTTGAACCTTGGGGGAGGAAAGGCTGTCATTATCGGAAATCCCCGACAGGACAAAAGTGAAGCATTGTTCCGGGCGTTCGGCCGGTATATTCAAAGCCTGAACGGCCGCTATATTACGGCAGAAGACGTCGGTACTGCAGAGGCTGATATGGACATGATCCATACGGAAACCGATTACGTAACCGGTATGACTCCTCAGGCTGGCGAGAGCGGTGATCCGTCTCCGATGACGGCTCTTGGCATTTACTGCGGAATGAAAGCAGCGGCAAAAGAGGCGTTTGGTACTGAAGATCTATCGGGGAAAAAAATTGCCATTCAAGGAGTTGGCAGTGTGTCCTACCAGTTGTGTGAGTACTTATATGAAGACGGGGCCTCCTTGGTTGTCACTGATATTCATAAACCATCAGCAGACCGGGCTGTCCGGGAATTTCGTGCGGAAGCAGTCGACCCGGCTGATATTTATGATGTGGAGTGTGATATTTTTAGTCCTTGTGCATTAGGTTCTGTCTTAAATAATGATACAATAAAGAAATTGAAAGCAAAAGTTGTAGCCGGCTCCGCTAATAATCAACTGGCAACAGACGAGGACGGCAATTCCCTCTATCAACGTGGAATCGTATACGCTCCCGATTATATTATAAATGCGGGAGGAGTTATCAACATCGCGGAAGGGTTAGTTGGCTATAATAAAGACAGGGCAGCAAATAAAATTCGTGCTATTTTTGACAATGTCCAAAAAGTACTGGAAATTTCTAAAAGAGATAACATCCCAACCAACCAGGCAGCAGATCGATTGGCAGAAGAACGGATTAGTACCTTGCAGCAGTCACGGAAGCAATTTTTGAAAGAAGAACGAAACATTCTGCCTCACAAGACTCGCTGACAAACAAAAAAACAACATAGAAAAGGGGGAACGAGTATGGCGCAGGAGTATGATTTGGTCGTATTAGGAGCAGGGATTGGTGGTTATGTGGCTGCTATCAGGGCGGCCCAGGAAGGATTGAAAACAGCCATTGTAGAAAAAGAAAAGACAGGCGGAACATGCTTGCATAAAGGCTGTATTCCCAGTAAAGCGCTCCTCCGCAGTGCTGAAGTTTACGTACAGATGAAAGACAGCGAGAAGTTTGGTATTATGACCGACCAGGCTGCTGTTGATTTCGAAAAAGTCCAAGATCGAAAAAACACAATCGTAGACAAGCTTTACAATGGAGTCCAGTACTTATTAAAAAAAGAGAAAATTGATATGTATACAGGTCATGGACGAATATTGGGGCCTTCCATCTTTTCTCCGAGTGGTGGGACTATTTCGGTTGAAAAAATGGATGGTTCGGAAAATGACATGCTGATCCCTAAAAATGTTCTTATCGCAACAGGGTCCCGGCCGCGCCTGCTTCCTGGATTGGAGCCTGACGGCAAACAGGTGCTGACATCAGAAGACGCCCTTTCATTAAATGATCTCCCTGCTTCCATGGTGATTATTGGCGGGGGTGTTATCGGGGTAGAGTGGGCCTCCCTTCTCTCCGACTTTGACGTTAACGTAACGATGATAGAAGCGGGCAGCCGCATATTGCCGCAAGAGGATGCTGAGGTATCAAAAGAGATGACAAGTCAGCTGAAGGAGCGCGGGGTCACGATCTTCACAGACGCAGAAGTTCTGACGGATAAAACGATAAAACAACATGATGTGACGGTTACTGTCCGTGCTGAAGGGAAAGAACATTCGATTAAAGCGGACCAGCTCTTGCTTGCGGTAGGAAGAACAGCAGTAACTGAGGATATTGGACTTGAAAATACGAGCATTTCCATAGAAAATGGTTTTATTGCGACGAATGAATACTTCCAAACGAATGAGTCCCATATGTATGCGATCGGGGATGTCATCGGCGGATTGCAGCTTGCCCATGTCGCTTCCAGGGAAGGACTGATTGCAGTGGAACACATGTTAGGAAATGATCCGCTGCCGCTTGACGAGAAAATGATACCTAAATGTACATACAGCAGGCCTGAAATCGCAAGCATTGGATTGACGGAGGTGGAAGCAGCAGAACAAGGGCATGAAGTGAAAACCGGTATTTTTCCGTTAGAAGCGAATGGAAAAGCACTGATCCACGGAGAAAAGAGCGGCTTTATGAAAATTGTTGCCAATAAAGGGAATGATGATTTGTTAGGTGTACATATGATCGGAACAAATGCCACCGAGCTTATCTCAGAAGCCGCATTGGCAAAACTAGTAGACGCTTCTGTCTTTGAAATCAGTGAGACGATCCATCCCCATCCAGCCATTGCTGAAATATTTGGTGAAGCAGCATTGGCGGCAGATGGAAAAGCCATTCACTCTTAAATTTAAGCAGAGGAGGAACAGAGATGGCTGCTACGCGACATGAACGATTAGGACTATCTGACAAAGACGTGTTATCAATATATGAAACGATGTTACTTGCGAGAAAGATTGACGAACGGTTATGGCTGTTGAATCGAGCAGGGAAAATACCGTTTGTCGTCTCTTGCCAGGGACAGGAAGCGGCTCAAGCAGGAGCGGCGCTTGCTTTAAATCGGGAAGAGGATTATGTACTTCCCTATTACCGCGATCTAGGTATTGTCCTTGCTTTCGGCATGACCGCAACCGAGGTGATGCTGGCGAGTTTTGCGAGGGCGGATGACCCGAATTCGGGAGGACGGCAGATGCCGGGCCACTTCGGCCAAAAGAAGAACCGGATCGTGACAAGCTCTTCCCCTGTTACGACGCAAGTTCCCCATGCCGCGGGAATCGCGCTTGCCGCCAAAATGGAAAATAAAAATTTCGTGACGTTCGTTACGTTTGGCGAAGGCTCCGCCAATCAAGGAGATTTTCATGAGGGGCTTAATTTTGCCGGCGTTCATAAACTGCCTGTCATTTTTATGTGTGAAAACAATCAGTATGCCATTTCCGTTCCGGCTGAAAAACAATATGCCTGCGAAAAAATATCGGACCGGGCAGCGGGTTACGGGATGCCTGGGGTTACCGTTGACGGGAATGACCCGCTTGCTGTCTATGAGGCAGTGAAAGATGCTTCAGACCGCGCGAGAAGTGGAGAAGGACCGACATTAATCGAAACGATGTTTTACCGTCTTACCCCGCATTCAAGTGACGACGATGACAGCACATACCGCACAAAAGAAGAAGTAGCAGAAGCAAGAGAGAAAGATCCGCTCGTTACATTTGCGGCTTACTTAAGGGAAGCGAACGTATTAACGGAAGAAAAGGAACAAGATATGCTAGACTCGATTAAAACGACGATTGACGAAGCTACGGAAGCCGCTGAACAAGCTCCGTATGCGGCACCGGAGTCGACGTTAGACCATGTCTATGCAAAGGGAGGTGACGAATAATGGCAGTTTTAACTTACATACAGGCTGTTACGGAAGCACTCCGGGAAGAAATGCGTCGCGATGAGAAAGTCTTTGTGTTAGGAGAAGATGTTGGGCCAAAAGGCGGCGTGTTTCGGGCCACGGATGGGCTTTATCAGGAATTTGGCGAAGCGCGAGTGCTGGATACGCCGCTTGCTGAGTCGGCCATTGCCGGTGTCGGAATTGGAGCGGCTATGTACGGAATGCGCCCGGTTGCCGAAATGCAGTTCGCTGATTTTATTATGCCGGCGGTTAACCAAATTGTCTCTGAAGCAGCTAAAATTCGTTATCGCTCAAACAATGACTGGAGCTGCCCTATTACTATTCGTGCTCCTTACGGCGGCGGAGTACACGGGGCTCTTTACCATTCACAATCGATTGAGTCGATGTTTGCAAACGTACCGGGACTCAAGATTGTCATGCCTTCTACGCCTCATGATGTGAAGGGATTATTAAAGGCGGCAATTCGCGACGAGGATCCTGTTTTGTTTTTAGAACATAAAAGAGCTTATCGTTTAATTAAAGGAGAAGTCCCGGAAGACGATTATACTCTCCCTATTGGTAAAGCAGATGTGAAAAGGGAAGGGGCCGATGTGACCGTCATCAGCTACGGCCTTTGTCTGCATTTTGCCATGCAGGCGGCTGAAAAGCTGGAAAAGGAAGGGATCTCCGTTCATATCCTTGATTTAAGAACGGTTTACCCGCTTGATCAAGAAGCCATTCAGACGGCTGCTTCAAAAACGGGGAAAGTCCTTCTGATTACTGAAGATAACAAAGAAGGAAGTGTGATGGGCGAAGTGGCAGCCATCATTGCGGAGAACTGCCTCTTTGACCTGGATGCACCAGTTAAGCGGCTCGCAGGCCCGGATGTTCCTGCCATGCCTTACGCACCACCGCTTGAGAAATACTTTATGATGAATCTAGAAAAGGTCGAAAGCGCCATCCGTGATTTAGCGGAATTTTAAGAGGAGGTACAGTGATGGCCGAAGCAATAACAATGCCTCAGCTCGGTGAAAGTGTGACGGAGGGGACGATTACAAAATGGTTGGTCCGCCCCGGTGATAAAGTGAATAAGTACGATCCCCTAGCGGACGTAGTTACCGATAAAGTGAATGCAGAAATCCCCTCCTCCTACACAGGGACGATTACGGAACTGGTAGTGCAGGAGGATGAAACCGTCCAAGTCGGTGATTTGATTTGTTATATAGAGGTAGAAGAAAAAAGCGCGTCGCTGCCTGCGCGTCAAGAAGAGGTTCCTGAGAAAACGGAGGAAACGCCAATTGTAGATTCTATGAAAAAGCGTTATTCTCCCGCAGTACTGCGACTTGCACAAGAACATGCTATCGACTTGGAACAGGTGAACGGAAGCGGCCGTGGCGGCAGAATTACCCGGAAAGATTTGGAGCAGGTGATTCAGAAAGGCGGAACTGCTTCTGAACCTGCCCGCGCGTCCCAATTAGAGACGCAAAGAATCCCGGCAGAAGCGGCACCTTCAAAACAGGCAACAGTGACGGAAGCGCGCGGGGAGAAAGTGCCGGTAAAAGGCGTTCGAAAAGCAACGGCCGCCAATATGGTGAAAAGTAAAGAGGAAATCCCTCATGCGTGGACGATGGTTGAAGCAGACGTTACAGATCTCGTTAACTACCGGAATAGTATTAAGCAGCAGTTTAAGGAAAGAGAAGGCTTTCCGATTACGATTTTATCCTTTGTTATTAAAGCAGTTGCGGAAGCATTAAAGGAATTCCCTGATGTGAATGCTGTCTGGGGAGGAGACCACATCTTACGTAAAAAAGATGTGCATATATCTATCGCAGTCGCAGCGGAAGACGGTCTCTATGTTCCGGTTATTCGCAATGTCGACGAGAAAAGTATTAAAGGCATTGCGAAGGTTATTAGTGAACTTGCGCAAAGAGGCAGGACGGGACGTCTTACGATTGAAGACATGCAGGGGGGGACGTTCACGGTGAACAATACTGGCTCCTTTGGCTCTGTGCAGTCCGTCCCTATTATTAACCACCCGCAAGCGGCGATCATGTCTTTTGAGTCGATTGTTAAAAAGCCTGTCGTGATGAAAGGCGACATGATTGCGATCCGCAGTATGGTCAACTTATGTTTATCGCTGGACCATCGAATGCTTGACGGATTGACAGTCGGCCGCTTCTTAGCACGAATCAAAGAAAAACTGGAAAATGTCGATCATTTTCGTGACAAGGTCTATTAATAATCCGCGTAGAGTACCCTCCATGTTAAACAAGCATCGAGGGTACTTGCTTTCATAAAGGAACATTTAGAATGTAGCGGTCTATTAGGAGTATCGTATCGTGTCAATGACCTCATCGAAAATAGTAGCGTCATAGGCGGCATCCACGAAGGAATATTCTTTTTTCAGGTTTACAAATCGTAATCATTACGATAAACTTTCATCGTACTAAAAAAGTCAGAAGGACGCGAGTGTATGATAAAGAGATGGTTGATTGTCTTTTTTGCTATAACGATTTTCATAAGCGGTTGTGGAAGGGAAGAGGAGCAACAGCCGGAGAATGAGGATCATTCCCAGGACCCCCTGCGTCTTTTCACCACTGTGTATGCGTGGGAAGCCTTTGCCGCTATGATCGGCGGTGAGGAAGTAGAGGTCGAGAATTTGATCCCGCCGGGGAGTGACGCTCACAGCTATGAACCGAGTGCCCGGACAATGGTGGAAATTGCAGAAGCAGACGCGTTTCTATACAACGGCGCAGGAATGGAAGGATTTACAGAAGCGGTAAACAAAGCCATGAAAGGAGAGGATGTAAAGTTAATCAATGTCACGGAAAATATGACATTACACGCACATGAGAGTGGCCATGAGGATCGTATAGAACAGGGCCATGCAGAGGACGATGGGCATCACCATGGAAATGAAGATCCGCACGTCTGGCTTGATCCGCTTCTCGCAAAGGAGGGTGCCAAAAAAATAAAAAATGAGTTGACAGCACTCCGGCCGGAAAAAGCATCGGTCTTCGAACAGAGGTACAAGACCTTAGAGAACAAGCTGCAACAGCTTCACGAGGATTTTAAAGAGCTGGCCTTAACAGCTGATAAAGATCGCTTTCTTGTTTCTCATGCGGCATACGGATACTGGGAAGCACGTTATGACTTGCATCCGATTGCGGTTAGCGGTCTTTCATCGTCGTCGGAGCCTTCTCAGAAACAGATTAAACAAATCATTCATATCGCAGAAGAGCACAACATTCATTATGTTCTACTCGAGAAGAACCTTTCCTCGAAAACCGCAAAAGTAGTGTTGAAAGAAATTGGAGCCAAGCCCCTTTATTTGCATAACTTGGAATCACTGACAGAGAAAGATATAAGAGAAGGTGCCGATTATTTCAGTTTGATGGAAGAAAATATGGACAGCTTAAAAATTGCATTAAAATAACAAGCAGTTTGACTTCTTTGAAACGAGCTGTTCACTTGTACTATACCGGGCTTATCCGCTACAATAAGAGCGAAACGATTCATACTAAGGAAAGGAATGAATGTAATGGATTTTAGTTTCTATGTCAACGATGTTGTTGGGACGGCGAGACAAGAAATGGAAGAAGCAGGATATACATCTCTAACGACGCCAGAGGAAGTCGAAGAAGCACTTGGCGGAGAAGGATCAACCCTCGTCATGATAAACTCCGTTTGCGGATGTGCAGGCGGGATTGCGCGTCCTGCGGCTGCTTATATGCGTAATTATGAGAAGAAACCCGATCGCTTTGTTACCGTGTTTGCAGGACAAGATAAAGAAGCGACAGAAAAGGCCAGATCGTATTTCACTGGTTATCCACCGTCTTCCCCCTCATTTGCAGTTATAAAAGATGGAGAGTTGGTACGCATGGTAGAACGTCACGAGATCGAAGGCCATGAACCAATCGAAGTCGTCCAGCAGCTTGAAAAAGCAGTCGATCAGTTATAAGCAATGCGCCGCTTCCTTCAAAAAGGTGGCGGCTTTTTGTATCGATCATGCACGAATTACGGTTAGTTTGAGAAACCAGATTACGGAAGGCAGATATCCAGATATGAAGTGCAAATATCCAGAGTTGAAAACGTAATATCCATACTGAGGCATGAAATATCCACACTTCGGAGAATAATATCCAGACATCACGCCTATATATCCAACCTGGAGGGCGTGTCGCGGCAATTTTAAATGTGTTATAATAATCACTGACACTTTTACATAAAGGATGAAGAAAATAATGGATACACTTTACAAACAAATACAAGTCTACTTAAATATGGACGGAGAAATTGATTTCAAGGAATTTCAGTCTTATTATCAAGACGTGCTCTCCCATTTGAATGAACAGGCTGATTCCTTTCAAGAAGACGAACTTTGGAAAGGGCTGTTCATTGTAGAAAGCGTTATGTCAAACGCTGAAAACCGGGCAAAAACAGCCAAAAAAGCAGAAGTAAAAAAATATACAAAAATGGCCGAACGGACGAAGCTATACGCCCAAAATTTCACAAAACGTTTACACGAAGCTGGATACAGCCAGGACGAAATTAATGATAAATTTGAAGAAATGCTGGCGGAAGGCACCAAAGAAGAGAACGAAAGCCGTTCGTAAAAAATCTTCCGCCGATGAAGCGGTACAATAAAGGCGCAAGAACAACTTATTTTCACTTTTTCTATATGTATGAGTCATAATTCAAATATAGTTATTAAAATACGACCAATTCGAAAATGCTATCGAACAGTTGATTTGCCCTGCAGGCGGACGCTTTCCGCGGGCAACGCCTCAGCCTCCTCGACCTGATAAAACAGGTCTGCGG
>NZ_JAJJJF010000019.1 GCF_022458745.1 Bacillus piscicola
ACAACTAACACCAGCTATATAAGAAAAATGAATAATCTATCCTTTTCTTGTCTATCATTATTCGTGTTTCTTCTCTAAATAAGCACTTTTAAAATTGACGCAAATATCAAAGGCCGCATTTTAACTGGGCGCCGCAATTTGTACATGTATTACAACCGCCCGCTTCTTCTACGGTACCTTCCCGGCATACAGGACAATTATCCCCTATTTCATTTCCGAATTGGACAGTCGTAGAACGAATTTCCCTAATCGTATCAACGAGAACCATTTTTTTCTCTGGCTTGCTGTCTGTATCCACGTCGGTATAATCTGCGTTTGTTGAATTTTCCTCTGCCTGCAAAGAAAGCACTTGCGCGTCACGACTGCCGTCCACATAGACCGTTCCGCCTTTCGCCCCTCCATGATACAGGCGTTCATACACTTTTTGAACTTGTTCAACTGTATAGCCGCGCGGTGCGTTAACTGTTTTCGACAATGAACTATCCACCCATCGTTGGATAATACATTGAACATCCGCATGGTTTTCCGGGGACAAATCCATGGAAGAGATAAAGAACTCAGGGAGATTCCCTGGGTCTGTCTCTGGATTTCTTTCTATATATTCTTGAACGATGTCCGCATTCACTTCAATAAATTTGCCGAGCCGTCCGCTGCGATAGTATTTAAATGAGAAGTATGGCTCGAGACCTGTGCTGACGCCAACCATTGTTCCTGTACTACCGGTTGGAGCGACCGTCAAGAGGTGCGAGTTACGGATGCCAAATTCACGAATGTCATTGCGGATGTCCGTCGGCATGTTTTTCATATACCCCGTGTTTACAAAAGCTTCGCGAAGCTCCTTCGTTTCAGCGTCCGTTTTCCCAACCAAGAATGGGAAACTGCCTTTTTCCTTCGCTAATTGAATGCTTGTCCGGTAAGCTGTCGTTGCAATCGTTTCAAAAATTTGATCAATAAGTCTGTTGCCTTCCTCGGAGCCATACGTCGTTTCTGTATAAATCAACAGATCATGCAGCCCCATCACTCCAAGGCCTACCCGGCGTTCGCCCTTTGCCTGTTCCGTATTCTCCTCAAGAAAATAAGGAGTAGCGTCGATAACGTTATCCTGCATACGTACGCCGGTTGCTACCGTTTCTTTTAATTTAGCAAAATCCACCGTTTTCGCATCTTTATCCGCCATTTCCGCAAGATTGACAGCAGCTAAGTTACAAACAGAAAAAGGTGCTAAGGGCTGCTCACCACAAGGGTTTGTCGCAACAACTTTTTGCCCGTAGCTTTGCGCGTTGGTCTGTTCATTTGCATTATCGATAAAGAAGATCCCCGGCTCTGCTGAATACGTAGCGCAAATGTTGATTAGTTTCCACAGCTCGCGCGCCTGAATCGTGCGGTACGTCCGTACTTGATGACCTTTTCTTTCCCATTCCCGGACATCCCCGCACTCTTGCCATTCTTTATTGTACACTTCCATTTCTTCGTCGCTATAGCTTTCGACATCCGGGAAGCGAAGCGGGTACTCTTCATCATTCTCGACCGCATCCATGAATTCTTTTGTCAAGCAAACAGAGATATTCGCTCCTGTTAAAAATTCCGGTGAGTTTACGGAGTAAGTACCGCCTGTGTGTAATTTCTCTTCCGCTTCTCGAATTACTTTTTCATCGAAGCCGCCTTGCCCCGGGATGTGTTTATAATTGACAACATTTTGGTACAGTGCTTCCTCTGTTGCTGATAACGGTGTGAATTTTAATTTTTCCTTAACTAGACTTTGAATTTGATCATCTTCCGTATTTTCGTGAAGATAACGGAGAATGCGGGGGTTTTGCATTTTGGAAATAATAAATTCCAAAATATCAGGATGCCAATCCGCCAGCATAATCATTTGGGCCCCTCGTCTCGATCCCCCCTGTTCGACAAGGTGAGTAAGCTTCGCAATATCATCCAACCAGGAAACCGAACCAGAAGACTTACCGTTCACTCCTCTTGCCAGTGTATTTCTTGGGCGGAGGGTCGAACCGTTCGTACCAACCCCACCTCCACGACTCATGATCTCCATCACTTGCTTGCGGTGTTCGGAAATACCTTCCCGGGAATCCTCTACAAAAGGCATCACGTAACAATTAAAATAGGTTACATCTGTTTCGGCTCCCGCCCCGTATAAAACACGGCCGGCAGGAACAAAATTCATGCTGCTGAGTTCTTTGTAGAAACGCTCAAAATTCTCGCGGCGCTTCTCTTCTGTTTTTTCAACAGATGCAAGCCCCGAAGCATTACGCTTCGCAATTTGTTCATAATAGATTTCAAGAGGCTTCTCAATGACATCTAAAGAACGCGTTACACATCCAGCCTCGGCTTCCTCTGGCTCAAGCACATTGTGAAAGTCCGGATCGACCTGAACCTTTGCCTTGTTCTCTTCCCAGTTTAATTCCAGAACAAATCCATATCCTCGTGCAGGGAACTGCGGATCTTCTTTAACTGTCAAAACAACAAAATCACCAATTTTTAATGTTTTTTTCTCTGTATCCTTAAACGTATACCGGTCCAGCATCACGAGACGAGATACACCCTTTTTCGTCACCTGCATATCACTTGTAATCGGATAAACTTGTGGGAAGTGTTGAATATCCTCGTTTAATCTTTCTATATTTATTGTCTCGAATCGCTCCATCGTGACTTCCATCATCTCATCCTCCCAACTTTTAACTGCTAATTGTTAAGTTATCATACGGCCGGATATAAATCAATATCTTGTATTAATTTATATCACAAGCACACTATATATAGTAAAAAGTACGTAATTGTAGAAGTTTGTCAACTTTCAAATCGAGAGATATTAAGCAAACGGACAAGGAATAGCGTTTATAAAAGACCTCATTTACGCTGTTAAAAAAAATTGCAACTTGTGTTTTTAAAAGAGTATAAAATGATTTCATCCTATTTTTGCTTAGCTTTCCCTCATCTATGTTAAAATTCCCTTGTATCATTTACACATAAGAAGGTGGGATCAGTCATGGAGTATGTTTGGCTTCAAGATGAATTTGTGAAAAGAGAAAATGCCCGCATTTCCTTTGAAGACAGGGGCTATTATTTCGGTGACGGAATCTACGAGGTAGTCCGAGTTTATAATGGCAGCCCGTTTCTGTTAACCGAACATTTTGAGCGTTTTCAAAGAAGCGCTGATGAATTGGATATTCCTCTTCCTTATCCTCTTCCTAAGATTAAAGACATCGTCACCGAACTTGTAATAAAAAATAAATTAGAAAACGGCTACGTCTATGTACAAATGACGAGAGGGCTTCAAGAACGGGAGCATTTATACACCCGTGATTTAACAGCTATTCTGACTGCTTTCACAAAAACGGTGGAAATCCCATTTGATAAACAGCAAAACGGTATTTCGCTTCTTGCGCTCGAAGATATCCGCTGGCTCCGTTGTGATATTAAGACCATTAATTTGCTGGGAAACATCATGGCTAAACGAAAAGCAGAAGATAACCACTGTGACGAGGCCCTTCAACACCGCGACAGTACAGTGACAGAGGGGTCGTCAAGCAATGCGTTTATCGTTCAAAACGGTACCCTTTATACCCATCCGGCAAATCATTATATTTTAAACGGTATTACGCGCCAATTTGTTTTACAATTAGCGCGCAAGATAGGGATACCCGCTGAAGAGAAAGCCTTCACCCTTGATGACTTGGCTTTAGCAGATGAAATGTTCATGACCGGTACGACTACCGAGATTTTGCCTGTAGTCTCTGTGAAGGGATCCGTACAAGCTACTTTTAAACCCGGTCCTGTCACGAGAGAACTGCAAAAGCTTTTCCGGGAAACTGCCAGCAGATAACAAACCTTTCTTCCCCGGATTCCCGCGGGACTGCTTGCAAAGTGAAATAAGCAGTCATTTTTGCAGAAAAAAGGTCCGAGCTTACGCCTTTCGCCACGCAATTGCACCTCAAAAAATTGCGAAGCGGCTAAGCTCGGACTTTTTTATCTAATTTCGTCAACGCCGGTAATTCCATTCCTCTGATTCATATTTTTCTATCGCTAATTCTTTCACCTGCTCTTCTTGTTGTGGATTCAATTGGTACGCTTCCGCATGAACATCAAGCCCCTCTGCAAATCCTTGATGAAAAGCAGCAGATACCTCTTTAAGCGTTACCGGTGTATCAAGTAATTCATTAATCGCAACCGCCTTGTTTTTAAAAGCATTCTGCATCCGTTTCCGTACCCGTTCGCTCGAATAGGTAAACAAATCAAACAGCTTATCTTCGTCTACATCGAGAATAATAGAGCCGTGCTGCAAGATGACACCTTTCTGTCTCGTTTGCGCGCTCCCGGCAATCTTTCTTCCCTCTACGACAAGCTCATACCAGGAAGGGGCATCAAAGCAAACCGCCGAACGAGGGTTTTTTAAGGCTTGTTGTTCTTCCTTTGTACGCGGGACCGCAAAATCTGCGTGCAGTCCTAAGTGCCGAAATCCTTGCAAAATCCCTTCCGAAATTACCCGGTATGCTTCCGTCACTGTCGGTGGCATTTTCGGATGGTCTTCTGATACGATCACACTGTACGTTAATTCCTGATCATGAAGGACGCCGCGGCCTCCCGTCGGCCTTCTCACAAAGCCTAGGCCGTGTCTTTTAACAGCCTCCATATCAATTTCTTTATGTACTTTTTGAAAATAGCCAATCGACAATGTTGCCGGATCCCAGCCGTAAAAGCGGACAACAGGCGGAATTTTCTTCTCACTGTGCCACTCCAACAGCTTCTCATCAAGTGCCATGTTATAAGCTGGAGGTTTGTTCCCAGAATCAATAAAATACCATGTTTCCTTTTCCATGACATCACCCTGGCTTCCTCGGATCTTATTTTAACAGCAAAAATAGTTTATCAAAGTTGGCATGAAAACAAAAGTTTCTTGTTTACGAGTAGCACCCGTTTTATAATGTGAAGTAGAGCTTGTTTAAGTTTAAAGGAGTGGAACATGCATGACCATGTGGATTTTATGGGGGATTTTACTTGCCGTTCTCGTTTTTATGACCGCACGGCGCTTTGTAAAGCCAGGATTTCTTACGGATTTAACCGAAGAGGAATTTAAAAAAGGCTACCGAAAGGCCCAATTAATCGATGTCCGTGAACCGCGGGAGTACAGCGGCGGTCATATTCTTGGAGCCCGCAATATTCCCTTAACGCAGCTGAAACAACGATCAAACGAAATCCGCAACGACCAGCCGGTTTACCTTTATTGCCAGTCGGGAACGAGATGCCGGCAAGCTGCACGTCTGATTAAAAAACACCGAAATACGGAAGACATTTATAACTTGAAAAAAGGGTTTCGTAAATGGACGGGCAAGATCAAAAAATAAAGAATCAAAAGTACGTGGGGAGCTTGGCCGGAAACGGGGGCTCCTTTTTACTTTTTCATCCTACCGTATCTCCTATGTCCAAAGATTTCATGAAGGCACATGATAACTATAACGTCGCTATTTCTAATAATCGCGGGTTTCAAGGTTTCATCCCTTCCCTATAATGTTGTTATTTTTGTAAATTGTGATTTTCACGGCATCATACGCTTGCTATGATGCTTCTATTTATGCGGACTGTGGCTTTCGCGACGCCGTACGCTTACTATGCTGTTGTTATTATTGGGGATCACGGATTTTGTGGCACCATACACGAGCTGTGATGTTGTTATTCTCATATCCCGTGAATTTCGCAACTTCAGCCACGCCCTGTGACACCGCTATTTTATAATGGCACAACTTTCGCAGCTAGATACACCCCCTTTGACGTTGCTATTTTCATCCTCCACAAATTATGCAACGTCATTAACTCTCTTTGTGATCAGTTACATTCTTTCATTTCGTGCGATAGTTATAACGTTTATCTTTGGTCACCATTGTTTTTATAATAGAATCAATTTCATAATTCAAATGAAGTTATCGCCATCCGAACAATTCGGGCATAGTATAGAACGGTTGATTTGCCCTGCAGGCGGACGCTTTCCGCGGGCATGACTTGAGCCCTCCTCAGGCCAACACGATGTTGGTCACAAAGGCGTTGCCACAGGGCGTGGCGCCTTTAGCCTTTGATCCTTAACCCGCTACCTGCGGGGCCTCAAGACTCATGCTTTTCCCGCTGGTGTCGCTGCCTTCCGTTACAATCAACAGATATATTTAATTTTTATGAACGTTATTAATAAAGTTGATTATATCGTTCGTTTTTACGACGGCTTACGCACTTGTGAAATTGATTCAATACATTAACAAGCCATGCCGCAGCAACGGCATGGCTTGGTTTAACCTCTGTCATACTTTAAAACTGGTTTTCTCGCGGCTAGTGCTTCGTCAAGTCGTCTGACTGCCGTGTGGTGAGGTGCCTGCTTTACCGTTTCAGGCTCTTCTACAGCCTCTTTGGCAATCTGAATCATCACCTCGGCAAACGCATCCAGTGTCTCTTTCGCTTCTGTTTCTGTCGGTTCTATCATCATGCATTCTTCTACATTCGTCGGAAAATAAATTGTTGGCGGATGATAGCCGAAATCCAGCAGCCGTTTCGCCATATCCAGGGTGCTCACCCCTGCTTTCTTTTGCCGTTTCCCGGATAACACGAATTCATGCATACATACCGTATCATAGGGAAGGTCAAAATAAGGCTGGAGCTGTCTCATTAAATAATTAGCGTTAAGGACTGCATCTTCGGAAACCCGCTTAAGCCCTTGCGCTCCCATCGTCCGAATGTACGTGTAAGCACGCAAGTTTATCCCAAAGTTCCCGTGATACGGTTTCACCCTTCCGATGGATTGCGGCCGTTCGTAATCCCACGTTAACATATCTTCTTTTTTTACAAGAACAGGTTTTGGTAAGAAAGGAATGAGATCTTCTTTTACTCCTACCGGTCCGCTTCCCGGTCCACCTCCTCCGTGAGGGCCGGTAAAGGTCTTATGCAGGTTCAGATGAACAACATCAAAACCCATGTCCCCCGGTCTCGTAATCCCGAGAATAGCATTAGAGTTGGCACCATCATAGTAGAGTTTTCCTCCCGCTTCATGAATAATCGCAGCCATTTCTACGATATCTTTTTCAAAGAGACCGAGTGTATTCGGATTTGTTAACATCAAAGCTGCGGTATCTTCTCCTGCCAATTCTCGAAGATGCTCTAAATCGACAAGTCCTCGCTCATCCGTACGAACAGTGACGGGGTCAAATCCGGCAACTGTCGCAGACGCAGGGTTGGTGCCGTGAGCAGAATCCGGCACAATCACTTTCGTTCGCGCCGTTTCCCCCTTGGCTTCATGAAAAGCACGGATCATCATGAGACCTGCCCATTCCCCTTGGGCACCGGCCGCCGGCTGCAACGTTACCGCGTCCATCCCGGTGATTTCCGCAAGTGACTGCGCTAGATCATACATGACCTGGAGCGCTCCTTGGACTTGCTCTTCCGGCTGATAAGGATGAATATAAGCAAACCCGGGCAGACGGGCAACGTCCTCATTTAGTTTGGGATTGTATTTCATCGTACACGAGCCCAACGGATAAAAACCTGAATCCACCCCGTGATTTCTCGTTGATAATGCGGTGTAATGCCTTATCAACTGCAACTCAGAAACCTCCGGAAGTTCCGGCTCTTCGTCACGCAGATATTCAGAAGGAAGAAGATTCGCTAGTTCCGCTTCGTATTCACAAGAGTGATCGCTATCTGGCAATGAATAAGCAACACGACCGGGGCGGCTTCTTTCAAAGATCAACGGCATTTCGATCGTTTTCATTCTATTAATCCCCCCAATGCTCTTGCGAAATCCTCGAGGTCCTGTTCCGTTCGCAGCTCCGTTACACACACTAACATCTGACCTTGCCGCTCTTTGTCAAAACGGGCAAGGTCGTATCCCCCAATGATCCCCTTATGAAAAAGCTCTTTATTTATTTCAGCTGCCGGTTTTTTTACGTCTAGCACAAATTCATTAAATACCGGCTGTTCATCAACAATGGCAATACCCGCCTGTTTGCATTTCTCTTTGAATCGGTTTGTCTTAATGACATTTTGGACAGCCATTTCCCTAACACCTTTTTTTCCGAGCGCACTCATCGCAACAGAGGCGGCGAGCGCATTTAATGCCTGGTTGGAACAGATGTTAGAGGTTGCTTTATCACGGCGGATATGCTGTTCTCTCGTTTGCAGTGTAAGGACAAACCCGCGATTTCCATCCGCGTCTTGCGTCTGTCCGACCAAACGGCCAGGCATCTTTCTCATCCGCTTTTTAGTGACGGCAAAATACCCACAATGCGGCCCGCCAAGCTGCGCAGGGATGCCGAATGGCTGGACATCACCGACCACAATATCCGCGCCAAACGTCCCTGGCGGCGTAAGAACACCTAAAGCAAGGGGATTGCTTGATACAACAAAAAGAGCGTCTTTAGCGTGTACCACTTCTTCCATCTCTTTTAAGTCCTCTAAGGAACCAAAAAAGTTCGGATACTGAATAAGCACACAAGCCGTTTGTTCATCGATATGATCGTTTAAAATATCAACATCCGTCTTCCCGTTTTTCAGGGGTACTGTTTTGACTTCCAACCCGTGCGCTTCTGTGTATGTGTCTAGAACGGCGCGTGTTTCAGGATGTATCCCTTCTGAGACAAGGATCTTTTTCTTTTTCATCCTGCTCTCGCTTACCGCAAGCACTGCCGCTTCCGCAAGCGCCGTGCCGCCGTCATACATGGAGGAATTAGCAATATCCATATCAGTCAATTCACAAATCATCGTTTGAAATTCAAAAATGGCTTGCAGTTCTCCTTGAGAAATTTCAGCTTGGTAAGGAGTATAAGCGGTATAAAACTCAGAACGGCGAATGACGTGATCGACGACAGAAGGGATGTAATGATCATAGACACCTGCTCCTAAAAAAGAGGGGTAGGTCTTTATATGAGCATTCTGTTCGCTTAACTGCTGCAGTTCCTTTAAGAGTTCTGTTTCCGCAAGTGGAGGGGACAGCTTCATGTCTTGTTGAAAGCGGATGTTCTCCGGAATATCGGCAAACAGCTCCTCTGTACTTTTTACACCAATAAGCTCTAACATCTCTTTTTTATCTTCTTGTGTCATTGGCAAATAGCGAAAATTCATAAGATCATCCCCTTTCTCTCATGTAAAAAGGCATCGGGACTACTACTGCTTTCAGTGTTTTTTTGCGAATACGTACATAAAGAGTGGAGCCCTTTTCCGTATAAGGTGTTTCAATTAAGGCAAGGCCCATGTTCTTCTGAAAAGTAGGCGACTGTGTGCCGGATGTTATCAAACCAATTCTTTTACCATCTTCGTTTAGCACGTCATAACCCGTTCGCGGGATCCCCTTATCCATCATTTCTATGCCGCATATCTTCCGTGAAAGTCCAGTCTTTTTTTGTTCAATAAGCGCTGATTTACCGATAAAGTCACTGTTCTTTTTAAGTCTTACGGCAAAGGTAAGGCCTGCTTCAAGCGGGCTGATCGACTCTGAGATTTCCTGGCCGTAGAGTGGCAGGCACGCTTCAAAACGGAGCGTATCACGTGCGCCTAGTCCACAAGGCAGGAGTCCCTTCGTTTTCCCCGCTTCTAAAAGTTCCTCCCACAAGAGCGGAGCATTTTCGTGACTCGTATACATTTCAAAACCATCTTCGCCGGTGTAACCAGTACGGGAAAGGAGCACTTCTATTCCCGCTACAACAACCTTTTCCTGAAAACGAAAAAAGGGGATGTCTTGGATATCTGTTTCTGTCATTGTTTGGATAATCGATGCTGCAAGCGGTCCTTGGACAGCAAGGAGTGCATAGGTAGCGGAACGATCGGCAATTGTCACATCATCCGGCGCCTGTTCACGGAGCCAACGTACGACCTTTTCCGCATTGGCGGCATTCGGAACTAACAAGTAATGACTCGCTTTCAATTGGTAGATTAAGAAATCATCCTTTACGCCACCTTTTTCATTGCAAATAGGGGTATATAGAACCTTTCCAGGCTTCAACCTTTCCAAATCATTCGTTACAATATATTGCAGAAAAGGAAAAGCACCTTCCCCGGTCACTTCCACTTCTCCCATATGTGAGACGTCAAATAAACCAGCTTTCTCGCGAACAGTCCGGTGCTCCTCTTTAATGCTTGAAAACTGAACAGGCAACTCCCAGCCGCCAAAGTCCACTGTTTTTGCACCATACCTGGTGTATAAAGGATAAAGCGGTGTTCGTTTCAGTTCCTTGCTCATTTACTTGGCCCCCTTCAACTGAAAAAAATATATATTCAGATAACCAAAAAAAGACAGAGAAACCCCTTTATAAATAAGGTCCCTCTGTCCTGCAACCAGAAAGTTTCTTCTCTCTTAAAGGAAGAGAATGTCTTCGTGGGTGGCTCGGTATGAGCTCTCTCCAGAGATGCGTCCGACAAAAGTCTTTTTGCCTGAGAGATTCACTGGATTTCAGCTTGCTCCTTCGGCGTCGTTTACAACGATCTCTCCCTTTGTCTTCTTCCGCGTTATTTACTTTTATTATCTTTTATGCATAATTCATTTCCATATTGATCCATACTAATAGGAAAAGCCTGAAAGAGAAATTTCACACTACCTTTTATTTGTCATAAAAGTCTAACATATCATTTAGTTTAGCACGTTGCTTTAAGAAAGACAATCTTTTGGAGGTGAACATCATGGGAGTGGAAGTGAGATTTCTCCCTGAATGGGAGTCATTGACTGAGAATATCGACAGTGCTGTTTCCTGGGAGCAATTTTCGCTCGCTTATGAGGCGGAACAATGGATGACGAATCCCTCATTCTCTGGACTCGTTTGTGAGAAGCACCTGCCTCACTTAAATTTATACCCTCATCAGGAAAAAACGGCGAAACGAGTGATCGAAGAAATGGACGGAAAAGCGATCCTCGCCGATGAAGTCGGTCTCGGGAAGACGATTGAAGCAGGCTTAATTTTAAAAGAATATATGGTACGCGGGTTGGTCAAATCTGCTTTAATTCTAGTCCCTGCTTCTCTTACCGGCCAATGGGCAAAAGAATTAAATGAGAAATTTTACATCCCAGCCGTCCCCCAAAAGAAGACATATGTCTGGAAAAATGCTGATATTATCGTTGCTTCCATTGATACGGCAAAAAAACCGCCCCATCGTGAACTCGTATTAGAGCGAGAATACGATATGGTTATCTTTGATGAAGCGCATAAGTTAAAAAATCACCGTACAAAAAACTATGAATTCGCCCGTCTCTTGCAGAAAAAGTTTTGTCTCATGTTAACTGCGACCCCGGTACAAAACAATCCAGCTGAATTATACCACCTCATTAATCTACTAAAACCAGGCCTTCTCGGAAGTATCGAGGATTTCCAATCACTCTTTAAAGAGAAGGGCGTCCATGCTGTGAAGCACATCGTTCAACAAGTAATGGTCAGAAATAAAAGAGAGGAGACTGGACTGGTCTGGACAAAACGTAATGTTCACTCCTCCTACATCACTTTTACTGACGCAGAGCAACAGTTTTATGACAGGCTCGCGCAATTAAGGGAAGAGAGCGATTCAGCCGTTCACGGATTTACAGCGATGACTCTTTTACGAGAAGCATGCAGCAGTAGAGAATCGGCTTATTTAACATTAAAAAATCTGTATATGAAACAAGAATTATCAGAAGAAGTATTTACAGAGCTGGTAGAGTTAATAAAAGCAATTGAAACGAACAGCAAAGCAGAGAAAGCGTTAGAGATCGTCCAAAACACAGAAGAAAAAGTCGTTCTTTTCACGGAATACCGGGCAACCCAACTCTATTTGCAATGGTTTTTCAAGCAACATGGAGTCGTTTCCGTTCCTTTTCGCGGCGGTTTTAAACACAGTAAAAAAGAGTGGATGCAGGATCTTTTCAGAAACCACGCCCAGGTACTGATAGCCACGGAAGCGGCCGGTGAAGGCATCAATCTTCAGTTCAGCAGTACCATCATCAACTATGACCTTCCCTGGAACCCGATGCGGCTGGAGCAACGGATTGGACGTCTTCACCGTCTCGGCCAGACCAGAGATGTCGAAGTATACAACTTTGGTGTAAGAGGAACGGTGGAAGAACATATTCTTTCGCTCTTATATGAAAAAATTAAGCTATTTGAAAATGTTATTGGAGAGTTGGATACGATCCTTGCTTCTACACCTTATTCATCGATTGAAGGTTATATAACCGATGCCCTCTCCACATCGGAATCAGACAAAGAACTCGAGCTCAAACTCAACCACCTTACCGAACTAATTAACTGAATCAATTTCAAAAGTTCTTATTCATATATGTGGTGTTGATTGTAACGGAAGGCGACGACTCCAGCGGAAAAAGCAACAGTCCGAAGACCCCGCAGACCTGTTTAGAGGGAAGGCAACCTAACTGCGCGACGTCCTGTCGCAACGGTTGCATGACCTACATCCTGTAGGCCCGAGGCTGAGGCGTTGCCCGCGGCAAAGAAGACACAGCGAGAACGAGCGTAAGCGAAGTCTCGAACTGATGTCGCGCTTGTGCCTGTAGGTGAAAGCGTTCGCCTGCAGTGAAAATCAACTGCTCAATACTATATCCGGTTATTCGGATTTTGATAATGTAACTGAATCAACTAATAAAACTTTAATGGGCAGGTGACTCAGTATGGAGCAGCATGTCATTCATGATTTCGTGAGGAAATATTTCATAACTTACGGAGCGGATATTCTTTCTGAAAACAGCAGAAAACTATCTGTTCAGCTTACGGAAGATCTAGACGAGGAATTGATGAACCGACCCTTTTACTGGCAGTTTATTCGAAAAACAAACGGGCAGGCTGAGCCGTTACAACTAACCTTGTTAACAGACGGCCAGAAACAAAAAAAGGAAGACGGAGAACCGGTTCATTTCGGCTCTCCCCGTCTTCATCAGCTTTTTCGCTCCGCAAAGGAAAAAGGTAAATCCAGCCGTTTGTACGAAGAAATTCAACAAATACCAGGTACAAAACCGGTACCGCTTTATCCGTGGCTCGTCATGAACATTAAGATTTCCTATGTCTCCCACCAGCGGAAAGACAAGCTGTTCTCCTATGGTCTACAATTGATACACGGGCAGATTGTAGACGACATGATGGGACGCCTTGAGAACAAATCTTTACACCCCGTTATCTCAGAAGGGACATTTCCAATGAGCTCCCTTATTCAAACGAAAAGCGGTATTTTACGAATCAAACGCCATCTCCAACAAACCTTAGCAGCTGAACCGCAAGATTGGGCAGATTTTGCGAACCAGCGCATGCAGGAAGAACTTACTATTCTTAACGCTTACTATCAACACTCCAAACAAACACCTGAGGAATACGAACAAGAAAAAAATGCCCTTACTGAACGCTATCAACCTGAAATCATTGTAGAAATCATTAATCACGGTTTGTTTTTCCTAACTGCTTCCTCATTTTAAATTCCAGCCACTTGTTGTAATAGTCTACTGCGTTCCCCCCAGATCCATACTGTCAACCTGGGGGGGATCTTATTCCTTTATATTTTTTTCCATTAGAGTGGAAATTTCATAAAAGCCGAGCTTTTCATAAAGTTCTTTGGCGTGGTTTTGCGCAAATACATTCAACTGAACCTTTTCGAAACCTTGATCATGTAACTCTTTCATTGCTTCATCACACAATTTCTTCGCTACACCTTCGTTGCGATAACGCGGTAACACAAACAACTCCGGAATAAAACCGACCATTTCATCTGTGTAATGGTCTACAGTCTGAGCGATACAGACCCATCCCTTCTTAACACCGTCTTCCTCATAAATAAGGTAATAGCCGCCATTGTACAAAAAAGGGGCTATGAATTGCAGTGCCTTTTCTCTTTTCACTGCAACGTGCCCCATTGATGCTTCTTTTAATACGTCCAGAGCATGACGTAGTATTTCCTTCGTTTCCCAATACGCCGCTTTGCGGATGACCATGGTGAATGCTCCCCTTTTCTGCCGGTCAGTGAATGATTACGATGCTTATTTTTTAATAAATTTGGTAATCATCGGGCTTACCTGGTTGTATATATTCATCACTTGCTGGGCGGTTGTGGAAATCTTTTCAAAATCTAAGTTGCCATCGGGTGTTTTAAATGAATCTAATACATTGGGCTTTGCGGAAGGAGAATAAGCTTGATTTTGCAAGGGAAACGGACGCGTCGGTACTGGCGTTGGCCTTCCCGGCATGGGTCCCCCTGGCATCGGTCTCCCCGACACTGGTTTCCCTGGTAACGGCCTTCTTGGTATTGGCCTCCCATAATGCATCTTAACACCTCCTTACTTCTCATCTATATCCTATTCATAAGGAGAGTGTGCGGGAAGCTGTCCACCTATCTTCGTCGTTTTCACCCCCTTTGAATTGGAGCATATGGTAGGAGAAAGTCTTTTAATAAGGGAGTAGAAGAATGGGCGTTATTCGGACAGATAAGTGGTTGTTAAAATGGTTTGACAACCCCATTACGTTGTGCAAACAGGTAGTGGCACATTTTAAAGAGGTTGAGCCTCACGATATTTATTACCATTTTACTCAACACGGTATGTACCGGCACCCTTTTAAAAACGGGGAAGAACTTGTCCAAAATCTGCACAACAATAAAACATGGGAGGTGGTTCATCAAGAAAAACAACGACTAAAAGAAAAATGGAACGGTCCGGACATTCCTATTTTTATTTTTCCATCAGATCCACATAACCGGGATTTGAAAGTAAACTACCACGGTTTATCCGGTCTCGCCTTTGCAGACAAATTGTTTCTGTTTGTCTCGGAACATAACAGCCAACAGGAAATTTGCGCATTATTCACCCACGAATACAACCATGTCTGCTGGTTAAAAAAACTGAATAGAAAAGAAGAAGATTGTACGTTGTCCGACACGGTCATCTTAGAAGGGTTAGCAGAAAACGCCGTCCGTGAAAGATACGGTGAAGAATATACGGCGAAATGGACAACATTTTATTCAGTTGACCAATTGAAAAAATTATGGCATACCATTGTAATGCCTAATAAAGATCTACCGAACTTTGATCGAAGGCAACAAGATATCCTATATGGCTTTCGGCGTTATCCTAAAATGACGGGATATTGTGTGGGGTACTATTTAGTCAAGACATTTATGCAAGAAAGGAACGTTACAAGTGAGGAACTGCTCGTTTGCGATACGGATATTTTTAATCAGATCTTGAATGTATCATGAGCACCGGTAAAACAGACGAGAAAATCCCGTCTGTTTTACCAAAAGAATAAAGGAAGTAAGGCTAATGTGCCAATCGCACCTAGCGCAACCCCATATCCGAATCCTCCACCATAGCCATACCCAGGGCCATATCCGGCACCATAACCATACCCGGGACCAAAAGCCCCGTAACCAAAACCACCCAGATTTCGCGGGCGGCCAAGTGGTTGTAAAAACACGTTGCGATTATCTACGTTTCGGATAATGCCTCTGTGGACTCTACCATCATGGGTTTTTATTTCTACAGCTCTGCCTTTGTAGCGATTGCAAAGTTCATAGTAATGTCCAACTGACATGTTTCCACCCCCTATCCAACCACATACAACAATATATGGTTGTGAAAAAAAGAGGTATAGACCAATATTCCATGCCAGGAGTGGAATTAATTATGGAATTCAAGTTCGTTTACTGGAAACAACCTGAAATGTGAAAGACTTTAAAGAATGGGTAATCCTTAGTATACTTGCGGTAAATTGACTCTATAGAAGGCAAAAACGATGAGCAAGGAGAGATTACATATCATGTATCATCTGTGGAGTATGCTTTTGGTATTGTTTATGATATTTATTAGCATTCGTTACTTAAAAGCAGCACGGCAACATAATAAAGAGGTGGAAAAGTGGCGAAAAGTTTCTTTTTTCACGGGTGTTGTATTATTCCTGGCCGCACAGACGAGTCCTATGTTAACGCTGGGACACGCTTCCTTTATTGCGCACATGCTTCAGCAAACCATTACTTATTTTGTCGTGCCCGTCTTCATTTTGTTAGGTATGACAGAGGGCTTGTTACAACCTTTTTATAAACATCCGGTAGCAAACAAAGTTCTAAAAATTTTTACGAACCCGAAAGTATCTCTTCCTGTGTTTATCCTATTATTCTCGAGTTATTATCTCCCGTTTATCTTTAATGCGGTCATGTCTCATTTTTTGTTTCAACTCTTCGCTACAGTTTTATTATTACCGTTTGCTTTTTTCGAGTGGTGGTCCATTATTTCATTGGACAAACCCTATTATGTTTTAAGCCCCTTTCAAAAAATTGTTTATGTCATTGGTTTAGGTCTGTTTTTCTCCCCTTTAGGTTTTTATCTTATCTTTTCCGGTGATGCTTTGTATGATGCCTATGCGTTCTGGGATCAACAGGCGGGGGGAACCATTTGGAAAGTCAGCACAGTCCTTATTTACATTCTCGTCATCGGACAGCTGCTTTCCGAAGCTGTTAAGCTCGACCGACAAGATATGAGTGATGCAGCAGGTTACGTTAGATATGATAAATAATAAACATGTGAACGACATACAACAGACCCTATCCCTTAAAAGGATAGGGTCTGTTTAACTCTGTTTGACTAGTTTTTCAGCGAGAACACGATTAAAAAACTTAGACCTGTATGGAGAATTTCATGTTGCAAATGGTTACGATACTTTTTCTTCTTCCTCTACATTACGCGGCTCACTCTTCAAATAATATATTCCCTTGGTAGAGAGAGCGAAGATGACGGTTAAGATGGCCGCCAGAACAGCAGCAAAAATAGCAGCAGTATTTTGCAGGAACGTGCCCATGTACCCTAATGCAGCAATTGTTCCTAACGTGCTCGCAATGAGCAAAGATGCTACTCCTACTGGATTCCATTTATGCAAATACTCTTGGCGGGCTTCATAATAGTTAGGCCCAATTTTTAACAACCTTTTTACAATCATGGCGTCACTTACTAAGATTGCCGCCCATACTAACAAAAAGACACCTTGGAAAGTCATGACTGTATTTAAATGATCTACGATGCCGCCGAGCATTAACGCCATCGCAGAACCTCCAGCTACAACAACCCAGAACCGCCGCCCAGGCGTAAAAGAAAAGATATTCTCAAAAAAATTGGACAGTGATAATGAGCTGCTATATATATTTGTTACATTAATTCTCAGTTGGGTTAACATAGTGAACAGCGCTCCACCTATGCCAAGAAGAAGCACAATGTATACTCCCGGATCCGGTTCTAAAAAGCGAACCCCAAACCAGATACCAAGACCTCCCATCACACCAAAGCAAAATATTTGCGGAACAAATCCGATGGCAAGGGAGCCTATTTTAATATCTTCCGGCTTGAGAAACCGGGCATAATCGGAACCAAGTAGAGCTGTCAGTCCCATGATGCCATGATGCATTCCCATACAGAGAAGCAATGCTTCACCACCCACTCCTACACCAGCGGGCAGAAAGGAAAAAATTTCACCTTCGAAGACTGGAGGCTTTACGATAGAAACAATGATTGCGGTAGCCAAAAAGAGCATAAAAACCGGCAACGACCACTTTTGTAATTTGTCAAGCTGTTTAATCCCGAACCAATTTAACGGGATAATAATCGAACCGAACACGACAATTAACGTCCATTCTGGAATGGAAGGATAAAAAGTGTGTATGGCAGACACTAAAATTAACCCTTCAAAAGCACAATACATAATAAAGTTAGAAGCGTAAATAAGGGAAGTGAGCGAAGCTCCTATATAGCCGAACCCCCCGCCTCTTGAAAGCAAATTGACGTTCATGCCGGATTTAGCCGATAGATACGCAATGAAGGTTCCAAGTGTGCCGGCCACAATAATGGCATAAAGAGATGAGATAAGAGCATTTACAGCCCCGAATTGAATTGCCATGACACTTCCCATTTGAAAATAAAAGATAGCCGTTGCAATACCAAAAGTAATATTCATCACACTGATCCAGCCCATGTTTCGTTTCGAACGTGGCACCTTTTCTAGAGAGTAATCATCCTTTTGTTCTTCCTTGTCAATAGGCTCTGCAGTTACTTCCTTATTTCCCATTACTATCCTCTCCTTGTCATATCAGCCTATTCATAGATTGTCCCCCAGTTTTTGTGTATTATTTCACAAACAAGTCTTAAAAAAAATCGTCTTCTCGCCGCTTATTACTATTTAACCATAACAAAATCAAGGATTGTTTTACAAAGCAAGAAGCGTAAGAAAGATCGGCAAATAGCTCGTTATTCTATGATAAGAGTCATTATACTACCTATATATCCCTATATACTGATATTGATGCCATTCTCTTATCCAATCTAAAAAAACGCAGGTCCCGTTTCTCGTTTCAAAGAAAAGGACCTGCGTTTTTTGGAACCCTGAGCCTGCTTTATATTTCTGGTGCTCCACTTACAAAAATCGTCATAATGGAGAAAAAACCAAAAACTAGAAAAGATATTCCTGCGAAGCCAACTGCAAAGAAGTTGCGTCTCTTTATCTCGCGGATGGTTGCCACAGCACACAAAATAGTAGCAACAAGAAACATAATACCGATAGCCATGGAGTCCTTCCCTCCTTTAGTATGTAATCTTAGTTTTTAATGATTATATTTAATCTATACATTCCGTTACTATTATACCCTTTTTCCATTTAAGTTGCACTAACATTTTCGCTTCTTCTATCTCCTTGTTATAATGAACTTATTGTGTCTACAATTGATGCATAAACGGAGGGATTTAACATGAAATGGGAACAATTGCCATTGGGTCCATTACAAACAAATTGTTATGTGTTATACAATGATGCAAAGGAAGCCGTCATTTTTGATCCAGGCGGCGATGCCCATCAACTCATAGAATGGCTTGACAGCCGCAGTTTGAAACCTGCTGCCATTTTGTTAACACATGCCCACTTTGATCACATTGGCGCTGTCGATGAAATTAGGGAGGCATATAAGATCGACGTCTATCTCCATGAAAGTGAAAAAGACTGGCTCGAGACCCCTGAGAAAAACGGCTCAGCCCGATTTTTAGGCGATCCTTCCATCACCGCACGGCAGGCAGACTATCAGATCAAGGAAGAAGGGCAGTTGACGATTGGTTCTTTTTCCTTTTCTACCTTACATACACCCGGCCACTCACCTGGAAGTGTATCATTTTATCACCCGGAAAGTGAAACGGTCTTCTCCGGCGACGTGCTATTTTCCGGGAGCATCGGGCGAACAGATCTTCCCGGTGGCGATCATCAGGAATTACTGCAATCTATTCACAATAAGCTGCTCGATTTGCCAGAGACAGTGACAGCAGCCTGCGGACACGGGCCAGTGACCACGATCGGGGCTGAAATGGATAGCAATCCGTTCTTACATGGCTTCTAATAACGAAAAAAGAGCGATAGCCGCTCTTTTTTTATGCATATGTACGCATTATGCATGTTTACGAAAATGCTGGTTCCATAATGAATGTCGTATAATAGCTGAACCCAACGAAGAAAAGTGCTAGATATGCACCAAAAATATAAATATACATCCGCTCCGTCAGTTTCATAAAACCAAGCCCAACAAATACAGCTGTTTGGGCGAAAAACAAGACAGCCATACTAAACATGTCGCCTACGAAAAATAGTACTGCAAAGACAGCTGTCCAAAAGCCGATCATGCGAAACATACGATCCATTTTCACTTTCCCTCCTCTTCTCTTTAAAATATACACGCAAGCAAGAATAAATACAAGAGCAGACAAACAGGTTGTTTTACACAAGCCCTACCCGTAAACACTCTGAAATGAACTATACGTTCATTATAAAAAAACTCCGCATTTCGTCAAGCCCTTGTCGAAAAATGGTGCTGCAAAATGTTACAGGTATGTGACAGGTTACTGCTTTTTTCGCCACATCTTTAAAGAATATGGTACCATCCCAAACCATCTGTATAAAAAATTATCTTTCCGCGGAAAAAAGGGCCGCTTCCTCTTTCGGTCTTGATTCTCTGATCTTCCGTCATTTTGTTTTTCTAATGCTTCCACAAGCTCTTTCGTTATAAATTTTACAAAAGGGTTAGGCTCCATAATCCATCCTCCTGCCATTGCTCGTCATTCCTATTATAGCCGTGACAGAAAAGCTTTATTCTGTTCATCCTTTTATAGATTTATTTGGTGGTTTTCATTCCATTTTAATGACGTCAACTTGGATAGGTGTGTCGTCCGTGCTGTCCAGCAGATTCTCTTCCAGTGATGCTTCTTGAACCGCTACATCAAAAAAATGAGTCCGCACATTGCCTCCCTTATCTCTAGCTGTGAAGCGGACTCTTGCCGTATTCGCTATCTCACGGTTGACTGTAACAGAATAACGGACAGAACCATTCGGGAATGAAAAGTCGCCAACACCAGGGGTTATAGTAGACGTCGTATCCAACCACTTCCGCTCTCCATTTCGAATTAGCCATTCGAGGTTTAACGCTTGCTCCTCTAGCTGTATATTTTGTTTTGCATTCATATACACATGAATTTGAAAAACCAACAGACCCGTCATCAGCAGACATATCATCAAGGTAACCGGTACGATGGTTCCTCGTTCCCCCAGTTCCATGTTCGCTCTCTCCCTTCCAGGGCAGGACGGAAGCCAACAACCGTCTTCCAGCTGACATGATGCTTATCCGTCACCTCGATATCAGCTCCGTAATCGGTGTATACCGCGTGAAGTCCAGTCACATGCTGCAACACAATTTCATGACCTTTTCCTTCCCTTCTGCGAATTAAGTTGCTACCTGAAAGACGGTATTGGAGTGTAAATCTTTCCGCAGCCGTTTCACAATAAATAGTAAAGCCGTCTTCGTTCCGCTTTATCTCATAGGCGTGGTCCATGTCATCTTTTACTTGCTGGAAAAACATATGAATATCTTGTCGTAATGGATCAGACGGAAACGAAAATAGCGGGATAAAGGAAACAATAGCAGTTACACACACGAGAAATATCGCGAAGGCAATCAAAGTCTCAATCAGCGTCATCCCTTGCGATTGACGGAAGAACGAATAAACATTTCTCGTATTTTCGTTCATTTGCACCCTCCCACCGTATACACATTTCCACTCCCTTTTCTTTCTTTGCAGAAGCGAATTCGTATTCCCCCAAGCCTTCCCAATAACCATTCCTTATCGTTTCATATTGCTCTCCGGCCAGTGCTTCTTTTTCTAATACATACAAGGCAGAACGCATCTCGTGGATCGTTTTCTTTTCAGAATAAACAATTCCAAAAAGGGGCAATAACATCAAGGTAATAAATGAAAGCAGACTCAACGCAGCAACTGCTTCCATTAATGTCATTCCATCCTCACATTTTCTCGACATAAAAACGCCCCCTGCCTAATAACAATACTACTTTATAATTGTTCTTTGCTGTCCGTATATAAAATGTGCCCGGTTTTCTAATGTTGCCATTGTGATTGTAGATAATTTCGCTTGTCGAAATTGTCCCTCTATCAAACTTCACTCCTGCCGGAATCTTACGAAGCAGGAGTGGCTTGCTGTATACCGATTCTTTTAAAGCATAAGAAGTCTTGTCACTCTCCAAAAAAATCATTTTTTCATGCGCATATGCATACTGTTGAGCGTATCTTAAATCTTCCGCCAGCAACTCGATAAAATAATCTATTTCCTTCTGATTTTGAAAAGAATGAAAAGTTAAAATGGGAATTCCGATTGTTACTGTGATAATTAATAAGACAATTACCATCTCTGCTAAAGTGTGTCCGTCTTCTCCGAGCGGCTTCTGGCTCACTGAGATGCCTTTGATACTTTACCTTCTGACAGTTGCAATGGCGTATTGTCTGGACATGTTATTCTATCCACATACTTAGCTGTTTGTAACTCTTCTAAAGATGAGGGTCTTTCATTAAACTCGACCTCGTACGCTCCTACCTGTGCTTCTAAAAGCTGCATAGTCGCATCACAGCCGCGTGACTGTGCAACGTTATTGTTTGTGACCATATTCGGTATCGCAATAAGCAGCAAAACCGTGATAATTAGAAGAACAATCATCATCTCAATCATGGTAAAGGCTTTCTCGTTTTTCATCATTTTCATTGATATTTTTCCCTTCTACATTTTATTTTTTTGGTAAGAGATTTTTAAAAGGCTGATAATATCTTGCTCTTTGTTCATTTCTATCGCTTGAATTCGCTGTTCGAGCATGTTGATACGTTCCAGTAATCGTTCATGTTCGTCATTTTGCTCTACTTTTACATGCCCCATCTCACTTACTCCTTTCTTACATAGAGGTCATCAACTGAAACATGGGTAAGAAAACCGATAAAAACATGGCGAGAATAACCAAGCCAATCATACAAAACATGATAGGCTGTACAGTCATTACTACCTTTTTCACCCTGTCTTCAAGTATTCGCAACACCCTCTCACTGTAATAATACAGATCATCCCCAAGCCTTCCTGCCGTTTGTCCATGTTGTACGACATACTTCATTTCCGTTCTGTACCACCCCTTGTTCTCCAAAGCTTCCGATAACGAGTTTCCTTCCTTAAGCATTGCTTTTAAAAAGCTGCCTTCAGCCTGGAAAAATTCAAAGTGGTCCTGCCTTTCAAATACTTGGCACGCTTCATAAATGGATAACCCCCCTTTCAGCATACTGCTCAACTGCAATGAAAAATAATAAGTGAAAAATAAGCGAAGGAAAGGCGCAAGGAAAGGAATTTGAAACAATAGGTGGCATTGTTTGTGCGCAGAATAATGTCGAAATGTTTTAAAATAGTAAACAAATAAAAGTAACACAATCGGGACGAGGGAAAAGGCGAGGTAAGGCGAATAGCGAAAAAATTGGATCATGATAAGAGTAACCATTGGAAATTCCATATCAAGGGAATCAAACAATTGACTAAACTGAGGAAAAAGAAAATGAAGCATAACAATGGATATTATAAGCAGGGTCCATAGAAGAAGCAGCGGATATCGTAAATATCGGCGTATTCGTCTCGTCGTCTCGATTCGTTTCCGATACAATTCACCTGCTCCCTGCAGCCCTTCTTGCAGTGCACCGCATGATTCGGAGAAAAAAACATAAGCCGTTATATCAGAGGGGAAATAATGATTTCTTAATATTTCATGAAAAGAAGTACCTCTTCGTAATTCCTCTCTCATCTCGATAATCATTGACTTCACTATATCCGGCTGTTCCCAGCTTAACAATTCAAGCACCTGGTCGATGGAGTAGCCTTGCTCTAACAGCTCGCCCACTTTCACTAGAAAGTCGGCAGATTCATGGCTTTTCCACTTTTTGCCCATAAAGGCCTCACCCCTTTCCCACTTTTAAAGAAGGCCTAAAGCTTTGCCCTTTATTAACTGTGTTTGCTGAGATATCGTCAAAGCTGGCTTGTCTTGAAAATGGTTAGCGAAGTACTGTAATATTTCCCGTTTCGAAAGAATATCAAATAAGGCAAGGCGCGATGCCTGCTTGAATTTTTGGCAATAAGGAGAACAAGTAAAACCTTGGCAATACACACAGTAACGCTGCAGTAATGTTTGAGAAGTGATACATAGTAACGTTTCCTGTAATTCTACGTTCGTAAATCCAAAATCCTGCAGGCGGTGAATGGCTCCATACGGACTTCCGGCATGCATGGTCGTAAAAACTAGATGGCCGGTAAAAGCTGCACGTATCGCTAATTTAGCCGTTTCCGTATCTCTGATTTCGCCTATCATAATAACGTCAGGATCATGCCGCAGGGAAGATTTTAACATTTCTGCATACGACAATCCTGCTTTTTCATTTACCTCTGTCTGGATGAAAGATTCATCTCTTATTTCTACGGGGTCTTCAATGCTGATAATACGGGAAGCATACTGTTTGGATAAGGCATTCATAAATGAATAGAGGGTGGTCGTTTTTCCAGATCCGGTTGGTCCTGTTAGTATAATCAGACCGTTCTTCTCAGAAAGTAACGATTGAAAATAAGAAACAACTGCGGGAGAAAAGGATAGGGAGGATAAAGAAAGGAATTCCTTCTGAGGGAGCAATCGAATGGACATGCTTTCTCGATAGTAGGAAGGCATTGTGGAAAACCGAAGATTGACAGGCCGTCGTGACGATTTTGCCAAGAAAGATCCGTTTTGGGGCCGGCGTTTTTCTCCGATGTCCATTCCAGCTCGGAATTTGAAATGCGCGATTAAACGTTCAGCGGTTTGCGGCCGTAAAGTGGCCATCTTGTAAAGGTCACCGTGGATCCGAAATAAAAGCACGGTTACTTTCTCATAGGGATGTAAATGAACATCTGTTGCCTGCAGTTCAAGGGCACGATCAACGATAGTTCTGCTATCTAACTCAACGTTCGACAATTCATCACCTTTCCTTTCATTATTCTTGTTTTCAACTTACATATTCTCCTTCCATTTGAAAATCCCTTCTTTTTTAAAAAATCTTTTCTTCTTGTATATAACCATAAGACCGTGTCTACACTATAACTGTTAATGGGATGTAGCCAAGCGGTAAGGCATCGGACTTTGACTCCGTGATTCGCAGGTTCGAACCCTGCCATCCCAGCCATACATAGTAGTAAAGAAATGGAAAAAAGGAGCTGATTTAGCTCCTTTTTTCTCTATTATAGTTTACTTTCCACCGATTCTACTTTTTCTTCCATTCTTCCGCTTGTTTTGTCGCGGCGATCGTCTATTCTAATGTTCGTCGACACTCGTTTTGCGCCCCGATTAAATGGAATTTCATGCAAATTTTGGACAATCGCAAGCAGGTCACGCAGATCACCCTCGATAATAGTGCTCATCGAGGTGAGCTGATAGTTAATCTTATCTCCGTGTTGATCGAGCACTTTTTGAATCTCCGCTACATCATCACTCATACTGGTGGATTCTGAACCAATAGGAACAACCGTTAAGTCCATAATTGCCATATGCTTCTCCTCCTTTACTTCCTTTAAAAGGTGTGGATATTCTTTTCTGGCAAGTGTCCGGTAGGCAGCTAATGCGGTCCGCAGATGAATCCTCTCCGGGTTGGAACACGTAATATGCTTTTGCACGGCATAGGAGACAGTAAGAAGTGGTTTTCGTAGTCCGCCCATCCCCTTTTTCTGAATAACACGATGCAACAGTGGCGCTGCCGGTACTGCTGCATAGGATACGAGCGCAGCTGCCCTGTCTAAAGGGAGCAGTAGTGCAGTAAGTGGTATACACGCAGCGACGAGGAAAAAATATAGCACCACTGTGTTTGTCGAGCAATACCGGTTCGTAATGGCTGCTTTTTTGATTCGTGATAAATATCGTCCACTTTTTATCCCTTTAAAACTAAACACTTTATGCTCAGCACCGTGAAACTGTTTCAACTGTTTCGGGAAGATAAAGTGAGTACCAAATAAAAAATAAAAGAAGGTATATGCTGGCGCATAAGGGAAAAAACCATCGTAGAAAAGACGAACAGGTACGGATATCAGCACAGCCGCCCCCCATAAAAAGAATAGAAGCTTATACCAATACGGCATCGATAGGAAGACATCTTTACCAATCTTCCATAACGAAGTGGGGTGAAGGGGCAGCAGCCTCGAAACCGGACGCTGATTCTCTACGTGCGCCCAACCTATAAACTGTTCACCAATGAAAAGAACTCCATTTTGATAGGAGAGCCCTTTCATGATGCATGCAAACTTTCTTTATCAACATCTACAAAGCGTTCCGCAACCCAAAAGAAAGATTCATCGTTACTCTCTTTACCCACAAATTCCCTCTCAAAAAACCTCGCATCTTTTGATTTTATGCCCTGGTGTTCCTCCCATGTATGCAAATAACTGACTACCGCACGCTCCGGAATAATATCCGTGTCTGTTTCTACAGTAAAGGAACCTTTACTACCCACAACGTCATACTCCTCCATCTCTGTTAAAAAAGAAAAAAGAATTCCGTTGTCAACGATTTCACTTTCCGCTTCCTTCTTGCCTTCCTTTGTCTCGACGACTAATTTATAAGACTTTAAGGTTTCGCGAGGAAGTGGTGCGCCATTTTTATCTAGTAAGGTAACCCCTATATAATCAAGACCTTGCACACCGTCTTCCGGCATCACTTTCCACTCCCAGGTTCCTTCTAACTGGGCCCCACTTTCAGCTGCTTCAAAAGATGTGTCCCATTCAATTTGTTCATTTAGCTTCTCATTTGTAACGACTTGGGCTTTATTTATGTACAGACTTCCGCCGGCAAACAGGAGAAGCATTAACACTACAGGCAGGATTACAACTAACTTATTTCCTGAAAACATCGTATTCCCCCATTTTTCCTTCTTACTAAAAACAGCGAGGAAAGCCTGATCCACTAAAGAATCAGGCGTTCTTCTCGCTTACTGTTGCTCCATGAACCTTGCTCCTGCAATACCAGGTTTTGTCATTTCTTTCGGGTCCAGTATTTCGTCTAATTCTTCCTGACTTAATATCCCTCGCTCTAAACAGATATCTCTTACGCTTCTGCCGGTTTCAATGGCCTCCTTCGCAATCCGGGATGCGGCTTCATAACCGACGTGGGGGTTGATGGCAGTAATAATACCGACGCTGTGTTCCACTAACTCACGGCAGCGTTTAACATTCGCAGTAATGCCGGAGATGGCATGCTCTCTAAACACTTGTAATCCATTTTCAAGCACAGACAGGGATTGCAGTAAATTAAATACGAGTACCGGCTCCATCACATTTAGTTCTAATTGCCCCGCCTCGGAAGCAAGACTGATCGTGTGATCATTACCGATGACTTGGAATGAAATTTGGTTGATCACTTCACACATAACTGGATTTACTTTTCCCGGCATGATCGATGAACCTGGCTGACGAGCCGGTAAATTGATTTCATTCAAACCAGTACGCGGACCGGAACTCATTAAGCGCAGGTCATTAGCAATTTTGGACAAATTGATTGCATGTACTTTTAACGCCGCTGACAACTCGGTATACGCGTCCGTGTTCTGAGTGGCATCGACGAGATTTTCCGCATTTTTAAAAGGCATGTTTGTTAAATCTGCTAAGTATTGAGCAACTTTTTTAATATATTCCGGCTTTGCATTCAAACCGGTTCCGACGGCAGTGGCCCCCATATTGATCTCATAAAGAGGCTCTACGGCGCGTTTAATCCTTTTAAGGTCTCGGCTCAGAACACGGCGGTACGCGCCGAATTCCTGTCCCAACCTGATAGGTACCGCGTCCTGCAAATGAGTGCGTCCCATTTTAATAATATTATCAAATTCCGTTTCTTTCTGTTCCAAAACCTCAAGCAGCCGTTCAAGCATGACTGTCAATCCCTTTGCCAAGTTCAGAGCGCTGATATGAATAGCAGTCGGAAAAGAATCATTAGTCGACTGCGCCATGTTTACGTGTGTATTAGGACTGACAATTAAATAATTACCTTTTTTCTCACCTAGAATTTCTATGGCGCGGTTGGCAATCACTTCATTGGCGTTCATATTAAAAGACGTTCCGGCTCCCCCTTGAATAGCGTCAACGATAAATTGGTCGTTATACGCGCCGTCGATCACTTCGTCTGCCGCTTGAATGATTGCATCCGCTATTTTATTCGTCAGCACGCCAACATCCCGGTTTGCCATAGCGGCAGCTTTTTTTACGTAACCGAATGCTTTAATTAATTCTTGATGCGGAGGGTAGCCCGTAATTGGGAAATTCTCTTTGGCACGAATGGTTTGAATGCCGTAATACGCTTCTGCCGGCACCTGCTTTTCCCCTAAAAAGTCCCGTTCCGTACGAAATTCAGTCATGTTTGTTTCTCTCCTTCTACACCATTTATTTCAATTTTTCTCCAAATAGAGAACCCATTAGCGCAACTGCAGTTTCTGCTGTCTTATTTTTTTCATCCAAAATCGGGTTAACTTCTACAAATTCTGCTGATGTAATGATATCTGATTCTGCAATTATTTCCATGGCTAAGTGACTTTCGCGGTAGCTGAGACCGCCAATGACCGGTGTTCCGACTCCGGGGGCATCTTGAGGATCAAGCCCGTCCAAATCCAAGCTTAAATGAACACCGTCACACTTGTCCTTTAAGTAGTCAATCGTCTGTTCAATTACTTCCGGCATCCCTAAGCGGTCTACTTCATGCATCGTATAGACGTTAATGCCAAGATCTCGAATGAACTTCTTCTCTCCTCCATCGAGCTCTCTTGCGCCAATAATAACGACATTCTCCGGTTTCAGCTTCGGAGCCTTCCCATTTATTTCTGTTAATAAGGGATGACCGAGCCCAAGCGAGACGGCAAGCGGCATCCCGTGGATATTTCCGGATGGAGAAGTCTCTGCTGTATTTAAGTCACCATGAGCATCGTACCAAATGACCCCGAGGTTTTGAAAATGCGGTGCTGCTCCGGCAATGGAACCGATAGCCATACTATGGTCTCCTCCCAGTACGAGCGGGAAACGTCCCTCTTTAAAGATAGCAGTTGTCATAGCTGCAAGCTCCGTGTTCGCCTTTGTAACCGCATGGAGATTAATTAGATTTTCGACATCTTCTTTTCCAACGTCTTCTTTTTTTATCGAAATATCGCCTCTATCTTCTATATCATAACCCAAAGCCTGAATTCTTTCCATGGCTCCTGCATATCGGATAGCACTAGGACCCATGTCGACTCCGCGTCGACTTTGGCCAAGATCAAGCGGTACTCCGAGCATTGTAATGTGCTTGTTCACTGTTGGCCTCCTTTCCCTGTCAATGCAAGCCACGCTGCACCTGTGACTCCAGCTTTATTTCCTAATTCAGCTAACTGCAGCTCCGTTCCTTGTTTCACTCGCTCTAACGCATAGTAGTAAAAGTGTTTTCGTAAAGGAGTGAGAAGCTTTTCTCCGGCTGCGGATACCCCGCCTCCTATCACGATACGGCTAGGATTTAAAAGAGCAGCTGCATTGGCGGCCGCGAGTCCCAAATATTGCATCGCTTTATTAACCGCTGTTTTTGCCGCACGGTCACCTGCCTCTGCCAAATCAAAAACATCCTTTGTCGTCCAGTTCTTTTTGGCATCTAACAGCGAATACCCCTCTCTCTGTGCTTCTCTTTTGGCAAGCCGGATAATACCAGGGGCCGATGCTACGGTTTCCAGGCAGCCATTCTTACCGCATTTACACGTTTCTCCGCCTTCTTGGATTACTGTTATGTGGCCTGCTTCACCAGCTATCCCTGCACCGGTCCCATACAAAACCTTCCCGCCAATAATGATGCCACATCCGATCCCTGTTCCAATTGTTAGAAATAATAAATCCTCTCCGTGCTTTCCTGCACCTTGCCAGTATTCACCGGCAGCTGCAAGATTTGCATCATTATCAATCAATACCGGAACTTCAAGAAGCTTCGATAACTCCCATGCTGCCGGATATTGTTTCCACCCTATATTGACCGAGGAGACGATCGTTCCCCGTTCCGAATCAATATAGCCCGGCATCCCCATACCCGCCCCGGCAACTTGGCTTAAAGGGATACCCATTTCAAATAATTTATCATGAACGGACTGCGCGACCGCAGATAAGACAAAGGACCCTCCGTTTTCAGGGATGGTAGGAATCTCCCAGTCCGCACACATGTTTCCCTTCTCCGTAAAAATAGCTATCTTTGTATAAGTTCCGCCGATATCTATTCCTAATACATATTGAGCCTCCATCTCTTCGCTCCTTTATACTCTCAAGAGCCGCCACTGTCTAAATTTTTTTGTTTTTCCCTTCTAATTGTGAGAAGCGCCTCCTGATACATGACTTTCTCCAAAAGCCCGGCTCGGAAGGCTTCTTTGATCTCTTCTTCCATTAGCTCCAAATCCCCTTGCCTATCTTTCGTGTAAACGACAATGCGAAATTGCATCAGCCATTTTCTAATCTTCGTTATTGTATCCAAATTTTTCATCATACGCCCTATTATAGCAACACAATGATTGAAAACAAAAGCAATAGTAAAAACGGAACATAGGATATAAAAGTGACTCGCTGCCACCTATTTTGAAAGCTTCCAAATGCGAGATGACCCACGACAAAAAATAGTAAAAAAAAGAGACATAAAAGCAGAAACAAAAACATCGATTCTTGCCAATGGCCAATATGCCATCCGATGAAAAAGAAAAATACTGCAAGAGCCCCCCAGAACTGCATACTCTTTGCATGCAAAAATCCATGAAAAGGCAGAAAAGAGATAACTCCCGCCACGCATACAAAGAGCACCAAGATGAACCTTAGGAAATTAACCAGCCACTCCATCTCACTAACGTAAAGGAGACCGGATAGCAAAAAGCCAAAATAAGAAAAACATACAAATAACACGATAACTGTGAAGGCGATCAGTGACTGTTTATTTCTCGTATATATCGTTAATGCTCCAAGTGTCGCTGCTGTTAAAGCAATTTCGATGATAGATACCAGCATAAGCGCCTCCTCGTTTTGCTCGTCTTTGTTACAACCTATGTGATAACGGGAGGAGGCATACATAGATCTGCTAGGTATTCGTTCTTTCAGCGAGAAACTTTTCCAGTTTTTCTACATCTAAATGCTCTGCATCTTTTGCTTTTTTCATTTTCTCTTTCAATGTTGCCAAATATTCTCTTGCCTGAGCGTACTCCTCTAATTCAATGGAAACTATGACAAGATTGTAATAAGCTTCTAAAAATTCCTGGTCTAGTGAGATTGCTTCTCGAAATTGTTCGGCGGCCTGTTCATATTTGTTTTCCTGAATGAACACATTGCCTAATAAAAAATAAGCCTGCTCATTTTCCTGATGACGAAGTACGTCTTGAAGAATTTCTTCTGCTTCCTGTATGTTATCCTTCTCCAGATACTCTTGAGCAAGCTGCAAGTCTAAGGGCACTGACTCTGATTTATTGTCGTTATTCACCCCGTAACCATACAAAATACCTGCACATAAAATAGTTGCCACTAAAATGAGCAACTGACGTGTTTTGTTTCGATGTTTAGGCAAATGGACGACGGCAGAAGCGAGGAAACCACCGGCAAGCCCCCCAATATGCGCCCCGTTATCGACTGCAGGCACGACAAAGCCGAACACGAGATTAATGGCCAAAATAAACAATACATTGACCCCCATTGTCCGAAAAAATAACTGCCGGTGAATGAGGCCGAAATATAAGAGTGCACCAAAACAGCCAAATATCGCACCTGACGCTCCTGCCGATACTTGTTCATTACATGCGAAACTAGCCAGTGATCCAAACAGCCCTGCTGTCAAATAAATGACGCTAAAACGTAACGTTCCATACATTCTTTCCACCGCCCCACCAAGATAAAAAAGGGCCAATGAATTCATAAATATATGCAAAAATCCAATATGGAGAAACATAGAAGAGAATAGCCGCCACCACTCTCCGTCCAGAATAGCGGGATTATATTTTGCCCCAAATTCAATTAACGTCAAGAGATCCGTACTCCCGCCTGCCTGTTCAATGGCAAAAAAAACAAAAACGATTGCTGCGAGAAGGAGATATGTCAGACGCGGCTTTCCAAATATGAGCAAAGAGCGGTCCTGCTTATCAAGCTGCTGTTTTTTAATAAGAACTTGTTTGCGGTAAAAGCCTGCTGCTTCTTCATGCTCATTTTCCGTTAACTCTTCCGGTACACTCTCCCATGGTTCTATCATTCCAAGCGTGCGAAAAACGAAAGACGGACTATCTGTTACCTCCCTCACTGGTTCCTCAGCGATAAAATAATGTTGTGAGCTGTCGTCATTTTCCTCTGCTCCTACTTTCGTCTCCTGATCAGCAGGAGGGTAGGTGGATACATACATATTTTGAAAGAACCATTTTCGTGAAGGTTGGATTTTCTTTAAACGTTTGAACATTTTTCGTGCCGTTCGAATATCCGCTTCTAAGTCTTTCATCCAATGATATTCAACTCGCGCTAGGCGAATTGCCAGTTTTCGCCCATCCCCTTCATATTCAAGCCAAATTTGCTTATAATCCGGACTCATCTCAATAATACGTGCGTCCTCTTGAATGACTAAGTAATACATCATTTTCCAAAACAAATGGTTAGCCAACACATCGTTTCATCCTTTCAGATGGCCGGGAACGATTCTACCCTGATTATTCCACCAGTATAACAAAAAAAACGCCGGTCATGGTGACGGCGCTTTGGAACATATAGGTGCTTCCTGAAATTTGTTTAAAAAGGTGAAAACGAAGAAAGTAACTGATTGCGTAAGAACGGAATCCGCAAAGCAATTGTAATAGCCACTCTTCGAATCGAACGACTGCCAAGAATAAAAGGGAAAAACCTTCCTCTCATCCGCAGTCCTATTGCGACTAGAAAAGTAATGATAATCATCCATATCCAGCCTCTCATTTTATCTCCACCTTTTTATGTTTAAGGTGTACGAAGAAAAGCTTTTTTATACAAAAGTTGTGTTGGGGGTGCACATTACATAATGATGGAATTCGCGGTGATAATGGCAGTGAGCGAAATATCGTGCTTCTCATGCGGAATGTGCTCAAACAATTGGAACTCAAGTGCCAACGCACAAGTTGGTACCGCAATAGTGCTTAATAAGCGGTCGTAATAACCGCCTCCGAAACCGACACGGAATTTATCAACATCAAAAGCAAGACCCGGCACAATGATTAAATCAAAGTATTCAGGTGCAATATATGTCGTTTTCTCTGGGTCTGGCTCGCAAATTCCGGCAAAGCTTTTTTCCGTCTCAGAATAAGCATGGATCTCATAAAAATGCAGAGCATGATGAAGTGGGTCGGCACGCGGTATGACCATGCGCTTCCCTTCCTCCCAGCCTCGCTCAATGATCGGCGCCGTGTCGATCTCGTTTCTGGTCGCCATTGTAACAGCAACGGTCTGGGCTTCTTGCCACTTTGTCCACTGAAATAAGCGGTTATAAATGATTTCGCATTCCGTTTCCCGCTCACTAACACGTAGCTCATTGAATTGGTTTCTAATATATAAACGCAAATCACGTTTTGTCATTTCCATCACTTTTCCTTAAAAAAAGAGCAGAGGAGATCACTCCATCTGCTTACTTTGTTTCCCGGTGCAACGTGTGTCTTTTTAGCCGCGGGCTATATTTTTTAAACTCAAGACGTTCTGGATTCGTACGTTTGTTTTTACTCGTAATATAATTACGGTCACCTGTTTCCGTGCAGGCAAGCGTTACTTGTACGCGCATCATTTCCCCTCCTCATGATCAAATTCGCCACGGCGAAATTGTGTACGGATTTTTATCGCTAAAAATTCCGAAGCATCCGCCGGAGGCTTACCTTCATTTCTTTCACTACTTAGAAAATGAAGTTCAAGCATCTTTCATACTTTTTAATGATAGCAAAAACGAACCCTTCTTTCAACATAATTATACACGTTTGAGCCGGGCATATTTGAAACGGCATTCTCGATTTAGACAAGAGCGTGTATAATATTGTTGACTACATGCTAACAGGGGGATTATGACATGGAATGGCTGATTATATCATTATTTGCAGCGAGTATTCTTTTGTTCGGCGTATCTTTTTTGGGTCGTGATAAAGACAAAGAGATGAAAGCCGAACTCGACCAATTAACACTGCAAATGGTGGGAGATGTGTATGATTTACGTAAACGGATTCATTACTTAGAAGAGGAATTATTGGCTGCCACGCCGACTTCCTTTCAAAAAAATAAGAAATCAAGCAGCCACGCTGAACTTGTTTCCGAAGCACATGCGCTTTTCCAGCAAAATAGGAACGTAGAAGAAATTGCTGCTGCAATGGAGCTGCAGGTGGATGAAGTAAAACATCTGCTTAGCAATAGCCACTGAGGAGGCACACCTATGAATCGGAAATCGATACAAATGTTTGCAGCTGGTTTATTTGCGGCAGCATGCTGTGCTTCTGTTTATTACTTTACTCAGCAACCGGCAGACAATCAGGAAGAAGCTGTTACCGAGAAAATTTTAAGTAAGGAAGAGGCCATCGTCGTGTTGGAAGAACAGGGGTACAACATCCTGACAAACAGTGAAGTTGCCGATCTTAAGGAACAAAGTAACCGAAAAGTATCCTCTGTAAAAGCGCTTCTTACAATTACAGAAGGCATGAGCAGCAGCACGGTGGTATCATCCTTATCAAAGTTAGGAATGATCGACGACGAGAGAAACTTTCAACATCGGCTTCAAGAAAGTGGTGCCGCTACAAAGATACAAGCGGGTGTATATGAAATAAATGACCAGATGAGCGAAGAAGAAATTATCAACCTCATTACCAGTTGAGTAGAATTAGAACGGATTTTCACTGCAGGCGGACGCTTTTACCTTTAAGGGCACAACTGCGACATCAGTTAGGGACTGCGCTTACGCTTGCTCTCACTGTGTCTTCCTTGCCGTGGCAACGCCTCAACTTACTCGGAAGCAAAGTTCGCTTCCTGCGGGATTTTTGG
>NZ_JAJJJF010000002.1 GCF_022458745.1 Bacillus piscicola
GATAATGAAGGGGCAGCCCTTTGTGAAAGTAGGACGTTGCCAGGCAAATGATAAAAAAGTTGTCACCTTACTATGCTGGCAACTTTTTTTGTATGGGTTTCTTTTATATGAATCCCCCAATTCGCCCTCTATATCCATTGGCGCGATTATTTCCCTGCTGCTACGACCAAAAAACAAAGATGGCGCTACCTATCGTTAATTTCGTTCAAATTACTATCATAATATGCTGGTTTATTGCCAGGGTTCAAGCATGGGAAATTATCTGGCATTCAAGAACTGAGACCTCCTGGGAGTTAACTATCCATACAGAGAAAATAGAACTTACTCTCGGAAGAGAAGTGGATGATTCGATAATTGAAGAGCTGTTCCAACTCAGTATTGGCGCTGAGATGGAACAGCTTTTTGTAGTTAATCTGTTTGATTTGATTTACTGCTTTTATGAAGCGGGGGTGGGACCAGCCATCCCTTTTCTTTCATAATTTTTAACAGCCTCGCTCCCATTTGCGCTTTCTTCATGTGGAACTGGCCGTACATCATGGCAATATCTTCACGAATACATTGGCCGATCAACTGGCTGTCCGCAATCAGCCCTTGGGCAATATCTTTTGAAACAGCAGTGGCAATTTCCGGGTCCATGATCCGTGCTCCTATCGGGATATCTTCACGGTTGGCCTCGGACTTCTCTGGAGGAGCAACAGGCAGGCCTACACTATTTTGTTTTAACAGTATTTCATTCTCCTCTATCGTGGGTTTTATAAGGTTGTCCACCATGTCACTGATGAATTTTTTTAATTCCTCATCTCCTGCGTGATTGTAATACACTTGATAAGCAGCCAGTTGTCCTTTTGCAACAGATAGTGCTGTCCATACCCCGAAAACTTCTCCATAATGCATCGGTTCTAGCTTTTGATTCCCGCTGAATAATCCCATTTTTCGTCCTCCTTTTTCTTAGTTCTATTATAGAATGTTCAATCTAATTTTTTTTATTATGTCATCTTGTTAAAAAGCAGTTGTCATTGGTGCATAAAAAGCAGGAGTTCGTAACATTCTAATTTATGTACGTCTCAAACCTAAAAAACGAAAGAAGAGGTGTAAGATATGACAGTAGCCAGTGACTTGAAAACAACAATGGCTAATTTAAAAAGTGCACAAGCAAGCTTTGAATCGTTTGCGCTTGCGACAGAAAATAAACAAGCCAAAAAAATGTACCAAAACGCGGCACAACAAACACAACAGTTAGTGGACAATGTAGCACCTCGTGTTCAGCAGATTGAACAGGAAGAACCACAATATAAACAGTAATAAAGAACGAGGAGGAGGACAGGGGAGACGAACCAGCCTCCTTCTCTTTGTCAAAATGAGAAAAAGAAAGAGTGTTCAGCATGAAAAAAGCACCACATTTATTGGCGACAATACTCATAATGGTAGTCACTGCTGCTTGTATGGATGAACAGAGAGATCAAGGGGATAGCAGTAGTGGGCTAACCACGGTACATATGCAAGAACCTTTTGACCAATCGCCTTCTATACAAACAAAAAAAGCATTGATGGCCAGCAAAGAAATCACAGATGTAAAAGCAGTGAATACGGATGAAGTGATTCTCGTTGGAATCAAGCTCGACCAATTCGCTCGCTTTAAAATAAAAAGCTTAGAGAAAAAAATAAAAAACGATTTAAAACAGATGCACCCAGATAAAAAAGTAAATGCGTCAGCCGATTATAAGATTTATTTAGAAGTTGGTAAATTGGAGGAGAAAAATCAGCAGGAGCCCCTTGAGCGGAAAAATTGGCAGCAACGTATTCAACAAATCAAAGAACTAGCAGAAGAAAAAACATAAAAAGGGGGCAGTCATGCTATGGCCAACAATAAAAAAAAGAATTTAACACCAGTACAGCAAGAATATCAGACATTTGAAAAACAACGTGAAACGAATAGGCCCGTTTTTAAAAACTGTGTAAAAGCTTTTCTGACAGGCGGGACGATTTGTCTTATCGGGCAAGGCATTCAAACTTTTTATATTTATAATTTTAATTTTACGGAAGAGACAGCAGGAAACCCAACGATTGCGACACTCATATTCCTTGTACTTCTGTTGACTGGCTTTGGGATATATGACCGGATTGCCCAATTTGGCGGTGCTGGTACAGCAGTCCCGGTCACCGGCTTTGGTAACGCAGTTATTTCCTCTGCTATTGAACATCGATCGGAAGGCTTGGTGCTTGGAGTAGGCGGTAATATGTTTAAACTAGCCGGCTCGGTTCTTTTATTCGGAACCTTTTCTGCATTTGTCGTTGCGATTATAAAAACAATTATCACGCAATGGGGGGGATTCTAATGCTGGTTGGGCACCGAACATGGGAATTTGCCAATAGACCCATAATCATTTCTACTGGAACAGTCGGTGGTCCGTTTGAAGCAAAAGGAGCTATTCCTGATGACTTTGACCTTTTGCACGGGGATTTGTGGTTGAATGAGGATACTTATGAAAAAGCTCACAAAGTTTTAATGGAAGAAGCATGTGAACGGGCTCTCCATAAGGTCGGCCTTAAGAAAGAAGATATACAGTTTTTTATGGCGGGGGACTTAATTAATCAGATGACTCCGACCAGTTTTGCAGCTGAGACACTTGGCTCTGCCTATTTCGGACTATTTGGTGCCTGTTCAACATCGATGGAAGGATTGGCACTTGCTGCCTATATTGTGAATACAAAGGGAGCTCGCTATATTATGACCGGGGCATCCAGTCATAATACGGCAGTGGAGAAACAATTTCGGTTTCCGACAGAATACGGTACTCAAAAACCTCCAACTGCACAATGGACGGTAACCGGAGCGGGAGCAGCTCTTGTTAGTGATGACGGTAAGGGTCCGGCCATTACTTCAGCAACTATTGGTCGTGTAGTTAATATGGGAATGACGGATCCGAATAATATGGGGGGAGCGATGGCACCGGCTGCTGTAGATACCATTGAAACGCATTTAAAAGAACGAAATATCAAGCCTTCCTATTATGATGTTATCGCAACTGGTGACCTCGGTCATATCGGCCGTGAAGTTTCATTGGATTTATTTCATAAGCACGGGGTGGAAATAACAGAGGAACAGTACCAAGACTGCGGGCTTATGATATACCGAGAAGGGCAGCCTGTCCTTGCTGGGGCAAGCGGGACGGCATGTTCGGCAGTCGTGACATATGGTCATCTGCTCAACCGGATGAAAAAGGGTGAAATCAAGAGGATGTTAGTTACAGCCACCGGGGCGCTTCTGTCTCCGCTCACGGTTCAACAAAATGAAACGATCCCCTGCATTGCCCAAGCTGTTTCCATTGAGTGGGACGAAGGGGAGGCAGAATCATGATTTTTTTCTGGGCATTCGTTGTCGGTGGTTTTATCTGTGTAATTGGTCAAATTATGTTTGATGTATTTAAACTGACTCCTGCTCATACGTTAAGTACGTTCGTTGTAATTGGAGCCATTTTAGATGGTTTCGGGTTATACGAGCCATTAATTGCCTTTGCAGGAGCGGGAGCCTCCGTTCCTATCACAAGTTTTGGAAATTCACTTGTTCATGGTGCCATGGCCGAGGCGGAGCAACATGGTTTGATTGGAGTTGTTACCGGGATGTTTGAAGTGACAAGCTCGGGAATCTCTGCAGCGATTATTTTTGCGATGATTGGAGCGCTCTTGTTTAAACCAAAAGGTTAGGAGGGATTTCATGACGGTAGCTTCAGATGTTAAGCAATGCCTTGCAAATATGAAAAGTGTCGAAGGTGGTTTAGAAAGCTTAGCTTTACGAACAGAAGATGAAAACGCAAAGATTACCTTTCAAGAAGCTCAGAACATTTTGGAAGAGATCATTCGTGGTTTAAAAAGGAGAACAGCTGTATTAGAGATGGAAGAAGATCAATATAAAGGGTTTTAGGAAAGGAGGTAATACTATTGCCCGCATGGTTAGAAGTAGCTTCCCGAGCATTCCTCTTTCTCGTTCTTCTTTTTGTCATTGCCAAGCTAGCAGGGAAAAAGCACATTACTGATTTTTCGTTTTTTGATTTTGTCATTGCCATCGCCGTTGGGACTATAACCGGGATAACCACTATTGGGCTTGAAACTAGTGTGCTGGAAGGAATTATCGGAGTAGCTGTGTTTGGCCTTATCCCCATTCTCATTAGTTTGGTATTATTAAAAAGTAAAACGGCACGTGAGAATATTGAAGGGGAAGCTGCCGTACTTATTAAAGATGGAAAGATTCTGGAAGACAACCTGAAAACAGAAAATATGACAACAGATAAATTGCTAGAATCACTCCGTAAAAAGGATGTGTTTCAAGTGGCGGATGTTGAGTTTGCGACATTGGAACCTTCCGGCGGGATTAGTGTTTTATTAAAAAAAGAGAACCAGCCTTTAACAGCAAAAGATTTGGGTGTAACGGTGCCTGGTACGAAGGAACCACAAACGGTCATTATGGACGGTGAAATTTTTGATGAACCGCTCGCGACAGTTGGGCTCAATCGTCGCTGGTTAAAAACGGAACTGGAAAAATTAGGAGTAACTGTTGAAAATGTTTTTATCGGGCAGGTTGACTCTTACGGCCAATTAACAGTTGATCTTTTTGACGATAAGCTGGAGCAGGCAAGACCCGTGGAAAAACCACAACTTTTGGCAGTAATGAAAAAGTGCCAGGCAGATTTGGAGAATTTTGCACTGGCCACTGAGGCAGATGATGCGAAAAAAATGTATGAAAAAAATAGCAAACTGCTTCAAAGCGCGATCGAAAAGGTTACCCCATACTTACGAGGGTAGCAGCGTAATAAATGAAAAAGCCTCTTCATATATTGGATAAGAGTTAATGAAGGAGGCGAGCTTTTTGCAATTTTATTATGGTCCGCAAATGCCTTTACGAGTTATCGATGAAGCTGAATTTTGGAAGCATCAGGAAGAAGAGCATACAGTTGTTATAAAAGAATTGGTGTCCGGATTAGAAAAAGAGTTTGTTGACGCATTGGACAAATGGAGACATTCACTCTTGGATACCCACCAGTATGTTATCCGTTTTATGGAATCTACAATTCGTATGGAGACGTTACCCCCGACTTTAATGGAAAAAGTATTAGAGTTGGTTTCTTTTTGTCTTGAGCAAAGTGAGGGTTTTATTGAACTGTGCCGGCAGATCAAATATCATAGTCAAGCGGTGAGCGGGAACACTACTGCCAAAGTAGTTATTGATCACATTATTCGAGAATCAGAATATTTTATCGGCATTGCACAAACACTATTGTACAATCGATAATTTAGGAGTATACCTAAACACTCTTGGATAAATTCAAGGGTGTTTTTCTTTACGTCTTTTCATTTTTTTGTTACATTATTTACCTTGTTGTTTTTTTGACCTTGACTTTCTGTATGGTAGGGAAGAAGAGGGAGATACTAAGAATGGGAAGGATGTAAAAAAGCTATGGGTTTTGTACATAATAAAACGAGGGAACGAGTAAGGAGAAAGGAGGGGTACATTGAAGAATAAACACAAACACAAGGCTACATCCATTGATTGGCCTGTTCTCTTGATTAGCGGTGGCTTTCTCACTCTTTTCGTCGTTGCATCTTTTATTAATGGAGAATATGTTTCAGAATTAGTTAATCAGTCTTTTGCATTTTCTGTAGAGTACTTCGGAAGCTTATACCAAATTCTTGTTTTAGGTTTCTTTCTAGTCGCTCTTTATTTAGCCTTTTCGAAATATGGGCGTATTAAATTGGGGAAAAGAGAAAAACCGGAAATGAGCACGTTTAAATGGACATCGATAATCATGTGCACATTGATGGCTGGCGGCGGGGTCTTCTGGGCAGCGGCAGAACCGTTGAATCAGTTTCTTACTCCCCCTCCTTATTTTGCACAAAAAGGAGTAGAAACAATGACAGAAGAAGCAGTGGCCCCTGCACTTGGCCAAAGCTTTCTGCATTGGGGGTTTCTCGCGTGGGCCATTAACGGTACGCTTAGCACAATCATTTTAATGTACGTACATTACCACCGTGAGCTACCACTGAAGCCACGTGCGTTTCTGTACCCCTTTCTTGGGGAAAAGGTATTTAATAAAAGTATAATTGGCACTATCGCAGATGCAGTATCAGTAATTGCAGTGGCTGCTGGAACAATTGGACCAATCGGCTTTCTCGGTCTGCAGGCTGGTTATGCGCTACATTCGTTATTTGGTTTGCCGAATACGTTTACGACGCAGTTTTTAATTATATTAGGCCTTGTGACGGTTGCTGCCATCTCTGCAGTGACAGGTGTTGACAAGGGTATTCAATGGCTGAGCAGTTTTAATGTACAGCTTACTGTAGTGCTATGTATCGCTGTTCTTATACTCGGTCCTGGGATGTTTATCTTTAATCAATTTTTCGCATCTTTGGGTGTCTATATCCAGAACTTTGTCGGGATGAGCACGTACCGAGGGAATACCGAATGGCTCGGATCCTGGACGGTTTTCTTCTGGGGCTGGTTTATCGGATATGGACCGATGATGGCAATTCTTGTCAGTCGTATATCTCGTGGGCGATCCATACGTCAAATCGTGTTAACTGTTTCAGTTTTAGCAGCAGTTATTATGAATTTTTGGTTTACCGTTGTTGGAGGATCAGGAATCTTTTTTGAAATGGAAAGTCCTGGTTCCATTTCAAATGCGCTTGCAGACGGTGGGATGCCGGCTGCGATGATTGCAATTATCCAACAACTTCCGTTCGGTACGATTCTTGCTTTTCTATTTTTGATCGCTACGATTATTTTCGTTACGACGACAACCGATTCTATGTCTTTAACGATTGCAATGGCGATTACCGGGGACAACAGCCCATCCTCATTTATGAGAGTTTTTTGGGCAGTAATTATGGGGCTAGTCACGATCATCTTGCTTTCGTTTGGAGAGGGAAGTATTGGCTCGATACAATCGTTTATTGTAGTGACGGCTATTCCGGTTTCATTGCTACTATTGCCGAATATAATTACAGCCCCCAAAATATGTAAACGTCTATTGGCAGAACAAAATCAAATTGAATAAAAGGTAGTGATTGTATAATGAGCAGGTTGAAAGAAAAAGTAGCGATTATTACAGGAGGGGCATCTGGAATTGGGGCTAGCGTAGCCAGATTGTTTGCAGCAGAAGGGGCTGTTGTGGTTGCGGCTGATATTAATGAAGATGCGCTTTCAACAGTCAGCCAGGAGGAAAACATACACGGTGTAAAACTTGATGTGACGTCAGACGAGAATTGGCAGCAAGTTATCCGCGATGTTGAGAAGGAACACGGGAAAATTGATATCCTGATCAACAACGCCGGTGTAACTTCAGAAAAAACAATTAGTGAAGTGGATTACAAAGACTGGGAGCTTTTGTCGCGAATAAACGGATTTGGGACGATGCTCGGGATGAAACATACGGGACCGGCAATGGAAAAAAATGGGTCGGGATCCATTGTTAATTTATCGTCTGTAACTTCGATGATCGGCATGGGCCTTAATTCTTATTCGGCTTCAAAGGGATCGGTTCGAGCAATATCTAAAGCGGCAGCAGCTCAGTTCGGTCGTAACGGCGTCCGTGTCAATGCCGTATTTCCAGGGGTCATTGAAACGCCAATGTCCAAGGGACTGGAGTCAAGTGCGTCAGCACTTGAACGAATTAATAGGATGACTCCATTGGGACGCCTCGGAAAGCCGGAAGAAGTGGCCAACGTCCTTTTATTCCTTGCCAGTGATGAAGCATCCTACGTAACCGGCGCTGAAATTGCAATTGATGGTGGATATTCGGCTATGTAGCAGAATAGTCGGTTTGTTTTAGCGGCGTCATTTGTAGGCGCTGCTATTTTTTTCGCGAGTAGGTATGAGTCGACAGAGGAACTGGTGCTTGTTTTATTTTTATATGTGTGTCACACTAGAGAAAACATTCCATAATTAATATGTATCACCACTAGGGGTGCAGTATTGCTGAGAGAATCGGGTGAAATTCCTGGTTTAACCCTTGAACTTGACCTAGTTAATACTAGCGGAAGGAAGCGGTGTTCTGTTCATACTGAACAAGTGAGGTTTAATGATGACGAGATTATCATTGAGGATTGCTTGTCATGGGCTATAAACCACTTCCGTAAACGGGGGTGGTTTTTTTATATGATGGACAAGAGATAACTCGTCAATGGAGCGATTCGAATAATTGTCAGATAAAACAAAGGAGAGGATATTGTGTCAGATAAGGTGATAAACGAGCTGCTTGCTACAGTAGATGAGCGTCAAGAGGAGTTAATTGATTTATTGAAAAAATTAATTACATACAAAACACCGGCTCCGCCGGCTCGCAATACGAAGGAAGCACAAGCCTTTGTTGCGAGGTATTTGGAAGAGATCGGTTTTTCTATCGATATGTGGGATGTCTATCCCGGTGACCCGAATGTAGTCGGTGTTCAGAAAGGTACGGATAGCGAAACATATAACAGTCTTATTATAAACGGGCATATAGACGTGGCCGAAATAGCACCTGATGAAAAGTGGGAAGTTGACCCGTTTACACCTTTAGTGAAAGACGGATTCATCACAGGACGCGGTGCAGCTGACATGAAAGGAGGACTGGCTGGTGCATTATTTGCACTGCGAATGCTGCATGAGAGTGGAGTCGAATTGCCAGGAGATGTGATTTTTCAATCGGTTATCGGTGAGGAAGTTGGGGAGGCGGGGACGCTTGCCTGCTGTGAGCGCGGGTATACAGCCGACTTTGCGCTTGTCACAGATACGAGCGATTTAGAGATCCACGGACAGGGAGGCGTTATCACGGGGTGGATCACAGTGAAAAGCGCGAAAACCTACCATGATGCGATGCGCCGAAATATGATTCATGCCGGGGGTGGTTTATTCGCGGCCAGTGCGATTGAAAAAATGACTAAAATTATAAACGGTTTAAAAGAATTGGAGAACCACTGGGCGGTGACAAAAAGTTATCCCGGCTATCCGCCAGGTATTAATACGATTAATCCTGCTGTCATCGAAGGAGGGAGACATGCTGCTTTTATCGCAGATGAATGCCGACTTTGGATCACTGTGCATTTTTACCCTGATGAAACATACGAGTCGGTTGCAAACGATATCGAACAGTACATATTGAAAGTAGCAGCCGCAGATCCGTGGCTTTCTGAAAATCCGCCGACCTTTGAATGGGGAGGGGCTTCTATGATTGAGGATCGTGGAGAAATCTTCCCATCTCTTGAGGTGGACCCGTATCATCCCGCTGTCCAAGCACTTGCCGCTGCGCATAAACACATCCAAAGTATAGAGGTTACCTCCGGTGTTTCACAGTCTGTTACAGACGGAGGCTGGTTTGCTGATGCTGGTATTCCAGCAGCTATCTACGGACCCGGCGATTATTTAAACGCTCATGCAGTCAATGAGCGAGTAGCGATAGAACAACTGCTTATATATACAAAAGTATTCATTCGCTTTATTTACAACTGGTCACACTCCAATAAAGAGAAAGAGGCTTGATGATCGATGAGAGGAGCCGCCTTAGAATTTCAAAAGGTTAGCTTTGGATACGGAGAAGAGCAATTGCTGGATAATCTTTCATTCCGTGTCCAAAAAGGAGAGTTTATAAGCATCCTTGGTGCGAGCGGATCGGGGAAAACAACATTGTTTCGACTGATTACCGGGCTGGAAGAGCCCGGTCGTGGTGGTATCGCTATACACGGGCAAATGCACGCAAACCGTTTTGGCGAAGTAGGGTATATGCCTCAGCAAGACTTACTGCTGCCGTGGCGGACGATTCGAGAAAATGGTCGAATCCCCCTTGAAATACAAGGAACAGCAAAAAAAGAAGCGGATGCGAAAGTTGATTCCTTGTTGAAAACATTTGGCCTTGCGGGCTGCGGTGGTATGTATCCACGCGAGCTCTCAGGCGGCATGCGGCAGCGCGTTTCCTTTTTACGGGCCACGTTAAGTGGATCAAATGTCTTACTGTTAGATGAACCATTCAGTGCGCTGGACGCGATGACCAAGCTGCACATGCAGGAATGGTTATTACAGCGCTGGGAAGAGGAACGACAAACTGTATTATTTATTACCCATGATGTTTCGGAAGCATTATTCTTATCGGACCGCATTATGGTATTAGGAGAAAAACCGATTACTCAGTTAGAGGATGTGCCGATTCCTATCGGCCGTCCCCGCAAGCGCCGCGACCTGGCGACCAAGGAGATGGTTTGTTTACAAGAACAATTACTTGAGCGTTTTCATGTGGATGCAAAATGATGACATACAAAGATTACGGATACGCGCTTGTTGTTGTACTTTTTTTAGGAGTGGGGTGGGAAATCAGTGCCCAAATCGTGAACAAACCATTTATTTTGCCATCACCTTCAGGCATTGCAATGAAGGTTTGGGAGTTAAGGTCACTGTTAATCCTTGAACATTTACCACCGACACTTACAGTTATTCTTATCAGCCTTTTCCTTTCCACTATCTTTGGTGTTGGTTTAGCGATCATGATGTATTTGTATAAAACGGTAGAAAAAGCACTTTATCCATTAATGATCACATCCCAGACGATTCCCATCATCGCGCTTGCACCGATTTTTGTTCTTTGGTTTGGTTATTCGCTCTGGAGTAAAGCAGCGGTAGCAGTTTTATTTACTTTTTTTCCGATTACCGTAAATACATTTGATGGGTTGCGTACAAGTCGTAAAGAGAGTCGGGAATTGTTGTTAACGATGGGAGCGACACAGAAGGATATCTTTTTTAAGCTTGATGTTCCAAGTGCACTGCCGCAATTTTTCTCCGGATTGAAGGTAGCAGTCCCTCTAAGTGTAATCGGTGCGGCGATTGGAGAATGGCTCGGGGCACAGGCGGGCTTGGGATATTTCAGCCGCCGCATGATGACCCAATTCGACGGTGCCGGGATTTTTGCACCTATTGTTATTTTATCATTAGTCGGGATTGTTATATTTTCAATAGTAGTATGGATGGAAAAAAGAATCTTAATATGGAGGAAAGAAATATGAGGAAACGATGTGCAGCGTTTATCGCCGTCATGTTTATAACATGGTTAAGTGCCTGCGGAGGGGAAAGTACAGGAAACGAGAACGGAGAGCAGGCTGTCGGCAACCCGGAAGAAAACCTGGAAGAGTTCGATGTAATGCTGGATTGGTACCCGAACGCGGTACATAGCTTTTTATATGTAGCAAAGGAAAAGGGATATTTCACCGAGGAGGGACTAAATGTCAACATACAATTTCCTGCTAATACGACCGATCCGTTAAACTTAGCGGCAGCCGGTAAGGTCGATCTCGGTTTTTATTACCAACCAGATGTGATTTCAGCACGTGCCAATGAAGGAATAGCAGTGAAATCAACTGGTGCGATTGTCCGATCTCCGTTAAATCATATTGTGTTTAAAGATGAAAAAGCGTTTGAGTCACCGAAGGATTTAGAAGGAAAGCAAGTCGGCTATCCGGGCATCGCCCTTAATGAGGCACTCTTGCGAACGATAGTAAAGGAAGACGGTGGCGATCCAGACAAGGTGGAAATGATCGACGTCGGTTTTGAATTAGGATCAGCGCTTATTGCCGACAAAACAGATGCTGTTATTGGTGCTTACGTCAATCACGAAGTACCCGTGCTTGAGCACCAGGGCCATGAAGTTGACTATTTTAACCCGGTTGATTACGGAGTGCCTGAGTATTATGAATTAACAGCGGTTACAAGTGATGAGACGTGGAAAACACAAGAAACAGAGATAAAGGCGTTTTGGCGTGCAGCTAAAAAAGGCTTTGCGTTTATGGAAGAAAATCCTGAAGAAGCATTGCAGATTTTATTAGATAATCAAGATGAGGCCAATTTTCCGCTAGAAAAAGCTGTTGAACAGAAGAGTTTGGAAATTTTACTTCCAAAAATGACAGCTGAGGAAGATTTTAGCAGTCAATCTCTAGAAGTTTGGGAAGAGACAGCGGAGTGGTTGAAAGACACGGGGATGATCAGCGAAATTCCTGAGAACATGAGTGAAATGATTGCGGATCCGTCTTAAAACGGAAAAAGGAACGGGTTATCCCGTTCCTTGTATTGTTCTTTAGACCCAAGCTGCACCCACAATAATTAACAAGATAAACAACACAACAATCATGGCGAATCCTCCGCCGTATCCTACTCCTGCAACTTCACCCATTTCTACTACACCTCCATAATCGTTTGTAACACTATATGCGATGTTGATGAAATTGATCTAGGCAGGAAGAATTCTGTGCGTATCTTTCTCTTTAGCACCAAGCGGCGCCAACAATAATTAAGAGAATGAAAAGCACAACAATCAGCGCGAAGCCGCCGCCATATCCGTGTCCGTAACCCATAGAGATAACCCCCTTCGCATGGTTTACCTTTTCTTATGAAAGGTTTAATAGTACTATATGCGAATATCGGGTAAGTGACAGGGACACTATCCTATTTTTTAGCAAATTGGGCGTTTACACAGCAAACGGTCGTAACGGAGGGATTATTTGCCCTTATACCCGCTGCGGAAAACTTCTTGAACGTTGTGTACGGTCACGTAAGCTTCTGGATCAATTTCTTTTACAAGGCTCTTTAACTGTACAATTTCCTGTTTATTAATGACGACATAAAGGACTTCCTGGGTTGAGTTCGAATAGCCGCCTCTTCCTTCGAGTATCGTGATTCCACGAGCCATTGTATCCGTTATCGCTTCGAGCACTTTTTCAGGTGAACTCGAAATAATTAAGACAGCAGTCCGTTCATTGGCACCTTCCACGACGATATCGATGACTTTGGCACCAATGTAGACAGCTACTAACGTGTACATTGCGCGTTCTTGGCCGATAATGAAAGCCGAACCGGCGATCACTGTAATATCGATAACAAGCATAGCTTTCCCGATGCTCCATCCTAATGATTGATGCATGATACGGGCGAGAATGGCTGAGCCGCCTGACGTTCCCCCTGCCCGGAAAATCATTCCAAGGCCAAGGCCGACAGTAAGTCCGGCAAATAAAGCAGCGAGCAAGGTATCATCATTTAAATCACTCGCCCAATTGACGGTCAGATGGAGGAAAAGAGAAGAAAAGATAATGGCTACAATCGTATATAACGTAATCCGCTTTGTGAAAAACTTGTAGCCAACCGCTAGCAAGACGGAATTTAATACGAAGTTTACAAGTCCCGGCGACCACTCAAACAAGTAGAACGTAACGATCGTAATCCCGATCATGCCACCTTCGGAGAGTCGGTTTGCGATGGCAAAATAGTTAATTCCAAAAGCATAAATAAAGCAGCCGATAATAATAAGAAGCACGGCTTTTGATGTTTTTTGCATATCATCACCTCTTTGCGTTTCTTTACTATCTTATATGAAAATAGTGGAAAGAAAAACAAGAAAAGAAAAAATCTGACTCTTTTTTTACAGAGCCAGACCTTTTTTTAACTTTAACTTGGTTCGTTTTCGTCGAGTGAGAGACGTATTACTTTTGTGCTTTCGCCGTTTTTGATCTCCTCTTGAGTAGCGTCTCTCCCGTATGAATCTTCTTCATCCATGGTAGGGGCAACTTTTTCAGAGGTATCCATTGTCTGCTTTTTTTTACTCATACCGGGATTCTCCTTTAATGCATCGGCTGCTGAGGAGCTTTTGTATAACTTTGCATGATCTGTGTCATGTCATTTTGGGCAAGCTGCGGCACCTGATAGTGGCCGTGTTTGTTTTGATAGAGGAAAATTTCATAAGCCATTTCGATCATGTTTGGGATGCTGTCGGCAAAGATCCTTCTCATGACAGGGTTCGTCGCTTCAAGAGCAGCCGTCGTCATTTTCGATGCCAGTCCTTTCATCTGTCCCATCATGAAGCCGGAAATGTTTCCATCATTCAGTTCGTTAACGGATTGAATAGGTTTTTTCGGCTGGCTGGGCTTCATGCCGTACAACACATCATTACTTTCAGTCATCTGATACGTTTTTGTAGGCTCCGACGGGTCTTTTCCTGTTTGATACGTGTCAAGCATTGTATTGTACAAATTCATCATGAAAGTTGTGTGGCGCTGTGCCATACTTTTGAGCTGCTGATCTTGGATATGCTGTTCATAGAGTGTATATTGGTCAAGCATACTGATGACGCCACCAATTACTTCATGAGCATCAAACAGCTCATGGCCTCCGTGATTCACAGTAGATGGCATATTCTCGGAAAGTTGCTTTCCTTGGTTCATTTGGTTGTTTATCTGTTGTTGTTGATCCATTCGTATCCCTCCATAACAATAAAAACTCCTTCTTATTATGGGTTACGGAACAGGAAACATGCATGGAAATCCGGAAAAAATAACGAAAAACAAAAAGTGAAATTGTCAGTTCTTGACTATTGAGATATAGTGTTTGGTGAAGCCGTTTTAATCGAGTTGAAAGCATAGGAGGGGATTTTATGAAAGTTACGGACAAGCGTTACTCATGCTATCCATTCATGAAAGAGAAAAAGAACATTGTTGATTTTGAAATTCGCACAGATTCGCTCGCTAGTCATATCGGGTTAGCCGCTTCTTTTCTTGAAGATGAGATTGATCTGCATACGGATCTTATTTACTTAACCGAAATGGCGTATCACTTAAACGGATCGGTCCGCGGCAAACAGGCAATTCACGAGGAAAGGTTGGCAGAACTGAACCGTTTATATGAAAAATATCGCGATGAAGCAGGCGATTTACCGGCCTTTCTTCTTCCACACGGCCATACTGCGGCGATGTATTTGCATATCGCAAGAAGTGAAGCAAAAAAATCAGTCCGCGCACTCTATAAGGCGAGCCTAGATAAAGAAGTACCTGAGCTATTATTTGATTACACGAATTTGCTCGCGAATGTTTTATTTTTAATGGCAGTGCGGACGAACCAGCTGAAAGGTTATGAGGGCAAAGAATTTGTATCAGAATCTTACAACGTAAAGAAAGGAATTCGCCAAAAATGAAAACATGGATGAAATGGCTGTCTGTCTTTTTGCTTGCTCTTCTTCTAACAGGCTGCGGGAATAACAGTCAGGATAAGGACAACACAGAAACACAATCAGATGGGACTCTAATGGAAGAACAAAACGCTGACGAGACAACGAGGACGGTCGAAGATGATTTTGGTAATACTGTAACAATCGATGGTTCACTCAACTCCATTGTGTCCTTAGCGCCAAGCAATACAGAAATTCTTTATGCACTCGGCTTAGGGGATCAAATCACCGGTGTAACGGAATTTTGTAACTATCCAGAGGACGTACAGAATAAACCAAAAGTGTCCGACAGTGTAACAGTAAACGTAGAAGAAATAATCGCGCAAGATCCAGACCTTGTCGTGGCATACACGATCGGGGAAGAGGGACAATTAGACGCACTTGAAGAAGCAGGTATCCCGATATTCGGAATTGAGTCCGCTACAAAAATTGATGACGTATACGGAGATATCGAACAAATCGGCGCTATCACCGGTACAGAAGAAAAAGCATCCGAACTAATAAATGAAATGAAAGAAAAACAAGCAGACATTGTAGCGAAGGCAAAGACAGTGGAAGAACCGAAAAAAGTGTATTTTGAGATCTCACCGGCACCTGATATTTGGACAGCAGGAAAAAACACATTTCAAGGCGAATTTTTTGACTTAATTGGTGCTGAGAATGTATTCGCAGATATCGAAGGCTGGTCATCTATTAATGAAGAAGCTGTTATTGACCGAAGCCCGGAGGTTATTTTGACCTCGGTCCATTATGAAGAAGATCCTGTCAAAAATATTAAAGAGCGTGACGGATGGTCTTCGATCCCTGCTGTTAAAAAAGACAATGTCTATTTAACAGAAGAGGACATCGTCTCCCGGCCGGGACCAAGAATCATCGAAGGAATGGAAGAAGTAGCATCCAAAGTATATCCAGAGATATTTAAATAAAAACAGTTGTGCGGCGTTGTACGGAGAAGGCCATTTCTCTGCTTGACATATAGTGCGTCATACGACATCAATGAGGCATAAGAACAAGCTGAATTATTTGCAACTTTCTTCTTTGTATGATTCAATCAAGATACAACTGAATATTGTAGATCCACTGGGGGAGCATCATGAAGGTGCTGAGAAAGAGTTTGCTCTGACCCTTTGAACCTGCACTAGCTTGAACTAGCGAAGGGAAGTGAAAGATGTTGCATAATGATTTAGTCAAGTCTTGTCATCGTTAAGCAAACACCCATTCCCGTGAGTGCGAATGGGTGTTTTTGTATGGAAGGGTCTAAGAAAATATCTGATGGAAGGGGAACAATAAATGACTACATTATTTACAGATCGCATTTGGGAGAGCGTCAAGCCGATTTGGCAGTCATATCTTGATCATCCATTTGTGAAAGGAATCGGTGAAGGCTCGCTTGATCAAGAAAAGTTTAAGCATTATATGAAACAAGACTACGTCTACTTAGTAGAATATTCCCGCCTGTTTGCATTTGGTGCTGCCAAAGCTCAGAATTTAGAGACAATGACAACGTTTGCGAATTTGTTGCATGGCACAATGAACTTTGAGATGGATCTGCATCGTGACTACGCTGCTAAGTTCGGGATTACGAACGAAGAACTTGAAAACACGGAAGCTTCAGCGGTTATGACGGCATACACGAGTTACATGTTGAATGTCTCTCAGCGTGGCGGAGTTGAGAATGTCATCGCCTCGGTACTTGCCTGTGCGTGGAGTTATAATTATATTGGAAAAGAATTAGCGAGGTGGCCCGGAGCCCTTAACCATGATTTTTATGGGGATTGGGTTCGCACTTATTCTTCAGATGAGTTCACAAAGATTGCAGAGGACTGCAAGACGCTCTTGAACCGAGCCGCTTCTGGAAAGCCGGAACATGAATTAGCAGCCCTCGAGGAAATCGTGTTAAATACAAGCCGCTTTGAGTATATGTTCTGGGATATGGCCGAAAATTGTGATACATGGCCAACAAAGGAGATTGAAATAGCGGCACAGAAGTAAATATATAGACGGTTACTGAACAAAGCTCTCGATGTAAACGGAGAAACACCGGAATCGAGGGCTTTTTTGATCGATATGTGAATCAATTTCATAAGTGCTTAATAACGCCAGAGAGACGAACAATCATATAAAATAGCTGTTTAAACATTCTCCTAAAACAGCGAATACTACCTGTTGATTGCAACGAAAGGCGGCGACTCCAACGGAATAGCATGAGTTTTGACACTTCGCAATGGGCGAAGCGAATGAGAAGGCTCAAGCCATGCCCGTGGAAAGCGTCCGCCTGCCGTGGAAATCAACTGTTCGATAGCATTTTCAAATTGTTCGTATTTTAATAACTGTACTTGAATTATGAAATTGACTAATGTAAGTAGTTTTTTGAAAATAAATAAAAAAGAGTAGCCACAAAAAATATTTTGTGAGATAATTAAATTATTAAGGTTTTGATATACATATTGATATCATCAAAACCAAAAAGTATTTTAAGGGAGTGTGCAATGTGAATACACAACAAATCTTGATTAATGGCGAGCGTTTAAAAAACACGATTGAAGAATTCGCTGATTTTGGACGGACGGAGAACAACGGTGTTACACGTCTTGCTCTATCTGAAGAAGACAAAAAAGCAAGAGATCATTTTCGCTCCTGCTGTGAAGAGTTAGGAATGACAGTCAAGGTGGACGACATGGGGAATATGTATGCGACTCTTGCCGGTAAGAATAACGATAAACCGCCGGTTGTTATAGGATCTCATTTAGATTCTGTTAAAAAAGGCGGCCGTTTTGACGGAGTGCTTGGAGTACTGACTGGTTTGGAAGTTGTACGTACACTTGTTGACAACAATATCACCCCTGAAGTGCCTGTTGTTGTGGCGAACATTACGAATGAAGAGGGCGCGCGTTTTGAACCATCAATGATGGCTTCTGGTGTTATCTCAGGTAAATTTGATAAGTCTAAAATGATGGCTTCTACAGATACAGAAGGCGTTACATTTGAAAAAGCTCTAAATGAAATCGGTTACGCTGGAGATGAAGCGAATCGTCTCAAAGAAGCGCAAGCATTTTTGGAACTTCATATTGAGCAAGGACCAGTACTTGAAAGAGAAAATCTTAAGATTGGTGTGGTGGAATGCGTACTCGGTATGGTTTGTTATGATATCGAAGTAAATGGGGAATCTGACCACGCTGGTACGACACCGATGCCCATGCGAAAAGACGCGTTGTTCGCAGCTAATAATCTCATCGCTGAAGCACGTGAAAAATTAAGCAAGCTTGATGACAATCTTGTCTATACGATGGGGCGTGTAAACGTTTCTCCGAATATTCATACGGTTATTCCGAACAAAGTTGTCTTTTCTTTGGAAGCAAGACACCAGGATGCTGAGACCATTAAACAAGTTGAAGAGATCATTCATGGATTGACTACTTCTGCAGGCAAAGAAGAGTGCAATGTCAATGTTACTAAACTGTGGAGCCGTGACACGGTATGGTTTGATGAAAACGTTGTAAACGAATTTGAAAAAGCGGTAAAATCCCTTGATTATCCGTATAAGAAAATGGTGAGCGGTGCCGGCCATGATGCGCAGTTCCTGCAAACCTACATCCCATCTGCGATGATCTTCGTTCCAAGTGTAAACGGTAAAAGTCATGATGAAGACGAATTAACGTCCTGGGAAGATTGTGAAAGAGGCGTGAACGTCGTACTGCAAACAGTTTTGTCCATGGTTACAAATTAGTCACTATTGGTAACGCTTCAATAAAGACTGTCCAACGGGTTAAATTACTCTTGGACAGTTTTTTTGTTTTGGACGAGTTATTTGTTACAGATGAGGGCATTGCAGGTTGGCAGTACCTACATATGTGAGAAGCAGTTTAAGTCATGGAACAATGGGAAATACGAAAAGAAGTAAGAGGGGAGGTTTTACAGTGACAGAAAAGCGTATGAGTAACACGTATATTCCAATGACATCAGTCGCGAGCGGCGCGGGACAGCCGGTTATGCCAGATGTTTATTGTTTTACAACGCAGATTGTCAATGTCGCGTTTATTGGTACGGCAAAAGAGCCACATGACTGGGTACTTGTGGACACCGGGATGCCGAAATCAGCGGATAACATTATAAACGAAGCGAACGCGTGCTTCGGGGAAAATAGCCACCCGAAGGCAATTATTCTCACGCACGGCCATTTCGACCACGTGGGATCTATTATGGAGCTTGTCAAAAAATGGGATGTCCCCGTTTACGCTCATGAAAAAGAACTTCCGTATTTAACAGGGCAATCTAGTTATCCAGAACCAGATCCGACTGTAGAAGGCGGAACAATTGCAAAAATATCAGCTATGTTTCCGGACGAACCGGTTAACCTAGGAGCCAGAGTGAAAAAACTCCCTGCGGACGGTACGATACCGGGGTTGCCAGAGTGGCGTTGGTATCATACTCCCGGTCATACTCCCGGACACATCTCGTTATTTCGGGACAAAGACCGCATGTTGATTGCAGGTGACGCTTTCATAACGGTTAAGCAGGACGAGCTTTATAAAGTGTTCACTCAAGAAAAAGAGTTCCAAGGCCCGCCGCGTTACTTCACTACGGATTGGGAAGCCTCTTTTGAATCCGTGAAAAAACTGAATGCCTTACACCCATCCGCAGCTATTACGGGACATGGTTGGCCGACGTTAGGGGAAGAATTAACAGATGGACTCGATTGGCTAGTAAAGAACTTTGAGAAAGTTGCTGTACCAGATCACGGTCGATACGTCCACAATAACAAATAGAGAAGAAAAGGAAGCTGGTTTAAAGCAACAGCTTCCTCTTCTTGATTGAAAGACTAGGTACACATGATAAAATATAAATGATGGAGCAAGCCGTACATAGGGGAGGGGAAGATATGGATTTTTTATTAAATGCAAAAGAGTGGCTTTTTGAACTGCCTTGGATAGATATTGGCATTGCCTTCGTTATCTTTTTGCTCGTTTTTTTATTTCGAAAAATATTTACGAAATATATTTTCAAACTCATTATCAAAATAACACATAAGGCCCCATCGATTTTTAAAAACTTACTTACCTCTTTTGAGAGTCCGGTTCACTTTTTTATCGGTGTACTTGGAATCTACTTAGCGTTGCTGTATTTGCCAATCCCGCGCGAACAGATGGCACCGATAAATACGCTTTACCGTGCACTCATTATTGTGGTGATTGGCTGGGGTTTTTATAATTTTGCCGGGGCATCTTCCAATCTGTTTTTCAAAGTGTCTCACAAAATTGAAGACGGCAAAGACAGCATGCTCATTCCGTTTCTATCCAGACTTTTGCGCTTTGTCATCGTTGCGCTTACGATTACGATCGTTGCTTTTGAGCTTGGTTATGACGTGAATGGCTTTATTGCAGGACTCGGGCTTGGCGGTCTGGCATTCGCGCTGGCTGCACAAGATACGCTCAGTAATTTTCTCGGCGGGATTATTATCGTCACGGAGCGTCCGTTTAAGAAAGGAGATTGGATCGCCACTCCAACCGTGGAAGGAATTGTGGAGGATATTTCATTTCGAAGTACGAAAATCCGTGCATTTGAAGATTCAATTGTAATCGTACCGAATAAAACGATTGCTCATGAACCGATAACGAACTGGTCACAGATGAACAAGCGTTTAATTACGTTTACGATCGGTTTGGAACGCTCGGTCACACGGGAGCAGTTGGAAAAAATTGTGGCTCGTATAAAAACAATGCTGCATGAACACGATGCAATCGATAATGAATTGATCATCGTAAACGTTAACGAGTTGAAAAATTATTCGTATGAGCTCTATTTGTATTTCTTCACGAAAACGACTGCTTGGGTCGAATGGACCGAGGTCAAGCAGGAAATGAACTTAGAGATTATGAGAATACTAGAAGAGGAAAGTGCGGAAATCGCATACCCTTCTCAGGCACTTTATGTAGAAAAACAACCAGATCAATTTTACAAGGTACTGGAAGAGGCACACCAGCGATTGGAACAGCCAGAAGAAACCGCAGAACAAGAACCAGGCACAGCCAGGGAAAGAATACCCCTTCGTGATCAGTAAGAGACAGAGGGCTGTGGTCGAGGTCAGCTATGAGGATGAGGCTGTTCTTTCATTGTTTTCTGTTTTGACAACTTCATACGAGGGTAATGACGCGGTTATATATTGGGCGATTTGCTGATTTCAAGGCTTGTCCTGATCCATATCAAGCGTACGACTATTATTTCTAACAATCTCTCTTTCTCATGTTGTTAAAAAGCGCAGGAAGGCGGCGTTAGCATGAGAGAGAGGGGTGTTTTTTGTGTGTGCAATCCCGAGGGTTAATTCAATTGGCGGCTCAAAGGGAATAGCGGTCAATTCCTCTTCATAAGGACGGACGACCATGTTTAGAAACACGGTAATGCCGAATCCACGGGCGGTCAGGGATTTCGCCATCGATATCTGATTGGTTTCAAAGGCAATTTCCGGAGTAATTCCCGTGAGTTCCCCCGCGTCTTCAATTACTCTCCGCTGGTAGTAACCTTCTTTAAACAAAATAAGTGGTTCCTGAGCCAAGTCTTGTAAAGTGACTGTGGAGCGGGAAGCAAAAGCGTGGTCGCGGGAGACAACCATCATTAACGGTTCTTTTAGAAAGGGATGAATTTCAAGTTCAGCATGATCCCGGGTGACGACGGTTCCCATTTCCAAATCACCTGCAAGGATCGCTTCTTCTATATCTGTCGTCCCTGCCTCGACCAGCTCGATTGAAAAGGCTGGATGACGCCGCTTAAATTGTGCTAACTTTTCAGGAAAGTAATAAGATCCTGCCATCGATGGAATGCCGATCTGTACCGTTCCACGAATTCCCTCTCTTACTTCAATTAATTCCCGTTTTGCTTTCTGTACTTGAGCTAAAATAATATCAGCATGTCTTTTTAATATATGGCCCGCGGCGGTTAAATGGACGCGGCGTTTTTCACGAATGAACAGATGCATCCCAAGTTCGTCCTCCAATAATTTGATAGAGCGGCTGATCGCAGGTTGTGCAACGTGAAGAGAGGAGGCAGCTCTTGTAAAACTCTCTTGGTCGGCTACCATTTGAAAATAACGTAATTGTTTCACATCCATTGCGGGACATCATTCCTTTCTTTTTATAACGAAAATGAATAGATACAATAAAAATTATATATTTTTTTTATCATAATAACAATGATACAGTAAAAAGAAAGGACAAACTAAGCATGAAAGAAGGCAATCACGAATGATTGATGTGAAAACGAAAGCATTTTGGCGGGCGACAGGGGCTCTCGGAATAGCTTCTTTTGTAATATTTGCTAACATTTATTTTCCGCAGCCGCTGCTGCCGATGTTTACAAACGAATTCGGCATTTCTGAGACGACATCCAGTTTAACGATATCAATAGCATTATTTGTGCTCGGGATTAGCTTTTTCTTTTATACTGCTCTTTCCGATGCGTACGGACGGCGAAATATTATTTTTGTTGCAATGGGTCTTGGGATCATTGGAACTTTTGCGATCAGCCAGGCGCCGACGTTTGCATGGCTCTTGGCAGCACGTGTTTTTCAGGCGGCGGCTCTTGCCGGAATTCCGGTTGCGGCCATGGCGTACATGAGCGAGGAATATAAAGTGCGCGCCATGACTGCAGCAGTCGGGATATATATTAGTTGTAATAGTGTTGGAGGTATGAGCGGTCGTGTATTAAGCGGCGTTTTCACGGAGGTATGGGATTGGCGTACAGCCTTTCTCGCTGTCACTGCTGTCAGCGTTCTTCTCTTTTTACTTGTGTATGTACTGCTCCCACCATCCCGACAGTTTACATCGCGTTCTTTTCATTTTACAGAAGTATGGAAAGATAACATCGCCCACCTAAAAAATCCAACGCTTCGCTATGCATACTTGATTGGTGGTTTACACTTTTTTGTATTTATTGGGATTTTTAACTTTATTACGTACTATTTACACGGAGAACCGTTTCATGTATCAACTGCCATTCTTGGCTTATTGTTTTTGACGTATGCCGCAGGAACCGTCAGCTCTACGCTTGCCGGTAAATTGACACAAAAATGGAAGCAGACAACGTGTATGTTTATAGGTATCTTATTAATGACTATAAGCCTTCTGCTGATGTTACTTCCTTCCTTCGTGGTTATCATAACAGCACTTTTGCTGCTTAGTTTTGGCTTCTTTTTTGCCCATTCCTGCTCTAGTGCTTGGGTGACCAAACATGCGGAGACAGCGAAAGCGAGTGCATCCGGCCTCTATTTGACTTCTTATTATCTAGGAGGAAGTTTAGGCAGTGTATATTACGGTTGGCTCTGGTCCATGTATGGCTGGATTGGTGTCGTGTTAGGTTCACTCATTATCCTTGGTGTGACAGCTACATGCACAAAAGAATTGTTTTCCATTGAAGTCGCCGATAGAGAAAGAAACATTTCTCCCTCTCAAAAACCTGTTGAAGCGCATAAATAAGGAAGAGTTCTCCTCTATGTTAAGATGACAGAAAAGGAGGGGTTTTTGGTGGCAAATCTAGTAGAACAGCGATCATTTGAAATCGCACTCGGTGATAACTTGTATGTACGCGGCAATGTTCATACGCCGCTTGACGGCTCAAGGTCAACACGTCCTGTCGTCATCATTTGTCACGGTTTTAAAGGGCACAAAGATTGGGGTTTTTTCCCTTATGCGGCTGATTATTTAGCGGCACAGGGGTTCCATGCGATTCGTTTTAACTTTTCCTGTAACGGGGTAAAAGAAACAGATTTCGATGAATTAGAGAAATTTGCGGTAAACACATTTTCACGGGAACTGTTGGACTTGAAAGCGCTGCTTGAACATATCGAGGGCCGCAATCTTCCATATGCGGATACGTTTGACCTGGAAAACATCGCAATTATCGGCCACAGCCGCGGTGGGGGGAGTGCGCTTCTATTTGCCGCCGAACATCGAGAGATTAAGGCAGCGGTTACGTGGAATGGAATCTGGGATGTTGATTTTCTCGGGGAAGAGGTCAAAAAAGAAGTCTATGAGAAAGGTATTACTTATATTCCAAACGCGCGCACGAAACAACAGATGCCACTGAGGGACAATTTTTTTCAAGATATAGAAGAAAATAAAGACCGGTTTGCTATTTTAAATCAGCTTAATGGGATGAATATTCCTGTCCTCACCGTACAAGGCGAAGAAGACCGGGAGTGGCTCACAGAAGGAGCAAGGAAAATGGCGTCTGCCGCCCAGTTCTCTCAACTGATGAACATACCTGGAGCGAGCCACACGTTTAATGCGGTTCATCCATTTACAGGAACGACCAGTGAATTGGAGCAAGCATTGGAAAGCACTACCGACTTCTTAAAACAGAGGAACTAAAATAAATGAAAAGGATGAGTTGTTTGCTAAGAAGGCAGCTCATCTTTTTTGTGTTTCACAACAGTTTATATAAATAAAACGGTTTATATGAACCTTATAATACATATTTTTTCGTATAAATGTTGAATTAACAGGGTTTACCAGTAATTAAAAAATAGATTAAGAAGAATTTTCTAAAAAAGGTGTTGCATAATAAGAGCTGCTGTTATATGATAATAACCAGTTAGAAATACTGTAGTAAAACAGATGAAAGGAAAGAGAGCCCAGGATAGGAGTTGGCTCACACTATTACTTTAAGGGAGATGAAAGATATGGGGAACATTCAAGAACAGGCTAAAGAATTGCAGGCAAAGTGGGAGAACGAAGAGCGCTGGATTGGTGTCGAACGGCCGTACGGTGCCGAAGAAGTAGTGAAACTGCGTGGTTCCCTGCAGATTGAACATACACTAGCTAAACGGGGAGCAGCTAAATTGTGGGAGCACCTTCACACTGAACCTTATGTGAATTCTTTAGGAGCGCTTACCGGTAATCAAGCAATGCAACAAGTCAAAGCCGGCCTGAAAGCAATCTACTTAAGCGGCTGGCAAGTAGCAGCCGATGCGAACTTATCCGGACACATGTATCCAGACCAAAGTCTTTACCCGGCTAACAGTGTACCAAGCGTTGTCAAACGTATTAACCAAGCGTTGCAGCGTGCGGACCAGATCCAACACATGGAAGGGGAAGGGGACATTGACTACTTTGCCCCAATTGTAGCCGATGCAGAAGCTGGGTTTGGCGGCCAATTGAACGTATTTGAATTAATGAAAGGAATGATAGAAGCAGGCGCATCGGGTGTTCACTTTGAAGACCAGCTCGCTTCCGAAAAGAAATGCGGGCATTTAGGGGGGAAAGTATTAATCCCAACACAGACAGCGGTTCGAAATCTTGTGGCGGCACGCCTTGCTGCTGACGTCTGCGGAACAGACACGATTATTATGGCACGTACGGACGCAAATGCAGCGGATCTTATTACGAGTGACGTCGACCCTGTTGATCATGAGTTTATTACAGGTGAGCGTACGTCAGAAGGATTTTACCGGACTCGCGCCGGCTTAGACCAAGCGATTGCCCGTGGACTCGCATATGCTCCTTACGCGGATCTCATTTGGTGTGAGACAGCGAAGCCGGATCTTGATGAAGCAAAAAGGTTCGCGGATGCCATTCATGCAAAATACCCTAATCAAATGCTCGCTTACAATTGTTCGCCATCCTTTAACTGGGAGGCTAATCTGGATAAACAGACGATTGAAGATTTTCAAGCAGAGATCGGAAAAATGGGATACAAGTTCCAATTTGTCACACTCGCAGGCTTCCATTCTCTGAACCACAGCATGTTTGAGCTTGCCCGCGGCTACAAAGAGCGTGGAATGGGAGCATATTCAGAGTTACAGCAAGCTGAATTTGCAAGCGAAGCAGAAGGCTATACAGCAACTCGCCACCAGCGCGAAGTAGGAACTGGGTATTTTGACGAGATTTCACAAGTTATCAGCGGAGGCACTTCTTCAACAACTGCAATGGCTGGTTCCACAGAAGCCGCACAATTTAACCAGGAAGCAACGAAATCATAGTTACAAGAATATTAGAAACTGTCTCCATATGAACGGAGGCAGTTTTCTTGTGTGATAAAACAGTTTGGAGTGAAAAATAAAGAGGCTGTATCAAAAGCCTTTAACAAAAAAGCCATGAGGCCATCTAGTAAGATGGGAACCATGGCAAGTGACCATTTGGTTATCTCATAAAAAATCGCCTTCTTACATTAATGGGTTGTGGTGACTTCATTATACTGAAAGAGGCGATTTTTTTGTGTGTTTGGCATAAAAATGTTAGATTGTTTTTTCGTTCCACTACTTTGAATGGCGATTAGGTGAGACGCCTGCGGGAAAAGCAAGAGCGGAAGATCCACCGACGGTGATCTTCCGTCGGTTAGCTGAAGCCTTGCCCGCGGCAAGCGAACCTGAAGAGCCATCTATCTGAAAGGGTATTAATTAATCTTAACGATAAATTTTATAGAATTAAAAAAGGGCTGTCAAAAGGTCATTTTTTTTGACCTTTTGATACAGCCCCCAGCTAGTTGAAAGAGTTCGATCAGTCCAATATTAATTCTTTATCAGATAAAACGATACCGTCATTGTCAGCGTATGCCCAGGCGTCGGGCTTCCAATCGACATTGGCAAAACGGAGGGCGATATTCGTTTCGCCTTCGCCTTTTTTGATCGACTTAAATGGATTGGTAGAAATCGCCCGCACTCCGACATTCATGCCGTTGATCTCTTCCGAATCTCGGATACATCCGAAAATAATCACCCCGGCAAGCTCACGCTTTTCAGCAATCGCAGCTAAGTTGTCTCCCATAAGGGCGCAGCGCATTGAACCACCACCATCAACGACAAGAACACTACCGGAAGGTATCGTTTCTAACGCTTTTTTTACTAAAACATTGTCCTCAAACACTTTCACCGTATGTATCGGCCCAGAAAAACTAGCTTTTTGGCCGAATGATTGGAACATAGGGTTCGCAAGTTTCAGTTCATCGCGGTATTGATCAGTTAAATCTGCAGTTAGCCCCATTTACTTTCCTCCTGTATGTAAAAGTTTTGTCCTTCCATTTTGTAGTGATTCCTATTATTCGTTTAGCCCTTGCCCTTCTCATAAGAAAAGATTCGACAAGTACTCAAAAATTCCTCCATCATATCAGGAAATAACAAATAGTTGTACAAAGAAAAAAATTAAGATACTCTATTTTTAGCTGTTTATATGACAGTAAATCACATAGTTGGAGGGAATAATGTGGGATCAACGATTAGAATAGGGATTGCAGGTTATGGAAACCTTGGAAAAGGGGTCCAGTCAGCCGTAAAACAAAATGATGATATGACTTTGGCAGCTGTGTTCACACGAAGAGACCCGGGGAGCCTGGATGTTGGGGACTCGTCCGTAAAAGTAGTTTCAATGGAAGATGCTGAGCAATATAAAGATGAGATTGACGTAATGATTTTGTGCGGCGGATCAGCGTCCGATCTGCCGGAACAAGGCCCGCAACTGGCGAAGATGTTCAACACTGTGGATAGTTTCGACACCCACGCGAAAGTGAACGAGCATTTTGCTGCAGTTGATGATCCGGCTTTGGAAGCGGGAAACACGAGTATTATTTCGATTGGCTGGGATCCTGGATACTTCTCTTTAAACCGTCTTTTCGGAGAAGCAACCTTACCGGAAGGGGAAACGTATACATTTTGGGGGAAAGGATTAAGCCAAGGACATTCAGATGCTGTTCGGCGCGTGAACGGGGTAAAAGCAGGTGTGCAGTATACGATCCCGCTTGAGGAAGCCGTTAACAAGGTAAGAAACGGGGAAAATCCAACATTGGAAACGAAAGAAAAACACTTCCGCGATTGTTACGTTGTTCCAGAAAAAGGCGCCGACACGGATGCCATAGAAAACGAAATCAAGACAATGCCGCACTATTTTGCGGATTACGAAACACGAGTAAATTTTATCAGTGAAGATGAACTGAAGAAAAATCATTCATCCATGCCCCATGGAGGCTTTGTCATTCGCAGCGGGAAAACAGGAGAGGACACAAGGCAAATCATTGAATACTCCTTGAAACTCGACAGCAATCCGGAATTCACGTCAAGCGTTCTTGTGACTTATGCGAGAGCTTGCTATCGGATGAACAAAGCTGGCCAGACAGGGGCGAAAACAATCTTTGATGTAGCCCCGGGGTTTCTTTCCCCAAAACCGGCTGATCAGCTACGTAAAGAATTGTTGTAAACACGTCATACCCCCTCGTTTGTTGTTTCTAAGCAGTAAGGAAATGCGATATTTCTTTTTGAACGACGACATAGACTGCTGTGGCGTCGTTCTTTCTACACAAATGTACTATCTCTTTGCGGAAAACTTGACGAAAACCCCTTTCCCCATGCCCAAGTATTTGGGAGCAAAATGTGGTATACTAATCTTAGGATCAAGAAAGGGATGGGTGTATGGCTTTTTATAATAACAAAAAAGAAAAACCACCGGAAGTTGAAACGACCGTCTGGGCTTGCACGACGAATGATTGTACAGGTTGGATGAGAGAGAATTTCACTTTTGAGAAAGAACCCCGTTGTCCTTTTTGTAATTCAGAGATGGTTAGAGAGGTAAAAACACTGCCGCAAATTAGTTAATATACCAGATTGCTAAAAAAGACCGCCTTCTCATGGGAAATGTCCTTTTATAAAGGGTGCATTTTACTAAGAGAAGGCAGGTCTTTTTTTATTACTGTTTTTCTACATTAACTTGATGAGGGTATGGAATCTCAATCCCATTTTCATCAAGTGCTTGTTTACAAAGTAGACGCAGTTTACGCTCAATTCCCCATTGTTCCATATTTTCTGTCTTACCAAGGATGCGAATGGTTACTTCGGAATCTCCGAGTGCCTGCACACCTAAAACGTCAGGTCCTTCTTTGATCAGCGGCTCTTCAGCAGCAAATTTATCGCAGACTGCTTGGAGAATGCGGATGGCTTCTTCTGCATTGTCCTCATACGAGATACCGATATCAATCATCGCTCGCATATTTCCACGAGAATGATTGTTAACGGTAGAGATTTCACGGTTGGGAATGAAATGAAGTGTCCCGTCGAAGCCGCGAATCTGTGTGGTGCGCAGTCCTACCTCTTCTACAACACCATCAATACCAGCGACTGTGACGTAATCCTCCACATCAATCTGCTTTTCCAGTAAGATAAAAAAGCCAGTAACAATATCACTTACCAGTCCTTGTGCTCCAAAACCGATTGCTAGTCCGACAACACCGGCGCTTGCGATTAGCGGTGCAATCTCAAGCTCAAAAATACCGACAATAACAGTCACGAATACAAAAAGTAAAACATAAGAAAACACATTGATGCTTAACTTTAGTAGAGTTTGCAGACGGCTTGGATGCATATTGCGTGAGTTTTCCATCCGAGAAAACGATCGCGTAATAATTTTTTTCCCAATCGCTCTCGCTATTAAAAAGCCGATAAAAGCAAGGATGACTTGCAGGGCAATAAGAAGAGCCCCGCCTAACAAAGTTTCCCATAACCCATTGGCTAACCACTCTGTCATTATGTACACTCCTCTGATTTTTTCTAGTATCTCTTACCCGTATGACAAGTTTCGAAACATGAGTAAGCCACACTAGAGTATAACATAACGAAAAGTGGACAAGCAGAATGTTTTACATTTGAGGTAGTATTCGGTAATGTGAAACTTAGAAATGAGAATAATTGATGTTTCTTCTCAAAAAGATTTTTTATAAGGTTGGTTTTATATTGCACTGTAAAGGGCACAATAATCTAGGTAACAGTAAGTAGTTGTTTATTTAAATTTATTATAATTTAATATTGACTTTAATCTAGGAGTCGTATTATAATAATAATTGTTAAATAACCTTGAAAAATACTTAAAGGAGTGTCGAAAATGAGTGAAAAGCGTATGGTTGCAAAACAAGCTCCACGTTTTGAAATGGATGCAGTAATGCCTAATAAGGAATTCGGTAAAGTTAGCTTGGAAGAAATGATGAAGGAAGATAAGTGGACAGTTCTCTTCTTTTACCCAATGGACTTTACATTCGTCTGCCCGACTGAAATCACAGCCTTAAGTGATCGTTATGATGAATTTGAAGATCTGGATGCGGAGGTAATCGGTGTATCAACGGATACCATTCATACCCATAAAGCGTGGATAAACACCTCCCGTGATGATAACGGGCTTGGCGAACTCAAGTACCCTCTTGCTGCTGACACGAACCACAAAGTTTCCGAAGAATTTGGTGTGTTAATTGAGGATGAAGGTGTAGCGCTTCGTGGGCTTTTCATCATCAGTCCTGAAGGCGAGCTCATGTACTCTGTTGTCAACCACAACAACATCGGTCGTGATGTAGATGAAACATTGCGTGTCCTTCAAGCTCTTCAAACTGGCGGACTATGCCCAGCAAACTGGAAGCCAGGCCAAGACACTTTAAACGTTTAATAAGGTAGTTATTGCAATAAGTGGGAAGCATAGAAAGAGGTCTAGCTAAAATGTTAGACCTCTTTCTTTCACGGCTGGTGTTCACTACCATACGATATACAAACATTATAACAGAGGGGGACCATTTTTATGGCTCTTAAATTACGATCAGAGATGCCTGAACTTACCGGTGCAACAACTTGGTATAACGGCGAAGTTTCTAAAGAAGATTTACTTGGTGATAAGCCGACGTTGATTCATTTTTGGTCTGTTAGCTGTGGTCTTTGTAAAGAAGCAATGCCGAATGTGAATCAGTTTCGTGATGACTACAAAGACGAATTAAACGTCGTTGCGGTGCATATGCCGCGATCAGAAAAAGATCTTGACCTTGACGAAATAAAGAAAGTGGCTGACGAGCATGAGATTACACAGCCGATATTCGTTGATAACGAGCATAAACTAACAGATGCATTTGAAAATGAATACGTTCCGGCATATTATGTATTTGATGAAGAAGGTCAGCTTCGTCATTTTCAAGCTGGCGGTGGAGGCATGAAAATGTTGACGAAGCGAGTGAACCGTGTTCTTGGTAAAAACGAGAAAAAGTAACCTAACGGAAGACATCTTCCTTTGGTCACTAAACAAAACGAAAAAGCATCTACAAATTGAGAACACAAGAAAAAGGACTTGGACTATTCCAGTCCTTTTTTATTATGCATGATATATCCCACGGCCACCGAGCTTGTGATTTTGCGCAGCCACCTCTTTTCAGTTAAAATGATACACATAGTAAGCGAAATGACAGTGGAGGCAGACGATGAAAAAACAATTCGCTGTAATCGGGCTTGGACGATTTGGAGGCAGTATTTGCAGAGCGCTGGCATCGGAGGGGATGGATGTGCTCGCGATAGATCTAGATGAAGAGAAAGTGAAAGAATATGCTTCGATTGTGACTCAGGCAGCTATTGCTGACACAACGGATGAAAAAGCATTAAAAGGGCTTGGCATTCGTAATTTCGACCACGTGATTGTGGCGATCGGGGATAATATCCAAGCAAGTATCTTAACCACGCTTATTCTCGATGAAATGGATGTCCGGCATATTACAGTCAAAGCGCAAAATGACTATCATGAAAAAGTGTTAAGACGCATTGGAGCGGATGAAGTTGTTCATCCAGAGCGTGATATCGGTGTACGGATCGCTCATAATGTTGTGTCGCGAAATGTCCTTGACTACTTAGAACTATCGGATGAATACAGTATTGTTGAGTTAGCTGCCGGTAACAAATTAGACGGCAAAAAAATTATTGATTTAGATCTGCGTTCGAAGTACGGCTGTAATATATTGGCAATTAAAAGAGGAGATGATATTCACGTCTCTCCTGAGCCGGAGGAGTCGCTCCAAAATGGAGATGTCCTCATCGTTATCGGTGCAGATGAAGACATTAATCGAGTCGAAAACTACTGGATCGACGAGGCTTAACCGTGCTAATATGCGATAAAACTATTCTCTCTCCGCATTTCTTGGTTTGAAGTGGCGTGTAGTGTGGTAGATGAGGAACAGGCAGTTGTTCAATGCAATTGTACCGGTAGTTTACAATTAATAAATGGGGTGAATGAAAATGACGCAGCAAAAAAGTAAGTTAGGATCGGGATTATTAGCCGGATTGGCTATTGGTTTTGGCATTGCTCTGATTGATAAGAACACACGGCAAATGATGATGGATAAAACAAGAACAACGAAGCATTCAGTGACCCGTCTGGCGGCTGATGTCAGGGAAAACCCAAAAGAAACGAAGGATCAGCTGATGGAAAGAGTTCAGGAGGCTTCATCGATATTACGTGAGGCCGCGAACGATCTCCAGGCGCTCTACAATAGATCGAGCGGTGATTTATCAGATAAGTTAAAAGAGATTCGTGAAGATTCGAAAGAGGTACTGAGTTCCTCTAAAGAAGCGAAGGAAGATTTACAACAAGTCAGTGAGAAGGTAAAAGAAGCAAAAGAAGAGCTAGTTACAGGGAACGGCAGTCAAAATGATATAGAAGACAAGGAACATTTTGATACTGCAACCCACGATTACGACCGTAGATAGGATGCTCCACCGGAAATGTAAAACAAAAAGGTTGTCCTCGCACTTACAGCGGACAACCTTTTTCTCGTTTAAACTTCCATAATAATTGGTAGTATCATTGGACGGCGCTTTGTTTTATCGTATAAATAAGGCGCGAGCTGTTCAATGACTTCATTTTTTATCTCAGACCACTGAGTCGTCTTTCGTTCCATAATATTCTGTAGATGCTTCTCAAGCATAGCCTGGGCATCGTTAATTAAATCACTTGACTCCCTCATATATACAAAACCTCGAGAAATAATGTCTGGACCGGCTGCAATTTTGAAATTTTTCATATCAATACTGACGACCACCACAACAAGGCCTTCTTCTGATAAAATACGGCGGTCACGCAGCACGATATTACCGATATCCCCAATCCCATGACCGTCAACGTAAACAGCACCGGAAGGGACCTTCCCTGCAACTGCTGCACTGTTTCTCGTTAAGGCGAGAACTTCACCATTATCTAATATGAAAGAATTCTCTTCAGGAATGCCACAGTCTTTTGCCAGCAGAGTATGCATTCGCAGCATTCGGAATTCACCGTGAATCGGCATGAAATATTTGGGATTAATAAGACGGAGCATTAATTTTTGCTCCTCTTGGCCACCGTGTCCGGACGTATGAATATTACTAAGGGTACCATGAATAACGTTGGCTCCCGCACGGAACAGCTGGTTAATAATTTTGTTGACAGAAAGCGTGTTACCAGGAATAGGAGAGCTGGAAAAAACAACCGTATCCCCGGGGATTATCTGAATCTGCCGGTGGGTCCCGTGAGCGATCCGTGAAAGGGCTGCCATCGGCTCTCCTTGGCTTCCTGTGCATAAAATCGCAACTTGATTATCTGGTAAACGATTCAGTTGCGACGTCTCTACGAAGGTTCCTTTAGGAGCGCGGATATAGCCAAGCTCTTGTCCGATGGTGATAGCTGATTCCATACTTCTGCCGAAAACAGCGATCTTTCTACCTACTTGAACGGCTGCCTCCACGGCTTGTTGCAAGCGATAAATATTGGAAGCGAAAGTCGCAAATATAATTCGTCCTTCGGCTTGCTGGAAAATGTTATCTATGCTCTTACCTACTGTTCTTTCGGACATGGTGAACCCCGGCACTTCACTGTTCGTGCTGTCGGATAACAAACAAAGAACGCCTTCTTCACCAATCTTGGCCATTTTCGCTAAGTTGGCCGGTTCCCCTACTGGAGTAAAATCAAACTTAAAGTCACCCGTATGGACAACGTTGCCTTCTGGAGTATGAACGACCATTCCAAGAGAATCAGGAATACTATGGGTTGTCCGGAAGAACGAGACAGATGTTTTTTTAAATTTGATCACTTGGTCTTCAGCTATGACATTCAGTTTGGCCCGTCGTAAAAGGCCATGCTCTTCTAGCTTTCCTTTAATTAGCCCAATCGCAAGTGGTCCGCCGTAGATCGGCACATTCACTTCCCGAAGCAAATAAGGAACGCCACCGATGTGGTCCTCATGTCCGTGTGTAATAAAGAGTCCTTTTATTTTATTTTTATTTTTTGCAAGGTACGTATAATCCGGTATAACATAATCAATCCCCAGCAATTCATCCTCCGGGAACATAATCCCTGCATCGATCAGAATAATTTCATCTTGGTATTGTATCGCGTACGTATTTTTGCCAATTTCACCCAAACCTCCAAGGGCAAAAACAGCGACTTGGTTCTTTTTAATTTGCTTCATTTTTATAAACTCTCCACTTTAAAATCTTCTTTGCTTTTTTCGAATGCAAGGAGGTCTTCCGAAACAAGCTGGATAAATTCAATGTTAATACCTTTGTCCGCTAATTTTTTACGAACTTCACGTTCTGATTCCGCTTCGACGAACATAGCGGATGTATTCTCCCTGACAGGTACTTCCGTGAAATTCTTTTGATAAAAAACTTTAAAAATCATAATTCAAATCTCTCCTCTTTCTGTTCTTCTCTTCTATAATTAATGAAGAAACACCGCCTGCTGTTAAGCAGGCGATATCTCCTAATATAAACGTGTTAATAAGGATTTTGACAGTATTATTATAATGGTGGATAATAACAGCCGACTCTACATTCGTTGTATTATAATACAACGGAATTCAGATGAAAATATTGGGACCGCAAGTATTCAATTAACAAATTGTAATCGATTTGGCTTTTTTTTTCAACTAAACAGAAAGAGGAAGCGATACCTATGCAGGAATATACCGGTTTCCAGGAAGCAGATCGCGGCAGCGTCTTAGCAGTTTTTTACGCCATTTTTTTAACATAATCGATCTCCTTTCTTTGTGAACATTCAACTCATTCGTTAGTGTGGCTTATTTAAGTATTTTTTTTCACTGAAATAAATGGCAAGTCAGGTTTTATACCCGTTAATTAAAAATGTGGTAAGATTACTTTCAATCACCCAAAAAAAGCAGCGAATGAGAAGAGGTGGGTTCATGACAGAGCCAAGGATTGTATTTTTTGATATTGACGGAACGTTATATACGGAAGAAATGACATTGCCCACATCAGCGAAGGAAGCAATCAGGGAGTTGCAAGAAAAAGGAATACACACCGCAATCGCCACGGGAAGAGCACCATTTATGTTCGAAACGTTGCGTAAGGAGCTGAACATCGATACTTTCGTCAGCTTTAACGGTTCTTACGTCGTGGTGGATGGAAAGGTGATCCGCAAAAAGCCGCTAGACACAAATACGATTGTCTCCCTGCAAAAGACGGCTGAAGCAAGGAAACATCCGATGGTTTTTCTAGACCATGAAAAAGCAGCTGCAGACATAGGAGATCACGGTCACATTGCCGAAAGTTTGGGGTTTTTGAAAGTTCCATATCCACCGGTCAGTAAAGATTTCTATAAAGAACATGATATTTATCAAGCTTTGCTATTCTGTGAGGCAGAGGAGGAAAATAACTACGTAGATCAATTTGACACCTTGCATTTTATTCGGTGGCACCCACGTTCTCTCGATATCCTGCCGGCTGGAGGTTCGAAAGCAGAAGGGCTCCGGGCTGTTACTGATTATTTAGGTTATTCGATGAACGAAACAGCAGCTTTTGGAGATGCACTTAACGATATTGAGATGTTAGAAGAGGCCGGAATAGGGATAGCCATGGGAAATGCGTTTCAAGAAGTGAAACAAGCGGCCGATTTAGTGACCTCATCTGTTCATGAAAACGGGGTACGTACGGGGCTCGAGAGGATCGGGTTATTATAAAAAACGAGCGTGGAAAAGATTTCCATGCTCGTTTTTTATAGTTTTGGGAGATCTCTTTTGAACTTTCCGTTGTAATCGGCTATCCGATCATAAAACATAATTCCATTCAAATGATCAAGTTCATGTTGAAAAACAATTGCCGGCAACCCGCGAAGCCGGAGCTTAATTGTTTCATTTTCCAAGGTAGTTGCCGTAATGGTGATCCGCTTATAGCGCGGCACGATGCCAGGAACGTCTCGGTCTACTGATAAACAGCCTTCGCCCCCCTCTAAGTGAGTCTCTTCAATAGAATGACTAACCATTTTAGGGTTAAAAAAGCCATAGCTATACAGGTCGTCGTGTTCATCTGTTACATGCATGGCAAACATTCTTTTCGTAACACCTAGTTGAGGAGCAGCTAGTCCTACTCCTGAACGCAATTGGTGTTTCTCAGCTATTTCCGGGTTCTGGCTGTTTTTTATGAATTCCAGCATTTTTGTTAGCGTTTCTCTATCTTCTGCTGTCGGCGGCAGTTCCACTTCAGCGGCTACTTTGCGTAAAGCGGGGTGGCCTTCCCGAACGATATCTGTCATCGTAAGCATGTCCCTCGATCACTCCTACATACATTGAGAAATATTAGTATTCATTAAGTATAGCAGAAATGCTTTTTGCAACAAAGAAAAAGTAGGAAGGCCGGCAGCAGGGCTATATTGCCTGCTGCCGGAAACCTTGTTTTTGTTAGTCTCTACAACCGAAATTAGATGCGCCAACGATAATGAGGAGAATGAACAAGACGACAATTAAAGCAAAACCGCCGCCGCGTCCGTATCCTCCCCCGCAGTGTCCACCGCCGTACCCGTAACCACCGACTGCGCCGCCGCAGTTGCCGACTGCACCGCCGTAGCCTCCTACTGGTCCGCCGAAACCGCATGGATCATAACCTTGGTTGCCCCACATATGATCTGCCTCCTTGTAGAAAAAATCAACCCACTTTTTGGGGGTTTCCCTATAACAGTATGCAACGTTCTTTGTATGTGAGTGGGCGGTAGCAAAAATATTTTGGTTATTGAATTAGCAGGTACATTGATTTAGAATAAAAAATGCACAATAGCAAAATTTAGCGATTTATGGTAAATAGATGTTGCAGGGAGGAGAAACGTGGTGCGATTAGGATATAAAAAAAGTATGCTGGCATGCGGACTGGCAGGGATGATTTTACTTCTTGGTGCATGCGGAAAATCAGCAGAAGAAAAAACTTATGCTCATTTAGAGGAGGCAGTGTCGATTGAGAGCTCTTTTCAAGAGCAACAGGATCCATTGCGAAAACTGGAGGAAAAGGAAGAAAGTCTCTATGAAAAAATGCTAACTCTTGATTCAGAGGAGACAGATAAAATCCAGAAACATTCCAAACAAGCAGTTGAGTTAGCTAACGAACGTGAAGACTTGCTAAATAAGGAGAAAGAAAGTATCGAAGCGGCGTATGAAGAATATAAAAAAGCAGTAGAAGACATGAAAGACGTCGAAGGAGCAGCAAAAGAAGTGAAGGCAGTGCAGCAAGCTATGGATGACCGCTACGGTGCTTATCAGTCACTTCACGAAACGTATCTGACCGCAATAAAAAAAGATGTGCAACTTTATAAGAGCCTCACAAAAGAAAACTTAACATTGGAGACACTTAAGAAAAAGATCGATGCTGTCAATGATACATACGCAGATGTTGCAAAACAGAGCGAGAAATTCAACCGTTTTACGGATCAGTATAATGAAGCTAAAACAGCTCTTTATGAAAAGGCCGGCTTTGAACTCAAAAGCTCTGGGACGGAAAAAACAGATGACAAGAATAAATCTACAGAAACAGAAGAAAAGAAAGAATAACGACAGAAAAAGGTTGTTTGAAGAGACGAACAGATTACTTGTCTTTTGAGGCAGCCTTTTTTCATGTTTGCATATGAATCCGTTTACAATCAGAATAACTGTATTTAAAAGTTTTCTTAATGATATATAACAGTTTGGAGAAATGAGAGTTTGTTTCCTAATATAAAAACCGTAAAGAGTGTTACAACTAAAAAGGTTGACGAACATTTTGGTTCTGGTATATTCTAAACATTGGGTCGGGTTGTTTCATTTCGAAAACGAATAATTTGAAACAGAGCACTCGATTTAGAAAGGTATATGTAAGATTACAGGCGCCTGGGGAAGGGTATCCTATCGCAAGAGAGGTAAAAGAGTGATGTTTTAAAGAGAGATGGTTACCCTAAAATATATAAAATAGCACACGATAATACGATTGTAGCGAGCTAAGCATTACTTGCTTAACCTCTGCTGCATCGTCCACCAGGATGATAACCGTGAATGAAAGGAAGAGGTGAACATTTGTGGCTGCTAAAACATTGGAAGAAATAGAAAGTCACTTTGAAATGTTTCAGGTTTTAAATGAAAAGGGTGAAGTAGTTAATGAAGACGCGCTTCCGGACTTGACAGATGATGAATTGAAAGAGTTGATGGAGCGTATGGTTTATACGCGCATTTGGGACCAGCGTGCTATTTCGTTAAACAGGCAGGGACGGCTCGGCTTTTATGCACCGGTTGCCGGCCAGGAAGCTTCCATGCTCGGTTCACAATTTGCATTGGATAAAGAAGATTGGATTTTGCCGGGTTACCGCGATGTACCGCAAATTGTTTGGCACGGGCTCCCACTGTATCAAGCGTTTTTATACTCTCGTGGTCATTTTCACGGGGGTCAAATACCAGAGGACGTCAAAGTACTTATGCCGCAGATTATTATCGGCGCACAGATCGTTCAGACAGCCGGTGTGGCACTCGGCCTGAAACGAAAAGGGAAAGAAAACGTTGCGATTACGTATACAGGTGACGGCGGAGCGTCGCAGGGAGATTTTTATGAAGGAATGAACTTTGCGGGAGCGTATAATGCCCCAGCTATTTTCGTTGTTCAAAATAACCAGTTTGCGATTTCGGTCCCGGTTGAACAGCAGTCAGCTGCCAAAACAATCGCCCAGAAAGCGGTAGCAGCAGGAATACGGGGAGTACGTGTTGACGGAATGGATGTATTGGCGGTATACGCGGCAACAAAAGAAGCACGCGAAAACGCCGTGAACGGCCACGGGCCAACATTGCTCGAAAACGATTGCTACCGTTACGGACCGCATACGATGGCTGGTGATGATCCAACAAGGTATCGCACCTCTGATCTTGATGATGAGTGGGAAAAGAAAGATCCACTCGTTCGTTTCCGGAAATATTTGGAGAATAAAAACCTTTGGTCAGAAGACAAGGAAAATGAAGTCGTTGAAAAAGCAAAAGAAGATGTAAAAGCAGCAATTAAAAAAGCAGATGACACACCTAAACAAAAAGTTTCTGATCTAATTGGAATCATGTATGAAACGCTCCCAGTTACCTTAAAGGAGCAACTCGAAGAATATAGAGAGAAGGAGTCGGAGTAAGCTATGGCGCAAATGACAATGATTCAAGCGATAACGGATGCAATGCGTACGGAGCTGAAAAACGACGAAAACGTACTTGTTTTCGGGGAAGACGTGGGGCAAAACGGCGGTGTATTCCGTGCAACAGAAGGCTTGCAGGATGAATTTGGTGAGGAGCGAGTGTTTGATACTCCGCTTGCTGAATCTGGGATTAGCGGGCTTGCAATCGGCCTTGGTTTAACAGGATTCCGCCCAGTAATGGAAATTCAGTTTTTTGGGTTTTTATTCGAAACAATGGACGGTGTTGCCGGACAGATGGCACGGATGCGTTATCGTTCCGGCGGTCATTACCACTCACCGATTACGATACGCTCGCCGTTCGGCGGCGGGGTGAAAACACCGGAGTTGCACGCTGATAATTTGGAAGGTTTAATGGCACAGTCACCTGGCCTTAAGGTTGTCATTCCATCCACTCCTTACGATGCAAAAGGGCTTTTAATTGCAGCGATCCGTGATAATGATCCTGTCGTATTCTTAGAACACATGAAGCTTTATCGTTCATTTCGTGAAGAGGTACCGGAAGAAGAATACACGGTTGAAATAGGGAAAGCAGATGTGAAAAGGGAAGGAAAAGATATCACGATTGTTACGTACGGGGCAATGGTTCATACTTCATTAAAGGCAGCTGATGAATTAGCGGAAGAAGGAATCGAAGCAGAAGTCATTGATTTGCGTACTGTTAGCCCGGTCGATATGAAGACAGTGGTGGAATCAGTTAAGAAAACGAACCGTGCCATTGTTGTCCAAGAAGCTCAACGACAAGCGGGAATTGCGGCAAATGTAGCAGCCGACATTAGTGAGCAGGCCATTTTACACTTAGAGGCTCCAGTTCTTCGTGTAACAGCGCCGGATACAGTTTATCCGTTCGCAGCAGCAGAGGACGTCTGGCTGCCGGGTACTAAAGATATCATCGGAAAAACAAAAGCTGTTATGCACTTTTAGTGATAGAAATTCGCAGCGAAAGATAGAACGCCGAGAAGAACCTGCGGTGTTCTATCCTTCTGATTTTACGACAGATACAGCAATCAGATAACTAAAGGAGGCAAAACTAGTGGCGTTCGAATTTAAACTCCCAGATATTGGCGAAGGGATTCACGAAGGGGAAATCGTCAAATGGTTTGTGAAACCAGGCGATGAAATTAAAGAAGATGACACGCTCGTAGAAGTTCAAAACGACAAAGCCGTCGTGGAAATACCTTCCCCAGTTGACGGTACGGTGAAAGATGTAAAAGTAGATGAGGGAACTACCGCTGTCGTCGGTGACGTCATCCTTGTTATTGATGACGGTAGTGAAGATACACCTGCGAGCGATGAGGAAGAAAAACCGGACACAAAGAAAGAAGAGAAGCAAGAAGAAGCTCCAAAACAAGAAGAAAAAGAAGCAGAAAAGACTAATGAAACAACTGCTAAAAGTGAAAAAACTGATGAAGACAAGCGTGTTATCGCAATGCCTTCTGTCCGTAAATTTGCCCGCGAAAAAGATGTTTCTATCCAAGATGTGCAGGGAAGCGGTAAAAATGGACGCATCCTTAAAGAAGATGTAGAGGCATTTTTATCAGGTGGTCAAGAAAAGCAAGAAGATACAGGGGCGGAGGACCAAGCATCCCCTTCAGCTGCAACTTCAACTTCTACGCAAGATACAGGTACTTTGGAGGAGCGAGTGCCGCTTAAAGGAATCCGCAAGTCAATTGCGAAAGCGATGGTTAATTCTAAGCATACGGCACCGCACGTCACCCATATGGATGAAGTTGACGTGACCAATTTAGTCGCAAGCCGCAAGAAATTCAAACCTGTGGCTGCAGAGAAAGATATTAAATTAACGTACTTGCCTTATGTTGTGAAGGCCTTAACGTCAGCATTGCGAGAGTTCCCGGCGTTAAATGCTTCAATTGATGATGATAACGAAGAAATTATCTACAAAAAGTATTATAATATTGGTATTGCCGCGGATACTGACCAAGGTTTGGTAGTCCCGGTTGTAAAAGAAGCGGATCGTAAGTCGATTTTCATGCTGGCTGACGAAATTAATCAGCTCGCTGTTAAAGCACGAGACGGCAAATTGACGTCCGAAGAAATGAAAGGCGGATCGTGCACAATTTCAAACTTAGGTTCGGCGCAAGGGCAGTGGTTTACTCCGGTAATCAACCACCCGGAAGTTGCGATCCTGGGAATTGGTCGCATCGAAGAAAAAGCGGTTGTTCGTGACGGAGAAGTTGTCATAGCCCCAATGCTTGCCTTATCCTTAAGTTATGATCATCGGCTTGTCGACGGCATGACAGCCCAACTTGCACTAAACCATGTGAAGCGCTTGTTGAACGATCCAGAATTAATAGTGATGGAGGGTTAATAATGGTTGTAGGAGATTTTCCAGAAGAAGTAGACACGCTCGTCATTGGTTCCGGCCCCGGGGGTTACGTTGCTGCGATACGTGCGGCCCAACTCGGCCAAAAGGTAACAATTGTCGAAAAAGGAAGCATTGGTGGTGTTTGCCTGAATGTCGGGTGCATCCCTTCTAAAGCATTAATTCAAGCTGGTCATCGCTACGATGAGGCTAAATCAGGCGGAGAGGACATGGGAATTACCACCGAAAATGTAAAAGTAAATTTTACAAAAGTACAGGAATGGAAAAATGGCATTGTTAAAAAATTGACTGGTGGCGTCGAATCCCTGTTAAAAGGAAACAACATCGAAATCGTAAAAGGAGAAGCTTATTTTTCTGACGAAAATTCGGTGAAAGTGTCGACAGATGAGTATAAATCACAAACGTACAAATTTAAAAATTGTATCCTTGCTACTGGTACACACCCAGTGGAGCTGCCTAATTTCAAATTTAGCGATAAGATCATTGATTCAACAGGAGCATTGGAACTGACAGAAATACCAGAAAAGCTGGTCGTAGTTGGCGGCGGCTATATTGGGATTGAATTAGCGGGTGTATATGCAAATTTAGGTTCCGAAGTAGTCGTACTTGAAGGGGAAAAACGAATTCTCACCGGGTTTGAAAAACAAATGGCTCAGCTCGTTCAGCGCAGTCTAAAGAAAAAAGGTGTTAAGTTCCATACCCAAGCCAAGGCGAAAAATGCCGAAGAAACGGATAAAGGCGTTACTATAACGGCAGAAGTAAAAGACAAAGAAAAAACATTTGAGGCCGATTATGTCCTCGTCTCCTGCGGCCGGAAGCCAAACACAGAAGAACTTGGTCTCGAGCAGCTCGGTGTCGAGTTGGATGACAAGGGCTTAATCAAAGTTGACAAACAATGTCGTACAAGTAAGAAGAACATTTATGCAATCGGAGACATTGTTGATGGTCCGCAACTTGCGCATAAAGCCTCTTATGAAGGGAAAGTAGCTGCAGAAGCGATCAGTGGTAATGCAGCAGAAGTAGATTATTTAGGCATTCCAATGGTCGTTTTCTCTGAGCCTGAGCTTGCGAGCGTAGGTTATACAGAGAGTGAGGCAAAAGAAGCAGGCTATGATGTTGTTGGAGCTAAATTTCCGTTCCAGGCAAATGGCCGTGCGCTGTCTTTGAACAATGCAGACGGCTTCATGAAGTTGGTAACTCGTAAAGAAGACGGGCTCGTAATCGGTGCACAAATTGCCGGTCCAAGTGCTTCAGACATGATTGCAGAAGCAGGACTTGCGATTGAAGCAGGGATGACTGCAGAAGATATTGCACTCACCATCCACGCCCATCCAACCCTCGGAGAGATCACGATGGAAACAGCCGAAGTTGCACTTGGAACACCAGTGCATATTGCCAAATAATAAACCAAATAAAAGGGGCTGTACCAAAGGTCTCTAAACTGAAAAGTCATGGACACCTCAAAAAAGATGGTGTCCATGACTTTTTTATTCTGTATGCTTCTTTTGACGGCGTATGAACGGACAACTCCAAGCCGGACTTAAGAGGCGGTTTATTTGTGTGATGGGCATAGGAATGGTGGATTGTTTTTTCGTCCAATAATTTGAATGGCGATCAGGTGAGACGCCTGCGGGACGTCGGCTAAACACGGCCACGTCCTGTGGCCAACGCCGACACTAACACGTCCTGTGCGTCGAAGTATGAGCTTTAGCTAACCGACGGTGATCTTCCGTCGGTTAGCTGAAGCTTTGCCCGCGGCAGGCGAACCTGAAGAGCCATTTATACGAAAAGATATAAGCTAATCTTCACGACAAATCTTATAGAATTGAAAAAAGGGCTGACAAAAGGTCATTCTTAAGACCTTTTGATACAGCCCCTCACCGTTGGAATCCCCTTCCTCAAAAATCCAATAAGATTTTAGGTGGGGGAGGATGTCAATGCTTCTAATGATCACGAAGATCTTTTACTTGTTTTTTTAATCTCTCTTTTTCCTTTTTCAACTGTTCTCTCTCTTGTTTTAAGCGGTTACGTTCTGCTTGGATGACTGCTTTGTCGGTTTGAAGAATTGCTTTTTCGCTTCTTAATGCCTTTAAAATAGAGAACACCATTAAGTACATAATGACTGTAAAAGGAAGCGCCGCGATAATCATAGCAGTTTCAAGTCCTGCAAGGCCGCCGAAATATAAAAGAACGGCTGCGGCTGATGATTGGATGAGCCCCCAAATCATTTTGACAGAGATGGGAGGATTTAAGCTGCCGTTTGTCGTTTGCATACCAAGTACGAAAGTTGCTGAATCTGCCGATGTAACAAAAAAAGATACAATTAAAAGAATAGCGAGTGTAATCATCGCAGGTGCTAATGGAAATTGGTCCAAAAGGGTGAACAAGGCGATCTCGTCCCCTAGTGTTGTCATCACTTCATAAAGTTTTCCGCCGAGGGCATTGTCTATGGAAATTCCTGTACCCCCAAAAACAGAGAACCACAGGGCACCGAAAAGAGTCGGAACAGCCAACACCCCTACTACAAACTCGCGGATCGTACGCCCTCTGGAAACGCGTGCAATAAACGTACCGACAAATGGAGACCATGCAATCCACCAAGACCAGTAAAAGATCGTCCAGCTCTCGAGCCAACCTCTATCTCCGGAGAAAGTAGCGGTGCTAAAGCTCATGCTCGGCAGGTTTTGCAAATAATGACCGATCGTCGTTGTAAAGACGTCTAAAATATAAACGGTAGGACCTACAATGAGCAGGAATAACATTAAGCCAATCGCCAAATAAACGTTGGTCATGCTTAGAATGCGAATTCCTTTATTAAGTCCGGTACCTGCCGAAATAAGATATAGAACGGTAATAAAGGCAATCACGATCAGTTGTGTACCGATATTATTAGGGATGAAATCAAAGGTGAAGCTGAGTCCGCCCGTTACTTGAGCAGCACCGAAACCTAACGAAGTGGCTACACCAAAAATTGTAGCAAAGACGACTATCACATTGACAAGTGTTCCGAGTGGACCGTCGACACGATCTCCCAAAATCGGTCGCAGTACAGCACTAAGCACCCCTGGAGAATCGTGACGAAATTTAAAGTACGCCAGGGAAAGTGCGACGACAGAATAAATGGCCCACGGATGAATACCCCAGTGAAAAAAAGAATACTGCAAGGCCGCAGCCGCTGCGGCACTTGATTCGGGCTCTTGTACGGGTGGGCCGTAATAATGGTAAAGTGGTTCTGCTACTCCCCAGAAAACAAGCCCGATACCCATGCCGGCTGTAAATAAGAAAGCAAACCAGGTGAAATAGCTGTATTCTGGTTTTTCATCCGGCTTTCCTAATTTTATTTTGCCATACGGACTGAAAACCAAATAAATCGCAAAAATCACAAATGCAGTAGCGGACAACAAGTAGAACCAACCAAGATTTTCGGAAATAAATGATTGAATACTTCCAAGCACCTTTTCCGTGTTCTTTGGGGCAACCGCACCCCAGATAATAAATAACAGTGCGATGGAGAAAGAGATGTAGAACACTGGTGTCAATTTCCTCATACTAAAAAGAACCACCTTTCCTTACATATTAGCTATTGTGTGAGTTGATGTCTGGTTAGTAAATTGGTTCGACACGTACTGCACGGTATTCTTTTTATTATTTGTCATGACAGACACCCTGATACTAAAAGCACCGCGGATATTATAACATTACCGTATATAGTTGCAACCGTTTCGCAATCAGTACGTATATATATACCCTATCAAAGCATGCCCTAACCAATAGTATGTAGAAAACACTGACTTTTTACGTTTTTTTATTTTTTTTCGCCGTATTTTACCTTTTTTTGCTATGATGGAAAAAGAAATAGGAGTGGAGGGATAAAGTGAAACACTTTCTATACGCCAGTGTGTGTATTTTATTTTTAAGTGCTTGCAGTACAACTGCACAAGAAACAGCAGACCAGACAGACAATCAGCAAAACTCAGAATCAAAGGACATAGGAGAAACAGTCGAGAATGACGAAGAAACAGCATCTACAGATGAAAGAGAAACAGAAAAAGACGCTACAGAGGAAAAATCGATGCCACAATATGAAATCCAGGAAAGTAACTGGTCGATACAGCCTGTTCAGGAAGATGTAGACGCACAGAAAGTTCTCGTTACGATTGATGATGCCCCGGATACGTACAGCTTAGACATGGCAGAGTATCTTGCGGAACAAGAGATCCCGGCTATCTTTTTTATCAATGGTCATTTTTTACATAATGAGGAGAGTAAAGAGCAATTAAAAAAAATCCACGATCTCGGTTTTGAGATTGGAAATCACACGATGACGCACGTTAATTTAAGCGATATTTCCGCGGAGGAAACAGAAAAAGAAATTGTGGAAGTAAACGACATGATTGAAAAGATAACCGGGGAGCGTCCAACTTTCTTTCGTGCCCCTTTTGGGGTAAATACCGATGCTTCTAAAGAGGTTCTCAAAGAAGAAGGAATGACGTGGATGAATTGGACATACGGGTATGACTGGGAAGCGGATTATATGAATGCGGAAGCACTTACCGATATTATGTTAAATACAGAACTGTTATCAGACGGTGCAAACCTGTTAATGCATGACCGTGAATGGACGAAAAACGCGCTTCCGGACATTATCGAAGGTTTCCAGTCGAAAGGATACGGATTTATTGATCCGTCACAGATCATAACGAATGAAAAAGCCGAACCCAGCCAATAACATGGCAAGATCCCTCAAAGGAATGCGGGGGATCTTTTTTCTGGAGGAAGGGAAACATGATAGCAGGAGTGTGTTACGCTACTGACTAGGGATATGAAGGAAAGGAGGCATTAAAATGGAAGAAGAACTGCCGATGCCGATTTCCATGGATTGGAATAAGGAAGAAGTAGTCGACGTAGTCAATTTCTTTCAAACCATCGAAAGAGCGCAGTATAAAGCGGTATTGCGCGATGATATACTAGCTCTTTACAGCCGCTTTAAAGAAATCGTTCCTTCCAAAAGTGAAGAAAAACAATTATTTCGCCAATTCGATAACAGTGCCGGCGTCTCCTGCTGGAAAACGATTCAAACGGCTCGCCAGGCGGAACCAGGTGAGAAAATTAATTCCTCACGTCAGAAATAGAAGAGGAGACATAACGTATGGAATACAGCAATGAACCAATCTATAAGACGAGCAATATTTCATTATCAACAGCTGCCCGGATGGCAGAGGCGGGTGAGAAGAAAGCAGGTCAAATCGGGGTGCCGATCGTGTTCACAGTGTTGGATGCAAGCGGGAATACGGTATTGGTACACCGGATGGATCGTGCATTGCTCGGCAGTTTGGACGTGTCTTACAAAAAAGCGTATACCGCGGCTGCTTTTCGCAAACCAACACACGATTTAACCGAAAATGTTCAGCCCGGTTTTCATTTGTATGGCCTTCAATGGACTAATAATCATAAAGTGGTCCCGCTTGGCGGAGGTTATCCCGTCAAAGCTGGTGATACCGTCTTGGGTGGTATTGGAGTGAGCGGTGGTGCTATTGAAGAAGACATACAGATAGCAGAGGCAGCTTTAGAAGCATTCAAGGACGATATGGAAGCGTGAATGAGGTTGAAAGGAAGGCAGCTAAAAGGGAGCTGTCTGCCTTCTCTTTCATCATCCAATTTGTTCGTAAGACATGTTGTAAAAAGGGACCAACGTAGTGAAAGTTTCCTTTGCTACCTCCAAAAAGCGCTCACCATCGCGTAGTATGGGATCGTTCCGATCTAAATGCCTACCGATTAAAAATTCCCCTTTTTTCACGTCGCGAAAACGCTCTAAAGACTTTGTCAAATCCTCGTCATTCATATTTTGAAGAAGAGAAGAGTCCTTTTTCGTATGGTCGAGAGAGATTCTGAAATCCCCGGGTAATTCTTTAAATACAGGTTGTTGTTTTAAAAAAGAATTAGCAGCTTGTTCTTTGTTAGGCATCTCATAAATATAGGCAAGCCATAAAAATAAATGATCATCAAACAACCCCACTTGAAAATGGGGATGTTTCTTATAGCCCCGTTTGTTGTCGGCAATGCCTAGCCACGTATCCTGCGGGGGATTTTTAGTCCGTCGTGCGTGTTTAGCAATATGAAGGTGCATTTCTTTTCCGAGTAACATCGATAATTCTTCGGTCAAATAGCTGCCGACTTCTTGGAATTTTGGCTGAATACGTGATTGGATCGCTTCCATTCGATTTTCCAGACCGTCAATATCGAAGGAGTCAAAATCCTTTGCTTCGAATCCTTGAAAAGTCATTTGCTATTCCCCTCCTTTCAGTAGCATAAATGGCTGTTAAAAAGCATGCCAGCTTTCTAAGGTAATAATATCGGTTTAAAAAGAGAGAAGCAAATTAAAAATGTTAGCGGAGTTTGAGCCGTTTCGTTGAGTCTGGAGAGCACCTTGAAAAAAATGCCGGTAAAAATTTGTTTTGCTTCAGAAAGATTTTGTGCTATAATTAGCTAAAATAGATATCTGAATATTTTGTTTAGTTGGCATAAAATAAGACACACTCACATCTATTTTTACCATTTATAAAAAGGGGTGGAGTTGGCCATGGAACAGCAGGTAATGCAGACGTTGAATCAAAAAGGTATCGAGAAAAGACTGTCGGTAGTGCGTATGGAGATTGATTACGAGCTTGTCAGTTTGCACGATGCGATGCTGGCCGAAGACCTCACGGAGAAGAATCGCTGCAAACGCCGGCTGAAAAAGTTGCGTAACGAATGGAATCGTTTAACGGTCAATGATCGTAAGGCGTTCAAAACAAAGGAAAGACATTATACTTAATTATCTTACAAGTCTGGCTGGGCACAGGATACCAGCCGGCTTTTTTTGTTTTTACTCGTGTTTACCTTGATCTATTAGAAAGGTATGTATGTTAATTTTCCTTCACCTATGCCATAATAAGTAAAGAAAAAGTGCTAGGTAGAGAAATATAGAGTGAACATAATGGAGTGGTTACATGACAGGCAACTGGAATGATGTAAAAAGCACCGCCGTATTGTGGATGGATGAGGCTGGAAAGATGTTAAAGGAATCGCTGTCAAGGTCGCTGCACGTCGAACAGAAATCGAACCCAAATGACCTGGTCACGGAAATGGATATTAAAATAGAACGTTTTTTAAAAGAGCGAATAGAAAATACATTTCCTTCCCATCGAATTCTGGGTGAAGAGGAAACAGGTGCGAATATTAAGACCACGGACGGTGTGTTATGGATTATTGATCCGATAGACGGGACGACCAACTTTGTCCACCAAAAGTTTAATTTTGCGATATCTGTTGCCGTAGTCGAGAATGGTGTTGGCAAAGTTGGCATTATTTATAACGTTATGCAAGACGAATGGTTTACAGCAGTAGAAGGAGAAGGAGCATTTTTAAACGAACGAAGGCTGCCAGCTGCTACAGAAGTAGATCTTCCAGAAGCTATTATTGGTCTTAACGGTCGATGGCTCGCTCGTGAAACGCGTAGGGATGAGCAGTCTTTACATACGATGGTGCGTAAATCAAGGAGTGTACGCTCATACGGATCAGCTGCAATAGAATTAGCGTATGTTGCCTGCGGACGGCTGGACAGCTACATTAGCTTCCATTTATCCCCTTGGGATTATGCGGCAGGACTTGTCATGTTGAAAGAAGTAGGCATTATCGTAACCGATTTCAAGGGGAAGCCGCTCCCGCTGTTAACGTGGAGCCCTCTTTTAGCCGCACGCCCTCATCTGCACGATCAACTCTCTTTGTATGTCCATGACCATCGGGGATTTTAAAAAAAAGTATGCCCATTTTTGTTGGGCATACTTTTTGTCGTTAAGATTCTATTCTTCCCCGCAATTTACGAGCGACAGCAAAGGCTGCGTACAATCCGACCAGACAAACGACGGCTATAAGAAAAGAACGCTCTGCCACAGCGACTCCAATACCGGCAATGCTAAAAACAGCTAATGTGGCTAATAATAAAAAATAAACTTTATAACGATCCATACCTTCACCTTCCAACATTAATTCCACTCTAAGTCTACACCTAATGAGAGATAATGAAAAGAGGAAGGTACACAGATGAAAAAGGCGTGTTTTTTTCTAGATATAGATGTGGTATAATTGACTAGTTAATGAACTGCACGAAGAATAGGAGCGATATAATTTAATGAAAGTACGGAATGATTTACGCAACATTGCGATAATTGCCCACGTTGACCATGGTAAAACAACCCTCGTAGATGAGCTCTTAAAACAATCAGGTACATTTAAAGAGCACGAAAAAGTAGATGAGCGGGCAATGGACAACAATGACATCGAGAGAGAGCGCGGAATCACGATTCTTGCGAAAAACACTGCAGTGCAGTACAGAGACACCCGTATAAATATCATGGACACACCAGGCCACGCCGACTTTGGCGGAGAAGTGGAACGAATTATGAAAATGGTGGATGGTGTGCTGCTCGTCGTAGATGCTTACGAAGGCTGTATGCCACAAACACGGTTCGTCCTGAAAAAAGCACTTGAACAAAAATTAACACCGCTCGTCGTGTTAAATAAAATTGATCGTGATATGGCACGGCCGGAAGAAGTGGTTGATGAAGTGCTGGATCTGTTCATCGAGCTGGGTGCGGATGATGACCAGCTTGATTTCCCGGTTGCTTACGCTTCCGCAATTAATGGAACCGCAAGCACCAATCCGGACCAACAAGATGATAATATGGACGTATTATTTAATATGATTATCAAGAATGTCCCAGCGCCAGTCGATAATCGGGAAGAGCCTTTCCAATTTCAGGTGACGATGCTTGATTATAATGAGTATTTAGGAAGAATCGGAATCGGACGAGTTTTTCGCGGCACGGTTCAAACAGGTGATCAGGCAACGATTATTAAGAATGATGGCTCTACAAAAAACTTCCGTGTGACAAAGCTATTCGGGTTTATGGGGCTGAAAAGGATGGAAATTGATCGTGCTGAAGCAGGTGATTTAATTGCACTGGCAGGAATCGAGGATATTATGGTAGGCGATACCGTATGTCCTTCCGATCATCAGGATCCGCTTCCGGCTCTTCGTATTGATGAGCCAACTCTGCAGATGACATTCCTTGTTAATAATAGTCCATTTGCCGGCCGTGAAGGGAAATATGTCACGAGCAGAAAGCTGGAAGAACGACTGTTTACTCAGTTAGAAACAGATGTCAGTTTGCGAGTGGATCGTACGGACTCTCCTGACATTTGGACAGTTTCCGGCCGCGGAGAGTTGCACCTGTCTATTTTGATAGAGAATATGCGCCGCGAAGGCTATGAGCTTCAAGTGTCAAAGCCGGAAGTTATTATTAAAGAAGTTGAAGGTGTGAAGTCTGAACCGGTAGAGCGAGCACAAATCGATGTGCCTGAGGATTATACTGGGAGTATCATGGAATCACTTGGGGAGCGCAAAGGTGAACTATTAGATATGGTGAATAAAGGCGACGGCCAAGTGCGTATGGACTTCCTCATCCCTTCTCGCGGTTTAATCGGATATACGACAGAGTTCATGGCACAGACAAAAGGCTACGGTATTTTAAACCATTCCTTTGAAGGCTACAGACCTGCCTATGCAGGGCAAGTAGGTGGGCGTAGACAGGGTGTGCTCGTTTCTATGGAATCAGGAAAAGCGACTCCGTACGGAATGATGCAGCTTGAAGATCGTGGTACAATGTTTGTAGAACCGGGGACAGAGATATATGGCGGGATGATTGTTGGGGAGCATAACCGTGACAATGATTTAACGGTTAACATCACGAAAGCGAAGCAACAAACTAACGTCCGGTCCGCTACGAAAGACCAGACGGTTACAATGAAACGTCCGCGCATTCTTACTTTGGAAGAAGCATTAGAATATTTGAATGAAGATGAGTATTGCGAAGTAACGCCGGAATCCATCCGACTGCGGAAAAAGATTTTAGACAAAAGTACCCGTGAACGGGAAGAAAAACGTAAAAAGTTAGCGAACAAAAATGCGGAAACCTCTCTTTCTTAAGAAAGGGACGAGGCACAGAGGTGAAAAACAATGACAGTCGCTGCTGTAAATCCGGGCGATGTTGAGATTACGAAAGAACAGTTGAGCTGGATAGCTGGTGCTTTGCAGGTTCATGAAAATCCGATCACTGGTTTTTGGCTGTTATACGTAGCTATCGTTATCATGAGTATTATCGTTTTCAATCTCGGTTTTGCCCGCAAGCTTCCGATTCTTAAAAATGTAATTGTGTACAGCGGACTCTTGATTGGAGCGCTTATTTTAACGATTTTTGCAATTGGGATGCCAGTAGTAGAGTCTCTTATTGCAGCGGCACTCGTGCTAGGTATTTATCGTATTCGGCTTCACCGGCATAAAAAAGAACAGCACAATCAAGAAAGCACAGTTTAATTGAAAAAAGCTAGGCGTCCCAAGAATTGGGGTGCCTAGCTTTTTACATTCTTCTTTTTCACAGCTCATGGTTATTCTTTGGATCACGGTACAGCCGAAAATGTCCGGTTGCCCGTCTTTTTTCGGTTCGTATCTTGACCCGCTCATAGCATTCGTCGCATAAGTACGTATGAATTGGCCGGTTACGAAGTTTTTTGGCAAGCGGATCACTGCTTTTCAAATCATCAATCGTTTCACAAATTGCACATTTGACTTTCATTGTTTTTTCACACTCCACACAAACTGCTCGAAAAATAACGAAATCTCAGGAAGCTTTTCTCATTGTATCATGAGCCACCGGGGGAAATATACTCAACAACGATCTATTTCAGAAAAATCATCTAGGGAAAGAGGATTAAACAAAAGAATGTAGTAATATACTATTACGTAAGGAAAATTTATTGTGAGCAGAAAGAAACAAGACAGGGGGATTATGATGAACAAGACACAGCCATCCTTAACCGACGATTTACTGCAAGCCTTACGGAAAGAAACCTACGTAGCTGTTGCAACTGTTGATCAAGAGACAAATGCTCCGTACGTGAGCGCTATTTCATGGGTTTATGCCACTGACAAAGATACGGTTTGTTTCTCGGTCGACAACAGTTCAAAGACGGTCGCTAACCTTAGAAGAAACAAAGCACTTGCCATCACAGTTATTGAAAGTGGCACTACCTTTGCCATTTCCGGCCAAGGTGTTATTCTTAAGGAGAAAATTGAAGGTATTCCTATAGATCTTGCTCTTATAGAATGTGCTATTGATGAAGTGCGAGATATTATGTTTTACGGGGGAAAAATGATAAATGAGCCCGGCTTCGAGAAAATATATGATAAGGAAGCGGCTGCAAAACTAGATAATCAAGTAATGAAAGCATTAAAAGAGGCTTAGTTCGGCTATTTTTCGGACTGGCCTCTTTATTTGTCCACGACGCTGTCTGAATTTTACCGTCAATTTCGTCCATGTTCTCGCATAAAATAGAATCAGTAGTAGAAAAAAAGAATCATTCGGGAGACACCTGTAGTACATTAGACCTATGACGCCTTTTGAACGTCCTCCGAGAGTTATTTCTTACCTCCTGAAAAGGAATTACAGAAAGTCATTATTCAGTGGGGAGGAAGTCCATTGAAAAAAATTTATGTATTGGATACGAATGTGTTATTGCAAGACCCACGAGCTTTATTTCAGTTTGAAGACAATGAAGTCGTCATACCAGCTGTTGTTCTTGAGGAAATAGACGCGAAGAAAAGATATATGGATGAGATTGGCCGTAACGCCCGGCACGTATCCAAAATTTTAGACAGCTTCCGTTGTGAAGGAAAGCTTCATGAAGGCGTACCTCTGGAAAATGGAGGGACAGTACGGGTAGAGTTAAATCATCGATCGTTTCATTATTTAAAAGAAACGTTTATGGATATGACGAATGATAACCGAATTTTAGCCGTAGCGATGAATTTACAGACTGAACAAGAAGCGGGTGATAACCCTAAGAAGGTTTGCATTGTCAGTAAAGACGCTCTTGTCCGAGTTAAAGCTGATGCTCTTGGTATAAAAGCTGAAGATTTCTTAAGTGACCGGGTGACAGAATATGATAATGTTTACAAAGGTAAAATTTATGCAGACGTACCGGTTGGCCTGCTTGATGTTTTTTACGAAAAGCAAACCCTACCTGTTTCGGCACTTGAGAAAGAAAGTTTGAATCCCCATCAATTTGTCATATTGAAGGACGCTCTCGGGACTCCGGCTTCTGCGGTAGGAAAAGTAGATGAAACCGGGAAAATGGTCAAGCCTTTTGCCGTTGATCTCGAACATGTATGGGGGATCAAGCCAAGGAATGTAGAACAGAAAATGGCACTGGAGCTGCTTTTGCGCGATGAAATACAGGTCGTCACTTTAACAGGTAAAGCAGGTACAGGAAAAACACTTTTATCACTGGCGGCAGGTTTATTACAGACGGAGGACATGGGGAAGTATAATAAATTACTGGTAGCGCGCCCCGTCGTACCTATGGGAAAAGATATAGGGTTTTTGCCCGGGGAAAAAGAAGAAAAATTACGGCCGTGGATGCAACCGGTATTTGATAATTTGGAGTATTTGTTTAACGCGAAAAAGCCAGGAGAAATTGACAAAATATTAGCCGGGATGGGATCGATACAGGTCGAGGCGTTGACATACATTCGTGGGCGCAGCATCCCGGATCAGTTTATTATCATTGACGAAGCCCAAAACCTAACGAAACATGAAGTAAAGACTATTTTAACAAGAGTTGGGGAAGGAAGTAAAATTGTATTGATGGGGGATCCCGGTCAAATCGACCATCCGTACCTCGATGAGTTAAACAACGGCCTTGCTTATGTGGTGGAAATGTTCAAACAAGAGGCTATCAGTGGGCATGTAAAATTAGAAAAAGGAGAGCGTTCCGGACTTGCGCAATTAGCTGCTGATTTGTTATAACGAGGAAACGACGTAAACACTTCGGCGCTGCGAGAGAATGTCGCTTTGTTCGGGATAGAAGAAGCAAAGCAGGGAATATCCATCCTTGCTTTGCTGTTGGTTAAAGGAGGCGAAACCCTTTTACGCCGGTTATCGGATTTTCTTTATTACGAGCGTCACCGTAATAGACATGGACAGGACCTGTTTCCCGCAAAGGAGCACCATCTTTTGAGAAGCCGATTACAAAGTTTTTCGCTTCTTCTAATGCTACTATGTATTCGTCTCCGTTTATTGTCTCTATCGCTACTTTAGAAGCATCTTCATTGGGATCGGCATTTTCTATAAACGAGCCAAAGGGGATACCAAATGTACCATTGATCAGTGCCTCTTTTTTATTACGCACTTTATTTGTTTGCGACCGCGGAATTTGTGCTCCTTCAATCATTTCTTTATCCCATTGCTTGGAGATTGATTTAGTATACGCTTCTAAGTCGTCTTGTTTCCTTTTTTCTTCGCCTTCCCAAGTTTTTAGGTCGATTTTACGATCATCAAAAATCCATACAGTAGGGTCAATTGTAATTTGATGCTTTGTCTTACCATGAATCAATACGATAAATTCCAAGAGGGAACCTCCTTCATAATTAGTTCTTCTCTATCCTAACATAAAGTGAAATGTCAATCAGTGGGTTATTTTCTCCCCAAATTATAAGGATAACTCAAGTTAAAGCGTTATAATGATGTAAACGACGCACAAAAGTCGTCTTGCAATTTAGGCAGGTAACGGATAAGATAGAATAAGGGAGTTAATGAGTAGGAGGGATCACCTTGAGCGTGAAGGCGATGACCGAGCATAGTGAAAAAGCATACGCCCTGCTTCAAGCCGATGCGGAAAAGATCCGGAAATTAATTGAAGTGCAAATGGAGAACCTGACAATGCCCCAGTGCCCTCTTTATGAAGAGGTCTTAGATACACAAATGTTTGGCCTTTCCCGTGAGATTGATTTTGCGGTACGGCTGGAGTTAATTGACGAAGAGACGGGGAAACATATTCTAAGTGAGCTAGAGCGAAAACTGGCGGCGTTTCATGAAGCGGTTGTCGGTAAATAAAGGAAAACCAGGCAGAAAGATTGAGCCTGGTTTTCTTTTTTTACTCAAAAAAAGTAATTTACGGAGCCTAATTCTCGGCAGTGATTTATCAAATATTTTGACAGATTTTGAATACGTGTTATGATAACTTATATTTAAAATTATCAATCAACACGAAACATTCTAAGGATTGAGTGCAAATCAGTGGAGAGAAACGATACCGAGGAGGGACTCTATGAGTGGAGTAAGAAACATAAAAAAAGTTCTAGTAGCAAACCGAGGAGAAATCGCTATACGTATTTTTCGTGCGTGTACCGAGCTACATATCCGGACGGTGGCAGTTTACTCAAAAGAAGATTCCGGTGCTTACCACCGTTACAAGGCAGACGAAGCTTATTTGATCGGAGAAGGTAAAAAGCCGATAGATGCGTATTTAGATATTGAAAGTATTATTGAGACAGCGAAAAGCAATGAGGTTGACGCTATTCACCCCGGATATGGATTTTTATCAGAAAACCTTGAATTTGCGAAGCGCTGTCAAGAAGAAGGAATCATTTTTATCGGTCCGGAAACGAAGCATTTAGAAATGTTCGGGGATAAAGTACGTGCACGCGAAACTGCAATTAACGCAGGTATTCCTGTTATTCCGGGAAGCGATGGACCTGTCACGAATCTGGATGAAATCAAGCAATTTGCTGATGAGAATGGCTTTCCCTTCATTATAAAAGCGTCTCTTGGTGGAGGGGGACGCGGTATGAGAATTGTCCGCAGCCCGGAAGCATTGGAAGATGCTTACGATCGTGCACGCTCAGAAGCAAAATCGTCATTTGGCAATGATGAAGTGTATGTCGAAAAGTTTATCGAAAACCCTAAGCATATTGAAGTTCAAATTCTTGGTGATAAGGATGGAAACATTGTCCACTTGTATGACAGGGACTGTTCTGTTCAGCGCCGTCATCAAAAGGTAGTGGAAATTGCACCGAGTGTTGCTCTCAGCCTTGAGCTTCGGGAGGAAATCTGCGCGGCGGCGATTAAATTAGCTAAAAACATCGATTATGTAAATGCCGGTACGGTTGAATTTCTTGTGAATCCAGATGGGGAATTTTATTTTATTGAAGTGAACCCGCGTATCCAAGTGGAGCACACCATTACAGAAATGGTTACCGGGGTGGATATTGTTCAAACCCAGCTGTACATTGCAGACGGGAAGCCGCTGCACGGTCCGGAAATTGGAATCCCGGAGCAAGAGAGAATCACGACGAATGGGTTTGCAATCCAGTCACGAGTGACAACAGAGGATCCCTCAAATAATTTCTTCCCGGATACGGGCAAGATTATGGCTTACCGTTCAAGTGGCGGATTCGGAGTTCGGTTGGATGCCGGGAACGGCTATCAAGGGGCTGTCATTACTCCTCACTATGATTCTCTCTTAGTGAAAGTCTCGACCTGGTCGTTGACGTTTGAAGGCGCGGCAGCGAAAATGCTCCGTAACTTACGGGAATTTCGAATTCGCGGGATTAAAACAAACATTGCTTTTTTAGAAAATGTCGTTCAGCATGAAGAGTTCCTTAACGGAAAATACGATACCTCCTTTATTGATGCAACACCGGAGTTATTCGTCTTTCCGAAGCGTAAAGACCGCGGAACAAAAATGTTAACATTTATCGGAGAGACGATTATAAATGGCTATCCAGGTTTGGAAAAGGTAAAAAAACCGATCTTCGAACAAGTCGATATTCCAAAAGTGAAATATAGTGATCCGATTCCGTCCGGAACGAAACAGATACTTGATGAAAGAGGGCCGGACGGTCTGGCAGAGTGGGTAAAAAACCAAAAAGAAGTACTATTAACAGACACAACATTTCGTGATGCCCATCAATCTCTTTTAGCTACACGAGTACGTACGCATGATTTGAAGAGGATTGCCGAACCGACCGCCCGCCTCCTGCCAAACTTATTTTCTTCCGAGATGTGGGGAGGAGCCACCTTCGATGTGGCGATGCGTTTCTTGCATGAAGATCCGTGGGAACGCTTGATCACGTTACGAGAAAAGATGCCGAACATCTTGCTGCAAATGCTCTTGCGTGCTTCCAATGCAGTAGGTTATAAAAACTATCCGGATAATGTCATTAAAGAATTTGTTTCGCGTTCCGCAGAAGCAGGAATTGATGTCTTTCGGATTTTCGATTCCTTAAATTGGCTGGATGGAATGAAACTCGCGATTAATGAAGTCCGTGAACAAAACAAAGTAGCAGAAGCATCCGTCTGCTATACCGGAGATATTCTTGATCCGTCGCGTAATAAATATGATTTAGCTTACTATAAGAACTTTGCGAAAGAGCTTGAACGTGCAGGTGCCCATATTCTTGGGATTAAAGACATGGCCGGCCTTCTAAAACCTGAAGCGGCGTACCAGTTAATTTCGGAGTTAAAAGCGACAGTTGATATTCCGATACACCTACATACGCATGATACGAGCGGAAACGGTCTTGTCATGTATACCCGCGCAGTCGAGGCAGGTGTAGACATTGTAGACGTAGCAGTGAGTTCGATGGCCGGCCTTACGTCGCAGCCGAGCGCCAATAGTCTTTATTACGCACTCAAAGGAACCGACCGTGCGCCAAACGTTGACATTCAAGCGCTTGAGCAGTTTAGCGAGTATTGGGATTACACACGCAAATTTTATCAAGGATTTGAAAGCGGGATGAACGCGCCCCATACGGAAGTTTATGAACATGAAATGCCCGGCGGTCAGTACAGCAACCTGCAGCAACAGGCAAAAGCAGTTGGGCTAAAAGGACGCTGGAACGAAGTGAAGAAGATGTACCGCCGTGTGAATGACATGTTTGGAGACATCGTCAAAGTAACACCTTCTTCTAAAGTTGTCGGCGACATGGCTCTGTACATGGTGCAAAATAACTTAACGGAAGATGACATTTATGAGAACGGCGAAAACCTCGATTTCCCTGATTCCGTTATTGAATTTTTCCGTGGGGATATCGGCCAGCCTTATCAAGGTTTTCCAAAAGAATTGCAGAGCATTATTTTAAAAGGAAGAGAAGCGATTACGACTCGTCCAGGTGAACATATGGAGCCTGTTCGCTTCCAAGAGTTGAAAGAAGAACTATATCACTCTCTGGATCGCCAAGTAACAAGTCATGACTTGATTTCATATGCATTATATCCGAAAGTGTACATGGAATTTGAGCGGTTCCGCGAGCAATTCGGTGATGTATCGGTTCTCGATACCCCGACGTTCTTCTACGGTCTCCGCCTTGGCGAAGAAATTGAAATCGAAATTGAACAGGGAAAAACATTAATTGTTAAGCTAATCTCAATTTCCAAGCCTCAGGATAACGGCAACCGAATCGTTTATTTTGAACTTAACGGCCAGTCGCGGGAAGTCATCATTAAAGACCAGAATGTAAAGACAGCTGAAACGAATCGACCGAAAGCGGATAAAACAAATGCGAACCATATCGGGGCTTCCATGCCAGGGACGGTTATCAAAAGACTTGCGGAAAAAGGGGAGCGCGTGAAAAAAGGCGATCATCTGATGATTACGGAAGCGATGAAAATGGAAACAACCGTGCAAGCTCCATTTGATGGAGAGGTGAAGGACATCCATGTTAATGATGGCGACACGATAGAAACAGGTGACCTTCTCATTGAGTTGACAAAGTAAATCAGTCCCTACGTTTTTCCCTTGTTGGAAGGGAACTACAGGGCTTAAACGAGACTGTCTTCCACTTCGGAGGGCAGTCTTTGTCTTTTACTTAAGAGAAATTACTTTTCGGATGAATCTCTTCATTTAATTTCACGATACGGGATAAGTTAATTGATTTTTCTGCAAAATGTTCCATAATGTTGTTAGAAGGAAGGATAACGTTCTCCTTGTTATCTCATATTGTTTAAAGTAACTCTTAAACTAGCAGAGGAGGTTGTGTCGTGATGGTTGATCAATCGACAATTATACAATTAGCGGAAAAATTACATGATGCTGAAATAACAGGGAACGGGGTGGAGCCATTAACTTCGTCTTACCCTGCATTGACAGCCGAAGAAGCTTACTATATTCAATTAGAAAACGTCAAACGAAAAACGGATAGCGGACGACGTATAACAGGGAAAAAAATAGGGTTAACATCTCTTGCTATGCAGGAGCTCTTAGGTGTGAATGAACCGGATTATGGTCATCTCTTTGATGACATGGCAATTGGTAATCGGGGAGTCGTCCCTGCAGGGAAACTGATCTATCCGCGGATTGAAGGTGAAATCGCTTTCGTTCTTAATAAGGATATCAAAGGGCCCGGAATCACGACGCATGATATTTTACAAGCAACGGAATACGTCTTGCCGGCGATTGAAATTGTCGACAGTCGTGTGAAAGATTGGCAGATAAAATTAGAAGATACGATTGCTGATAATGCTTCTTCCGGCCTGTACGTTCTTGGAGATGAGCCCATCTCTCCCAAAGGACTTGATCTGTCACAGCTTGGCATGGTCCTTTATAAGAATGGAGAGTTGATAAACACGGGAGCCGGAGCTGCTGCGATGAACCACCCCGCACGATGTGTTGCGTGGCTTGCGAACCGTCTCTCTCACTTTGATATCTCTCTAAAGGCAGGGGAAGTCATTTTATCAGGGGCGCTGTCGAAAGCAGTAGACGGAAAACACGGTGATTTGTTTGAAATTGAGCTGGAGAAATTAGGATCAGTTTCTGTCACACTTTAGAAGAAGGAGGAGCACATTTATGAGTAAACGGCTGCAAACAGTGATTGTCGGGTCGGGAAATATCGGAACAGATTTAATGTATAAAATACAACAGTCAGAACTTTTGGAACTTGTTGGAATGGTAGGTATTGAACGGGGCTCAGAAGGGTTAAAACGAGCTGCTGACATGGGTTACCCGGTCTATACAGGTGGAATCGAGGAATTTATTGAAAAAAATAAAGACAAGATGCCGGATTTAATGTTTGATGCGACTTCGGCTAAAGCTCATGTGCTAAATGCGGAGAAGCTGGAACCGTATCATACTAAGATGCTTGATTTAACACCAGCTAAAATAGGTCCAGCTGTCATTCCTCCCGTAAACCTTGACAGACTTACCGATGAAAAAGATCTAAACCTTATTACGTGTGGAGGCCAAGCGACTATCCCGCTTGTCCATGCTGTAAATCGGGTGCAGTCTGTTGCATACGCAGAAATTGTTGCCACGATTGCCAGCAAAAGTGCGGGTCCAGGAACACGAGCAAACATTGATGAATTTACCGAAACAACTGCATGGGGTATTGAACAAATTGGCGGTGCAGATGCCGGTAAAGCTATCATTATTCTAAATCCTGCCGAACCACCGATTTTGATGAGAGACACGGTTTATTGCGAACTTCATGAAGCACCAGTTGATAAGAAGGCTATTACGAATTCAATCCATAACATAGTGGAAGAAGTACAGGAATACGTGCCGGGATACCGGCTGCGCTCTGAACCGATTTTCGAGGAAAATAAAATTACGATTTTTATCGGAGTTGAGGGTGCGGGGCATTTTCTCCCGCAATATGCCGGAAATCTTGATATTATGACTGCGGCTTCAGTACGGGTTGCTGAACAATTGGCTAAGCAGACGGTTACGGCCGATTAAAAAAGAAGGGAAGGCGGATGATGAAGATGGACAACCGAGATATTTTAATAACAGAAGTAGCACTGCGTGATGGAAGCCATGCAGTCGCCCATCAATTTACAGTCGAACAAGTGGAAGATATTGTTGAGCAGCTGGATGGTGCAAATGTTCCCTATATAGAAGTTGCACATGGTGACGGATTAGGCGGTTCATCCTTGCAGTATGGACGTTCAAAAGTAGATGAAATGAAATTAATCGAAGCCGCGGTATCGAAATGTGTACGTTCCAAAATCGCAGTCTTACTGCTGCCGGGTATCGGCACAAAAACCAAACTGCAGGAAGCACGTAATATTGGCGCCCACATGGCAAGAATTGCAACGCACGTCACAGAAGCCGATGTATCCGCCCAGCATATTCATTTAGCAAAAGAAATGGGAATGGAGACAGTTGGATTTCTGATGATGGCCCATATGGTACCAACCGTGAAGTTAGTGGAACAGGCAAAACTAATGGAGAGCTATGGGGCAGATGTTGTATATATTACAGATTCTGCGGGCGCGCTACTTCCTCATGAAGTAAGAGAACGAGTCCAAGCACTGAAAGAGGAGCTAACTATAGAAGTCGGCTTCCACGCTCATAATAATTTGTCAGTTGCTATGGGAAATACTCTGGAAGCAATTGATGCGGGTGCGACAAGAATTGATGGAAGTATCCGCTGTCTCGGTGCAGGCGCTGGCAACACGCAGACCGAAGTTTTGACTGCAGTATGTGACCGTTTAGGAATTAAGACCGGGATTGGTCTGTATAAAATAATGGATGCTGCCGAGTATCATGTTGCACCGCTGCTTCCTCAGCCGCAAGAAATAACGAAGGACAGTCTCGCAATGGGATACGCCGGCGTGTACTCCAGCTTTCTCCTACATGCCCGCCGCGCTGCTGAAAAATACAACTTAGATGCGAGAGATATTCTCACGAAGCTCGGGGAAATGAAAGTCGTCGGCGGTCAGGAAGATATGATTGTCGATATCGCCTACGAAATGTCGAAAAAATAGCACTATTAATAATAGTTGTAGAGGTGAGGGAGAATGTTCGAAGTAGAAAAAATGGTAGAGCAATTGTTGTCAGCGGAAGACAACCATCAGGAACTAATCCGATTTACAAAGGATAACCCGGATTTTTCCATTGAACAGGGATATGATCTCCAGAATATGTTGATAAAAAAACGCCTCAGTCAATCGCATCGTATCATTGGGATGAAAATGGGGCTGACGAGTCTGGCAAAAATGCAGCAGATGAATGTTAATTCTCCAATATACGGCCATCTATTAGATTATATGCAGCTCGATCCGGGAGTTCCTCTCATCCATTCAGAATTAATCCACCCGAAAGCAGAGGCGGAGATCGCCTGCGTCTTGAAAAAAGACCTGCAAGGCCCGGATGTTACGGCAGCTGAAGCCATACGTGCTATCGATTACGTTGTACCGGCCTTTGAGATCATTGACAGCCGATATGAGAATTTTGACTTTAAACTGCCGGACGTCGTAGCAGATAATGCTTCCTCCTCACGTTTTGTGTTAGGGACGAAGCCAATAGAGCCTACAGAGATAGACATGCGTCTTGTTGGCATGACATTTTGGATTAACGGAGAATTAAAAGCATCCGGGGCCGGTGCAGCTGTGCTCGGTCATCCGGCGAATTCATTAGCAGAGCTTGCGAATATGCTTCATGAGCGAGACCAATATTTGCGAAAAGGAGATATCATTCTAACTGGAGGATTGACAGCAGCAGTTGCCCTGGAGCCAGGAGATACAGTGGAAGCAAAACTGGGCCAGAACGACAATGTATGTTTTCAAGTGGTGTAAACAGTAAAGGGGGAGAAAACAAATGAGCCAGGTAATGCATGAAAAGCTAGTGAAAGATGCCAAGCTTTTTATAGACGGGAAATACGTGGATACGGCCTCAGGAAGTACGTTTGACTCGTATAATCCAGCGACGAATGAAAAGCTTGCCTCTGTAGCAAACGGCGGGGAAGAAGATGCAAGGTATGCCATTGACGTAGCCCAGCGTACGTTTGCAAGCGGTGTCTGGAGCAATATGACGGTGGAGGACAGGTCGCTGATTTTGTGTAGAATTTCAGACCTGATTTTAGAACGGGTTGAAGAAATCGCGTACGTAGAAACATTGGACGTCGGAAAACCGATTAACGAAAGCATCGGTTTTGATATACCGAGAGCAGCTTCTAATTTCCGCTTTTTTGCAGAGATGATCAAGTTTTGGACACACGAGAATTTTCCTAACAAACATGTGATGTCGTATTCAGAATACGCACCTGCTGGTGTGACAAGTCTGATTATTCCGTGGAATCTGCCGTTTATGCAATTGACCTGGAAAGCCTCAGCGGCGCTTGCAGCTGGTAATACGGTAGTTGTGAAACCGGCTTCTTACACACCGCTCAGTGCCCTGATGCTCGGGGATATTGCGAATGAGGCTGGCCTTCCTCCGGGTGTCTTAAATATTATTACCGGACCAGGAAGTACACTTGGAACAGCAATGGTTACCCATCCATTCGTGAGACGAGTGTCGTTTGTCGGCGAATCATCCACTGGAAAAACTGTAATGAAAAACGCCGCTGAAAACTTAATTCCCGTTTCTCTCGAACTCGGCGGCAAGTCGGCGAATATTGTTTTTGAAGATGCCGATCTAGATGAAGCAGTAGAAGGATCGATTGATGCGATCTACCGCAACCAAGGAGAAATCTGTCTTGCCGGGTCGCGTTTGCTCGTACAAGAGAGTATCTATGACAAGTTTCTAGAAAAGTTCGTGAACCGAGTAAAGAAGATAAAAGTAGGAGATCCGCTTGATAAAAAAACGGATATGGGCGCTCTCGTTGCCGAGAGTCATCTGGAAACCGTAGATGATTATGTGAAAATCGGACTGGCAGAAGGAGCTAAATTAGCCTATGGTGGAAAGAGAGTAGAAGGACTTGAAAAAGGGAATTTCTATGAGCCAACCGTTCTCTATGATGTCGATAATAAAATGCGTGTTGCCCAAGAGGAAATATTCGGTCCTGTTTTAGTAGTTATCCCCTTTAAAGACGAGGAGGAAGCGGTTAAGATTGCGAATGATTCCCCGTATGGCTTAGCAGGTGTCGTGTGGACGAACAATTTAAGAAGGGCACAGCGGGTTACGACTGGCATCAACTCTGGCTTGTTATGGGTGAATTGCTGGTATATCCGCGATTTAAGAACACCGTTTGGCGGTTCCAAGGCGAGCGGCATTGGGCGCGAAGGCGGACGCCATAGCTTTGAATTTTATTCAGAACCAAAAACCATTACAATGAAGCTGTAGGTCACAAGCTGATGGTGGCAATGCTCTCTTTTTCATGTGTATATAATATAAAAAGGAGACTGTTCCGGTTTCATGAACAGTCCCTTTTTCAATGAAAAAAATCGGCAAAGGTTAAAAGAAATTTGTTTACGAATAAGTTTTTCTGGTAATGATCATAACCATGTAGCCTAGTACTGTAAATAATAATGTGATCGTCAACGCATGAAAAAGTGCTGGAGTTAAGTATGTGTCTGCATACAATATCGAAACTCCCGCGGCTATCTGGATGAGGATGAGCACAAAAACAGTAATGCTTGTCCATAACAAGCTGGCGTAATGTTTATATTGCTTGATGGTCCAAATGGCTAAAATAAGTAACAACAATGTTAACAGGTAAGCTGCTACCCGGTGAGTGAAATGAACACCAATTTGATGACCGATGCCGCTTGACATGTCAGGAATAATTTGATTATTACAGAGCGGAAAGCCCGAACAGGCATAAGTTGCATCTGAATGTTTTACATACGCACCTGTATAGATGACTAAGTACGAATAGATAAAGACGATAAAAAGATAAATACGGTAACTTTTGCTCACCACCGGGGCGGTTGAAGACTTTCCATCTTCAAAAGCGAGAATACTTAGAAGTGCGACAGATGCAAATGAAATAGTAGAAATACCAAAGTGAAGAGCAAGGACGATGTCGGAATTTCCCCAAATAACGGCACCTGCTCCCATTAATCCTTGAAAAACGATAAACAGTACGGCCATTAATGATAAGAACTTTGCCTCTTTTAAATGGGAAAGTTTCTTCCAAGCCCAGATGGCTAGTATAATGATGACAATCCCCATTAGTCCGGACCAGAGGCGGTGGCTGTACTCAATAATTGTTTCGATGGCTGGGTTTTCTGGAACAACTTCTCCAAAACAGAGTGGCCACGTCGCCCCGCACCCTTCTGCCGATCCAGTTTTCGTCACTAAAGCTCCCTGCAAAAGGACGATCATCATCCCAATAGAGGCAAATATACCAAAGAATTTCAACCCTCTGTTCAATCTATACATCTCCTTTATTTGCCGTATATACATTAAGATTTAGCATGAATACCCTCATCTTATAAATAATAAAGGAAGAAAGTCAATTTCCAAAACATGAACTTTGTTGAGGTGATAGGAAAATGTGAAGATACTGTGAAACTCTTGAAAAAGATGAAACAAACATTTTTTTAGGCTATAATGTCATGTAGAAGTTAGTTGAGGGAAGGCAGATCAGTCTTTCTCTTTTTCGCGGTTATGTGATATTATCGGTGGAGAACTTTTACAAATTTTGTCGAGTATTCCTTAAATTGTTCACACAGAGCCGCGTTGAGAAGGGAGGGAACGATTTGCATAAAAGTAACACGGTGGCAAGCACTGCTAAAGTTATGGATACAGACATGGGAAATGTGCAGGAAGAAGCTGGCAATAAAATGCGGAAAGATTACCAAGCACTGGCTAAGGCGGGCATTGTTTCTTCGAATTTAATTACTGTATTTGCGGGGATCTTTCTTGCCTCTGTTTATACGGATTTTTATCTGCTCCAAAACTTACACATATTAATCTTAACAATGGTGGGTTCAGGACTCGTAATGGCGGGGGGATACACGCTTAATAATTATATTGATCATGACATTGATTCTCTGATGAAGCACACCCAGGATAGACCTACGGCCACCGGAAGTGTTAAGCTTTCCAATGTCCTGTTTGCTGGTCTCATTCAGGCAGCTGCCGGGATTTTTATGCTGGCAGCAGTAGAAATAGTTGCTGCTGTAATAGGGGGCGTTGGACTCGTTGTATATGTACTCATGTATACGATGTGGTTAAAAAGGGTATCGGCGTTAAGCACTGTTGCTAGGAGTATCTCTGGAGCAGTCCCGCCACTTATTGGTTGGGCAGCAATTGATCCCGGACTTCATATCTATGCCTGGCTGTTGTTTGTGATTATGTTTATTTGGCAGCCTCCACATTTTCTTTCATTAGCGATGCGCCGCTCCAATGAATATGAAGCGGCAAATGTGCCAATGCTTCCTGTAGTGGCAGGTTTCGCCATGACAAAACGACAAATTGTCCTGTATGTTGCCATTCTCTTGCCTGTGTCATTGTTCCTATATCCCTTTGGAGGCGTCTATACGACGGCTGCTGCTGTTCTTGGATTAGGATGGCTCATGCTCGGTCTTGCCGGCTTCACAATGAAAGATGATAGTAAATGGGCAGGCATGATGTTTGTATACTCACTGATTTACCTCACTATTTTGTTTGTGCTTATGGTCATTGTCCATTTTTGAACGAGTGATTCGGGCCTGAAGTTTGCAGATCTTGGCTGTTTGTTCACTCGTAGATTAAGGGAAAATGACTGTAACAGCATATAAATTTTGCAATCATTTTTAAGTGAAAGAGAGGTTTGATGGTTTTATGAGAAAGCGCAAAGGCTTGTTGCGTTTCCTCCCTCTATCCGCGATACTTTTGTTACTTGCGGGTTGTGGAGAGGAAAGGTTATCTGCATTAGATCCAAAAGGCCCGCAGGCGCAATGGATCTTTGACAACATGGTACTAAGCTTATATGTCATGGCCTTAGTTGTCATTGTAGTTTTCACGTTGTTTTTTATTGCAGTAGTAAAATTCAGAAAGAAGCCTGGAGATAATGAACTTCCAAAGCAGGTGGAAGGTAGTAAAGCATTGGAGATTACGTGGACGGTTATCCCGATTATCCTCTTGATTATCCTTGCTGTACCAACCATTCAAGGTACATACTATTTTGCTGAGGGTCCTCCCGAAGCTGCAGGTGAAAGCGGCACAGAGGGAGAAGACGGGGCTGCACCGGAAACAGACGCAATTGTGATCGACGTAACCGGGCATCAGTATTGGTGGCAGTTTGACTACCAGGAAGGTTTCACTGCAGGAAATGAAGTACACATCCCTGTTGGTGAAAAAGTTTGGTTTAACTTAACAGCAAGTGATGTCATGCACTCTTTCTGGGTTCCCGCTCTCGGAGGGAAATTAGATACTGTCCCTGGTGTTGAAAGTATGATGTGGCTCCAAGCTGATGAACCAGGGGTCTATAAAGGAAAATGTGCTGAATTGTGCGGACCTTCTCATGCATTGATGGATTTTAAAGTAATTGTCCAAGAACCGGACGAGTACGCTGCATGGGTTGAAGAAATGTCTGCGGAAGAGCAGCCTCCTGAAGAGAACACAGTTGTTGCAGATGGGCGTAAAGTATTTGAAGATCAAGGCTGTATTGGCTGTCACGCTGTTGGAGGCCAGGGATCCGCTCAAGGACCGACGCTGACTAACTTTGCCGACCGTGAATACATTGCCGGAGTTATTGACTATAATAACGAGAATTTAGAGGCGTGGATACGTGATCCACAGTCTTTTAAACAAGGTAACAATATGCAGCCGTATCCGAACATGAGTGATGAGGATATGGAAGCACTTATTGAATATCTCAATACGCTTAGTGCGGAAGAGTAATATGTGGAATAAAGGAGGTAAACCACTTGGCTACTGCTACTATGACAGCAAAAAAAGAAAAAAGTGTTTTGTGGGATTGGCTGACAACAGTCGATCATAAAAAGCTGGCAATTTTGTATTTGGTGGCGGGCACACTGTTCTTTGTTAAAGCTGGTGTGATGGCACTTTTTATACGTATACAGTTAATGATTCCAGAGAATGATTTCATGACTGGCCAAGTCTTTAACGAACTGATCACCATGCACGGTACTATTATGTTGTTTTTGGCGGTCACTCCGCTGATATTTGGGTTTATGAACTTTGCAATCCCTTTGCAAATCGGAGCCCGGGACGTTGCGTTTCCTTTTATTAACGCGCTCGGATTCTGGATCTTCTTTTTCGGAGGACTATTACTAAGTGTCAGCTGGTTTTTCGGAGGTGCTCCAGACGCAGGCTGGACCGCTTATGTACCACTTTCTACACGTGAATTTGCGGGGTCCGGCATGGACTTCTATGCACTGGGGCTTCAGGTAAGTGGTTTCGGTACATTAATATCAGCGATCAACTTTATTGTTACAATTATTAACATGCGTGCTCCAGGAATGACGATGATGAGAATGCCGTTATTCTGTTGGACAGGACTTGTTACGTCCATATTGATCGTCTTTGCCTTTACACCGCTTGCTGCAGGGCTTGCATTATTAATGCTTGACCGGATTTTTAGCGGCCAGTTCTTCCTGCCGGATATGGGCGGAAATGCGATTTTGTGGGCACACATTTTCTGGATTTTCGGGCACCCGGAAGTGTACATTCTTGTTCTCCCGGCGTTTGGAATCATTTCAGAAGTAGTTCCTGCATTCTCGCATAAACGTCTATTTGGCTATACAGCGATGGTCTTTGCGACAATCGTAATCGCCTTCTTGTCATTTATGGTTTGGGTTCACCACATGTTTACGATCGGTATCGGTCCGATTACGAACTCGGTGTTCGCCCTTGCAACGATGACGATTGCGGTGCCGACGGGTATTAAAATCTTTAACTGGCTCTTCACGATGTGGGGAGGAAAGCTCGTATTTAATACAGCGATGCTATGCGCTGCTTCATTCGTACCGACATTCGTATTAGGTGGGATTACTGGGGTTATGCTGTCTATGGCTCCTGTCGATTATCTGTATCATGATACGTACTTTGTCGTGGCGCACTTCCACTACATCATTGTTGGCGGTATCGTCTTCGGTCTCCTTGCAGGTCTCTATTACTGGTATCCGAAGATGTTTGGCCATAAATTGAATGAAACATTAGGGAAAATCATGTTTTGGTCGCTTTATATTGGCTTCCACCTAACATTTTTTATCCAGCACATTCTTGGTTTAATTGGGATGCAGCGTCGAGTTTACACGTACCTTGGCGGGCAAGGCTTTGATATGATGAACCTCGTTTCAAGTATCGGTTCATTTGTAATGGGTGCGGCGATTGTTGTTCTCGTGATCAATATTGTATACTCTGCTTATACATCTGAGCGGATTACGGTACGCGATCCATGGGATGCAAGAACACTTGAATGGTCTACACCTACACCGATTCCGGAGTATAACTTTGCGCAAACACCGCAAGTTCGTTCTCTTGATCCTTGGTTTTACGAAAAAGTCCATGGGGACGGCACGATGAAGCCGGCTGAGCCGATGGGTGATATTCATATGCCTAATGGTTCAATCCTGCCATTTATGATTGGGCTCGGTCTCTTTATTTGGGGATTCGGTATGATTATGCTGAACATGGATAATCCGATTATCCCACCAGCCATCGTCATCGGCGTTGGTTTTGTGATTACGTTTGGTATGATGGTGCTGCACTCGAAAGAAGATCACGGCTACCATATTCCTGTTGACGAAGTGAAGAAAATTGAAAAGGGGGTTGGCTAAAATGGCAGATCACATTGATGTTGCGCAGGGACTTCCAGCCAATCCTGAAAAAGCAACATTAGAAGGTAAAAATAAATTTCTCGGCATGTGGGTATTCTTAGGCGGGGAAACCGTCATGTTTGCAACTTTCTTCGGAACGTTCCTAGGTTTACGTAAAGGAACAGTCGGTGGGCCGACAGCGGAAGATCTATTTTCCCTTCCGCTCGTCTTTATCATGACTATGATACTTTTAACTAGCTCGCTCACGAGTGTTCTCGGTATTCTTGCGATGAAAAGGAATAACTTTAAGACGCTTAGAACGTGTATGCTGCTCACTGTCCTGTTAGGTTTCGGCTTTGTCGGTTTTGAAGTGTATGAGTTTTATCATTATTACCATGAGGGACTAGGATACACAACCAGTGCCTTTGCCTCTTCTTTCTATACGCTTGTTGGACTTCACGGCTGTCACGTGTTATTCGGACTAGGTTGGATAATTACTTTGCTTGCTCGTTATTGGAATGCAGGCGGAGTAACGCTTGCTAACGCGCCGAAGTTTTATTCCGCGAGTCTGTATTGGCACTTTATTGACGTTGTTTGGGTCTTTATCTTTACAGTTGTGTATCTATTGTCAGTAGGGGGTGCATAAAATATGTCTGATGAAATGTCGAAACCATTTCCAAAAAGCGCTATGACAGAGGACGAAAGATACGAGCTTAAAAGAGAGACACGTATTCAGGTTATCTCTTTTGCCTTTATGATCGGCTTAACCATTATGTCCTTTTTATCTGTTTCAACTGAAACTATTGTGACAGGGTTTGCGATCCCGTTCATTTTGTTATTAGGTGCTGTACAATTTTTCTTACAGCTGTTTTATTTTATGCATCTGAAAGATAAAGATCATGGATGGCCGAACACTTTCTTTACAACTGGATTAGTCTTAATGACTCCTATGTTAATTGCTCTGATCTTACTATTGGGTGTTACGAAATGGTAAAATATAACGAAAAGCTGCTTCAAGCTTGCGCTTGAGCAGCTTTTTTCGTTCACTTATTTGTTGCAACATGAAAAGGATGGCGCTGGCTTTTTTATGTATAATAATAGGTGAAGTAATATAAAATGAGGAGGCATCGATGTGGTTCAAGGGGAAAATTCCGCCCGCCATGCGAATGATAAACAGAGTGTATGGATTGCCGTAATAGTGACGATAGTGGTGAATGGCCTGATTACCTACTTAATTTTTGCGGAAGGCTTCAGTGGTGATGTTCATTTTGATTTGACGATTTTACCAATGATGAACGCTATCTTTAACAGTTTTACAACTGTCTTTCTGTTAATGGCATTGTTTTTTATTTTACGTAAAAATATCACGATGCACCGCCGTTTCATTTACGGTGCATTTACGAGTACTTTTTTGTTTTTAATTACGTATTTAACGTATCATTACTTGGCAGAGTCTACATCTTACGGGGGAAGTGGTATTCTTGCCGGGATCTATTATTTTATTTTAATTACTCACATTGTGCTCGCTGCTGTCATTGTACCGCTTGCGATATTGACATTCTTACGAGGTTTTAAAAACCAAGTGAGGAAACACCGAAAAATAGCACGCTGGACGATGCCGCTCTGGCTTTATGTCAGTATCACCGGTGTACTTGTTTATGTGATGATTTCACCTTACTATTAAGTGTGCATCACTAAAAGGTGAAATTCATACTAACGTTTAGTGGATAGCTGAGTATTCGGGCACAGAGTAACTGGAAAAAACGGACGCTGGGAATGTGCTCAGGTCCGTTTTCTATTATAAATAGAAAGAAGTTGGTAAAATAATGATTCATCTTGGTACCGTACAAACATGTACAGTGAGAGACGAAAAGCAGCAGGCGTATACGTTGGAAAAAGGAAAAAAACAGCTCGAACTTCCCGTAAGGTATGTGACTCGCTCGCTTTCAGCGGGTGAAGAAGTTCGTGTTTTTGTTTACAAGAATAAGAAAGGTTCCATGGTTGCCACAATGACACTTCCGGATATTACGGTTGACAGTTTCGGCTGGGCAACTGTTGCTGACGTTGTTCCGCGACTCGGTGTATTTCTTCATATTGGAATAGAGAAGGATATGCTACTTTCTAAAGATGATCTGCCGCTGTTCCAAGAAGTGTGGCCGAAAAGAGGCGATAAACTTTACGCTACTCTTGTTGTCGACAAGAAAAACATGTTGTTCGCCAAGTTGGCAACAGAAGAAGATATTATGAAACACACGGAAAGAGCACCGGCTTCGCTTCAGAATGAAAAGGTGACTGGCCTTGTTTACCGAACAGGGAAAGTAGGTTCGTTTATTTGGACGACTGATCGCTATCGCGGCTTTCTTCATGCAAGCGAACGTGACGATGAACCCCGACTCGGGCAGCATGTACAAGCACGAGTGACAGGAGTCAAAGAAGATGGCACCGTTAATCTTTCTTGTAAACCGTTAAAAGAAGAACGAATCGGCCAAGATGCAGAGAAAATCCTGTTAAGTCTTTCCCGAAACCAAGGAGAAATATCTTATAGTGACAAAAGTGACCCGCGTGATATTCAACGAGAGTTTCAATTAAGCAAAGCTGCGTTTAAGCGTGCAGTGGGTCGTCTCTTGAAACAAGGGCTTATTGAACAGACCGGCCATCAAACAATACGATTTAAACAGTAGCCATCTGGAGCTGGAAAGAAGTTGATAAAGAATGTGTGAACTTGTCATTACCATAAAAGATGCTTTTCGAAAAAAATTTCAACAAGGATACCCGCTTATTTTTGAAGAAGCAATTCGAGATCCACATGATTTAGGAAAAGAAGGCAGTCTTCTGAAACTGGTAGGGGAAAACGGTGCTTTTATCGGTAAAGGTTTTTACGGAAAACAAAACAAAGGGTTAGGCTGGGTGCTTACACATAAAGAGAAAGAAACAATTGATCAGCAATTTTTCGAAAGGAAGATCTCTGCCGCTTTGAATGACAGGAAGCCGTTCTTTGATGACGAAGATACGACTGCTTTTCGTGTGTTCAACGGAGAAGGTGATGGTATCGGCGGTTTCACTATCGATTATTATAAAGATAATTATGTCATTAACTGGTATAGTGATGGTATCTTTCAATTTAAAGAAGAAGTCACGCAGTCACTTGAAAAGCTGGTGTCTTATAAAGGGATTTATGAGAAAAAAAGGTTCAACGTCGGAGGCAAGTATGTCGAGGATGACGATTTTGTGATGGGGGAGCGAGAAGAGTTTCCCATCATCGTGAAGGAGAACGGCGTTCGTTTTGCTGTCTATTTAAATGACGGTCCTATGACAGGCATCTTTTTAGATCAAAGAGAAGTTAGAAAAACAATTCGCAAATCCTATGCAAAAGGAAAAAAAGTGTTAAATACGTTTTCTTATACTGGTGCTTTCTCGGTATGTGCTGCGCTCGGAGGAGCAGCACATACAACGAGTGTTGACCTTGCTAATCGCAGCCTGCCAAGAACTACTGAGCAGTTCAGCATGAATAACATAGAGAGAGAAGCACACGAAATTAAAGTAATGGATGTCTTTCGTTATTTTAAATATGCAGTAAAAAAAGGCATTTCGTACGAGATGATTATCCTCGATCCCCCCAGTTTTGCGAGATCCAAAAAAAACACATTCAGCGTTCCTAAAGATTATAAAAACTTACTGAAAGATGCGATAGCTATAACAAAACGCAACGGGGTGATTGTGGCCTCCACTAATTATGCCGGTTTTGGAATGACGAAATTCAAAGAACTAGTGAAAAAAGCTTTTCATGAAACGGGTAAACAGTATCGCGTGATAGAAGAGTTCTCTTTACCTGAAGATTTTAAGACGAACAAAGACTTTCCAGAAGGGGATTATCTTAAAGTATTATTCATTAAAAAAATGAACTGACAAGAAAAAAACAGAGGGAATGGATGAAAGAAATACATCTGTTCCCTCTGTTTTAAATTCGAAAATTTAGTTTTATCAGTCCGGCTTCTTTCGCAGAAGTAAAGGCGATAACGGTAAGCGGGCCGATAATAAAGCCAAGCACTCCTAAAAGAGTCAGCCCTATATATAGTGAGATTAACGTCGCCAAAGGGGAAAGACCAATATGGTGTCCCATAACTTTTGGCTCAACGGTCCTCCTAATAATTAGAAGAACTCCTGCCAATACTAACAACTGGGTACCAAGAAGGGTATCACCAGCGATGTAGTGATAGAGAGACCAAGGGGCCAAAATGACAATCGAGCCAATAATTGGCACAAAATCAATCAGCCAAATAATCACAGACATCATCAAGGCAACCTCTGGCGTGAATAGGTAAAGACCGATAAGGGTGACTAGAAAAATAATAATACTGACGAGAAACTGAGCTTTAAAGAAACCGAGTATGACGTAAGAGAGCCGCGAGGTCATAAATTTAAATTTTTCAGCCGTATCGTCTTTCATGAATGCATACATTTGCTTTCTGAGACGTGGAAGTTCAAGCATAAAGAGAAACAGGGCAATTAGATAAACGAGAAATGAGACTAAATATCTTGGTATTGCAGCGACAAGACTTGCGAGATCGTTAATCATACCACCGCTTCCAAAGTCTTCACGTAAATTGCTCAGCATGTCAGTAATTTGGTTATTAATTTCATGGATAACAACAGGAGGCAAATTCAAGTCCTGATAAGCTTTCTCAATTTTTTCTTGCGTATTGAGCCATGACCGGTTGATATCACTAATATATGCCGGTAAATTCTCGATAAAGACAACAACTTGGGTAACGACTTGGGTAATGAGAAAAAAAATACTGATGCCGAGAACACATAAAAAACAAGTAAAGACGATGGTAACTGCAATACTTCTTTTTGCTTTCATTTTCTCCATAATGAAGCGAATCGCCGGCGATAAGAAGAGAGCAGTTAGTAAAGCCAGAACGATAGGACCGGAAATAGGAAGTATGTAGTATGCTCCGACCAACACAATTGCGGCTGCAATCAGACGAAGTATTATTTTTTTGTTTAACACAAATGGCACGGCCAAGCTCCTTTCGACTATCCCCTGAGCCGACGGGGAATTCCATAACGGTGATTACGGTGAAACATTCTTCTTCATTATAATATGCGAGTGTATATTTGAACAGCATGAAAATCCAGCTGACCTTTTTGCCATAAAAATAAACCGGTGAATAGAAAAAATTCAACCGGTTATAATAGAGCTAAAACGTTTATGATGTAACTTTTTCGGAAGCAAACAAGTCTTTGGCGGCTTTTTCAATAATAGCTGTTGACTTCTTAACAATCTTATCAGGAAAATCTTCATCGTATTCAACACCGTGAGGGTAATAATGACGTCCTAGAATAGGTGTTAATAAACGTACTTTTGTACTGCGTTTTGGTATCTCTCCGTCAACTGCGTATGCAAGAACGCGCAAGTAGTACGTCGCGTTTTGTGTCGTATCAAGCATTTTATAGTCTAAAGAAACTCGCTCATAGTCCCATTGTTCAGCGTGGACAAAGCCATGTTTCTCCATAATTCTAACTAAGCTTCCGAAATTATACTCTTTCCCCTCAAAATCATAACCTTCGATTTTCATAGTTTCCCCTCCTAATTTAACAAAACCTGCTGTATGTTAATGATAGTATGAATCATAGGAAGTTGCAACGCTGTTCTATTACTATTTCGTGAAAGATTAGGCACAGCGCTGACAGGTTTCGCCATATCTTTCAAGAGATCGGCAAGGGAAGAATTAGCTGTTACTTATTACATAAAATGTTGCGGTGGCATGTGCGATTAAGGCATCTTTATCGTTATACACGCTGCCTTCCGTGATAATCGTTTTTTTCGTTTTTGATAATACCTTTGTAAGACAGCGAAGACTATGTCCTTTTCCGGGTTTTATGTAATTTATTTTTATTTCCATCGTGACGGCCCCGTACCCCACAGGTGCTTCTTTATCAGCGAGCGTGCCCATTGCTGAATCGAGAAGTGTTGCCGTTACACCACCGTGCGCAATGTGCAGTTCGTTATAAAGCCCGGTATGAAGCGGGATCGTCACCGCAAGAGATTGATCCTCCCGCCATTCATAATCCGGTTGCAGCCAGCTCGTTACGTAGGATGAATAACAGCCGCCGCGTTTTTTCTCCCAGCCGGATAGTGCTCGTTCCATTATCTCCAATTCTTTATCCGAGGCGCTTTCTAAAAAAGATGTGTATTTATTTTGTAATTCACTTCGTGTTTGAGACATGTAACTTTATCCTTTCTTTTTAAGTTCAGCAACTTGTTTCATTGTATCGTACTCCAACCTTTAAAGAAAGAATCACTACTACTAATCAAGAGGAACACCCAAGTCACGTTAGCATATGATGGTAAGAAAGAAGTGGAGGTGAGGACCATGAGCAAAGAAACATTGCCACCATCCGTTCAGGAGTTTCGTACATTTATTCAATCGCATCCTGGATTGATCAAAGAAGTACGTGAGGGACGGCGTACATGGAATGAGCTGTACCAGGACTGGGTGATTTTAGGTGAAGATCATGAGGATTGGACAGCATACCAATCAACAACTAAAAGCATGAATGATGAGCAAGGTGAAACGGTACCCGCCCTTATGAAAATGCTCAGCCAGATTAACATTCAAGAGCTACAACAGCAGATGTCCCAATTTAGCGGGGTGATTGGCAACGTACAGCGAGTGTTATCACAATTTCAAAAGCCGTCTAATCCCAAGCGTCCTCCTCAAGACCCCTTTTCCTTTCGAGGCTTTTAGAAAGGAGGTAAAGAGATATGGAACCACAATTGGGGGAGTGGATACATTCCAGCCCAGAGTATAAAGAATTTATTCGCTTTCACCCGGTCTGGTATCGTCTGTTAAATCGAAATCCGGAATTAATAGAGGAATTTGTGGAGGAATCACGGCGTTATCACGGACAAACATTGCCGCAGCGGTTGGAACGCTTTAAAGGTAACATGGATATGGCGTTAATGTTATTAAGCTTAATGAATCAAAAATAATCTGGTTTAAAAATCTTTCTTTGTCTCATACTAACAGGACAAGGGAGGGTTGCGGCGATGAAAAATGCAGCGACGGTATTTGCTTGTATGCTTACAGCAGGCAGTATCTTTTTTTCTACAATCGACGATGTAAGTGCAGCCGCTTTTAACGTACAAGAGATACACGCCGAGACTGTTTCAGATTCCCATTCCCAAGGAATCGAAAAAGATAATTGGTCACTTCGTTATAAAGTAAACAATCATAATCTGTATTTGGAATGTGTTATCAGTGATTTTTCTTTAGAAAAAGATGGTTATTTATTGGTGAAAATGAATGGCATGGAGGCAGCAAAAATGCAAAAAGCCGCCTTCATGATGAAGAATTTACCTCCGGGAGAACACACTATTGAAGTAGTGCCCGTTCTTCACAACGGTGAAAAACACGGGGAAATCATTGAATTTTCAATTAAGATAAATGGTGAGTAATCAGTGGGGGTTGTTGACCCCCACTGTATTGTTTTCCCCTGGCATTAATGGACAGTGAGAATCCTTACTGATGAAGACCACTTTTCGTGGGAATGATCTTCAAACAACTTGCTCAAGCATGTATAATAGGAGAATGGAGGTGTTTTTAATGTCAGCCGTCATTTCTACTTCAGCTGATTTGTTAGAGGAAGCCGCCTCGTTAGGGGAGTTCATCCTCGAATCTGAGGTTTTTATACATTATCAAACTGCTCGTGAACATATGAGAAACGATCAAGAAGCTCAGCGTTTGATTACGGAATTTAACAAGATGAAAGACCACTATGAAGACGTGCAGCGGTTCGGCAAATACCACCCGGATTATAAAACGATCACCCGAGAAGTACGATCTATAAAACGGGAAATGGATATGCATGAAACCATAGCAACGTTTAAAAAAGCGGAAAGAGAGTTAGAAATGCTGTTGAATCAAATATCCGCTGAAATTACAGGCGTTGTGTCCCCAACCATTAAAGTTCCAACCGGTAATCCGCATTTTGATGCGTCTTGTGGAGGCGGCTGCGGTACCGGCAATAAATGCGGGTGTTCCTAGTCATCAAAAAGGTCCCAACCTATCGTTGGGGACCTTTTTTTGATTTTCATCGCGCTCCCTGAATCTATTGTCAACAATCTTATTATGCGTTATGATGGAGTCACCTAAACATGCAACTGTTGAGGAATGACCAATAAAACAAAGGATGCTATAAAAAAATGAATGTGAACGTTAAAAAAAGTTCTTTAAAATATCAAATTGCTGAAGCTGTCAGAAAGGAAATCTTTCGGGGAGTACTCAAACCAGGAGACAAAGTGACTGAAACGGTGATAGCACAGAAGTTTGAGGTAAGCCGCGGGCCAGTTCGTGAAGCTATGCAGATTTTAGTGATGGAAGGTCTACTCGTTTCAACCACTTTTAAAGAAACCCGTGTCAGTCAAATAACGACCGAAGAAGTTACTGATCTGCTCGTTCCAATGAGGGTTAATCTTGAAACATTTGCACTCAAAAAAGGGTTTCCCTCGTGGAATAAGGAGTTATTTCAACAGTTTGACGACATTTTAGAAAAAATGAGACGGGCTTCGATCTTTGATGATCTACCTCTGTTCAATGACGTCGACATCCAGTTTCACGAATTAATTGTGTTGTCCTCAAAAATGAACAATGTTGTTCATTTATGGGAAAGTATTTTAAACCGTATCCGGCTTCATTTTATTTATCAAAATTCTTTATCAGATGATTTGCATCAATATACAGAGGATCACCGTGTTCTGTTAGATTCGTTCAAAAGCGGTGACGTGGACGCCGCGGTGAAACAGCTTGAGGATCATCTTATTAAAACGAATAAGACAAGAGCTGAGTTACTTCCAGATTTAACCAATACAAGTCAAAACCGTGAATGAATTTCACTACGAAATCTGTCTCATGCTTAACATGAGACAGATTTTTTTCATTGTAGTCATGTTTACTTTAACAATGTATTTCATTTGTATTGTTGACAATATAACAATATATGTTACGATACTAAACGAATTAAAAAGTTATCCTTAAAAAAGGGGGAGGAGAACAGATTATGCAACAATACAAAGAGGAGCGGGTGCACGGAAGCAACGTGCAGGATTACTTACAAAAACCGGTATTTAACTCACTCGATGAAGAACGGCAGCATAACAAACAGCGTTTAGCAGCTGCATTTCGTCTATTTGCAAAATTTGGCTTCACGGAAGGAATTGCGGGGCACATCACCTACCGGGATCCTGAGTGGACAGATCATCTCTGGGTAAATCCGTATGGTATTCCATTCAGCAAAATAAAAGCATCAGATCTTGTCCTCGTGAATGAAGAAGGCGAAGTGGTGGAAGGCAAGTACTCTATCCATAAGTCAGCATTAATGATTCATTCGTCTATCCACCGTGCACGGCCGGACGTCATTGCTTCCGCCCATGCCCATTCTGTTTACGGGAAAACATGGGCAGCTAGTGGACGCCTTCTTGACCCGATTACTCAAGATGTATGTGCGTTTTATAACGACCACTCCGTGATGGATGATTTCGCAGGGGTCGTGTATGAAAAAGAAGAAGGGGATCGCATTGCAGAATCACTCGGAGATAATAAAGCATGCATTTTGCGATATCACGGATTACTAACGGTAGGACAGTCAGTAGATTCCGCAGCTTTTTGGTTTATTACGATGGAAAGATCATGCCAGGCTCAGCTGCTTGCAGAAGCTGCGGGTATCGTTCATCCGATTGACGAAAAAAATGCTGCCTTAACTGCTGCTCAAGTCGGGCGTGAGCAAGATGGTTGGGATAATTTTCAGCCTTTGTGGGAGCGCATCGTAGACGAACAGCCGGATTTGCTGGATTAAGTTTCCAGACAGCATACATGCTATTTCCTGTACACTTAAAACAGGGAATGCGGATAAGAGATTGTTCTGTTGATCCACTATGCCATGAAGGGAAAATTATTGGGAGGAGATTGTATTTATACAAAAGAGGAGAAAAGTACAGTAAAAAAAAGTTATGATGTAACGTTAATTTCGATCAGTTTAGCGGTTGTATTAGCGATTGTATTACTATTAAGTATTTTTCCAGAACAAGGAACCGCAATTGCAGATCAATTGTTTGGATTTTTGACTCAGTTATTTGGTTCGCCTGTGTTATTGTTTACCTTTGGAGTGGTCGTATTTTTAGGTTATTTAGCTTTTAGTAAATATGGGGAAATCAGGCTAGGTAAAGAAGCACCCCAATTTAAAACAAAAAGCTGGATTGCTATGATGTTAACGGCAGGTCTCGGGTCTGCTACGGTTTATTGGGCTTTTGTGGAGTGGTCGTTCTATTATAATACGCCAGGTTTAGGAGCAGAGGCCCAGTCCAGTTTAGCTTATGAATGGAGTCTGGCCTATAATTTCTTTCATTGGGGAATTAGCGCGTGGGCTTTATATTGTATAGCGGCTCTTCCTATTGCGTATCACTTTTACGTAAGGAAAAACAAAGGACTTAGTCTTAGTTCGGTTATTGAATCAATTACCGGTTTTAAGGCAAACGGTGTTGTCGGAAAAATCGTTGATATTATTTTTATCTTTACTTGCCTTGGCGGGTTAAGTATTACATTGGGTTTAAGTGTTCCTTTGTTGTCACAGGCAATTGCAAGTATTCTCGGTATCGAAAAAACATTTACGATTGACCTTGTAATTATTGCCGTTATTTCAGTCATTTTTACGCTTAGCGCGTATTTGGGCATTGAAAAGGGAGTCAAACGAGTCACTGATTTAAATACGGTGTTCGTCTTAATTTTTATCGGTATTATTTTCTTTATTGGTCCAAGCTTATTTACGCTTAGTAACACGACAAATGCCATCGGTTTGATGATGCAAAACTTTGTGCATATGAGTCTCTGGACTGACCCGATCGATAATGGTTCCTTTCCAGAAACTTGGACAATCTTTTACTGGTTGTATTGGGTTACGTACGCGCCGTTTATGGGAATATTTGTCGCTAGGATATCGAGAGGCCGGAGGATTAAAGAATTAATTTTTAATATGCTGATCAGTGGAAGCGTAGGATGTTGGGTGTTCTTCGGAATCCTGCAAAATTTGAGTATGGACGCACACATTAACGGGATCGTAGATGTTGCTGGAAGATTAGGGGAAGACGGTGGCAATCAAGCAATTATTGACGTGCTTTACTCCTTGCCGGCATCTGCATTCTTTATCATCTTTTTTGTCGTTGTGTCTATTTTGTTCCTCGCGTCGACCCTGGATTCAGCTTCCTATACGCTGGCAGCTACGGCGACAAAAGGTTTAAGAGACCACGAGGATCCATCCTCTCTTCATCGTTTGTTTTGGTGTTTTGTCGTTGTGCTCGTACCGATGACGATGATTTTTATTGATGCGCCTCTGAATACGGTAAAAACAGCGGCGATCGTGACGTCCATTCCGTTAATGGCCATTTTGGTTGTAATGATATATGGGTTGATAAGGTGGATGCGTGAAGATGTCAAAGACCTTCCTGCCCACGTTGTGAAAGAAAAATACAAAATAGAAAATGAAAAAAAAGCTAAAAAGTCTGCCTAGCTAATCAGAAGAATGGAAAGGAGATCATCATGCAAAAGGTAGTAAACTTTACAAAAATGATAGAGGGAACAAAAGAGGAATTTGAGTATTTAGAAGAACTAGAGGCTGGTTTTAACACAGGATTGCCTGATCGCCTTATGGCGATGCTCGATAACCTAAAAAATAGCTTTAGTGGATATCCGATTTCCCGCTATGAACACTCGTTACAGTCCGCGACAAGAGCTTATCAGAACAATGAGGAGGAAGACATCGTAGTAGCGGCTCTTCTTCATGATATCGGGGATGAGATTGCTCCTCATACACACGGAGAGATGGTAGCGGCTATTTTAAAGCCGTTCGTTTCGGATAAAGCCGCTTGGATTGTGAAACATCACGGTGTTTTCCAGCAAAAATATATGGCACACAAAACAGAGGAAGAGCAAAATGCACGAGATCAATATCGTGACCATCCTTACTATGATGATTGTGTTCGTTTTTGTGAGCACTATGATCAAAACTGTTTTGACCCAGACTTTAAATGCTTGCCAGCCGCTTTTTTTGAGCCGATGGTAAGAAGGGTATTTACACGCACTCCGTCTTTTCAGTAGGCAGACACTAAAAAACTCCGAGCAATGTTGCTTGGAGTTTTTTTGGCTGCGTTTTAGAGGGCCATCTTTCTTAGGTATACAACTGCACACGAACGTGTCATTTCTGGTCAACGCTTTAAAGGGTTAAAAACATTTAACGCACTGAGCAGGCATATATGTCTTCTTGTACGAATATGTTTCCTACGTTATGATCTACCAAGATGGCGGTGTATTAGTGCCAGTATCGACCTTCGCGTCATCATACCGATAAACGATTGGTCATGATCTTCAATACAGACAAAAGGGTGGTTAATTGAAAGCATCAAGGCTTTTCCAAACGTCTCGTTCTTGTGCATCCGTGGCACTTTAGAGGTCATTACTTCACTAACTTTATAATCGTGAAGCCTTTCCATTTCAATACGTTCAATGCCTAAGATAGAATCTAGGATTTGTGCCTTGCTAATTTGTCCCTGGACTTTATATTCTGTATCTAGAACAGGTATAGCTGTGTAGCCTGATTTAATAAGGACAAGCAAAGCATGATCAAGCGGATTAGTTGATTGTACATGTGCTACCTTTTCATGGGGGATCATTAATTCCTTAATTTCATTATCCATAATTTTACTGTCTTTTAATGTTTGCAGCAACATCATTATCACTTTCTTTCTTTTAGGAATAAAAGTTTAAAAAAGAAAGTGGCCCAAATAACATTGAAAAAAATATTGCATCCAACTTTAATAGTAGGTGGTGTGTAAGTAGATGTCAAGAAAAACGTGTAAGCGTTTTCTTTCAATATATGACGGAAGTTGAGCGTTTTCGTCAAAGTTTGCATACCTTTCCATATACCCAATTCAACAAATAGTAAACATGGAAGGAACGTAATCTGTTCCTTCTATTGTATTCAGTAACTCAAGCATGTGCGCCGTTATTTTCTGTTTTCTTTCCATTCGGACTTCTTTCTACATGAAGCAACAAACTGGAGGTGAAAGAGTTTTTTCTAAGACAAGTGAGAAGGGGTCTTGTATAATAAAAGATGTAACTACTAAAAACATAATGAAAGGACGAGTGGCATGAAACTGATTGAAGGGCTCCTAACAAGGAGAACAATAAGCACTTTTTCCAAAGAAACAGTAGATCGTTCCATTATTGAAAAAGCACTGCATTGTGCCTTTCGCGCTCCTAACCATAAAAACACCGAACCATGGCATTTTTACATACTTTCGGGTCAATCGAAAGAACAGTTAGCAAAAAGAAGAGGAGCTTTGAAAGCAGCGAAATTTGAAGATGGGGATGAACGAGGTGCTATCGCAAAAGAGAAGGGTTATCAATTTATGGTGGATCTCCCGTGGGTAGCTGCAGTGACAACACGGCGCTCGCCTGATGACACGGTTCGCGATAAAGAAGATTATGCTGCTGTTTCATGTGCGGTTCAGAATTTTATGCTCGCCTTGTGGGAAGAAGGCGTTGGTACTAAATGGTCAACGGGAGGACTCGTTCAAGATAAAGAAGCAATTAAACTTACTGGTGCTGCTGAAGACGAGGAGTTAGTCGGATTTATTTTTATTGGTTATCCAGAAGGAGAGCCGCCAAAGCCGAAAAAGCGTCATGAACAGGAATGTATAACGTGGCTCGATTAAGGGGAATGGTATGAAAAATTTACTCATTGTTGGGGTTATGTTGTGTGGTGCCCTTTTCATTAGTGGATTTTTTATCCCGGTAAAAATAAGTGCTCCGCCCGATGTGCGTACAATCGTAGATCATACGAACCTTACTTACGTTACTCCGCCTTGCTTCAACGAGGCAGAATTAAGCAATTACCTACAAGAAACAAAGTATGAGCAGGCGAAAAAACTTGGGTATGAGCCAGAATCAGCTTGCACAACCAACAGTCTCACAGAAAAAGATGTCCCGGCTAATATTGCCTTGTTGAAAAAAGCGGGCTTGATAGAAACAAAGTGGGAAAAAGATAACAAGTGGAAGTAACAGATAGAAACGGTGTCTTTTTATGTGAGAGGCACCGTTCTGTTATGTTTTTGAAAATAGTAGCCTTATAGGTTTAAAAAGATAAGCACCGTTCCATACAGTGGAGGATGGGCGCAAGATTAAGAGCGATTGTATGTTGATTATCTGTTAGATGATGTTAGCTGGGTGAACCGTACTTATTGGAAGGAAAGAACCTTTGTGATGAGTTGTTTCGTATGGTAATCTAATTGTTGTGAGAATATCAGATAGAATGAAGAATAAGGTGGGAGTTGTGGAGAAGTGTTAAAAGTTGCTAAATTTGGAGGGACTTCCCTCGCTAGTGCAGATCAAATGAAGAAAGTAACAAATATTATTACATCAGACACGGACAGAAAAGTCATTGTCGTATCTGCGCCGGGGAAGCGCAGCGGTGAAGATACGAAAGTGACCGATCTTTTAATCGAGTTGGGCTCAGCTCATCTAAAAAAAGAAGAGACTGACGTTGTTCTTCAGAAAGTTATTGGCAGGTATGAAGACATTGCAACCGGGCTTGGACTTGGTTCTGAAATCGTTGAAACAATAGAAGATGACCTGCGCACCCGCCTTCTTTATGATACGGCTAACGAAGGACAGTTTATGGATCAGCTAAAAGCGAGCGGTGAAGATAACAATGCTAAGTTGTTAGCACGCTACTTGCAAAGCATGGGTTATGTAGCAGAATATGTTCACCCCCAAGAAGCCGGCTTGTTTGTCAGCGACACACCAGGAAATGCTCAAGTGCTGCCTGAATCCTACGACAATCTCTATAAATTAAGAGAGAAAAAGGGAATATTAATTTTTCCAGGATTTTTTGGCTACTCCAAAGAAGGACGCCTAGTAACGTTCCCGCGCGGCGGCTCTGATATAACTGGTTCTATATTGGCGGCGGGTATTAAAGCTGATCTATACGAAAACTTCACGGATGTCGATTCCGTGTTTGCGGCCAACCCGAATGTTGTGGATAGTCCGGTTTCGATTAAACGGATGACGTATCGTGAAATGCGTGAGTTGTCTTATGCAGGGTTTGGTGTCTTTCACGACGAAGCGCTTATCCCCGCTTTTAAAAGCAATATTCCAGTTTGCGTGAAAAACACAAACAATCCGTCAGGAAGTGGCACGATGATCATTAGCGAACGGGAGTATGTGTTGAATCCAGTAATCGGGATTGCGGCCCAAAAGGGATTTAGTACGATATATGTACGAAAATATCTGATGAACCGTGAAGTCGGTTTCGGCCGCCGTCTGTTAGAGATTATTGAAGATGAAGGTATCTCGTATGAACACATACCATCCGGGATTGATGACACCTCTGTTATATTAGAGGCTGATCAGTTGACACCGGAGAAAGAAGAGACGATTTTAAAACGTGTGAAAGAGGAATTAGATGTCGATGATGCCTATATTGAAAAAGGCTATGCGATGATTATGCTTGTTGGTGAAGGTATGCACGAGACAGTAGGAATTGCTTCGCGTGCGACAAAAGCAATTGCCGATCAAGGAATCAACATTGAAATGATTAACCAAGGATCATCGGAAGTGTCACTCTCTTTTGGAATTGACGAAGAAGACGTGGACGAGGCGATCCGTGGCCTTTATGAAGAATTTTTCAGCACAAAAGAAGTATTGCAATAAGAGATATAAATGAGAAGCCGGACAGGAATATTACCTCCTGTCCGGCCTTTTTGTGTCTCCGTAAACTTATGACGAAATAATAGTGACAGATTAAATGTCATGATATTTAACCAATGTAAAGCAATAACGCAAAAACGCGTTAATGCTTTACATTATAATATATTACAAAAGCAAATTGCTGTTTAGAAAGAAGGTTAGAAAGTGGAAGTACACGTAAAAAAATTTTCTTGATAAATGAGTAAGTTTTATAATGAAAACGTTGACATTAGCATATTACTTTAGTACATTCAAATAAAAGAAAATACATTACAAAAATTAAAAATACGTAAAATATTCGTCATTTAAGTAGGTTTATCATAAGCGGTTTCTTCAACTGGTTTTTGTGAGGTGTCAGATGAAAACGGTAATTACTCATGACGTGAGGTGAGAACCGATGGATATCGATAAACACTATTCGCTAATGCAACTCATTAATGAAAAAGGTGAATCCACAAAAGAACATGTGCCTGCTACGTTTTCAGAAGATTTAGCTAAGAGTTTTTATCATCATATGTTGCGCATGCGTACCTTTGATAGAAGTGCAAAAAATTTACAGCGTCAAGGACGGATCGGCACGTATGCTTTAATGGAAGGTCAGGAAGCCGCTCAAGTTGGTAGCGCTTTAGCATTAAGAAAGGAAGACTGGTTATTTCCAACATATCGTGATCACGGTGCTATGTTGACCTACGGGGCAGATGTTGTACGCGTTCTGTTGTACTGGAAAGGAAGAACTGAGGGAAGCTTTCATCCGGGAAAGCGGATTTTCCCGCCTGCTGTACCGATTGCCACCCAACTTCCCCATGCTGTTGGAGCCGCCTGGGCTGAGCAGCGAAAGGGTACACGCAATGCAGCAATCGCTTACTTTGGAGATGGTGCTACCTCGGAAGGTGATTTTCATGAAGGAATGAACTTTGCTTCCGTCTTTCAGACCCCTGTTGTCTTTTTCAATCAAAATAACGGATACGCGATATCTGTTCCTGTCGATAAGCAGATGAATTCCAAAACCATTGCTCAAAAAAGTGCAGCCTATGACTTGCCGGGCATACGAGTTGATGGAAATGACGTGCTGGCAGTTTACATGGAAACAAAAAAAGCATTGGAGCGGGCACGAACTGGAGGGGGGCCTACCTTAATCGAAGCTGTTACTCAGCGGTTCGGTGCGCATACGACCGCTGACGATCCATCTAAATACCGAGACCAAGCTGCACTTGAAAAGTCACGGGATAAACTAGATCCACTCCTTCGTCTCGAGCGTTGTATGAAAGGAAATGGATATTGGGATCAAGAGTGGGCCGCGAGAACTGCCGCTGACATTAAGGAAGAGATGAAAATCGCTATTGAAGCAATGGAAGCGTATCCAGATCCTCATATCGATGACTTATTTGACTACGTCTTTAAAGACTTACCGTGGCCGGTGGCAGAGCAAAAAGAAGCCTACCTTAGTTGGATGAGGAGGGAGAAAGCATGAACACTCTGTCCCCAAAAAACAACCGTATCAAACGTGAGACAAAGCGTGCGTTGACGATGGTACAAGCGGTTACGGATGCACTGGATACGATGCTCGTAGAAGATGACCGTGTCATGCTGCTCGGTGAAGACATCGGTGTGAACGGCGGGGTGTTTCGAGCAACAGACGGACTGCAGAAAAAGCACGGCAGCGGACGGGTTGTGGATACACCGCTAAGTGAAGCGGGTATAATCGGAGCCGCTGTAGGCCTTGCGGTAAATGGGATGAAACCGGTACCTGAAATTCAATTTCTTGGTTTTATTTATCCTGCATTTGAACAAATCGCCACTCACGTAACCCGTATGCGAGCGCGAACAATGGGAGAGCTTTCTGTTCCGATGGTAATTCGGGCACCGTACGGAGCTGGAGTGCGGGCGCCGGAAATACATTCTGACAGTACTGAAGTGTTTTTTACGCATATGCCAGGGTTGAAAGTCGTCTGCCCGTCATCCCCCTACGATGCGAAAGGGCTCTTAAGTGCAGCCATACAAGACCCGGACCCTGTGCTCTTTTTGGAATCGATGCGTCTGTACCGCTCGGGACGGGAAGAAGTACCGGAAGGACTCTATACGGTCGAACTTGGGAAAGGAACCAAGAGGCGAGAAGGGGGTGAGGTGACGATTGTGGCGTGGGGCGCGATGACCCGTGCAGCCGAGGAAGCAGCAAAAGAAGCTGAAAAAGAGGGGATTAGCTGTGAAGTTTTAGACATGCGCACCTTGTACCCTCTTGATAAGGAGCTCATCAGCGATTCGATCAAGAAGACAGGAAGAGTGGTTGTCGTACATGAAGCTCATGAAACGAGCGGTCTCGGTAACGATATTTTAGCAATCATAAACAAGACGAGTTTTATGTATTTGCGAGCACCTATTGAGAAAGTAACCGGCTTTGATGTCCCCGTGCCTTATTATTCGCTTGAAGATCACTATGTGCCAACACCAACGCGTATTAAAGATGCCATAAAAAAAGTATATTCATTTGAATAATTTTTTCCACCAGCGGTACTTTCTAATTTAATTAAGGAAGGGTATACCTTCAAAAACGTAATCAACATTGATTGACACGGAGCCCTAAGGGTAAAAAGATCAAAATATTACCTACAATAGTATTCCACTTTTGGAAAGGAAATACGGTAACAGTCGTCTAATGTAGGAAGTGGGAGGTGGTCCATTGCTTAACGAAGACCAACAAACTGATGCAGTGAATAAATATAACCGTGTATTAGCTGCTCCTTATACGCGGAAGATAGCACGAGATTATGGTGTTAAACTTGAAGAAGTAGCGAAAGCGATAGCCGGAGATACAGTGAGAGAAAAAGACATTTATCAGTTTCTACGTACGGAGCAGCAGGTAAGACGACCGCAACAACAGGAGATGTCTTCTCAAGAACAGCCAAAAGAAAATGAAATCAATGAAGGAGACGACCTGAAAACAATTCCCTTCACAAAAGTACGTCAGCATATTGCAAAAAAAATGACCCAGTCGCTCTATACGATTCCACACGTTACTCATTGGGAAGAAGTTGATATGTCTGCTATATCCAAACTGCGAACTCAAATGAAAAAAGATCAGATATCCATATCGGCAGCCGCTTTTTTTGTGAAAGCTACCGTAGTTGCTCTAAAAGAATTCCCGGTTTTCAACGCTGTACTAGATGAAGAAGAGGAAGTCATTCATTTAAAAACTGAATATCATATTGGCCTTGCGGTTGACACAAAAAAGGGCTTGATGGTACCTGTTTTAAAACATGCGGATCAGAAATCTTTGTCTACTATTCATAGAGAAATGAAGGAATTAAACGCAAAAACGAAAGACGGAAAACTGACTCCCCGTGATTTATCAGGGAGCACAATGACAATTAGCAATGTCGGCCCTCTTGGTAGCACAGGTGCTACGCCAATTATAAACTACCCGGAAACTGCGCTCGTTTCTTTTCATCAAACGAAAAAGCGAGCCGTTGTAACAGAAGAAGACGAGATCGTCATACGACCAATGATGAACCTGTCAATGTCATTTGATCATCGTGTTGCAGATGGCGGAACAGCGGTTGCATTTACGAACCGGCTAAAAGAATTACTAGAAAATCCAACCGAGTTGTGGCAGATTCTCGTATAGGTAGCCGTTCCTGTTCGTATGGTGCCGCGTCAACACATTTCCTCGAAATAACAACTCATAACGCTCGAATGGCGTCGCGAAAATTAGATAGTCTAGGAATAGCGATGTGATAGTGTTTGAATGGCGCCCTGAAAATGACTGAGCACTGAGATAACAACGCCTTAGCTCTTGTGTGGCGTCGTGAACATACGCTAGTTCGGAAATAACGACGTCATAGCCCAAGTATGAGGTCACGAAAAGGCAGCACAACCGAAATAGAAGCATCATAGCGCGGATTGTGTCCTTATAATTGTGTAAAAGAGAAAGGTCATCATCAGACCGTGTTATAATGTCTTTGCCGAAACAAAAAAACACGGAGGTGCTGATGATGACCCAACTCAATATTACACTAAACTTGGATGATCTGAAAGACAAAGTAGAAAGTAGTTCTCTCGAATCACCTGTGAAAGCAGCCTTAACAATTTTGTTGAATTCGATGATGGAGAAAGAACGAGATGAGTATATTAATGCGCTGTCACACGAGCGAACCGAGGAACGGCGGGGGTATCGCAATGGCTATTATGAACGCGAATTGATTTCAGGAGCCGGTTCGTTGCGACTAAAGGTTCCGCGTACGCGGGACGGAGAATTCTCCACCACCGTCTTTCAGCGGTATAAACGCTGCGAACAGGCCCTGATCGTATCGATGATGGAAATGGTCGTCAACGGGGTATCAACGCGAAAGGTCACCAAAATTGTGGAGGAACTCTGCGGAAAAAGTGTATCGAAATCGCTTGTCTCTGACCTAATGAAATCCTTGGATCCGGTCGTGCAGGAATGGAAAGACCGCCCTTTACATGTGTTTTACTATCCATATATTTACGTGGATGCCATGTACATCAAGGTGCGGGAACATCATAAAGTGGTGTCGAAAGCGGTTCATATCGCCTGCGGGGTGAATCAAAAAGGCGACCGGGAAATCATCGGACTACAGATTACGCACGGAGAATCAGAGGAAAGCTGGGTTACTTTTTTCGATTACTTGAAATCACGCGGACTCAGTTCTCCTAAAATGGTGATTTCGGATGCTCACACCGGGCTCGTATCCGCTATTAAAAAGAAATTCGTCGGAACCTCCTGGCAACGGTGCTGCGTGCATCTTCTCCGAAATATGATAGAGGTCATGCCGAAGAAAGGGACTGAAAAAGCTCGTCAAGAGCTGCGAGCCATTTTTAAAGCGACAGACCTTCCTTCAGCACGGCAGCTAAAAAACCAATTCATGACCAAATACGAGGATCAAAAAGGCTTCTCTAAAGTGATTCAGAAATTGGATGATGGGTTTGACGACGCCACCCAGTTCTATGCTCATGACTTCAAGCATTACGTGCATCTGCGTACTACCAATGTGATCGAACGGGCCAACGAGGAACTGCGACGAAGAGAAAAAGTGATTCGTATTTTCCCTCACGACCAATCCGCTATCCGCATTCTTGGCTCTGTCCTCATGGATATGGAAGAACGCTGGAAGAAACAAAATCGTCCTTATTTGGGAGGCTTGGAAACCACATCGAATGAATGAGTGGGAGACGTATTTCACCTTGACTTGGAGCCTCTGCGGGCATGAATTCTAGCCAGGAAGCCAGGTTATGAAACAACCTGGCTAACCATTCCAGGCTATCATGCCCGCCCCTCCAAATAAAGGCGAAATAGATTTCCGTTCTCTCTTTTTTATTGGAACCACACCGGCAAAACATTATAACACTTTTACACAATATTATGGACTTGACTCATAGCGCGTCTGTGACGCCACGAAAACACAGTAAAACGGACACAGAGATGTCTTAGGTATTCGAATGGCGCCATAAAAAAGCACAATCACTAAGATTACAACCCCATCGTTCTACCTCTTAATATTTTCTTAATTTGTATGAATGTCTAATGTATTTTACACAATCAAAAACGAACGTTCAGTCCTAATGCTGAGCGTTCGTTTTTGTACAAATTATAACCAGGTCAACAAAACGTGACGTTCTGTCGCAAGGATTAACATGACTAGCTCCCTTTATCGAGATAGTGAACTTTTAGAAGATTCACCGAGTTCAGCAGAGCGTTTCATTGCTGCTTTCATGCTGTCTTTAAAATGTTCGGCGACATTGTTTTCTCTTAGCACCCGAAAAGCAGCTTCGGTTGCACCGTTTGGACTCATAATTTCATCATAAAGTTCATGCGTTTCTTTATCTGTCTCCCGAAGTTGTTTGACCGCACCTGCGATTGTTTCAATAATCAGCTCTTTTGACTCTGCATCGGGTAGGCCGACTTCGGCTGCAGCATCTTCCATTGCCTCTACGAAATAATAAAAATACGCTGGCCCACTTCCGGAAATGCCGGTTACTCGGTCCATCATCGATTCATCCAGAACTGTCACGGTTCCTACAGCAGAAAAAAGGGCGGATGCCGTTTCCATATCATATTCACTGGCATAACGTCCCGCACAGATGACGGTAGCAGAAGCGCCTACTTTGGCGGATGTATTCGGCATTGTACGGACAACGGCTGGTTCATTGCCGAATAACTCTTCAATGAAGGATGAAGAAGTTCCGGCAAGGACAGAGATTAAAAGATGGTCTTCTCGTGTGTATGTTTTTAAGTCGGCCGCTGCCTTTTCTATATGCTGCGGCTTCATAGCTAAAACAACAACATCAGCTGCATTCATCGCCTCTTCATTAGAGGTCGTTGTCTTTACGTTATATTGTTCTTCTAAATTTTTTAGCTTATCGTGATTAGATTTATTCGTTAATATAATATTCTCCGCGTCAACAAGTTTGTTGGTGATTAAGCCGGCAAAGATCGATTCTGCCATTGAACCGGCACCAATAAAGGCAATTTTTTTGTTTTCCAGCATACTACTCCTCCTATTCTTTTATTTGTCCGTTACCGGATACAACATATTTGTATGATGTTAATGCTTCCAATCCCATCGGCCCACGGGCGTGGAGTTTCTGGGTGCTGATGCCGATTTCAGCGCCGAACCCGAATTCAAAACCGTCGGTAAAGCGAGTAGACGCATTGTGATACAAGGCTGCTGCATCAAGGTGGCTGAGAAACATTTCTTTATTAGCTGTCGATTCGGTCACGATCGACTCTGAATGTCCAGTTCCGTATTGCTTAATGTGGGCGATCGCTGTTTTTGTATCGGGAACTGTTTTTATGGCAACAGTTAAATCGAGATATTCTTCTTCCCAATCGGCTGCTACTGCTTTTTTCACATTGGCGTGGAGGGCTTGAATCGTCTCATCCCCGCGGATTTCTACTCCTTTTTCCAAGAGGGCTGCTACTAATTCCTCGCCGTTCTCCCGTACCCATGCTTCATGAAGAATAATGGTTTCAGCCGCATTACATACAGAAGGCCGCTGTGTTTTAGCATTTACGGCAATAGAGATTCCCATTTCTTTATTGGCTGTTTCGTCAATATAGACATGACAGTTACCGACCCCAGTCTCGAGAACTGGAATGGAGGAGTTTTTTACGACTGCTTGAATGAGCCCCGCTCCTCCCCGTGGGATAAGTACATCTAAATATTGGTTCATCGTGAACATCTCAGAAGCTGCTTCCCGTGATGTATCTTCGGCAAGCTGCAAGGCATCGGTCGTGATCCCTTTCTTTTTAAGGGCTTTATGAATCGATGCAACAATCGCCCGATTGGAATAGTATGCAGATGAACTTCCGCGTAAAAATACGGCATTGCCGGTTTTTAAACATAAGGCTGCGGCATCGGCGGTAACATTAGGACGTGCTTCATATATAATGCCCGCTACACCAAGTGGTACGCGTACTTTTTCAATTTGGAGTCCATTTGGGCGCTCCCAGCTTTCCATCACTTGACCAATCGGGTCGCTAAGAGAAGCGATTTGCTGGAAACCTTCCGCCATATCTTCAATTCTGGCAGCTGAAAGACGCAGACGATCCAGCAAGGCTACAGAAAGGCCGTTTTTTTCACCGGCTTCCATGTCTTTTTCATTTTCAGCGAGAATCATTTCTGTGTCCTCAAGCAGTTGTTCGTGCATCACAAGCAGGAGATTGTTTTTTTCCTCGGTAGAGAGGAGGGCCACTTGCTCTGCACCCCTTTTTACTTTCTGCCCTTGTGTGAGCATCGTACTCATCGTTTTACTCATTGTTATACCCTCTCCTTTTCAATATGAACCCATTCATCACGGTGAATGACTTCGGGGCGTGTCGTTCTCGTGTATGCTGCTGCTTCGGCAGTCGATTTTCCTTTGATTTTTTCTAATTCGGCAGCACTCATGTTTACTTGGCCTTTACCGAGCAATAGTCCTTGTTCATCTTTTACTTCTACGACAGCTCCTTGCTCAAAACGGCCGGTGACTTTTACAATCCCTGCAGGCAGAAGGCTTTTTCCTTTATGGAGCAGGGCCTTTTTGGCACCACTATCAATATGAAGTTCGCCGGCAGGGAGGGAATGGAGGGCAAGCCATTGTTTTTTATTCGTCAGTATTTCATGGCCGCTAAACCCGATATACGTGCCGTTGCCTTTACCGGAAAGAATATCCAGTAAACAATTTTCATCGGCGGCTGTACCGATAAAGACACGGAGTCCAAGGGACAGAGCTGTTTTGGAAGCGTCCAGTTTGGAGCGCATTCCACCGGTTCCGACGTTGGTTCCCGCCTCTCCCGCTTGTTCATACAAGAGGGGTGGTATCTCTGATAAAAATTGATAACGTTTTGCTTCTGGGTTTGTTTTTGGATTATCATCATAAATACCATCGATATCCGTGAGGATGAACAGGCTGTCGGCATGAATTAAGCCGCCGACAAGTGCCGATAACATATCATTGTCACCAAACGTCAACTCATCTACTGCAATGGAGTCATTCTCATTAATGATGGGGAGAACGCCGCGCCGGAGCAGCTCTGACAAGGTGGCGTATGCATTTTGATATTGTTGTTTATTAGCAAAGTTACTGCGCGTGAGTAGAATCTGGCCTGTTTCGATGCCGTACTTGTTAAATGCTTCTGTATATGCTTGCATTAACAGTCCTTGCCCGACAGCTGCTGCCGCCTGCTTTCCAGCAAGGGTCACGGGGCGTGACGGATATTTCAACCCTGAAAAACCGGCAGCTACCGCTCCGGAAGAAATCAAAATTACTTGGTGCCCGGCTTCACGAAGTCTGGCAATCGCAGCAGTGTACTGGGTTAATTTTTCCCGGCTAAGTTCGCCGCCTGGGTTCGTTAAGGAACTGCTTCCGATTTTAACGACGATTCGTTCTTTTTTCATGTCATCACCTTATAAGTTCCCTATAATCGTTCGTTCCTCTAGTGTTGTGCCAGCACTCTCATTTCTATTATGATCGCGGCTCTAGAGGGGTTTTACATGCCAAAGCACTTGTACCTTCTTACAAAAAACCTCTTCTGTCCTTAAAAAAGGACGGAAGAGGTTCATTTCCGCGGTACCACCTTTACTTGGATACACGCCATTCGAGGTCGTGATCCCGCTTTACTCCTTTAACGCAGGAGAACGGTAGGAATTCATCGTTCCAACAGCTCCAGGGCAGGTTCAAAGGGGGCTCTCCGCACAATCTTGCAGCCACGGATTGTGCTCTCTAAAAGGCGCCGATCCATTCTACTAATCCCTATCGTTGCTTTTTTAAACATAGTTCTTATCTATATCATATTATGTGAGAAATTGTTAGCGTTTGTCAAGCTAGACAGTGGGTGTATTATTTTTTGCGTAATAATATTATGTAAACAAAAACGTTTTTTTCATACAACCCTATCCCTACCAGATGTTCCAGACAAATTCGTATGTATAAAATATTGCTCGATAATTTCAAAAGAAAATTGCTATTTGTGGACTGAAAAGAGCGTCGGGCGGCGACTCCAGCGGGAAAAGCATAAAGGAACTTCTGCTAAAACCGCACACGTCGGGAAGGGAACTTCTACTAAGAACGCAAACGTCCTGTTTGCAACGTAGAAGTCAGTACGTCCTGTACAAGTGAACGCAGAAGCCACCGCATCCTGCGACGCACAGGAGGTGCTAGGGCCGCCGTTCCCACAGGACGTGGGGAACTTAGGCGGCTTCCTTAGATCCCGCAGTGAGCGGTTAAAGGGAGGCAACCTAAATTCGCGAGCGTCTGTCGCAACGGTTGCATGACCAACATCCTGTAGGCCCGAGGAAGCTGAAGCGTTGCCCGCGGCTAAGAAGACACAGTGAGAACGAGCGTGAGCGAAGTTTCGAACTGATGTCGTGCTTGTGCCTGAAGGTGAAAGCGTCCGCCCAGAGCGATTGGAAGTCGTGTAGATGTGTAAAAACAAAGTGTTGCAAGTATTGTTCTCATAACCATTTAGAGAGAAACTTGACACATACGACAAATTCCTGCTATTTGCCGGGTCACTTTCTTCGTGCTAAACTAAATAGGAGTTACGCTGAAAGGAGAATGGGCAATGTCAGAAGCACGGATTGGGATAGCGGTTTGGCTGAATGCGATGAAACAAGCGCGGCAGCTTCGCAAATATGGAACCGTCCATTATATATCCAAAAAAATGAACTACGCCATTCTTTACTGCGCACAGTCGGAGGTAGAAGAAGTGAAAGAGAAGTTGCAAGCACTTCCGTTTGTTACCAAAGTGGAACTTTCCATGAAACCAAAGCTGCGGACAACTTTCAGTGGCCGTCTTCATCCTCGCGAAACAGAAGAACGAAAAACGTTTAATTACAATATGGGTTTATAAGGAACTGTCCGTCTCAAAATGAGAGGACGGTTTTTTGTGTTGGTGTATAGTAAAAAAATAAGCAATTATTTTGTTCAGCTTTCAAGTCTATATTATAATAACGCACATGTTTTGGAAGAGGAAAGAAGGGTCTCGTTCGTGAACGATTGGAAGAAGAATTTATATATTTTAACGACGTCTGTTTTTATCGTGATGTCAGGTATGACAATGATCATCCCCTTTCTGCCGCTTTACTTGCAAGACCTCGGTGTGACCGGCCATAAGGAAGTGACAATCTGGTCCGGTCTGATTGTCGGGGTAAACTTTTTTAGTGCGTTTCTTGTGTCGCCGTTATGGGGAAGACTTGCGGATCGACACGGCCGTCGTTTAATGGTGCTTCGTTCTGGGTTTGGAATGGCAATTGTGATGGTCTTAATGGGGTTTGCGACAGGTCCGTGGAGTCTGTTCGTTTTCCGTCTTATTAACGGGACGATATCGGGTTTCAATCCTGCATCCATTGCACTCGTTTCCACAAATACACCGAAAAAACATGTCGGATATGCCCTCGGAATTTTGCAGGCAGGCTCCGTTGCCGGTGCCATCTGCGGACCTTTGTTTGGCGGACTAATGGCAGAGGTGTTCGGCTTTCGAACAATTTTTAATATCACCGGGATATTAGTAGCCATTGCAGCTTTAACTGTCCTAATGTTTGTGAAGGAAGACTTTACTCCTCCTAAAAATGAGGAAAAAACGAGCACCTGGCAAGATTTTAAAAAAATAGCGGCCGTTCAGCCGGTACCGTTTATTTTTGTGATTGTCTTTATTATTCAATTTTCTCTCGTCGGATTGAATCCAATGGTGTCCCTATTGGTGGAAGATTTAAGCGGGGGAGTGAATAGTGCCTTTTTTGCAGGCCTCGCAGTATCAGCGATGGGATTTGCCAATATGCTTGCTTCGCCTCGCTTAGGAAGATTGAGCGACAGAAAAGGTGCACAATATGTACTGTTGTTTTCCTTAATCGGTGCCGCACTGTTTGCAGTTCCACAAGCATTTGTTACAGAGCTTTGGCATTTGATTGTAATGCGGTTTTTAACCGGCCTTTGTCTTGGCGGTCTTTTACCGGCAGCTAATTCCTTAATAAGAACGTTGTCGCCAGAAGGGATGGAAAGCCGGACATATGGATTTTCTAACAGCTTTCTTTTCCTTGGATCCATGCTGGGCCCTATGTCAGGCGGCCTGATTGCATCAACAATGGGAATTCGCGGGTTATTTTTCATCTCCGCCATTTTGCTCATAGCTGGTGTATTTGTGATGAGAATGCAAGTCATTCCGAGATTAAAAAAAGGCTGTTCCTCAGGGTAAAGGAACAGCCTTGCCCGCATTTAGCGGGCTATGGGAGAGGAGAAACCGGAGGAAGAACTTATGGGGAAAGTAAGTCTTCTCCGCGGTTAATAGCAGCATGAATGATGCTGCTGTCTGTCATTATGTACGGTGTAAGCGGATAATATACATATTTCTAAAGAAAAAAGTTAATAAAAGAATTCTTTGCCATTCTTAAAAACATTGTGGTAGGATAAAGTGAAACTAAAGAGCGAATTTTGACAAAAGGCCGTGAACAAACTATGCGTGTCATTTCTGGAAGATTTAAAGGAAGGCCGTTAAAAGCAGTACCCGGGATGAAAACCAGACCGACATCCGATAAAGTGAAGGAAGCTCTCTTTAACAAGATCGGTCCTTATTTTGACGGGGGAACGGCACTTGATCTGTATGCGGGAACAGGAAGCCTTGGCATTGAGGCTGTGAGCAGAGGTTTTTCGACATGTGTATTTGTCGACCGTGCTCAACAAGCTGTGCGGGTGATTAAGAATAATTTATCAAGTCTGGATCTTCTCGGCATGTGTGAAGTGTATCGTAATGAAGCAGAACGTGCCCTTCATGTGCTGGCGAAACGAAAGAGAATGTTTGACGTCATTTTCCTTGATCCTCCCTATGCGGATGAAAATGTAACGGACGTCATAGAATTAATTGTTGAAATGGGGCTGCTCGCAGAATCGGGACAAATAATTTGTGAACATCGCTCTTCTGTCGATCTGCCTGGTTCAGTCACAACCTTACATAAAAAGCAAGCAGTGACATATGGGGATACAGGAATTTCTATTTACAAATCTGATTAATATATAGAAAGGGGGAGAAGAAGCGTGCCTTCTATAGCAGTCTACCCCGGAAGTTTTGACCCTGTGACTAACGGACATCTAGATATTATCGAAAGAAGCGCTAAAGTCTTTGATCACATGGTCGTGGCTGTGCTGCATAACCGTAATAAAGTTCCGCTGTTCTCTGTCGAGGAACGTGTTCGAATGCTGAAACAATCGGTCTCCTACCTGGACAATGTCGAAGTTGATTCTTTTAACGGGCTCTTAATCGACTATGTCCGCCAGAAGAAAGCCCACACGATTGTTCGTGGTCTGCGAGCAGTATCAGATTTTGAATATGAAATGCAAGCTGCATCCATTAACCGGAAGCTGGACCCGAGCATTGAGACCTTTTTTATGATGACGAACAACCAATATTCCTATCTAAGCTCAAGCATCGTAAAAGAAGTAGCCAAGTATGAAGCAAACGTCAGCTCACTCGTGCCAGAAATCGTCGAGAAAGCTCTTCACGAAAAATACAGTCAAAACAAAAAATAATAAAGCTTAACGTTCAGGCAACCATGCACTGAGCGTTTTTTCATTTATCTGTAAAGAAAATGAGCTAGTGTCAATGAGGATAATGCTTGGCACTGTGGACCTTTCCCGTAGTGTCTTTTTAAGTTGATCAAGTTTTTGTTTTCAGTCTGTAGCCGCTACATTATAATAGGATGAAAGTGAAAGGGCCTGTTTGCCCTGATTGTATGGAGGAGCTGGTAATATGAGCGATAGATTGAACACTTTTTTAAGTGAAATCGGTGTTTCGGCTAAGGAGGACAAATTAGAATCGATAACAAAGGTTCTCGAAGCTACTGCAGACCGTTTCCCGTTTGAAAACGTAGATGTTGTAATGAGAGATAAAGAAAAGGTTACGGAAGATTTTCTTATTAAAAAGCATCTCATACAAAACCGTGGTGGTCTTTGTTACGAATTGAACCCGCTTGTCTATCTATGTCTAAAGAAATTGGGTATTGATGTTCATTTAGCACTTGGTACGGTGTATCATGAGGACGGCTGGGCGACGGATAAGACACACGTATTGAATGTGGTTGACATAGAGGGAGAGCTTTATGTGGCAGATGCCGGCTTTGGAAATAATTTAAGCCGGAAGCCTCTAGTGGTTGACGGCCCTCCAGAAGAATCGAGCGCAGGGATATTTCGCGTGCGCCTCAAAAATACGGAAAAAGGAAACGCTGTTTTAGAAACGAAAGGAACAACAGACTGGCAGCTTCGTTACGCTTTCTCAACAGAGCCGGCCGATTGGTCAGAGCTCGACCGTATTAAGTTCATCATCACTGACGACGATCGCTCTGCTTTTAACAAGCAGCTGCTTCTGTCAAAATGTTTGCCAGAAAAGACGATCTCCATTAATGAACAGCGTCTGCGCATTCGCCACCTTCTGCAAAAGGATGAAACGGATACAGTTTTTCAATCAGAGGAAGATCTTTTATATACAGTTCGTCAACATGCCAATCCTGCGATTGCCGAAGAAACAAAAAAATACCTAAAGCGGCAGACGTATTTCAATTAGGAACGAGGTATCGATATGTCTTGCAATCATACACCCATTCCTTTGCTCTCTTTTCCGAATGAATGGGAAATGATCCCTATTCGCCATGTATCCGAACCGCTTGTCTCTGTAGAGAAACTAGGATCAGAGAAAGTAAAGGCAGAGCCGATGTATCAAAAACATGGGGTCCCGGGAGCACTGCGATCATGTTTTATACGTGAAGGAGTAGGAGAGCGACTGCTGCAAGCGGCTGCTCTGCTTCCAGAACCTTATACATTGCTTGTTTGGGATGGCTTCCGGCCCTACCACGTTCAGGAGGCAATCTTCAAGGACTATTTTAATCAGCTTAAAATAGCCCATCCCGATAAAAAGAATGACGAGTTAATGAAATTAACGAAACAATATGTGTCTCGTCCCTCCAATTCTAGAACAGCACCCTCCCCACATATAACCGGCGGCTCCATAGATGTAACAATAGCTGGTCCGGATGGGGAAGTAGTCGAGATGGGTACAGGTTTCGATGATTTTACGGCAAGAGCAGCGACCTGTTATTGGGAACAGAAAGCCCAAAATGAGACACTGGAAAATGATGAAAGAATGGCTTTGGAGAATCGCCGTCTCTTATTCAACGTAATGCGTGCGGCCGGGTTTACTAATTACCGGGAAGAGTGGTGGCACTTTGATTACGGCAACCAGTGGTGGGCGGGTTTGACAGGGGCACCATCTGCACTTTACGGAGTTGCAACGTTGTAGGAGATTTACTTTTAGAAATGTAAGGAGTAAAAAAAATGGGCGAATACGATGTGAGAAAGGAGTCAAAGCGCTCCTACCGCAATATAAATATATTATTTTTTATGGTTCTATTACTTCTGCTTATCGTTGTTGTATTTTTAAATGTGTTTATCGGCACGATTACATGGAAAAGTTTTTATATGGACATGATAACCTCCTTGATTGGTGTGATGATTCCTCTGGTGTTATTTAATTTAGCGTATGATCATTTCACAAAATCTCATCAAAAACTCGAAATGTCAGATACGATTGCGAACGCATTTATGTTGAATAAAAACGTACTCGCGCGTTTTTCGGTCGCGTCTCGAAAGAATTTCATCCGGAATTCTACCGAATCACTGCTCGGCGAGGATGAAGGGAAAATGCTATATACGACGCTAATTGAACCGTATTTGGAGAATCGCTATAATTTCCGCCGCAACTTTAAGTATAATGTTTGTTATTCCAATGGGAACGACCGAGTTTACCAAGTTGGCCCGTATTTGATGGAGTTTACTGGCAGCGATTATTATTGGGTGGAAGAAGATCTATCTTTTTTTCGCAATATGAATATTTTTCAATTAAAGAAAAGAAGAATTACGGTTGGCTTTTCCTATTGGGAAGATGAATTAGAGGAATTGTTTAAAGGAGAAGGGGTGTTTTTTCGGGAAAATCTTTTCATTTCCGACGAACATAAAGAAGCCATTCAGCAGTTTACGAACGAAGAGCTGAAAAATTTCGTTACCGAGGTCTTAACATTCACATTTGAGCTAAACGATAAGCCGCTTACATATGAAGTTGAGAATAGTACAAATGGTTTTTATCTCCAGTTTCAAATTGACTCCTCCATCGAAACATCTGCTGACAAAGAATATAAATTTAAGTATAAGTTTCAAATGCCGCAATTAAAAACAATGAAAAAATTCATCTCCATTATCTCAGAACCGACTTATAACGTGGACGTGCTGTTTACACACGACGATAAGAATATTAGGATTGTGCCGATCCCATTTTTCGATGCAAGTGAAGTGATCAGCCACCTGCCTAACAATATTGTTAAAATTGAGCTGGACAAATGGGTACTCCCGCGCTCTGGGTGTGTGTTCATCTGGGATGATAACAGCCAGAACATAAAGGTAGAAAAAGTAGAGGAGCATCATTATATTGGATAGAGATGGTCGAACAAGTTCATCTTGCTGTGATCATTAACTAGATGACACTCCTCATAAAAACGGGTGAAAAGATCCCGGATACGATTTTATTGAGCAGCCTCATTACCAATAGTTACGCGACAATCACTTGTAGAAAAGAAGGAGTTCCTTTTGAAAGAAATAAAGAGAATGAGTGTGTTCAGGCGTGATATGATCATCCTAGTATCAGTAATTATTATTCTATCTATTAGTGGCATGGTTGCGGCTTATAAGCAAGGCTACGAACACGCTACTGTCCAAATAGAAGAAATGACAGTGAACATCGAAGAAGTAAAGCACCAGCTTGCTTCGTTGAAGAAACAAGAAAAAAAGGTAACAGCTGCTTACAAATTACAAAAAGAAAAATTGTCTTCTATAAAAGATCAATACGAGAAAACACAAAGAATAACGGCGAAAAAAAAAGAGATGGAGAGCGAATTGGCAAAAAAGGAACAAGCTTTGCGCTCACTGGAAACAGAATTGAAAAAGCTTCAGGCAGTAATTGTTGAAAAAAAAGCAGAACCACATTCTTTACCCGCTGGTTCTTTTACGGTAGGGAAGGATATGCCAGCTGGGAGATATAAAATCGAGCCAGACGGCGGTAATGGAAACTACGTTATGGATGGTGGGGCAGAAAAAGTGAGTATTTTACTCGGCAACAGGCAGGAAAGTATTTTTCTACACGAATATGTTGCCGAGCTTGAAAATGGGGATATCATTTCTGCGACACTGCCGACGATATACACGCCGGTTGAATGAGCTACGGTGTCTCTCTTAAGATGTACCGAGTACGACACCGCATTCTTTTAAGTATTGACGATAGGCGATGCTCACCCGGTCAGAAACTAGTGACAATTCCACTTGCAGATCCAAAGGCAGCTCTTCTGGTTTTTGGTTTTCTACGATTGGCTTATCTTGGGAGAAAATTTCATCCTGAAAGGCTATCGTGTCCGCATCTGAATTCCCAGTTTCATAGTTAAATGACATAATGCCGTACGCCATTGATTTCTCTTCATCGATAGGGCGGACGGTAAGTAAGATGGTCATCTTCGTATTTGTATCCGGATCGCGTTTTGTAAAAAGGACTGTTAATGGTCGAAGTATCTCGTATGTGTAATAGACATTTTTCGCTTGTCCGGAACCATCCGGATCTGGCTGAAAGATGGCAATTTCATCGGAGAAAATCCGCTCCCCTTCACGATGTACTTTATAATCTGAAATCTCCCGGTGCTTTTTCTCTCCTAAATACCCTTCATGGACAACGGCGAGATGGCCGACATCGAGAAAATTCTCGACGACACGCGGTGGTTTCGCCGTCACTTGTTGTGGACCCCAAATGATATTATGATAGGCTTCATCCGCCATTGGAGGATAGGTAAAGAGCGCGGGTTCATTCCCTGCTAAGTTTACCCAAACCAGATCGTACTTTTCCTGACATGAATAAGAAACAGCTTTTGCTTTTTTTGGTATTTTCCGACCTTCTGGTAGTTGGGGAATGGAGACACACGCTCCGCTGTCATCATATTCCCAGGCGTGATACGGACATACGAGGCAATCATTTTTCACTTCCCCAAGTGAAAGTGCGGCACCACGGTGAATACACAAATCTTTAAACGCGTGCACCCCTTTTGAATTTCGAAAGATAACGAGACGCTCCCCCATGATCATTACTTGAATCGGTTTATCCTGCACATCCTCCGCACGGCAGGCTACTATCCAATCTTCCATTAAAGCTTGATCCTTCACCACAATTAGAAACCTCCTCTGTCGTTTACTACTTTATTCTAAATCAGCTCACCACCTCTTTCAACCTAAAAACGAACTAAAAAATAAAAATATATATAAACGTTCGTTTTTAGGTGTACAAACGACCGGAAATCTTTTATAATCCTCTCATAACATTCGAAAATAGAGCAAAGGGGTTTTGGGAATGGAGAAACAGATGAAAAGTGACATTCTAATAGGTGTTCATGATAAAATCAGTCCTTCTAAATCATTGCTGCTTGGATTGCAGCACGTACTGGCCATGGATTTGTATATTGCTCCGATAATTATTGCCGGACTCCTATCCTTAAGTGCTGAGAACACCTCTTTTTTTGTGCAAATGTGTTTTCTGGCGACTGGAATAGCGACTCTCATTCAGACGGGGGCAGGACTCAAACTTCCTGTCGTACAGGGGCCGTCGTACGTCCCAATTGGGGCCATTGCCGCAATTGGCAGTAAGCTCGGCCTCGGCGCCATTGCCGGAAGTTTAATCCCAGGTGCGCTTATCGTTGCGGCATTAGGTTATCCGTTAAAAGTGTTTGCCAAAACAGTGAAAAAGATTATCCCGCCGCTTGTTGGGGGTACGGTCATCATTATTGTAGGTATTTCGTTAATGCCGGTTGGGCTTAATAATATCTTTTATGCGGAAGGTGGAACGATCAGTGAAAACATTGCCATCGGTGCGATTTCGGCAGCAGTCCTCATAATATGTATGCTTCTTGGAAACCGACTGAAAGGGTTTGGTACCTTTTTCCGGCTTGTGTCTGTTATTGTTGCTATCATTCTCGGGACAATGGCAGCGAGTTTTTTTCATCCGCTTGATTTTTCGCCAGTAAAGGAAGCAAGCTGGTTTTCGCTTCCAACTTTGTTTCCATTCGGAGCACCTGTATTTGATGTTAGTGCGATCATTACGATGGTCCTCGTATACTTTGTGATTTTGATTGAAACAACCGGGACATGGTTTGTCGTTTCCTCGGTCACCGGGGAAGATCTCGGTGAGAAACGTTTAAACCGTGCGTCTGTTGGGGAGGGAATTGGCTGTTTTGCCGGTGCGCTTGTCGGCAGTACACCGCTGACTGGTTATTCATCCAATGCTGGTCTTCTGCAAATTACGGGTGTAGCAAGCAGAATGGTCATTCTTACAAGCGGCCTTCTCTTAGTCGGACTTGGTCTCGTGCCGAAGCTCTCAACAGCGATTACTTGCATTCCGGAATCTGTTATTAACGGCATCTTTACGATTGTCTGTGTTGCAATCGTGACGAACGGCATGAAAGTCATTCAGCCAATCTTGATTGATGACCGAAATATGATCGTGATTGGTGTTCCGATTTTGTTGACGATCGCGATGACAGTACTGCCAAAAGAGGTGTTGGAGAATGCGCCGGATTGGGTGAATTATATTTTGTCGTCTGGTATTACTGTTGGGGCATTGGCAACTGTGTTTCTGAATCTCCTGATTCCGAAAGGGAAAAAAGAAGCTGGGGAAACAGAAAAATTAGCAGGATAGAAGGAAGACAAAAAGCTGGTCCGAGAGAGACGAACTCTGCAGTACCAGCTTTTTTATGCGTCTATCGGTGGGAGATAGACCATTTAGTATGATCCTTTTTTTCATTTGGCGATTTCTTATTTTAAGGGTTAGTTCTATAGATGAGTGACTTTCGTTATTTTCGGGAACAGTAACGTTAAATAGTTGTTTTAGTTAGGAGGGATCACACTTGGGCCACTCCCATTCAACTAATAGAAAAACATTATTAATTAGCTTTTTTATCATAACGGTATATATGATTGTGGAAGCGGTCGGTGGTTTTCTTACGAACAGCCTCGCGCTGTTGTCAGATGCAGGACATATGTTAAGTGATGCGGTATCCTTGGGAATCGGTGTGCTTGCGTTCACAATAGGCGGTAAGGCAGCGAATGCTTCCAAAACATACGGTTACAAGCGTTTTGAAATATTAGCAGCTGTTTTTAACGGTGTCACACTAATCCTTATTTCTCTGTATATTTTTTATGAAGCATATCCCCGTTTTTTCAACCCTCCTGATGTTTCCACAAACGGCATGCTGATTATCGCCATTATCGGATTGCTTGTGAATATTCTCGTTGCTTGGATTATGAGTCGCGGCGGCGATACGAAAGAAAACCTAAACATGCGAGCCGCGTTTCTCCATGTGCTAGGGGATTTGGTTGGATCAATAGGTGCCATTACAGCCGCACTGTTTATTATGTTTTTTAATTGGGGGTGGGCAGATCCACTTGCGAGTGTCATTGTCGCTGTACTTGTATTAATAAGTGGTTGGCGTGTCAGCAAAGATGCCATACATGTACTGATGGAGGGTACCCCTGAAAATGTTGATACCAAAGAAATTGTACAAACGATGGAGGAAGTAAAAGGAGTACTCGGTATTCATGACCTTCATGTTTGGAGCATTACGAGCGGTCAGAATGCTCTTTCCTGCCACGCGGTAGTGAACGGGGGTTTAACCGTCTATGAAAGTGAAGCTCTCATTCAAACATTGGAAAAACAATTAAAAGAAAAAGGAATTGACCACGCGACGATTCAAATGGAAAGCGAAGAACACTCCCACGACGAACAATCTGTATGTAAGGGGGACAGTGGTCTTATTCCACAAACGTAAGTAAAAGGTGCAAGCTGCGTATTCACAGCTTGCACCTTTTTGTGATGGATGACGCTTCTTACTGTTGTTGCTTGTGAGTATGTTAGGATGAAGAAGGATTTTAAAATAGAAAAGGGGATGAGAAAAAATGGTTAGGAACCCTGCAGGATTTTGGCGGAGATTAGCTGCTAATCTTTTAGACGGCATCGTCATTGGCATTCCATTGGCTGTGATTAGTTACATCATCACAGGGAATGCTGAAGGCGATTGGTTTACAAATTTGTTAAGCCTTGCGTATGCCATCATTGTACCGGTGGTTTGGTTTGGATATACGGTAGGGAAACGTATCATGGGAGTCAGGATTGTAAAAGTAAATGGAAATAAATTAGGGGTTGGGGCGATGCTGCTGCGTACATTTGTAGCAGGCCTTATTTACGCGATAACGATAGGAATTGCAGCTCTTATCAGTGCGTTCATGGTTGGGCTGCGTGATGATAAGCGCAGTATACATGATATGCTTGCTGGAACGTATGTGACGAAAAATACCCCGTAGGGATGAACAGCACACCTCGGAAAAGTCATAAAAGAATAGATGATTATTTTTTGGAGGTGTTTTTAGGAATGGACACGATCAAAAGTTTATTAGCCGGTTATCGTGAGCAAAAATTTTCTCCACCAGAAATAACACGGAAACAATTAGAGCGTGCCCGGCAAAACCAACACTTGAATGCTTTTATTTTGCAAACGGAAGACATTGCGCTCCAACAGGCGGAGATTGCTGAAAGGCGCTGGAACCTCGAGGACGCCGGCCGCCTGGAAGGAATTCCGGTTAGCTATAAGGATAACATTTATGTAAAGGGCTTACCTGCAACGAGCGGTTCGCTGATTGATAAACACTTTGTTCCCAAACACCATGCCAGAGCGGTACGCGACTGCAACAGAGAAGGTGCGGTCATGATTGGCAAGACAAATATGCATGAATTTGCGTTTGGGATAACGAATAATAATCCTTTTTATGGGCCGGCACGTAATCCATGGAATTCTGAGTTGATTGCAGGCGGTTCAAGCGGTGGTTCCGCGGTTTCTGTGGCAGGCGGTTCAGCTGCTGGTTCTCTTGGAACAGACACGGGAGGATCGGTTCGTATCCCTGCCGCTTGCTGCGGCTTGGTCGGTTTTAAACCTACCTATAATCTTGTGAAAAATTCGGGTGTTACTTTAATATCCTGGAGTTTGGACCACATAGGGCCTATCGCAGGTACTGTGGATGATATCCGTATTATGATGGAAGCGTTAACGGAATGCAATTTTGAAATAGAAGATGAAAGAAAGCAAGATTTGAAAGGAATAAAAGTTGGTGTTCCTGTCAATCATTTCACGAACCGTTGTGAAAGAGAGATCTTGGCTGTGTATAAGAAGGCTTTGCAACAATTTGAACAATTAGGGGCACAACTTGTCGAAGTGGAAGTCCCTGATGCTGAGCTTGCAGGGGCATTGACTTTTACAATAGCAACAGCAGAAGCAGCCTCTATCCATCGATGGCGCGCAGCGAAGTATCTCAAAAAATACGGTGAGGATGTACGTTTGGCAATAGATGCAGGGGCCACCGTTCCGGCTGTGGAATACATTGAAGCTCGAAAACGACAAAAAGCTATTAGCTTCGCTTGTGAGCGGTTATTTACTGATATCGATTTGTTGATGACACCGTCCTTACCCGCGCTGCCAAAACCAATTGGGCAAGAAGAAGTAACCATTGACGGGCAGACCGAACCTATTTTTAACTGCATGATACGTTATACTTCTTACTTTAATTTAACAGGACACCCGGTGCTATCTTTGCCGGTTGGCATGACTTCTACTAACCTGCCTGCGAGTGTTCAGCTTATAAGTGCGAAGGGGGCAGACAGTGAATTGCTTAGATTAGCAAAAATCTATGAAGATTATCATTTGCTTGAACTTTACCAGCGGCGACGACAGCTATCATTTCCAGATAAATAACATGCAGCAGATTTTAACTCTTTTAATAGGGGAGAAGCAGACAGTGGAAGCTTATTGCTAAAAGTTGCTCTAGGATAACCCTAAAGAAGTCAACATGTTTACTTTATACCTACCGAGGGTATACAAGCGTGAAACCTTCTCGGGGGTGAAAACATGCTGACTGTTATCTCATGGATTGCTTTAGGAATAGGATTACTTTGTTCTGTGATCATTGTTGTAGATGTGATCAGGCATCCGCAGATGATGACGATCATGAATGTTGTCTGGCCGATTAACGGCTGGTTTTTCGGACCATTTGCTCTTTGGACGTATTTTAAATGGGGACGTCTGAAGGCGAAGGATAATGAAAGAGAAGATGAGCGCGGGCAAGCAGCCAAGGTATTTATGTCAACGAGCCACTGTTCAGCCGGATGTACAGCAGGAGACGCACTCGGCGTACCTATTGTTGCTCTCACTGCACTGACAATTGCTGGTAGCACTCTATTTGCGCATTACACCGTTGAGTTTATATTAGCTTATATTTTCGGGATAATTTTCCAATTTTATGCGATTTACCCAATGAATAAAGAGCAAGGTGTAGCCGGCAATATAAAAGCAGCAGTAAAAGCGGACACGTTGTCGTTGATCACGTTTGAAGTGGGGATGTTCGGCTGGATGGCGATTGTCCATTATTTACTTTTTACGGAACCACCTAAGCCGAACACCGCCGTCTATTGGTTCATGATGCAGATCGCCATGATTTTAGGCTTTTTAACGAGTTATCCAGCAAACTGGTGGCTTGTCAAAAAAGGCATTAAGGAAGCGATGTAGAAAACAGCCATCCTGCAACTGGTGAGAAAAAGCAGGATGGCTGTTTTCACATAGAAGAATGGCATGCTTCAGTCTAAGCGTAAGTACTTGAAGCACAAAAACGCAAAACGTCGCTCCTATGGAAATAATACACAGGTTCTGAAACCTGCTCAGCCAAGTGCGACGTCCAAAATCATCATTACCGTAAAGCCGATCATTAAGCTCATCGAAGCGAGGTCGGTATTCCCTTCTTCCTGGGAGCCTGGTATTACTTCTTCAGCGACTACAAAAATCATCGCTCCGGCAGCGAAACTTAACGCATATGGGAGTAATGGTTGGATAAACGTAACCGCAAGTGCTCCGATAATGGCAGCGACTGGTTCGACCAAACCAGAAAATTGCCCATACATAAAACTTTTTCTTCTTGACATGCCATCACGACGCAGCGGCATCGAGACCGCAACGCCTTCTGGAAAGTTTTGAATCCCGATCCCGATTGCCAGCGCAATTGCTCCTGTAATAGATGACGATGAAAAGCCGGCTGCAACTGCACCAAAAGCAACCCCGACAGCGAGTCCTTCAGGAATGTTATGCATGGTGATTGCAAGCATCAGCAAGGTGCTGCGTTTTTTCTTTCCAGGATGAATTCCCTCGGCATTCTGTTCCGGTGCATTTGGATGGAGGTGGGGTAGGAACTGGTCCATCCCCCATAGAAAAATTCCGCCAAGCATAAAGCCGCCTGCTGCTGGTATCCAAGGAATCGCTCCGTTTTCTTCAGCCATCTCGAGCGCTGGAGCAAGAAGCGACCAGAAGCTGGCGGCGATCATGACACCGCCGGCAAACCCGAGCATGCTGTCCATGAGCTTTTGATTGAAGGTTTTTGTAGTGAAAACGAGCGCTGCGCCTAATGCGGTCATTCCCCATGTAAATAACGATGCAAGAAAAGCTTGGATAACGGGATCTAATGTAAGAAAATAATTGAGCATACGCCATACTCCTTCAGCAGGTACCACTGCAATTAACTCGAAGTGTCATATGTCTAATGTACACGTTTCACCAGTAGTTTGTAAAACAAGTACATCGGGTCAGAGATTCACTTGTTTTACGTTTCATTACGCTTTGAAAGGGTAAAACGATGAATCGTATATACATATAAGAGCAGGGCAGCAATGGTGAAAAAGCTACCGTATGTCGAGAGCCATTTCTCCACTACATCCCACCATGTCGTCATAGTTGGGAGAGAATTTCCGTTGAAGGTCGGCTCCTGCAGCAGTTTTTTATAAAAAGGCTCCCAGGCAAGATAGGTGAACAGGGCGGCTAAACAACCGTGCAGCCATCGAGCAATGAAGAATGGTTTAAAGCGCAGGTCACTGTCCGCTAGTAAACTCGCAACCTGTGCTTGTACGGAAAATCCACTGAAGCCCAGGATGAAACTGACTACAATTGCTTTTTCGAGCAGGCTTGTATGTTCAAGATCACTCGTCAGCTTGCTTCCGACGGTGATCTCAAAAAAACCCGATACCCATGGAAAAGCGAGTTCCTGAGCAAATTGAAGGCTGTGAAGAGCATAAGCAGGGATTAAAGCGACAAAATGAATCAAGCCTGTAACATGCATGATTCGGTAGAGAACAGAAAACAACACGATAAAACCGCCGACCATAAGCAGCGTATGTATCGAAGTTGTCAAGGCATCACCCAGCTTCTTTCCTAACGGGCGTTTATCATTTTCTTGCTCCCGTTTTAAAGCACGGAGCGCGGCGCCAATCGAAAATGAAGCGCTGGCTGGAGGAGACGGGGGTGCAGAATGCTTGTAAAAGCGCATTAGAATCCCAACGGTTGTATTGGAGGCATAGTGGGCAAACGCAAGCAGAAGTCCGAGAGTCGGATCATGAAAAAAGCCAACGGATATGGCACCAAAAATAAATAAGGGGCTCGATGAGTTAGTAAAACTGACAAGCCTTTCCGCTTCTTCTCTTGTAAGCTTACCTGCTTCCCTAAGTCTGACTGTAAACTTAGCCCCGGAAGGAAAGCCAGAAGCGAAACCCATTGCCCATACAAACCCGCCGCATCCGGGTACACGAAATAACGGTCGCATGAGCGGTTCAAGCAGCACTCCTATAAAGCTGACGACACCAAAAGCGATTAACAACTCTGCGATAATAAAAAACGGCAGCAACGCAGGAAGTACAGACTGACTCCACATTTCAACCCCTTTTCGCGAGGCCTCCAAGACATCTTGCGGGAAAATAATAATACATACTGCAATAAAGGTTACGACAAAAGCCATGCTTAGCATCCGAATTGTTTTTACGTTCAACTGGGATAACCTCCTTTGTGAAATGGCGGGACGAAGTGGTATATTGGAATGGTGCTAAAAGAGCTGCGAATGACGAGAAAAGACGTATGCAGCGGTTAAGAAGAGACCCTTCCAGGTTGTCCTTACACATGAATATGAAGAGAGCGGCATAATTTATACCATTATCCTTTTCTTTTTTCGCTGGGTAAGAGCAGCTGTTCCTATTAAGGAGGGAGGGGTGTCAGAGTGACACAGCACCGTCCATCCATCGGACTCGCTTTAGGAGCGGGAGGCGTACGGGGATTCGCTCACATCGGTGTTATCGACACATTAAACAAGCATAATATTCCTATTGACACAATGACGGGGAGTAGTATGGGTGGATTAATTGCCTCTTTGTACGGAGCCGGCCAAACGCCGGAAACGATGGAAGCCTTTGCCCGTTATTTTAAAAGAAGGTTTTATTTGGACTTTACGGTACCTAAATTAGGTTTCGTCCAAGGGGAAAGAGTGAAAGAATTAATACACGTTCTATCAAAAAAAAAGAATTTACAAGACATGGAGCTGCCTGTCGGAATCGTAGCAGCTGATTTACAGACAGGAGAGTCTGTTCTATTCAGGGACGGACCTGCCGCCGAAGCTGTTCGTGCGAGCATTTCCATCCCTGGAATATTTGTGCCGGCCTATTACCGGGGCAGAATGTATGTAGACGGTGGTGTAACTGATCTTGTTCCTGTTCAGCAGGCACGTCTCATGGGAGCAGATCTGGTTATCGCAGTAGATGTGTCGTTTTATAACACGGAGCCAGCTATTCATACAATTTACGATGTTATCGTGCGAACAATGGATATTATGGGAAGGCAGTTGAAAACCTATAAAGAAGGCGAAGCAGATTTTCTCATTAAGCCGATCTCCAGTTATCAGCACTCTCTCGTATTTGAAAATGTTGACACGCTTATTCAAGAAGGCAAAGATGCCGCAGAGAAAGTAATCCCATTAATTATAGAAAAGATAAAGCAGTGGAAGGGGACATAAGATGAACGATCGTATTAGGAAAGGAACACCCCGGCGCTGGACAGCATTAATTGTTCTGGCAGTTCTGTTAGTGGTTACACAAATTCCGCTTCCTTATTACTATTCACAGCCAGGTGACGCGGCACCACTCGGTGAGATGATATCCGTTGACAGTGGTAACGGAGAAGTAGGTGAATTTTACTTAACGACGATCAGGCAGCGACGTGCAACGATTCCACTTTTTATATGGGCAAAATTTTCTTCTTATCGGGAAGTTGTTCCGACCGATGCCTTTCTGTTAGAGGATGAGACGGATGAAGAATATTTTCATCGACAGACGATGTTGATGGACAGTGCCCAAGAAGCTGCTAAAATCACGGCGTATGAGGCAGCAGGATTCCCGTTTGATGTGAAATTCCAAGGAATCCGCGTTACTCAAGTGATCGAAGGGATGGATGCGGCCAACCATTTAAAAGAAGGCGACTTGATCACAAAATTAAGAGGAGAACCGATTACAACCTTGGAGGAGCTGAACTCGCTTTTGGCCGATGAAAAGGCAGGAGAAGAAGTAGAGCTCACGATTAAACGAGACGGTGCAACCAAGGATGTCGTTGTGGAAATGGATACATTCCCCGCTGAAATGGGACAGTACGATAAAGTCGGGCTTGGGTTGCTTTATCCGTTTACACAGCGTGATGTGACATTTGATCCTGAAGTTACGATCGATGCTGGAGCAATTGGCGGTCCATCCGCAGGTCTGATGTTTTCACTCGAAATATACAATCAATTAATTGAAAAAGATTTAACCGGAGGACTCGACGTAGCCGGAACGGGAACGATTGATGAAGATGGGAACGTTGGCAGAATCGGCGGGATTGACAAAAAAATAGTTGCCGCACATAAAGCCGGTGTCGATGTTTTCTTTGCTCCTGATGATGACCTTGCAACTCCGTCCAACTATCAAATCGCGGTAAAAACGGCTGAAGAGTTGGGAACAGATATGGTAGTCATACCAGTGAAAGAATTTAACGACGCGGTCTCTTATTTAGAGAATCGTCTAAAAGAAAAAACAGCCGTCCAAGAGGATTCTCTTGAGCTGGCTGCTTTTTCTTTTAGGTTATGACAGGATGACGGGGGGCAGTTCATATTCTTCTTTCCACTTCAGTATGCGTTGTGAAGGGGATAAGGGCATGTAATACGCCAGTGCTGCCCTTTCATCAAGTTTTTGCTGTGCGGTTTTTCTTTTTGTCATTTTCGCAAGAAGCGGCACACCGACATGTTTTTTAACTTTGTTTAAGTAGGCTTGTCCGGTTTTGTTCATACCGAGCAGACGGATGTGATCGGCTTTTCCTGGTGAAAGAGCCGTGGTTGCTTCCTGCTTTTCCGTTCCCGTGAGAAGATGGACAGCGAGGCGTTGCAACCGGGTCCACGTATACCGCTTTGTTTTACAAGCTTTCATAAAATCATGGAAGGACGGCTGTTGCTTTATGTGTGATACGAATCGGTGCTCTAGTCCTTCTTCAGCCTCATAGATACGTGCTAGATATTCGAGGGAGGACGCTAGGATTTTTTCTTGTAAGTACGGATAAAAACGCTCCCATTCATAAAGTTGATCCCCATGTTTTAGAAAACGTTCAATTTGGAGTCGCGTCGTCTCTGGAATGGTATGAGCGATTGCTGACGGTGGCATTTTCTCATTGATGAGGGAACGACGGATGCTGGTGGCACTCGCGATTTCATGTTCAGATATCTGCACATCATGATAACCAGCCTGTTTTCGTGTAATGGTTTCAGGCTGAACAGAGCTATGCAGCTCACGAAGAGCGCGAACATAATGAAAGCCCAAAATGTTATTTGGTTTTGTTAAATCGGGCCATGACTTCTCCGGTTCCAGTGCTGAAAAAGCCTGCGCCGCTGCGTTCGGATAGCTGAGGCCCTTAGAGCTGTATTCTTTAATCAGGGAATTATACGTTTTCTCATGATTCTGTAGAAACTTGGCAAGTTCAAGAAATGGGTAAACATCTCCGTGTTCACTGCCAAAGCAGAGAGTATCAACGCCGAGTTCACTTAGAATTGAAACGGCACCGCGGGCAAACCAACTCGCATGCTGGCTTGAAAAAATATAGGGAAGCTCAACGACGAGATCAGCACCGCCTTCAAGTGCCATCATCGTACGCACTCTTCTCGGCAAAAGGGCCGGTTCGCCGCGCTGTAAAAAATAACCACTCATGACACAGACGACAACATCAGCGTTTGTTTTTTCTTTGGAAGAATGGATATGATAAAAATGACCATTATGAAACGGATTATACTCGACAATTAAACCGACCGCTTTCATGACTACCTCCTTCTCCTGCGCAGGATCTCTTTCTATTGAATCAAGGGCGTGTTATGATATGTAAGACCCGTCAGTACTTGCTCTTCTTAATTATATTGTAAAGAAAAAATGTTGACAAATAAATATGCTGTAGCTATAATTATTTTTGTTGCCTAGAGGTGATTTCTGATGAAATGGAGTATTAACCAGCTGCTCACTAAAAAGCATGCAGGCTTAACCGTGGATCAATCCGTAGATGTCAGCGAATTAAAAGAGCGAGATCGAGAAATTCGAGATATCACGCCAGTCCATGTAACAGGGGAAGCCTCATTTTCTGGAGATACGGTTTCATTTCACTTACGGATAACAGGATCGATGATCTTGCCTTGTTCCCGAACCCTTGTGGATGTTACCTTTCCTTTTGATATCGAGATGACGGAACATTTTCGTTTAGACGGTATGCCGGTAGACGAAGAGGAGATTTACACACATGAGCCTGAAGATGGCTATGTTGATCTTCTACCGTATGTGAAGGAAAATATCTTACTGGAACTGCCCATTCAGATTTTTGCGGACAATGTAGATGAAAAAGAAGCAGTTGCGCCGCAGGAAGGAAATGACTGGGAAGTAATCACTAGTGAGAATAGCGGGGAACATCGACAGGATGAAAAAAGGGACATAGACCCACGAATGGCTGATTTAGCCAAGTTTTTTGACAAACAAGAATGAAAATATGTTGACACATCTATATAAAGGAGGTGGAGAATTATGGCAGTACCAAAAAGACGTACGTCAAAAGCTCGAAAAGGCCAACGCCGTGCCCATTACAAGCTCCAAGCACCAGGCATGGTTGAATGTGCTGAATGCGGTGAAATGAAATTGTCTCACCGTGTTTGTAAGAACTGCGGTTCCTACAAAGGGGAGACCGTTGTAGAAAAGAACTAAAGAAGCGAATAAACGAGCCAGAGAAGCTGAGATTACCGAAGAGGTGCTCAGCTTTTTTGTTAGTGTAAGTGTATATGCCGCCACGTGACTGAATAGTGAAGGATTTTAACGTTCCGCTTGGGACAGGATCACCTGGGGGAATACTCGAGGAGGGGAAGAACATTGGGGAAAAAGGTAATCGTGACGCGCGAAGATTTTTTTACATATGTGGAGATCAATCAGCCAGAGAAGCGTAACGCAGTTGATTATGAAGTCATGGAACAATTAGAAAATGTGTTGGATGACGTAAAATTGAAAAAGACAGATCGTTGCCTCATCATCACAGGAGCGGGTAATGACGCATTTTGTTCGGGTGGTGATCTGTCGGTGTTTCACTCGCTGTATACGAAAGAGGACGCATGGCCGATGCTTGATCGTATGAGCAAGATCTTGCTGCAGCTCTTTTCTCTCGAAATTCCTACCATTGCCTTCATCAATGGTTCAGCCGTAGGAGGAGGGGCGGAAATTGCTGCAGCATGTGATTACCGTGTCGCAGTACCCGAGGCGAAAATAGGTTTTGTCCAAGGGAAACTGGCTATTACGACGGGGTGGGGCGGTACGTCTATTCTATTAGAGCGTGTGAGCGCAGAGACCGCATTTGACATGGCTGCTTCTTGTCGCCTTTATCCAGCTGACAAAGCGAAAGAAATTGGTTTTCTTCAGCACGTATTGAATCCTGGACAAGGAAGAGCCGAATTAGAACAATATTTTGCCGCCTGGCAGGACATCCCTGTTCAAGTACTAGCTGCATATAAAAGACGGAAATTAGATCACACAGACTTGAACATGCTGCGGCAACGGATGAAGAGAGAAGTGGAAGAATGTGCCGTACTATGGGGGAGCGATGCACATCATCAGGCAGTAGAAGCTTTCCGGAATAAAAAACGTTAACAACGGCACCCGATTTGACGAATATAATAACCCGTGAAAGTCTAACATATGAACAGAAACCACGAAGCCTTGCTATCACTCCGAAAGTCTTTTTTTTCTATGAAAAGGAATATTTTTTGAAAAGTAGGTAATAATTTGCTGATAGAGTCATTCTATCTTTTATATTCCAATCATAGAGATAAAGAAAGGAACGGAGGGATTATGATGGGAATATCCAGACAAGATGCATGGTCTGATGATGATGATATTACACTAGCAGAAATTGTGCTTCGCCATGTGCGTGAGGGAAGCACCCAGCTGGCCGCTTTTGAGGAAGCCAGCCAAAAACTATCACGCACCGCTGCAGCATGCGGATTTCGATGGAATGCATGCATTCGCAAAAAGTATGAAGCAGCGATCGAACTGGCTCGTAAACAGAAGGAACACCGGGAAGGAGAAAGCGTTGACTCAAAAGAAACATCGTCTCCTTTGCAGTCAGTACCACTAGAACCCGTTTCCGATACAGGGGAAGGGAAAGAACAACCTCCTCGCATTGAGGAAAAGTATGAAGTGGCAGAGGAAATCGAGCCAATCCATATGGCTGATCAGCTTCAGGACACAGTCACTTTTCTGAAGCAACTGTCTCGCTTCTTAAAGGACAACAACAGCAAGGAACAGAACGAACAAGCTGCGAAAAAGCAAGCGCTTCAGCAAGAAAATCAAGCATTGCAAAAAGAATTAACTCAAGTGAAAAAAGATTTCCGGAGGCTGCGAGAGGATTACCGTGCCCTTCTTGATGTGATGGAAAAAGCGCGGGCATTATCGGAAGGAGCACTCCCTTATTTACAAGACGAGAATATGGAAGAAAGCGGCTAGCTGCGTGAATTTCACAGCGGCCGTTTTTTTGTATTGTGATTTTGTATCCATAACCTTGCACCGCGGAAAGGAGTCGTTTATGCTAAATTTTGAGAAAAGATAAGAAAGGGAGGTGTTTCCAAGTGGGGGATTTCTTTGTCTTTTTAGCGACAACAATGCTTACAATCCCATTTCTTGCATGGTATCTCGTTTACATTATTACGGTAAAATGGACAAAACAAAAAAGCAAGGCAGTGCGGCTTGCAGCTGATTTTTCAACCGTTTTGTTTATTCTCTCTGTTCATTTTCTCATGATGGCGATATGGAATAATTCCTATTTTTGGTTGATCTTGTTGGTGATTTTACTGACAGCGGCATTATTTACAATTGTGCATTACCGCACCCGTCATGATATTGAAGTGATGAAACTCGTAAAAGGTATTTGGCGCTTTACATTTTTTCTCTTTTGCGGCGGGTATATTTTATTGTCTTTTTATGGAATAGTTAGTTATTTGCTTTCTGCTTTTCTTGCTTAACGCTTCATGATAATCTGATATTCAGAGTGAGAGAATAGGGGAAGAGGCAGAAAGGTTGGACGACACATGGAGTTAGTGGAAAAGTATTGGCCCCATCCTGATAAATTTGTCCGTGACTATATGAAGCAGAAATCAGCGGCGCTTGCTTTTTTTGACTATGGTTTTTCACAAGAAGCGAAAAAACGACGGCTTCGCGATTTGCAGGAGAGAGGAGATTCGTTTCCGAGAGCATCTTTGTATAATCATCTTTATACATATAATAGACAATTTCTGCATCATGAAAAGGCTTTAGAGGAATTAGAGAAACTGCATAATCCCCGAGCGGTAATGGCGGTCGGCGGGCAGCAGGCTGGACTCTTAACCGGTCCCTTTTACACGATTTCCAAAGCGATTACGATTTTAAAAGAAGCAAAAAAATTAGAGGTTGACCTGCAAGTCCCAGTATTGCCAGTATTTTGGATAGCCGGTGAAGATCATGATTGGGAAGAGGTCAATCATATTTGGCTTCCAGGTGAAAATGGCGCAACAAAAATCAACTATAAAGGTCCTTATGATCCCGGACGCTCTATTTCCGACCAAGTATTCGAGAAAAAAGCGTTTCAAGGATGGTGGGAGGAAATTATGGAACTCCTGCCGGAAACGCGGCATACTGCGTCTATCGATCGGAAGGTGAGTCAATTAGCAGCACGCGCACATACAGTAACCGAATTTTTCGGGGAAATGATGCGCTGGCTCTTTCGTGATACAGGCCTTATCGTCCTGGATGCTCATCACCCGTCTATCCGCGAGTTGGAACAAGATACATTTCTACACTTGCTAAAGGGCCATAGGGAGGTAAATGAAACTGTCCAAAAAGGAATGGACAGGCGCCGGAGTTCTGCATACGGTCTGCCGGCAGGATTGCCTCAGGAAAGTATCCATGTATTCTATCATGACGCAAAACAGAGAAGATTGCTTTATGAAAAAAACAGAAGCACATTCACTGATAAAAGCGGGATGGCAGAGTATGATAAAAAGGATTTACTAGCAGCAACTGTACGTTATCCGGAGTGCTTCAGTGCAAATGTCCTCACGAGACCGCTTGTGCAGGAGAAGCTGCTCCCAGTACTTTCCTTCATTGCCGGCCCAGGGGAGATACATTACTGGTCGCTTCTCCGCCCCTTATTTCATCAGTTTAACGTAACTGTCCCCCCTGTCGTACCACGGATCTCCTACACCTTGCTGCCGCGCTGCATGGAAGCGCGGTTGGAGCGGGAGCAGTTAACGATAGAGGATATAATAAGTGATGGCGGAGATGAAAGGAAATCAGCAATTCTGGATGAAGCAAGACAGGTCGATGGACAGCAATTGGCTGAGAATTTTTTACAGGCGGCCCTGCCTTTTCACGATAAAATGCGTGAGGAATGGGGAGCATTGAACCCATCTGAAGCGCAATACGGAGAGAAAAACTGGCTTATTATTGAGCGGGAGATACGAAAATTCGCGAAGAAAATAGATTCCTTTCAAGACGGTAAGGAGGAGCAACGCCTTCAAAACATACAACAAGCAGCACAATTTCTCCTGCCTCGCAATAAACCGCAAGAACGTGTTTTTAACGTTCTATGGTTTCTGAATGAATATGGGAGCGATCTGGCCATAAGCCTATGTAACAAGATTGTCGAACGAGAATTGTCTCATCACGTTGTGAAAATGTAAAATAAATGAAAAATTTTAGTAAGAACGACTATTTTTAGGAGCTTCTGCCATGTGGCGGAGGCTTTTTTGTCGTGAAAAAACAAAGAAAAGTTGTGGTGTAAAGTGGGGGAATGTGGTAACTTTAAAATAGAAAGTGGAGGAGGATGGATGAGACGATGTTTATGGGGGAATATCACCATAACGTGGATGATAAAGGTAGAGTGATTATTCCCTCGCGCTTCCGCGACGGACTGGGAAGTGCCTTTGTTATTACGCGCGGTATGGATGAATGTTTATTTATATACCCCATGGACGAATGGGAACGGCTGGAGAGCAAGCTGAAGTCCCTGCCCTTCACGAAAAAAGATGCAAGAGCTTTCACCCGTTTCTTTTTTTCAGGAGCAGCCGAATGTGAATTGGATAAACAGGGAAGAATAAGTATTCCCTCCACTTTGCGCCACTATGCGAAGCTCCAGAAAGAAACCGTGATTATTGGTGTTTCCACACGCGTAGAAATTTGGAGCAAGGATCACTGGGATACATATTTCGAAGAATCACAGGAATCCTTTGCTGACATAGCTGAAAACATTGTAGATTTTGATTTCTGATGAATAGGATTAGGAAGATGTATGAAAGGGGGGAGGCGGACCCTTGACGCCATTTAGCCATGATACCGTATTACTGCAGGAAGCAGTGGATGGACTAGCTGTCAAACCGGGTGGTATATACGTAGATTGCACACTCGGTGGTGGTGGTCACAGTGAGTTGATATTACAAAAGCTAGACGGCGGCCATTTGTATGCATTTGATCAAGATGACAATGCAATCGCGCATGCTCAGGAACGACTCAACGAATATGAGCATTGCTTTACGGCTATACATGCCAACTTTGAGGAAATTACTGAACAGCTTTCACGAAGAGACGTGAGTAAAGTGGATGGTATTTTATTCGATCTAGGTGTCTCCTCACCGCAATTTGACGAAGCAGAACGAGGATTCAGCTACCGATTTGATGCGCCACTTGATATGCGAATGAACCAGCAGCAGGGATTAACCGCTAAGGAAGTTGTCAATGAATGGAGCTTCGGTGATTTGCTGTATATTTTTTCGCGTTATGGTGAGGAGAAATTTGCTAAACAAATTGCACGAAAAATAGAAGCAGCGCGAAAGATAAAACCGATCGAAACAACGTTTGAACTGACGGACATTATTAAGGAAGCTATCCCAGCCCCAGCGCGCAGGAAGGGTGGTCATCCCTCGAAGCGAACTTTTCAAGCGATTCGGATGGCTGTGAATAACGAACTAGAAGTATTAGAGAAAGCATTACATGATGCGATAGATTTATTGAATGAAAAGGGCAGGATTTGTGTCATTTCTTTCCATTCTTTGGAGGACAGGCTCTGTAAACAAATTTTCAAAGCGAAAAGCACGCTTCCCGATTTGCCAAGAGGACTGCCTGTTATTCCAGAAGAGGCAGAGACTGAACTTCGTGTCGTAACTAAAAAACCAATAACCGCTCATGATGCTGAACTTACCGAGAACAATCGTTCACATTCGGCTAAATTGCGGGTAGCGGAAAAACGTTAGGGGGATAAAACGTTGACGAACTTAGCACAGCAAATCCATCGGCAAAACCAAGAGAAGCAGGCAGTACATACTACTATTGAAAAACGGCGCGTCCGCGGGAAAATTACGAAAGGCGAAAAATTAATTGCCCTAACCATGGTACTTGCCATCATATGCGCCTCATTTCTCGTGATATCCAATTATGCAAAAGTGTATGCGCAAGACCGGGAAATTACAAATCTAACGTATTCCATTAAGGAACAGGCAGAGATTAACAATGGATATGAAGTAGAAGTGTCTGAATTAAGCGCACCTGATCGGATTATGTATTATGCAAAGGAAGAATTGGGCATGACATTAAACGATGATAAGGTTAAAGTTATCCAAGAATCAGCGCCGTAATAATAGGATAGAGGTGGAAAAGGGGCGGCCGATGTAATGATACCGGGCCGGCCCTTTTTTGCATGGACAACTGTGAACAGAGAACTCCCGATGATTAGAAGTCGAACAGAGAGGTGGTGGCCAAACTGGGCCGGTTACGAAAAGAAACAGTAAAAAGAGCGTTACTCTTAATGGCCGTTGTCACCTTATGTTTCCTCATTTTTGCGGGTAGGGTTTTCTACATTTCTACTGGGAAGGAAGTCAACGGCCAAGATTTGCAGGCGCTTGCGGAATCGCGGTGGACAACGACACAGACGCTTCCAGGAGAAAGAGGTACCATTTATACGCGTGAAGGCCAACAGCTGGCAAAAGAAGTACAGGCATACACGGCGTTTGCAATTCTTGACGAGGACTACGACGGACATGTCGAAGACCCCAAGGTTACTGCCGAGAAGTTGGCCCCTTATATTGATATGGAGGAATCCAGGTTGGCTGAGCTTTTACAAAGAGATCAATTCCAGGTAGAACTAGGTCCTGGATCAAAGTATTTGACCCTGTCGCAAAAACAAGAGATTGAGGCGCTAGAATTACCCGGTATTTATTTTCGTACAGAGAAAAAACGTTATTATCCAAAACAAGTTTTTGCGTCGCACGTGTTAGGGTATACCGCCCGCGATATGAGCGAGGCAGTGATGGGGTTAGAGGCCAGTCTTGATAAGCGTCTGTCTGCCAAAGATGGTTCTTTAACTTACCAACGGAACGTGAAAGGAATTCCGCTTCTGAATAAAGAAGAGATTTTAAGAGAGCCAAAAAACGGTGAGGATGTCTATTTAACGATTGATACAAACATTCAAATTGCTCTCGAACAGGCAATGACAGCTGTAGACGAAGAGTATAAGCCGCAAAAAATGACGGCGATCGTTGCGAATGCAGAAACGGGAGAAATTTTGGCAATGGGTAATCGGCCAAGTTTCAATCCAAATGATTATTCGTCGATTACCAATTATACGAATTACGCTGTCTCTGATCGGTTTGAGCCAGGGTCCACGATGAAGATGTTCACCCTTGCCGCCGCGATAGACGCTGGTGTGTATAATGAACATGAAACGTATGAATCCGGGACTTACACGATCGGTGATTCTACAATAGGAGATCATAACAATAGCCGTGGCTGGGGTACGATTAGTTTTGACGAGGGATTAGTTCGTTCCTCAAATGTGGCATTTGCGAAGCTGGCACTTGAAAAATTAAAGCCAGAGCGCTTCTATGAGTACTTACAAGCATTTGGCTTCCGTGAAAAGACGGGAATCGATCTGCCGAATGAAGCGGACAGCCTCGTTGCTCATTCTAGTAAACTGGATGCTGCTGTTACTGCATTTGGGCAGGGAACGGCGGTTACCCCTATTCAAATGGTACAGGCTGCTACAGCTATTGCGAACGATGGCAAAATGATGAAACCTTATATTATTGACAAAATGTATGATCTGAACGAAAATAAACAAACTTACGAAGCAGTGCCAGAAGCAGCCGGCGAGCCGATCAAGAAAGAAACGGCGGTAAAGGTGCGGGAGAAACTCGAACAAGTAGTAACAGGAGAACACGGAACGGGTCATCCTTACCAAATTGAGGGAATCAATGTCGCTGGTAAAACAGGGACAGCGCAAATAAGTAATCCAAACGGGAAAGGCTATCTCTCCGGTTATAATCAGAACATCTTTTCTTTTCTCGGGATGGCACCTGCGGAAGATCCCAAGGTTATCGTTTATGTTGCCGTTGATCGCCCACAGCTGCCGGGACATGAAACTGGCTCCGCACCTGTATCAAAAATTTTCAATCCTGTTATGAAGCAAAGCCTGTCGTATATGAATTTGTCTACAGGAGATGCGAAGACGGAGAAGGTATACGAAGAGGATGGCATCCAGCTTGATTCCTTTGAAAACAAACATGTCAAAAAAGCAGTGAAGAGTGTCAAAGAACTGGGTCTTAAGCCTGTTGTCATTGGCGATGGTTCCACGATTACCGAGCAATATCCGCTTGCAGGATCTTCGCTTATTATTGGGGAGAAAGTATTTTTACTGACGAGCGGAAAGTTGCAGATGCCGGATATGGCAGGCTGGTCTCTAAGAGATGCGAAACGCTTCAGTGTGCTGGTGGGACTGCAGCTTCATCATCTCGGCTCCGGTTATGTTACCGAGCAGAGTATTGATCCAGGGGCTGTTCTTCAAGAAAATGATTATTTGACAGTAGAGTTAAAGGATCCTGATCAAATACGGAAAGAACAAGAGGAAACGAAAAAAGAAGAGGACAGCCACGAGGAAAAGAAAGAGCGAAACAACGAACCCCACGAGTAATGACGATGATTCAGGAAACTGTAGTTCCTCTATTTGAGCGTGCTGGGAGATACCGTGTTCTGTCAACTAATAAACAAGCATAGGGTGTATAGAGACAACGAATAGATAGCTGCAGCCAGTTTCTCTAAACTTCAGCCTTATGGTGGTGGTGGAATTTGCGTATCTCAACAGTAACGGTAAGAAAAAGGTTATTTTTCGTTTTAATTGCTGGAGCGTTAGCCATTTTTATTCTCTTAGTGCGGCTCGGATATGTGCAGTTTACGATGGGAAACTGGCTTTCCGGACTTGCGGAAGATTCATGGAGCAGGGATGTCCCTTTTGAAGCAGAGCGCGGCGAGATTTTAGACCGCGGCGGTGAAGTATTAGCAACAAACATAAGCGCTCCCTCTATTCTTGTCGTGCCACGGCAAATAAAGGAGCCAGAGAACACAGCAGAACAATTGGCTGCTGTATTAGGCGTGAGTGAAGACAAGGCGTATGAATGGGTAACAAAAAAGGAATCGATGGTCCGCCTTAATCCGGAAGGTCGCAAGATCAGTAAGGAGAAGGCAAAAGAAGTACGAGATTTGGATCTGGAAGGGATTTATATAGCCGAAGATAACAAGCGTCATTACCCAAAAGGAACATTCCTGTCACACGTTCTTGGTTTTGCTGGCATTGACAATCAAGGGCTGACTGGCATAGAAAAATATTACGATGAGCATCTGAGAGGGGAAAAAGGATATGTTTCTTTTTTTTCGGATGCAAAGGGGCAACGGATGCCGGGAATTGCAGATCGCTACAAACGCCCTGAACAAGGTGATAACCTGCGTCTCACTATCGATGCGAAAGTACAGACGATAATCGAAAGGGAGCTTGATATTGCAGAGGCAACCTATAAGCCGGATGGTGCCCTCGCGATTGCCATGGATCCTGATACCGGTGAAATATTAGGGATGAGCAGCCGTCCTGACTTTCATCCTGAAAATTACCGTGAATTGCCCCCGGAAGTCTACAATCAAAACAAACCGGTCTGGTCGCAGTATGAACCAGGGTCTACGTTTAAGATTATCACATTAGCGGCGGCGCTTGAGGAAGACAAGGTTGATTTAGAGGATGAGCATTTTCATGACAAAGGTTATATCGAAGTAAGCGGAAGTCGGTTGCGCTGTTGGAAAAAAGGAGGACACGGTGACCAAACCTTTTTAGAAGTAGTGGAGAACTCATGCAACCCTGGGTTCGTTACGCTTGGCGAGCGGCTTGGCAAAGACACACTCTTTGACTATATTGAATCGTTTGGTTTTGGGAAAAAGACTGGAATCGACCTACAGGGAGAGGGAAAAGGTATTTTATTTAACCGCGAGAATGTCGGACCGCTCGAACTTGCGACGACTTCTTTCGGACAGGGAGTATCTGTAACACCGCTTCAGCAGGTGACCGCGGTAGCTGCAACTGTAAATGGCGGCTATCTTTACCAACCGCGGCTTGCAAAAGAATGGGTCGACCCCGAGACCGGCCGCATTATTGAGTCGTATCCGCCAGATATGAAACGAAGAGTCATTTCGTCGGAGACATCTGCGAAAGTGCGCGACGCCCTTGAACATGTTGTAGCGAAAGGAACAGGAAGAGGGGCTTTTCGAGACGGCTACCGGATTGGCGGAAAGACAGGTACTGCCCAAAAGGCAGTAGGGGGAAGATACTTACAGAACAATCATATTGTCTCTTTCATTGGCTTTGCCCCTGCTGATGACCCGGAGATTGTCGTCTATACGGCTATCGATAACCCGCAAGATACACTGCAGTTTGGCGGGATAGTAGCAGCACCGATAGTCGGAAATATCATTCACGATAGTTTGTCCGCCATGGGCGTGGAGAAACGCAGTGATCAAATCGAAAAAGAGCTGAAGTGGAATGAAGAAGCCCTGATAGAAGTTCCGGATATAGTGGGACGGACTTTAAAAGAAGTGCATCAAGCCTACTACCCGTTCAATATCGAAACACGCGGAAAAGGAAAAGTGGTCATTGCCCAATCACCAGAAGCCGGAGAGAAAATTACAGAAGGTGGAACGATTCGGCTGTATCTTGGTGACAAATCGTTGGTAACCGATTAGAATAGAAGGACGAAAAACTTCAGACAGCCAAGTCTGTGAGACCCGGATTAAGAGGAATAATATACTACGTGCAGGAGCGATCCAAAATGAAAAGGTTACATGATTTAACCAATCATTTGTTAGTCAAAAAGCTAACACATCCAGATAATCCGCTTATTACGTCAGTCGAAATGGATTCCCGGCAAGTGAGAAGCGGAAGTCTGTTTTTTTGTGTGAGCGGGTATACCGTAGATGGACATGATTTTGCCAATCAGGCAGAGGAAAGCGGGGCGGCTGCGCTAGTTGCAGATCGCCCCCTCGATGTAGACATTCCAGTTGTACTCGTGAAGGATGTTAGGAAAGCTATGGCGGTTATCGCCTCCGTATTTTATGATCATCCGACGCGCTCTTTCCGTTTGTTCGGGATAACAGGGACGAATGGAAAAACAACAACCAGTCATTTAATTGAATCGATCTTACAAGCTGATCATCAAAAAACAGGATTGGTCGGCACCATGTATACAAAAATAGGTGAAAAAAAAGCCGAAGCGAAGAATACAACCCCCGAGTCCTTGCCGCTTCAAAAGCTGTTCGCTGATATGGCGGAGGAGAAGGTGGATTCCTGTGTCATGGAAGTATCCTCCCATGCCCTAGACCTTGGCCGCGTCCGGGGCTGTGATTTTAATACAACTGTTTTTACCAATCTATCGAAAGACCACCTTGATTATCACGGTACAATGGAAGCATATAAACAGGCCAAGGGGCTCTTGTTTTCCCAGCTTGGCAACACGTATGATGGGGAGCGAAAGACAGTAGTATTAAACTTAGACGACCCAGCGGCAGAAGACTATCAACGGATGACTTCTGTGCAGGTGCTTACATATGGAATGGATCAAGATAGTGACGTGAAGGCAAAAGATGTGGTCTTATCGCCTAACGGAACGTCATTCCAGCTGGTTACTCCGTGGGGAGAACGAGAAATATCAATGTCTTTAATTGGCCGTTTCAGCATATACAATGCTCTCGCCGCAGCAACGGCCTGTCTCGCTGAAGGAATTGCGCTTGATACAATCTGTGGAGCGCTCTGTCAGGTAAAAGGGGTCGCAGGACGCTTTGAGCCAGTAGACGCCGGTCAGAAGTTCGCGGTGATTGTCGATTACGCCCACACACCGGATAGTCTGGAAAATGTGTTGGAAACAGTACAAGGAATGACTGAGGGCAAGGTCGTAACCGTCATTGGCTGCGGAGGAGACCGCGATGCGACAAAACGCCCAGAGATGGCAAAAATCGCTGTTCAATACAGTGATAAGGCCATCTTCACTTCAGATAATCCCCGTACAGAAGAACCTCGGGAAATCTTAAATGATATGATAAAAGGGGTCAAAGAGACAGATCACTTCTCGGTGATCGAAGACCGCCGTGAAGCCATCCGGGCTGCGATTAATAAAGCAGAGAAAGACGATGTTGTTTTGATTGCCGGGAAAGGACATGAGACATATCAGCTCATTGGAAGTAAAGTGCTTGATTTTGACGACCGTCAAGTAGCAGAACAAGCAATTAACGAATTGAAGCAATAGTAGAGGAGGACGCACCATGACAGCTGCTATATTTGTAGCTTTAGCCGCAGCATTCATTCTTACTGTGTTACTATCACCCTTGTTTATTCCGTTTTTAAAGCAATTGAAATTCGGGCAGAGCATCCGGGAAGACGGGCCGGAGTCCCATTTAAAAAAAGGTGGTACTCCCACGATGGGAGGAGTGATGATCATTGTTTCCATCATGATAGTCACTCTTTTAGTCCAGGGAATATGGCTTGAATTAAAAACGGAAGTGTTATTGCTTCTTTTTGTGACGGCTGGTTTTGGCCTTATTGGATTCCTCGATGACTTCATTAAAATAACAAAAAAAAGAAACCTGGGTCTGACATCGAAACAAAAGCTTTTTGGCCAGTTGGTGGTCGCACTTGTTTTTTTTATCGTGTTGAATAACACCGGCTTTGAAACAATCGTAAGTGTCCCGGGAACCAATTTGTCATTTGATATGGGCTGGTTTTATTTCCTTCTCGTTATTGTCATGTTGGTAGGAGCCTCTAACGCAGTGAACTTGACAGACGGGCTTGATGGGCTCCTCGCCGGAACCGGTGCCATTGCGTTTGGGGCCTTTGCCGTTCTGGCATGGTATATCGGCATGGAAGAGACATCTATCTTTGCTGCTGCCGTTGTCGGTGCCGTTCTCGGGTTTTTAGTGTTTAATGCCCATCCTGCTAAAGTGTTTATGGGTGACACTGGCTCGCTTGCACTTGGGGGAGCGATTGCTGCCCTTGCAATCATCGTGAAAATGGAATTCCTGCTCGTCATAATAGGCGGTGTCTTCGTTGTGGAGACACTCTCGGTTATTTTGCAAGTTATTTCTTTTAAAACAACGGGAAATCGCTTATTTAAAATGAGTCCGCTCCATCATCACTTTGAGTTATCTGGATGGTCCGAATGGCGGGTCGTCGTGACATTTTGGGCGGCGGGCATTGTTTGTGCAGTACTTGGCATTTATATTGAGGTGTGGCTATGAATGGAATAGAGTGGTTTGACGGAAAAAAAGTTTTAATAATCGGTTTGGCAAAAAGCGGTATGGCAGCGGCGAGAGTGTTAAGAAAATACGGAGCCGTTGTTGTTGTGAATGACGCCCAAGACCTACGAGGAAGTGAGGAGGAAAAAACACTTACAGGACTTGGAATTACTCTTGTGTCCGGTTCCCACCCTCTAGAGCTTGTTGATGAAGTGGAGTATGTCGTGAAAAATCCGGGCATTCGTTATGACAACCCGCTAGTACAGTACGCACTTGAAAAAGAGTTGCCGGTCGTGACAGAGATCGAATTAGCTGGATTTCTCTGCCGAGGAGATATGATTGCGATATCCGGTTCCAACGGTAAGACAACTACGACCCATCTTATCCATGATATGTTAGAAGAAAGTGGTAAAACGGCTTACTTAGCGGGCAACATCGGTAAAGCGGCTTGTGAAGTGGCAGAGCAAGTCCAAAAGGGTGAGATTATGGTGACAGAAGTATCAAGCTTTCAGTTGAAAGGAACCGAGACATTTCACCCGCAAACGGCAGTTCTGTTGAATATTTTTGATGCTCATCTTGACTATCACGGAAGCCGTCATGATTATGAACGTTCAAAAGGGAAACTGTTTCGAAACATGGATCCTGGTAATACGGCTGTTTATAATAGCGATGATCCTGTGGTTACTGTACTTGCTAAGCAGTCCCGGGCGGCACTTCTTCCTTTTTCAACTGAAGGAACAAATCGTGGTGGTGCTTATGTGAAGGATGACATTTTTTATTTTCAGGAGGAAGCGATCTTGCCTGTGAAAGAAGCGGCTCTTCCTGGCAAGCACAACCAGGAGAACATGTTAGCAGCGATCGCAGCAGCTATGATCCACGGGGCGGATATTGCTTCCGTCCAGAAGGTGTTGCGCTCATTCAAGGGGATTGAGCACCGCCTCCAGTTTTTAAAAACAGTTGACGGTCGCCGTGTCTACAATGATTCGAAGGCTACCAATATTTTATCAACAAAAAAAGCAATTCAGGCTTTTGAAAACCCGATTGTGTTAATTGCCGGCGGTCTTGACCGCGGTAATAGTTTTACTGATCTAATACCCGCTCTTCAAAACGTAAAAGCAGCTGTTTTTTATGGGGAAACGAAACAAAAATTAACAGAAGCTGCTAAAAAAGCAGGTGTTCCGATAGTAGAGGCGAAGGAAACGCTGGCAGATGCTGTTCCAGCTGCTTTCTCACATACAGATGCAGGAGATGTACTCCTGCTTTCCCCGGCCTGTGCCAGCTGGGATCAGTTCAAAACGTTTGAAGAACGAGGTAATCACTTTGCGCGTGCTGTAGATACGCTCGGAAACGAATAGTGGGCCAAGAAGAAAGCATGTTCACCTCAAACAAGCATACATTCATAAAAGGGAATCTAATGGATGCGCGAGGTGAACGTTATGAAAAATCGACGCCGGCCTTTCGATGCTGTACTTGTTGCAGCAATCGCTGGTCTGCTGATTGTCGGGCTTTTCATGGTATATAGTGCCAGCTCAGCCTGGGGTGAACACGTACAGGGGGATGCCTTTTATTTTGTCAAAAGGCAGTTGATATTTGCCGTTATGGGCGTAGCTGCTATGCTTTTTATCGCCCAAATCGATTATTGGTTTTGGCAGCGATGGGCTTTTGTCATTCTCATTGTCTGTTTTATTATGCTCATTCTCGTATTAATACCGGGAATCGGGATGGTCAGGGGTGGAGCACGGAGTTGGATTGGAGCTGGAGCCTTTTCTATTCAGCCCTCTGAGTTTATGAAACTAGGTATGATTATATTTCTCTCTTATTACGTTTCAAAGCATCAGAAACACCTTCCCCATTTTAGAAAGGGAATGCTTCCTGCTTTGTTGCTCATTTTTTCGGCTTTCGGATTAATTATGCTGCAACCTGACCTTGGTACTGGAGCTGTAATGGTAGGCACGTGCTTTGTCCTGCTTTTCGCAGCAGGTGCCCGGATTCGGCATTTTGTTTTCCTTGGCGGAATTGGTGTTATCGGGTTTGTCGGATTGATTTTATCTGCGCCGTATCGTCTGCAGCGTATTACATCTTTTGTAGACCCGTGGTCTGACCCACTGGGAGCCGGTTTTCAAATTATTCAATCGTTATATGCTGTTGGCCCGGGCGGTCTTTTTGGACTTGGATTTGGGGAGAGCCGCCAAAAATTTTACTATTTGCCCGAGCCACAGACGGATTTTATTTTTGCGATTCTCGCTGAGGAGGCAGGTTTTATCGGAGGCGGCTTCGTCCTTCTTCTTTTCGGGATACTACTATGGAGGGGCATCGCAGCTGCTCTCGCTGCGCCTGATATGTACGGTGCGCTCCTGGCAGCAGGCGTATGCGGAATGATTTTCTTGCAGGTGCTCATAAATATAGGGGTTGTCATTGGGCTCTTTCCCGTCACTGGCATTACTCTGCCATTTTTAAGCTACGGGGGCTCATCTCTTACGTTGATGCTCCTTGCAATGGGAATCGTCCTGAATATAACGAGGCATAGAACCCATTTTAATTAAGAAGTGAGACAGGAACAATTTATGGGAGGATATTTATGAAAGTTATCGTGACTGGGGGTGGGACAGGAGGCCATATATATCCTGCCCTCGCGCTTATCAATGAAATAAAAAAACAGAATCCAGAGAGTGAGTGCTTATATATCGGCACAAAAAATGGTTTAGAAAGCCGAATCGTTCCCAACGCGGGTATTCCCTTTGAAACGATTGAAATAAGCGGTTTTAAGCGAAAGCTCTCCCCGCAAAATATTAAAACAGTGTGGCGATTTTTGCGAGGTACACGGACGGCGAAGAAGAAAATTCGTTCCTTTCAGGCAGATGTTGTTGTCGGAACCGGCGGATATGTTGCTGGTCCCGTTGTTTATGCTGCGTCAAAGCTAGGTGTGCCGACGATCATCCATGAACAAAACAGCATCCCAGGACTGACAAATAAATTTTTAAGCCGCTATGCGGATAAAGTAGCAGTGTCCTTTTCAGAGGCAGCGGCGTATTTCCCAAAGAAAGAAAAAGTAAGAGTCACCGGTAATCCACGGGCATCTGAAGTAGCAAGTACGAAGCCGAACAATCCGTTTCTCGCACTCGGTCTAAGTACAGTGAAAAAGACAGTCGTTATTGTTGGAGGGAGTCGCGGTGCCAGGCCGATTAATGAAGCATTTCTTGAAGCTCTGCCGGCAGTCCGTGATAAGAAATGGCAATTTTTGTATATAACAGGTTCCGTTCATTATGATAAAGTAATAGAAGAAGTGGAAAAGGCAGGAAACCCAAATAACGTGGTCATCCAACCATTTATTGATAATATGCCAGCCGTGTTATATCATGCCGACCTCATTGTGACACGGGCAGGCGCTACGACACTTGCGGAAATTACCGCATTAGGATTGCCGGCTGTCTTAATTCCAAGCCCCTATGTCACTAACAATCACCAAGAAAAAAATGCAAGAATGCTTAGTGAGAACGGCGCAGCGATCCTTAGAAAAGAAACTGATCTGAACGGAAATCTGCTGCTCCAAGACATTGACCATATTTTGCAAGATCAAAAGGTCTGGGGAGCGATGCATGAAGCATCTTTGCAGTTAGCATATCCTCATGCGGCTGAGAATGTAGTTCGACTAGTGAAAGGATTAATGAAACCAAAGAAAAGGAGGGAATAACGGCAACATGATAGAAATCATACGGGAACTGGAAGAGGCGAAAGTCGGAAAGGTCGCACAAAATGAACCTCTTTCTAAACATACCATGTGGAAAATTGGCGGTCCTGCTGATATCTTTATTGAACCGGACAGCGTAGATGGTGTCATTCAAACGATGGAAGTGATCAAGCGCCACAATTTGCCTTGGCGGGCAATTGGCAGAGGATCAAATCTTCTCGTTGATGATGCCGGGATTGCCGGAGCAGTGCTGAAATTTGGCCCGAAATTAAGCCACTTAGAGCTGGATGGGAATATAGTTAAGGTCGGAGCCGGCTATTCTATTATCAAACTTGCGAACGTGATTAGTAAAGAGGGATTGACGGGCCTCGAGTTTGCTGGCGGTATTCCGGGAACGATTGGTGGGGCTGTCTTTATGAACGCCGGTGCCCACGGTTCGGAAATAGCGAATATTTTAACGGAGGCTCATATTTTATTCCCTGATGGCAGGCTTGAATGGATAAAAAATAAAGAAATGGAATTTTCCTACCGTACCTCTCGCCTGCAAAAGGAAAGAGGGGTTTGTATAGAGGCCGCTTTAGAAGTGAAACCAGGAAATAAAGAAGAAATTATACAAGAGATGATGAAACATAAACGATATCGACGAGAAACACAGCCTTGGAATCGTCCATGCGCCGGCAGTGTCTTTCGCAACCCGCTTCCGGATCATGCAGGAGCACTTATTGAAAAGTCCGGATTAAAAGGGTACCGGGTTGGGGATGCGCAAATCTCTGAACTTCATGGTAATTTTATTGTGAATTTAGGAGAGGCAAAAGCTGCTGATGTTCTTGCTATTATCCGCCATGTGCAAGACACGATCCATGAACGTTACGGGGTGGAGATGCGGACAGAGGTAGAAATTGTAAAAAGAGAGGCGTGAGGCCCCGACTTGCCGGGCCCGCTCTCCTCTTCAATGGCTTGATGGAATAAGTATAGGCAGTTCGCCTTCTGAAAGGTAGGTCAGCTTGCTTCATGTACGAGATTGGAGGGTAAAAAAGATGCCGGATGAGAAAGTAGTACCAGTAGATGACCGTATCCCAGCATTGAAAGAACAGCGCCGCAAACGCACAAATCGGCGGCTTATCATGTATCTTTCCATCTTTTTTATTCTAATTTTGCTCGTCGTTTATTTCCAATCTCCATTGAGTCATGTGCGTGACATTACGGTGCAGGGGACAGAACATTTGGCCCCTCAGAAAATAGAAGAAGTCAGTCAAGTTGAAGAAGGGACAAGCCTTTGGAAAGTGGACACTGCTCAAGTTGAAAAAAGAATTGCAGGTTTAAGGGAAGTGGAGTCTGCCTCTGTCAGCCGCCGTTTTCCAGCGGACATTCAGATCACTGTAACAGAACATAGACGGATCGCCTATGTGGATACGGGAAATCAATATGTTCCCGTTCTGCAAAACGGAGATGTTCTTACCGACAATACCATCAAACAACTTCTTGCGGATGCCCCGTTGTTAATAAATTTCACGGAAGAAACGAAACTAAAAGCATTTACGGAAGAACTCAGTCGGTTGGGAGACGGGATTTTAAACCGTATTTCCGAGGTTCACTACCGGCCGCAGAATGAAGAGGAGCTTCTCCTCTATATGAATGATGGTATTGAAGTAGTGAGTGCGATCCCTGGATTTGCTACCAACATGTCCTCCTATCCTGCTATTGCTAAAGAAATAGACTCTGATGCAGAAGGAGTTTTGCATATGAAAATGAGCTCCTACTTTGAGTACACCGGAGAGGAAAAAGAACAGCAGGAGACTGATACAGCAGAAGAATAGTACAGATGCTTCTCCTTTTCATATAGGTTTAGCTTTTCTGCTGCTAAAAGTTAGTGTAGACTTAAACATAACTTCATTCTTATTTAATTCAGTCTTCTTAAAGGAAAATGAGGAGGATATGTGGAAGTTGTAACTACTTTGAAAAACAATCGTAATCGTTTATAGGTTATTTTCACTATTACAAAGCAGTCACCCGTGCTAAGATGAGAAGAAGATGAAGTAAAAGGCTAACAACAATTAATAGATGCAGTTAAGATCAACAACGGGAGGTGCCACTAAGTGAACAGCGAGGATATATATGTCAGCCTTGATATCGGTACATCCGGCGTGCGCGTTATAATTGGTGATATGTCCGGAGGTTCCTTAAAAGTTATGGGGGTCGGGAATGCTCCTTCAACCGGTTTGAAAAGAGGGGCAATCGTAGATATCGATGAAACGGTGAAATCTATTAAACAAGCAGTTGAAGAAGCGGAGCGGATGGTCGGGCTTAATGTTGAACAAGTGGTTGTTGGAGTTAATGGTAATCACATTGATATGCAGTTTTGCAGTGGTGTCGTTGCTGTATCCGGCTCGGATAGAGAAATAAGAGATGAAGATATTGAACGAGTCATGGATGCGGCGCAAGTGATGCCGATACCCCCGGAAAGAGAGATTATCGATGTCATTCCAACCCAGTTTATCGTAGATGGGCTCGGTGAGATCAAAGATCCGCGGGGAATGCTTGGCGTTAGGCTGGAAATGGAAGGGACAATTATAACAGGAGCTAAAACAGCTTTACATAATTTACTTCGCTGCGTGGAAAAAGCTGGGCTCGGCGTTGCAGATATATGCTTGCAGCCGCTAGCCGCTGGAACAGTTGCTATTTCAAAAGATGAAAAAGCCCTTGGGGTGGCGCTTGTTGATATCGGAGGAGGTTCCACGACGGTATCTGTTTTCCAAAACGGCACGATGCAGGCAACATCTGTGCTTACGATTGGTGGAGATCACATTACGAACGACATTTCCGTTGGTCTTCGTACGACAATGGAAGAAGCAGAGCGTGTGAAAACAGAGCATGGTCACGCTTTCATCGATGATGCTTCGGATGAAGTCTCATTTGAGATGAAAACGATTGGCAGCGAAGAAATGGAAGAGTACACGCAATATGAAATTGCCCATGTCATAGAGCCGAGGATGGAAGAGATTTTTGAATTGGCTGCAGATCAAGTGTACAAGCTTGGGTTTTCAGATCTACCCGGAGGCTTTGTCCTGACAGGTGGAACCGTTATGATACCAGGTGTCCTGGAACTGGCAAGGGATGTATGGCGGCAGAATGTCCGTATGGCTGTCCCCGATTATATTGGGGTAAGAGAACCGAAATATGCGACAGGCATCGGACTTATTGAATTTGCTCACCAGAATGTAAAAATTCAAAACAAAGAGACAGCTGCATCTGTGAATACGGCTAACAGCCTTCAACAACCGAAAGGAAGCCCAAGTGAGAGGAAGACTACACAAAAAGCTGAAAAACCGGATGACCCTGGAATGAAATCGAAAATGAAGAATTTCTTCAAAGTCTTTTTTGAATAATGCATCTAGCTCGATAGATAGATTTGATTAGGGAGGACCTTGAATGTTGGAATTTGAAATGGATATGGAACAGCTAGCACAAATAAAAGTAATTGGTGTCGGAGGCGGTGGATCAAATGCCGTTAACCGAATGATAGAAAACGGTCTCCAAGGAGTAGAGTTTATTGCAGTCAACACAGATGCACAGGCACTGCAGCTCTCTGAAGCGGAGACAAAGCTACAGCTCGGCGGTAAGTTAACACGCGGTTTGGGAGCTGGGGCCAACCCTGAAATTGGGAAAAAGGCAGCCGAAGAAAGCAAAGAACAGATTGAAGAAGCGTTAAATGGTGCTGATATGGTGTTTATCACAGCCGGCATGGGTGGGGGAACTGGTACTGGCGCAGCACCGGTTATTGCGGAAGCAGCAAAGGAAATTGGTGCATTGACTGTCGGTGTCGTCACAAGACCTTTCACCTTTGAAGGACGTAAACGCTCGACACAAGCAGCAGCAGGAATCGCTGCTTTGAAGGAAAAAGTGGACACATTAATCGTGATCCCGAACGATCGTTTATTAGAAATAGTAGATAAGAGTACACCGATGCTCGAAGCTTTCCGGGAAGCAGATAACGTTCTTCGTCAAGGGGTGCAGGGAATTTCCGACTTAATTGCTGTTCCAGGATTGATTAACCTTGACTTTGCTGACGTAAAAACGATCATGAGTGAAAAAGGCTCCGCATTGATGGGAATAGGCATTGCAACCGGTGAGAATCGGGCAGCAGAAGCAGCGAAAAAGGCAATCTCAAGCCCGCTTTTAGAAACATCCGTTGACGGTGCCCAAGGGGTGCTGATGAATATTACCGGCGGCAGTAATTTAAGTTTATTTGAAGTACATGAAGCAGCTGAAATTGTCTCAGAAGCATCTGATCAAGAGGTAAACATGATTTTCGGTTCGGTCATTAATGAAAATCTGGATGAGGAGATTGTTGTCACAGTCATCGCTACTGGTTTTGAAGACATCGAGGATAAAAAGGCGAAAGCGGCACAAAATCAAAGTGCTCTCCAAAAACGGCGCTCCCAGCAGCAAAGCGGAGGATCCCGTCTTCCATCGCAACAAGAACGTCCGCAGCAAGAAGAAGTGAAAGAACCACCTCGCGAAGTACCATCTGCACAAGAAGAAGGAGCGGACACATTGGATATTCCCGCATTCCTTCGCAACCGCCGCAGACGCAAATAATAACATATTTACCAAAGCCGCCTGTTCTGCACAGGCGGTTTTTTGCGCGGAGTCTAGATACTGAAATCGCATTGTGGTGAAAATAACGACGTCATAGGGACTGTATGAAGTAACGAAACCGTGTTGATGTCAAAATAGCACAGTCATAGGGGTTGTATGAAGTCGTGAAACCGCGTTGGTGCCGAAATAACGACGCCATAGAGTGCGTATGAAGTCGTGAAAAAGCGCGGTGATGAAAATAGCAACGCCATAGAGGGTGGATGAAGTCATGAAATCGCATCGTGGTCAAAATAACGACGTCATAGAGGTTGTCTTCTCATTAGAATTCAGATAACTCACTCGAAAACTGGATACCCCGCGTTCAAATTTGGATTCCTTGCTGAGAGACTGGGTATTCCTCACCTGCCTCTGTATTCCCTACGAAGAAATATATGGATCTCTACTATGTTTTGTTCCCCTGGTCTCACCTCACGAGCCACTGCTATACGCGTATTGACAAAAAAACACAAAAGAAGTAGAAAAGTGTGTCATGAACTGACAGACTTTTAAATACGTTATTTATATAATGGAATTAAACAATTATATAGCGGTGAAAGAAGGTGGTAGGGATATATTACCTAGACGTGCTGTGGTGCCTAAATGTCATCATTCACTTCATTTTATTTTCAGGAACCGCTCGCTTAATGAAACGAAGATTAACAAAGAAACGATTATGGACGGTGTCGATTGCTGGTTCCTGTACGGTCTTTATCATTCTTACTCCGTTCGAGTCTTGGTTTGTTCATCCGGTTGGAAAAGCTCTTCTCTCTGTTCTGCTCGTGTGGATGGCATTTGGTTATCGGTCCTTAAAAACTTTTGCTCAGACCGTTTTTATGTTTTATGTTGTCAGCTTTCTTGCGGCAGGGACGTTAATCGCTTTAGAAACAATCCGCTTTTCAATGCTTGAAAACCATGGATTTTTAAATGATTACACAGCCTCCATGTACGGTAGTTTTTCGATCATACTTATGGTAAGTGCATTGCCAGTCATTTGGTTGATTAATCGCTGGACAGACCTTGTGACAAAAACAAGAAAACTGAAATCGGCCAAGCTTGCCAATGTCAATGTTCAAATAGGGGAAGATCATTTTCACGGGGAGGCGCTCGTAGATACAGGAAATGAGCTTAAGGACCCGATAACCCGTGCGCCCGTGATGGTTATGGAAGTGTCGGTTCTTGAAGACAAGCTCTCAAGTGACAAATACAAGCAAATCCAGACAATGGTGCGTGAGAAGCGCATGGAGGATATCGAACATGTGGAAAGTTGGAAAGAGAGGTGGCGATTGATACCATTTCGGACTGCAGGACAGGACTTACAGATGATGTTTGCGCTGAAACCGGATAATGTCCGGGTAAACTACGACAACACGGAAGTACAGTTTGATTCCATGTTAGTCGGACTCGAACCTCAATCTCTTTCATCAAACGGAGATTTCACAATGATATTACCAGCGGATCCTCTGCAGACCAGCACAAATGCCACAGCATAATACAATATGTAGGAGGTCATCGGTTTGCTGAAATTAAAGCTGCGACTCTACTGGATTAAGGTATTAAAAAAGTTTGGAATAAAACCGGACGAACTCTATTACATCGGAGGAAGTGAAGCCCTGCCGCCACCACTTTCAAAAGAAGAGGAGGCCCATTTAATCAGCCTGCTTCCGAATAATGATGAAGAAGCACGCTCACTCTTAATTGAACGCAATTTACGGCTTGTCGTCTATATTGCCCGCAAGTTTGAAAACACTGGCATTAATATCGAGGATTTAATCAGTATTGGGACGATTGGGCTCATTAAGGCCGTGAATACATTTAATCCGGAAAAGAAAATTAAATTAGCGACTTATGCCTCCCGCTGTATTGAAAATGAAATCTTAATGCATTTGCGACGAACCAACAAAATACGTTCCGAAATATCGTTTGATGAACCGCTCAATATTGATTGGGATGGAAATGAGCTGCTGTTGTCTGATATTCTCGGCACGGACGAGGATATTATTACGAGAGGAATCGAAGAAAAGGTCGACCGAACGCTTCTAAAAGGGGCGTTGGAAACGTTGAATCCACGAGAAAAGCAAATCATGGAAATGCGCTTTGGTTTATCAGGAAAAAGAGAAAAGACTCAAAAAGACGTTGCGGATTTATTGGGCATTTCTCAGTCTTATATTTCCCGTTTAGAGAAAAGAATTATTAAGCGGTTGCAAAAAGAATTTAATAAAATGGTTTAAGATAAAAAACCCGGCAGGATGCCGGGTTTTATTCTTTGAATGAGACGAAATCCACCTAACGGTATTTTTTGCCACTGCATAATTTTCTTGCCGAACGACCATACTGTTCATGAAACATACGAAGAAGCGGGATGATACTTACTACTCATTCGATGATTTCCTTTTACATAAAAAGGACATCCCCAGACATCATTGCTTGGGAGGAATGACAGTGGCACGTAGCAAAGTGGAAATTTGTGGTGTGGATACATCGAAACTTCCCGTTCTAAAAAATAACGAAATGAGAGAACTTTTTCGAAAACTGCAAGCAGGAGATGAAATGGCACGTGAAGCGTTGGTGAATGGCAATCTCCGACTCGTCCTAAGCGTCATTCAGCGTTTCAATAACCGAGGAGAACATATGGATGATCTCTTTCAAGTTGGCTGTATCGGGTTGATGAAATCCATTGATAACTTTGATCTATCTCAAAACGTTCGTTTTTCTACGTATGCCGTCCCGATGATAATTGGAGAGGTGAGACGATATCTTCGCGATAACAATCCAATTCGCGTCTCCAGGTCACTGCGGGATACGGCTTACAAAGCGCTTCAGGTTCGCGACAAACTGATGGCCGAAAAAGCTCGGGAAGACGAGCCTACTGTACAAGAAATTGCAGCGAAGCTTGATATGCCGAAAGAGGATGTCGTGTTTGCCTTGGATGCCATCCAAGATCCTGTTTCGTTATTTGAGCCTATTTATAATGACGGTGGTGATCCAATCTACGTCATGGATCAGATTAGCGACGACAAAGAACAAGATGGCAAATGGCTCGATCATCTCGCCTTAAAAGAGGCAATGGTCCGGCTGAATGGCCGCGAGAAGATGATACTCGATATGCGTTTCTTCCAAGGAAAAACACAAATGGAAGTAGCAGAAGAAATTGGAATTTCACAGGCCCAAGTGTCACGCTTGGAAAAAGCGGCAATTAAACAAATGAATCGTACAGCAAGTGTTTAAGTTATTGATGAATGATGACCTGTCTTCTGAAAAAGGAGGCTGGTCTTTTTTGATTTCTCTTTCATTCCCTTCTGAACTTTTGCGTATGGAGAAATGTTCGGCCGTTCTCTGACATACAATGTAATACGGCTACTTCTAAAAGAAGGGGAGACACCAATGAGAATATCAGATTTACAGGCGAAAGACATTGTTAACATGCATACAGGCAGAAGACTGGGAAATGTCGGAGATATTGATATTAATGTCTCTACAGGGCAAGTGGAGGCCATTATCGTCGGCGGTGCTGGGAAAATGATGAGCTTCTTTAACAAGGACAACGAATTTGTCGTGTCATGGACGCAAATTGTCAAAATAGGGTCAGATGTTATTCTCGTTAATTTGTACGAAGAAGAAGAATTATAAAGCAGCGGAGGGATTATCTCGGGAGACTTCTTCATAAGAGAATAAAGTGTACGTGGAAAAGGCAACTTTTCTATGGGAAAGCGACAAAATATGTTAAAATAAAGAAACGATTCCTGCTTATGCTAGGAAAGAAAGAAGCGGATAATGGTGGGAAAAGAACCTTTCACTAAAATGACAGACCGTTTGCTACAGATTGAAACCAACCCGTTTCAATCGCGTTTTCATGTCACTGCCGGGATAACAGTGCGTACAGGGGGAGTGGGCGCTCCTCCTTACGACACTTTAAATATGGCTTTTTATGCAGGCGACAAAGCAGAAGCAGTAAGAGAAAACCGCCGCCGCGTCGCCACTGATACCGGCTTTGCACTTTCTGATTGGACAGTGGCAGAGCAGGTGCACGGAAGCCGGATTATAAAAGTGGGCACCGAACACCGGGGACATGGCGCATATTCCGACGCAGATAGTGTCGGAAAAGCAGATGGACTCTATACGGAAGAAGCGAATGTACTGCTTGCTAGCTTTTTTGCTGATTGTGTGCCACTGTACTTCTTTGCACCAGACCAGGGGTTTATCGGGCTTGTCCATGCTGGTTGGAAAGGAACAGCCCAAAACATTGGCGGTACTTTCATTCGGACATGGGAGAAGGAAGAGAAGATTTCGCCGGAAACGATATATGCGGTGATCGGGCCTGCAATTTCCCAATTAAACTATGAAGTGGATAATCACGTTATTGCAAAGATGAAAGCGGTTCTACCAAATGAGAACGAGAAACCATGGAGGCCCGTCGGTAACAACCGTTTCCATCTTGATCTGAAAGAGATGAATCGTCAATTGCTTGCGGCAGAAGGGCTGCCTGTCAACCAAATTGTCGTAAGCGGACATTGTACATATGACGAGGAGGATTTGTTTTTTTCTTACCGGCGTGAGCACGGACGAACAGGCAGAATGCTGGCTTTTATCGGCCGTAAAAGCCAGCAGGAAGAAAAAAATAGGAGGAAATCAACGTGACGATTGCAGATAATCTTGCTCATATAAAGAACACCATTCAAAAATCGTGCGATAAAGCAGGACGTGATGCAGCAGACGTAACAATTATTGCTGTGACGAAGTATGTCTCGATTGATACGGCGGGAGCTGCCCTTAAAGCTGGAGTAGAGCACTTAGGTGAAAATAGGTTGGAAGGTGCCCTTGAAAAATGGCAGGAATTTGACGGACAAGCCACTTTTCACTTTATTGGAACACTGCAGTCGCGCAAAGCAAAAGATCTAATCGGAAAATATGATTATTTTCATTCGCTCGATCGTCTTTCGCTTGCAAAAGAGTTCCAAAAGCGCTGTCCGGAGGGTGAAAAAATTCGCTGCTTTGTCCAAGTAAACGTATCCGGGGAAGAATCAAAAGCTGGCCTTTCTCTAAAAGAAACGATCCCCTTTATTAAATCACTGGAAAAATACCCGGCTTTGGAAGTTATCGGACTCATGACGATGGCGCCCTTTGTAGAGAATCCAGAGGAAGCTCGTCCGGTGTTTCGTGGATTACGGGAACTGCGTGACGAGGTACAAAAACTGAATCTCTCTCATGCACCGTGCCGAGAATTATCGATGGGAATGTCCAACGATTTTCATGTTGCCGTCGAAGAAGGAGCGACATTTGTTCGCATTGGCAGCATATTAGTAGGAAAAGAATAGGCCGTCCTGGCTTTTACTTGGCAAGGGGAGGGGAAAAACGGTGAATTTTAAATCGAAATTCAAACGTTTTTTTGAATTAGATGATGACACTGTAGAACACGAAATTGAGAGTGCAGAGCCGACAGATAGCGATAAAAAAGCCCAGAACGTTGTCAGTCTCCAAAGTGTACAGCAAGTGTCCAAAGTGATGCTCGTGGAACCACGCGTGTTTGAGGAAGCCCAAGATATAGCCGATCATTTAAAAAACCGCAAATCGGTCATTATTAATTTACAGCGACTTCCGAATGATGAGGCACGTCAGATCATTGATTTTTTAAGTGGTACTGTTTACGCTATTGGCGGAGAGATGCAGAAGGTCGGCGCTGCTATTTTTCTTTGTACACCGGATAACGTCGATGTATCCGGGGCAATATCTGAAATGCTGAATCTTTCACACGATTGAATAGAATTAAAGGAGAAATGTAGCCTATGCAAACAATTGGTTTTATCTTGCTTGCTGGAATGCAGATATATTCTTATCTGATTATCATTTATATTTTAATGTCATGGTTTCCAAACGCGCGTGAGTCGTCTCTAGGACAGATGCTTGGGTCGGTCGTAGAGCCATACATGGAACCATTTCGGAGAATCATCCCTCCACTCGGTATGATAGATATTTCTCCGATTGTGGCTATTATTGCGCTCCATTTTGCTCGTTACGGCGTCCAAGCGCTCTTTTTCTAGGGTGCTGTCATGTCTATTTTCGATCATTATCGTAAAGAAGAACATATATTTATTGAACAGGCCCTCGAATGGAAAGGCGCTGTGGAGACATTTTATGAAAAAAAGCGGACTGATTTTTTGGATCCGCGTGAACAAGAAATACTGGCATCTGTCATTGGAAAAGATGATACCGTCCATCTCTCTTTCTGGGGGGGAGATGGCGAATGTGAACGAAAGCGGGCTCTCCTTTATCCCTTTTATGAAGAAATATCAAAGGAAGACTTTGCGCTCTCCTTGTTTCAACTCAACTATCCTGCTAAATTCACGGTTATCAAGCACCGGGATATTCTTGGATCATTAATCGGTCTTGGGATAGAGCGGCGTAAATTCGGAGATATTATGGAAAAAGAAGGACGGTTTCAATTTATTGCTGCCGCGGAGATCTCTTCTTTTATTGAGATGAATTTACATAAGGTCGGCAACGCTTCCGTTTCGGTAGAGCCGATTTCTTTTCACCGCATGCTGCCGATCAGCGATGTTTGGGAAGAAGCCGAGACAACGGTATCCTCTTTCAGACTCGACGCTCTTACCGCCAAGATGTATCATTTATCCAGAAGCAAGGCGCTTACTTATATCGAAAAAGGACTGGTGAAAGTCAACTGGAAGACTACCGAACAGCCTGACTTTTTGCTAAACAGTGATGATTACGTGTCCATACGCGGACTCGGCAGGAGAAAGGTAATCGAAACAGCCGGACAGACGAAAAAAGGCCGCTTTAAGGTGACATTTGGAAAAAAACAAGATCCTTGATTTTTTATAAAGGATTTTTGCGATATTTGACGAATGATACAAAAAACAAAACAGACATGTATGGAGGTGTTTGGTTTGCCGTTAACGCCACTTGATATTCATAACAAAGAATTCACAAGAGGATTTCGCGGATATGATGAAGATGAAGTGAATGAATTTTTAGATCAGGTCATTAAAGATTATGAGACGGTTATCCGTGAAAAGAGTGAATTATTCTCAAAAGTAGATGAGTTAGAAGAAAGGCTGGAGCATTTTTCAAATATTGAAGAAACATTGAATAAATCGATTCTCATTGCTCAAGAGTCGGCAGAAGAAGTGCGGCGCAACGCTAGAAAAGAGGCCCAGTTAATTATCAAAGAATCAGAAAAAAATGCCGATCGCATTATTAATGATGCACTGAATAAATCTCGCAAGATAGAACTAGAAATTGAAGAACTGAAAAAACAGGCATCGGTGTATCGGATGCGTTTCAAAATGTTGATTGAAGCACAGATGGAAATGTTACATAATGACGACTGGGACCAGGTGACAGAAGATGAGAAAAGAGAAATGGAAGAAAGCATGTCTAATAACGAATAAGTATGTGTATGTTAGAAATATTGCACGGATAACCATGTCGGGAAAGACTTGACGCATATAACGAATAATAGTCGTTTGACGTGGACATGCCGTTTGTTTTATAATTTTTTACAATATCATAAACTACAGACAACGATAAGGACGCACCGTTTTTGCATGTTTTCCGAAACAGCGAGCCGTGGAAGGTGGGAGCACGGTGGAAGCGCAAAACGGACATCACCTTGGAGTTCCAGAGCCGACTTGCACATTGCCAAATAAGCTCTGGCGGCCGCTGCCGTTATCCTGTTACAAGTGGTTTGGAGACTGCCGAAAAGCAGCGTCTTCAATCAATTAGGGTGGTACCGCGAGGCCTTCTCGTCCCTTTTCCAAGGGATGAGAAGGCTTTTCTGTTCGAATAAAATTCGTTTTTTTTTCACTTATCACATGAGGAGGAAGTAATAAAGTGAGTTATAAAGAGACGTTATTAATGCCAAAAACAAAATTTCCGATGAAGGGTAATCTGCCAAATAAAGAGCCGGAAAGACAGCAACAGTGGGAAGAAGAAAACATGTATGAAAGAGTTCAGGAGCGTACGAAGGGACGTCCGCTCTTTGTCTTGCATGACGGACCTCCTTACGCAAATGGCGACATTCACATGGGGCACGCCCTAAACAAAATTTTAAAAGATATTATTGTTCGGTCCAAGTCGACGATGGGATATCATGCCCCGTACGTGCCGGGCTGGGATACACATGGACTGCCGATTGAAACGGCGCTCACGAAAAACAAAAAAGTGAAACGGAAAGAGATGTCTGTGGCGGCTTTCAGGCAGCTCTGTGAAGATTACGCACGCGAACAGATTGACCGCCAGCGTGAACAATTCAAGCGTCTCGGAGTGCGTGGTGACTGGGAGAACCCGTATATTACGTTGACAAACGAATATGAAGCTCAACAAATTAACGTCTTTGGAGAAATGGCCAAAAAAGGCTATATTTACAAAGGGAAAAAACCTGTTTACTGGTCGCCTTCTTCCGAATCAGCACTTGCTGAAGCAGAAATTGAGTATCATGATAAGCGTTCGCCGTCTATTTATGTGGCATTTTCCGTCAAAGACGGCAAAAATGTGCTCGCAGGCGATGAGCAGTTTATTATCTGGACGACGACACCGTGGACGATCCCTGCAAATCTTGCTATTACGGTTCACCCTGATTACACGTATGTAGTCATTGAGGAAGGCAGACAAAAATATATTGTTGCCGAAGGGCTCTTGGAAACATTAAAAACAGAGCTGGAGTGGGAAAATCCGACTGTTCTAAAAACGATAAAAGGTCGGGAACTAGAACAGATTACAGCGGTACATCCGCTCTATGACCGGGAATCCCTTATCATTTTAGGTGAGCATGTAACACTTGATGCGGGAACAGGATGTGTACACACAGCTCCTGGACACGGGGAGGATGACTATATCGTCGGTAAGCAGTACGGCCTGGACGCGCTCTGTCCGGTCGATGATAAGGGGTATTTTACGAAAGAAGCACCAGGCTTTGAAGGGCTGTTTTACGACGAAGCGAATAAAGCGATCACAGAAAAATTAGAAGAACTGGGAGCGCTTTTGAAGCTGCAATTCATCACGCACTCTTATCCGCATGATTGGCGTACGAAGAAGCCTGTTATTTTCCGAGCAACGGCGCAATGGTTTGCTTCTATTGAGAATTTCCGTGAAGATCTGCTTCAAGAGGTTCGGAATGTGAAATGGCTTCCGGAATGGGGAGAGACACGCCTTTATAATATGGTGCGTGATCGTGGTGACTGGTGTATTTCCCGCCAGCGTGCCTGGGGTGTGCCAATTCCGATTTTTTACGGAGAAGATGGAGAAGCGATCATCAATGATGAAACGATTGCTCACGTCTCTGAACTCTTCCGGCAACACGGCTCAAACATTTGGTTTGAATGGGAAACAAAAGAATTACTTCCAGAAGGGTTTGCGTCCGAACACAGTCCAAATGGTACATTCACGAGAGAAATGGATATTATGGATGTATGGTTTGACAGCGGCTCGTCTCACCAAGCTGTACTGGAAGAAAGAGAGGATCTCGTTCGTCCGGCTGATATTTATTTAGAAGGGTCCGACCAATATCGAGGCTGGTTTAATTCTTCGTTATCTACAAGCGTCGCAACGACTGGCAAAGCGCCGTATAAAGCGATTATCAGCCATGGTTTTGCGCTTGACGGCAAAGGACGGAAAATGAGTAAATCTGTCGGGAACGTTGTGGTGCCTAATAAAGTTATGAAACAATTGGGTGCCGATATTTTACGACTCTGGGTCGCTTCTGTCGATTATCAAGCTGATGTACGTATTTCCGACGACATTCTAAAACAAGTAGCGGAAGTATATCGGAAATTAAGAAATACGTTCCGCTTCATGCTCGGTAACTTAAATGACTTTACTCCGTCAACCGACCGAGTAGCAGCTGAAGAGCTTCCAGAGCTTGAGCGGTATATGCTCATTAAACTGCAGGAACTGGTAAATAAAGTAAGAAAAGGGTATGACGATTATCAGTTTGCCAGTGTCTATCATGACTTACACAATTTCTGTACAATTGAAATGAGCTCTTTTTACATGGATATCGCGAAAGATACATTGTATATTGAAGCGGCTGATAATAAATACCGACGCGCCATTCAGACGGTAATGTATGACACGCTGACAGCGCTTGTACAGTTGGCAGCACCGATTATCCCGCACACCGCAGAAGAGGTGTGGGACTTCATCCCCGAAACGAACGCTGATCATGTACAACTGACAGACATGCCGGAACATGCAGCTGTTTCAGAAGACGAACGCAGACTCTCCCGAAAATGGGACCAAGTTATGGCTGTCCGTGATGATGTTCTTAAAGCACTTGAAAAGGCACGGAACGAAAAAGTGATTGGCAAATCGTTAACAGCAGAGATCATTCTTTATCCTGATGCTGACTGGAAAAGTCTGCTCGAAAACGCAGGTGATTTGGCGAAATTGTTTATCGTATCCAAGGCCGGAATTGGTGGAGACAAACAAACAGCACCGGCAAGTGCCGAAACTTTTGAACATACAGCAGTCGAAGTCCGCCCAGCTGAAGGGGAGACTTGTGCGCGTTGCTGGACAGTGTCGGAGACGGTTGGAAACGATGAAGACCATCCTGATCTTTGTGAAAAATGTGCAGAAATTGTAAAGACTCATTACAGTCAAGTTTAATTAAAACCTGGAGCAGCCAGCAGTTTATTGGAAAGTGAGAGACTGCTGGTTGTGTTTCAGATGGAAAAGCAGGGTGTCGCTAACATGTTCATTTTGTACTATGTGCTCACACTTTTCATTATCGGTCTCGACCAAGTATCGAAATATTTTGTAGCGAAAAATATGGAGATAGGAGAAAGTATTGAGATTATCCCGAGCTTTTTCTATTTAACTTCTCACCGTAATGCTGGTGCTGCTTTTGGTATTTTACAGGGGCAGATGGCTTTCTTTTATATCATTACGGTTGCTGTCATTATCGCGGTTATTTATTATTTGCATAAATTCGGGAAAGACAGTCAGATGATAGGAGTGACACTTGCCCTCATTTTGGGAGGTGCCATTGGGAATTTCATTGACCGTGTTTTGTACGGGGAAGTGGTCGACTTTTTTAACGTTTATATCTTCAACTATAATTACCCGATCTTTAATATAGCAGACTCCGCGTTAGTCGTTGGGGTGGTTCTATTGTTTATTAAAATGGTGCAGGATGAATGGAAAGGAAAGAGGAAGAAAAGCGCATGAATCAAGAGGTATGGATCATCACAGCAGATGAAACAGGCAGACGAATAGACAAGCATTTGGCGAATATGCGTGCGGATTGGTCACGGACACTCTTGCAGGCTTGGATCAAAGATGGTCGTGTGCTCGTAAACGGAAAAACAGTAAAAAGTAACTATGCACTCCAGAAAGATGATGAAATAACGGTATATCCAGAGAAATCAAAGGAGAAAGAAATTGTGCCGGAGAACATTCCGCTCAATATCTGCTTCGAGGATGATGACATCCTAGTTGTGAATAAGCCGCGGGGCATGGTTGTTCATCCTGCGCCGGGCCATGATTCCGGGACACTCGTACACGCACTCCTCTATCATGTGAAGGATTTATCCTCTTTGAACGGAGAAGAGCGTCCAGGAATTGTCCATCGTCTTGACAAAGACACATCTGGTTTACTTATTGTCGCAAAAAAAGATGACGCTCATGAAAATCTGAATGAACAATTACAAGAGCGCCGCTTAAAACGTGTCTACCGAGCGATTGTCCACGGGGTGATTCCTCATGAATACGGTACGATTGAAGCGCCAATAGGCCGAGATCCGAAAGACCGCCAGAAAATGGCCGTGACAGCGGAGCATGCAAAAGAAGCGGTGACTCATTTTAATGTATTGGAACAGTGGGAAGACTACACTTACGTAGAATGCCAACTAGAGACTGGGCGTACTCACCAAATTCGCGTGCATATGGCATATATCGGGCATCCGGTCGCTGGCGATCCGAAATACGGGCCTACTAAAATGCTGTCGATTAAGGGACAGGCCTTGCATGCGGCAGAACTGGGTTTTATCCATCCCCGGACTGGACGAGAAATGACGATAAACGCAGAGATTCCTACAGATATGAAACAATTGCTGGATGAATTACAGCAAAAGCCTTGATTTCTGTTTAAACGTTTGGCATAATCAATATAACAAAAGAACACACACATCATGTAGATAGTCACCCTTTAATGTAGTCCCGTGAGGCTGAGAAGGATCATGTCTATGCGAGTCGAACGTATCGTTTTTACCAGTTCGACAAGTATAACAAGCAGCGAACCAACCTCTCATCTAAACGGGTGAGAGGTCTTTTTGTGTGAGATAACTCTATGATAGGCAGGTACTAAACATGGAAACAAAAGAAAGAACTCTCTTAGATGAACAAGCAATCAGAAGGGCACTAACACGAATCACTCACGAGATCATTGAAAAAAACAAAGGCATTACAGATTGTATGCTTGTCGGCATTAAAACACGAGGTATTTACATGGCCGAGCGCATTGCAGAGAATATTACCCGGATAGAAGGGGAATCAATTCCGGTTGGCGAAGTAGATATTACAATGTATCGGGATGACCTTTCACCTGCATCTTCTACCCTAGACCCAGAATTAAAAGGGACGAGCATCCCGATCAACCTTGACGAGAAACGGGTAATCCTGATTGATGACGTTCTCTATACGGGACGCACGGTAAGGGCGGCGATGGATGCGCTCATGGACGCGGGAGGAAGGCCTTCTCAAATCCAACTCGCTGTCCTGATAGACCGCGGTCATCGTGAACTGCCGATCCGTCCGGATTTTGTTGGGAAAAACGTCCCCACATCCAAAGATGAGATGATTGCCGTTCGCTTTGCGGAAGTGGATGGTACTGATGAAGTCATGATTCAGCAAAACAAATAATATACTATCTTTAATTCGGTCCTGAGAGACTGAGAAGAGTATAATCGAATGCGGGCCACCCGGCCTTCCTACCAGCGATCTATACCTCTTTGTCTCCGGGGCAAGGGGGTATTTTGTTTTTCGCTGGTAGGAAAGACGTACCATATATATTATGAAAAGGGGAGGACGTATGACATGGAAAAAGAAAAAGTGAGGTTAGGGGTCCATGATATACCAAAGTGGAACGAGTGGATTATTTTAAGTTTGCAGCACTTATTTGCTATGTTTGGTGCCACGATTCTAGTCCCGATTTTAACAGGACTAAGCCCGGCAGTTGCTCTTGTCTCCAGTGGTCTCGGGACGATTGCTTACTTGATCATTACAAAAGGGCAGGTTCCTGCCTATCTCGGTTCTTCGTTCGCTTTTATCATGCCGATTATTGCTGCCATGACGATAGGTGGTCCTGAAGGGGTCATGATTGGAACGTTTACTGCAGGGATAGTGTATGGGGTCGCGTCTATCATTATTAAAGGGGTCGGTGTTCAGTGGCTGATGAATCTCCTGCCACCTGTGGTTGTAGGGCCGATTATTATGGTTATTGGCCTAGGGCTCTCGGGAAATGCAATTGAAATGGCGATGAATTTTGATGGAGACAGTGGTGAGTATACCCAACCGATGCTCCACTTAAGTGTGGCGCTCCTTACCCTTTTGATTACGATTGTTGCAGCTGTTTTTTTCAGAGGATTCTTAAAATTGATTCCGATTTTCATTGGTGTAGTAGGTGGCTACATTATCGCAGCAATCGCCGGATTAGTCGATTTTACGTCAGTTGTGGAAGCACCGTGGTTTCGCATTCCGGATTTCGTTATCCCATTTGTCACGTTCACCCCTAATTGGAACTGGGGTATTGTCGCGTTAATGACCCCGATCGCGCTCGTTACGTTAGCTGAGCATTTGGGTGATACAGCGGTCTTAAGTAAAGTAGTAGGAAAAAACTTCTGGAAGAAACCGGGCCTTCATCGGACGATTATGGGAGACGGTGTGGCAACGATGATCGCGTCCTTTGTCGGTGGTCCTCCGAATACAACGTACGGAGAAAACGTCGGTGTGGTGGCAATCACAAAAGTGTTCAGCGTGTTTGTCATAGGGGGAGCAGCATCGCTTGCTATCATATTTGGATTCGTCGGTAAAGTAGAGGCATTGATTGCGAGTATCCCGGGACCAGTGCTCGGCGGTGTTTCGATTCTCTTGTACGGGATTATCGCGTCATCAGGTATGAGAATGCTAATTGACAACCAAATTGATTTTGGCATAAACCGTAACCTTATCATCCCTTCTGTCATTCTTGTTACGGGAATCGGCGGAGCATTTATTAATCTCGGCAGTGTAGAAATTTCAGGAATGGCACTGGCGACGTTCTTCGGTATTATCTTAAATGCGATTCTCCCTGGAAAAGAGTATGGATCTGGAAATGGAGCGATGTTTGCATCACTTGACGAAGCTGAAGATGAAAAGAGTAAAGATACCGCGTGAATGGGACAACATTATAGCACCTTTAACAGAGTACAGAGAGACTCTCAAGGTTGAAAGGCAATATAGGTGTATACACGAAGTGGAAAAGGACATCATGTTCCTCTCCGTGGCTTTATACGCCTATCGAGGAGAAAACGAACTCCGCCTCCCCCTGAGAAGTGTCTTCAGGGGGATTTTTTTATCCACATAAGGGGGTACGACAGCAGATGATGACGGAACAAAGAGCGCAGGATACTAACAGGCAGTTGCATATCTTAAGAGCCGAAGATTGGGAAGCTGCTGACATACATACCCTTCTCACCAAAGCCGAAAGTTATGCGGCTGAACCGCGGTGTCAACCAATACCGAAGAGGCTGTTTGCTGTAAACCTTTTCTATGAGCCGAGCACCCGTACAAAAATAAGCTTTGAAGCGGCAGAACGAAACCTTGGACTCGAGATTCTGCCTTTTGATGTAAATACCTCGAGCGTATGTAAAGGGGAATCACTATACGACACAGTGAAGACGATCGAGAGTGTTGGTGCGGATGTCATCGTCATTCGCCATAGCAAAGAGCGGTACTTTGAGGAATTGCAGGACCGTATCAAGGTTCCGATCATTAACGGCGGAGATGGTTGTGGGGATCATCCGACTCAAACACTTCTCGACTTGATGACTATCTATCAAGAATTCAAAGGATTTAAAGGACGGAATGTCGTGATCACCGGTGACATCCGCCACAGCCGAGTCGCTCGCTCCCATATGAAACTTTTAAAGAAGCTCGGCGCTCTCGTACATGTAAGCGGTCCGCCAGCATGGATTCCAGAAGAGTACATGCCTATGTTTGTACCAATCGATGATGCTGTCCGGCAAGCGGATGTCATGATGATGCTGCGTATTCAGAACGAGCGGCATAGAGACAACCATACAGAAACAAAAGCATCGTACTATGAGCGTTACGGTCTTACGTTAGAAAGAGAACAAGTGATGAAAAAAAACAGCATTATTATGCACCCAGGTCCTGTTAATCGCGGGGTAGAGATCGCAAGCGAGCTTGTGGAGTGCAGCCGCTCCAGGATTTTCAGGCAGATGACCAACGGGGTTTTTGCACGAATGGCAGTACTCACCCATGTCTTAAAAAATGCAAGAGGAGGAAAGGTACATGAATAGAAAATTGATCCTTGAAAACGGAGCTGTTTTCACAGGAAAAGCTATTGGCAGCAAGCGGGAAAGCACGGGTGAAATTATTTTTTATACAGGCATGACGGGGCATCAAGAAGTATTATCGAATCCGTCTAGCTGTGAACAAATTGTTGCGATGACCTATCCGCTCATCACAGGCTCTGGTATTAACCGGGATGATTTTGAAACACTTCATCCAGTGGCCGGAGGTGTCATCGTAAAAGAAGCAGTCGCAGAGCCTAGTAATTTCCGAAGTATTGCAACACTTGATGAGTGGTTAGCGGAAAACGATATTCCGGGAATTTCCGGGATTGATACACGTATGCTCACTCGAATGCTGAGGAGCGAAGGGACACTGTGTGGCCGGATTGCAAATGAAGACGCTGATACGGACAGGGTCGTTGCAGAACTACAGGAATACATACCGTCTCTGGATAAAGTAGAAAAAGTCTCAACGAAAAATGCCTACCATGCACCTGGATTCGGCCGTCGTGTCGTACTTATCGATTACGGTGCGAAGCATAGCATTGCCCGTAACTTAATTGAGCGTAACTGTGATTTATTTGTCCTCCCTTTTCGCACCTCAGCGAAGGAGGTTCTGAAATTAAACCCGGATGGTGTCATGCTAAGTAATGGCCCTGGATCCCCTGCAAATATTACTGAGGCAGTGGACACGGTGCAAGAGCTGATAGGTAAGCTTCCCATTTTCGGTATCGGCCTTGGATACCAGCTTTTGTGTGCAGCTTCAGGTGCTGCGGTCGTTAAAATGAAGTACGGCCGTCACGGCAGCGGTCATCCAGTCCGTCACGTAAAGAGCGGAAAAGTAGAAATTACGGCGCAAAACCATGACTATCTGATCGAACTGGAGTCACTTCAAGGAACAGAACTTGAAGCAACCCATCTCCATGTAAACGATGGCACCTTGCAAGGAGTATCTCATACCGGCGGGCCTGCATTTGGCGTCCAGTTCCAACCTGAAGCATCACCAGGACCGGATGATGCCAATCATATCTTTGACGCTTTTGTGAAGATGATGGATAACTATAAAAATCAACCAATAAAGGGATAGGAGAGATGAACATGCCAAAACGTACAGATATAAAGAAAATCCTCGTTATCGGTTCGGGACCCATTATTATCGGACAGGCAGCAGAATTTGATTATGCCGGTACGCAGGCCTGTCAAGCGCTAAAAGAAGAAGGTTATGAAGTTATCCTTATTAATTCAAACCCAGCGACCATTATGACAGACACGAATATGGCGGATAAGGTATATACGGAGCCGATTACGTTTGAATTTGTAACGCGCGTCATCCGTAAAGAAAGACCGGATGCGATTTTGCCAACATTAGGCGGACAGACAGGTTTAAATATGGCGATGGAGCTTCACCGCGAAGGTGTTTTAAAAGGGTTTAACCTTCTCCTTCTCGGTACCGAACTACAAGCGATCGAGCAAGCGGAAGACCGTGATGCTTTTCGGACATTAATGAGAACGTTAAACGAACCAGTGCCGGAGAGTGAAATTGTTACAAATATGGAAGAAGCGAAGCGATTCGTGGAAGAGATCGGGTATCCAGTCATTGTCCGGCCCGCCTACACACTGGGCGGAACTGGCGGAGGTCTCGTCTATAACAGCGAAGACCTTCATGAAATCGTCAGCTCCGGTTTGAAATACAGCCCGGTCACCCAGTGCTTAATTGAAAAGAGTATAGCTGGCTATAAAGAAATTGAATATGAAGTAATGCGGGATGCGGCTGGGCAGAAAATCGTCGTCTGCAACATGGAAAACGTCGACGCTGTCGGGATCCATACAGGTGACTCGATCGTGACAGCACCATGTCAGACTCTGACCGATCGAGAACACCAGATGCTCCGCCGCTCCGCTCTTAAGATCATTGAAGCACTTGAAATAGAAGGCGGTTGTAATGTTCAATTCGCTCTCTCTCCGGACAGCTTTGAGTATTATATTATCGAGGTGAATCCACGTGTAAGCCGCTCATCGGCATTGGCTTCAAAAGCAACGGGCTATCCGATTGCAAAGCTTGCGACCAAAATTGCTGCAGGATATCGATTAGATGAATTGCAAAATCCGATTACTGGCACTACTGTTGCTTATTGCGAACCGGCACTGGACTACGTCGTAACAAAAATTCCGCGTTGGCCCTTTGATAAATTTGAGTCGGCGAACCGCAAACTCGGTACACAGATGAAAGCAACCGGGGAAGTAATGGCCATCGGCAGATCTTTCGAAGAGTCGCTCATGAAAGGCATCCGTTCGTTGGAACTCGGGAAGCCGCATTTATATAATAATGAATATATGGAGCTGTCTGATGAACAGCTGGAGATGAAGCTCCAAAAAGCAGAAGATGAACGAATCTTTGTCATCGGGGAAGCATTCCGCCGCGCTTGGTCCGTAAGAGAGGTACATGAGTTAACGAAAATTGTCCCATTCTTCTTAGAGAAAATCGCGCGGATAGTCAGCATTGGTGAAGAACTGCGCGACTATCCAGGAGACGCTGAGAAACTCTTGTGCGCAAAAGAACTTGGCATCGCTGATGAAACAGCAGCCAGGCTGTGGGAATGGACGGAGCTGGACCTCTACCATTTTCGGGAAAAAGAGGGTATCAAGCCAGTATACAAAATGGTCGATACATGCGCAGGTGAATACGAATCCGACACTCCCTATTACTATTCAACTTACGAAAGAGAAAATGAAAGTACTCGTACCGAAAAGCCATCTGTGCTGGTCCTTGGTTCTGGCCCGATCCGTATTGGCCAAGGGGTAGAATTTGATTACGCCACGGTGCACACAGTCTGGGCGCTCCAAGAAGAAGGCTACGAAGCTATCATTCTTAATAATAATCCAGAAACGGTATCAACGGATTTTAGTATTTCGGATAAATTGTACTTTGAGCCACTTACACTTGAAGATGTCATGCATGTCATTGATATTGAGCAACCGGAAGGCGTAATCGTCCAATTTGGAGGTCAGACCGCAATCAATTTAGCAGAAGGCCTCCAGGAGCGTGGGGTGAATATTTTAGGAACTACCCTTGAAGATATGGACCGAGCAGAAAATCGAGATAAATTTGAACAAGCACTTCAAAATCTTGGGATTCCACAGCCGCTCGGCCGCACTGCTTATTCGCCCGAGGAAGCACTCGTGATTGCCGCTGATATCGGCTATCCTGTCCTCGTACGCCCGTCTTATGTACTCGGTGGCCGTGCAATGGAAATTGTCGAACATGAGGAAGAGCTTTTTCTCTATATGGAGCGAGCTGTGAAAGTGAATGAAAAGCATCCTGTTCTCATTGACCGCTACTTGCTCGGAAAAGAAATAGAGGTGGATGCGATTTCAGACGGCGAAACCGTGTTTGTACCGGGAATTATGGAGCATATTGAACGAGCCGGTGTCCATTCCGGAGACTCGATTGCTGTCTATCCAACACAAACCGTCCCGGAAGCGTTGAAACAAAAACTCGTGGAGCGGACGATTGCAATAGGAAGAGGGCTGCAAATCAAGGGACTATTAAATATCCAGTTTGTCATTCATGAAGAGGAGGTCTACGTACTCGAAGTGAATCCGCGCGCCAGCAGGACCGTGCCTTTTCTAAGTAAAATTACCGGGGTACCGATTGCCTCTGTTGCCGCCAAAATAATGACCGGGAGAAGTTTACTTAATCAAGGCTATGACAATGGGCTGTTGCAGGAGAAAAAGGAAGTATCCGTTAAAGTGCCGGTTTTCTCCTTTGCCAAACTACGACGTGTCGATATTTCACTCGGACCGGAAATGAAGTCTACTGGAGAAGTAATCGGGCGTGACCATTCCCTTGAAAAGGCATTGTATAAAGGATTGGTGGCATCAGGGATGAATATTCCAAAGCACGGATCGGTCTTGTTTACAATCGCCGATAAAGATAAGAAAGAAGCACTTGCACTCGCCCGAAGATTTCATCATATAGGTTACACACTGATTGCGACAGAGGGAACCGCTTCGTACTTACTGCAAGAAGATATCCCGGTAACTGTCGTGAATAAGGTGGCTGAGTCTTCTCCTAATCTTCTCGATATTATTAGAGAAGGACAGGCACAGTTTGTCATTAATACACTCACAAAGGGGAAACTGCCGGCACGGGACGGTTTCCGTATCCGCCGGGAAGCGGTTGAAAATGAAGTTGTCTGTCTGACATCCATCGATACGGCCGATGCTTTACTAAAAGTACTTGAAATGATGACGTTCCGAGCAGAAGCAATGCCGCAAATGGAACCGAGTGAAAAAGTGAGTGTGAATGGAGGAGCGTCATGAAAAAAAACAACATGACAATCTATTCTAATAAAAAAATAGCTAATTCTATTTTTGAGATGGTACTAGAAGGGGAAATCGTTTATGATATAGAACGGCCCGGTCAATTTGTCCATATAAAAACGGCCGATGAATCCCCATTCCTCCTACGCCGCCCGCTTAGTATTTGCGATGCGGACAAAAAGGCAGGTCGAATGACCGTTATTTACCGAGCGGGAGGTGCCGGCACGAGACTATTCGCCGAAAAGAAAGCGGGATTGTCACTGGACGTACTCGGCCCGCTTGGCAATGGTTTTGCTATTAACGGAACAGAAGTCGGAAAGAGAGCAGTACTTGTCGGCGGCGGTGTCGGAGTGCCACCCCTGTACGGCCTCGCAAAAGCACTTACAACGAAGGGGATAAACGTCGTAACGGTTCTTGGCTTTAACGATGCAGATACCATATTTTACGAAGAAAAATTTAAAGAACTTGGCGATGTTTACACATGTACGGTTGATGGCAGTGCCGGGTACAAAGGGATGGTCACAGATGTGATGAAGCGTGAACACATTGATTGTGACTGGCTGTATGCATGCGGCCCGAAACCGATGCTGCGGGCACTGGAATGCCAGTATCCTGAGGCAAAAGGCAGCCTGTCACTTGAGGAAAGAATGGGATGCGGCATTGGGGCGTGTCTTGCCTGTGTCTGCCATCTGCAAGAAGATCCAAGCGGCCGGGAGTACCGAAAAGTGTGCAGTGATGGACCGGTATTTCCATGGAGGGAGATAGCACTATGAACAGACTTGAGACAAATCTGCCAGGACTCTCCATGGAGAATCCAATTATGCCGGCATCCGGATGCTTCGGGTTCGGCGAAGAGTTTGCGAAGTTGTATGACTTGAATGAACTAGGCGCGATTGCACTGAAAGGAACGACACAGGAAGCGCGCTACGGAAATGAAACACCGCGAGTAGCGGAAACATCCTCGGGAATGCTAAACGCAATCGGCCTTCAAAATCCTGGTGTAGAAACAGTAATAAACGAGAAGCTCAGCTGGCTTGAAAAATATACGGTACCGCTCCTTGCGAATATCTCGGGCTCTACGATGGAAGATTATGAAAGAACAGCAGCGGCTTTATCAGCACACAAGCGCGTCTGTGCACTTGAGTTAAATATATCGTGTCCGAATGTGAAGGAAGGCGGCATCACCTTCGGAACAGATCCAGAGCTCGCAGCCGAGCTGACCAAACGGGTAAAAACCGTTTCTCACGTGCCGGTTTATGTCAAGTTATCACCAAACGTGACGAACGTTACAACGCTTGCTAAAGCGGTAGAAAAAGCAGGTGCTGATGGATTGTCGATGATTAATACGGTAACCGGGATGAAAATCGACATCCAAACAGGAAGACCGCTGCTTGCGAATGGCACCGGTGGTTTATCGGGACCCGCCGTCAAACCGATTGCTATCCGGATGATTTATGAAGTACGTCAAGCGACGGATCTTCCGATTATCGGCATGGGAGGAATTTCCTCTGTGGAAGATGTAATCGAGTTTTTCATGGCAGGAGCGAATGCAGTCGCGGTTGGAACCGCAAACTTTACCAATCCTTTTATTTGTCTGGAACTAATCGAAGGACTGGAAAAGTGGGCAACAGAAAAGAGCCTTTCCAATATACAGGACCTACATATAAACGAGGTGAAAACATCATGAATAATCCCTTGATAGTGGCGATGGATTTTCCAGATAAAAATACGGCAGACCGTTGTTTAGAAGCGTTTGCCGGCGAGCCGCTTTTTCTGAAAATCGGCATGGAATTATTTTATAAAGAAGGACCCGCTCTCGTACAAGAGTGGAAAGCAAAAGGACATCATATCTTCCTGGACGTAAAGCTTCATGACATCCCGAATACCGTAAAAAGCGCAGCCCGTCAGCTCGCATCGTTACATGTTGATCTCATCACCGTTCATGCAGCCGGCGGCATGAAGATGATGGAAGCAGCCCGTGAAGGAATTGAAGCGGGGACACCCGCCTCGGAAACAACTCCCGACTGTGTTGCAGTCACACAGCTGACGAGTACAAGCGAAGCGGTGATGCAAAACGAACTTGGCATTGCCCAGTCGTTAGAAGAAACCGTCATTCATTATGCGAAAAACGCCAAAAAAGCCGGCCTGCAAGGTGTCGTTTGTTCCGCTCTCGAGGTACCGATGATTAAAGAAAAAGTCGGCCCAACCTTCGAAACCGTGACACCAGGCATTCGTCTTAAAGAAAATGAAAACAACGACCAAGAGCGGGTTGTGACCCCGGAAAGAGCACGTGAACTAGGTAGTGATGCGATTGTCGTCGGGAGAAGTATCATTCAAGCAGAGAATCCACGGAGCGCATACCAAGCAATAAATAGGCAATGGAGGAATGCATCATGCAACATTGGTTAGCAAAAGAATTGTTGGACATCAACGCCGTGACGTTAAGCCCAGACGAGCCTTACACGTGGTCCTCTGGCTTAAAATCACCGATATACTGTGATAACCGCTTGACGCTGTCCTACCCGACACTGCGCCAGAGCATCGCCGAAGGCATGGTTGCGATGATTCATAAACATTATCCAGAAGCAGAGGTCATTGTCGGCACGGCGACTGCGGGCATTGCCCATGCGGCGCTCGTCGCAGACAAAATGGGACTCCCAATGGCGTATGTACGCTCCAAGTCCAAATCACACGGAAAAGAAAATCAAATTGAAGGCAAGGTTGACGCAGGCGCAAAAGCAGTTATCATCGAAGACCTAATCTCCACAGGAGGCAGCGTCATCAACGTACAAGAAGCACTGCTTGAACAAAAAGTCACCGTACTTGGAACCGCTGCTATCTTCACATACGGATTAGAGAAAGGGAAGCAAAAGCTCGCCGCCGCCAGTCTTTCCTATCATACGCTTACCGACTACGACAATTTGTTAGAAACCGCTCGTGACAACGAGTATTTAACGCAACAAGACGTCACCCGTCTTCGTAAATGGCAAAGCAACCCTGAAAGCACAGACTGGCTTGCCTCGACGGTAAAATAACGAGCAAATGGCTCAGTGAATAAGGATAGTATAATCTTTCGCTTATTTTTCGATATTTATAGTAGAATGGCTCGCTTTTTCAGTTAAGATGAGAAGAGGGGTTATGAAATAAAGTACGTATCAAGTGAGGTGAATAGACGTTGAAGCGTTTGATTGCTATATGTATTGGGCTGGCCTGTGCGTTCTTAACAGCTTGCTCGAGCGGTGCTGGTGAACAAGATAATGCAGAAGGAACAAAGCCAGACGACGTCAAGGAATTGGTGAGTGAATACAGTGCGGCAAACAGTGCCAACGTATCTGCTGTTATTACTTCAGAAGAGCTCATCCTAACAGATGAAAATAACAGCGAGAAGGCTTACGACTTACCTGAGAATGAATTCTTTGTTTCAATTGCTCCGTATGTACATGAGACCCATCCATGACAAATTCATAGCCTGACAGGTTGTCAGGGAGAATTAAAGGATGAAGAATTTGACATGCTTATTGAAGACGAAGAAGGTAACATTATTCTGGATAAAACGATGAACTCCAAGCCAAATGGATTTATCGACTTGTGGCTGCCACGTAATGACACGTATAACGTAGCTATACAGCATGACGGGGAAACAGTGGAATCTAGCATTTCCACCTATGAAGGTGATGACACTTGCATTACAACAATGCAGCTCTCTTCGTGATCTCCGGAACGCACTTAAGCTAACACCTGCTGAGACCTCAATCGAAGTTGATAAAGATGGGCTACTCTCGGTACAGGTTACATAAAAAAGTAAGCTCGGTTCCTGCAATCGAGCTTACTTTTTTCCAGTTATATTCGGCCGCAATACATAGGACATTATACACGCGGATTAGAAAAACAAACGATTGCTGAATGGCTATTGGGAAAGATCCAGTTTTTAGGAATACCTACGAGGATATAAGGGTAACAGTACCTTTGAAAACGAGAACAAGTGGGAGAAGCAGATCTATCAACGCATTCGTATATGATAAAAAGAAACGAAGATTACAAAAATATTTTTACGATATGGAAAAACTATAACTATCATATAACAGTAGTTATTTTACTCTACTAATTTATTAAAAATAGTGCTATACTACACTTAATAGTGCTATACTACAATCAGGATATTGATACAGAAGAGGTGTTTTCAGGTTACTTGTTGTTTAATTGTGAGGCATAATCGGAAAGCGCCCACATTCTTTCTGCAAATCTTATGATAGAAGGATATGGTAAATATGAGCAGACAAGCTGATACAGATGTTATCTTAATAGGTGCCGGCATCATGAGTGCTACTTTAGGTACACTGTTGAAAGAATTAGCGCCGGATTGGAAGGTTACTGTGTTTGAGAAACTAGCAGATGCAGGAGAGGAAAGCTCGAACGAATGGAATAATGCAGGAACGGGTCACTCTGCATTGTGTGAGCTTAACTATACCGTCGAAAAGCCTGATGGTTCTGTGGATATTACGAAAGCGATTAACATTAATGAACAGTTCCAGCTTTCTAGACAGTTTTGGTCTTATCTTGTGAATAGGGACATGATTGGAAGACCACAAGACTTTATTATGCCACTGCCTCATTTGAGTTACGTTCACGGAGAGGAAAATGTAAACTTTTTAAAAAGACGGTTTGAAGCTCTTTCTCATAACCACCTGTTTCAGGGAATGGAGTACTCAGAAGACCCAGAGAGGCTGAAGGAATGGATTCCGCTTATGTTGGAAGGCCGTACGTTAAATGAGCCGATTGCGGCAACGAAAATTGACTCGGGTACGGATGTCAACTTTGGTGCTTTGACGCACAAGCTATTTGACCATCTCAGGAGTAATAATGTAGATATCAACTATAAGCATAGTGTCACGAATATAAAACGGGCCGATGACGGGCTCTGGGAATTAAAAGTGAAAAATCTTAACAACGGTATGAGCGAAACCCACACTGCCAAGTTCGTCTTTATTGGTGCAGGGGGCGGCAGCTTACATTTGCTGCAAAAATCAGGTATTCCCGAAGGAAAGCATATCGGCGGATTCCCGGTAAGCGGCTTGTTTATGGTCTGTAATAATCCTGATGTGATCGAGGAGCATCATGCGAAAGTATACGGGAAAGCGGCCGTCGGTGCACCGCCGATGTCCGTTCCACATCTGGACACCAGATATATCGATAATGAAAAGTCGCTGCTGTTTGGACCGTTCGCTGGATTCTCGCCAAAATTCTTAAAAACCGGGTCCATGCTCGACTTAGTCACTTCTGTGAAACCAGATAACCTCTTTACGATGCTGTCAGCAGGAGTAAAAGAAATGTCCTTGACAAAATACTTGATACAGCAAGTAATGTTATCGAAAGAGCAACGCATGGAAGAACTACGGGAATTTGTGCCAAATGCAAAAAGCGAAGACTGGGAACTCGTGGTTGCGGGCCAGCGTGTGCAAGTGATTAAAGATACCGAAGAAGGCGGCAAAGGCACCCTTCAATTCGGTACCGAAGTAGTGACGGACGCAGACGGCACGATCGCGGCATTACTCGGTGCATCTCCAGGTGCGTCCACCGCTGTGCACGTTATGATTGAAGTCTTCAAGAAATGTTTCCCTGAGCAACTAAAAGAGTGGGAACCGAAATTAAAAGAAATGATTCCGTCCTATGGCGTCTCATTAGCGGACAACCCAGAGCTTTACCATGAGATTCAAACGTCAACCGCTCAGTCACTAGGTCTCAGCGTAAGTAACGCAGAGGAAGATGCAGTGGATGAGAAAACAAGACAATTACAAAATGTGTAGACATAATTTCTAAAATAGAGCGAGCCAGGAGTTTTCCTGAGCTCGCTTTTTGGTGAGCAACATTTGCCTGTCAAAGCCGATTCGTACTTAATGCCTTCCAACTCAGTTACATCCTTTTACTTCGGAGCATAAGGTTTTGGGTCATGGATATACTAAGTTTGTCGATTATTATCATGGGAGGTTAAAGCAGTGTCGGAACAAAATAAGAATCGTAATAAAGATAAGGGAAAACAAAAAAATGTTATAAAATATGATACGGAACCGAAACATGAAAAGAATGACGTGGAAATTGCTAAGGATACCGAGTTTTTAAATTTGGATGGAAAGAAAAATAAACGACATAATCGAAATTAAGACGGCATGAAAAAGAACTAAACCGGGGCAAAAGTATCTTACGTACAGAATAATCCGAACGATTGGAGACAATCAGTTCGGATTATTAAGTTAACGAATTAATTGTTAACACCGTTCCGTCAACATACTTTGCTTTCCGCAGGCACGGCCTCAGCTAACTTGGTAAAGGAAAACCCTTTACCAAGTGGATCTTCGGCTCGTGCTGTTCCTGCTGGAGTCTACGTATTTTAACTACACTTAGAATATACGTTCACAATTTAATTGTTCGACTTTTCAGTTACGAGTGTTAGATTTGCCCAGTCGCGCTCTTTTTCATCTTTGCTTTTAGAATAATAGTAAAGCAAAGACCATTGAAACAAGGAGGCCGATGACGACAGGGATGAAGCTTTTGCGGACGAGGTCAATGACGGATATTTTGGCGAAGCCTGCGATGGCAATGATTGGTGACCAAGCGACGAGTGTGCCGCCACCTACCCAAATAGCACCGATTTGCCCAATGGAGGCAAGTGTTGTTGGATCGACTCCCGTTGACGCGGCTAACGCTTCAGAAAGCGAACCAATTAAGGGAAGGGCAGAGAAACCGGAACCATCCAGACCGGAAACCATCCCTAGAATCAAGACACCTAATGCTGTGAAAAAGGCGTTGTCAGGAATATATGCCTGACTTGCTTGAACCAGGTCAAATAGAAAAGAGGGTGTCGTGTCAGGATCTGTACCGAAAATCTGGCCTGCTAGTTCACCGCTTCCGATGAAGAAAAAGGCGGCAACAGGGATAACAAGCCCCATTACTTTAAAAGCAAATACGAACCCTTTCACAATATTATCGCTGACCTCCTGTAACGTTTCTTTGTAGTTACGAAACAAGGACATGATAATAATTAAGAGGATCGCCGTACCACCAACGAGGGAGGACCCAGCTCCATCTTCAATCGCTGGCAAGAGATTAGAAAAGGTGGCGACAATGACATAGGTGACAATGACTAAAAAGATGACGGGAACGAGAAACGCGAATATGGGACTATATCGACCTTTTTTCACTTCAGCATCATCAGCTTTAATGTTTAAGTCATCATCCCCACTCTCTTCCCATTCTGTGAGATTTTCTTTTGCTGGTTTTTTCATCGATCTACGAACGGAGAAATACACGATTGTGAGAGAAACTGCCCCGGCCACTAAGGATAAAATTAACGCTTGTTCCCCGATGGCACTCGCTTCCAGGACACGGCTGCTAGAAGCAGTTAATTCAGGTGCAACTTTCAAGACAAAATCAGACGACAGTGCCATCCCATGACCAGCAAGGGAAATCGCAAGTGCTGCTCCTATTGGTGAAAGACCTGCCCGAATAGCAACAGGTATTAACAGGGCACCAATTAGTGGAACTGCCGGTGCGGGCCAGAAGAATAAAGACAAAAGGTACGTGATCACGACAAGCACCCAATAAGCTAACGTCCCATTTCTCATTACCTTCTGGAACGGCTGAATCATTTGCTCATCAGCGCCAATCGATTGAATCGAACGCAAGAGAGCCGTCATAATCGCAATGATTAAAAAGATGTTAAATAACTCTGAAGCTGCGGTTAAGTTTGCGGTGAAAATAGCTTGAATACCATCTAAGAAAGAACCTGTAAAGGACCAGGCAACGAAAAAAATCATGCTTAACGCTGGAACAACGACATTTTGCCGAAATAACATCGTTAAAATAATGAGTAATGTTCCAACCAAATATAACCAATGTGACAGTTCTAACTCCATGAACGTTACCCCCTCTATCCGAGGAATATAGAATACTTTGAATATGGTATGTTGGTTATGAGACGGGGGTGCAAGTACAGTCGCCGACACAGATCATTCCTTTCATGAGGAGATTACCCATTATGCAGAGAATGGATAAACAAAACAAGACAGGAAAAAACCTGTCCATAGGTTTGTGAGTTTAAGATAAATAGGGGGGAATCGTACCATAAATAGAGGAAGAAACTTTGAAGATAAGGAAATCACCAGTAGAAGTCCATGGTCACAAAAAAACCAATCAGCAAATCAAGTAATATAAAGAATGTTACATAAGGGCCACTCGGGTTTCCGCAGTAAACCAACGCTTCAAGTGAAAGTTTATGAGTTACAATAATATTCTACATATTTAATAAGTTTATAACCTACTCCTGCAAAAAGCCCTTGTAATAAACCAATTATTACACTTGCTAGAGTCATAGGCCCTACTAGACCATATGAACCGTAACCTGGCCACCTCCACATTGTATGAATATAGGTACGATTCCGAAAGACCGGGTCCTGTTTTATCCTGTTTCACCAAGAGTTGTGATAAGAACAAAAAACCGTTCTCCATTCGAATAAGGAAAACGGTTTCAGTATGTAATCTGCTTATGGAACAAAGCAATCCTCTCATACATGGTGCTTACTTACTCAGAAATTTTTATAACAATCTTTCCAAATGCCCCTTTGTATAGATGTTCAAAAGCTTCATGGGCTTGATTAAATGAATAGACAGTGTCAATAACAGGTTTAATGTTTAGCTCATCAAATGCTTTGATCATGTCTTCAAACGCTCTACGATGTCCTACATTAATTCCCTGGATTTGAGCTTGTTTTTCTATTATTGACCGTAGTTTCACTTCTGATAACATATTATCCAAGTAACCAATGACATAGATATGACCTTGAAAAGCTAGAGCTTCAAGTGAATGGTTAATACTTTGGCCACCAACTACTTCCAGAATATGCTGGACGCCTTTTCCTTCAGTAATTTTTAATACTTCTTTTTCCCAATCTGGAGTCTCTACATAGTTTATAACATCTTTTGCACCAAGTGCTTTTACCTTTTCTAATTTTTCGTTGCTGCTACTCGTCACAATTACTCTTGCTCCCAATGCTGAGGCAAATTGAACAGCATATACTGAAACTCCTCCGGTTCCCAGTACAAGTACTGTATCTCCTGCTTTGATTTTTCCATACTCAACTAATGAAAACCAACCAGTAAGTGCAGCAATAGGAAGTGTCGAAGCTTCCTCGTTTGTAAAGGTAACTGGTGTCATTACAGTTGCATCCTCATTAAGCAATATGTATTCTGCTAACCCACCATCTGAAGGGCCTCCTATTGAGTAAGTGAAAATATCATTTTGGTTTGGGCTGCCATCCAACCATTTATAATACATATGCGACGTTACACGATCACCTTTTTTAAATTTAGTTACCTTTGACCCTACACTTACCACTTCGCCAGACGCGTCAGATACTGGTATAAATGGTCTAACCATTAATTCTGGTAAATAACTCCCATCCACAATTCCTCCGTCACGGAAGTTAAGAGAAACCGCTTTCACACGAACGAGAATTTGTTTCGGTCCGGGTTCCGGCACGGGTAAATCCACCAATTTTAGATGTTCTAACCCAACGCCTTGTAATTGCCAAGCCTTCATAGTTGACATGATTTATTCCCCTTTTCCATAAGATTGGTTTGCCGTTTTTTATATTGCATCCTTTGAGATAAAGATTTAAATCAATATCTCTAGTGAAACTATAACTTCGGCAAGTGACCTAATCAAATAGTCATCGTGTCTATTGTTTTATACAAGTGACCATATATTAGTAGACAATGTGTCTGTTAATATCATCGCTCCTTTTTTACAGAGCTATATCCATATATATTCAATAAATAACATCACCAAAAGTTCGTGAGAACCAAAATTTTGCCTGTACAATATGTACAAAGATCAAGAAAGTGTAGAAACGGTCTATAAATAATAGTTCAGGGGGGACAGACCTTTGGATCACATACGCATCTGTGAGGCTTTCCCACTAGAACTACTTATACCCCCCTTTCTTGATCCCCTTTGTTAAGCGCAAGCAGACAACGACAACGCGTTTAAGACGGGATTGGCCTTGTATTAACCGAAAGAGACCCGGACACTACCTTCTTCTTGGGCGGTTTTTAAACAATTTTGTATGAACTGCGAGATTTGTTTCTTATCCCATTCTACAAATTTACTTTCCGGTGATGGAGAAGTGTCTGTATTAGCCATTTCCTCATAGGCAAGCCAGGCCTTTTCCATTTGTTCTGTAGAAAAATTGGAAGCTCTCCCAATTCCGCTTACTCCGCCATAATACTCGTATGCATCCAATACCTTGTATAATGTAAGCGCATTATAATTACCCATGCTGAATCTGGCATACGCAATTTCTTCTCCTTCTTTGTTAAAACCACAGATATCGTGCCCCATAAAGGTGGCCTCCTTTAAACGTTTTTTTTGGATTCGTGAAAGGGAAAGGATAAACTGCATGATAGAACTGTTTGTACAGAGGAATATTGTCGGTACGATAGGTTAGAATGGAGACAGATGACAGGAGAAAAAGAATCAGAGTGGGATGGAGTACAATGATGAAAAAGGAGTTTACACACAGGTTGGGAAATGTTGTGGTGCTATCTGAGAAGATTGATTTCTGAGAGGAAAAGGGGGATCTTCAAATACAATTGTTTCACTTTTCAGTACGTTGGTCAATAACAATTATTCGACAATTTTCCCGCAGACCTGTTTCAAGCTCTAATACGGATGAGATACCCTGCAAGCAGTCACTAAAAAAGCGAGCCGGGTATGTTCCCGGTGCTCGCTGAACTGATTAACGCCTTATCAGGTGTTTTTGTATTTTGCTCCTTCCCGTACACGTAGCTTTCGGACCAGTTCTTCGTCAGGGGTGACGAACACGGTTGCCTGCTGATCGTAGGTGACGAAGCCGGGTTTCGCGCCGTTTGGTTTTTTGACGTGTTTGATTTTTGTGTAGTCTACCGGAACGGAGGCAGAGTCTTTGGCTTTCGAGTAAAAGGCGGCAATGTTTGCTGCTTCTTTAAGGGTCGTATCTCCGACATGTTCCCCGCGTATCACAACGTGGGAGCCGGGGATGTCTTTCGTATGAAGCCACGTGTCTTCTTTGTGTGCCACCCGGCTCGTTAAGTACTCATTTTGTTTGTTGTTTTTTCCGACGAGGATATCCGCACCTTCGCTTGATTGATAATGCTCGAGAACCGGTTTTCCCGGCTTCTTTTTCTGTTTTCCTTTGTTTGGCTGTTTCTTCACATAGCCTTCTTCCGCAAGTTCTTCGCGAATTTCGGCAATGTCGGCAGGGGAAGCGGAGTCGAGTTGCTGGATGAGTTGTTCCAGGTAGCGGATCTCCGCATTTGTTTCATTAATTTGTTCTTTCCCCATTTTGAGTGACATTTTCGCCTTGTTGTATTTGCGGAAGAATTGCTGAGCGTTCTCGGCGGGTGACTTCTCCGGGTCGAGCGGGATCGTAATGGTGCCGCCGGCTTCATCATAATAATCCATAACTTCGATCTCTTTTTCGCCACCTTTGAGCAGATGCAAATTAGCGGTTAACAGTTCGCCGAATTTCTGTTGTTCTTGGCGTTTGTCGGCTTCTTGGACTGTTTTTTCGAGTTTTTTAATCTTTTTCTTGTTTTTGGCGAGCTCATTGCGTAGCAGCCGCTCAAGATCGTGTGCTTGCTGCTTCACGCGATCCCGTTCTGCTTTCCCGGTGAAAAAATGTTCAAGCAGTTCACTGACAGTGGCAAAGGTTCGTTTCTCCCCCTCTACATACGTTAAGTCAATGACACTGTAAAATTCTTTCCCCGCGGCTATCCGCATTTGCGGCTCGTAGTGGTGTTTTTGTATATCCTGCATCACCGCGGTAAACGTCTCGGCAATCTTACGGGGGTTCCCGATACCAGCCCGGTGGATGATTTCTTCGGCTGTTTGTGGAGACAAGCCGGTAAATGCGTGAACGAGCTGGCGGCCAAGTTTTCCTTGATTCATATCGAGCTTGCGGAGGACTGTATCGTCATCGGCAGTAAGAGGATCGGCTTTCCCTTGTTCCGGTGGTGCGACATAGTCTCTGCCCGGTAAAATCGTCCGGTGGCGGTTCACTGAAGGGGGGATGTGTTTCATGCTGTCGAGAATATGGTTCGTCTCCGGATCGACTAGTAGAATATTGCTGTGTTTCCCCATAATTTCAACGACTAGATGCTTCGTCGATGTGTCACCGATCTCATCTTTCCCCTCGATCACAAACGTGATGATCCGCTCCATCCCATGCTGCCTAATCTCCCGGATAAAACCGCTCTCGAGATGCTTTCTGAGCATCATACAGAACATCGGCGGTTCAGAAGGATTGTCTAATTTGGCATTCGTAAGATGAACACGCGCAAAGCTCGGATTCGCTGATAATAACAGTTGATAATTGGTACGGTTTGCGCGAACGGTTAGCAGTAAATCTGATTGGTACGGCTGTTTTATTTTCGTAATTCTGCCGTTCATTAAAGTCTGGGAACATTCGTGTACGACAGCTCTTGTCATGATTCCATCAAAAGACATGTAGTAAGACGTCCTTTCCATATCGTGCATCTACGAGCGTTCCTTTCAGAAATGCCCGCTTTTGAAAAGTATAGCATGAAATCGGGCTTGTCTGAATAGGATGTGAGGACACGTATATGCAGAGGTGAATGGAAATGGACTGGCATAAACAACCGCAAGAAAGCTTAGAGAAGATATTTCATGTTTCTTCAAAAGCTGGTTTGGACGAAAAACAGGCAAAAGCTCGTCTTAAACAAGCAGGCCCGAACGTATTGGATGAGAAGAAGAAGACGCCGGCTTGGCAGCTGTTTCTGCAGCAGTTTCAGGATACGATGATTCTTATTTTGCTTGGAGCGACAGCGGTATCAGCAGCTCTAGGGGAATATGCGGATGCGGTGACAATCATCTTTATCGTCATTTTGAACGGCATTCTCGGATTTGTCCAAGAGAGGAAAGCAGAAAATTCACTAGATGCTTTAAAAGAATTATCTTCACCGTCGATGACTGTAAAACGAAGCGGGAGATGGATACCGGTTTCTTCGCGGGATGTGGTGCCTGGCGATGTTGTACGAGTGAATGGCGGCGACAAAATCAGTGCTGATATCCGTATCTTATCTGGAAACGGACTCACCGTTGAGGAGTCGGCGTTAACTGGTGAATCACACCCCGTTTCGAAAGACAATACCGTGATCGATAAGGAAGATGTGTCGATTGGCGACCGTACGAATATGTTGTTTGCGGGCACGATTATTACAAAAGGAAGAGCGGAAGGGATCGTTGTCGCAACCGGGATGAAAACAGAGATGGGTACGATCGCTCATTTATTATCACAATCCAAGAAACAAGAAACGCCGCTTCAAAAACGGCTTTCTCACTTAGGTAAAATATTAGTGACAACGGCTCTTCTCTTAACAGCTTTAGTTGTGGTGCTTGGCTTGATGCAGGGAGAGCCGCTGTTTAAGATGCTGCTTGCCGGCGTGTCCCTTGCTGTTGCTGCAATACCAGAAGGGCTGCCCGCGATTGTGACGGTAGTGCTTGCGCTAGGTGTCCAGCGTATGATCAAAAGAAATGCAATTGTTCGAGAACTGCCGGCAGTAGAAACGCTTGGTTGTGCTTCTGTCATTTGTTCCGATAAGACAGGTACGCTTACGCAAAACAAAATGAAGGTCATGGCGGTATGGAATGGCGGGAGTATTGCTTCACGATCGCAAAATAAAGGCTTCCCTATAAAAAAATACGACAAACTCTTGTCCTACGGGGCCCTTTGTAATCAAGCCGTCCTTGACCACGTCGCAGACGCAGGAGCCGACACGGATGAGATTAAGGGAGATCCAACTGAAAAAGCACTGGCAAATGCTGCGATTTCTTCCGGAATCCGGCTCCGTGATGTTTTCACAGAGTACAGGGTTGAACGAACATTTTCTTTTGATTCGGAAAGAAAACGGATGTCGGTGGTGGTAACTAATAAAAACGGAAATTCGTTTGTAATCACCAAAGGCGCGCCTGATATTTTGCTTGAAAAAGCCCAAACCATTGAAATCAATGGAAAACAGGAAAGATTAACAGTGGCTCGTAAAAAAGAGTTGAAAGAAGCAGTTGCACGGATGGCAAAGGGAGCGCTCCGTACTATTGCCGTCGCCTATCGGCCGCTAGCTGCAAATGAAGAAGTCAAGAATGCTGATTTAGCAGAAAGGAACTTAACGTTAGTCGGCATCCAGGGAATGATTGACCCACCTCGTCCGGAAGTGAAAGAGGCGGTCATGGAATGCCGACGCGCTGGAATAAAAACGATTATGATTACCGGTGACCATAAAGATACCGCTGCTGCAATCGCGAAAGATATCGGGATTCTTCCTCCTCATGGTAAAGTGTTGACAGGTAAGGAGTGGAACGAAGCGTCACAAAAAGAACAATTGTCGTTAATCCAAGGTACGTATGTGTTCGCTCGTGTCAGCCCGCAGGACAAACTGAATATCGTCCATGCTCTCCAAAGTCAAGGACACGTGGTTGCGATGACGGGTGATGGTGTAAATGATGCTCCTGCTTTAAAAGCGGCTGATATCGGGATTGCAATGGGGAGAACTGGAACCGACGTAGCAAAGGAAGCATCGGCACTTGTGCTTCGTGACGACAATTTTGCAACGATCCGCTCGGCTATCACCGAAGGGCGCAACATTTACGAAAACATTCGTAAATTCATTCGCTATATGCTCGCCTCAAACGTTGGTGAAATTCTTGTGATGCTTTTTGCGGTGATTCTGGGTCTGCCGCTCCCGCTCGTCGCTATTCAAATTTTGTGGATTAATCTAATAACGGACGGTCTCCCGGCGATGGCCCTTGGTCTTGATCAGCCGGAAGAAGATGTGATGAAACGGCCGCCGCGCTCTGCTTCCGAAAGTATTTTTGCCCGCGGAATGGGATGGAAAATCATCAGCCGAGGTTTCATCATCGGAGTTGTGACACTCATTGGTTTTGTTACCGCCCTTTATGAACAGCCGGACGACTTTGTCCGCGCCCAGACCATCGCCTTTTCGATTTTAGTTCTGGCCCAGCTCATCCACGTGTTTGACTGTCGTACCGATCGAACCATTTTCGATCGCAATCCATTGGAGAACAAATATTTGATTGGAGCCGTGCTTTCATCTTTGCTCTTACTCTTGCTTGTTATTTACACACCTGCGTTACAGCCGGTTTTCCATACGACGTCACTTACAGCGGTGGAATGGCTTTTCATTACGGCCCTTGCTTCGATTCCAACCTTTGCATTAGCAGGAAGGAGCTTATTTGGGAGATCGAAGCGCAAATAACGTACTCCATTCTAAGGCAGACAGCTGTCATCGTTTGACAATATTATAGATTCCTCTTTCCTTTCGCTTGTAGCAGGTGATAGAATTGTTTATTATAGAAATAAGCGGATGTGATAGGGAATGACAGTTAGTATGACCGGGTACGGCCGCGCATGGATGGATCAAGATGGCGGCCGTATTCTTGTAGAAATAAAGTCGGTAAATCACCGGTTTCGTGAGATTCAATTCCGGATGCCCAGACAGCTTGCTTTTTTGGAAGATAGACTGCGCCGGCTGATTGCTGCAGCAGTAGAGCGCGGGAAGCTGGACGTTTTTATTACGATGGAGGGGACGGTACCTGTATCAAAAGAAGCACAGTTGGATTGGGACCTTGTTCATCAGTTTCTTGATCATGCTGATGATCTGGAAAAATTAAATGTGTTTGATTCGCGCCTCAACCTGGAAAGCTTTTTGTTTCATCCTGAGATTATGACCGTGGAGGAGAGCTCAGAGTTAAATGAAAGTTGGGTACATGCGGCCGAAAGCACGGTTTCCGAGGCTGTCCGCCGGTTGACCGTGATGCGGAGAAGTGAAGGCGAAAAGCTGCATGAAGATCTCGAAAAGCGACTGGAGAACATCACTTCATTAACTACAGCGTTACAGAAGCAGGCACCGGCTGTGGTTGAAGAGTACCGCTCTCGTTTAAAAGAGAAGATTCACGCTCTTTTACACGGTCACGGTGAAGTGGATGAACAAAGAATGATAACAGAAACAGCAATTTTTGCGGACAAAATAGATACAGCGGAGGAGATCACCCGACTGTTTTCTCATTGCAGCCAGTTTTCGCAGATTTTAACGCAACAGGGATCGAAAGGAAGAAAGCTCGACTTTCTCGTTCAAGAAATGAATAGAGAAATGAACACGATCGGCTCGAAAGCAAATAATGCGTCGATGAGTCACCTCGTCGTTGAATTAAAAAGTGAACTTGAAAAAATAAAAGAACAAGTGCAGAATATAGAATAGCCAACGAACGCATTTTCGTATATTATTATCTAAAAGCGGTAAAGATATTCATAGTTGTCGCTTCTGTTGAAATGAGGGATTTGATTGAATATTAAACTAATAAACATTGGATTTGGAAATATTGTTTCTGCTAATCGTATTATATCCATCGTCAGCCCAGAATCAGCACCAATTAAACGAATCATTCAAGAAGCGCGAGATCGGAATATGCTCGTTGATGCCACCTATGGCCGGAGAACGAGAGCTGTCATTATTACAGACAGTGATCATGTCATATTATCAGCTGTACAGCCGGAAACTGTAGCACAACGGTTAAATAACAAAGATGACGATTCGGATGATTGATCCTAGTATTATGGCAAGAAAGGCGTTGGAAAAATGAAAGATGATAAAGGTTTTTTGATCGTGCTTTCCGGTCCTGCAGGAGTTGGGAAAGGGACCGTATGTGGAGCACTTCGTGAAAAAGTAACCAATATTGATTATTCCGTTTCCGCTACGACAAGAAAGCCGAGGCCGGGGGAAATGGAAGGGGTCAACTATTTTTTTAAAACGAAGCAGGAATTCGAGAAGATGATCGCTGAAGATAAACTTTTGGAGTGGGCCAAGTATTTGGATAATTATTATGGGACTCCAATTGAGAATGTGAATAACACAATCTCAGAAGGAAAAGACATCATCCTAGAAATTGAAGTACAGGGTGCCAAAAAAGTAAAAGAACGTTATCCAGATGGTATATTCATTTTTTTAATGCCCCCAAGTCTTGCTGAACTTCGCAACCGAATTGAGGGGAGAGGAACAGAGACAGAGGACATCATTGATAAACGGATGTCCGTTGCGCGCGAAGAACTAGAGATGATGGAGAATTACGATTACGTGGTAGAAAATGATGAAGTCGAACTGGCGGTTCACCGAATTCAGTCCATTGTAACCGCCGAGCACTGTCGACGGGAACGTCTGATTGAAAAATATAAACAATTAGCGGAGGTTGACTAAACATGTTATATCCATCGATTGACAGCTTATTGAAACATATCGATTCCAAGTACACCCTCGTGACGATTTCCGCACGTAGAGCACGGGAAATGAAAGAGATTGAAGTGACTGACCCGATGCTTGATGAATATGATTCGTCCAAGTTAGTCGGAATTGCCCTCGAAGAAATTGAACAAGGGAAACTTTCCTATAAACATAAAGAGTAACGGACAATAACAACAACCTACTTACGTGATAGGTTGTTGTTTTGCTTCAAACGTAGTTTTAGGGCGAGCACGTCGCTTGTCTATACTTAGTTTATTGCTTGAGGAGAGGAAATGCTATGCTGCAGCATAAAAACATATTGTTAGGAGTCAGCGGAGGTATTGCCGCCTATAAAGCGGCTGCGCTGGCAAGCAGACTTACTCAACATGGGGCGAAGGTGAAAGTTGTCATGACGAGGGAGGCGAAAGAATTTGTCACGCCACTTACGTTTCAGGCGCTTACTCGCGAGCGCGTTTATGATGACACCTTTGCTGAAAAAGAACCAGAGAAAGTCGCCCACATTGATGTAGCTGACTGGGCAGATATGATAGTGATCGCTCCAGCAACAGCTAATGTAATCGGGAAAGCGGCACATGGAATTGCCGATGACATGTTAACGACTATTTATTTAGCGGCAACGTGTCCGGTTTATTTGGCTCCGGCAATGAATGTGAATATGTATTCCCATCCCGCCGTCCAGGAAAACATGCGTCATTTAGAAAAACGTGGCTGCCGGTTTATTGAACCGGGAGAAGGTTATCTCGCCTGTGGGTGGATTGGCAAAGGGAGAATGGCAGAGCCGGAAGAGATAGTATCGTTTTTGGATGCGCAAGAGCCGCATCCATCTCATCTTAAAGGGAAGAAAATGATCGTAACCGCGGGACCAACGTACGAGTACGCCGACCCAGTTCGAGTCTTTACGAATCCGTCAAGCGGAAAAATGGGGTTCGCTCTTGCTGAGGAAGCAGCTGCCTTAGGAGCAGATGTGACGTTAATTGCCGGTCCGTGCCAGCTAGAGACTCCCCCTCACGTGAAAAGAGTGGATGTGACGAGCGCGCAAGACATGTATGAGGCAGCATTGGAATGGTTTGAAGACGCCGATATCGTTATTAAGGCAGCGGCTGTTTCGGATTACCGCCCTGCAACCCGTGATGCCAGCAAGACAAAAAAGCAGGATGGGGACGTCGTGATTTCGATGGAACGGACTCCGGATATTTTAGCGGAGCTTGGAAGGCGAAAAAAAAACCAGCTGCTCATCGGTTTTGCAGCGGAATCGGATCGTGTCGTGGAGTATGCTCGCGGCAAGCTGGAACGCAAAAACCTTGATATGGTAGTTGCTAATGACATTTCCGCGGAGAATGCAGGATTTCGCACAGATACAAATGAAGTGATCTTGTTAACGAATGAAGAGCCTCCCCGTCCGCTTGCGTGCATGTCTAAGCACGAGACAGCAAAAGCAATCCTCACACACACAGAATCGTTACTTAAAGGACGGAGCTGACGATGTACGCGCAAGTCATTGTAGATGTTGCAGCTGATCAGCTTAACAAAGCGTTTGACTATGCCGTACCTGCTGAGTTTGTGAATTTGGTCAAACCGGGAATGCGGGTCATTGTCCCGTTTGGTCCGCGGAAAATCCAAGGTTTTGTTTGGAAGCTTTCCGCGACGACAGAGCTTGAGCGAGTTAAGCCGATTGTTGATATACTTGATCCCTACCCGGTGTTAACGAAGGAACTCTTATCGCTCGGAGAATCGCTTGCAGAAGAAACGATTTGTTTCCTCATAACAGCTTATCAGTCAATGATACCTGCGGCCATACGAGCGAAATCGAAAAAAGTACTGCAGCTTCAGGTGGAGCAAGAAGAATTACCTCCGGCGCTGCAAGCTGTCTTCGCCGGTAAAACACGAGTAGATTGGAATGAGCTTCCGAAAGAAAAAGGATTGTTTCAGCTTCTCACCCAGGCGTTAGAGAGCAAAATGGTAACGGCAGATTACCTAGTGCAGGATAAAACAAAGAAAAAGATGATTCGCACAATCCGTGTTTCTTCCAACTACAAAGATGTTACAGCTGCAGACATACTGGGGAACCGGGCGAAAAAGCAGCGAGAGGTAATGGAATGGATGCTTGAAAACAGCAACGGAGAAGCAATTCCATTTGTTGAGCTGACAGAAAAGACAGGAGCGGGAAGGCCGGTCATTAAAGAATTGCTGAAAAAAGGCATTCTTGTGGAGGAAGAGGCGGAAATATACCGTGATCCGTATGAGAACCGAACGTTTACAGATAAAATTCACCCAGCTCTTACTGAACAGCAGAAAGAGGCACTAATTCCAATTGAGCGTACGATCGCAGAAGAACGTCACACCGTTTTTTTATTACGCGGAGTGACCGGAAGCGGCAAGACTGAAGTTTATTTAAAGGCGATAGAACGGGTGATTGCAGCCGGACAAGAAGCAATCGTACTTGTTCCTGAAATCTCATTAACGCCGCAAATGGTTGAACGGTTTAAAGGACGGTTCGGCAGTAAGGTTGCTGTGTTGCATAGTGCTTTATCGGCGGGGGAAAAATACGACGAATGGCGGAGGATCCACCGTAAAGAAGTCCAGGTAGCGGTTGGGGCGCGCTCGGCTGTGTTTGCACCTTTCGAAAACCTCGGCATCCTCATCATTGATGAAGAACACGAGGGTAGTTATAAACAAGAAGATCATCCCCGCTATCACGCCCGTCAGGTAGCGATATGGAGAGGAGAGTATCACGCCTGCCCGGTCATACTAGGCAGTGCAACACCCTCTCTTGAGTCTTACGCCCGTGCCAAACGCGGGGTCTATGAGCTTTTGGAATTACCGGAGCGGGTGAACAAAAATGCACTTCCTCCTGTTCATGTCATTGATATGAGAGATGAACTAAAAAGCGGCAATCGATCGGTTTTTTCTGCCCTGCTGCTCGAAAAGCTGAAAGACAGACTGGCTAAAAAAGAACAAGCTGTTCTATTTTTAAACCGACGCGGCCACTCAACGTTTATCATGTGCCGCGATTGCGGGTATACTGCTGAATGCCCACATTGTGAGATAACTCTCACGTATCATCATAACGACCGCCGGTTGAAATGCCATTATTGTGGATTTGAGACGGCTCTCCCGCAAACATGCCCAGAATGCAGCAGCGAACAAATCCGCTATTTTGGTACCGGGACGCAAAAAGTAGAACAGGAATTAACGAAATTGCTCCCGGAAGCGCGGGTGATCCGGATGGATGTCGATACGACTTCCCGCAAAGGTTCTCACGAGAAACTGCTGCAAGCGTTCCGAGCCGGGGAAGCGGATATTCTACTCGGCACGCAGATGATCGCAAAAGGGCTTGACTTTCCTCGAATTACACTCGCAGGAGTTCTTGCGGCTGACACGATGCTGCATTTGCCGGATTTCCGTGCTTCAGAGCGGACGTTTCAGCTCTTAACCCAAGTAAGCGGAAGAGCAGGCCGTGACAAATTGGCCGGGGAAGTGGTGATCCAGACTTATACGCCGGATCATTACAGTATCCAATATGCCAAACACCATGATTTTGAAGCATTCAGCCTGGAAGAAATGGGCCAGAGAAAACGGGGCGGTTATCCTCCCTATTATTATTTAGTGCTCATTACCATCTCCCATGAGGACGTAGTGAATGTAATGAAAACAGCAGACAAAGTGGCAGCTTTTTTGCGAAACTCCCTCACGTCGGAAAGTAAAGTACTGGGACCGACTGTTTCGCCAATTGCTCGTATTAAAGATAGATATCGCTATCAATGCATGATAAAATACAGAAGTGAACCGAAGTTGACCGATATTTTAAACCAAATAACGAAGCGATATCAAAAAGAAATGGCAGCTGACCGATTTTTTATTTCGATTGACATGAATCCCCAGATGTTTATGTAACTAGAGCCCCGCCAGTGTCTGAGAGCGGGGCTGTTTTGATAAGAGAGGCTGATCGTTATGAATATTGTATTTATGGGAACGCCTGATTTTGCGGTGCCCATTCTAAACGGATTAGTAGCGGAAGGATACACGATTGGGGCTGTTATTACGCAGCCAGACCGGCCGAAAGGTAGAAAGAAAACACTTACCCCTCCGCCGGTGAAAGAAGCGGCTCTTGCCCACGGTTTAAAGGTATTGCAGCCGGAGACGCTGAAAGAAGCCGGCAACGTGGACGAAATTTTAGAGGAAAAACCGGACATGATCATTACCGCAGCATTCGGACAGATTTTGCCGGAAGCGGTTTTGGAAGCGCCTCGCTATGGTGCGATCAATGTGCACGCATCGCTTTTGCCTCTTTACCGAGGAGGGGCCCCGATTCATCAGGCGATTATCGATGGTCAGGAGAAAACTGGAATTACAATAATGTACATGGTGAAGCAGTTGGATGCAGGTGATATGCTTGCTCAACAAGAAATTGAAATAGCCGAGACAGATAACGTCGGAACGCTTCATGATAAATTAAGTATTATCGGTCGTGACCTCTTACTGGAAACAATTCCGGCGCTTATAAATGAACGGGCTGAAGCTGTTCCTCAACGTGACGAGGAAGCAACGTTTGCCCCGAATATTCAACGCGGCCAAGAGGAAATTCAGTGGGAGAAGCATAGTAGTGACATATATAATCAGATTCGCGGCATGAATCCATGGCCGGTAGCCTACACTACGTACAAAGGGAAGAATTTTAAAGTGTGGCAAGCAAGAAAGCGAGACGTGTCCCTAGCGCCGGAAGCAGAGCCTGGCACAATCCTTGAACTAACTGACGAAATTACCGTTGCAGCAGGAGGCGGGACTGCCATTTCTCTGAGTGAAATCCAGCCCGCTGGTAAAAAACGAATGAGTGCTGCTGACTACTTGCGTGGTAAACATGAATTTCAACTAGGAGAGCGATTTGGACAATGAAGAATGTCAGGGAAGAAGCGATCCGCTTATTGGAGCGTGTCGAACGAGAAGGGGCTTACAGTAATCTGCTTCTAAATCACGTATTAAAAAGTGGCACGATAGCCAAAAAAGATGCCGGACTTTTGACTGAACTCGTATACGGCACACTTAAACGCAAAAATACGCTCGACTTCTACTTAGACGCGTTTATAAAGAAGGAGCTGAAATCCTTAGAGAACTGGGTTCTTCAGCTTTTACGGGTTTCCTTGTATCAGCTCGTCTATCTCGACCGTATTCCGGACCGTGCCGTAGTCCATGAAGCAGTTAACATTGCCAAAAAAAAGGGTCACAAAGGGATAAGCAGCCTGGTAAATGGTGTGCTACGTTCTATTCTTCGCCAAGGGCTCCCTGAAATTGATCTCCCCCCGCTTGAAAAACTGGCTGTTGAAACGAGTCACCCCGTTTGGCTCCTGGAAGATTGGATTCACGCCTACGGAGAGGAAAAAACGAAGAAGATGGCGCTGAAAAATTTAGAGGCCCCGCATGTAAGTGTACGTGTCAACACGTTGAAAGCTGAAAAGGCGACAGTGAAAGAGAAACTGGACAGGGAAGGCTGCCAAACAGAAGAAGGGGCACTGGCCCCCGAAGCTCTCCGGATCGTATCCGGCAATGTGGTAGATTCTCAGGCATACGCAGCAGGTTTTTGTACGGTTCAAGATGAGAGCTCGATGCTCCCGGCCCGGCTTCTTCACCCAGAGGCAGGCATGCACGTGCTCGATGCTTGTGCAGCTCCCGGCGGCAAAACGACCCAGCTGGCGGAGCTTATGAAAAATGAAGGGGACATCCGTGCATTTGACTTACATGAAAAAAAAGTTCACCTGATTACAGAACAGAGTGAACGGCTTGGGCTGACAATTATTCATGCAGAGGCTCTGGATGCCCGGAAACTGACAGCGAAGCTACAGCGCGGCCGTATGGACCGGGTCCTTGTCGATGCACCGTGCAGCGGACTCGGCGTTATCCGCAGAAAGCCGGAAATTAAATGGCAGAAAACACGTACTGATCTCGAGCGTTTTCCGGTTATCCAGCTGGAAATATTAAAAGAGGCCTCCCATCTCTTAAAAAGCGGGGGCCGGCTCGTCTATAGTACTTGTACCGTTCGAAAAGAAGAGAACGAAGACGTCATCGAGGCATTCTTAAAGGAACACCCGGAATTTGAAAGAGATGTTGATGCTGTAGTTAATTTTCCGGCGCCGCTCCAGGAAAAACCTGCGGCATCAGCCGGACAAGTGACCATTTTACCACATGACTACGGAACTGATGGATTTTTTATGGCAGCCTTAAAAAAGAAAGACGAACGATAAAGGAGAGAAAACACCCTATGCATCATTTGAAGAAAAAAGCCGCCGTCGCAGCCCCGGAGAAGCCTTCCATCTATTCATTTCGGTACGAACAGCTGGAAGATTGGCTAAAAGAAGAAGGAGAACCGACTTTTCGCGCGAAACAAATATTTGAATGGCTTTATGAAAAAAGAGCAGCTGACTTTTCAGAGATGACGAATTTGTCGAAAGAGCTGCGCCGCAAATTAGCGGATCGATTATCCATTTCTGTTTTAAAAGAAACGGCCCGGCAAGAATCAGTGGACGGCACGATAAAACTGCTCTTTGAACTGCATGACGGCTATACGATTGAGACGGTTTTGATGAAGCATAATTATGGAAATAGTGTTTGTGTAACGACACAAGTCGGCTGCCGGCTTGGCTGCACCTTTTGCGCCTCCACTCTCGGAGGTTTAAAACGTAACCTAGAAGCCGGTGAAATCACAGCACAAGTAGTCGCTGTTCAGCGCCTGCTTGATGAGCGGGAGGAGCGTGTCGATTCGATCGTCGTCATGGGGATCGGAGAACCATTTGATAATTACGATGCTCTTCTTTCTTTCTTAAAAGTGATTAATCACAACAACGGTTTAAACATCGGTGCCCGCCACATTACGGTATCGACAAGTGGTGTCGTGCCACGCATTTATGATTTTGCCGATGAAAACATGCAAATCAATTTTGCGATTTCCTTACATGCCCCGAATTCGGAAATTCGCTCTCGATTAATGCCGATTAACCGGGCTTGGCCGGTGGAAAAGTTGATTGAGGCTGTTCGGTATTATCAGAAAAAGACGAACCGCCGGGTAACGTTTGAATACGGGCTGTTCAACGGTGTCAATGATCGTGTGGAACATGCGGAGGAACTGGCTGAGTTAATCAAGGGAATTAACTGCCACGTTAATTTAATGCCGTTTAATTATGTGCCGGAGCGAGATTACGTCCGCACAAGCCGGTCTGATGTTTTTGCGTTCGAAAAAAAGTTAAAAGAAAAAGGCGTAAACGTGACGATTAGACGAGAACAAGGCCATGATATTGATGCAGCATGCGGCCAGCTTCGCGCAAAGGAACGTAAAGAAGAAACGAGGTGACTCGCATCGTGGAAACTGTTTTTCGAACAGACGTAGGGCAGCTTCGCGAACATAACGAGGACGCGGGTGGCATTTTTCAAAACCAGGCCGGTGACTATTTGGCAGTGGTGGCTGATGGCATGGGCGGCCATCAAGCTGGAGATGTCGCCAGCCAAATGGCGAAAGATTTATTAAAAAATGCCTGGGAGCCGCTTGAACATTCTTTTACTCCAGAAAAAGCAGAGGAGTGGCTCCGGGATCAAATCCAGACAGTGAACGAATCTATTTTTCGGAAAGCGGAAGCAAGCAGTTCGTTACGGGGAATGGGCACTACCATTGTCGCAGCCATTTGTACATCATCTTTTGTGGCGATTGCCCATGTGGGTGACAGCCGGGCTTACTTTTTTAACGGTCAAGAACTGCTTTTGAAAACGGAAGATCACTCGCTGGTCAATGAATTAAAGAAGAACGGTCAGTTGACAGAAGAAGAAGCGGAAAACCACCCGCGCAAAAACGTACTGCTCCGGGCCTTAGGTACTGAAGAACAAACAAAAATCGAACGGGTAGTCTTTGAATGGGTAGCTGGTGAAGGAGTGCTGCTCTGCTCAGATGGATTAACGAACAAAGTAAGTGCAGAGGACTTTTCGGAAATCCTGCTTTCCGATCTGCCGCTTACGGAACAAGCCGAAGAGATTATACATATGGCTAATGAACGAGGGGGAGAGGACAATATTACCTTGGCTGCAGTTCTACACTCTCCTGATGAAAAGGGGCTGACGTAATGTCAGATCTGATCGGGAAGAGAATTAGTGAGCGTTATGATATTGAGAAAAAAATTGGCGGGGGCGGTATGGCTCACGTTTATAAGGCAAATGACCTTATTTTAGAACGTGCCGTCGCTGTAAAAGTGCTGCAGCCGCAGTACAATACGGATGACGAATTTATCCGTCGCTTTTACCGGGAAGCTCAAGCCGCAACGAGCTTAGCTCACCCACACATTGTCAATATTTATGACGTCGGTGAGGAACAGCAGCTTTATTATATCGTCATGGAATATATTGATGGTGATACATTAAAGGGAAAGATCCAAAAGGAAGGTCCGCTGCCGCTTGCAGAAGCCGCCGGCTTAATGGACCAAGTGCTCGGCGCCATCAGTCATGCGCATGCAAATCAAATCATTCATCGCGATATAAAGCCACATAACATTCTTTTAAACAAGAGTGGAGAAGCGAAAGTTACCGACTTCGGCATCGCACGGGCGGCGTCGGCCGCGACTATTACGCACACAAATTCCGTTATGGGTTCTGTACATTATCTCTCCCCGGAACAGGCGAAAGGCGGAATCGTCACCGCGCAGTCAGATATCTATTCTCTCGGAGTAGTTCTTTACGAAATGGTAACCGGGGCTTTGCCTTATACGGGAGATTCTGCTGTCAGTATTGCTTTAAAGCATTTGCAGGAACCGCTCCCACTGCCCTCGGAAAAGCGTCCCGAGCTGCCACAAAGCTTTGAAAATGTGATTTTAAAAGCTACCGTGAAAGACCCGCAGCTTCGCTATAAAAGCGTCGCAGACATGCAGCGTGACTTAAAGACAGCACTTTCACCGGAACGCCGCAATGAATCACGTTTTGAAGTTCCGCATGATGAAGAAGCAACGAAAGCGATCCCTATCATAAAAGATGACGCCGACGACAGTACGAAAATAACAAATCACAAGACAATTCAGCATAATCCGCCTCCGCAGCAAGCAGAAGAATCTGCTGCGCCCAAAAAACGGAGACGTTGGCGCAGGTTCCTTTTATTTTTCACGCTGTTTTTACTGGCGGCTGCGATTGCGGCGTTTACGATTATACCCAATATGCTGCGCGTTGCCGAAACAAAAGTACCGGACGTTCGGAATCTCGAGGAAGCAGCTGCTGCTGAAGAATTGGAAGAAGCGCAGTTAAAGCCTGAAATCGAACGGGTCTTTGATGCCGATGTGGAGAAAGACTACGTCATCTCGCAAGCCCCAGGCAGCGGAAAAATAGTGAAAGTGGACACCACTGTGAAGCTTTACGTAAGTGACGGGCAAAAAGAAGAAACGGTGCCGGACGTAACCGGGCTCAGCCCCACAAAAGCCGAAGACGTATTAAGCGCTTATAAAAATATTGATATCACTGAAAAAGAATCAACCGAGTATCCTCCTGGTCAAATAATCGAACAAAATCCAGCTGCAGGTGAAACAGTAATCCCTGCTGACACAACAATCTATTTAACGTCTAGTATTGAGAAAGAATTTCAACTGGAAAACTTAGAAGGAGCCTCCAAGGAAGCTGCCGAAAACTACTTGAAAAATAACCATTTAAGCGGAACCTTTGAGAGCAGGCATTCTGATGCAGTGCGGGAAGGACGGATTATTGAACACTCCCCCGGCCCGTATAGCAATGTAAAAGCGAATGATAAAATTTCTTTTGTCGTTTCTGCAGGACCAAAAGAACCAGAAAAAGAAAACGAACCGGAACAGGTGGAAGCGGTTGTTCCAGTTGAAGTAGCAGAGGGAAAGGGCAATTCATTTGATATACGGATTGAGTATGAGGATGCTACGACAGAAGGGACGAGTGTTTTTATAGAAGAAACGATATCGGAAACCAAGACATATCGTATTCCTTTAGAGATCACTCGGGAACAACCGGGAACTTATACGCTTTATGTAAATGATGAAGAAGTCCAATCGAACCGTTTTAACTACGGCGATGAATATTAGGAGGGATTATGCAAGAAGGAATCATTGTAAAAGCACTCAGCGGATTTTACTACGTGGAAAATGACAACGGCATCCATGAATGCAGGGGAAGAGGCTTGTTTCGTAAACAGAAAATCAGCCCTCTCGTCGGTGATCATGTTTTTTTTGAGGCTGAAAAAAACAAAGAGGGGTACGTATATGAAATAAGCGATAGAAAAAATATACTTACTCGTCCCCCGGTCGCTAACATTGATCAAGCATTTCTTATTTTTTCCGCCGAAGACCCGGCTTTTTCAACTCTGTTATTAGACCGTTTTCTCGTGCACATGGAAGCAAAAGACGTAGAAGCAATTATTGTTGTTAATAAGATGGACTTAGCAAATGAGGAACGGAAAAGAGAGCTTGAAACGCATCGCAGCGACTATGAAAGTGCCGGCTACCCGTTTTATTTTGTCACCGGGACAAACGGGAAGGGGCTAGAACAGCTCTCAGCCCATTTAAAAGACAAGTTGACGATCGTAGCTGGCCAGTCGGGAGTCGGGAAATCCACGCTTTTAAACAGCCTTGATTCTTCTCTTTCATTAAAAACAGGGGAAATTTCGACTCATCTTGGTCGCGGAAAGCATACGACCCGGCATGTTGAGCTGATTCGTATGTTTGGCGGCCTTATTGCAGACACTCCCGGCTTCAGCTCACTGGATTTTCAATTTGCCGAAGAAGAGAACTTAGATGTCTGTTTTCCAGAGATGCGCGAACGTTTGCCAAATTGTAAGTTTCGTGGCTGCACTCATCGGAAAGAACCGGGTTGTGCTGTGAAAGCTGCACTTTTGGATGGAGAAATTGCAGATTATCGCTATAAACATTATGTTCAATTCTTTGAAGAGATTTCGAAAATACGGAGGTATTAGTACCATGGTTAAAATTGCCCCATCGATATTATCAGCTGATTTTGCACGACTGCAGGAGGAAATAAAAGAAGTAGATGAAGGAGGGGCGGATTACATTCATATTGATGTGATGGACGGGCACTTTGTCCCGAATATTACGATTGGTCCCCTTATCGTTGAAGCGGTGCGCCCCCATACGGAAAAACCACTCGATGTCCATCTCATGATTGAAGAGCCGGATCGGTATATACCAGAGTTTGCCAACGCAGGTGCAGATATTATTTCCGTTCATGTCGAAGCATGTCCTCATTTGCATCGGACAATACAGCTGATTAAAGGCGAAGGTGTAAAAGCAGGAGTTGTTCTGAATCCAGCAACACCGATTGAATCGCTGACGTACATTTTAAAAGAAGTAGACCTTATTCTTTTAATGACCGTTAACCCCGGTTTCGGCGGACAGGCGTTCATCCCTGAGGTTCTTGCTAAAATAACGCAACTTAAAGCCGAACTCCAGGCCATCAGCCATCATGCAGAAATAGAAATTGATGGCGGAATTAACACGGAAACAGCGAAAGCATGTGCCCGTGCAGGTGCGGATGTCCTAGTTGCAGGTTCTGCTATCTATAAAAAAACAAACCGAAAAGAGGCTATTGCCGCTATCCGCGAAGCTGCAACTACTTCTTAAAGGAAGGAAAAACCAGACTCCTGTAGATGAAGAGGGAGTCTGGTTTTTTGCGGGGCAACTGTTATGTGGGCCGGATTTGTGTACCTTTTTTTCGTCTTCTTGTCTGCTGTAATGTGTCAGTGCGCGGAGCCGGTTTCCGTTCTTGTTTAAAGGCTTTTAAGATCGAGATCATCATAGCGAGCAATACAAGAGAAAGTGGAAAGGCACTCACAATGATTGTCGTTTGAATCGCTTCAAGACCGCCCGATGCCATTAAAACAACCGCCGAGGCTGCTAAGATGATGCCCCAGCTGTATTTAACAAGGTTTGGAGGTTCTATCCCGCTTTTCGTTGTCTGCATACCGAGCACGTACGTTGCTGAATCGGCAGAAGTAATAAAGAAGGTGGAAATAAGAAACAGAGTAATGATAGACATAAGCCAACCCAGTGGTAGTTGCTCGAAAACGAAAAACAGAGCCGTTTCAAGTGTCTGCTGGGAGACGGGAAGGCCTAAGTTATATTCGAGAAAGATACCAGTACCTCCAAAGACAACAAACCACAGCGTACAGACAACTGCCGGTATGACTAAAACAGCAATCATAAATTCGCGTACGGTCCTTCCTTTTGAGACACGTGCGATAAACGTGCCGACAAATGGTGACCACGAAATCCACCAAGCCCAGTAAAAAATAGTCCAGTTTTGAAACCAAGCGGCATCCTCAGGGTTAAAAGGTGCCAAACGCAGTCCCATCTGTATGATATTCTGAATATAGGAGCCAAACGTTGTTGTATACAAATTCAGTAAAAAAATAGTAGGGCCAATAATAAGCAGTGCTGCAAACAGGAGTACTGCAAGCACCATGTTTGCATTGCTTAAATATTTAATTCCTTTGTTCAGGCCAGTACCTGCGCTTAGCATAAACAGTACAGTCACAGCAGCAATGATAATAAGCTGGGTGACGAAATTGTTTGGGATCCCTGTTAAAAAGTGCAGCCCGCCGTTTATCTGAGCGGCACCTAATCCGAGTGAAGCACACACACCAAATACGGTTGCAAACACAGCAATGGTATCAATAACTTCCCCTGTACGTCCGCTCGCCCTATCCCCGATAAGCGGCCGCAAGGTAGAACTCATCAAACCGGGATATCCTTTTCGAAATTTAAAATAAGCAAGCCCGAGGGCGATGGAAGCATAGATGGCCCAAGCATGAAATCCCCAATGTAAGTAGGTGTAACGCAGGCTCATAATGGCGGCCTCTTGTGTCCCGCCTTCTGCTAGGATCGGCGGATCGGCAAAGTGGGAAATCGGTTCGGAGACTCCAAAAAAAAGCAAGCCAATCCCCATCCCTGCACTAAAAAGCATTGCTATCCAGGTGAGACGGCTAAATTCAGGAGTATCGTTATCTTTTCCGAGCTTAATTTTTCCAAATTTTCGGCTGAAGATCATAAACAGAGCAAAAAATAAAAATAAAGTTGCGGACACCTGGTAAAACCAACCGAAATTTTGCATGAAGAATGCAAGCGCTGCATCCATTGCATTTCCGAGAATTTCAGGAAAGAATACCCCGAATAGAACGAAAAGAATAGATAGAATAATCGAAACCCAAAATACTCTTGTTACTTTATCCATGAGGCAGCCTCCTTTATGGATAGTGTCTGACAAAACGATGTACTTTATGCCCGCTTTCCTTCATATATCTTGGAAAAGAGATAGTATTAAATTTTCTATGTACTATTTGGCAATTATTGAATATACATATAAAAGAAAACGTAATTGCTGAGAAAGTGGTAAGAGGGAGCAGCGCCAATAAAATAGGGGACAATGCGAATGGCGGCGTGCCGCGTAAATATACATGAAATGGGAGGAGATTCTATGAAGTTTTACACCATTAAGTTACCTAAGTTTCTCGGGGGGTTTGTGCGCGCCGTGCTCGGATCGGTCAAGAAAGATTGACATATTATTATTATGTAAACTAATAGGGGAAGATAAAAAAACCGGAACTTTCGTATTTATTAATACGGTTCCGGATTTTTTATCATGTTTTATACACGCTCAACTTTACCAGATTTCAACGCGCGTGCAGAAACATAAACTCGTTTCGGTTTGCCGTCAACCATAATGCGCACTTTTTGGACATTCGCTCCCCAGCGGCGTTTGGTCGCGTTGTTAGCGTGTGAACGGTTATTACCAGATTTAGGACCTTTTCCTGTGATATAGCATTTACGTGCCATTGTGTGCACCTCCTTCTATCCGTCAAGCATTTCAAATACACAATCAGTCATACTTGAATATTTTAGCATAAGCATAACGCTAGCGCAATATGAAGTTGAAATGAATGACAGCAGGCAAATTGCTTGCCGACGAAGAAAGACACCGCTTTTATTTAGGAATAGAGTATAGTAAAATAACCGTATCTAAAGGTTGGAAACGAATAAGGAGGGCTTCTGAATGTCCATAGAAATGAATTCACAGTTAGGTGCTATTGATGTGTCGAAAGAGGTAGTAGCTACAATTGCCGGAGGAGCAGCTATCGATTGTTACGGGATCGTTGGTATGGCCTCGCAAAAGCAGATAAAAGACGGCCTCTCGGAAATGCTCGGACGTGATAACTTCTCCCGTGGTGTTGTGATTCGGGAATTAGAGGACGAAATCCATATTGACATGTATATTATCGTCAGTTACGGAACAAAAATTTCAGAAGTTGCCTATAACGTACAGAGCAAAGTGAAATATCAGCTTCAGCAAATGCTTGGATTGACTGTTGACTCTGTAAACGTGTACGTACAAGGAGTACGAGTGACACAATCTTAGGTTAACGAAGGAGGAGGGAACGAAAACGTGCCAGAAGCGACAATTGATGGAAAAAAGTTGGCCCTTATGTTGATGGAGGGGGCCTCATTGTTAGGTAAAAACGTCAAAAAGGTGGACGCATTAAATGTGTTTCCTGTTCCTGATGGGGATACGGGGACAAATATGAATTTAACGATGACGTCCGGCATTGAGGAAATTAACACTCAACCGCAAGAACATGCCGGTACAGTGGCGAAATATTTTTCGAGAGGCTTATTGATGGGAGCCCGTGGGAACTCGGGAGTGATATTATCTCAGCTGTTCCGAGGGTTTGCAAAGGCAGTGGAGAAGGAAAAGGAATTGACGACGTATCATCTAAAGAAAGCATTGGAAGAAGGAGTCTCTACTGCTTATAAAGCAGTAATGAAGCCGGTGGAAGGCACTATTTTAACAGTTGCAAAAGAGGCGGCACAAGGCGCGAAAAAGTCTTCCCATGCTGTTCCTCCAGAAGAATGGATGGCAGAAGTAGTAGCTAAAGCAGAACAAGCGTTAAAAAAAACGCCGGACTTGCTTCCGGTTTTGAAAGAAGTCGGTGTTGTTGATTCTGGTGGACAAGGCCTTGTCTATATTTACCAGGGGATGCTGCAGGCACTCGAAGGAAAGTTTACAGAGCAAAACGAGCAGGAAGCCTCGCCATCACTTGAGGACCTTGTGAAAGTTGAACATCATCAGAACGCGCATGCCCAGCTTTCAACCGAGGATATTGAGTTTGGGTATTGTACAGAAGTAATGGTGAAATTTGAAGAAGAGAAGCTCCGTACTCATACATTTGAAGAGTCATCTTTTCGTGAAGAATTGGCAAAACTAGGTGATTCTCTTTTAGTTGTGAGTGACGACGATTTATTAAAAGTACATATCCATGCTGAATACCCAGGTGAAGTTCTGTCGAAGGCCCAAGCATACGGAAGTTTAACGCACGTGAAAATTGAAAACATGCGTGAGCAGCATCAGGCGCTTATTCGGAACGAATCCTCCGAATCGCAAGGATATACCACATATAAACCAATGGAAGACGGGAGCTCTGACGAGGAGGATAAGGATGCCTCTCCGACACAGGAGTATGGCTTCGTGACGGTTTCAATGGGAAAAGGAATCGAGGAATTGTTTAAGGGATTAAATGCTGACGAAGTCATAGCCGGTGGCCAGACGATGAATCCCAGCACGGAAGATATAGTGAAGGCGATAGCAAAAGTTCATGCCCGTCATATATTTGTCCTACCGAATAACGGAAACATTGTAATGGCTGCAGAACAGGCTGCACAAGTATCGGGTTATCATGTGCACATTATTCCGACTACTTCTGTTCCGCAAGGATTAAGTGCGTTATTTGCCTTTAATGAAACGGCAGGATTAGATGAGAACGAGCAGGCGATGAACGAGGCAAGAAAACAAGTGAAAACGGGGCAATTAACCTACGCGGTCCGGGATACCGTCATTGAAGGCCTTGAAATTAAAGAAGGAGATTACATGGGGATTGCCGAAAAGGAAATTGTAACCTCAGGTACGGATCTGCAGAAAACAGCAGAAGGACTCTTGGAAAAGTTAATCGATGAGCAAACAGAGATTGTAACACTCTTGCGTGGTGAAGAAGCGGATGAAGACACGGAACACACCATTATCACTTTTATTGAGACACACTACGAAGATGTAGAAGTTGAAGTACATGAGGGCGGACAGCCCCTTTATCCGTTTATCATTTCTGTAGAGTGACGGAGCGATCCGATCTGCAAACACGTCTCGTGTTTTTTAGAAAGGGGATAACGATATGGCACGTGTTAAAATTGTCACAGACAGTACGTCAGACATACCATCTGAACTCCTGAAAAAATTTGATATTTCTGTTGTCCCCCTTAAGGTTCTCATGGGGAATGAAACGTATTTGGACGGTGTCAATCTAACACCAGAACGTTTTTATGAGAATCTCGAAAAAATGGATGGTCTGCCAACCACTTCGCAACCGTCTCCGTATGAATTTGAGACCATGTATCGACGCCTCTATGAAAAAAAGGGAAATGAGGATCTAGCAGTGCTCTCTATTCACTTATCGGCCGCCTTGAGCGGAACGGTGCAATCAGCTATGCTTGCGGCTGAAGAAGTGAAGAAGGACTTCGACGTGGAAGTAGTGGACTCGAAAAGGGCGTCCTATGCAGTCGGTATTATTGTGGTAGAAATTGCTAAAATGGCGCAGTCGGGGGCCAGCATGGAAGAATGCAAAGACAGGCTTTCGCAGCTGATGGAGGATACTCCGGTTTATTTTTTAGTTGATTCACTCGAATACTTGCAGAAGAATGGTCGAATCGGCAAGGCATCTGCATTGATTGGCTCGTTATTAAAAATGAAACCGGTGCTAAGCTTGACGGAAAATGGCGAAGTCTATCCGTATCAAAAGGTGCGTGGCCGCAAAAAAGCATTAAGTGTCATACGCGATGCCCTTCAGGAACGCTATAAGGATAAGCCTGTTCATATCGGAGTAGCGCATGCAGGGGATGTGGGGACCATTGATGAACTGCTGCAACATGTACGGGATGTTTTAAATGTCCAATCAGAGGTCGTCACTACTATCGGAGCGGTTATCGGATCACATACCGGCCGCGGCACGGTGGCGGTTACGGTTACAGGGGCGGAATGAGGCATGGATGAATGTTTAGAAAAACCGCTTTCTGCTATGGCAGGAATCGGTATAGAAACCGAAAGAAGAATTCAGCAGCTGGGGATTTATACAATTGCGGATATGCTTAATTATTTTCCATACCGTTATGAAAATCATGAAGTACTTCCTGTTGAACAACTTCGTCACGGGGAGAAGGTGACCGTAGCCGGTGAGATTCAAACGGAGCCCGCAATCCGTTTTTATGGAAAGAAGAAGTCACGGTTGACAATACGGGTTGCTGTCGAAAACATTTTGATTACAGCGGTTTTTTTTAATCGCCATTTTTTAAAAAACCGATTAAACCGTGGGACTGCGGTCACTTTAACAGGGAAGTGGGACAAATACAAATTGACGATAACTGTTCAAGATGTCAGCTTTGGAATGCCTGATCCTACTAAGCAGATAGAGGCGGTTTATTCCATCACTGGTAAAGTGACAATGAAACAGCTTCGCCGTGCCATAGGGATGGCACTTGATACATACGGGCAACACCTTACAGAAACACTTCCAGAGCAGTACCGAAGGGATTACAAACTCCCTTTACGTCGTGAGGCTTATGCTGCGATCCACCGACCGGAAACGAAACAACAGTTAAAGCACGCTCGACGCCGGCTTGTCTATGAAGAACTCCTGCATTTTCAATTGAAGATGCAATTGTTCAAACGGCGGCAGCGCATGGGTACACACGGAATAAGCCACGCATTTACCGAGGAGAAAGTTCTGGCTTTCATTCAGACGTTGCCATTCTCTTTAACAGCGGCGCAAAACCGTGTTATTAAAGAAATCTTAGACAATATGAAAGAGCCGTTTAGAATGAACCGGCTTCTACAGGGTGATGTTGGGTCTGGTAAAACAGCAGTTGCTGCTGTCGTCATGTATGCCGCTTATTTATCTGGTTTCCAAGCTTCTTTAATGGTGCCGACTGAAATTTTAGCAGAGCAGCATTGCCAGGCGTTAACAGAATTATTTCAAGGTACAGAGGTTCGTGTCGCATTATTAGCCGGCTCTCTCAAAGGAAAAAAGCGTCAAGAAGTGACAACAGCACTTGCGAGTGGGGATATTCACATTATCGTTGGTACACACGCACTTATCCAAGATGATGTGGTCTTTCATCGTCTTGGCCTTGTAATTACCGATGAGCAACATCGCTTTGGTGTCGAACAGCGTAGAGTATTGCGTAATAAAGGGACTGAGCCAGATGTGCTGTTCATGACGGCCACACCGATACCGCGGACCCTTGCGATTTCTGTTTTTGGTGATATGGATGTATCGGTTATTGATGAGCTTCCTGCCGGCCGCAAACAGATTAAAACGTACTGGGTGAAGCATCAGCAGCTGGAAAGAGTGCTTCAATTTATTGATAAAGAGATACAAAGCGGACGCCAAGCTTATGTCATTTGCCCGCTTATTGAGGAATCAGAAAAGTTAGATGTCCAAAATGCGATTGATGTTCATGCGCAATTTCAGTATTATTTTAAGAACTACCGAGTAGGATTGATGCATGGCCGCCTGACAGCCGACGAAAAAGAACGAGTAATGACAGACTTTACAGACGGGAAGGTTCATATTCTAGTGTCAACGACTGTTGTCGAAGTTGGGGTGAATGTGCCGAATGCAGCGGTGATGCTCATTTATGACGCAGATCGTTTCGGTCTTTCGCAACTTCATCAGCTGCGCGGCCGGGTCGGCAGGGGAGATCATCAGTCTTATTGTATTCTCTTAGCAGATCCGAAAGGGGAAACTGGCAAGGAAAGAATGCAGATTATGCAGGAGTCTGATGACGGTTTCGTTTTGTCTGAAAAAGATTTAGAACTACGCGGCCCGGGTGATTTTTTTGGTCACAAGCAAAGCGGTCTGCCGGACTTTAAAATTGCAGATGTCGTCCATGATTACCGCGCGCTTGAAACAGCCCGGAAAGATGCTTCGGAACTAATCGCGGGTAAGGCCTTTTGGGTAGAGGAAGAATGGGCTGCGCTCAGAAAATATGTTGAAACAAGCGGAGCGTTAGACGACCGGAAGCTGGACTAAAAGTGCTTGCGTAACAGAAAAGAGGGTAATATACTACTTTTAGTACCTAGTCATAGAAGTGGATGGTGGCATCAACGTGAAGCGAAGCAAGAAAGACCGGCAGCAACTTTTAAAGGATAAAATTGAGACAGACCCTTTTATAACGGATGAAGAGTTGGCGGCTTTTTTTGCTGTGAGCATCCAGACGATCCGTCTTGACCGCATGGAGTTATCCATACCTGAACTAAGAGAACGAATGAAGCATGCAGCTCGTGAACGTTATGATGAAGTAAAGGCGCTCTCCCCCGAAGAAGTGATTGGGGAGATGATCGATTTGCATTTAGACGAAGAAGCGATCTCCATACTCGATATTAAGGAAGAACATGTATTCGCGCGAAATGACATAGCACGCGGGCATTTCCTGTTTGCGCAGGCCAATTCACTTGCGGTGGCGATCATAAATGATGAGCTTGCCCTTACGAGTAAAGCTTCCGTTCATTTCAGCAGGCAAGTAAAAAAAGGCGAACGGGTCATTGCCAGAGCGGTTGTGGAAAAAGCAGGGAAAGCAAAAACAACTGTCTCTGTAACAAGTAAAGTGAACCAAGAAGTCGTGTTTCGCGGAGAATTCACGATGTACCGGTCTCGGTTATAACCAAACCTGAACGTGCGGATAAAAAGGAGAATAACATATGAAGATAGTCATCGATGCCATGGGCGGAGACCACGCTCCGAAAGCTCATGTGGCAGGGGCGCTTGCTGCTGTCAGATCTTTTAAAGACGTGGATGTTGTACTCGTTGGCGATGAAAGGGAAATCGAGAAGCACCTCCCAAAAGCGACAAGTCAAATTTCTGTCATACATACTGATGAAAAAATTGAAGATGACGACGTGCCGACAAAAGCGATCCGGCGAAAGCGGGATTCGTCAATGGTGCTGGCAGTGCGGGAAGTCAAAGAAGGCCGTGCCGATGCTTGTATATCTTCCGGAAACACGGGCGCATTAATGACTGCCGGCCTTTTGCATGTCGGCCGGATACAAGGGATTGAACGACCTGCCCTTGCTCCAATGCTGCCAACGATTGACGGAGAAGGTTTTCTGTTATTGGATGTCGGAGCTAATGTGGACACGAAAGCCTCCCACATGGTGCAGAATGCTTTTATGGGATCCGCTTATATGGAAATGGTCAAGAAGGTACGCCAACCTCGCGTGGGCCTCGTGAATGTTGGAACGGAGGACGGAAAAGGTAATGAATTGTCAAAAGAGACGTTTCAACTGCTACAGGAAGCACCGCTCCATTTTATCGGTAATGTGGAGGCAAGAGATTTGCTAAACGGGGTATGCGATGTCGCCGTTTGCGACGGATTTTCTGGAAATCTTGTCTTGAAATCGATTGAAGGAACTGCCTCCACTCTTTTCACACTCTTAAAAAAAGAGCTGACATCGAGCTTTACAAATAAAATAGCAGCCGGACTCTTACGCTCTAGTTTTATGAATGTGAAAGAGAAAATGAGCTATTCTCATTATGGCGGCGCCGGTTTGTTCGGTCTCAAGGCACCTGTAATTAAAGCCCACGGTTCTTCTGATCACACAGCTGTTTATCACGCTATTCGCCAAGCAAAACAGATGGTTAGCGAAAATGTAACTGGTATCATAGAGAAGGAAGCCGAAAAACAGGGGGAACAGTAAAATGGCAAAAACAGCTTTTTTATTTCCTGGCCAAGGATCCCAGTATCCTGGCATGGGAAAAGGAATTTATAACAGTCACGCCGGCGGGAAGGCAATTATCGAATGTGCGGATGAAACACTGGAGTATTCTTTGTCTGAGCTTATGTTTAACGGCCCGGAAGAAACATTAAAACGGACGGAAAATGCCCAGCCGGCACTTTTAACTGCAAGTATAGCCGCTTTTGAGATTCTTAAGGAAAAGGGCATTGAACCTGATTATACTGCTGGTCACAGTTTGGGAGAGTACTCGGCACTCGTTGCCGCTGGCGTGCTTTCTTTTGCTGATGCTGTGCAAATCGTACGTAAACGGGGATTGTTTATGGAAGAAGCTGTACCTGCTGGGGTGGGAGCAATGTCAGCGGTAATGGGACTTGAACGATCTCTGCTTCAGAGTGTGACCGAGGAAGCGAGTAAGATAACCGGCCAGGTAGTTCAGCTTGCTAATTTAAATGCACCGGGACAGATTGTGATTTCGGGGGAAAAGTCAGCAGTAGAGAAAGCTGGAGAGCTTGCTAAAGAATCTGGGGCGAAGCGTGTTATCCCTCTCCCGGTCAGTGGACCGTTTCATTCTGAATTAATGAAACCGGCCCAGGAAAAGGTAAGACAATCACTTGAACCAGTCTTCTTTAGCGATGCTCGCGTACCAGTCATTACCAATGTTAGCGCAAAAGAAGCGGATAATGCGGAATTCCTGAAAGAACAGCTCGTTAAGCAAGTGACAGCACCAGTCTATTGGGAGGATACGATCCGCCGCCTCTTGGAGTTAGGCGTAACGACTTTTATTGAAGTTGGCCCTGGAAATGTACTAAGTGGTCTCGTTCGCCGTGTCCAACGGAGAGGGCTTGAAGTTTATGCGGTCGCAGATATCGAATCAATTAATGAGTTGACGGACAAGCTAAGTGAAGGAGGGGTATAAATGCTTAACGGGAAATCAGCTTTAGTGACAGGAGCCTCCCGGGGGATCGGTAGAGCCATCGCGCTTGAATTGGCTGAAAAGGGAGCGAATGTGGCGATTAACTATGCGGGAAGTGCTCAAAAAGCGGAAGAAGTGGCAGCTGCCTGTCGGGATCGAGGCGTCCAATCATTTACAGTCCAAGCCAATGTGGCGTCCGAAGAAGATGTGAAAAATATGATCAAAGAAGTGACCAAGGAATTTGGAACACTTGACATCCTCGTGAATAATGCCGGTGTAACCAGAGACAATCTCGTTATGCGTCTAAAAGAAGAGGACTGGAATACCGTCCTCGACACGAATTTAAAGGGAGTCTTCTTCTGTGCAAAGGCGGCAGCACGTACAATGATGAAACAACGAAGCGGGAAAATCATTAACATCTCTTCTGTCGTAGGTGTGGTCGGAAATGCGGGACAGGCGAACTATGCAGCCGCAAAAGCTGGACTCATCGGGCTCACGAAGTCGTTGGCTAAAGAATTTGCGCCCCGCAATATTCAAGTGAATGCCGTTGCTCCCGGTTTTATTGCAACAGATATGACAGAAGAGCTTCAAGAAGAAGCGAAAGAGACGCTTCTTTCGCAAATCCCGTACGGTGCTTTAGGAGAACCTGAAGATGTAGCGCACGCCGTATGTTTTCTTGCATCTAAGGACGCAAGATATATTACCGGCCAGACACTCAGCGTAGACGGTGGTATGACGATGGTATAGGACCACCATAAATGCTTCATCCTATTTGAAATTCAATCCTAAAAATTAAGGGAAATTATTACGGGTTGTATAGCATTTTTGGTGGACATCTTCTATAATGACAAACAGACAGAGTGTGTCAGGAGACGTTTCTTTATAACTTTATTTATACCTTTAAAGGAGGTGAATACAAATGGCTGAAACACTAGACCGTGTGAAGAAAATCGTTGCCGATCGTCTCGGGGTAGAAGAATCGGAAATTACGATGGAAGCGACATTTAAGGATGACTTGGGAGCAGATTCCCTTGACGTTGTGGAGCTTGTAATGGAACTAGAGGATGAATTCGACCTGGAAATCTCAGATGAAGAAGCAGAAAAAATTTCTACTGTCGCTGATGTTGTCAATTACATAGAAGCACAGTAAAGCACAGAAAAGCGGGGGCCGTTATGAGAAATAAGGCGGCCTCCTTCTTATACCTCCAGCTGTGGAGGATCTTGTATAATGGAGGAGCTTTCATGGCATATTCATCTAACAAACCAGTAAACCATTACCCGCGTAGACGAAAACAGCGGAAAAAGTTAGTCTTGTCAAAAGAAGACCGTGACAAGCTGTATGCTATGTTGGAGAAGCTTGGTCTTTCTTTCAATGACGAGAAGCTTCTTATTCAAGCATTTACGCATTCATCCTATGTGAATGAGCATCGTATCCGCTCTATCCATGATAACGAGCGGCTTGAATTTTTGGGAGACGCTGTCCTCGAGCTTGCTGTCTCGCAACATCTGTTTAAACGCTTTGCTACGATGAGTGAAGGAGAAATGACCAAACTCCGTGCCGCCATCGTTTGTGAAGCCTCCCTTGCTGTGCTGGCAGAAGAGCTTCAGTTCGGTGATCTTGTTTTCCTCGGAAAAGGAGAAGAAATGACGGGAGGAAGACAGCGTCCGGCTCTGCTCGCGGATGTATACGAGGCGTTCGTCGGTGCCCTTTATTTAGACCAGGGGATTGAGGCAGTTTACTCCTTTTTAGAGCAAACCATTTACCCGAAGATTGATGACGGTGCTTTTTCGCATATGATGGATTTCAAAAGCCAACTGCAAGAGCATATTCAGCAGGATCACTACGGGGTCATTCAATATGACATTATCAATGAAGTTGGTCCTGCGCACAGCCGCGAGTTCGTGGCTGCTGTTTATCTGAACGAGCAACAACTTGGTGAAGGGAAGGGCCGCTCTAAAAAAGAAGCGGAACAGCACGCTGCTCAGCAAGCTCTGGCAAAACTAAGCACGGAGGCGTAATGGCGGTCTGTAAGAGTTGAAAAACCACGCGGGTTCATTATGTAACCGCGTGGTTTTTACAGTAAAAGCCTTCACTACATGAAATTGAAGCCCCGTTTTATTTCCGCAGTCGTCCAAGTTCGGAAACGATAGCTTCTTTTTCGCTGACACTGATACTATCTTTGTTAGCTATCAACTCATAAATATCTTTAATGTCGTCGTATTTATCGATATCAAAATGTTTAGGTTCCATGGCAGCAGTGTTAACAACGTCCAGCTTTGCTGAGATCTCCTCGACCATGGTGTTTAAATTTTCCTGTGTTGGTTCTTCCAAGTTCATCTGTATCTTCCTTTCCTGCGCGCCTCATATTAAAAGTTTTCACTTAATTGTAGTAGTTTTCTATGAAAAACGCAATGTATTTTCGCGTTTTACTTATGTATCAACGGTTCTTTCTAGACAGGCTCTTATGGTAAAATAATGGGGGCTGAACCGAGCTGAACGAAGATCAAGAAAATTACAACCATAGAATAATGACAGAGGAGGACAGAATTTTGTTCCTCAAGAAGCTTGAAATTAAAGGTTTTAAGTCGTTTGCAGAAGAAATGAATATTGAGTTTGTCCCTGGGGTGAACGTTGTAGTCGGCCCGAATGGGAGTGGGAAAAGTAACATTTCTGACAGTATTCGCTGGGTACTTGGCGAGCAGTCCGCACGCTCCCTTCGAGGGGCGAAAATGGAGGATGTTATTTTTTCCGGCAGTGACTCACGCCGTGCGTTAAACAGGGCGGAAGTAACGCTCGTTTTAGATAATGAAGACGGTGCGTTTGACTTAGAATACAGCGAAGTGAGCGTGACTCGGAAGTTGTATCGGAATGGCGAAAGCGAGTATTTAATTAATCGTCAGCCGTGCCGCCGTAAAGATATCGTAGACTTGTTTACAGATTCTGGTATCGGCAAAGCTGCTTACTCTATTATTGGGCAGGGGAAAGTCGAAGAAGTACTATCTAGTAAACCAGAAGAAAGACGGACCATCTTTGAAGAAGCGGCAGGAGTTTTAAAGTATAAACAGCGTAAATATCAAGCAGAAAAAAAGCTCTCTGAAACGAAAGACAACCTTGAGCGGGTGCAAGACATTTTATTTGAGTTAGAAGGGCAGCTAGAGCCGTTAAAAGAACAAGCAGCTGTTGCGAAGGATTATCTTTATAAGCAGGAAGACTTAGAGCGCAAAGATATCGCGCTTCTCGCTTGGGAGATAGAAGATAAACATGAGAAGTGGACGACTCTAGCTGATGAACTTGAAGTAATCGAGGAGAAGAAGGATAAATTAACGAACAAGTTAAAAAAGGATAAAGAGCGTCAGGAACTTGTCCAGGCTAAAGCAGATCAATTAGATAAGGACCTTCAAAATTTGCAAGATGAACTGCTTGCTATAAGTGAATGGATTGAAAAAGAAGAGGGCAGGCGCCGTTTATTAGAAGAACGCGGAAAAAATGCGAACGAAAAAAAAGCCGAGTGGAGCGAACGTATCGCGGCTGTTCAGCATAAAGCTGAGCAAACCATGAGAGCATTGGAGCAACAGCGGGAATCTACTAAAAAAAGTTCAGCGCGGGTAAAAGAGTTAGAGGATCGGCTGATGGAGGCAGAGGCCGCACGGAAGCGAGCTTCCCACCATAACAAGGCTGATATCGAACACTTAAAAAGTGAATATATTGAACGGTTAAACGAACAAGCGACGATCCGAAATGAAGAACGTTATGTCACAGATCAACAGAACCATCTGCTACGAAAATCTCAAGAACTCCTGCGGGAAAATGAGCAATACCTACAGGAAAGAGAGCAAGTGGAACAGTTACGATTAGATAGCTTAAGTAAGACAGAAGAAGCGCATCACCTTTATGAAGACGAGCAAGCTAGATTAAAAGACTGGCAGGAAAAGTGGCAGCAATACAGCATCGATGTCAATGAAAAAGAGAAAAAGCTATACGAAGCGTACCGGCACGTCGATCAGATGAAATCCCGCATTCGGGTGCTCGAGGAGATGGAAGCTGATTACGCAGGTTTTTTCGAAGGGGTAAAAGAAATATTAAAAGCACGCGACCAGTCCCTTGGCGGGATTGCTGGAGCGGTTGCAGAGCTCATCGACGTACCAAAATCTTACTTACGTGCCGTAGAGACAGCACTCGGCGGTGCGCTTCAGCATATCGTGACTGATACGGAAGCGAATGCGCGTAAAGCGATTCATTATTTGAAAAGTCGTAAGAAAGGAAGAGCGACTTTTCTGCCGGCAAATGTGATACGACCGCGGCAACTTCCTCAAGACGTCAAGCAACTACTGCAAAATAGTAAGGGGTTTGTCGCTTTTGGAGAAGACGCCGTCCGTGTAGCAGTGGAATACGAGCATATCATCGGGAATTTGCTTGGACAAGTAGTCTTAGCTGATTCTCTTGAATCCGCCAATCAGCTGGCCCGTTCAGCTCGCTTTAAAGCGCGGATCGTTACGCTTGAAGGTGATGTTGTAAATCCAGGAGGCTCGATGACGGGAGGGACTTATCATAACCGGCAAAACCAAGTGCTCGGCCGTCAACAGGAGCTGGAGGAGCGTAAAGCCACTTGCAGCAAAATGGAAAAGCAGACAGAAGCATTAGAGACATCCGTACACGACTTGAAAAAAAAGCGTAACGATGCGTTAACCCAGGTGGAGACATACCGGAAGAGTGTGGAGACGAAGCGGGACCGTTTTGAGAGGACGAAAGAAGAGTTAACGAAACGAGAAGCAGAATCAGCCCGCTTAAATACCCAGCTGTCCTTATTTGACCGAGAAATGATGTCACTTGAGGAAGAAAAAGAACGGATTAAGCAACGGCAAAAAGTACTTCAAGATAACAAAGCGGCTGTCGAGAGAAACATTAAAAAGCTAGAAAGCGAGATTGCCAGCTTAGAACACGCGGAAAAAGAATGGCAGGAACAAAAGGAAGAGCTGGCTGAACGAGAAACAGTTTTAAAAATAGAGCTTGCCAGGGCAAAAGAGACAGCTGCGCATGACCGGACGGAACAGAAGCGCTTGGAGGCACAACAGCAGGAGGAAGAAAAACAGATCGAATCCTTGCAGCAAGCTCTCAATCAGCTGGAGCAGGAACTATCCCCTTTCTCTAATAGTGAAAATGTAGAGTCAATGATCCTTGATGCGAAGGAAAAGAAAGAACAGCTGACCTTTCAACTAACCCAGCTCCGCAAGGAAAAAGTTGATGGGATGGAACAAGCGGAACAGCTACAAGCAAGTATTCAACAGCTCACCCATGACTATAATGAACAGCAAGAGGCTCATCAGGAAATGCAAGTGGCGCATAACCGGATCGAAGTAGAACTGGACACACGATTGCAAAGGCTGCAGGAAACGTATGAAGTAAGCTTTGAAAGAGCGAAAAATTACGTTATCCATCCATTTGATCCAGTGGAAACGAAAAATAAAATAAAATTACTTAGAAAAGGAATAGCAGAGCTTGGAACGGTAAATCTTGGTGCTATTGAAGAATATGATCGCGTGCAAGAACGGGTAATGTTTTTAAGTGCCCAGCAGGATGACCTAATTGATGCGGAAGCGGCTCTTTTTGAAGTGATCCAGGAAATGGATGCTGTTATGAAGCAACGTTTTACTGATTCGTTTACCGCTATCCGTCATCACTTTCAAGCTACTTTTCAAGAGCTTTTCGGCGGCGGAGAAGCGGATCTTTATTTAACAGAGCCACAAAACCTGTTAGATTCAGGAGTTGATATTACTGCCCGGCCGCCGGGTAAGAAAAAACAACATTTAACACTTTTATCCGGCGGTGAAAAAGCACTGACAGCCATCGCACTTTTGTTTTCGATCATTAAAGCGAAGCCGGTTCCTTTTTGTGTGCTTGATGAGGTTGAAGCAGCACTTGATGAAGCTAATCTAGTACGTTTTGCCAGCCATTTGCGAACGTTCAGCCAAACAACTCAATTTATTGTTATCAGCCACCGCAAGGCTACAATGGAAGAGGCAGATGTATTATATGGGATTACGATGGAAGAATCAGGTGTTTCCAAAAAGGTCGCAGTCAAATTAGAAGACACCGATGAATTAATAGAGACACCTGCAAGTCTAGACAAAAAGAAGGGGGGCGTCCTGTCCGGCACGGCCGAACAGTAAGAAATATGGGTTTTTTTAAAAAACTAAAAGAAAAATTCACCGAGCAGACAGATGCAGTTACAGAAAAATTTAAAGAGGGATTATCGAAAACACGGACTTCGTTTGTTGGACAAATGAATGAATTGTTTGCACAGTATCGGAAAGTTGATGAGGACTTTTTCGAGGAGTTGGAAGAGATTTTAATCAGCGCAGATGTCGGTGTTACTACCGTTATGGAACTTATTGATGAGCTGAAGGACGAGGTAAGACTCCGTAATATAAAAGAGTCTAAAGATATTGCGCCGGTTATTAGTGAAAAGCTGGCAGAAATGCTCGATAAGAGCGGGCATGACACAGAACTAAATATCCAGGAAGAAGATATGACGGTCATTCTTTTCGTTGGTGTCAACGGGGTCGGAAAAACGACGACAATTGGAAAGGTTGCTCATCAATTTGCAGGCGAAGGAAAGAAAGTGGTTATGGCAGCGGGAGATACATTTCGAGCAGGCGCTATTGAACAGCTTGAAGTATGGGGAGAGCGTGTCGGCGTTGATGTTGTGAAGCAGCAGGCAGGTTCTGATCCGGCAGCGGTTATGTACGACGCGATTCAGTCTGCACGTGCCAAAAAAGCGGACGTTCTTTTATGTGATACCGCGGGCCGGCTCCAGAACAAAGTAAACTTGATGAAAGAGCTTGAAAAAGTAAAACGTGTCATCAGCCGTGAAATGCCCGATGCGCCTCATGAGGTGTTGCTCGTTTTAGATGCGACAACGGGCCAGAATGCTCTTAATCAAGCGAAGACTTTTCAAGAAGCGACAGATGTTTCGGGAATTGTACTGACAAAGTTGGACGGCACTGCACGCGGGGGTATCGTCCTTGCGATTCGCAACGAACTGGATATCCCGGTCAAACTAGTAGGTTTGGGAGAAGGAATGGAAGATTTGCAGCAGTTTGATGCAGAGTCGTTTGTGTATGGATTGTTTAAAGAATTAGTGGAAGACGAAACTATCTCCGATGCTTAGTACGCGTTAAGATATTTTCTTGACGCCATATCCTGAGTTTAGTATGATAATATGGTGTAAAGACTTAACACTTTACGCAAGAGAGTGGATAATCATGCTTGAAAAAACAGTGCGTATGAACGCTTTATTCGATTTTTACCAGCCGTTATTAACGGAAAAGCAGCAAAAGTATATGGAACTGTACTATTTGGATGACTTTTCGCTTGGCGAAATAGCTGATGAGTTTCACGTCAGCCGTCAAGCTGTTTATGACAACGTAAAACGAACGGAAATGACGCTGGAGGAGTATGAAGAAAAGCTCGGCCTCTACCGAAAATACAAAGAGCGGACGGAGTTGTACCGGCTGCTTCGGAATACTGTAGAAGAAAGCGGTGCTCCCTCCTCCGGCCTAATAGAGGCGATAAATGCTCTTGAAAAACTAGAGGAGGAGGGACAAGCTGATGGCATTTGAAGGGTTAGCGGAACGCCTGCAGGCCACCTTTGATAAAATGAAAGGCCGCGGAAAAGTATCTGAGGCAGACGTCAAGGAAATGATGCGTGAAGTGAGGCTTGCGCTGCTGGAGGCAGACGTCAACTTTAAAGTTGTAAAAAAGTTTGTCAATGATGTGAAAGAGCGTGCAATCGGTCAAGAGGTAATGAAAAGTCTGACCCCCGGCCAGCAAGTCATTAAAGTCGTAAATGAAGAATTGACGAAGCTGATGGGCGAGGAACAGGCAAAAATTATCCAAGCACAAAAGCCGCCGACAGTAGTTATGATGGTTGGCCTGCAAGGGGCTGGTAAGACAACGACTACTGCAAAGCTTGCCAATCATATGCGAAAAAGCAACAATCGTAAGCCGCTTATGGCAGCTGCAGATATTTACCGGCCGGCAGCGATTGACCAGTTGGAAACGTTAGGAAAACAGCTTAGTATGCCCGTCTTTAGTCTCGGAGACAAGGTCAGTCCCGTAGAGATTGCAACGGGAGCTGTCAAGCAGGCAAAAGAAGATCATCTTGATTTTGTTCTCATTGATACCGCCGGTCGCTTACACGTCGATGAGGAGTTGATGGGTGAGCTCCAAGAAATAAAAGACCAAGTGAACCCAGATGAAATTTTGTTAGTTGTCGATGCGATGACCGGACAAGATGCCGTAAATGTTGCCGAAAGCTTTAATGAGCAGCTTGGAATTACCGGTGTCGTACTGACGAAGCTTGATGGCGACACGCGAGGCGGGGCTGCACTTTCGGTTAAAGCGGTGACGGGTAAGCCTGTTAAATTTGTCGGGATGGGTGAAAAGATTGATCAGTTGGAAGCCTTTCATCCTGAACGGATGGCCTCACGGATACTCGGTATGGGTGATGTTCTGTCTCTCATTGAAAAAGCCCAGACGAATGTGGATGAAGAACGGGCGAAAGAGCTGGAAAAGAAGATGCGCAATGCCGATTTAACGTTTGATGATTTTCTTGAACAGCTCGCACAAGTGCGCAGTATGGGGCCTCTTGATGAGCTTTTAGCGATGATTCCGGGTGCGAATAAGAAAGCACTGAAAAATGTACAGATTGACGAAAGTCAGATTGGCCGTGTCGAAGCAATCGTCCGCTCGATGACTACCAAAGAAAAACAACAGCCTTCTCTCATTAATGCAAGCAGAAAACGGCGAATTGCGAAAGGAAGTGGGACATCCATTCAAGATGTGAACCGCCTTCTGAAACAATTTGAAGATATGAAAAAAATGATGAAGCAAATGACCTCCATGCAAAAAGGTAAGAAAAAAGGAAAAGGCGGCTTTCAACTTCCTTTTATGTAAATGAATGAAACCGAAATATCCCTATTCAAGTAAAAACACTTTACAGGGACAGCAATCCCTATTATAATATGCTATTGTGAAATATATTTGGAGGTGTCTATTATGGCAGTTAAAATTAGATTAAAACGTATTGGATCAAAAAAGAGACCTTATTATCGTCTCGTTGTGGCAGATTCCCGCGCTCCGCGTGATGGACGTTTCATTGAGGAAATTGGCACATACAACCCATTGAAAGATCCAGTAGAAGTGAGCATCGATAATGAAAAAGCATTAAAGTGGATGCTTGACGGCGCGAAGCCATCTGATACAGTCCGCAACCTTTTCTCGAGAGAAGGATTGATGGAGAAGCTTCATAACGCGAAGTACGGCAAGTAAGTGTGAATAGCGGGGGGGATTATGATGAAAGAGCTGGTAGAAATCATTGCCCGCTCCCTCGTGGATCATCCTGATGACGTTACTGTTAAAGAGCATCAACAAGACAACACCCTCGTTCTGACGTTATCCGTCCATGAGAGTGATATGGGAAAAGTAATTGGAAAACAGGGCAGAATCGCCAGCGCAATCCGCTCTGTTTTATATGCAAGTGCGTCTCATCATCACAAGCGAGTTCGTCTTGATATTGGAGAGTAATAACGGAAAAAAGGGCGAGGATATATAATCCTTGCCTTTTTTGATGAAAAAAGGCAGTATTGCATGAAAGTGCTGCAGTTCGTTCTCCTCATTTGTGGCCGTCAACGTGTACTGCTGCCAGCGCTAATGCTTTTCTTGTGATCGGGGGTCAATATGCGGATTATTAAAAAAGTGACGGTTAAACATGTATTGACGGAATCATTTAAAGTAAAAATGATAGAGGATTTTAACGAGGAAGAGCGCCGTCTGGAACGCGAGACCGAACAGCTCCGCTTTCAGATGCAAAAGCAGTTAAAGTCAGTGGACACTTCCCGACAGAAAACGGATGTAAAAAATCGATTTGGTAAAGAATTAGAAAGAAGAAAAGAACAGATGAAACAAGTGACTTTTCAACGATCACAACTTGACCAGCTCCCGGAAGGTTCCAAGATTACAGCCGGTTATGTGGATGCCGTGGAAGAGATTAAAGTAGGGGACGCATGGCCCCAGGAAGAACAAGAAATAATCGTGAAGGACGGTATCATTATTTCGATCAGTAATAGGACGGATGATAACAATGGAATGGTTTAATGTAGGTAAGATCATTAATACGCACGGGGTCAGAGGCGAACTGAAAGTATTGCCGATTACTGATTTTGAAAACGAGCGCTTTACACCTGGACAAGAGCTGTATATAGAGCAGGAAGGCCAAGAACGAAAAAAAGTAACAGTTGAGCAGGCACGGCACCATAAGCAATTCATACTGTTAACGGCTGCGGAAATAAATTCGTTAGACGAGGCGGAAGTGTGGAAAGGCAGCATGCTACAAGTGCCGGAGACGGCTTTGCAGTCCCTTTCGGAGGGCGAGTTCTATTATTATGAAATTATCGGCTGTGTCGTCACTACGGAGGAAAATGAGTTACTTGGAGAGGTGAGTGAAATTTTGTCACCTGGAGCCAATGACGTTTGGGTCGTCAAGCCGTTTCATGGTAAAAAAGATATTCTTATTCCTTATATTGAGGAAGTCGTCAAATCAGTGGATATCGAAAACAAAAAGATTGTGGTTCGTCTAATGGAGGGGCTCTTGCCATGATGAAGATGGACTTCTTAACACTCTTTCCCGACATGTTCCCAGGTGTGCTCTCTTCCTCTATTCTCAAACAGGCGGAAGATCGGGGCGCTGTTTCTTATGGTGTTCATAATATCCGTGATTTTTCTGCTGATAAACATCGAAAGACTGATGATTACCCATACGGAGGCGGAGCCGGTATGGTCATGACGCCACAGCCGGTATTTGACGCAGCTGAATTTGTAATTGGACAGGCTAGTAATAAGAATGTAAGAACGATTCTTGTATGTCCGCAAGGAAAGCCGTTTAGACAGCGTGATGCTGAAAAACTAGCTTCAGAAGATCATCTTCTTTTCATTTGCGGCCATTACGAGGGTTATGATGAACGGATTCGCGAACACTTAGCAACGGACGAGTACTCGATTGGCGATTTTGTCTTAACGGGCGGAGAACTTGCCGCAATGGTCATGGCAGATAGTATCACAAGATTGCTTCCTGGTGTCCTGGGGAATGCTGCCTCCGCTCCGGAGGATTCTTTTTCGACAGGTCTTCTGGAATACCCCCATTATACTAGGCCGGCTGAATTTAAAGGTTGGAAAGTACCCGACGTGCTGTTGTCCGGTCATCACCAAAAAATAGCCGCATGGCGGGAAGAACAATCGTTCAAAAGGACAGCCGAAAGGCGTCCAGATTTACTGAAAGAACGTCCTTTATCTGATAAAGAAAAAAAGTGGCTCAAAGCATGGGAGATAGATGAATAATGGTTGATTCAAAAAGCTGCCTGTGCTAAGATAAACTTTGTGGCGAAAGCCCGTTACTACGATGTTCCGCTGCTATTGGTAAACGGCAAGAGCATTTGGAGAAAGGGAGGCGGATTGCATGCAAGAACTAATTCGCGAGATTACAAAAGAACAGTTAAAATCAGACATCCCGAATTTCAGAGCCGGTGATACGGTTCGTGTTCACGTTAAGGTTGTCGAAGGATCACGGGAGCGTATCCAGGTGTTTGAAGGCGTCGTCATTAAGCGTCGCGGCGGCGGTATTAGCGAAACATTTACGGTTCGCAAAATATCTTATAACATCGGTGTAGAACGTACATTTCCTGTTCACTCTCCGCGTGTCGATAAGATTGAAGTGAAGCGCCGCGGGAAAGTTCGTCGTGCTAAACTTTACTATCTTCGCAACTTGCGCGGTAAAGCAGCGCGTATCAAAGAAATTCGTTAAGAACGATCTCAGAAAAACTGTGGCGGTTTCCCCGTTGCAGTTTTTTTGTATTTTGCAGGAAATACACACAACTAGAAGAAACGCCTTGCTCAAGGGTTTCATGATATAATGGCAGTTAGAGAGGCTTTGTCGAGAAAGAAAGGATCCAATTATGTACATAAAAGGTGAATGGTGGCGCGAGGCAGCTGTCCTGTTTAGTTTTGCGGTGATGATTGCCGGCATAACGCGTCTTTTATTTATAGCACCGATCATTGTAGAAGGTGATTCGATGAACCCGACATTAATGGATCAAGACCGTGTGATTATGAATAAATCAAGCTATTGGCTTTCAGAACCGGAACGTTTTGATGTCATCGTATTTCATGCTTCAAAAGAGAGAGACTACATAAAGAGGATCATTGGTCTGCCGGGAGATACGTTATACTATCGGGACGACACGCTCTATGTGAATAATAAAGCGGTGCCGGAGCCGTTTTTAGAACCGCTGAAAAACGAATATGATCCAGAACTTATTACACAGGATTTCACCCTGGAACAGACGACTGGAAGCGTAGTCATCCCACAAGGTTACGTATTTGTTCTCGGTGATAATCGTAGGCATAGTCTAGATTCAAGAATCATTGGGCTTGTAAGAAAAGACGATATTGTTGGGGAGGCCGCTTTTACATATTGGCCGCTTTTACAACCGCGTCATTCAGAAGGAGAAAGGGAGTAACGAAATGAGTATCCAATGGTACCCGGGGCACATGGAAAAAGCAAAACGGGAAGTGACAGAGCAGCTGAAACGGGTAGATATGGTAATCGAGCTGGCGGATGCACGGGTCCCCAATTCATCTCGAAATCCAATGCTTGATTCCATTATGAAAGATAAGCCACGACTCTTAGTTCTGACGAAAAGCGATATGGCCGACCCGACTGTGACGGCTTCTTGGTTGGAGGCGTACAAGCAGGATGGCTTAGAAGTTATTTCTATAAATGCACGCAAGCAGCAAGGCGTGAAATCATTAATTGAGAAATCAAAACAGCTCACAGCACCTTTTTTTGAAAAAAGGATGAAAAAAGGAATCCGTCCCCGGGCAATCCGAGCGATGGTCGTAGGAATACCGAACGTTGGTAAATCGACTGTGATCAATCGATTGGTCGGCAGGAACACAGCAAAAACGGGAAATAAGCCGGGGATAACGAAAGCCCAACAATGGCTAAAAGTCGGAAGTACGATGGAACTGTTGGACACACCGGGAATTCTCTGGCCTAAATTCGAAGATCCCCTTGTCGGCTATCGTCTCGCGGTAACCGGGGCCATTAAGGATGAGCTCCTTGACTTTGGCGACGTCGCCTTATTTGCAGTCAATTTACTGAAAGAACGCTATTCCGACGCATTAAAAGAGCGTTACAGCTTGGCGGATCCATTGCCGGTTGAGGGAATCGATTTATACGAGGAAATCGGACGGAAAAGAGGCTGTTTAAAAGCGGGCGGAATCATTGATTATGAAAAAGCAGCAGAGATTATTATTCGTGATATTCGTTCTTTGAAGCTTGGGGCAATCACTTTAGAAACCCCATTGGACTGGGGAAACGGACGATAGTACGGAACGAAAGGATAGGAAGTATGCTGGATAAAGAGATGACGATTGCAAACATAAAAGAAGCTTTACGAACAGGAACGGTAACGGAAGAATGGCTGGACATGCTTCGTACGGACAAGCGGAAGGGAGTGCAAATGCTTCTTGAACGTTATGACAAAAAGAAGAGAGCAGAAAGACAGCTGGAAAAAAACTATGAAACACTTCTTACTTACGAGAAAGAATGGCGGGCGCAAGGATTTCATAACATAGCAGGGGTCGATGAAGCAGGGAGAGGCCCGCTTGCCGGCCCAGTAACTGCTTGTGCTGTGATCCTGCCGCATGACTCTTTTTTTCCTGGACTGAACGATTCAAAACAATTAACGAAAGGGAAACGCGAATATTTTGCAGCTTTAATAAAAGAGAGAGCGCTTGCATATGAGATTGTTCATGTGCCGGCGCAGACTGTGGACAAGATTAACATCTATCAGGCAGCAAAGGAAGCGATGATCAAAGCGGTGACGGGTCTGTCGTTGGAAGCAGACGCTCTCTTTATTGATGCTCTTACTCTTCCTCTTCCTGCAAAACAACTTCGTCTTATCCAAGGTGATGCCAAGAGTGCTTCGATCGCAGCTGCTTCGGTACTCGCAAAAACAGCAAGAGATTCGTATATGCTGGAACTTGCGGAGCGGTATCCAGAATACGGTTTTGATCGGCATATGGGGTACGGAACAAAAGAACATTTGGCCGCGCTGCAAGAATTTGGCCCAACTCCTGAACACCGTCGCAGTTTTTCTCCCGTACAATCAGCTGTATCCCGCCTGAATGGGTAGTGAAATAAGAATAACAAGGTGTTATATAAAGGAGAAGTCATAAAAACAGGTTGAGAAAATCCTTTCGCGATAAATGATACTGGAAGGTGCGATGATAGAATGGAACGAATGAACGGTCTGTCTTCCCTTTTTTCAAAAGATGTCCGGTCCCACCCGCTTCGACTACAACCCGGACAAGTTTTTACTGGAAGAGTATTAAAACTTTTTCCTCATCACATGGCAGCTTTGCGTCTTGGGACAACTACTCTCACTGCGCATTTAGAAGCTGCATTAACGGCAGAGCAGTCTTATCTGTTCCAAGTGAAAGAACATGAAGGTATTCCGAAGCTGAGAGTACTCTCCCAGCAAGAGGGATTACATACTCATTTATGGGTAGACAGTGCCGTCAAGACATTGCATTCGCTGGGTCTTCCCGATAATCGAACGAATAGAACATTGCTCTCCCTTTTTCAACAAGAACAGCTTCCTTTTACGAAAGAAATGCTGCAAGAAGGAAGCCGTCTGTTAAAGCAGCTGAACAGACTGAATACGAAAGGAGCACAGACCCTCTCGTTTCTTGAACAGAAGCAGCTTCCGCTAAACCGATTTATGTTTGAGTCTGCTTATCAAGCTTTATACGGAGAGAAAACGCTCGCCTTTCACATGAAACAGCTCTCAGCATTACTTTCTCAAAGCGATACAGCAGTTTCCGGAAGCGAAAATAGGCTACGCCGTGTTCTGGAAAGGACATGGAGTAGCATGCGCATCGATCATTTACAGCAGTCGGCATCCCCACAAGTGGCACACTTCTCGAAGGGAGTTCTGACTGACCAGGAAAAGACTGCATTGACCGACGTGCTAGAACAGGCATTTCCGAATCCGAAAATCTCCGCAGGGCAGTCTTATATAGCAGAGAAAGTATTAGCACTCATCAAACAGTTAGGTCTAGAGAGCCATCAGCCTTCTTCTGCTCGGGAAGTAGACAATTTCCATCATCTTGAGTCACTAAGAAAAACCCTCATCGACTGTGTGACTGAACTAGAGGGACCCGTGCGAAAACAAGCCGAAACACTGCTTCAGAAACTAGTCGGTCAGCAGCTTCTTTCTCATGGATCTTCAGATACTGTGCAGCAGACCGTTCTACAGCTGCCATTGACAATATTAAACTATGAAACGGATCTTCACATCCACTGGGAAGGAAAAAAGAAGCAGGATGGCTCGCTTGATCCGGACTACTGCCGCATTCTTTTTTATTTAGAAATGGAATTTTTAGGGGAGACGATAGCGGATGTTCATATTCAAAATAGGTTCGTAACGGTGCACATTTTTAATGATCAACCGAAACCTGACCGTCTGTTCGAATTGTTGCGACCGCTCCTCGAGGAACGGCTCACCGCATTGGATTACAAATTAAGTTCAGTCAATTGGCGCCAAGTGAAAGAAAATAAAAAAACCAAACAGTCAGCTAATCACCCGCAGTCAGGACGGGGAGGAGTTGATATTCGGATATGAGAGAAAAGAAACATAAAGATAAATCAGCTGCTGCTTTAGGTTACCGGGCTTCGACAGACAACGCTCCAACTGTAAAGGCCAAAGGAAAAGGCTATATTGCCGAAGAAATAATTAAAAGGGCACAGGAAAATAATGTCCCGATAAAGGAAGATTCGTCACTTGCAGAACTTCTGGATCAGCTTGACGTGAACGAAACAATTCCACCGGAGCTGTATGAAGTAGTGGCAGAAGTATTCGCTTTCTTATATAGAATGGAAAAAAACAGTCATTAATTAACGGTAAAAGGGCATCGTAATAGGAAAAGGAGAGATGAATATGTCTCATAATTATAACAATGTCCCAATACGTGCCCGTATCCGGAAACAAAATGCCCCGTATATGGAGGAAGCAGGACAAGAACTCGGATTTTTCCGCAGCATGGAAGAAATAAAGGCCCTTGCAGCACTCGGCCACCTGCTTAAAAGAAGTGATGATAAAGAAAAACAAGAAAATAAAGAAACAGATTCCGATGAATAAGCAGTTATTTTTATCTTGTTTTCGAGAAACTTATGACAAATTGTTGAATTCCATGGGAAATTTTAATACGATAAAGAGTGTGTGAAACATGGCTTCTTTGTCATGCGGACACTTCGTTCTTGCTCTATAAAATGTAACGTGAACGGATATTCGTATCGAATCGTTAGGAGGATGGAGAGAACATGAATATTCACGAGTATCAAGGGAAAGAGCTCCTGAGAGAATATGGGGTTTCTGTACCAAGTGGTAAAGTGGCCTATTCTGTTGAAGAAGCAGTTGAAGCTGCAAAAGAGCTCGGCTCAGACGTATCAGTAGTAAAAGCTCAGATCCATGCCGGGGGGCGTGGGAAAGCAGGCGGTGTAAAGGTCGCTAAAAATCTGGAAGAAGTAAGAACGTACGCCGATGAGATTCTTGGCAAAACGCTCGTAACCCATCAAACCGGGCCAGAAGGAAAAGAAGTCAAGCGTTTGCTGATTGAAGAAGGCTGCGATATTAAGAATGAATATTATGTTGGTATCGTGTTAGACCGGGCTACTTCTCGAGTTGTTATGATGGCGTCCGAAGAAGGGGGCACGGAAATTGAAGAAGTAGCAGAGGAAACCCCGGAGAAGATTTTCCGTGAATATATTGATCCGGCTGTCGGCATGCAGGGGTATCAAGCCCGCCGACTCGCCTTTAATATCAATATTCCAAAAGAGCTTGTCGGACAAGCAGTTAAATTTATGCTTGGCCTCTACAAAGTTTATGTAGAAAAAGACTGCTCGATTGCAGAGATCAATCCGCTCGTTACAACAGGTGACGGTAAGGTCATGGCTCTCGATGCGAAGCTGAACTTTGATTCAAACGCCATGTACCGCCAGAAAGATGTAATGAAGTTTAGAGACTTGGAAGAAGAAGATCCAAAAGAAATTGAAGCATCGAAATATGATTTAAGTTATATTGCGCTTGATGGCAACATCGGCTGTATGGTTAACGGTGCCGGTCTTGCGATGGCGACGATGGATATTATTAAACATTATAACGGTGATCCGGCTAACTTCTTGGATGTCGGCGGCGGTGCCACAGCTGAAAAAGTGACCGAAGCGTTTAAAATCATTCTTTCCGACGAACACGTCAAAGGCATTTATGTCAACATTTTCGGCGGTATTATGAAATGTGACGTCATTGCGGAAGGTGTCGTAGAAGCTACGAAGCAAGTCGGCTTAGAGATTCCTCTCGTAGTACGTCTGGAAGGAACAAACGTAAAGCAAGGAAAAGAAATTCTTGAAAAATCCGGATTAAATATTACAGCTGCTGATTCTATGGCAGACGGGGCACAAAAAATTGTATCTCTTGTGAAATAGAAAGGCGGGACGATGAGAAATGAGCATCTTCATTAACAAAGACACGAAGGTGATTGTACAGGGAATCACTGGGTCAACGGGTTTATTCCATACGAAACAAGCCGTCGAGTATGGAACTCAGGTAGTCGGCGGTGTAACTCCCGGTAAAGGAGGGACCGAGGTAGAAGGGATTCCAGTCTTTAACACGGTGGAAGACGCAGTGAAAGAAACAGGTGCGAATGCTTCTGTTATTTATGTACCGCCGGCATTTGCAGCAGACGCTATCATGGAAGCAGTCGATGCGGAGTTAGACCTCGCTATTTGTATAACAGAAGGGATCCCAGTTCTCGATATGTTAAACGTGAAGCGTTTCATGGAGGGAAAGAAGACCCGTCTAGTTGGGCCAAACTGCCCGGGTGTAATCACACCGGAAGAGTGCAAGATTGGTATCATGCCGGGTTATATTCATAAAAAAGGCCACGTCGGCGTTGTTTCCCGCTCCGGTACACTCACGTATGAAGCGGTTCATCAACTTTCCACGAACGGAATCGGGCAGTCCACCGCAGTCGGCATTGGTGGTGACCCGGTAAATGGCACAGACTTTATTGATGTGTTATCGGCGTTTAACGATGATGATGATACTGAAGCGGTTATTATGATCGGAGAAATCGGCGGTACCGCAGAAGAAGAAGCTGCTGAGTGGATAAAAGCAAACATGAAAAAACCAGTTGTCGGCTTTATCGGTGGGCGTACTGCGCCTCCAGGGAAGCGGATGGGCCATGCTGGCGCCATTATTTCCGGCGGAAAAGGGACAGCGGATGAAAAAATCAATACCCTCGAGAAGTGTGGCGTTAAAGTAGCTGATACACCAGCGGAAATTGGCGATACGTTAATCGCTTCTTTAAAAGAGAATGACCTCTACGATAAATGCTTGACACATAAGGCATAAGAAGAAGGCGAGGGTAGAGGGCAGGTAACGCCCTCCCTCTACCTTTTTCTTTAGCTAAAAAAGAAACTCTTCTTTTGTGAAAGGAGTTGTAAACGGTTACGATAACAGCGCGTTTACTTCATCTGCGAGAAGCCCCCCATATGACATGGAAAAGATTGCACCGATGTTGGAAAATCGACACATCTTTTCGACAAATTTATGAAATGAACCCAGCCTATCTTTCTAATATCCTCCGTCTTTCTCCCGGACAGTCTGCACATGTTTACCACCATTTGCATTCTATTTCCCCGCTTGCCACTTATCGCGCTTACGAAGCGCTTGGTATCCAGATACTTACCCGATTTGATGATGAATACCCTGAAAGACTCTTACACATTTATGATCCACCGTGGATTTTGTATGCAAAAGGTAGTGTTGAACTTTTACAGAGACAGCGCAGCCTTGCGGTTGTTGGCACGAGGACACCTACCGATTACGGGAAGAAAGCACTCCATTATTTACTCCCGCCACTTATTAAGAAAAAAGTGTTAATAGTGAGCGGGCTTGCTCGCGGAATTGACACGCTTGCTCACCACATTACCTTACGCTCCCAAGGTCGCACGATTGCCGTGCTCGGTTCTGGTTTCGACTATATATATCCACGGGAAAATACTAATCTTGCTATGAATATTGCCTCTCATCATCTTCTGCTCAGTGAATTTCCACCCTCTGTCCCGCCTCAAAAATGGCATTTCCCAATGCGTAACCGTTTAATCAGCGGTTTATCCGATATCACTTTTATTGCGGAAGCAGGTGAACGCAGTGGTTCCCTGATAACGGCTTATCAAGCATTGGATCAGGGAAAAGAAGTAAGGGCTCTTCCAGGTACCATTTTTTCCTCGATGTCCAAAGGTACTAACCATCTGATCGCAGAAGGTGCCGATCCAGTGAAGAGTCCTCACGATTTATGGCATGATCACTGGACAGATAAATAGGAAAGTAGTACGTTTGATTAGAATGTAAGACATTTTATCTAGACAGTGCACATAAACTGTGAAAAAATAGTTGTGATTCTTTTTAAATTTCGCGCTAACTGGGTCTCTTTTTTTATGAAATTGGTTCAAATAAGAAGATTTTGTTGACAATTCGGATAGATGCCGCTTATAGTTTCATGTATATTATTTGACAATAAGCCTAAAAATGTTTAATACTATGAGGACTTTAAGAGGGAGTAGAAGGGGGAGGAAACAAAAAACATGGCAGATTATTTAGTAATCGTTGAATCTCCCGCGAAAGCAAAAACAATCGGCAAATATCTCGGGAAGAAATACAGCGTAAAGGCATCTATGGGTCACTTGCGCGATTTGCCGAAAAGTCAAATGGGAGTTAATACAGAGGATAATTATGAACCTAAATATATAACAATTCGGGGAAAAGGCCCGATTTTAAAAGAGTTGAAAGCAGCAGCAAAAAAAGTAAAGAAAGTCTACCTCGCTGCGGACCCTGACAGAGAGGGAGAGGCGATTGCCTGGCATCTTGCAAACAGCCTTGACATCGATACAGAATCAGATTGCCGGGTTGTCTTTAATGAGATAACGAAGACTGCTATTAAGGATGCTTTTAAACATCCTCGTCCTATAAACATGGATCTAGTGGATGCACAGCAGGCAAGACGAATACTCGACCGGCTTGTTGGCTATAACATAAGTCCGCTCCTATGGAAAAAGGTGAAAAAGGGACTTAGTGCCGGACGTGTCCAATCCATTGCTGTTAAGATGATTATTGACCGGGAGAAAGAGATAAGTGCCTTCGAGCCGGAAGAATATTGGAGTATTGAAGGATCATTCATGAGAGGGAAAGATCAATTCCCAGCCAAGTTTTACGGAGTGGATGGAAAAAAGAGAGAGCTACGCTCCGAAGAAGATGTGAATGACATTCATAAGAAAATAACCAACGATTCTTTTACGATTGAAAAGGTAACGAGAAAAGAACGGAAGCGCCATCCCGTACAGCCGTTTACTACTTCATCGTTACAACAAGAGGCAGCTCGAAAACTAAACTTTCGCGCGAAAAAAACGATGATGATTGCCCAGCAACTTTATGAGGGTGTCGATATCGGAAAAGAAGGCACGATCGGGCTGATTACCTATATGCGAACAGACTCAACGCGTATTTCCTCATCCGCTCGTGAGGAGACAAAATCCTATATTGAAGAGCACTATGGAGCTGAGTATGCGCGTTCCGAGAAGAGAAAAACGAAGAAAAACAGCAATGCACAGGATGCGCACGAAGCGATCCGGCCCACAACAGTTGTTAAGAACCCGAAATCGATTAAATCTTATTTGAGCCGCGATCAATATCGTCTTTATAAACTCATTTGGGAACGGCTCGTCGCAAGTGAAATGGCACCGGCTGTCATGGATACGATGAGCGTCGACCTTGAAAACGGTGGTGTCCTCTTCCGGGCGACCGGCTCTAAAATTAAATTCCCTGGTTTTATGAAAGTGTATGTCGAAGGGAAAGACGACGAAAAGAAAGAGGAAGACCGTTTCCTTCCTGATTTGCAGGAGGGAGAGCAGGTAGAACGGGTCGAACTCATTGATAACCAGCACTTTACGCAGCCTCCGCCGCGTTATACAGAAGCACGTCTCGTGAAAACGATGGAAGAACTAGGCATCGGGCGGCCCTCTACCTATGCACCGACTTTGGATACGATTCAAAGAAGGAATTATGTAGCTCTTGAAGACCGCCGCTTCGTTCCAACTGAGTTGGGCGAGATTGTACTTGAATTAATAGTCGAGTTTTTTCCAGAGATACTGGATGTCGAATTTACGGCAAAAATGGAGAATGATCTTGACTATATAGAAGAAGGACGTCAAAATTGGATTGAGATTATCGATCATTTCTACCAAGGGTTTGAAAAACGTCTTAAAACAGCGGAAGAGGAAATGAAAGAAGTTGAAATCCGCGATGAACCTGCAGGAGAAGATTGTGAGAAATGCGGCCATGAAATGGTCTATAAAATGGGGCGCTACGGGAAATTCATGGCTTGTTCAAACTTCCCGGACTGCCGTAATACGAAAGCGATCGTAAAAGAAATCGGCGTCACTTGCCCGAAATGTAAAGAGGGGAATGTCGTCGAGAGAAAGAGTAAGAAGCAGCGGAAATTTTATGGCTGTGATCGCTACCCGGAATGCGACTTTGTCTCTTGGGATAAGCCGATTGCCCGGCCATGCCCGAAGTGTGATTCCATGCTGGTGGAAAAGAAGACGAAAAAAGGTGTCCACGTCCAATGCAGCCAGTGTGATTATAAGGAAGAGCCGAACTAACAGGTCAGGAGTACGCCGCAGATCCCCTTTTTCAATAAAGGGGGTTTTCTGTTGCCCACGGAAAGCAAGTATCTTTCCGTAGCGTTAACCGAGCACCATAGTAGAGTAAGGTGCGGACCCCATTATTAGATTTAGATCCTACTTTTTAGAATGAAGGAGAATTATATGTCTACAGAAAAAGTAACGGTTATTGGAGCAGGACTTGCCGGCAGTGAAGCGGCTTGGCAGCTGGCGAACTCCGGGGTGAAGGTCCGTCTTTACGAAATGCGGCCGGAAAAACAAACCCCTGCCCATCATACGGATAAATTTGCCGAGCTTGTATGTAGTAATTCGCTGCGGGGAAACAGCCTGGCCAATGCAGTAGGTGTACTAAAAGAAGAAATGAGGATGCTTGATTCGGTCATCATCCAGGCTGCTGATGCCTGCTCTGTACCGGCCGGAGGAGCACTAGCTGTCGACCGCCACGAGTTTGCGGCGAAAGTAACAGAGTGGGTAAAGGGTCATAAAAACGTCGAAGTCATTCATGAGGAAATTGAAGGCATACCGGAAGGCCCCGTTATTGTTGCAACCGGGCCCCTGACTTCAAAGGCGCTATCAACTGATATTAAAGCATTAAGTGGGGAAGATCATCTTTATTTTTACGATGCGGCCGCTCCTATTATTGAAACAGACAGCATTGATATGGAAAAGGCCTATGTCAAGTCCCGTTACGATAAAGGGGAGGCTGCCTATATCAACTGCCCGATGACAGAGGAAGAGTTTGACCGCTTCTATGAAGCGCTGACGACAGCGGAAACAGTACCTTTAAAAGAATTTGAGAAAGAGATCTTTTTTGAAGGGTGTATGCCGGTTGAAGTTATGGCGAGCCGTGGAAAAAAAACACTGCTGTTCGGGCCTATGAAGCCGGTCGGACTTGAACACCCTGAGACTGGTGAAAGACCTTATGCGGTAGTCCAGCTCCGTCAAGACAACCAAGCGGGAACACTCTATAATATTGTCGGTTTTCAGACACATTTGAAATGGGGACCGCAGAAAGAAGTGGTGCGTCTCATTCCAGGGCTTGAGAATGCTGAGATTGTCCGTTATGGAGTTATGCATCGCAACACCTTCATTAACTCCCCTAATCTCTTGCGGCCGACTTATCAATTCAAAGGCCGTGATGATTTGTTCTTTGCAGGACAGATTACCGGGGTGGAAGGATATGTGGAGTCAGCGGCTGCCGGTCTCATTGCCGGGCGGAATGCAGCACGGCTGACATCCGGTGAAACCCTTAAAGTATTTCCTGCCGAAACAGTTATCGGTTCGCTCGCAAACTACATTACAACCGCTGATCCTGGCAATTTTCAACCAATGAACGCTAATTTTGGTCTGTTGCCGCCGCTGGATAAACGGATCAAAAATAAAAAAGAACGTAATGAAAAGCTGGCAGAACGGGCACTGGGATCCATTCAGAATTTTATGAAAAAATAGTTAACATCCTTGCTTACGGTGGAAGACTATGATAGAATTAATTGGCTTTTGAGCATGGGGTGACCTAGTTTATGGCAGAGAATAAGCTTGACAATTATTTACACAAGTTTCTGCGATACTTACAAGTTGAAAAAAATGCTTCGGAATGGACATTAAAAGCATATGTTAATGATTTAAAAGGGTACGGGGAATTTTTGAAATCGGAGGGCATTGAGTCGCCAACTGATGCGGATAGCGGCACAGCACGGCTCTTTTTCAGCCGTCTATATGATGAAAAGCATCAGCGGGCAACGGTCGCCCGGAAGATTTCTGCGCTACGATCGTTTTATTCCTTTTTAAAAAGAGAAGAAGATATTGAAATGAACCCTTTTCTATTAGCGAATATGCCTAAGAAAGAGAAAAAACTGCCGCATTTTTTGTATGAAAATGAGTTGGAACAGTTATTTCTTTCCTTCGATGTGAAAAAGCCGCTCGATCAACGTGATTTGGCTATTTTTGAACTACTGTACGCGACTGGGATGCGCGTCAGCGAATGTTGCCGCATACAACTTGAGGATCTGGATGAAGACGTGGGGACTGTTTTGGTAAAAGGAAAAGGCCGCAAAGAACGCTACATTCCAGTTGGAAGTTTTGCTCTCGAGGCCATTTCTTATTACAAAAACAATGCGAGGCAGAGTTTAGCTGCTAAACAGAAGCAAGGTGTTTCTGCTGCGCTTTTCTTGAGTAACAAAGGAACCGCTCTGTCTGAAAGAGGGGTGTATTATGTTGTCCGCAAACGTGTGCAGAATGTATCGCAAATGCTCCATATATCGCCCCATGATTTGCGTCATACGTTTGCTACCCATTTATTAAACAACGGGGCAGATTTGCGCAGTGTCCAGCAGCTGCTTGGCCATGAGAATTTGTCAACTACGCAAATTTACACGCATGTGACGAAAGATAGGTTGAAAAGTGTGTACGAAAACGCCCATCCACGGGCTCGTAAGAAAGGAGAATCATCTTGAACTCACCCTTTCACGCTACGACGATATTTGCGGTCCATCATCAAGGAAAAGGTGCAATGGCAGGCGACGGGCAAGTTACGTTCGGTGAGTCTGTTGTCATGAAACACACCGCCAAAAAAGTACGTAAGATTTACCACGATCAAGTACTGGCAGGCTTTGCCGGGTCCGTTGCTGACGCCTTTACCTTGTTTGACATGTTTGAAGGGAAACTCGAACAGTGGAATGGTCATTTAGAGAGGGCGGCCGTAGAACTGGCGAAAGAATGGCGCAGTGATAAAATGCTTCGCCGTCTGGAAGCGATGCTGATCGTAATGAATCAAGATACACTGCTACTTGTTGCCGGTACAGGTGAAGTGATCGTTCCTGATGATGGTGTTATTGCGATTGGTTCTGGCGGTAATTATGCTTTGGCAGCAGGTAGAGCTTTGAAAGCTCACGCCCCTCATTTAGAAGCGCGGGAAATAGCTAAAGCTGCCTTGAAAACAGCAGGTGATATTTGCGTCTATACTAACGATCACATAATCGTTGAAGAACTTCCCGATCAAGACAGTTAATAGATACTGAATAGGAAGGGATGATGCATGATGGAGGTCTCGCTTACGCCTAAACAAATTGTTGAAAAGCTTGATCAGTATATCATCGGTCAGGATAAGGCGAAACGCTCGGTAGCTGTAGCTTTGCGCAACCGTTATCGACGCAGCAAACTTACAGATAGGTTACGGGAAGAAATCACCCCGAAAAATATCTTAATGATTGGACCGACTGGTGTTGGAAAAACGGAAATAGCACGGCGGCTTGCGAAGCTGACTGGTGCGCCGTTTACGAAAGTAGAAGCGACCAAATTTACGGAAGTTGGTTATGTTGGACGTGATGTGGAGTCGATGGTTCGTGACCTGGTGGAAGCTTCCATCCGGCTTGTGAAAGAAGAGAAGTTGGATAACGTAAAAAAAGAAGCGGAACATGAAGCGAATAAAAAGTTGGTAAAATTGCTAGTGCCTTCGAAAAGGAAACAGCAGACGTCTAAAAATCCGTTTGAAATGCTTTTTCAGCAGCAAAATCAGGAAGAGTCAGAACAGCAGACCGAAGAAGATCAAAGCATTTCCCAAAGAAGAAGGCAGATTGAACATCAGTTGGCTATGGGGGAACTTGAAGATCATCTCGTAACCGTGGAAGTAGAGGAACAGGCCGGCAATATGATCGATATGTTCCAAGGATCCGGTATGGAACAAATGGGGATGAACATGCAGGAAATGTTCAGCAACATGTTGCCGAAAAAGAAGAAAAAACGTCGTCTTGCTGTTAGAGAAGCACGCAAAGTGTTAACAGAACAAGAAGCACAAAAATTGGTGGATATGGATGAAGTCAGCCAAATTGCCGTTTCGAAAGCTGAACAACTGGGTATTATTTTCATAGATGAGATTGATAAAGTTGCAGGGAAACAGCAAAACAGTGCAGATGTTTCGAGAGAAGGCGTACAGCGTGATATACTGCCGATAGTGGAAGGCTCGACGGTAACAACAAAGTATGGTCCGGTGAAAACCGATCACATTTTGTTTATGGCGGCTGGTGCCTTTCATATGTCGAAACCATCTGATCTTATCCCTGAATTGCAAGGGCGGTTTCCGATCCGAGTAGAATTAGACAGCCTTGGCCAGGCAGATTTTATTAAAATATTGTTGGACACAGATCAAGCATTAATTAAGCAATATCAAGCTTTATTGCAAACAGAAGGTATAAACGTGGAATTTTCTGACGATGCTGTAGATAAAATCGCGGAACTTGCGCAAGATGTTAATCAACATACGGAAAACATCGGTGCCCGCCGGCTGCATACTTTACTGGAGCGTCTACTAGAAGACCTTTCTTTTGAAGCGCCAGACATTACGATGGAAAAGATAACGATCACACCTGAGTATGTAGTAGAGAAATTATCAACGATCGCAAAAAACCGAGATTTAAGTCGTTATATTTTGTAAGGAAAACAGGAGGAGACATTGAAAATGGACTTATTAACAAAAAGCCGAAAGATTAATGACATGCTGCAGAAAGCTGGTGGCGACAGTGTGAACTTTACCGACATGGCTGAAACCCTTCAGGAGGTGCTCAGCTCTAATGTGTTTGTGATCAGCCGTCGCGGTAAATTGTTAGGTTATGCAATCAAACAAGAAATTGAAAACGAAAGAATGGAAAAAATGATCGCCGACCGCCAATTCCCGGAAGAATATACAGCAGGTCTTTTTGAAGTGTCAGAGACATCGTCTAACTTGAGTGTAGACAGTGAGTATACAGCATACCCGGTGGAAGATAAGGAACTGTTCCGGGGTGGTCTTACAACTGTTGTACCGATAGTTGGTGGAGGACAGCGTCTTGGAACTCTGGTACTTGCCCGATTGCATGATGAGTATAACGATGATGACCTTGTATTGGCCGAGTACGGCGCAACGGTAGTCGGCATGGAAATTCTACATGAGAAAGCACAAGAAATTGAAGAAGAAGCCCGTAGTAAAGCGGTCGTACAAATGGCGATCAGCTCACTCTCCTACAGTGAGCTGGAAGCGGTGGAACACATATTCGAAGAGCTGGACGCGAAAGAAGGCCTGCTCGTCGCTAGTAAAATTGCAGACCGTGTCGGCATTACTCGCTCCGTTATCGTTAACGCGTTAAGAAAGCTAGAAAGTGCGGGGGTTATTGAATCCCGCTCCCTTGGAATGAAAGGAACCTATATTAAAGTGCTTAACGATAAATTCTTATTTGAATTAGACAGAATAAAAGAAAACGGTTAATGAAAAATCAAAGGCTGCCTGGGAAGAAAAACCTTTCCAGGCAGCTTTTTTGTTGGTTGCGACAAAGAGCCATCGTGAAATCCATAGTGAAATAGATATATGGAAGAGGTGGGTCTTTCATCTTGAAATGGTAAATCGAGTAAAAAGCTTGTAGACATTTTTACCAGAATTATATACAATGAAAGATGTTTAAGGAGTATTCCGTAAAAAAATGGCGAAAAATGAAGGATGAACCACCTACTATTGTCATAATGAACCACCTACTATTGTCATAATTACCTTTTTCACCAGTTCACATGTGCAGTTAGGACGTTTTAAATCATGAAGGAGGGAGAATATGGGATTCTTTGACTCCGCTTCATTGCGACGGCTCGAGGCCGGTCTTAATGGAGCTGCGTTGGAACAGCGTGCGATATCTCAGAACATTGCTAATGTTGATACGCCCCACTATAAAGCCAAACGTGCGCATTTTCGGCAGGTTTTAGAAACGGCTAAAGATCAGCATGTAAAAGCTCACCGCACCTCACCGCGCCATCTGGAGTTTGGCAGCCAGCGAGCGGGCCTCTACCTTTCCGAGGACTCGTCTACGATGTACAACCATAACGGTAATAATGTGGATATGGACAAAGAAATGTCGAAGCTTGCTGAAAATCAAATCTACTACAATGCTCTTACAGACCGTTTGAGCAGTAAGTACAACAGTCTCAAATCGGCTGTGAGAGGAGGTTAGAATCATGGGGATTTTTGACGGAGTGAATGCATCCGCATCCGCGCTTACCGCCCAGCGTTTGCGAATGGACGTCACCGCGGCTAACATGGCCAACGCGCAGTCGACTAGAGGCCGTCTCGTAAATGGGGAATGGGAACCTTACCGGAGAAAAATGGTATCCTTTACCCCTGCTAATCCCACTTTCTCTTCCTCTTTAAAGCGGGCCCAAGCAGAAAAAGGAACTGCGGCCCATGGAGGAGGCGTGCGTGTTCATCGTATTGTAGAAGATCAGTCGCCATTTAAACAACTGTATGATCCGGAACATCCTGACGCCGATGCTAACGGCTTTGTACAACTTCCGAATGTAGATCCTCTAAAGGAAATGGTGAACATGATGAATGCAACTCGATCCTATGAAGCAAATGTTACAGCGATGAATGCCTCCAAAAATATGCTTTTGAAAGCACTCGAAATAGGACGCGGCCAGTAAAGGCTGATACGGGAAGGAAGGGAGGAGCTCTTACATGAGTATTCACTCTATCATGAATACATATGGTCTGCCTGACGCTTCAAACGAAACGGAAAGCAAACCAAGGATGAAAACACCAGTAGAAGCACAAACGGCATTTAAGACGGCTTTTCAACAAGCCATTAACAATGTAAACGAAGCCCAGCTGGAATCAAATCGCATGACAGAAAAGCTAGTCACCGGCGAAACAGAAAATTTGCATAATGTGATGATTTCAGCAGAGAAAGCAAGCGTATTGCTGCAAACGACAATCGAAGTACGAAATAAAGCATTGGAAGCTTATCAGGAAATCATGCGTATGCAAGTGTAGTGAGCGATCGTGTGAGTAGTTTCGGGAGGACCTATGAAAGAGAAAGTACTACATCAAAAAGATAGATTAATAGAATACTGGCAAGAACGGTCCAAAAAGCAAAAAGGAATGTTAGTCGCGCTTATTGCTCTCCTATTGCTCATTCTGTTTCTCGCCATTTTCTTCGGTACGCGCACCCAGTATGCTCCTCTATACTCAGGCCTTCCTCCCGATGAAACTGGTCAGATTAAAGAAAGCCTTGATTCACGTGGGATTTCCTCACGCTTGACAAATGACGGGACTACAATCAGTGTGCCGGAAGCAGAAGTAGACGCGCTGAAAGTCGAATTGGCAGCAGAGGGCATTCCAAAGAGCGGATCTATCGATTACACCTTTATCGAAGATCAGATGGGCTTTGGAATGACGGATAATGAGTTTAGTGTAATGGAGCGTGCGGCGATGCAGACCGAATTGGGTCGCCTCATTGAAAATATTGACGGAGTAGAAAAGGCAAATGTGATGATCACATTGCCGGAAGAATCAACGTGGCTAGCAGATGAGGCGGAGGGAGCGTCAGCCTCTATTGTTCTAAACACGGGAGGAAGGAGCAGTCTCGAACAACCGCAAGTGCGTGCTTTATACCATCTCGTCGCAAAAAGTGTTCCCAATCTGTCTGTTGATAATATCGTCATTATGAATGAAATGTTTGAGCCTTTTGATTATGAAAATAAAAATATATCCAATTCTGCTCTCAGTGTCTATGAAGAACAACGGAGCATTCAAAATGACATCGAGAAAGACATTCAATCACAGATTCAGAGAATGCTTGGGACGATGATCGGTAGAGATAAAGTAGTTGTTTCAGTGACGACTGATCTCGATTTCACGAAGGAAAATCGCGAAGAACGGCTTGTAGAACCTGTCGATGAGGAAAACATGGAAGGTATTGAAATCAGTGCTGAGCGCATTACGGAAACCTATGAAGGGGGCCGTCCCGAAGAAGGCGGTATCCCGGGAGCAGGTGAGGGTGATGTCGCCAATTATCCGGCAGCTGCAAATGCAGGAGATGGAGACTACGAACGTACCGAAAGCCGTATTAATCACGAGGTTAATCGTATCCAAAAAGAGATCGTCGAAAGTCCTTATAAAGTAAGAGATATGGGCATTCAAGTAATGGTGGAGCCACCTGACCCGGCAAATCCTGGTTCTTTAGACCCTCAGACCATTGGGGATATTGAACAGATTCTGAGCACGGTGATTAGTACGAGCATTGATGAAGCCTATAAACAAGACATGACAGCTAATGAACTGAACGACAAAATCTTTGTCTCTGCACAGGAATTCGCGGGAAAAACTGATCTCACACCAGAACCAGAACCGACCGTTCCGATGTGGATGTATATCGTAGCTGGCGGTTTAGCAGTGACAGTGCTCGTTTTGCTCTTCTTGTTATGGAAGAGACGTAAAACAGATGCCGATGAAGAAGAATTCTTAGAAGATATAGGTACGGAACAAGAAATACCGGATCTCCCTGAAGAGGAGAATACAGAACATACAGTCCGACGCAAGCAGTTGGAGAAACTCGCCAGGGAAAATCCTGGAGAATTCTCAAAACTATTAAGAACGTGGCTGTCTGAAGATTAAGAGGGGGTAAGAAGTCATGTCAAGGACGAAAGATAGAATCAGTGGTAAACAGAAAGCGGCGATGCTTCTTATCTCACTCGGACCGGATGTATCCGCGGAAATCTACAAGCATTTAAGTGAAGAGGAAATTGAGAAGCTGACACTTGAAATCGCCAATGTTCGCAAAGTAGACAACGACACAAAGGAAAAAGTTCTCGAGGAATTTCACCAGATTGCGATTGCCCAAGAATACATTTCCCAAGGCGGCATCGGCTATGCAAAGAGTGTTCTTGAGAAAGCTCTCGGAGAAAATGAAGCGATGGCCATTATAGACCGTCTCACTTCTACCTTACAAGTGCGGCCCTTTGATTTTGCTAGAAAAGCGGACCCGACCCAAATTCTTAATTTCATTCAGCACGAACACCCGCAGACGATCGCCCTCATTTTATCGTATTTAGAGTCTGGCCAAGCAGGACAGATTCTGTCGAGCCTTCCTCAGGAAGTGCAGGCCGACGTTGCAAAGCGAATCGCTGTGATGGACAGTACTTCTCCTGAAATTATCAACGAAGTCGAGACGATACTGGAGCAAAAGTTATCTACTACAGTAATGCAGGATTATACGGAAGCGGGCGGGATTGAATCACTTGTTGAAGTTCTGAACGGGGTCGACCGCAGCACGGAACGCACGATTTTAGAAACACTTGAAATGCAAGATGCCGATCTTGCTGAAGAAATTAAAAAGAGAATGTTTGTTTTTGAGGACATTGTTACTCTGGATAACCGCTCCATTCAACGTGTTATTCGAGACGTTGATAACGAGGACTTGCAGCTTGCTCTAAAAGTATCCAGTGACGAAGTGAAAGAAATTATTTTCAGCAACATGTCCCAACGGATGGCAGATACATTCAAAGATGAAATTGAATTTATGGGGCCGGTGCGGCTACGCGATGTAGAGGAAGCACAGACGACAATCGTTTCTGTCATCCGCCGCCTTGAGGATGCTGGTGAGATTGTTATTGCCCGTGGCGGGGGAGATGACGTTATTGTCTAGAGTGATAAAGGCAGCCAATGCCCGTACACTTGGTCAGGAAAAACGTCCTGTTCACCTGCAAGCAGCCGTACCGTTGTTTCCGGAGGGTGCCCACGAAGACACCGATAACCCGCACGACTTCAAAATGGAAGAAATAAAGAAAATTGAACAGCAGGCGGCACACATGAAAGATGAAGCAGACAGGATAATGCGGCAAGCCGAATATGAATTAGCGGAAGTACGCCGGAAGATCAGTGAGGAAGAAGAAGATTCTAAGTTGCGCATACAGGAAGCCTTTGGTAATGCGGAGCGAGAAGGTTACAGCGAAGGGTATCAAAAGGGGCAGGAAGAGGGCCGGTCATCTTTTGAAGCGGCAATTACGGAAGCACGGGAGACGATTATCGCTGCTAAAGAAGAGTACGAGCATTGTGTAGAAAAAGCAGAACCGGTCATTTTGGATTTGGCCCTTGCGGTGGCAAATCGTATTATGTACACCGCCCTCGACAGGGAAGACAGTGCCTGGATTGAAATTGTGAAGAATGCGATTCAGGAAGTGAAAGATCATGAGGATATCACTGTCTCTGTTGCTCCAGGTCAATACGAAGAAACGATACGGCATCGTGAGGAACTGGCGGCATTGCTCGGGTACGGCCAGAACTTAACGATCTTTCCTGACGCTGACCTAAAGCCATGGTCTTGTATGATTGAAACGCCTTACGGAAAGGTGGACGCCGCGCTTGACAGTCAACTTACTGAATTAAAAACAAAACTTCACGAACTGTTGAAGGAAGGAAACGATGATGAAAGCAGTGGAACTCATTCCTGAAATTTCCGCTATGAATCCTTACAAACAATACGGCAAAGTGACGAGGGTAATCGGCCTGACGATTGAATCACAAGGGCCACGCACATCTGTGGGTGATCTCTGTCTCATTCATACTTATGGGAGAAAAGAACCGGTAAAAGCAGAAGTTGTCGGTTTTAAGGACAAGTTTGTCTTATTAATGCCGCTGACACAAACAGTTGAAATCGGTCCCGGCAGTCTTGTCGAGGCAACGGGAAAGCCGCTTCAAATTAAGACCGGAAGTGGTATTATCGGCAAAGTACTAGATGGCGCTGGAAACCCGCTGGACGGGTCACCACTTCCGGCAGGGCTCACAACGGTGCTGACAGAAAAGGAACCGCCTAACCCACTTTTAAGACCTCGTATTCATACACCGCTTCCACTCGGTGTCAAGGCGATAGACGGACTGTTGACCGTCGGAAAGGGACAGCGAATCGGTATCTTTGCTGGAAGCGGCGTCGGAAAAAGTACTCTGCTTTCGATGATCACTCGCTATTCTGATGCCGATGTGAATGTCATTGCCTTAATCGGCGAGCGCGGCCGTGAAGTGAAAGATTTTATCGAACGTGATCTCGGAGAAGAGGGCATGAAAAAATCGGTCATTGTGGTAGCGACTTCTGACCAACCAGCGTTGATGCGGATTAAGGGCGCACTGACGGCAACCGCCATAGCCGAACATTTTCGCAGCCAGGGAAAACATGTCAATTTAATGATGGACTCGGTAACACGGTTTGCGATGGCGCAGCGCGAGATCGGCTTAGCCGTTGGAGAGCCTCCTACTACGAAAGGATATACTCCGTCCGTCTTTGCCCTGCTCCCCCGGCTGTTGGAACGCTCAGGTACGAGTGATAAAGGAACGATTACCGCATTTTACACCGTGCTTGTAGACGGAGATGATATGAATGAGCCGATTGCAGATGCTGTCCGCGGAATTCTAGATGGGCACCTCGTTCTTGACCGTAAACTAGCGGACAAAGGCCATTATCCGGCGATTAATGTGTTGAAAAGTGTGAGTCGGGTCATGAATGAAATTGTAAGCGAACCTCACCGAAAAGCAGCGGAAAATTTCCGAAAACACTTAGCAACGTACAGCGAGTCCGAGGACCTGATTAATATCGGGGCTTACAAGAAAGGTGCATCTCCGGCTATTGATCAAGCAGTTGCTCTTTACCCGGCTATGATTAATTTCTTGCAGCAAGAGACGAACTCGCCGGAACGATTTCAACATACTGTCGATTTTCTGATCGCGACTTATACGAACAGAGGAGAATAACAGATGGTCTTTCAGTATTCTTTCCAAAAAATCTTAGAAATGAAAAAACAAGAAAAAGAGAAAAGAGAACAAGAATATCAGCATTCCGTCACGCAATTCGAATTGGCGGCTAAGTCGTTATATAAACTTTTAAGCCAGAAAGAACAAATAGAGACTCTCTTCAGCGGGAGAATGGCATCAGGGTTAAAAATACAAGAACTTCAGCAGAATGAGAGCATGCTCTTCCATCTTCATGACAGGATAGCGACTGCAACGAAACAGACTGATACCGCCCGCAGTCGCATGCAACAAAAAGAAACAGAGTTGCAGGTTGCTGCTATTGAATGGAAAAAATATGAAAAAATGAAAGAACGGGAACAAGAAAAATTTGCGGAGCAATTAAAAAAAGACGAAGCCGCGATGATGGATGAAATCTCTATACGTAATTTCGTTTTCTCTGAAAATAGGTGAACGTATGCCGAAAAAACAAACCGAAAAAAAGGCAGGAAAACTGCAATGGTTCATGTTGATCGTCTGTATTCCCACTCTGTTTGCAGTCATACTTGGTGTTGTCTTTCTATCGATCCTGGGGGTTAATGTCATCGATCTGGGCAAAAATGCGATGCAAGACATCCCGGTTGTCGTAGATTTCCTCGAAGACGAAGATGGAAACAAAGCTTCCGGACTTTCTGGAGAAGAAGCACTGGAGAAATTAACCACAAAAGAAGAAGAAGTTTCGAGACTGAAGCAGGAGTTGGAAGCAAAGGAATTGGAGCTGCGAAATGTACAAGAAGAGCTGGAGACGTTACAAATTGAGTTGGAAACAGAAGGAGAAGAAATCGACGAAGCCCCGTCTCAATCAAAGGATATGGCAAAAATTTACGAAGCGATGTCAGCAGGAAAAGCGGCTGCTATCCTTTCAGAGATGAACATCGAACAGATCCTTTTACATATGCAGGAGATGAGTGTCGATGCCCAGGCGGCAATACTAGGAAAAATGGAACCAGAAAAAGCAGCTGCAATCATGAAGAAGCTGAATGACTAGAAATAGGAACTTCAAGTGATCTTATGCAAAATCATCCAAGAGGATCTGAAAGGAGGTGATAGATGTGCAGATGACGACTAATAGCAATGGTCCTTTGTTTGCAAGTTTCGTAGAAAGCGCAGCGACACGTGGAATTGCAAAACCAGTTCAGGGTTCTGATCCCGGACAGGAAGGTGCTTTTGAAGCTGTTTTAACGGATTTTTTAATTCCGGGTATAGAAAAGCCTGAAAACAGCGAGAAAACGACAGAACTAGCAGCAGGGAGTATCCTTCAGCTTTTGAAAAAAGAGGGAAGTGCTGTTCTAGAGACATTTAAAGAGGAAATAACAGAGCTGCTCGGCAGAGGAGAAATAGGGGAGTTGGAATTGTTTGCTGCTCTGCCCGACGCCTTACAGAAACAGATTGATGAATTAGCAGGTGCTTCAGAGGAAACAGTACTCTCTTTCCTTGCGGATGTGTTTCAGACTTCGCCGGCAGCGAATGGAGAAACAGAAGTTCAAACAAATGAACAGCTGTCAGAAACGGTGACAGGAATGCTTGTACTTCTTAAAGCAGCGATAGGCGACCTTGCAGGCAATTCGACAGATGAACGATCGCAAGCGTTACCTTCTCGTGAATTTGTCCAAGCCATTCACCAGGCTATTCATAAGCTTGCAGACACAGATTTAGTTCCGCATGCTAAGAAAGTTCAACAAAAAGAAACATATGTCGACCGGCTTACCTTGCAGCACACGAGCTTATTAAGTCGACAGCAAGCTCCTCATCAAAAAACAGAAATATGGCAGCAAGGAGTACGATCGCTGTTTGATCTGTCCCGACAGCTGGAAAACTCGTCACCATGGAGCGTTCTGCGATCCGAGGACACGCTGGGGAACACAAAAAAGGATACCTATTTACAAGACCTGCTTCGGCGAACAATACTGAACCCGGGAGTACAGAATGGCAAAACAAAAACGGCGCTCCCGTTACAGGAAGCAGGAATCGTTCTGGACAAAGTACAGCAGACGGTCATCCATATTGGCGAACAAAAAACAGTCCATGCTCGCGGCCAGCAGTTCATGAGGCAGCTTCACGATCTACTTGGAAAGAGCAGCTTGCAATCATTTCAAAATGGTTCCCAGCAGTTATCAATTAAGCTCCATCCCGAACATCTCGGCCGCATTGATATTAAGCTGATCCAGCAAAACGGCCAGATACATGCCCAACTGTTAACAACTACGAAAGCGGCACGTGACATCGTAGAGAGCCAGCTCCCTCATTTAAGGCAGACTTTCGTCCAGCAGCAGATTCCGGTAGAGCGCATTGATATCCAGCAGCAAACGCCTTCCTACTTACAACAAGATAGTGAACCACATGACCAACAGCAGTCTGCGCCGGATGATGGCCGCAATGAACAGAACCGGCATGAGGATGAGGAAGAACCCCCGCAACTTTTTGCAGCCATGCTTGATGAGCTAACGTTTAATGAAAAAGTGTAGGTGACAAGGATGTCAAATACGGTACAGCAAACATACGCACTACCCGCGAAAAATGAGCCCAAAATCACGAGTAAGCAAGGCAACATGATGGGGAAAGATGACTTTTTGAAAATACTCATTGCCCAGCTCTCCAACCAGGACCCGCTGAACCCGATGGAAGATAAAGAATTCATCGCCCAAATGGCGCAGTTCTCTTCCCTGGAGCAAATGACAAACATGAACACGGCTCTACAGCGTTTTGTCAATGCCCAGGAAAGCGGTGCGCTCGTTCAACATAGTGAATTGATTGGCCAGAATATCACCTGGATCAAATTAATTGAAAAAGACGGCCACGTTATCGAGACGAAAGAGATTGAAAATACTGTTCAGTCGGTAAAGCGTGATCTTGACGGCAATATTCGCCTGCTTCTCGATGATGGCCGCTGGATTAATAGCGAGCAGCTTCTTCAAGTAGGCCGGGAATCTTCTGTTTCAGAAGAACCCGACTTGGATGATTCACATAACGAAGAGAAAGCGGATGAGCCGGTAGTTGAATAAAGGGATATAACACAGGAGGCGAACGCCATGCATTCACGCATCCATACGAGTGGACTGCAGCAGCTGCCTCATCTAAAGAAACCAGGTCCGCAGTCGATCGCTCGGCCTAACGCACGCGCCGTGTTCAAAGATGTTATTCGCGAACAGCTGCACGGGGAAAGCTCTTTAAAAATCAGCAAACACGCGGAAAAACGCTTTCACGCACGTGAGGTAACCGTCACTCCAGCGGAATGGGAAAAGATTACCGTGAAGGTAGCGGAGGCCAAAGAAAAAGGTGTCAAGGACTCAATTGTCCTCACCGCTGAGGCCGCTTTAGTCGTAAGTGCCATAAACAACACAGTAATCACCGCCATGAGCAGGCAAGAAGCAGCTGAACATATCTTTACAAACATTAACGGAACAATTGTCATCTGACCCGGTTCGACCTGACCTTAGGAAACCGGCATACGGCTGAACGATGGACGCCGTAGAAAATCAACCAGAAAAAGGGAGGATGAAGCCTATGCTTCGTTCCATGTACTCCGGTATCTCCGGAATGAGAAATTTTCAGCAAAAACTAGACGTCGTCGGCAACAATATTGCTAATGTAAACACATACGGATTTAAAAAAGGCCGTGCTACTTTTAAAGATATGGTCAGTCAGCAAATCGCCGGTGCTACCGGACCGACAGGGGACCGTGGAGGTGTTAACCCTCGTCAAGTTGGTTTGGGAGCACAGTTAGGTAGTATTGATACGATCCATACTCAAGGGAGCTTGCAAAGTACAAATCGGGAACTCGACATTGGTATTTCCGGAGATGGTTTTTTTCAAGTGACTGATGGGGCGATGACGTTTTACACACGGGCGGGGAATTTTTATTTTGACGCGGAAGGTACCATTGTTAATGGCGATGGGTTGAAGCTTTTGGGAACAAACGGAGACATACAAATTCCAACATCTTCAGAAAGTTTTAGTATCGGGGCCGATGGAACAGTTAGTTATGTGGATGAAGATGGGGATTTACAAGAAGCAGGACAAATAGAATTAGCTCAGTTCGATAACCCGGAAGGCTTACAAAAGGCTGGAAATAATCTGTACCAAGTCTCAGACAACTCCGGTGACGCAACTCAAGGGGTCCCTGGTGCTGGAGGGGCTGGTGAGTTAGTCGCCGGAACACTTGAGATGTCAAACGTAGACCTTTCAGAGGAGTTCACAGAGATGATTGTGGCACAGCGCGGGTTCCAGGCGAATACGCGTGGGATTACGACAGCGGATGAAATACTGCAGGAGCTTATGAATTTGAAACGGTAATCCGTGATGCAGTGTAAAAGGAGGAGGAGCCCGGGAAGTGTCCCGGCTCTGTCATATGTATGATTGAGCTGACAAAATTAAATGGTCAAGTTTTCTTGTTGAGTGCTCCGTTAATCGAACAAGTTGAAGCACTGCCGGATACGACGATTACACTCATTAACGGCAAAAAAATGGTCGTGAAAGAAAGCAAACAGGAAGTTCGTGACCTGGCGAATGCTTTCTACCGGCGCATCGGTCTTATCGGGCTTACCGTAAGAGAGGAGGGGGTCTAACATGTTTCAAAACAGATTAGTGAACATTATGCTTATCCTTTTATTATCGTTAACGTGTGTCGGGGTTATTGCCCTTGTCATTATGAATTTTATTTCGACCCCAGAAGCTGGAGCGGAGCCGACGATTGATGAGATTATCGAAAACTCTTGGGAAACCGAAGAAATTACGACCAATCTCCAAGATAATCATTTTTTGAAAGCTCGTTTTCAAATTCACACGGATTCAAAAGAAGCGCGTAAGGAGCTTGCGAAACGGGACTTTCAAGTAAACAATATTATCATTCACGAGCTGGCTGGTCGGACCGCAGATGAGGTTCGGGCCCAGGAAGGACTGGAAGATCTCGAAAAAACACTTCGGTCCAAAATCAATGAAAAGATGCAGGAAGGACAAGTGGTCCGTGTGTATACAACGGACCGCATCGTGCAGTAGGAATATGGGATTCGCGAAGTAAGGGTGATGGTAATGGCAGATGTTCTCTCGCAAAGTGAAATAGATTCGCTGCTTTCCGCATTATCAACCGGTGAAATGGACGCGGACGAATTAAAAAAAGAGGATGCCGAGAAAAAAGTACGGACGTATGATTTTAAACGAGCACTCCGTTTTTCCAAGGATCAGGTACGCAGCCTGTCCCGGATTCATGAAAATTTTGCACGGCTGTTAACGACTGCTTTCTCTGCGCAACTGCGGACGTTTGTACAAATTTCAGTCGCGTCAGTTGATCAGCTTCCATATGATGAATTCATTAGTTCGATTCCAAGAATGACGCTCTTGAACGTGTTTGAAGCACATCCGTTAGAAGGCAGGCTGCTCATTGAAGTGAATCCGAATATCGGCTATGCCATGCTTGACCGCCTTCTTGGCGGTAAAGGGACGAGCGTCAATAAAATCGATAATTTAACGGAAATTGAAACGAAAATTATGACGCAGCTATTTGAGAGAATGCTAGAAGAGTTTCGCAACGCCTGGGAGTCAGTTTTGGAGATTGAGCCTGTGATGGAAGACCTTGAAGTGAACCCGCAGTTTTTACAAATGGTTTCACCGAATGAAACGGTAGTCGTCATTTCGCTTGCAACGACTATCGGCGAAACGACAGGGATGCTGAATGTCTGCCTGCCACACGTAGTTCTTGAAGAGACGCTTCCGAAACTGACGGTACACCACTGGATGCAAAACAAAATTCGCCAGCGGGATGAGAAGGAAAAAGAACGATTACAGCAAGCCGTACAATCCGCCCCACTGCCGGTAACAGCCATTTTAGGCCGCTCTCAGCTCACGGTGGAGGAATTTTTACATCTGAGTGCAGGGGATGTGATTCAACTGGATCAAAACATCCACGCCCCCCTGCTCGTAATGGCCGGAGAACAGGTGAAGTTTTATGCTCAGCCTGGACAGTTAAAACAGCATATGGCCGTGCAGATTACTAAAGAAATCGAGGAGGGGGATTAGTATGAATGATGACATGCTCTCCCAGGAAGAAATCAATGAATTACTAAAGAGCGTTGGCGCCGATGAGGATGAAGAGGAGCAACGGGAAGGCGCTGGAGAGGGATCATCCCCGGATGTCCCAGAAGATGATTCGGACACTGACAACGAGATCAATCGCTACTTGGATCCAATCGAACAAGACGCGCTTGGTGAGATCGGTAACATTTCATTTGGCAGTGCCGCCACCGCCCTCTCTCAGCTGTTAAATCAAAAAGTAGACATTACGACACCAATTGTGTCGATTATAGAACGAAAAAACCTGGATATTGAATTTCCGCACCCATACATTGCCGTTCACGTTGAGTATACAGATGGCTTTGAAGGGACGAATCTGCTTACAATTCATACGAGCGATGCAGCGATCATTGCTGATCTCATGCTTGGCGGGGATGGGAAAAACCCACCAGGAGAACTTGATGACATGCAGCTAAGCGCGGTGCAGGAAGCGATGAATCAAATGATGGGATCAGCATCGACATCAATGTCGACTGTCTTTAACAAGCGAGTCGATATCTCACCGCCCGGGATAGACATTATGGACGTGAAAGAGGATGAGGGGACGAGCAACATACCGGATGACGAAATGTTAGTGAAGAACTCCTTTCGCCTCCGAATTGGTGACTTAATTGATTCGTCGATCATGCAAATATTTACGATCCCGTTTGCAAAACAAATGGTCACTGATCTAATGAACCCAGTGGTCAATGAAGCACCTCCCGCCCAAGCAGAACCACTTATGCAGGAACGGGAGCCTGATCCGTCGTTGGAGCCGCCAAGACAGCCGCAAAATAAAGAGAGACCGGCACCACAACCGAGCTCATCGTTTTCTGCGGAGTCGCAGACAAATAGAACGACAAAGGGAAGGCCCGAGGAAGCACAGCCTAAACAAGTCCAGCCAGTCGCATTCTCGTCTTTTGAAACGCCGTCGCTTAATGAATCCGAATCGCGAAATCTTAATATGCTTTTTGATATTCCACTTGAGGTGACAGTAGAGCTTGGCAGAACGCAGCACTCTATCAAGGATATTCTTGACTTTGCGCCCGGATCTATTATTGAACTTGACAAACTAGCAGGTGAGCCGGTTGATATTTTAATCAATCAGAAGTTGACGGCTAAAGGGGAAGTTGTCGTCATTGATGAGAATTTCGGTGTTCGTATCACGGACATTGTCAGCCAGTCTGATAGACTTAGAAAATTAAATTAACTATAGGGGGACGTAACGTGGCACATTCCGTATTAATTGTAGATGACGCTTCATTTATGCGCATGATGATCAAGGATATTTTGGAGAAAAATGGTTTTGAAATAGCAGGGGAAGCAAAAGACGGCCAGGAGGCAGTGCAACTGTATAAGGACATGTCACCGGATTTGGTGACGATGGATATAACGATGCCGGAGATGGACGGTATTTCCGCCTTGAAAGAAATTCGCGCAGCAGATCCACATGCAAAAGTGATCATGTGTTCTGCGATGGGCCAACAGGCGATGGTTATAGATGCGATACAGGCAGGCGCGAAAGATTTTATTGTTAAGCCGTTCCAAGCGGATCGAGTTCTTGAAGCAATAAATAAAACATTAGGCTGATCTGCGGAGGGACGAACGTGATACAAATAAGAAAGTGGGCGCTATTGTGGATAGTGGTGATCGTCGCTGCGGCCGCAGGGCTTTCTGCCCTGCCGGCACATGCCGCCCCATCCGACGACAGCCGCACAATCAGCGAAGCGTTGCATAACAACGAGAAGAACGACACTGAGGCAGATAAGCCCTCTAAGAGAACAACGATCACCGAGAAAGAGCCTGAGCAAGTAGAAGCAGATTTAATGGAAGAACGTAGTTTGTTTGCAGTGTTTTTTCAGTTGATTGTTGCGCTTGCTGTCGTTATCGGCCTCATGTACCTCCTGGTAAAAATACTGAATAAGCGAACGAAAACATTTCAAGCTCACCAAACGATGCAAAATCTTGGCGGCGTACCGCTTGGCCAGCATAAATCTATCCAGCTCGTTAAAGTGGGAGAGCGCCTGCTCGTCGTTGGGGTAGGAGAATCTATTCAACTATTAACAGAAATTATGAATGAGGAAGAAATCAACCAGTTGATAGAGAGAAAACAAGCGCCAGGAGAGTCGTGGGGCAGGCAAGGGTTTTCTTTTTTTGACCGCTTTAAGCAGGCAGGCGCTTCTAATAAAAACGGGAAGCAGGACTCGTTTCAAGATCTCTTTAGAGAACAGCTTCACGATCTAAAGAAAACGAGAAAGAAAGCGCGACAGCATTTAAAGGAGTATGACTCATGACTTATTTTATTCCTGCGCTTGATTTTGGCAATATCGTAAGCGATGAGCCGGCTGAGGTTGCAACGACGCTAAAATTAATTGCTCTCATTACAATCTTATCACTTGCACCAGCAATTTTAGTGCTGATGACTTGTTTTACAAGAATTGTCATTGTGCTTTCGTTTGTGAGGATGGGGCTTGCCACACAGCAAATGCCGCCCAACCAAATTTTAATCAGCCTCGCTCTTTTTATGACATTTTTTATTATGGCGCCTGTCTTTTCCGAAGTGAATGAAAATGCGCTCTCCCCGCTTCTCGACGGGGAAGTCAGTCAAGAAGAAGCGTTTAGCGAAGCCGCAGTTCCAATGAAGGAATTCATGTCGAAGCATACGCGTGAAAAAGACGTAGCTCTTTTTATGGGCTATGCCGGCATGGATAAACCGGAAACATTAGCTGATATTCCGCTGACAGCGCTCATCCCGGCATTTGCGATCAGTGAATTAAAAACAGCGTTTCAAATAGGATTTTTAATTTTTGTTCCTTTTCTCGTTATCGACATGATCGTCGCTAGTGTTCTTATGTCGATGGGGATGATGATGCTGCCGCCGGTAATGATCTCTCTGCCGTTTAAAATCCTATTGTTTGTTCTAGTGGACGGCTGGTATTTGGTTGTTGAGTCACTGTTAATCAGTTACCGGTAAACAACCCTGTGTGATGTATTTTAGTGTAGAAGGTGATGAAGTTATGACTCCTGAAACAGTCATCAGCTTGGCAGAAAATGGGGTATGGACGGTATTTTTCGTAGCCGGACCGCTTCTTGTGATTGCGCTCGTGCTCGGCTTCGGAGTAGCGATCTTCCAGGCTACGACACAAATTCAAGAACAGACGCTTGCGTTCATTCCGAAAATATTAGGAGTGCTCCTGGCACTAATCTTATTCGGGCCTTGGATGCTGTCACAGCTTATTCATTTTACATACCAAATATTAAGCAATCTTCCTGAATTTATAGGATAACACGCTTATGAATTTAGAATGGATGGATCAACTGCCGCTGTTTTTATTGGTTTTCGTAAGAGTGCTCGCATTTTTTTCAAGCATGCCTCTCTTTTCATATCGGAATGTTCCGGCCGTTTTTAAAGTAGGTCTTGCTGTTTTTTTTGCTTTTATTATTATGTTTACGATTGACGCTGGTGATGTGGCGGTCAACAGCTCTTTTTTGCTGCTTATTCTGAAAGAACTACTCGTTGGGTTAAGTATCGGACTTCTCGCTGGGATTTTAATTTATGCGATCCAAGTTGCGGGGATGTTTCTCGATATTTCGTTAGGCTTTTTAGTTGCTAATGTTATTGATCCGCAAACAGGTGCTCAAAGCCCGCTCATGGGCGGTTTTTTATACACATTTGCGCTCATGTTTTTACTGGCAGTTGACGGTCACCATGTGGTCATGGACGGTATCTATTACAGTTATGAGTTTATTCCGCTTGATCAGCTGACCTTGCCATTTGGTCGAGAAGCCGTGATTAAACACGTTGTAGAATCGTTTGGAAAAATGTTTACAATTGCTTTTCAAATGAGCTTTCCGATTATTGGTTCGCTCTTCCTTGTCGATATCGCTCTCGGGATGATGTCAAGAGCTGTTCCGCAGATGAACGTATTTGTTGTCGGACTGCCTTTGAAGATATTTGCCGGCCTGCCACTCTTGGCCATTACTCTTCCTGTATTTTTCATGGCGGCAGATCATCTTTTTCAGGATATGTTCCAGGCGATGAGAACGTTGATGGGGCTTCTCGGAGGGGGATAAATCGATGAAGGTTAGATTAGATTTGCAGTTTTTCTCCCAGGAGAAGACTGAAAAAGCGACTCCGAAAAAACGACAGGATACCCGTAAAAAAGGCCAAGTCCCAAAAAGCAATGATGTGAATACCGCTCTTCTTTTACTTGCCGTCTTTTTATTCCTGTTTTTTTACGGGGGCACGTTCTTCCATTTCATTATTGGAATGATGAGGCAGGTATTTACAGAATACGTACAATGGGATATTAACGAAGAGACAATCCCCGTTATTTTCAATGAACTTACAGCTGAGACAGCGTTCGTTGTCATCCCGGTAATGTTGGTTGCTCTTATAGTTGGGGCTGGGGCGTCGATGTTGCAGGTTGGTTTTATGTTTACGCCTGAAGCGATTAATTTCAAATTAGAAAAAATTAATCCGTTAAGTGGCGTGAAACGCATTTTTTCTATTCGAGCACTCGTCGAATTGCTGAAATCACTTTTGAAGATAACGCTCGTCGGTGTTCTCGTTTTTTCGATTATTTGGTTTAGTTTAGACTCACTCGTCTTTCTGTCCCAACGCCCTGTTGCCGATGGTTTTAGCGAAATTGCGAGACTGACGGGCATCATCGGCGTGTCGGTTGCAATCCTATTATTACTGCTTTCAGTACCGGATTATATTTATCAAAAGTATGATCATGAAAAACAGATTAGAATGTCAAAGCAGGACGTTAAGGATGAGCATAAGAAGATGGAGGGCGATCCGCTTATCAAGTCGAAACGCCGTAAAAAGCAAATGGACATGGCGATGCAGCGGATGATGCAAGAGGTGCCGGAAGCGGATGTCGTTATTACAAATCCAACCCACTTTGCAATCGCGCTTTCTTATAAGGAAGAACAGATGGCGGCTCCGAAAGTAACCGCAAAAGGGGCAGACTATGTCGCCATGCGGATGAAGTCACTTGCGAAAAAACACGATGTTGTCATGGTCGAAAATAAACTGCTTGCCCGGGCATTATACAGCCAAACAGAGATTGGTGATGAGGTGCCGGAAGAATTATTTAAGGCAGTCGCAGAGGTATTAGCGTATGTCTACCGCTTGAAAAATGAGTATATATAATGAAAAACAGATTATAAAAATGAAAAAGGAGCATCACGATGGGAGCAAGAGAATTTTCAGTATTATTTGGTGTTATTTTAATTGTTATTATGCTTATTATCCCGCTGCCTACAGTGATACTCGATATTTTAATCATCATAAATATTTCTCTTGCTCTCGTTATTATTTTAATTTCGATGAACACGAAAGAGCCGCTGGAATTCTCAATATTCCCGACACTACTTTTACTCGTAACCCTCTTTCGTCTTGGACTGAATGTATCCACCACCCGTTCGATACTTGGGAATGCGGACGGAGGAAACGTCATTGACACGTTCGGAAGCTTTGTAATCGGCGGCAGTCCGCTAGTAGGTTTTGTCGTCTTTCTTATATTGATCATCATTCAGTTTGTCGTCATCGTAAAAGGGGCGGAGCGTGTTTCAGAAGTCGGCGCTCGCTTTACGTTAGACGCAATGCCGGGGAAACAGATGAGCATTGATGCGGATTTAAATGCGGGAATGATCTCAGATCAAGAAGCAAAGGAACGCCGCCAAAAAATTGAACGGGAAGCAGACTTTTACGGTTCGATGGACGGTGCCAGCAAATTTGTCAAAGGAGATGCGATTGCAGGCATAGTAATCGTCATTATCAACATGATTTTCGGGCTTATTATCGGGATGGTTCAGCACGGACTTGGTGTTGGCGAAGCGGCGAGTACGTATACGCTCCTTACTGTCGGGGACGGCCTTGTCAGCCAGATTCCAGCTCTCCTCGTATCAACAGCTACCGGTATCGTCGTTACACGAGCCGCATCCGAGGGAAATCTCGGCCAAGATGTGACAGGGCAACTGCTCGCTTATCCGAAAATGCTGTATATTGCCGCCGGGGTTGTTTTCATGCTAGGTGTGTTCACACCAATTCACGTATTGCTTACGACCATGATTGCAGTGGGGATCGCCGTCCTGGCGTTTGTCATGAGTCAGGCGGAAGAAAAACGTATCGAGGAAGAAGCGGAACCGGAAGAAGAAGCCGAGGAAGAACAATTAAATTCGCCAGAGAATGTTGTGGGCTTGCTGACGATTGATCCGATTGAATTTGAATTTGGCTATGGACTTATTCCGCTTGCGGATGCAAGCCAAGGCGGCGATCTATTAGACCGAGTCGTTATGATACGTCGACAGCTTGCGCTTGAAATGGGAATGGTCGTTCCCGTTATTCGTATCCGCGATAATATACAGCTCCAACCGAATGAATATGTGATCAAGATGAGGGGAAATGAAGTGGCACGCGGGGAACTCTTACTTGATCATTACATGGCAATGAGTCCGGGTGTAGAGGATGAAAATATTACGGGTATTGAGACAACAGAACCCGCCTTTGGACTACCGGCTCTCTGGATAGGTGAGGAAAAGAAAGAGCAGGCGGAACTTGCCGGATATACGGTAGTAGACCCGCCATCTGTTGTATCTACCCACTTGACAGAAGTCATAAAAGCACATGCTCATGAACTCTTAGGGCGCGAAGAGACAAAACAACTGGTTGATCATTTGAAAGAAAGCTATCCAACCTTGGTCGAAGAGGTGACCCCTGGGATACTAACGCTCGGCGATATCCAGAAAGTGCTCGCTAATTTACTAAAGGAAAAAGTATCGATTCGCAATCTGCCGACAATCTTCGAGACGCTCGCTGAATATGGGCAGCTGACAAAGGATATGACCCTTGTCACTGAGTATGTCCGCCAATCTTTATCCCGGCAGATCACAAAGCAGTATGCCGTGCCGGGTGAAGCGCTCTATGTGGTGACTTTAAGCGGGCAGGCAGAGAAGAAAATAGCCGATGCTGTTCAGCAGACAGAGCATGGCAATTACTTAGCAATGAACCCGGAAGAGTCCCAACAGTTTATGGAAAATATTGCAAGCGAGGCTGAACGATTGTCGGAGATGGGGCAATCTCCTATTCTCTTATGTTCACCGGCCGTCCGTATGTACATTCGCCAGATGATTGAGCGGTTTTTCCCACAAGTACCTGTACTTTCTTATAATGAACTGGAGCCGACGGTGGAAATCCAAAGCGTAGGAGTAGTGAATACCGAATGAGAGTAAAAAAATTTACTGCTAAAGATATGCCGGAAGCGATGAAGAAAATCAGGGCGGAGTTAGGAGACAGCGCGGTGATTCTTAATTCCAAACCCGCGGTGACAGGTGGATTTTTCGGTTTGTTTATGAAAAAGGGCATCGAAGTAATCGCAGCAATTGATGAAGAAACAGCAGCACCGCTCCGGAATTCGAAAAGAATATCGAAAGAAACGAAAGAAAAGGTTGCTCCTATTCATGGTGACATTCACCAGAAGAAAAATATTGAAAAAGAAATGCGTTTATTAAAAGATCGGCTTGCCTCGCTTGAAGGGAGTAAAACTGCAGAAACCAAGCATTATCCGCCGCCGATTAAGTCTATGGACGAGTTGCTGAGGGAACAAGGCATAACGAGCAAAATCCGCAGTAACCTTGCTGAAAAACTCTTAACAGCTTGGTATCGTGCAGACGTCCCGAATGCTGCTTTAGTTGCAGACGAAGCAAGGATTTACATGGAAAAGCTGTTGACGGAAGTGGGAATGGGACCGGCAGAGCCTCCTAGAAAATTCATTAACCTCATCGGTCCGACGGGTGTTGGAAAAACAACTACCATTGCGAAAATCGCCGCTCATTATCATCTCGAAAAAAAGCAATCCGTGGCGTTTATTACGACAGACACGTTCCGGATTGCGGCGGTTGAACAGTTAAAAACATATGCGAAAATCCTTGAAATTCCGATCGAGACAGCATACTCCCTGGACGACTTTCAAAAAGCAAAAGAGCTTTTTCGCGATAAAGATTTAATACTCGTTGATTCAGCAGGACGTAATTTTCAAGATCCGCTTTACGTAAAGGAGTTGCAGAAAGTTATTGATTTCGACGACGGTATGGCGACGTATCTCGTGTTGGCGTTAACGTCTAAGTATCAAGATATGAAAAATATATTCGATCAATTTTCTCACATCCCGATTGATCAATTTATTTTCACAAAAAAAGATGAAACAGCTTCCTGCGGGGCGCTTTTCAACATGATTGCGGAGACGTCCGTCGGCGCCGCCTACATCACAACAGGACAAAATGTTCCCGATGACATGGAGAAGGCGGCAGCTGAGAGAATGGTAGATTGGCTGCTGGCGGGGTACCGTTATGAATGATCAAGCACGTAATTTGCGGAAATGGATGAACGAGGCAAAGCGAACAGACAGTATAGAAACGAAAGTGGTCGCAGTAACGAGTGGAAAGGGAGGAGTCGGCAAATCGAATATCTCCTTAAACCTTGCCATGGCACTTGCCAAACAAGGAAAAAAAATACTCGTTATTGATCTCGATATCGGGATGGCGAACATTGATATTTTAATGGGAAAAGAGGCTGTTTTTCACGTTGCTGATTTGCTAAACGGTGAGCAGGGGATCTGGGACGTGATGACGGAAGGGCCGTTCGGTATTCAAGTGATTGCCGGAGGCTCAGGTCTACGCGATATCTTTCATTTGACCCGCGACAAACAGGAACGCTTTTCCAAACAAATGGAGATGCTGGATGGTTATTTTGACTATATTCTCTTTGATATGGGTGCCGGTGCCAGTGCGGAAAGCCTGCAGTTTGTGCTTGCAGCAGACGAGGCGGTCGTTGTGACAACCCCTGAGCCGACTTCCATTACAGACGCATACGCCATGCTTAAATACATGTACGGAAAAAATCAAGAATTACCGGCCTCGCTCGTTATTAACCGTGCCTATTCAACGAAGGAAGGAGAGCAGGCTGCGAATAATATCCGCCATGCAGTAGAACGTTTCCTTCATAAAAAAGTAAAGTTGTTAGGGATTATACCTCATGATAAGCATGTCTATAAGTCAGTAATTCAACAAAGACCCTTTTTAGCTGCATATCCAGCTTCACCAGCAGCACTTGCCGTAAAGCGCTGTGCTGCAACTTTCAGCGGCGAGAGAACAATAACTTCAGAACGAAGAACGTACCAACGGTTCATCGGGAAACTCAAATTGTTGTTGAACAAGGGGGAATGATAGTGATTCATGTGTTAGTCGTAGATGACTCCGCTTTTATGCGGAAACTAATTTCTGATTTTATTAATGAACAATCAGATATGAAGGCAGCAGGGACGGCCCGAAACGGGGAAGACGCCTTGAATAAATTAGCAGCCGGCCATTATGATGTCGTTACACTAGACATTGAGATGCCTGTAATGGGCGGTTTGACAGCGTTACGAAAGATCATGATAAAGGAACGGCCGCTTCCGGTTGTCATGGTCAGTTCATTAACGGTACAAGGTGCTACACAGACGCTTGAAGCGATGGATATAGGTGCCGTAGATGTTGTGGCCAAGCCATCCGGTTCTATTTCACTTAATCTGCATGAAGTTAAGGAGGAATTAATTTATAAAATTAGAGCAGCTGCAGGTGTCAATATGGAAGCACACCTCAATAGAGGCAGAAGGAAGGCAGAGATGGTTGTTCGAATCCCGACGAAGCCGGCAGCTGTTACAGGCAGCGCTGTGATTGGCATCGGGACATCGACTGGCGGCCCTAAAGCCCTTCAGTATATTCTGCCGCGGCTCCAGGCTGATTTGCGCGCACCTATTTTTATTGTTCAACACATGCCTCCCGGTTTCACCCGTTCGCTTGCGGACCGTCTTAATCGAGAAAGCTCTATCACCGTTAAGGAAGCAGCTCATGACGAAACAGCTGAGAAAGGGACGGTTTATATCGCGCCGGGGGGGAAACAGTTATCCGTAGAAAAACGAGAACACTCTCTCGTAATGAAAGTGACCGAAGCACCACCGGTGAATGGCCATCGACCGTCTGTGGATGTTTTGTTTTCATCGCTTGCACGCCTTCACGATTATGATATGACTGGCATTATTTTGACCGGAATGGGCCGTGACGGTGCCCGAGGATTAAAAGAAATGAAGCAACAGGGTAACTGTGTGGCGGTGGCCGAATCGGAAAAGACAGCGATTGTGTACGGTATGCCCAAGGCTGCGTTCGAAGAGACGGATATTGACTATAGCTTGGAACTCGGTGAACTCCCCTCCTTTCTTAATAGTCAACACTCCCTTTCACTACATCACTAAAAGGCAGGTAAAAGAATGGAACTGATACAACGTATTCAACCGTTGCATTTAGACGTGTTAAAAGAAGCAGGGAATATTGGGGCAGGGAATGCTGCTACAGCTTTATCAAGTCTTTTGAATAAAACGATTGACATGAAGGTGCCCGCTGTCCGTGTTGTTTCATTTCAAGAAGTTCAGGCTTTAGCCGGAGGGGCCGAGACACTTGTTGTGGCTGCTTTTCTTCGCATTACCGGAGAAGCGCCAGGCAGCATGTTTCTAATACTACAAAAAAGTGAAGCAGAGCATTTAGCTGCTGCACTCACCGGACAACGTGTGGACATCGGCAATGACGATTTAGAGGAAATGGCAGTTTCTGCTTTGCAAGAGACGAGTAATATATTGGCCGGCTCATATTTGTCTGCGTTGTCAGATTTCACTTCCATTAATATGCAGCCGTCTGTACCTGCACTTGCGATTGATATGGCAGGTGCCTTGTTGGATGCAGGATTTGTTGAAATGTCACAGGTTGGCGACTACGCAATCGTGATCGATACCGTAATGGAAGAACCAGAAAAAACAGGGGAATCTGCATCAATCGGTCAGTTTTTTCTGCTGCCGGATCCTGATGCCTTTCGACAGATTTTCCGGGCTTTAGGGGTAAACATGCCATGACGGTAACCGAAAAACAAATTATTAAAGTGGGGATGGCCGACTGGAAAGCAGTGTCAGCTCCAGATGCAATCCGCACGTCCGGGCTCGGCTCATGTGTAGGAATTGTCATCTATGATGATAAAAGGCATACAGCAGCACTTGCCCATATTATGCTTCCCGATTCAAAAATGGCGAGAAACAAAGCGCTGAATCGTGCGAAATTTGCCGATACAGCGATCGCTGATGTTCTGCTTGCATTAAAGGCAAAGGGCTGCAGTGCCTTCCAATTAAAAGCAAAGATGGCAGGTGGGGCACAGATGTTTAGCTTCTCATCAGGAAGTGACATGATGCGTATTGGCCCTCGTAATGCCGAAGCCGTAAAGCACATTTTGAAAGAAAATAACATCCCCCTCCTCGCTGAAGATACAGGAGGGAATAAAGGAAGGACGATAACATTTTATCCTGAAACAACATCGCTCCATATCCGTACGATTCACCAAGGCGAGACAGTGATTTAAAGAAAGGAGGTTGTCGATAATGCGTTCTACATCTCATGCCCATCAACAGTGGTGGGATCAATGGCTCGAAAAGGATGATAACGAAGCGGCTAATCACTTAATTGAAGCATACATGCCGCTTGTCCACTACCACGTGCAGCGAATAGGTTCTACCCTTCCACGTAACGTTTCCAAAGATGACTTAGTAAGCCATGGATTAGCCGGACTCTATGATGCTATGAAAAAATTCGACTTCACACGAGATTTGAAATTTGACACGTATGCATCGATCCGCATCAGAGGGGCTATTATTGATGGGCTTCGCCAGGAAGATTGGATGCCAAGGTCTCTAAGAGAAAAATCAAAAAAAGTTGAAGAGACCATCAGTAGGCTGGAGCAAGAGCAGGGCCGTTTTGTGACAGAAGAAGAAGTCGGCAAGGTGTTAAATATGGACGCCGAAGAAGTGAGAAAGATAGTGACAGAAACATTGTTTGCTAATACACTTTCCATAGATGAGGAGACACCGGAAGGAGATAGAGAGGAAACATTCCGCACTGCCATTGAAGATAAGTCCGCATTATCTCCTGAAGACAGTTTGCTGAAAGCCGTTTTAGTAGACGAGCTTGCTAAGGAAATCGCCCGCTTGCCTGAAAAGGAAAAAACAGTACTCGGTTTGTTTTACGAAGAAGAAATAACACTAACGGAAATTGGCGAGATCATGAGCTTATCCGTATCACGAATATCACAGATTCACTCGAAAGCCCTTTTCCGCCTCAAGCAAGTACTTACTAAAAGATGGAACCACGTCTGAAAAGCTACTTCCTAAGGAAAAGGAGTAAATGCCTATGAGTTGGAAAGCAGTGGAATTACAAGTCGCTATTCCACGGACACAAGAGGTCGGAAAAATGCAAGAACAATTGCAACAACGCGGGCAGGCCGCTCAAGACAGACTTGCTTTTCAGCAGGAAAGAGAAGAGGAACAAGAGCGAGTTCAAGTAACAGCTAAACAGCAGACAGAAAAAAATACATTTTCAAAAGATCAGGACAGCCGCCACTCTGACCGTGATTCGCAATTTCACCAAAGAAGACGACAGGAAGCGGAGAAGGACACCCCTTCTCCCTCCCATCCTTATAAAGGAAATACAATTGATTTTACAGGGTAGGAATCCATTATGATGATTCTTTTTATCGTTGTCAGCCTTTCACTGCATTTGCTTGCTTTCTTTTTCATTATCATTATCTTTCAGGAACAACGCAGCTTAAAAAAAGAACGTCGTGATTTGCAAGGGCTCCGTGAGGAAATAGAAGAGTTGCTCACCCAGGCACTGGACGATATCAACGCTGAAAACAGTGAACTAAAAGAAGCTCTTGAGGCAGCAGAGGCTGAAAGAGAGCCGAGGCGCTGGGAAGAGCAGGAGAAAGTCTATGATCCTGTTCAACTTCTTAGCACTACTGAGAAAGAAGAATACCATCCCCCTTCTCCAGAAAAAGCTGTTACCGTGGAGAAATCACTGCAAGCGGAAGTGTTATCACTTGCCTCTCATGGGTATGAAAATAAAGAAATAGCCAAGAAATTAAAGATCGGTCAAACAGAAGTTGAACTGCTTCTGAAATTTTACGACAAATAAAGCAGATCTTCTTGCGTTGCAGCAAGACGTGTGATATATTAATTCACGGTGTTACTACACACGTTCGGCTGATTTAAGCAAAGGTGCCTGATAGCAGGTCTTGTTTAAAGAAGATGCGAGCGGAGGAAAAAACCAAAGGAGGAATAAAAAATGGCAGTTATCTCTATGAAACAGCTGCTTGAGGCAGGGGTTCATTTCGGTCACCAAACGCGCCGTTGGAACCCAAAAATGAGCCGTTACATCTTTACAGAAAGAAACGGCATCTACATTATTGATTTACAGAAAACCGTTAAAAAGGTAGAAGAAGCGTATAATTACGTTCGTGACCTTGCTGCAGACGGCGGCAAAGTGCTCTTTGTCGGTACGAAAAAGCAAGCGCAAGATTCTGTGCGTGAAGAAGCGATCCGCTCTGGCATGTACTACATTAATCATCGCTGGCTCGGTGGGACGCTTACTAACTTTGCGACCATCCGTAAGCGTATCAACCGCTTAAAGGATATTGAAAAAATGCAGGAAGACGGCACATTTGATGTACTTCCTAAAAAAGAAGTTATGTTGTTGAAAAAAGAAATGGACCGTCTGGAAAAGTTCTTGGGCGGAATTAAAGAAATGAACGATCTTCCGGATGCTATTTTCATTATTGATCCGCGTAAAGAGCGGATCGCAGTAGCAGAGGCTCATAAGTTGAACATTCCAATTATCTCTATTGTGGACACAAACTGTGACCCGGATGAAATTGATAAAGTGATCCCTGGAAACGACGACGCCATCCGTGCGGTCCGTCTTTTAACTTCTAAAATGGCTGATGCTGTTATTGAAGGTACACAAGGTGCATCACAACAAGAAGCAGAAGAGCAGCAAGCATTACAAGAAGAAGTAAAGGAAGAAGAGGAATCTCTCTCCTAAGATTAACTAAAAAAGCTGCGGCTTCTTCCGGGCAGCTATAGAATGAATGAAAAAAGGGTGATAAAAGGGGAGTGCCCTTTTTCACCCTTTTTTACAGCGCACGGCAGACAGTACCATCTTTTAGATTGGATTACAACCACCTTAAGGAGGAATATCAATGGCAATAACGGCAAGCATGGTAAAAGAACTTCGTGAAAAAACAGGCGCAGGTATGATGGACTGCAAAAAAGCACTAACTGAAACAGAAGGTGACATGGATAAAGCAATCGATTACCTACGTGAAAAAGGTATTTCCAAGGCGGCGAAAAAGGCCGACCGCATCGCTGCTGAGGGTCTCGCTTATGTGAAAAGTTCTGGCAATAAAGCAGTTATTGCAGAAGTGAACGCTGAAACCGATTTCGTTTCTAAAAACGAGAACTTCCAAACGCTGGTGGATACGATCGCTGATTATTTGTTGACAAACGAGCCAGCGGATGTGGAAGCAGCAATGACTGGAACGATGGCTGATGGAAATACACTCGAAGCTTATATTAATGACCAGATTGCAAAGATCGGTGAAAAGATCTCATTGCGTCGTTTCCAAGTCGTTCAAAAAGACGACAATGCAGCTTTTGGTGAGTATTTGCATATGGGCGGCCGGATCGGGGTGCTCACTCTTCTGGAAGGGACAACGGATGAGAAGCTTGCGAAGGATGTTGCGATGCACGTAGCCGCTATTAATCCTAATTATGTTTCCCGTGATGAAGTACCCAAGGAGGAAGCAGACCGAGAGCGTGAAGTATTGAAACAACAAGCCTTGAACGAAGGGAAACCGGAAAACATTGTTGAAAAAATGGTGGAGGGCCGACTGAATAAGTACTTCGAGCAAATTTGTCTGCTGGATCAAGAATTTGTCAAAGATACAGATCAAAAAGTTGGCAAATATGTGAAGCAGAACGGTGCTTCTGTGAAGACATTCATCCGCTATGAAGTTGGCGAAGGAATGGAAAAACGGGACGATGATTTTGCGGACGAAGTCATGTCACAAGTAAAAAAATAATGGATAAATACAGGGCTTCATAGCGGGATGAGTCCACACATCTTTCTCGACAAAGAAAAAGCGGAGGTTTGGCAGTCAAAACTTCCGCTTTTTTGAGAGATCTCCCGCCCCTATCTTTTCTAAATGAATGTTTAAGAAATCGGGGGTACACCATGGAAAAATATAAGAGAGTTGTATTGAAGTTAAGCGGTGAAGCCTTAGCTGGAGGACAAGGTTATGGCATTGATCCGGACGTCATTCAATCGATTGCTTCACAGATTAAAGAAATCGTCAGTTTGGATGTTGAAGTAGCTGTTGTTGTCGGTGGAGGCAACATTTGGCGGGGGATGGCTGGAAGCGCCCAAGGGATGGACCGGGCGACTGCAGATTATATGGGCATGCTAGCGACGGTGATGAATGCTCTGGCATTGCAGGACAGTCTGGAAAACAATGAAGTAGAAACTCGGGTACAGACTTCAATTGAAATGCGCCAAGTAGCAGAACCGTACATACGCCGAAAAGCGATCCGTCATTTAGAGAAAAAGCGTGTTGTCATTTTTGCGGCCGGTACCGGCAATCCGTATTTTTCCACTGACACGACAGCGGCACTGCGGGCAGCAGAAATTGAAGCAGAAGTTATTTTAATGGCTAAAAATAAAGTAGACGGTGTTTATGATGCTGATCCGTCGGTAGATACAAATGCAAAAAAGTACCGCGAATTAACCTATCTCGATCTTCTAAATGACGGTTTAGGTGTAATGGACTCAACGGCATCTACGCTTTGTATGGATAACAACATACCGTTGCTCGTTTTCTCGATCATTGACGAGGGAAACATAAAAAAAGCGGTTCTCGGTGAAGATATCGGGACCGTAGTCAGGGGGAAAAACTAATGGCTAAGTCAAAAATCAATGTTGCAAACGAAAAGATGGGCAAGTCTGTAGACGCTCTTTCCCGTGAACTTTCAACATTACGGGCAGGTCGGGCTAATCCGGCGATGCTTGACAAGGTATTTGTTAATTATTATGGGGCTGACACCCCATTAAACCAACTGGCAACGATTTCGGTACCGGAAGCACGCCTGCTGGTCATTACGCCGTTTGACAAATCATCGATTGGAGACATTGAAAAAGCTATCCAAAAAGCAGATCTGGGACTGTCACCCAACAACGATGGTACTGTTATTCGTATCCAAATTCCTGCTCTTACCGAAGAACGTCGTAAAGAATTAAGTAAATTGGTGAAGAAATATGCGGAGGAAAATCGGGTAGCTGTGCGTAATATTCGTCGTGATGTGAACGATGACTTGAAGAAAATGGAAAAAGACGGAGAAATCACAGAAGACGAGCTGCGCCGTCATCAAGAGGAAGTGCAAAAACTTACTGATAAGCATATCAGTGCTATTGACAAAGCTGCGGAAGAGAAAGAGCAAGAAATCATGGAAGTTTAATGAAAACAACGTTACAATAGGATTATACAAAGAAACCCTCTTCTATAAAAGGAGGGTTTTTTTGAACTACCCATACATAGAAATGAAAAGTGATATATGGATAAAGGCTGGTGCGCTGATGATATTTGACCGATTTTTTCAGCAGGCGGAAGAAAGAAGTGGAGATAATGATGTCCCGATAGATACTAGCAATGTACCGAAACATATCGCGATCATCATGGACGGCAACGGACGCTGGGCCAAAAAGAAGGGACTCCCTCGAATTGCGGGGCATCGTGAAGGCATGAAGGTTATTCATCGGATTGTGGAGAAAGCGAATGACTTGCAGGTGAAATATTTAACGCTGTATGCCTTTTCCACAGAGAATTGGAAGCGTCCAAAAACAGAAGTCGATTTTTTAATGAAATTGCCGGAACAATTTCTTGATAAAGAACTGCCGAAGCTGAAACGAAACAACGTGAAAGTCCGGATTATGGGGGACGAAAGTGTGCTTCCCGTTCATACACTGCGTGCTGTTCATAAGGCGGTTGACGAAACGGCCGCAAACACAGGTCTTATTTTGAATTTCGCTTTGAATTATGGCAGCCGTCATGAAATTGTGAATATGGTAAAGCAGATTGGTGAAGAGATTGAATCTAATACGCTTTCCCCGGCTGATATTAATGAAAAGTTACTAACGGAACGACTCTTAAGCAGCGGTCTGCCGGACCCTGACCTGTTAATCCGAACGAGCGGTGAAATCCGTCTCAGTAATTTTATGCTTTGGCAGTTGGCCTATAGTGAATTTTGGTTTACAAACGTACTATGGCCCGATTTTGGTGAAGAGGATTTAGAAGAAGCCATTCGAACCTATCAGCAGCGAAAAAGGCGTTATGGCGGGATATAGATGGAGGATAAGTGATGAAACAGCGCATTATTACAGGAGTTATTGGCGGTCTGATTTTATTGGGAGCAGTAATTGCGGGTGGATTCATATGTTTACTTGCTTTTCTTCTTATCGGAACGATCGCCATGTATGAATTACTTAAAATGAAAAATATCCAGCCATTTTCTTTCGCTGGCGCCCTCAGTTTTTTGTTCGTGTGGTTTTTGCTTATTCCAACAACTTGGCTGAAACTGCCTTTTATGAGTCACCTCTCAAAAGCAGAATTTTTTTTAATACTGATTTTGTTTTTACTGGCACTGACCGTTATTACGAAAAATACGTTTTCCTTTGATGAGGCAGGTTTCGTAATATTATCCTCCGTTTACATCGGGTTCGGCCTGCATCATTTTTTGTTGGCACGTTCGGTCGAAGAGACAGGACTTTTACTCGTCTTTTATATTTTGTTTACAATTTGGTCGACGGATACAGGTGCATATCTAGTAGGACGAAAATGGGGAAGGCACAAACTATGGTCGGCCATCAGCCCGAAAAAAACAATCGAAGGTTTTGTGGGTGGAATTGGGCTTGCAATCGTGATAGGTTTTTCACTTCACTTTTTCGTTCCGCTGTTTCCCTCGGTCTCAACCTTACTCCTTTTTTTAATTGTCACGTCTATTTTCGGGCAGTTTGGCGATCTTGTGGAATCGGCATTAAAACGACACTACGAAGTAAAGGATTCTGGGGATCTTCTGCCGGGACACGGAGGAATACTCGACCGGTTTGACAGTTTAATATTCGTCATGCCTATATTGCACTTGTTTGATTTTTTTTAAGGTAACCTTAGCGATTGTCTTTCCATGAAGGCAATTGTTTCAGCTCAGTATCATTCTGACCGAATACTTTTTTGTTCCGAATATAAAGCAACAAATGATTCGGAATGAGTCATTTTAGACGAAGAAGGAGCACAGCAATGAAAAAAATAGCCTTAATCGGTTCCACAGGTTCTATCGGCACCCAGACTCTGGAAGTGATACGTGCACATCCGGAGAAATTCCAACTCGTTTCACTTGCAGCAGGCCGCAACGTAGAACTTGCCTTAGAACAAGTACATGAATTTAAGCCGCAAACGGTAGCAGTAGCTAATAAGGAAGATGCTGAGATAATTAAGCGTGAGGCCGACAACCGGATAAATGTATATTACGGAAAGGAGGGACTGCTTGCGGCAGCAGTACCGGAAGAAGCCGACCTTTTAATAAATGCCGTTGTAGGCAGTCTTGGGTTGGAGCCCACCCTTCAAGCGATTGAAGCAGGTATTGATATCGGCATTGCCAACAAAGAGACGTTAGTTACAGCCGGACACCTTGTGACAGGTCTTGCTCGTAAACACGGTGTTCAGCTGCTTCCGGTTGACAGCGAGCACTCAGCTATTTTTCAATGTTTGGCAGGCAACCGTCTAGAAGAAGTAGAGCGACTGATTTTAACTGCATCTGGAGGGAGTTTTCGTAATTACGAGCGCTCTGCTCTGAAAAATGTCACGGTTGAAGATGCCCTTTGTCACCCTAACTGGAAGATGGGAGCGAAGATTACGATTGATTCTGCGACGATGATGAATAAGGGCTTAGAGGTGATCGAAGCACATTGGCTGTTTGGGATTCCATATGAAGACATTGAGGTTGTTCTTCATAAAGAGAGCATCATCCACTCCCTCGTTGAATATTGTGATAAAAGCGTACTGGCACAACTCGGAACACCGGATATGAAAGTGCCGATCCAGTATGCAATGAGCTATCCGGACAGGCTTGAAATAGAAAGTACAAACAGGTTAAACTTATGGGAAATCGGTACTCTTCATTTTGAAAAGCCGGATAGGGACCGATTCCGCTGCCTAGGATATGCGTATGAGGCGGGGCGCACCGGCGGAACGATGACGACGGTGCTGAATGCTGCTAATGAAGAAGCTGTCGGTTTGTTTTTAAAAGGGCATATTTCTTTTTTAGCCATTGAAACGTACATTGAAAAAGCGTTAGCACGGCACCGTGTCATACACGATCCGGACCTTGCGACGATACTGGAAGCGGACCGGGATACAAGAGAGTTTGTCCGGGCTCAATTAGGATGAAGGTGGTAATAACGTGGATACATTAATAGCGATCATCGTCATATTTGGAGTGCTCGTAGCCGTGCATGAATGGGGTCATCTTTTTGTTGCAAAAAAAGTAGGCATCCTTTGCCGGGAATTTGCTATTGGTTTCGGGCCGAAAATTTTTTCAACGAAGAAAAATGAAACCGTGTATACAATCCGTCTCCTGCCATTGGGCGGCTTTGTCCGTATGGCTGGGGAAGACCCTGAGACAGTCCAGATCAAGCCCGGATATGAAATCGGACTTGTGTTTAATGACCGTCACAAGGTACGTCAAATAATCGTAAACAATAAGGCAAAACATCCGGAAGCAAAAGTGGTCTCTGTCGAACGGATTGACTTGGAGAATCGCTTATTTATTGAAGCATACAGCGATGATGAAGATGGACTTAAGAAGTATGATGTTGACGAGCAGTGTGATCTCGTCGTCGATGAGAAAGCAGAGCAAATTGCTCCGTACAATCGCCAATTTCAGTCTAAGAAGCCGTGGCAAAAAGCGCTTGCTATTTTCGCAGGACCTTTTATGAACTTCTTCCTCGCTTTTGTGATTCTCGTCGGTTTCGGTGTAGCGAACGGCGTGCCGCAAAATGATGCAGCGATTGGAGAATTAACAGAAGACAGTCCGGCTCGGGAGGCAGGCCTAAAAGAAGGCGACCAAGTTACGGCGATCGATGGAAAAGAAGTAGAAAACTGGGAAGATATGACGCTCGCTATTCAAGAACATCCGAATGAAGAAATAAGTGTAGAGGTTGTTAGAAACGGTAAAACAATGACTGTACCGGTTGAGACCTCTTCTCGCTATGATGAATTTGCAGAAAAAGAAGTTGGCCTCTTGGGGGTCATGCGTGTTATTGAACATTCCCCATTAATGGCTGTGCAGTACGGGGCTTCTCAGGTATATGAAGTGAGTATGCTGATTTTTGACGTATTGAGCATGATTGTGACAGGGGAGTTCTCTCTGGACTATTTATCAGGTCCGGTAGGAATATATAATTATACAGGGGAAGCAGCGGCCCTTGGAATGGCTGTGCTTGTTCAATGGGCTGCGATGCTCAGTGTGAACCTCGGGATTGTCAACCTCTTGCCGCTTCCGGCGCTTGACGGCGGCAGATTGCTATTTATTATAGCGGAAGCAGTCCGCGGCAAGCCGATTGATCCACAAAAAGAAAGCATGATTCATTTTATCGGGTTTGCGTTACTGTTCCTGCTGATGCTCGTCGTCACTTGGAATGACATTAACAAGTTTTTCATGTAAAGAACGTTTTTTAGACATACTTTTCATTTATATAGGTTGTTCGAAATAGAAGAGAGAGAGGGATTTATTTCGCTTATGAGACAACAACTATTTTTCAATCCAACGATGAGGGACATCCCGCAAGGTGCAGATGTTCCCAGCCACCAGCTGATGCTAAGAGCAGGCTTGATCCGGCAGACGGCGTCAGGCATTTACACATTTCTCCCTCTTGGTCTGAAAGTGTTAAGGAACATAGAGCGTATTATACAAGAGGAGATGGAGAAGGCGGGCGCTCAGGAACTGTTAATGCCGGCCATCCAACCCGCAGAGCTATGGGAAGAGTCCGGTCGTCTAAAGGATTACGGTCCTGAGCTAATGCGTCTTAAAGACCGTCACGACCGTGACTTTGTTTTAGGTCCTACTCATGAGGAAGTCATTACAAGCCTCGTTCGTGATCACATTACAACGTATAAAAAGCTTCCAATCACGTTATACCAGATTCAGACGAAATATAGAGATGAGCGCCGCCCGCGTTTTGGCGTGCTCCGTTCTCGTGAATTCATTATGAAAGATGCCTATTCGTTTGATACGGATCGTTCCGGCCTTGATACTAATTATGAACGTATGTACGAGGCATACCAAAACATATTCACACGGTGTGGGCTTGATTTCCGCGCAGTGGAAGCAGATGCTGGTGCAATTGGCGGAAAAGGTGGCACTCATGAATTTATGGTTTTGTCCCAAATTGGGGAAGATACGATAGCTTTTTCTGATACGTCTCAGTACGCCGCAAATGTTGAAATTGCTGCAGTTCTGGATACGTATGAAAAAGCAGTACCGCCTGCAGCTTCCCTAGAAGTGATTGATACGCCCCAGATGAAAACGATTGATGACTTGACGGCAGGCCTCAACTTGGAAAAGGCCAGCTTGCTGAAATCTGTGCTGTTTATAGCAGATGAAGAACCGGTCCTCGTCGTGTGCCGCGGAGATCATGAAGTGAATGACATCAAAGTTGGGAATGCACTTGATGCCCGCGAAGTAAGGCTTGCCGAACCAGATGAAGTGCAAGATATTATGGGAACAGAAGCCGGTTTTGTTGGCCCGGTTGGAGCGCCTTCGCAAGTGAAAATTCTCGTAGATGCGGCTGTGAAAACCATTTCATCAGGTATTTGTGGGGCTAATGAGAAGGACAAGCATTATCAAAACGTCCATCCTGGACGGGATTTTCCTATAACGGAATATGGTGATTACCGAATCGTTCAAGAAGGAGATCCGTCACCTGATGGTCAAGGTAAGATTCGGTTTGCCGAAGGAATTGAAGTCGGACATGTCTTTAAATTAGGAACGAAATACAGTGAAGCCCTGGGCGCAGTTTATCTGGATGAAAATGGCAGGTCCCAACCGATGGTGATGGGCTGTTATGGGATTGGTGTCAGCCGTTTACTTGCTGCTGTCATCGAACAACATCATGATGAAAACGGCATAACGTGGCCAGGGAGTGTTGCTCCATTCGATGTTCATTTGTTAGTTCTTAATCCGAAGCAGGATGATCAGCATGAGCTTGGCGAGCAACTGTATACTCGCTTGCAAGACAACGGATATGCTGTTTTATATGACGACCGTAAAGAAAGAGCGGGAGTGAAATTCAATGACTCCGATCTCATCGGGCTTCCCGTCCGTATCACGTGCGGAAAAAAAGCCGGTGATGGAATCGTTGAAGTGAAAAGAAGACGTGACGGAAAAATGGAGGAAGTCCATGTCAATGAGCTCTTTTCTTATTTAGAAACACTCAGGAAGTGAGGCGGGTCATGACTACTGAAGATCGCCGTATAAGAGAAGAACGTTTCAGCTTACTCCTTGAGCAAATTGGGATAACAGATGAAACAGCGAAATTGTTACAAAACGGCCGTGTTGAAAAGTTGTCGATCTGGAAAGATAAACGAAAGTGGCATTTTCAATTTGCGTTGCCTGAGCCGCTTTCTTATCCGGTTTTTGTGTACTTAGAGGAACGGCTATCTGCAGCCTTTCAGCACATTGCATCCGTTCGATTTTCTGTCACCTATGACAGTGAAGCTCTGCCTCTTCAGGAGTTGCCGTCTTACTGGCCTTCGATAATGAATCGACTCGAAGGCCTTACTCCTTATGTGCAGCAACGTTTAAACGATGAGGTGCCGGGTGTAGATGGCAATACGATATTCATTACGTGCAAAAATGAAGCAGAAGGGGTTGCCCTTGAAAGAAGACTCTCAGAGCCTCTTCAAAAGGTATTAACGGAACTGGGGTTTGCTTCTTGCCAAATAAAAACAAAAGTAAACACATCCACAGAAGAAAAAGAGCGCTTTGAAGAGAAGAAGAAACAGGAAGATCATTCAAAAGTCATTGAAGCGATGATGAAGCGGAAAAAGCAAGAAAAGGAATCCGGGCAAGCTGACGGCGCACCGTTACGTATTGGGTATCCGATAAAAGAAGAGCCGATCGCCTTGGAACAGATTCAAGAAGAGGAGAGACGCATCACAGTACAAGGCTATGTCTTTGATGCAGAAACGCGTGAATTGCGAAGCGGGCGCACCCTGTTGACTTTTAAAATCACGGATTATACCGATTCCATTATGGTAAAAATGTTTTCTCGGGATAAAGAAGATGTACCGCTTCTTCAAGCTGTGAAAAAAGGAATGTGGCTGAAAGTAAGAGGCGGGGTACAAAATGACACCTTCGTTCGTGACCTGGTGATGATCGGTAATGATGTGCTTGAAATCACCCCGGAAAAGCGCCGCGATGAAAGTGAAGAGAAGCGAGTGGAATTGCACTGCCATACGGTAATGAGTCAAATGGACGCGACAGTTGGAGCAGCGGAGTATATAGAGCGAGCAGCTGAATGGGGACATGAGGCAATAGCTATTACGGATCACGGTGTCGTCCAATCCTTCCCGGAAGCTTACAAAGCTTCTAAGAAACACGGCATAAAGGTTTTGTATGGCTTAGAAGCAAATCTTGTTGATGACGGTGTTCCAATTGCCTACAATGAAGCGGACCGACTCCTGCTTGAAGACACCTTTGTCGTGTTTGACGTAGAGACTACAGGACTATCGGTCGTCTATGATACGATCATTGAACTTGCAGCAGTGAAAATAAAAGACGGAGAGATTATTGAGCGGTTTGAATCGTTTGCCAATCCACACGAAAATCTCTCTGAAACGATTACAAATTTAACGGGCATCACCGATGAAATGGTGAGGGATGCACCGGAAGTGGATGATGTCTTAAAGGAATTTCATACGTTTAGCAGTGATGCTGTTCTCGTTGCTCATAATGCGAGCTTTGATATGGGTTTTTTAAACGAAGGGTACAAAAAGGCAGGAATTGGTAAAGCAGACAATCCCGTCATTGATACGCTAGAATTGGGGCGTTTTTTATACCCCCAATTAAAAAACCACCGGCTGAATACGCTTTGTAAAACATTTGATATAGAGCTTGTCAGCCATCACCGTGCCATTTATGATGCGGAGGCTACTGGCTATTTGCTCTGGAAAATGGTGAAAGATGCCGTTGAGCAAAACATCACGCATCACGCACAGCTAAATGACAATATGGGTCAAGGGGGCTTCCATCGCCTTCGTCCCTCCCACTGTACATTAATTGCTGAGACACAAGAAGGATTGAAAAACCTTTACCAGCTGGTCTCCATGTCACACCTTCATTATTTTTACCGGACACCGCGCATCCCCCGTTCTGCTTTACAAAAATATCGTAGTGGTATTTTAGTCGGTTCAGCCTGTGATAAAGGGGAGGTTTTTGAAGCGGTCATGCAGAAGCCGTTGGAAGAGGCCCGGCAGGCTGCGGAGTTTTATGATTATTTGGAGGTACAGCCGCCTGAAAACTATGCGCACTTGATCGAGAAAGAACTGGTGAGGAATGAAGAGGCTGTACATGAAATCATTGAAAAAATAATAACGATCGGCAGAGAATTGGGGAAACCGGTTATAGCTGGCGGTAATGCTCATTATTTGGAGCCTCAAGACCACATTTATCGCAAAATTTTAATCGCGTCACAAGGGGGAGCTAATCCATTAAACAAGCAAACCCTTCCGCAGGTGCATTTTAAAACGACACAAGAGATGCTTGCCAGTTTTTCTTTCCTTGATGACGAGACGGCGCGTGCTATTGTAATTGATAATACGAAAGCACTTGCCAGCCGGGTTGATGAGATCCGGCCAGTACCAGAAGATTTGTATACCCCGTTTATCGAGGGGGCTGATCAGGAGATCAGAGAAATGAGTTATGAGAAAGCGAGAGAAATATACGGTGATCCGCTTCCTGAACTAGTAGAGAAAAGGCTAGAAAAAGAATTAAAAAGTATTATTGGACACGGCTTTGCAGTCATTTATCTCATTTCTCACAAACTAGTAAAGAAATCGCTCGATGATGGTTATCTCGTCGGTTCCAGGGGGTCAGTCGGCTCGTCTTTTGTGGCAACGATGACGGAGATTACGGAAGTGAACCCACTTCCTCCCCACTATGTTTGTCCGTCTTGCCGTCATTCTTATTTCTTTGATGATGGTACTGTCGGATCAGGATACGACCTGCCGGATAAAGATTGTGAAAAATGTGGAACGGCCTATGTAAAAGACGGCCAAGATATCCCGTTTGAAACATTTCTAGGTTTTAAAGGAGATAAGGTGCCCGATATTGATCTGAACTTTTCAGGGGATTATCAGGCACGAGCTCATCAGTATACAAGAGAACTGTTCGGTGCCGACAATGTTTACCGTGCCGGAACGATCGGTACAGTCGCTGATAAAACAGCTTACGGTTTTGTGAAAGGATATGAGAGTGATCTCGACACACACTTCCGCAGTGCGGAAATCGACCGGCTTGTTTCCGGCTGTACAGGTGTAAAGCGGACAACCGGCCAGCACCCAGGTGGAATTATCGTAGTCCCCGACGAGTACGATATTCATGATTTTTGTCCGATTCAGTATCCAGCTGATGATAAAGAATCTGAGTGGAGAACAACACATTTTGACTTCCATTCTATTGATGATAATCTTTTAAAACTTGATATCCTTGGGCATGATGATCCGACCGTGATCCGTATGCTTCAAGATTTGAGCGGTCTTGATCCGAGTAAGATACCGGTCGACGATGAGGATGTCATGAAGATATTCAGCGGGCCGGAAATACTTGGCGTGTCGCCTGAGCAAATTTTGTGCAAGACTGGTACGTACGGAATCCCGGAATTTGGCACTCGTTTTGTAAGACAAATGCTGGAAGAAACCAATCCGAGTACCTTTTCCGAACTGGTCCAAATTTCTGGTCTCTCTCACGGGGCGGATGTATGGCTAGGCAATGCTCAAGAGTTAATTCAAAGCGGTACTTGTGAATTGAAAGATGTTATCGGCTGCCGGGACGATATTATGGTGTACCTCATTTATAAAGGTGTAGAGCACTCGCTTGCTTTTAAAATTATGGAGTTTGTCCGAAAAGGCAAAGGCCTGGAAGAAGAATGGATTGACGAAATGAAAAAGCATGAGGTCCCAGATTGGTATATTGAATCGTGCCTGAAAATCAAATACATGTTCCCGAAAGCGCACGCATCTGCATATGTACTGATGGCACTTCGAATCGCCTACTTTAAAGTTCATTACCCAATTCTTTTTTATGCGGCTTATTTTACGGTCCGTGCGGCTGATTTTGACATCCCGACTATGGTAAAAGGCAGTACAGCGATTCGCTCGAAGATAGAGTATATCCAAACAAAGGGACTCGAGGCTTCACCTAAGGAAAAAAGTCTTGTCACCGTGCTCGAACTTGCCTTAGAAATGTGCGAACGTGGATATACATTTCAAAAAGTAGACCTTTACCGTTCCGAAGCCGCGGAATTTGTTGTAGACGGAGATACGCTGATCCCTCCGTTCAGTTCTCTGGATGGAGTTGGTACGAACGCAGCAGTCAACATCGTCAAAGCACGCAAACATGGTGAATTTCTTTCAAAAGAGGATTTGCAGCAGCGAAGCCGGGCAACGAAAACCGTAATGGAACACCTTGACCTGCACGGCTGCTTGGAAGGACTGCCGGAGTCGAACCAGCTCTCTTTATTCTAAGTGCGTAGTACTGGGAGCTCCCTATCCTTCTAATTGCATTCTTCTGGCAAATATGGTAGTCTTTCTTAGTGGATACCTTAATAAGCACGTGCCAAAGAGTGGGTTTTTACCCACTCTTTCGTTTGCACTTATAGATATTTTTTTGTTTAGATGGATTTTTCCTCCTGATGAGGATGATTGGAAAGGTGGCATTTGCAGCATACTATGGGCACGACAATTAGATTTAAAGGAGAAAAAAGATGAGTAATAATATCAAGGAAACAGCTGCTCAGCTGGCAGAGCCGATCGTACGAGAGATGAACTTGGAATTAGTTGATGTGGAGTATAAAAAGGAAGGAAAAAATTGGTTTTTGCGTATTTTTATTGACGGTCCTGAAGGTGTAGATATTGAGGATTGTGGAACAGTCAGTGAAAAGCTTAGTGACGAGCTTGACAAAGAAGATCCGATAAAAGGTGCCTATTACTTAGAAGTGTCCTCACCAGGTGCAGAACGTCCTTTAAAGACTGAAAAGGATCTTGTACGTTCTGTTGGAAAACAGGTATACGTGACGACGTATGAAGCGATTGACGGTATTAAAGCATTTGAAGGCACGCTTACTGAATTTGACGGAAAACATTTAACAATTTCGGCAAAAGTAAAACAAAAACAGATAACATATACGGTACCATACGACAAGGTTGCTAAAGCCAGGCTGGCTGTTCAATTTTAAAAGACTGATCAGTGGGATTTGAGTGTGGTGCTGGAAAAGGGGGATTAAACTCCATGAATAGTGATTTTATGGATGCTTTGACTACGTTAGAACACGATAAAGGAATAGAGAAAGAGATCATCATTGAAGCGATAGAAGCGGCGTTAATCTCTGCCTACAAACGTAATTTTAACCAAGCACAGAATGTTCGTGTTGATATTAATAGGGAGAATGGAAGCATACGAGTCTTTGCCCGGAAGCAAGTCGTCGAAGAAGTGTTTGATCCACGCTTGGAAACGTCACTTGAGGAAGCGAAGGGGATCGACCCTAACTATGAGCTTGACGATATTATCGAGCTTGAAGTCACCCCTAAAAATTTCGGGCGTATTGCTGCTCAGACTGCGAAACAAGTAGTTACACAACGTGTCCGTGAAGCAGAGCGGGACATTATCTACTCTGAGTTTATTGATCGTGAAGAAGATATTATAACCGGTATTGTACAACGACAGGATCATCGGTTCATCTATGTTGATCTGGGTAAAGTGGAAGCACTGCTGCCACAAGGTGAACAAATGCCAAATGAGACCTACAAACATAATGACCGGATGAAAGCTTATATTACAAAAGTAGAAAAAACAACCAAAGGTCCGCAAATCCTTATTTCACGAAGTCATCCCGGGCTTCTAAAACGATTATTTGAATTGGAAGTTCCGGAGATTTATGATGGAACTGTAGAGATTTTATCTGTAGCGAGAGAGGCGGGTGACCGTTCTAAAATATCGGTTTACGCTCAAGATCCTGAAGTGGATCCAGTCGGTGCTTGTGTCGGGCCAAAAGGACAGCGCGTCCAGACGATTGTTGATGAGCTAAAAGGGGAAAAAATTGATATTGTAGAATGGTCAGAGGATACATTCGTGTATGTCTCAAACGCGCTCAGTCCTTCCAAAGTAATCGATGTACAAGTGAACGAAGAAGATAAAAGTACACTTGTTATTGTGCCTGATTACCAGCTTTCGCTCGCAATCGGGAAGCGGGGCCAAAACGCACGGCTCGCTGCCAAATTAACAGGGTGGAAGATTGACATTAAAAGTGAATCCGAAGCAGAAGAGCTAGGTCTCCTGAACAAGGATGAGCCGGCTGAGCCAGAAACGCAAGAAAATGAACAAGAACTGCTAGATGATGATTGGCTCGAGGATAACTCGATAGACGATGAAATAGTGACAGCCAATGAAGTGGATTACGAGGACGAACAATAACAGGGACAAAGGGGCGGAAGAAGTGAAGCGGAAGAAGCCTTTACGAAAGTGTGTAGTTACCGGGGAAGTGAAAGAAAAAAAAGCACTTGTACGGATAGTAAGAGCTCCGGATGGCACCGTGTCTGTAGACCATACTGGTAAAAAAAACGGGCGCGGTGCTTATTTGACAGACGACGATCATTGCTTTCTGGAGGCGAAACAAAAAGATGTTCTCTCCCGGCATCTAAATGTTCAAGTATCTCCCGAAGATTACGATCGTCTGCTTGCTGAAAGAAAGGACCGTACTCATGGATAAAGCTTTTTACTCGTTTCTTGGTTTAGCAGCGAAAGCAGGGAAGGTGAAAACTGGGGAAGAATTAGTACTGAGAGAGATTAGGAATCAGTCCCTCTATCTCGTTTTAATCGCCGCAGATGCTTCACCAAATACGAAAAAAAAATTCAAAGATAAATCCAGCTCCTATCGAATTCCGCTACGGGTTGCTGGTTCGAGGGACAGCCTCGGCGAAGCGATAGGAAAAGGCAGTCGTGTGATTATCGGGATTACAGAAAAAGGGTTTGCCGATAAGATGATCTCAATGCTGGATTATTAGAAGGTGGAGGTTGTGCTTATGAAAAAAATGCGAGTTTATGAATATGCGAAATCGGTTAACAAAACAAGTAAAGAAATCGTAGATAAATTGAAGAATATGAATGTGAATGTAGCGAATCATATGTCCGTCATTGATGAACAAACGATTGCCAAGCTTGAAGGCAGCAATCAGGCAAATAAAGCAGCAAGCACTGCATCTGCACCGAAAAAAAACAATAGACAGCAGGACACAAATCAAAAACGAGAGGATAGTAATAAAAAACCAATGAACAAAACTAAAACGGAAAACACGAAAAAACAAGGCAACCAGAATAACCAAAATAAAAAGACTAACAAACGCGGTAAACAGCAAAAAGGAAATAACCGCGATAATCGGAATCGTCAGCAAGCGGCACCAAAAGTATCAGCACCTCCTGAAAAAATCACCTATTCCGGTACATTAACGGTGGGGGAACTTGCTGAGAAACTTAACAAAGATTCGTCTGAAATTATTAAAAAACTGATGTTTCTTGGCGTAATGGCTACGAAAAACGAGGATTTAGAAAAGGATACCATTGAATTACTTGCTGAAGATTACGGTGTAGAAGTTGAGGAAGAGGTCGTTGTCGATGAGCTGGATATTGACAATCAAGTGGAAGAAGACGATCCATCTGAGCTTGCCGAGCGCCCGCCGGTCGTAACAATTATGGGTCACGTTGATCACGGGAAAACAACTTTGCTTGACTCTATTCGCCATACGAAAGTGAGTGAAGGAGAAGCAGGAGGTATCACCCAGCATATCGGTGCGTATCAAGTAACAGAGAACGGTAAAAAAATTACATTTCTTGATACTCCCGGACACGCTGCATTTACAACGATGCGTGCAAGAGGGGCACAAGTAACCGATATTACCGTTTTAGTAGTAGCAGCTGACGACGGGGTAATGCCGCAGACAAAAGAAGCAATTAACCATGCGAAAGCAGCAGGAGTTCCGATTATCGTAGCTGTTAACAAAATGGATAAAGAGGCTGCAAATCCGGATCGCGTTATGCAAGAGTTGACGGAATTTGAGCTTGTTCCTGAAGCTTGGGGCGGGGAGACAATTTTCGTAAATGTGTCAGCTTTAAATGGGGACGGAATTGACGAGTTGTTAGAAATGATTCTCCTTGTTTCCGAAGTAGAGGAGTTGAAAGCAAATGCTAACAAACGGGCGCGTGGAACCGTTGTAGAAGCGGAGCTTGATAAAGGACGCGGTCCTGTGGCAACTCTTTTAGTACAAGAAGGAACAATGAACGTCGGCGATCCGATTGTGGTTGGGAACATGTTCGGTAAAATCCGGGCAATGGTAAATGATATTGGACGCCGGGTTCAAACAGCCGGGCCGTCTACACCGGTGGAGATCACTGGTCTAAATGGTGTGCCGCAAGCAGGAGACCAATTTTTAATCTTTGAAGATGAAAAGAAAGCACGACAGTTTGGAGAAGCACGTGCTACAAGAGCCCGTGAAGAAGAAAGAAGCCATACCGCAAAAGTGAGTATTGACGACCTGTTCAGTCAAATTCAAGAAGGTGACGTTAAAGAAATTAATGTGATTGTTAAGGCAGACGTACAAGGATCAGTAGAAGCGGTGCGTGGCTCTTTAGAGAAGATTGACGTAGAAGGAGTCAAAATTAATATTATTCATGCGGGTGCCGGTGCTATCACAGAATCTGACGTAATCCTTGCTTCTGCTTCGAATGCGTTGATCATTGGGTTTAACGTGCGTCCTGACGTGAATGCTAAACGTACTGCTGAAGCTGAAAAAGTAGATATCCGCTTACACCGTGTCATCTATGACGCGATTGAAGAAATAGAAGCAGCAATGAAAGGAATGCTTGATCCGGAATATGAAGAAAAAGTAATCGGTCAGCTTGAAGTTCGCCAGCTGTTTAAGGTATCACGCATCGGCACTATTGCTGGTAGTTATGTCTTAGAGGGCAAAATTACAAGAGATTCTACTGTCCGTCTCATCCGTGACGGCGTCGTGATATATGAAGGGAAGCTGAACGCGCTAAAACGGTTTAAGGACGATGTAAAAGAAGTAAACAACGGCTATGAATGCGGCGTCACGCTGGAGAACTTTAATGATATTAAAGAAGGCGACATCATTGAAGCTTATGTTATGGAGGAAATTAAACGTACATGATCGGATCCGTTTATTGTGAATGTCTCATTTATCAGGCACAGTCTTTGAAAGAAAAACGAGCAGTCGTTAAAAGCATAATAACGAGATTGAGGCAAAGACTAAACACAGCGGTTGCGGAAACCGGTTATCAAAACCTGTGGCAGCGTACGGCTATTACGGTAGTATCCGTCAATCAAGACCGTCGGGTAGTGGAAAAAGAGCTTCAGAAAGCACTTGATTTGATAGACAGCACTCCAGAAGTGGAAAGAACCATCACAGAATATGAGTGGTTTTAATGGAAAAGGAGGCCGTGACGATGGCTAATCTTCGGGCGGAACGTGTGGGAGAGCAGATTAAAAAGGAACTGGCTGATATCTTTACCCGCGAAATGAAAGACCCTCGTATCCAGTTTGTCACGGTAACCGATGTGGAGGTTACTGGTGATTTACAGCAGGCCAATGTTTTTGTGACGATCTTAGGAGAAGAAGAAGACAGAAAGGAAACATTTGCAGCACTGGAAAAAGCACGTGGATTTATCCGGAAGGAGATCGGTAACCGGGTGCAGTTGAGGAAAACCCCGGAAATCTTTTTCCACTTTGATCAGTCTATCGAATATGGCAATCGCATTGAAACGCTTTTAAAAGAAATTAATAATGAAGACTAACCGGATGAATAACAGCTCAGAACCAGGTACTGTCTCTAGGGACAGGGTGCAGACATGAAATGCAGTATGCCGCCCGGAAGGCCGGAGACTAAATTTCGCTGCAACCCTCTTTAGAGACAGCTTTTTTTATCCTGTTATGTCTATTGCAGGTGATTACATATGGAATCAGGAATTATCCCACTCTATAAACAAAAAGGCATGACGTCTCATGACTGTGTGGTTAAGATCAGAAAGTTGTTTAAAACAAAAAAGGTCGGTCATACAGGAACACTTGATCCAGATGTGGAAGGTGTTCTCCCTATTTGTATTGGACGAGCTACTAAAATTGCCGAATATATTACGGACCTCCCAAAACAATATGAAGCAGAAATCACACTTGGCTATGCAACGACTACTGAGGATGCAAGCGGTGATATAATAGATAAGAAACAAGTCATGCCCTGTCCTGATGAAAATAACATAAAAAAAACACTCCAGTCCTTCCAAGGTAGACAGCAGCAGATTCCACCGCTGTACTCAGCGGTAAAAGTACAAGGGAAAAAGCTATATGAATATGCACGTGCCGGTTTGGAAGTGGAGCGCCCGGTCAAGGACATTGAGATCTATGAGTTGGTTTTTAAGGGAAACACTCTTGTCCAGCATGAGGACACCGTTTCCTTTCGCTTTATCGTGACGTGCAGCAAAGGGACGTATGTACGAACTCTTTGTACGGATATTGGAAGATCATTAGGATTTCCAGCTCACATGTCTGAACTGACACGAACTCGTTCTGGACCATTTACTTGCGAAGAAGCGATCAAATTGGAAGAAATTGAAAATCGGCTTCAAGAAGGGAGCGGCAGCAGTGTTATCTATCCAATGGCAAAAGGCCTAGCGCATCTTCCACGTGTTGAAGTCGATGAACAAACAAAAGCCAAAATACTGAATGGACGTGTGCTTCCTGCAGATAAGCAGATGAAAGAGAAGATGTTTTTATTCGTCTCAGCTGATGAGCTGTTAGCGGTGTATCAGCAGCACCCGACGAAAGAAGGTTTGATTAAGCCAAAAACAATGCTTCGAACGATATAATCTATTAGAAAACGGCAGGTGAACTGAACGGTGGAAACGATCTATCTTCGTCAACAAAGCGATCTTGAAGCGTTATCGATCCCAAACATAGTTCTTGCACTTGGCTACTTTGATGGTGTACACCGTGGCCATCAGAAAGTGATTAGGACTGCGCGTGAGCTGGCTGCCAAAAAAGGAACAGCGGTCGCGGCAATGACCTTTCACCCGCATCCTAAAACAGTATTGTCTCCCCATATTCGAGAAGAGAGTGTACGTTATATTACACCACTTCCCTTAAAAGAACAGCTATTAGAGCAGGAACGGATGGATTACTTGTTTATTGTCCAATTTAATCAGGCATTCGCTACGCTTGAACCACAGGAATTTATTGACGACTATGTGCTTGCTCTCCAGGCAGTTCATGTAGTAGCGGGATTCGATTTTACATATGGGAATCGGGGATCAGGGACGATGGAAACACTTCCATATCATTTGGGAGATCGAGCTGGCAGTACAACTGTAGAGAAAGTGTGTGAAAACGGTAAAAAAATCAGTGCAACCCAAATACGAAGTGACCTGGAATCCGGGCGGGTTCAAGATGCAAACGAGTTGCTCGGGCGCTGCTACACGATTGCAGGAACGGTCGGCGAAGGGGAAAAACGTGGACGAACGATCGGGTTCCCAACGGCAAATATTTATGCAGACCCCCTGTATTTACTGCCAGCTTCTGGTGTCTACGCTGTGCAAATGAAAGTGAAAGGGAAGTGGCATGATGGTGTCGCCAACATTGGCTATAAGCCTACTTTCCATGAAGACAAGACCGAAGAACCTGCGGTAGAAGTCCATCTGTTTGATTTTGAGGACGATATATACGGAGAGCCTGCCACTGTTCAGTGGCATCACTTTATTCGCGGCGAAAAAAAATTCTCTTCTGCTGAAGAATTAATAAAGCAAATAAATAAAGATAAAGAAACAGCATATCGCTTGTTAAAAAGCGGACAAATATGAGTCTGAACGTATAATTGCTTGCAATTTTGGTAAAAAAAAGGTATTCTAGTCACTGTACCAAGCAAAAGCCCATTGCTTGGCCAGCACGTTCCTCCGGCGGCTGGCTAGGGAATCGGCGTTAAAAATAAGAGGAGGTGCCTTTGATGGCATTAACATTGGAAAGAAAAAAACAAATCGTTGATGAGTACAAGACTCACGACAAGGATACAGGTTCTCCTGAGGTGCAAATCGCGATCCTCACTGAACAGATTAACACACTGAATGAACATTTGCGTGATCATAAAAAAGATCACCATTCTCGTCGCGGGCTCTTAAAAATGGTTGGTAAGCGTCGTAACTTGCTGACTTATTTGCGTAATAAAGACGTTACCCGTTACCGTGATCTTATTCAAAAGCTCGGGTTGCGCCGATAAATAAAAATGCCGATGGAGTGTCGGCACATACAAGGAAAAGCGGGAGGGATCCCGCTTTTTGTTGTATGAGAATGAAACATGACATTTCTAATAGTAAAAAGACAAATGGAAACACTAAAATAAAACAAATGAAGAATAACAGGAGGAAATCCTTTGAATATGGAACAACATACGCAAACTTTTACGTTTGATTGGGCTGGAAGAGAGCTCACAATTGAAACAGGCCAACTTGCAAAACAGGCAAACGGCTCCGTCCTTGTAAGATATGGTGATACGGCTGTATTGTCAACAGCAACAGCCTCAAGAGAAGCAAAAGATCTGCCTTTTTTTCCTCTTACCGTGAATTATGAGGAACGATTATATGCAGCAGGTAAAATACCAGGCGGGTTTATCAAAAGAGAGGGTCGTCCAAGTGAAACGGCTGTCTTGACAAGTCGTTTAATTGACCGCCCGATCCGACCACTGTTCCCAGACGGCTTCAGGAATGAGGTGCAAGTGATCAGCATGGTGATGAGTGTTGATCAAGACTGCTCATCAGAAATGGCGGCGATGCTCGGTTCATCTCTCGCCCTTTCGCTGTCTGACATCCCATTTGCCGGCCCGATAGCTGGTGTGAATGTAGGGAGAGTAGACGGAGAATTCATTATTAATCCTACTTCCGAACAACAGGATAAAAGTGACATTGAATTAACAGTTGCTGGTACGAAAGATGCTATTAATATGGTGGAAGCTGGTGCTGAAGAAGTGCCTGAAGATGTGATGCTTGCCGCTATTATGTTTGGACATGACGAAATCAAACGATTAGTTGCTTTTCAAGAGAAAATCGTAGATGAAGCCGGAATAAAAGAAAAAATGGAAATTGAGCTGAAACTACCAAGTGCAGAACTAGATGAACAAGTTCGGGAATTGGGTGGCGCTCGTTTAAAAGAGGCTCTGCAAGTAACGGAGAAAAAAGCCCGTGAAGCAGCGATTGATGATGTGAAAACAGCTGTTACAGAAAAGTTTACCGAAGAAGAACAAGAAGAAGTGAAGGAAATATTGCAAAACGTCTTGAAAGAAGAGACACGGAAACTGATTACGAAGGAAAAACGGCGACCAGATGGACGGCATCCTGATGCGATCCGTGATCTTGCTTCTCAAGTCAAGCTTCTTCCACGCACACATGGATCAGGATTGTTTACTCGCGGTCAGACTCAAGTACTTAGTGTTTGTACACTTGGAGCTTTAGGTGATGTGCAAATTATCGATGGTCTTGGAATGGAAGAGTCTAAGCGTTTTATGCATCATTATAACTTCCCTTCTTTTAGTGTCGGGGAAACCGGCCCGATGCGCGGACCTGGCCGCCGTGAGATTGGACATGGTGCATTAGGAGAAAGAGCACTGGAGCCGGTTATCCCAGAAGAAAAAGACTTCCCATACACCATTCGTCTCGTCTCCGAAGTTCTGGAGTCAAACGGTTCTAGTTCACAAGCGAGCATTTGTGCAAGCATTCTTGCAATGATGGACGCAGGTGTTCCGATTAAAGCACCGGTAGCAGGTATTGCTATGGGGCTTGTTAAGGAAGACGAAGATGTGACGGTATTAACAGATATTCAAGGAATGGAAGATGCACTTGGTGACATGGACTTTAAAGTCGCAGGAACCGCTAAAGGGGTCACAGCGCTGCAAATGGACATTAAAATTGCAGGAATTGACCGTGAGATCCTTGAACACGCCTTAGAAAAAGCTCGTGCTGCCCGTATGAAGGTGCTGGATAATATGCTGACAGCTATCAGCGAATTCCGAAGTGAGCTTTCCGAGTATGCACCAAAAATTCTAACCATGAAAATTGATCCTGATAAGATCCGTGACGTAATTGGGCCGAGCGGCAAAGTTATTAACCAAATTATTGAAGACACTGGCGTCAAAATTGATATAGAGCAAGATGGCACGATCTATATCTCTTCTACGGATGCCGATGCGAATAAAAACGCTCAAAAAATAATTGAAGATCTCGTCCGTGAAGTAAAAGTTGGCGAGACCTATCTCGGAAAAGTGAAACGTATCGAGAAATTCGGTGCTTTCGTAGAGATTTTTAAAGGTAAGGATGGATTGGTCCATATTTCACAGCTAGCTGAAGAACGGGTCAATAAAGTGGAGGATGTCGTCAGTATCGGTGATGAGATCATGGTAAAAGTAACAGAGATTGATAAGCAAGGAAGAGTAAATTTATCTCGGAAAGTACTGCTTAAAGAACAAAACGAAAACGAAAACGAATCTAGATAAAGATATACACTATCCTTGAAAAGATGCTTGGCTGCGGCCAAGTTCTTTTTGCTTCCATTCTATCAACTGCAAATATGTTCTTCATTCTTTCCTGTTCGCATATAGTAAGGACAGGAGGGAATGACATGAAAAAACAATTATTCGCATTAACGATATTTGTTCTGATCTTGGTTCTTGTATCCCAAAATAGAGCAACTTTTGATTCTGACCCCTACATACATGGCCAAACAGCAGCAACGGCCCCGGTTGATTCCGAGAAATCCTCATTATACGATCAGTTGGAACAAGCTGCGGAAACATTTAATGAACCGCCAATAGATGCTGTTGTTGATAAGGTTTGGAAAGCGATTCCAGGTTATAACGGCAAAGTAGTAGATATGAAAGCCTCTTATGAAGCGATGGAGAAATCAAGGGAATTTGACAAAAATAAATTAATTTTTAAGGAAATTCCACCAGAAGTTCATCTGAAAGATTTACCGCCGGCGCCTCTTTATAAAGGCAATCCGGCAAAGCCAATGGCATCCTTTTTAATTAACGTCTCATGGGGAGAAGAGCATCTCCCTAAAATGTTAAAAATATTACGTGAAGAGAAAGTAAAAGCAACTTTTTTCTTGGAAGGGAAATGGGTACAGAAAAATCCGAAACTAGCGAATATGATATTGGAAGAAGGGCATGAGGTTGGCAATCATGCGTACTCCCACCCGGACATGAGCACTATCTCAAAAGGACGGATAACACAGGAAATCAAGCAGACAAATGAAACGATTGAAGCGGTATTGTCTGTAAAACCAACCTTGTTCGCACCGCCTTCCGGAAGTTATAATGAAGAAGTTGTGCGGATTGCTGATCGTATGAATATGACTACCATTTTATGGACGATCGATACGATTGACTGGAAAGACCCTGATCCCTACCAAATGGCTGATAGAACAGCATCAAAAGTGGAAAACGGTTCTCTCATACTGATGCACCCAACAGATTCCGCTGTAACTGGGCTTAAATCGATGATCCAGCAAATAAAAGAAAAAAATATCCAATTAAATACCGTCAGCCGTTTACTTGATGAATCCCGTTTAGATTAAGGAGGCTGCCGTCATCTAGAAGGAGGTACTGCAATTTGGTACAAACAATGACTTTAAATAACGGGGTGCGCATCGTGACGGAGCCAATACCTTACGTGCGCTCCCTTTCTATGGGAATTTGGGTTGCATCCGGTTCCCGTTTTGAAGCACAGCATAGAAATGGTATTTCTCATTTTCTTGAACATATGTTTTTCAAAGGAACAACGACACGTTCCCCTTCTGACATAGCTGAAAGCTTTGACAAAATTGGTGGGCAGGTGAATGCTTTTACTTCTAAAGAGTATACGTGTTTTTATGCGAAGGTATTGGACCAGCACGCTGATATTGCGTTAGATGTATTGACGGATATGTTCTTTCATTCTACTTTTGACCCGGAAGAACTAGAGAAGGAACGAAACGTAATTTTTGAAGAAATTAAAATGGTAGAGGATACGCCCGATGATATTATCCACGACATTTTAGGAGAGGCTTATTTTGGAAATCATCCATTAGGAAATCCGATACTCGGCACGGAAGAAACGGTAACCTCTTTTGAGCAGCAGCACCTCATTGATCATATGGAAGAGTTTTATACCGGGGAGAATGTGGTCATCTCGATCGCTGGAAATATCCCTGACCATTTAATAAGGGAATTAGAAAAAAAGTTTAGCGGACTGCCGGCTGCTAATACAGAGGCTGCAATAGTAAAACCGGCTTTTCATACAAACAAAATTACCCGCCAAAAAGATACAGAACAAGCCCATCTCTGTATCGGTTATCCGGGGCTTGCCGCTGGCGATGAACGCATGTATGCTCTTATTCTCTTAAATAATATTCTTGGCGGGAGTATGAGCAGTCGTTTGTTTCAGGAAATTAGAGAAAAAAGAGGACTTGCGTATTCTGTCTTTTCCTATCATTCTTCCTTTAAAGATAATGGGATGCTTACGATCTACGGCGGGACAGGAATGGATCAGCTCGATCAATTGTTTGATGCCACGATGGCATGCATCAATACTCTACGCAAACACGGCCTGACAGAAAAAGAGTTAAAGAATGGTAAAGAACAATTAAAGGGTAATTTAGTACTCAGTCTGGAAAGTACGAACAGTCGGATGAACCGAAACGGCCGACATGAGTTGATGTTTGGCTGCCACCGCTCGTTGGACAAAGTGATGGCCGCAATTGACCGAGTAAGTTTCGGTGATATCAATGACGTAGCTGAAGAAGTGTTTCGGCGTGATTTTGCTCTTGCACTGGTAAGCCGCGACGGCAAGTTGCCATCGTCTCTTTAAAACTATTCCACCGAAGGGAGTACGGTGACTCATGCGTATCCGTGACATCAGCCATAAAGAAGTGATTGATGCTCGTGCTGGTCAGAAGTTGGGAGCCCCGGGAGCAATTGATCTCATTATTGATGAGACAACTGGAAAAATTGAGGCACTTGTTCTGCCTGCTGCCCCTAGTCTCCCTTTTCGTAAAAAGGCAAAAGAATGGGTCATCCCATGGGAAAGCATCCAAAGAATTGGTGAAGACTTTATCATAATCGATCCGCATCATGTTACGAACTAACATCCATCTGTCTTCCTCATAGATAACTGTTTCAATAAACTTAAAGCTTGCGCAAAGCTTTGAGCATTTGTTGAAACAGTTTTTTTGTGCTTTTGTTTCGTTTATTTTCGAATTTTTTATTGTTTTCTAGACCTATGAACAGAACGTTCAAATGATGGCATTGAGCATAAAAACACTACTTGCAATTACTGCTGCCTAACTTTTTTTTAATAACCTTTCACTATCTTTTTAAGAACTCATAAAGTATTAAAGGTGGACCGTTGGGTGAAGGGGAGGAAATAACATGGATAAGAAAGCAGTAATTATTGGAGGAGATGCTCGTCAGGTTGAAATTGCGCTAAGTTTGCGGGAAGCAGGTGTAACTGTATTTCTAATTGGATTCGACCGCTGGAATCGGGAAGAAGCTGGGATCGTGAAGGTCTCTGGAAATGGAGATGTACCTTGGTCTCAAATTGACGCGATCTTACTCCCTGTCAGCGGGTTGAAAAAAGGGAATACAGTGGAAGCGCAGTTTTCGTCCATGGAAATTGTGTTGGAAGAAGCCTGGGTGCAACAGACCAAGGAAAGTTGTTTATTAATGACGGGAATTCAAACAGAGCAGCTTGAAAAGGTAACAGTGGAATGGAAGCGTCGTTGGATAAAACTGCTCGAACGTGATGATGTCGCCATCTATAATTCGGTGCCGTCAGCGGAGGGAACGTTATTAATGGCCCTCCGTGAAACGAACATTACTATTCATAGATCTAATACGGTTGTCTTAGGTTTAGGACGCACGGGCCTGACAATTGCCCACACATTTTCAGCGCTTGGTGCATATGTAAAAGTAGGCACAGCGGTACCTGCAGAAAAGGCAAGAGCCCAAGCGCTAGGAATGGAAACATTTGATCTTGGGGAACTAAACTCGATTATTGAATCAGCAGATATATGTATTAATACGATTCCGGCACCTGTTTTAAAAGAAGAGACTATTGTTCAAATGCCGTCTCATTGTCTCATTATTGACGTTGCTTCCTATCCCGGAGGAACAGATTTTAAGTATGCAAAACAAAGAGGCATTAAAGCGCTGCTCGCTCCGGGACTGCCAGGAGCTGTTGCTCCAAAAACAGCCGGTCAAATATTGGCTAATGTAATTACACAGCTGCTCGCGGAACAGGGAACAACAAAGGAGGATGGAAATGCCGTTTCATAATAAAAGAATTGGCTTTGGTGTTACAGGATCTCATTGCACGCTGGAAGAAGCAATCCCTTACATGAAAGAACTGCGTGATAAAGGGGCGGATGTCTACCCCTTTATCACACCAACAGTATTAAAAACGGATACCAAATTTGGGGCAGCCGAAAAATGGCTGAATGCAATTCAGAAGGCATCAGGAAAAGAAGACGTTATTGATTCTATCGTCAAAGCAGAACCATTTGGACCGAAAATACCACTCGATGCGATGGTAATCGCACCGATGACAGGAAATTCAATTAGCAGATTCGCAAATGCTATTACCGATTCACCAGTGCTTATGGCAGCGAAAGCAACCCTTCGTAACAGCAACCCGGTCGTATTAGCTATTTCTACAAATGACGCCCTTGGTTTGAATGGCTCAAATATTATGAAACTGATGGGCGCCAAAAACATTTATTTTGTCCCTTTTGGCCAAGATAATCCGGACAAAAAGCCAACGTCATTAGTAGCAAGAATGGAAGCAATTGCGCCGACTTTGGAAGAAGCACTGTCTGGACGCCAGTATCAGCCTGTAATAGTAGAAAAGTATAAAGATTAGCCGCTCTTTCCTGTTGCTAATTATGCTAGCATCTTTTATGGTAAACTAGATAAAGAAAAAATAGCAGCTTCCTTTACTCTTATGCAAAAGCTAGAATTGGAAGTAAATGAAAAGTTGGAAGGAGCATTTTTGAAATGGCTAATCAAACAGGATATTCAGTTGCCGTATTAGGTGCGACTGGAGCAGTAGGTCAACAAATTTTGAAAACACTGGAAAAGAGAGATTTTCCTATTAAGGAATTAAAACTATTATCCTCAAAACGTTCTGCCGGAAAAAAGCTGTCTTTTAAAGGTAAAGATTATATTGTAGAAGAAGCTAAACCTGAATCATTTGAAGGGATTGACATCGGCCTCTTCTCGGCAGGCGGCTCTATCTCTAAGCAGCTTGCTCCTGAAGCGGTTAAAAGAGGAACGGTTGTCATTGACAATACGAGTGCATACCGTATGGATGACAATGTTCCGCTCGTTGTCCCTGAAGTAAATGAAGCAGCACTTGAAAAGCACAACGGCATTATCGCAAATCCTAACTGTTCGACGATCCAAATGGTCGTTGCCCTTGCACCACTGCGTGATAAATATGGCCTGAAAAAAGTAATTGTTTCAACGTATCAAGCGGTTTCTGGTGCAGGACTTTCTGCAGTTGATGAAATGAAAGAGCAGACACAAGCCGTGTTGAATGGGCAAGAGGCAAAACCAGCCATCCTTCCTGTTGGAAGTGAAAAAAAACATTACCAGATTGCTTTTAATGCAATCCCGCAAATCGATACGTTTGAAGATAATGGGTATACATTCGAGGAAATGAAAATGATCAATGAAACGAAAAAGATCATGAATGAGGAAGATCTTGCCGTGGCGGCCACTTGTGTTCGTCTTCCGGTGGAGACTGGCCATTCTGAGTCTGTTTATATTGAAGTAGAAAAGGGAAATCCGGATGTGGAAGACATTAAACGTACGCTTGCCGAAGGGCAGGGTATTACGTTAAAAGATAATCCATCCGAACAGGAATATCCAATGGCTGTGGACAGCGTAGGGCTTCCTGATGTGTTTGTAGGACGAATCCGCCGTGATTTAGATAATAACAGTGCCTATCATATGTGGGTTGTTTCAGATAACTTACTCAAAGGAGCGGCTTATAATACTGTACAAATAGCCGAAAGTGTTGTTCGTCTTCATCTACTAAAAAAATAAGGTCGCGGGGTGGGATATGAACGTCGTTGTCCAAAAATTCGGAGGTACATCTGTTCGTAATGAGGAAATGAGACGTGCCGCAGCGCATCATGTCGAGCATGAAGTGAAGCAGGGCAGGAAAGTAGTTGCTGTCGTTTCTGCAATGGGCAGAAAGGGTGATCCTTATGCAACGGATACGCTCTTAAGCCTCCTCGATAACAATTACCACCACGCTCGACGAGAATCCGATCTGCTTATTTCCTGCGGAGAAATCATATCGGCCGTTGTATTGACAGACTTGCTGCGTTCGTCTGGTATTAAGGTGCAGGCGATGACTGGTGCACAGGCAGGCATTCGCACCAATGATGCTTTTGGGGAAGCCCGTATCATGAACATGGAATGCCAAGGATTACAGAAAGCACTGGAAAATACGGATGTCGTCGTTGTTGCCGGTTTTCAAGGCTCTACTTCTCAAGGTGACATTACGACACTGGGGCGGGGCGGCAGTGATACTACGGCCGCTGCTCTCGCCGCAGCACTTGAAGCAGACCGAGTTGAAATATTTACAGATGTAGAAGGGATTATGACAGCAGACCCACGTATTGTTGAAAAAGCTGCCATGATCCAATCGGTAACGTATGAAGAAATCTGTAATCTTGCCAATCAAGGTGCTAAAGTAATCCATCCGAGGGCCGTAGAAATAGCGATGCAAGCAAAGATTCCAATGCGGATAAGGTCTACCTTGTCGGAAAACAAAGGAACGTTGGTTGCAGCAGGTGTATCGTATAATAATCGTCTTGTCACCAGTATTGCCCATCTTTCGGGGATTACTCAGATTACAGTGAAAAGTGAAGAAAATCTGAATGTATCGGCAGATGTTTTTGAGAGTATGACAGAAGCAGATATTTCTGTTGATTTCATTAATATTCAACCGTCGTCCGTGATTTACACAGTTCCAGATGCACGGAAAGATGAAGCAGTGAAGCTTCTTCAAGATAAAGGTTATGAGCCCCATTGTCTTCCTGGATGTGCCAAGGTATCAGCTGTTGGAGCTGGTATGACAGGAGTGCCCGGTGTTGCATCTAAGATAGTCGCTGCTTTGACAGAGGAAAACATTCAAATTTATCAGTCAGCCGACTCTCATACAACGATTTGGGTATTAGTAAGGGGAGAAGACATGGAAAAAGCGGTCTGCGCTTTGCACAACGTCTTCCAATTAGATAACGCCCAATAATACTGCCAACAGCTTTCAGAGAGTCATTATACTGACTGAGACAGCTTCCCGCTATGGAAAGCGGACAACAAGAAAGGGGCGGGATGTAATTGGATTTCGGTCGCTTGCTAACCGCAATGGTCACCCCTTTTAATGAAAAGGGTGAAGTGGACCTTCCGGCTTTAGAGCCGCTTATTGAACATTTATTATCAACTGGAACGGAGGGGATTGTTGCCGGAGGGACTACCGGTGAATCCCCGACTTTAAGCACGGAGGAGAAAATGTCACTGTTTAAAAGGGTAAAAGAAATTACTGGGTCGCGTGCGCAGGTAATTGCCGGTACCGGGACGAATGACACCGCCTACTCCGTTTTCTTAACGGAAAAAGCTGCTTCTCTCGGCGTGGATGGCATTATGGCGGTAACGCCTTATTATAATAAACCGAATCAAAAGGGCATGTACCACCATTTCAAAAGCATTGCGGAGGCCTGTACACTTCCGCTTATGATTTACAATATACCGGGCAGGTGTATCGTCAACTTAGAGGCAGACACACTTATCCAATTAACTAAAATACCAAATATAACAGCAGTGAAAGAATCGAGTGGTGACCTGGAGCAGGTAGCGGCTGTAGTAGAAAACAGTCCTGATGAATTTCACGTATACAGCGGGGATGACTCGCTGACAATACCGCTTATGTCGGTGGGTGGTACCGGTGTTGTATCTGTTGCTTCTCATTTAATCGGCAACGAAATGAGACAGATGATTGATCATTTTGTTCATGGAAATGTCCAAGCGGCTTCACAGGCGCATAGACAGTTGCTGCCGAAAATGAATGCCTGTTTTTCCGCTCCGAACCCTGTTCCATTAAAAGCATTGCTTGCTCGTCTCGGCTTAATTGCGAACTGTACGAGATCACCGCTCCTGCCTTTAAGCGATTCGGAAACAAAAGAATTAGCTGATACATTTCACCTGGCCTAAAGCCAGGTCTTTTTACTATGTTTGAATTCAAAAAACGACAATCTTACCTGCGACAAAAAATAATAAAGGCTGTTTGGCAAGCGCAAGAAATGCGTCTGGGTTTTTCTAGGTGTATATGTAAAATATTACTCGATAACTTCAAAAGAAAACTGATAGTTGTGGACTGAAAAGAGCGTCGGGCGGCGACTCCAGAGGGAAAAGCAACAGCTGAAGATCCCGCAGTGAGCGGTTTTTGCTCACGAGGAAGCTGAAGCGTTGCCCGCGGAAAGCGTCCGCCCAGAGCGATTGGAAGTTGGTTGTAGATGTGTAAAAACAAAGTGTTGAAAGCATTGTTCTCATAACCATTTAGAGAAAAACTTGATGCACACTTTCTGGGTAATTTACTTGTATTTTCAAATTAGGTTGCGTTATACTTACGTGAAGTGATCTGTTCGGGTGCGAAATCGTTAATAAAATCGGGGTACAGTTTAAACAGAAGTTGACGTTAACGTATTATCACACATAAAAATCAAATACTAGGAGGAAGACACGTTGTCAAAAGATTCTTTAGATAACATACGTGTTTTTGCGCTGGGCGGAGTCGGAGAAGTCGGCAAAAACATGTACATCGTTGAAACGGACAAAGATATGATTATGGTAGATGCAGGATTGATGTTTCCAGAGGATGACATGCTTGGTGTCGATATTGTGATTCCGGATATTTCTTATGTCGTCCAGAATAAAGACCGGTTTCGCGCGATCGTTCTGACTCATGGCCATGAGGATCACATCGGGGCGCTGCCATATATATTAAGAAAAGTAAACGTACCGGTATACGGCACAGAATTAACATTAGGACTTGTGGAAGATCACTTGAAAGAAAAAGGGCTGCAAAAAAAATCAGACCTTCGCGTCGTGGATCACAACAGCCGTATCACAATTGGTCAGCTCCCTGTGAGTTTTTTTCATGTCAACCATAGTATTCCCGATTCAGTTGGAATTGTTATCCACACACCGCAGGGGCTGATTGTCTATACTGGTGACTTTAAATTTGATCAAACACCAGTAGACGGCCGCTTCACGGATGTCGACAAGCTGGCTGAACTAGGAAAAGAAGGGGTACTTTGCTTGCTGTCCGACAGCACGAATGCGGAACGCCCTGGCACTACATTGTCAGAAACAGCAACCGGGCAAGGAATTAAAGATGTTTTCCAAGAAGCGGAAGGTCGAATTATTGTTACAACTTTTGCTTCGAATGTCCATCGTATTCAACAAGTCATTGATGCTTCCCAAAAGCAAGGCCGCAAAATTGCGATTGCCGGTCGAAGCATGAGTAAAGTAATTGATATTGCCCGTCGAATCGGCCATTTAAACTATCCTGATGACTTATTTATTGATACTGATAAAGTGAATGATTTTGAATCAGAGAAGGTGACGATTTTATGTACAGGCAGTCAAGGGGAGCCGATGTCGGCACTTGCAAGAATGGCGAAAGGAGCTCACCGTCAGATTACGATTGAAAAAGGTGATACCGTCATTATTGCCGCTAACCCGATTCCAGGAAATGAAAAATCGATCTCACGGATTATTGATTTTCTTTATAGAATTGGGGCAGAGGTTGTGTATGGCCACAGAAATGTGCACGCTTCCGGACACGCTAGTCAGGAAGAACTCATGCTCATGCTGAACATTCTGCAACCGCAATATTTCATTCCGGTCCATGGGGAGTTTCGAATGCAACATGCTCATGGAGAATTGGCGGAAACAACTGGAGTTTCCCGTGAACACATTTTTCTGATTGAGAAAGGCGAATGTGTGGAATTTACGAATGGTGAAGCGAGAAAAGGCGGTAAAGTACCTTCTGGCAATGTATTGATAGACGGTCTTGGAGTAGGCGATGTTGGTAATATTGTCTTGCGCGACCGCCGTTTGTTAGCAGAAGATGGGATCCTTGTCGTTGTTGTGACGTTGAGCAAAAAAACAAAAGGGATCGCTTCCGGTCCGGATATTATTTCAAGAGGTTTTGTGTATGTGCGGGAATCGGAAGAACTGCTTCAAGAAGCGAATAAAAAGGTGTCCGCTACCTTGGAGAAATGCATGAATGAAAATATCAAAGAATGGTCTGCGTTGAAAAGTAATATTCGTGATGTTTTGAGCCGCTATCTATACGAAAAAACGAAGCGCCGTCCGATGATCTTACCAATAATCATGGAAGTATAGCTTTCATTCAGAAGCTGTCTCACAAAGGAATATATTCCTTTTTGTGAGGCAGCTTTTATTAATCTGCATGATAAACCAGGTAATTGTCATACTAAGAAATAATGACGAATAAGGAGGTTTAACAATGGCAGAGTATGAAAATCCCTCGTCTTCCCAACCGACATCAAATTCGGAACAACCGGCTCAAAATCCAGACAGCAATAATAAATCGGATATCGTACAGAAGATCCAGGAACTAGGACAGACGAATGTAGCAGAGATGGAAAACACCAATATCCATTCCATCACAATTGTCGGCCAAATTGAGGGGCACATGCAGCTTCCGCCTCAAAATAAGACAACAAAATATGAACATATTATCCCCCAACTGGTGGCAGCTGAACAAAATCCTAAAATTGAAGGGTTGCTCCTTACTCTCAATACAGTAGGCGGCGATGTAGAAGCAGGGCTTGCGATGGCAGAAATGATCGCGAGCATGAGCAAGCCAACCGTTGCCTTAGTTCTAGGCGGCGGTCATTCAATCGGTGTCCCGATGGCAGTAGCCGCAGATTATTCGCTTATCGCGGAAACCGCAACAATGACAATTCATCCAATTCGCTTAACAGGGCTTGTTATCGGGGTGCCCCAAACGTTTGAATACTTGGACAAAATGCAGGAAAGGGTCATTAAGTTTGTAACGCGGCATTCGAATATTGAAGAAGAGAAATTTAAAGATTTAATGTTTGCGAAAGGCAATTTAACGCGTGATATTGGTACAAATGTGATCGGCACTGATGCGGTTGAATTTGGTTTGATTGAAGAAGTAGGCGGGATTGGTCGCGCCCTCCAGAAACTGAACAGTCTTATTGAAGAACAGAAGCAGCAGAATGGGGAGATGCTACAATGATTATTTACACACCGCTTGCGATGGAAGATGTATTTCCTTGCGATGAAACAGAATGGAAAAATCGAAAAGAAGTGGCTATTAAAAATGGTACGATAACAATTAGGAGAGCATCGGAAGACGCCTGGGAAGTGTGCGCACTTCAGAGCTCCGATCCACAAGATTATTTACGGGCCGAATATCAGCCAGGAGCTGAATGGAAGAATCCGTAATATTTAGGTTTTGGGAGGAAACAAAGTAAATTTGTGCTATACTAATAGAGTGGAAGGCTGTCTCGTTCGATACAGAGAGACAGCCTGCTTTGTGCTTACATAACAAAGTGAAAGGTCAAGAGGAACGAGGTGATGGAATGGCAAAAAAGTCCAAAAAACGTAAAAAACGTTCAGACAAAAAATGGCAGGAACAAATGAAATATGAATTAACCGGACTTTTTTTATTCACAATCGGAATTCTTGCTCTTTTTCATTTAGGACGAGCCGGGGAAGTGACGCTTGCGCTCTTTCGTCTGTTTGCTGGAGAGTGGTATCCGGTATTAACGCTTGGAATGCTCGTAATAGCAGCATATTTTATTATTTATCGAAAAATGCCTGTCCTCATTGGCAAACGTCTTACTGGCTTCTATCTGGCAGTGTTGACATTATTGTTAATGAGCCATGTGCAAATGTTTGAAAATCTGGCTGCACAAGGTAAATATGAAGAGACCTCCGCACTTGTCACGACATGGGAGCTGTTTATACTTGACCCATTTGATCAAGGGGCAGTAGATGATCTTGGCGGCGGGCTGGCAGGGGCACTCTTGTTCGTGTTAACCCGCTTCTTGTTTGACGCTGGAGGCACGCGTGTTATAGCTGTTTTATTATTCTTGCTTTCATTTTTACTAATTACAGGACTTTCTATACAAGATATGGTTCAGTACTTGTCAAAGAAGGCCGGCCCTTCGCTAAAAACCGGATTCATGAACCTGCGAAAAAAAATAAAAGAGCAAAAAGAAGCATGGCTTAGTAAACGTAAAGAGGAAAAAGAAAAAGCTGTTCGGCAGTCTGCTGTTCCGCATTCAAAAACCAATTCTATACCAGAAGAGTCACCGAAGCAAAAAGAAGAAGAACCTCCTGAGCCGGTTATTTATAACTTTGCTGAACAAGCAATTCAGGCCCCTCAGCCCCAACAACCACAGCCTGATCGTGGTGGATCAACCGTTGCAGAAGAGGATATTCCTGAGGTTGAAGCGGCTTTTATGGCGAATGAAACAGAAAACAAGGACTATCAACTCCCATCTCTTACGTTGTTGGGCTCTCCAAAGTACAACAGCCAAAGTCAGGAACGGGGATTAATCTCTTCTAATGCGCGTAAACTAGAAGAAACATTAAACAGTTTTGGTGTGAAAGCACGTGTGAATGAAGTGCATTTAGGACCGGCAGTTACGAAGTACGAGGTACAGCCGGATACTGGTGTTAAAGTAAGTAAAATTGTCAACCTTGCCGATGATCTAGCCCTTGCATTGGCAGCCAAAGGGATCCGTATCGAAGCACCAATACCAGGAAAAGCCGCGATCGGCATTGAAGTTCCGAACCAAGAAGTAGCAATGGTTACGCTCAAGGAGGTGCTCGAAGCAGGTTCGCAAGTAGATGATCATGTGCTTTCTGTCGCGCTAGGACGGGATATTTCGGGGGAACCGGTCCTTGCTTCGTTGCACAAAATGCCGCACCTACTTGTCGCTGGTGCAACCGGAAGCGGGAAAAGTGTTTGTATTAATGGAATTATTACGAGCATTTTAATGAAGGCAAGGCCCCATGAGGTGAAATTGATGATGATTGATCCGAAAATGGTGGAACTGAATGTATATAATGGCATTCCTCATCTGCTGGCTCCAGTTGTAACAGAACCAAAACGGGCAGCACAAGCATTGAAAAAAGTAGTCGCAGAGATGGAAAGACGGTATGATCTTTTTTCACATGCCGGCGTCCGTAACATTGAGGGCTATAATGAATCGATTAACAAGCAAAATAAGCAGTCGGATTCTAAACAGCCGGCATTGCCTTATATTGTAGTGATTGTTGACGAGCTTGCTGATTTAATGATGGTTGCTTCCGGGGAAGTGGAGGATGCGATAACGAGATTGGCGCAGATGGCACGGGCCGCCGGTATTCATATGATCATCGCAACCCAGCGTCCGTCTGTCGATGTGATCACCGGTGTCATCAAAGCGAATATTCCTTCCCGGATTGCTTTTGGCGTTTCGAGCCAGACGGACTCACGTACCATTTTGGATGCAGCCGGTGCAGAGAAATTGTTAGGAAAAGGGGATATGTTGTTCCATCCGGTTGGCGCCAATAAAACGACCCGTATTCAAGGAGCGTTTGTTTCTGATGAAGAAGTCGAGCAGGTTGTAGAGGCTGTTGTCTCGCAGCAGAAGGCGCATTACCAGGAAGAAATGATTCCAGATGAAAAACCGGAAATTACGGAAAAAGTACAAGATGAACTATACGAGGATGCGGTCCAGCTGGTTTTACACATGCAAAGTGCTTCCGTATCCATGCTGCAGCGCCGTTTTCGAATCGGCTATACACGGGCTGCTCGCCTAATTGATGAAATGGAGCTGCGCGGTATCGTTGGTCCATATGAGGGGAGCAAGCCAAGAGAAGTGTTAATAAGCGAGCATCCTGAACAACAGGAAAGGGAACTGAACTCCCAATAAAGAGAAAATAAGAGTTACTAGTATATAAAGGAGGTTTACTGGAATGATCAAAGAAAAGGTTTTAGACGTAAATAAACTAGCTATCCACTTACTGCCTTCACCTAAATACAAAACAACTACTCTCGTCCTGCAAATCAGCACAAAGTTAGAGGAGGAGACCGTGACTGCAAGAGCTTTACTTGCACAAGTGTTAAAGAGTGCTACGCGAACGTTGCCGTCACGTAAGGAAATACGCCGATATTTAGATGATCTGTACGGCGCATCTTTTATGATGGAAGTACAGAAAAGAGGCGAAGAGCATGTTATCACCATGAAGATGGAAACAGCTAACGAAAAATTCCTGCAAGATAATACACCGCTCTTTCAGAAGAGTACAGATTTCTTAAAAAGTGTTCTTGAAGATCCTTACCTTGATAAGGAGGGGGATTTCTCAGAAAAAATTATTCGTGAGGAAAAGCGGATATTGAAACAGCAAATCGAATCCATCTACGATGATAAAATCCGTTACGCCAATAAGCGTCTTGTTGAAGAAATGTGTAAAGGTGAACCGTATGCAATCCACGCCTACGGATTTTTCGATCAGATTGACAATTTAACAACAAAGGATTTGCAAGAAGAGTATGAGCGGATGCTTGCAGAAGACGATATACGCTTATTCGTTACTGGAAACATCACGGAAGAAGAGGCGGTGAACGCTGGAAATGTGTTTTCTCTGTCTTCCCACCCAGAACTTCATACACCGGCGCCTGCTCTTGACCATGTGAAAACGAAGCCAGATGAAGTATTAGAAACGGACGATATCCAACAGGGGAAGCTACATATCGGCTACCGTGTGCCGATCCGGTTTGCAGACGATGAATTTGCAGCTATGCAGGTAATGAATGGATTGTTCGGTGGCTTTCCTCATTCTAAATTATTTATGAATGTCCGTGAAAAAGAAAGTGCTGCGTATTATGCTGCTTCTCGTTATGATAGCCAAAAAGGCTTGCTGCTTGCTTTTGCCGGTATTGAAGCATCTAACTATAAGAAGGTTACCTCTATCATTGAACAGCAGCTCGCCGAATTAAAAGAAGGCAGTTTTACAGAAGAAAGCATCAGCCAAACGAAAAAAATGCTGAAAAATCAGCTCTTAGAAACCGCAGACTCTGCACGCGGCCTCATTGATTTATACTATCAAGGAGTGATTGGCGGTAGAAAAAGAGATCTAGAGAGCTGGCTTGCGGAAATTGACGCCGTAACCAAACAAGACATTACCGACTGCGCTCTAAACGTATCACTGGATACAACTTATTTTTTACATGGAGAGGAGGAAATTAACTAATGGAAACAATGGAATTCACACAGCTGCAGGAAACAGTCTTCAAAGAAGTATTGCCTAATGGTCTAACGGTTTATGTGATCCCAAAAAAGGATTTTCATAAAACATTCGCAACTTTTACGACGAATTACGGGTCCATTGATAATCGTTTTATTCCGCTTGGTAAAGATAAACCGGTGTTGGTACCGGATGGCATTGCCCATTTTTTGGAACACAAAATGTTTGAAGATGAAAAAGGTGATGTGTTCCATACATTTGGTGAACAAGGTGCCTCCGCAAATGCTTTTACAAGCTTTACGAGAACTGCGTATTTATTTTCAAGCACACAATACGTAGATGAGAACTTGAAAACACTGCTTGATTTCGTACAGCACCCTTACTTTACAGAGGAAAGTGTGGAAAAAGAAAAAGGAATTATCGAACAAGAAATTCGGATGTATGAAGATAACGCAGATTGGCAGTTATTTTTTAATCTGCTTGGCAATCTGTATCACCATCACCCAGCAAAGATTGACATTGCAGGAACCGCAGAATCCATACAGAAAATCACAAAAGATGATCTTTATGAATGTTATGAGACTTTTTATCATCCCTCCAATATGATGCTTTTCGTTGTCGGTGACGCTGACCCTGACCATATTATTGATTTGGTAAAACAAAACCAAGAAGCTAAAACGTTTTCACAGCCGGAACCGATTGAGAGGTTTTTTGAGGAGGAACCGCCGGAAGTGGTGCGGGCTCGCACTGTTCAATCGATGAGCGTGAACACCCCTAAATGTATGGTTGGGTATAAAGTGACGCCACCAGAAAAAACAGGCCGTGATTTGCTGCGATATGAGCTCGCCATGGAGCTTCTTCTTGAAATGATGTTCGGAGCAAGTTCTGATGCATATGAATCCATGTATGAAGATGGTTTAATCGACGCTTCGTTTTCAAGTGAATTATCTGTAGAGCGCTCCTTTTCGTTTATGGCTGTTGGCGGAGATTCCCCGGATCCCGAAGAGCTGGAAAAGCGTATAATTGACACGATAACAGAGGTCAAACAGAAAGGTTTTGCAGAGGGGGAGCTTGAAAGGGTTCGTAAAAAGAAAATTGGTTCTTTCTTGAAGCAGTTAAACTCCCCGGAATTTATTGCAAATTCGTATACTCATTATGCCTTTTACGATATGCATTTATTTGAGGCAAGTACGATCTTAGAAGAGATAAGCGAAGCAGAAATAAAGGATCTTCTGCTTACCCATTTTGAAGAGGAAAAGCGCACTGTTTCTCTTATTGAAAAAAAGCGAGCCGAATAGAAATGTCAGCATATACATTGATCACCGGAGCGAGCGGTGCCATCGGCAGTGCAACTGCTGTTGAACTTGCCCAAGAAGGGAAGCCGTTGTTTCTCCATTACTATCATTCTGAAGACGCGGTTAAAAAAGTGCAGAACCGATGCCGGGCTTTTGATGTACCTGTTTTCTCCGTACAGGCTGACCTTTCTAAAAAGGGAGGGGCAGAGCGGTTGAGTGAGCAGCTTCACTCGCCTGTTGATACCCTTATTTATAATTGCGGCACTTCTCATTATGGTTTTTATCAAGATGTTACGGACGAGGAAATTTATGAACTTGCCCACATTCATCTTTTAAATGCTATGCTGACAGCAAAAAAGCTACTACCATGGATGCTTTTCAATAAACATGGGAATATGGTGTTCGTTTCTTCTATCTGGGGAGAAAGAGGAGCAGCTTTAGAAGTTGCATACTCGGCGATGAAAGGCGGTTTGAACGCATTCGTGAAAGCTTTGGCGAAAGAAACTGCCCGTTCTGGTGTAAGGGTGAATGCGGTGGCCCCAGGAGTGATGGACACACCGATGATGCACCTTTTTACGAAAGAGGATTTGGCGGACCTGAAAGAAGCAATTCCTTCCGGCCGTTTTGGAACAGCGGAAGAGGCAGCAAAAGCCGTTTCGTTTTTAGTGAGCCAGAAGTCCAGTTATATTCACGGTCACATATTGGATGTAAACGGGGGCTGGTAGCCATCAGAAAAAAATAAGGCTTACGTGTTGTTTTTCGCATAAAAAAAATCCTTCTGCTCATCCTATAAGGGACGATACCTTTAAGGAGGGATTATGAATATGTCAGTATTACACAATTGGGAACAATGGAAGCAGTTTTTAGATGGCAAGCTCGAGCAGGCAAAACAGGGAGGGGTATCTGAGAATGTAATCTCGGATGTCGCTTACCAAGTCGGCGATTACCTCGCAAAAGAAGTCGACCCTAAAAATGAACAGGAAAGAGTACTTTCTGACCTCTGGAACGTTGCCGACGAAAAAGAACAGGAAGCAATCGCAAACATGATGGTGAAATTAGTTCAATCGAAATAACAGAAGAAAGAATTGGGGCTGTCTCGGGCGAAGCAGATTATCCGGCCTACGTGTGTTCGGCCGGATAAAAATGTCGCAGTCGAAGCTTATACACGACGGCGGAGCTGCTTTTCTGAAAGGGGCAGCTCTTTTTCTTTGCCTTCGCTGAAAACAGGCAAAAATAATGTTAGGTCTGTTCAAATATATAAAAATAGCGTAAAATAACAACTAACGAAAATTGACCTAACGTAGAGGAGAGAGAGGGATGGCTGAAAAAAAAGAATGGTATTTAGAATATGAAATTCACCAAAATCGCCCTGGTCTTTTAGGCGATATCTCTTCTTTATTAGGGAAGCTTTCTATCAATATTGTCTCCATTAACGGGGTGGAAGTACGACGTCGTGTCATGCTGATCCGCAGTCAGCACGATGACCAGATTAAACGGCTGAGAGCTATTCTCGACACAGTTGATAATATAACAGTCCGAAAAATAAGGGAACCTAAGCTCCGCGACCGCTTAGCTGTTATGCATGGCCGATACATAGAACGTGACTCTGACCAGAAAAAAACATTTCGTTTCGTCCGGGATGAGCTCGGTATTCTGGTTGATTTTATGGCTGAACTATTTAAGAAGGACCGGCATTACCTGGTCGGCCTCCGGGGTATGCCTCGGGTCGGCAAAACAGAATCACTCGTCGCAGCCAGTGTTTGTGCAAATAAACGATGGTCATTTATTTCGTCAACCTTGCTCCGGCAGACGGTAAGGCATCAGCTTGCGGAAGACGAATTAGAAGGTGGCCATGTGTATATTATCGATGGAATCGTATCGATGATGCGCGCCCCGGAAAAACATAGAATGTTAGTGGATGATATTATGAGGCTTCCCGCTGTGAAAGTAGTCGAGCATCCTGATATATTTGTGAGGGAGTCATCGTATAAACTCGATGATTTTGACTGTATAATTGAGCTTCGCAATAATGATGAAGAGGAGATCACTTATGATGTTGTCGAAACGGGTTTCTCTTCTTTCGATATCAGTTAGGTGGTAGGTGTTAATAGTGTCTGAACTAGGCCAGTTTTTAAAAACGAATAGGGAACAACAAGGAGTATCATTAGAGCGGCTCCAGGAATTGACAAAGATTCAAAAGCGCTACCTTGCTGCGATTGAGGAAGGCCGGCATGATGCACTACCTGGTGCGTTTTACGCCCGCGCTTTTGTGAAAAGTTATGCAGAAGCTCTCGGTCTGAATGCGGATGAGGTCTTAGAAACATACGGCTCAGAACTTCCTCAGCCGAAGCAGCAAACGTCTGATTTGCCTTCGCGTACCGAACGGATGAAACCAAACAACGTTGTGAAAAAAAAGAAAAAAAAATCAACAATCCTGCCAGTCATCCTCGTGATTTTGTTTGTGATTGTAGTCGCCGCGGCAATATATTTGTTCGCGCAAGGAAGCGGTGGCAATGATTCCAGCGGAGTCTCTCCGGAGAACGATCCGCCAATTGAAATGGATTCTAATGACGAGGCTGAAAAAGAAGACTCTGATGAAAACATAGACAATGCTGATAAAAATGATCCATCTGCATCGGTAGAGCAGAATGAGGAAGTTGATAAGATGGATGAAGACATAGAAGAAGAGAAAGACAAAACGAAAGAGCCTGAGCTTGTCTCATCGGAGAATCGGCGTTCCGTTTATGATGTTTCTGATTTTAAAGAGTTGGTTGTAGAAGTTAAATTAAACGGGGATTCTTATTTGGATGTGCAGGATAAGAGTGGCACTGTGATAGAAACCTTTGCTGGTCTTGAAGAAGGAGAAAGTGTCGAGCTTGATTACAGCGATCGTGACTACGTAAAAATAAACATCGGTAACTCGACAGTTGTAACAGTTCGCTTGAATGGGGAAGTGATCGAATATCCAACGGGCTCAGTCCATCAGTATCTTATTTTGGATAGAAACGCACAATAAAACCCCGCGGGCTTAAGATAGTGCCCGGGGGATTTTTAATTTGCCTGTTTGGGTGTTTGACGGGAAACGAGGGAAAACGATGAATCTTCCAAATAAAATATCCATTGCGCGTGTCTGCCTTATTCCACTCTTCATGGTTTTGTTGCTTACTCCATTACCGTTTGGCAGCTGGGAGTTTGCAGGCGCTTTGCTGCCCGTGTCTCATGCTGTAGGCGGAGGGTTGTTTGTACTTGCGGCAGCTACAGACTGGCTCGACGGTTACATAGCCAGGAAATATAATTTAATTAGCAACTTTGGCAAGTTCCTCGATCCACTGGCTGATAAATTGTTAGTGACGGCTGCTCTTTTATCGCTAATCCAATTAGATTTGCTGCCCGCGTGGATGGCGATTGTCATTGTAAGCAGGGAGTTTGCCGTTACTGGAATGAGGCTGGTGGCGGCTGCAAACGGCGATGTGATTGCAGCAAGCCCATTGGGTAAGTGGAAAACCGTATTTCAAATGGCGGCATTAGCTGTTCTGCTGTTTCATGATCTGCCATTTGTGATTTGGGATATACCCGCAGGAATGATCCTTATGTGGATAGCAGTGATGTTGACAATTGTATCGGGTGTAGACTACTTTTTAAAAAACAAGCATGTTTTTCAAGGATCAATGTAAAAATAAACGAGGTGAAAAAATGAACGCCGAAATTATTGCAGTTGGATCCGAGCTGTTACTTGGGCAGATTGCCAATACGAATGGTCAATATTTATCTACTGAGCTCGCCGGTATCGGAATCGATGTTTATCGGCATACGGTTGTTGGGGATAATTATAAACGATTGTATGCCGCGATCAGTGAAGCGGTACACCGGGCCGATTTCGTTTTTTTGTCAGGTGGACTGGGGCCGACAGAGGATGACATTACAAAAGAGGTCATCGCTGATTTAACAGGAACGCAGCTTCATTACCATGAACCAACTTTGAAGAAAATTCGCGAGTATTATGAAAAAACGAAAAAATATATGCCAGCGAATAATAAAAAGCAAGCGCTCTATACAGAAGGCAGTGAAGTATTTTATAATAAAGCTGGAATGGCCTGTGGCTTTGCGATGCCTTATAAAACGTCGCTGCTGATTCTAATGCCAGGACCGCCGCGAGAGCTGAAGAATATGTTCTGGAATGACGTAAGACCGTTTTTATTGCGTGAATTAGGCGGTGAGTCCCTTGTTTTATCTAGAGTTCTTCGATTTTTCGGAATTGGGGAGTCAAGCCTGGAGGAAGAGCTCCTCGACCTTATTCAGGCGCAGACCAACCCGACGATTGCACCGCTTGCATCAGATGGTGAAGTGACGGTTCGTTTAACTGCTAAAGCTGGATCTCACGAAGAGGGGACTCTCCTTTTAGATAAAATAGACAAAGAGATTACAAATAGACTGGGTCGTTTTTTGTATGGGCGGGAAGAGGAAACATTGCCTCAGCAGGTAGTAAAGCATTTCCGTCACAATAAATTAACGCTTGCAGCTGCGGAAAGTCTCACGGGTGGATGGTTCTCTAAAGCGGTAGTTGATGTTGAAGGAGCTTCCGCCGTACTAGAAGGGGGAGCTACCGTTTATTCAAAAAGTGCGAAAGAAACCGTACTAGGAATAGAAAAAGAGCTCCTTAACGAAGCAGGAATGGTAAGCAAGGAATGTGCAGAAAGCATGGCGGAGTCTGTTCGCTTCTTATATCAAACCGATGTTGGAATCAGTTTTACGGGAGCAGCCGGTCCTGACTCGCTGGAGGGGAAGGTGCCCGGGACAGTATGGATCGGCATCGCCGGCCCACATGGTACAACATCACACTTATTACATTTATCAGGAAGCCGGGAACAAATCCGCCGGTTAGCGGTTTATCACGGCTGCTGGTTTCTATTGAGGGAAAAGGTGGTAACAAATGACGTATTTTGATGACTTTGAAATTAAAAATGAAATTAAAAAAGCGATTAAGGAAATGGGCTTCGAAGAACCTTCGCCTGTTCAGGAGAAGGCAATTCCCGTAATATTAAAAGGGGATGATGTGATCGGCCAGGCCCAAACAGGTACCGGTAAGACTGCGGCGTTTGGAATTCCGCTGATCAACCGAATCACGACAGACTCTCACGTGCAGTCTGTTATTTTAACCCCTACACGGGAGCTCGCTATTCAAGTATCCGGAGAACTTCAAAAGCTTTCTAAGCACTTGAATATCCGGACTCTTCCAATTTACGGCGGCCAGTCAATTGGCCATCAAATTAAGGCATTGAAGCAAGGTGTCCAAATCGTTATCGGCACCCCCGGCCGCTTGCAGGATCACCTGCGTCGGCGTACGTTAAAACTGGACCGTGTCAGCACTGTCGTTTTGGATGAGGCGGATGAAATGCTCGACATGGGTTTTGTAGATGATATTGAAGCAATTCTAAAGCAAGTGAATGTTGATCGGCAGACGCTCCTGTTTTCAGCAACGATGCCGCAAGCCATCCGCAAACTGTCGAACCGTTATATGGTAAAGCCGGTCACCGTTTCTATTAATAAGAGTGAAATCACCGCTCCGTCTATTGACCAGGTGTACTACAAGGTGCTTGAACGTAATAAACAAGAGTCATTGTGCCGGATACTGGACAGCCAAGACCCCGAACTGGGTATTCTATTTTGCCGGACTAAAAAAGGAGTGGCAGAGCTGACGGAAGCTCTGCAGGCAAGAGGCTATCTTGTTGATGGACTGCACGGTGATCTGACTCAGCCGCAGCGTGACGCGGTGATGAAAAAATTTCGGGAAAGCTCCATCGATTTCTTGGTCGCCACTGATGTTGCTGCGAGGGGGATTGATGTTCAAAACATTAGTCATGTGATTAACTTCGACATCCCCCAAGATCCCGAAAGCTATGTCCACCGAATAGGACGCACCGGACGGGCAGGCCGTACCGGTCAGGCGATTACTCTTGTCACGCCGCGTGAGATGAAACATTTGCGTTCCATTGAAGCAGAGATCAAAATGCAGATTCCTTCGAAGACAGTGCCATCTATTGAAGAAGTGGTGGAAAAGCAGCAAGATTCATGGAAAAATCTTATTGTAGAACAGTTTACGGATGAACAAGAACTTTCTTTGTTTGACGATTTGGCTGCTGAACTGCTTTCGGATTATGATGCAAAAGACGTCGTGCGCTCTCTTATGAAGCTGAACTTCTCTGCTTCAATCGGTGAGAATGATCCTGGTTATAATTTTGGAGAGACAGGCGGCGCGAAGGGGATGACTCGTTTCTTTATAAATGTAGGCCGCAACGTTGAGATGAGCCCTAAAGTGCTGATCGATGAAATATCTGCAGCTGTTGGCATTCCAGGTAAGGCAATCGGTCGTATTGATATATTTGAACGATTTACCTTCGTAGAGGTGCCGGAAGAGGTAGCGCCGTTCGTTTATGAGGCACTACGCTACTCACGTATCAATGGTGCCAGGGTAAATTTAGAGCCGGCAAAACCGCGTCCTAAACGCCCGCAAACAAACAGATCTTCTCATTCTTCTAAATAAAACAACTGATAAAAACTGTTCAAAGAATGAATGCATTCTTTGAACAGTTTTTCCGTTTTTTTAGTTAGATTAATAGCTGTTCAATCGAATAAATGTTCGTAAAAACTATTGGCAAGCGGTTTAAAAAAAGGTATGATAAGGATGGGGATGAAACAAAAACGGTCCTTCGTAAAATAGGCTGATATCTTTCTGTTTTTTTGAGGAAAGCAGAGGGTTTTTCACACCGGTTATACCGATATAAATTGAGTAAAAGGAGACAGATAGAATGAGTGAACGCAAAGCTGCACTTGATCAGGCTTTAAGAAGCATTGAAAAGCAATTCGGAAAAGGCTCGATTATGAAACTAGGAGAGCAGGCAGAGAGAAGAGTATCGACTATTTCGACTGGCGCGCTCGCCATTGATATTGCCCTTGGAGTAGGCGGGTATCCCCGCGGACGAATTGTTGAAATCTATGGTCCAGAGTCTTCCGGTAAGACGACAGTGGCGCTTCACGCGATAGCCGAGGTTCAGAGAAAGGGCGGCCAGGCTGCTTTTATCGATGCTGAACATGCGCTCGATCCATCTTATGCAGAAAAACTGGGTGTAAATATTGATGAACTGCTTTTATCACAGCCCGATACCGGCGAACAGGCTCTGGAAATTGCGGAAGCTCTCGTTCGCAGCGGGGCAGTGGATATCATAGTGGTCGATTCCGTGGCAGCGCTCGTACCGAAAGCAGAGATCGAAGGAGAAATGGGAGACAGCCATGTCGGTCTGCAGGCACGTCTCATGTCCCAGGCGCTGCGAAAGCTTTCCGGTGCCATAAGCAAATCAAATTCCATCGCGGTCTTCATTAACCAAATCCGGGAAAAAGTTGGCGTTATGTTTGGAAGCCCTGAGACGACAACTGGTGGTCGTGCTCTGAAGTTTTACTCTTCCGTACGTCTTGAAGTACGCCGTGCCGAAACATTGAAGCAAGGTAACGAGATGGTCGGTAATAGAACCCGAATCAAAGTAGTCAAAAATAAAGTTGCGCCGCCATTTAAACAAGCAGAAGTAGATATTATGTATGGGGAAGGGATTTCGAGAGAAGGCTCTGTACTTGATATCGGCGCAGAATTAGACATTGTCCAAAAAAGCGGCGCGTGGTATTCCTATGAAGGAGAACGACTTGGACAGGGAAGGGAAAATTCAAAGCAATTCCTCAAGGAAAATGAGGAGATTAGAGATGCGATCGAAGCAAGCATTCGCGACCATTATGAGTTGAACAAAATTGAGTATACAGCGGATGCCGAAACAGACCATGAAGCAGGTCTTTTGGTCGGAGATGAAAACGAATAAACAGGATAAAGAGAGACGGTGCTGAGAGATTTTCTCCTACGCCTGTCTCTTTTTCATTAAAAATGATTCGTTCATTCATGCCGGTTGTGCAAAGTTTGTTGGGTTTCTGTACAGCTTGAAGAATCTCTCAAATTACGTTTTAGCTGCTATTAAATAGTAAGGAAAAAGATAGGGAAGACAACCCTTAGCAGTGAAGGGTCTCCCCGGCATTGAAGTCTTGACATCGATATTACTGGAGGATACAATAAAAAGGCATGATGCTGTTCGCATGATGTGTTTTCACTGAATACTGTATGGTTGAATTATGCGGAACTTCTATGAAAAATGAACTACACACTCTCAAGGTATAAGCCAAAGAAGAGTACAATCAGATAGCAAGAGGAGGTGAAAAGACTTGGATGGTATCTTTCTCATCTCCATTTTGCTAATTGTCGTTGCAGCTGCATGTTTTTTAATTGGTTATTTTGTTCGTAAATCGATAGCAGAGGCGAAAATTGTCAGCGCTGAACAGGCTGCAAAACAAATTACAGATGATGCAGAACGGGAAGCAGAAGCGAGTAAGAAGGTAGTCATACTTGAAGCGAAAGACGAAGCCCATCAAATTCGCGCTGAAGCTGAAGAAGATTTACGAGAACGAAGAAATGAGATACAAAAACAAGAGAACCGGTTAATGCAAAAAGAAGAGATTCTTGACCGGAAAAGCGAAATGCTAGACAAAAAAGAAGAATCGTTGGACACGAGAGAAGAATCTCTCACTGATAAACAACGGCAGGTAGAAGAGAAGAACAGCAAAGTGGAGGAGATTTTAGCAAACCAGCAAGAAGAGTTAGACCGTATTTCCGGAATGACTCGTGAGGAAGCACGTACGATGATTCGCTCAGACGTTGAAAAAGAACTGAAACATGATATGGCGCTAATGGTAAAAGAATATACAGAACGTGCCAAAGAAGAAGCTGATAAGAAAGCGCGAAATATCCTTTCTTTAGCTATTCAACGTTGTGCAGCTGATCATATTGCAGAAACGACTGTTTCTGTTGTCAACCTTCCGAATGATGAAATGAAAGGTCGTATTATCGGGAGAGAGGGCCGGAATATCCGTGCATTAGAAACGTTGACCGGGATTGACCTTATTATTGATGATACACCAGAAGCAGTCATTCTTTCCGGTTTCGATCCAATCCGGAGAGAGATTGCTCGGACGGCTCTAGAGAAATTGGTGCAGGATGGCCGCATCCATCCCGCGCGGATTGAAGAAACAGTTGATAAAGCCCGTCGTGAAGTGGACGAGTTAATCCGGGAACATGGTGAAGAAGCAACCTTTGAAATGGGAATTCACGGCTTGCACCCTGATTTGATCAAAATTCTCGGACGACTGCATTATCGAACCAGTTATGGACAAAATGTTCTGAAACACTCCATAGAAGTAGCTCATCTAACGTCGTTAATGGCCGCTGAGCTCGGTGAAGACACCCAGCTTGCCAAACGTGCCGGCTTGCTTCATGATATTGGAAAGGCGATTGATCATGAAGTTGAAGGCAGTCATGTTGAAATTGGTGTTGAGCTGGCGCAAAAGTATAAAGAGCACCCTGTTGTAATCAACAGCATTGCCTCCCACCACGGGGATACCGAGGCAACGTCGGTGATTGCAACTCTAGTAGCCGCCGCAGACGCCCTGTCAGCGGCACGGCCAGGAGCAAGACGTGAGACATTGGAGACATATATTCGTCGTTTAGAAAGACTGGAAGAAATAGCTGAATCATTCGAAGGGGTAGAGAAAACGTACGCAATTCAAGCGGGACGGGAAGTACGCATTATCGTAAGGCCAGAGATGGTAGATGATGCACTCGCACATCAATTAGCACGGGATATCACAAAGAAAGTGGAAAATGAGCTTGATTATCCCGGCCATATTAGAATCACCGTTATTCGTGAAACAAGAGCAGTAGAATATGCAAAATAAAGCGGCCTTAAGGGCCGCTTTTATTTGGCCGTTCGTCATAATTTGCGCTCTTTCCTTTTTTTTGGTATAACGGAAATTAATACATGTGTCATATAGTAAAGGAGACGACGATGAAGTTATTGTTTATTGGGGACGTTGTGGGATCACCGGGAAGATCGATGATCCGCGAATATTTGCCTAAACTGAAAAGAAAGTACAAACCAACTGTTACCATTATAAATGGTGAAAATGCTGCAGGTGGAAAAGGGATCACGGAAAAAATATATAAAGGTTTTCTTGAGCAGGGTGCCCAAGCGGTGACACTTGGGAACCATACTTGGGATAATAAAGATATTTTTGAGTTTATCAATGATGCCTCTTTGCTCGTGAGGCCCGCTAACTATCCAAGTGACACACCAGGAAATGAATATATCATTGTTAAAGTGAATAATCTCGAGGTGGGAGTCATAAATTTAATGGGACGCACCTTTATGCCGGTGAATGACTGTCCGTTTAAGAAAGCGGAAGAGCTGATTGAAAAAGTGAGAAAAACAACACCATTCATTTTCGTGGACTTTCATGCAGAGGCTACAAGTGAAAAACAAGCAATGGGATGGTTTTTAGATGGAAAAGTTACGGCTGTAGCCGGCACGCACACCCATGTACAGACGGCTGATAACCGCATTCTTCCGCAGGGAACCGCTTATATAAGCGATGTTGGGATGACAGGGCCTATGGATGGTATCCTCGGAATGAAAAGAGAGAATATTATTAAGAAATTTTTAACGAGCCTACCTGCAAGGTTTGAAGTGGACACGGGAAGGGAACAATTAAATGGAATACTTGTGGAGGCGCATCCAGAAACAGGAAAAGCCTTGAAAATAAAACGAATCCAAATAAGTGCTGAAGAACCGTTTTTTGAATAAGTTGCTTAAATAATAAATGTCACAGTTGATACCCGATCGTTCTATTAACAATCAGAGGGGGATGGAAAACCTCACTGACTGAAGTTTCGCTTTATTAGCAGGAATATACGTAGTTTATCATGAATATAGGTAATGAGGGGCATTTATTCCACATAAGGAGGTACTAAAAATGGAAGTATTAAAAGTATCAGCCAAATCCACTCCCAACTCTGTTGCTGGCGCCTTGGCGGGAGTTATTCGTGAGAGAGGTGCTGCCGAAATCCAAGCTATAGGCGCAGGCGCCCTGAATCAATCCATTAAAGCTATTGCTATCGCACGAGGTTTTGTGGCCCCAAGCGGGATAGACCTTATTTGTATACCTGCCTTTACAGATATTCAAATTGATGGTGAAGAACGAACGGCAATTAAATTGATCATAGAGCCTCGGTAGGCTTCACAGGCAAAATGTATCTTGCCTTGCATTTCTGTATAAAGGGAGGGAGGCTGTTGATCCCTCCTCTAAAGAGCGTATTGATGTTTACAAACCTGGCTGTCCTGCTGACACAGTCAGGTTTTTCACGTTGTGTGCGCGGTCAACTGTGTAACATATCCAGGAATGAATGACGATCGTATAACTCTCTTCGCATGCGTAGATGAACTGCGGTCTGGTCAATAAATGAAAACACGCGAAAATATTGATAGAGACGATAATAGTCTGCCAAATAGAGTCGCACCATGGTAAGTGCCTGAACCGGTATAATTAAGAAGAAATTATTTGGAAAAGGAGACGGATAGAGATGCAGCAATTATTAAAAATAATCGAGCGGATCGACCGTAAAGGTTACAAGGCATACAACGATTTGAAAGGGGCTTATCACTTTCCTGACTTTATCTTGCATCTCGATCACATTCAGGCTGACCCTTTTGCCAGCCCATCACGGGGCCGTGTAATAGTGAAACGGGAACGGTTGGCGTTAGGAGCGGAAACAGATGAGACGAACGAGAGACGAGTCGCGGTAATCGATTTTTTTGCACAAGAGCTTCAGGAAGTTATCAAAAAGCAAAAAGAGATAAAGGGAATTTTTATTGACGGACCGGGACAGGAAGTAATGGATCGTACTGCTGTTGTACTTCGTGAAGACGAATTGGATATTCGTTTTTCTATTCAGCTGCCGGCAAGAGGCAGAACTATTTTGGGAAAACCAGCGAAGCAGCTTCTTACGGAACACTTGCCTGCTGTTATAGACCAAGCCGTAAAAAATTATAGCCCGGAAAAGCTTAAAACGCATATTGCACTTGCTGATGATCAAACCACTATCCGGCGTTTTTTACAGGAGAATCATTATACAGCATTCATTGCAAACGGCTCCGTTCTGCCGCGAGAAAGCGGTGTGAGCAGCCGGCCGCTAAAATCATCCGATGTGGTTCCCTTTCGTTCCCCTCCTTCATTAGAAGTGGAAATACCTTTGCCTCATTATGGTCCTATTAAAGGCATGGCGCTAAAAACGGGGGTAACCGTCATCGTCGGCGGCGGCTACCATGGTAAAAGTACACTCCTGGAAGCGATTGAGCGCGGGGTGTATAATCACCGGAGCGGTGATGGCCGTGAATACGTGATTACGGATGACTCCGCGTGTAAAGTCCGAGCAGAAGATGGCCGCAGTACAGCATCTGTCAACATTTCCCCGTTTATATCAAACCTGCCTAATGGAAAGGACACAAGCACCTTTTCAACAGAAAATGCGAGCGGGAGCACTTCACAAGCGGCAAACATCATGGAAAGCCTGGAAGCAGGGACAACATGTTTACTAATAGATGAAGACACGAGTGCCACTAATTTTATGATCCGAGATGCACGCATGCAGGCACTGGTCGCGAAGGAACAGGAACCGATTACACCGTTTATTGACAAAGTCAGCTCCTTGTTTAACGAGCATGGCGTGTCCACCATTTTAGTTGTGGGAGGCGCCGGTGATTATTTTGAGGTAGCTGATTGTGTCGTAATGATGGAAGCCTATGTTCCATACGATGTCACCGAGAAAGCAAAAGAAATCGCACGCACTTTTGGTTCGGGAAGAGAAGGGAACAAGAATGCGCTTTTCGGTAAAATTACAGAGCGTTCTGTAGATTTAAGAAGTTTTCAGGCACGAAAAGGGAAGAAAGAAAAAGTTAGTGCAAAAGGCAAGGATATGATTTTATTTGGAAGAGATGCCATTAATGTAAGCGGTGTGGAACAACTCGTAAACGGAAGCCAGGCAAATGCGATAGCAAATATGATACGGTATGTGTGCGGTGTTTATGATAAAAATGCTGCGCTCTCGGATATTTTGCACTTTTTAGACGAGCAAGTTTCTGAAAAGGGGTTAGATGAAGTGTCGCCATTTAAAGGAAGGCATCCTGGTGACATGGCAATGCCGCGTAAATATGAAGTAGCCGCAGCAATGAACCGCCACCGTGCTTTGCGGGTAGACAACCCTTCTTAATTCGCCAGGTAAGTACCTCTAAGCTATTGTTTTCACAGGATAGAGAAGGTATAATTTCTAGATGGGTCTTTAACACGAATGCAATCTATATTCACATAGGAATGAAATAGAACACAGAAAGGAGTTTGCTATTGTGAACGAAGAACAACGCAAACAACAGCAGGGTGAAGAGTCACCGCGGGACCCAAAATCCGCCAGCAGTGATGCTTCCCAAGCTGCACAAGACTACAGTAAGTATTTCGACTTTTCTCATGCGTCCATGGAAGAAGATGAAAGCGGCAGGCAGTATATGAAAATTGGCGGCCGCAGCATCCTTATCAAAGACCAGCCTGATTATAAAAAAGGAAGACGCCGTCGCCGTGAAGAGGCAGAGGTCCATTATGATTTTTCCATACCTCCGCATATGAAAGCAATTGGGAACGGCAAAAAGTACTTGATTCGTACGTACGGGTGCCAGATGAACTACCATGACACAGAAAATATGTCCGGCATCTTGGAAGAAATGGGTTTCACGGAAACCGAAGATCATGAAGAAGCGGATGTTATCTTTCTAAACACCTGCGCCATCCGGGAAAACGCTGAAAATAAAGTATTCGGTGAAATTGGCCACCTAAAAACATTAAAACGGGAAAAACCAGAATTAATTCTTGGGGTCTGCGGCTGTATGTCACAGGAAGAGTCGGTTGTCAATCGCATTATGCAGAAGCATCAACACATTGATTTGATCTTTGGGACACACAATATTCACCGCGTCCCTGAACTCCTTTATGAGGCGATCCAGGGGAAAGAAATGGTGATCGAAGTATGGTCCAAAGAAGGAGATGTAGTTGAAAACATGCCGCGTAAGCGTGCCGGCAAGACCCAGGCATGGGTGAATATCATGTATGGCTGTGACAAGTTTTGCACATATTGTATCGTGCCATATACACGAGGCAAGGAGCGCAGCCGTCTGCCCGAAGATATAATTTCCGAAGTTCGTGATCTTGCCCGTCAAGGATACAAAGAGATTACGCTGCTCGGTCAGAACGTAAATGCATACGGAAAAGATTTGGATGGGGATTACAGACTTGGTCACTTAATGGACGATCTGCATCAAATTGATATTCCGCGTATTCGATTCACAACAAGTCATCCACGTGACTTTGATGATCACTTGATCCAAGTACTCTCAAAAGGCGGCAACCTCGTCGAGCATATTCATCTGCCGGTACAATCCGGAAACAGCGAGATGTTGAAAATTATGGGACGTAAATATACGAGAGAAGAGTACGTGGAGTTGGCCCGTAAAATAAAAGAGGCGATTCCACACGCTTCTTTTACGACTGATATTATCGTTGGGTTCCCAAATGAAACAGAAGAGCAATTTCAAGATACGCTTTCATTGATGAAAGAAATGGACTACGACAGTGCTTTTACGTATATTTATTCTCCGCGGGATGGCACTCCGGCTTCCCGTATGGAAGATAATGTACCAAAGGATGTTAAAAGAGAGCGCCTGGCCCGTTTAAACGAGGTTGTTAATACTATTTCGGCACGCCGCAATAAAGAATTAGAAGGACAAGTTGTCGAAGTGCTTGTTGAAGGGGAGAGCAAGAAAGACCCTGACGTTCTTTCAGGTAGAACGAGAACGAACAAACTTGTTAATTTTCGCGGTTCGAAATCATGTATCGGGGAGATTGTGTACACAAGAATTATCGAAGCAAAAACATGGACGCTTGATGGGGAAATGGTAGAAATGGCTGAGGTGAACAAATAATGAGCGAAAATGGATACAGTAAATCAGAAGTACTAGATAAAGCACGGGAGCTTGGAAAACTAATTGCAGAAACAGAAGAGGTAGATTTTTTTAAACGGGCAGAAGGACAGATCAACAAAAATGTCCGCGTCCAGGAATTAATCGCCAAGATTAAGAACAAGCAAAAAGAAGCTGTGAACTTACAGCATTACCAAAAGACTGAAGCCCTAAAGCAAGTAGAAAAAGAAATAGATGAGTTGAATGCGGAAATCGATGAAATTCCGCTTGTCCAAGAATTCAAACAGAGCCAGACAGAAGTCAACCATTTATTGCAGCTTGTCTCCACAACAATTTCGAACACGGTAACGGATGAGATTATCGAGTCAACGGGAGGAGACAAGCTGAGAGGAACAACAGCACGCAGTCCTTTTATTCCGATCCACAAACAGTAATCAAGGAGAGGTCACTGCAAGAGTATATCTCTTGCAGTGATCTCTTTTTATCTTGACGCTATCGCGCATACTATAAAAATTTCACGTACTGTATTATTAAATTAGTAAACTTCAAAGAGCTTTTCATTAACAATATATTTTTTGATTTTTTTGTTCATATATAGAAAATCAAGCCATACATATAAAATAGAGGTTATACAGCATGAACATCCGGATCATGCCGAAGGGAACATATATAGAAGGTATGTTGAATACAATTGACAACATAGACATTTGGCACGCATATATTAAATCCTGAAGCCCAGGGAAAATGCCATTTGCATGTTAGAAAAGGAGGGTAATGCATGTCGCGGGAAAGAAATAACCCATACTACCGGGAAATTGTCACGAAAGCTGTTTGTGGAAAAGGGAGAAAGCATTGTAAGGACCATCACGTCATTAAGCCGCCTCAAAAGCCGACAAGCATATTAGGGTGCTGGATTATTAATCATGTCTATGATGCAGATCGTAAGGGGGACTCTGTAGAAGTTATTGGAAGCTATGATATTAATGTTTGGTATTCCTATGACGATAACACGAAAACAGATGTGTTGTCAGACAGTGTGACGTATTCTGAGGTCATCCCCCTTGCGATGAAACAAAAAGATTTAATAGGGGATGAAATTGAGGTCATCGCCCGAACGGTAAAGCAGCCAAGCACACTTGAAGCATTAATTGATGAGAATGGCAAGGAAGTAACCGTCGATGTAGAAAAAGAATTTGCTGCAGAGATTGTTGGCGAAACAAAGGTATGCATCCAAGTACATCCTGACGCAGAAGATGATGATTACAAAGATATTAACTGGGATGAGCAAATATCAGATGAAGAATTAAAAGAGATCGATACTGAATTTCTCGACGATAAGAATGGTTAACAAGAAGCGCCTGGTTCTTCCGGAACTGGGCGTGTTTTTTTTATTCCCAGTGATGCTATAATAGATTCATAACATCGAAGGACAGAGATGCTGGAGGAATGAACGTGACCGAAGAAACCCCGATGATAAAGCAATATAAAAAAATAAAGTCGGAATATGAAGATGCTTTTTTATTTTTCAGGCTGGGTGATTTTTACGAGCTTTTTTTTGAAGATGCTATAAAAGCTGCCCGTGAACTGGAAATCACCCTCACAAGAAGAGGAAGCAAAAAAGAGGAACATATCCCAATGTGTGGAGTCCCTTATCACTCTGCAGAACATTACATCACCACTCTCATTGAAAAAGGCTATAAGATTGCGATTTGTGAACAGGTAGAAGATCCAAAGACTGCCAAAGGGGTCGTAAAACGAGAAGTTGTACAGTTAATTACGCCTGGTACGGTCATGGAAGGAAAAGCAATCCAAGAAACGGAAAATAATTTTATTGCTGCGCTGTACCCTTTTGAGGATGGAACGGCAGGATTTGTAAAATCCGATTTAACAACTGGAGAGACAACAGCTGCGTTACTCGGAACAGAGAAACGAACGTGGGAAAGAGAGATGCTACGTTCAGATATAAAAGAAATGGTGGTTCCCCCGCATTTTGATCAAAGTTCGGTGGCCGCACCCCAGTTAGTTTTCTCTATGGAAGAAGAGACGGAATTGGACGCAGATTTTACTCATTTATGCTGCGGGTTAGACAATGAAAAACTAGTCACTGCGGCAGCACTGTTGACGAATTATTTCAAACGTACACAGAAACGGTCGCTTTCCCATTTGCAGCCGGTAACGGTCTATTACATTAATGAACGGATGCAATTAGATATTCATTCGCGGCGCAATTTGGAGTTAACCGAGTCACTCCGTGATAAAAAGAAATATGGTTCCTTGTTGTGGCTAATGGATGAAACGGTAACGGCTATGGGAGGGAGACTAGTCAAAAAATGGTTGGAAGAGCCACTCTTGGAAAAGACAGCTATTCTGAACAGACAGTCCCTCGTCGCCTCTCTTTGTGACGATTTTTTTTCCAGAGAGGAATTGCGCGACCGTCTTCGCCATGTGTATGACTTGGAGCGGCTGGCAGGTAAAACGGCATACGGAAACATTAACGCTCGTGAGCTCGTTCAACTCCGGCGTTCCCTGCAGGAACTTCCCTTTTTATATGACATTTTGCGTCAGTTAGGAAATTCATATGTAGACGGACTGCTTCAATCTTTTGCTGATTTTAGCAGTTTAGTACGCCTTCTTGAAGATGCGTTAGTCGATGATCCGCCTGCCTCGATTACAGAAGGGGGGATGATTAAAGATGGATACAATGATGCACTTGACGAATACAGGGAAGCAAGTAAGAACGGGAAAGACTGGATATCCCAGCTGGAACAACAGGAGCGAACGGCGACAGGAATCAAGTCACTAAAAGTTGGCTTTAATAAAGTGTTTGGTTATTATATCGAAGTGACGAAACCAAACATACCGCTTCTTCCGGAGGGAAGGTATGAAAGAAAACAGACTTTAACAAATGCGGAGCGGTTTATCACCCCTGAATTAAAGGAGAAAGAATCGTTAATCCTCGGTGCTGAAGAACGGATTACTACTTTGGAATATGAACTCTTTCTCGGCGTTAGAGAGAAGGTGCAGTCTTATTTGCGCGATCTGCAGAAAACGGCTGCGATCGTTAGTGAAATTGATGTATTGCAAGGGTTTGCGGTCATTAGTGAGCGTTATCAGTACGTGAAACCTGAGTTCGCTGACGATCGCTCTCTAATAGTCAAAGAAGGCCGCCATCCTGTTGTCGAGCGGATGCGCGGACAAGGCGAGTATGTAGCAAACGATCTTACCATGGATGAAAAAAGGGAAGTTTTATTAATAACAGGCCCGAATATGGCTGGGAAAAGTACATATATGCGTCAGGCTGCTTTAATATCGATTATGGCCCAGACGGGGTGTTTTGTCCCGGCTGCCTCAGCAATACTGCCGCTATTTGATCAGATTTTTACGCGTATTGGGGCGACAGATGACTTGGCATCCGGGCAAAGCACGTTTATGGTGGAGATGCTCGAAACCCGTTATGCACTGACTCAGGCTACTCCAGCGAGCTTGTTGCTGCTGGATGAAATAGGAAGAGGAACCTCTACCTATGATGGGATGGCGCTCGCGCAAGCGATTGTGGAATACATTCATGATCATGTTGGAACAAAGACATTGTTTTCCACTCATTATCACGAGTTAACGACGCTCGAGCAGAAGCTGGACAAGTTGAAAAATGTGCACGTCAGCGCGATCGAAGAAGAGGGGAACGTCGTTTTTTTGCATAAAGTGGAAGAGGGGAAGGCTGACCGCAGCTACGGGATTTACGTGGCAAAACTGGCAGAACTACCCGATGATGTTTTAGAACGGGCAGAAATATTGCTGAAAGAATTAGAAAGCCCAGCATCTGCAGAACAAACATTAATACCTGAAGAAAAATGGGAGAGAAAAGAAAAGGACGAAGAAAACAAAAGGCCGGAACAGCTGCCGTTATTTATGATGGAGAGCGAGCCTGCAGAAGCTGAAAAGAAAACAGATTTAGCTTATATCGAAAAAGACTTAAATCAGATAGATATCTTGCACTTGTCACCGATGGAAGCACTAGAAAAGTTATACGAATACCAGAAAAGATTACGTTCGTAAAGAGAAGGAGGAAGAGATGATGGCCGAAATCACAAAACTCTCAAGCGAACTGGCAAATAAAATAGCTGCTGGAGAAGTGGTGGAGCGGCCGGCCTCGGTAGTTAAAGAATTAGCAGAAAATGCGATAGATGCTGGTAGTACAAGAATTGCTATTGGCGTCAAAGAAGGCGGTCTTGCCGAAATACGGATAACGGATAACGGCACGGGAATGACGAAACAAGATGCTGAATTGTCGTTTTCTAGACATGCAACAAGTAAAATAAAAACAGAGATGGATTTATTCCGTATTTCAACACTCGGATTTCGGGGCGAAGCGCTGCCAAGTATCGCTGCCGTGTCTCACTTAGAATTAGAGACAGGAAACGGCGAAGGCGCCGGCACACTGATTCGCTATCAAGGGGGAAAGCGAATTACGTGTACGGCAGCAAAGGGGCGAAGCGGTACTGAAATGATTGTCCGTGACCTTTTTTTCAATACACCGGCGCGCTTAAAACATATGAAAACAATTAATACGGAATTGAGTAAAATAACCGACGTTGTTAATCGGCTTGCGCTTGCCAACCCTTTTATTTCATTTGAGCTTTCACACAACGGCCGCCAACTGCTATTTACGAATGGAAGCGGGGATGTACGAGCGGTGATTGCGGCAATTTATGGAAGATATACCGCCCAGCAGTTTCTGCCTATTCGTGCAGCTACAGATGATTACACTATTGAGGGTTTTGTTGCAAAGCCTGAAGTGACTAGAGCATCACGGCAGCACTTTTTCACTATTATTAATGGTAGATATATACGTCATTTTCCGCTAACAAAAGCGATTGAACAAGCTTATCACACACTTTTGCCAATTGGGCGTCATCCACTCGCCGTGCTTCATATCCAAATGGACCCAGTTTTGATTGATGTGAATGTACATCCTTCCAAATTAGAGGTCCGGTTAAGTAAAGAGCAAGAATTGACCAGATTGCTTGAAGAGACAATCAAAAAGCAGTTACATGAGGAGACGCTTATTCCAGAAGTTGATAAGAAGCGGGGGAAACAGCTTCAAAGTGAACAAGTGCCATTTCACTTTTCTTCTGTTCCTGTTCCTCAAAAAGAGCCGGAGCCGCAGTCATTTCTTGAAGATCAGAATCCGTTAGAGCAGAAGATTGACAAGGAAGAGGCAGAGTCTGTCAACAATAGTTCTCGTTCCATTGATACTAACAACACGATCCACGAAAGTAAGGCGGACTTTTCGAAAGAGAACAGCCCTTTAAACGAACAGAAAGAGAAGATGGCCGCTTCTACGCGATCCACATCAACACGCTTTCCTGTTCTTGAGTTAATCGGGCAGTTTCATGGGACCTATATTCTTACTCAAAATGAAGAAGGTTTATATATTATTGATCAGCATGCGGCTCAAGAACGGATTTTTTATGAATATTATCGTGAAAGAATTGCAGAAACTAAACCTGAACTTCAAGAGCTAATGGTGCCACTGACACTGGAGTTTTCAGCTGTCGAAGAAACGATTGTGCAAATGAACCAAAGTAAATTGGAGGAGGTTGGTGTTTTTCTCGAGCCTTTTGGACAGCGAACGTACCGTGTCAGTGCCTATCCCGTGTGGTTCCCTTCCGGTGAAGAAGAGAGCACCATACGGGAATTACTTGAACAGTTAAAACAAGGAAAAAAGATAAGTATTCAGAAACTGCGAGAAGCGGCTGCAATCCTAATGTCATGCAAAGCAGCTATTAAAGCAAATCGTTATTTACGGCAAGATGAAATGCAGGCATTGATTACCAGACTCGGGCAGTGTGAGGTACCGTTTACCTGTCCGCATGGCCGGCCGATATTGATTCATTTTTCGAGCTACGATATGGAAAAAATGTTCAAACGCATTATGTAGAAAAAGTGTAACATGTTCGTCACAAACGAAGCGTATTTCAGCATGCAGCCTATGATATGATTTGGTTAAAAAGAGACTGAAGGAGAGAAGAAATTCATGACCCCAGTGGACCTTATTGCCGTACTAGGTATTTCTGCATTTGTCGTACTTGTAAGTTTAGCGATGGCGATTTATATGTTAAAACAATCTCAATCTGATCATTAAGTCAAAAAAGACGCCCTGACTCGGCGTCTTTTTTTTAATTATCGGGCGAAGCTGGCGTACTCTCGATGGTTTTGGGGCTTGTCCTTTTCTTTATTTAGTGTCTAAAATGGAACTATTATACGTGAGGATGACTGCTAGGAGATGAGGTATGATAATAACGATTGGTAAAAATATGGGAGACAGATCCCGGAGAGAAGCCTTGGTGCTGGCCGACAAATGGGAAGAAGCTGTCTATAGGGAACGTGGAAAAAAATCTTTGAAAAAATGGCTGAAAGACGCTGAGACTCCCATTTATGTTGTGAGTGAAACAGGAGATAAGCTATATCACCCTGACACGATGCACCCTCTTTTTTTTCATCCGAGTATGGCCTGGATTCGGGTGTTGCGGCTCGCAGAAGGTAAGAGCGATCCGATGATCACCGCCATGCAATTGAAAGAAGGCATGACAGTATTAGACACAACGTTAGGTTTTGCTTCAGACAGCATTGTAGCAAGCTATGTGGTTGGAAAAGAAGGAAGCATAACCGGAATTGAGAAAAATCCCTATATTGGTGCGATTATTAAAAAAGGACTACGCGTGTGGAAACAGGACATGGATGCATTCAATGAGGCGATGAATCGAATCATCGTCAAAACGGAAGATCATCTCGACTATTTAAAAAGTATACCGAATAATACGTTTGACGTTGTCTATTTTGATCCGATGTTTCAAAAAGCTGTTTATTCATCCTCTCATCTTGCAGCTATTCGTCCGTTTGCCTGTTACGGCTCCCTCGGTCTCCGTCATATTAAAGAGGCACTTCGAGTAGCCAAACAACGGGTAGTCATTAAAAGCTCTTATCCGAATGAGTATCTGGAGAGTCTTGGCTTTACTTTTATTAAGCGTCGTAGCCGAACATCATTTCGTTACGGTGTTATAGAAAAGAAGGGAAGGGAGCAATGAGTAAAAATAAAGTTGTTGTAATAGCTGGGCCGACAGCTGTAGGTAAATCAGAAATAGGAATTGAACTTGCCCTTCATTTTGGCGGGGAAATAATCAGTGGAGATTCGATGCAAATTTACCGAGGACTTGACATCGGCACAGCAAAAGTTACGCTGGCTGAACGAAAGCGGGTTCCCCACCATTTAATTGACGAAAGAGATCCTGCAGAATCTTATTCAGCGGCCGCTTTTCAGAAAGAGGCGAAGGAACGAATTAAGAACATGAATGACGACGGGAAACTCCCTTTTGTCGTTGGCGGGACGGGATTTTACATTCGGGCATTAACAAGAGACCTGGATCTGCACGAAACAAGTGCTGATGAAGGTTTCAGGGAAGAAATGGAACAATATGCACAAACACACGGAACACAGGCATTGCATGAAAAATTACAGGCCATTGACTATCAAAGCGCTTCGCGTATTCATCCGAACAATCTGAAAAAAGTAATCAGAGCGCTTGAAATTAATCACACGACCGGGCGGAAGCAACGAGAGTTTTCAGAACAGGAAACCCAACCGTCACCTTATGACCTAGCGTTAATCGGATTGACGATGGAGCGGGACGTCCTTTACCGACGTATCAATGAACGTGTTGATCAAATGGTAGCAGACGGCGTTATGGAAGAGGCAAGGTGGCTGTTCGAATACGCTCCAGAGGATAGTCAAGCAGCACAGGCGATCGGCTATAAAGAATTTTATTCCTACTTTAAAGGAGAATATAGTATAGAACAAGCAGTTGAACAATTAAAAAGAAACTCACGACGTTATGCGAAAAGACAGTTGACATGGTTTCGCAATAAAGAAAAGATGAAGTGGTTTGACATGACGTCGATGAACAAAGAAGAAAAAATTCAAGAAATGATTGAATATATAGAAGGTAAATTTTCATAACTGTCGAATGTCTTATTCATAGAGAGTTTGAGGAGGGGGACTGTACTATATGAAGCAGCCGATTAACATTCAGGATCAATTTTTAAATACGTTGCGTAAGGAGAAAACACCGGTGACTGTCTTTTTACTCAATGGGTTTCAACTGCGGGGCCAAGTTAAAGCATTTGATAACTTTACCGTCGTTCTTGATAGCGATGGGAAGCAGCAGCTAGTTTACAAGCATGCTATTTCTACTTTTGCTCCTCAGCGAAATATCTCTTTACAAACCGAGACGGAAACTGAAAACGCAGCGCCGAATGTATAACGTGAAAAGCTTCCGGAGGGTAGTCCCGGAAGCTTTTTAATGTTCTGATCCGCTAGACGCCAAAGAATTTACATACTCGACATATTTGTTTAAGGTAAGAATCGTCTGAAGGCCAAGTCTTTTTTGGAGCTGTTCCGGTGTTTCGCCATTTTTCAGAGCTTGAACAATGTATGTATTACGAAAGTGTCGTGCCGATACTGCGCGGTTGATTCCTGCGCGCTTTCTTTCTTCACGAATCATTTTTTGGATGGCGATTTCTGTTAAATTTTTAGGTGCATCATTTTCGTAGCTCCAGCGGAAAGTCTTTCGCTGGAAATCAAAAGCGACTAGAAGTGGGTCCGTGTCTTTTCTAGGACGAACTGCTTCTGGTATGGCCTGTAAATAATAATGGAGCTGTTTTTTGTGGGGCCGCAACAACGTAATGGTACGCGGATTTCCGGTCATCTCGGGGATTAGAATGTCACCAGTTCCTTGATTAATGTGCTTCATTTCTAAATGTGAGAGTTCTTGAAGCCTAAGACCGTAATGAAGAAACAGGGTGATGATGAACAAATTGCGTGGAGCGAGCAATGGCCGGGCTGCCGCTTGCTTTTTCGATAAACCAGCATCTGATTTTAATGCATTCAAGAGACGCTGCTGTTCAGCATGAGAAAGCAGTTCCTCTTTAGTCAGTTGATTCCAAATCGTCTCGTCAAGGTCCAGAGAAGAGAACGGATCGAAAGGTAACTTTCCGACAGCTTGTAAAAAGGCTGTATAGCTTTTTAATACGGTTTGGACACGTTTTAATGTTCGGAGCTGATAGTGTCGCTCGTTTTCTAATAAGAAAAAATAGGAGTCTATGGCTTGCGGTGTGAGAGAAGATGGCTTGAGCGCTTGTTGATCCCCTTTTGTGACTGCTAGGAACCGGAAGAAGTCCGCTAGATCATAACGGTAACGCTTAATTGTACTTGCTTTGCGTCCTTTCGCAGCTAGATGATGTAAAAAAGACTCGACATCATTCGGGAATATCGACGTTTCAGCGGTCACGGTATCCGCTCCTCTCTTAAAGCCGGGAATAGTGATAGGTACAGCTTTCTTGCCGTCCTCCTTGGTGAGAAATCCTTATCGTTAATTATAACAGATTAATCACTAATCGGCTGTGTTTGCGTATAGTATGGGTAAACGCCCGATTCATTTTAAGGAAGAGAGGGGAATGGTCGTGATGGTTCACACGGACGGCAGGGACAGAATTCAAGTTACGATACATCCAGCAAAAAAGGAGGCCCCCCTCAGAGATACTGAAAATTATTTATTAAAAGAAGAACACTATGCGTTACGAAAAGCGGAAAAAAGTTTGAACGCCTTAATCGGAGTGAATAAGGTTAAAGAGTTTGTAAAAGAAATGTATGCTCTTGTTTATGTTAATCAATGCAGGGAAAAACTACAGTTAGAGGCAACGCAGCATAATCTGCACATGATGTTTATCGGTAATCCCGGAACCGGTAAAACAACAGTCGCCCGTATTATGGCACAAATGTTGAAAGACATGAACATTTTGGAAAAAGGTCACCTTATAGAAGCAGAGCGGGCGGATTTAGTCGGAGAATATATCGGTCAGACCGCCCAAAAAACGAGAGATTTAATTAAGAAAGCAAATGGAGGCGTCCTTTTTATTGATGAAGCATATTCACTAGCCCGTGGAGGAGAAAAAGATTTCGGACGGGAAGCCGTTGATGCACTTGTAAAAGCGATGGAAGATCATCAGCACAAGTTTATTTTGATTTTGGCAGGTTATCCAGAAGAAATGAAACGTTTTTTACGTATGAATCCTGGTTTGCCGTCACGTTTTCCTAACATCTTGCAATTCGAAGACTTTACGAGTACTCAATTAGTAAAATTATTTAAACAGATGGCGAAAGAAAAAGATTACCAATGTACGGAACAGCTAGGTGATAAGCTCATTGCTCATTTCCAAGATAGAACAAAAGGGAACGGTAAGAATTATAACGGCCGTTATGTAAGAAACTTGATCGAAAAAATGATTAGACGTCACGCTCTCCGTATTTTAAAAGAAGGAAGAACAATCGATAAACACTCGCTAATAACGCTAGAAACAGTTGATTTTATAATCGAAGATGAAGAAGAATTTAAGTAAAGGAGACGATTATGAAAGAGAAAGTGATTATTGTAGGCTGTCAGTTTTCTCACATGGAAGAAGAGCAATTCAACATGCGTATGGATGAACTTAAAGCGCTCGTTCATACAGCTGGCGGTGAAATCGTTGCAAAAATCGAGCAGTCACGGCAGCGCCCTGACGCCGCAACGTATATCGGAAGTGGGAAAACGCAAGAATTAGCGGAAGCCGTCTCGCAGAAGGAAGCTGACTTAGTCGTTTTTAATGATGAGCTGACAGCAGGCCAAGTACGTAACCTGGATGCAGCCGTTGATGTAAGGGTTATTGATCGGACTCAACTAATTCTTGATATCTTTGCCGGTCGCGCGCATACAAAAGAAGGAAAGATCCAAGTCGAACTTGCGCAGCTTATGTACATTCTCCCGCGCCTTTCCGGACAGGGGCAAGTTTTGTCACGTCTCGGAGGGGGCATAGGAACACGCGGGCCAGGGGAGACGAAACTCGAGACGGATCGCAGGCATATTCAAAGACGCATGGATGACTTAAAAAAACAATTGGCAGATGTCAAGGCTCATCGAGAGAGCTATCGGAAACAACGTCGCAAAAATAGCAATGTCCAGTTTGCACTAGTCGGGTATACGAATGCCGGTAAATCGACGCTCTTGCATCAATTATCAGGTACAGAGACTTTTCAAGAAGATTTACTGTTTGCTACTCTGGACCCACTCACACGTAAAATTGAACTGCCTTCCGGGTATGAAGCTTTATTAACCGATACAGTCGGCTTTATTCAAGATTTGCCGACATCCTTGGTTGCGGCCTTTCGCTCTACACTGGAGGAAGTAAAAGAAGCTGATATTTTACTTCACGTTGTAGATGCTTCTCATCCCGAAGCGTACGCGCAAATGAAGACAGTGGAAGAGCTCTTGTCCGAACTAAATGCAAGCTCTATTCCGCTGATTACTGTTTTTAACAAGGAAGACCGCCTTACCCGTACTCAGTCGCTGCCAGCAGCCGGTAAACCATCTATTTCAATATCTGCTTTCCAAAAAAGCGATCAACTGCGGCTCCTCCAGCTTATGGAGGACACACTGAAACAGCAAATGAGGTATTATCATGTCCGTATACCTGCAGATGATGGCAAAAGTCTTGCTTCTATCCGCCGGTATACACTCATTAAATCGGAAGAGCTTCTTGAAGACAAGAATAGTTTTGATTATAAAGGGTATGTACTTGAAGATCATCCAGTCAATGGTACGATAAATAAATACGAATCGACTTATTAGAAAGTTGGGGGAAGTAATGACTACAGCAGGACAAGCACAGCAAACGATTCAGCAATTATCACTGAAAGCAGAAAAGAAAATTCAGAAACAGTTGCAGGCAGCAGAGCGGACAGCTGAACATAATCAGGAGAGGCTTTTGCAGATATTTCAAGAAGAGCGCGTGTCGTCGTTTCATTTTCACTCTTCTACGGGTTATGGCTACGATGATTCTGGCAGAGAAACATTAGACCGCGTATATGCAAAGGTATTTGGCACGGAAAAAGCACTTGTCAGGCACCAATTTATTTCAGGCACGCACGCTATTACGGCAGCTTTATTTGGAGTGCTGCGTCCGGGAGATCATCTTCTATATGCCGGCATGCCTTATGACACGTTGCAGACAGTTATTGGTTTTTCTGGTGACGAGCCGGGATCACTGGCTGATTACCAGATTCAAAGCGAGGCCGCTCCGCTAAATGAAGAGGGTTATCCTGATGCTGAACTGTTAATCAAACGGCTGCGGCCGGAAACGAAAGTAGTGGCTATCCAGCGGTCAAAAGGATATGCGTCGCGACCTTCTGTGCCAATCTCTCTTTTGAAAAAGATCATTACACAGTTGAAACAACAGCGGCCTGATTTGATCGTGTTTGTGGATAACTGTTACGGAGAATTTGTAGAAGATTTAGAGCCGGGTCATGCAGGGGCAGATTTACTCGCCGGGTCACTGATTAAAAACCCGGGAGGCGGCATTGCTAGAACAGGAGGATACATAGCTGGGAAAGCAGAGTATGTCGAACAAGCTTCAGCTCGATTTGCGGCTCCTGGCATTGGGTTAGAAGGCGGTGCAACCCTCTCAACTTTGCTGGAAATGTTTCAAGGTCTCTTTTTAGCTCCTCACATTGTATCTGAAGCGTTAAAAGGGGCACTTTATACAGCGGCGCTCTGTGAGGAAGCGGGTCTCCATACTTTTCCTCGTTCCGAGGAAGAACGTACCGATCTCATTCAGGCTGTTATTTTAGAAGACAGGAGCAGGATGATCCGTTTCTGTCAAGCAATCCAGGAGGCATCACCGGTCGACTCAAATGTCTCACCGCAGCCTTCCGCGATGCCGGGTTACGAAGATGAGGTTATCATGGCAGGGGGCACCTTTATTCAAGGATCAAGCATTGAATTCTCAGCAGACGGTCCGATGCGCGCCCCTTATATTACGTATGTACAAGGAGGTCTTACAACAGCCCACGTAAAAATCGCTGTCCGTCATGCTTTAAAAGTACTTGCTGAAGAGAACTTGCTAATGCTTCCTAAAGGCCAGTAGAGTTGCATGCTGGATAATAAATGAGTGAAATAACAAATTGACAAAGAAAACAACATTCTGTAAGATAGGCCCATAAATTATCGATTCATGCAGGGTAAGTATGACTGAATGAGTTTGTCACAAGAGGAGAGATATAACTTTGAAAGCCCACCATTATACTAGAGATGACATTACACGTATGGCAGATGAAGAAAATGTGAAGTTCATCCGGCTGCAGTTTACAGATCTACAAGGTACGATTAAAAATGTAGAGATACCAGTCGATCAGCTTCAGAAAGCGTTAGACAATAAAATGATGTTCGATGGATCCTCAATTGAAGGCTTTGTACGCGTGGAAGAATCTGATATGTATTTATATCCCGATCTAAACACATGGGTTATCTTTCCGTGGACACCAGAGAAAGGCAAAGTAGCCCGTTTAATTTGTGATATCTATGAACCGGGTGGTGTAAGAGGCAAGCCTAAGCCTTTCGGGGGAGATCCCCGCGGAATATTGAAAAGAATGTTAAAAGAAGCGGAAGAAATGGGATTTACCGCTTTCAATATTGGCCCGGAGCCGGAATTTTTCCTCTTTAAGAACGATGCCAACGGCGAACCGACGATGGAATTGAATGACAAAGGCGGTTACTTTGATCTGGCGCCGACCGATCTCGGTGAAAACTGCCGGCGCGATATCGTGCTTGAGTTAGAGGATATGGGATTTGAAATTGAAGCATCCCACCATGAAGTGGCGCCAGGGCAGCATGAAATTGACTTTGAATATGCGGACGCGATCACCGCTTGTGACAACATTCAAACCTTTAAGTTAGTCGTGAAAACAATTGCCAGAAAGCACGGACTCCACGCCACTTTTATGCCAAAACCACTATATGGGGTAGCGGGATCCGGTATGCACTGCAATATGTCTTTGTTCCGTGGAGAGACAAATGCTTTTTTTGATGAAAACACAGAGACACAGCTAAGTGAAACAGCAATGCAGTTCCTCGCTGGCATTCTCGAGCACTCTCCAGGTTTTACGGCGCTTACTAATCCAATTGTTAACTCCTATAAACGGCTTGTCCCGGGATATGAAGCGCCTGTTTATATAGCCTGGTCGATGAAAAATAGAAGCCCTCTTGTTCGTATTCCGTCATCCAGAGGGCCGAGTACACGCGTGGAAGCGCGAAGCCCTGATCCTGCTGCGAATCCTTATCTTGCCATGGCATCTATGCTTGCAGCTGGCCTTGACGGAATAAAGCGTGAGTTAGAAGCTCCCCCTTCTACTGACCGAAACGTGTATGATATGACGCGTGAGGAGCGGAGGAAAGAGGGAATTCATGAACTTCCAGCCAATTTGCAGGAAGCGTTGGACGCTCTTTTGAATGATAAAGTATTGGTTGAAAAGATTGGACCGCATGCGATTAAGCATTTTGTAGAAGCGAAAGAAATCGAATGGGATATGTTTCGGAAACAAGTTCACCCATGGGAACGTGAACAGTATATGTCGCATTATTAAAACATTTACCCCTTTGATGTCACTATTCATCAAGGGGTTTTGAAAAATTCAGCCCCCTTCCCGGAAGCGGAAGGGGGCTGAATTTTTAATGTAAGGTACGAAATACTCCTGTTACTTTTCCTAGAATGGTACAGTTTTCTAAAATAATAGGCTCCATGGCTGCGTTTTCCGGCTGAAGCCGGATAAAGCCATCTTCTTTAAAAAAGCGCTTTACCGTTGCTTCAAGCTCTTCTGTCATTGCCACAACAATATCCCCATTTTCCGCTGATTGCTGCTGCCGCACGATCACAAGATCACCATCATGGATACCCGCTTCAATCATGCTCTCCCCTTGGATAGTTAATGCGAATACTTTTTCATCTGCAGCCATACGCTCTGGTAAGGGGATATATTCTTCAATGTTCTCGACGGCGGTAATGGGCTCTCCTGCTGTTACTTTACCAAGGACAGGCACATACACCGCAGTACTCTCTGCGATATGCGGACCGTCTTCGGTATCGTTGAGCACTTCAATTGCTCTTGGCTTAGTTGGATCACGCCTTATATACCCTTTACTTTCCAACCTGGAAAGATGGCCGTGAACAGTGGAACTAGAAGCAAGTCCAACCGCTTTTCCTATTTCACGAACAGAAGGTGGATATCCCTTTTTTTTCACTTCGTTTTTTATATATTCTAATATCTGTTCTTGACGTTTGGATAGTTTAGTCAACAACTTGCACCTCCCAATATGTATTTTTTTAAATTGTAGCATGTAAAACATATGTGCGCAAACATTAGTTCTGGATTTTTCTTGACGGGAACAAGGGTTCCTATTATACTGTAATTACTAAATAAGAACGTACATTCTACAGTGGAGGGATTTTCATGAGTACTAAATGGAAACAGTTAACGAGTCAGGAATGGGTTATTTTATCTCTATTTATTGTTTCTATTTTATTTTTAGTAGTAACTGTACATTGGTCAGCTGCTGACGATGATCGGTTCTCCAACAATACTAATATAGAAGAAAACTCCATTATTGCTTATAATGACATACAGAACATGGAAGCGTCTTCCGATAAGACGCCAGCAGGTGAGGAGGAAGATTAGTGAAACGCTGTGTTATATACTGCCGGGTCAGCACTTCAAAGGAAACGCAGCAATCATCTTTAATAAGACAGCAGACTGAGCTTATTCAATTGGCTGAAACGTACCATTTTCAAATTGTAAAAGTGATTGCAGAAGAAGCCAGCGGATACTCTTTGGAACGGGAGGGGCTGCTTGAAGCGCTTGATTTATTATCTCAGCAAAAGGCAGATATCCTCTGTATTCAAGATGACACGAGACTCGGGCGAGGGAATGCGAAAGCTGCCCTTTTGCATCAATTATTTAAAATGGGCACGAGTGTATATACAGTAAAAGACAGAGGTGCCCTGCAACTATCAGAAGCTGATCATATGTTAATGGACATTCTTGCGATGGTGGAAGAATATCAGCGGAAATTGCACAATTTGAAAATTAAGAGAGGTATGAAGGAAGCAGTAAGAAAAGGTTTTCAACCGGAAAAAAATTTATCTAATAAGGAGGAAGGCGGACGTAAAAAGAAAGAAGTGCCGATAGCAGAAATTGTTCGCTTACGTAGACTGGATCTTACCTTTCATGAAATCGCGGCAACTTTACGGGGTTTTGGGTATGATGTCTCTAAAGCAACCGTTCATCGACGGTATCAAGATCATATGCAACAGCCGGAAAATGAAAAGGATAAGCAGTAATACTTCAGATGATCCCTGTCAATCGTATGTCAGCGACAACTAATATATCTCATAACGAAGAATGCGGTTTGCTTCCTTTTATAAGTTGATTTATAGTATACATACGTATTTCCAAGTCAATATGTGGGGGGTTATAAGCTGATTATGCTTTCTCAAGAGAAGATAGCCCGTATAAATGAACTCTCGGAACGTTCCAAAACGACTGGACTAACCGAGGAGGAACTAGCTGAGCAGCAAGAGCTGCGACAAGAATATTTGTCTAAATTCCGTTCTTCATTTAAGAGTCAATTGCAGTCTGTCAAGGTGATGGACCCAAAAGGAAAAGACGTGACACCAAGTAAGCTAGTTGAATTAAAGAATAAAAATAATAAGCATTGAGATTCCTGATGGATGTGCCATCAGGATTTTTTGTGGCAGTAAGTACCAGTTACTCCGTTGCTATATTAGGTGTTTTAATCTACTCTCTATATCATGCTCATCAAATCTTGTGAAAACACCGAAGAACGTTTATGATGAAATACGAGGATGAATATACATAGGTATGAAAGGAAGGAAATGAATGGGAAACACACATAGAGACGAACTAGCAATTAGTACGATTCGCACCTTATCGATAGACAGTATCGAAAAAGCTAACTCCGGCCATCCGGGACTTCCAATGGGTGCTGCACCAATGGCTTATGTTTTATGGTCAAGATTCATGAATCACAATCCAGGAAACCCAGAATGGTTCAACCGTGACCGTTTTGTACTGTCGGCAGGTCATGGCTCCATGCTTTTGTACAGTCTTCTTCACTTAAGCGGTTATGATTTATCTCTTGATGAATTGAAAAATTTTCGTCAATGGGAGAGTAAGACTCCAGGTCATCCGGAGTATGGGCATACACCTGGTGTCGAGGCGACGACGGGACCGCTTGGTCAGGGACTTGCAATGGCAGTGGGGATGGCGATGGCAGAACGTCATCTGGCAGGTGTTTACAACCAGGATGATATAAAACTTGTTGATCATTATACGTACGCCTTGTGTGGAGATGGGGATTTAATGGAAGGTGTATCTGGAGAAGCTGCCTCACTGGCTGGCCATTTGAAGCTGGACCGCTTAATCGTTTTATACGATTCCAATGATATATCACTTGACGGAGATCTCCACCAATCTTTTTCTGAAAATGTTCGAAAGCGCTACGAGTCATACGGTTGGGACACGTATTTGGTGGAGGACGGTAATGACGTAGATGCCATTGAACGTGCGATTTCGGAAGCGCGCTCTTCTGAACGGCCTGCTTTTATCGAAGTGAAAACGGAGATTGGATTTGGTTCACCGAATAAAGGAGGAACAAATGCGGCTCACGGAGCTCCATTAGGAAAAGAAGAAGCGGCAATGGTTAAGGAAAATTACAAATGGGAATTTGAAGCGGAATTCCATGTGCCGCCAGAGGTGACCGAATACTTCGCAGAAGGAAAGGCAGAAGGGGCGCGGAAGGAACAAGAGTGGAATACTTTATTTGAACAGTATCAGGAAAAGTACCCAGCGCTTGCGAAGCAGTTTACAGAAGCGGTTAAAGGAGAGCTTCCGGCAGGATGGGCGGACAAGTTGCCCGTATATCACGACGAAAAATTAGCAAGCCGTGCCGCTTCAGGTGAGGTTCTCCAAGTGCTATCCGAGTCTATTCCAGCGTTGGTAGGCGGTTCAGCGGACTTGGCATCTTCCAACAAGACCCTTGTGAAAGCTGAATCGGATTACTCCCGAGATAACTATAGAGGCCGTAATATTTGGTTTGGTGTGCGGGAATTTGCGATGGCTGCAGCTGCGAATGGACTGCGTTTACATGGTGGTCTTCAGCCCTACGTCGCAACGTTTCTTGTTTTTTCTGATTATTTGCGACCTGCCCTTCGCTTAAGTGCTTTGATGGGATTACCGATTACGTACGTCTTCACTCATGACAGTATTGCGGTAGGGGAAGACGGGCCTACTCATGAGCCTATTGAACAGATTAGCTCTTTACGGGCGATCCCGAATTTGCATGTTATCCGCCCTGCTGACGGTAATGAAACAACTGCAGCATGGAAAGTGGCCTTGGAAAGTAAAAGTACACCAACCGCGCTTATTTTGACACGACAAGGCTTACCTACTCTTTCTGGAACGGTGGAAAAAGCGGCGGAAGGTGTTACAAAAGGTGCCTATACGCTTGTAGAGAAAGATCAGCAGGCAGATGTATTGCTGCTCGCATCGGGTTCTGAAGTAGCACTCGCCGTTCAAGCAAGTGAAGAGCTTGAGAAAGATGGTATAAAGGCGAACGTCGTCAGCATGCCGAATTGGTACGCTTTTGACCAACAAGACCGTGCTTACCGTGAGAATGTTCTACAACCGGGTGTTCCGGCACTTGCCATAGAGATGGGAGCCTCTCATGGATGGCATAAATATACAGGAGCGAAAGGTGACGTTCTCGGAATTGATCGTTTCGGGGCTTCAGCGCCTGGAGATAAAGTCATCAAAGAATACGGTTTTACGGTAGAAAATGTAGTAGCACGTGTAAAGTCATTGTTACATGAGTAAATAAATGCCCCAATAGGCAGGCAAAAGGTGTTTTCCTTTTGCCCTATTGGGGTATTTTTTATGTAATTTAGCGAATGGAATTTTTCGACAAAATAAGTTTTTTTTATTTTCTAAATTTGACAGTTATTTCAATCATACTGATGTATGATAATGGAAAAGGAGTGAAAGGAGCGAATATACCATGTCTCGGTATCAACTAGTCATCATCCAAAAAGAAATAGCACTCCAGTATTACCAATCAGAAGGAAAGCTATATCGGTTGTTTTTGGATTATCACCATGCGTATGAGTGGGCACGACCCGTTTTGGAAAAGCAAATCCGTTATATTACGGAGGGAATTGGAATAGAAGATTGGAACCGCTTTATCCATAGTCAATTAGAGAAAATCGGTTACCAAATGATACCTAGCCGAAGTGGTAATGCTTTGTTCTATCATTCTCCAATAACGGGAAGTAACCTCCGCATTGAAGATAGTGCAATTATTTTTGACCATGCCGGGGATGCCAAAGAAGAATGGGAAGTCTTTGATTGTTTAAAACAAGTTTCACCATGTGTGTTTGCCGTTAATATAGAGCGGAGCATCTATGGCTGGTTAAAACCGTTAAAAGTTTTTTCTGTTTTGTAATTAAATGTGGTCGTCCTCTTTTAATGAGAAACAGGATACGTTATAATTATATAGGTTAAACGCAGAAAACATGACGACATAATGGTTGTAATGGTTGCAGAAGGAGGAAGTGACTGGGATGGATTGGCTTTGGTTTGTGCTCGTCGGACTACTTTGTTTAGTGGCGGGTGCAGTTATTGGTTTTTTTATAGCGCGAAAGACAATGGTCAATTACATGAAGAAAAACCCGCCAATTAACGAGCAAATGCTCCGGGTAATGATGATGCAGATGGGACAAAACCCTTCGCAGAAAAAAATAAATCAAATGATGAAGGCCATGCAGAAGCAATACGACAAAAAATAATATTGTTCGAGAGCAGCAAAAGGCTGTACTGATTGAATGTCAGTACAGCCTTTTGCCATAGGAGACGGACTGGTATTAGTTAAATAAATGGTTATACGGAGTAAAATCGATTTGTTTTTCGTTTAATTTTTTCTTTAAAAACTTGTGATCGCGTTTCGGTGTCGCGATGATATAACCACGGATGAGAAGATCTTCGTCAATCTCATGGGCTTTTTCCTTTAAGGCCAGTTCCCCAATTTTTCCGGCAATCTTTTCGCGGGCCACATCACGGAATATTTCAGGAACCGGTTGAACCAATTCTTCCAGTAAGTCTTTTTTGTCTTGCGGCCATAAATGAATTGTCTTTTCAATATAGTAGTCCTGCCAATCTAAAATAGATTTTCCATCTTCTTTTGGCAGTTTTTTAAGAAACTTGCGGAACATAAAGAAACCGCCAATAAATAGGAAAATTGTTATACATAGAGACCAGAATACAATAAACCACATGAAGATATCGGAGGGCATAGGCCTGTCACCTCATTCTCTCATTATCACCTAATATTTTAACATGGAAACGGATAATTAAAAGTCATTCAGTCGTTACAAATAGTGTAAAGATGCTTTTTTTGCTATAATTTTCACCGGAAGGAGCGTCGTGTATGTGGGTAGAGATCATTAGCTTCAGCATTCATTGGTTGATGGCTCTTGCTTTTTTTATGTTAATCCCTTTTCCTTTTTTCGTAAAAGGGATGCAGGGGGAGAATCTGTTATTTATAAAAAAAGTATACAGACCAATCACCCTGTTTGCACATGCAGCAGTAATAGGCACAGTCGTCACGGGCATTTTCTTAATAGACGAGTGGCTGTCTTGGTGGACAGCGGCCGTATTCATTTTATGGCTTGTTATCAGTGCGTTTCTGGGAATGACTGCAAAATCTTTAAGAGAAACTCTCACAACAGAAGAGAAAAGCCCTTTATTAAAACATAGCACTTTGCTTACGATTGCTGTAACCGTTATGTTCATTTTCAAATTTTCGAAAGGGTTGTATTGACAAAACGCACTGCTTCGTTGGCAGTGCGCTTTTCTATGTGTGTTAGGTCACATAACTGATTAATAATCCAATTGCCATTAGCATTCCAAAAAATGTATTCGTTTGTGCGGCTGCTTTCATTGCCGGCATCATTGTTTTTGGGGCAGTCTTCCCTATGAAACCTTTTGTGGCAGCTGCGGCTTTTGGAATACTGAACAAGGCGAGTAAAACCCATGGAGTAACAGTACCGAGGACCACTAGGCCGATAAGCCACAGAAAAGAAAAAGCATAAGAACTACCTAAAACAAAGATAGCTTTTTTCGGACCGAGCACGATAGGAAGTGTTTTGCGTCCATTTGCTTTATCCCCGTCGTGGTCACGAAGGTTGTTGCCCATGTTAATTAATCCGACTAGCACACCGCTTGGTACAGCGATGAGAATGGCACTCTCTGATACATAACCAGCTTGAATATAAAAGGTGATGAGGATGATAAGAAAGCCCATAAATAGACCGGAAAACAATTCACCAAAAGGAGTAGAGGATATCGGCAGCGGGCCGCCTGTATATAAATAACCGACAGCCATGCAGATGAGCCCGATTACAGCCACCCACCAAGAAGAAGAAGCACAAATGTAAAGTCCAAGCAACAGCGCAATCGCGTACATAGCAAGGGCAAGCCCCATGATGAGACGTGGGGTCATGCCGTGGCGGACAATACCGCCCCCGATTCCGACAGAGTGTTTCGTATCGAGCCCTCTTTTAAAGTCGTAGTACTCGTTAAAAAGATTAGTAGCTGCCTGAATAAGCAAACTGGCGAAGAGCATCGCCACAAATAGAAAAACATGAAATTCTCCTGCTTGCAGGGCAAGTACGGTCCCGAGCAGGACAGGAACAAAGGCAGCTGTCAATGTATGCGGCCGAATAAGTTCCCACCACACTTTCCAAGTGCGTTTTGGCAGGCTTTCTGCTGATTTTGAATAGTGTTGAGTATCCATTGGTTTCTCCTTTTTCTTTAAAATGTATGGATAGAAGAGCAACGTGGTACAGTAAATAAGATTTCAACGTTTAAGTTTAGAAAATATCGGGCAATGTGTCAATTATTCTTCTGAATATATAGGTAACGGCTTCCGTATTACTACTTTATTGACAGCGGTTCGAGACGAAGTGTATCTTTAAATAGGATAATCATCCGTTACTATAGAGAAACTGGGGTGATTTGAAATCGTTATCTCAGAAAAATTAAATTGCATAGATGGATTAGCAGCTGCAATTGGGAAATCAAAAGAGATAAAAAGGTCTGTGCTTTTTAGTTACGTGAAAAAATTAGATGCAGCTGACGTTTTGTCCTTTTATGCGGCCGCGCGTTTAACTCATAAAGGGTCCCGTTTTTTTTGGCAGGATCCACGGAAGGAAATTTTGATTGCCGGAGCAGGCAACATTACGAAGTTTCAAGAAATGGAAGCGTGCGAAAACCGCTATCAGCAAGTGGAAAAGAAATGGCTTTCTCTGTGTGAGAATGCGGTGACTGCAGGAATAACGGAGAAGATGGCAACCGGGCCCTTACTGTTTGGGGGCTTTTCTTTTGATCAGCAAGAACATAACCGTATTCTTTGGAAAAAATTTGGAGATTATCTATTTTATATTCCTGAGTATATGCTTTCCGTTGTAGAAGGACAAGCCTATTTTACCGTAAACGTACTTTGTACGGCTGAAGAAGAAGAAACCGAACTTCTCAAGCTGATTCAGGAACAAGAGCAGCAACTTCTCTGTCACCGGGAAGAAGACATATCTTATAATCGAGTTGTTCAACAACTAGAAATAGCACCCGAACGCTGGAAACAAACGGTAGCAAAAGCAGTTCAAGAGATGAAACAATCGGATTTAGACAAAGTTGTCCTTGCTCGCGAATTACGGTTAACATGCCAAAGGGAAATTCAGACAGAAGGAGTGCTTCAAAACCTGCTTCGAGATCAGCCTGGCAGTTATGTTTTCAGCTTGGAGGCAGGATCTGATTGTTTTATCGGTGCGACACCTGAAAAACTAATACAGCGAAGAGGAGACACTGTCTACTCAGACTGCTTGGCAGGCTCTATTGCGAGAGGGACGAGTATAGAGGAGGACAGCCGTCTTGGCAGTGAATTGCTGCAGGACCGCAAAAATCTGCTTGAGCACGAATATGTCGTTTCGATGATCACAGATGTCTTCCGTGAGTATTGTCAAAAGATTGAGGTCCCGCAGGCTCCGGAACTCATGAAAAATCGCCATATTCAACACCTGTATACACCGATTTCCGGCAGTTTGCACGATGGTGTTTCTGTGTTAGATTTTGTTGCCAAGTTACATCCGACACCGGCGATGGGCGGAGTCCCGCAAAAACAAGCTGTTACTTGTATTCGTGAATGGGAACAATTGGAGCGAGGTTTTTATGCTGCTCCGCTCGGATGGCTTGACGCTTATGGAAATAGCGATATTGCCGTCGGGATACGCTCCGCACTTGTCCAAGGCAGCGAGGCATCTTTGTTCGCTGGCGGAGGAGTGCTTCCGGACTCTACACCAGACAGTGAATACGAGGAGACGGCAATAAAGTTCAATCCGATGCTAAGTGCTTTAGGAGGGCAGTTATCATGAAGGGTGATTCCGGTACTATATTAACCGAATATATTGGGGCTTTCATTAATGAATTAGCCCAAAATAACTTACAACACGCCGTTGTCAGCCCGGGGTCCCGTTCAACACCGATTGCCATGCTTCTCGCAGCTCATCCAGATATAGAAGTGCATATGAACATGGATGAGCGTTCTGCAGGTTTTTATGCGTTAGGTTTAGCAAAGTCTTTGCAAGAACCTGTAGCCCTCGTTTGCACGTCAGGAACAGCAGCGGCCAATTATTACCCTGCTGTTATTGAAGCGGCCTATTCGCGGGTACCGCTTCTTGTTTTGACAGCTGACCGTCCGCATGAACAGCGTGATAACGGCTCCCCGCAAACGATCGATCAAATCCAGCTGTACGGGAATTATGTTAAATGGTTCGTGGAAATGGCCCTTCCTGAATCTACTGAGCCGATGATGCGGTATGCTCGTACGATAGGAGTACGAGCGCTTTCTGCGGCTAAAAACTTGCCAGCCGGCCCTGTTCATCTAAACTTCCCGCTTCGCGAACCGCTCGTCCCAAACATGAATAAGGCGGCGGAAAAGTATAAAGAGCCAATAGAAGAAGCGCTCTCCCTATCTGATACCGGTGTATTGTCGGTATCTGAGATGCAGGAAACATACTATGCAAACCTTCTAGCGGACGCAGAACGTGGAATGATAGTTTGTGGTGAATTAGTAGAACGAGGCGCTCAGGAAGCGATCATTATGTTGGGAGAGAAGTTGGGTTTCCCGGTTCTTGCTGATCCGCTGTCACAATTGCGCAGTGGTCCCCATCGAAAAGACGTAGTGATCGATACATATGACACGATTTTACGTGCAAGCCAAGCTTCTGCTATTTTAAAGCCAGATGTTATTTTGCGCTTTGGAACGATGCCAGTATCGAAACCCCTCCTTCTGTTTTTAAAAGAGCAGCGGCACGCACAGCATGTCGTAGTGGACGGAGGAGGAGGTTGGCGCGATCCGGCTGGGCTCCCTGCTCAGATGGTTTACTGTGATGAAAGACGATTTTGCGATGCCATTTCACAGTCCTTGCCAGATCAAGCAAAAAACCATTGGTTGTCATTTTGGCAAAACATGAACGATAAGACGAAACAGGCTCTTCGTGACATACGTGAAGCTGAATTGAACGAAGGAATGGTATTCTCCCTGTTAGGCGACCATTTACCTGACTTTGCAACGCTTTTTGTCGGCAACAGTATGCCGATCCGTGACCTTGACACCTTTTTCCATGCGAACGATAAAAACATCCGCATATTTGCGAACCGCGGAGCAAACGGAATTGACGGTGTCGTCTCAACAGCAGCTGGTATGAGCGCTGTATCGGAACACACGGTGCTTGTGATCGGGGATTTAAGCTTTTTCCATGATATGAATGGTTTATTAGCGGCGAGGCTTGAGAAGGTGAATATGACGATTCTTCTTATTAATAATGATGGGGGAGGCATCTTTTCTTTTCTCCCGCAGGCGACTGAAAAAGAACATTTTGAAACCCTGTTCGGCACCCCACACGGCCTTGATTTTTCACATACGGCGGGCCTTTACGGAGCGGCTTACAAAAAAGTTAAAACATGGGAAGAGTGGGAATCTGCTTTTTGTCCTTCTTTTGCACAGCCTGGTTTAAAAATAATTGAAGTACCAACGGATAGAGCTGCCAATGTTCAGAAACACCGGAAACTATGGGATGAAGTAATCGAACAGGTTTCTTTACTCGTAAATGAGGGGATATAATGAGAAGGCGGATCCGCGGTGTTGAGTATCACATTCAATTAGCAGGAGAAGGAGAGCCGCTCGTACTTTTGCACGGGTTTACGGGTAACAGGGAAACATGGGATTTCCTGGTGCCTTACCTGGAGCAGCATTTTCAGCTTATAATGGTCGATATTATCGGTCATGGGGAAAGTAGTGTACCTGCCGATTTTCACCGTTACACAGCGGAGGAAACAGTTGCAGACTTAGTAAGCTTATTAAAGGAGCTTACTATTACGGATGCACATTGGCTCGGCTATTCCATGGGAGGAAGGCTGGCGTTAAGCCTCGCCTCTCTCTATCCTGAATGTGTCCGGTCTTTGCTACTGGAAAGTGCATCACCCGGGTTACGAAGTTCGAGCGCGCGCGTAGAACGGCAAAATCAGGACAAGCGCTTAGCGGATCGTATCCTTGCAAAAGGGGTGCCGGCTTTCGTCAACCAATGGGAAAACATACCGCTGTTTGCGACACAAAAGCAACTGCCCTACGCCGAACAGCGGAAAATCCGTGAACAGCGTCTAAAAAACTCTGCACTTGGTCTTGCTAACAGTTTACTTGGAATGGGGACCGGATCACAGCCGTCGTGGTGGGATCAGCTGCCAGATCTGCATTTTCCTGTGCTTCTTTTAACTGGGGAATGGGATGATAAGTTCAATAACATTGCCAGTGAGATGAAGAAGGCCTTGCCTGCCGCTGAATGGCACATTGTTCCAAAAACGGGACATGCGGTCCATGTGGAAGATCAGGAAATGTTTGCTACAATAGTAAGTGAATTTTTATTTAGAAACAAAAGGAGGACGTAAATATGGCTATTCAATGGGAGACAGTCCGGGAGTATAATGACATTCTGTATGAAAAACAAGGCAGCATTGCGAAAATATCAATTAACCGTCCTGAGGTACATAACGCATTTCGTCCAACTACGGTGATGGAATTAATTGACGCCTTCTCGCGGGCGCGTGATGACTCAAGCATCGGTGTCGTCGTACTTGCCGGTGTTGGCGGGAAAGCGTTTTGTTCCGGCGGGGACCAGAAAGTGCGCGGTCACGGCGGCTACGTAGGAGACGATGAGATTCCGAGGCTGAATGTCTTAGATTTACAGCGTCTCATCCGGGTGATTCCAAAACCCGTCGTCGCAATGGTTGCTGGTTACGCAATTGGTGGAGGACATGTTCTCCACGTGGTCTGTGACTTAACGATCGCTGCTGATAATGCCGTTTTTGGTCAGACCGGTCCGAAAGTCGGCAGTTTTGACGGCGGTTATGGGGCTGGTTATTTAGCAGAAATCGTCGGCCAGAAGAAAGCACGTGAGATCTGGTACTTATGCCGCCAATATAACGCACAGGAAGCACTTGATATGGGGCTTGTGAATACCGTAGTCCCTCTTGACCAGTTAGAGGAAGAAACGGTAAAGTGGTGTGAAGAAATGCTAGAAAAAAGCCCGACTGCCCTGCGGATGTTGAAAGCTGCCTTTAACGCGTCCACAGACGGTCTTGCCGGCTTGCAGCAATTTGCCGGTGATGCGACGCTTATGTACTATACGACCGATGAAGCGAAAGAAGGCCGTGATGCATTTAAAGAGAAGCGCAAACCAGACTTCGATCAATTCCCACGGTTTCCTTAATAGTGTTGGGTGAGTAAAAAGCAGCTCGGCTATCGGCCGGGCTGTTTTCTGTATGGACGGAAGGAGAGAGTACATGTGGCAGATATGTTACCAAACTGGTTAAAAAAAAGAGCGAGCCTCACCCCCGAACGGCAAGCACTCGAATTTCAGGGGAGCCAATGGACATTTCAGCAATTGGATGAAGAAGTGACGGACATGGCAGCCCGCTTAGCAGCGTCCGGTATCAAAGAGGGAGAGTACTGCGCTCTATTACTTCGCAATCACGCCGATAGTGTGATCATCATTCACGCTTTATTTTACATAGGCGCACGTATTGTGATGCTCAACCATAAGCTGACCACAAAAGAATTGGACTGGCAATTTCAGGACAGCGGAGCGTCTTGGATCATTTCTGAAGAACAATTTGGTGAGAAACTGCAAGAGTTTCCCAAAGAAAGCGTGCGAAAAAAAGAGGATTTAGCTCAAATCTCAAAAAAAGAGAGTCTACTGCTAAAGGAAGAATTTTGTCAGGACGAGACAGCTACCATTATGTACACGTCCGGAACGACGGGCAGGCCTAAGGGCGTGATCCAAACATTTGGCAATCATTGGTGGAGTGCCGTTGGTTCCGTGTTGAATCTAGGTTTGCAGGAGAAAGATCGTTGGTACTGTGCGGTGCCGATTTTTCATATTAGCGGCTTATCGATATTAATGCGGAGCGTTATTTACGGCATGAAAGTGGTACTTGCAGAGACCTTTGTGGAACAAGAGGTGAATAGAAGTATCCGAGAAGATGGGGTAACGATAGTATCAGTCGTGAGCGCTATGTTAAACCGGATGCTGGCTGATGTAGGGGATGGTGGCTATCCCGATCACTTTCGGTGTATGCTGCTTGGCGGCGGACCTGCCCCGAAGCCGCTCTTAGAGGAATGCAAAGAGAAACACATTCCAGTTTTTCAGACGTACGGAATGACAGAAACCTCCTCTCAAATTGTAACGCTTTCCCCGGAAGACAGCTTACGTAAACTCGGTTCAGCTGGGAAGCCGTTATTCTCGGCGCAGATCAAAATTGTGAAGGAAGGGAAAGAAGCCCCTGCTGGTACGGCTGGTGAGATTGTGATGAAAGGCCCCAACGTAACGAAGGGTTATTTACACCGGCCGGAAGCAACCGCACAAGCCATCAAAAATGGGTGGCTGTATAGCGGGGACATTGGTTTCATTGATGAAGAAGGATTCTTGTACGTGTTGGACCGGCGTTCAGACCTCATTATTTCCGGAGGAGAAAATGTGTACCCTGCAGAAGTGGAAGCTGTATTAAGAGCACATCCGCAAGTTTTTGAAGCGGCGGTTGTCGGAAGGAAAGATAAACAGTGGGGGGAGGTTCCGGCAGCCTTTATCGTAGCAAAAGATAAAGGAACAACGGCCACAGAACTGGAGGCGTTTTGTAAGAAACAGTTAGCCGCGTATAAAGTACCGCGCACTTATCTTTTCTGTAAGGAATTGCCGCGAAACGGAGCGGGTAAAGTGGTTAGACGAGATTTAAAAGAACAGTTAGGAGAAGAGTGATGAACATCAGGGAGATTCATTTGCGAGTGATTCAGGCACCACTGAAAAAACCATTCGTTACCCACCTGGAAACTGTCAGGAAGCGTGAAGCAATCATCGTCGAAGCAATCGATGTAGAAGGGCGCTGTGGTTACGGAGAAGCTGTTCCTTTCTCGAGTCCTTGGTACACCGAAGAAACAATCCAAACGTGTTGGCATATGCTGAATGACTTTTTAATTCCGCTTACTTTCAAGACAACTTGGCATCACCCAGAAGAGCTACCTCGTGTCTGGAAGGGCATCCGCCGCAATCATATGGCCAAATCAGCCCTGGAACAAGCATTATGGGACTTATATGCTAAGCAGCAAGAAGTTTATCTAGGGGACTTGTTTGGCGGTCATAGAAAAGAGATAACAACCGGTGCTGTAATTGCTGCTACTAGTATGAACGAGGCTCTATCTCAGATAGAAGAATATGAGAAAACAGGCTATGAGCGCTATAAAATTAAAATCCACCCAGAAAATGACCTGGAACTTCTGTCTGCCATTCGCAGTTCGTTTCCAGAGCTTCCGTTAATGGCGGATGCGAATGGAGCATATACACTCGACATGGCTGAACACTTAAAACAGTTTGATGCTTTTCAACTGTTAATGATTGAACAACCGCTTTCCCATTTCGATATTGTGGAACACGCCGAACTGCAAAGGCATCTGGAGACGCCCATCTGCCTCGATGAAAGCATTCATTCTGTACATGACGTAAAAAGTGCAATCATGCTTGGAAGCTGTCAGATCTTTACGTTAAAAATGGCAAAAATAGGAGGCTGGTCTGCAGCTGCGGCGATTCATGAGTTTTGCCTCCAGCACGATGTCCCTCTCTGGGTCGGCGGCATGATTGAATTTGGAGTTTCCCGTGCACATAATGTAGCACTGGCGACTCTCTCTGGATTCACTCTCCCCGGTGACATATCAGCCTCCTCGAAATACTGGGAAACAGATATCATCGAACCGGAGATCACTGTCAACAACGGGAGAATATCCGTTCCCGACGAACCAGGAATCGGATTTGCTATTAATGACAAATCGTTACGTGACTTGACGGAATATCAGCAAACATACAAAAAACGACATTATTAGGATGAAAATACGAATAGTAGTAGCTATATATTTTTGTCAGATCGTAACCATAGAAAATAATCCCATCCTGCCTGCCAAGCTGAGATGGGGTTACTTTTAATCCTATTTTAGCACGACTGCGTGGAACGTAAGTGTTAGGAGTACCGGCGTTCTTTTTTAATATATTTAAATTAGATTTTCATATAATAAATACGAATAATTTTACTGACCAACACAGAAATTATTCGTTGAAATCCGTAAGTATCTGTTTTTGATTGTAACGGAAGGCTGCGACTCCAGCGGGAATAGCATGAGTCTTGAGACTCCATAGGTAGCGTATGGTGAGGTAACAACCTAAGTTCGCGACGTCCTGTCGCAACGGTTGCATGACCTATTTTTTCCTTGAAAGTCAAAATTTATTATAAGGAGGCTTATGAATTGTTCTACTTTTCACAATGTCATAAATAAAAAGGGAGTGTATTCGCAAATAGTAATTAAAATGTGGCGGGACCGTCTGGGAATCGAACCCAGCGGAGACGGCACGCGCCTCCCTGAAGGTTTTGAAGTTCGACCGTTAATTTTCCGTTCAATCTGTCCGCCAAATCAGGCGTCAAATCAACGTTTAAGACACCTTCGATTAGTTTTTCGCAATAGAACCCATACGTTATTATTTCGATTCATATAGTAAACGAAGCCTTCGCGTATAGTATAGCAGAAATATAGCGTAATATGTAGTATGATTAGCGAAACATTCCGTTGCTTATCGTTCAGTCTGTTTCATAATATGGCGATATAGGGGCGTATAGCCTGCGACAAGGCGCCAGCGTGTGCGTGCCTATAAATATCGGGGGTGGTCAATAGCGGATATACAAGCGTTATACAGGCGAAATAGCAGCGTTCGTTTATACATAATTGCGCTTACTGGAACGAAGCAAGAAACGCTGCAGCGGTTGATATTATACGAATGTATAAAAACGTGCATAAACGGTAAAATGTTGCAGTTGTGTAACCGTTGTGGCGCAAGGTATTCATATAATAACTACTGTCTATAAGATGTATTATGTTAACTAAAAACGAATATGTCATACATAGTTACGTATAAAGTGAACGCTGTCTGAAACGGAGAATTGTCGGTTTTATTCGTCGAGTTGTATGTATATCGGATGTACTTGGCGTGGAGTGGCGTTCCCCAAACGGGTACCCTAATACGTCGCTTATCTGGGCTCAGATACCCGTAAATATCATTTTTTACCTCGGGGGTTTACGCCACGGACTGAAACGCCATATAACGTCCCTAGCCGGTAATAATTTGCGCAATATTTTTCAATGTCGGGGGGTTATCGTCTTACCGCAATATATGCGATTACTCGAAAAACTTGCCCGGCTTCTTTACGCCTAGCTTTTTGAGCGCCTTCTTTACTTTCATCTCCGTTGATAACTTCGGCTGATATTCCTCGTCATTACATAACCGCGATATAGTCCCGCGGCTTAATCCCGAAGCTTTCTCCAGTTCAAGTTGCGTTATTCCTTCCTCATCTAATTTCTCACCGAAATATGTCCGCGGCTTCTGCACGTCAAAGAATCCGAAAAATAGCAACATAACGATCACCTCGTCTTTTTACCGTCAGTCTCGTCCGAGGTGTCATTTTTTATACCTCGCGAAAAAAAGTGACATATAGGACAAGCGTACCACAATACGATTAAGTATACGACAAAGAATGCCGGAGAGGCTGCCGATTGAAAGACGTTTCAACTATTCGTTTCTATCCTTCGCAACTGGCTACGATAGCAGACAGGTAACTCGCTGCTAACTTTCCCGCAGTAATAGGCGTTCACCTTGTCCGGTACCGTTCGTTTCATTTGGGACTATTTCTCCGAAATAAAGAAAGAAGGTGGTGCGATGCTTTTCGAAGTTTCCTCGTCATTGTTGATGGGCGGATTGGTCGGCTATACCTATTTGCAACAAAGCGGAACCACGTCAGACGCGGCGAAAATTCAGCGCATTTGTGCTAATTCAGGATTGACCGTGAAGGAGGGCGGTAAAACTCGTACGATGCAGCTATTGCGGAAAACGAGGCGTGAATGGGGCGTCGAATATGCTTACCGTATTCCGTTAGGTTTATCGGTCAAGGATTTCGAAAATAAAATCCACGTTATCCAGGACGGACTCAATAACAAATACGCCATATTCGATATAACGCTTGCCGACATTAAAAAACTCCGGCCTAATAAACGGATCATTCAGCAGATTAAGCAACTATTGCGTAAGGAGGTACACAAGGAAATTGAGCTTACGTATGACGGTCTGTTAAAGATTCGCGTCTACAATGATCGCCTGACGGAGTACGTCAAATATGACGATAATCTCCTCGCAAAGTGTAAGGGCTGGCAGGTGCCGGCAGGCGTTTCGAGACACGGCTGGCTATTTCACGACTTCGAACAATTCCCGCACATGATTGTCGCGGGCGCTACTGACAAAGGGAAGTCGGTATTTCTGAAAAACGTCATCACTACGTTAATCGACCGTAAGCCTGACGACGTGTCATTCTCGCTTATCGACTTAAAAGGTGGCCTTGCGTTTGCCCGTTACCGTGACTGCGCCCAGGTCCGATGCGTTGCAAAGTCACCGATTGAAGCAGTTGAAGCTTTGCGGAATCTCCAGCAATCCATGAACGATAAGCTCGACTATTTACTCGAAAAGGGTTACGAGGACATGAAGGAAGCGAAGGAGGACGCCAGGAATTTTATTGTCATAGATGAGGCGGCAGATTTATCCAGCTTCGGTGAGACGGATAAGGAAATGAAAAAGGCGTTAGTCGAAGCGGAGTCCATTATTAAAGATATTGGGCGTAGGGGACGCGCAGCAGGTTATCGGCTCATATACGCCACTCAGTACCCTACGAATGAGACGTTACCTAGTCAAGTCCGCCAAAATGTGAGCGCAAGAGTCTGCTTTAAATTAGAAACGGCTCGCGCAAGTATGGCCGTACTAGATGAAACTGGAGCGGAGGAGTTACCGGCAACTAAAGGGCGGGCAATTTACCGTACTGCGGACGGTCAAACAACGATTCAAACTCCGTATATAAGTAACGATTATATTCAGCGGAAAATAGAGCCGCATATCAATATTCGTGCGAGGGAGGAGTCGCAAGATGGCGTTAACAAAGGAACTGCGACGGATCGAACGGGAAGAGGAGATTCTCTTATCATTGAAGAAACTGAACTATCTTAATCGGTCGCAGTTGCAGGTGCTTCACAATCTCGGCAGTGATCGCAATGCTTCGCGAGTATTAAAGAATATGAGCGAATATGTCAGCAGCTTCCGAGACGGAGAAAACGTTTATTATCTTAATAAAGTAGGGCGCGAACGGGTTAACTGTCGCAGGGTATTAAAAAAGACGATCCAGGCCCGGCACTATATTATGCGTAACTATCTCTATATTGCGTACGGTCAGCCTGCAACGTGGAAGAACGAAATTAAACTGGCCGTAAAGGGTATAACAAGCGTAATATGCGATGCTTTATTCGTGGAAAATAATCGTTATTTTATTATTGAGGTGGATCATACGCAAAAGATGAGCGTTAACAGGCGGAAGATAAAAAAATATCAGCAATTAATGACTGGGGGAGCCTTCAAAATACCGCCAAGCTTTATATGGATAACGACAACCGAGTACCGCAGAAAACAACTCGAAAAGCTACACGAGGGGCTGGACTGTCGAATCTTTACCGTTCAAGATTTCCAATAACACGGGGAGGCGTTTAATATGTTTAATCGCACGAAAACAGTAGGGACCGTCAGTGAGTTCATGAATCCGCAACCTAAGCAAAGGAAAAAGCGTAATACGGCGTCTATTACGGTACCTCTACTACTGGCAGGCGGTGCAACAACTCCGGCAATGGCGGCAGAGCCGGCAGCGGTAACGGTAGCAATAGGGGACGGTATTAAAGAGAAGATAATGCATTCTTTCGATCCGTTAATTGATCTTATTACATCGCTCAGTTACCCGATTGCGGGCGTAATGATCGCGGGCGGGGCGTTAATGATAATGATCGGGCAGAAAGACAAAGGTTATTCGCTAATACAGAATAGCGCAATAGGATATATACTCGTACAGTTATCGCCGTTAATGTTAGAGTTATTAGTCGGAATAGGGGATGCTGTATGAGAACATTCGCATTGTGTACGTTGGAAAAATACGGTAAAATAATAGTCGTATCGAAGGGAGAGAATATTATGAAAATATTTACAAAGGTTGCGGCATTATCTGTATTACTTACGTTATCAGCTTGCGGAGGAGACGAAGAAGAAAAGGCGGAACAACAGCAATCAGAAGACAGCGCGCCGACCGAAGAAGCTGCGGCATCTGCGGAAACAGAGGAAGAAACTGAACCGGCCATAGCGGAAGAAGAAGAGGAGGAACCTGCGGAACCGGAAGACGGCGTTTTAACGGAAGTCGGGCAAACTGTAGACGAGGAGCATTACTCGCTTGAATTGCTGGCAATTAGCGATGAGGAGCAAACTACAAATATCGGACCGGTTGAAATTAAATTGCACGATGCAAAGGTATTTGCGCAGGAAGTTTCCGACACAGCTTTCGAGCAATTATACTCCATGTACGCAAGTGATAAAAATTTCACGACCGTACAACTAACGGCTACTATAACAAATACCGGTGAGGAAGCGATTGGCGTAAGTCCAGTGGAGACAGTCGTATTAAGCACTGGTCAACAGCTCGAATATGATACGAATGAAGTGGGACAGTACGAAAAAAGTCTATACGGTGATTATTTTGATGGAGTAACGAAAGAAGGTCACTACGTTTTCGTTATTGATGGTGAGGTGGACGTGAATAATCTAGAATGGATAAGAGTAATCACAGGGAATACGTTTAACCCCGAGGATTATTCAACGATAAATGAAGGAACAGAAATGCAATTCGATTTATAAACATAAAAAAAGACGGGGCCTTAATCGGTCTCGTCTTCTTTGTTATTAGGTATGTATTTAAGTATGTCGCCAGGAGTAAGTTTTAATCCTTCACAAAGTCGGTCAAGTGTATCATAATCAACTCTCCGAGAAGCGTCTGTTTGTAATCCTTTTACTGTATTGCGGCTTACCCCGGTAATTTCTACGACATTTCGGTTTGATAAATTACGTTCCTCCATTATTTCGCCGAGCCTACAAACAATCATAATAACGCCCTCCAAAAATATTTAAATAATTTACGTCAGGATGTTGACATGATGACAAAATAAGGCTAAGATATACATAGCATGTCAGGAAGTTGACTAGTTAACAAGGGGTCAAGTCAACTAATAGACGTAACTATACCATTTTATCATATTAACGGAGGGGTTATTCATGAAAACTATCGGATTTTATTACGTTGCACCAAAATCGCAAATTGGCTTCGGCTTTATGGTCGTTACTGACGTTCAAACAGGCGCAAAGGCTACGGTAATAGGTCCGAACTGGCTCGATTACTTCGTCAATTCCGGTCTAGTGTCTGCATCCGCAACTATGGGAGCAGTCGATGTGCCTGCCGAATTATTGGACGAGCTGGGCGTTACCTTTCCGGAGGTTGCTGCCGTATGTTAATGCCTTGTGTCGTTATTCACCGCATCGAGGACGTTACATACTGCAAGGTACTTCGACACCGCGGCTTTTATGATACGGAAGTGCGCCAGGTCTTCTATGACGATAACCGCGAATTAAAGCTGTCTCGCTGCGACTTTCATGCTGGCTATTTTGCGTATGACGTGACCGACTATGCTCCGATTCGATTACGCAGTCTGCCGGAGGACCATTTCGTAGGTTTCGACTTCTTCGGATTCTACCAGCGAATGAAACGGATCAGCTTGTACGACTTTCTAGTAAACGACATGCGGCGCGATACGGACGTCAACCTCGAAATACCTTAGCGCAAGGCTCCGATGAAGTAGCCGGGTTGTGCTGCCACACGACTTGGATCGCCACTACGGAGGAGCATGCGCGCGTATGATATAGCCCGTGTCGGGTAGCGCCAACTACTCGAATCGCCACTCGGGCTGCGGTGATGGGGCGGTCTGCCAGCCGTCCCTTGCCGCAACACTATAACGAAAATTTCCGGCAGTTGACCGGCTTATTAAATATGCGTATCTTGCGGTGTGTTCTTTCTGATTATTATAATATACGAACAAGTGTTCCTTGTCAATAGAAATAAAATATAATTTCATAAAATTCTGCAAGTGTGTCTTTTTTTAATAAATTACCGCTTAGACCCTAATTTTTCCGATTCACTGTCGTATATAATCCTAGAAGCCGAAAAAAGTTTCGTCAGAAACGCCAAAAAATCGGAGGTGTAATCGTATTATCCATTAACAGCGAAGAAATTTCGCAACTACCCGTGCCACTTTTCGTTCATTGGGTAATAACGTAATAGGACGTCAAAAAATTTACGAAAATTTGTCCCAAATGAACGATCAAAATGCTGTATAGAGAGTAGAAGGGTAAATATTTCGATGAGGGCGGACAAGCTGCCGGAGGAATAAAATAAAAAACTATTACAAGGGAGAGATTTTATTATGGCAATGAAACCGGTGGATTTTACAGAGGAATTGACGGCTAAGGAAACAGTAGACACAGTGACAATGAGGATCTTCAACGAGTTACCTACGGACAAGCAGCGAAAACTTGAGGAGATAGGTGGAGAGGGAGAAAGTCATGAAATCTTGCAAGAACACACGATCCTACATGAATCAGAGTTTTTGCAAGAAGTATACGGCCGTATCAATGATCATCAGTATGGTCTATGTGGTATTTATATGATAGAGGACAGTTTCTTGGAGGGTGTAACAAATATACCTGCAAAAGTATTTAAAACGTTACGAGATGCAGAGATGGACGTTGAGATAAATAGTATTATCGCTGCAACAATAGGTCGCATTCAGTTTGCGAAGTTATGCTTAGATTACTACGGAATCGAGCGTTTTATCGACATCGATGGAAGACCGCAGAAAGAGGCAGACATAGGCGACGGTTACTATTTATTCTGCCATTGCTAAAACTAATCCAATGAAGGCGCAAAAGGCCGTAGGATAGTCCGTAGTTTATCAGCAAATCCGAAGACGCGGCAGGTTTCGGCAGCCTGTCGCAAAATAACCAAGTAAAGGGAGAGGTTAAGTATGAGTAACGTAGTAAGTTTAAGCTCAAAAAAAGTTAAACAAAAAATGGATGCTATGACGTACGAGGACTGGGCTGATTTAGCGGCGACCGCTAAGGTTGAAAGTGATATTAATAAGATGTATATATCAAAATCGCACTTAAACTTAGATATTCACACTATAAACGATCCGGTAGAAGGCGACATAATTTTCGGCGGCATAATGACAGATGAAGAGTATGAAGGTTTTAAATATCCGCAAGAAATTAAGAGGCATTTATTTCGTCCAGGGATCGGAGATTCTTATCTAATCCACGCTTGGGCAGAAAATTACGAAGAGGCAGAAGAGAAAATACATTCATTTCTTAAACCGTATGGATTTGAACCGTTCCTAATAGTGCCGCTTGATGAAGACGGAATTACCGATTTCATATTTTAAAGGAGGCGCAAAGTATGACGGAGCTTAACCTGCCAAATAAGCCGTTACCAAACGACAAACGCGACCTGCTGAAAACTCGGAATTTCGAAATGTATAACCTCGACCTCATGCGCAAGGTGTTTCCGCGTATCATCGGGGAATGTAACGAACGTCACGGCCGCAAGCAACGTAAGCCGCAGATACGTGATGTTATTCCGTTATATTTCTATCTGCTGTCGTATGTGAACGGTGAGTACGATCGTGCGGACGGGAGTGCTGATAAATGGTTCGGCGCTGCCTTCCCGACTCTCGATCAGATTTCGCAAAGTCTCGATATTGACCGGCGGCGGATTAAGCCGCTAGTCGATATTCTCGAAGCGAACGGGCTGATTCTTCGGACGGAATCTATTTACGTAGAGACGCGAAGGTACAAGCATTACTATATGTCGTTCTGTCCGCAAATAACGGACACCGGCTATTTAGTCGATGAGTGGGGTGAGATAGTCCGTCCTGATCCAGCTGTATATGACAGCGCATAGTGCCGTAGTTGCATCTGATGATACTAACAGTAGTTGCGTCTAATGATACCACGGTTAGTAGCGTCTGACGTTACTGTAAACATACCAACGTTAAACATACCAACGTTAAAGATACCAACCAAAAGATGGCGGTCGCTTACGCTTCCCTTAGACTTCGTTCACTAACGTTCACTTGTCTGCCTACCTAATCGCAATAACATATTAACTAATACCTTTGCGAAGGAACTTTCAAAGAAAAGAAAAGATGGCCGTGAAAAGAAAAGAAAGTTTTCATGCCGCCGAAAGGGTGAGGAAACGATGAATCTCGAATCCTACGCAAAACAGCAAATACTCCGCCTATGGTACGACAAGCCGCAACCGGAAAAGTCCGACGTAGCCGCCCGGCAAGCGCGTATTGCGGCACTACTCCGCGACTTCAAAGCGAAGGGCGTCACGCAATCCGACGAACTAGGAGGCGACTGCCGTCCGTTGGATCGCTGGACCATGACCCATCCGAAATTATGGCGCAAGGGTATACAGGCGGAGCTTATCAATATCATAACGGATTATCTACTCGACGTCGGCCAGGTTGCGGAGCGTGAGGCGGAATATCCGATACCCAACGCGGAGAAGGACTGGCGCGATACCGCAGCCCGCCAAAAATACGAAAGAACGATACTTCTCGATGAAGATATGCAGCAGGACGACGAATGGCCGATACCTGTCCCGTATTCTGCGGATGAGTACGAGCTAGACCATGCGGAAAGCCGACCGGTAGAAGAAGCGGTATTTTGGGAAGACGACGCCTCCGATCCGGCCAGTCTTATTGCGCTGATTGACGACGCGAAACAGGACCCGCGGAAGTATGCGCGAAGGTTTGCCGGTGCGCGCGGAAATGAGCGAGAGGTACGCGTGAAGATACGGCGGCTCGATACGGATCGGGTGAGGCGGTGTGAGTGTTGCGGGGGCGCTTTTTATGCGCATGACCTTCGGCAGCGCTATTGCGATTTATTGCCGATGTATAAGCAGCCGGAATTTTCGCAATGCAGTTACAAAATGAACCTAAAAAATAACCGGAAACCCTTGATAAATCGGGAAAAACCGGCTATTTAGTAAAGGGAAAACCCTATTGTATATGGAGGGAACAAAGGCGCTCTTTTTTAGGGCGTTATGTTCAAGTTTATACAATAAAGTACAAGGAGGGGGTAAATATGACAGGAAAAACAGTTAAGGCGGTTCGTTTATATTTAGAAAAAACACAAGAAGAATTTGCCAATGACACTGGCGTTTCTGTCTCTTGGTTGTCGCGAATCGAAAATGGCAAAGTTAAACCTTCCGAGCGTTTGCGTATGTCTATATCAAAAATATTTGAGATTGACGGAGAGTTTTTGGAGGTGGTGGAGCGTTCACATAAACTACTTCCTTAATTTTTTTGCTTATTAAACTATAAACGTTCAAATTTATCCAACTTAATGTTAACATGAGGTGATTTCAATGTCAAATAGTAAATTTTCCATAAATCGAGGTTATAAACGATGTCGCTTAAACAAGACCTAGCAAAACACGCAGCCAGCGATTGCGCTACTTACGACGCTGACGGCCAGTGCCTTCTTGATCGGCCTTGCGTATTTTTCGAAGATACGAAGGAGATACCGCGCTGCCCGTATTTCGAGAATTTGGTACTGCCCGGAAACGAAGCACTGCATACGCGATACTGGCAAACTTACATGCCGGCTGACAACTTGCCCTTTTGCGATAAATGCGGCCAGCCGTACGAACGAAAAAGCGGGCGGCAAAAGTATTGCTCACCTTGCGGAGCAAAGGCGAAGCGAGAACGGAAAAAGCGGTATAACCACGACTATTATTTGCGGACGAAAAAGCAGGCATGAGTCAGTACCTTTTAAAGCAAAAACAGCCATTTTAACCGCAAAATTAGCGCGTGTACGGGGCGTTAAGCATAGCCGAATATGTAAGCAAGGGTTTAGCCTTTATAGCGTTCAAAAGGTACTTAAAAGGTACTTACGAGGAGGCGGATAAGTGAGAGCGGCTTTTATAAATATCAAGGTGGAATACGGCGCAGTATCCGTGCGAATTAATGAGCGCAACAAAGACGGCACTTTTCAGCTTCGCAAAATAGGCTCGATTTATTTCGAAGTACCTTGCTCGGAGAAGACAGCGGCCTTTGTGCGGGCTGTACCGGAGATCCTGGAACAGCTACCGGAAGACGTCGAGCATGTGCATTTTATCGGCACGAATCAGCTTTTTAATAAGTCCGCGAGGTTACAGCAGCGACTCGAAGGCTCTCCGGCACAACTTCGTATTAGGCGCTTAAAGCCGGGGTTGCCGTGGTTACGTTGGGAGCTGACGGAATTAATTAACGACGCAATAAAACGAAAATCAACGGTATGGAGTGATATTAGCGCATGGGGCGATTGGACTTAGACCGGCTAGGCGAGACGAAAAAGGAACAGGGAAAAACGTTTGCTACGCCTGACGACTGGTATCCGCCTTGGCTGCGGTATTTCATCGAAGAAAACGAAGAGTTCGCGCATTTACGGCGGCCAAAAGTGAGACTGCGGTGTATTCGGATGAGCCAGGAGTTTGATTGCGATTTCGAAAGACGGACCGGACGTCAGGCGAAGAGGAGGGGACGATATAACAATGATGGGCGTGCAATTAGGGAGCGAGTGCATCATAGTACACCATGTCGAGACAAGCCAACTGGCCGCAGACGTACATTTCGTTAGTATCCGGATCATTGACGCCCAAACGGGCGAAATTTCGGAAAGTAAGACGTCAAAATATAACGGAGTTAGTCGCGGAGTTGCTGCGGGATTGTCGCTTGAGGAAGCGTATCGACTTGCGGCTGATAACAATTTTATAACTGTAAAAGAAGTTAGCACGAACAAATAATAAAAAGGGAGATAGATAATATGGCAGATAATCTACAACAAGCAATGGAAGCATACGAGCAAGCGCAAGAAATTGCAGGACAGGCTACAACCACTATTCACACGTTTCAAGATATGTACGATGAACAGGCGGCGAAAATTAACACGGATACCATGCTTAGCGATACAGGAAAGGCACAAAAACGAGAACAATTAAATAAGGAAATGGCAAACGAGTTGTTTACTAAGCTGCAAAAGGACAAACAAAGCTATCAAGAAAGTATAGTAAAAGCTACGAACAGAGCAAAGGACGCCCTAGCAGCGCCCCATAAGAAACCACATGATACAGACATTAAGTTACATGAAAAAGAAGTCAATAAATTAAAAATGGATGCACTAATGGGGCATGGAGGGCAGACGGTTATGAAGTTAAAACAGTATGCGGATAAAATCGAAGACCCTTATCTCGCAGAGAACTTCATCAACGAACTACCGTCGATGTATGAACGACTAATAAACAAGAACTTAACGTCACAGGAAAAAACGTCATTACATCGTATCTATGAAGACATGCAACAAAAAGCAATGACAGACGAGCAGAGACAGGCGCAACAAATTTTAGCAAGCACAGAAGGAGCTTTTTCACGACAATTTTATAATCAAATCCACAACCAGCCAATCGCGCAGAGGTTAGGGAGCAAATACGCGGGGATTTTAAACCGACCGGATGATTTCAACTTAACAGAATATGGACGCAAGTAATAAAAGTGAGGAAGAAACCGGAAATCAAAATTAAAAACCAAAAGGGGAGCGATCTAATGAGAATCAGATACGAGGGAAATAAATTAATCATTGAAAATGACGATGAGGTACTTGCGAAGGTAGAAGGGGAAGACATTGACGAGGTAGAGCTTCCAGCTAATGAGTTTCCGCGCGGCGAGCTAGTCGGTGCAGACGATCTATCAAGAGCCTACGACATCGGAGTAAGACGAGGTAAAGAAGGCGCGAAGATTTACGCGAAGGCAAAACAGTTATTCGTGAAGAGTTATAACGATAGGCACAATATCAAATAGCTGCGATGATCGGCCGATCCTACTAAAGCCTGGAGCAGCAAAGTTAAAATTTTAGACATTTACTGCGGCGCCCTCCGGGGCGTCTTTTTTATTTACGCATTACGTCAACTAATATTCGGAAAGGGTGAACGAAATGACAACGTTATCATACAGGCGTAGTAAGCAACTACGCGAATTTCTAACGATAGTAGAAAACGTCAACTTTGCGCTAGACGACGACTTCAAACGCAGAATCAAACGGCTGCAACGTTTTAAAGCGATTGCGACGGCTTTTCGGCAGGACGGCGGTATCGTCAGCAGTATCGGCTTAATTATGGCGGAGATTATCCGGCTATTAGAGCAAATAAATACGACGGCAATTTACGAGGTTGCGCATAAGTCTGCCGGAGAAGCTGGCGAGTTGATCGCCGTATTACAAAGGGATATTGAGGAGGTGGAGACGGGATGGCACTTGATTTAAAAGCCGTATTGCGGTTAGAGGATAAATGGTCGGCTCCTATGCGCAAAGCGGTAAAGCAGACGGAGAAGTTAAGTAACACAACGAAGAAGACGTCCGGTACCTTTTCCAAAATGACGAAAACGATGGATAAGGCGATGTTAGGCGTAGCGGGTACGGCAGTGGCGGCCTTTGGTACCGTAGGCGTGGCGGCTATCAACGCAGGTAATGACGCCCAACAAGCACAGAAGACGCTCATAGCAGGCACAGGCGCACAAGGCGAAGCACTAGACGGCCTGATGGAATCCTACCGCAAAGTAGGCAGCCAGGTACCGCAAGACCTCGGACTAGTTGCGCAGGCAGTAGCGGACTTGAACACGCTAACCGGTGAGACGGGAAGCGCGCTGGAAAGCACGACTAAGGCGGTTTTAGACAGCTCGCGGCTCATGGGCGAGAGTGGCGTTGAGAACGTCAATGCTTTCGGACGCGCTCTAAATCAGTGGCAAATACCGGCGGCAAAAGGCGAAGAAACGGCAGCGAAGCTATTCAAGGTTGCGCAAGATACAGGCGTAGGGTTTGGCGAGCTATCCGGCCAGCTAACGGAGTACGGCTCCGTCTTACAAAACGCCGGCTTTACAGCAGAGGAAGCCGCCAGCCTATTCGGTAATTTATCGAAGGAAGGTTTGTCGGTATCGCGGATCATGCCGGGGCTTAACATGGCATTTCGAAACTGGGCCAGCGAAGGTAAGAACGTCCAGGACGAACTAGGCAACGTCATAACACGCATGAAAGACGCCTCGGACGGTACCGAAGCGCTGTCTATTGCGACTGACGCTTTTGGAGCCGAAGGAGCGCAGCGCCTAGTAACGGCAGTAAGGAACGGTACCTTGTCGCTAGAGGATTTAGGCGGCGGGCTAAACGGTGCCGTCGAGAACCTAGAAGAAGCGAACAACAGCTCGAAGACGTTCGGTGAACTTTGGGCGGAAGCGATGAACGTCGCTAATACGTCCTTGCAGCCGTTAGGTACGGCGTTGTTAGAAGTTGCGCAGGACTATATGCCGCAGTTACGGGATGCAGCGCAGACAATGGGCGATTATTTGAAGACGAACATGCCGCAAATTAAGCAGTCCATCGAAGAGTTTGCGAATACAGCCGGCTCAGTAATCGACAACGTAATCGAGAAGGCTACGAAGTTTTATAACTTTATCCGCGACAACTGGGGCGCAATTAAAACGACAGTCATTACGTTAGGTGCTACGTTTATCGCGCTACGGGCGACGATGGCGGCAATGACGATTATCAGCACCATATCGAAGCTATGGACGACCTTCAAAGGCGTTATTGCGGCGGTCAGAACAGCGCAGCTATTCCTTAATGCGGCTATGCTTGCGAACCCTATCTCCGCTATCATCGCCGGTATTGCGGCGCTCATATTGATCGGGATTTATTTGTGGCGCAATTGGGACACCGGGCGTGAGGCGGTTAAGAAGCTGTGGGGCGCAATCAAGACGGCATTCGGCAATATCGGCTCATGGATTGCGGATAGCATGAGCTTCGCAAAAGACGCGGTAGTCGCCGGGTTTAAGTTCATCTATAACGGAGCAAAGTCCCGCATCAAGTCGCTACTGTCAACGGTCAAGTCGATATTTACGTCAATCCGTGACTGGATCAGCGACAAAGTGACAGCCGCAAAGGATAAGCTAGTCGGAGCCTTCGAGACTGCGCGTGACAAGGTATCTAGTGCGCTTGAGAACGCGAAAGAGGCCGTCGGTAACTTCTTCGACCCTTTGCTCGACTTTATCGGCAAGGCAAAGGGCGCCTGGGATAGCTTTACCGGTGCATTATCGAAATTTAAGATGCCGGCAGGAGTCGGTAAGATTGCGAGTGGTGTCGGTAATTTTGTCGGCGGACTAATACCGGGCAACTACCACGGGCTAGACTCCGTACCTTACGACGGCTATACAACGCGATTGCATAAAGGCGAAACGGTTCTGCCGCGTGAGGAAGCGAAAGCCTATCGCGAAGGTAAGTCCGGCGGAGGGGACGTCCACGTCAACATTAACGGAGATTGGTCGGTTAGCAGCCGGGCGGATGCCGATTATATTATCGACGAGCTAACGCAAAAGATTAAATCTAGCGTAAATGGCGGCGGCCTGTCTCATGCCCGTGCGAAAGCTGGAACGGGGGTTGTGTACTAATGTCGGTTAACGAATTAGTCGAGTTAATGCATATGGCCGGCAGGCAGGATACTTGGGACGTCGGACGAGGAACGGTTATACAATCGCCGCCTACTCCGGTCATAAAAGACAATCTAACTGGCATGGAGCTAGACGCGGACGACCTCGTATTTTCCGACCATTTAACGGAGCATACGCGCGAGATTGAAATAGCGGGCAGCACTCAAACCGCCGGGACACATCCGCACTCGCACGGATACCAACCGACGACTATGACGGTTAAGTCACCGTTGAAGGCCGGCGATCAGGTGATTTTACTACGTCCGCCTGATCCGATGTCGTCGTTTGTGGTTATCGGTAAGTTCGTAAGGTTCGAATAATTTACGGAGGTGAGCGATATGTTACCGGATTTAGACGCATTGAAACAGCGAGTCAAAGAAGCCGCAGAAAGGCAGCCGAAGCAGCCTCCAATGCCGGAGCCATTCGTACCACGGGCGTTTGCCCTTGCGTGCCTACAACGGTCAAGGATCGTACAGGATGCCTATAAACGATATGAACAACTGTATGAACAAATGGCGGAGGTTCCTGCGTACAAGTCGCAAAAATTAGACGAGGCGGGCGAATATTTACAGCTTGCGAGGCTATGTACCGATATAGATACGCGCCATAAGGCGGGGATGTTATCGGCCATGCACAAGGCGCTCACGGATGAAGAGTTTACCGTAACTAGCGCAAGGCTGCGGTTTAGAGTGCTTCACCTCTACTTCCGAGCAGAGGCGGATGAAGCCGATTACACGCCGACAGAATTAACCAAAGAAGAAAAAGCGGAGGTTAAACGATTAAGAGAAGATGACGCCTATTTTGCCGAACAATACAAAAAATATAAGGAGGAGTTAGCGAATGAGTAAGATTAGCGATTTAGGGCGGAAGTTAACACCTCAGCAACGCAAGGCCGCGCATTTCTTAGTCGATAAGGAGCTAAACGCAACGGGCCGGACTATAAAAGATATTGCGGAAGAGGTCGGAGTAAGTGACCGCATGATCTACCACTGGAAGAAGGACGAGGCGTTCATCCTATATAAGAACGCAGTAAACGAACAGCAGATTGCGGAAGTAGCCGGCGAGATTGACGGCCTGCTGATTAATCATATCCGGCAAATGGGCAACAAAAACGGCTCATTTAGCACGAAGGCGCTGGAATTAGCGTATAAACGGCTAGGCTTGCTGACGAACAAGTCCGAAATAGAGATGCGCACGGAAGAGACGACGAGTGATCCGCGAAGCAACGTCGCAATAGAGGCAGAGATTGCGGAGTTAGACGCATTACTAGCGGAAGACAACGAAGAGGATAACGTACACTGAACGCAACAGGCGGGGCTGCTTTCGGGCAGTTCCGTATACATATGAAAACCCTCCGCTACCAAGCGAAGGGCCTTAATTCAACTTCTTCTATCAAATATCGTTTTTAACGGGCTAAACTGATTATGCTGTTTAGTTACGTCTGAATTAGCCAGATTAACATAACGCCTAACCATTGAGAGATCGCTATGTCCTAGTATATGCTGAAGACTAAACGGATCGCCTCCGTTCATGATATATAACAGCGCGCCAGTGTGTCTGAAAGTATGCGGACTTACTCGCTTGTTCGTAATACCGGCCTGCTCCGCATAGTCTGCTAAGGACTTGCGAACTGTCCCAGCAGCTAACGGGCGACCGTCATAGGTTAAGAATAAAGTATCGTTATAGAACTCCTCCGTTTCTTCCAAGTAAAATGATAGGTAACGCAAGGAACGGGCTGATAGCGGAAGAATGCGCTCTTTCTTAGTTTTGGTATGATCGGCCTCTAAACGAATGGAGCCGTTCCTTAGATCGAGATTCTCACGCCTCATAGAAAGTAACTCTTTAATGCGAGCCATCGTGTCTAACATGACTAGCATTAACGTCATATCACGGAATCCCGAATAACGTGTTTCATCTACGCAAGCGAATATTCTATGAAGCTCGTCCACGGACAAGGCGTCTACTTGCGAATAGGGCTGCTTTACAGGCTTGAACTTATCGTGAATAATTTCGTTAATATATTGCTCTTCATAACACCAGCGAATGAATGCGCGCAAGGTTCTTACCCGTACGTTAATAGTAGTGGCTTTCAGACCTTTGTCGCTCATAAAGCGAATATACTCCGTAAATACCTCCGGCACTATCTCTTCATTCTCTAGGTCCTTTATTCCCGCAACCTCTTCTAAAAAGTCGATAAACCATCCGAAATGTATGTCGTAATCCCGAATAGTAGTAGGCGATAAGCCTTGCGCCTTTTTCACCGACATATACCGGTCGTATAATTCGTGAAGTGAATAACGCGTTACTCGATTAGGGCTGAACTGGTACCGCGTGCTTTTGGAGCGAACATGCTTTGACGATTGCGAGACTCGCTTGAACGTTGATTTTCCCTTTAACGCCATAAAAATACCTCCTACCGTATAGTAGAAGGCCCCGAAGTATTCTAATATGTATCGAATTAACAACGAATAGTATGCGTAAGTATTCAAAAATTATCGCAAAAAACCGTCGGGCAATCTCCGTCAAATCTCCGGAATAAATCACCGATCAAATCTCCGTCCAAATCGCCGTATCCCTTGCGGCAGTAGGCGTTGAGTGGCGGGACCGTCTGGGAATCGAACCCAGCGGAGACGGCACGCGCCTCCCTGAAGGTTTTGAAGACCTCGGCGTGCACCAGCAGCGCAACCGGCCCCAAGCTATTATCCTATGTCATTGTACGACTAAATTCGAAAGAACGCAACGGTCACGTATTATTTTCAAAATGAACGTACCTATAGTAAGATTAAATCAGTAATTTTCGTTTAGGGTGGGGAAGCTATGGCAAAGCGTACTTTTACAGTCGGCATGGCCGGGCATATCGATCACGGTAAGACAACTTTAACAAAAGCGCTGACTGATATTGACACAGACAGGCTTCGGGAAGAAAAAGAGCGGCGTATTTCTATTGAGCCGGGCTTTGCACCGCTTTCCTTGGGTGCTGACCTGGACGTCTCCATCATTGACGTGCCGGGTCATGAACGTTTTATTCGACAGATGATCGCAGGGGTTGCCGGTATTGATGCTGTTATTTTAGTAGTGGCTGCGGATGAAGGGGTCATGCCGCAGACAAAAGAGCATCTTGAAATTCTTTCACTACTTGGTGTAAAAGGCGGTCTGATAGCCGTTACAAAAATGGATAAAGTGGATGAAGAACTATTAGAGATGGCCGGTGAAGACATCCGGGAGCAGGTACAAGGCACGCCGTTTGCAACTTCTGGTATGGTATATGTGGATAGCGTTTCAGGGCGCGGAATTGACGAGCTGCGTGAAAAGTTGACTAACCTGCTCGCACCACTTCCTGTTAAGAGTACGGAAGGTGCGTTCAGGCTTCCGGTCGATCAGGTGTTTTCTGTTCACGGGCAAGGAACTGTCGTACGTGGAACTGTCTATGAGGGAACAGTAAAAGAAGGGGAAACCGTCCGAGTACTGCCCGCGAACAAACAGATCCGTGTTAAACAGTTGCAAGTTCATGGGAAACGAGTGACAGAAGGGTTAGCTGGCCAGCGTCTTGCCTTAAATATAACAGGTTTAACAAAAACGGAAATAACGCGCGGCGATGTCGTGGCAGGCGGCGAAGAATACATAACGACTTCTGTACTAAATGTCGTACTGTTTGTTTCCGATTCGCTCGCTTTTCCCGTTAAGCAAAGAGGTCCGATCAAACTGCACCTTGGCACCGCAGAAGTATACGGGAAAATTGTCTTTTTTGACCGGAACATACTTAAGCATGATACTGACCAGGTGCTCTGCCAACTCCGTCTAAATCAACCAGTTGTTACAAAAAGAGAAGATCGTTTTATTTTGCGTCGTCCTTCACCCGTTGAAACAATTGGCGGCGGATGGATTATTAACCCGCTTGGAGATCGGATGAAGTTTGGGGTAGAGACAATCAAACGTTTAGAAGCTGAACTGGAGGGAACGCCGGAGGATCATATCCGCGAATCCTTGCGTGAACATACGTGGCTCTTAAGGGAAGAACTCGCAAAGTTCACGGGACTCACAGGTGAAGAGATTAGAGCGTTAACAGAAAAAATGAAAGACGAGCAGATTATCGATGAGTTTGCGAATAAAAAATTATACTTACAAACTACGTTTAATCAGTTTGCGAAACAATTAATAGAGGAATTAACAGAATATCATGAGGCCTATCCACTTCGGGTTGGCAAAAATAAAGAAGAACTGAATGTAAAAATGACTGATATGCCTTCTAGTGCAGCTGATCAGTTCTTACAGCTAGCAGAGCAAAACGGTCAAATTGTAAAGGTTGATCAGTTTATTGCCCTTCCTAACCATCAACCGTTTTTCCCACGAGGCTGGGAAAAACGAATGCAGCAAGCTGTCGGATGTTTACAGGCTGACGGCCTCTCGGTAGGAAAGTGGACTGATTATACAAACACACAGCAACTTCCTGCAGATTTGGCAGAGGAATTGAAACTATCTTTACGCCAGACAGGTAAAGCGGTAGCGATGGATGATCAGCACATATGGTCAAGAAAGGCAGTTGATTCTGCAGTCCAAACGTTACGTGAGCATTCTCCTGCTTCTTTTACGCTGCAAGAGGCAAAAGATATTTTGCAGCTATCCCGAAAGTATCTCGTACCTTTTTTAGAATGGATGGATGAAATCAATATGACAAAACGACAAGAGAATGAAAGAATATGGCGGAAAAAATGATGAAAGAAAGACGACCAGAAGTTCTTTATCTTACCCCGTACTATCGTTCCAGGCGCGGTAATGCCACCACAGCCAAGCGGATGCAGAAGCATTTAATAGAGGCGGGGGCAAACGTCCGCGTATACGCTTATGAGGAGGAAGAAGATGATCCTATTCAAAAGGCGATTGAAAAAGCGGATCTTGTCCATGCCCTTCATGTGAAACGAACGGCTGCCTGGCTGCGGAACGCGGATGTGACATTAACGAAACCACTCATCCTCACTTCGGGCGGAACGGATATTAACGTAGATTTGTATGATAATAGAAAAAAGCAGACGATGGAAAAGCTATTAAAACAAGCGGAGGCGTTAACCGTATTCACAGAAGATGCACGGGATAAAGTTCTTCAGCAGTTTCCTGACATGACAAATAAAATTCATGTTATACCGCAATCTGTAGCCATTCCAGAATTTGAAAACGACGCTCGCTTTCATCTGCCTGAGGGAACACCCAAAATACTACTCCCAGCCGGCCTTCGCCCCGTAAAGGATGTTCTGTATGCAGTGGAAGCAGTAGACCGCCTGCGCTCTGTCTATCCTGACATTCAGTTTTTGCTAGTAGGCGAGGTGTTAGACAGTGAAGTTGAAAATGCTGTTAGGGAAATGGAAAAGAGGCATGATTGGTTTACGTATCACAAACCGGTTGCACCGGAGCAGATGATACATTTATACCAATGGGCTGATGTGGTGTTGAACACTTCGCAGTCAGAAGGACAACCGATCAGCTTATTAGAAGGAATGGCAGCAGGAAAGCCGGCGCTTGCGAGGGATATTCCGGGCAACAGAAGTGTTGTTCAGCACGGTTACAATGGGTATTTATTTTCCACTCCTTCGCGTTTTGCCGCTCAATTAGTAAACTTGATAGAAAATAAGGATCGTTATAAGCGATTGGCTCGCCAGGCTGTCGTAAGTGTTCGCGAACAGCATAATCCTGCCCACGAAGCAGCGGCCTACTTACAGTTGTATAATAAAATTGCAGAGGCTTCTTATATTTGAAACAAATAAAATGGTCAGCTTTCTTTTTTGATTAGAAAGTCTGACCTTTTTTTGTGCTGTTATGATGTCAATTGTAACGCGTGTGTGCTTCTTTCACTAACGCTCCCTATAATAGAAGTGTCGGCAGCGCCCTTATCATGCATGTCTCGAACATATTGTTCGGCTTCCGCCCTGTCCATTGCCGCAAGCAGTCCGCCAGACGTGATCGCATCACATAAGATATATTCCGTTAACTCAGGTATGTGAGCAGGACGGTGAATGTGAGGGCGGAGATAATCGGCATTTGCTTTTGAGCCGCCTGGAATAATACCTTCTCGGGCCAATGATTCTGCCCCCTCCAAAATCGGTATGTCACTCGTGTTAAACGTCAGGCTGACATCACTTGCTTCTGCGATTTCAAAAGCATGTCCGAGAAGGCCAAAACCGGTTACATCTGTAACTGCGTGTGGATGATAGGCAGACAATGTTTCAGCTGCTGTTTTATTTAGCTCTGCCATAACCGCAGTCACGGCCTCTTCTTGGGCGGAAGTCGTTTTTTCTCGTTTGATTCCAGTGGTAAGTATTCCCACACCGATCGGTTTCGTTAATACGAGGACATCTCCAGGTTTGGCACCTTTATTTGCCCAGAATCTTTCAGGATGCACGATGCCGGTTGCCGCTAAACCAAACTTCGGCTCTTTATCGTCAATCGAATGTCCACCGACAATTGTTGCGCCGGATTCATGTACTTTATCCGCTGCCCCCTTCATGATGCCTGCCAAAATTTCGTCTGGCAATTCGTGAATGGGGAAACCAACGATATTTAAGACGGTCTTCGGCTTGCCGCCCATCGCGTAGATATCGCTGAGTGCATTAGCGGAAGCAATTTGACCGAACATATAGGGATCGTCGACAATCGGCGTGAAGTAGTCGACCGATTGTACGAGCGCAATATCCTCTGTTAATTTGTACACGCCACCGTCATCGGAAGTACCAAGCCCGACAAGTAAGTTAGGATCGTGTTCTCTTTCTGGTAAATGACGCAAAACTTGCGCCAGGTCATCAGGACCAATTTTACATCCTCAGCCAGCTTTCGATGACAAGCTTGTTAATTTTATTTTTTCATCGCTCAATCTTGGTGCACCCCCATTTGTTTTTTCTGTTTTCTAGTATACTCTGCTGCCAAGTTTAAACTCAACTGATATCAATTATTTTGATAGGTTTTTCTCTCGTGAAGCGAGAAAAGCAGGAAAGTTGAGGAGGAAGTTTGTAAAATCCGTTTCTATTTACGAAAAGATTTGCTATCCTATAGATTGAGGCTTAAACCGTTTCCGTATGATAGTTGCGGAGCAAGATTCCTGTAAGGAAAATGGGGGAAGAATAGAGAAGAAAGGCTTTGTTTTCGACTTTTCTTTCAACCTGTTCTATTATAGTTCTTGAGGAGGGAATACATATGGATAAAAATCAAGATGTTTTTCAATCACGTAAGTCCTTTGAATCTAATGGAAAAACGTATCATTACTACGACATTAAAGCTTTAGAACAAGCGGGTGTCGGTAATACGTCCAAGCTCCCTTATTCGATTAAGGTGCTGCTTGAATCTGTTCTAAGACAGCATGACGGCAAGGTTATCAAAAAAGAACATGTCGAGAGTCTCGCAAATTGGGGGAGTGACAAAGGAAGTAAGGAAGACGTTCCTTTTAAGCCGTCCCGCGTAATCCTGCAGGACTTCACCGGTGTTCCGGCTGTTGTAGATTTGGCTTCTTTACGAAAAGCGATGGCTGATATCGGCGGTGACGCAGAGAAAATCAATCCAGCAATCCCAGTTGATTTAGTAGTCGATCACTCTGTTCAAGTCGATGCGTTCGGTACTTCCGATTCACTCCGCCGTAATATGGATTTGGAATTTGAAAGAAATGAAGAGCGCTATAAGTTGTTAAGCTGGGCGACGAAAGCGTTCGATAACTACCGGGCAGTTCCGCCGGCAACAGGCATTGTACACCAAGTAAACCTAGAGTATCTCGCATCGGTCGTTCATGCGAATGAAACGGAAAATGGTGAGATAGAAGCATACCCGGATACACTAGTTGGAACGGATTCCCACACGACAATGATTAACGGACTGGGCGTTCTCGGCTGGGGTGTAGGTGGTATTGAAGCAGAGGCAGGCATGCTGCAGCAACCTTCTTATTTTCCAGCTCCAGAAGTCATCGGTGTCCGTTTAAAAGGATCGCTTCCTAATGGTGCAACAGCAACGGACCTTGCTTTAAAAGTAACGCAAGTTCTCCGTGAGACAAACGTTGTTGGCAAATTTGTAGAATTTTTCGGGCCGGGGCTAGCTGAAATGCCGCTCGCAGACCGTGCTACGATTTCAAATATGGCACCGGAATACGGGGCAACGTGTGGTTTCTTCCCTGTGGATGAGGAAGCTCTTAATTATTTACGCCTAACTGGCCGTTCAGAAGAGCATATTCAGTTAGTAGAAGATTATTGTAAAGCGAATGATTTGTTCTATGAAGCAGGAAAAGAGGAGGATCCATCCTTTACGAAAGTCGTTGACATTGACCTTTCTGCTATTGAACCAAGTCTCTCTGGGCCAAAACGTCCGCAAGACCTCATTCCAATGGCAGACATGAAAAAGAAATTTAACGACGCGCTAACCGCTCCTGCCGGCAATCAAGGCTTTGGATTGGCACCAGAGGAAACGGATAAGAAAGTAGAAGTGAAGCATCCGGACGGAAAAACATCCGAACTGGAAACGGGTGCTGTTGCGATTGCGGCCATTACGAGCTGTACGAACACGTCAAACCCTTATGTCATGATTGGTGCTGGGTTGCTTGCTAAAAAGGCAGTAGAAAAAGGACTCGATGTCCCTCATTATGTGAAGACGTCATTAGCGCCTGGTTCCAAAGTAGTAACAGGATATCTCGAGGAATCCGGTCTCTTGCCATATTTGGATCAACTCGGCTTCAACCTCGTAGGGTATGGCTGTACAACATGTATCGGGAATAGCGGACCGCTTCCGGAAGAGATTGAAGAAGCGATTGCTGAAAATGATCTGCTCGTATCTTCTGTTCTCAGCGGTAACCGTAACTTTGAAGGACGTATCCATCCGCTCGTTAAAGCGAACTATCTGGCTTCACCGCCGCTTGTAGTAGCATATGCGCTTGCAGGAAACGTGAATTTTGACATGTATAATGACTCTTTTGGTAAAGATAAAGACGGAAACGATGTTTATTTTAAAGACATTTGGCCTTCTGCTTCTGAAATAAAAGATTTTGTGCACGACAACGTTTCGCCTGCCCTCTTTAAGAAAGAGTATGAGAGTGTGTTTGATAATAATGATCGTTGGAACGCATTACAATCAGATGAGAATGCGCAGCTATATGATTGGGATGAAGATTCCACGTATATTCAAAATCCTCCTTTCTTTGAGGAAATGTCCGAAGAGCCGGAAGACATTAAAGAATTGTCGGATCTTCGTGTGATTGGTAAGTTTGGTGATTCTGTTACGACTGACCATATTTCTCCGGCAGGTTCGATTGCAAAAGACAGCCCGGCTGGCAGATATCTCATTGAAAAGGGTCTAAAGCCATCTCAATTTAACTCGTATGGGTCACGTCGTGGTAACCACGAAGTTATGATGCGTGGAACATTTGCGAACATTCGTATTAAAAACCAGTTAGCTCCTGGCACCGAGGGCGGTTACACGACCTACTGGCCGAATGGGGAAGTAATGGCTATTTACGACGCGGCTATGAAATATAAAGAAGATAATACCGACCTGATGGTCATCGCCGGTGAAGATTATGGAATGGGAAGCTCACGTGACTGGGCTGCAAAAGGTACAAACTTGCTCGGCATAAAAACAGTCCTCGCGGAAAGTTTTGAACGGATTCACCGTAGCAACCTTGTTCTCATGGGAGTACTGCCTCTTCAATTTAAAGATGGCGACAGCGCTGATTCTCTTGGTCTGACTGGAAAAGAATCGTTTAATATTAAGGTCAGTAACAATGTGAAACCGCGCGACCTCGTAGAAGTAGAAGCGGTGGATGAAAATGGCAGCAAGAAGACTTTCGAAGTAATCGTACGCTTTGATAGCGAGGTAGAAATGGATTATTACCGTCACGGCGGTATCTTGCAGATGGTGTTACGAAACAACTTGGCGGAAGCAAGAAGCAAGAAATAACAACGCAAAAAACCTGGCCATTCTGGTCAGGTTTTTTTTATACTAGAAACAAATAATTTCACGTACCTTATTTTTTAAAATAAAAAATGTATAAATAATCAAAAATAAAGAAAAGATTAGAGTGAAATGAAAATTGTTCGAAAAAGGAGACGATTGTGATGAGTAGAAGAAGAAAAATTTCATTGAAAGAGCTCTTGGAAGAAAACAAAAAAGAAATATTAAACAATCCAGCATCTTTAGATAAGATTGAAGAGAAGTGGGAAGAGAAAAAAACTTTAAAATAAGATAAAATTTCATTGGGTATTGCTCCCTTCTTGTCAGGAATACATTCTTTGTCGATCATTGGCTTTTACTTTTCCTTGATAAATTGGAAGTGAAAATTGATAATAAGGAAGAGTAGATCACAAAGGCGGGAATTCCATGCATGAGACATTTAGAAATAAATTCCGAAAAAAAGAAGAACACTAAAAGACCTGCACTGACAAAACAAGTGATCTTTTTAATTCTTCTTTTTTACTTAACTATTGTTTTATATGTGACTTTATTTGCTTGGAATTATGGGTCCTCGTTTGGACCTGTTGGACCAGGGGGGCGTAACTATAATTTAACTCTCTTTCAAAGCATTTATCGGATTGCTGTGTTCAGTCCTGATATGAGAGACCCTCTTAGAATATTAGGTGGAAATGTTGTTATGTTTATGCCGTTTGGAGTTCTGGTCTCTCTTTTATTGAAACAGACAAAGAAAACATTTTGGATTGTGGCGGGACTTTCTATGTTATTGTCAGCATTTATTGAAATAAACCAATTCATCTTCACTTACCGTGTAGCAAATGTAGATGACGTCCTCTTAAATACCGTAGGCGGCGTAGTTGGTGCCTGCTGCATTCAATTCATTCTTTTTTTGAAAAAATGAGCGAACAGGAGTTGCCATGGAGGCAGCTCCATTTTTTTCTTTTCTTTCCAAATACGTTAAAATAAGGATACTTGTTAGTAGTATTTAAACTAATAATAAAAATGGATTAGTGAAGATAATAATTTGAAGTAAAGGGGATATCACAGCATGCTTACGGCAGAAACAAATATCGAAGTGAGATACGCTGAAACGGATCAAATGGGAGTTGTACACCACGCTAATTATATTGTCTGGTGTGAACTCGGTCGAACAGCGTTAATCAGAGAACTAGGTTTTGATTACAGCGTACTTGAAAAAGAAGGAATCTTATCACCTGTAATTAACGTCAACTTAGATTACAAGCATCCTACCCATTATGGGGAGTCCGTTACCCTTTTCACTTGGATTGATCAATATAATGGTATCCGGGTCGTATATGGATACGAGGTATTAAATGAATCAGGAGTAAGTTGTGCTTCTGGAACGAGCAGCCACGTTTGCGTAAAAAAAGATTCGTTTCGGCCCTTTTCTATTAAGAAACATTTACCGGAATGGCATGAAGCATATGAGAGACATAAAAAGCAGCCTGACTAATCTTAGTTTTTCAACGTACAAAACATTAGAAAGGAGGCACGTGACATGGCTTTCGGTATTAAGCGGGAAGAGCTATCTCTTTGGAAAGCGAAAGCTGCAATAGGAGAAATTGCTTTTATAACTCATTATTGGTATGACGCTCGCTTTCCGGATTGTACGTCGGTAACGAAAGCAGCTTGCTCCGATATGATAAAATTGAAGGAATGGGGCCGGCAGTATGGTTTAAAACCAGAGTGGATCCATACACGCCGTTATTATCCTCACTTCGATCTTTTAGGAGATGTACAGTACCGGATTTTACTAAATGAACAAAAACATGAACAAATAATACGCTTTAACTTGCATCCCTCAAGTTTAGAAAACAAGCAGAGCAGGTAAAGTGTAGGTACAATTACGTATGGAGGGTAAAAAGTGAAAATGACACAGAACGAAATAAGAAAGAGATTAAAAGTAAAACCAACCATCGATCCGCAGCAAGAAATTAATACAAGAGTAAAATTTTTAAAGGACTATGCAAAACTTACAGGTGCGGATGGCTACGTACTGGGTATCTCTGGTGGGCAGGATTCTACGCTTGCGGGCAAGCTTGCGCAGTTGGCTGTAAATGAGCTGAATAAAGAAGAAACTAAAACATATACATTTATAGCGTTGAGACTTCCATACGGGAAACAGTACGATGAAAAGGATGCTGCCTCTGCTATGGAGTACATTGCCCCCTCTCAGTCCTTTACTGTCAATATTAAAGAAGCTGTCGATGGTGCCGAGCGTGCATTTGAAAGGGCAACCGGTCAAAAAATGAGTGATTTTAATAAAGGGAATACAAAAGCAAGGGAACGAATGAAAGTACAGTATGATGTAGCAGCTGAATACAATTGTCTTGTAATTGGTACCGACATAGCTGCTGAGGCTATTACAGGATTCTTCACCAAACATGGAGATGGAGCCTGTGATATTGCACCGATTTATGGTCTTACAAAACGGCAAGGCAAAGCACTATTAGAAAAATTAGATGCGCCGGCCGCCCTCTATGAAAAAGTTCCTACAGCTGACTTAGAAAGTGACAAACCAGGTCTGCCTGATGAAGAAGCACTTGGTTTAACATACCAGGAAATTGATGACTTTCTTGAAGGCGTTGAAGTTCAGAAAGAAACAGAAGAGAAGCTTATTCATATATATAAACAAACAGAGCACAAACGACAGATGCCAGTTAATATTTTTGATGAGTGGTGGCAAGAACACAAGTAATTACTTCTAACTTGTCTGTCTTTTGGGATGGGAGAGGAACTGACGATGGATAAGAGATATTGGCTATTATTGGGGTTAACCTTATTGCTTGGTATATTCAGCGGCATGTTTATCCAATCGCAGCGTACAGTCGTCCAGACCGATCAATTCACACAAACGGTTTCTGCTGACACCGAACATGTACTAGAAGTCGGGGGAACAGAGACGATTCAAGGTTTCGATATTACGGTACATGAAGCTTATATCTCTGAGGAAGAAGATAGTCGCTACGTCGTCGTTGATCTGTCTTTTCGCAACAATACGGAGGAGCCTAAAGAAATTCCGCTGTTCAGTACATTAGTTGTCGACAGTGATGGCCATGCCTCTGAATATGTATCGTCTTATGGAGACCAACGCCTTATTGGTGGTCAGCTTCGGGCAGGTGGGCTGCGCCGTGGTACGTTGGCCTATAAAGTGGAACCTTCTTCTTATTACGAGTTTACCTTTACCAATCATAAAGGAAAAGGAGTCGCTACTTGGAATTTAAACCTTTCAGATGAGAAGTCATCTTAGCCCAATGAAGGAGGAATATTGTGTCCAAAGCAGATTTGCATATGCATTCAACGGCTTCAGACGGAGGTTATTCTCCGTCTGCTTTAATGACAAAATGCAAGGAAGCAGGATTGTCAATTGTATCCTTAACCGATCATGATACAACGGATGGGTTACAGGAAGCGAAAGAGACTGCCGATTTCCTTGACATACACGTGATCAATGGTATTGAGCTATCAACAAAATCACCTGTAAGTAACAAAAGTGTACATATGCTTGGATATGGCTTTAATACGAACGATTCTTATTTTCAGAGTGCTTTGGAAGAGCAGAGGCGTTTACGTAAAAGGCGCCTTCACGTTATTCTGGATAAACTGAACAAAGCAGGTATGCCTATTGAAGCTGAGGATGTTCTAAAGCATACGGATGGAGGGAGTATCGGACGCCCTCACGTCGCAAAAGCCTTGATGGAGAAAGGGTATGTCGAGGAAGTCGGTGAAGCCTTTGATCGTTATTTAGGAGAGGGAAAGCCTTGCTTTGTAGGAAAAGAAAAAGAGTTTACTCCTCAGGAAGCAATTGAGCTCATCCATCATGCAGGTGGACAAGCAGTCGTAGCCCACCCCGTTTACTATGAAATTGATGAGGAAATAGAAACCTGGATTTTAGATTATTACTTGGATGGGGTTGAAGTATATCACCGTGATCACGACCTCGATGCTGTTCACCATTATGAGGAGCTTGTTGCAAAATGGGAAAAGGCTGCAGGAAGACCGCTTATTCGAACAGGTGGTTCTGATTTTCATCATGAGGAATACGGAAGAAAACGTGAGCCGCTCGGTCATACAACGGTGCCGCTCACCCTTGCGAAACAATTAATTGAAGTGATCTCCTAATTTATTCTTTACAATTATTGCGTTATCATAATATTCATGATAGCTTTAAATATTAAAGACTAGTTACTGCCAAACTGTAGCACGAAGTAGAAATCAATGAAGGAGCAAGTGAAACGTATGCCTATTAAAGTACCTGACCACCTGCCAGCAAAAGATATATTGTCAAAAGAAAATATTTTTGTCATGAATGAAAGCCGAGCCTATACCCAGGATATCCGGCCTCTTAAAATTCTAATACTTAATTTAATGCCACTTAAAGAGCAGACAGAGACACAAATCTTGCGCATGCTTGGCAATACACCATTGCAGCTTGATGTTTCCTTTCTCCATCCAAACACGCATCGTTCTAAAAATACACCTCTCGAACATTTAGCAGCGTTTTATAAAACGATCGATGAAGTTAGCAACCGTAAATTTGATGGGATGATCATTACAGGAGCTCCGGTTGAAACACTGAATTTTGAAGAAGTAGACTACTGGGAAGAACTAACCCAAATCCTTGAATGGAGCAAAACAAATGTGACGTCTACCCTGCACATTTGCTGGGGCGCACAAGCAGGATTGTATTACCATTACGGGGTTCCAAAACACCCGTTGGATAAAAAGTTGTTCGGAGTCTTTGAACACCGTGTGAATAATCCTAACTTCAACCTGTTAAGAGGGTTTGATGATGTTTTTTTGGCGCCGCATTCCAGGTATACAGAAACAAGAAAGGAAGACGTCTTGAAGGTAAAGGAACTGGAGGTGCTTTCAGAATCAGAGGAAGCAGGCCTTTACATTATAGCTGAAAAAAATGGTAAACAGATTTTTGTTACAGGCCACAGTGAATATGACCGTGAAACGCTCAGCGATGAATATAAAAGAGACAAACGTCGCGGTTTAGACACCGGCTTGCCAAAACACTATTACCCTGAGGATAATCACCTGCTTGAGCCACCTTTACGTTGGAGGGCTCATTCTAATTTGCTATTCACGAATTGGCTCAACTATTACGTCTATCAAGAAACCCCGTATGATTTTGCATAAAATGCGATGTCAAGCCTGTATAAGTGTAGCTTATGCAGGTTTTTTTCATCATCTAAATAGCAAAGGAGGAATGAACGTGCGTTCTGTACAGGAGGCTTATCTAACTGAAAAAGAACGCTGCCAATTCTTTTTTGAGAATAGTTTTTCCGCTCAAGCCCTTTTAAAAACGTTGGAAACACTCCAAGAAGCAGCAGAAAAGCATAACTGTGAAACCGTTTATCATCATCTAGAACAATTGAAACAGAAACTCATCCATAACCAACGAACAGTGGTATTTTGCGGACACTTTTCCGCCGGGAAGTCTACACTTCTGAATCAGTTGATTGGCAGCAACTTACTTCCTTCCCACCCAATTCCAACGAGTGCGAATATCGTCCATATTAAAAAAGGGAAAGATGCAACCCTATCGTTTCGAGACGAACAATCCGGAGAAATGAAACAAATATTTACCGAAGAATGGGGGAACGATTGGTTTACTAGCACAGATACGGCGGATGAGGTGTATATTACCCTCCCGGTTGCTCATTTTCCGAAAAACTTAGAAATACTCGACACCCCTGGGATTGATTCGACAACAGCTGGGCATCGAACGCTGGCTGAGGAGAGGCTGTTTGAGGCTGATACACTTTATTACATGACAGACTACCAACACGTGGAATCAGAAGAGAACTTTACTTTCCTACAAGAGTTAAACGACCAGTACATTACCCCCGTCCTTCTTATCAATCAGATTGACAAACACGATGAAGAAGAATTGTCATTTGACTCTTATCAAGAAAAGATTAAAGCAAGCCTTTCCAAACGAGAAATTGATGTTAGAAACGTTTACTTTATCTCTGCTCGTGACCCTATGTATCGTGAGCGGGATTGGTTCTCCTTTACCAAACAGCTCTTCCTTCCTGTTAATGAAACCGAACATGTTATTGTCCAAACTGTAGCTATCGGGATATACAGAGAACTAGAGAATATGCTTCATACAATAGAAAAGCGCAGCCTCCCCTCGAATGAGATAAGGAAGGAAATGCAAACTTTCGCTTCTCTATCTACTCTTAAGGAAATACGCAAAAGAAAAGAATCAGAGTTAGAGCGCCTGTCCTCTTGGAGAAGCGATGCTGAGAAAAGACTATTTCAGCAATTAGATACTGTGTTTAAAAATGCAAAGCTGGTGCCTCACCATACTCGTAATTTGGCCCGTGCTTACTTGGAGGCAAGACAGCCGTCATTTCGATTAAAAGGCCTGTTCCGACGTCGTAAAACAATACAGGAGAAACAGCAAAGAGAGGATAAGCTGCTGGAAAGCTTGAATGAAAACGTACGCAACTACATTGATATCCATTTACAAGATCAATTCCGTAAAATTTTGGAAGAGTACCATGCGGCGGACACTTCCGTAAAACAAAAAATTACTTCTCTCCACCAGCCTATCGATGCACCTTTGCTCCGACAGGCAGAGAGGGGAGGAGCTTATTTTACACAAGCTTATGTACTAACGTTTAGTCAGCTTCTTGTCGATGAAATCCGTAAGCTCTATAAAGAAAATTTGCTTCATATACTACCAGTATTACTGAAAGCTATAGAAAGGGGACAAACTCATCAAAAAACACAACTGAAGAAAGAGATTCACGCATTGCAGCAAGTAGAAAGGGAGTGGGAACAACAAAACGTGCGTTACGATACCTTGTTGCAGATGTTGGATCAAACACTGGCTTCGTTAAAAGAAGCACGATTACCGCTAATTGTGCCTGAATCCGGATCGGGGCCATATATTCATGATAAAGAAAACACAGAGCTGGCATTGACTAAACAAACAATAGACTTAAAAAAATTCTACCCCTCAACGAAAACGAACGAGTCACTTACTAGTTTTTCAGAAGCAACAAGTAATGCCCAGCTGTCTTTTCAAAAAGCATTATCAATCCTTGAAGAAACAAATGGATTAGATCATATCAAACAAACACTGCACAATCGTCTTCAGCGCATGCAAAGGAAAAAATACAGAGTATCCTTATTCGGTGCATTCAGTGCAGGGAAGTCTTCGCTTGCCAATGCACTACTCGGTGAGAAGTTTTTGCCAGTTGCAGCCAACCCGACAACAGCCGCTGTTCAATATATCACTGCTCCCGATGAACATCATCCAAATAAAACGGTGGTGATTACATATAAATCAGAGGCAGATGTTCTGGCAGATATGAACGATGTGGTCCGTCCCGCCGGTATAAAGTTGGAAACGCCTGATGACTGGAATCGAATACTGAAAGAAAGCGAGGAAAAATCGAAGAAGAAAGAGAATAAGGAAACAACGAAGGAGAAAAATGAAGAAGGGAAGAAGGAAGAAACCAATCCTCTGGGATTGCTGCACCACACAGAAATAGAACAGCTTAACCAGTTGTATGCGGTATTAAAGACATCAAAATATAAGTTAGGCACAGAGAAGCAGACGCATTATGAAGAGTACGTTAGAATGACAGCCAATGAGGAAAAGGCATTGCTGGTGAAGAGTGTGACCATCTACTTTGACTGTATGTTTACAAGAGAGGGATATCAATTAACAGACACGCCTGGAATCGGCTCGATCTACCGCCGTCACAGTGAAATTGCCTTCACAGAGATGAAGGAAGCCGATGCCGTTTTATTTGTAAGTTATTATAACCATCCTTTTTCAAAAGCTGATAAAGAGTTTTTATTACAACTTGGCCGTACGAAAGATTACTTTCCCTATGATAAGATTTTCTTTCTAGTTAATGCAGTTGACTTGGCGAACGATGAGGAAGAAATACATGACGTCCTGACCTATGTTAATGAGCAGCTTATCCACTTAGGTATTCACTCCGCGCGCATATACCCGATCGCAGGAAAGCTGGCGCTGGAGAATAATGTGACAGACAACAAAGAACGTATGCAAACTTCTGGTGTTCCCAATTTTTTGCATGAGTTTCGCGATTTTTCTCACCGCATCTTACAAGAAATGGTAATAAAAGAGGGAGAGTCCGAGATTAGGCAGGCTATTTCTTTACTGGAAGATCAACGACAATCTCTTTTATTAGAGGATACGGCCAAAGCCAAGCAGCAAAAAATTCGAAAACAAGAACTACTCCATTTTAAAAGTAGTGTAAAGGAGTTCCCTATTGAAACAATAATAGACTGGGTATTACGAGAATTAGAAGAGCTATTATTTTATGTCAAGCAGCGCGTGTTTTATCGCTATTACGATGAATTCAAAGACATATTCAGCATTGTTAGACTAGACGAAGAAATGTTTGTTCCTCAGCTCCATCGATGCACAAATGAAATGATCCACTTTATATTCTATGACCTTGCGCAAGAAATAAGAGCATCCATTATCCGGATAGAGTTCTTTATCAAAAAAGAATGGCAGGCATTTCAAGAGGAAATGTTGCGGGAGCTTTCCAGCCCCTTGCAATTCGCGTTTGTCAAAGGCACTTTATCCGTGTTTCCTCCTATTACGGTGAAAGAAGAGATGCCGCTCACAAGCAATGACCTCGGTTTTTTAGCAGAATTCAAATCTCACCACGACTTTTTTGTTGGACAGCAAAACAAACTATGTAAAGAAAAACTGGAGGAAATGCTGCGACCTTATGGAAATGAATATGTGCAGAAGTACCATATAGAACTTCGGCAAACCTATTGTATATTTATAAGAGAGGAATGGGAAAAAACTCAGAACCAGTACCGTCGGACAGTGAACAAATTGCTAACAGAAAATGAAACAAACACAAAAGCCTCTGAAGTTCCGCACTTAGATAGCATTATAAAAAAACTTAAAGCAATTCTTTAGTCGAAACATATGTTTTTATGTGTTACAATAATTGTATAACGTTAAAGAATAGTCGTGGGTTTTGAAATATTATCTTTTTGTGGGGGTATTATGACGAGAAGAAATATTTTCCTTGATGACATAAGGACAGGCCCTCCGAATCACATTATTGCTAAGACAGCAGAGGAATGTATTTTATTATTGAAGGAAGAAGAGCCCGTTTCTCATTTATCACTCGATCATGATCTCGGCAGTAATAGAAACAATGGTTATGAAGTAGTCCTCTATTTACTGCAATTAAACCATCCAGCTTTCCCGGATCGGATTACGATTCACTCTGCCAACGCAGGTGCAGGAAAACGAATGTATCATAGCCTGCTTGAAGGAAAAGCAACTGGGTTGGTCCCCGTACATGTGAAAATTCTCTACCGGCCGTTGCCGATAAAACTATAATGGATTGCCTCTTCTGCGGAAAGAGGCAATTTTTTTGATTGGAGTAACAATGATCAGACTAGCGTCTGTCGGCATAGACATAAGAGTAAAGTCAGCATTAGGGAGGATAAGCAAATGTTTATTGCCGACATGCATTGTGACGCCTTGTCGAAAATGATTCAATCGGGGAATTTAACTTTTGGCACTTCTTCCAGTGCAGCTGTCCATGCAGGTACGCTCCAAGCAGGGGGCATCCATCTGCAAAACTTCGCTGTTTTCGCCAATCCTAAGAAGTCTTGGAAAAAGCAAAGACAAGAAGTATGGGACCAAATGAAGTTATTTCACAAGAAGGTATTGGCGTCTCCTACTATTCAAACGACAGCCTCTCACCTTCCAGAAAAGCTGCCTTCCCATACACAGGCACTGCTATCGCTGGAAGGAGGCGGAATGTTTGCAGATGATTTAAACGCGTGGGAAGATTTAAAGCGAAATGGCATCGTGATGGCTAGCTTAACCTGGAATGAAAAAAATTCACTTGCAGCCGGGAGCAGTCATTCCAACAAACATGGCCTGACACAAGCAGGCAAACGGGTGATCGCATGGATGAATAAGAACGACATTATCCTTGATGCCGCTCATTTAAATGAAAAAAGTTTTTGGGAGGCATTAAACGTCAGCAATCGCATGGTAGTAAGCCATGCAAATGTGAAAGGAATCTACAACCACCCTCGAAATCTTAGTGACAATCAACTGACCGCTCTTGTAGATAAAAATAGTTTTATCGGCTTAACGTTTTACCCTTTCTTTATGAACGGAACGAGCGAAGCTGACTATGCAGACTTAGCCCGACAAATTGAATATTTAGGAAAAAAGGGAGTTTGGCACATTGCCGGCTTTGGCTCGGATTTTGATGGAATAGATCATACAGTCAAAGGATTAACCAATCCGAGTGATTTCCCGCGTCTCATTGAATGGCTGCTGAAACGTTTCGACGAGGACATCGTAAAAGGAATTTGCGGAGAAAATTTTAGACGGTTTTGGAATAAGAAAAACATTAGCAACGAAGCGTAATTGATTTTTCTTTGCAAACAATAATAAGTAAATTACAATATAAGTAACGAGAAGAAAGACGAGGTGATAATCGATGCAAATAACTCAAAAAGCGAAAGAGTATATTGAAAGCGTAATGAAAGAACATGACGTACCTACTCTCCGTGTCGTTTTCAGCGGATTTGGCTGAGGCGGTCCAAAATTAGGACTGGCTCTGGATGAGCCGGAAGAAACTGATGTAAGACGAGAGATTAACGGTATACCTGTCGCTATCGAAGAACAAATTGTGAGCCACGTGGAAAAAATCACCTTGGATACCGGGTTAACGGAAGAAGGAAAAACGGGACTGGTGATGAATGATACACCGAGCAGCTGCTAAAAATAAGATGATTTATTTCTCCAAAAAGGACAGACTTAGTTTTTCGTCTGTCCTTTTTTACTGCATCGTTTATTGAATCAATTTCATAAGTGTTTCATTAGATAATAAAACGAATAATATTACTAAATAACACATAAATTATTCATTGAAATCCACAAGTATCTGTTTTTGATTGGAACGGAAGGCGGCGACTCCAGCGGGAAAAGCAACAGTCCGAAGACCCGCAGACCTGCTGGCAGGTCGAGGAGGCTGAGGCGTTGCCCGCGGCAAAGAAGACACAGTGAGACCAAGCGTAAGCGCAGTCTCGAACTGATGTCGCCCTTGAGCCTGTAGGTGAAAGCGTCCGCCTGCAGTGAAAATCAACCGTTCTATACTACATCCGAAATGTTCGACTTTCGATAACTTCATTTGAATTATAAATTAACTCTATTACTTTTTGTTTATTTTTCACATTCTCGTTATAGGTGCGAAAGAGACAATGTGTTACAATACGGACAGTCTAGATTTAGAAAGGGGCTTTTTCTTTGAAGAGAAATTGGATCATAGGTATAACACTGGCACTTCTCATTTCCTTATTAGCAGCTTGCGGAGATGATAATGCTTCCGATAACCAAACAGATAACGAAGCAGACAAGCAACAGGAGACGGAGGCACCCGAACAGCCGAAGGCACCAGAGCCTGATATGTCAGAGATACCAGATGTTGTCGCAGAAGTGAATGGAGAAAAGATAACGAAAGAGGATTTTAAGCCAGTTTATGTTTCAACACTTAATAACTATTCCGTACAAGGATTATACGATGAGAAACAAGATAAAAATGGTGAAATGGAAAAACAAATTCAACAGCAGACTGTCGAGCAATTAATTGGTCAGCAATTACTTATACAAGAAGCAGAGAAACGCGATTTAGAAGCATCCGATAAAGAAGTGAACGAGAAAATCACTTCCTTGAAAGAACAATTTGGTTCCGACGAACAATTTGAAGAAGCACTAAAAAGCAGTAAGGTGACCGAAGAAGATTTAGCAAGCGACCTAAAAAAACAAGTGAAGATCCAAAAGCTTGTGAAGGATGAGACTGGGACAGTTAAAGTCTCGGAAAAAGAAGTCAAAGACATGTATAAGCAAATGACAGAAGCACAAAAAGAGGGCAACAAAGATGAAGAAGGAAAAGATAAAGAGTCTAAACAGGAAATCCCTTCTTTTGAGGAACTGAAGCCACAAATTGAAGCACAATTAAAAAGCCAAAAAGAAGGGGAAGAAATTCAAAAGCTCGTTGATAAGCTCCGTGAAAATGGAGATGTTACGGTTAATCTATAAGAATAAAAATAAAAAAAACATCCGGGTACCCGCCGGATGTTTTTTTGTTATATATTTTTCAAAAAAGTTATTGACTGTTTTATAACACGTATGTATAATAAAAATCAACATCATAACAGTTTTAAGGAGTGGTCAAGATGAAAACAACACCTAAAAAATCAAATGAACGCCGTTTCACACCGGTCAAAGAAGATAAATCAGTACTGCAGATGATCAATGATTACTACACAGTACGATAAACACAATATCGCTCGCGCTTAACAATAACGAAATATTCGTTATTGTTTTTTTTGCTTTTGCATAACACACTTCCTGTACCTGTCTGTGTTACTTTTCTCTCATACCTTTCCCTCTCCAGACTCCCATTAAAAATTCCATTGGAAAACAAACGTATATTCGCTACAATAAGTCGTATAGAGGTGAGCGTAATCATGCGTAAACAAACATTAGATGAACTGATAGAATGGCTGCGTACGGACCCGGACGTAAAGGAGCGAATCGCTCATTGGCATACGTTGCCGGCACAGGAAGCAAAGACCGTGTCATTTCCGTCATCATTAGACAGCAGAATTATTAATGCCCTGGAGAAACGAGGAATTTCTTCTTTGTATACCCATCAGGCTTCCGCCTTTGAACAGAGTGGTATCCGTAAAGAGAATACAATTGCCGTTACTCCGACTGCATCGGGAAAAACATTAGCATACAACCTTCCTGTGTTGCAGTCGATCTTAGCGGATAAAAACAGCCGCGCCTTGTACTTGTTTCCGACCAAGGCACTGGCCCAAGATCAAAAGAGTGAGATCAATGAATTCATCGAGGAAATGGGAGAAGACATCAAAAGTTTTACGTATGACGGAGATACGTCACCCGCTGTCCGTCAGGCAATTCGTAAAGCGGGACACGTAGTTATCACAAATCCAGACATGCTTCACACTGCTATTCTCCCACACCATACGAAATGGATTTCTCTCTTTGAAAATCTAACTTACATCGTAATTGATGAACTTCATACGTACCGTGGTGTGTTTGGAAGTCATGTTGCGAACGTCATCCGCCGCTTAAAGCGAATTGCGCATTATTATGGAAGCAATCCCGTTTTTATTTGCACATCAGCAACGATTGCCAATCCTAAGGAACTGGCTGAAACGTTAACCGGAGAAACGTTTCAGCTAATTGATAATAATGGAGCCCCCCGTGGCAGAAAGCATTTCGTTTTTTATAATCCACCTCTCGTTCATGAAGCTTTGAATATTAGAAGAGGGGCAACAAAAGAGGTGAACGAATTAGCCTCCCATTTTTTAAAAGAAAATATTCAAACGATCGTATTTGCAAAAAGCCGCGTCCGCGTGGAGATCATCTTAAGCCATCTTCAAGAGTTGGTACAAAAAGAACTAGGCCCCAAAACGATACGAGGTTACCGGGGAGGTTATTTGCCTAAACAGCGACGAGAGATTGAAAAAGGACTTCGTACCGGAGAGATAATGGGGGTGGTGAGCACGAATGCTCTTGAGCTCGGCGTCGACATCGGCCAACTGCAAGTGTGTATTATGACAGGCTATCCTGGTTCAGTAGCAAGCACCTGGCAGCAGGCAGGACGGGCCGGCAGACGTCAGGATGAATCATTGATCTTGTTCGTAGCCGGTGCGTCCCCGCTTGATCAATATATGATTCAGCATCCGGATTACTTTTTAGAACAGAGCCCGGAATCAGCGAGGATCGATCCAGATAACCTGATCATTTTAGTCGATCATTTGAAGTGTGCTGCTTTCGAGTTACCTTTTCATGAAGGTGAGCAGTTTGACGGCGTGGAAATTCATGACATTTTGGATTTTCTCACAGAAGAGCACGTTCTTCATCACCGTGGCCGTAAATGGTATTGGATGAATGACACGTTTCCGGCACATGGAATCAGCTTGCGTTCCGCTTCCCAAGAGAATGTGGTCATTATCGACCAAACTGATATATCCCGTATAAAAGTAATCGGGGAAATGGATCGTTTCAGCGCGATGACCTTACTGCACGAAAAAGCGATTTATCTGCATGAAGGAATTCAATATCAAGTGGAAACATTAGACTGGGAAGAACGAAAGGCATTTGTTCAGGAAGTACAGGTAGAATACTTTACAGATGCCAACCTTGCTGTTGAGCTCAAAGTGTTGGAAGAAGACAAGGTCACGGAAACACCTGCTTTTCTGACAGCCTTTGGCGATGTGATGGTGAATGCGAAAGCGACGATTTTCAAAAAAATCAAAATGACTACTTTTGAAAACATCGGCTCTGGCTCCATCCACCTCCCAGAGGAAGAACTTCACACGAACGCTTGCTGGATTAGCTTCCCCAAAAGAGTCACTGATCAATTTACAAGAGATCAATTTGAACAAGCACTGATCGGATTTGCGCACGTGCTGCGCCATGTGGCACCTGTCCACGTCATGTGTGATCGGAATGACCTTCATGTTGTTCCACAAATAAAGGCCGCCCACTCAGAAGAACCGACTATTTTTCTATATGACCGCTATCCTGGCGGCATTGGCCTCGCATCAGCTGTATACAAAGAAACTCCCTTGCTTTTGCAAAAAGCGAAACAGCTTGTGCAATCGTGCCCTTGTCTCGCGGGTTGTCCTTCCTGCACCGGAGAAGACGGCAATCTTGGGGAAGAGTCAAAATGGGCAGTGATGCGCTTGATCCGTTTCATGGAGGAGGAGTAGGCAATTGAACATAAAACAAAAATTAACACGGATGAAATCACATCTCAGTACGCCCAACTCTCAGACAGTAGCGCCGTTACAGCCACCTCCCGTGACAGAAAAGCAAACGGTGCCATACAAGGATGCGTGGGACGCGCTCTCTGCAAGCATTCATTTTCTCGATGACGCCTATATGATAAAACGGGAAGTGGCGTACCCGCTTGATTATCAACACGGAAATCATACGTTTCAAGAACTATATGATGTTTGCAGCCGCTGGGAAAACGAGACAGCCAACCATCCGCTTCATTCCTGCGGGCGCAGACCGGAAGACTTTTTATTTTTTGATACAGAAACAACCGGGTTGAACAGCGGAACGGGAAATATGATTTTCCTGCTGGGAGGCGCTCAGTTTACGGGTGAGAATGTTAAGGTGAGCCAGTATTTTTTGCCAGGTCCTGAAGCAGAAGTCGCTCTCTATTATCATTTCTTATCCGATACCCCGCCTACACACAGTCTCGTTTCGTATAACGGAAAATCGTTCGACTGGCCGCAGCTAAAAACACGTCATACGTTGGTAAGGGAGGAAGTTCCCAAACTGCCTGCATTCGGTCACTACGATTTGCTGCATGCTGCGCGCCGCCTGTTCCGCAACCGGCTCTCGTCCTGTATACTGTCTGTTGTGGAGAAAGAGATACTCGGGATAACGCGAAAAGACGATACCCCGGGTTACCTCGCCCCAATGCTCTATTTTGACTTTTTACAAGACCCCCATCCAGATTTCGTAAAAGGAGTGCTCACCCATAATGAATGGGATGTTCTGACGTTGATTACTCTTTATATTGATCTTTCGAAACGAGTGCTTCAGCCAACTGCGAACGATGCAGAAATGTTTGAAATCGGGAAATGGTATGCACACGTGAAGGAATGGGAAAAAGCAGAGTGGTGTTACGAAAAAGTCACCGTCACAACTACTTGCAAAGAATTACGGCTAAATAGTCACTTTCTTCTAGGACACGTCCTTAAGAAACAACAACGGATTCCCGAAGCGCAAATCCACTTCCAGGCTGCAGCTACAGAAGGAAGCGCACATCGTTATGGTGCGATCATTGAGCTTGCGAAATATCAAGAACACCAACTGAAAGACTTTGAAAAAGCGCTCAGCTATTCGTTAACTGCTCAACGTCTTGCACGAGATGCTAAGAGCCGGCTTGAAAGCGAAAAAAGAGTAACACGTTTACAAAAAAAATTGCCCGGAAATGCTAATTAACTTTATTTCCCTGGCAAGCGCACCTTTTTGCAAAAATCTCTAGCCTACAACCGGAATTGACATAAACTGCATATCCTGTATTGACTTTTTTGTAGGCGGCTGTCGTTTTTTAAATTTATTTCAAAACATGGTTATTCCCCCATACAGGCCCGCTATTTTGTCATAGGCTGATATAGAATAGATAATGAAGGGGGATTAGTTGATGTTTAAGAAAAACAGACCTTGCGTTATGCCGCCTGTTTGCCATCCTGTGGTGAATCAAACAGCTTATAACTGCAATGAATATATCGTTCCGGAAGTTCATCCGGTTCATACTACGACCGTCAACAAGCATATGTATAAACATTATCATACGTATCCGCAAACGTATTCGGATGCTAATGAAGTCTACCATCAACATTTTGTAGATAGCCCGGGAGCCGGTCCACTATCCGGTCCAATGCCCGGCCCAATGTCTAGTCCGGTAAATGGTCCGGTAAATAGTCCGGTAAATAGACCACGACCACCTCATTGCTGTCGTTAAAATTGATAAGCCGGCGGGTACTTCCCTCCGGCTCTATCTCTCAAAAGCAGGTGAATCATCATGTTGAAAGTGTTAGCCGTCAGTGGGTATAAACCGCAAGAATTAAATATATTTCGACCAGACAGTGAAGAAGTCAGCTACATAATAAAAACGATTGAAAAACGGCTGCAATCCTTTTTGAGTGAAGGCCTTGAATGGGTTGTCGTCTCCGGGCAGCCTGGCGTCGAACAATGGGCAGCTGAAGCAGCTATTCGGTTAAAAGAGGAATGGCCTGACTTAAAACTTGCCGTGCTGCCAGCTTTTATGCAACAAGAGAGCAAGTGGCCGGAACACGCCCAAGCCCGCTATCACCGCATTATTAGTCAAGCTGATTTTACAGACGTTATTTCAAAGAGGGAATATGAGAATCCCGGACAACTGCGAACTCGTAATGACTTTATTGTTATGAAAACAGATGCGCTATTGCTGTTATATGATACCGAGCAGCCTGGCACTCCCCGTTTTTATTTAGAAGCAGCCGAGCGAAGAAGTGCAAAGGAGACATATCCAGTCTACTGGATTACTCCAGAAGACCTTCAAGTTACGGTAGAAGAACTTGCAGATAGGGATTATGACCCTTTTATTGAATAAGCGAGAAGGCAAAATTGACTTTTCTACAATCTTTTGAAAAAATGGATGACAAATAACCTTTTTGAAAACCTCGGGGTGAGCAAACGAATGCAAAACTATCGATTAACGGCTAAAGAGATTTTAGATAAAGATTTCAAGACGAGCATGAAGGGATACAATAAAGATGAAGTTGATCAATTTTTGGATCAAATCATTCAGGACTATGAAGCGTTTACCGAAAAAATTCAACAATTAGAAGCCGAACTAAAAAAGCGTGATCAAACAAAGCCTCCGGAACGCCCGTCAGAGGTGCCTGTATACGAACCAGAAACACCAAGCTTTGATACGTATACACAGGCTGGTACAGGGACTAATTATGACATCTTAAAGCGGCTCTCTAATCTTGAAAAAGAAGTTTTTGGAAAGAAATTATACGATTGACGATTCCGTGCATACAGAGGAGTGGACTGCTTGATTAAGATATTCATCGACGGTGCAAGCGCGGGGAATCCCGGGTTCGCCGGAGCTGGTCTTTTTGTGAATAAGGCAAACAACGAAACGGAACATTATGCGATTCCGCTGGGACGCATGACGAATCATGAGGCCGAATTTGCAGCACTGTTGGAAGCTTTAAAGCTTTGTACGGAAAGAAACTGGTCGATGGTATCGATTCACACAGATTCTAAGCTAGTAGACGATGCCGTGGAGAAGCGCCATGCGAAAAAAGCAGCGTATCAACCTTATCTAGCTGACATTCTAAGACAGCTGGACCGTTGTGAATTGTGCTTCGTCAAATGGATACCTTCCAAAAGCAATCGCGCTGCCGACCAATTGGCCAAGCAGGCCATCCAAAAAAATGAAAGTTGATTGTAGCGGAAGCGGCGACTGCTGCAATCGTCAGCTAAGATAATAGCTTAAATAAAGGTTGTCAAAATGACTAAAACAAGCTATAATAACATTTGGCTGAAAAAAGCTGAAAACATTCGAGCAGTCGCTGTACATGACGTACAGAGGAAAGTCCATGCTCGCACAGTCTGCGATGACTGTAGTGTTCGTGCCTGACGAAACCATAAGTCAGGGCAGTTTGGTATTTACTGAACTGACGGCGGGGAAAAAACCTGTGTTCATTTGAATATGGTTTCATTACCCTGAAAAGTGCCACAGTGACGGAGCCTGTTTGGAAACAAACAGGGTGGAACGAGGTAAACCCCTCGAGCGAGAAACCCAAATATTGGTAGGGGCGCCTTTCTGAAGGAATTGAACGGAAAGAAAGGGCAGAGCAGTTGCTTTGCAGATAGATGACTGCTGCCGGAGTGCGAGGTGAACAACCGAATGTAGCACGAAGGAACAGAACATGGCTTATATAGGATGTTTTCGGCCTCAGACAACCCCTGAAATAGGGGTTTTTTCTTTTTACATAATAAAAATTGTTTGCGTCTGGCATGATAATAAAACCCTACTGCATGTTACATACCAATCACGTTTATAAAGGAGCTTAAGGATGGATTCTAATGTTACGTTAATTGCAACAGCTACAATGGGGCTGGAAGCGCTCGTTGCTCGTGAAGTTAAGGCACTCGGCTACGAAAACCCCATCGTGGAAAATGGAAAAGTTGAATTTGAAGCACCCCCAGAAGGTATTGCCCGCAGCAACATGTGGCTGCGTACCGCAGATCGGGTGAAAATTAAAATGGCTGAATTCCCAGTTTATTCGTTTGAAGAACTTTTCGAACAGACAAAGGCCGTGCCTTGGGAGAATTTTCTGCCGGAAGATGCCGAATTCCCCGTTACCGGTCGTTCCGTTAAGTCCAAGTTATATAGTGTACCGGACTGTCAGGCCATTGTTAAAAAAGCAGTTGTGGAACGTTTGAAAAAGACATACAAGACTAGCTGGTTTCAAGAGAACGGCCCGCTTTACAAAATAGAGATAGCCATTCATAAAGACACCGCCGTGCTTACGATCGATACGACCGGGCAAGGCCTCCATAAACGGGGATATCGTCCGCTTCATAATAAAGCACCTCTTAAAGAAACACTTGCAGCCAGCCTAATTATGTTGACGAACTGGCATCCAGACCGGCCATTTGTAGATCTTTTTTGTGGATCAGGGACGATTCCGATCGAAGCTGCCCTCATCGGTCAAAATATTGCTCCCGGCTTCAATCGCGATTTTATTTCGGAGAGCTGGCATTGGCTTGATCAGACGATTTGGAACAAAGCACGTCAGGAAGCGGAAGACCTGGCCAAATACGACCAGCCATTAGACATCACCGGGACAGATATTGACCATAAAATGATTGATCTTGCAGTCGAAAACACCAAAGAAGCCGGCCTGTTTGGATCTATTTCTTTTAAGCAAATGCAAATGTCTGACTTTACAACAAATGAAGAAAATGGATGTATCGTTTCTAATCCACCGTATGGGGAGAGAATCGGCGAAAAAGAGAACGTAGAAGCGTTGTATAAAGAACTCGGAAAAACGTTGCGGCCATATGACACGTGGTCGGCTTACTTTATCACATCAAATGAAAAGTTTGAAGCGCTATACGGAAAAAAAGCGACTAAAAAACGCAAGCTCTATAATGGCAATATAAAAACGGATTACTACCAATACTGGGGAAAACGCCCTGTGAAAAAATAGTCATATTCTCTCCTTGCCGCGGATAAGAATGTAATGTAAGAGCCGCAAGGAGGGAAATCAGTTGGAAAGAGTGATACAGGACCAGCGTCTTTATAGTCTGCGCAAGATAGAAAAAGCTATTGGAAATGCAGAAGAAGTGTGCCAGGCGCAAACTGCTCTAACCCAATTAGAAGAAAATAGAAAAGCTGCTCTATTGGAGGCGCGGGACCGGCTCGCGAAAGCCTGGAATTATTACTTCATGCAAAAAGGGTAGGCGGTGTTCCCTAGCAATGGAGATAGGGCATTGGCTTATATTTTCTTCCTTACTTATCCTGAAGCAGAACATGCTTCAGGTTTTTTGTTTTTCTGCTTTTTTACAATATGGGTTTAAAATTGTAAAAAAGTGAAATAAACAACATAGATTATCATTCCTACTAGACAATTGAAATAGAAAGGAACATGTTAATGATCACCTTTCACAACATACAAAAAGAATTCAATGATGGAACAAAAGCAATCCAGGACTTTAACCTGACAATTAACGAAGGGGAAATGTTTGTTTTAATTGGGCCAAGCGGCTGCGGCAAGACAACGACGTTAAAACTTCTCAACCGTCTGATAGAACCAACGAGCGGAAGGATCACCATTAAGAGGAAGGACATTCAAGATTGGGATCTCCAGAAATTACGCTGGAACACAGGCTACGTCCTGCAGCAAATTGCCTTATTTCCGACAATGACCATTGCCGAAAATATTAGTGTAGTCCCTGAGATGAAAAAATGGAGTAAAAGGAAAATTTCCAGCCGAGTGGATGAGTTGCTACATATGACGGGGCTTGATCCGGCTGTCTACCGGAATAGAATGCCTGCTGAACTTTCGGGCGGTGAGCAACAGCGGGTGGGAGTTATTCGGGCATTAGCCGCAGACCCTGATATTGTTTTAATGGATGAGCCTTTTAGTGCTCTTGATCCGATAAGCCGTGAACAACTTCAAAAAGACATTCACCAATTGCAGGCTGATATTAAAAAAACAATTGTCTTTGTTACCCATGATATTGATGAAGCTCTTCAGCTTGGTGACAGAATTTGTTTGATGGATGATGGAAAAATAATTCAAACCGGCACTCCTCACGAACTGATCTCAAGGCCGGTAAATCAATTTGTCAAAGAATTCATCGGGAATAGAGACAACGAGTGGAATACTCCTGTTTCTAAAATCATGAACCGAGAGAGTGAATATTCCGCCCACGTAGATAATATGGCGCAGGCATCCCATAAACAGTATACCCCTCTTTATATTTTTGGGGATGATCGTGAATTTCTCGGTCGCAGACAAGGAGAGGAAGTTCTCTCTCCAGAAGTCACGTTACATCCGGATACACCGCTTGATAAAGCCGTTCACTGTTTCGATAAGACGGATGTCGAAGCACTTCCTGTGATACGGGACGGGCAAATCATTGGCGTCATCAGCTACAAAGATATCGTACATTTCTTAAAACATGCACAACACCATCTAAAGGAGACAGTATCATGACGATCTTAAAGGAAATGGCTGCTCTGTTTCAAGAACGGCAGGACACCTTTTGGAGACTTGTTTGGGAACATGTTCATATGTCCCTGTTTGCTCTACTTGTCGCGGTCTGCATTGCGGTTCCTGTAGGGATTTTTCTAACAAGGAAACAAAGGATCGCGGAGCCAATTATTGGCGTTGCCGCAGTACTGCAAACCATTCCAAGTCTTGCCCTCTTAGGGTTTATGATTTTGCTTTTAAACCAAATCGGAACCTTGCCTGCAGTTATAGCGTTAACGGCGTATGCCCTTTTGCCAATACTCCGGAATACATATACGGGCATACAAGGTGTTGATCCTGCGATCAAAGAAGCGGCAGCTGGAATGGGAATGTCGTCCTTCCAGCAATTGCGGAAAATTGAATTGCCCGTGGCTGTTCCGGTAATGATGGCTGGTATCCGAACCTCAATGGTATTGATTGTCGGTACAGCCACGCTCGCTGCTTTAATTAGTGCCGGCGGCCTTGGGGATTTCATTATGACAGGTATCGATCGCGCCAATAACGCCTATATCCTTCTTGGCGCCATTCCAGCGGCGTTACTTGCTTTATTTTTTGACCTTATTTTACGGGTGACAGAAAAAACATCACGCGGCAAAGCACTTACCCCGGTGTCCATCGTCTTGCTTTCCTCTTTACTCGTCGTAGCAGCTCCGTTATTCGTGCAGTCTAAAGATTCCGAGCTTGTGATTGGGGGAAAACTAGGGGCAGAACCGGAGATCATTGCGAACATGTACAAACACTTAATTGAAGATCAAGCAGACATTTCAGTCAAAGTGGAATCAGGCTTCGGAAGCACAGATATGGCGTTTAATGCGCTGCTCACGGACGAGATCGATATCTACCCGGAATTTACCGGGACCGCTTTAACGGCACTCCTTGATCAACAGCCAAAAAAAGGAAGTACAGAACAGGAAGTATATGAGCAGGCTAAAAAAGGAATGGCCACAAAATATGAGATGGCTTATCTAAAACCGATGAAATTTAATAACACCTACGCCTTAGCCATGAGAAGAAATCAAGCAAAAGAGTTAGGCGTGGAAAAGATTTCTGATTTAGAGAAGCATAAAAATGATTTGACTGCCGGTTTCACTTTTGAATTTGCTGACCGGGAGGATGGTTATCTTGGCGTTCAGGATGTATATGGCTTTTCGTTTGATCAAGTAGAGAAAATGGACGCAGGTTTGCGAACACGAGCCGTTCATGCTGGCAAAATTGATGTAATTGATGCTTATTCCACGGACGCAGATATGGTAGAATATAACTTACACATCATTTCCGATAACAAGAACCTTTTTCCACCCTACCAAGGTGGACCGCTGCTAAAAGAAAAAACATTAGAAACGTATCCAAAGCTTGAACCGATTCTGAATGCGCTCGCCGGCAAAATCTCAAATGAAGAAATGCAGCAAATGAATTATAAGGTGGATTATGAGGATGCCGATCCTAGTGCTGTTGCAGAAAATTATTTGAAGAATGCTGGGTTATTAGATTAACAAGAGGAGGCTAGTTGTAAATGAGTACATTGGAATATCCATCCCGTGAAGAAATAGGCGAGATCTTAAAAGAAAACAAGGTCATCGCAGTTGTTGGCCTTTCCGATAATCCGGAGCGTACCTCTTATCAAGTTAGTAAAGTGATGCAGGATGCAGGGTATAAAATTATCCCGGTTAATCCGAAAGCGTCTCACGTATTAGGTGAAAAAGCGGTTACCTCTCTTAAGGAGATAGAAGAACCAATTGATATTGTTAATGTTTTTCGTAGAAGTGAGCATCTTCCCGAAGTAGCGAAAGAGGCGGCGGGAACGGATGCCAAAGTTTTCTGGGCACAGCTTGGTCTTGAAAATGAAGAAGCGTTCCATATTGCGAAAGATGCCGGCATGACTGTAATCATGGATCGTTGCATTAAAGTGGAACACGCGATGGCTAAATAAACACTTCAGCGCTCATTTCAGCGAATGAGCGTTTCTTTTTGCCTGATTATCATCCTAAAAGGAAGGATGAACGTTTGTTCTTATTTGTGATATGATATAGTGTACAGTACATACAGGACTTGCTGAAACGGAAAGGGGACCTGCCCAATGAAACAAACGACTGACTATAACGACGATACGATACAAGTGCTTGAAGGTCTTGATGCGGTCAGAAAAAGACCAGGTATGTATATCGGCAGTACAGACGCCCGTGGTCTTCATCACTTAGTTTTTGAAATACTAGATAATGCTGTGGACGAGGCACTGGCAGGATTCGGCGATTCGATTGAAGTTATTCTCCACAACGATAACAGCGTAACAGTAAAAGATGAAGGTCGGGGTATTCCTACAGGAACACATCGTTCCGGACGCCCGACCCCTGAAGTTATTTTAACTGTTCTTCATGCCGGTGGGAAATTTGGACAAGGCGGCTATGCGACGAGCGGCGGCTTGCACGGGGTTGGTGCCTCTGTAGTCAATGCGTTGTCTGAATGGCTGACTGTGACGATCCACCGCAATGGAGAAATTTTTGAGCAGAAATTTTCTGATGGCGGGAAACCCGTTTCTTCCCTTGTGAAAAAAGGAAAGACAAAGCGGACAGGCACCATCATTCGTTTTAAACCGGATCGAACTATATTTAAGTCCGCTTCTTTTCAGTACGAGACGCTGGCAGAAAGGCTTAGAGAAGCGGCATTCCTACTTAACGGGGTTACGATTCATCTCTTGGATGAGAGGCCCGCAGAAAGCAAATCGGAAACGTTTACATATGATACTGGTATACAAGCATTCGTCGAATATTTAAATGAAGACAAAGAGGTCCTTCATCCTGTCGTTTTTTTTCAGGGGGAGAGTCACAACATTGAAGTGGAATTTGCTTTTCAGTTTAATGATGCGTACACGGAGAATATCCTTTCTTTCGTAAATAACGTACGCACAAAGGATGGCGGCACTCATGAATCGGGTGCAAAGACGGCCGTCACTCGCGCAATGAATGAATATGCACGCAAAATGAACTTCTTAAAAGAAAAGGATAAAAACCTGGACGGTTCCGATATAAGAGAAGGGTTCACTGCCATTATTTCCATCCGTGTACCGGAAGATTTACTTCAGTTTGAAGGGCAAACGAAGGGGAAGCTGGGCACACCGGAAGCCCGTTCGGCTGTAGATCAAATTGTCTCGGAACAGTTGACATATTTTTTAGAAGAGAATGCTTCTGTCAGTTCCATGCTCGTGAAAAAAACGATTAAAGCGGCACAAGCACGAGAAGCAGCACGTAAAGCCAGGGAGGAAGCAAGACAAGGTAAGAAAAGCCGCAAAAGAGATGTCTTATTAAGCGGTAAATTAACTCCCGCACAATCGAAAAATCCAAACAGAAATGAACTGTATCTGGTGGAAGGGGATTCCGCAGGCGGATCAGCTAAACAAGGCCGGGACCGTAAGTTTCAAGCTGTTCTCCCTTTACGTGGTAAAGTAATCAATACGGAAAAAGCAAAACTGGATGATATTATGAAAAACGAAGAGATTCGTACCATCATCTACGCCCTCGGTTCCGGAGTAGGGGCGGATTTCACGATTGAGGACCGTAATTATGATAAAGTGGTTATCATGACAGATGCTGATACGGATGGTGCCCACATCCAAGTGCTGCTCTTGACTTTCTTTTACCGGTACATGAGGCCCCTTGTAGAAGCAGGTAAAGTCTACATTGCTCTCCCACCTTTGTATAAGGTAAGTAAAGGCAGTGGAGCTAAGCAAAAGATTGAATACGCTTGGGATGAAAGCGGACTTCAGGAAGCGATGAAAAAAGTAGGGAAAGGTTATACCGTTCAGCGCTATAAAGGTCTTGGTGAAATGGACGCGACCCAGTTATGGGAAACGACCATGAATCCAGAAACGAGAACGTTAATCCGCGTCACCGTAGAAGACTTAGCTCGAGCTGATAAGCGGGTTACCACGCTTATGGGGGATAAAGTAGAACCAAGACGAAAATGGATTGAATCGCATGTTGCATTTGGTCTCGAAGAAGAGACGAATATACTGGAAAATGAAAACCTTCATATTACCGAGGAGGATAAATAGTGGCGGAAGCAGGAAAATACTTAGATTTACCGTTAGAAGATGTGCTGGGCGACCGCTTTGGCCGGTACAGTAAATATATTATCCAAGAGCGTGCCCTTCCCGACGCCAGAGACGGGTTGAAGCCGGTACAGCGTCGCATTCTTTATGCCATGCTTCGCGATGGTAATACGGCCGACAAGCCTTTCCGCAAAGCAGCCAAAACGGTCGGAAACGTAATCGGCAACTACCATCCGCACGGGGATTCTTCCGTTTATGAAGCGATGGTGCGTATGAGCCAGGAATGGAAAAGCAGAATGCCGCTTATTGAAATGCATGGAAATAACGGCTCTCTTGACGGAGACCCCCCTGCGGCAATGCGGTACACAGAAGCGCGGCTTTCCAATCTCGCGGCAGAGCTTCTACAAGATATAGAGAAAAACACCGTCGAGCATATCCCTAACTTTGATGATTCGCTCGAAGAACCTGTCGTGTTGCCGGCATTGTACCCGAATCTTTTAGTCAACGGCTCAACCGGCATTTCGGCTGGCTACGCAACGGATATTCCGCCTCACCAAATTGGGGAGGTCATTGACGCTGCATTAATGGAGATTAAAAATCCGGCATGCACCGTCACTGATTTAATGACTGTCTTAAAAGGCCCCGATTTTCCTACTGGCGGTATCATTCAAGGGGTAGCCGGCATAAAAAAAGCATACGAAACTGGTAAAGGAAAAATCGTCGTCCGTGCGAAAACAGAGGTTGAAGAAATGAAGGGCGGACGGAAACAAATTACAATTACCGAGATTCCTTATGACGTCAATAAAGCAAATCTCGTAAAAAAAATGGATGAAATTCGTTTTGACAAAAAAATTGAAGGAATTGCCGAAGTCCGTGATGATACAGATCGGTCAGGCCTGCGTATCGTCATTGAACTTAAAAAAGAGGCAGAACCAACCAGCATTATAAATTATCTGTACAAAATGACCGACTTACAGGTGACTTACAACTTCAATATGGTCGCCATCCAAAACAAAACACCGAAACTATTAGGTTTAAAGGAATTGCTTCAGTCTTATATCGCGCATCAAAAAGAAGTTGTCACGAACCGAAGTCGTTATGAGCTGAACAAAGCAGAGGAACGACTACATATTGTTCACGGTCTCATCAAGGCGATATCCATTCTGGATGACGTGATCGCAACCATTCGCGCGTCCCGGGATAAAAAAGACGCCAAAACGAATCTAATTAACCAATATTCGTTCACTGAACCCCAGGCTGAAGCGATTGTTACGTTGCAGTTATATCGTCTTACAAACACAGATATAAAGACACTGGAAGAAGAAGCTGAAGAACTCGCTAAAAAAATCGACAAACTGAAAGAAATACTAGAAAACGAGAAAGCTTTATTACATGTTATTACCCGCCAGCTTCGCCAAGTGAAAAAAACGTACAACGATAAACGCCGCACCATCATCGAAGAAGAAATAGCAGAATTAAAGATTGACATGGAAGTTATGGTTCCGTCTGAAGATGTGCTGGTCACCGTAACACGTGAAGGGTATGTAAAAAGAACAAGCATTCGTTCTTTTACCGCATCAAACGAAGAACCTCCGGGCATGAAAGACACGGATGACCTTCTATTATTTCAACAACTGAATACGACAGACACGTTACTGTTATTTACACAAAAAGGGAACTACCTTTTCCTTCCCGTCCATGAACTCCCTGACATTCGCTGGAAAGATAATGGCCAACACATTGGGAATGTTATCTCGCTTGCAGCGGATGATGCCCTTGTAAAAGCGATTCCTGTTCGTACCTTTACCGATGACCAGTTTTTGTTATTCTTTACCCGTAACGGTATGGTGAAGAAGTCATCACTTGCTCTCTACAAAGCTCAGCGATATTCTCGAGCACTGGTTGCTGTCCGTTTAAAAGAGGCAGATCAAGTGGTCAATGTTGAGCTGACAAAGGGAGATAGTGATCTGTTTATCGGCACGCATTTAGGTTATGGACTGCGTTTTGCGGAAGAAGAGGTTACTGTCGTCGGCCAGAGGGCAGCCGGGGTGAAAGGGATAAATCTTAAACCAAATGACTATGTAGTAAATGGCTTACCCATTCAACCAACAGAAAAAGATGCATCGATTATCGCTGTTACCCAACGCGGTGCCGTTAAAAAAATGGCACTCGAAGAATTTGACAAAAATTCAAGGGCCAAAAGAGGACTTGTTATGTTACGCGAGTTAAAAACGAAACCTCACAAGATTGTCGGCATTGAAAAAGTAATACGTGAGCATGCCGATATAAACATTCGAACCGAAAACGGGTATATCCACACAGAACCCACTGATCATCTTCGCGGCGTTGACCGATACAGTAATGGATCTTTTGTCGTCGATACCGAAGAAAGAGGTACGGTCACGGACATTTGGAAAAAAATAGACTGCAAATTACCAGAAGAGAATAGTTCGTGATTTTTGCGTAAAAATATTATGTTAACTAAAGAAGGGGTTAAAAAATGAACGCAGGTACTCACTTGATCGGAGCTGTAGCAGCTGGTACGCTTGTTCTAGCAACAGGTCTGACGCCCTTCACTCTATCTAGTGTGGAGGGAGTGGTGTTTTTTGCCAGTATCCTTGCCGGCGGCCTGCTTCCGGATATTTGCCATCCTTTCTCCTGGATCGGAAGGCGGGTAGGTGTGCTGTCAATGCTGATCCGCAAACTGTTCGGTCATCGCACCATCACCCACAGCTTATTATTTGTGCTTCTCTTATACTTTGCAGCAGGCGGTGTTCCCGGAAGTATGGGGAGCGCCGTACAGATAGGGGTAACAGCCGGTGTTCTGAGCCATATTATCCTGGATATGCTGACAAGCCGCGGTGTTGCCTTATTGTACCCAGTTCATATGCATTTTCGGTTTCCGCTTACGACAAAAACCGGCTCACTGGGAGAAGGCATCATCTCTTTTTTTCTTTTATTATGGATTCTCTATTTTTTCGCCGGCCCCGCCTAATGATAAAGGAAAGCCTTAATCAGTAGGGTTTCTTCTATTTATAACAGGATAAAAATTTGTACCAGGCAGTACGGAGGTTTTTTACTATGATACTTGATAAGTTGGGGATTACAGCTATTAGAATGGAACTACCTTTTAAATTAAACCATGTCAACTGTTTTTTAGCGGAAGGCAACAATGGCTGGACAATTATGGATACTGGTCTACATAACGACTATACGATTCAACGCTGGAACACATTTATCGGCCAGAAAGAGATTAGCCGTCTTCTAATCACTCATTACCATCCTGATCATTACGGCTATGCGGGGGGACTCCAGCAAAAAACCGGAGCCGAAGTCTGGATGACAAAAACAGATGCGGCAGCCGGTGAAACGATGTGGACCGAGGGCTTTAACAACGAACTTGATGATATGTATACACTTGCTGGAGTCCCTGATGATATTAGTAAGAAGCTACAGCAAGATACTGCTGATTTTACTCCTCTTGTTACACCATATCCGAAGGTCAATCATTATGTGGAGGAAGGGGAGAAGGTGCATTTTGGTAATGATGAGTATGAGGTTTTCTTTACGCCGGGCCACTCAGATGGGCTGATTACGTTATACAATGAAAAAGAAAGTGTTTTACTCTCAACAGATCATATTTTACCAAAAATCACACCGAATATTTCTTATTGGTTCTATGGGAATGACAATCCACTCGCATTATATTTTGATTCCTTACAGAAGATAAAAGCATTAGATGTGGAGCATGTCATCCCGTCACACGGCAAACCGTTTAGAGGAGCAAACGAAAGAATTTCACAGATTATGCAACACCATGAAGAACGATTATCATTTTTACTGAATGTACTAAAAGAACCGCATAACGTATATGAAACCAGTCTGAAATTATTCAATAAAGAATTATCTATCCACGAAACTCGTTTTTCAGTTGGCGAAACGCTGGCTCACTTAGAGTATTTACGAAACAAACAAGAATGCCGACGTGAGACTCATCAAGGTGAGTGGATCTATTACACAACATGAATTTTTATATAAATTTCTATTCCGTCTCACTATCACAAGTTTACTTAACCAGTGAGACGGATCTCACTTTTTCCCTTTTACTGCTTGTAATATATATTATGTTAACTGATAAAGGAGTGGATAATGTTGCATCACTCCCTTTTCCCCCGTTTGTGTGTTATGAGCAACTTTCATCATCCTGTGTTCTTTTGGATAACAAAATGCGAAAAGAAAGCAACATCCTTAAAAGGCTTCGTTTTTCCTAGTTCTAATTCAAGTTCAAGGAGATCATCTACATGATGGTCATGCTGCAGAGTGCTTTTTTCATGGAGATAGTCAAACACGCATCGAATACCATAGCGCATCGTCAATTGGAAATTCAAAAGATCGAACCATTTATAGAATGTTTCTGTATGATACTGGTTAACAACAGCTCCAATTAAAGAGTTGTATTCTTGTTCTTCCCCAATCGCTTCTTTTGCCTGCATTAGATCTTCTTCTACCAAAGCTTTCTTAAGAACCTTGGACGCAGGATTATGATTAATGATCGATATATATCCATCTTTCGTAAGAAGGGAACGGAGCTTTTCTAATAAGACTGTAGGATTCTCTATATATCCAAGCACATTGTGGCAAATAATGAAATCATAGGTCTTCCCTTGGAGAGTATCTTCTAAACTGTTAACACCTCCAATTAAAAACGTTGTATTTTGCCCCTTTTCCTCCGCTTTTTGTTTGGCAGTCTCAATCATGTCAGGGGTAATATCGATGCCCGTTACTTGGTGTCCGAGTTCGGATAGCCGGATACAAGTCACGCCAAACCCACAACCGATATCTAAGATTCTAAGCGATTTTTCTTTGGTGATGTGATTTTCTATCTGGTTCCATGTGATGGAATAAAAGAGCTTCCCAGAAACGTTTTCAATATCCTGAAGATATTCCGGTAAACTATTCGTAAATGCTTCAATTAATTTTTGATTATCTTTCATTTCTTCTTTCCTCCACTTAATGCACTCAGCTATTCCTAAATGGCTTCAGAGCTTCACAACCCTTTTCTGATATGTTGTTTCCGCTAATTTTACTAAGTGAGTGATCATTTCATTATAAGGTGTTGCAAGAGAATGCTTGCTCCCAAGTTTTACAATGGCCCCATTTATGCTGTCAATTTCTGTTTTTCTTTCATTAATCATATCAGAGAGCATCGATGATTTGTTATGATAAAAGTCCTCTATCCCCATTCGTACACATTCTGCAGCCGGTTCGTCATAAAGGAGCGTAATTCCCTCAGCATCAGCCACTAACTTCGCTTCTTCTACTAAATGCTTTATGATTTCTTGTCCTTCCCGGACACTTGCCACATCACCGTTTTTCAACCGGGAAATGGCAGTGACGCCATTATACGCGATGTTTACGATTAACTTACTCCAAATGACAGAGTGAATGTCATCGGAGACGGATGTTCCCAGGCCGCTTGCGGTGAGCAGCGCTGCAATATCATGGGCTTTCTTTTGTTGCCCTGATGGCATTCCAATATATGTATGCCCAAACGCGCGATGAGCGATAACACCGTTTTCAATCACACTCGCACCGGAGCCTGTACCGCCGACGCAGCATATACTATTTGGGGCTGCTTGCTGCAGTTTCTCGAGGTTCCCTAGTCCATTTTGCAGGGACAGGACAATCGTATCATCCGTAATCGATTGCTTAACTTGCTTCAATACATCGACTGTGGCAAATGATTTAACGAGCACGATCATCAAGTCAAAACTCGCTGTTAACTCAACTGGATCGGTCACAACAGGAAGTTGTATGTTTTTAACTGTTCCATCTTTTTCAATAAGCTCCAAACCATTTGCTTTTATTATTTCAGTATGGTCATTTTTACGGTTATATATTGTTACATCCACACCGGCTTGCCTCATTTTACCAGCAAACAAGCACCCCATCGCACCTGCTCCTACTATTAAAGTTCGCAACTTTTATTCACCTCTTACAAAGAACGATTTTTATTTTTCATCCACTTTGATTGCTTTTGCATGGATTCGTATGCTTTTTCAATTAGATCAGTCAGCACTTCCCCTTTGTACACGGTACCGTATTTCGTGTTTTTTTGATAGTACTCTACGATACGATCCAATTTATGAGCAATTTCTTGATCGACTCGAACATTCAATTGTATTTTTTTATTAGTTCCCATTCATATCTCTCTCCTTCTATCTGGCATAGCAGGTACTAGTTATATGATAGCACCTACTATTACACTGCTAGCATACCATAGCGCAGCTTGTAGAATGAACAGATCTTAAGGATTTTTATAAGGTGTGTTGTGGGAAAAGAAAATAAAAAAAAGAGTCCTTCATGTTACAAGGGCTCTTTTCTGTCAGAATTTAGAGTGTTTCGTTGTTTTTAGTCCCCCATTTGTTGTGAAAAATCAAGGGTTCGAGTGCTTGTCTCTTTTCCCAATCTGCCGTTTCTAAAATTGGTTTATCTGGGTAATCTTCTGTATAGCCGATTGAGATAAGTGCTGTTGGATCGATATGAGGAGGGATGTCTAGAATGTCACGGACATCATTCTTTTTATAAAAGCTGACCCAGCCCATCGCTATTCCTTCCGCACAAGATGCTAGCCACATATTTTGGATCGCGCAGGCAGTGGACATCATATCCGTTTCTGGAATAGAATTTCTACCAAGAACGTGAGAGCCGCCTTTTGTAGGATCGCATGTCACACAGATTGTCAAAGGGGCTTCCTTTAACCCTTCCACTTTCAAACCTAAAAACTTCGTCTCTCGTTCTCCCTCAAAATGAATCGCCAGTGCTTTCCGTTCTTTTTCTGCAGCCCAGGCAAGGCGTTCTTTCACGTCCGCAGAGGTGACCAAAATAAAGTTCCATGGCTGCATAAACCCGACGGACGGGGCGTGATGAGCAGCATCTAAAATCCGAACAATTACGTCTGCCGGAATGGGTGTGGATGTAAAACTTCTTACATCTCTTCTCGTATAAATCGCTTTATAAACTGCTTCTTTTTCTTTATCGGTGAATGTATTCATAAAGTCACTCCGTTCGCTCAGTAATGCACCGCCTTACTTTTTGACAGCGGTTGATCATTTTCTGTAGACAGTTGGGATCCTGCAGAAGATGTCATTTCTAGGTGTTGCAGCTTATTTAAGAGCTCATCTAACTCTTGGCTGCACATTACTGTTCTTTTGTCAGTCAGCCCATACTGTTTCGCTTGTGCATGCATTTGTCTTCTTTTCCAGTGAATTTGACCCATTAATATTTTTTTATACGTAATCACCTAGCGACATCCCCTACTTTAGATTTGGTTTATATTTATTAGTATACAAGAGGATAGGTGATTTTATTGTTGAAAACTGTCAACAATGTAGAAAAATGTTTACTGTTAACAAAACGTTAACATTTACTGATGAAATGATAGCTATATTGGTTATTTATGAAACAATTGCTCCAACTTCCGTAACTTTTCTTCGGGTATAGAAGCCTCTATTAATGGAAAAACAATCCTTTCCTCCTTACGTACATGTTCCTCTAACAAGTGACCCAACCGATGCATTTTAGGTAATAAGTCACTCCAATCTGTAAAATTCTCTTGGTCGAATGCGTATAATAGGCCTTGTATGGCTGCCCGGATGGTGACATGCTCCAATAGCATATCGATTATTTCCGGACGCTCAATGGTAGCAAACTCGGAGAAAGCAGGCAGGAGTATTTCCTCTTCCTCGCGGAAATGCTGATCACCGCCGGGCTCCCAAAAATCTTTTAGATCCTCCGCTATTTGCTCGATTGAAAATCTTGATTTTTCCGTACCGGCCCGTTTTAACTTCAAAGCCAAAAACAGGGCACGGTGATGATGATGAGATAAAGGGTAAAGCGATTCATGACGGGTGATTCCTTTTTGCTTTTTTTCCATGAAACTTTCCCTCGCTTTGTATAAAATTATCCGTATTCCTCTTCCTATCTTATCATTTTTCAGCACGCTGAAAAGCTTTTTTGTAAGGAAAATAAAGTTGCCCTTCTATCATAACGATTGCGTACAGAAGCAAGAGGGGGTTGTGCTTGCAAGACGGATAAGATGTGGTTGTTTATTATCCTGTCTGTAAACCGGGACAAAAAAAGCAGAGCCCGTCAAGTTCTGGCTCTGCTAAAGGTGTTCTTATTCATGTTCTTTCTTGTTTGTAGAGGATGTTACTTCTTGGAGAAGTTCTTCCGCAAAGGCCGTTTCCGTGCTTGGCATCGCTGCCTTAGCAGCTGAAGGCATATTAACTAACGAACGGGACGACCTCTCTTTATTGTTATCACGTCCTTGAGCTAAACCATACCAAGCAGCCCCTGCGCCGACTCCAAGCAAAGTTAAAAACATGCCCATTCTTCCCCGGTTGTTCTGTCGATTCATGGCAAAGAATCTTCGTTTTCGACCCGTATTCATGAGTCGTTTCATCCAACGGAAGTTATTCATGTTTTTCTCCTCTCTTTTTATAAAAATAAGGAATGTGAAAATTCCTGTAGAGTTAGCTTTTGCGTAATTGGGTTCATTTATGAATAACACTTTATCCAAAAAAAGCAAATAAAAAGCCGCCAAGTGTTTTGGCGGCTTTTGTAAATACATTTATTTATTTTTGGACGTTAGCGGCTTGGGGTCCACGCTGACCGTCTACAATGTCAAAAGAAACTGTTTGTCCTTCTTCTAAAGTTTTAAACCCTTCGTCTTGAATAGCTGAGAAGTGTACGAATACATCGTCAGCATCCTCGCGCTCGATAAATCCAAAACCTTTTTCTGCATTAAACCACTTAACTGTACCTTGTTCCATGTAATTCTTCCTCCTTGTGTGTCTATGCACACAAACTGTATTCTTAAACTTGCTCTACTTGATGTTAAAAACGAAAGAGTTTTTTACTTTTAGAAGCTTGAACAATCTTAAGTAAAATAAGCATACCACCATCTTTATAGAATAGCAAGTTTTTCTTGTATACACAGAATTGTTTGTCTTTATTCTTTTACAATATAAACCAAAGAACTCCTATCACTAACAAAAGAGCTGGCAAGAATACGATATAAATAAGTGCTAAATTAGCGATACTTTTATTGCTATCATAATTTTTATCTTCGATCTGGGTTAATGTTAACGTGATCACTAGTGCAATCAAACAGATCACAACAGCCGCAATTAAAGATATATTCATCCCCTTTTTCCCCCCGTGTCATTCCTCTCTCTTTATGGTTTCATCTTACCATATCGCTCTTAATTGTCCAGTAGAGAGATGGTAACGGACGGATGAGGGTTTGAAAAAGATCTGCCGTTTTGCGGGCAGATCTTTTTCCTTCCTTTTATTATTCTTGCTGCTGTATTTTTTCCTCGACCTGCGCGCCTACTTCCTCTGCTGTATAGCCTTGGGCATTAATGACAGATCCTTCCATCACCGTATCTTGTATATTCATTATGTTTTCATCATGCCCCGTGACGACACAGCAGTCACAACCTTGGGCATCTTGTTCTTGTTTTAACGCAACAACCTGGTAGCCTCGTTCCTCTAATTCCTGCTGAATGTCTGTTAAGCTTTCCTCGACACCGATGCGAGCCATATTATTCCTCCTACCATGTAATGTTATTTTTCCTTCCCTAGACTGCCCTTTATATTGTCTTATCATACCTGCAAGTGTTTACTAATAACGCAAAAGCTTCCAATCTAAGGTGGCGTTTGAGGGACGAAAAAATAGGATATAGTATCTATAACAACGTAATCGAATTTTTTCGTCTTAAAGTGGAGGAATGTAACATGAAAAATGAAGAAGTAACACCGATGACATTTAAAGATGATGGTGAAATTCCTAACAATGAAGAGCTCCCCGTTTTGTTATACTCGGGTGTCTTCGCTGATAATCCCGAAGAGTGCAGACAGACTTTTTCAGATCATAACTGGAAAAACAGCTGGGTCGGAAGCGTATATGATTATGATCATTACCACAGCAACACCCACGAAGTGCTAGGAATTATTAATGGGACAGCGCGCATCCGGATCGGCGGCAAGGATGGAACAATGTTTGATCTGCGTGAAGGAGATGTGCTTGTACTCCCTGCTGGAACAGGGCACAAAAAAATGAGTGCAAGCTTTGATTTCCGACTCGTTGGTGCATATCCTAATGGAATGGATTATAATGTAAAAACCGGGAAAGCAGAAGAGCGTCCTGATGTACTGGAGGATATCCACCAAGTGCCGCTTCCCAATCAAGACCCCATATTTGGTGAAGAAGGACCGTTAATAAAAATATGGGTGAATAAAGAGTATTAAAACAGCGTAAGCACCGGTACGGGCCGGCGCTTACGTTGTTTACTTTATACTTTTTGATCCACTGGTTTTTCTTTGCTTCGCATTTCGTCTTCTGTTTTTGCTCCCATCCCTTTTAAAAAGGCAAGCATAATCGTGAGTGCTCGGTTGATTTCAGGATCTTTCAGGGAGCGGGCCATATCAAAGTAACCTGTTTTTTCATCCGTATCACTTTTTTCTGCGACTTGTTCGATCCCTTTGTTGATTTTGAGTAACAAAGGCTCGAGCTCCTGTACATTGATTAAGCTCGCTGTACCCATCATAAGGAGAACATTACGGATTGTATTCGTTGTTTCTGGTTTATTCATTGTTTTCACTGCTACCTGTAACACATTTTCTCCTTCATGAAGCAGGCCGCTCACCATGTTCAGCAGGCCTTTGTTGTCTGCCTCATTTAGAATGTCGAGGGTTTTGAAGATCGCCTCTTTGTTCTCAATAAGGGCATCTTCAATCTCCCGTAACTCCTGCGTTCGCTTTTCTTCTTCCGTCCATTCCCACTTTTTTACTGTCTCAATTTTTTTGGCCATGGCTTAACGCTCCTTTTTTTACGAGATCGCCAGGGAAAACATAGTCATCCCGCTGCCATTTTTTCTCCACATTTACCCCAATTTGCGGCTGAGGGTTCCCGAAACGGTGGTTGATCTTAGGAAGAGGTGACTCTCCTTTTGCTTCAAGAACTTCCATTTTCACCTTTACTTCTTTATAAGCCGGAGTATCCGTGTCTTTATCTGCATAACTGCTAGTCAGTAGGTTAATCGCCCCTTCATCGTTATCATTCATCGGGAGATACAATTCATTTCCGCGGACGCGGTCTGTCACGATACACCTTAATTTCACCGCGCCGTAAGGAGATACTAACCGTACCAGTGACCCATCTGACAAGTTGCGCTCACGGGCAAGCTCTGGAGAAACTTCCACAAAAACACTTGGTGTCTTGCTGGAGATTCCTTTTGATTGATACGTCATATTCCCTTCATGGAAATGTTCTAACAGCCTTCCGTTATTCACGTGTAGATCATATTGCTCTTCATAATAAACAGGCTTCGTCCAATCCACCGGGTACAGGCGGGCCTTCCCGTCATCAAACGGAAATTCGTCAACAAACAAAAGCGGGGTTCCCTGCCCTGGTTTCTCTACCGGCCATTGTAAACTGTTGTAACCTTCGAGATATTCATAAGACACTCCTGCAAACATCGGGGAAAGACTTGCCGCTTCATCCATAATGTCACTTGGGTGGCTATACTGCCAATCAGCCCCTAGCATATTAGCCACTTCTTGAATAATCACCCAATCCGGTTTTGTTCCTTCAAGAGGCTCCATCACTTCATATAAACGTTGAATGCGGCGCTCTGTGTTGGTGAATGTTCCTTCTTTTTCCAGGCTTGGGCTTGCCGGGAGAACGACATCAGCAAACTTGGCGGTCTGGGTAAGAAACAGATCTTGCACGACAAAAAACTCTAATTTTTCAAAGGCAGCCTGGACATAGTTAATGTTAGAGTCGACAATTCCCATGTCTTCCCCTTTTAAATACATGGATTTTAGTTTTCCATCGTGTATGGCGTCGACCATTTCATGGTTGTTTAACCCTTTCTCTGACGGAAGTTCCGTGCCCCAGGCTTTTTCATAACGGTTACGCACATTATCATCTGTGATAAACTCATAACCCGGCACACGGTCCGGCATGCTGCCAAAATCACTCGCTCCTTGCACATTATTGTGGCCGCGGAGTGGATAAGAGCCTGCTCCCGGTTTCCCGTAGTTCCCTGTGATGAGGAGGAGGTTTGAGATGGCTGTACTTGTATCACTTCCTCCTGAATGCTGCGTGACTCCCATCGCCCACAAAATACAAGTCGTTTTCGCATCGCGGATCATTTCAGCAATTTTCTTCAACTGATCCGCCGACACGCCTGTTATTTCTTCAGCATAGGAAAGCGTGTATTTGTCCAGTGATTTCACATATTCATCCAGCCCGTTCACACGATTTTTCAAAAATGTTTCGTCTGTCCAGCCTTGATCGATCATATATTTGGTCACTGCGGAGAGCCAAACAATATCTGTGCCTGATTCAGGGCTGATAAATAAATCAGAACGATCAGCCATTTCATGTTTACGCAAATCAGCGACTATTAATTTTTGACCGCGAAGTTTGTGTGATCTTTTTACTCTTGTCGCAAGAACCGGATGCGATTCTGCCGTGTTTGTACCTACGCCAATGATCAACTCGGATTGTTCAATGTCGGTAATCGAGCCGGAGTCGCCTCCATAACCGACTGTGCGCCACAGTCCCATTGTTGCTGGTGATTGACAGTAACGGGAACAGTTATCGATATTATTTGTGCCTGCGACAGCGCGTGCCAATTTTTGCATTAAATAAGATTCTTCATTGGTACACTTGGAAGAACTAATAAAGCTTAAAGCGTCGGCACCGTCTCTTTCTTTAATCTCCGTAAATTTTTCTTTAATTAGCTGCAGTGCCTCTTCCCATGTGGCTTCATGGAATTCATTTCCTTTTCGGATCAGCGGCTTCGTAAGTCTTTCTTCACTATTCACATAGTCCCAGCCGAACTTCCCTTTAATACAGGTTGATATTCCATTTGCAGGTGCTTCTGCTTGTGGTTCTACTTTTAAAATATGGCGGTCTTTCGTCCACACATCAAAACTGCACCCGACCCCGCAGTATGTACAAACCGTTTTTGTTTTCTTAATTCGGCTGTTTCGCATTGCTTCTTCCATATCAGAAATCGCCAAAATCGAGCTGTAACCGGTTTCGACGTCTTTCGTAATGTCAATCATCGGCCGCAGCGTTTCCTGAGAAAGCCCGGTCATGTAACCTGCTTCTCCGACCATCGATTTTTCCATCATCGCATTACAAGGACAGACGGTAGAACAGTGTCCGCACGACACACAGGAAGATTCATTTATCGGAACATCGTTATCCCATATGACCCGCGGACGCTCGCGTTCCCAATCGATGCTGAGTGTTTCTGTCACCTGCACGTCTTGGCACGCTTCTACACAGCGGCCGCACAAAATACATTGATCTGGGTCATAGCGGTAAAAAGGGTTCGAGTTATCGACCTCGTAAGGCTTCTTTTCGAAAGGAATTTCTTGATGCTCGATTTGCATCTCTTTGACTGTATTATGAATCTCGCAATTCCCGTTATTATAATCACACACCGTACAGTACAGCTCGTGGTTATACAGAATTTTGTCCATTGCATACGCCTGGGCTTCCCGAACATGTGGTGCAGACGTGGTTATTTCGTCTCCGTCATTTATTTCCGTCGAGCATGCCCGAACCATTTCTCCATTTACTTCGACGATACACGTATCACACGTTTCAATAGCACCGAGGCTTGGATGGTAACAGACGCTTGGGACTTCAGCATCGCGCGCGGCCAAGTATTGCAGCATCGATTGCCCGTCCTTCCCATTTGTTTCTGTTCCATTCACGGTCACTTTAATGTCCTTACTCACCATCAACACCCTTTCCTTTTAAAAATTGTACAAAGACTATTCGTCTATAACCGGAAAAGCATAATAAAAAACCACCGCTCTTTTGCTAAAGGCAAAATAAAAAGCGGCGGCTGAGCCTTTAACAGGATCGCTGTCAAGTACCTAACCTAAATCAATCATTTTTTGATCGGAATTTTTTCTCGATGTTTTCATCAAAAACAAAGATGGACATGCCAAAATCACGTTCGATATCGATGTCCACAAACAAATCAACAAAATGGCAGTCCAATAATTGCTCCATTTCCACGGGATGATTTCGTTTATACATCTCTTTAACCATCTCAGTGCGTGCTTCTCTTAAGAATTGTTTCCCTTCTTCGGCATTCGCGATAAACTTCTCTACCGGGGAAAGATTCCCTTTCATCTCGCAAATCGCCCAACTCTTGCAAAAGGTTGTCGTTATATGGGTCGGCCCCTTTCCCATATGACGTTTACGAAAAGACCGCACTAAATTACTAAATTCTGCTTCATATTTCCCCATGTCGCAGCTACCCTTTTCTAGTGATGTACTTTTATTCTATTATCTTGCTTCATTATAATAGAGTTCTTAAAAAAAGGTCAACTTGCTATTTTATCGTTTTTCTGCTTCAATTCCCGAATATCAATCCGTACCAGTAATGAAATAATAAACGCAATCGAAATAAGAACACCGAAAATGTAAAGAGTAGCCGTGTAGCTGTTCGTTGTCTCCCGTACCCAAGCAGCTATATTAGGACCCGCAAGTCCTGCGGCTGCCCAAGCAGTTAAAATATAACCGTGGATGGCCCCCAGCTGTTTTGTCCCAAAAAGATCGCCGATATAAGCAGGGATGGAAGAAAAGCCGCCTCCATAACAGCTTATAATGATAAACAATAACAGTTGGAACAAGAGTGCTGCTGTGATGGACGGCAATAAGAAATAAGCTGCAATTTGAATAACAAAGAACGTTGTATATACGTTAGGACGTCCCATATAATCAGATACCGATGCCCAAACTAAGCGGCCGGCACCGTTGAAGAAACCCATAATGCCTACCATTGTGGCTGCCGCTGCCGCTGACAAACCAGCGATCTCCTGCCCCATCGGTGATGCGACAGCGAGTATGGCGATCCCGCACGTTACATTAATGAACAACATGAGCCACAAATACCAAAACCGGCGCGTTTTCACTGCTTCATTAGCCGTAAGTTGAGAAAGGTCGAGATTCTTCTTCTTTTCCATTTTTGCAGAACCTTCCATAAACCCTTCCGGTGGCTTTTCCAAATAGGAGGCAGAGGCGACCATAATGACAAGAAAAATACAGCCCAGAATATAGAAAGTATTGGCGATTCCTACCGATTGTATTAACGTACTTTGAACAGGGCTATAGATGACAGCCGAAAAGCCAAATCCCATAATGGCAAGACCTGTTGCCAGTCCTCTCCGGTCCGGGAACCATTTCACAAGCGTGGAAACAGGGGTTATATAGCCAACCCCAAGCCCGATACCGCCGAGTACGCCGTACGACACATACAGGAGCCAGAGGGATTCAATCGAGACAGCAAATCCAGAACCAAGGATCCCAACGCTAAAAAATCCCGCCGATACGAACCCGGAAGCTCTCGGCCCGTACTTTTCGACAAAATGGCCTAAAAACGCAGCAGATAAACCTAAAAATAAAATGGCTAAACTAAAAGTAAAGGAGACAGCGCCTAAGTCCCACCCATATTGTTCCATCAGTGGATTTGTAAACACACTCCATGCATATACGGAGCCAATCGACAGGTGAATACCAACAGCCGCTAACGCAATCAGCCAGCGATTTTTCTTCGTTTGCATGTGTACCTCCCTCATTTCTTATTTACTGTTTTCCGGAAAAAGCAGCTTCAGAAAAAATAAAAACACGTCGAATTCCCCTTCGCGAAAATATTTCGTTTAGGGTAAATAACGACGTGTTAGCCATCAGCAGGATCGCTGCTTTTTAACCAGGTAATCGTTTTCACAACAAGTAACATTAAAACCTAGACGACAGGGTCGCTGACGCAGGTCTTTCTGTTACAAATTCGTGAACTATTTAAAATCATATCTTATTTTGAAAGATTTGACAATAACAACATCCAGTTAAAACGAAAAAGTTGTAACAGCGAATAAGGTATGTTTATATTCTATATATACAGTTTGCAGAAGGGGATGAAAATAATGGAACGGAAAGCAAGCCACTATACCCCTATCATCATGTACAATGAAGGTGTTTTTCAGCAAAAAGAAGATGAAATCGCAATAGAAAAACCAATTACTATTTATGTAAATGATGAAGAGTTCGCGACCCTTGTTTGTACCCCCCTTCATATCGAGGAATTGGTGGTCGGTTTTCTTGCTTCCGAAGGGATTATTTTTTTCGCTTCAGATATTCAGTCGCTGGAGCTTGATGAGGAACGCGGGTTTGCTTACGTGTTGCTTAACAAAACGCTGTCCACTGATCCAACCTTTTTTACTAAAAGAGTGATTGGTTCCTGTTGCGGAAAAAGCCGGCAGTTTTATTTTCAAAACGATGCCAGAACAGCAAAAACATCCACATCCCAAATGACCATCACCGCAGAACAATGCTTGTCTTTAATGGGGGAAATGCACAAAAAAAGTGAAGTCTTTTCACGAACTGGCGGCGTGCATAATGCCGCTCTCTGTTCAGTCGATGAGATCATGCTTACCCGTTCCGATATTGGCAGACACAATGCCCTTGATAAATTGTACGGGTTTTGTCTGTATGAACGAATCAACCTCCGGGACAAAGTGTTAGTCTTCAGCGGACGCATATCATCTGAGATACTAACGAAAGCGGCAAAAATTGGCGTCGGAATCGTTTTGTCCAAGTCAGCTCCGACAGATTTGGCTATTAAACTCGCTGAAGATCTCAATATAACAGCAGTCGGTTTTATCCGCAGTCATTCTTTTAATGTATACAGCCATCCCTTTCGTGTTTTACTTTAAAGAAGGAGGAGAAAATCAATGAGCAAATGTAATATCGATCATTCTAAAAGTTCAGTATTAGAAAAATTAGCAAGCCAAAAGGAATACTTACCGGCTGCTATCTTTACTCATTGCCAGGAGTTGCTAGAAAAAGAAGCGGATCAAGAAACGCTTAACGAACTATTTCACCTGCTTAAAAAATATGATTTAGCCGATAACAGCGAAAAACAAGAACGCAATCAGAAAATCACCGCCATTTCGGTTTAAATGAAGAACTCCCTCTCCATTATGATGAAGAGGGAGTTTTCAATTTACGATTTTTCGCTTGCAAGGAGGTCACATGAAATGAAGATAACGGGTGTTGTGCTGGCGGGTGGAAAATCTTCCCGTTACGGCAAACTAAAAATGTTTGAAACGTATAAAGAGCTCCCCTTCTATGAGCACAGTGTCAATGCTTTTGATAAAGCAGGTATCCAAAACATTTATATTTCCACTAATAAGGAACTTGCACCTTCTTTTGACCAAAGGAAAGTTGGCATTCTTGTAGAAGAATGCCAGCATGAAGGGCCGTTGTACGGTCTTGCATGGGCGCTTCGTGCGCTCCAAGATCAGGCGGATTGGATTTTCTTACTTCCTTCCGACACTCCCTTTATTACATCAGAGTTTGTCAAAACGATGATATCCAACATGCTGAATCACCAACCCCCTGCTTGGGATGCATTCATACCAAAAAGTGGCACGAAACTCCAGCCTCTTCACGGCGTCTATCATACCCGAAATCTGGAGATAATCGAGAAGCTGCTGGATCAGAACAAGCGGAGCATGTATCCGCTCATACAGTCTATCCACTATCAGGACGTATACTTTGAAGAAGATCAATCTGACTTTACTAATATTAATTATCCGGAAGACTGGAAGTTTTGAGTTTCGCCTTTTTTGGCGGGGCATAATTCTGCTTAATAAAGAACGATAACACAAACCCAATTACGCCGAATACAAGGGCTGCCCAGAAGGACATATTTACTCCGTGAATGGCACCCTGCGCCACATTTTCGGCAGCTTCCGGCTTGATCGCCATTGTTGTCATCACGGTAACAAGTAGTGCTGTGCCGATCGAACCAGACACTTGCCGCAATGTGTTATTTACAGCCGTTCCGTGCGGGATCAAGTTTTTCGGCAGCGCGTTTAACCCTGCAGTCGTAATCGGCATCATCACCATAGCAGTACCGACCATACGCAGTAAATAAATGATGGTTAAAAAAACAAACGATGTGTCAGTTGAAAGCCCCGTATACGCAAGGTTCGTAATGCTCATTAACCCCAGCCCGGTTAAAGCAAGCCATTTTGCTCCGATTTTATCAAAGATTCTCCCGGTAACCGGCGACATAATTCCCATTAACAACGCGCCGGGAAGCATCATCAACCCTGATTGAGTAGCACTGAAATGCCGCATATCCTGCATATAAATCGGCATGATCGTTGCGCCTCCGATCATTGTCATAAAAACGAGCATACCGATGATCGTGCACAATGTAAAACCGGTGTACTTTAACACCCGCAACTCTAGCATTGGCTGTTTCAACTTCAGCTGGCGCAGCGAGAAAAAGAGTAAGCTGATTAAACCTACAGCCATCGTAATCATGACAGTATTACTAGTCCAACCCATTCCGCCGGCACTGCTAAATCCATATAGAACGCCGCCAAAGCCTAGTGTTGACAAAATAATGGACAGAACGTCCACCTTCGGATATTTTAACTCAGTTACATTTTTTAGGACAAAATAAGCAAAAATAATATCGATCACAGCAATTGGAAGCACCACATAAAATAATACTTTCCAGTGGTAATGATCTACCAAATAACCAGAAAGAGTCGGGCCGATAGCGGGCGCAAATGAAATGACAAGCCCCATAAACCCCATCGCCTGACCTCGTTTTTCTATCGGGAAAACAAGTAGTACGATTGTTTGCATCAGAGGCATCATTACCCCCGCCCCTGCAGCTTGCACAATTCTCCCCACCATTAAGATAGAAAAGGAAGGGGAAACCGCGCAAATAAGCGTTCCTACTGCAAACAAACTAATGGCGCTGATATAAAGCTTTCTGGTCGTAAACGACTCCACTAGAAATGCAGTGATCGGGATCATAATCCCGTTAACTAGCATAAAAATGGTCGTCAGCCACTGAGCTGTATTCGCGCTAATGTGCAAGTCTTCCATAATCGGCGGGATCGCGGTCGCAAGTAAAGTCTGGTTTAAAATAGCGACAAACGCACCGACCAATAGAACCGCCATAAGTGGTATTTTCTTAATATCTCCGTTTGGTGATTCTATATTTGGGTTCCCCATTTTATACGCCTTCTTTTCTTAATATTGTTGGATACACATGCTCTTCAGCAAAACTTTCCAGCATCGCAAGACTGTCATCAAGAATAATACTTTCTTTTAAGAACGCGATTAGCGATTTCAAAAGAAATGGCCGGGGGGCTTCGCTTGCCAATTCTTCCTCGAGCATCTTGACAGTATCCATCGCTTCGTTTTTGGATTCCGTGCTGAGTGGCTGCCTCTGTATCTCAGCTTTCACATGGAGCAGCCAGTCATGACGTTCCTCTTCTTTTGTTTTCGGGACAGTGTTCTCAGCGAAACGTTCATAGTCTTCCATCATATCTGCAGGCAGCAATGGGTCGAACTTATCAACATGATGAGCCAACAAATCCAAACGAGAAACAATGATATTTGCCGCCCGCTCTGTATCACATGGTTTATTGTTTTCACGCAGCAGCATCACATATTCCTTCATCATTCCTTGTGACATCAACACAAGATCCCATACATGGGCAGAAATCGTTTCACCATACACATTTAAAAGCCAATCTTTGTTCCAGCTAATCATCGTTGCCTTTGTTTTCTTCATAAGGGTGACAAATTTATTATTTTCTTGGGCAGGAACTACTTTTTGCAGCAACAAAAAAAGTTCCCGGTTTTTATTAAATCTCTCCAACCCTATCGTAATAAATTGAACCAGTTTCTCTTTTGACGATAATGAGTTGTTTCTTTTTATTTGTTGTACCCGTATAAGCATCTGGTTATGGTTATAGCGGAATACTTCAATTAATAAGTCCTCTTTTGATTTAAAGTATTTATAAAAGCTTCCTTTCGAAATGCCGCAATAGGTCGCTATGTCCTGAACGGATGTAGAGAAATATCCTTTTTCAGAAAAAAGTTTCAGCGCAGCTAAAATAATACTTTCCTGTTTCTCCATGGCCGTTTTATCCCTCGCTATCCATGACCATTTAGTCATTACAGAACCGTTCGGTTTTTTCACTTTATCTATTCTATATAGTACCTCCCTATTTGTCAAAGTATTAATTTGCTTCATTATTTATAGAGAATCCTTCGTTCTTATCGTGCGAATATGATATGATGACGATAGCTTACTGAAAAGGATGAATGTACATGATTACTTGCCAAAACGTGGGGCTTCGATACGGTGATAAAAAACTGTTTGAAGACGTTAATATTAAATTCACCCCCGGCAACTGTTACGGTTTAATCGGCGCAAACGGTGCGGGGAAATCTACTTTTTTAAAAATCTTATCCGGAGAAACCGAATCACAAACCGGAAATATCCATATTGAAAAAGGACGGCGGCTCGCCGTTTTAAAGCAGGATCATTTTGCGTATGAAGAAGAACGTGTTCTTGATGTTGTCATGATGGGATATGCCCGCTTGTATGAGGTTATGAAAGAAAAAGACGCCATTTATATGAAACCTGATTTTTCCGATGAAGACGGCATCAAAGCGGCTGAGCTCGAGGGTGAGTTCGCAGAGATGAACGGGTATGAAGCAGAGACGGAAGCCGCCCAGCTCTTACAAGGTCTCGGCATCGCTGAAGAACATCACGAGAAGAAGATGGCAGAGCTAACAGGTTCAGGCAAGGTCAAAGTGCTGCTTGCGCAAGCCTTATTCGGTTCTCCTGATATTCTGTTGATGGATGAGCCGACCAACCACCTTGATATTGAAGCTGTCCAGTGGCTGGAAGAGTTTTTAATTAACTTTGAGAATACGGTTATCGTCGTTTCGCACGACCGTCATTTTCTTAACCAAGTATGTACGCATATTGCCGATCTTGATTATGGCAAGATTGAACTTTATGTCGGAAATTATGACTTCTGGTATGAATCAAGCCAGCTTGCTCAGAAAATGGCTAAAGAATCCAACCGTAAAAAAGAAGAGAAAATTAAAGAGCTGAAAGATTTCATTGCCCGTTTTAGTGCAAATGCCTCCAAGTCGAAGCAAGCCACTTCGCGTAAAAAAACGTTGGAGAAAATTTCACTTGACGATATAAAGCCGTCTTCCCGACGCTATCCTTTCGTGCAATTTAAACCGGATCGGGAGCTTGGTAAAGATTTATTGACAGTGGAAGGTTTAACAAAAACGATAGACGGGGTAAAAGTGCTTGATAATGTCAGTTTCACATTAAACAGCGGCGAAAAAGCAGCATTTGTCGGAGATCAGGAAGTCGCGAAGACGACACTTTTTCAAATCTTAAGCGGAGAAATAGAGCCCGATAGCGGTTCTTATAAATGGGGATTGACTACTTCCCAATCTTATTTTCCAAAAGACAATTCCCGTTACTTTGAAGGTGTCGATTTAAATCTCCTGGAATGGCTGCGTCAGTACTCTCCGGAGGACCAGACAGATACGTTTATCCGCGGTTTCCTCGGCCGGATGCTGTTCTCTGGTGACTCTGTATTTAAAAAAGCAAGTGTATTGTCCGGCGGTGAGAAGGTTCGCTGCATGCTTTCCAAAATGATGTTAAGTGGTGCAAACGTTCTTATTCTTGACGAACCGACCAACCATCTCGATTTGGAATCTATCACTGCATTGAATAACGGCTTAATTGATTTCAATGGTTCTATCTTATTTTCATCGCATGACCACGAGTTCATTCAAACAATCGCGAACCGGATTATGGAATTCACTCCTGACGGTCTAATAGATAAACAGATGGCATATGATGAATATATTCAGGAATACAAACTTCAAAAGCAATAAAAGATAGGAGCTGTCCTTCACATACGGGACAGCTCCTTTATTCATCCGGCAACTCTTCTTCTAAAAATTGGTTCACTTCTGCTAATGGTACTGCGAGTCCAATGGATTCTTGACGATTTGGGCGGGCAAGTTTTCTCTTGGCATAGACGACGCCAATCACCTTCCCTTGTTCTGAAATGACCGGACTCCCACTATTCCCTCGATAAATCGGCGCAGAAATCCCTAAAGCCCTTCCGTTAGTTAATTGCTTTTTTAATACCGTGCCTTCATTGGCAATCTTTGTAAAAGAGAGTGGGTTACCTATGACATAGATATGCTCTCCCGCTTCGCTCGCTTTCTCTTCTATAGGTAGATAAGGATAAGGTTGATCTCCTTCTACTTTCACAAGTGCAAGGTCTTGGTCAGCATTACTGGCAAGCACTTCTCCTTTCAATACATCCCCTTTCTCGGTAGTAACACCTATTGAATAATGATCTTCAATGACGTGATGATTTGTCAGTAGATACCCTTCTTTATTAATAAAAAAGCCGGTTCCCTTTGAGCTACCCTCTGGTCCTTCTCCACTAATCGTTACTACCGCCTCTTTCCATTGTTGAATGGTCTCATTTTGCGACAAGCGGTACGAAGTCTGCAAAAATTCTAAAGCATCAAGACGAAACGTATCAAATAACATAGACGCTGCCTGAAATACCATGATTAACGAAATAAAAACAGCAATGATCCGGATGCTCCAACGGGGTTTTTTCCTTTTTGTTTCCTTCTTCTTTGATTTATCGCCATCTTCAGCGGCCTCTTCTGCTACTAACTCCTGAAATTCTTCATAGGAAAGATCTTCGTATTGTTCATCATATAAATGATCTGTTCTATTTTTATCTGTCATGCCGGATAGCTCCTTTACCTAAGGTGACTCCCTTCTATACTATACTACAGCTGATTATTTTCTTGTTATATTTTATCAACTATATAAATATAACAATTGTACAGCAAACGTTTTTCGCGCTTTATCGTTCCATTCCAAACAGCAGCAAGTAGTGTCCTTCTCCAGTGAACACCATTTTTTCTGTTTCGGTGAGTCGACTATAACAGAGAGCTCCAAAATAAAAAAAGCCCTGAAAACTACATTTCAGAACTTTTTTCCTTATATATTTACTATTTTCTCAATTAATAAGAGCAAATAACCCTGCCCCTGTCATTCGATACTTAATCTTAAGTCCGGTAAATGGTTTAAAATAAATTGCGCCTTATCGACGTCTGAATATACATTGAACTGGCGGTAATAGGTGAGAGCTTTATCAAAATGAACCGGCATGCTCTGGTACACATCAAGCACACGGTCAAACGCATTATAAGCAAGCATTAAGGCAGACACCAATTCCGTAAAGGGAACAATATACGAATCGGAATCGTATTGCGGGGCTGTGCAAAGCGTCATTTGCTCTATCTGCTCATCGAAAAAAGCTGCAGCTTCTTCAATATACGGACGATAAAGCGGATGCATGTTTTTAGCTTCATTATTAAAAAACGAGCGCCATTCACGGCAAAAGCTAATAAAGTATGGCAAATCTTTTTTTAGAACGTTAACGTCAAAGCCTGCTTGCCGAATACGATCCATACTAATCGGTTCCATTTTTCGGTGATTCGAACCCAAATAGTAAAATTTACGACGATACGCCTTCATACCGCACCCCGTCTTTCCTTTTTTCATGTTTTAGATAGTGTATCATAAGAAAGCACAAACGCAAATGCTAATTCCCTTTTACGCATTCATTCCGCAGTAGCGGACACCATTTCGCCCAAAACTCTTTTCACAAAAAAGATCAAAGCTACTATTACTTGTCTATGTGTAAAATAGGACAAGTATACGCATTCTTTCTTTTTACTACTTCGTTTTGTTTTCCATCTTCCCTTTTGTTGAAAATTCCAAACAGAAAAAAACAGAAAAAATAAAAGCGCACCCAAAAGAGGGTGACGCCATGGTGGTTCTCCTATTCAGATTACAGGCAGGATATCCGTCTAACTTCTCCAATAAATTCAATCACTTCACTGTCACGAAAGGTAATAGACTTTAACTCGTCTGTGAACAAATATACAACAATCGTGTCACGGTCACGGTTATCGATAAGCTCAATGCCGCTCTTGCCTTCATTTCCGGTCACAATTGGCAAATTCAATCTTTCACTAAGTTCTTCTAATGTCATTTTACCATTAGGAATATCCAGAATTAGCTTCAGATGGTCGTCCATGTCATCACAGATCATACCCCACCGTTTCCCAAACCACGCACGACATCCTGTTATACTCATCAGCGTTAACCCGTAAGGCGGTGTTGGTACAAACTTTGTACTTGCCCAACCTTTGAGCTCCATTGCGCTGCAGAGTTCCTTTGCTTTTGTTTGAACCAAAGTTTCCTTATTTTCAGTAACAGGCAATGAAATCCCCTCCTTAAATTTTTATCTACACCGTCTCATGAATCATCTCCTTCAAGGTTCATGGTCATGTAGAAATACACTGTCAATAATAACTATAACATGTACGGTAAAAGCTGTCTATTAATAGAATGAAAATTCAAACTTTTATCACAAATTAAGATGAGACGATATTTACCGTATTCTAAATATTACCCCAAGAAAGCGTCATTGTCAATGAATAATATGTGAAGAAAAGGGGTGGTCCCACTCATCAGAGACGTAATAGTTCTATACCCTAATAGACATCTTCTAAAACTTTTTTATGTTCTCCTATTATATGCTGTTCACAGAAATAATAATCAAATTTACGGGAAAACCAGAGGCGGTTTTCCCGAGTAAGGAAAGGACAGAAAGAAAGGATGTACTTTCGTTTTGAGAAGAGATTTTAAAAAAAGTTTGTCAGACTGCGCAACAGTGAAATAAAGACCATTCTAATTCACCATGTCTATGACAAAGCCTCCGTCAAATGCATATAAATAAGCTTCTCTTATCGGTTCTTGCCAAATGGAAGACAGTGCTTCACCGTACATATCAATTTGTTTCTGGTAACGGTTTCGCATCATATCAACAGCTTTTTCCAAATTAGCAGGAAACCTGCTTCTAAAAGCGTCCGTTTTATAATCAATCAGCACAAGCTTTCCGTCTCCATCGCGGAAAACACAATCAACTGTCCCTTGTATTAATATGAAATCTTGCGTACCACTTGTAATTTCTTTGCCATAGCTGAACGGCAATTCTCGATACACTTCCTGTGCTTCTTTCAGTCTGCGTCCGATTTCAGAGTTAAAAAACGCTAACACTTCTTGAACATTAATTAATTGTGCCTGCACGGAAGTTAATAGCTCTTTATCGACGAGAGCGTAGATAAACGATTCGACTCTTTCAGAAGAATGTACAATATCGAGCGGTATGTGTTCTAAAAGAGTGTGTACGGCCGTTCCCCTTTCCGCAGGGTTGACTGTTTCCTCTTGCAAGAACATTGGTCTTTCTGCATAAGAGGAAGTAAATGAGAAAGGAAATGCCGGTTCACTATATTCATCCTGAAAGTGACGTTTATATTCACTTACCGTTTGCTTGGAACGCGTGGCTACCGAATCTTGAAAGGGGTATAACCAATTTAGTTTCTTTTCCATTTCATCGGTATATCCGTGATCTTCTAGAATAGGATTTACTTGCTTTAATGCGACTTCTTTTTCTGAATCCTCGGCTTGCTGTTCTACTTCCACTTCTTGCAAAGAAGACTTTTCGACCACATTAATCATCCACTTGGAAGGATGAGAGTGTAGTTCCACATTCCCGCATGTTTCTTCCGTTTTCACGAACGTGTCTGCAGACGAATGGCGGAAAACAGCCGGCCCGATCCAATCTACATAGGACTTTGCTTTCAGTCTTACCATCACGGGCAAAGTCTGCTGTGAATGAGTAAACGAGCGCTGCCATTTATCAAACATCTTTTGGGGATTATTCACCGTTCCGACTAAAATAAGCTTTTCTTTAGCCCTTGTCATTGCGACATAGAGAGTTCGCATTTCTTCAGCTAATTGTTCGCGGTATGTTTTCTTCTTAATAGCGAGTTGAGGCAGTGAATCTTTCACGATTCGGGTGTCGGGATCAATCGTCTTTGTGCCGATACCGAGACTTTTATGAAACAGTACCCGGGAATAGACATCTTGCATGTTAAATTTTTTGTTTAGCCCGGCAAGGAAAACGATCGGGAATTCAAGTCCTTTGCTTTTATGAATCGTCATCATTCGAATAACATCTTCTTGTTCCCCAAGTGCCCGGGCAGTTCCTAAGTCGTCTCCTCTCTCTTGTATCCGTTCTATAAAACGCAAAAATCGAAACAAGCCGCGAAAGGAGGTTTTTTCATAAGACCGTGCACGATCATACAATGCTAATAAATTAGCCTGCCTTTGCTTTCCTCCAGGAAGCCCACCGGCAAAATCATAATAACCTGTTTCCTGCATAAGATCCCATAAAAAATCCGACAGAGCTTCCTTACGGGCGCGATCCCGCCATTTGCAAAATCGTCCGTAAAACGACGTCGCTTTTTCTACCCAGGAGGAAGCCGGTCCTTTTGCGACCGCCTCTTTTAACGCTTCAAAAAACGAACCTTCCTTATTCATTAAGCGAATTTGCGCAAGTTCCTCCTCATTCATATCAACGATTGGGGAGCGCAGCACGGCTGCAAGCGGGATGTCCTGGAAGGGGTTGTCGATGGTTTTTAAGAGAGACAGCATGATGTTTATCTCCACTGCCTCAAAATACCCTTCGTTTAATTCAGCATAGACGGGAAGCCCTTCTTTTTTAAATTCATCCACGATCGCGGGGGTTGCTGACAGAGAGCGCATTAAAATGACAATATCCCGAAACGTTATCCGGCGCATTTGCTTCGTTTCTTTATCCATTATTTGATGCTTGTCTTCGAGCAGCTGTTTAATACGCCGTGCCATAAAGCGCGCTTCCAGTTGCGCTGTTTCTATCTCCTCCACTTCTTCTGCAGCTTCTTCCCCGGCTTCGTACCGCTCTTCTCCTTTATTTATAACGACTAATTCTGTATCATTCTGAAAGTCAGGATAGTCCAGGTTCCCTGCTTTTAATTCAGCAGCTTCATCATACTCAATTTCCCCAGCTTCTTCATCCATCACTTGTTTAAAGATAAAATTCACTGCGTGCAAAACATCTTTCCGACTGCGGAAATTTTTGTCTAAGTTTATTTTCCATCCTGGAATTCCGTCATCACGATTGTAACTTTTATATTTATCCAAAAAGATACCCGGTTCCGCAAGGCGGAAACGATAAATGCTTTGTTTAACGTCCCCGACAAGAAATAAATTGTTGTGATTCGCGATCGTTTTGAGTATTTCTTCTTGCGTGTGATTAATATCTTGAAATTCATCCACAAGAATTTCCTGAAAACGTGTACGGTATTCTTTCGCCGCTTCTGAATTATCTCGCTTTAGTAACGCCAAGGATATATGTTCAAGATCCGAAAAATCAACAAGTGTCTTTTCTGTCTTACGCTGTTCGTATCTCTCGGCAAATAATTGCACTGTTTCAACAAGCGTTTGTATCGGCGCAGCCATGCTTTTAACATCCTGTAAATACGCAGCAGGCGGCTGTGAAAATGTCTCACTTTTTAACTCATTCATTTCCTTTTTAACGATATCCCGCTGTTCTTTTACATATTCCTTGAGGGATTTATCTACGGGGTCATTTTTCTTAATTGTCTTTAACCGTCCAAATGTTAAACTGCTAAACTGCGCATGCATCGTTTCCCAGTCGGAAGAATCAAAAATAGATTTTATCATTTTTTCGTCTTCTTCTATAGTAGTCAGGTAAGGAAATGGACCATTTTCAAGAAGGCAAACCGCTTTAGCTTCTTTTACTTGTAACAAAGCTGCTTGGATTTTTACCTTTGCCTCTTCCCAAATTTCTTTCCCCCACGTTAATTGATCAACGGTTGTTTCTTTATCAAGCAAATAGGTATCAGCCATTTCAATAAGCCAACGATTCGGGTCCGGATGGGAACGTGAAAAGTGGTACAGTTTCAGAACAAGATTCCGTAATCCCTCATCGCTACGGTCGTTACTGAAGCGATCTACGGCATCTATAAAGCGTCTGTTATCCTCTAAACTGTACTGTTCTTCAAATACTTCTTCCAGTATTTCTTCTTTTAACAACTCTCCCTCTACATCGTGCAAGATTCGAAAGTTAGGATCGATGTCAGCCAAGTAGTAATATTTCCGAATGACCGACATGCAAAATGCATGGAGAGTTGAAATCTGGGCGCGGTTCAATAAAGCAAGTTGCCTTCTTAAGTGGAGAGACTCCGGGTTTTTAGCAAGTTCCGTTTCGATGGCTGCCGCAATACGATTCTTCATTTCTGCTGCGGCGGCGTTAGTAAACGTAACGATAAGAAGTTCATCTACATCCAATGGGTTCTCCTCATTGGTGATACGGTGAATAATTCTCTCTACTAGAACCGCTGTCTTTCCACTTCCAGCTGCAGCGGAGACGAGTAGGTTCGTTCCTGAACTTGATATCGCTTCCCATTGACTGTCTGTCCACCGCACTTGTTCTGGTTTTGGAACTTGTTTAATCGTCATTTGCGCTCCTCCCCCCTTCTTTTTGAAACAGCTGCTGAACAATGTCTTTTTCATCAGTGGTTAACACCCGATACTCATTTGCGGCAAAAGCAGTGTCAAATTGGCAAATCGAGCGGAAAGAACAGAACGTGCATGGAATCCGCTGTTTATATTTGTAAGGCTGAATAGCTGTTTGTCCTTCCATGATAGCGGATCCGGTCTTTTCTAATACGCTTCGGATGTAACGACGGAGTTCATTAAAGTTATCTTCCTCCATGACGGAAGGAGAATAAAATGTTCCATCTTTCCGTATCGCTGCTGGTACAATTTGCGAATGGCCGTTTGTGAGAGTGTTGTCCATTAACCGGATTGATTCTTCATTGGCGGTCAGTAAGCCTTTCATTTTGAAACGCTTGAACAGTTCTTTTTCAATTTCTTCTGCTTCGAGGTGCTGGTTTGCTTGGATGAATGGATTATGAATATGAAAATAAAGAACCCCTGCCGGTTTCGCCTTTGTCCCGATCCACTCTTCCGCGAACGATAAAATCACATCCATATAGACGAGCATTTGTAAAGCAAGTCCATAATAGATATCTGCTAAGTTCACATCTTTAGCACTTGATTTATAATCAATAATCCTCACAAATACCCCGTCCGCCCCAGACGCTTGGTCCACTCTGTCAATCCTGCCTGCAAGCTCCATTCTTGTTCCGTCTTCTAACTGAAACTGTAAAGGGGGTAATTCAGCACCATTGCCGAAGCCAAGCTCAATGCCGATCGGCGAAAAACCAGATGCTTTCGCTTGCCGGCTTAATATCTCGGCAGCTCGCACGACAGTATCTTCCAATTTTTTCTGTAAATATTTGTATTTGTTGGAGCTTAACAAAATATTCCTCTGAATAAATGGTACGTATTTTTCTACACATTCTTTAGCCGTAGATTGACACTCCACGGTTGTAACGGTGCCCCAGTCCTTCCCGCTTTTCATTAATTTTTCGGTCATATCTTTTAAAGCCGCATGGAAAAGCTGGCCAATATCCGGAGCTTCCAATTTATAGATATCTCTTTCTCGCAACTGCAACCCATAAGCCGCAAACTGCGAAAAAGCACACGAAGCAAATTGCTCAATACGAGACACACTTGCTTTCAGCGTATCCCCATACAGTCTCTTGCTTGTGGCAGCTGAAAGTCGTTTCGGTTCATTTTTATAAAATAAACTCCCTATCGCGTTCACGAAAGAAGGTGTTTTATTATTTGTGACATACCAGTTATAGACATCCCACCACATCGGGGAAATGGGATACCCTCTTTTCCATTGTTGCAGCTGATAAATGAGAAAGGAAACCGTTTTTCGATAAGGCCCAACGAATTGAGCTTGGTCGTTATCTTGATATTCCTGCGGTTCATTCACAAGCAGCTTTTCCTCTATGTCAGGAAAAATATCTTTCACTTGTTTGATCAAGACAGAAGGCTGCAGCGTCTTACCTTCTTCATCAGCCAATGGATAACTGATATGCAGTTCTTCATTCGCAATGCTCAATGCCCGGTAAATAAGAAACTGTTCATTCAACAGCTTTCTACTGGAATCCTCTGCAAGTTCAATCCCTTCGGCCCCTAACCACTGCCGCTCTTGATCATTCAACATTCCGTCCTCTTCAAACGAAGCGGGCAGAATTCCCTCATTGACGCCAAGCAGAAAGACAACTTTGATATTCGCAAGCCGTGACCGCTCCATATCTGCAAATGTAACTTGATCAATGGCTGGCGGTACGAGCCGAAAGCTCATTGTTTCTAACCCGGTTTCCATGATGTGATGAAATGTTGTAAAAGAGACTTCTTCTTCGCCTGCCATCTCTACAGCTTGTTCAAGTAATTCTACAAGTGCCCCCCATACTTGTTCGTGCTCCCGAGCGCCTTCCACGTCATTGTTTTCCACAGCTGTGTCACGCAATTTCTCTATTTTTTCCGGAATGTATTGTTCTTCTAAAAATGTAAACAAAGCGGTACAAAAACCGCGAATGGAACTTTGTTTCTTAAGTCGCTTCTCAAAACGCAAAAGAGCCGAAGCAAATTTTTCGCGCAATTGGTTTATTTTTTGTTCCATTTGAATGTCTTGTGGCTGCTTGGCGGTTGTTTCGCCGGCAGAAGTACGCTTCGAATGATACGTCCAACGCTCCTTTTGTTTCCAATGTTTTTCTTTCAAACCGTAAGCAATACAATAGTTCTCTAACACATCCACCTGTTCTCTTGCTGACTCCCAGTCTTCTTCAATAGAAAATAGCATATCTGTCTTTAATGCCCGGAAAAGCGGCTCGTATCTCCATCTTTCCGCAAATGTTTCTAAAACGGAGCGGATAAACTCGATAACTGGATGATGAATCATCGGGCGTTTCTGATCTAAAAACAAGGGAATGTCATAATCCGCGAACGTTGTGCGTACTGTTTCTGCATACTCCTCCATATTACGGGTGACGACAGCTATATCTTTAAACCGGCATTCCCCTTCGTAAATTTTTTGTCTAATGGACCTGGCTGCTGCTTCAATTTCTGTTCTTCGATTAACTGCTGCTTGAATCGTGACATCTCCATTTGAGTCGGCAGGCATCAGTGGTCGTTTTTCAAAATAACGGGCAATATGAGCGAGAGCTGGACTTTTCGAATAGCCTGCTTGATCAAATAACACAACGTCCTCGACTTCACACCCAACATTTTCACACAAGGACCTGAGCTTTCGGTAAGTGGTGGCAGTTTGATAAAACAAATCTAATGGGTGGGGGGTATCTTCATCGTATGGACGATCGATTGTAAGCGAAAAAGTTATCTTGCTAGTTTGTTGTAACAGCCTTTCTAAAACGTTTAATTCTTGTGGAGTAAAGGAGTGAAATCCATCCACATACACTTCTGCTCCTTTCAGAATGTCGGATTCGGGTATTTTTTCTACCAATAACCCTAAATAATCCTCATTTCCGGCATACCGGTCGCCGAGTGCATCTTCTACTCGCTGCCAAAGTCTGGTGATATCATGCAATTTATCAGACAGCATTTGTTCTTCTGCTGTTTTCATTGTTTGATTTTCGAAATGAGATAATTTTTCAGTGAAATAATCGGTTGACACCATATGCTGTTTTAACTCGGTGACTAAGTGTTCGAAATGCTCGATAAAGCCTTGTTTATCAATCACTTTCTGATAGATACGAAGGTTATCCTTTTCCTCTTCGAGCACTTTGCGAAGCAGCATATACACGCCGTGTCTTTGCAATTGCGTTTTTGTGATGCCGCCTGTTTCTTTCAAAACCCGCCATGCCATTCGTGAAAAGCTTAAAACATGCGCTCTTGTTATCCCGGTATTCGTTTTTGCAACCAATTGGTGTTCTGCTTGAAATGTCATTTGGTCCGGTACCAGATAAATAATAGAATTTGCATCAGCAGGTCGCTCTGCTAGTTTATCCACAATGTTCTCCTGTATGTTATGCGTTTTACCAGTACCCGTTCTCCCTAAATAAAAGGCAGCCCTCATGGACTCTCCTCCCCCGTATGTTCATTTTCTATTAGAAATCATATGTTCGCTCTTTCTTTCTATTGTATAGAAAGAGAGGATAAAGTGAAAGACTTGACTGCTGGAAACTAAGGCATGCAAAAAACCAGCTCATCTGTTTGATTAGATGAGCTGGTTCTCTACATATATAGGTAAGGTTATCCTTCTAGCAGAAGTGATTCTGGGTCTTCAAGCAGTTCTTTTAGTTTTACAAGGAAACTTACGGCTTCTTTTCCATCCACGATACGGTGGTCATAAGACAGTGCAACGTACATCATTGGACGGTTTTCCATTTTTTCTTGATCAATAGCTACCGGACGCCATTGTATTTTATGCATTCCTAAGATCCCGACTTGAGGACCGTTAAGAATCGGAGTCGACAAGAGTGAGCCGAATACGCCACCATTTGTAATCGTAAATGATCCGCCTTGCAAATCATTTAGTGTCAATTTATTGTCACGCGCCTTCTTCGAAAGATTAACGACTTCCTGTTCGAGTTCGGCAAATGATTTTCTGTCCGCATCGCGAACAACCGGAACAACTAATCCATCATCGGTTGATACTGCCATGCCAATGTCGTAAAACTGCTTCTTAATAAGTTCATTCCCTTGAATTTCAGCATTAAGGAGCGGGAACTGTTTCAAAGCAGCAATGACCGCTTTAGTGAAAAAGGACATAAAGCCTAGACGTACGTCATGCATTTCTTGAAAAGACTCTTTACGACGCTTTCTTACATCCATAACTGCCGTCATGTCGATCTCGTTAAAGGTAGTGAGCATTGCAGCAGTTTGTTGAACATCAACGAGACGATTCGCGATCGTTTGACGACGACGAGACATTCTTTCGCGGATAACTGGTTTTCCGGCAAATTCATCTTTTGATACCGGAGTCCCTTTCTTGCTTTCCGCAGGCTTGTCAGCGCTTTTTGCTGCTGCGGCTTTGTTCGTCTCATAGTTTTCTACATCTTCTTTTCTTACGCGGCCGAGGGGATCTCTAGTTGGGACTTGTGTAAGGTCGAGTCCTTTTTCTCTCGCCAACTTCCTTGCTGAAGGAGAAGCAACCGGTCGCTCAGACTCTTCTGCTTGAGGTGCTGCCTCCTCTTTTTCCGAACTCTGAGCAGCAGGCTTCTCTTCTGGAGCTGGTGCTGACTCAGCAGTGGCTTCTTCAGGCTTTTTCTCGGCTGCAGCCGGGGTAGAGGCTTCACCGCTTTCATCCACGATGGCAATGACTTCTCCCACCTCTACAACATCCCCTGGTTCCTTCAGCAGTTCTTTAATAACCCCGCCTTCTTCAGAGGCAATCTCAACGTTCACTTTATCTGTTTCAAGTTCTGCGATATTCTCGCCTTTTTCAATTTGTTCACCGGGCTGCTTCAACCATTCCGCTATCGTACCTTCTGTAATAGATTCAGCAAGCTCTGGTACTTTAATCTCTGCCATGAAAAAAATCCTCCTTATTCTTTACCTGAAAGTGCTTCGTTAATAATACGACTTTGTTCCGCTTTATGGGCTGTAGGATCTCCCTCAGACGGACTGGAGCGACGACGTCTTCCAATATAGCTCGTTTCCACAGAAGCCGGTGCAATTTTTCGAAGCAGCGGCTGCAAATAATTCCATGCTCCCATGTTCTCAGGTTCTTCTTGTACCCATTTAAATTCTTTTACATTTTTGTATCTTGCCAAGATGTCCTTAATCTCTTGCTCTGGGAATGGATACAACTCTTCAATTCGAACAATGTGAAGCCAATCTGTTTGCTCTTCATCCACCGCTTCATGAAGATCCATCGCCATTTTTCCAGTAGCAAATATAAGGCGGGTCACTTTATCTGCTGTTTTCCCAGTTTTCGGTTCTTCTAATACAGCGTGAAAACGATTGTTCGAAAATTCTTCTGGAGCAGAGGCGACATTTTGGTTACGCAGCAAACTTTTTGGTGTCATAAGAACGAGCGGTCGTACCTCTTCCGAGCCGAGGATAGCAGCCTGACGACGTAATAAATGGAAGTATTGGGCAGAGCTTGATAGATAAGCGACATTCCAGTTATTTTCTGCCGAAAGCGCTAAAAACCGTTCGAGCCTTGCACTCGAATGTTCAGGGCCTTGCCCTTCATACCCATGTGGGAGAAGTAATACCATTCCAGATTTTTGTCCCCATTTTGCCCGTCCTGCTGAAATAAATTGGTCAAACAAAACTTGCGCCGCGTTTGCAAAATCTCCAAATTGTGCTTCCCATAACACCAGCGTATCTGCCGCTTGAACGTTATAACCGTATTCAAAACCGACGATAGAGGCCTCGGAAAGCGGGCTGTTATGGACGGCAAAAGAAGCTTTAGCCGTGGACAGCGTATGGAGCGGTGAATAAATATCACCGTTTTTGTAATCATGTAAAACGATGTGGCGCTGCGCGAATGTACCTCTTTGTGAATCTTGCCCGGTTAATCGTACCGGCGTTCCGTCCGAGACAATCGAGGCAAAAGCCAAGGTCTCAGCATGAGGCCAGTCAATCTTTCCATTCTCTTCAAATGAACCTTTCCTGCGCTCTAATATCTTCTGTAATTTCGGGAAGACACTGAAGCCCTCAGGCCAGGTTAATAACTCTTCATTAATTTGTTTTAACTGGGATGCGTCATAACCCGTTTCGATAACCGGAAGCCTTTTCTCAACCTCATCAGGTATTACTATTTTTGCAACAGTGTTAGTTTTAGCGTACTCAGAGACTTTGTCATATTGCTCTCTTAGCTTATTATTTACTTCTTTTTGAAGCTCGTTCACTTCTTCTTCGGTCAGCAGACCTTCTTTCATAAGAGATTGGGAATAACTCTCTCTGACAGTCGGATGCTTTCGGATAATCTCATAAAGCTGCGGCTGTGTTGCTGCCGGCTCATCCATCTCGTTATGCCCAAACCTTCTGTAGCCGATTAGATCAATAACAAAATCTTTGTTAAAACGGTTGCGGTATTCATAGGCAAGTTGGATCGCAGCCATACAGGATTCTGGATCATCTGCGTTCACGTGTACAATCGGTATTTCAAAACCTTTTGCAGGGTCGCTTGCATACGTTGTCGATCTGGAATCATGAGTATCGGTAGTAAAGCCAAGCTGGTTATTCGCAATAATATGCAGGGTGCCGCCAGTTTGGTAACCTTTAATACGACTCATATTCAACGTTTCCGTAACAATGCCTTCTCCTGGAAAAGCAGCATCCCCATGAATGAGGACAGCGACCGATTTAGACGTGTCCTGTTGCGGAAAACCTGCCTGAGAACGATCTTCTTGTGCAGCTCTCGCATATCCTTCGACAACAGGATTGACAAATTCCAAATGACTTGGATTGTTAGCGAGTGTAATCTTCGCATCAAATTGATCTTGTTCGATTCGTTTACGAGCACCCAAATGATATTTCACATCTCCGGTCCAGCCATAGTTAATGTTGACAGAACCTTCGGATGGGACCAGATTCTCACTCGGGGCATGTTGAAATTCGGAAAAGATTAAATCATACGGCTTGCCCAGCACATGGGCCAAGACACTCAGTCGTCCCCTGTGTGCCATGCCAATCATGACATTTCGTGCCCCGGATTGGATAGAGCTTTGCGCGAAGCCGTCAAGCATTGGAACCAGGGTATCTAATCCTTCAATAGAGAAACGCTTTTGGCCTACGAATGTTTTATGAAGAAACTGCTCGAAACTCTCTACTTCTGTCAAACTTTGTAATAATTTTCTTCGTTTTTCTCCGGACAAGGAGCTATATATCTCACCAGATTCCACTTGCCGATTCAACCACCGGTGTTCATCCACATCATGGACGTGGTCAAATTCAAAGGCAATTGATTTGGTGTGCATATCTTTCAAGTGATTGATGGCTTCAAGTCCATTCGTTATATGATCAGGAGCGTCAGGGCAAATGATATCCACGGGAAGCTGTTCTAAATCTGCTTCGGTGAGCCCATACTCACTTATTTGTAAAAATGAACTTACATCGCTCGGTTCTTGTAGCGGATTCATGTCTGCAGACAAATGACCGTGGATCCGTATATTCTCAGCAAGTTTTACGGCAGCTGCAATTTTACTGACTAAGGATGCATCTGGTTTCCCGCTTGTCACAGCCGGGGCGGCCCCATTTATATGCCGTTTCTCCTCGAGGGGAGCTCCGTATTGTTCAAACCATTGCCTCGTTTCATTGTCTACGGATTCCGGGTCATTTTTATATTGTTCATAAAGGTCCATCAAGTACCCAAGGTTGGGACCATAAAATTCTTGCCATGGCTCTTCATGCTTGGCTGAATTTCTGCTCATCTGGTTTATACCTCCACCTGCAAGTGATTTTATCCTGGTTGAAAAAGTTATGTACCATCCATTTATTTAAGCGAACTAACTATGCCCTCTGCGATGTAATTTTCCAACCACTCCCCTCAAGGATTTGTACTTGATCTGTTTACTATATATAAAGAATGAGTGCACATACTATAATAACACGATGCGAGTACGTTCTCAAAAAAACCCTTTGCCAATATATGTTGGCTTATTTATTCTCAAAAACAGACAGCAAGTACAATCGTTTCATCATATCAAAAAGGCCTCGTGCGAAATGTGACGAATTTGTGCCTTCAACTGTTATTGTACAACAAATTCACCATAATGAAAGGCTTTGTGTTTATTTTCTTTAATGCTTTATTCAAATTCTGACGTTATAATATGATGTGGTAATAGAAAGGAGAATTATTCATGATAAAAGCGATACTATTTGATCTTGATGATACGTTGCTGTGGGACAAAAAAAGTGTGAAAGAATCTTTTAGAGCAACCTGTCTAGAAGCTGAAGAACGAACAGGTATCAACCATCATACTTTTGAAAAAACCGTACGCGAAAAGGCTCGCGAGCTATATTCCAGCTATGATGTGTTTCCCTTCACGAAAAAAATCGGCATTAATCCTTTCGAAGGTTTATGGGGAGATTTCACGGATGAGATCAATATCGGCTTCCGTCGTATGCATGCTGTGATCTACGATTACCAGAAAAACTCTTGGACGAACGCTCTTGAACATCACGGGGTTTACGATCAAGAGCTTGGAAAATCACTAGCTTCTCGATTTCGTTATCACCGCCGTCGGCTGCCTTTCCTTTATGAGGATACATTTGATGTGTTAGCGAAGCTAAAAGAAAATTACCAACTCCTTTTATTAACAAACGGGGCTCCTTCCTTACAGCATGAGAAACTTAAAATGACGCCTCAGTTAGTCCCCTATTTTCATTACATAGTAATTTCAGGAGCTTTCGGGATTGGAAAACCAGACACCTCTATCTTTGAACATTCTCTTCGGTTATTAGACGTTAACAAAGAAGAGGCTATCATGATCGGTGACAATTTAAAGACGGACATTCTAGGCTCAAATCGTACAGGTATTAAAAACATTTGGATTAACCGTGACGATCAGAATCCTCAAACAGACATATCTTATACGAAGCAGGCAAGCAGTTTAACTGGCGTTCTTGATTTGTTAAGTAATTTTTAGTACGGTGCGTGAAATTTAAAGAAAGAGACAATAGATCTCTTTCTTTTTTATTCCATTTTTTATTTTCCGCTTTTATTTTTATTAAAAAAGTGTTATTTTTATACATGTTGTTCGATAAATTACGTATGTGTTGTGTGAAAATAAGTATATCTATTCATTTTTTTGTATACGAGGTGACACGATGAAAAACAATAATAATGTAACGGCAGGTGGTTCCTTTCTACGGTTTCTAGTTCCTTCTGTCATTGGTGTTTTTTTCTTTATGATTCCAATCTCCGTCAACGGGGAGTTTACGATCCCGGTCGCTATTCTTGCTGATTGGCTTCAAGCCTGGACCGCCGCTATCCTGCCAGCCGCCGCTGTTCTATTCATGCTCATTGCGGTTGTCGGTTCGTTCGTTGTAAAAGTAACCGGCACTACTTCCACACTTGCTTCATCCTTATTTGATGTAACAGGCTTTTGGCTGTGTGTACGTATCCTTGGTCTTTTGTTTGGGATTCTTGCGCTTCTTCAAATTGGTCCTGAGTGGGTAACATCAAGTGCAACCGGCGGCATGCTTTTATATGATTTAATCCCAGTACTTATTGCCGTTTTTTTGTTCGCTGGTTTTCTGCTTCCCCTGCTGCTGAATTTTGGCTTGTTGGAGTTGTGCGGAGCGTTGTTAACTCCGATTATGCGTCCGTTGTTCACATTACCAGGGCGATCCTCCATTGACTGCGCAGCTTCTTGGCTCGGGGATGGCACAATCGGAGTTCTGCTGACAAACCAGCAATACGAACAAGGCTATTACTCAAAAAGAGAAGCGGCTGTCATCGGAACGACCTTCTCCGTTGTCTCTATTACTTTTAGTATTGTTATTTTAACTAAAATGAACTTAACGTCTTACATCGTACCGTACTACCTAACGATACTGGCTGCTGGTTTTGTCGCCGCCTTGATTATGCCGCGCATCCCTCCATTATCGTGGAAGAAACATACATTCTTTAATGAAAAAGAAAAAAAAGCTGAGAAAACACGGCCGGCCCAGTACAATGCCCTGAGCTGGGGGCTGAAACAAGCAGCTGAAAGAGCAGCGCAAAGCAGTTTTTCAACTGTAGTCAGCGGCGGCTTGAAAAATGTTCTTGATATGTGGATTGGTGTCATTCCTGTTGTTATGGCGCTCGGCACAGGAGCTGTGATTATCGCTGAAACAACATCCTTCTTTTCCATTATCGGAGCACCGTTTGTGCCATTTCTAGAGTTCATGCAGATTCCCGAGGCAGCGGCGGCTTCTGAAACAATACTGATCGGCTTTGCAGATATGTTTCTGCCGGCCATTTTAGGATCAGGCATTGAGAGTGAGTTAACCCGATTTGTGATCGCAGCCCTGTCTGTTACCCAGCTGATTTACATGTCTGAAGTTGGCGGTCTGCTGCTCGCTTCTAAGCTTCCAGTCACATTCGGTGATTTGGTTATCATTTTCTTAGAAAGAACGATCATTACCCTGCCCATTATTACAATTGCTGCCCATCTTATTTTTTAAAAATCTCCATACGAACGGAAAAAAACCTGGATGCAGCTTACGCATCCAGGTTTTCACTATGCTTCTGTCCGCTTTTTTCCGTACCATTCGTCTAAAACTTTCGCGTCCATTACTTTAGATTCAATGAAACGCTGTTGTGTTTCATCAAAAACTTCCCGCCACGAAACATCCAATTCTTCGGCAAGTTTCACGATAGTCAAGAGTTCCTGCCAAGCTACATAACGTTTATACCAAAAAAACTGCGGCTGTTCACTCATATAAGGGTAGAGATCATCGAATTCTGTATGCTTACAATCAATCGTCCGCTCAAACTGATTTTTAGCTTCCAGCAGCTTGTCGGTAAAAAATCCTGCAATTTCCTTTGCCATTGTTATCCCTCCCATAAAAAATAATGGCAGTAAACGCTTGATTTTATTTTGACATAAATTCAGAAAAACGCAAAGCATTTTGATTCAATACCTCGCAAAAAAAGTCTGTACTTCTAAATAGAAGACAGACTTTTCTCTGCACTTACTAGCTGATTTCATGCATACTTTTTTCGAGGCGGATGACATTGTAATCATCCGCATACATTTTATTTAATGATTTCACTAATTTCTTTGTTTTCTTCGTTGTATAGGAAGAAGGCAATAGTCCTCGATGGATCAAATAGTTGTGAAGGAAATCAATCCGTCCGCTCTCCAGTCTATTACGATCATCCACGACTTCCAAATATCTGAAGACAGCCTTCTCGAGAGAACGTATTTCTTGAACAAAATCTCCGTAACGTGCAAGGTATCTATGATAATTTTTATCAGACAGTTTATTTAGAAGTACCATTAAAAACCGTTCTTCATTGCCTGTGAATGTAAAACCCTTTTTCTCAAGCAATCGTATAAACTCTGAAAGGTCTGTCTTGTAAAAATCAAAGGCAATTCTCATCTCACTTGAAACATGCAACGATATAATAGATCTCCCTTGCGAATAGGCAAGCAGCCAATTATGAAGGGCGCGAGTCACATCGGGGTTCAATAAAAAAGATGGATGGATCGTGTACAGATACTTCTCCACCTCAAGATGGAGCATCTCCTCATCCTTATTCATCCCCGCGTATTCTTCCGGACACTGTTGCTTCTCTCTTGACCACTCACTTCTTTTCGCGTATATTCTCTCTCTCCATGCCTTCAACATTTGAAAGCCCCCCTCCATCTCTAATTTATCCCTGCAATGGCAGGTTTTTTCTTTTTTCTCTCACTCCCTTGATGAGTGTACCACACAGGTTCTTAAAATAAAATAGAGTAATTAAAAGTTTTTGGAACCATTCTGGATATATAAAGATCTTACGGCTAGTAATGATTATATAAAAGCTTATATGAGCAATAAAACCCCATTACAAGCGAAAATAAAGAAAAAACGGATCTGAATGTATCAGATCCGTTCTTATTTATTGATGAAAAAATTAAGTGTACTTTTACCAACCAAGAAGGCAGCAATCGCAAAAGCCTCTACTTCTTCTTTCACTCGCCCCCAGCCTTCCGGCGTATCTTGAATAACAAGCTCATACTGCTCTTTTTTCTGCCAATCTTCTTTCTCCGCCTGGGACAAAAAGGCGGCGGTTTGATTTAAGGCAGTATCCCCACTTTTCATAACTTGGTAGAACGAGACGAATCCGTGCATAACTCCGTTGTACCGTACCGTTTTTACAGGTATACCTGCTTCATTTAACTTTTCCCCATACAACTCTCCTTCATCCCGCAATGGGTCGAATTGGGCGGTGATTACAAGGGCAGGGGGAAGGTCCGAAAGGTTATCGGCTTCAAGCGGTGAGGTGTATGGGTTCACCCACATCTTTTCATCGGGTGTATAGACTTCTCTTGCCTTTACCATCACATCTCTTGAAAGCAAATAATACCCGCTGTCATAAAGAGACCGTGAAGCAAACGGAGCATCCTCAAATGTTGTTAATGGGTAGTACAGTATTTGTGCGAACAATTCGGGCCCTTCTATATCTAGCCTGCAAGGCGGTAACGGCTGCGAGATTACCCCCTGCACTATCCCCTGCTACCGCAATCTTTTTGGGGTTGCCACCGAATGTTTCAGCATTTTTATGAGCCCACTCTAACGTAAGATAACTGTCATTAACAGCTACCGGGAACACATATTGAGGAGCGACTCGGTATTCGGGACTAATGACTACAGCTCCAGTCCTGGCAGCAAGGGTTCGTATAATATTGTCATGCGTTTCCAAGCTTCCGTATCCTTCCATAAAAGCACCGCCATGAAAATAGAGGATGACAGGAGCATTATCTGCATTAGAATATCTATATATACGCACCGGTAATTCTTTCCCATTCTGAAGCGGGATAGTCTGGTCCTGCCGCAAAAGCTTCGCTCCATTTGTACTTGTTTTCTTAGGAGAAAGAAAATCAGGTATCTCAATATTCGTATTCAGTGATACCAAATTATTGTTAATAGCGTGCAAGATTACCGCTGTTTTAGAGGGAAGCTTACCCTGGCTGGTTTGGGACCAATCATCTATAGACCACACAATGATTAGGCTGATAACTAAAGAGATAACCGTAACTATTTTAATGACTTTCTTCCACACTGCTTTTCCCCTCCTGGAAGATTCATGGTGTCTATTCTATTATACCAAGTTTTGCGGCCTCCCTGTTTGATTTTCTCAATCCATTTCGACATTTTCGCATAGTTAAAACATGCAAAAAAGCACAAGCAGCTCTCTTCGGAAAGAATCTGCCCGTGCTTTTTGGATATGTATGTTATTCTTTGAAGTTTTTGATCCTTAAACTTCTTTTAAACCGAGACTGATTTCCAAACCTTCTTTTACCCGCGTCATCGTTTCATCATCCAGATGTGTAATTTTGTCTGTAAGGCGCTGCTTATCAATTGTTCGTACTTGTTCAAGCAGGATGACACTATCCCGGTCAAATCGGTGTTCTGCCGCATTAATCTCTACATGAGTAGGTAGCTTTGCTTTTTTGATCTGAGCTGTAATAGCAGCCACAATAACGGTGGGACTGAACCTGTTCCCTATATCATTTTGGATAATTAGAACAGGTCTGACACCGCCTTGTTCTGAACCGACTACCGGTGAAAGATCAGCAAAATAAACATCGCCGCGCTTTACAATTTTCTTGGACTGGTGATGATTTTGATTCGTATCACTCAACTCATCCATTCACCTCCTTCACCGGTTCCGTAACAGGATATGCCGAAAAGGAGAATATTATTCTTATTTTGCAGATATAACTGCGCGTTCTCCTGTTCGCAACGCCTCTTCTTCAGCCCTCTCAAATTCTTTGCAAAGCTCGGCATTGATTTGCGCCATTTCTAAATACCCCTGCTTCATTTGGTTCCGTAGATCTGCAGCCTTTCTTTGACGGATCTCTTCTTGCAGTGCTTCACGAAAAAAAGAATCCTTCTCTTCCTTACTTAGGTGTTCAATTTCAGAGTACAAGTGCTCTGATAGTTCAACTTCAATTTGCTGTAATTGTGACATCCTGGACGACCCCCATGCACGGTTTATTCCCACACATCATTATAGATGATTCCCAAAGTGAAATAAATAATGATTTCGATATTAAATTACTGCTTGTTCGAAGTTTTGACAATGGATCGGAAAATCCGAGGTAAAACGCCTTTTTTCTATTCATCTTAGAGTGTAACATAGAAGGCTTCTTTTGGTTACAGTTTTTTTAATAAATTTATATTTTGAATCCATTTCATACGTACTTATTTTAGATATTGAACACGAACAATAATGTTGTTGTTGATTGTAGCGGAAGGCGGCGGCTCCAGCGGGAATAGCATGAGTCTTGAGCCCCCGCAGTTTAAGTAAGGAACAATGGCTAAGTACGCCACGTCCTGTGGCAACGCCTTTATGACCAACATCGTGTTGCCCTGAGGGGGCTCAAGTCATGCCCGCGGCAAAAAAGACACAGTGAGAGCAAGCGTAAGCGCAGTCTCGAACTGATGTCGCGCTTGTGCCTGTAGGTGAAAGCGTCCGCCTGCAGTGGAAATCAACCGCTCTACACTTTTCCAAAATTGTTCTTAGTTCAATAACTGTACCTGAATTATGAAATTGGCTCATTTTAGTTGTCAATGAAAGATCCCTCTGCGCGGACCCTTTTTTACACTTAGAATACAACAACAAACGATACAAAAAGAGCCTTAAAAGACGTCACCTATAAAAAAGTTTTTATTTTTTTAATTGTTGATTGCATTCCCTTTTGTTAAATGATATGGTGGCATTAATCAATTAAATAAATCCTACTTCGTAACGAGAAGTGAGGTTAGAGGCGCAAAGACCATCAGTAAGCAATAGGAGGATTATGGGGTCCGTTGAATATTGCTGGAAGGGGGATTTGCCGAAGCAGACAACTTTCTCAAGAGTTGTAGGCTGGTTTTGTATTGAATAAATACGAAACTGTCATATAGCGAGCCTCGCTATATGGAGGGCTATCTCACGCATTAACGGTTCTTATTATACTAGAACGTTCATGCAGCAATGAGTCCTCTCATTGCTGCATTTTTTGTTGAATATTCTGGGAGGAACCGGCCCTCAATTTCATATCAATCATTGTTGGAGAACATCGAATATCAAAACAGAGGGTGATGAAAATGAATTTTGGAAGAATAAGTACAGCAATGGTAACTCCTTTTGATCAAGACGGTGAAGTCGATTACAGTGCGGTAACGAAACTGGTGAACCACTTGCTGTCAAACGGCACAGAAAGTTTAGTAGTGGCAGGTACAACTGGAGAATCGCCAACACTTTCGACAGAAGAAAAACTGACACTTTTCGAACATGTTGTGCAAGTTGTTAATGGTCGTGTCCCGGTTATTGCGGGTACTGGCTGTAATAATACGAGAGCTTCCAAAGAATTGACGAAGAAAGCCGAGAAAATCGGGGTAGACGCTGTCATGCTTGTAACCCCTTATTATAATAAACCGTCCCAGGAAGGCATGTTTATGCATTTTAAAACAGTAGCTGAGGCTACAAGTCTTCCAGTCATGCTTTACAATATACCCGGGCGCAGTGCGGTAGGACTTACTCCGGAAACGATTGTCCGTCTAGCTGCTATTGATAACATTACGGCAGTAAAAGAGGCGAGCGCCGACTTAGATGCTATGGCCTATATCATTGAAAACACCGATGACCAGTTCTACCTTTACAGCGGCGATGACAGCCTGACCATGCCGGTATTGTCCATTGGCGGGACTGGGGTCGTATCTGTCGCTTCTCATGTCATTGGAAACGAGATGCAGGATATGGTGCAGAGCTACTTCAATGGCTACCCGGAATTCGCTTCCAAGCGGCATCGAGAGCTCCTGCCTATTATGAAGTCCATGTTTATGGCACCGAACCCGGTACCAGTCAAAGCAGCGCTTGAACTTCAAGGAATCATTTCCGGAGATGTTCGTCTTCCGATGCTTCGCCTGCACGAAGACGAAATGAACCAACTCCGTTCTGTCTTTCGTCCGAAAACAACCTTTTTTGTAAGCTAATGATCCGTTCACATGGTCTAAAAGAATATGTATTGTAATAAGGGCTGGTTCTTCTTTAAAATAAGAAGAGCCAGTCCTATTTGTACCCGAAAGAAGGTTATGTTGTTGAAACGGATTATCATCGGAGCTATACAGGTTTACCGAACATTCATCTCCCCCCTCACCCCGCCGACCTGTCGTTTTTACCCGACGTGCTCGCAATACGGAGTCGAAGCGGTAGAACGCTTCGGGGCGTGGAAGGGGGGGTGGCTGACACTTAAAAGAATTAGCAAGTGCCACCCATTCCATCCCGGCGGTTTTGATCCAGTTCCTGAGAAAAACAAGAGAAGGTGACACATTATGGAGAAATAGTAGGTTTGTCTTTCTTGTGATTGCGCCGCCACCGTTCCTCCACATATCCCGTACCAAAGAGAACTCCAAGCACGATAAAAATAAAACCAAGCCATTGACCGCCATTGACTGTTTCTTTGAGCAAAAGGGCAGAACTAATCAACCCGAACAACGGGACCAGGTTATTAAAAACAGCTGTTTCACCCGGACCAATTTTCTGGATGGAGCGATTAAACAGCTGATGACCTAAAGCTGTAGCCAGGACTGCAGAGCCGAAAAAAATCAGCCAGACAAAGGATGGTACTGCGAACACCTCTTTTAGGCCGGATGGTTCTTTCCACATACTAAATAAAAACACACCGAAAGAACCAAGCAAAAACATGTATCCGGTCAAAACACGCGGCTCTATCGTCTTGGTTGCTTTTTTTACGTAGATGAAACTGGCTGCTTGCACAAACATTGCTAGAAAAATAGCGACATCTCCGAACGACAAACCGCCGATCTGTCCATCTTTCCCTGCTATGTTAATAAAGAAAACACCCGCTAACCCTAGAATCACCCCAAAAAACCGAAACTTCGTAAAAGGATCCCCTAGCATAATCATAGCAAGTACGGAAGTCGTTAAGGGAACTAGTGCGAGAATTAAAGACGTGTTGACAGCAGAAGTGTGCGCAAGCCCGAAAGCTAAAAGCAAATGATGGCTCACTACGCCAAGGAAGGTGGCGAAAATTAAATATTTTAGTTCCCTTCCCGTTAGCCGTCTCCACTCTTGAAATCGCGTCATAATGAGGGCAATCACAGCCCCGGCTGTTAAAATACGCAATGCCTGCATAGTAGCAGGCGGCATATACTCGACTAGCACTTTTAATGCAACCACATTGAGTCCCCATAGGATCATAACCACAACTACAAAAAGGTGATTGATCCAATAACGATCTTTGTTGTGTCTCATATTCATTCCTCTCTCGCATAGGCAATTTTGTTCTCTTTAAGGTGGAGTCTTTCCAAGCCTTATACATGCAGCTTATGAAAAACGGACAGCACAATAGTCATTACCACAACAGCCGTGACAATAAAGGGAGCATTTTTTTGCATGATCTTCCACGGTTTTTCTTTCATCAGATGAGATGCCATTAGAATCGAGCCTGAAAAAGGGGTTACTTGGGTGGCAAGCATCCACGCCGCCAGCATGAGAAGTCCCATGAAAGCCGGGGATACGCCAAATGCTGCCGGAGACAACGAACTGCCAAGTCCTAAAACAATGATCACCGGGTGAATCCCAAACATAGCCAATAAGATGACACATCCTATTAAAATAATAATAAAGAGCGGGATGATTCCGTTGGAGGATGCCAGTATAACGTTTGAAAGCCATTCACCCGCTTGACTTCTTGATAATGCTTCTCCGAAAAACCCTGCAGTGATAAAAATGCCCATCTCATTATAGATTCTATCAAACGAAGAACTAATATAGCCGGCTGCTTCCTGTGTATATGTACGCCCGTGTTTAATCGCTGCCGCCCACACAAGCGGATAAAAAACAGCGAGAATGGCTACAACGGTTAGCATGTTTACCGGTAATAGTGCTTCAAGCAAAAATGATAAGCATAACAAAATAACGATATAAAGCAACAGCGGTTTTAAAGACCTCCCGCCTTTATTCTGATTGTCTTCCGCCTCTAAGTTATTGTCCACCATCTGGCCATTCTTAAAAGCAGAAAGTGGAAAAAATAACCATATTAATAAGGCATAGATAATAGATAGAGTAATCCCAAAGCCGCCAATTTGCTGCCAAGAGAGATCGTAAAGCACGAGAATAAGGCCAACGTTTACAAAATAAGGCGACCAGAGCATACAAAAACCGAATCCTCTTAAGATTGTTAAGCCAAAACGTTTGTTTTCAAAAGAGGTGAAACTTTCCGATCCAATTTTATACACGAGCGGCATGGAACCAAGGTTTAAAAGCCATCCCATTGATGCGGTTAATAAAAAACCAAATAAGTAAGGGTGAGGCTTCTTTTGTGTTTCTCTTCTGCGGATAGCCATCTGTAAATTGTGAAGATAACCAGCTTCTGACAGCAACGTGCCGAATAATGGAATAAGCAAAAACAAAGCTAGCAAATTAAGGTTCTGTCCAAAACTAAACAAAATATCTGACGCCGGTACTTGATGAGTCAGGAAGATCGTGATCCCAGAGAAAAGAAGCAGTGTTACGACGATCCGATTCCCTTTGTTCATCTTAGCCCATGCAAAAAAAAGCAGCCCCATCGAAATAGAGCTGTATATAAAAATGAGAATATCCATGGGATAGAACACATTAACAAGATAAAGAATAACAGCTGTAAAGGATGCGAATCCAAGATATGAGGATGTCATTGGTGTCCTCGCCTTCCCTTCCTATTCTTCCTCCGTCTATCCTATCATGCTAGTAAAGGGAATGAACAGCAAAAGACTACCAATCGCAACGTATACGGGGAGACGCATGGACTCCACGCAAGCGTGCTATGAAACCGAGGCTCCATACTTGTTAAGGTTGCAAAACTTTCTCTAAGAATAAAAATCAGTGGGGAATGAGTGTTCTCCACTGATTGATGTTTCACATTAGTTATGAACCCGTATGCTTATGATCTTGGATGGCAGGTTGGTTTTGGGAAGGAGAAAGGACGGTAGAAACAGCTGACGGTTTCTTAATATATAGCTCACGCGGCACCGAAGCAAATGTTTCGCAGCCATTTTCTGTTATCCGGATTGATTCGGTAATTTCCACTCCGTAATTATCAAGCCAAATACCAGGCATTAAATGGAACGTCATGTTTGGTTGCATGATGGTACGATCTCCTTTTCGGAGACTAACCGTATGCTCGCCCCAGTCAGGTGGATAGCTGAGGCCAATCGAATACCCAAGCCGTGATTCTTTGTAGTAGCCACGCTTTGCGATTGTTTTACTCCAGATACCTTCTACTTCTTCAGCCGTCATACCTGGAGCGATGGCGTCAAGTGTCGTGTCGATCCCCTCTTTCACTACCTCCGCCAACTCCCTCACCTTTTCAGGAGCCTCACCAATGGCCATCGTGCGAGCGAGCGGTGTGTGGTAGCGTCGGTAGCAGCCGGCTATTTCGATCGTTAAATAGTCACCGTGCTTGTAACGACGATCCGTCCACGTTAAATGAGGGCTCGCTGTATTTTCGCTAGTCGGAATCATCGGTACGATCGACGTGTAATCCCCGCCATAATCTGAAGTACCGCTGATCTGTGCTTGATAAATCGCCGCTGCCATATCATTTTCACGTATACCTACGTCTGCCGTGTAATAAGCCGCATGCATCGCATTTTCCACAATACGGGCGGCTTTGCGCATGCATTCAATCTCTTGGTCAGATTTAATAAGGCGCACCCAGTTCACGAGCGTACTAAAATTTCTCAATTCTGCATTCGGGAGTCCTTGCATAATACGTTCATAACACATAGCGGTAAAGTAAAAAGCATCCATCTCTAAGCCGATTTTTCGGTTACCCTGACCGATTTCATTTAATATATTGGCGACGAAATCCATTGGATGCCGAATCGTAGACTGGACAAATTCGTCTGGGTACGGGATGATATGGCTTTCATCAAGCCACGTTGTGACCCGGGCGCTATGGGCATCCATTTGACGCCCAATCCAAATTGGCTGGTCTTCGTCAATCATGACGACTAAAATTTGATGGACGTAAAAGGACCAAGCATTGTATCCTGTAAGGTAATAAATATTGGATGGGTTCGATACGAGCAATACCTCCACCCCGTACTCCATCATTTTTTGTTTCGTATTATTCATTCTTGTCAGGAACTCTTCTTTACTGAACATGATAACACCCCTTCCTGCTTTCCGTTTTTCTAAAAGGGGATACTATCCCACGCTGGGACAGCACCCCGTTTTCTTTTTATTCTTCCGTCATCTTGAAGCAAACGATTCTCTCTTCAGACATTTCTTTTATTGCAAACGCCACTCCTTCTCTTCCTAATCCAGAGCCTTTTACGCCTCCGAAAGGCATAGCATCAATTCTAAAATCACTGCTGTCGTTAATCATGACACCGCCAACGTGAAGCGATTTTGCCGCTTTTAATGCGGAGTTCACATTGTTCGTAAATATACCTGCTTGCAGGCCGTAATTAACATCGTTAGAGCGTGTAAGTGCTTCGTCTAAATGTTCTACCTTAAAAAGCAATACGACGGGCCCAAAGATTTCTTCCTTCACAATCGGCGCGTTCTCCGGTACATTTTCAAGAACGGTAGGCTGAAAAAGGGCACCTTCCCGTTGTCCGCCCGTTAACACAGCGGCACCGCTGTTTTTCGCTTCTTCTACCCATTCCTCAATCCGACGGGCTTCTTTTTCATTAATGAGAGGCCCCATATCTGTCGACTCCAACATTTTATCGCCCGTTCTAACTTCGCGCACATATTTTAAAAATAAATCCTTAAAGGAGCTATATACGTCTTCCTCCACGTAAATTCGCTGGACACTGAGGCAATTTTGCCCGGCGGCGGCAAAAGCACCGGACGAGGCGGCGGCAGCTGCTTGTTTCAGGTCGGCGTCTTTACAAACAATAAAAGGAGAATTGGACCCGAGCTCCATCGACAGCTTCTTCAGTCCTGCTTTTTTGGAGATTTTTTCCCCGGTTTCGTAGCCACCGGTAAAGCTGATCATGTTTATATCTTTGCTTTCAATCAATGAATCTCCGATGTCCCGGCTCCGGCCGGTGATGACGGTGAGAACTTTCTTTGGAAGTCCAGCTTTCATGAAAGCGTCCGCGAGTTTCAAGGCACTTAACGGAGTTTCCGTAGCCGGCTTAATAATAACAGCATTCCCGGCTGCTACCGCTGGACCAAGTTTATGTGCCACGAGATTCAGCGGATCGTTAAAGGGAGTGATCGCTGCCACGACTCCGACAGGAAACCGAAAATAGTAGCCCATTCGATCTTCATTACCCGGCATTTGGTCAAAATTGATAGACTCTCCTGTCAGCCTTCTCGCTTCTTCCGCGCTCAACCGAAGGGTCTCTATCGCTCTCGTTGTTTCACTCCGTGCCTCATTAATTGTTTTTACACCTTCAGCAGCAATCGTCCTGGCGAAATCTTCATGATTTTCTTCTACAAGAGACGCTGCTTTGTTTAAAATATCCATGCGCTCACGTACGGAAAGATTTGCTGCAATAGGTGCGCCTTCTCTAGCAAGCTTGATTGCTCTCTCCACATCTTCTCTCGACGCTGCCGGCACGGATTCAATCCGTTCATTTTTTTGCGGATCCCAAACGTCTATCTTATCTTCTCTTTCCACCCAGTCTCCTGCCAGAAGCATCTTTTGTCCTGCTAATTTCATCGCCATTGTATTCGCCGCCTTTCTGAAAAAAATTCCTATTCATACAATGAGTACTTACGCTCGTTCCTCTATCGCCCTACAAATCCTTTTCATCTATTGGTAAGCGTTTTTGCTTGTAAAGCACGCAAGGCAGCACCTGCTAGAAGCGACGTACCAACCGGCAAAATATCTTCCTGAATGTCAAAATTCGGCATGTGCAATCCCCGGTTTTCGCTTTCACTAAAGCCTGCACCTAAAAATATCATCGCTGCGGGCACGTGTTTCGCTATATAGCCAAAATCTTCGCCTCCCAATCCGTACGGCTCATCGATAATACGGAACGTCGGAAAGACGTCTTGAATCGTTTGTTCATAAATTCGAACGGCCGTTTCGTCATTAGTTAATGCCGGTTCCCCTTTTTCGACTTCTACTTCATAGCTGCCTCCCAGATTGGAAACCGTCGAAAACGCTTGGTGTAATTGCGTTTCTAACTGATCTCTTGTTTCATCATCGTAGCTTCGCATCGTTCCTTGCAACGTGACTTTATCGGGGATGACATTCGTTGATGAACCAGCTTTCACCTCGCCAATGCTGACTACAGCCGGGGCAAGCGGTGATAGTTGTCTCGCGGTTATCCCTTGAATAGCTTGAATAACAAAAGATAACATCCAGATCGGATCCGTACCTAAATGGGGATAAGCCCCGTGCCCTCCACTTCCGTAAATCGCACCTTGAAAGGTATCAACGTTTGCCATACTCGGACCCGTATGGAGTTTAATATGCCCCGGTTCTATTTCTGGATCCATGTGCAGCGCAAAGGCAGTCGAGACATCGTCCAAGAGACCGGATTCGATCAGGTATGGTGCCCCTGACTTTCCGAATTCATCTGTATCTTCTTCGGCCGGTTGGAATAAAAATTTTACCGTACCGTTAAAATCACTTTCTGCCAGCACGTGGGCAGCTCCGAGAAGTATCGCTGTATGTGCGTCATGACCGCATGCATGCATAACGTTCTCTTCTCGAGAGGCGTATTCCGTATCATTTTCCTCTTGGATGGGAAGCGCGTCCATGTCGGCACGCAAAGCAATGATTGGCCCATCGCCTTTTTTTAAAACAGCCGCAACAGCTGTCTCTATTCCTGTATCTTCTTTTCCGGAGAAAATGTGAATATCGTTTATTTTTTTAAGTTCAGAGATAACAAAAGCCGCTGTATTCTTTTCTTGAAAGCTTAATTCAGGATAGCGGTGTAGATGACGGCGCCACTCGACTAACTGAGAATATAACGACTTAGCTTTCTCATATAGAATATGTTGTGAATCCATTGGCCTCGACCTCCTAGTTAATGTTTGTCTAAAAATGGAGGTGAATGTCGACTTATGCAGCGTGTGTAATTCTTTTCCCTCTATAATCATCCTATTAAACAATAGAAAATATTCCATCCATCAATTTGTATGAAGATTCCGTTTCATAACCAGACAACTTGAATAATAGCTTACTTTAGAAGGGCAGGAATTGTGCTACAATGGGGGGTGAGTGTATTGCTGCCAGGAGGGGGAAGGATTATGTTCACAGTAGCTGATATGTTAAAACTTCCTGTTATGCAGCCAGCGACCTTACATGCTGAAGTAACAACCGGTTTGCAGAACCCCGTGGAGTGGGTGTCTGTTCTCGAGATGCCTGTCGAGAACTTTGTCAGAAAAAATGAAATAGTACTTACAATGGGCATTGGCTGCGAAGAGGATAAAAATAAACTGCTTGCTTTCACAAAGGAAGTGGCGGAAGCGGGAGCGGCGGCACTCATTATTGCGACAGGCCGCTATATTTCTGAACTTCCCCGTAAAGTTATCCAGTTCTGTGAACAGTACGGCTTTCCTTTAATTGAATTACCGTGGGAAGTTCGTTTCGCCGATGTGACGCACGCCATATCTAGCGCTCTCCATCAACAAGAAAAACGTCTTGTGATTCATTCAGATAAAGTGAGAAAAGAAATGTTGGAGATTATTTTAAATGGGAGCGGTCTTGACGAGATAACAGATTATTTAGAACGGTCTTTACAAATGCCCGTTCTTGTTACAGACCGCCGCGGCCATGTAAAGACAAAAAGCAGCCGGGCAAAAGCCCTTGAGGAAAAATGGAACACTCATTTACTGCAAAATGGGGATCCGCTTTATTTTGAGCGTGAAAATAGCAACGGAGAAGTCGTTTCTTTTCCCCACAATATGCACTGGATAACCGGGGAGAGTACTTCCATGCTGCAGCTTACTGTCCAAAGTGCTCGTGAGATTCAAGGATTTATCGTTATAGAATGGCCCGATCATCTAGCGGAAGATGATGCCTTTCAAGAGGATATATTAATTTTACTCGAGCATGCCGTTACCTCTTCCGCCCTTTGCTTTCTGCACGATCAGGCAGCTTTAGAAACGGAAATGAGGTTAAAAGATGATTTTGTCTGGAGTCTTGCCAAGGGGAAATTCAGCCGCGATGATACCGCCTTTTCTCGAGCAAAATCATTGGGATACCGTTTACATGTTCCGTATTTATGTTTAATTGCCAAACCAGAAAACTTGCATAGCCTCTACGAACAGGAACCAGCTGGCAGCCTTTCATTTGAGAATTGGCTTACCCAAATTGGCAATACAATCGAAGAGGAAGTGTATCACACTGGCAGAACGCTGTATCTGCAAACCATGTCCACTTTCCAAAACGAAGAATTAATTATTTATATCGAAATGCTTTCTGACAACACCATAGAAGCGGCTTATCCATTCATTGAACTACTGCAGTATCGTTGCAATCAAAAACTGCCCCGCCTCGTTACGTCTTGGGGTATTGCCAAAACATTTGGCAAACACTCCTTTTCCACCGGTTTTCAAGAGGCATACTCCGCTCTTGATATCGGCCGCCGGCAAAAAGGAGAAGGTTTTATTACAACCTATGCAGATACCAGGTTTGACCGTGCGTTACTTGCCCTCACAGAAAATGAGGAATTAAGAAAAATCACCGATGTCATCATTGCTCCTTTACAGCAATACTCCCACACTCGCAATATTAATCTTGTTCATACATTTATTGTCTATAACCGGCACAAAGGGAATGTCAGTCAAACAGCAAGAGATCTCAACCTCCATCGCCAATCTTTATTATACAGGCTCCGCAAAATTGAAACGTTAACAGGATGCCGACTGGATGACGCTGATGACTTATTTTTAATTGATTTATCTGTCCGTCTTCATACGATTATAAATGGGAAACAAGAATCGGCAAATTGGTAACTCACCTAACAAGCAGGCCCGCTCAGCGGACCTGCTTGTTTTAGAATCGATATTCTTCTTTGACTACTTCTAACGTGCGTAGAGCCTTCTTAGCGTACTCATCATTTTGGTTTTGCAAGTTGTCCGCTAATTGCTGGACAGCTTTTTTTAGCGAGTCTTTGTAATCAGGGACTTCTTCTTTGTAGTCCGTAATGATGGCGGCTGGAACCCAGACTTTTTCATTTTCGGCAAGTGCTTTCCGTTCATGGAAAAAAGGGACATCCGCTTGTTTGGGATGATGTAAATCCCCCTGATTAGGATGCTTCAAAACAGCAAGCACTTTCAGTAAAACATTTTCACCTTTGTACTGTTGAATCTCCCCTATGTAAATACCTGATTTATGTGGTGCTTGTACAATTCGATTATCAGTCATATGTTATTTGTTCTCCTATCCGTGTGGCCTGCTTTTTCTACAGTGTAGCAGACCTTTTCGTTTTTTTATAGATATGAGTCAAAGCACAGCTGTTAAAATACGAACAATTCGAAAATGCTATCGAACAGTTGATTTCCACTGCAGGCGGACGCTTTCCACGGGCATGGCCTCGGGCCAACAGGATGTTGGTTACAAAGGCGTTGCCACAGGACGTGGCGATCTTAGCCTTTGTTCCTTCATCTCGTTTTACAGGATTTTCGGACTCGTGCTGTTCCCGTTGGAGTCGCCTCCTTTCGTTACAATCAACAGATAATATATATGATTCTACATGCATGTCCAATCAGTATATTTATGATTTTTCACCTATAATACGGTACGTGAAATTACGAGCAGGAGGAAAAGCAGTTTGCCTGCTACCCTCTTTCGTTCGTGATTGTCCAGCTTATCGTAGTTTGGGATAAATATTGACCGTTTTCACCGAAGCTCCTTTCCGTCATTACCGCCTCGCCGTCTTTATGGACGGAAAACACCGTTTGGGCGCGTGTCCCGTATTCTTCCATGTTTATAAAAATGGGAGATAGTTTTTTCTCCCATTCTCGGTCGACACCTGTTTGCGGTAAATGCTGCGCCACCGCTTCCTCCTTATCGGAGAGCAGCTCGAATAGAGCTTCTCTATCCAGGCCGGTTGACGCATGGTTTACGATCTCGGCAAATTGTGCTTTCGCTTTTTGTGTTTTAGGCCAAGGGGTATCTAACGAAGCGTTACTGACTCCGTAAATACCAGGAGATAAAATGTGCTTCACTGCTGTATTTTGATTAGTAGCATAGACGACACGGTGAACATCGCCGCCTATAAAGTTGTACCCGCCGTACTCATCTCCCTCTTGATGGCACTGTTGCAAAAACGAATCGTCATCCTCTGTTTCAAGAAAATGTTTGACTAGTTCTCCGCGTGAGCGCCCACGGGCAGATTCGCTTTGTTGCCGTACATTCGTGACTGCTGCGAACCGTCCCGTCTTGGTGGCCCCCATCCACGTGCCTCCTTTTTCTTTATCTTTTCCTGCAATAATCACGGAATTTTCCCATTCATGTAGCGGTGCTGCCGGCCTTCGGTGCCACTCGTCCCGATTTGCTGCTACGATTAAGGGATAATCCGGTACCGCTTGAAAACCAAACACAATTAGACACATACCCATCCTCCGTTTTAGTTGTCGTTTGCTGTATAAATCTTTTTTCTTTTTTTATACGAATCAAATACCTCATGGTAATGCGCAATATATTCCTCACCCTGCTTCCAACAGAACAGGACGTCTTTTCCTTTTAACTTTGCCGGGAAGTCAATGAGCCCCGCTGAAATGCTTTTTACGAAAATACTGTCTTTTTCCAGTTGGGTGATAAGACTGTCTGCCTGTATCTCAATAAAATCAATGGTAGCTTCCATTAAAAACAAATCTTTTTTATTATTGATCTCTTCTTCCAGCTTCCCTTTTTTCACTGCTTGCAAATGATAATAGACACTCCGATATTCACGCTGCAGAAGCTGCAGTTGAACAAGATCCTCTCGCACTCTTGGGAGTTCTGCATTTGCTTCTTTCAGTGAATAATACGTGTTAAACAAATGTATCTCCCCCTTCTCCACTCTCTTTTTTCCTGTATGTAAATGATAGCGTATTCAATCGAAAGAATAAAGAGAAAGCAAATAAGGACGGGATAAGAGGATCAATGTTATAATAGATTGAAAAAGTTACATTTATAAAGTCACGAAATTACCGATATAGCTAGGTCAGGCCCGAGTATTCAAAGGAGGCAATGCTTGCATGAGTGAACACCACCCAACTTTAAATAAAGATGAGAATCAAGAACAAGCTGCCAAAGAACGCGCCCAGCAATTTCTTGAACGTTTTAAGTCTGCCGCTGATTCCGAGGAGTTAGTAAATATGCTTGGTGGACTCGGTGAGACAGAGCAACAGCAAGCCGGTGATTCTTTAGAAGCGTTAAAAAAGCCAGTGCGCGAGATGATGAACCAAAAAGACAACGATCTTCCCGATAAGCTGCATGAACTAAAAGAAATAGTCGGAGAACTTGAGCCTCATTATTTAAAAGAAAGTAAATGGCAGCAAACATGGAACAAACTTTTGCGCCGTAACCCTATTGAGCAATACGCGCGTAAATATCAAACGGTAGAAGCACAGGTCGAAAATATTATCGAAGGTTTGCTTAAAGGCCGTGATAACCTACAAGAAGACAACGTCATGCTCGAACAACTAAAAGAAACAGCGAAAGACCGTATTTATAGTTTGGAAGGACAAATCGCAACCGGTAAACAGTTAAATGAAATGCTTGAACGGGAAATGACGAAAGACGAATGGCGTGATAATCCTGCCTCCTTACAAAAAGGACAACAAAAAGTAATATCACGTGTCAAAAATATGACTCAAGCCGTTATGGTCCTGCAACAATCGCTCGCATCTGTTGATTTAATCCTTGAAAACAATGAAAAACTCGAAGAAGCTATTTTTAATGCGATCACCATGACCAAAAACATTATTACCGTCACCGCATCCATTCAGCTCGCTTTAGGTAATCAGCGCAAAGTAATCACTGCTGTACAAAGTGTCAATAAAGCGACAGAAAATATGATCAAGAACAATGCTGAGATGTTAAAACAAAATACAGAAGACACATTGCGAACGTTAGAAGAGCCTGCCGTCGCGATCGAAACGTTTAGAAAAGCATACGAGGATGTGTATTCCGCTATCCAGATGACAGAAGAGTCTAATGAACGCATTGTTACGTCCGGGAAAAAGTTTATCAATGAAATGGATAAACTCAATGAACAAATGAAACACAAGCTTTTGGAGTAGGTAAGAATGGAAAAGAAGGTGGTGCACATGACAAAAGATTGGCTGTCACATCCATGGATTGAACGCTTCCTCCCCGACCATCTTCGGCCCGTGGACGAGCATATTTTCTCCGATCCGTATGGATTGGTCATTATCCAGGAAACAGAGGCTGCTCTAGAGCGATTAATTCTGCATGGGGAACAAATAAAAGGCGCGCAAACCTTCAAGAAAAGCGGGAAAACGTTTCAATTTCGTTTAAAAGTAAATCAGAAACGGATGCGCCTCTTAAGTTATGATACGGCACAATCGGAAGCTGCTATTAAAAAAAGAATTGTCGTGGAGTATCTTCGCAAAGCTTACGTTCCTAAAAGCAGCCAGAAGCGTTTTAAAGAGGCGCACGTTCAATATATTAAAAATGGGAAGACTTTCGTGCGGAGCATACGTCGGTCAAGTCTGTTTCAGTCTCTCTTTGTTAAGCTCGAACAACTCGATGATGCCCTGCTGGGAAAACTGATCCAGCCATCTGCTGCTGCCCGTTTTTATTCTCAGTCCCCTTCGGAAAAAGAAGACTCCCCTGCGGATACGAAAGAACTCATGAACCTTCTCCAGCCGCTCGAGGACGCTTTTCAATCTGAATGGGGCTCACTCGGTAATGTAATCCGAAACCGACTTGAACGCCTCCTCGTTGAAACACGGCAAGCAGCTTCTATTTATGATGATTTGGACATTGAAGATAAATATAATCTGAAACGGATGCTGCAAAAAGATATTCCTGATTTAATTGAAACCTATCTTTTGCTTCCACAAAAAGAAAAGGAAAGCCGCACGGAACAAGTCTATGAAGCGTTGACTAAAATGGAAGTCCGCCTTCGTTCCGTCAAGGAGGCGACGGAGCAAAATAACGTAGAAAAAATAGAACAATTGCTGCGGCTTACTGACAAGCGCTATTCCACCCAAAACAAGAAAGGAAGATAGATGTTGAAATGGCAAAAACCAACCTTCCTTACCGATGACATTTGGATCTCTGATGGTTTTGACATGGAGATGCCGAATCGTACAGGCACCTATATAATAAACGAAGAAGAGTTAACGTTGATTGATACAGGGCCCAGTTTATCCGTCCCTTTTATTAAGATGTCTCTTGAGTGGCTGAACCGGAGCTTGGCCGACGTCACTTATATTATTGTCACTCACGTCCACCTTGACCATGCCGGCGGGGCCGGACTGCTCCTCCGTGAATGCCCGAACGCAAACGTCATTATTCACCCTCGTGGGGCAAGACATTTAGTGGATCCAGAACGGTTAGTAAAAGGAGCCCGCGCAGTGTATGGGGAACAGTTTGATTCATTATTCAGCCCTGTGGTGCCTATCAGCGAAGAAAAGGTACTTGTCAAGCACCATCAAGACAGCCTCTCATTCGCCTCAGGCAGAACCTTCACGTTTCTAGATACTCCCGGTCATGCCAAACACCACTTCAGCATCGTCGACTCGAAAAGTGGCGGAATATTTACCGGGGACACGATTGGCATCCAATACGAAGATGCCAAAAAACTGGGGCAGGAGATATACGTGCCAACTACCTCCCCTAATCAGTTTGATCCGGATGCGATGCAGCGCTCCCTGGAACTTATTATGTCCTACCAGCCGACGCGGATTTTTTTCGGTCACTTTGGCGCCTCGGAAAACATCGCAGAAATAAAACGGCAACTGGAATACTGGATCCCCATTTTTGTAAGTATTGGTAAAAAAGCAAACGACAACAAGGCAAGTGTTGCGCTTGCAGCAAGTGATATTGAAAAGGAAGTACTGAGCTACTATTCACTGACCGACCTGGACGCCGGCCATTCGTTTCGGTCCATGTTAAAAGTAGACGCTTCCATTTCTGCTATGGGGCTCCTCGATTACTTCTCCAAGTAACCCTGCCCATTCTTCCCTGCTCCGCTTGCTGACTTCGGCTCTTTCTCGTATAATAAAATGAAATATCATTTAAAAGTAGAAAGAGCCGCGGATACTTAAGTGATTGCTTTGTGGAGTAATTCCGCGGATCGCCACATATATATCTATTACCAACTTAAAAGTGAGGGTTTCCATGAATCGTATAGAGGCTACAAAACGTAAAGGTAGTATTGTCCTTGTTGATATGGGCCAGGAGGGTATGTATTACGGCCGCTTAGAGGAGGTCTTAACTCCACCTAAAAAAACATGGTCCGGGAAAGTTTTTATTACCGGAGTTGCCGAAGTTCCTGATCTTGAGGCTTCGCATATGCTGAGTGAAATGAAGGATGCTTATGTTACAGTCCCTGGTTCTAAAATATTTGCTATAGACGTAGAAGAAGGGCTGACTTATACAGAATCGGTTCGCCACTCTATTCAATCCGTTATTAATCAACTAATTGAAAAAACGGCAGCCAACGAAGAAGCCGCCCGTAAGTGGGCTGAAATCGGTTCTGTTTATGGGGAGGTTGTGTTGCCAAAAGCTTTTGAGGACGAAGCAACACCCACAGACCCTGAACCTTACGTCTATTATAGAATACGAAAAGATGACGAGGGCCTGCCTTATTTAGAAGAAGAAGTGAGTATGGACGTATTAGAATTAGAGGGCTGTCCTTTTGAATTTGAGATTGAGCGAAAAGGGACTTGGGTGCCCGTCTCACATGTATCAGAATTTATTTTTCAAACGGAAAAAGGGAAAGAATATAAAGTCAAAGAACGTGAATATGTTAGAATTCATACGGAACAATTTCAACCGTTTACGATTCTTTTAAACGAACTGGAGCATCCTGCTCGGGAAAGCCTCCTACACCATATCGAGACATATGGTTTTACGATAGAAAACCTTGCTAATTGTCATAATCGCCTGCTGTATGAACTTCTGCAAGCTGACGGTCTCACTTCGTTTAAAGGGGTCAACTTTATCACACTTCAACGACCAGGACGGACACTATTTATTCAGCATCATTACGAACGAACCCTTCATGAGCACCATCCTGATTATGTCTATGATCGCTTTGAATGTACTAGTGATGACGGCGAGCGCCAGATTTCCACGTACACAAACGCGGTGCCGAAAGATCACGAAGCCTAAAATAAGAGACTGTCCCATAAGTTGGGACGGTCTCTTTTGTGTCATAACCCTTGTAAAAGTCGTTATTTGTGAGTTAGGCCCTCTTTTCTTCCTCATACCAGTCGAAAATATTTTGCTCACGCTCGTCCGTGTCTTTTACTTGAAAGGTTCTGCCACCTGTTGTTGTAAGAACATCAGCTGACAGGGTGTAGAGTCCCTTTTTTCGTTGAAAGTAAGATTGTTTGCTTGCGATTGATTGGATATGGGTATGGGGGATGACACTGCAGCAGAGGTTGAAAATCCGCGTTTGCAAGACGCAGTGCCGGCCAGTTAACATCACCCCACTGTCTTTAAACCTTTGCCAGCCAAACCACGTAAAGAAGACTGGTACTACGAGATACAGCCAGCCATTTGGGAGCCAAAGAAGCGCCGGTATTGCACCTATCCACGGGAGCACGGAAGTACGAAACATGTAGCGGGGGGCGGCTCTTCTTGGCAGTTTTTCCAAGCTTTCAGGAAATTGTGCTTCTGGAAGTACTTCTTTCATCAAAGCATTGATTTCCGGCTTTTTTGCAAGCGGCAGTAAAATCGTCGATAAGTTTTCTTCCTTCGACCCCCCGCCGGCACTGTCGACATATATACTCCACATCCCTAAGAGCTGCCGGATCGGATTGGTGACATAACGGATGCTTGTAATCCGATCGACTTGCAGCGTCAATTGCCGTTTTTCCAAAATCCCCCGTTCAATGATGAGCTCATTTTCCTTTTTTCTCACTTTAAACTGTCCGTATTGTAACACGGTAAACAGCGCAGCAAGCAGCCATGTCATAATGGCAATCAACAGACATAAGAGGACAAGAAAATACGTTCCTGTAGCAAGCAAATAACCAATGGAATTTTCATAGAAGTCGCTTGGTATGAACTGTTCGATTTGACTGAGAAAAGCGGCAGCCGCCGAAAAAATGATCCCTACTTTACCAGATGTTAATCCAGCTGCAACGATATTCGGAAAGGGAACATGATACTCAAATTCTTTTTCCTCTGATCGTACTTCCGCTTTCTCGTCTGCTATTACATCCTCTACGCCAAGCGCTCTTCTTAAGCGTTCAGCCTCTTGCTTCGATAGCGCGGCAAGATCTACTTCCGGCTCTAAGCCGCCCCCTGCTGTTTCTATTTTCATTTTCACAACGCCAAATAGACGGTGAAAGACACCAGCTGTAATATCTAAGGACTGTATCCGGTTTCTGCGGATATAGCGATTTTTCTTCACGAAAATGCCGTGACGAATCTTCAGCTCGTTTTCTTCTATATGATAACGAAAAAAGAACCAATATAAGACACTATACACGAGAAGAAAGATAAGTATCGCAGGAAACAGCCAACGGGTCACAACCGATGCTGAACCGGTCCCACCTGCAAATAACGAAACGAATAAGGGGATGATGAAATCTTTTATTTTGGCGGCATACGTAACAATGACAGCTGATTTATGAAGTCTTTGAAAGTTATGCATGGTTCTCATCCATTCCCGCGAGTTCCGCAATTTGAGCACGCAGTTCCATGCCATCGTTTTCTGTTAAAGCTGGTATTTCGTGAGTACCGGCAGCAGTCGAGATGGTAACAGCCGTCAAATTAAATTTTTTATACAAGGGTCCTTGTGCCGTGTCTACGTGCTGAACGCGCGACATCGGGATCATCGTATGTTTGCGAATGAAAATACCGCGCAGCAGTTCAACTTCTTCGCTGGACACCTCATATCGCCATATTCGCCATCTGATCTTTGGTAAAAAAACTGTTTTCCACACCCCATATAGTAAAACTACGATAAGCACGCTCCAGAAGTACCAGAGCGGCAGGTCAAAGCGGGATGCGGCGAAGAAAAGTCCAGCCGGTATTACGAGAAGAAAAAAGGTTTCGATCACACCTTTAATACGCCAGACTGATAAAGCTTTTTGAGAAATTCGATGAGCAGGTTGATGTCGCAATAGGGATACCCTCTCTTTTTTCAATAAATAACCGCTTGCGCACACAGCTACAAAGCGGTTTAACTACGCTATCTATTTATTGTTTCTTTTTTTCTTCGATCATTTCTGTCATTTGTTTCCAAACAGACCCTTTCGCCTGTTCTCCGCCTTCGATCCGCTCAAGCGCTAATTGAGCCTGCATGGCGACTTCGAATTCGGGGTCTTTGGCAGCTTTTCTAAGTGCTTCTACAGCTGTTTCATCCCCTACTTCATATAGAAACATCGCCGCGCGCCAGCGAACAAGCTTACTGGGATCTTCGAGCGCTTCTATCATTGCCGGGATACCGGCCTTGTCACCAATGTCGGAAAAACAGTCACCAGCTGTTCGTCTTACCGTTACTGATTTGTCCTGCAGCGCTTGACGCAACAGCGGTAGAGCAGCAGCGTTTTCAATCATCCCGATATTAACGACTGCGAGTCTCCGTACAGACGCTTTTTCATCGTGCAGCGCTTTCTCCAGTACAGGAAGGTCTTCTTCTTTCGGATCCATTTGTTCGAGAGCCGCGTAACGCTCTCTCCAATCAGGATGCGCAAGCATTTCCGGTGTAACCTTGATGTAGCGGCTTACCTGTTCAGAAACTGCTGTTTCTCCGGAGAGCGCGGTTTCAATGAGGCGTTTCAATCTGGCTTCCGAGTATGCAGCCGCTATTTCTTCTGCAACTTCCATCCCGATCTCCTCCAAATCGCTGCCATAGCGAACGCCGTGATCTTCCCATTTTCGTTCAAAAACAATGTTATCCTCTTCTTTTTGCGCTTGTAAGACGGCATCCTGAAAACGACTCGGAAGCCCTTGTCTTTTTTCCTCATCATCCGTGAAAATTTTAAGCTGCATCGGAATCCCTTTAAACGTCTGCAGTTGAACGTGAACTTCTCCGTACGCTTCATTCGTGTGGTTCGACGTCTCCGTATGTTCCGCACTTTCTTCTCCAAAAACAGAGCGGACTTGTGGCAGAAGTACTTTCCAGTCCGCTTTCGAGTGACGTTCTACTGCCATAAAATCAGCGACATGGTAGACTCCTTTGATGCCATCTATCTCTAACAACGCACGAACAAGCTCAGGTGCATCCTCTTTGTTTTTCAGTGAATAGTTATTACTTTTCCCAGAAGGAAGCACTTCATTAAGAGTTATTTTCATCGTATTCGGACTAGGTGTTGGTTCAATTGATACTATTTTCATTCGCGTATACTCCTTTCGCTTCGTAGACTACCGTGCTTATGGGGAATGGTTGAGTTTGTAGAAATAAAAAGACTTTGTCACAGTAGGAAAGTATGTGAAAATTTTACTCGTTAACCAAAAAAGAAAATTGACATGTTTACAGACTGAAAAGAGCGTCGGGCGGTGACTCCAGCGGGAAAAGCAACAGCTGAAGATCCCGCAGTGAACGCTTCTTGCTCACGAGGAAGCTGAAGCGTTGCCCGCGGCTAAGGAAGACACAGTGAGAACGAGCGTGAGCGAAGTTTCGAACTGATGTCGTGCTTGTGCCTGAAGGTGAAAGCATCCGCCCAGAGCGATTGGAAGCCGGGTGTAGATGTAGAAAAACAGAGTGATGAAAAATACTGTCCTCATAACCATGTCGGGAAAAACTTAACACATGCAGTAAGAGAACTGCTTTTGCAAGCTATAGTAAAAGTGCGTATGTTTATTGTAACATGAGTGTGTTTGTAGTTCTAAAACAAACAAGTTAACGACAATTGGTCCTATGATGTATAATGAAAAGAATACCGTTAGATTTTTCAAAATGAAGCTGCTTAGGACAAGGAGGTTTTTAGGTTGCAAATTGCTCTTATTTCAGATATCCACGGCAATGCCCGTGCGTTAAAAGCCGTTTTAAATGACCTGAAAACAAAAAACATTCAGCAACTGTACGTGCTCGGGGACATTTGTTACCGTGGCCCGGAGCCGAAAAATTCACTGGAAACCGTTCGTTCTTCTCCTGCAAAAGTGTTAAAGGGAAACGCGGATGAATGGGTCGTTCGCGGCGTTAAGAAAGGCGAGGTGCCGGACAAAGTGCTCGCCCTCATGAATCAGGAACGGGAGTGGACGCTCGAACGGTTGACAAAAGACGACATCCGTTACTTAGAAAACCTTCCCGACTCATTTGTAGAAACACTAAGTGAGTCGATCACGATGCATGCCTTCCATGCGGTGCCGGACAACCTGTTCGACGTTGTCCCCGCCGACGCACCGGACGACGTGCTGGAAGAAAAATTAACCGGGGAGTATGATGCTGACGTTATTGTCTACAGCCATATTCATACTCCTTTCGTCCGGAAAATCGGCAAAAAACTTTTCATTAATACGGGCAGCGTCGGACTCCCTTTTGATGGCGATCCCCGTCCCTCCTACGTTTTACTTCAAGTGCACGGGAGCGATGTCTCTGCTTCTGTGGAGCGGGTAACGTATGATAATGAAAGGGTCATGCGACAATATGATGCGAACGACTACCCAAACCGGGAACAAATGAAAACTGTCGTGAGAACCGGCAAAAAGCCTTCGTAGCTACGTCATCCATTCGATGCTTGCGCCGACACGGTTCGCGGCAAACTGTCATTCACAAAACAGACCTGCTCACAAAGTGGACAGGTCTGTTTTAGTCTGAAGTACGAAGCAGCGGGGATAGACGGCTTAATAATGCCGGTACGGAATGAAACGCATAGATTGTCTGCAATGTTTCACCATTCTCTATTACTTTTAAACAAGGTACACTTGTTATTTGTTCCGCTTGCAATAATTCCGGCACGACATTCGCATTTACTTTTACGAACAATTCCTCCGGCCAAAGCATCTGCAGAGAGAGAAGCATTTTTTCCGCAACGGTACACGTGCCGCATAACGGCGTATAAAAAAATACCAGAAAACGTTCTCGCTCTTGAAGCAACTGCTTTATCTCCTGTTGTGTCTTATCCTCTATCCTCATCTTTGATCCGCCGGCACGTTAACTCGTTCTACACGCACATTCATGACCGGCACCAACCTTTCTAAATTTTGATCTCCCACTTTTTCCCTTATCATAACACTGGACAAAAAACCTTTCCATTTATGTAGCGCATTCTTTATGGGACCATCCATTTTCTATGAAGTCATGTATTCCATCATAAACGCTTTATGACGTTGTTATTTTTGGTATTTAGTTTTTTTATGACATCAACGCCCCACTATGACGTCGTTGTTTGTGCGAGGAGTAATTTTTACAGCATCATTCATCCTCTATGGTGTTGTTATTTTGCCGACTGTGCTTTTTCATGACGTCATATCGTTCCTATGACGTCGTTGTTTTCTCGGGAGTATTTTTTCAGGGCTTCATACATGCTTTATGACGTCCCTATTTTCCTGCAAGCCGTTTTTCAAGGCTTCATACGCGCTCTATGGTGTCGTTATTTTCCTGAATACGCGCTTTCATGATGGCATCTGTTCATCCCTTTCCTGCACTTGGTCTTTTAGATAGCTGGAGGGATGAACGAGACAGTTCTTACAAATTTTTCACCGCACTGCGTAAATGCTTCTGCTGGCTTGGCCGCCACGTCCTTTTTCGATACCCGTGTTCCGTGAATGTGAACAGTTAGTGTTTCTGTTAACGGGAAGGGAGTTAACATAATATTTTTATCCGATACAAATTGTGGGTATATGAACTCGTTTTCCAAAAAATCAAACTGATACTGAAATCCGTTTCGGAACCAGCTCACCTCTTCTTCTTTTTGAACGCCCGGTACATTCATGCAGGCATATAACGAAAGATCATCGCAGAATTGGAGGATATCTAAATGAGTGGCTGCTTGTGACATATCGTCGAGTTCCTGCTTCATCTGTTGCTGTCGTTTGCTTTCCTCTGCTAAAAACTGCTTTCCTTCTGCAGTCGTACTGGACGTAAAAAAAGAAGCATAATGAAGGCTTGAGAGCAGGCCGCTGTACAGGTGTATGTCCGTGGTCTCCTGAATGCCGCGCCGGTACGCATTCAACTTTTCTGTTTCGGGATAGTTTGTGAAGGCGTACGGCATGTTTGTCTCTTCATTTAGAATCGGATTTTTATCAAGTGGAATCCAAGCCCGGTCATGTTCGCGGATTGCGGTCAGAAGCGGTTGCCACTTAGGATGATGCTTCCTTGTGTCGTCAGCCAAAACGGTTCCTATCTCGAATGCTATCCGAGCGTGTTCGTGTTGAGGAATTAACTCCATATTAGAGCCTCTATCGTTCACAATCACTCTTTACCCCTCCATCCACCTGTTGGAATAAGATCGGACCTCATGAAACAAGACCGAACTTCTCCATTTGTACCGCTGTGCTTACGGTGTTTCCCCTGGAGATGTTCGGCCCTGCACGTTTTAAATCAGAAAGTTAAAAAGGCTTTCTTCTTTGTTTATTTCGTGATAGCGAAATCCTTTTTTATGGAAACGGTCAATCAGTGGATGGTAATCTTTGCTGTCGGCAAGCTCAATTCCGACAAGTGCTGGACCGTTCGGTTTGTTATTTTTTTTGTTATACTCGAACCTTGTAATATCATCATTTGGCCCAAGAACTTCATGAAGAAATTCACGCAGAGCCCCGGCCCGCTGCGGAAATTCAATGATAAAGTAATACTGGAGCCCTTCGTAGCGGAGCGATTTTTCCCGCATCTCTTCCATACGGCCGATGTCATTGTTGCCGCCGCTTACGACACAAACGATTGTTTTTCCTTTAATGTCATCTTTAAAGAAATCCAGTGCGGAGATCGACATTGCCCCTGCCGGTTCCGCAACCAGGGCGTTTTCGTTATAAAGCTGTAAAATGGTCGTACAAATTTTCCCTTCCGGAACTAACGAAATATCGTCGACTGTCGTCTGGCAGATCTCAAACGGGATATCCCCAACCCTCTTCACGGCAGCACCATCAACAAACTTATCGATGTTCTCCAGTTCGACAAGTTCATTTTTATCGAGGGATACTTTCATACTTGGGGCTCCCGCCGGTTCGGTTCCAATGATTTTTGTATGAGGTGAGATCGACTTAATGTATGTCGAAACCCCGGAGATTAGCCCGCCGCCGCCGATCGCACAAAAGACGTAATCAATCGGCTCTTCAATGTCATTCATAATTTCCATTCCGACCGTACCTTGTCCGGCGATGACCTTTTCGTTGTTAAACGGGTGGATGAATGCCATGTCATGCTCCTCGCAGTAGGACATGGCTTCTTTGTAAGAATCGTCAAATGTATCGCCTGTGAGGACAACATCTACATACTCCTTGCCAAACAGCTTGACTTGCCCTACTTTCTGTCGCGGCGTCGTGGTTGGCATAAAAATTTTGCCCTTAACTTGGAGTGCCCGACAAGAGTATGCCACTCCTTGCGCGTGGTTACCTGCGCTTGCACAAACAACCCCGTTTTCCATCTGGGCTTTTGGCAGGCTGTGCATTAAATGATAAGCCCCTCTTAGTTTAAAAGAACGAACGACTTGTAAATCCTCTCTTTTTAAATAAATATTCGCATCGTATCGTTCAGATAACACTTGATTTTTCTGGAGGGGCGTGTGGGTAACAACATCTTTTAAAGTTTGGTTGGCAATAATGATATCTTCAATATGGACTTTCGGCATGTTTCATTATCCTTTCCATTTCACACTGCTGTCTAAAAACCTTGTCTATTATAACATAATGTGGGTATTATTCTCGATGAGTGTGAACAATAACGACGAACAATTGCTAAAATGATTGGCAGAATATATAATAAGAACGGATGAAAGATTCATCAGAATAGCATTTATGTTACATACTATCATACTAAAAAGAGGTGGTTTTGAAATGAACAAATGGACGGCAGCGTTTTTCACTATGCTTGCAGCTTTATTTATTCCAGCAAACGCCTATGCAGCCGAAATGACATGGAGCGATGCAGAACCGATGTTTATCACCGTTTTAACGATCATTTCCGTTGTAGCACTCGTATACTTTATTTATTCCATGATACGAAACGTTTAACATGAAAAACGATTGAGCGTGAGCCATATGGTTGTTAAAAGCCTTTCTGAGTACTACGGTAATTCAGAAAGGCTTTTTTTTGATGTTTAACGAATACACATTTGGTAAAATAACCATAGATGGACCTGACAAAGTTAAGGAAGCAGGGAGGAATTTCGATGAGTGATAGGTTAAAAAAAGGGTTCTTTTTAGGCCTTGGTGTAGCTGCTTATGGCAAGGAGAAGATTCAACAGTATGTGGATGATCTTGTCACAAAAGGGAAACTAACGCCGCGTGAAGCAGAAGAATGGAAAAATGACCTTATGCAGAAGGGCCAAGACACGGAGAAAGAATGGACAGAGCAAACAAAAAATAAAATGCAGCAATCGTTTAAAGAAATGGGCTTGGCAACGGAACAGGACTTGAAACGTTTGGAAGAGAAGCTGCAAGCGATCGAACAAAAGTTAACCGAGAAAGAAGAGGAAGGCTAATCTCATCACATTTTTAAAATATGGTTGCATAAGGAAGGAATAGACATGGCACTTACTCGAAGCTTGAAACATGCCAATCGTTATCGAAAAATAGCTGCCACCCTTGCCAGGCATGGATTTGGCTACATCCTGCAGGAAGTCGGCTTGTTTCATATCTTATCGTTGCCTAAACGTCTGGCTGCCGACAGTAAGGAGTCTGACTTGTATTCGATAGGCAAACGCATGAGGCGTGTGATTGAGGAGCTGGGCCCTACATTTGTCAAGCTTGGACAATTAATTAGTACCCGGAAAGACATTTTTCCACCCGCCATTATTCAAGAATTGGAAAAATTGCAAGATGAGGTGGAGCCTTTCCCATTTAAGGAAGCGCAGCAGATCATTGAAAGTGACCTTAACGGCTCTTTATCTGACCTTTTTCTCGAATTCGAGGAAACGCCTATGGCCGCAGCTTCCATTGGCCAAGTACACAAAGCAACGCTTCATGACGGCCGAGAAGTTGCTGTCAAAGTTTCAAGGCCGCATATAAAAGAAATAGTGGAGAAAGATATTGATATAATGCGAGACCTTGCGAAATTATTGACACAGCGATTTCATTGGGCGCGCTACTACCGTCTTCAGGATATTATTGAGGAATACGCTGACGCTATTCGTGATGAAGTAGATTATTTCACGGAAGCCCGCAATACGGAAAAAATGCGCAACATCATGAAAGATCACCCTCACATTGAGATTCCTGAAATAATGGAAGAATACTGCAGCCGCCGTGTACTTACGATGTCCTTTTTACAGGGCATTAAGTTAAATGAATTACGCTCGAGCGAAAAAACATTCCACAGGGAAACACTTGCTCGTACCCTGACGGATGCTTTCCTGCATCAAGTACTGATACACGGATTTTTCCATAGCGATCCTCATCCAGGTAACATCATCTTCATTGACGAGGACACCGCATCGTTTATTGACTTTGGCCAGATTGGCCGCTTAAATAAGACGATGCGCAAGCAATTTGTCGATTATGTAATTGCGATGACGAAACAACAACCATTGCAAGTCGCAAGGACTATCTACGAAATGGCTGATATCCCCGAGTCCATCGATCATGATCAATTCGTGGAGGATGTGGAGTTCCTTTTACTTAAATATTATGACCGGCCTCTTCACGACGTCCGTTTCGGTGAAGCAATCAATGACGTTTTTTTCACGGCGCACCGATATGATATACAAATTTATAAAGAATACACGATGCTCGCGAAAGCGATGATCACTCTTGAGAGCATTGTCGAATTTCTCGATCCGGATTTAAGCATTATCGAGGTGGCGGAGCCGTACGGAAAGATGCTGGCAAAAGAACGATTAAACCCCGCCTCCACCCTGAAGGAGTGGCTGAGCAAGGGAAAACAACAAAAAGAATATTTATTTGACCTCCCTCGTGAACTACGAAATGCCCTCGTGAAGTTAAATAAAAGCCACGTTGGGGTTGAGATGAAAATTCCGAAGATCGATATCTTTCTTAATAAACTCGACCGGATTAGCAACCGGCTTTCGTTCAGCATTATTTTGCTTGCATTCAGTATTATCATGGTTGGTCTCATTATCGGTTCCACGTTCGGCGATGCCTCTTCCCTGCTCGTACGATTGCCGGTTATTGAAGTGAGCTTTATTATCTCTTTTTTTCTGTTTTTGTGGCTTATTTATGCGATCTTTCGGTCAGGAAGGTTTTAATTCATCAGGGAGGAGAACAGTTCGTTGACGTGGGATATTTTAAACATCATCGGGACGATTGCCTTTGCGTTAAGCGGGGTATTCGTTGCGATGGAAGAAAAGTATGATTTAATGGGTGTCTACATCCTTGGGTTTGTCACAGCTTTTGGCGGCGGAGCCGTCCGCAATCTTCTTATTGGTGTTCCGGTCACCACGCTGTGGAACCAAGGAACACTGTTTGTCATCGCCTTTATCATTATGACGATCGCCTTTTTGCTGCCAGCCTCCTGGCTCTTGCATACGTGGTCCAGATGGGGGGTCTTTTTTGATGCGATCGGCTTAGGGGCGTTCGCCGTTCAAGGCGCCATTTACGCTTTTGAAATGAACTTGCCCTTAAGCGCTTCGATTGCCGCCGCAGCGCTTACCGGTACGGGCGGAGGAATGATCCGTGATCTTCTAGCCGGGAGAAAGCCACTTTTTTTAAAACACGAAGTCTATATTGCTTGGACGACGCTTGCAGGTATATTCGTCGGTACCGGCTGGATCCATTCGATGGCAGGCTATCTTATCATCCTCGCCTTAATTGTGATGTGCCGCATGCTCTCCGTTCATTACCAATGGAGACTACCGCGCCGCCATTTAAAAAGGAACTAACGACAGAAAACTCGAGCGCATCCTTGCGTTCGAGTTTTTATTGGTACTATTCTTCTTTTTCAACCGGGAGATCATCATAAGACGACCAGTCACTCCAACTTCCCACGTAGAGACGGGCATTGTCATACCCTGCTTCTTGGAGCCCGAGAATATTCACACAGGCCGTCACTCCTGACCCGCAATACGAGATCACTTCTTTTTCGTCCAGTAACGGGCGGAAATGTTCTTGTAGCGAGGATTGGCTTTTCCACCTGCCCTCTTCATCCAAGACATGTTTCCAAAAATAATGGGATGCGCCCGGTATGTGGCCGGCTTTTCTGTCTATTCTTTCCGACTTCCCGGCGAAGCGTTCATAATCACGCGCGTCAATAAGAGCAACAGAATCTTCATGGAGCGCAAGTTTCACTTCTTCCAGTGGTGCTTTTAAGTTGGGTACGATATCTACATCAAACCGCTTTTCTTCTATTGACGGAATGTCGGTCGCAACTGGCCGGTCTTCCTTTCGCCAGTGGGAAAAAGGTCTGTCAAGTACATATACGTCCTCATGCCCAACGTACCGAAGCATCCACCAAAACCTCGCCGCCATCATCCCGCCTTGATTATCATACGCCACGACTTTTGTATGCTGATCAATTCCTGATTTGCCGAGTTTCTCAGCAAAAACATCTATATCAGGTAACGGATGGCGGCCGCCGTATGTGTCCTTTTCACCCGACAAATCCTTCTCCAGATCAACATACACAGCCCCCGGAATATGAGCCTCCTCATACTCTTGTCTGCCTCTTTGCGAATCGTTTAAATAGAAGCTACAGTCTGCAATCCGAATGTTTTCATCATTCCCTAAGTGCTCTTCCAGCCATTGTGCTGTTACGATATTGCTCATCCGTTTCCCCTCTTTTCACGACGTTTATTACTCTATTCCCTGGTTAAGGCGTTTTCAATCCCGCTCATAATATAGTCAATGGATTGAATCATTTCCCGAAAGCGCTTTTTTTTCGTGTCTGGTTGAAAAGCCAGTATCGAAGAAATTAATAAGTTTTCATGTGTGTCATCAATTTGCTTGAGATAAAAATACTGCGGCTTTTCTTCGACAACCCACTCTTCCGCCAGCGGCTTCCACTCATCTGCCGTGTCTTTTACCTTATCTGCAAACGGTTTTACTTCCTCATAGAAGTCAGGTGCGTCTTCCTCATTTTCGGACAGACGGATAAAAACCGCTAATGCCTCTTGATTAAGAGCTTGCAGTTCCTTTGTCTTTTCGTAGAGCAAATGTTTGTCCAACGTATTCTCCCCCTGTTCCTATGCCCTATCTTAACAGCGGAAGGTACGGCAATCAAACCGAAAAGATGCTGGCCAAAAAGTGTTTCTCTTTTTTGGAAGCCTTATCTCTACCTTCGTCAGCTGCTTTCTGACTTTGTTCTTCAAATGCCTCCAGTCGTTCTTCTATCTGTTGCAGTCGTTTATTAATTCTTCTAATCTCCTGCCGTTGTTCGAGCATTTGAAAGCCGATAATGTCATCCGCTTTATTGGTCATCATTTTTTCAAGCATTTTTAATTTCTCTTCCGTGTTCTCAAGGCGGTTAAGCATGACTTGGGTAGAAATGGGTTGTTCTTTCCTGTCCAGATTGTTTTCCATTGTATTGTTGCCCTGATCAGCTATGCCTTGGAAAGCTTCCAGTTGGTCTTCCGCAAAAAAATAGTGGCCGCTCTTGTTAATGGTGTACGGAATCTCATACTTCTTTGTCCACTTTAAAACCGTTCCGGGGGAAACCTCAAACCGTTCGGCTACCTCTTTTGTTTTGTACCACACCTTATCCATCTGCCATCTTCCTCCTTTGGAAAATAGGTGACTTCTGTTTCCCAAATTATTTCGGCAGGAAGATGGAAATGCCTTCACACTTGACAGAACTAGTGAGCATTCGATGAAGAAACAACCTAAATACTTTTCTTCAACAATATAGAGAGAAATTGCTCGTGATCTGCCGCTTCTGTCGATTCCTAACAAAAACCCGGCAACACAGTGCCGGGAACCTATTCTTTAATTATTGTCACTTTCTTCTGTATTTTCATGTAAGCGCTGGGCCACCGTTTCTGGCTGAATGGCCGACAGCAGAACATGATCACTATCCGCTAAAATAATGCTGCGCGTCTTTCTTCCATTTGTGACATCAATTAACATCTTTCTCTCACGCGCTTCTTGAACTAACCGTTTTGTCGGTGCAGAATCTGAACTGACAATGGAAATGATCCGGTCTGGGATCATCATATTGCCAAATCCAAGATTAATCGGCTTACTACTCATTATCTTTCCACCATCCCCTCTTCTGTTTATATTCTAACATAAGAGCCTGGAACGCTGTCCATCGTTCCCTTGCTAGTTCTTTTATACTGTTCTTTCCAACTGGTTGATATGCTATTATATAGAGATGTCAAATGCTATAATTCTCCCTAAACAAAGGTAACGATAAAAGTATAGGGTACAGATGGAGGTCGTAAACATGACGCTGCGTTATCCAGGAGGCAAAAAATATGTCTCCCCTTCAAAGCAAGCTAATCAATCTACAAACATGTTTGCCAATAGGGGAATGTCACTGGAGGAAGATCTGAATGCGACAAACCAATTTTATATAGAGACAGGACGCGCTGTTATTCACAAAAAACCTACCCCTGTGCAAGTCGTCCACGTAGATTATCCGCGTCGGAGCGCTGCCAAAATTACAGAGGCTTACTTTAAGCAACCTTCGACAACCGACTATAATGGAATTTACCGTGGAAAGTATATCGATTTTGAAGCAAAAGAAACGAAAAATAAAACGTCATTCCCGTTTGGCAACATTCACAGCCATCAAGTAGAACACATGCAGTCTGTCTTACAGCATGGCGGTATTGCCTTTCTGATCATTCGTTTTTCCCTGTCCAATGAAACGTATCTGTATGATGCCGCTGCTTTTATTACGTGGTATTTTGAACAGTCAAAACGAAAATCAATCCCGAAAAGTATCATCGAAAACGATGGTCACGTCATCCGCAGTGGCTTGACGCCGCGCCTTGATTATTTATCGGCAGTGGATCAGCTCTTGTAACCTTCGTAAAGTCGCATCGTCTAATGATTTGATCGGCTGCATCTAGATAGAAAGGAAGAATTCGATGAGTGATAAATATAAATCGAGACTAGAAAGACGAAAAGCGCAGGAAACGTCTAAACGAAAAAAGCAAGGAAACAAAACGAATAAACCAAAGCGTTCCCGATGGAAGAAAGTTCTTCTTTCCCTCGTGATCGCTGGCCTGCTTTTTATGACAGCAGGTGTCGTTACGGCAGCTGTCATGATCTCGAGTGCCCCTGCACTCGACCCGGATCAACTTGTCTTCTCACAAGCAGCTGAAATTTATGATCAAAATGATGAACAAGTCACCCGCCTGGAATCGAGTGAAAACCGAGATTTAATTGATATTGATAACGTTCCAGAACACGTCAAATCTGCTTTTGTAGCGGTGGAAGACGTCCGTTTCTATGACCATTTCGGTATTGATATCCGTCGATTGTTCGGGGCGCTGGCCGCTAACTTGACGGAAGGTTTCGGGGCAGAAGGTGCGAGCACCATCACCCAGCAAGTTGTAAAGAATGCTTTTTTATCTCAGGACAAAACGATCACAAGAAAGGTTCAAGAGCAATATCTCGCCATCCGGTTGGAGCAGAAGTACAGCAAAAATCAAATACTCGAAATGTACCTGAACTTAATTTATTTTAATAAGGGAGCCTACGGGGTCGGGGAAGCGGCCAGCGTATATTTTAATAAAGACGATGCTTCGGCATTGACGATTGAAGATGCCGCCCTGCTCGCAGCGATTCCGAGACGTCCGAGCTATTATGATCCGACGATTAATCCGGAAGCTTCCCAAAAACGCCGGGACACGATCATTACTCTTATGTCGGAGCACGGCTTTATTTCAGCCGAAGACGCTGAACAAGCGAAAAGCGTTGCCGTAGAAGACCAAATTGATTACAATCCTCCCGATGAAAAAGTAGTCTATGACTCTTTTATTACACAAGTTCAGCAGGAGCTGGAGGAAGTTGACGGCATCACAACATCCGACCTTTATTCAGCCGGATTGAAGATTTATACAACCCTTGACACAAGCGCCCAGGACTTCGCAGAACAAGTGATCCAAATGAATGATTATATCAACTATTATCCAGAAAGTGAAGACTTCCAAGTTGGATTCACACTGCTTGATACAGAAACAGGGGCTATTAAAGCGATGGTCGGCAACCGCCAAAGCCAGGACATTGCTCGAGGAATGAATTACGCTGCTCGTTCTGCGGCATCGCCTGGTTCGTCGATAAAGCCTGTACTTGATTACGGTCCTGCTATCGAGTACAACAAATGGTCCACCTATCATCAGATTGAAGATGCGCCGCACACGTACTCGAACGGAACGCCGATTCGCAACTATACCGGCACGTATTCCGGAAATGTCAGTATGAGAGAAGCACTCGTGCGCTCGCTGAACATTCCGGCAGTGAAAGCCTTGCAAGAAACGGGTCGTGATCGTGCCGGGGATTTTGCAAGAGGGTTAGGACTGCCGATTGAGGAAGTATATGAAGCCTATGCGTTAGGCGGTTTGACTAACGGAGTTGCGAGCCTTGATATGGCCGGCGCCTTTGCTGCTTTTGGCAACGGTGGTACGTACAACAAACCGTATACCGTGCGCAAAGTTGAATTTCCTGACGGCCGGGTTATGGATTTTGAACCGAAGTCCCATAAAGCAATGGAAGATTATACAGCTTATATGATTACAGACATGTTAAAAGACGTCGTGACTGATCCACGCGGAACAGGGCGGGCAGTAAACATACCAGGACTGCCGCTTGCCGGCAAAACCGGTACCACGAACTTTACGGAGGAAGAGCACCGTAAATTCAACATTCCACCCGGCGGAGATCCAGACGTGTGGTTTACCGGCTATACGCCGAAGTACACAGCTTCCGTCTGGTCCGGCTTCAGCGGAGACCGTGGGAAAAATTATCTAATTAACAACCAAAGTAATATTTCAAAAGAAGTGTTCCGCTTAATTATGAGCCACGTCTCGGAGGGAGTCGATACTCCCGATTTTGTGAAACCTGACTCGGTTGTAGAAATTGCATTAGAGCGCGGAACCGGCAAACGGGCTAGTTCTTATACGCCGGCGAGTGAAATTATTAGGGAACTATTCGTGAAAGGTACCGGTCCAGAAACGGTCTCAACGGAATATACTCCATCTGAAGAAGAAACATCATCCGAAATTACCGGATTGCAAGGTAATTACGACAAAGAAGGAGATGCGATCCAGCTGAGTTGGAATTATGAAGGAGAGGAAGCAGCTGAGGTTACCTTCCAGATTGAACACAAAGTTGCTGACGGATCGTACGAAACACTTGGAACACAAGCCGGTATGGCATTCACTCTATCAGCTCCTGAAAAAGGAACCACTCATCACTTTAGAGTAACTGTTAGGGGTGGCGAGGAAAGCGCGACTGCCGAAACACAAGTAAACGTACCTGGCCAGGATGAAGATGAGGACGACGAAGAAGAAGATACAGACGAAGACACAGATGAAGATGAGATCGATGACGACAATAACCCAGGCGAGAATCCTTCCCCTGGAAACGGTGGGGGAAACAATGAAAATGGCCAGAACCCCTCCCCTGGTAATGGCCAAGATAACGGCGGGTCGGATAACAATGGGAACAATAACGGAAACAACGGAAGCAATGGTGATGGCAATAACAACAACAATGGGAATGGTAACGCTCCCCCTAATGGGCCTGATCGAGACAACGAAGGGAACGTCTCCCAAAACAACGTAGATGAATCCGAAAATGACTAGACGAAAGAAGCTATCCCGGAAATTTAATTCCGGGATGGCTTCTTTTTATATTATGCTCGTGAATGTCAACCTAAAAACCAGACCACTTTCCTCACTACTGGGAATAGAAAACGATATGGCGCCGTGAAAAACTATCAATAGAAAAATATCGACCCCATTGCGGGGGGATGACGTCGTGAAATTTCGCAAGCGTTGAAATAGCGACGCCATACGGACTGAATGGGGCTATGAATTTGCGTTGGGCGGAAAATAACGACACCATTGCGGGGGTATGACGCATTGAAAATCCGCAGGCGCAGAAAATAGCGACACCATAACCATACATAGAAAAAAGAGCATGGAATCTTCCATGCTCTTTTTTCTGTAACTCTACTTCTATTACTGTAAATACGTGAATTCTTCTTCCAGTTCGGCTGATCTTGCTGGGTCAAACATCCATTTCGCTTTTTCCAGCTCGCGGTCGGCTTCTTTGTGAAGGGAGTCGCGGCCGGACTGGGTCACTGCTTCCAAATAAGTCTGTAGAGTCTGGAATGCGGTGGCTTCAAATTCGGTGACGAGTCGCCGTGCCTCTTTACGCGTTTCTTCGACAAATGCTTCTTTCAAGGAAGCGGATCTATTATTCTCAAAGAAATCCTTGCTTGATTTATAATATTGGAGGAATTTCTCTTTATGAAACGACACATCGTCAAAGGTTTTCCATTGGTCCTGCAACTCTAGTTGAAAGGTTGGCGGGATAATAATCAATTCCTCTTGCTGCTCTTTTTGTAAAAAATCCTCTGTATAGGCGTGCAGTTCTTGTTTGATTCGTTCTTCAATCCGAATAAAAATCGTTTCTTGCTCCTGGGATATATATTGCCGTGTAAATCCTTCTAATTCCTGGAGCGCTCCCCGTAGTTCTTGCTTCTGCTTATTTTTCGTTGTTCCTGTTAGTACAGCCGGATTAATAGCATGGGCGAAGTAATCCTGAACCATGAAGCCCGTTCTTTCGATTAAGAAAGAACATTGCTGCTGAATTTCTTCCTCCAAAGCAGGAAGCAAATACGATACATCAAATGAATCGAGACGCTCGGTGAAAGTTGCTGCTGCTTGTTGTTTCGCCTGAAGATGAGCCTCAAGTTTCTGTTTGTCCCCTTGAAGTGTATCAAGCATCTCTTTCATTTGATTGTACATATTCTCCCAACAGAAACGGATCTTGTTCAAATGAAAGGCTTTTAATTCATCCCAGGTCGTCCGTGAAAAATATTCTTCAAAGTTTAAAAACAACTGGCCTGTCTCTGACGGGGCTTCTCCAGTTGTTTGCTTTGCTTTCAATCCTTCTTTACTTGAAAGCGCAAATAAGCGCGGCTCTTTAATACCGTTTTTCTGGAGTTGTTCTCGGACATGCTGCTTCACGCCGTTACGCTCATAAGGCGTGTCAGCAAGATCAGCTGCATTAATTACAAAAAATAGTTTATCTGTTTCAAAGTTTTCATTGGCGCGACCAATCTGTTGTAAAAAGACTTGATCCGCTTTTGAGAAGGCGTGATTGTAGTACGTTAGGTAGAAAATAGCGTCAGATTGCCGCAAATGTTCAAAAGCAACATTCGTGTGACGACCGTGTATCGAATTCACCCCTGGTGTATCAATCAGCTCCAAGCCTTTTTCTGTCCATTCGCAGTCATAATAAACGACAACTTCCTGGATCATACAAGCCTTTTCTTCCGCTGCGACCCATTCTTTCAACTTTTCTAATGTTAATTGAATTTCCGCGTCTCTTTCAGCAATGTTTTGTCGCAAGCTTTGCTGCAGCGTATACAAATAATCCGCATAGGTACGCTGATAGTTATTTAAATGGGCGGAATTTGGTTTTTTCCATGCCTCAATCTTGGCTAAATCAAGGGAGATTCCGAGTTCACGTGCGGCTGCTTTAATCTCGTCATCCAAAAATTTCTCCGTTTTCGTATGAATGATAACAGATCCATGTGGATTGTCGCTGTCACTTTTTCGGATCCGGTTTACGGCAGCCGTTGTCGGGTGCGGGGAGACCGGAAGCACGGAATCTCCTAACATCGCGTTAATAAAGCTTGACTTTCCGGCACTAAAAGCTCCGAATAACGAGATGACAGCATTATTGTTTTCATACTGCTTTACTAATGAGGTTAGTTGATTTTTTTCAGCGGTGAAAATCTCTCTGCCATCGAAACGGTCCAGATAGTCACGAACATTTTCCAAAAACGAATCATCAATCACAACCTCTTTTTCAGGAAGTGCCTCCATGTCATTTTCGGCGGCGATAACACTTTCGTTTTCTTGCGTGATTACGATAGTTTCGCTTGAGTCGCCCGGGTAACTGCCGGAAGCGGCCTCACGCAGCAAATTTGTGAAATCCGCTGACTGCTCATGTGTCTGCAGCCATTCCTCGGAGCGACGGATATCTTCGTCATATTGTTCTTCGGTGGCCCGCCAGTTTTCCCATGCTTTCAATAGACTTTCCGAGTCTTTTTGTTTCTCTTCTAACTCAGCTGCTCTTTCTTGAAAAGCGCGGGCAATACTCGTTTCATATTCCTGAAATAAGTCCTCTGTCTCCCTCTTCAAGTGGCGGATAATCTCTTTGCTTACATTTTCTGTAAAAGTAAAAACAAAGTGGCGGTCAATTTCGGAATCCGGTGCGAACTCCTTCAATAAGTCTTCGTCCACTGCGTACGAGACAGCCTTTACTTTTTTCTCATAGTCAGCCGGGTCTTGCAAAAATGCGTTGTCCGCCTGCATCAGCATATTCCTTACATGGAATAAAAGCTGGGTTTTTATTTTATCATTTAATTCGTCGAGCAAATCTGTCGTCCTTTTTTGCTGTTCTGCTTTTGTCTTTCCTTTCGCAAAAAAGGTACCGACTTTGAATTTAGGCTGTTGGCTTTCGAGCCATAGCCGCGCTTTTTCTGTTGTTGTGTAAGGAAACAATATCGCATTTTGAAACAACTGATCCCGTTCTTTGTATAAATCTTGAACCGCCCGCTTCTTATCACTGTCCATATTTTCTAATTCTTGGTTCCACGTCTCTCTTTGTTTCACATCATCCGGGTCAATGCCGGCCGCTTTCGTATCTTGCTGCCATTCTTCATACGCTTCATTTTTTTCCTCGGTCAGCTTATCTACTAAGTGTAAGACCGTCCCTTCTTCCAGCCGCTTTAAGCTGTCTTCCCGTAAAGGACTACTGTTATAAATTAATGATTTCAAGTAACTTTCTAGTTTCTCATACTGATTAAAAGGATGGTCTGATTTTTTCATTGAAGTAAAAAATACTTCAAGCGGCTTAATTCCAAAGTTTACGAGCATGCTGCGAACAGCATTTTCGAACGATTGGAGGGTTAATTCTTTTTCATCGTGCTTATCAATTTGGTTAATGACGAGTATGATTGGTTTGTTTTCATTGGCAAGCTGTTTCAGAAATTCAATATTCGTTTCTGATTGGACGTGATTATAGTCTGATACGTAGACAATAAGGTCTGTTGTTAAAAGCTGATCCATCGTAACGAGTTGATGGTTTTCATCCGTGGAATCGACTCCCGGTGTATCTAAAATTTTGCTGTGGTCACCCAAAAACGGTAAAGGTGCCTGGATTTGGATGGCGCGGACAGCTTCCCCATCCATACCCCATTTTTTAGCCTCTCCCCACGGGATCTCTTCTTCCCATACTTCTGTAACACCGTCTTGTTTGACCACTTCTAATTGAACGGGCCCGTTCTGAATGGAGATAATATTGGCACTTGTTGGTATCGGGCTCGTTGGTAATACCTCATTGCCGAGCAAACGATTTAAAAGCGTTGATTTCCCCGCTGAAAAATGCCCACAGAAAGCGACCTCAAAATATGGATCCTCTGCTTTTTTCTCTAAAACACGAAGCCGTTTTTCATCTTCTTCAAAAAACGGTAGTGCTTGTAAGGATGAAGATAGCGTCGGTTTTGTTCGTACATGTCCCATGTGTTTCCCTCTCTTTTTCTGTTTGACAGTTTTTCCTTTATTGGTTCCCGTCATCTTACCGGATCTGCCTGTCTTTTTTTCATTCGTTTTTTGCCTTCTCGGCACATATCAAGCAGCGGACAAGTTGGACACTGCGGCGCCTGCGCTTTACAGTGGTAGCGGCCGAAAAAGATTAAGCGATGATGGGTAACTGCCCACTCTTCTTTCGGTACCTTTTTCATTAGTGTGTCTTCCACTTGCCGAACGTTGTCTTTCCAGCGGCAGATGCCGAGCCGTTTCGACACCCGTTCCACATGAGTATCTACCGCAATCGCAGGAGTCCCAAATGCTACCGAGGCTACAACATTCGCTGTTTTTCGTCCGACCCCTGCTAAATCCATTAATTCTTCCCTCGTCTTCGGCACTTCTCCGTTATGTTGGTCAATTAAGGATTGCGAGAGCTTTTTAATATTTTTTGCCTTGTTTCGAAACAAACCGATGGAACGGATATCCTGTTCGATTTCTTCGAGTGGGGCTTCAGCATATTCAGCTGGTGTTTTGTATTTTTCAAATAAACGAGGGGTTACTTTGTTGACAAGCGCATCGGTACACTGTGCGGATAAGACAACCGCAATAAGAAGCTCGAAAGCATTTGCATGCGTCAGCTCACATTCGGCGTCTGGGAACATTTCCCCTATAATCTGAAGTGCCTCATGCACTTGTTTGTTTGTCAGCATATCTCGGTTTCTCCTTCACTACGATTCATCAAGCCAATTAATATTCGGATATTTAGGGACCTGCTCATCAGCAGGCCGGTTCGCACGTTGGTAACGGCGGAATTTCTCACTATACGACTTGGCATCTTTGGACGAACGGACCCCATTTTTCTTCCACTCATGTAAAATTCGATCGATATAGCGCATATTCACTTTCCCTGACAGCACGGCTTCGCGCAATGCCATTTCGACCATTTCCGGGTGGTAGTGGTCCTGATCAAGCCAAACGGTAATCGTTTCACACTCCATCGGTGAGAGCGGCCGCGCAAATTCCTGTTCAAACATATCAAACAGTCTGCCGTCTGCGTTGGCTTCTTCTTGCGGCTCTGATTTTGTAAATACCTCACGTACGATCTGTTCGTATAACGGGCCGAGTGAGTAAGTTTCATACATGACATGTTCATCCTGCTCTTGTTTCATTTCTAAAAAATTATTTTTAATGAGTTCACGCAGCAAATCAGAACAATCCCCTTCTGAAATGGACATCCGTTCTGCAAGCTCCGCTGGAGTCGGGAATGGCTGATTATCGTCTATAAAACGGTTGATATGGAGGAGCAGCATCATCTCTGTCTCTTTTAAACCTATTTTAGCATAAAAATCAAGCAACAGTTTAGGAATAGAACTGTGGCCGTATTGGATGAGTGTCACGGCTTGCGCATGCTCCATCTATTCATTCCCCTTTCCTTCAATCCCTCTGATCGGCTGTTAACATGGAACAGCCCCGAGAACACGAAGGAACTCCTGCCGACGATGCAGAAGCCCCCTTTTGAAAATATTCTCCTGACATTCATTTCTTTCGCCCCGCTCAGCTGTTGGAACGGCTCGTAATAAAGTGCTCCATTCGTTCCACTGCTTTTTCTAGCAAGTCCAACGAAGTGGCATACGAAAGGCGGATATTGTCGGGTGATCCAAAACCGCTGCCTGGCACAACCGCAACCTTTTCCTCTTCTAGCAGGCCGGCTACCCAGTCATCTGCTGATGCATAACCGCAATTCGTTACGGCTTCTTTCACGTTCGGGAACAGATAAAACGCGCCTTTCGGTTTCACACACGTGACGCCGGGAATTTTTACGAGCTTCTCGTAAATTTTGTTCAGCCTCTCTTCAAAAGCTTCACGCATGTTTTCAACCGATCCATCGTCATCCGTGTAGGCCGCCATTGCGCCGTATTGGGAACTTGTCGTCGGATTGGACGTGGAATGACTGGCGAGGCTTGTCATGGCCTTGATTAACTCCTTGTTTCCAGCTGCGTAGCCGATGCGCCAGCCAGTCATTGAATGTGATTTCGATACCCCGTTTATAATCACCGTCTGTTCCTTTAGCTTTTCCGAAACTTCCGCAACGGAATAGTGTTGAGCGCCGCCGTAGGTAAGTTTTTCGTAGATTTCATCGGAAACGATCAACAGATTATGCTCAAGCGCTGCTTCCCCGATCGCTTGCAGTTCTTCTTTCGTGTACATGCTTCCTGTCGGATTACTCGGTGAGTTAAGAATGACAGCCTTTGTCCGCTCTGTAACCGCGGCTTTCAATTGTTCCGGTGTTATTTTGAAGTCATTTTCCTCACAGCCTTCTACGTAAACAGGATTCCCGCCAGCAAGTTTGACTTGTTCAGGGTAGCTTACCCAATAAGGAGTTGGGATAATCACTTCGTCTCCTTCATCAAGCAGGGCCTGAAATAATGTATACAGCGCATGTTTCGCTCCCGTGCAGACAACGATTTCTTCACGGGTGTAATCAAGCTTTTGATCCTCTTTAAATTTGCCTATAATCGCATCTTTTAATCCCGGCAGTCCACCAGAAGGAGTGTATTTCGTGTGTCCTTCCCGCATGGAAGCTTCAGCTGCTTCTATTATGTATGCCGGGGTATTGAAATCTGGTTCACCAGCCCCAAGGCCAATCACATCGTGCCCTTCTTCTTTTAGCGCTTTCGCCTTCGCTGTAATTGCAAGCGTCGGGGAAGGGGCGAGCGTTGATACTCGTTTTGACAACTTCATAGATTGCTTCCTCCTCGGTTTATCACTAAATTTATTACACTCATAGTCGTACATTATGCTAAGTTTAGTAAAGCAGCCCCACAATTTCAAGGTTGTTTTCTCTTCATTTCCACGCTCTCCTGCCATCCTTGCGAGCGAAAAGCGACCTATCAGGTTCATATTCAGGATTGCTTGAGGCTATAGCGTTTAATGAAGGTGCCGTCTTCCATCCTCATGTAGTAGTAATGGAGCCGCCCGTCTTTTTCAAATGTTATTTCGTAAAGAGGTTCATTTTTTTCGATACCAGGGGTGATACTTCTTACTTTTTTCAGTTTGAAGCGGTTCTTCACGATGGCAGCTGCTTCTTCAGGGGGGAGTGTGCTTTTTTTTCCCAGTTTCTTTACTACGTTGCCGTTCACGACAAAAAGCCATACGCGGTTCTCATTGTCGAGCACGGCGTCCCCTGTATAAACTGCTTCTTCCCCGTAATAATACGATACATCATGCACAGCCTGAACGTCTTCCTCCTGAAGCATGACTGCTTCTGCCTCGTTCAGTTCTTCGGCAAGTGTCGATCTTGCTGTCAAATAAATGATAACCGCTCCGGCTATGAACAGTAGGATTAAAAAACCTGCAATCCCGATCAGCCAACGTCTCATTCCCTTTCTTCCTTTCTATCCCTTTTCGAGGCTTCCTTTCCCTTCTGCTGCCTCAAGTTAAAAAATCGGCTATTTCATCCAGGATGACATCGACCGGTTCATGGATGACTGGCAATGCAGGGAGTGATTCGGTAAAATGGCTGCCGTAACTTGACTGGATCAGCCGTTTATCAAGCACGACCACAACACCTTTATCGTTATCATGGCGGATCAGCCTGCCAAATCCTTGCTTGAAGCGTAAAACAGCCTGTGGGAGTGACACCTCGTAAAAAGGTGACCCTCCTTGAGTACGCACCTGTTCCATTCTGGCATTCTCAACAGGATCCCGTGGCGGCGAGAAAGGGAGCCTGACAATAATGAGACAACTTAAATCCTCCCCGGGAATATCAATCCCTTCCCAAAAGGCACTTGTGCCAAGTAAAATTGCGTTATCATGTTGTTTAAAAGATTTCATCAATCTGGAGCGGCTCCCGGAGTTCACGCCTTGGGCAATAATGGTAAAGTTACTCGCCTCGTCCCATTTTTTTAATTGGTAATACGCCTTTTTTAACATATGAAAGGAAGTGAACAGAACAAGCATCTTCCCTTCCGTAATAGAGGCTCCGTGATAAATAAATTCTGCCGTTTCTTTAATAAATGCTTTTTCGTCATCTTTTATGGCGGTAATATCTTCGGGAACAAGCAATTTTACTTTATTCGCGTAATCGTACGGAGAAGGACAGCGCAGTGTGCGGGGGCCGAAGTCAACGAGGCCCCACTTATTCATCACATATTCAAACGAACCCCTGACCGTAAGTGCCGCCGATGTCAGCACGACACTACGTTTTTTGGCGAAAAACTGGTCAGCCAAAAGTTCAGAGACATCCGCAGGACGCGCGTACAAGTAAGCGGCATTGGCGGCTCCCTTCACATCTGTTTCCATCCAGTAAACCGTGTTGTCGTCTTTCTCTGTCAATAAAGTGAATAACGTGTGGCACGCAGCACGGGCTTCAAGAACTGCCGCATGAAAATCTTGCAGCAGCTGTTTCGCTTGTTTCGTTGGTTCTACTTCCTGGAGATAATCGTAAAAGGACAGCCAGGCTTGTTCTTCTTCATCCAATAACAGCTGCACCCGCCTTACAGTCTCTTCAATGGTAACCCAATAAGAGGAACCAGCTGCGCCCGGCTGGTACGAAACCATCAGCCGTCCTACGTCGGTCCGGCTGTTTTCGTTCTTCTCCCGGCAATACTGCGAAAGCATGCGAAATAACTCGTCCGTTTCATATTTAAGGAGAGCAAAATGATCGAGACGACGTTGATACCAGGCAGGAGAAAAATGCTGTATGTTCGTCTGTTCATACATCGTCAACAGTGAAAAATAACCCGTTTTATCGACGATACCGAGCCGGTTTAGTACTTGATTTACCTGAAAGTAATCTAATTTAGACCCTAAATGATTCGAAGCCAATTCATCAAGGTGGTGCGCCTCATCGATAATCACATATTTTGATGAAGGCAAGATGTGTTGGTCACTGCGGATGTCGGTAAATAACAGGGCGTGGTTCGTAATAATGACATCTGCTTGGCCTGCTTTTTCTCTGGCACGATGATAATACTCATGGTGAAGCCAGTTTCGGGATGATTCTGCGTATACCGTTTCATCACTTTTTACTTTTTCCCAAAAACTGCTGCCTGTTCCTCCGGCCAAATTGATCTCTTCCACATCTCCTGTTTCCGTTTCCAGCATCCAAACTAAGCATTGCGACAGCGCCAGTGTCTCTTCATATGTAGCGGGAGCCATGCTTAATACTTGCTTTAGTTTACGAAGGCACAAGTAATTGCTGCGCCCTTTCATTAAGACAGATCGAAAAGAAAACGGCAGGACTTTCTTTAATAACGGTATCTCTTGATGCATCAGCTGTTCCTGCAGCGCAATCGTATGGGTGGAGACGATCACCTGATTGTTCGTTTCAAGAGCAAAACGAAGTGCAGGTACAAGGTATGATAACGTCTTCCCGCTTCCTGTTCCTGCTTCGAGTAGTACGTGTTCGTGATTGACGAGTGCCTCTTTCACCGCATTCGCCATTTCCTGTTGGCCGTCCCTCACTTCAAATTTTTCCCAGTTAGCAGCAAGCAGGCCTTTTTCCTCAAAAAAAATCCCTTCTTCGGGCCACAGCTCCCGATTTTCAGCGTCCGGTTGTCCCGTCTCTGCTCTAACAGCCAAGCCGTTAAAAACTTCAATACCAGTCTCCTCATTAATCAACTCGTCTGATTTTTTCCCCTGGTACAAGCTCTGTAAAATCGTATATACGTCGCTTTCGAAGCCCTTTGATAAAGAAAGGAGTGACTGTAACGTAGTAGCTGGCAAATCAGCTAATTTTTTTGAGAGCATAAGCCATAGATCTGCTGTTACGAGCGCGTCACTATCGGCTTGATGAGGACGGTCATGCGAAATGTCGAGCCATGCGGCCAATTGATTTAATTGATAACCCGGTGCTGACGGGAAAAGGATGCGCGTGCATTCCACAGTATCAATGACCGGGCCGGCAAATGAAGGAAAGCCCGCTCGTTTCAGCTCTTCGTTGATAAATGACAGATCAAACGGCACATTGTGGGCGACAAAGTAAGCTCCCTCGAGCATCTCCAACAGCTGCGGAGCTATCTGTTTAAAGGGAGGGGCATCCTTGACATCTTCCTCTGTAATGCCTGTTAATTGTTGAATAAAAACCGGGATATCATGAAACGGCTGCACGAACGTGGAGAATGTATCCACGATACGATCACCTTCCACAACAACCGCTCCAATTTGAATGATTTTATCTCCTTTTTTTGGAGCGTTACCAGTAGTTTCTGTATCGATAACAACAAACTTTTCCACTTTCCATCCCGGCCTTTCTAAAAATCCTTGCTGCCGATTCTATGTATTCGTTTTATCCTAATTATCGCAATGCTGCCCCTTAAGCAGCCGGCAATCACAGTTGCAATTATGCAAACTCCTATTGGGACAGCGTGTCTGTTAGTTACGGTCGAGAATGATGTTGTCGATTAAGCGTGCTTTCGCGAACTTCAGGGCGGCGGCGATGATAATGCGCTTGCTGTTGTTGTCGACTTTTTCAAGTAATGGAAAGGTAAGAATCTCCGCATAATCAACGAGTGCAGAGGTATGGTCGGTCAAAAAAGCGCGCATGTCATTCGCCAATTTTGCATAATCTGTGTTGCCGTTCTCGATTTCACAGGCTGTCTGTTGGAGGCTCTTATAAAGATAAGGAGCCTCCTGCCGTTCTTTCTTCGTTAAGTTTACATTCCGGGAACTGAGGGCAAGGCCATCTTTTTCGCGAACGGTGGCAACCGGCACGATCGTCACCGGAATATTTAAATCATGAACCATATTATCAATGACCGCCACTTGCTGGGCGTCCTTCTCCCCAAAATAAGCACGGTCCGGCTGAATGATCTGGAACAACTTCAACACGACAGTGGCGACGCCGTCGAAATGTCCCGGACGCGAACTGCCGCAAAGCACATCTGTCCCTTCTGTTACTACAACCTTTGTGCGCAGCTTGCGCGGGTACATTTCCTCTACTGTCGGGATAAATAAAATATCGACTCCTTGTTCGTCCGCCTGCTGTTGATCACTCAGAAGAGTACGCGGATACGAATCCAAGTCTTCATCGGGCCCAAATTGAATAGGGTTCACAAAGATACTGGCAACTGTCACGTCATTGTCCTGCCGTGCTTTCTGCATCAAAGCAAGATGCCCTTCGTGAAGCGCCCCCATCGTCGGCACGAGACCAATGGATTGATTCTGCTTTCTTTCCGCTCTTAGCACCGAACGGAGCTCAGCCACAGTTTTGACAACTTTCATTCCGGCTTCATACCTCCGTAAAGACTATCGGCGGTTTCTTCGTCCATTTTAAAAATATGGCGCTCTTCCGGAAAAACCGACTCTTTTACTTCGCCGACATACGTCTCAAGTGCATGTACAATTGTTTCTTGAATGTTCGCGTATTGTTTCGCAAACTTAGGAACAAATCCGTCTGTATATCCGACAGCATCATGAAAGACGAGCACTTGGCCGTCTGTTTTTCCGCCTGCGCCGATGCCGATAACCGGAATCGTTAATAAAGAACTGATATGAGCTGCCAGCTGCCAAGGTACACATTCAAGGACGAGTGCAAAAGCCCCCTGCTTCTCCGCTTCTTGTGACTCCCTTACTAACCGTTCCGCCTCTTCTTTTGTTTTCCCTTGGACCTTATAGCCGCCGATCACGCCCACCGACTGTGGAGTCAAGCCGAGATGCGCCATTACCGGAACACCAGCTTCTGTCAACAGGCCAATAATCGAAAGCATGCGGCCGCCGCCCTCGAGTTTGACAGCTTGAACACCGCCCGCCTGCATAAGTTGACGCACGGCAGAAAGGGTCTCACCAATCTCACCGCCGTATGTCAAAAACGGCAGATCGGCAACAGTAAACGTGTCAGGTGCTCCGCGTCTCACTGCTTTTGAGTGCAGTAGCATATCCTCTAACGTAACCGGAATCGTGGAATCATAACCGTGAACGACCATGCCGGCAGAATCTCCAACTAAAATGATATCCATGCCAGCGCGCTCAGCTGCCTTTGCCGACGGCGCGTCGTATGCTGTCATCATGGCAATCGGTTCCTGTTCTTCTTTCATTTTACGAAATGTTGCGGTGCTTTTCATATGTTTCTCCTCCTTTGTTCGGAGAAGATGAAGGAAACGCTCAATCGGTTTCTTCATTCCCCGTCCCTGTCCTCTCCCGTGGATCAGGGCAGTAGTAATTTTTTTCAAATCAAACAGTGCAATTCCAGTCGGATATTGCCTGTTCCCATAGTATAACAAACTTTATGATGAAACGTTATAAGGTGATATCCGCACTGTATATATGCTCCAGCGTCCCATCGCTTTTTTTAAGGATAAGCACTCCGTCTTCTGTTATCCCCTCTGCGTATCCTTTTATTGTTTTTGTCAGCGTGGTAGCGGTAATCTCCTTTCCTATCGTCACGGTGAGTGCTTCCCAGCGCTCTCGTATCTCCGGAAAACCATTCATTAAATAATGATCATACCAATGTTCGAATCTCTTGAGCATCGCGGCAATCAACTCGGCACGCGAGTAGACCGTCCCACCTGCCTCAATTCGGAGCGAAGTCGCCGTTTCAGCCAATTCTTCTGGAAACGCTTCCTGGTTAACATTCATTCCAACACCGATAATAACAGCTTGAATACGATCCGGGTCTGATTGCATCTCGGTTAAAATCCCTGCTGTTTTCTTACCGTGAAGTAAAATATCGTTGGGCCATTTAATTTGCGAACCCAAACCGGTCACCTCTCGTATTCCTTCGACTACGGCTACCGCTGTCAGCAAGGTCAACTGCGGTGCTTTATGCGGAGGGATATCCGGTCTTAGTATCAAGCTGGACCATAAACCACTCCCTGGAGGAGAGTACCAATTGCGGCCGAGTCTTCCCTTCCCAGCAAGCTGTTCATCTGCAACGACTATCGTGCCTTCGGGTGCCCCGTTGCGCGCTTGTTCATGAGCTGTTTCCTGAGTGGAGGCAACTGCTTTTTTATAAACAATGTTCTGGCCGATTCTTTTTGTCGTTAACTGTGCTTTTATTTCATCCGCGGATGCCAAATTAGGAGTTCGCAAGAGCCGATACCCTTTCCGGGGCAGTGCTTCAAGTTCGTAGCCGTTTTTTCTCAGCTCTTCGATATGCTTCCAGACCGCCGTCCGGGAAATACCTAGTATGTTGCTGATTTCCTGACCGGAAATAAAAGAGTCTGTACTCGTTAATAATTGCAACAGCTTACTTCTCATGAAAATACTTCTCCTTTAGAACCGTTAAAAGTTCTGTTTTATCGTTCGCGTGAGTCCCTGTCACTACTGCCTGCTCGGCCCAATTGAGCAAGCGGCCGATGCAGGGTTTTTCAATATCCGGCAATAAACGAAGAATATCTCTTCCGTCTATCATTAATTCCTCACGCTTTTTCATCGGCAGTTTTTGATAAACACTTTTGATGTGAGTGACTTGGTGCGGGTGCGTTTCACCGTAGTACCATTGATGCAGCTTTTCCGTTTCCACGGCCGTTTCCTCACCTACTTTATATATGAGAAGCGCATCCCACGGGATAGCATGTTTGTGAGCGAGGATGAGGGACAGCATGTTATGTATGACATTCTTTTGATGGTTGGAGAATTTCCAAGCACGAAGCCGTGTTACTGGAGCGCCGACATAGATTACTAACAAAAAAGCAGCCCATCTTGCCTCTTCTGTCGCAAGCGTTGCCATGTCCAGCTGCTTGTCCATTTTTCTCTGCTGGTCTTCTGTCGCTATAGCCGCCGGCAAAAAAGACGGTATGTCCCATTGAAAAAAAACGGCAAGTGCCTGCCCATGCTTACTTGCGACGAGCAACTTGCCAATTTCCGCCCGGATTCTCTCCACCGGCACCCTTCTCAAACAATCTCTTTCAGTTAAAGCGGCTTGTTTTGTTTCGGTGTCAATGATAAAGCCAAGCTCAGCGACAAAGCGTAACGCTCTTAGTATTCGCAGCGGATCCTCCTGAAACCGAGTATGCGGACGATAGGCTTTAATCCTTTTTGCATGAAGGTCAGACCTTCCATTCAGCGGATCAATCATTGTTCCGCTCGCGTCCAAGGCAATGGCATTCATCGTAAAATCTCTTTCATATAAATCAGCCTCAATGTTCGAAGCCTCTCCTCGAAACGGAGAGACTTCATAAAAAACGTCGTCCCATTTCACTAAGAAAATATCAAAATGACGCGAGGCTTTAATAGCTCTCGGAAACAGCGCCATTATTTCCTCAGGTGATGCCGCCGTCACGATATCAAAATCGTGAACCGGCTTTTCGAGGAGGATATCACGAACGGCGCCGCCAACAATGTAAGCGGGACATCCTTGTTCTGTCATATAGGCAATCAGTTTCCGCGCCGCCTGCCAGTCGTTACGTTGCAAAAACATCTACTCCTCGTTATAGATTGCTTCATATTGTTCGACAATACGCGAAGACTTGAACATGGCCTGGGCCCGCCTTATGGACTCTTTGGCGAAAGATGCGTATTTCTCTTGATTCATTAACAGCTCCGCTCCCAGCTTACCTGCCGTGACGGCATCGCCAATCGGGACGATAAAGCCGGTTTCCCTATCGGCAACCACTTCTGGAATTCCGCCGGCACGGCTGCCAATCACAGGGACACCGCACGCCATTGCTTCGAGAGCTACCAGTCCGAAACTCTCTTTTTCGGACAGTAACAAAGCCAGATCAGACATCTGCAAATAATCGACAATGTTTTTTTGATTCCCGAGGAACAAGACGCGGTCACTGATCCCCAGTTCCGCAGCTTTGTTGCAAGCATCCGTCCGGTCCGGCCCGTCACCGATCATTAACAGTACAGCAGGGCAGCTTTTCTCCACATAAGAAAAAGCCTCGATCACATCTACCACCCTTTTAACCGGTCGAAAATTCGAAATGTGAATCACTACTTTTTCTTCCTCGCGAATACCATACGCTTCTTTTAATTCAAGATTCGGCTCGGCAGGATAGTACTCGCGTTCATCCACAAAATTATAGATGGTGTCAATTGGTTTGGACGTTCCCAGTACTTCAGCGGTCTCAGCAGCTAAGGATTCTGAGACTGCTGTTACTTTATCGGAACGGTCAATCGCATAACGTATGATTTCACGTAAGGACTGGTCATGACCGAGTACGGTGATATCTGTTCCGTGCAACGTCGTTACTATTTTCACGTCCCGAGTCGACATATCTTTCGCTAGTAAGGCGCAGACCGCGTGCGGTACGGCATAATGAACATGAAGGACATCAAGGTTTTCCCGTTTCACTACCTCGGCCATTTTGCTTGCCAGTGTCAAAGAATACGGCGGGTATTGAAACACCTCATATTGGTTGACTTCCACCTCGTGATAATAAATATTCGGGTATGTTTTATTTAACCGGAAAGGAAGCGCGGTGGTAATAAAGTGAATTTCATGCCCTTTTTCAGCTAAAAGTTGGCCGAGTTCCGTGGCAACGACCCCGGATCCCCCAACAGTCGGATAACAAGTAATGCCTATTTTCTTCATGAATCGGTTCCCCTTTTCGGAAGAGCAGAAAACAGAAAAGGCGTCACCTGCTTAAACCCTTCAGCAGCCTCTGTCCCCGCCTCTTTTCCAAATAACAGATCACGCCTTCGGACGGTTTCTATGTATTGATCTGTAAGAGGCGTATCTACGCTTCCTGGCTTTTTCACAAATTGACTTTCATAAGCAAGCAGTGCCTTCTCTTTTACCGAACGAGATCGTGAAATATCCATATAGAAATCAGGCTCTGGCACACCATTGATGAAATACTGATAAAACGCAGCTGTCTTATGAGGAGCGCCCTTCACCTTAGGAAAACGTTTTATTCCTGCATCAAAAATAGCTGCTTGCACAACCTCCCCACAGGCACCGTGATCCGGATGTCGATCTTTGTAAGGAGCAAATATAACATCAGGCTTTAGTTCACGGATGAGGGAAACAAGGGAGTAATACTCCGGGTGACTTTGCGATAGACTGCGGTCCGGAAAGTGTAATTGATATCTTTCCGCTACACCCAGCACTGCAGCTGCCCGCGCTGCTTCCTGCTGCCGCGTCTCTACCGTCCCGTTAGATGAGAGTTCTCCCTTTGTTACATTGCATATATAGACGATATCCCCACGATTCGCATGCAGCGCAATCGTTCCACCCATGCCAATCTCCACGTCATCAGGATGCGCTCCTGCCGCCAAGATAACCATTGGTTCCATACAGAGCCTCCCTTCTGCCAAGCTTGGCTTCTTTTTTATCTATCATTAGGGCATAGCTACTGACGATACATATCACGAAAGTCCAACAGACCATGTTCCAGCCCTTTGACTAGCACTTCCGCCGTTGACATATTTGTTGCTACCGGAACGCTGTGGACATCGCACAAACGGATAAGTGCTGTAATATCCGGCTCGTGCGGCTGGGAGGTTAACGGATCACGGAAAAACAAAACAAGATCCATCCGTCCGCTCGCGACGAGAGATCCGATTTGCTGATCACCGCCAAGCGGGCCGGATAAATGCTTTTCTATCGTAAGGCCCACTTCTGATTCAATCCGATTTCCCGTTGTTCCGGTAGCATGCAGCGTATGATTCTCAAGAAGAGGCCGGTAGGCTTGCGCAAAACGGACAATATCTTCTTTTTTCTTATCATGAGCAATCAAGGCAATATTCAAACCGCTCTCCCCTATTCCATTATGTTTTCCAGGCCGTATACGAGCGTTTTCAACTGGGTGACCTGCTCTACAGCGAGCTTAACCCCCGGCATAAACGAGCGGCGGTTAAAGGAGTCGTGACGGATCGTTAATGTCTGGCCTGCACCCCCAAAAATCACTTCTTGATGGGCGACCAGTCCCGGGAGGCGGATGCTGTGAATATGTAAGCCGTCCACTTCAGCTCCCCGTGCACCTTCTATATCTTCTTTTTCATCTGGATGCCCCTGTTGTTTAGGAGGACGGACCTCATTGATAAGCGCAGCCGTTTTTGCCGCGGTACCGGACGGAGCATCCAGTTTATTATCATGATGCATCTCCAGAATTTCGACATCTGAAAAATACTTGGCTGCCATTTGGGAAAATTTCATCATCAATACAGCCCCAACTGCAAAATTCGGAGCTATAATGGCACCAATTTCTTTCTCTTCTGCAATCTGACGGTACGTTTCAATTTCCTTTGCCGTAAAACCCGTCGTGCCAATAACCGGAGAAACGTGGTGATCTAACGCCAGCTTAAGATGGCGTTTCCCGGTTTCCGGTGTTGTGAGATCGATGAGAACATCCGCTTCCACCGCCCCTAAACATTCCTCCATGCTGTCAAACACTTTTGCGTCAGACGCCGGCATTCCCGCAAGCTCTTTCACCTGTAATCCGTTATTTCTCGTATCGACAACAGCAGCCAATTCGAAATGCTCGGTTTCATGAACGAGCTGCACCGCTTCAAATCCCATCTTACCGCGGGGGCCAGCTACAATAATCCGCACGTTTTCAACATGATCCGTATTCATATGCTATCTGTCTCCTTCATCTTTTTTTGTCCAACGATCGCGGTCACGATCTCGAAATTTTTCCATTACTAAATCAAAAGCTTCATCTAGGTCAATATGTAAAGAGTTAGCAAAACAAATCAGCACAAATAAAATATCGCCCATTTCCTGTTCCAAGGACTTTTCCGTTTCGGTTTCTTTTTTCGGTTTTTCCCCGTAAAAATGGTTGATTTCCCGAGCCAATTCCCCTGTTTCTTCGCTCAATCTCGCCATCATCGCGAGCGGGCTAAAATAGCCTTCTTTGAATTGGCCGATATACGCGTCAACCTCCGCTTGCATCTCTTTCATTGTTTTCGTAGTCATCGTTATCCCGCCTTCTTTCATATCGTAACGAATTCTCTCACGTTTGACAATTGATCAAACCGCATAGTATGCATCAAGTTTTTCTCTAAATGGTTATGAGAACAATACTTTCAACACTTTGTTTTTACACATCTACAACCAACTTCCAATCGCTCTGGGCGGACGCTTTCACCTACAGGCACAAGGGCGACATCAGTTCGAGACCGCGCTGACGCTTGCTCTCACTGTGTCTTCTTTGCCGCGGGCATGGCCCCCGCCTCAGGCCTGCAGGATGCAGGTCATGCAACCGTTGCGACAGGACGTCGCGCACTTAGGTTGTCACCCTTTTTTATGCTCATTGCGGGGTCTCAAGACTCATGCTACGACGAACACGATGTTCTAGTGTGACCGTTTTTAGCCGACGCTCTTTTCAGTCCACATATATCAGTTTTCTTTTGAAGTTATCGAGTACTATTTTACACATACAACCGCACAGCTCTTCTTAAATAACTCTGTAAAAACCGAAGTCTGCATAGCAAGATAAATAAGAGGGTATGGGATGAGAATGGAGTTGTGAAAATGGACTGGAAGGAAAACAACGACGACTTAGAGTGTGTAGGATGTTGTATAAATTCGTTGGTCACAAAATAACAATCCTATGGAGCGTGTATGAAAGCATGAATTAGCGCAGGACGGAAAATAACAACCATATAGAGTATGTATGAAGTCGTGAAAAGGCAACAGCCAGAAAATCAGTTCCGTCCCCAGCCATTTGCCCCGGTGTCTGCTTTTTGCTTATAATGAATAAATACTCTCCCGCAAGTCCCCTTGCCTTGGGGTACACAGCTTATCCAAAAGGGTGGTGTGTCGTGATGCAGCAAGCAGTTATGAAGCATATCAAAAATGGTTTTCTTATTTTTTTTGGTTCCGCGATCATGTCATTTGGCCTCGTCTATTTTAATATGCAAAATAATTTAGCCGATGGTGGATTTACAGGCATTACGCTCTTGCTTTATTTTATGTTTCAGATTAACCCCGCTTTGTCTAATTTAGTCTTAAATATTCCGCTCTTTTTTATCGGCTGGCGCCTGCTCGGCAAGACGACGTTCGTCTATACCGTCATCGGTACCGTTAGTATCTCTTTCTTCTTGTGGGTTTTTCAAGAGTTTCCTCTTTTATATTTACCCTTACAAGATGATATGACGCTTGTAGCTTTGTTCGCGGGGGTATTTCTCGGGACAGGGCTAGGGATTGTTTTTCGCTTCGGGGGTACGACCGGGGGGATCGACATTATTGCAAAGCTGGGCTTCCATTACTTTGGCTGGAGTATGGGAAGAACCATGTTTGTCTTTGATGCTCTCGTCATTACAAGCTCTCTCATTTATTTAGACTACCGCGAAGCCATGTATACCCTTGTGGCTGTTTTCGTCGCCTCAAAAGTAATTGATATCATTCAACAAGGGGCGTATTCGGCGAAAGCCGCTTTTATTATCTCGGAGAAAAACGAAGCGATCTCACAGGCGATTATGAGTGAAATGGACCGCGGTGCTACTTTTTTTCGAGGGATAGGAACGTTCACTGGCTCTGATAAAAAAGTCCTTTATTGTGTGGTCGGAAAAAACGAACTGGTCCGCTTGAAAAACGTAGTGGAAAAAATAGATCCGCATGCCTTCGTCACCGTGAACAGCGTCCAGGACGTGATTGGAGAAGGCTTCACCCTTGATGAAAATAAGAAACCATTGCAACGCTAATGCCACCCTTACACTTGTTTTGTCAGCGGCGTGTGGTACCGCTATTTTCGGGTAACCTCTTCTTTCACGGCACCATGCGAGGTCATTGGTGAAGTTATTTAATAGCCAGGGCCTTTTCATGGCGCCATTCACCTCTTTTGACGTCGTTATTTTCCCAAGAGTGCTTTTTCATGACATCATTCACCCTCTATGACGCTGTTATTCTCCACAACAGCGGTTTTCACAACACCATTCACCTCTTTTGACGTCGTTATTTTCCCAAGAGTGCTTTTTCATGACATCATTCACCCTCTATGACGCTGTTATTCTCCACAACAGCGGTTTTCACAACACCATTCACCTCTTTTAACGTCGTTATTTTCCCAAGAGTGCTTTTTCATGACATCATTCACCCTCTATGACGCTGTTATTCTCCACAACAGCGGTTTTCACAACACCATTCACCTCTTTTGACGTCGTTATTTTCCCAAGAGTGCTTTTTCATGACATCATTCACCCTCTATGACGCTGTTATTCTCCACAACAGCGGTTTTCACAACACCATTCACCTCTTTTAACGTCGTTATTTTCTCAAGAGTGCTTTTTCATGACATCATTCACTCTCTATGACGCTGTTATTTTACCAATAACGTTTTTTCACAACGTCGTTCGTCCCCTATTTTTATCCCTGCCCTTTTTCTAAAATAAAAAAGCCATCCCAACTGATGGGACAGCTTTACTCATTATTCTTCATTCATGAGAAAATACATGTAAACAAAACGCACTAACTCGAGTACAGCAACGAGTGCTGCGGCTACGTAAGTAAGGGCTGCAGCATCCAATACTTTACGAGTTTCCCGTTCTTCTTCGTTACGGATAATGCCGGTGGAGACGATTTGCTCCATCGCGCGGCTTGACGCATTAAATTCAACAGGGAGAGTGACGAGCTGGAAAAGCACCGCAGCCGACATAAAGACAATCCCTGCTAATAAAAGCCCGCTTGCTTGTAACAACACCCCGGCAAGAATAAGGAAAAACGAAAAATTGGATCCTAAATTAGCGACCGGAACAAGACTGTGGCGAAAGCGTAAAAACGCATAATCTTCCGCGTCCTGAATGGCGTGTCCGACTTCGTGAGCGGCCACCGCCTGTCCGGCAACGCTATGGCCGTAATAATTGTCTTCTGAAAGACGAACTACTTTCGCGCGTGGGTCATAATGGTCAGAGAGCTGTCCTTTCACAGGTTCAACACTGACATCATAGATCCCATTTGCATGTAAAATTTTAGTCGCAACCTCCGCACCGCTCATACCAGATGAATTGGAAACCTTTGAATATTTTTTGTAGGCTTTCTTCACTTTCATCTGAGCCCAAATAGGTATGATTAAGAGTGCTGCGATATATATAATCCAAACTCCCACCATGCATCCTCTCCTAATAGCTGATCTTCAACTTATATACTTTTATTTTATTTACTTCGTCAAAGAAAGTCAATCGATGTATACTGGTATTTTTGACAAGGAAGTGTCTTTTAATCACGCAGTTGCTGTTTTTCTTTTTCACCATGATACTTTTTCCAGCCCGCGTATGTTAAGGAGAGCAGGATGACACTGCCAATCATCCCAATGACAATCCATACAGAAGGATCGATGGCAGAACGTTTACTTTCTCCGTACAACAATTCTTTGAACATCGCTTTAAACTTATTTAACTCTTTCTGATCCTCCCCTTGCAGCCAATCCGATTGCTCTTCTAAATAACGGATATAGGACATAAACGGCAAGTAGCGGTCTTCTTCACTAATGTACACAGCTGACCGTATTACTTCAAAGTGTCTCTGCCATTCTTGAAATGATTGACGGGCAGCTTCCTGTTTATTGTTCACTAAATGATCCTCGATATTCTCAATCACCGGGATAAGCTGTTCCCCGTACTTCTTCCACAACGGGTGATTTTCGCTTACCACAGCATCAACCGCCAGTCGAAATGCCTGTACATCTTGCAGCCTCTCCTCGTGCTCTAAACCCACACTCGTAACTGCTTCTCCGGCTCGTTCCAACGTACGAAGCAGCTCGCTTAACTGGTTCGCTTTTAGTCCATATTTGTGAAATGGGACAGCTGGAAACTTTTCTTCTATGCCCTGATGTATTTGTTTTGCTTCCTCATAGCGACCCTCTTTGACCAATTCATACATTATCGTCACCTTATTATGAAGGGTATCCATCGTAAAGGATGGTGCATCTTCCGCCATAGTTTGTCCGATGCCTGAGAAAATAAATAGCGCTATCAGTGCTGCTGCACAAACTGCCTTGTTTAATGAAAAGTGATTGCCGTGTATACGGGTCCCATTCATAAAAAAATCCCTCCTATCTCCTTGTCCCATCTTATGAAAGAAGAGACAAGAGTAGACCGGAAGGCAAGTAGGTTTAACATAAATTCTGTTTTTAAGGGAGTTCCAACTTCCACCGTGAACGGCGCGTTCCTAACAAATAAGCAAGCGCAATCGAACCGATACTCAGCCAAAAAGTGAAATAGCCGATATGATCGATGTAATCGGTAAGTACAGAGGATACCCACGGATACATCCCGTACACATAATCAATGATGTCGTTATGTATCGTCCAAAGTGCGGCTGCAACGAGATGCCACGCTTTAATACGGTAATAAGGAGCAAACAGCACAGCTTGCACAGCCATCCCTGCGTGAGATGCAATCAACATGTAATGCTGCCAAGCGAGGTCCGCACCTTGTACGCCGGCTGCCAGGTTCATAGCAACTGCCCATAACCCGTACTTTACTAATGTAATCATGGCGAGGGCCTCTACTAATCCACTCCTTTTCCGAAGCAGAAACAAAAGCAATACCCCGCAGAAAAACAAACTGGCGGTCGGGCTGTCTGGGACAAAGACTAAGAAAATAGTGGGCGTTATTTCCAGTTGAGCTTTATACCACCAGTAGCCATAAATCGTTCCCAACCCATTTACGATCAACAGTAACGCAAGCATGGAAGGCATTCCTAAAAATCGAATGATAAGACCCATTTCATCCACTTCCCATCCGTTAACAAGCACTCGAGTATACGTAGCTAACATAGAAAGAAGCTGCTCACATATGGGAGAGCAGCTTCTTTATCCTTTATTCGTTCTCTGCGGCTGCAGCATCTTCTTCAGCGTCAGTGTCTTCCTCAGCTTCCGCTGCACCTTCTTCACCGCCGCCGTCTGGGTTACCACCATTTGCGATATAGTTTGCGAGTACTTCAAGCTCTTCATCGCTTCCGTCAAACTGGTCGGCAGGCATTTGCCCGATACCATTTACTGCGATATCTTTGATTGTCTCCGCATCATATTGCGTACTGAATAGCGCCGGTCCTGCCGCTCCTGTTCCTTGGAGCTGGTCGCCGTGACAGGCGATACAACCTTGATCCGAGTAAATCTGATAACCATCTGCGTCGGTATCTACTTGCTCCGCAAGTTCTGCTTCCTCATCACCAAGCATCTCACCTTGCTCGGCTGCTGCCTCCCAGTCATGGTGATCAACCGATTCCCATGTGAGATAAACAGTAGCTAAAACCCCGATAAACATCAACCCTGAAGCAATCGGTCTCCGGGAAGCTCTTCGTTCCGGTCCGTTATCAAGCCATGGTGCCAGCAACAATCCCCCGAACCCAAGAGCCGGGATGAGCACCGCCCCGATCAACAGATAATCTCCGGCAGCAAATTCATATTTCAAAAGCTGGTACAAAAACAAGAAATACCAGTCCGGCAACGGTATGTAACCGGAGTCTGTAGGATCCGCCATCCGCTCCAGCGGGGATGGGTGAGCCACTGTCAAGCATAAATAACCGACTAAAAAAACCGCTCCGACTATCCATTCTTTTAACAAAAAGTTAGGAAAGAATGCTTCCGTTTTACCGGGGTATTCCGAATAGTCTTTCGGTATGTTCGGCTTACGCTCTGCAGAGATACGCGAATCCCCCACGAACTTCATGCCCTTACCTCGATGCATCGGTTTCCCTCCTTATTCCATTTATCTTTCATTAGTTGTTCTGTTAAGCCGGCCTTATAGCGGTCCGGCAATTCCTTGTCTTCTGATCATAATAAAGTGCGCTGCCAACAATCCAAGCAATGCACCTGGAAGGAAGAACACGTGGATCGCAAAGAAACGCGTTAATGTTTGGGCACCAATAATCTCTGGATCTCCCGAAAGAAGCGTCTTCGCAAGTGTTCCGACGATTGGCACGCTTTCTGCAATCTGCAAGCCAACCACTGTTGCAAAATAAGCTTTCATGTCCCATGGAAGCAAATAACCAGTAAATCCTAATCCAAGTAAAATAAAAAACATAAGTACACCGACAACCCAGTTCAACTCTCTAGGCTTCTTGTATGCACCGGTGAAGAATACGCGCAGTGTATGTAAAAACACCATTACAATTACGAGACTCGCTCCCCAGTGATGCATACCGCGAACAATCAATCCAAACGCTACTTCTCCTTGAAGATATTTCACTGATTCGTAGGCGTTCACGATATCGGGTACATAATACATGGTCAAAAACATGCCGGACAAAAATTGGATGACAATAATAAAGAAAGTCAAACCTCCAAAACAGTAGACAAACGCTGAAAAATGATGCGCCGGATTGACGTGCTCCGGTACTTCGTGATCCGCGATGTCACGCCACATTGGAGTAATGTCCAGGCGTTCATCTACCCAATCATACACACGTTGTAACATATAAACGCACGCCCCTCCTAAATTTGTGGTTCCGCTTTTCCAAGATAAACTGTGCCATCACGCACTTCAGTAACATATTTATGAAGCGGTTCAGTCGGCGGAGTACCTGGAATATTTGTTCCGTCTTTCTCAAATCGGCCGCCGTGACAAGGACAGAAAAATTGATTCGGATGTTCCTCGTTCGCATTCCAGTTTACGGTACAGCCTAAATGTGTACATGTCGGCGACAGCGCTGTGATATTGTCACCGTCTTGATAGATCCACGCTGTTTCCGTAACCTCTGACGTATACCAGCCATCTTTTTGTTCATAGGAAAAATCAAAGCGCTGCGGCTCATTTGTCAATTTCGCTACTTCTGCTACCGCATTCATATCTCCTGCACTGCTCGTTTTAAGGACGGGATCAATAGCAAACCTTGCCATTGGCAGAATCATCCCTGCTGCCATAAAACCGCCAACTCCTGTAAGCGTATATGTCAGAAATTGACGCCGCGATACATTATGATTTTTCTCACTCACTACATTTCCCCCCCTGCTGTATAAATTCAGTCCTCCCGGACAAATAATACACACACTTTACAAAACTAGGACATACTCATAATAGCCTAGTACGAGACAGGCTGTCAATCTTTTGCAGGTTCAAAATATGAGCATTTTCGACTCTATGGATTTTCTTTCCACTTGTCCATCACCAACGGCAAAAGCTGTTTGATCTGCTCAGAGATGACTTGTTTCTTGTACTCATCATCCATGTTCTCAAACGGGACGAGCGGCATCCATAAAAGCATTCCTTCAAGCTCTTGTTCAACTTTTTTCCATGAAGGATCAGCCGTGATCAGGATGATATGTTTAACATCTCCTTTTTTCATCTGTTTTATCCATTCTTCTGCCAATTTTTTTAAGTCGTTTATATTATTATCCTCTAAATACGTAAACGGCGGCACTAACAGCATCCGCCCGCGAAATTGCCGCTCCATCTCTTTTGATATAACCGTAATAAATTCATTCATCGCAGCACTTTGTTTGATTCCGTCCCCGAACTCAAGTGAAATAAGCGGCACCAATGCCGTATCCACATACTTCTTTTCTTTCACATAAGACGGGATATCTTCCGTTGTCCAGTTCATTAACATCACCTTCCAGTTCTTTGTTGGATGCGTTCATCGTCACACCTGTGTTAATAATCTTCCTCCAGGCTCATAATGAGCTCCGCAAGTGATTCATCAGCCGGGGAAAGCTGTGCTGCTTCTTTTAAGATAGAAACAGCTTTTTCTCTGTTGCCGAGCTCAAGTAAGAGACGGCCGTACTCCTGCAGAAAATCCCCGTTATCTTTGTAAGCAGGAGCAGCCTCCTCAAATGCCTGTCTCGCTTCGATAAGATTGTCTTCTGCATACAAAGCCTTGCCGTAATACCACTGAAACCGTATGTCCTCTTCTCCAAGATCACGCAAGTATGTCATTAATTCTTTGATCTCGTCGTAGTCCTCTTCCTCCGCCCAGGAAGACAGGAGAATCAATGCGGCTTCTGTATTGTTGGGGTTTAACGACAATGCTTCACGAAGATTTCCCTCTGCCTTTTCTTTACGCCCAAGCGAGAGCTGTAATTTCCCCGCTTCCAAAAACAGCTTATCATTAAATTCGTCTACTTTCATACCTTGTTCTGCTGTTTCTAATGCGTTTTCGATTTCCCCAAGTTCTTCATACGCGCGGATTAAATAAGGATAAAGAGAGAGGAAATCAGGGTCCATCTCTTTTAGCTCCTGTAACTTACGGGCAGCGAGGGAATAATGATGGACCTGCAAAGCCGTATATCCATAACCAAACAGCGATTCAGCATCTGTTTTATCCTGAAGCCCTTTTTCGTAGTAATGGAGGGCACTTTCGAATTCCCCAGTCGCACTGTAAGCTTCCGCCAACTTTAATTCTACGCTTCCTTCGGGGTATTCAAAGCCTTTATTTTCCGTTTGTTTCAAGTAAGGAATACTTTTGTTGAAATCGCCCCGTTCCAAATAAAAATCGCCGATCCCCGCGATAAGTACTGGTTCGTCCGGTGCTCTTTCCAATGCTTTCATTAACCGCTGTTCCGCTGCTTCATCGAGCCCCTGCAGCTGATATAAATCTGCAAGCAGCATCTGCGCCCTTACAAACGATTCATCCTCTGTCCCTACTTCCAAGAGCCACTCAAGTGCCTCATCTTCCTTGTCCATATCAATCGCATTCTCCGCTGCCAACACGTAAAGTTCGCCTTCATCCGGATAATCACCAATGAGCTCCTCAATAAGCGGCTGCGCCTTGTCCGCAAGACCGAGTTCACTGTATACATGAATAAGATCATATTTCTCTTGTTGGTCAGCCCCCTGTTCAAAATCATGCAACAGGTCCAGCCCCTTTTCAATATTACCACTCTCTAAAACGGCCAAAATATCATCTAAGCTTTGCTCCACGTTTAGCTCCTCCTTCACTCTGTAAATTTAGAAATAGGGAACGGCTAAAGTTATTTGCGAAATTTTTCAGGACTTTCAATCCTTGTAGAAACAACCTCTCTCCTTCGCCAAATCCAGTACCCTGACATTTCGGACATTCCTTTTCATTTATTCTAATCATCTCCTAATAGTGACACATACCATAAGGTGTTGGCCAGTGCATCGGCTGTGATCCTTGATTGACGACCTTTTTCATTCTCTCTTTTCATGACTTTGTAGGTTGCCTAAAACGTTACTATTTCAGTGCTTTTCTCAATTTCATAGTCTCATAATACCTCATGATATTGTTATTTTTAACTGCAAGGCGTTTGACAGCTGTTGCGAAAAACGCATTTTTTACTTCAACAAACATACATTTAAAAATATGTAAGGAGGAGATCGTGTTATGGAAACTTGGATTCATAACTTGAAAACGAAAACACCCCAAGAGGGCTTTGAACTGGCCATTACATTAGCGCAAAAGGGTGTGGAATATACCCAACCATCCGCAGATATTCGCAAAAAACTGCGCCCGAAATATTCTAAAAACGCCAACAGTCTCATATCCGTTTCACAGGTTGTCGCTATTCATTTCCAAACAGTAGCTGCTGCAAACAACTATTGGAATACCAAAATGAAATAAACCCATTCACCTCATGCTTCTCACGGGTAAATTCAAGGATGTACCCCGTCTACTGTTCCGTCAATTCATAATTCAGAAGTATTAGACGACACATGAAAACCATTGCTTCAATTTTTTCACTTCTCGCAGCTTCATTGGATTGCTATGGGGTTGTTATTTTAGCATGCCGCTTGTTTCACGACTTCCTATGAGTACTATGACGTCATTATTTCATTGGTTCTCTCATTTCATGACTTCATTAGATGCGTATGACGTTGTTATTTCAACGCTTTCTTGCTTTCATAGCCGCATATCCTATCAATGGAGCCGTTATTTTAGCATGTTACTCATTTCACCGTATCATCCAACTTTTATGGCGTCGTTATTCCTACGGTTTCCTAATTTGACGATGCCATACAGGAGGTGCTTCGCGCTGAGTTTTGATCCTTCACGGGTAAGGTTGGATCCTCTCCACCCATGTATGAGTTTCTTGATCAGAAGTGTGGTTGCATCCCGTCTAAGTATGGTTTCCCGCAAATTTGGACTCAGTCGCAATTTCGGCGGTTTCTCTGCCACGGCCAAAGTCACCGTAAACAAAAAAAGACCCGACACGCAGCGTAAACGCTTACATATCGGGTTAGCAAAAAGCTATTCCATTCAAGAGTATGGATAGGAGTGGAGAGAAACCATACGCTACTTTTAAGTATAAAGAAAATTGTGTAAATGTCAAGAAGAAGACGAAAAAAAGAAAGGAGCGGCCATGTGCGACTGACCGCTGTCCTCTGATTTAATCCGTTACGTACGTATCGTACAAAGCGTTCTCTAAATAGCGGCGCGCCTCTACCCTGTCCTCATCCGAACGAAATGTTAAGCGCAGGACCCCCATGATGTCTTCTCTTGTCTCAATGATACGGATATTCGTAATGCTGATGCCTGCTTTCCCTAGTATTCCGGTCACATCGGAAATGACGCCGGGATGGTCGGGGACATCGACAAAAAGATCATAAAACGCCGGGATAGCGCCTTTTTCTCTGGAAGGCAGCCCATCACGAAACGCTTTCGCTGTAGCAAAATACTCAAAGATCTTCTCGCCATTCTCCGCATCGAGCATCTCTTCCACACGCCCAATCTCTAATTTAAATTGGCGCAAGAGCGATAAGATCGTGTTCTTGTTATGTAAAAGAACGTCTCTCCACATGATGGGACTTGCAGACGCAATACGTGTAATATCACGAAAACCGCCGGCTGCCAGCCGTGAGACCAGTTCATCTTCTTTTTCTACATCTCTTACTTGCTGGACAAGCCCAGCAGCCACAATGTGCGGAAGGTGGCTGATCAACCCGGCAAGCTTATCATGCTGCTCTGGTTTCATTTCGATAAACCGTGCTTTCGTTCCTTTCAACCAATTTTGTAATTGAATAATTTTATTGGCATTTGCCTGCTCACTTGGAGTTAGAATGTAGAATGCATTTTCAAATAGGTGAGCACGCGCTGACTCTACGCCGCTCTTATGAGAACCAGCCATCGGGTGGCCTCCGATGAAGGTTACCTCTTGCTCCGATAACTGTTTCGCTTTTTCAAAGATCTTCGTTTTCGTGCTTCCTACATCCGTTATGATGGCGCCTTTTTTAAGAGGTAGGCCGCTCATCTCTTCAATTAATGATTCTGTCTTCGTGACGGGTGCTGCTAAGATGATTAAGTCAGCATCCTGTATTCCCGCCTCCATATCCATTGCGCACTCGTCGATCACGCCTAATGAACATGCGAGCTTTAATTGTTCTTCATTAATATCTACTCCGGTGATGTGGGCGGTGTGTTCTCTCTTAATAGATAGGGCTATGGATCCCCCAATAAGCCCCATACCGATTATGCATATTTTTCTTTCCATTACAAAGGCCTCTCTTTCGCTATTGCCGAGGCATACGCCGAGAAATGATTATATGTTAATTCGCACGATGCTCTGCTAAGCACTCTTCCAGCGCTTTTAAAAAGAGTTGATTTTGTCGATCCGTTCCGACAGTCACACGGATCGCGCGCGGGAATCCAAGTGCTTCGCCTGAGCGGACGATAAAACCTTTCTTTAGGAGCGCATCAAACATAACATTTCCGAGTATTCCTGTTTCCATCAACATGAAATTTGTTTGAGACGGCAGAAACGAGAGATCATGCTTCTTACAAAAATCCTCAAACTGCTTTAGTCCCTGATTGTTTTTCTCTCGGCACTCCTCAAGATGCGCTTGATCGCCAAGCGCTGCGATCGCCGCAGCCTGAGCCGCTGTACTCGTATTAAACGGCGGACGGATCGGGTCAAGAAGCGCGATAAGGTCTTCTGCTCCGACACCGTAGCCGATGCGCAGCGAGGCAAGACCGTACGCTTTTGAAAAGGTCCGTAGAATCATTAAATTATCGTAATCGTCTAAATAAGAAAGTGTATCCGGATAATCTTCCGCTGTGACATACTCTTTGTAAGCCTCATCGGAGACGACAAGAACATCGTCCGGAACCCGTTTTAAAAACAGCTCGAACTCATCTCTCGTGGTATACGTGCCAGATGGATTATTCGGATTGCACACCCAAACGATTCGCGTATTTTCATCGATTTTCTCCAGCATGCTCTCCAAATCATGTGCCCCGTCCTTTAGAGGCACTTCTCTAATTTCTGCCCCTTCCACCACCGCGTTATGCTTGTACTGAGAGAAGGATGGGGTCGCCATAACGGTGTTCGTTTCCGGGCCTAACATCGCCCGACACAGCATTAAGATAACTTCATCCGAACCCGCGCCAAATAACAATTGTTCCGGCCTTACATTCAAATGCGCGGCTACTGCCGTGCGAACCTCTGCCGCATATCCATCTGGATAAATTTCTGCCTGAGCGGCTGCCTGCTTCATCGCGTCTATTGCTTGCGGGGAAGGGCCATATGGATTTTCATTCGAAGCCAACTTATGTACTTCCGATAACCCTAGTTCTTTTTGGACCTCTTCGATTGGTTTGCCCGGCTGGTAGGGCTCCATACCTAATAATTGCTTTTTCACTTTCATGTCTTGGCACCTCACATCGGAAAATTAGTTCACCTTCTCCTTATGTTACGACGAAATAAGCGAAGAGACAAACGTTTTTATTTCCGTTAACGCCTTTTCCCTATCTTTACTATCCGTCAATGACTCAAGACGCTCCTCGACCTGCCTCATGATGGCACTGCCGACGATCACCCCATCACAGCTTTCGGCAAGGCCTTTGACGTGTTCCTTTTTTGAAATCCCAAATCCTACTGCTACCGGAACAGCGCTGTTTTGTTTAACCGTTTCGATAAACGTAAACGCCTCGGGTGGAAAAGATTCCCTCGTTCCCGTAACTCCTAAGCTTGAAACGCAATACAAAAAGCCTTCCGCCCGTTCTGCTATTTTCTTGATGCGTGTAGACGACGTCGGGGCTACGAGGGAAATGTTGACAAGTCCCCTCTCTTTCGCATGCGCATTTACCTTTTCACTTTCTTCAAAAGGAAGGTCCGGGATTAACACCCCGTCCGCCTCGACCTCCTTGGCATAGTCTAAAAATGCCGTCTCGCCCATTTGCAGCACTGGATTGTAATACGTGAAAATAATGACTGGAATGCTTAATCCTCTTTGCCGCATGGCGGGTACAAGATTCATAGCGGCCCGCAAATTCATTCCTTGCTTTAACGCCCGCAGTGCCGAGCGCTGCAAGGCCGGCCCATCCGCCAACGGATCCGAGTAAGGAATACCAAGTTCCAAAATATGGGCACCTGCTTCCTCCATCGCAAGCGCTAACTCAATCGTCGTTTCCGCATCGGGATCTCCTGCCATAATAAAGGGAATAAACAGGGGATATTCTGCTGTTGCAGCTGCTTCATATACGTTTTTTCTGCTCATTCTCCCGACTCCTTTTCCATTGCTTCTTTTATTGAATTCACATCTTTGTCACCGCGCCCTGATAAACAAATCACAATAGATTCGCTTTTCTTCATCGTTTTTGCTTTTTCAAAGGCGAGATGAAGGGCGTGTGCTGATTCAATGGCCGGAAGAATGCCCTCGGTTCTCGTCAACACCGACAAAGCAGCTAGCGCTTCTTGATCGGTTACGCCTTCATAATCAACCCGTCCGCTTTCAGATAAATAAGCGTGTTCCGGCCCGATTCCCGGATAGTCTAAGCCGGCTGAAATCGAGTACGGCTCAGTAATCTGCCCGTGTTCGTCTTGTATCAAATACGTAAGCGAGCCGTGGATCACCCCTTTTGTCCCTTTCGTAATCGTCGCCGCGTGTTTGTCCGTGGCGAGTCCTTTACCAGCAGCTTCTGCCCCGTACAGCTTCACGTCGTCCTCTAAGAGAGGATAAAACATTCCCATCGCGTTGCTGCCGCCGCCGACACACGCAACGGCTGCATCCGGAAGGGTCGCTTCCTTTTCTTGAAACTGGCGTTTTGTTTCATCGCCAATGACACGTTGAAAATCGCGAACAATACGCGGATACGGGTGCGGCCCGACGACGGAACCAATTAAATAGAACGTATCTTCCACGTTTGCCACCCAGTAGCGTATCGCCTCATTGGTCGCATCTTTTAACGTTTTGCTCCCGGAAACAGCCGGAACGACTTCAGCCCCGAGCAATTCCATCCGAAATACATTTAACGCTTGGCGGCGCATGTCTTCCTCGCCCATAAATACTTTGCACTCGAGGCCTAAGCGGGCACAGACGGTCGCGGCCGCCACGCCGTGCTGGCCGGCACCGGTTTCTGCTACTATTTTCGTTTTTCCCATTCTTTTGGCGAGCAATGCCTGTCCAACGGCGTTATTTAATTTATGCGCCCCTGTATGAAGCAGGTCTTCTCTTTTTAAATAGATTTTCGCCCCGCCGAGCTTCTCTGTCATCCGTTCCGCAAACGTGAGCGGAGTCGGACGTCCGGCGTATTCCGCGAGTGTGTGCGTATATTCATCCATAAAATCACGATCATTCCAAGCCTCTTGAAAGGATTGCTCTAGTTCTTCTAATGCATACATTAACGTTTCAGGAACAAACTGACCGCCAAATGTACCGAAGCGGCCATTTTTATCTGGGTAAGCACTAATCATCGTTTAGCCTCTTTTCTAACTCATGTATTAAATGTTTATCTTTCTTACCATTCTGTTCAATACCGCTTGAGAGATCAATCCCCCAAGGATGGTAGGAAAGAAGATTTTCAATATTAGCGGGAGTAATACCGCCTGCAATCAAAACAGGTATCCGCTCGTCCTTACCGAATTGGACGTAGCGAGGCACGTGTCCCCAGTCAAAACTTTTTCCCGTTCCTCCCCAGGCACCTTTTACTTTTGCATCGATCACGAAACCGTCCACGAACGGCAAGTATTTTTTCATTTTGTCAAGCGTGTACTCGTCGTGGGGCAATGCTTTCCAGACGATTGTCCCGGTGACCTCTTTCACTTCTCCTGCTTCTTCTGGAGATTCGGCTCCATGCAGCTGAATAATATCAGGATGTAAAACAGCTGCCGAACTCCTTATTTCGTGAAGCGGTGCGTTTACAAAAAGAGCTGCCACCTTCTTACCAGGCAGCTTATGCCTGTCAAGCCAGGAAGCAGCTTCGTTTGGGTGGACCTTGCGCTTGCTTTCTGCCATTACGAACCCGACGTAATCCGCCCTCGAGTGATTTGCCGTGATCACATCTTCTTCTGAATGAAGCCCACACAACTTAAGATAAGGAGGAGCCATGGATCTCTTCCCCTTTTAATGAACGAACGGCTTCTGACACATCGTCCTGCCTCATTAAGGACTCCCCGACGAGAACGGCTTTCGCGCCGGCACGTTTAACGATTTGAAGATCTTCATGCGTATGAATGCCGCTCTCACTCACCAACACGCTTTCCGGCGGCACAAAGGCCTGCAACTGTTCTGTCGTGTGAAGGGACGTCTCAAATGTGTGTAAATCACGGTTGTTAACGCCAATTATAGCAGGTTTGAACTTATTCAGCACCCGTTCGAGTTCACTCTCGGTATGAAATTCCACTAGGACTTCCAAACCGCTTTCATGAGCAGCTTCATACAATTCATGCAGCTGTTCGGTCTCGAGTGCGGCCGCAATTAACAAAATCGCATCCGCCCCGATCCGGACGCTTTCTTCAATCTGAATGGCATCAATGATAAAATCCTTTCGTAATACAGGAACAGATACGCGCTCTTTAACAGCCGTTAAATAATCGCGATGCCCCTGAAAATAGTCCGTATCCGTTAAGACAGAGATCGCAGCCGCTCCACCTTTTTCGTACCCTTCTGCAATCTGAACCGGATCGAAATTAGAACGGATCAATCCTTTTGACGGGGATGCTTTTTTCACTTCGGCGATCACTTGAATGTCATTTTCTCTCTTTTGCAGAGCGCTCTTTAGGGAATAGCGGTGAACATTTACGGCTTCCGGCATCCTTACTTGCGTAATTTCTTCTTTTTTTGTCCTAATAATTTTGTTAAGCATGCTGTTTTTCCACCTTTTCTTTTTGCAAATCAGTCAATTTCTGCAGGATCGTTCCGTTTTCAATGGCTGCGTTTGCTTCATGGACACCTTCCTTTAAAGAAGATGCAGCATTCGCAACGTAAAGACCCGCAGCAACGTTCATGATAAGAATATCTTTTGCCGCACCTTTTGTATTTCCTTGAAAAATATTTTTTATCAAGTGAGCACTCTCCGCCGCATTATTCACCTGGGCCGGCTGGATTCCCGCGCTTGCAAGACCTAACTCCTCAGGAGAAATCGTATACTGCTGGATCTCGCCGCCTGCCAACTCCGTGATATGTGTTCTGCCGGTTATGGTCACTTCATCTAAGCCGTCTTCCCCGGTTACGAACAGCGCCCGCTCTGTTCCGAGCCGCTGAAGGGTTTGTGCCATTTTCAAACCGTACTGTTTATCGAATACCCCCACGACCTGCGCTCCTGCATTCGCAGGATTGGTAAGCGGACCGAGGATATTAAAGATCGTACGAAACCCGATTTCTTTTCGCGGCGATACAGCATGCTTCATCGCCGTATGGTAAAGCGGAGCAAATAGAAACGTCATGTTTTTCTCACGAAGAGCCGACGCCGCCTCTAGAGGATCGGTTTGCACACCGAGCCCAAGCTCATCCATGACATCGGCACTGCCGCTTTTCGAGGAGACAGAACGGTTGCCGTGTTTGGCCACCTTAATCCCGAAAGCAGACAAAGCGATCGCGGAAGCAGTCGAAATGTTGTAGGTCGAGCTTTTGTCTCCCCCAGTCCCACACGTATCGATAACAAATGATTCGGTATGAGGAATGGTAACAACGTGATCGCGCATCGATCTGGTAAAACCAGTCATTTCCTCGACTGTTTCACCGCGAAAACGCAACACTGTAAGGAAGCTCGCAATCTGGCTTTGGGTTGCCTTACCCGCCATGATATCGTCCATTACCGTTTTCGCTTCTATTTCTGTGAGTGTTTTCCCTTCAATACACGCGTTCAATATATCTTTCATCATTCTTTCGCTCCTCCCTCTTCGAACCAAACATGCTTTCCGCTGCTTCAATTGCCTTCAATAAGGCCGCGGCTTTGTTTTGCGTCTCTTGAAATTCATTTTCCGGTACCGAGTCGGCCACGATCCCGGCCCCAGCTTGCACGCGTGCCTTGCCGTTTTTCACGATCATCGTCCGGATCGCGATACAGGAATCAATATTGCCGTCATACCCGAGATAACAGACAGCCCCGGCGTAAATCCCGCGTCGGTCGGGCTCCAACTCTTTAATGATTTCCATTGCCCGGAATTTCGGCGCCCCGGAGACCGTTCCAGCAGGAAATGAAGCTTCAAGCGCTTCAATCGGCCGCATCTCAGCCGACAGTCTCCCCGTTACTTTCGAAATAATATGAATGACGTGCGAAAATTTACCGATTTCAAGAAGTACTGGCGTTTCCACCGATCCATATTGCGACACCCGTCCTACATCATTACGGGCAAGATCTACCAGCATATAATGCTCGGCGATTTCTTTTTCGTCCTGTAAAAGGTCCTCGCTGAGAAGGTCATCTTCCGCTGCATTTCTGCCCCGTTTTCTCGTACCTGCGATGGGGTGGATTTCCACATGCTCCTCTTGCACTTGGATTAAACGCTCCGGTGAACTGCCGACGACTTCGGTCTCCCCGAGCTTTAAATAAAATAAATACGGAGACGGATTGATCATGCGCAGCGCCCGGTAAATGTCAAAAGCGGAAACAGTGATTTCCGTTTCAAAGCACTGCGATAATACAGCCTGAAACACGTCACCCGCTTTAATGTATTCCTTGATTTTCTCCACATCTCGCAAAAACTTCTCTTTCGGGTAATTGGAGACAACTTTTTCAAAATCCGCTGCATCGAATAACTCCAGTGGAGAGATGAACGCTTCTTCCTTGATGCCTGCCGTGAATTGCTGCATCTTTTGTGTTACTATTCGTCGGCAGCGTTCGTAACGAGTGGCCGCATCTGACACTTGATCATCATCAAAGTGAATAAACGTGATCTCCTTCGTGTCATGATCAATAGCAATAAGCGTTTCGCAAAATAGGAAGTGAACGTCTTCCTCCCGTTCCTTGTCCCGTTCTGTCTGTAATTCCGTTTCAAAGTCATCAACACTGTCGTAGGGAATGACGCCGACAGCGCCGCCCTTAAATGGGATCGGTCCCGGCAGTGTTCCTGGATTCAGCCAAGCAATCGCCTCATCAAACAGCTGCGCCAGGTCATCATTTTCTAACAGAATTTCATTTTTTTCATCAGTAAATTGATAAGTACCGCCTTTTCCTTTGATCGTGTAGCGGGGGGTCAAGCCGATAAAGGAAAAACGCGACCACGGTGATCCTTCATCTTTACTTTCGAGCAAAAACACGGCGTCTTCACGAAACTTTTGAAACATTTCGATCGGGGTTACCGTATCGGTAAAAAAACGTCTTACATAGGGAACCATTTTATACTGAAAGGTTTGTTCCTCATAGGAACGGAAAGATGTCTCGGACATATACGCTCACCTCTTCTATTTTAAGAAGAGAGCAGGAGGAAAGAGAGAAAGGAGTGCTGCCACCTTGGGCAGGCGAAAGCACGTGAAGAAAATGAACTATAAAAAGCCTGAAACGACCAGTTTCAGGCTGACGGAAATTCAAATAGGACTCCGCTCAACTGTTCTCTGCTCTTCTCTCTCAACTGCACTCAACTATGCTATACTTATTTATTAAAGTCGTAATCTCTAAACTTCGTTCACTCTATACTCGGCTCAAATAATCTAATTTTAGTTTACACGGTTTATTTCTCTTTTGTCAACGGTAAATTAATGAGTGTATGCGTCACGTTTTTCTCTAAATGGTTATAAGAACAATACTTTCAATACTTTGTTTTTACACATCTACAACCAACTTCCAATCGCTCTGGGCGGACGCTTTCACCTTCAGGCACAAGCGCGACATCAGTTCGAAACTTCGCTCACGCTCGTTCTCACTGTGTCTTCTTAGCCGCGGGCAACGCTTCAGCTAACATGGTAAAGTAAAACCCTTTACCAAGTGGATCTTCAGCTCGTGCTGTTCCTCGTTAAATTAAATCACTTATGAAACCGATTCACTGATAAAATGAGACTCATTTTGTTTGGGATAAATCGGGTCGCAGCCGGGTGGCTTTGCGTAAGTAAATGTGTTTCACTTCTGATTGTGCGCCTGCGATGTCTGCGGTGAGCATGACGCGGATGCATAGTGGCAGGCTTCCTGGTACCGGTATTTCTTGCGCGCACATTACCGGGACGTATTCCCATCCTTGAAACTGGCGGGTTGCTTTAGCAGGAAATGCGGCTTTTATGTCAGCTGTTACGGTAAACCAGATATTGGAAACGGACTCTGCTTCTAAGCTGTTCGCTTCGATCATTTCCGCTAACAGTTCTGTTGTTGCGCTTACAATCTCTTCTTCTCGGTCTTCTGAAATAGTAGTGGCCCCACGTACCCCTCGAATCATGCTTTGTCCCCCCATCCTGCTTGCGTTAATAAGGAATGTAACAATCTTTCTTCCACTGTTTGCAAAAACGGCTGGCCAACTTCCCTGAGCAGCACAAAAGTAATATCACCAGCGTTTGCTTTTTTATCATGCTTCATAATGGTAATAAGTTCATCCGCCGTAAAACGATCGGCTGCATCAACCGGGTAGCCAAGAGCCTGCAGCCAGCTCGCTTCCTCGGCAATATCCCATGAAGACAAGCTGAGCTCATTACTTACTCTCATTGCAAAAATCATGCCGCAAGCGACTGCTTCTCCGTGTGTCAGTTCGCCGTAGCCGGTTATTTTTTCGAGGGCATGGCCAAGCGTATGACCAAAATTCAAAAAGGCTCTTACGCCGGACTCCTTCTCATCTTGCTTTACAATGTCGGCTTTGATCGAAATCGAACGCTTTAAAAACCCGCGAATGTGATCTTTTTTTATATCAGCTTCACTGTGGACATTTTCTTTCAGCCAAGCCAAAAATTCCGGATCTTTTATATACGCATGTTTGACCATTTCAGCAAAGCCGGAACGCCATTCCTTGTCAGGCAGGCTGGACAATGTTTCCGTGTCATAAAGAACTGCTTCGGGCTGATGAAAGGCGCCGATTAAGTTTTTACCCAGTTCATGATTAATACCTGTTTTCCCGCCGACACTGCTGTCTTGTGCGAGCAAAGTGGTCGGCACTTGAACGAAAGGGATGCCGCGCATGTACGTGGCAGCCGCAAATCCGGCTAAATCGCCGATCACACCGCCGCCAAGAGCAATGATGATCGACTTCCGGTCCAGCCCTTCTTTCATACAAGCTGTCAGTACCTGTTCATACACCGCCATCGATTTAGAACTTTCGCCTGCCGGGACGATATGCATCGCGACTGGGATCACCACTTCCAGCGATTTTAACAAATCGTCCCCATACAGCGGTGCAACCGTCTCATCTGTTACGATCAGAGCTTTACTCCTCCCGTTTAAAACGTTACGCAGCATGGCAGCAGCATCACGAAGAAGGCCCTTCCCGATGTAAACCGGATAGGAAGTTGTATCTGTCGCGACGATTACTTCCTCCATCTTAAAACTCCCTCGCCCAGCGGTTATGTTCTTCGATATTTCTCGCGATTGCTTCCACGCGGTCAGAGCCAAACGTCTCCAGTAACGCAGCCGCCACTTCAATGGCAACGACGTTCTCCATCACGACCGATGCCGCTGGGACCGCACAGCTGTCAGAGCGTTCAATACTCGCGGCGAACGGTTCTTTTGACTCAATATCGACACTGTTTAATGGTTTATAGAGAGTCGGGATCGGTTTCATAACACCTTGGACAACGACCGGCATTCCTGTCGTCATACCGCCCTCAAAGCCGCCAAGGTTATTTGTTTTACGAGAGTAACCTGTTTCCTTATCCCAAATAATTTCATCATGAACCTGGCTTCCTGGAAGAGACGCTGCTTCAAAGCCGATGCCGATTTCAACTCCCTTAAAGGCATTAATACTGACGACGGCTCTCGCAATCCGCGCATCGAGTTTACGATCATAGTGAACGTGGCTTCCGAGCCCTGTCGGCACGCCGGTGATGACCGTCTGAACGACACCGCCAATCGAATCACCGTCTTTTTTAGCGTCGTCGATTGCCTGCATCATCTTGGGTTCTGCCTCTTTATCTAAACAGCGAACCGGGGAATTTTCGGTTCGTTCTTTCAAGTCATAAATATCCTTGTAGCTCGTATCTTTTGCTTTAATGCCGCCGATCTCGAGGACTTGTCCACCGACTTCAATGCCGAATGTTTTGAGAACTTTTTTGGCAACAGCACCTGCAGCGACACGCGCTGTCGTCTCCCGGGCGGACGAGCGCTCCAGGACGTTTCGCATATCACGGTGGCCGTATTTAATCGCACCGTTTAAGTCAGCATGACCCGGACGCGGCCGGCTGATTTTACGTTTCACTTCCTTTTCTTCCTCTTCTGTTAACGGCTGGGAGCCCATGATTTTGGTCCAGCTTTTGAAATCGTCGTTTTCGACAACTAACGTAACAGGGGCTCCGGTTGTTTTACCGTGCCGGACTCCACTTAAGATCCGCACTGTATCTTTTTCTATTTGCATGCGGCGGCCTCTGCCGTGTCCGCCTTGCCGCCTTTTTAACTCGACATTAATGTCTTCTTCAAGCAGCTCCATATTGGCAGGAAGTCCTTCAATAATTGTTGTCTGTTGGGGGCCATGCGATTCCCCTGATGTTAAATACCTCATTTCTTCCACTCCTCTTCCATGCTTCCGGTTCACTTTAGCGCGTTTATGCATTAAATGATAACATATTTGCTTTTTATGATGGGGATTTTTAATAGATTTCAACTAAAAACAAGGTGGTAACAATTTCACAAATGATTCATTAGGGCATAAATGCGAACAATCATATAAAATTTATGATTAAATATCGCATAGCATAGAACGGTTGATTTCCACTGCAGGCGAGTCAGACCTTCGGTGGGTGTCACCCACTCTGTCTATATAAAAACCGAACGCCTTCCACTAAAGAGCGAAAGACGTTAGGTGTTTGATAAATGGTATCAACCCCGGTTTGACCGGTTGGTGCTCATTGTACCTTTATACCCATTCAGAGATGGTTTTTTTGTAGTCGATCAGGTCTTCTTTGTTGAAGAAGAGACCGATTTCACGTTCTGCGCTTTCTGGGGAGTCGGAGCCGTGGATGATGTTCATGCCTACTTGCACACCATAGTCGCCGCGGATTGTACCTACTTCTGCGTCGCTTGGGTTAGTTGCTCCCATCATTTTACGGGCGGTGCTAATGACGTTGTCGCCTTCCCACACCATGGCAAATACGGGGCCGGATGTAATAAAGGATGTGAGCTCGCCGAAGAAAGGCTTGTCCTTATGTTCGCCGTAATGTTCTTCTGCCAGTTCAGTTGGGATTTGCATTAATTTACCAGCGCAGAGGGTGAAACCTTTTTTCTCAAAACGCTGTACAATTTCTCCAATCAAATTACGTTGAACTCCGTCAGGTTTAACCATAATAAATGTTTTTTCCATCATTTATCCCTCTTTCTTCTTTTTCTATGTATAGTCGTCACATTCGGACATTTTTAACCTTCACGATTATAACAGATCAGGATAATGTTAGCAATCTGCCTCTAATAATTGCGGCCGCCTATGTACATGGCTATTTCTTCGAGTGAGCTTTTAGCTGGTATGTCGGGAAGTTCTTCTAAAGCAGAAAATGCTTTTTGCAAATATCGTTTACTGAGTTTGCGGGCGTACTCGATGCCTCCTGATGTCTTGATCTTTTCCAGCAAGTCCAAAACGTTTTCTTCTGACGCCTGATCGGACTGCAAGATGTCATGGATGTCACGTTTTACGGAATTATCTTGACACATCGCATACAGGGCGGGCAAGGTAACATTTCCTTGGCGCAAATCTCCACCGGCGGGCTTGCCGAGCTCTTCTTCTGTGCCGATAAAATCAAGAATATCATCGATGATCTGATAGGACATGCCCACGTTATAACCGTACCGAAATAAGTGGGACTGGTTTTCTTCAGAGGCACCGGCGCTGATCGCCCCAAGCTGGCAGCTGATCGCAATAAGCGAAGCTGTTTTTCTTTTGATCCGGCGTAAATAGGTTTTTAACTGCTGGTCCCAGTTAAATTGATCACGAATCTGCTCAATTTCGCCAATACAAATCTCAGCCATCGCTTTAGAAAGAACCGAATGAACTTTTTTATTTTTATAGAACGCTGCTTTTTCAACGGCTTTCGCGAAGATGTAATCGCCTGTATACATCGCCGTGCGATTGTCCCATTTCGCTTTTATCGTTTTCTTCCCCCGCCTCAGCTCCGCGTCGTCAATGACGTCGTCGTGAACGAGCGAGGCCATATGTATAAGTTCTAATGCAACCGCAATGTGTTTCACTTTCTCTATATCATAATGGCCAAATTTGCCGCTCAACATAACAAAAACCGGCCGAATTCGCTTTCCGCCTGCGCGCAGCAAATGAAGGGATGCTTCATTTAATAGGGATTGTTCCGATTTCACGGACCGTTCCAGTTCTTTTTCTATTTTATTTATATCTGTTCTTAAAAACAAATATAAGTCCGCCAATTTCATTGTATCCACCTTCAAAATAAATATTGCACCCCGTTTCTGGCCAGCCTGAGTTACTATGGCGCTTTAGTTCGTACGTACAGGTTGTTTTCTCGCAAAATGACTGGCAGCTGCACCGAGAGAATAAGACTTGACAGCTACCTTTTGAAACCCAGCTTCTGCAAATAAAAAGGTTAATAAGTTTTTGTTTGGAAAAGACATAGTCGATTGTTGCAGCCAAGAATATTCATCATAGCTGCCGGCTAAATATTTCCCTAACAGCGGCATAAGACGACGAAAATAGAACGAATACAGCTTTTTAAAAGCTTTTTGTTCCGGCTGTGATGTTTCCAGACAGACCGCCAGTCCGCCCGGCTTCAATACCCGGTGCATTTCCTCTAAGACGGTTTGGTAATCCTGAACGTTACGCAGGCCAAACCCGATCGTCACGTAGTCAAAAGAATTGTCGTCATAGGGAAGGCTCATCGCGTTCCCTTCCACCAATTCCACGTTTTCGATACCGAGTTCCTTGATTTTACGCCTGCCGATCGACAGCATGTTGTGGCTAAAATCGATGCCGGTTACGGATCCACCGGGCCCCGCCGCTTGCGCCAGCTGTATCGTCCAGTCTGCTGTTCCGCAACAAATATCGAGAGCACTGCTGCCAGGACGGACGGCCATGTGCTTCATGGTGTCTTTCCGCCACAGCCTATGTAGTTGAAAACTAATAACCGAGTTCATGTAATCATATTTATCATAAATATTTTCAAATACGTCATGGACTTTTTCTTCTTTTGTATGCTTATCCATAGTCCCTTCCTCTCTTGTAATCCCGGGAACGCGTCTCTTATGAAAGAATAGCCTTCAGCCTTCGAAAGAGGGGGGTGTTTTTGTGACAAACGGAAGTTTTAAGCTGTCGAGACAGTTCTGCTTGTTGCGATCGGATCTGTTCATCAAGAAAGCTTTTTGTTTGCGGCGGCGGCCATTCCGACACAATATCCGCCCTTCTTCCTTCCACAAAACTATAGATCCCTTCTGCAAAGGAAGACAAATGTTTATCCTGTTCTCTTTCTCTTTCCCTATACATTTTCTTTAAAAGAAAATACGTTTTGGCGAGCGTCCCCAATCCCTCTTTTCCGTAATAAGCGGCAATGTTGGCAACAAGGCTGCCTTCTGCAGAGCGCAGGCTTTCCAAAAGCTCTTCTTCTTCCTTATACTCACAGAAGTGCAGACTCATTTTCTGTTCATTTATTTTTTGAATGGAATCGCTGAAAATCGGAAGGATCTTGACGTGTCCGTTATCTACTAACATGGAATAATAAAGGCTGCTAAAAAAGTCTCCAGCTAAAACGGCAAGCTGCCGATGCTTAATTCCATGCTTCACATGCCGGCCGGTTTCTACCTTTTCGTGAGTCTCGAAAGCGGCGTGTATAAAAAGAGCAGCTAAAATTTGTTCTCTCTTTTCCACTGCAGACACAGAGGCAGTCCGCATTGCCTCCCATAAAAAAAAGATGATATCCTTCTCTATTTCCGGCGGGTCTATATATTTATTTAAATAGTGGTGGGCCGTCTTACCGTCGAAAATGCGTTGAATGTGTTGGATTTCGGTCGTTTCTTGTTCTAGCTCTAACATGCTTGACGTCCCCCCATTACTCAATAGATACAGTGTTACCTCCAAGTAGGTTAGCTTACTTTACGTCTTCCCTTGAAAGTAAGAAATTACACCGAAAAAAAGCACAAACATGATGATGTAATGCTTGTTCGGTTTTTTAACGATGTAATTATAGCATAGAAAAGAAGCGTGCAGAACCTAATCTTTCCGCAAACATAACCGATTATCCCTGTACGTATTTCTCTTATATCTTCCGTTTATGATCATTCCGCCTTACAGCGGTTGTTTATCCCTCTGTCTTCATTTCCCCGTGGCTCGTTTGGATGACGGCTTTACCTCTTATTTTGACGGCTGATGTATGTTCCGTAAACTGAGCAATCATCACTTCTCCTTTATCGAGCTTTTCGGAGTGATGAAACCTTGTATCGGTACCACGAGTGAGGCCGATAACGTTTACGCCGTCCTCCTCTGCTTTTATAACAAAGAAATCATCTTTGTTGGTCATCTTCAGCACCTGCCTTTGTATTTTTCATTAAGACCTGTTAATGAGTGAAAGTACTTCTGCACGCGCGGCACTGTCTTTCTCAAAAACCCCACGTACGGCTGACGTGACCGTCTCTGAACCTGGCTTTTTAATACCTCTCATTGTCATACACATATGTTCCGCCTCGATGACAACGATGACACCGTGCGGCTCTAATGTTTCTACAATCGAGTTGGCGATCGTGGAGGTGATTCTTTCTTGCAGCTGCGGCCTTTTGGCAACAGCATCCACGGTTCGTGCCAGTTTACTTAAACCGGTGACCTTTCCGCCTTTTGGAATATACCCGATATGAGCTTTTCCATAAAAAGGGACGAGGTGATGTTCGCACATGGAGTAAAAGGGTATGTCCCGCACTAATACGAGCTCTTCGTGATCCTCTCCAAAAACAGTTTGTAGGTGATGAGTAGGATCCTCGTTAAGTCCTGCGAATACCTCTTCATACATTCTTGCTACCCGTTTCGGCGTGTCCTGGAGACCTTCTCTATCAGGATCTTCCCCTACAGCCTCTAGTATTAGACGTACCGCTTTTTCTATCTTCTCATGGTCAAAGGCTGGCACTCTTTTTTCCCCCATTCGACAAATTTATGATCTTTGAAAATTTTAGCACACGGGTATGTATAAAGCAAAAGATCGACGCTTGTGAGCCACAGATATTTTTATTATGTAAACAAATAAAACCAGGGGAGGATAACCCCTGTAAAAAACGCCAACATACATATAAAAAGAGAAAAAGGGACAAGCTGTCAAGTCGAAGCTGTCCCTGGATCGGGAAACTGTCGAAACGGTCTCCTGCGAATGTAAGAAGACAGCGTTTCTTGTTTTTAAGTATAATTATTCTGATGAAGGCGAGCCGGGTGGATTATATGGTGGTGGTATTTTAAGCCATCCGTTTTGTTGCATCAGTGTTTTGGATTTTAATCCAAGGGATAATTTCTCTGTTTGGAATTTCAGGAACATTAACGCCGCATCCTGGCGAAGACATTGACTTGCTGAGGCGGCACACATATCGGCAGCAATAACAAAATTAAGGTTCACCGTATTGATTAGTTCGTTGTCCGAGAACTTAGCTCCCAGGGGGATATCGTTTGCATTGGAGTTCGGTTTACTCTCCGGCGCTTCTGATAAAGGAACACCTTCTTTTCTCATAAATTCGGCTAGTTCTTGCTTGTGAGACTTGACTACTTTCAACCCTTCTTGTAATAATTTTGCGAGTTCGGGATCTGAGGTGGTGTTAATCCCTATCTCAAAATAGGGGATGATACTCGATGAAAATGAAAAGTAGGTCCAGCAAGCCATAGCCTCACCGACATGTAGTGGGCCTTTATGGTTATCGGTTAAAGACTCTACAATATTCGCAGCGTTTTTGAAGATACTTGTAAAACTCGGCACAAAACATACCCCCCTCTTTGAAGTCATTAATAGGGAGTATCATATACCATCCGTCAAAAAATATGCATTCTTCCTATTATAATGTTGCGTGTATGGTCCTGTTCTTCAGGCTGCGGCTCACAGCTGCATACGTGTTCCGAGCTTCCTCTGCTTTATCGTTTTTTCTATATCATGGTCTCACAAAGACCTTATGACGTCGTTATTTTCACACTTGCTGGATTTCACTGCTGCATACGAACGCTATGACGCCTCTATCTTACCAATACTCCGTTTTCGCGACACCATCGAACCGCTATGATGCTGTTATTTTTACAATCAACGTTTTTGACGACTTCATACGAGGGCTTTGGTGCCTCTATTTCTGTGTTTCTCCCATTTCACGACGTCATAGAGTGTCTATGACGTCGTTATTTTCACACTTGCTGAATTTCGCTGCTGCATACGGACACTATGACGCCTCTATCTTACCAATACTCCGTTTTCACGACGCCATCGAACCATTTTGGCGCTGTTATTTTACCTAAACACTATTTTGGCAACGTCATACGACGGCTATGATGCCTTTATTTTAGCCATTCTCCGCTTTTATGGCTCCAACGAATACATCGAACTTAAAACCATGATCATTTTTAGTTTTTCCAGACCTTTTATATAATAAGCGGGGAACAAGTTTTACAAGGAGGGATTAGTATGAAACGAATAACTGTTTTTTGTGGGTCTAGTTACGGTGCTTCTCCTGTTTATCAGGAAGGTGCGAAGGCTCTAGGGAAAGCATTGGCACAGCGCGGGATCACGCTCGTTTATGGCGGCGCAAGTGTTGGTTTAATGGGAGCAGTGGCTGATGCTGTCCTGGAAGAAGGCGGAGAAGTGATCGGCATTATTCCCAAGATGCTCGAAGACCGGGAAATTTCACACCAACATGTAACCGAGCTGGTTGTCGTTGATTCGATGCACGAACGCAAGGCGAAGATGGCCGAGTTAGCCGATGGTTTTATCGCACTTCCAGGAGGGCCGGGAACGTTGGAAGAGTTCGTCGAAATTTTTACATGGGCGCAACTAGGCCTTCACCAAAAACCTTTCGGACTCTTGAATATCAATCAGTATTATGATCCTATCGTCGCTTTTTTCAACCAGATGATTGAAGAACAGTTTTTACAGGAAAAATACCGTATGATGGCGGTGGTAGATTCCTCCCCCGATGTTCTTCTCGATAAGTTTGATACGTATGAACCTCCTGCGGTTAAAACGTTTATTAGAGAAGACCAAACCTAAATCATCCCCTTTCTACTGAAACAACGCGCGTGTCCCTTATTTTAGGAACACGCGCGATTCTTTCTCATGTTTCGTCCTTCGCAAATTTACGGATGCGTGCTTCAATGTCATCCCGCACTCGTTGAAACACTATCCATTTTTCTTCTTCTGTCCCTGTTGCTTTCGCCGGATCGTCAAAGCCCCAGTGTTCCCGCTTTACATGAGGCGGGGTCACGGGGCACTTATCATTAGCGTCCCCGCAAAGTGTAATGACGCGCTCGGCTTTGTTCAAAATCTCTTGGTCAATGAGAGACGATTCTTGATTGGAAATGTTGATATGTTTCTCTTCCATTGCCTCCACTGCTTTCGGATTGAGTCCGTGCGCTTCGATACCAGCCGAATACACGTCGTAGGTATCCCCTAGATATTTCCGGCCGAATCCTTCTGCTATTTGGCTGCGACAGGAATTCCCGGTACACAAAAAATAAATAATCGGTTTCGACATGATAAATCCCTCCTTTGTACATAGTGGTTATGTGATAATAATCAGCCATAGATATAAACCGGCCAATGTGATAAACAACGTCGGTATTGTAAGAATGATCCCTACTTTAAAATAATAACCCCAGGAAATTTTCACGCCTTTTGTTCGCAACACATGAAGCCATAAGAGCGTCGCGAGCGAACCGATGGGGGTTATTTTCGGTCCCAAGTCCGAACCGATCACATTTGCATAAATCAGAGCTTCTTTGAGCACGCCTGTTGCATTGGTTTGTGCGATTGCGAGCGCATCGATCATCACCGTCGGCATATTATTCATCACCGAAGAGAGGATGGCGGCAATAAAGCCCATTGCGATGGTCGCAGTGAACAATCCTTGCTCGGCGGCAGCCTGAATGGCACCGGCAAGCATATTGGTAAGCCCGGCATTCTGAAGCCCGTACACGACCACATACATCCCGATAGAGAAAAAGACAATATCCCAGGGAGCGCCTTTGATCACCTGTTTCGTTGGCACCGCTGGACTTCTTCGTGCCATTATAATAAAGAAAACCGCAATGATTCCAGCTACAATTGAAACCGGGATATGAAGGGCTTCACTGCCAAAATAACCGATTAAAAGGACAGCGAGAACGACCCAGGACAAACGAAACATTTTATCGTCCTTAATCGCCTGTTTAGGTTCACGTAATTCACGAACATCATAGTTTCCTGGAATGCTCTTACGGAAAAATAAATACAAGACGAGGATACTGGCAGCGATGGAAAAGAAGTTCGGAACAATCATCCGCGAAGCATACTCGGCAAAGCCAATCCCAAAAAAGTCCGCAGAAACGATATTCACCAGGTTACTGACAATGAGGGGCAGTGACGCTGTATCCGCAATAAAGCCGCTCGCCATAATAAAAGGCAAAATCATTTTCTCTTCAACATTTAAATTGCGCACCATCGCGAGCACAATCGGTGTCAGAATAAGCGCCGCACCGTCATTTGCGAAAAAGGCGGACACGACCGCTCCTAATAAGATAATATAAATAAACATCCTCCGCCCATTGCCTCTCGCAATACGGGCCATATGTAAAGCAGACCATTCAAAAAAGCCAATTTCGTCTAAAATTAATGAAATCAGAATAACAGCAACAAACGTCAACGTCGCATTCCAAACAATCCCGGTCACCGTCGCAACGTCTCCCCAGTCAACAACACCCGCGAGTAAAGCAAGGATCGCACCCGCACAAGCCGTCCAACCAATGCCAAGCCCTTTTGGCTGCCAAATGACAAACACCAGTGTCACAAGAAAAATTAATAATGCGAAAAGTACAGAACTCAATTCATCACCCTCCATTACTCACAAACAATTCGTTTCCCTTCCGCCTCTAGGGTGTCCAGTTTTTCTTGTTGATCCGGGAGAAAGGTAAAAAGGCTCTCGAGTAATGGAAACACGTCGCTTCCCTTATGTAATGAATAAAAAATCCATTGTCCTTTTCTTCGTTCCTTTACCAGCCCTGCGTCACGGAGCTTTCGCAGATGTTGACTCACGGACGGCTGGCTCATATCCAAGATTTCCACAAACTCACAGACACAACACTCCCGGTGAAACAACAGGCCCACCATCGTTAACCGCGTTTTATCCCCCAACAACTTCAACACACTCGCAGCTTGTTCCACCTGTAAAACGGACTTTTCCAAGAACGTCACCTTCCCCCTATACTTGCGTTCATTTGCTTTACTAGAGACTATGGCTTAGAAAGAAACTAGCATTAGTATATAAGCATATGCTTATATTCGCAATTGATTTTGACAAAAAAATCCATGAGCCAATTTCATAATTCAGTACAGTTATTGAACCACGTACAATTTGAGAGAAGTATAGTGCGGTTGACAATGACAAAACAAAAGTTTCAATTTTTCTTCATCTATCCCGACAAAGTGCCTGAAACTCTCAGTGAATGAATTTGAAGCTTTTCTTGAAGTTGGGCCAGCGTAACACCTTTCTCATGACCCGTGTTTTTTGGTTCAACAGACTATCTGCTGGAAGCAAAGGCCATTGTATAAATATTTGACTCCTTGATAAAAATAAGAAAAAACGGGGAGGGATTATCATCTATGTCTAACGTCTTTCTTATCGGATTAATTCTTATATCATAGGCAACGGTTATGTTCCTGCCTAAAAGGACATTTTTTAAATATCTGCCTGTCACACTTTTTTCATCTGTGATTATTTTAATAGAATATGGAGTGCTAAAGGTGGTATAAAAACCGTAGCGAATAATGGTTTAGCTTTTGCATTAGGACCTTATTTTGTAGGGAACCTCTGGATATTCCATTTCACTTACGGTAAGTTTTGGTTATATACTTTTGTTAATTTAGTTTTTGATTTCTTGCTTGCTTACCCTTTAAACGCATTTTTTGAAAAAATTAATCTTTATAAATTAAGGAAAATCAGTCCGATAACTTATTTGTTCTTTCGATGGTGTATTCGCTTGCGAATTATGGTTTCCAAATATTTTTCGATAAAAATCAAACTGAAAACCAAGGTAATCCTAAAACATTTACCACCTAATTATTCGTGCCTCCACAAACCGTGAAAAACCATTTTCATAATGATTAGAGACTCATTCGAAGGAGATAATACTTGCCCAAACAGAGAATATACGTAACTCCATCGGGTTGTTAAGAAGTTCGACCCATCACACGTCTTTTGGAAAAGTATCTTTTTGAAAACGTCCTCATTATTAGTTGGCCAATAAAAAACGGAATGGCAGTAAGCATGACAGCAACATTTCGCCCCACTGGCGCAAACCAGCCGCCGTCATCTGGAATGAAGGTAATAGCTAACACTACAGATAATAATGCTGTAATAGTATGGAGTAAGATAATGTAACGAAGTTTTATTTGTCCCGCCAATAATCCAACGATGAAAACGTATAGGAGAGAACTTAATAACAAAAAAGATGCTTCTTCCTGCTTAAGATACTGACCGTATTCATAAAAATGAAACAGGAACGCTGCCGGAGCAAGAGACAAAATCAACCACAACATTCTCAAGAATCTCATCAGTCACGCCCTCCCAGCTCATGCAAGCGATTTTCTGCTTCCTTCTTACTAAATGTGCTGTACAAACGATAATGTTGCTCATCTAAAATACGGTAATGGTTACTGATTACATTTTGCTGCAGACGAAGTGTTCCTTTTTTGTCAACGTTCTTCCACCATACTTTCCCACCCATCGTTTTCTCCTTAGGTGCCTCACCATTCTGTAGACCAACTAATTTAATGAACTCGACCGGCTCATCACCTAGTACTGAAAAAAGGATTTCACTGTGGTTAAATAACGCACATATTGCAACAACTGTCGTCCAATTTGCTGTCTTTCGTCCCTTTTCAATTTGAACAAGTGTTTTCTTAGAAATACCAAGAAAGTCAGCCATTTTGTCTTGCGTGTACCCTTGTTCTGTCCGTACCAGTCTTAATTTTTCCGAAATAAGCTCACTTGCCGTTTGGCGATCCATGTCAAAACCTCTTTTTTCACTTTTGGTGTAATTATACACTTTAAGGGTAGTTTTTCAAATTGCTTTGCAGTGAAAAAAGAGCTTTTATGATTTCAGGGCTTCATTATGCTAATCTCAAAGAAAAGAACACAAATGTTAAATAAAGTAAGGCGGCTATTTATTATCCATTAGTTGAATCAATTTCATAATTCGAATCCAGTTATTACGAACCGAACAATTTAGAGTTTACGTTAAAGGTTGATTTCCACTGCAGGCGGACGCTTTCCGCGGGCATGGTTGAGCCTCCTCGTCCGCTTCGCTACCTGCGGATCTCAAGACTCATGCTTTTCCCGCCGGAGACGCCGCCTTCCGTTTCAATCAACAGCAGATATTTATAATAGTCAACGAATGATTTCTAAGTTATTTGTGTTGTTATCCGTATTTTGTCTAAATTAAGAAATTGATTTAGTTTTCCGGCAATTAATCCTAATAATATGTTAGTTACCAGCAGTGATAAATCATTCGCCAGGACAATTGTCAATACAGCTGCAATAATGGCGTAGGACAAAGCATTATAATTCATATCAAATCTCCTTTTATCACTGTAGGAAAAGCGCCGGCTAAATAGGTGAAAAAACCGTTAATGTAGCAATTCTGTCCATGAGTAAGAACAGAAGCTGAATGTACAGCCCCTGTCTAAGCCGATATTTTCCCTTACTGTCTGAGACCTTCTTCCCGTTTCCCCCGATTAGACGATCGCACATACAGATACACAGCAATTGCAGCACATAAGAGCCCACTTAATAACCACATGTTGAATAAAATCTGTCCACCTGGTGTCGGGGATTTAGAGATTAAAGAGCTTAATAACATCAAAACTCCGCTCCAAAAGAATAGATAATAAGCAAATCCCTTAAGCTGTCTTTTTAAAAAGTAATATCCGAGGAGTACGATTAAATAAATCGTGCTAATCACCACAATTATTGGAAAAGTAGGTCCGAACTTTGCCGCGTATACAAAATGGTCAAGTTGCGATACGTGACTACTGTTTTGGACTTCTCCATGAAATAGCTGAGAAAATGGGGTGGAATATTTCCATTCCCAAGGATTATCCAAGATGGCACTACCTTCATACCAAGCTGCCAATGTCGAAAACAAGAGTAAAATAGATACGATACCTAACTGTATTACAAACAAAAACATAGTGACGACACTCCTACCAAAAATATATAAGATTGTTGGTCCTATCTTCATCCACCATCGCATATTGGAATTTATGTATGACGTTGTTATTTTGACAAATCTCTGTTTTCATAGCATCAACCGAGGGCTATAAGGTATCTATTTCTGCGACCTACCCATTTCATGGCGTCATTGCGGTCGTATACTGTTGTTATTTCAACACCCCTTTGTTTTCACGTCTTCATCCGTGAACAATAAGGCCTTTATTTTTGAGACCATGCCTTTTCATGACTGCATTACGTTGTTTTATCGTCTTGCATGCTATCTCGGTTGCTTCGAATAACACCCTTCGGAGATCCGACATCCAACCCTTCCACATCATATAAATACTGTTTAGCTGCTTTCCAGCAAGACTCGAACGAAAATGAAAATCGTTGGATAGTAGCATCTCGTTCCACATCCGACGGATTTTCGAGTAAGGCGAGTTGTTGCAGCGAACGTAGGGCTCTCTCAGCAGACGCTAACCGGTGATGCAGTCTTTCCATGTAATCCCCTCCTCTTCAAGAGTCATCCGGGACGTGTTACTATAACTAAAATAATTTTCATGAATAAATGCCAGGTGCTATATCAACCGCACCTGGCATTTTGTTTTCACTATAAAGCTGTAATAGTGCTATTAGTTTTCCGAACCACGGATTTTACGTGTCCTACAGTGGTTATGGTGCTGCTATTTCTACGTTTCTTCGATTTCATTACTTCATTAGCTTTTATGAAGTCGCTATTTTCTTACTTGCACGATTTGACAACTGCATACGCTTACTATGACGCCTCTATTTTGCCAGTGTTCTGTTTTCCCGACTTCATTGGACTCTTAGGACGTTGTTATTTTCACGCTTACCCGATTTCGCGACTTCATACAGAGGCTTTGAAGCATCTATTTCAACGTTCCTTCAATTTCATGACATCATTACGCGCTTATGACGTCGTTATTTTCACACTCACGCAATTTCGCAGCTTCATACGGACGTTATGATGTCGCTATCTCACCCTGCACTCCGTTTCCAAGACGCCATAGACACACTATGATGCTGTATCTTGATTCGTAACTGATTTCATGGTCCTTAATCAAGTACTGTGTGTTACAGTTCACGTAGTACACTTTAACTAAGGGGATGTCTATGTGAATGATTAACTTAAATCTCCAAAATCCACTTCCACTTTATGAACAAATTATTCAACAAGTAAAGGAGTTGCTTGCTGTGGGGGCGTTAGAAAAGGGAGAAAAGATCCCTGCCGTTCGGGAATTATCCGCACAGTTACAGATCAATCCAAACACCGTGAGTAAGGCCTATAAAGAGTTAGAAAGGCAAGGAATATTAATGGTCGTACGTGGCCGAGGAACCTTTATTTCAGAAAATATCAAACAAGAAATGACAAAAGAGTCCGCACTCTTAGTACGAGAGAAAGTGAAAGAGGCAGTATTGGAAAGCATTTACGCCAACGTAACCGAAGAAACGATGAAGCAGTGGGTGAGCGAGTATTATCAAACATTCAAAGGCAGGGACAGCAAATGAAAGTCCAGCGGATATCCAAACACATAAATAAAAAGCAAGTTCTCCGTGATATTTCTTTTTCTATTCAATCCGGTACTCTTACAGGACTTATAGGAAGGAACGGTTCAGGAAAAACAACATTATTAAAAATATTGGCCGATATTATTCGTCCAGACACCGGGAACATCCTGATAGATGATACCAACCTACACAAACATCCGAAATTAAAAGCCCGCATCGTGTATATGGGTACAGATCTTCCCTACCTTCAGTCTCTGACTACGCGACATGCTCGTTATATGTATGAACAAACCTATCCTTCATTCAATTCAGCACACTACGAGGAGTTGATGCAGCGCTTTTCTTTACAGGAAGTGAAGCGAGTTCGTCACTTTTCTAAAGGACAACGAGCGCTTTTTGGCCTTATTCTCGCCTTTGCCGTTCATCCGTCATATATCCTTTTGGACGAACCTATGAATGGGCTTGATTCCTTTGTTAAAAAGGATGTTTTCCGCCTGTTGATCGAAAATGTTGTTCATCAACAAACCGCTATTTTCATCACCTCTCCTCAACTACATGAGATCGAACAGATGGCAGACAACTTTATTTTCTTAGAAAAAGGCAGCATTTCAGCGAACGTAAACCCGGAAGAATGGAAACACCAATATAAAAAGTACAGGTTACGTTTAAGGGGGATCTTCCTAAAGACATGCAAAAAAAAGCTTATATTCTTAATCACACCGGAAAAATCTATACCCTTTTAGTTCATAAAGAGAAAGAAAATCAAATTTCTTCGTATAACCCCTCTCTTTATAAAGAACTTCCGATCAGGTTAGAAGATATCTTTCAAGTCACTTCTCGAGGTGGGAATTTTGATACCTAAAGCAGTAATAAGACAAGAAATCAAGCAAACGTGGATGCTTTTGGCAGGGCTCGTTATCATACCGATTCTAGGTTTTCCTGTAAATGCTTACCTCCGTATTGAACGATTAAATCGTTCTTCAGAAGCAAGTATAGAAACGTTCGCCAGCCACATTGAGGGAGTCTTACGGGCTAGAGGATACTCTGTTTGGATGATCCTTTTCGTTATCCTCCTTGCAGCTTTTTTTCTTGGGTTAGAGAGGCGAAATGGATTTCATAATTTCTCTATGACCTTTCCGTATAAACGTTCCACGCTTTTCTTGTCTAAATGGGTACTGGGCACGGGAGTGTTGACAGTCTCTTACACGGGAAGTTTTTTGGCAGCTTACGGAATGTTTCTTTCTTATGGGTATAAGGAATCGATTGCGGCCGCCGATCCTTGGCCGACTTTTCTAGCAACCTTAATGGGTCTCATCGGAATATTTACATTCAGCCTCTTTGTCGGGACGATAACAGGGGATATTTATCCGCAATTACTTCTCAGTGTCGGCTGCTTGTATGCGCCGGCTGGAATTTTTGTTCTTATTCGGCATTTTCTATACGTACACGGTATGGAGAGTCTTCCGAGTACCCCTTATTGGCTAGGAGCCTTTACCTTGCCGTGGTATGTTACTAGTTTTTCTAATCCACCACTTCTTTCGTATAGCTGGATTCCACTTTTAGTCACGTTATGCAGTTTGTTCGCGGGGCTATACCTATACGAAAAGTCCCCCAATGAGCATAATGGAGAATTCCTGCTGTTTCCAAGACTTTATCCAGTCATTCAAACAAGTATCGTACTGAGTGGTAGTCTGATCACCGGAAGTTTTTTAGAAAGGGTGCTTAGCACTGGATCTTCCTCCCTTCTTTTTTATTGGACAGGGTTTCTTTTAGGGGGAGCAGCAGCCTATCTAATAAGTAAAACTCCATACAAACACAAAACATGGCAAACAACAAAAAGGTAAAGGGGGTTGGTATGTATGGCAGTACGGAAAAGATATTCTTGGGTCAGTTACACTGCTTTAGGGCTTAGCATCATATGTTTATTTCTTCTATTAGCCCCATTATTAATGAAAGGTCACTTGCCTTTTGTATTCATCGTCATCGTTTTCTTTATACTTCCCGTGACTGTTGTCTTATGTTTATTTGCTTTCATAAATAGAAAAGAAATGAATGCATTACTATTAGGGTCCTTGTCTCTATCATTGGCACTGTTACTATTAGCAGGTTGGTATATACGCAGTGTCATCTACAGCTAAGGGCTATTATAAAAACGTGGATTAAGGAAGGACTTCTCTGTTAGTTTCCAAAAAAGGTGAGCATGTGATGACTCCAAAGACTAGGCACCAGGTGAATATACCTTTCCCGTACCACGAACAATTATAGAGGTTAAAAATATTTCAAGCAGTGCTCAGGTTTATTACGAAAGACGGTTTTCATGACTGCATACGGAGGCTATAGGGTCTCTACTTCCAAGCTTCTCCGATTTCATAACTTCATTGGGCTTCTTATGACGTTGTTATTTTCATTCTTCCTAGCTTTCACAGCTTCATACGGACACTATGATGTCGCTATCTCACCCGTTCTCCGCTTTCATGACGCCAAAGTGCCGCTATGATGATGTTATTTTGACGCAGCACTGTTTTCATGGATTCGTACGTACGCCATGGTGGCGTTATTTTTGAAAAAAACGATTTTCACGACTGCATACAGACGCTATGATGTTGCTATTTTCGTGTTTCTTCAATTTCATGACTTCATTGGGCTCTTATGACGTCGTTATCTTCACACTTACCCGATTTGACAGCTGCATATGAGCGGTTTGATGTCGCTATCTGGCCTGCACTCCATGTTCACGACATCATAGTACCGCAATGGGGGTGTTATTTTGGCACACCACTCATTCCATGGCTTCATACGGGCGCCATGATGTCGTTATTTTTGAAAAAAATGATTTTCACGACTGCATACAGACGCTATGATGTTGCTATTTTCGTGTTTCTTCAATTTCACGACTTTAAATAGATGCTTAAGGGTTATTGTTAGTGAAGCACGATCTTTAGTTGACCGTTTCTGTATCAATTAGTATGTTATACTATAAAAAATAGAAAGCGGGGTTTGTTTAATGGAAGAAATCTTAAAACAAATTCTAAACGAAATGCAAGGTGTCAAACTGGATTTAACAGATTTAAAAGGAGATGTAACTGGTTTAAAACAGGACGTAACTGGTTTAAAACAAGATGTAACCGGCATTAAGCAAGACATGACCAAATTGAACCAAGACGTTACTGGCGTGAAACAAGACATGACAAATTTGAATCGGGATGTTATTGGCATTAAGCAAGATATGTCAAATTTGAATCAGGACGTTACTGGCATGAAACAACATATGGTAAGTTTGAATCAGGACGTCGCCGGTTTAAAACAAGACATGACACATTTAAAACAGAGCCAAGGACGGATAGAAGCAAAAGTAGATAGTCTATCATCAGAACTAAGTAGCAATTTCAAGTATACAAACGATAAACTAGACGAACATCGGAAAGTTTTTGATGTCGTTTCGAATGAGTTGAATGATACGAAAGTAGATATTGAGTATTTAAGTTCCAAAACCGGCAAGCATGATATGGAACTCCATAATATAATCAACAAACTGAGAGGTTAAACTGGTGTTCCAGATTTTTCCCCCTTCTGCTCCCTTTTCCAGCCTTCCACACACTATAGATTCGCTGTCGTTTCGACCTCACTAAACCTGTTCTCACGACATCATAGTTCCGCTTTGATGCTATTTTTAACACACTAATGATTTCACGGCTCCGTACAAGCGACATGGGTTTCTTATTTTTTCAAAACACAGATTTCACACTTTCACACAAGGACTGTGACGTCTTTATTTACGTGTCCTCCCGATTTCACGGCTTCATTGGACTCCTATGACGCTGTTATTTTCCTTCTTCCTTGATTTCACAACCTCATACGGACGTTATGATGTCGCTATTTTCATGTTTCTCCAATTTCATCACTTCATTGTGCGCTTATGACGTTGTTATTTTCACGATTACTCGATTTCGTGGCTTCATACAGACACGTGATGTCGCTATCTCGCCTGTACTCCATTTTCACGACGTCATCGTGCCGTTATGATGCTGTTATTTTGGCTGGACACGGTTTTCATGACTGCATAAGGCGGCTATGAGAGCTCTATTTCCACACTCCTCCATTTTCATGGCTTCATTGCGCTCTAATTACGTTGTTATTTTCACAACTACTCGATTTCATGGTTTCATTTAAGCGCTGTGGTACCGCTATTTTCATGTTTCTCCATTTTCACGACGTCATAGAACCGCTCTGATGTTGTTATTTTTGAACGGCACGGATGTCAGCCCTTGATCGTTTCTCAACAGTTTATGTCGTACTTTAAAACCAACCTTTTTTCTTGAACCAGAGATACATAGAGACGGCAAGGATTCCCATGATGGCAAGTGTTCCGAAGTAGCCATATTTCCATGTCAGCTCCGGCATATAGGCAAAATTCATTCCATAAATACCGGCAATAAAGGTTAACGGGACGAATATGGAGGTGATCATTGTCAAGAATTTCATTACATTATTCGTTTGATTTGCGCTTAATGAAAGATAGCTGTCCCTGATGTCCGCCGTGATTTCTCGATTGGACATGACCATTTCCGATAGTTTAAGGAGGTGATCGTGGATATCCGAAAAATATTCCTTTCTTTGCCTGACCCCGTTCTGATGCTGCGAATTCAACATGCGATAAAGCAGATCCCGCATCGGATTAATGGTATGTCTTAAATTCAGCAGCATATGGCGGATGTCAAATAATTCATTCATTAAGTCATCCATTTTCAAGTTTTGTGTGTTGTCCTCAAGATGGTCTAATTTATCTTCCATCTCATAGATTAAAGGAAAATAGTTGTCTACAATTTTATCTAGAACTTGGTGAAACAAATCATAGGGATCCCAGTTTTCCGACTCTTTCAGCTCCAGTAATCTTTCCCGAACCTGATAAATTTCCTTGGAAGGTTCCCGGTGAAAGGTCACAATAAAGGTTGGTCCGACAAAGAAATCAAGTTCTTTTTTATATATTTCTTTATCTTCTTCGGCCACGCTGTGTGTGACATAAAATGTATAATCATTATAATAATCCAGTTTCGGGCGCTGCAACCGCTGGACACAGTCCTCGATCGCGAGCGGATGAAAGTGGAATACGGTTCGCAGATAGTCAATTTCTGTCTCTGTAGGTTGATCAAAGTCCGCCCACAACCATCTATAATTCGGGAAATGTATATCCGTTATCGGAATATCCTTTTCCAGGACCCCTTGATTGGTTATCCCGTATACCTGAATCAATGTGTGAAACCCCTTTCGCCAGTCATAAAGTTGTGCGTGTTGGTGGATTATATTATTCCAGCAAAGTGGTCGGACCTATGTTTTTTTCGTTACCTGCCGCAGCACTTTTTATATTTTTTCCCGCTGCCGCACGGACACGGCTCGTTTCTGCCAACTTTCGCCGGGCTCGTTGCCTGATTATTTTTGGAGTCTGGCAATGGCTGTAAGTGCTTTTTCTCATACTCATGCAACTCGCTTGACGTATGTCCTTTCAGAAACCATTCTCTTGTGTTGTTCATTAACTGCATCAGCTTTTCCATTAAAGCTTGGACACTCTGCATGTCGTTAAATTCCAGGGTCTCTCCCAAGTACCGGATGACATCATTCGGTGAATGACCAATTTTGGTTGCATGGACAACTTCCTCTGCTATATGGCCCACTTCCTCTTTCGTTATGGTAAAGTTTTGGGAAAGGAAGCGGACAAATTGGACGTAACTTTCATTTCTGTCGACAAATCCCGGTACTCCGGCCTTTAGCAGTTGCTGCTTTGTAAATGGATAATAAGGCGTCTCTTCCCTCATTTTATGTTCCCGTTTCACCCTGTCTGGATCGACAACTTGCAGATCCGAGAAAGAACCACCATCTATTTGGATTTGTTCCCGGTAATCGTTAGCTTGATACATAACAGAGATATATTCCCTCACATCTACGGTTCTTTTTGTATATGCTTCAAGCATATCCTCTAATTGGGTAAGGCTCAGTGTTCCGTAATAATACAAAAGGCCGCCGGTCAGCTTAATCCACTCTGTATTTCTATTTATTGCCGCCCTTACTGTTAGGTTGTTTTTCAAAGCTCTGATTGGTTCAATAAGGTCTTCTGGAACGGCCAATACCATTTTTCCTTCATTCATCCCACTGTAAATCAAACCAGTAGAACGAAAATAATCAAGCTGTTCATCATCAACGCTTTGTTCAGGTATCGCCAACTTCCCCTCTTTTCCAGCGATCTTCATCAGAAAGTTAAAACGCTCGTCATCCCAATATTGACAGATATGCTCGAGCATCGGCGGAATACTTTCCTCCAGCACCGCAATTAACTCAGCCTTTTTCAAACTGCTGGCGTTTTTAATATGTAAACCTTTTCGTATGACGCTCAATTCATCTTTTGTGTAACGACTTAACCCCTCGTGCAAAGTCAACGGCATACGGATTTCTCGCCAATATTTTTTATAACGCTTTTCTTCCTGTTTTTTCCTCATGTCTTTTAGCTCTTCTAAAAGAAGATTCATGTCTTCCTCATTCATTCTCCCACTCATTCTGCGACCTCCCCGATCCGTTCCATACTTTTATTCTATTTTAAATGACTTATGTGGTAAAAAAAAGACAGTACCGTTAGAAGCGTGAAAAAATGATAGTACGTACAAGAAAAAAAGTGCTGTGAGGTCGTTATTCGCAGAGTCTTCCCATTTCATGACTCCATTGCACTCGTATTACGTCGTTATTTTCACACTCGCTCCATTTCATACCTTCATTCAAACGCTATGGGGTCTCTATTTCCATGTTCCTCCATTTTCATGCCTTCATTGTACTCCTATGACGTCGTTATTTTCACCATTACTCGATTTCCCGGCTTCATACGCGTGCTATGACGTCGCTATCTCGCCTGTACTTCATTTTCACGACGTCATCGTGCTGCTATGATGCTGTTGTTTTTGCAAAACACGCTTTTCATAGCTTCATACAAGGGCTATGAAGCCTCTATTTTCATGTTCCTTCATTTTCATGGCTTCGTTGCGCGCTTATGACGTCGTTATTTTGACTCTTGCTCGATTTCACTACTTCTTACTATTGCCATGATGTTGCTATTTTCACCATTACTCGTTTTCACTGCTTCATACGACCGCTATGACGTCTCTATTGCCATGTTCCTGCAGTTTTATGACCTCATTGCGCTCGTATGACGTTGTTATCTTCACTCTTACTCGACTTCATTACTTCATACGTGTGCTATGACGTCGCTATCTCGCCCGTACTCCATTTTCACGACGTCATAGAGCCGCTATGATGCTGTTATTTTGACACACCACAGATTTCATGGCTTCATGCAGTAGTTATGATGCTTTCATCTCGTCAACATCTCCCTTTTCGCAACATCATCGCCGCCGGCTGTCGGGACTGGAGCCCTGTCAGCAGAAACAAAAGCAGACGCCTGTTTTAGCGTCTGCTCAAGCTGATTACTCTGCTTTTTCATCTGTGTGGTTGTTGTCCGTATGCCCTTCAGCTTCTTCTAACTCTCCGGTCTCTTGTTTCTCTTCTTTATCACCGTCTTCTTGTGCCGCTGCAGTCTCGTATCCTTGCTCATGCGCACCGTTTGAAACCTGTCCCCGGGACACATAGCTTTCGAGCATCGCCTTTAAGTCCATGCCGGTTGCTTCTTTCAAGGATTCTTGAATGCCAAGCATCGTGGAAGTGACATTATTCGATACTTTTGCTGCTCCTCCTTGGGATTGGCTTCCTCCCATGTCGATGACTTTCATCTCTTTAATTTGCGAAATCGGGGCTGATACTTTCTCTGCGTAGTCTGGCAGTACATTTAAGAGCATTTCCACGATGGCTGCTTCTCCGTATTGCTCCATTGCTTTGGCCATGCGTTCTTTCGCTTCGGCATCAGCAACACCGCGCTGGCGGATGACTTCTGCTTCGGATTCCCCTTTGATTCTCTCTCTGTCTGCTTCAGCCTGCGCCCTTTTCGTTGTTTCATAGGCCTCGGCATCAGCGATCGAACGACGGCGCTTGTTCTCCTCTTCTTCTAGTTCAACGGCGCGCTGTTTTTCTATGTACTGGATTTTCAGTTCTTCTTCTTTTACTTGCTGGGCTAATCGCTGCTTTTCAAGCTCACCTGCCTGAGACGCCTGCGCTTCTGCCCGGTTGGTCTCCTTCTTGAATTCGGCTTCCTTAATGTCCTTATCTTTTTTCGATTCCGCAATCGTAGTTAAACGGCGATTTTCTTCGTCTTGCGCTTCCTGGTCGTTTTTCGCATGGTACATACGTGTTTCTTTCTCCGCATCAGATTCAGCCATGTCGGCCTTTTTTTGCACCTCGGCAATATGAGGACGCCCGAGCGCATCAATATAGCCATTTTCTTTATCTACATCCTCTACATCGTTCAACGCAAACGATGTAATTTCAAAACCCATGCCTTTCAAATCTGCTTCGGCAATCTTCTTCACTTGGCTGTTAACCTCTTTAAAATCATTATAGATTTTCTCAATCGGAAGCGAAGCAATAATCGAGCGCAAATGACCATTTAACACATCATTCAATTCAGCTTCTCGCTCATTCTGTTTCTTCCCTAAAAATTTCTCAGCAAAATTAGCCATGATCTCTAATTCACTTCCAATGCTGATAACAGCCGTACTTTCAACGCTAACAGGAATACCTTCTTTCGTGTATGCCTTTTCCGAATTAACCTGCAACTGGAAAGATGTTAAATCAATCGGAGTCGCGGTTTGAAACATACGAAGACGATAACCACCGCCGCGGATAATCTTTACCGAGCGCCCATTATTATCCTCGAAGATATTTTTTTCTTTCTCGGGATCTCCTAAGTTCGGGCCCGTCACAATCAACGCTTCATTGGAACTCGCTGTCTTATACCGGATCCGAAAGATGAAAAAGACCACCGCTCCTGCCACTATGGCCAGGAACAATAAAATGGCCAATATAAGCATAATCAAACCTTGAGTCATGCTTCCCTCTCCCCTTTCAATTCTGATTCCCCTCCCATTCTCAAGTAAATATAAGTGCCTGTAAAGGGGAGTCTGTATTTCCAGGAAGGAACACCGGCCACATTTCTATACACAACACCGTGCCGTTAGCTATTATTTATTGAAAGTAAAAATTGGTAAATATCTTCATACACCCTCTCCCGCTCTTCCCCGAGCGTAATAATGTGGCCTGATTTTTCATACCAGTTCAGCTGTTTTTCTTCCGTTTGCACTTCTTCAAAAATCCGTTTCGCACTGTCCACGTAAAGAGGGTCATCGAGTAAGCCCTGGATCACAAAGACTGGCGCTGTGATCGTGCCCAACTTCTCGCTTACCTCTTCAATAACTTCTCGTAATGCCGGAAGAAAAGGCATCGGCTGTTGCTCGAGCTTTTTCAGCTCACTCTGTATTTTCCCTACTTCCATTCCCCCCATTTTTTTATGAGCCCGAGCGTAGTCGATGACCCGTTTACGCAAGTCGTCTGCTGTTTTCCCTTCCGTGGGAGCGGACATCGTGACGACCCCTTTCACCGGTAATTCTGCGCCCACCTTCAACGCAAATACGCCGCCTAACGAAATACCTGCCACTGCAATGTCCTCGAATCCTTCTTCTTTTAGAAAGTGATAACCTGCTACTGCATCTTGCCACCACTCATCCGGACCGGTTTCCAACAATCTCTGCGGATCTGTGCCGTGACCCTTATACAAAGGGGCGTGGCAGGTGAATCCGCGCTTCTCTAAGAACCTTCCGAGCATCCTCACATCTGCCGTACTACCAGTAAACCCGTGCAACAGAAGAACCGCCCGATCTCCACCTTTGTATGTAAATGACTTCGGCGCCACTATTTTCATTTTTCTTCTCTCCTCGTGTAGTTGATTTACTTTATCTTAACATCTCACCACCTTTTTTTTACCAACGCACTGCCTTAATCGAAACCGTATGAAGACGTACAAACAACCCTTAATCCTTCTTGCGCCCACAGAAATGTAAGTACCAGTGTAATAGGCTGACATTTTTTTATAAATTAATTTAGATTGTACACTTGACATTTTACCAAGTAATCCTATAAGATATAAAGTAATCAATTTAATAAACAAATTCTTATCAAGAGTCGGGGGAGGAACTGGTCCGGTGATCCCGCAGCAACCGTTGCTTGAAACACAGCAAAAAGGTGCTAATTCCAGCAAGCATTCGCTTGAGAGATGAGTAGCGTGTACAAAAAACCTTCTCATCGGAAGGTTTTTTTTGTTTATTAAACCAAGTAATTTTATAAGACAAATTAAAATTTATTTATTTAAGGAGGTTGATCAATAAATTTAGCATACTAAGGATATCTAATTATGTAAGACGAATCAATTTCATAAGTACTTAATTTAACAATAAAAACGAACAAATTTGTAAATAAATGATATATCATTCGTTTCTGTTCTCGGGATTTCTATTGTTGATTGCAACGGAAGGCGGCGACTCCAGCGGGAATAGCATGTGTCTTAAGACTTCGCAATGAGCGTATCTGGTAAGGAAACAACCTAAGTTCGCTAGCGTCTATCGCAACGGTTGCATGACCTACATCCTGCAGGCCCGAGGGCACAAGCCATGCCCGCGGCAAAGAAGACACAGTGAGAGCAAGCGTAAGCGCAGCCTCGAATTGATGTCGCACTTGTGCCTGTGGGTGAAGGCGTCCGCCTGCAGTGGAAATCAACTTTTGAACGCTATTTCTAAATTGTACGTTTTTTAATCACTACATTTGAATTATGAAATTGACTCAGACAACTAAAATTAAAAAATTAAAAGGAGAGATTACATTGGCACAAACAGATAACTTATACAAAAAATCATATTTTAACCGGATCTTTGAATTAAAGGAGTACGCTCCTGATGCTTTTCAATCATTTTTTGACTTTAATGATAAGGCTTTGGCGGATGGAGTTTTGTCTGTAAAACTGAAGGAACTGATTGCCATTGCCGTGGCTCATATTACCGGATGCCCTTACTGCATTGATTTACATGTGGGAAACGCGAAGAAAAATGATGCCGATAAAGAGGAAGTGGCAGAAGCTATCTTCGTGGCAACGGCATTAAAGGCTGGCTCAGCCGCTGCTCATGGTGTGAATGCGTTGAATGCATTTGATGGCAACAGCGAGGATGAGCTTTATAAAGCCTCTTATTTTAATAGATTGGAAGAATTCGCTGACCTCGATGGAGAGACATTTAAGGCATTTGCTTCTTTTGATCAAACAGCAACAAAAGCTGGGAAGTTGACAGAAAAGGAGAAAGAGTTAATCGCGGTAGCCTCCGCACATACGACTGGATGTGCCTATTGCATTCACTTACATACCAAAAATGCTAAAAAAACGGGAGCTACTTTAGAAGAACTAGCAGAAGCCGTCTTCGTAGCTGTCGCGTTAAAAGCAGGTTCAGCTATTGCGCATAGTGTGAACGCATTAAATGCGTATGACGAGTCCTGAGTTATACGTCAGCACCGTTACGAAACAACATGGAAAAGAGGGTCCTGAGCATGAAAAAGCAAATTCACTTAAATGGATTTATTCAAAATTCACCTTCTCCCCACTCTACAGGGTTATGGAAACACCCGAAGGATAAGGGGACAAATCATAATAGTCTTTCCTACTGGATAGAAACGGCAAAGATTCTGGAACGCGGAAAATTTGATGCTATGTTTATCGCCGATGTCTTAGGGACGTACAGTGTCTACGGGAATAGTCAAGACGCCGCTGTTCAGCATGCCGTACAGCTGCCTGCTCATGATCCTGTCCTGCCCATTACCGCTATGGCTGCTGTAACTGAAAATCTTGGCTTTGCTCCAACGATTTCCGCTACCTATGCGCAGCCTTACGCGCTCGCACGCCAATTATCCACTCTCGACCATTTAACGGGGGGAAGAGTTGCCTGGAATGTAGTGACATCTTATCTGGAAAGCGAAGCGATGAACCTTGGACTTTCTGGCCGACTTCCGAAAGAACTCCGCTATGACCGAGCAGATGAGTTTCTGGAAGTGGTTTACAAACTTTGGGAGCAGAGCTGGGACGATGATGCAGTTGTTTATGATAGAGAAAATGATACATTTGCACACCCGGATAAGGTTCGATTGATTAACCATGAAGGCGACTTTTTTACTGTGCCAGGGCCTCATTTAGTCGAGCCTTCTCCGCAGCGGACTCCTGTGTTATTCCAAGCAGGAGCTTCCCCGAAAGGTCGAAATTTTGCAGCCAAACATGCCGAGGGTATCTTTACGAAAAATCATTCCCTTGAAGCAACAAAAGCATATGTAGCGGATATTCGAAAACGAACGCAGGAGCAGGGTAGACATCCAGAAGACGTGTTAATCTTCCCTATGGTGTTGCCGATCATCGGATCAACGGAAGAAGAAGCGTATGCGAATTATGAAAATTTAACCGAACATGTAAGCTACGAAGGTACAGCTTCTCTTCTATCTGGACACACAGGAATTGATTTCTCCCACTATGATCCAGACCAATATATAGAAGATATTGAGACAGAAGCAGTCCAAGGGAATCTGGATATGTATACGAAAGATCCAAACAAGAAATGGACACTGCGAGAAGCGGTCAAAAATCACGGACTTGGTAACGGGACCGTGAAATTTATTGGTACGCCTGAACAAATAGCAGACCGTATGGAAGAATGGGCGGTAGAAGGAGATGTGGATGGGTTTAACATCGCGCAAACGTATTCTCCGGATACCTTCCGTGAGTTTGTAGATTTCGTTGTCCCTGAACTCCAGAAACGCGGCCTCTACCGAAAAGAGTATGAAGGGAAGACGTTACGAGAAAATATGTTTGGTAAAGGCCGTGCCCATTTGCCTGATAATCATCCAGCACGAAAGGCAGCGGTCATTCAATCTTAACTAGAGGGGGCAGCCCCTCTAGCTATACATAACAGCAAAGGTGGTTCGTAATGAGCACGATTACATTATATACATGGATTGGTTTTGCTATATTTCTTGTTATTATGCTCTTTCTTGGATTCATTAGTGCAAGAAAAACAAAAAGCGTCAGTGATTTTGCTACCGGTGGGGCAAGCTTAGGGCCCTATGTGCTCGGTCTATCCTTTGCTGCAACTTATTTAAGTGCTGCAACATTTCTTGGGTATCCGGGCTGGTCTTATGATTGGGGATTATCCAATCTATGGATATTCTTGGCGATGATCGGCGGTGGACCAATTGGAGTATTAATGGTAGCCAAAAAGGTAAGAAAACTGAATACGAAGCAAAAGTCCCTTTCTCTGCCGGATTGGCTGGGTGATTTTTATAACAGTGATATTTTACGAGTGGGGACAGGACTGATATTGCTTTTCAATATATTTTATATAGCTGCCCAATTTGTCGCAGGTGCGCGGATCTTTGAGTACCTTTTAGGGATGTCTTATACCAACGGTTTGATTTTCATTACAGCGATTGTCGTGCTTTATGTCTTTGCAGGAGGCGCTCTTGCTGATATATACACCGATGCTGTGCAGGCAGTTATGATGGCGGTTGCGGGTGTAGTTATATTTGTTTCTGGGATTGTCGTTTTTTGGGAAGGCAGTGTAACGAAGACATTCGCCGGTGTGGTCGATGGGCATAGCTCACAAAATGAGAATTTAGTAGAAGTATTTAATCCGAACTCTGCTCATTTCTATTCCATCGGCGCCATATCAGGAGCCATCGTGATTCAATGGGCCTTTGCATCTGCTCCTCATTTATTCAACAAAGTGCTTGGTCTGAAACATGAGAAAGATTTAGGAAAGATGATTGCGACTTATGTGATCACGGCTTCTTTCTGTCTGCTCGTTTTATTTGGAGGATTATATAGCAGAGTGGCACTTGGTGATAATGTGATGGAAGCGGATCTAGCGTTAATGGAATACGCTGTCTGGGCTTTTCCTGCCATTATTGTGGCAATTTTCGGGGTGGTCATTCTTGCAGCGGCCATGTCAACCACAGACGGAATTTTCGTTTCTATTTCTACTGTGTTTGCTAATGATATTTTCCTGAAATTCTTTGTAAAAAGAGGGATCATTAATATAAATGACGAGAGGGCTCAAAAGATTTCTTTGCAGATCAGTCGTCTGACTGTTCCTTTGATTGGCCTCGCTGCCTTCTTCATTGTTCTGCAGCCTCCTGCATATATGGGAGATGTCATGTGGATAGGAATTTCGGGCGTGGCAGCAGGCACAATGGGGCCGATTCTATATGCCATTTACGGCAAGAGAAAAGCTCCTGCTAGAGCGGCGGAGCTGTCGATGACTGTCGGTTTGCTCTCCTATCTTATTATCTACTTTACTGGTCTCGTTCCAAGTACGATGTCAGCAGGAGCAGTAGCTACGTTTATTGGTATTGTAACGATTGTGATCCTGGCGCGAGTACTGAAAACTCCCCACACAACGAATGAAGGAAAAATAGAAAAAAACCGCACACTGGCAAACTAGGGAAAGGGATGAGGTTCCATGTTTATTAATCCAATGCTTTCGATATGGTTATATGGGTTTCTTTTTAGTCTTACTGTCGTCGGTTTCTCCCTGTGGAAATGGTATTTTAAAAAGTAGAGTATCCATTATAAAGGGGAGGCAGATGATCAACATACACAAATCCTTTCGCGTAAGAGGTCACAATCTCCATACTTTCTACTATTGATACTTGATTTGGCCGCCGCTAAATCAAGTATTTTTTCGTAACATTAAAATGATGCTGTTCATGGATCGCAAGCAAATGTATACACTGGATGAGATTCGGATAGTCCACGACCGGGTCAGGGTAGCGGATTTGCCCGGCCACCTCTTCTTCCATGTCACGGAGCTGTACCTTTAGCTTGTCTGTTTCTGCTTCGAGAAGGGCTTGGATGTCCTCGAAAGTAAATTTCTCTTCCAAGCGGGACGGGGGCACGATAAGAAATGGAGCCTTCATCGGTCTTTTCCGCTTCTTCTGAAAGTCCTGATAAGGGTTATGTATTTCTGTTTTATACGGCTTCTTTTTCCGCAGGTGGGCAAATGGAAGCATGATGGGCAGATAGATATACGAAAATCTCCTGAATAACCTCTCCATTAAAAGAAGATGAAAAAACGTTTCCCCAAGTGACCACTTTTCCGGCAACGGCCTTCGCCAAGGAGTTGTAAAATCTACACCACTATCGTGATAAAATGACGTTCTTTGGCTTTTCATTCTGGCAAAATGGTGCTTGATTTGTTCACTTTTCACCTTCGTCCCTCCCTTGCCGTTGGTCAAAATGCTAAGGAATGTACACCTTTTTGCCACTTACCTAGTCGTTTAAAAACGTCTCTCCGTTTTCTGGTTTTCGGTACAGATGAATTCGTTCTTGTGCATCTGCTTTTTGTTCGGTGTCCCACCATTCCACTATCATGTAAATGTGGTCCACCTCTCTGAGTGAGATGGGGTTCATGCCGCTGCCCTCAATGGCGCCGGTCGTCTCTTCAGAAATATCGGTTCGTCCCGACACCGAACCTCCGTGAATTCTAGTATCTTCCCCGTTTACAACGATATGTGTGTTAAAACTAAAAAAATCCGTGACATATTCCTCTTTGCCTTTCATTTCCAGTGTACCATTCCCTGCTTTCTCTCCGTCTTCCGTCAGCATCATTTCATAACCAGTTAATTTCCACGTATCACTTTCACCGGGAAGCGATAAATAATAATTCGTTTCTGCCGGCTGTCCCGAACACGCTGATAATATGAACAACAGAGGGATCAAATTAAATAAAACAGGTTTCATGATATGCACCCTAACTAATTATAAAGTGATTGTAAAAACTTTTTTCTCTTTTCATCTAATAGGTGGTGTATTTGCGGATGATATCAGCGGAAAAGAGCCGCATTCTTCAGTTACTGTTCCTATTTTTTAAAAGATATAATTCTATTTCCATTTTATTTACCTTACCTTGTCTATAAGAAAATCGCGCTCATTGATTCTTGATTCGTTTGTTAATTCAAACTGTCCTCCTCCCCCTTCCAGTTTTGCTTGACTGTGATCCCCAACGTTCATTACTATTCATCGAAGCAGACGTCTACCTTTCTTTTTCAGCACAGCACCGAGCCCTTTGAAGCTGTTATTTTGACCGTTTTCTACAATAACAACTTCATCCGTGTGCTATGACGCTGTTATTTTGGCAAAATCCTAGTTTCATAGCCTCATACACCGGCTATGAAGTCGTTATTTTTACGATCGCTCCGGTTCATGACGTCATTGGGGGCATATGGGGTTCTTATTTCCATGCTTTCTTCGTTTCATGGCCTCATCCAACGCCTATGACACCCTTATTTTCGCATCCGCTCCTTTTCATGGCTTCATCTGGATCCTATGATGCTTCTATTTCTGCGCTAATGCCTGTTCCGGCTGTCACAAAATAATGGCATTTATCTCAGGATTCACTTTCTCAATTTAAGTGAGAAACGCTTCCATTACTTCCACGGCGGATACTTTACGCTGCTTAATCGCTAGAGCCAAGTCTTGGGCTGATTGAAACAAAAGAGTCAATGTCTATTCCTCCGTTATTGTGACGTCCATGCATCTGATAAAAATGACAGAAAAGACATCCGCTTTATGCCTCCACGATCAGCGACCGATCAATTTCGCCAATCGACTTCTTTCCGGATAGAGCCAAGGTTAAATCTATATCGGCAATAAGGTTACGGATAACTTGTTCGACGCCCTTCTCTCCCGCAACGGCCAAGCCATACACGAAAGGACGTCCAATCATAACAGAATCTGCTCCCAACGCCAGCGCTTTTAATACATCGGCTCCTCTCCGGATTCCGCTGTCCATCAAGACAGGAATTCTCCCCCGCACTACTTCCGCTACTCTCGGAAGCGCATCGATGGCGGGTACGGACCCATCAACCTGCCGACCACCGTGGTTTGAAACAACAATGCCGTCCACTCCATGATGTAAGGCCAAACGGGCATCTTCAGGATGAAGAATACCTTTAAGTATAATAGGCAGGCTCGTATGTTTCCTAAGAAAATCAATGTCGTCCCAGGTTACGCGTGTATTCCCAAATACCTTAAGATAAGCATTAATCGCTGCCTCCATGTCTTCATAAGGGACCTTTTCCAGCTTGGAACAGAAGACAGGATCATGAAGATAGTTACCAATGCCTTCACCTAACAAGAAAGGCAGATAGGCATTTCTAAGGTCGCGCTCCCTCCAAGCAACCAATGTGGTGTCCAGCGTAACCACAATAGCTGAATACCCTGCTTGTTCCGCGCGTTTTAACAAACTGGCATTCATGTCGTTGTCTTCATTCCAGTACAGCTGATACCATTTCGGGGAATCTCCTGCTGCGCTTGCTATAGCTTCCATCGGATTGGTCGATAAGGTGCTTGCTGTAAAAGGAATGCCTACCGTTGAGGCTGCTTTCGCCGATGCTAGTTCTCCGTCCGGGTGGATGATGGATTGTACCCCGATCGGTGCCAACATGAGGGGTGAAGCAAATGTCTCTCCAAACAACGAGACGCTTAAATCCCGATCCGAGACATCTTGGAGCATTCGCGGTACGATCTGCCACCGTTCGAATGCCGAGCGATTGGAACGTACTGTTTGTTCAGATCCAGCTCCTCCTGCCACATAATCGAAAGGCCCGTCTTCTAGTTTTTTTCGAGCTTCTTTTTCCCATTCTTCATAAGAAACAGGCAGACGTTCCTTCTCCGGCGAAAACATCCCTTGATACATCTCCTGTTGTACTTCATTTCCTGATTTGAACATATAAATCTTCCTTTCCTTTTTCACTATATACATTTTCAACAAGGGTTCTTTAAGGACCTTTTGAAAATGTCGATCTTTCCTTCTTTTTCCCTCCAACTTGTTTGATTGGAAGATAGGTTAGTTCTCCTCTAATGGCGGATAAACGACGGTTCCGTCTTCTTCTATAATAGGGGTCGCTCCCCATTTCCCCAGCTCGTGCAGGACCACTTCCGTCTCGCCCCCGGAGCTGTCTATTATGTGGTATACCTCCGACCCGTTCGCCCCTAGCCAATTGCTAATGAGAAGGCGGTGGCACCGGGCCGGGTGCCGCTCAGAACACATGCAGGCTACGTTTGTTTCTTTTGCTTTTTTCTTTAGCTCTTGGATCCCTGCAGAGAAATCTTCCGTCAGCGTGTAATCGGCGTAATTATGAAAAGACTGATTGTCCCATCCGTCGTTCAACTCTTCGGATACTTCCGCAGAAACACGCCGCCTGCCGCCGAGCGAAGGGAAGTGAGCGTATTCCAGTCTCGCGTCCGGCAGCCACTTTTCCATTTCTTCTTTTTTGAAGTGGGGATACTTCCGGCTCCCCGGAAATGCGCGGACATCCGCCACACAGCCAATGTCAGCTTCACGCAGCATGGAGACATATTGTTCTTTCGTATGCACAGAATGACCAATGGTAAATATCTTCATCAGAGTGCCCTCCAGAAAATATAAAGTTTCTTAGTGTGTATCTGTCTTCTGTTCCTTACCCTAATCTACCGTAGCTGACACAGTTGGAAATGGGTTAGAAGCAAAAAAGAAGCCCCCAAACGATACAGGCTTCTTGAAAGGTATTGGAATATATATCGTCGTAGTTACTTCAATCTAGATATTTCTTCTTCCAATTTTTTCCTAAGGTTTGTGAAACGTCCATTATATGTTCTTTTTACTTTTTCATAGATTACTATAACTTCTTTTTCATCATAAGAAGTTTTATTACGTTCTACCATCATATCAATCCATTGTTCTCCATCGTCAATTAACCCATAGGAAAAAGCTGCTTTTATCGTTGTTCTAGGACTTTTAATTTCCACAATTCCCATATATTCTAGAAACGATTTCATCATCTTCCAACTTAACTCAAACGTGAACTCAAATCGTTGGATAACACCGTCATAAACATTCTTTCCGTATATTAAAAGCAGTTTCGCTTTATTCAATCTATTTATAAAATGTATATCTATTTTTAGAGGAGTAGTCATTTGATTGATCGTATCTTCTATTATATTTTGTCCTCTTGAACGAAATTAATCGGGGCCGATTGAGCTACAATTCTTGAAACAACCGTGCCCGTTTCTAGATTATTGACGTGGTGCAAATAACATCACTAATACACCGACTAAACAGATACTTGCACCTGCCAAATCATATAAATCAGGTGTTTTTTTATCAATTCCCCACCCCCATAAAACAGAAAGGACGATAAAGGCTCCTCCGTAGGCCGCGTAAACTCTCCCAAAGGATGGGAATGTTTGAAATGTCGCTATCACCCCGTATAGAATTAAGGCAATTCCTCCAAATAACCCTAAAACTGCAGATTTATCTTCTCGTAACCATTGCCAAATAAGGTAGCCTCCACCTATCTCAGCCAATCCAGCCAATAGAAATAATATAAAAGCACGAAACACTGCTACACCTCCTGTTCGACCATCTAGCCCGATTTTTTTGATTGACAGCAAAATGCAGGGGATGAAATGATGGTTACAACTTTAAATCAAAATGAATTTTTAGTTCTTTCTTTCCTATGTCGGTAATAATTAAAGTGCGACTGGAAGGTTTCCGTTCAATCCAGCTCCGTTCCAAAAGTCGAGAAGCCATGGCTTGCCCTAAACAAGAGCGCCGCTTTTTTCCTAAATCCGTTAAGTCCAATCCGAAATCCCGAAAAAAAAACGTTCCCCACGAGATGTTACCATAAATTCTTTCCTCAAATAACCTAATCTCACCATGGATTCAGTCAATCCAACACCCAGCTTCCCTGCTAAATGGGCAGGTTGTGAAATGGTAAGGAATGATTCTACTAGACTCGCTACCTCTTGATTGGCAAGTCGATAATAATGGTGTCGGCCGTGTTTTACACAATAACAAGATTTCCACCAACCAGCTCGGCAAGATGAAAACTGGCTGTTTGCGGCTTGATGTCTGCCATACATGCTAATTCACTGGCTGTGTGATATCGATTATCCATTAAATTGGTTAAAAGGGATGCCTTTGTAGAGTCCCCAAGAAGAGAAACAACGTCAGCAATATTCGGATTTTCTCCCACACTTAACACGTCCTTTAAAGACAGGTTATTCCCCTAAATGGCATTAGAATGGTACATCCATTCTACTCTGTAGTATTCTTTTAAATTTTTTAATGCAGCATGATCCCCATACTTTCTCTTATTTAACATATGCCGCTCAGCCGTCTGAACGGATGCATGCCCTAATATATTCCGTACAGAAGCGGTATCCGCTCCATGTTCAAACATATAATACGTCGTATAGTGCCGGCATGGTTAGTCAATCAAAAATAGCATAGAGAACAAACAGAACTAAATAACAGACCTAATATCTTAAGATTTGAGGAATATTAATTTTTCCGCCTATATCGCCGATCCACAGCCCAAATCAAGAATGTCTTCATCTGTTATGGTGGTAAAAAGTCGAGCGACAACCTCTCCAAATTTCGAAACAAATGAGTGCTTTTTGTCGTATGGATAAACAAAAAATAAAGGATGAACGACACAAGTCTCATTCAACCTTTTTCTAATTTATTATAAATTTTTTTAGTAACTTTATATCAGTATCATGCTCTGCTACTTTTACAGCTACGCTTGCGACACTAGTTTTTTTTCTCGGTGTTACTGGCAACTTGCTCGGACACGTTATCTAGTTTGTCTATAATAACTTGTTGTCCACTTCAAGTCTTTCCAAACGCTCATATAATGGTTGTAACTTCTTGTCTAACAAGGATGAAAACATTTGCATTAACTCTTTATTTTCCACGTCCTCCCCACCTAAACTTATTATACCAACTATTGAATGAAACATTTCCTGTTCCACTTCATATAGGAACAGGAATGCAGGAAAAATTCTTAGAAAGCGCCGGATCCGCCTCCGCCGCCTCCTGCTCCGGTGCCACCACCACCGCTGCCCATTCCTGTTGCCGCAGAGGCAGAAGCGTGACGGTCTGCTTCCTGCAACGTGGGATGAAGCATGCTGCCGAGCAATAAAAACATCATCCAACCTTCCGATGCGGTCGGATGCATTGGTTCTGTGAAAAGATCGCGCTTTCCCATACCCATTTGGTACAGGAAGGCAGGTACGTTATCCTCGGCTTTCCACTTCTTCCATTGATTGCCGAGTGTGAGCGAGCCAAGTTTCTTTTTGAGCTTTTGTCCTTGAATGGTTAATGGCCGGTAAGCTAATGTGAAAACGATATACACTAGCGTAAGGGCAACCGCTGCAACGGCCCAGCCGACGAGACCATAATAGGCAAATAAAATGGCAATGGGCAGCGCGAGGAGGACGAGAAAACCGGCAATCCACCTTGGCGCCGTGGATTCTGTATACAAATCATGTTGTTTATACTCCTGCTTCACCGCACTTTGCCAAATCGAGTAGTCTTTTCGGTATTGTTCTTGGTTCTTTTTTTCCTTTGTATAAGCTTCCACATCCTCCATATGCAAGGTCCCATCTTCCCTGCCTATTTTTCCGAACATCCAGTCCAGCAAATATTGCTCGTGTTCATAATCGGTCTCCCGGCTCTTGAGTTGAAGTACGTTGTCTGATTGTTTCGCCACTTTTCCTTTTCTGACTAGATCAAGAAAGGAGGCTGTTAACGCGGACACGGGGAGCTGACCGTGGTTCATAAATAACAGCATCGCTGGTAGACTCATCCGCTCCTTTGGAAAATGGCCGGTTCCTTTTTCTTGCCGCTCCACTTCATGAATCTGCTCCCGTCGTTTCCACAAACCGTAAGCCATCAGCACGAAAGCAGTGATCGCCATTCCGCCTATGAGCCATGGTGCGAGTCTATTCCACCGTGCCTTGTTTTCCGTGTGAGCGGCTACTTTCTTATCTAAAGCTGCCTCCTCTTGGAGAATCGTGTCAAGCATAGGTTCAGCGCTTGTGACGTCAGCAGCCGGGAACATATCCCGGTCGTAAGCCACCCGGATGTCTCCGTTTGTCTCGTCCGGCACTTCTCCTAATTGGAAGGTGACGACGCCATCCTCTTGGACCCGCGCCGTTCCATACGCTTCGTCATAGCCGTAAGCAGCTTTTACATCTGCAGGCTCTGGCGGCACGATCGTGATCGTTAAATCTTGATAAGTAGATTCATTGCTTGTGTCGAAAAAAGGCCAATAAAACTGAGCAACATCCTCATAGACGTCTACTCCACCTTTTATGGTGTAAAACAAATCGATCGTCACCGTCTCGTTTTTTCCTTTACGGTGCACTTTATATAATTCATCGTCTTGTTCAACGGGCAACTTCGTACCATTTTCCAACGCACGTACATTAGCAATGGCGCTATCCTTTTTTGGTACCAATGTCCGGGTAATCCCGTTAAACTTCCCCTCAAACGTGTACGTATGGGTCTCTTTCACTTCCACTTGTCCATCCGGCTTCAGCGCAGCATGAATGTCTGTTTCATTAATTTCATACTCTACCGCGAATGTGGGATTGGCAAAGACCACAAGTAAAAGGAAAAAGAGCACAACACCGGGCACTTTTTTCATCAAACACCCCTCCTTCATTCTGCTTTTTCTTACCCTCTAACATACATTTGAATTATTTTTCTGTTTTATAAAAACCGTACAACCAATTACTCCTATACAAAGCCTTATTCTGGGCATGGCATCTAACGGCGGAACAACCTATTCCACCTTGTTGTGGGTACGCTTTGAAAACGTTTGCGATAGAAAATAGGCTATGGTGGCAGACAAAAGAGCTGGAACTAGTGTGAGCAAAAATGAGCTGTTAGTTGAAAGGATTACAGTTTGCTGAGGCAATGCCGCGTTCGCATTCCAAGCCTCCTTTATATCGGGAGTGTAAGCGGACGTAAGGTACATCCCAGACAACACTTCAGCCGATACAATAAACAGCGAAAATAACAGCAGGAAACTAACAACAAATACCATATATTTTTTCACTGGTAATCCTCACCTTTATTTATCGTTTATTCTTTCATTTTAACATATTGTGTTTAACAAACTGTCTCCGGTTCCAGCATAGAAGTATTCCATACTCGCGCTGTTGCTTCGAAATCGCGCCAATGCGATAATAACGACCTCATTGCGAGCGAATGAAGCCATGAAACAACGAAACTGTGAAAATAACAACACCCAAACCACCTGATGATGTCGTGAAAACGCGGCACCTTGAAAATAACAACGCCATACGGGTGGGATGACGTCGCAAAAAGAACCACGACCATAAATAGCAACCACAGAGCAGGTGTATGAGATCACGAAATCGGAGTACCATCAAAATAGCATCGTCAGACGGTATGCAAACACAGTCCGGCACCAAGGGGGAGTATGAATGTCTGGCAGGCACGGGCTTTGTGGTCTTTATTTTTGAAACCGCTCCATTTCGTGGCTTCATTGGAGTCGTATGAGGCTGTTATTATAACGCTTTCTTGTTTTGGTGCCTTCATACAAGGGCTATACTGCCTTTATTTCTGCGAACGCTCTTTTTCATGACTCCTTTCCGGGTGTATGACGCTCTCATTTCCATGCTTTCTTGATTTCACGTCTTCATACAAGGGCTATGCTGCCTTTATTTCAGCGGACACTCCTTTTCATGACTCCTTTCCGGGTGTATGAGGTTGTTATTCCAGCACTATCTTGATTTCATAGCATCATAATCTCCTGGCGGCCACAAAAAAACAGGAAGGTACCTTTCAACCTGGTATCTTCCTGTTTTTATACTCTGGTAAAACTGCAAACACATCTCTGACTACACGTTGTCGACAACAATGACTTTCGCATCTGAGGCAAACGGGTTAAAGACGCGGTGAGGAACATCATCTGGAATAATAAATGCGTCTCCTTCTTTCCACTCGACAACTTCCTCCCCTACCTCCATTTTAATGCTGCCTTCCGTGATGTAAAAAGAATGTCCATCGTAACACACGTGGTCCGCTTCATATCCAGTTGGATACGTCACGACACGCAGACGCTGTTTGTCGGTTTCAAGCCATCTGGACAATGCTCCGGTTGATGCTTTATCCGGTGTTGCCTTTTCATCTCCCCTGCTGATATGTACTTTTGTTAAATTTGTCTCCGCCATCCCAATCACTCCCTATATTTACTTTTTCCTTGTGCAAAAGGGAAAACACCAATGACATCGGAAAAGAAACGATTACAAAAAATGACTTTAATAAACAACTTAGAATGGTGATATTAAAATAGTCGTCAGCCTAATAGATACCATTATTTTTTCCTTAATTCATGAACCCAGACGACTGCTTCCGGATCCCACACGGCCCCGTGATGAATGGAGGTGAGTGCTTCTTTGTATGCATCTAAACTGGTATAGCCTTCCTTCTTGACGTTTTCTTCCGTGATCGCTTTAAGCTTTTGCTGATACACATTTTCGACGATAAACGCATGCCCGTCCAACACCAATTCGTCACCAGCGTCGGCATAGCGGTTATTACGTCGTTGCGATGTTTTTTCCCCATTCATCATCTTGTCTATATCCTTTTGGTGGGTGACAAGCTTATTGATGTCAAACTTCTCCGGCCAATCTTGTTTATTTTCATAGACCATGACGGATCGCTCCTTTGGATATCCTAAAGATTGTGATTGTTAAGTGGTTATATACTGATGAACGAAAGAGGAATGCCAGGCGTTAGCTAATGATATGCTATCCTCTGTTGAAACAGGAGCATTTGTGGAGTGAAGTGGGTCATTTCATTCGTGGTACCTCCACTTTGATCAGGAGATCCTCACTATCCACCTCCCCTCTCATAATGGTACCAAACTCTCAAGTCGTTTACTATCTGCCAACCCTTAATGTACGGTTATTCATCAACTAAGCAAGTGATTGATTCTTTGACGGAGGAAGTCAGGGAGAGACACAAGTTTTCATCGTGCCTTTCCTTTCTGCTTATTTATTATGCTTATGGTCATGTAAATAACAAAACCTCCCAAAAGAGGGATACCCGTCCAAAAACAAATCTGAAGCAAGAAAGAAAAATAACCGGAACCTCCTGCAGCTCCTGGTAAGAGAGTACACGCCGTGACGAGACAATGAAGACCCAGCATAATAAAAATGGAGGCCATTATCCATTCTGTTCTTTTCATTCGTCACCCTCCCTTGCTTCCGGAAAACATAATGTAAAGGTTGTTCCTGCTCCGCAATGGCTTTCTACGTCTACTGTTCCATATTGGAGTTCCGTTAATTGTTTCACGATGGCAAGCCCCAAACCTGTTCCTCCGAAATGACGAGCCCTTGACTTTTCAACCCGATAGAAGCGTTCAAAAATATAAGGAAGTTCCTCGGAATCTATCCCGGGGCCGGTGTCAGATACCATTCCTTTTACTTGTCCGTCTTCCGCAAATACTTTGACTCGAACACTGCCATGCTCTGTGTATCGCACGGCGTTTTGGAGTAAATTCATCAAGATCTGTTCCAAACGAAAACTGTCCGCCACGATATCAGGGATGTTTTCCTCTATTTCCGTCACAAAGGTTATTTCTTTTTCGCCAATATGCGCTCTTGCTTTTGCCACGGCATGTTGAGCTACAGAACCAAGATTTACGAGTTCCAGCTCCAAAGGGAACCGTCCTTCTTCCATCCGTGATAATTCAAATAAATCATCAATCAATCGATTCATTCGGTTTGCTTCCTTATGAATGATAGTAATAAATTGTTGTTGTTGCTCTGCGTTTTGATGGAGGCCATTTTGTAAGGCATGACTATATCCTTGTATATAAGATAGCGGGGTTCGAAATTCATGAGAAATATTAGAGAGAAATTCACGCCTGCTGTCCCGATACATTTTTAATTCTCGTGCAAGCTCATTCATCGATCGAGCCAAAGAACCCAGTTCATCTTTTGTTGCGACAGGGACATCCGCTTCCAGATCTCCATGTGCGAACTTCTTCGCTGCTTCTTCCATCATCTGCAGAGGCCTAGTCAGTTTTCTGGAAAAAATAAACGTAAAACCAAGAGCCAAAAGCAGAGCTCCAAGCGCTGACAGAAACAACGCATTTCGTATTCGAACGGCCGAACCGCTCATCATATCTGCAGGAGAAAAGACATAAATAGCGCCGTTTTTCTCAGCGGTTCCTGTCATCGCTTCCTCCGCATACAAATAACTTCGGTTTGTGGATGGATCCGTATAGATTCCAGTTTCCGATTTACCTGGTGTAAAATGTTCCATCCCTGACGTGGCGATGACATGTCCTGCCTGATCAAATACGATAATCTCTCTTTTGGTTTCGGAAATAGAGTCAACTAGCTTTTCTATTTCCGCCTTATCTTCGGAGGACAGAAGCACGGCATACTGCGCAGCCATTTCTTCTGTCTCTTCCTTGAGATGCGTATCATTATAATGATGAAAGATCTCTAAAATCACAAAACTGAGGGGGAGTAAAACGACAAGAAACAGAATGGTGATAGCCCCGCCAAGCTTATAAAATATGGAATTCATGAAGTTGTCTCTTCTACTAGGTTAAAGGTATAGCCAACACCCCAAACCGTTTTAATCGGGTTATATGTAAGTCCATGAGCCTTTAGCTTTGTGCGAATATTTTTTACGTGCGTATCAATAATTCTTGGGTCATGCCACTCATTTATTGGCCACACCTGCTCCATTACGTGGTCTCGGGTGAAGACGCGCTTTGGACGATTAGCCATTAAAAATAAAATATCAAACTCTTTCGCCGTAAGGTCAACGGGAGTCCCTTTCACTTTTACCTCGTGACACTCTACATTTATACGTAATTCTCCAATCTTTAAGTCTTGAGTTTTATCGTGGTCAGCATAAGCGCTTCTTCTAAGTAATGCTTTTACGCGGGCAACAAGTTCTTCCGGAGCAAATGGTTTTGTCAGATAGTCGTCTGCTCCAACATCCAACCCCTTCACGCGATCAGAGACCTCTGTTTTTGCCGTGAGCATCAAGATGCCTGTCTCTGAAGCTGTTTTTCGCACTTGCCTGCAAACCTCCCACCCATCTACTCCAGGCATCATAATATCTAGAATAAGAGCATGGAAAGGTTGTTTTTGTGTTTTTATTTTTTGTAGCGCTTCTTCACCAGAACTCGCTTCTTCCAGAGCGTATCCCTCGTTATGAAGATAAACACAGACTAATTGGCGCATTTGTTGTTCATCGTCTACGACCAGTATACGTGCCATCCATTTCCCCCCATTTGTCCGTTGTGTGTAGTATAGCTGACAATTGTGGAATTTGTGTGTAGCAGAATTGAACTCTGTTCAGGCTTCCATTAATAAAGAACCCTCCAGACAGATACGCAATTATCGCATCCAAGGGTTCTTTAGCAGGGAAAGCTCTGCATTTACTAAGGACTCGCAGAGCATTTTGTTTTTATTTTCCATTCTTCGGCTCTCCCGTTAGTCCGGCTGGTTTTTACCTTCCAAATTAAACGGCGAGTACACTCCTTCATAATCAACGATCGTTACCATGCCAAGGTCGGCGTGATTATTGTCATGACAATGGAAGAGCCATTCCCCTTTATTGTCTGCTTTAAAATAAACAACATACTCTTCACCGGGTTTGACGTGGATTAAATCTTTTACAATCGGCTTGTTATATTTTTGTCCGTTTTTTGAATCTACTTGAAAGCGATGACCATGTAAATGCATCGGGTGATTCATCATTCCCGAATTCGTCATCTTTACTCTCACGATGTCCCCTTCTGTTACCCTGATGGGCGGTGTGTCCGGAAAGGTTTGATTATTAATTTGGAACGACATCCCCTCTCCCATCTTCATACCCATGCTTAAATCCATGTTGTATGTGACATCTGGGTCCGGGGTTTCCTTAAACAATATCGCTTCGCTGCCAAAAGATGTTCCATTCGCTATCTCCGAACGTGAGGATACCGTCACACTCTGCGGACGATCGGCATTTTCTTTTGACACGACTGGAATCATCATGTCTTCCGCATTTTCTACTTCGGGGTTTTCCGCAATGACTTCTGTCTCTTCCCCTTGTTTTGTGTAAGCCACATCGATTCTCTCGCCTGGTGCAATCTCGACGATTTGAGGAGAACCATTCTCTCCTGAGACTTCCTCTGCGTCATTCGCGATCACTTCCATCGAACCTTCTGGAAAGACAAGCTGATGCTGTTGGTAGCCCGCGTTCACAAACCGTAGTCTTGCTGTTTCTCCTTTTTCCATCACTAAAGGTTCAATAGCATCTCCTGATTTTCCGTTTACCGTAAACGTATCGTAAAGTTGTTTCGTATCCATTTCGCCGTCCCCAGACATGTGGCCCTGCATCATTCCACCCTTGCGGAATGATCCTTGATCACCTGATCCCGTCGCCCATTCATCTAGTATAAAAAATTCGTCTCTCGCGTATTCCGGCTCCTTCTCTTCAATTACAAAAGACCCATACAACCCTTTATCTACTTGTACGGCACTATGCTGGTGGGAATGGTACCAATACGTACCGGGATCGTTTGCGATAAATTCATACGTAAATGATTCGCCAGGCTCCACGGCATCTTGTGTCAACCCTGGTACCCCGTCCATCTTATTCGGAAGCAGGACACCGTGCCAATGAATCGTAACCGGCACGTCCAATTCGTTTTTTAGATGAACCCGAACAAAATCACCTTCCGTTACCCGTAATGCTTCTCCGGGCACGGTACCATTATACGTCCAGGCATTCACCTGTTTTCCTTCCCCCAAATCCCATTCCGTTTCCTGGGCCTTTAGTGTAAACGTTTTGACCGGACGATCTCCTGGTTCCTGGGCACCAACCTCCAAAATACTTATCCCCTCTTGTGAACGAGTATCATATCCCTGACTAAGATTAAAAGGGGAGTTAAAAAACGTCCATCCCCCAATCACTAAAAGCACCACAATCCCTATAGACCCAAGCCCTTTTCTGTTCATGACCTTTCACCTCGTTACAGCTCTTTACCTACGATTTTCTCCAAATAATAGAAGGCTGTGCGAGACACAGAGTCCCCCCCACAGCCATTTAACACACCTTACGCTTTTAACAACTGAGCGTTAATAGCTACAATAATAGTACTTAAACTCATTAACACGGCTCCGACTGCCGGACTTAACACAATGCCGATCGGCGCTAAAACACCAGCTGCAAGCGGAATAGCTACTATGTTGTACCCGGTTGCCCACCATAGATTTTGTACCATTTTACGGTAGGTTTTTTTCGATAAATCCATGAGCCCTACTACATCATTTGGATTGCTTTTTACTAAGACAACATCCGCCGTTTCCATGGCGACATCCGTTCCTGCCCCAATGGCAATCCCTAAATCAGCTGTCGCAAGAGCCGGAGCATCATTGACACCGTCACCGGTCATCGCCACTTTCCAGCCCTTTTCTTGAATTTTCTTCACCTGATTGGCTTTGTCATCCGGTAATACTTCCGCGTACACTTCATCGATTTCCAGTTGCTTCGCTACCCAGTGCGCTACTTTTTCATTATCACCGGTAAGCATAATAGAGTGAATCCCTTTTTCTTTTAATCGCGCTACCGCTTCCTTGGCTGTTTCCCGAACCATGTCTGCGAGCGCAACCATCCCGATTAATGTATCATCGACGAGAACGAAAATAACCGTTTTTCCTTCTTCTGACATTTGATCAAATAACTCTTTATCATAGGTTAAATTCTGACTTTTTACAAATCCGGGGCTGACAGCATTGATTTTCTTTCCATCAATTTTTCCTTCGATGCCTTTCCCGGTAATCGATTGAAATTCTTCTATTTTCCCTAACGTCATTTCTTTCTCTGCCGCATCTTTGACAATGCCGGCTGCGATGGGATGTTCAGACTGCTGTTCTAAACTGGCAGCGTAATATAACACATCTTCTTTCGAATAGCCTTCTCGCGGCACAATATCGGTTACGCCGAATTCCCCTTTCGTCAAGGTTCCGGTTTTGTCAAAAACCACGGCATTTAAGTTCCTCGCTTCTTCGAAATTAGCGCGGTTGCGGATTAGAAGACCGTGCTTTGCGGAAATCGCGGTAGACACCGCTACTACTAGTGGTGCGGCTAAACCGAGGGCATGCGGACAAGTGATTACCATCACCGTCACCATCCGTTGAAGCGCCGCGTCAAAGGAAAAGCCTAGCAACAGCCATATGATTAGCGTGACAAACCCGGCTGCTAACGCAAGATAAAACAGCCACTTCGCTGCCCGATTCGTTAAATCCTGTGTTTTTGATTTGGATTCCTGTGCTTCTTTGACCATCGTAATAACCTGGGACAAGTAGGAGTCTTCTCCAGTTTTCTCTACTTGTACGGTCAAAGACCCTTCTTTATTAATCGAACCTCCGATGACTTCATCGCCAACGGCCTTTTCTACTGGGACCGATTCGCCGGTAAGCATTGCTTCATCAATCGCAGAACTGCCGTTTGTGATCGTTCCATCTACCGGTATCTTTTCCCCAGGCTTAATGAGAACACGGTCCTTGTTTTGCAGGTCAGAAATGGGTACGTCCTCGACCTCGTCTTTTTCATTTAAGCGATGCGCTTCATTCGGCATTAATTTAACTAACTGTTCGAGTGCGTTCGACGCTCCCATGATGGAACGCATTTCAATCCAGTGCCCGAGCAGCATAATGTCGACGAGCGTTGCCAATTCCCAGAAAAGCTGGTCTCCTTCCCAGCCAAACACAACCATCGTGCTGTATCCGTACGCAATGAGGATAGCTAGTCCGATCAGCGTCATCATTCCAGGATTCTTTTCCTTTAATTCACTGACGGCGCCTGTCAAAAACGGCCAGCCTCCGTAGAAAAAGACGACAGTGGATAAAGCGAATAAGATGTACAAGTCACCCGGGAAACTCCAGTCCACTCCGAGAAACATTTGGATCATAGGAGACAGGGCTAGAATAGGAATCGTCAAAATAAGTGAAATATAAAAGCGTTTTTTAAAGTCCGCAATCATTTCCCCGTGGTCATGATGACCGTGATGGCCTCCGTGTCCATGATCATGTCCTTCATGCTGGTGTGTATCGTGGTGATCATGATGTTCGTGGTGATGTTCGTGGTGATGTTTGTGATGCTGGTCGGTATTATGTTCGTTGTCTTTTGTCATATACGATTCTCCTTTCTGGTACTCTGTTGTTACGTGATACATGTATCTAAGCACGAACCGCCACGACTTTATATAATGAAAACTTACTTTAAGCCTTACTGCTCTAATTTCCTTTTCAAACGATCGTATTCATCTTCGGTTATTTCTCCTTTTGCCAAACGCTCCTTTAATGTCTCCAAAGGACGACTACTGGAGGATTGCGATTGATTCGTCGTATTCGAACCCTTCCTCATCCAAACAATAATGGCAATGATTGCTGCAATAATCACTATCCATAAAAATCCATAACCAAAAAATCCACCGCACATCCCTGTTCCATTCATCATTCCATGCATAATACCCCTCCTTTAGTCCCCCGCCAGGTGTTCCTTACTACTTTATATACCCCCTATATGTATTTTGTCAAACGTGAAGACCCTTTAAAAAATGTTAGTCACATGAATCCGGCTTTTTTCGTAAAGAGTTGCTGTCAAATGCGCAACCCGTTTGCTCGGTGGTGTGTGAGATCGACTCATCAACTAATGATTAGCCACCTGCCCGATTTAAATGAATTTAGTATACTTCTACCTGGCCCATCATACCGTTGTCTTCGTGTTCAAGAATATGGCAATGGTACATATAGATTCCCTCTTCCGGGAAAGTAACGAGCAGTCTCACCCGTTCGCCAGGTTCGATAAGAACACTGTCTTTCAGTCCCTGTTCCTTCGGGTCCGGTTCTTCGCCATCTCGGGAAATAATTTTGAATTGGGTACCATGAATATGGAATGGATGGTTCATTCCGCCCATCTCATCTGGCTTGTTATAGATTTCCCACACTTCCGACACGCCTTGCTCTTGCCGCAAATCAATTCGGCCAGGATCGAATTTCTTTCCGTTGATGGTAACCATGTCCATCATCCCGTACAGTTCAATCTCTTTGGTGACCGATAAGGACTTCTCTTCTTCCGTAAGAAATGTAGTGTTATCTTCCCATGACATTGATTCCGTTTCTTCCGTTACGTCTCGGTTATCTAGATCCAAATCAAAAGGCAATAGGGCATTTCCTTCCTCATCTGTAATGGCAATCGGTTCATTGGAGTCCAGCGCTGAGAAATCAATTAGGATTTCCGCTCTCTCCGACGGGGAAAGTGTTATCTCATCCGTTTCAACAGGTTCCTGCAATAACCCGCCATCCGAAGCAATTTGAACGAATGTTGCTCCGTTGCTCAAACGGAACGTGTAATTTCGGGCATTTGCCCCGTTAAGGATTCGGAAACGCATCAGCGGTTCTGTCACAGTCAGTTTCGGGTTTAGAGTACCATTGACAAGCGATATATCACCAATTGTTCCGTCGCTGTTCATGAGAGCCTCATAATCCAGTTGTTGGTTTTTATCGAAAAGCCGGTCCTGAAAGATGAGAGGGATATCATCTACACCATACGTATTTGGCAAATCAGTGGTCACATCAGACTCGTCTATATAAAGCATTCCCGCAAGCCCTTTGAACACTTGTTCCGCTGTCCGTTCATGTGGGTGTGGATGATACCACAATGTTGCTGTCGGCTGATCTGCTTTTAAGGTTACGATTTTACTTTCACCGGGCTGGATGAGATCACTTGGGCCACCATCCTCAGTCCCCGGCACTTCAAGGCCGTGCCAATGAAATGTCGTTGGTTCATTTAACTCATTTCGAACTTTCACTTTGACGGTTTCCCCCTCTTTCAGCCGTAAAGTTGGCCCTAACAGATTACCATTATATCCGTAAGTTTTAGTTGAAGATCCATCAAAGAATTTTGTTGCGCCTTCTTGAGCAACCACGTCATAATCGAAATCTGATCCCTTCTGTTTTTCTAACAGAGGTGGGATAGCCAGCTTCTGTATTCCTTCGGACGCTTGAAGTGGAGGGATATTATCATGGTCCATGTGCGCTTCCATACCTTCCATGTTCCCATGGTCCATTTCCATATCTTCTTTCTGTTGCATTTGTTCCTGCTCCGTATTTTGTTCTTCTGGTTGTTGTTCTGTTGCAGTGTTTGTGCAGCCTACTAATATTAGCACCAGGCCTACGACTGCCAATATAGTTCTTCTCATTTTTTCTTTCGCTCCTTTAGTAGTCTTTTACCTATTCTAGATAGCCCACTTCTTTTCCACGTTATTACATACCAATCCGCAGATACGGTATTCAATTAGAACGATCACTACGGGGATAGAAGTTAAGCATTTTAATTTGGAGCTTTTTAATTCGTAAAACCTATATCATGGTTGGGATCAAAACAAAGATCCATTATTTTCATGGCTTCCACTCCTCATGATAGATTTTTAAACAACTATTATCCTACTAGGCAATTGTCAAGAAAGTATGGAGAAAGTAACTTTTCGTAACGATGACTTTTACCCGAAAATACAGTTTCGTCGCCCTTCAATATGATCTGTTTATAAAAATGAGTGATCCATTAGAACAGGGAATCCTTTAGAACAGTTAAAAAAGGCAGATCATCACAATCCGCCTTCCTCAACAAATGTAAGTTCCTTTATTACCTTCTATAAATCAAAATATTTTTAATATTATCTAGTTAATTTAATAGCTTCCAGTTTATGCGGGGACAAGGTGTTCGTTCCTACTTCATCCTTCACTATCAGACATAATGTAAGTTCATTTATTTTCCTCTGCGAGCTCTATTATTTTTTGAATCTTTTTCTCCTTTGGCCTTCGTTCTGTCAGGATTCATAGCGATATTAGCACATGCCGGGCACGCCAAAATTAAAAAACAGGTAACATACGCTACCTGCTTTCAAACGTTATCCTGCCATCTTGACATTCTTCCGCACATTGACGGCAAAACTTCGCACATTCTTGACAATGAGCATCCTGGAATTTTTCACATTCGGTTGCATAATCATCACAAATAGTCGCACAAAGTTGACAGAATTGTTTTGCATACGTACTTCCACGGGATATCCAACAGCACATCACTTATTCTTTGGGAATCGAACGTTTGAACGATTTAATTCTGTGGTCGCGGCATTTGTTTGAGTGTTTGGCATTTAATTATTTTGTTGCGATAAATTGTCCCGTTATTTATATGCTAAAAGGGACAAATTGAGCGAGGTAACTGGAGAGCATTTGAAAGTAACCGAAAAAAAGCATCACTCCCATAATAATCATGATGACGCCACCAGCTTTTTGAATGCGTGGCATCAACTTATGAAAACGCCTTAACTTATGTAGGGATTTCGAGTAAAACACAGCGACTAACAAAAATGGGATTCCCATTCCAATAGAATAAATAAAGAGCATCGCCATACCAGTCATCATGGTGCCACTCTGACTGGCGAGCGTTAAAATAGAACCCAGTACTAACCCCACACAAGGAGACCAGCCAGCTGCAAAAAACAATCCAAACATGACAGAACCGCCAAAGCTATCCGTTTTCTTTGGCTTGGAAGATATCTTTTTCTCTGACATCAAACTGCGCACGGACAATACTCCTGCCATCTGGAGACCAAATAGCACGATAATAATACCACCGATTTGTGCGACCAGATTGTTATATCGGCTGAACAACTGGCCAACAAAAGTGGAAGATGCGCCTAGAAGCATAAAAATAATCGTAAATCCCAGAATAAACCCAAGGCTTCTGAGAATAATCAAGCGCTGATCGGCTTTAATTTCGTTTTCCGCCACCGTAGTACCCGACAGCTGGGCTAAGTAAGCGGGAACGAGCGGGAAAACACATGGCGATAAAAACGACACCACCCCTGCTCCCAAAGCCAGCCAAATCGTTATTTCATTCATTAGTTGTATTCCTCCTTATGTTTTCCTAGGAAGGCTGGATTCGCTCCATATATCCACGAATATCTTCTTCTGTCATCCCTCCGGTTAAAATATCAATGACTATTCCATTCTCGTTTATGAGAAACGTGGTTGGCAAAGGTCCAATCCCATATCTATCTAGCACGGCTTTATTTTCATCCATGGGGACCGGGAAAGTCAACTTATGCCGGTTTACAAAGCGTTCCACCGCTAATTTGGACTCTCCCACATTTACAGCAAGTATCTCCACTCCCTTGTCTTGAAATTCCGCATATTGATTCTCCATATAAGGCATCTCTTCTTCGCAAGGCGGACAATAGGTACCCCAAAAGTTTAAGAACACACCCTGACCCCGATAATTCTCCAACTCCACTGTTTCCCCTTCCAGTGTTTCGAGCCGAAAATTAGGGGCCGTTTCTCCTTCCAGAACTAACGTATTTTCATTTTTAATAAAGTTAGTATAATACACATAACCAAGCAAGATTCCGATGACACTAAGTACAGAAATGCGAAAATATAGTCGTTTTCTTTTTTTGGACATTCTTCTTTTTCCCCTCCATACCCCTAATCTTCTTCCTATTCCAGATAACCTCTACCTTGTTATTATAGAAGAGATATGTGTAAAAATTATGAAGAAAAGTAAGAGATGCCAAAGGAGAAATGAACAATTAGTGAACTCTATATCAAATAGCCCTCCTCAAGATCCAAAGGCAAAAATATCAAAATAATAAGCAGTGTCCAAATACAAGCTGTGCTGCCACCGCACTTATCAACATTGTTCCCAATAGCAGCATGAGGATGGGTGTTTCAACCTTTTAAACTTTCTGTCATTCATATTAATTATTGGCAAACTTTGTTACGATAGTTTACGAGAGTACAATATGGGGGGTTTCTATGTATTACAAACGTTTAGGAATGGCTTCACTTTCCACAGTTTTAATGATGGGTCTTTTCGCACCTAGTATTTCTGCTGCGGACACTTACTCTAGTGAGCAGTCTGATCAGGTCATTGAAATAAGTGCAGCCGATGTTGACTTGACGAAGCAAGATTTGATTGATCGTTTCTATGAGTTGTTTCCATCGGGGTTTGGTTTTCTTGATGAAAGTGATTTTAGGATGGATCATTTTCGTCCCGTTGATGGTACCAAGGATGACGTTGTTCGTCATTCCTTAAGATTTTTTAAGGAAGTTGATAATAATCAACGGATCAATGGGAATGTTGCGTTTGTGGGGGAAGATTTAAAGCTGCAACATTTCAATTATCAACCGGAAAACGTTCAAGATGCTCTTTACCCAGCGAGTGTCTCTCAAGATGAGGCAAAAAAAGTGGCAGAGGAATTTGTGTCTAACAACGTATCAAGTGATTATAAACAGAGTAACCGGACTACGCCAACCGTTTCCTGGGGAAACCAAACATTAACGGATCCAGTTGAATATCGATTTTATTTTCAACGAATGAAAAATGGCGTTCCTGTGATTAACCAGGATATTGTCGTAACTGTTTTAGGTAATGGTGACATCACGCAATTTAGTGATAGCTCCTATCACCAAGAGCCGGTGAAATACGAGGAACAAGACGGTGTCATAGATCGTGATGAGATTTTAGCATCCATTTCAGATAACCTTAGCCTGCAATTACAGTATAATGTGCAACATAACTATGAAACGAATGAACAAGACGTGAGCCTCGTCTATGTTCCATCCCCACCATTTAATGGGATTCATGCCCGAAGTGGTGACTGGGAAGTAGGACAGTCTTTTGTAGCGGATTTCCCAGAGCATGAAGAAGTGAACATGCTGCGTGATGAACCTGTCGAGGAAGAACCAAGCCCGCTTTCACGTGATGACGTGGAAGAACTGGCCAAAGAGTTGTTGACGGTGCCAGATGATGCGGAACTGCAAATTGAGTCTATTCATGAACGAGTAAGAAATGGGGTCGATGTTTTTACCGTACAATTTATGATTCATCGTGGCAACTCAGGTTCTGGCACGACTTTTGATGTAGAGAAAGAAACTGGTGAAATCGTCAATTTTCAAAACATCGATCTATACAATCAATCACTCGAAGAAAATTTAGCCTACAAAAAAGCATTAGAAAAAGCTGTCGAGGCAATTGAAACCTACGGGGCATCCACTATGCATGAATATGCTTATCCCATCAACGTCACCAATAAAAGTCCGGATGACCGGGGCATCTACAGCTTTTCCTTCCCACAAGTAAAAAATGGCTTACTTGTAAATGGAAGCTTCTTAAACGTTGGTATTTCTGCCGAGGACGGGAAACTGGCATCATTTAGCAGTATCCAACATACCGTAACGGACTGGCCGAACCCTGAAGACGCAGTCGAAAAGGAGGAAGCGTTGGAAGACTACTTGGCCGATCTTGACGTCGAACTCGCATACGTGTCCCATCCACAATCTAAGGAAAGCAATCAATACCACCTCGTGTACCGCCCAACTTATCAAGGTGATTATGCTTATTATGATGCGATAGCGGGAGAATGGGACAAGACACATCAACAAGAAGAACCTTCCACTAAACCGGTTATTACCGATCACTGGGCTGCGGACGAGCTCAATTACATGATGGAAGCAGGTATTATTTCTGCAGATCAAGAGGATGAGATCGAACCGAACAAAACAGTGACAAAAGGGACAGCAATTGAAATGATAATGAAATCATTAGAGCGTTTCTACCCAGACAACCCGTCTCAGGAACAACAATCTACCTTTGAAAATATTCAGCCAAGTGATCCCCTTTATCAAGTTGTCGAGCGTGCAGCGCAACAAGGCATTGTTAACACAGATACCAGTACATTCCCGGTAGATGAAAGTTTGACTCGTGAAGAACTGGCTTACTGGCTTGTACGTGCATTAGGCTTAGAGGAAGCTGCCAAACATGCAGACATTTACCAAGTTCCTTTTGAAGATTCCGAGGAGATTGCTGACGAATATAAAGGATATGTTGCCCTTGCCTACGCCATGGAAATCTTGCAAGGAAATGACAACACGTTTAATCCTGAGGATGAAGTAACATTAGCCCATTTAGCTGTAACAAGTTTCCGTCTTGCCGAAAAAGCAAGTGAATTAGGTGTATCCTAATTGATAGAAAAAAGGCCATGTTAAAGGGAAAGCCCTAAAACATGGCCTTTTTAAAGGCGTAACCCTTGTTGTGAAAATGTAGCAATAGTAAGAAAGAGTGGTCTTACTCGTTAATTCCCTTTATAGTATGGTGGTATATTGCCTTGTTCCCCATTAGCAGTTAAACTCCCTCTTTCAATTTTATAGGATAATTCCCACGTACCCATATCATGACCTTTTTTCCAATGTTCGATAAAGGTAACGATATATATTTCTTCTCCGATTTCTTCTACATTTGTTTCCCTTGTTACTTGATAACCTTCAATCATACCTTCCCATTTACCAATATCTTCAGGAAAATTTTCTATTACGGTACCTTCTCCAGATGTTGCAAAATGAACAGCATCTTCTTTTGTAAATGGGGGCATAGTGGGAGAAGTGAAATGAAAATAGCCCCAACATAGTAGAAGTGAAGCTATTGGTAGTATAATAAACATTTTCATACTCTTGCCTTTTGTATTTCTTTTATATAGCCACTTGTCAATAATCGCATAGAGGGTTGCTGCCAACATGCCGAACAAGGCAAGTGTTCTTTCTTGAAAAAATAGTCCGTTCGCCAATCCAAAAACACCAAGAATTAAGACATACAGCCAATCACGTTGCCGAAACCATTTTCTTTGCAAATACTCTATTACTATAGATACTAAGTTCCCGTAAATTAAGATAATCGCGCCAATATATATTTCATATATGAAGAACCAACCGATGAATTGATTCCCTTGGTTATATACAAATTCAAACCCATCTATCATACTAACAAAAACTAATAGCATCGAAAAAATAGTTGTAGTAACAAAGGTTGTAATCAACTTTCTTAAAATAAGGCTTCTTACTCTAGGTTTCATATATATGCTACTCCTATCTTTAGCAGATAAGCACCCGTTACTTTTAATCACTCTCTTTCATAATGTCATACGGCGAAATCTCCCGCAACACACGTTCCCGATTCGGTATATACTTCAGTACCGAGAGGACGTCACTAATGCTACGTTCAAGAAAGGGAGACCTTATGAGATTTTCTATCCCGTGATTTCTTCATTCTCCTGATAAACCGGCCCTTTATTTATATGTAAAAGGTGCATGAAAAAAGCCCCTTCGACAGTGAAAGGGACTTTTTTATCTACCTTCATTTTGATCTAAACCGCCCGATCGATACACGTTATTAAACGGTCTTCAATATCCTGGGCCAGTTCTTTAATAGATGGATCATTCACCATGTCAATCATAGCTGTTGGTCGTGGTAACCCTATTTTTGTCGTTCCTTTATCTTCATATACAACAATCTTACATGGAAGAAAGTAACCTACCATTTGATTTTCAGACAATACGCGTTGTGCTTCCTTCGGATTACATACTTCCATGACCTGATAAGGCTGATCAAATTCAAAGCCTTTCTTTTGCAATGTTTCCTTAATATCAAAGTGCCACAGCACTCCGAATTGTTCGTCTTTTAATTTTTCCTCTAACGTGGTTACCGCCTCCTCGATGCCTCGATTCGTTTCAACCGTATAATGAAACATAAGCTCATCTCCTTTTTCGGTATCCTCCTATGTCTGATACCCTTTGATTCACGAATGCTAACTTTTTTTCTTCTTCCAGCTGATCAGGAAAAACCACCTGTCATCTATGAAACGTTATCCAGCCCAAAAGTACATATACATGCTGGGCCTCCTCTTTCGAAGGCCGTCTTAGCTTATGTAGGAAGTTGTCGTAACATACAGCGGTCAACGCATAAAATAAGAAGCCGACAACGATTCTCAGTTTTTTTGTAAAAAAGAGGAGAAAGGGGGACATTGTATTTTTAACTACATGTTATCCCTCCTCCCAGTGTGCGGCTTCAAAAGCTGCTTTATCTAATGCTTACGAAATGCTCGGGGGTTCAGCCATATTGCTGGATTTTCCTTTTGGCATTTCCATATACATCTTTGCACACAGTCGGAAGCTTCCAACACACTTGAGTGCTTGGCACGGCATGCTTCCAGACACTTATTTATACAGCTTTCCTTCGTTGTAGCCATTGTCTCCACTCCTTCGCATTATTGCTAGGGATAGGTGAAACATCCCTTAGCTATTACCAACATATTAGGGGAACAAATAGTTGGAAACGGTACATGTCCATAGTTTTGAAAAAAATGCTCGAAAAACCAAACTTACCAAAATCGGCTTACTGGCCGCCTAATACTCGGCTTTACAACTTATTGCAATTCGACTACGATAGTAGTAATAAAGAATTTTTAATTTTTTGTATAGTTATATATTTTTCTCCCCCGCTATTCGGATAGTACGTTTATTTCGCTGTTATAGAGGAAGGATTTTCCCATATACATAAACAAGGGACAAGGGCCATGGAAGCAAAGTATTCCGTTGGTCTTTCAATAGATCACCTGACTGCCAGTGTGCTAGGAGAAGGAGGAGGAGAACGAGTGAACAATGATTCAATCGTATGGAAGGAAGAAAAGGTAGCAGACTACCCACAACAGCCGCACGGAGGAAAATTGGTGAACCGGGTCCTTACCGGGAAAGAAAAAGAAAACGCTATGAAAAGAGCAAAGCGTCTGCCCATGATTATGATTGACTTGGAAGCGGTCATTACACTGGAAATGATTGCGACCGGTGTGCTGTCTCCGAATGAAGGTTTCATGGTGGAAGATGATTACAAGTCCGTTCTTACAACCGGCCGTTTGAAAAATGGCGTCGTTTGGCCGGTTCCGCTGAGTTTTGCGCCTATTGGGGATCAGAACAAGGAAATTATCAGGACACTTTCAGTTGGTGACGAGGTTGCGCTTGCTGACGAGACCAAAGAGCCAGTCGCCATTCTTAAACTAGATGACATTTTTTACTATGACCGGGATTTTCGTGCATCGCATCTTTTTGGCACCACAGATCGGAGCCATCCCGGCGTCGATTCGATATACCGACGCATGGGAGATACCGCTTTAGGCGGGCCGATCCAGTTGCTGCGCCGGGTACACTGGGGGCCATTTGAAGAGATTCGCATGGAACCGAAAGATACGTGGAAGCTATTTTATGAAGAGAAGAAATTCAACTCGGTCGGCGGGTTTATCACCGGAGCGAATCCACTCCATCGCGGGCATGAATACATTCACCGCAATGCCCTCGAAGAAATGGACGGCTTGTTTGTACAGCCGCTGGTAGAGATGGCTAAGCGTGAATATACGAGACATGAGTTCAGAATGTTATCTTATCGGAGTGTCCTGGATAACTACTACCCAAAAGAAAGAACGATGCTCGCTCCGTTACGAGTGACCTATATCTTTGCCGGCCCAAGAGAAGCTGTTTTGCATGCGATCATTATGAAAAACTACGGCTGCACCCATGCCCTTATCGGCAGGGACCATGCGGGCATTGGCGACTTTTATGATAAATATGCGGCTCATACCATTTTTGACGACTTTACCTCTGAGGAGTTAGGTATTGATATCCGCCTATTCCATGAAGTATTCTATTGTACGCGTTGTGACCACCAAGCAACGGACCTGACTTGTCCGCATGACGAAAAGTACCGGATTAATATTTCCGGAACAGGAATCAGGGAACTGTTGCGTTATGGTGTTCTGCCGCCGAAGGAAATTGTTCGGCCTGAATCTGCCCGGATTGCAATGCAAGGTGTGCAGCCAAAAGGCGTGGATGAAAACCGGCAGGCGATCCATCCGGTTGGGAAAACGATTAAGAGTATTTTCCCCTATTATTTAAGCAGATCGAGGCTGGGCGGACCAAAGCGGGGTCAGGAACTGAAAGTGGAAGAACTGACGATTGATGATTTAGAAACAGTTATGTTGGATGTACGCGCGAATGCTGATCGCATTTACAAAGAAATTTATGACGAGTTCAGCTATATCACGGACACCCTAAGGTCCACCCAGCCCGATTGGATCGCCGACGCGCGCGAGTCCCTCCATAAACAGCAAGAGATGATTGTCGCCTCCTTGAAGGAAAAGGTCGATAAAGCATCCGAGAAGGCTTCCGATGAATTTATGTATCAGGACAGAGAGGAAGCAGAACGGGAATTAGAAGTGGCCCAAAGAATGTTCGATGATATTCCATCTCCGCTGCGGTCGGAAGAACTTGAATACAGAACATGGAATCCCCTGCCATACAAGCGCTATCGAAGCTAGCAAACGGCAAAGATAGCACTTCTTTAAGAAGAGTCAGAATCAGTGTTATTTACCCTGATTCTGACTTTCGTCGTGTTTTAGGGGATGTAAGTTTTCTTAGGCCCTTTCTCGACAAGATGTGCTAGAATAAGGTTGAGATCTTCACAGCCGAGTTGCCATCAATCAAATGAAAGGAGGAGCCCAAATGAGCGAAGCACTTTTACAGCAAATATTGATTGAAATGAAAACCATGAAAGACGACATTGCTGTCATTAAATCTGAACAGACTTCCATGAAAGATGACATTGCTCTTATTAAATCTGAGCAGACTTCCATGAAAGATGACATCACGCTGATCAAAGTCCAGCTTAACGAAAATACCGATCTAACCAGAGCCATTCGAGACCGTCAAGAGGAAACAAATGCCAAGCTTGAAGCACTTTCGATGGATACTCATCAGCTTCATGGCGACATCGTCTCGCTAAAAGCGAATGAATCACGGCAAGATAAAATTTTAGAATCCTTAGCCGCACGCTCCCTCGAACAAGAAACAGACCTGCGCGACTTAAAACGCGCACGTTAAAACTCCTCTCTGGGCTGTTGGACAAGCCCATGTTTTTTTGCGCATGAAAATGTATCCGCACCGTGCGGACAGAATCTCACGTTAAAAATTCCGATGCAATCGTAAGCAATCACGTCGTTGCTATCATTACCCCACTCGCTTCATGCTTTTTATCTCACTTCACGATGCTTCTTTATTCCTCTTGTTTTAATCCAACGGTATTCTAGGAACTTTTTCTCAGTGAATAATCTTGATCATCAAGTCGCTTAACGATTTTCTTGTCAATTTCCATATCTACTAACAATTGTACAGGGATAGCTATTTCTAATTCGTGGATAATCCATGTTATACTTTTACCAAACGCTTTTCAGGAGAAGAGGAGAAATTTCGATGTCACGATTAACTGCCCGGCAGATGAAAGCCAAAGAAACGAAACGCCGGATTCTCGAAACTGCTTTACACCTGTTTGGCCAGAAGGGATTTGATCACGTTACGGTTGATGAAATCGTTCGCACGAGCCATACATCCAAGGGTGCCTTTTATGTACACTTTACATCCAAATATCATATTTTCCTTGAAAAATTTAAAGAAATTGATGACTTCTACGCATCCTTTATTCAAACGCTGCCTGTTGAACTCAGCTCAAGTGAAAAGCTGCTTCGTTTAACTTTAGCGCAAATGACTTATCTCAAGGATGACTTAGGAAAAGATTTAATGAGAGTGGTCTATAAGGGTGGCTTAACTCCGAATCCGGAGAATTACTTTGCAAACACCGACCGGACTCTTTATAAAATAGTGCATGAATTCGTAAAAGAAGGGCAGGAAGCCGGAGAATTCACCACAGAACTTTCCTCCAGTGAGATTACGATGTTAATTACACGCTGTATGCGGGGAACTCTTTATGATTGGTTCTTATTTGAAGAGAATTATAACCTTGTCGCAGAAAGCGAAAAAATCATGCGCGCCGTTTTAAGCGGGGTCAGGAAATAATACATATTAAAAATCCCCGCTTTTTTAACAAGGCGAGGATTGTACTCTCATAAGAATTCAAAACCAGTTATCGAAACCCGAACAAATAGCATAGAACGATTGATTTGCACTGCAGGCGGATGCTTTCCGCGGGCATGGCTTGAGCCTCCTCAGGCCAACACGATGTTGGTCACAAAGGCGTTGCCACTGGACGTGGCGTTTTTAGCCTTTGAACCTTAATCCCGCTACCTACGGAGTCTCACTTCCGCAAGATGCGGTGGCTTCTGCGTTGCGAACAGGACGTTCGCGCTTTTAGCAGAAGTTCCTCGGTTACATTCCCGAGTCACCGCCTTCTGTTACAATCAACAACAGATGTGCTTGACTGTAAACGAATGGTTTATATGTTATTTATATTGTTGTATGAACTTGATTTAGTTTTTGAAATAATAGCAGTCATCTTTGATTCCGCTTAATTCGACGGAATCGTTAATGGTAATGTCTTCGCCTTCATATCTTCCTGTTACCTTCAGCCCCTGTTCCATTTCAACCAGCACAATAAAATAAGGGGCTTGTTGTGCGAATTGCTTCGGAGCCGCGTGGATCTTCGTGTACGAATACACGCTGCCTTTTCCTTCGATGGTGCTGTCTTCTAGTTGATCGGAAAAACAGTTTTGACAGAGGTATTTATAATGGTACAGAATTTCATCACATTCTGTGCATCGTTTAATTGGCAAATCCATGGACTATGCTCCTTTCTTTTTGAAAATATGAACGACTGAATACGCCCCAGTGCCACCTAAGTTTTGAGCAAGCCCTATTTTGGCATTCTCCACCTGGTTGCATGCTTTTTCATTCAACTGATCGACGATTTGAATGATCTGGGCGATGCCGGTTGCACCGATCGGATGCCCTTTCGATAGTAACCCACCGCTCGTATTCACCGGTACTTTACCTCCATGCTTGGTTAAGCCTTTCTCAACTGCTTCCCATCCGCACCCTTTTTCAAAAAATCCGAGCTCTTCCGTGGCAATGATTTCTGTAATCGAAAAACAATCATGTACCTCTACGACGTCGATGTCTTCCGGACCAAGACCCGCTGCCGCGTAGGCTCTCTTAGCCGATTGATGCGTCGCTGGGATATGAAGCAAATCATCTACTTCCTGCATGACCGGTATCCCCGAGGCCTGCCCGGAAGCAAGAACCTGAACACCGTTCTCCCCCCGCTGGATAACAACAGCGGCCGCGCCGTCGGATATAGGAGAGCAGTCAAACAATCCGAGGGGATCCGTAATCTTCCGTGCTTGCATAATGTCTTCTAAGGTTGTTTCCTTTCTAAAATGAGCAATCGGGTTAGCCAACGCATAGTCGCGGTTTTTCAGTGCTACCATGGCCAAGTGTTTCTTGTCCGCCCCATGTTCATGCATATACCGATTGGCCAGTACACCAAAGAATCCAGGGAACGTCAGGCCGGAAGCCGCTTCGTTCGTTCCACTGTCCATCGCATGGTTGATCGCATTCGTCACCGTTTCCGTGTCTTGACTGGTCATTTTTTCCCCGCCGGCAACTAATACGGTGTCATATTCGCCCGCTTTCACTAATTGGTACGCGTGCCGGAATGCAAGCCCTCCGGAAGCACAAGCTCCTTCCATTTTCACAGAGGGAACGTCCCCCAACCCCAGTTCATTCGTCAGGATCGATCCTAAAATCTCTTGATTCGCAAGCGTTCCTGCCGTAAAGTTTCCAACGAAAACCGCATCGATTTTTGGTCTCTCTGCATCAATGATCGCTTTTCTACTCGCTTCTACCAGCATGGATTTCAGCGAGTCTTCTTTTTTGCCAAATGTTGTTGTTCCCCTGCCAATAACAGATACCGCACTCATCGTTCCACTCCTCATGGATCTTATTTTGTTTAACCGATCCCTGCTCCCCCACACACTTTCAATACTTCTCCTGTCACATATCCTGCAGCCGGGGAGGCTAAATAGGCTACGGCTTCTCCAATATCCTCGGGCTCACCGGGCCGTTTAATCGATTGCAAATCTAACGGATAGTTCATCCCTTTCGTAATTTCAGATTGAACGGCTCCCGGAGCCACACTGTTTACGTTAATGCCCAAATCGCCCACTTCTTTGGCTACCCACTTCGTAAAGGCGATAATTCCGCCTTTGGATGCCGCATATGCCGGTCCTGACCGACCTTGCGCGCGCTTCCCATCTTCATCATACGAAATCGCGCCGCCCATCATCCCTGAAATCGAACTGATGTTGATAACTCTGCCGTCTCCTTGCTTTTTCATGTGCGGATAAATCGCTGCCTGCGTAAAAAGAAAAGTTCCTCTTAAATTCGTATCAAGGTCCCGCATCCACATGTCATCGGTCATATTTTCCAAATCTAATCGCGAACAAGTTCCGGCGTTGTTGACGAGAATGTCGATCGTACCGAACGTATCGACTGTCGCCTGGACGGCGCGTTGTACCTCTTCTCGGTTCTTTACGTCCACCTTTTGTGTCAGCACTTTCACATCTGGAAACTCTTCTTCGATTTCTTTTTTGGCCTGCTCACTATCGAGCACGTCTACGATCGTAATATTCGCTCCTCTTTTGGCAAGACATTTTGCGATTGCAAAGCCTATGCCTCTTGCACTTCCCGTTACTAACGCTGCTTTATTTTTCAATGTATTATCCACGTTACACACCCCTCTTTCGCAATTGATGCTTTTGTATTTTCCCGACTGAGGTACGTGGGAAGTCCTCAACCAACTCGATGACGTCCGGTACTTTAAATTTAGCCATTCGTTCTCTGCAGAAGTCGATAAGTTTCTCTTCTGAAATGGAGCGTCCTTCTTTGACAATTACGAAAGCTTTGATAGCCTCATCGCGTATGGGATCAGGTATGCCAATCACAGCCGATTCATAGACAGCCGGATGCTCCATAAGAACATTTTCTACTTCACTGGCTGCCACATTTTCGCCAGCCCGTTTTATCATATCTTTTTGTCGGTCTACGAAATAGAAGAGCCCCTCTTCTGATCGCCTTGCTTTATCTCCCGTGTGAAGCCAGCCATTTTGGATCATCTGATTGGTTTCCTCTTCGTTTTTGAAATAACCTTTCATAATCGTCCGGCCGGGAATCCCCTTTACCACAATTTCACCTGGCTCGCCAATCTGTGTTTCCTGCCCTGTCTCATTGAGAGTTTTGATAGTTGCCGTAATAATCGGCCTGCCAATACTCGTATTGTCTTTCTTTCCATCAAGTGGGTTCATAAGCGGGGGCGCCACCGTTTCTGTCATACCGTAAAGTTGAAGAAGAGGAACTTGAAATTTCTCTTCAAAATCGGTGACCTCTTCCGGCGTCACTGCCTGGGCAAAAATCACTAATCGCAGAAAATTATCTCTGTCTTCGCGGTCATATGTCTGGGCAAGAATCATTCGAATGGGAGCGGCAAATAACGATCCGAGTGTCGCTCCTAACCGCTTCGTCTGCTTGATATATTGGGAAGCACTGAAGCGTTCGGTAATGGCGATACTCCCACCTACCGTTAGGGCCGGCATAAACAAGTAATACTGGCCGTTCCCATGGAAAAGAGGAAGCACAATCAAGGCTCTATCGTCCGGTGAAAAGCGAATCGATTTCGAAACGGCTTCCCCGGTATAAAGATAATTCGTATGCGTAATCAAACAACCTTTTGGTTTAGAAGTAGTGCCTGACGTATAAAGGATCGCGACCACATCTTCCCCTCGGATTTCAACTTCCGGAACCTGGCTGCTCGCTTTCTCTATTAAGGCGTTAACGCTTACATGTTCCTGCTCTTTATCGTAACAACGGGTGAGCAATATATTTCGCATCCGAGGCAGGTTATTTTTTATAGATTCAAATTTATCTAGGTACTCCTCTTCAGTAACCAACATGACCGATTCCGAGTGACCCATCAGATATTCCATTTCACTCGCGGTCGAAAGCACATTAGTCGGCACCATAATAGCCCCAATGTTCGCTAACGCAAACCAAGAAACAATAAAATCCGAAGAATTCGGCAAATGAAGAGTCACCCGATCGCCTTTTTTTATCCCAAAGTCTAAAAGGACACAGCTGAACCGGTTGACACGATCCAAAAATTCGTTATACGTGTATTTCACCGTCTTCTGGTCATTATCCTCGAACAATAGGAATGTCTTATCCCTATGCTGCTCACATTTTTCATGCAGCAAGTCGATGATCGTTCTCTCTCCCATTATATCCATCGGTACCCCTCCCCATCGGGTGCTATGTATCGATACTCTATTTTCATTTTCGTTTAAGCGCTTTCAAACACGTTAATTTTAAACACAGACCACAGTCTGTGTGTTACAGACTATAGTCTATGACATTTTTGTGCATTCGTCAACCGTAAACGTCAACTACCTCTCACCTAATAAGCCAAGTGAGAGGTAGTGAAACCACATTCAGATAGATAGACTCTACTTACAAACGCTTTTTTATCGACGTTTGCTTTATCCACGTGCGATGATGCTGTTATTTCGGCGAAACGCTGCTTTCATGGCGTCATTCGAGTGCTAGGACGTTGCTATTTCAACGAAACGCTGGTTTTACAGCGCCATTCAAGTGCTTGGATGCCTCTATTTCTTCCTTGCTTTATTTTCACGACTCCATCGAACCGCTTTGACGCTGTTATTGTAAGCATCATCCGTATTCACGACTTCATTCAGGTGCTTGGATGCTATTATTTTGGCAAAACGCTGGTTTCGTGGCTTCATCCCAACGCTGATCCCGCTTTGCATCCGCTCGTATAAAAATAAAAAGGCTTATGAGACCGTCATGTCATGTTTTTTCTAGAGAGTCGGTCTCATGAGGCGTTTATAAGACCCAATATCACCTGTTCCCCCCATAAATTGGGCTCATAGAGGCTTCATAAGACACAACACCATCCGTATTTTTTCCATAATGGTCTTATGAAGGCGCCATAAGACCTGTCAGGACGGAATTGAACATAAAAATGGTCTCATGACGCACTCATGAGACCACATAACGTTCGTTTATCAACATACCGTATTTTAAGAAGCAGTCATAAGACCTTTTTCAACTAGAAAAGTAGGAGAACCGGCGTCATGCAGTGGCAGTCTGGACTGTGTTCCTACGGCGCAACCTAATGTTTATCTGTTATTTAGGTCCAAGAATCTTCTTCCTTCGTCCCCCGTCAAGATCAGATGTACCCACGCATTGGCGGGACACCCAACATGACCGAGCCGGCTCCCTCGTACATGCTTTCGTTAAGAAATGCATGCTGCGTGACAACCATTGCATCACGCAAATGGCGCTGCAACGGATGCCCGTCATAAATCGCCTTTGTGCCGGCCAGCAAATAGGCCTCCTGTACGACTTTCGCGCCTTCACGGGCAGCTTGTGCGGATGCTAAACGAAGGTCACTGGTTTGGTCATCGGATACACCGTCTCCTTTCAGAATGGATTCCCATGCAGCGTCCGTTGCCTCATAGAAAAAGGAACGTGCTGACTTAAGGGTTGCCTCTGCTTTTGCCAGGGAAATTCGCAGATAAGCGCGCTCCGCCATTTTCGGGGCCCCTGTAATCGAGTTAGCACCAGCCATCTTGGAAATTTCATCAATAGCTGCACGGGCGATTCCGAGATTAACGACCGCCAGTACCTGGGCTGCATACGCGATGGATGGATATTGATAGATCGGATCGTCAACGGTTGGCTCACCCCCACGGACAAAGGTCCACTCGTCAGGGACGAAGGCATCTTTCACCCGCAGATCATGGCTTCCCGTTCCGCGCATCCCGATGACTTCCCAGTTTTCGACAATCTCCACGTCCTCAGGCTTCAGCACAGCGGTGAGCGGTTTACCGTCTTCACCTGCTCCAATACCAACACCGAGAATGTCGGCCCCCATACAACCACTCGCGAATTTCCAAAGACCGTTCACGCGCCAGCCGCCCTTTACCTTCTCTGCAGGCTGGACGGGAAACAGTCCGCCCGCAAAGGCTATGTCCGGTCCATTGGAGTATACTTGAGCGAGGGTCTCACGTGGAAGCGCTGCCAAGTAAAGCGCCGCAGAACCGAAACTTGCTACCCATCCGGTAGAACCATCCGCCTCCGATATATCCTCAATCAACTGGAGGAATTCTGAGGGCGAGAGGCCGTCACCACCGAAAGCACGTGACACATGGGCGCGATAGATCCCTATTTTTTTTAGTTGTTCCACCATGTCCTTTGGCACATGCTTTCGTGTTTCAAACTCATCTCCTCGTGTACGTATTTCAGTCAACACACTGTCAAGTAAGCTTTGATTTTTCGTTTTAACAGTCATATTTGTCCCCTCCTGGTTCTTCTATCATTTCGCCTATAAAATAATTCAGAAAATAGTCATAAAACTCTCACGTTTTAAAATCATGTGGCACACCACATGTACCGGAATGTTTCCGCTTCATGTCGATCCCTTTCAAACATGTAACGTATAATACAATGGTAGAATATTTGAAAAACTTATAAAATAACACAATGAGTTTGAATATTACGTGAAATCAGTATGAATCGTATTATAAAAGAACCGAGGAAGACCTAAAAAAAGAAAAGCCGGCCAAGATGATTGATCATCCCAGCAGGCTTTTCTCCTACATGTTACATATCATTTATTGTTGACCTTGCTTTACCCAGGAAGCAACGGATACAGTACGCTTCGCTTGATGCTTCACCGCACCCTCCACATCTTCCTGCATGTTCCCTTCCTGATCGACTGTTACACTGACGCCGTATGGGTTCCCGCCTGATGTGAATTGAACAGCATCCGAGTATCCCGGAGGTACAATGATGGCACCCCAGTGCATCATCGTTGTATAGAGAGCCTTCACGGTTGCTTCTTGGCCACCATGCGGATTGTTCGCGGAAGACATGCCGCTCACTACTTTATTGACCAGCTTTCCGTTTGCCCATAGTCCGCCGGTTGTGTCCAAAAACTGTTTCATTTGCGCCGGTACGTTACCGAAGCGTGTCGGTGCGCTGAAGATGATCGCATCGGCCCACTCCAAATCGTCATTGGTTGCAACAGGAACATCCTTTGTCGCTTCTACATGCTCTTTCCAGGCTGGATTAGACGCTATCGCCGCTTCCGGCGCAAGCTCTTCGACTCGTAATAGCTTCACTTCCGCGCCTGCTGCTTCCGCGCCTGCTTTCGCCCACTTTGCCATTTCGTAGTTCGTACCTGTTGAACTGTAATAAATCACTGCTAATTTTACGTTTGCCATCGTTGAATCGCTCCCTTTTTTATTTTTCTTAAAGAAATCATTTATACTCATTGGAGGCACCACCATTTATGTTTTCCTGTTACACTCTTTCTCATCCTATAGGTATCGCCACACCTGCTCCTACCCTATTCGAAGAATCTTGACACCCCCTTTTATAAACTCAAGAGATAAAAGCTTTGTGAAAGTACTCTCTCTTCTATCAACTGCTTGTTGAATCCCTTTTCTTATCCCGCTTTTTGTCCGTAGTACGATGGGAGGAAACAGAATGATCCTTATCAAATCTTTTTGGACAGTCGTACTACAACAAGCTCGCGGCTACATTGGCACCATTAGAATACCCCATAGCGGCCATTTTATGACGACCAACCCTTTGATCTTTTGCGGCAGTACCTCTGTATTCACATCGCACCGTAATACACTTAATTCATTTATCTCCATTTCGAGATATTTGCATAAAAAAAATTATTGGTTTTCTAGAGAGAGTCCGACTTTCTTTAATAACGTGATTAATGTTTTCTTTTCCTCTTCATCCAATGCATGAAACATATGTTGAACAGCTTCTTGATGCTTCGGAAAGATTTCTTTCATCAGCTCTGTACCTTTCTCTGTGATGGCAGCAAAAATGACTCTCCGGTCTTCGGGACATCGTTTCCGTTCTAAAAAGCGCTTTTGTTCCAGTTTATCCACTACATACGTAATGCTTCCGCTCGACAACAGGATTTTCTCCCCTATCCGCTGAATCGGCTGATCCCCTTTATGAAAAAGCAATTCGAGAACGGCAAATTCTGTTGGATTTAAACCATGCTTTCGAATATCTTCTTTGATCTTATCTTCTACCACACGATTGGCACGAGAGAGAACAATCAGCGATTTAAGAGATAAATCTTCCCTGTGACTCATCTTCCTCATATCCTTTATTCATTTATCTTGATTTCAAGATAATAATATATCATATATCAAGATATGTCAATCCTATCGTTCATTTTACAACAGATTCAGCACTGGCAAGCAAGGCAGACAAATCGAGGTTTCAGGCATGAGGCCATTTTGAGGCCATCTGTTATCAATGCAGCAAAGTGCTGGTTGCGTTGCTATTGCCAGAGATTTGTCCGCTTTTTTGCGGAATCCTCGTTCGATGAAGCTGTTAGTTGGGCGGGATGTTGATTTCATGACTTCATACAACCGCCATGAGTACCTTATTTCAGAGATCCGCCGTTTTCACGACCTCATTCGAGTACTTGAATGCCTCTATTTCAGAAATCCATCGTTTTCATGACTTCATTCGAGCACTTGGATGCCTCTATTTCAGAAATCCATCGTTTTCATTACCTCATTCGAGCATTTGGATGCCTTTATTTCAGAAATCCATCGTTTTCATTACCTCATTCGAGCATTTGGATGCCTCTATTTCAGAATTCTACTGTTTTCGCGACTTCATACAACCGGTTTGATGTTGTTATTTTAGGCGTTTGTCGTTTTCACGGCTTCATACAGAGGCTATGGCGCTAGCGCGCGGTTGTGTTTACGTGGCGCTCCTTCCAAACCTTCACGAGCCGGTACCGTAATCGGTACATGAACACTTACCATCAATCAAATGGTCCGGAGCAGCTTGTAAGTCCACTAAAGTCTATCGTACGGTCACTGATCCTTCGCAGTAAGTGAGCGTCGTGGCTAATAGCCAGAATGCCGATATTGCGCTGTGCTGCCAACTTGAGAACAGCATGCCATATTTGCGCCTGGGTGATGGCGTCGAGCATGGTCGTCATTTCGTCTGCGATCAGATATTTAGTAGAAGATGCCAGCGCACGGGCGATAGCAAATCGCTGGAGTTCTCCCCCGGAAAGCTCACTAGGATAGCGGTTGAGCCATTCCTCTTTTATACCGAGGGCTGTGAGGAACGCAGGGTCCGAAACAGTTGCTTCGGTCATTAGCTTTTTCATACGCCATTTCGGGTTGATCACTTTTTCCGGATGCTGCCAGACTAATTGAACTGGATGGGCGTTTGAATCATAATCAGTCCTCCCATCCACGATAATCTCCCCTTCGAGAGGCTCTTTGTAACCTGCCATAATTTGTGCCATCGTGGACTTACCTGCTCCGCTATACCCGAACAATCCAACCACTTCGCCAGGCTTTACCGTTAGATGAAGATCTTTGAACAACCATTGTCCTTTCCGGTAGCGAAAGCTGATTCCTTTTACTTCAAGCATGAAAACACCGAACCATCCCCGCCTTCACGATTCGTGATTCCGGCTGTTTTTGCAGGCAGATGTCTGTTGCTCGTTGACACCTCGGTTGAAACGCACATCCCTTTCCTTTCTCATCGGCAAGCGGCTGATGGCCCTCTAATGGGACAAATCCATTTTGGGGAAGCGAGTTCCATAGAGCTTTCGTATAAGGATGGCGCAATGTTTCTCCCGTGCCGCTGAAATCTTCTACGTTCGCTATTTCCACCGTCTCCCCCGCATAAAAAACAGCTACCTTATCCGCAACCTGTAAAGCCGTCTCGATATCATGGGTAATAAACATAACCCCTTTTCCCTCCATAGCCAAATGCTTGATGAATGTCACCATTTCACCAAGAGCGTGAGGGTCTATGCCTGGGGTTGCTTCGTCTGCAATAATGAAATGAGCATTGCTGACCATGGCGGTTGCTATCAGAACTCTTCTTGCCATCCCGCCGGAAAGCTCGAATGGGTACTGATTTGAGACATGATCAGGAAGGCCTACTTTTCGAAAGACAGCTCGTTGCCCGTCTTTCTTCCCTTTTCCCTTCATTACTGTCTGTACTTGCTTCCCGGTTTTCATTAAAGGGTCCAGAGCGTTAAGCGATTGCGGAATAAGCATGATTTGGTCCCCACAAAGGTGCTTACGTCGTTTTTCCGTTAGGGGCTCACCCTTGTAATGCAACATACCCTTACAGGTGGCATTTTCCGGGAGTATCCCTAAAATAGCATCCGCTAGTAAACTTTTCCCTGACCCACTAGCTCCAACTACTGCCATGATCTCCCCTTCCCGTATCGTGATATCGAATTGACGAATCACTTGTGTGAGGGGTTCCTGCCGGTCTTTACGATCCGAATGAAACGTTAAGGAAAAGTTCTTCACTTCCAGCAGGGGTGTGTTTCTAGTAGATGATATTAGATTCATTTTCTCCCACTCCTTCTCAGCCGGAAGACGTTTCGGCAAGCCGGCGTATACTGCGGCCAAGCAGCTCAAAGATGGACACCATGATGACTAAGGCAAGCCCCGGAAAAAATGCCAGCCACCATAAGCCCGTTGATAAATAACTCATCGATTCGGATAAAATCACTCCAATGGCCGGGGTATCTGTGGAAAATCCAAAGCCTAAAAACGTAATGGCTGCTTCATGTAAGATGGCATGAGGCAAAAGTAAAAGAAACCCAACCAAAAGATGAGGGAAAAGATGCGGCAAGAAATGATGCCTGGCGATCCATAGACGGGATCTTCCTAATTGGCGGGAAACGCCTACATATTCTGCCTCTTTTACCTGAAGGACTTCTGCGCGGAGTAACCGAGTGAAACGTGGCCAATGTGTCAATGCAAGTCCTACCACGACCCCTTTAAAGCCACCGCCTACTGCAACAGAAAGGAGGATGAGCGTGACGATATGCGGGATGCTGAGAAACAGATCAGTCACCCACGTCACCATGTCATCCAACCATTTATTCCATGAAGATAACAGGCTGAAGAAAAGCGCGATGCCAGTACTGGAAAGGGCAGCGAGCATGCCAACAGCCAGGCTTAACGTTAATCCCTTTAACGTACGTGCAAACATATCACGACCTAACCAATCGGTGCCAAACAGATGTGCAAGGGAGGGCGCGGTATTCCTCCCCTCTAAGTTAACCTTCAAGTTATCGGCATTGATTAGTAATGCCCAAACAACAATCCCAGCGAGTAGTAGTAGTGCGAGTATAATCCTCGTCCATGCCCGCTGTCTTTCACTCCTGTTCGATTTTGTTGGCGTAGCATATGCGTCTATTCGTTGCATGCTCACTGGACACCACTTCTTCTCATTCGAGGATCGATGAGCTGATAGAGCAAGTCAGCCATTACGTTTCCGACAAATACAAATACCGCACTAAATAGAACAATACCAAGCAAGAGGGGAACATCTCCGCCAAGCCCGGCTTGTACAATGGCTTGCCCAAGCCCTGGATACGAAAATACTTGTTCCGCCAGCACAGCGCCACCAAAAAGCTCGCCAAAAGAAGCAAAGTGTAGAGAGACAGCCGGTATGGAAATATTTCGTAACCCATGCCGCCAGACTAACACGAAGCCATGTTCTCCTTTCGCTTTCGCAAAACGAATGTACTCACTTGCAAGCACTTCTATCAGCTTCTCTCTCGTGTGCAGCGCCACATTTGCGACCCCTGCTATACTTAACGTTAACGCCGGGAGGACCAAATGCCGCAACCGCTCCACCCACGTAACATCTTCCGCCAACACTCCCGCCGGTGTTCCAAGCCCGACCGGGAACCACCCGAGCCAAACAGAGAATGTCATTAAAAATAATAAAGCCAGCCAAAAAGCCGGTGTAGAAGCAAGGGTGAAGCAAAATCCTTTGATAACATGATCTGCCCACGTGCCTTGCCGCATCCCTGCGATGATTCCTAACAGAAAACCAACGACACCCGATAGGAGCCATGCCACAACCATTAGTGCAAGAGATGCCAAAAAACGTTCTGCGATAACATCCGCAACCGGACTCCTATATAATAAGGACGTTCCAAAATCCCCATGTAAAACAGCCTTACCCCAGTTTATAAATTGCTGCGGTTTCGACTCATGAAGCCCCCAATATTCAGCGATATTCTCACGCTGTTCCGGACTCACTCGTGTCATGTCTGCCCCTATATATAACTGGACGGGATCAATGGGAGAATAACTAATAAGGAAGAAGGATAGAATGCTAACCGCAATCAATAAAGTTGCCAGCTTGACTGCTTTTCCGGTGATAAATAACATGACTTGTTTATAATGCACAACCTATCCCTCTTCCCCTGTCTTTCTACTCGTCCCACTCCCACTGTGCAATAGAATCAGTTAGCGGCCAGCCATGTCCGTGCGGCTGAATTTTTTGTTCTCCTATGTGTAAGCCTTCTCGTACATAATAGACATGGTCCACATTTACCAACCAAGCCCAAGGTGCATCCCCTTGTGCTGAAAAACCAGTTTCTCCATCCCATTGCGCTTTCTGCCAATATTGGTTCGCTTCCTTCTCGTTTCTGGCGCGCAATGCTTTTTCCATGTATGCATCTACAGTCTGGTTCGAATAATAATTAGAATTGTAATGGCCAATTCCTCTTGTATTGCTGCTGAACAAATTATACAGCTCGAGCGGGTCATGGCTGCCCCACCCCATCATGACCGGATGGGAGTACATGAGCTTTTCGATGTCACGCCAACTCTTCCCTTCTGCTTTCACATCTATTCCAAGCGGTCGGATCATATCAGCGAAAGCGATAGATAAGGATTGGCGAAGTTGATCTCCTGCCGGATAAAGTAAAGTAAATGCTGCTTGAATTCCATTCTTTTCCCGAATCCCATTCCCGTTATCTATCCAGCCTGCATCCTCTAACATATCTTTTGCTCTTTCCATGTCTCCATCTTCGATTACTGTATCTGGATTCCACCATGGAAGACGGTCTGCGGCTGTATATGCCGGTGTACCGTATCCATCCAAAATCCCGTCCACTAAGGCCTGGCGGTCAATGCCAACGTTAATTGCCTGACGAATGGCTTTATCTGCCGTTACGTCATTCCCAACGGCTACCCCTTCCTTTGTTTTCTCCCCTGCTGGAACGAATGGGAACATAATGCCTCTATTATCGACACTCTTCCATGTTTCAATTCTCATGCCTGGAACATCTTCCTTCGCATAGGTGGGGGGGACAGCAGCTATATCCACTTCACCCGATTTTGCTGCCGCGAAGGTGGCATCTTCTGAAAGAAATAGGAACGTTAGGTTTTTAAAAGAAGGTTTTTCTCCATAATAATACTCGTTCTCTTTGACAATCAACTGTTGCCCTTTATCCCATTGAACGAATTCAAATGGACCAGATCCAATCGGATTTTCATTGTAATCCTGGTCATAGGCATGTTTTGGAACAATACCGATCGTACTCAGCAAATAGATAAACGTTGACTCTGGCTTCTTTAAATAAAAGTGTATCGTATCGTCACCTGTTTTTTCTACCTTTTCCAGGTTATCTAAATCAATAACAGATCCGCTTGTTTTCGCCGTTTTGTACGTGAAAACAACATCCTCCGCTGTCAAAGCTTCTCCATCTGAAAACATCACGTCTTTACGGATTGTTACGGTCCATTTTCGTCCATCATCACTTACTTTATAGGTCGTTGCGAGGTCATTTTGTATCGTAAAATCTTGATCATATGTTAGCAGGGTACTTTGAAAAAGAGGGGATCCGTAACGACCCCAACCTGTAGTAGGATCAAATCCATCTTCCGGCTCTCCACCAATCGCCAATACTAAACTACTCTTTGTATCTACGTCCCTTGCACTAAATTCCTTCCCGTTCTCATCCGAACACGCCATTACCAAACTGGATAAGAACAAGAATATAAAAACAATCCTTATTTTCATAACTTTTTACTCCCTATCGTAAAACGGTACATCGATTTTTTGTTGCGGACGCTCCCAGTTAAAACGGCTCTGTCACAGATGCAACATAGCGCGGAAAGGTCCCTCCCGTTTTCGTTCATCAAATTCCTGAAAAGTTTTCTGTGAAAATTGAAAAGCTGGAAAGCATCAATCATAGAGTGCTCAAAAAAACATGAAAGGCTGTCCCCTTCGAGCTGCTAGCTGAGTTTCTTTAGTACATCTGCATATGTATGATAATCTTCCTTTGAAAACAATACCATCGTCACGGTTCCGAATGATTCGTCACGTAGAAATTCGATGATAGTGCTTAGAGCTGTATGGGCAGCCTTTTCTACGGGATAGCGATAAACACCGGTGGAGATCGACGGAAAGGAAATTCGTTTCATTCCTTTCGCACTCGCAAGCCGTAACGCATGCCGGTAACACGAATTTAATAGCTCCGATTCCCGGCCGTTATGCTCTCCCCATACCGGTCCTACGGTGTGAATGACATACTTCGCGGGTAAATTGTACCCCTTCGTCATCACGGCTTCCCCTGTCGGCAATAAATCGCCGTTTAACTTCTTCTCACGGACAGCTTTACATTCTTCTAGCAGTTCTTTCCCAGCGGCACGGTGGATGGCGCCGTCTACTCCGCCGCCGCCCATTAACGTTCCATTAGCAGCGTTAACGATCACATCTGTGCTTCTTGTCGTAATGTCACCCGTTACTAACGCTAGTATATTGCCATTAATCTCCACATTCATGTTAAGGTCACCTCGCATCACATTTATAGGCATCATCCACACATACATTTTCATTTATTGTATCCTCTTCATCATTACTCCGCAAAGCAATAAATCTTTTTTAAAAGAACACTGCCGATGTATTTTAGCCCGCAATCCCCAATTTGTGTATGATAGGTAAAATTGGTATAGGGTAGCTATGAAGTCTTTGTTTCTGCGACTGTTCTTTTTCATGACATTATTCGCTTTGAATGATGCTGTTATTTCAACACGCCCTTGATTTCACGACGTCATGCACGACTTATGACGCTTCTATTTCAGCCGCCGCTCGTTTTCATGGCTTCATTCGCCCTGGATGATGCTGTTATTTTTACACACTCCGGTTTTCACGACGTCATACACCATCTATGATGATGTTATTTTTGCTGTCGCTCTGTTTCATGGCCTCAACCACTCCATATGTGGTTGTTATTTCTATGCATCTCTGATTTCACAGTCCCATTCACGGGCTGTGGTGCTTCTATTTTGGCAATCGCTTCTTTTCATGACTCCATTCGCTTCAGACGATGTTCTCATCTCTACGTAAAATGTTCTGTCCCTTCATCTTTTAAGGCTTTTGCTGTAACGGTGTTTGCTTGCAGCATCTCTTCTGGCGTGCCTTCAAATAGAAGGTACCCGCCTTTTTTTCCTCCTCCCGCGCCTAATTCGATGACCCAGTCGCTCGCCGCTATAAAGTCTAGATTGTGTTCAATGATGATAACCGAATTCCCTTTGTTTACAAGGTGCTGGAACACGTCTAACAGTTTTTCGTTATCTTTTGGATGGAGTCCTAAGGATGGCTCGTCTAACAGATAGATCTGCCCTTCTTTTTGTAAATGGCTGGCAAGTTTCAAACGCTGAATTTCGCCTCCACTTAAAGAACTTGTCGTCTGTCCCAAGGTGAGATACCCGAGTCCCACGTCTTGTAAGGTGTTCACTTTTTTGATGATCTTAGGCTTATGAAAATAATTCCCGGCCTCGTCGATCGTCACACGCAGCATTTCTACGATATTTTTATTTCGATACCGATGGGACAACGCTTCTTCTGAATATCTCGTACCCCCGCACGCTTCACAGGGAATGGTGACGGGGTCTGCAAACGCTACGTCCGGGGTGGTGACTCCTTTCCCGGCGCAGACAGGACATGCACCTAAGGAGTTAAAGCTGAACAGACCGGGTGCTTGTCCTGTTTCTTTGGCGAAGATGGAGCGAATGTCATCCATGATCCCCATGTATGTAGCGAGTGTCGAACGGCTTGAGATTCCGATTCGGTCTTGCCTTACCATAATCGCTTCTGGATAACGTTCCGGGAATGCTTCTACCAACAAGGAACTTTTGCCTGAGCCAGAGACCCCGCACACGGAGACTAGGACATTCTCAGGGATGTGTACGCTGATATTTTTCAGGTTATGCTTACGTGTATTTTTTATGGTGAACCAACCTTTGATATCCCTTGGCTGTTTGTTTACTTTGAGTTCATGTTTTAAGGTGGTGGCGGCTCTAGAGTGTTGGAGTCCGTCCCGTGTGCCTTGATACACGACCTCTCCTCCGTCTACACCTGCGCCCTTTCCCATCTCGATGATTTCATCCGCTGCTCGTATGACGGACAGATCATGTTCAATGACGATGACTGTATTATGCTGGTCTTTTAATCGTTGAAGCATGTGGATGACCATATTCACTTCTTCGGGATGGAGTCCTGCGGTCGGTTCGTCAAAAATGTAGGTGAGATTGTTGAGACTGCTCCCTAAATGACGGGCAATTTTCACTCGTTGCGCCTCGCCGCCGGACAAGGTGCCCATTTTTCGTGATAAGCTTAAATACCCTAAACCCATTTCAATGAGTTGTTTGATCGACGGGATTCCTTGCTGGACGATCGCTTCTCCGAGAGGATCTGTAATCTTCGTTAGCTCCTCCAGTAGCTCTGTCAACTCCAGTTGGTCATATTCTGCGATATTCAAACCATTGATTCTACACTCCAACACTTTTGGGTTCAGCCCGGAGCCTTGGCAGGTCTCGCACAAAGAATGGGTGGACACAGCTAACACGTCTTCCCGGGAGACTTGTTTTAACTTTTCGATATCCCTGTTGATATAAAGACGCGTAAATCTTGGCAATAACCCATCCCACTCATGATCCTGTGGGCCGTTCTTTGTATGAAACGGCGCGAAGACTCTTTCACCTTCCGGGGGACCATACAGCAGCAGGCGGCGTTTTTCTTCCGGGTAATCCTTGATCGGCATATCCGGATCGAATAAACCACCTGTTATCATCCATCTTCCTTGCCAGCCTGATGGCGATAACGGCTTGAATTTCACGGCATATTCCCGGAGTGACTTCTCCTCATCAACCATCTTCTGTAAGTCCGGTATAATGACCCGTCCGTATCCCCCGCATTCCGGGCAGCTGCCAAAAGAGCTTTGGCTCGAAAAATCGGTGGCGGAAGGAATGGACGGCTTTCCTATTCGTGAGAACAACAATCTTATTAACGGATGGACATCCATATAAGTGCCAACGGTGGAGCGGGAATTGCCTCCGACAGGCTTTTGCTCTACGACAACAACAGGGCTTACGTTTTGCATCAAATCAGCATGGGGCCGTTCGTATCGCGGCATCTGATTTCGGACATAGGCGGGATAGTTCATCGTCATTTGTCTTCTGCTTTCCGTTGCTAATGTATCAAACACAACGGAACTCTTTCCTGAGCCGGAAAGACCAGTAACAATCGTTATTTTTTCTTTTTGTATGTTCAAATCGATGTTTTTTAAATTATTTTCTTTCAGTCCTCTTAAAATGATTTCATCTTTTTCCTCTGACAAAATATCACCTTTTCTGCATATTTCTTTTACCAAGTGGATTTTCGACTCACGCTGCCCCCAACATTACCTTCTAAGATGCCGGCTTCCGTGATTTGCCAGCAATGATAGTCAATAAGGCGAGCAGCACCCAAGCTACTCGCCTTCCATTTATCAATTCTGTTAAATTTACTGTACCGGACCATTCGTGATCTTCGTAAGAGTGTGATTGATGGCAAAGATTTTAGCGTTGACATCTTCTATTCCAAAACTAGCTAACCGTTTTGAATGCATATCCAAATACTTTTCCGCTGTTTCTTTTGTTTCAAAAGCATAGATTCCTCCTGCTTCGTTTGTTTCGGGATTCTCCGTCCAGATTTTCCATAGGAAGCCGTCCTCTTCATTGATACTCTTTGCTAAATCAGAAAATTGCGCTGCCATGTCATCTCCGAAGGGTCCATTCATGTTAAAATCCATTTGTAATACGTATGCCATCGTCATTCTCCTTTTTTCATTTTTTGTTTGCAGTTCTTCCGTATATATACCTGTTTCTAAATCACAACTCACGTTAGGTTTATTAATGATTTGATCGGGAATGAAATTTGCACCTCTTGGCTTTTGTAGAATGCACTATCAAATTTATTTTCCCTTGAATCCGATATTAGCATTTAGGATTGATGTATCCATGTTTGAGATCATTATTACAGCATTTATTATCTACACAGCAACTGCTTTAGATTTATTAGTTTTGTTACTTATCTTTTTCGCAAAAGCTAAAACCAAAAAGCAACAAAGGGATATATACGTTGGTCAATTTATTGGTTCCTTCACATTAATTACGATTAGTTTATTTTTAGCATATGTTTTAAACTTCGTCCCTGAAAAATGGATACTTGGTTTATTGGGTTTGGTTCCTGTATATTTCGGTCTTAACGTAGCGATATCTGGTGATGACGAGAGAGAACAAGTAGAAGAACAGATGGATCAAAAAGGATTGAGCCAATTAGCGAGAACGGTAACGGTAGTTGTGATAGCAAGTTGTGGTGCTGATAATATCGGTTTGTTCACACCTTACTTTATCACATTGGAAGTAAATGAACTCATAGTGACGCTATTTGTCTTTATCATACTTATTTTTGTACTCGTATATACTGCCGGCCAACTTTCGAATATTCCAGGTATTGCAAGGGTTATTGAAAGGTTCAGCAGATGGATTGTGGCAACGGTTTATATAGCATTAGGTGTCTTTATCGTTTATGAAAACGACACTATACAGACATTAGTATCTTTCCTTAATTAACCTGGAATCAATTTTATAATTCAAATCCAGTTGGTCAAATACGAATGTTTCAAAAATAGTGTGATGCTTTTGATTTCCACTGCAGGCGGACGCTTTCCGCGGGCATGGCTTGAGCCTCCTCATTCGCTTTCGCTCATTGCGGGGTCTCAAGACTCATGCTGTTCCCGCAGGAGTCGCCGCCTTTCGTTACAATCAACACCATCTACATAAAAAACGTACAATGAATGATGTTATATAATCGTTCGTATTTATTAGCTGAATAAGTACTTCTGAAATTAACTTAACCTGGAGAAATTTTTTCAAGTTCTTAAGAGTCATTGGGCGTGATGACGAATGAATGTTTTGCCAGAATTGAGCCAGATGATGATTGTATGTTAAAGTTCTGAAGTTCCTTCCCAACAAACACCCTTAAAGTTAGATTTCATCATCTAACTTTAAGGAGTGGTACATCATCCATTGCAATAGCTTTCCTTCTATTATCTTTGTCTTATCAATCTTGCTTCCGTACTTGTATTTCTATATTGATTTTCACTTCGTCACTTACTACAAAGCCGCCTGTTTCAAGGGCTGCGTTCCATGTTAAACCAAAGTCTTTACGGTTTATCTTTGTACTGCCTGTAAATCCGGCAGCTTCCTCTCCGCTCATCGGATCTTTCGCAATACCTTCAAAAATAATATCAAAAGTTACTGGCTTTGTTGTGCCTCTAATTGTAAAATCACCTGTCACATCATAGTGATTATCAGACTTCTTCTCCATGTTTGTTGCTTTAAATGTTAAATTCGGATGATTCTCCATATCAAAAAAGTCAGCTGAGCGTAAATGATCATCCCTGTCCGGCATGCGTGTATCAATACTATTTGCATGAATGTTAACCTCAATGGATGCATCTGTTAAGTCATTTGGATCTCCTTCAACCGTACCCTCAAAATCATTAAAAGTCCCTTTCACGTTTGATATCATCATGTGTCTTACTGTAAATCCTATTGTACTGTGTACCTTATCAACGTTCCATATTGCTTTTGTCATTGTAAATGCCTCCCATACTATTTGATTTTCATTTAGAACTAACCTTTAGCAATCAATTAATTTAACCAATTTTTCGCTTCCAACGCGACTTCTTGTGTTAGGTTGTGCCCGTTAACCCAAGCTGTCGTAACATCTGCACCTCTTTCTTTAAATAGATGGATGACTCGCTCGCTTTCGGATTCCGGTACAATCGGATCGCCTTTACCCAGCGACAGGAATACGTCCACCTCACGAAAATCCTGTTTGTCTTCCACGTCTGCCGGGTACAGCGGTGCGAATAAAGCCGCTTTTTTGAACGTGTCGGGGTGCCGGAGCATCATGTGTATGGCGATGTTGGAGCCGTTTGAAAATCCGACAAGAACGGTATCCTCGAGTTTAAACTCATGCTCGTTTGATTTTTTCACGATGAACTCATAAAGTTCATTCCCGCGAAACTCAAGATCTTCCCAGTCGTACTGGCCTTCTCCGTGTCGTTTGAAGTATCTGTTCATACCATTTTCTTGCACGTTACCTCTGATACCTAGAACGTTATACTCCGGGTTAAGCAGTTCAGCCAGAGTGAGAAGGTCTGTTTCTGACCCCCCTGTACCGTGGAGCAGGATAAATACCGGAGCTCCTTTTTTCTTTTCCTTATAAATATGTTCCATTCATTCTCACTCCCATTCGTCTCTTTTAGGCTCTGACTACTCGACTACTATATATCCAATTTTGGCAGCAGTGTTTCGTATTCCTGTCTTTTGTGTTCATATTGTTCCGGTAACTTCAGCGCTGTACCAAGTGATTCCATATCTTCATCCACCTCGAACCCTGGACCATCTGTTGCGAACTCGAATACAACACCGCCCTTTTCACCCATATAGATGGAGTTGAAGTAATTTCTGTCTTTTACTACGGTAACCCCGAAGCCAACTCCACGGAGGGCAGTCTGCCATTCTTTCAATACATCCATATCCGGCACGGACCAGGCGATGTGATGCACCGTTCCGATACCGAATCTGCCGGCAGGCTGCGGAGGAATGGAAGTAATGATGTGATGCTTTTCCTCGCCTACTGTTTCATAGTGCTGATTTTCATCATTACTATCCAGTTCTTTCAATCCCATAAAACCTGTAAGCAGTTCTTTCGTACCTTCAGGATTTCCGGATAATAATACAGACCCATGAAAACCAAGTATGTCTGTATGATCGGAAGATGTTTCGCCTTCGACAATTGCCAGGTCGAGTCCATGAACATCATCGAACTCAAGTGTGTCTTTACCAAAAAGCGAAGTCACTTCAACTTGTAGGCTTTGAGCTGTTAGACGTTCTTTCCAGTAGTCCAGACTGCCTTTAGGTACCCTGAAAGCAATCCGTCCGACCTGGCCGCTGCCCTTCCTGCCGTAATGATCGTTTGTCCACGGGAAGAAGGTAATGACTGTCCCCGGTGTCACGTTATGATTTGCAAAGTACAGGTGGTAGACACCCGGGTCATCAAAGTTTACCGTTTGTTTAACCAGACGGAGTCCTAACACATCTCTAAAAAATCTCAGGTTCTCATTCGGATCTCCTACAATAGCTGAGATGTGGTGGATCCTATTAATGGCTTCCATTTAATCATCTCCTTTTTCAACGATCATGAACGCTTCGTATCGAACGGACGAATCTGCGCTTCAATATAGTCACGTTTTGGCTCTAGGAATGGTGGAAGTGCAAGACTTTCCCCTAACGTTTCATAAGGTTCATCATCCATGAAACCTGGACCATCTGTTGAAAGCTCGATAAGAATGTCACCGACACGGGTATAGAGGGCCTCGAAATAAAAGCGATCCACATTACCGGAATGTCCCATCCCGATTTCGTCGTACTTCGCTTCCCACTGTTTGAGTGTTTCGTGATCTTTCACCCTAAACGATACATGGTGAACCTGTCCGTACCCCTGACGACTTGGCGTTGTTTCATCCTTTCTCACAATGACCTGTCCACCGTTACCGCCTTCGCCTACATCAAAGAGTGTCACGTTTTCTTCTTCTACTATTGGTTTCATATCATAAACGTCAGAGAGCACCTTTTTGAAAGCATCGAAATAGCTTACTGTGATTTCAATCGGTCCTAAGCCATAAATCGCTTTTTCTTCCGGTACCGGGCCATTCTTCCAAGGAATACCTGGTGCCACGCCTTCATTGTTTTCGTCAGAGAACAGTTGATACTTCTGACCATCCGCTTCTTCAAATGGCAGCACTTTTTTACCGAAAAGCTCTTGAATGCCCTCATGTTTCACATCAAACTCTTTGAATCGTTCCATGTAATATTCAAGTGCTGCATCGTCCGGCACTCTCAGCCCTGTTCTCGAAATCGAGTTCGTTCCCGGTGTTCCTTTTATGATGTTCGGAAAGTCGAAGAATGTCATGTCTGTCCCCGGTGAACCAACGTCATCCGCGAAAAATGTGTGATAGGTGTGGATATCATCTTGGTTTACCGTTTTCTTTACTAACCGCATTCCGAGTACCTCTGTGAAAAACTCATAGTTTCTCATGGCATTATCCGTCATAGCCGTAACATGGTGAATTCCCAATAGTCCGTCTGTCATATAATAAAACTCCCTTGTATTTGTTTTTAGCGTTCCTATCCTACAAAGACGATGCCATTAGACATGTCTGTTTCGCATTTAATACTGATTCATATATTATGAATTCGAGATATTTACTTAAAAAAAACTACATGTTTTGAGCATGATAGCCTAATTTTTTTAACTGGTCAATTAAATCTTCTTTTTCTTTTATCCCCAGCCCACTAAAAATTTCTTTTAGCGCATTTCTATGCTTCGGAAAGACTTGATCCATCAGTTCTGTTCCCTCAGCTGTGATGGCCGCGTGTGTGACACGGCGATCTTTCGGACAAGGCTTTCGTTTTATTAAATTTTTCTTCTCTAATTTATCTACGACATAGGTGATACTGCTGCTTGCAATCAATATTTTTTCACCAATTTTTTGTATCGGCTGATCGCCTTTACTATAGATTAATTCTAAAACAGCAAATTCCGTTGGGTTTAATCCTAAATGTTTAATGTCTTCTTCGGCACGGGATTTAATTGATTGTAAGGCTCGAGTTAAAACGACAAATGCCTTCAATGACAAATACTCTTCGTATGATTCTTGATTTTTGTTAGTCATCGCTTTCTCCTTTTTATCTCGAATTCGAGATAATCCAATTATATGACATAGGGGTAAACATGTCAACTCGTTGCGCCGTGTAGTATGCGTCAAGTTTTTCTCTAAATGGTTATGAGAACAATACTTTCAACACTTTGTTTTTACACATTTACAACCAACTTCCAATCGCTCTGGGCGGACGCTTTCCGCGGGCAACGCTTCAGCTTCCTCGTGAGCAAAA
>NZ_JAJJJF010000020.1 GCF_022458745.1 Bacillus piscicola
GATAGTATCCATCATCATCACTCCTTCTGTATATTGTAACACAATGTAACACATTTATGTGACCATATTTATTTGAAAACAACAAAATGCATTACTCCTGATGGATATAATGCATTTGAGCTAAAATTTTTTTGTGCGACAATCGCGCCCGATTGTTTAAGACAATTACAGTATAAAAATAACGATTAAAAGACCTAATGATGTCCAAACAAAGGAATAACCAATTTTGTTTTCATTGGGCATAGTTTTCTTTTTAACTTTATGTATAATTGCTAAAACAGTCACATTCATTAAAAATAAAAGGTAGTAAATCAATACATATATAATCCATCGGCTAATTTGTGTTAAATCACTTAGTGGCTCTGTCAAAAATAAGATGAAAACTACAATCAAAGATATTAAAAATATAACAGGTAGAATAACATACATTTTTTCCCACAGTCTGTGCTTTAAGAATGTATTGCTTTTTTTCACTTGGAAATACATTAACAGACTGAATAAACCAATGGTTACGATTAAAAATAAAGATGTTCCTATTACTTGCATATTTATTACATTGGTTGAAGATGGCGACACTCCTATATCCTTTTTAAATATATCTGCTATATATGCAAGAATCACCAATAAAGCTATCATAATACCTTGAAATAAAGTCCAGCGTGAAAATAATATAAAGCATCACTCCCTTGCATTGAATCTTCCGCAAAATGGCCCGATTCTGGAAGAACTCAATTATTTCCAAAAAAAAATAAAACCCAAAAGCGTTAAGACGCACGGTTTTTCCTTTTTACCAATTGAACAAACCAGTATACTGCTATCCAAGGTAAGATAAAACGAGTTGCCCACTCAAATATGTCAACAATAATAGACACATCAATATTAAGTATAGTAAGAACAATAAACAATACGGCCAAGCCAAAAACTCCATAAGCTATATACTTGATACGGCTGTCCCCCCATAATTAGCTTATACTCAACTACCATGTCAACTTTAAAAAACTTGCATTTAAGAATCCATGATGCGCAGCTTCTACACTAGTCGTTATGTATTAGATTTCATAAACCTCTTTAATTCTTGATAAAAGGTTTCTCGGGTCCCGGCTAAAATAATCACAATAAGTTCTCCGTTTTCATTTTCGGTGATGCGATAAGCCAATCTGTACTGACTTCCGTTATAACGAATACTGTAAGAATAAAGACCGGCTAAATCTCCCGTTCTAGGATCTCCAAGATAGGGGTTCAGCCGGATTTGTTGTATAGCCTTATCAAATTCCTTTTTAAGTGGTTTTTCTTTAAGCTTTTTAAAGTAACGTTTTGCTGGATTCAAATATAGAACAGGTAACACGATCGTCACTCCCTTACATCACCAAAAAGAGACTCCGTTTCTTCATCACCCGTTCCAGTAAACTGTTGTGCAGCTTGATCAGCTTCCGCAATTAAATCTTCTACTGCTGGACGGATCCGCGCTTTTTGTTTTTGGAACTCGGTCAGTAATTCCTCTCCCTCGTATCCTTCCTGAACCAAATCTCTTAAAATTTCCTCTGAAAAATCATCATTCGTCGGAGCTGGACGCAACACAATTTCATTATCACGAAGTTCACACACAAGCGTTCCCTCAATCCCTAACTTCTCAAAAAAACGTTTCGGAATCGTGATTTGCCGCTTTTCTGATACACGAATATGCTTCGTTTCAGAAGACTTCATCCCTGTTTCTCTCCTCCTTACGTATCTGAATCCCTATCATTCATCATATGCACGTCAATCAAACAAAGAAACAAAATTCCTTGTTCTGTGTTTTATTTTATCACAAATATCCTCAGTGCTATACCTACGGGTACCATTCCTAATTCGTCACCGACATTTCCCCTTGCATTTCCACCTTGATTGTTTCATGATTCATTTTTTTGGCAGCCACGTACCGGCTGTACCCATCCATAAGTACACACTTTCCGTCTTTTTTCTGCGCCAGAACAGGTTCATCAAAGGAATGGTGTTCACGATAATACGTCATATGTCCTTCGATTTTTTTCGGGTTTGGCTCTGCGTAATGCTCTGGGATCCATAGATCCGACAACGGTAATTCAAGAAGGGTAGTGGGAAGTAACGCGTTTTTACGAATATGGAGATCCATCATATACCCTTTGCGATTATAGGTCACTTTTAAAATGGGATGATGAGGATCCCAGGACCAATACGTCCGTGTTTTTGTCTTCTTATCCAAATGAATAAACGCATAGGAAGAAGGGAATTCTTCCAGATGTTTTTGACTCTCTTGCATGCTCATCCCTGTTTTAAACGCCAATAATTCCACGAATTTCACCGATACGGAAAAGCGAGGTTTTTCTCCATAGGCACAATCGAAACAAACCACGACCTCTTTCCCGTTTCTTTCCTTGATCGCCATCACTTTTTTATCACAATGCTGCCCACAATCCTGACAAACACCATCGTATTCAGCATGTAACCGAGCCTTTTTATCGTTTACGTTGAATTTTTTTTCTGGTCTTTGAGACCCTTCTTTTTTTCTTTCCTGTTTCAGCCTGTGTTTCTCCGTTTTTCGTTCTCCCCCTTTCGTTTCCCCTGGTGTATAGGTTGCTTGAGAACAAATGACACCGATCTCCCCTTCTACAATGTCCATCGGCATATCAACGGTGACATCTCCCTCAATCATGAATTCCGCTTTGGAGACCTGCTCTCCCTTATCCTCCACTTCTTTCTTAAGACGCGACCATTGGCTTTTGGTAAGCAGCGCCGTAATCATGACCGCACTCGCTTTTGGTAAATCTTTTGAAACAGACGCATTGCCTTTTTCTTCAAAATCAACACAAAATAAGGCTTGATTGTCGTATGTCACCGGTCGCACGGCTATCGGTTTCCCACTCACTGTTACTTTTAATGACATGATATCCCATCCTTTTCTTCCATCTCATAATCCCATATCTTTCGTCTCTCATGAGAGACGAATCAATCGATGTAGTGCCGGCACCGTTGTATCGATCATATCTAGTAATCTTTTTCCTCATGTTTACTCTGGTACATCGTTTAAGAGACAACCGATGTGAAGACCCCTCATCTGCCTCACACGCTTCATTCATCGCCACGGATACAAAAGGGTGTCCTAGTTGCCATAAACGTCCTCACCGACCCACAAGGGACGCTCACGAGTTTGTGGTTTCGATTGTAGTCTTCATCGTAAAAAGTGTGAAGAGCATAGCAAACAAAACGACCTTTTAATAAAACAAATGTTGTTTAAATCGTTCATTATCGAGCTGATTTTTTGCTCCTCAAATAAAGCTAGCTTTCGCTAAACGTTGATCAACGACACTGCTCCCCAACTCAACTCCTTTTCTAGACCCCTCATTCGCGTTCTCAGAATAAACTTTATTTACAGTGATAAAGGGTATCCCCCCCCCCTTGTACAAAACGCTTCTGCGAAGGTCAGAGACAGCATCACGTCTATGTAGCAGGGACGAAGGAGCCCCCTATGCCATCGTTCTCTTGAGTTTTGCCGGTTCTCATTTTGTTACGTAAAGCTAACAGTTGCTCGAATTTCTTTTTTTGTTGTTCAAAGTACGTGTCCGTTACCTTTTCTTCTTTGTGTTGTTCCTTTTCCTCTTGCATCCATTTTGGTAGCTTGTCTCTTCTCACGGATTGATTGTTAAACATTGTACTCTCTTCCCTGTGAATGCTTTCTTTTATCGTTTGTAAAACAGAATCATAGTATCGGAATCTAGCTTTTTGGGTTGTGGCCTTTATCTCATCTTTTCGTTCCTGAATACGAGCTATCATCATCTCTTTTTCATCCGTTGGGATTTCATGCTCTTTTATGTATTCATCGAGAAACGGAAGAGCATCTTCTTCTTGATGATGATTTGAATCATTAGTTATATGATTTGAATCATTAGTAATACTATTTGAAACATTATTGTGTTTCGCTGGGAAACCCCCCCCTGTTTCGCTGGGAAACCCCCCCCTGTTTCGCTGGGAAACCCCCTCGGAACATTCGTTCCCTTCGTTATTTCTTCCCCCTTGTTTAGCAAAGGTTCTAGCCGGGGAATGGTATTCGGTGTCATAGTCTCTAATCTTTTCTAATGGCTTATGTTTTTTTGTAATGTCATTTTGGGGATATTCATAAACAATGATATTCATGGGCTTTGTTCCCTCGTTTTTTGACTCCTCATACGTGACGATATCGATAAAGCCGTAGTTCCACAAAGGTCGGATGATATCGTTGTAAAATTTTTTGCTGCCGACACGTAACCTTTTCATGACCCCCTTGAAACTGCAAGGGACAACGTCATCCTCTTGGTTTTTTCTTTCCTCCGATCGATCACACCAGCTGTAAAATTTTAACCACGCTCGGAATGCGTCTACTCCTAGCGTGTCTATCCAGTCGTCAGCTGCTACAAAATACAAAATAGGGAGTTGCAATTCCTCTCTTTTTTTCTTTCCTTTATTGAACGTTACATTTTCAGCCATAAAAAATCTCCTCCTAGTAGTTGCAGGAGAAGCCGCCCTATTGTAGAATTAAATTAAACAATTTAATTAAAGGACTACTCGTCCTGCATAGGGCATACTTGTCCTGCGTGATGTTAGAGAAACCCCGAACCCGACCAAAAGTTCAAGGGGTTTTTCTAATGTTTAGACTCATTTTACCAAACTTTGAAACACCTTGCCTTAATCTGACAGGAAACAATTTTATTTTTTTTATGAACAAAGTATAGAATGTTGTACGGAATGTGGTGGTTGGCCGTATTACCACTCTCCCTTAAAAAGGGTTCATTCCTCGTCTTCGTTCTCTCCCTTACCTAGATACACTCGAATCACATCAATCCTTTCATGGCCCACTTCTCGTGTCACCCTTGCTGCTGCTTGTTCCAAAGAGAAACCTTTATCCCTTTCCTCCTGCACACGATCTTGCACATACCCATAACGGAGTCCATGGATCGTCAATTCATTCACATGCGTGGAACCGTCCTTTGTCCAAGTACGTTGGATCATCCCCTCTGTTGTCTCCACCTTGTGACGATGGTGAGAGTTGAATTTTTCCACCCGATTTACCGCCTCGTGTGTTTGTTCCTGAGGACGGATGAAAAGACGCTGCCCTCGACTTGTTTTTCGCAACCGTTGTTGCAATAAATCCTTTCCTGCCTTCGATAACGGGACCTCCCGCCATTTGCCGTTTTTGGCTTCGCCCCGGACTTGGTACACCCCCGTACGTAACGCTTGCTCGGCTTGAGAGCGTTTCATCGCGACGGCTTCTGTCACACGCAGCCCCATTGTTCGAGCAAGCTGCATCACATCCTGTGCGTCTTTTGCGGTGGCAGCCCCTGCTCCTCCCTTCTGCGCCATTTCTGTCGCTAATTGTTGCATCTGGTTGTATTCCTCCTGGGTCCAGGCCCGATCTCCTTTTATTGCGGGCGTTTTTTCCAGCACAACAGCATATTTTTTCTTCAACCCCTCGTTATCCGATAGCTCATGTTTGGCACGTGAGACCAAATCGTGCATGTAGCGAATAGCCACAAGATCGTTTTTAATCGTCTTTGCTGCCATTCCCTGCGATTGGCGGTATTGGATATACGACACCTGGTGCTTATCCTGCAGATTTCGGAGGTTCTTCATCTTGAAATGCTTACCTAGGTACCTAACAAAATTCCTGCAGCTATGCTCATACCGTGCCCTCGTTCCATACGAGCCAGCTCGGGTATGTTTAAAGATTTTTTCTAATTGATTCTCCATTGGTGATTTTCCTTTGCTCATGTTTCTCTCTCCTTTTTTTATGTCTTAAAAAAGCACACAGCTCGCCCGTTGACATGGAGGGCCGTCCTCACGGCTTCCTCACATTTCGGTCAAAACCCTCAAAACCAAAACCCTTGTATCAGTGCGGTTACGCTGGGTTCTGCCAGGCTTTGGCTGGTGCTTTCTCTTTGCCTCATTTCATTTTTCGTATTTCATACGATAAGTGAAATTTCAAGGCAAAGAGAAAGCACCAATCCCCTATTCTGTTTTTGTTTTATGAGTGGTGGTTTGGAACTTACCCGCGTGCGGGCTGGCTTTCGCCGCCATGTTCCAATGAACTGCTCTCCCGCAGGCATTGCTGCCCAGACTTGTCGTCTCGTTCACTTCCTGCCCGATGGTTGCTGCGTCATCTGATGCCAGGCGTACATCGTAAGACGGTGGCGTTCCTTTTTTCCGATAAGCGCACACACCTTATCGCGTCCGTATTTCCCTAAACCGCCCGAACGTCGGCGATCGACCCTATCTAGCCGGCCTGCATTGCTTTGTTAACTTCCAAAACAAAAAACGATCAGATCCGATCAAAACTGAGATCAACCCAAAATAAAAAGAGCTTCTGATCAGCTCTTTTCTTTTTCGATCGCTTCATTTGCTTCTTCTTTTTGTTTCTGTAGCCGGCCCAGCTCGTTTTCTTTTCATTTTTCAATTCCTCCTTTGTTTTTTAGACACAAAAAAGGCGTACCGATCCCACTGTTTTCAGTGTTTTTCGATACGCCTTGTGCGTTTTTATTTATATTTTTTGTTTTTGACAATAAGACACACGTGTCCCATTGTCACCCTGGGATTAAAAATCATCCGCCTTCCACATGAAAGCTCTACCTCCACCGGCTTGACCGATAGCATTTCCTCTATCTTTTGAAGTCAGAGTGGTACTAGAGCGGCTCTAAACAACTAACGGGCGCTTATTTACGGGGACCGTTTAAAACATTGCTTGATTTTGTAACGGTGCTTTCCATTGCCGCCTACCCAATCTCTTCAGCTCGATTTTTATCGGGAAGTATAAGGGCCTATAATGACTTAATTAGTAATAACAACAGGGTAGCATACGTTTTTATATTTTTCAACTAATTTGGAGGCGAAGGTTAAAAATTGAAATAGATGAAAAGAAGTTGATTATAAATTAGAGCCTTTAACAGGCTCTCTATTTTTGTGTCCTCTTTTTTCTAACGTGCTCCAGCAACGCAAAAAGAATGCATTCTTCTTTCTCCTCAAAGTCCTGCTCCATCAAAATACGCTCATTGTTATATAGAAACGCATCCAGTAAATAAGGAATGCGAGGGGTGCTGTATCCACGAGTGTGTTGAGAAACCTCTTCCCACAGCTGTTTCTCAAATGCCTTGGAGTATCCTTTGTGCTGTACACATTCCTGCAGGCGTGTTTTTTTCAGTTCAATATAGTCCTCGAAGATGTTTTTCCGCACGATCTCCCACCACATTTCCGCACGGGCCTTTTCTTTGATTTCTTCTTTTACAACGTTTGTTGTTTTATTAGAATCAAAGGCTTGATCTGGAGTCCTGTCTCGGATAAAGGAGTAAAGCGCATCTTCGCTGATTCGCCAGCCTTCTTTACGAGAAAGAGGGGCTTCTCCTTGGATCGTTCCATTACGCAACCAGCGTCGGACACTCTCCATGTGTGTGGTGATTTTGTAGGCCTTTAATATCTCAAAAGCTTCCTCGACACTATACATTTTCATCACAATAAACCCCTTTATAAAACATTTGTTGTTTTAAAATTATACAACAAATGTTTTATAAATAGAAATAATACATAAAATGAACCGATTTATTTTCTAAAAATGCGGCTCCACTAGGGGTTTTTCAGAATGGTTTTCCTTCTTTTCTTTTTGTTTCTGAATAGACCATCGTTTTAGTATGAATGGGGTAAATATATATTCAGAGCTGATTCTGAACGAATAAGAGGATTACAAATAAATGAAATACATCCCTAGGAAGGTATATTAGTTGTAGGTAAAGAAGATAATAAAAGCAAACCATACCAAGGGTTCGAAACTGACTTTCGAAGTGTTCAGAAGGGTTAAAAGTAATCGGAAGGGGGTCTTAAAATGGATGAATTTTTGAAAGCATATAGCATAAAAGAAGTTTCAAAACAAACTGGAGTTCCAATGGGAACAATTCGGCAATGGGAAACGGATTTTGAAGGTATTTTGACCATTCAGCGAGATGATAAAGGAGCTAGGATTTACACAGATTTTGAGATCGAAACAATAAAACACATAAAAACAATGAGGGATAAGAACCTTTCGAAAAAAGTTATTAGGGATTTATTGCAACAGAAGAAAGAATCCGATAACTCTTCTGATTATGTTCCGATTCCCCAACCGAGCGTTCCGAAAATGAACCAAAGCGAAGCTGTTAAAACATTAAATGAATTAAAAGATATCATGGTCAACTTTGATGATTTTAAAGAATCTTTAAAGAAAGAACTTCGAGAAGAAATCCGAAATGAGGTCAAAAATGAAGTAGTTGAAGAGGTTCGGAGGGAGCTTGCGAGTGCATCGGAATCCCAGCAAAAACTGGTGGAACGAGGTTCGAAACACACTTCTGAACAACTCGAAAGTATATCGGAAGCATTAGAAAAGATGGAAGATAAGCAAGAAGAAGAAATTGGTAGAAGAGATAAAATACTTATGGAGAATATGAGATTAATAAAGGAATTAAAGGAATTAAAGGAATTAAAAGAAGAAAAGAGTAAGGGGTTTTTTTCCAAGTTGTTTGGGAAGTAGGCAACCCTGCAATATCTAGGGGACAAGAGATAGGGAGAATCCTTATCTCTTTTTGTTTTCTCCCTTATTTACGTTTCTACTTATTTCATTACCATTAATGCGCGCCCAGGAGTTCTTATATTTTAGCAGCCTTATGATTGTCACGGTTAGCATCAATGATTAAAGGGGTCTCTAATGCGTCAGATAATGCTAAAAGTGTTTTGTAATTTGGCTGTGTTAGGCCAGCTTCTAATCGGCCAATCGTAGATTTTGCTACGTGTATTGCTGTAGCTAATTCTTGCTGGGTCATGTTCTTTTTACGCCGATGGCTCATGATTTGGGCAGCCAAGAACCCTCGTTGTTCTAGTTCTTTTACTCGCTCCTTTCCAACGATATCAGCCAATTGTTTGTTGAAGTCATCGTTTGTTGTGAAAGACATATGAATCACTCTCCTTTTGTCATCGGATAAAGGGAAGGGTCATCTATGCAGTAATCAAAATACCGTAGTTCAGCTGGTTGAATATCTTGCCTTTTTATATCTCCGTTGTATTGTTTGTCGAAATGATGAAGTAAAATAACCTTATAATAATTGTGGAAGACATATAAAAGACGGTGGTTACCTGTTGATTGACCAGGGAGACCCCAACGAAAGAGGCTTGTTAGCTCCGTGTTGCGCTCTATGTGCTTTATGACCGGTGGGTTTTCTTCCTCTGGTGTTTGATCGTTAAAATCCTCAGGTAAAGGGTAAAGACGGATACGTTCTTTTTGAATGATATAGCGTTCTGCAAGGTCGATCCAGGGACCACGTCCTTTTGTTCGCTTTTCTTGTTTAGCATTCTCCAATAATGTGTTCTCAAAACGTTTGATATTATCGTGAAAAATAAGTTGGTAGGTCATTATTTTCAGCCTTTATTTTAATATTTTATGCCAATGATAGCATATTTGCAATCAAATTCAACCGCTTATACATATATTCAGTAAGAGACTTCAGCCGTTACAATTAGTCAAAGGGTTTCATGCCGATATCTTCCTCTTAGTGATGATGTACAAACACTTTAGGTGTTCTTCTTTTTCTGCTCAACGTCGTATATAGATACGTGCCAGATCCCAACGGTCGGAGCCGTGTCCCAATTCACTATGTACTCGGTCAACAACCGCTTTCAATTCAGCAAATAACTCCTCTTTCCCGTGTATGCCGTAGTCCACGTATCTTCCTTGATCCATGTTTTCAAACATTCGCTCTAACAATTGGCTTCCTTGTTCACGAACGCCACGCTGCTCAAGCAACTCACTCACCCGATCACGTGCGTACAAATGACGGAAACCATGCATCCCGCGTCCCAGCTGTTTGATCCCTTCGTCTTTCGCCGCACGGTTCACCGCCCGACGAACGGTATCTGGTTTCACCGACACCAACGAATCATCAGGTTTCTTTCCCTCCATCATCCGATGGACCTCCTTCTCTACATGAGCAGGCACCGGTACTTCTCGAAATCTGCCGCCTTTCGTAATACCTGCTCCTCTCTCAATACTAAGTTTCAAACCACCATCATCCCTAGATGTAAAGTGTTCAACACGGACATTACATGCTTCGCGAACACGCAACCCCAATTCACGCGAAAGCATCACGGCATCATGAGAATGCGGAGGAAGGGCCCTAGCAATCTGCTCATACTCTTTTTGCGTATAGCTACGATCTTTAGGTTTATCAGCCTCTTGAACGATCCTCCAAGGCGCACAGAAGCTCACAGGCTCCTTTCCGAACTTCTCTGCTCTCTTTTCCATGCCTTTCTGCAAATGACGCAAGGCCGTTTCCACATTGCGTATATGCCCGTTCGAAAGCCCTCTCTCCTGCATATTCGCAATATAAGCTCGGTAATGGCTCTCCTTGAGCTGATACAAACTCTTCACCCAGTGATGTTCCCGCACCCACTTCGCGAAATTTTGTGCAGCCGACATCGTCTCTTTCTTTTGCTTGATGGAATGAATACCAACATCCCCGGCTTCCCGCGCCTCTTTCTTGGATTCGCCAATCCGATCTATAGCATTTATCGCTGTTTTCGTTTGATGCACAATGGACGCTTTCCCTCTACGCCCCATGCGCTTCGTATCCTTTCCGCAAGTCTCTTATCAGCCGTTCCAACTCACGCAACGTATCCGGAACTGCCGGACCTTCCTCCTGTCCTTTTCCTGCTCCAACGCCGGAAGATAGGGTCTCTATATCCGTCATTTCCAACTCCGATTGAACCATATGCCCTTGTGCATCTGCCAACACCTTCGCATAACTCTGACCACCTATCCGCCCTGTTCGCCGAAAGTGATCAATCGCTTGTCGAACAATCTCGCTTCGGTTCTGATTCAGATGCCAAGCCATGAGCCGCAGCTCCATCATCACGTCTTCCTCTACTTTTGCATTCACGTTTTGTTTTCGAGCCATCTTTTCCCCCTTTTCAGTCAGACGTCATACACCTGTAAGACACTTTTCACTTGATTTCTGTCTTACGGTGTATCACCCTTTTTAAAATAGATGTTCCGTTTTCCGTTTCTCTTTTTTTCCAAAACCCTCGCTCTGCTCGGGTTTTACCACCTTATGCCTCCTTCGTCGCCATAAGGTGGGCGCGCTTCACGCATCGAAATGTTCCGTCTTTCCATTATTGAATCTTCCGCTCTACTTCTACCGAAGCGCCAAGCCTATGTTGTTCTGAGGCGCTTTTTCCAATGTCACTACTTCGACCGGTCGTTTCGCTTTTCTACTCCAGACACCTGCAGCGTCAAGATTTTGCTTTCAGCTCTGCCGTTATTTTCATAACTCCCTTCTCTGTCACTTTCCACCTCTCTTGCCCAAGATCTCTGGGAACTGCATGCCAACGCACCTCTCCATGATTCATTTCCAGCGAATACGTTCAACTACAACTAGGTATCGTTCCAATATGCATTCGTTTGTTCTCCCACTTTCATGACGACCATTTCCGTGTCTCTCCTTCGGTCATTCCTTCTGTCCTCGATTACCATGCATCTTCCTTGTCCCTTCTTCCTGTTCATCCTTCCCTCTCCTTTTCAATTCCTTTGCGGTTTTTTAGACACAAAAAAAGCGATCTTTGCATCGTTGAAACCGCCTCGAACACACAGAAATAGCTTATTTCTGTTTCAAGACTTCTTCATCGATCCAAAGATCGCTCTCCGTTTGTTTACCCGCGCACTCTATGAGTGGCTCAAAAAAAAAGAAAATTAACAATATACGCTAAGTGTAGCATAAACTATCTGATTGCAAAAGATTTTCTAGATATATGTATGCGTCAAGTTTTTCTCGACATGGATTTTGAGTGGTAGTCTTTTCCTCTATGTCTCTTAAATCATATTTAACATTATCTATATGAAGTACCTTGTCTACCGAAGACGTGCGACAACATCTGCAGCAGCTTGATGACGCGTTATTTCTTGATTCGGACGAAATCGCCCCATCTGGATATCCATTAATAATACCTTGGAAAGAAATGCTTTGTTTTTAACAATAGGTTCTCTTCTTTTGATTGGCACATGAAATAACTAAAAGCCTAATTTCTCAGTATTGTAAAACGAAAACTAGTATTTTTTTGAATTTGTTGAATTTACTAACGCTTTGAATCAGTATTTTTTCTGATACCTCCTTCTATCAAGAATCTATGTATTAGATTAATAAAATTGAATAGGATAGATTAAGAGAACAAATTTAATTATTAAGGGGGAAAAAATGAACAAAACCTTCCTGTTCTTCATCATGGTCCTGTTTATTTTGGGTACTGGCTGTCAGAACAAAGAGGCAGCCCAAACAGAATTATCTCCCGAAACACCAGTAGTTCTTTATCACACTTCTACTAACGAAGATTCTTTAAGTGAAATCAAAAAAATTGGAAATCATCTAGAAGAGAATTTAAAAGAAAATAACATAGGTGTTTCAAATCTTATTTCTACGACTGCCCAACAAGACCAAAACAATGAGCAACTATCAAAACAAGTAATAAAAGAGGAACTGACTAAAAATGAAAATGTTCAAATATTATTTGATATTCAACAGGCGGATGTGAAAACTAAAAACAACGCATCAACAACTGAGATAAAAGGGAAAAATGCAGCTAGGGTTTTATTTGAATTATCATCATCCACAGATAACTATGTAAAAAATCAAAAATTTGCTAAAAAAATACATGCTAAAATAGAGGAGATGTATCCTGGACTTTCAAGAGGTGTAATAACAAAGAAATCACATGACTTTGATTATAACCAAGAACTCCACCCTAATCTTTTACTTTTAAAAATTGGTGGACAGGATACTACTTTAAAAGAAGAATACAGAACAATGGATTTATTAACCGAGGTAATACAAGAGGTTTTAGATGAAATAGAATAACAGGCTGTTCGCCCAAACAGCCTGTTCTAATAATAAAGTTAAATAATGTTATTATCTAACGTATACCGACGCAGTATCACTTGCAATTTGATTTGTATCTGGGTTGTACACAGTCAGTGTTACATTTTTAGTCCCTGTAGATTCAAAATAACAATGTAAAGTTTCAGAGGTGCTTGAAGTTGTTGTATAATGCGTGCTTCCATCTTCACAATCAAGCGTCACCTCATAAGTACCTGACCCTCCTGACCACGAACCAGTGTAGTCAACTGCTTCACCTACATAACCGGTTTGAGAAGATGGTGATAACTCAGCCGAGAAAAACAGGGCGTGGGTAGGAATTGTAAAGGATAGTAAGCCGAAACACAATGCTGTAGCAATTAAGATACGTTTCATATTAACTTTTTTTAGAATCATAGTTATTACCTCCCAAAATAATTTCTGGACAATAACAATATTTTTTTCACACACCC
>NZ_JAJJJF010000021.1 GCF_022458745.1 Bacillus piscicola
GTATATTACTCCTCTCATTTTTGTTTGTAAAGGAGTTTTATGTAAATATTAAAATAACAAGGAAAGGAAAAGATATAATTAAACGACTTATAAAAAATTTACAATTGATTAACAAGTACTTAAGGATGATAATAGTTAGTTTTTATATTGGATACCACAGATAAATGGAGTAAATATAAGATATATTTAGATAATGTGCTTTAAATTGGTGATTATTATCCGAAATTAACAAATATTACCGTAAATGACGTTTTATAAGTCTTTACAACGTTTTTTTACGGGAGTATAGTAAACGCCATGAAAGCTAAATAAAAGTTTCCAGCAACTTTATCGCTTAATTCATTTTTGAATCGGGGGACCCAAATTCGTTATCCTTTCCTTTGGATGACTCGGGGTGAATCCTTTCTGAAGAAAGGTAGGGCTACTCCTATAGCCCGAATCCGACAGCTAACCTCGTAAGCGTAGTGGGAGAGGAGAGTGAAACTTGTGACTGATTTTACTTAATCAGGCCACAGGGGGATTTTTCTGCCTCTGTGGTCTTTTTATATGCACTTAAAGCATGTGAACATCGCTATATTCATTTAAAATCTGAGTTCTATTTCGCCAAAGACTATATGGTTTTGGGGTGAATCCTTTTTAGAATATATGTAAGAATTTTCTTTTGGCGCGAATCAGACAGCTGACCTCCTAGGCGTAAAAAGGGAGGAATACGATGAAGATCATGTTTATTAAAAACACTCATAAATTGAGGGTGATTTTTAACGTCTTTTTTGTTGCCGAGGAATGGTAGTTTAAATTTAGGAGGAAGAACATGAATCGGATGACACCAAATCAAATAAAAGAAATCGAGCTTCGCGCTCAACTTCAAAATAAATCTTACCGGGCTGAAAAGGAGCTGTTGAACCAACTAAACACACTTAATAGTTCAAATATAAAACGCTGAATTATCATTTATAAATGAATATTATCGCTTAACTTCTAAAACAGAAGGCGGGGGAACCAATTGTAGCAACTTTTTTGCTACTTGGGGTGAGTCTTACCATTTTGGTGAGAGGGGATACTCTCAGTTCCTAATCCGACAGCTAACCTCGTAAGCGTTCTGAGAGGAATTATTTTTTCACGTGGCCACGTGTGTTATTTAGTAATGCCAAAAAGCCGTGAGAAGAGTTCCTCTTCTCGCGGTTTTTTATTTTTTTGAACTGAAAGAAGGGGTTGAAAATGAAAGGGCAAAGGTTTCGCGAGGAACACATTCTTGTTTGTATTCCCTCTCTGGATCACATTAAAGCACTTCTGTCCATTTATAGAGAAGTGAAAAACGTCGTCGCCCTTACTGGTGATTCATCTGTTCAATTACTTCTTGAAAAAGAGGGGATTGAAAGGGTTTATACGATAGAAAATGATGAAAAAGAGTTTCTTTTTTTAGAAACCATTAGTGACGTTTATATTTTTGAAACTAGTCTGACCATGACATGTCTCTTTTTAGATATTTTAGAAGATAAACTCTTTTCGCCGATTACTGTTTTAACAAAGAATAAAGCTTATCCTAAGCAACTATATACATTACTTGGTGTGAAGCAAGTCGTTTATTCAAATTCTGATAATTATGGTTTTCTAATTAAATAACAAGTCTAAGGAGGAATTTAAAGGTGGATTTTTTTACGATTGGATTAATAATTGTCATGCCAATCCTTATGATCGGCTTAGCAAACTGGTCGGATAAAGTTGTTAAACAAGGAAGTGAAGTAAAATGACGGGACTATTACTTGGTATCGTTGGGATTGTAAGTTTGTATTTACTTTATGTTTTGGTTAATCCAGAAAAATTTTAATGAATAATGGAGGGGGAAACCGTGAGTATTACTTTACTATCAATTGTAATTACGCTCGCACTAGTTGCGATTATTGCAAAACCAATGGGGAATTATTTAGCTGTTGCGTTTAATTATGGACCAACACATTTAGATAAAATATTTGGTTTTGAAAGACTATTTTATAAGCTCGGTGGAATCAAGAAGAAGGATCAAAATTGGAAGCAATATGCTTTATCGCTCGTTTTGGTTAACGCGATTATAATTGCAATCGTTTATACAGTCTTTAGAACACAAGGATTTCTACCATTAAATCCAAGTGATATTCCAAATATGGATCCAACACTTGCGTTTAATACATCCGTTAGTTTTATGACAAATACTAACTTGCAGCATTATAGTGGTGAGACGAGTCTTTCATACTTAGCTCAGATGATTGGGATATTGTTTATGATGTTTGCAGCACCAGGTACTGCACTGGCTGTTTGTGTAGCATTTGTAAGAGGATTATCAGGAAATAAAATTGGTAACTTTTATGTAGATTTGACGCGTGCTATATTCCGGGTATTAATGCCTGTTTCAATCGTTGTTGGTCTTGTATTTGTTGCCCTGGGAATGCCACAAACTCTTGATAGTTCTGTAACAGCTACTACTGTCGATGGGTCACAACAAGAAATAATGCGTGGTCCTGTAGGGTCATTCTTAGTTATTAAAGAATTAGGTAATAACGGTGGTGGATTCTTTGGAGTTAACTCTGCACATCCATTTGAAAATCCTAACGGACTAAGTAATATGATTCAAATTTTACTTATGTTCTTATTACCAACTTCACTTCCGTTTATGTACGGAAAGATGGTTGGAAATGCAAAACAAGGCCGTGTTTTATTTGTTTCAATGGCTATGATTTTTATTATGTTCCTAGGTACATCTCTGTTCTACGAATATCAAGGAAATCCGGTTTTAAATGATATGGGTATGCAACATGATCAAGGAAGTATGGAAGGTAAAGAAGTCCGTTTTGGAACCGGTCAATCTGTTTTTTATTCCTTAGTCACCACGGCTTCTGAAACAGGAGCGGTAAACACCATGCATGACACACTTACACCGATTGGTGGAATGCTAGCTTTATCAAATATGTTACTTAATACAGTTTTTGGTGGTGTTGGAGCGGGATTCATTAACGTTGTTATGTACGCCATGATTGCTGTCTTCTTGTCGGGGCTAATGGTCGGGCGTACACCAGAATTTTTAGGTAAGAAAATCGAAGGAAGAGAAATGAAGCTAATTGCTGTGACTTTATTAATGCATCCACTATTAATTTTAGGTGCTTCAGCTATCGCTCTTGGAACGTCTGGTGCAGATGCGATTTCTAATTCAGGATTCCATGGAATTAGTCAGGTTGTTTATGAATACACCTCATCAGCTGCGAACAACGGGTCTGGCTTTGAAGGGCTTGGCGATAACACGCCTTTCTGGAACATCTCTACTGGTATCGTGATGTACCTAGGTCGATTCTTTGGATTAGTTACCATGTTAGCTGTTGCAGGTTCACTTGCATCAAAACGTTTAGTACCTGAAACATCTGGAACGTTTAAAACAGATAGCTCTCTCTTTGGAGTCATTTTAGTTGGTACGATTTTTATCGTAGGTGCATTAACATTCTTCCCAACATTAGTATTGGGTCCTATAGCAGAATATTTAACTCTATAGACGATTGGAGGATTTAGGATGAGTAATCAGACAGTTATAAAAAACGTAAAGAAAGAAGAAAACAGAATGAATAAACAGCAATCACATGGTTATGAACCGACTGGCCAAGAGCCAAATCAACGCCCGTCTAAGTCACTTGACAATAAAATGGTCAATCAGGCCCTGAAGCAATCTTTTGTAAAGCTAGATCCAAGAAAAATGATTAAGAATCCCATTATGTTTGTCGTCGAAATAGGGTTTGTAATCACCTTACTACTATCATTCATGCCAAATCTATTTGGTGAGAGTCAAACAGAACCTTGGTTTAACGTGACTGTTATGCTGGTCTTGTTATTTACTGTTTTATTTGCAAATTTCGCAGAAGCCCTAGCTGAAGGTCGTGGTAAGGCCCAAGCTGATTCCTTGAAAAAGTCAAAGCAGGAAATACAAGCAAATCGCGTTAAAGGAAATGGTCAGATTGAAGTGGTGCCATCAACGTCACTTCGAAAAGGTGATATTGTCGTGGTGTCACAGGGAGAAATGATTCCTGGCGATGGTGAAGTAATAGCTGGTCTTGCTTCAGTTGATGAGTCAGCGATTACTGGTGAATCTGCCCCGGTTATAAAAGAAGCGGGTGGAGACTTTAATTCAGTTACAGGTGGTACACGAGTTGTTAGTGATGAAATTCGAGTTAAGATTACGAGTGATCCAGGGGAATCTTTCTTAGATCGTATGATTTCCCTCGTAGAAGGTGCAGCTAGACAAAAGACACCAAATGAAATTGCATTAAACACAGTATTAACAAGCTTAACCATCATTTTTATGATCGTTGTTGTAACCATGCCGTTTTTTACAAATTATTTAGGTTTTGGACTTGAGATTCCGGTTCTAATAGCCTTGCTGGTCTGTTTGATTCCTACCACAATTGGGGGGCTGTTATCTGCCATTGGTATTGCCGGAATGGATCGGGTGACACAATTTAATGTGTTAGCCATGTCAGGTAAAGCTGTTGAAGCAGCAGGAGATATAAATACGATTATTTTAGATAAAACAGGAACGATTACATTTGGTAACCGAATGGCGAGTGAATTTGTACCAGTCGGTGGAAATACCATGAAAGATTTAGGGAAATGGACTGCTATTAGCTCAATGCAGGATGAAACGCCAGAAGGCCGATCAATTATTGAATTACTAAAAACCGAAAGCTTATCTTATGATGAAATGATTGTAAAAGATGGTCAGTTTATTGAATTTAAAGCTGAGACACGTATGAGTGGAATGGATTTATCAGATGGAAGACAGGTACGTAAAGGTGCTGTTGATGCTGTTAAAAAGTTTGTTACACATAATGGAGGGAAGGTCCCTGCTGATTTGGATAAACAAACAGAACGTATTTCAAAAGCAGGTGGAACCCCACTTGCGGTGGCTGTTGATGATAAGATATATGGTTTAATCTATCTAAAAGATACAGTTAAACCTGGCATGCGTGAACGTTTTGAAGAATTAAGACGCATGGGTATTAAAACAGTCATGTGTACAGGGGATAACCCATTAACTGCAGCAACCATCGCAAAAGAAGCAGGTGTAGATGAGTTTATTGCGGAATGTAAGCCTGAAGATAAAATTGAAGTTATTAAATATGAACAATCAAAAGGTAAACTAGTGGCTATGACAGGGGATGGTACGAATGATGCCCCGGCCCTTGCACAAGCGGACGTTGGCTTAGCTATGAATAGTGGAACAACAGCAGCTAAGGAAGCAGCCAACATGGTGGATCTTGATTCAAATCCAACGAAAATTATAGAGGTCGTTGCGATCGGGAAGCAATTGTTAATGACGCGAGGAGCGTTAACAACATTTAGTATTGCGAATGATATTGCCAAGTACTTTGCGATTATACCGGCTATGTTTATGCTAGCGATCCCACAAATGGAAGCTTTAAATGTGATGGGCTTAAATTCACCAATGTCGGCGATTCTTGCAGCCCTAATCTTTAATGCTGTCATTATTCCATTGCTAATTCCACTAGCAATGAAGGGTGTTGCCTATAAACCCATGAGTTCTAACAAGTTATTACGTAAAAATCTACTAATCTATGGATTAGGTGGTGTATTAGTACCGTTCATCGGAATTAAACTAATTGATGTGGTTGTCTCGTTATTTATTTAATACGACGATAGAAATGAGGGGAAATGTTATGGGAACATTGAAACGAGAAATTGGTCCAATATTACGTATTAGTTTTCTGATCATGATTGTTTGCGGATTTCTATATCCAGTTGGAATGACAGGTATTGCCCAAGTTACTATGAATGATAATGCAGATGGTAGTTTAATCTATAATGAAGATAATGAGTTAGTGGGTTCAGAATTAATAGGTCAGCATGTAACTGATCCAAAGCTATTCCATGGGCGTTTATCTGCCATTGAATTCGACGCTTCAGGTTCAGGCTCTAACAACTATGCTCCTTCAAATGAGGATATGATTAAACGAACAAGTGATGCAATAGAAGCGTGGACTGAAAGTAACCCAGATACTCCAGTTAGTGACGTGCCTATTGACCTTGTTACGGATTCAGGTTCAGGTTTAGACCCTCACATTAGTCCTGAAGGAGCGTATGCTCAAGTGAATCGCATCTCAACTTTAACTGGGCTATCAATAGAAATGTTAAATGATCTTATTGAAGAACACACAGAAGGCAGAGATTTGGGACTGTTCGGTGAACCACGTGTAAATGTCTTAAAGTTGAATCTTGATTTAATTGAAAAAATACAATAATAATGAAGGAATTAACCCTGGCTACTCAACTAGTCAGGGTATTCCTGCTTAGGAGTGGTTGCATTGGATAAGGATCATCCCTATCATCGTCGGAAGACTCCAGAAGAATTATTAGCGGAGATAAAACAGGCAGAGCGAGGAAAATTAAAGCTTTTTGTTGGGGCAGCACCCGGAGTCGGTAAATCCTATAAAATGCTACAAGATGCTTATGATCTTAGAAAAGAGGGTCATGATGTCGTTATTGGATTAATTGAGACACATAAACGCAAAGAGACAGAGAGCATGATAAAAGACCTTGAAATCATCCCCTTAAAAAAGTTGGAGTATAAAGGTAAGACTTTTAAAGAGCTAGATGTTGAAGCTATTTTAAAAAGGAACCCTACCTTTGTTGTAATTGATGAGCTTGCCCACTCAAACATACCGGGGTCAAAGCATATAAAACGGTACATGGATGTTGAGGAGATATTAGACGTTGGGATTAATGTACTCTCTGCGGTCAACATACAACACCTTGAAAGTGTAAATGATATTGTACATCAGATTACCAACGTAGCTGTGCGAGAGCGGATCCCCGATACTTTTGTACAAAAAGCACATGAGATTCAATTAATTGATGTAACACCGGAGACATTAAGGAAGCGATTGGAAGATGGGAAAATCTATGCTCCTGAAAAAATTAAGCAGAGTTTAAATAACTTTTTTACAAATGCTAATTTGTCAGCGCTTAGAGAATTATCTTTAAGGGAAGTGGCAAATGACGTTGATGAGCGAATTGATCAAGTTAATAACAAGGAGAACGAGGGACCACTTGGTGTCTACGAACGTATCCTTGTATGCGTACATTACGGACCGACCGCCGAAAAATTAATTCGTCGTGGATGGAGAATGGCAAATCGACTAAAAGCTGACTTATACATTCTTAATGTTAAACAAAGTGATACAAAGCAACTCTCTCAGGAAGAAAGAGAAAAGGATGAGTTTTGGAAGGTGCTAGCCAATCAATTTAATGCAACTTTTATACAAAAGGATGCCAATGGAAGAAAACCTGCAAAAGTCATTGTTGACATTGCAAAAAATTATAAAGTGACTCAAATATTACTTGGCCAATCAGCACGAACAAGATGGGAAGAAATAAAAAAAGGTTCAATCGTAAACATGATTATGAGAGAGACATTAAATATCGACCTTCATATTGTATCTGATGGTCGAATGTAGACCTAAAAAACTATGTAATATTCCATAAATGAGTGCTTTAGTTTACTAAAATGGGTACTAATGAGCTTCCGCAAACGGGCGCAATTCTTGAATAACTGCACAGCCTAATCCTTCTAAAACGACTTTTAGGATTAGGTTTTTTGTCACTAAATTTCTTTTCCCTGTAATAGACTGGAAAGGGAAGAGATCAAATTTCACATTATAGATCGATTGTTGAATAAAGGCTGGATCCAATGAACATACTGGAAATCAAATTGGTTGATTCATAGTATGGGAGTGTGGTTAATATGTTGTTGTCCGAAGCATGGGAAAATTATCAGTCTGATAAACGAATTGAAGGCTATTCTTCCCTTACTCTTAAGATGTATGGCTTTCAATGTAATCTTTTGAAGCAATATTTTGATGATAGCAGGATGGACGATATTACAACGGAAGATTTGAAACTATACTTGGGAGAAGCTGCAGAATACTTAAAGCCATCTAGTTTGGGTCATCGTGTACGGTTCATTAAGTCATTATTTAAATGGACCCATGAAGAGGGCTTTATCTTAAAAAATCCTGCAGCAAAATTAAAAGAACCCAAGTTGGGCAAACGGATTCCCAAGTTTCTCTCAGAACATGAAATTGAGCATCTCCGTGAAGGATGCCATACATCAATGGAGAAAGCCTTATTTGAATTTTTTTATTCTACTGGATGCCGAATTGGAGAAGTTGCGAAATTAAATCAAGATGATATTAATTTCATAGGGAACTCAGTAATTGTGCATGGTAAAGGCGATAAGGAAAGAGAAGTATATTTTAATGTACGCTGTGCAATTTGGCTGAAGAGATATCTGGATGAACGGGACGATGATGAGCCTTGTCTTTTCGTTACAGTGCGTAAACCGAAAAGACGTATGAGTGTAGATTCCTTGAGATATATTGTTAAACGTATATCAAAACGTGCTGGAATAAACAAAACAATTCATCCGCACCAATTACGTCATAGTTATGCTACACACATGATTGACAATGGTGCGCCTTTAGAAGTGATCCAAAGCCTGCTTGGTCATGAAAAGAGTGAAACGACAAGAATTTACGCCCATCTCAGTGGAAAATTAAGATATGATTTCTATAACAAGTATTTTTAAATGGAAACTGAAAAGTAAATTTATTGATGATATCCGAGACAACCATTACGTATGTTATAATTAAAAAAAGAATCTTTTGGGGTGATAAAAATGGGTGCATTAAGCAAAAATGTACAAAAGGAACTTGCAAATGCATTAGATGATAAAGATGAGGCTATGTTTGTGGCTAATGGAAAACTGTTCTCGCTTGAAGTTCATGATACTGATTTGGCAGATGAAGATATCGGCAATTTGGAGAAGGAAATTGAATCCTATCCAGAATTAAAAGAATCGCTCCAACGATATCTTGATAATCCAGACATGAAAAGGTATACCGCAAACGAATTAAAGGAGCGGCGGTATGACCAAAGACAATAATCATAAATTTTCGGTTTATTTTACAGATGAATTTAATAGGTGTTTAGATCAAATTCAAGCCTTCTTTGCAGAGCAAGGCGAAGATGTGCTTGAATGGTGGTTTTCCAAAGAAGATAACATAATTGACGAAATTGAACGTCTGTTATCTTCTTTTCCATATGCCGGAAAGATGGTTGAGCAGGGATCATTTAAAGGTTTGCGTTGTCTTACATATGGAAAGGGACGGCATCGAATGTTAAATTATGTGGTTTTTTATGCGGTTAACGAAAATGAAGAAGATATTGATGTCATTAACATTTTGCCATCTCGTTCTAAACGAAAACGAATAAAATAATTCAAGAAACGGGCCAGATCGTATTATAAGGTCAACCAGTCATTTCTGGTTGACCATTTTTCATGGTTTAATATGGGTAGCCGGAGGAGAACGAACGGGCCAGTGGGACTTTAGTGATCCCGTCCACAAAACTGTTCCCCTCTACTTGTAGAAACATGTGTGAGGCTGGTTGGGACGTTTCTTGATGGAATGATCTCGTATAACAAGCGAAGATATGAAACTACAAGAGAGATAGAGGCACCGGCGGAATGAATAGTTAATGGGGAGTGATCGGAGAATGAATCCAGTCATCGGTCTGGATGTAGCGAAAGAAGAAAGCCAGGTTCAGGCGTATTTACACAGAAAGAAGCCTTATAAAAAGAGTTTTAAATGTAAGCACAATACGGATGGGTTTATGCAATTCCACGCTTTTTACAAAGAAGTAGAAAGGGAAGGAAATCAATCACCTACGGTTATCTTAGAATCGACAGGGCATTATCATGAGCCTGTGACACAGTTCTTGGATAAAAATGAAATCGTTTATTACCTCGTTAATCCGATTGTGTCTCATGGAGCCAAGCAGACGGGGATGAGAAAGGTAAAAACAGATGCTTTGGATGCAGCTCACTTATGTGAGTTGTACTACAAGGAGGATTTAGAACCTTATCAGAGAAAAAGTGTTCAAATCTTAAACTTACGTCATCTAACAAGACAACATGATGCGTTAACAGACTCTTACGTACAAGTGAAATTGAAATTTCAAACGGTATTGGATCAGCTATTTCCTGAGTACAAAAAAGTGTTTGGACATATCTATTCAAGTGTTTCACTAAAGCTTCTTTTGGATTTCCCTACACCAGAAAAGGTTTTGGTTGAGGATATCGTGACATTAGGAGAGCGTATTAAAACACACTGTCGTACGAGGTCTTATGCGTGGGCCATGACAAAAGCTGAACGGTTGAAAGAGGCAGCCCAACAGGACCCATTTCAACAGACACTCTATCAAAGCCAAATCATCAGTTTACAGATGTACATTCATCTTCTATTGGAATACCAAAAGCACCTATCTGTATTAAAGGAAGAGATAGATGCCCAGGCTCAAGAGTTGTATGAATATGATTTAATACGATCGACCCCAGGAATCGGGGACAAGATTGCGGCAACAATCCTGTCTGAAATAGGGGAAATCGATCGTTTTCATCATCCGAAGAAGGTTGTTGCTTTTTCAGGGATTGATCCTAGGGTTCATGAATCAGGAAAATTTAAAGCAACCCAAAACCGGATGACCAAGCGTGGTTCAAGCAAGTTGCGTCAGGCTTTATACAGTGCTGTGCAATGCGGTTTACGTAAGTCTCGCAACCCAAAACTCATCGCTTATTACCAAAGGAAACGAGAAGAGGGGAAACCCCACAAGGTCGTTATGGGAGCCTGTATGAACAAACTCATCCATTGGTTATATTATATGCTTAAGCGCAAAGAAACCTTTGTATAAGGTTCACAAATCAACAGATTTACAAAACCTTCCATTAACATCTTGGAAGGTTATTTGGCATGTCATTTTATATTGTATCATGTTTATAAAAAGAATTTCACCTTATCTATTGACCTCTTATTAGCTGGTATTGTGTAGCAATTTTTTTGAAAGTAGATGTGATTAGTTTAGAATAAGGGGATATGATATTTGATTTAATTTTATAGAAGGAGTGACGCTTAATGTCCATTCAAGGAAGAGTTGCAATAGTTACAGGTTCAGGACGAGGGATTGGGGCCGCATCAGCCGTGCACCTTGCAAAGCAAGGTGCAAAGATCGTGCTTAATTACTTAAATAATCGCGAGGCTGTAGAAGAGATTCAACAAAAAATAGATAATCAAGGCGGTGAGTCAATAATAGTCCAGGCTGACGTTATGACGGAAAAGGGTGCTGATTCACTTGCCCAAGCAGCATTGGATAACTATGGTTCAATTGATATCCTGGTCTGCAATGCTGGTCCTTTATTCCAACCCATTCCACTAGAAAAAATGACGTGGAATGACTTATCGGATAATCTTAATCAGGATATGAAGGCTGCCTTTTTTATTACCAAAACTGCACTTAAAACGATGACTGATAATCACTTTGGACGAATTATTTACATTGGTTCGGGGTCAAGTAAAAAACCAACACCGGGACTAACACACCATGGAAGCTCACGTGCCGCGTTAGCATCCTTTGCCATGTATGTAGCCAAGGAAATGAGCTCTAAGAGTATAACTGCAAATGTGGTTGCGCCTGGGATGGTCAAAACAGACAGAACCATGCATTCTCCAGGAATGATGGAAAAAATGGCATCTTTCACCCCCGTACAACGAATTGCTACGCCTAATGACGTAGCCCGTGCCATAGGATTTTTTGCAAATGATGAAGAAGGCTTTTATACGGGTGTTTATTTCCCAGTTGACGGGGGTCTCAGTATGGGGTAATCGACTGCCCCCCTAACAAAGATACATTTTTAGATTATTTTTTTCAAACTGCTCCTGAATCGGGCGCCACTCTTGAATAAAGATTGGCGTCAGTTTCGAATATAAGGGACAGTTAGTGAAAATTTTGTAGTGACAAATCCGTAATGATATTAAGAGGAGGGATAATGTGAAGTTTTTACTTTTTATTATAGTATCCTTTTTACTTGTGTATATGAATAGCAAACCTCATTTAACGGGCTTGCGTTTACAGCGGTCAGAGAAAAACAAATAAACAAAATTAACAGGTTTAACATAATACCTTATTAAAGAAT
>NZ_JAJJJF010000022.1 GCF_022458745.1 Bacillus piscicola
GATTATCTAATAAAAATCGCGCCACTATCGCATATTAGGGTCAGGTAGAGTGCAAATCCTTGGTCCTGTTGGCAGAAGTATTACATACGAATTCTTACGTAACTCTTAGTAGTAGTGCAATTTTTTTTGCGACATTTGAATAAGACTAAAAAGCACAGAAAACTTTTAACCTGTGAAAAGCAGTGGGTGGTGTCAGATACCTAACATGGTTCTCTTCTCGAGTGGAGTAGCCTAAGATACATGAAACTGGCTGCTCCATTTTTTTAAATGAGATGCCGTATCACTAAGTGATGAAGCGATCTCTTGATTATGACTAATTAATCTCTGCTGTTCGGCAGAAAGCCTTACTATTTGATCCGTACTGGCTAATGTCTGTTGGGCAATACTTGTAAATGATACGGAAGTCTCCTCAAACTGGGGAATCTGCAGTTCTAATCGGGATAGGGTGGAGGCCATTTCTTCTACACGCTCTGTGGTCACCATTATCTTTTCGAGTAAATGATGAAATGCCTTATTTGAAGAATCTGCAGCTTTCACATGTTGTCCCACCATCTCAACAATATGATTAAACTCCAAAGTGATCTTGTGATTGACTTTTATAATATGTGCGATCGGTTGTTTCATCTCTTCCGTTGCTTTTGATGTCTGTTCCGCTAGCTTTCTCACTTCCAGAGCAACTACGGAAAAGCCTGATCCTGCCTCTCCTGCACGTGCTGCTTCAATGGTGGCGTTCAATGCAAGAAGTTTCGTTTGCTCCGAGATTCCTTGAATCAATTGAATAATCCCTGATACTTCATTCGATTGTTCTTGGGCTTCCCGTATTGGTTCGTGCAGCGCCGACACCGAGAACTTCAGTGATTCCATCGAAGTCATTAATTCACCAACATGTGCTTGTCCTTTCTTGGCTTGATCATTCATGTTGCTGGCATCTCGGTTTAGTTCGGCAAGCTGTTCGAACGTCGTTTTAATGTTCTGTTTCATCTCTTGGAATTGGGCAGAGTTGACCTCAGAGCTGCTTGCTGTCTGTTCTGCCCCGTCATTTACGACTTGAATGGCGCCTCTCAGTTGATGTGTGCTTTCATGAATGGTTGCGGAAGAGTCATAAATGTCTTCTCCTGTGTATGATAACTGTGTGATCGTTTGCTGAACCTCACGGACTAAATGATTCATAAAGCGCATCATATGATTAAAGCTTTTCGTTAGAGAGACAATTTCAGGGCTGGTCGATGGATAAGGAGCCTCCTGGTTTAAATCGCCCTCTCGTACCTGGCGCATGAGCCGGCGCAAGTGGGAAAGAGGACGAATAAGCGATTGAACCGCAAGATAAATAATGACGATAACCACCCCCATACTCAGAAGGACAAGTGATAATATAAGCATTCGTAATTCATGAATTCCCCCTAAATAATCTTCAGTCGGCACTGCTAACACGACCGCTTCCCGAGTATCTTGTATGTAATCAAATGTTAAAATCATTTCTGTTCCATCTACCATTTTATAAACTGAGCCATTGCCTTGTTCAAGGATGGCTGCTATTTCATTTTTATTTAATGAGACATGAGATGTTTCACTAACAGGAAATGGACGTAACTGACCCTCTTCGTTAATGCGAAAAAAATCCGCCCGCAGCCCATCCTTGATCAACCCGACTGCCTGGGCTCGAATCCCATATTCAAATTGCTTGTCAAATCGTTCTAAATCATGAATATAAGATAGCTTTAAATACTCGGCCCTCTCTTTACTGACCTGAATTTCTCGTTCGAATCGTTTTTCATTGGCCTCGATAAGCATCTCCTCTGCTTTGGAATAGCTGATATATCCAATGGTGCCAGAAGAGAGCACCACAACCGTCACAATAATAATCAAAAGCCGCGCTTGTAACGACAGCCGATGCAAAGGATGATTTTCTGCTTCTTCTAACGTTCTAAGCCTCCTCTTCTTGCCTTTTATCTTTTGTTTACACCAGTGAAGGACCGGCTTTACCCTTTGGACTAGCGACCATTTTCTCATCTCTATTGCTTTCCTCCCCTTACGTCACTTAGACTAAAAGACTATTCTATTATCATTATCTCGAAGAAACGTTAAGGGATTATAAAGCTTGTGTAAGAGATGTTTTAATTTTTCTCTATCTAAAAGAGGCGAAGTTCTCATGAAGAAAGCCATAAACACAAGTATGATCATACTCTTCGTAATTTAAGATCATCGATAAATGGTGAAAAAAAGGGGGAACTATTAATCGGCTAAAGCACGTGATGTAAGCCTATTTTTTGATAAAAGAAGGTAGTCGAAATGTGAAGGAATATCAAGAAAAGGGTCATCATTTACATGAAATGGATGCCAAGATTGTTTAAATATGTGCTATAATTTGATCAATGTGTGGGAAATTATTGAAATTTTAGTGTCATACATATATTTTGCGCGTGGAGGATCATCATGGAAGAAACGATTAGTCTGCAGGAAATTTTTCAAACGTTGAAAAAACGGCTGGCCATGCTCATTATTATCACGTTTTTCGCAACCGCAATCGCCGGGGTTGTCAGTTTTTTTGTGTTGACCCCAATTTATCAAAGCAGCACGCAAATGCTGGTCAGCCAGCAGGCGACCGGTGCGAAATCGGCACTGGAAGCGGTAGGGTTTGACACGGATTCGGAATACATTGAAACATACAATGTCATTATGAAAAGTCCGTACATATTGGATCAGGTCGTCGAGGAATTGGGAACGAACGATAAGGCTTCGGAATTGAACCAGAAGATCTCCATTACAAGAGAAGGGGAATCGCAAGTAATCACGCTGACGGTGGAAGACCCGAATCCGGGAAAAGCAGTCAACATCGCCAATACAACGGCTTCTGTGTTTGAACGGGAGATTGCTGATTTGCTGCGGATCGATAATGTCGTCGTCCTTGCGCCGGCAGAACTGGGTGAAAATCCGGTCCCCGTGAAGCCGCAGCCACTCCTGAATATGGCCATTGCCTTCGTTGTCGGCTTGATGGCAGCGGTCGGGATCGCATTCCTTCTTGAGTACCTGGACAATACGTTCCGCACCGAGGAAGATGTGGAACAGGAACTCGGTCTTCCCGTACTTGGCAGTATTCCGATTATTGACAGTGCAAATGACGAAGCGACGGCACCGACAGATACAAAACAGGCAAACAGTAACGGCAGATTGAAGCGGAGAGGGCGTGAACGCGTTGGCTCGTAAAAAGAAAAACAAGAAAATGGCCCAAAATCGGAACTTGACAACATGGACAGACCCTAAATCACCGGTGTCCGAGCTGTACCGGACGATCCGGACGAACATTCAATATGCGGCAGTGGAGCGGCCGATTCAGAGTCTTTTAATTACGTCTCCCGGACCGGAAGAGGGGAAATCAACGACCGTTGCGAATCTCGCGGTGACGATGGCCCAGCAAGGAAAGAACACGTTAATCGTCGATGCCGATCTGCGGAAGCCGACGGTTCACTACACGTTCCGGACGATGAATGCCCAAGGGCTGACGAATTTTTTGACGCACCAAGCCCGTTTCGGCGAGGTGATTCAGAGCACGGAAATCGATCATTTGTACATTTTACCGAGCGGTCCGATTCCGCCCAATCCGGCTGAACTGCTAAGCGCGAAAAAAATGGAACAATTTCTCCATGAAGCGAAAGAAGAATTTGATATCGTCTTATTCGACGCGCCGCCCGTCCTGCCGGTCACCGATGCCCAAGTGCTCGCCGGGTACTGCGACGCCAGCATCCTCGTGTTAAAAAGTGGAAAAACCGACATACAGGCCGGTCAAAAAGCGAAAGACCTGCTTGCAAAAGCCGACGCCAACATGATCGGCACCATCTTAAACCAGAGAAAGATCAACCAAAAGCACCAATACTATTACTATTACGGCAGCGCCAAAGCATAATAAAAGGAAGAACCGCCACTCTAATTACGGAGCAGGCGGTTTTTTCATGCAACCGATTAAAAGAAAGGCACAATGGGTACACAGAATGAGAGTTATCATTTTCCAAAAGGAGAAAGCATCATGGCAAAAACAACACGACGTTTCACCTTTTTTTTGGCTGGCGCACTGGTAGTGGTGCTAGTTGTCGTACTCGCGCTCGGCCGCGGTAATCCCGGTTCTGCTGTCGAAAACACACCGCTCGAAAAGGAGGACATTACGTTGGATCATCATTCTTATTTTCATAACAAGGCCAAAGTTGCCTTCGTCGGCAGCAGCGTGACGAAAGGGATTGGGGCGAGCAGCGAGGAGAAAAAATGGACAGCCCGGTTCAGCGACGTTCTGAGAAAAGAATTTCCAGGCATCGACACGAAAAACTTCGGGGCAAACGGCTTCACGACAAAAAACATTTACGAAGAAGGCATCGTGAACCAAGTTGTCGACTATCACCCTGACCTTATTTTGTTTGAAACTGCCGCACTAAATGATTTTCGAAAAATACAGCTGCCCGAAACGAAAAAGTATATATCGAAGACGATGGAGACGTTTGACAGGGATCTTCCGCAAGCCCACGTCATGATCCAGCCATCCAATCAACGCCGCAACGGCACCACCATCACCAAACACGGCCTTACTTACAATGAATATGTTCAGGAAACGGCAGCCTTTATTAAGAAAAATGACTGGGAGTACCTTGACTTCTGGCCGTATTTCGAAAAGACGTACGAAGAAAACGAGATCACTGTCCGGGACACCGTACAAGAAGACGGCGTCCATCCGAACGACCTCGGCAACCGCCTCTGGGCAGAAGCCCTCGTGTCCTATTTTGACAAAAACTGAGGAAATGAGGAAATATTCCCCGGGAAATATCCTTTATTTTGTCTAAATTAGGGAAATCAACGCGTAGAAAGGCCAACTCAAAAAGGAATAGGGGGAAACCCTTTTCAGACTGCAGGGAAAGCGTCATACTGAATAGAGAGAAAAGTCAGATGAGGGAGAGGATAGCATGGAACAATTCGAGCAATCCGCCATGTTGAAGCGGCTGCCGAAACAATTTTTTGCGAATTTAGTGAAACAGGTCCAACAATTAAAAAAAGAGGGCCATGATGTGATCAATCTTGGCCAGGGGAATCCGGATATGCCGACGCCGCCATCGATCATAAAGAGTTTACAGGAAGCAGCGGAGAACCCGGTCAATCATAAGTACTCCCCTTTTCGCGGTCATCACGATTTGAAAGAAGCGACCGCGGAATTTTATAAACGGGAGTACAACGTAGAGCTTGATCCTGAATCTGAAGTCGCGATTCTGTTCGGCGCGAAAGCAGGTCTGGTGGAAATCAGCCCGTGTTTGTTGAACCCAGGAGATACTATTCTACTGCCAGACCCAGGGTATCCTGATTATTTTTCCGGAACAGCAATGGCCGACGCGGATATCGAGCTGATGCCGCTCCTCGCGGAAAATAAATTTCTTCCAGACTACACAACGATTGAGGAGGACGTACTAGAAAAGGCGAAGCTGCTATTCCTCAATTATCCGAACAACCCGACGTCGGCGACTGCGGACAAGGCGTTTTTTGATGAAACCATTGCGCTTGCGAAACGGCACCACATCTGTGTCGTCCATGACTTCGCTTACGGCGCAATCGGCTACGATGGGGAAAAACCGCAAAGCTTCCTGCAGTCGGAGGGAGCGAAGGACATCGGGGTCGAAATGTACACAATGTCGAAAACATACAACATGGCCGGCTGGCGTGTCGGTATGGCAGTCGGCAATCCGTCCGTCATTGAAAGCATCAACCACATACAAGATCACTTATATGTCAGTCTGTTCGGAGCCGTACAGGATGCCGCTGCCCATGCCCTCACGGCTGACCAGGAACCGGTGCGCGAGATTGTGGCCACGTACGAAGCGCGCCGCAACACGTTCATCGAAACACTACAAAAAAAAGGTGTAGAGATCGACGCCCCGCCCGGCACCTTTTTCGTCTGGCTGCCCGTCCCGGACGGTTATTCGTCTGAAGAATTTTCCGACGTGCTCCTTCACAAAGCCCACGTCGCCACCGCCCCCGGAAACGGCTTCGGCAAACACGGCGAAGGCTACATCCGCATCGCTCTCCTCGACACCGAAGACCGCCTGCAAGAAGCAGCCGAACGAATCGCCCGAATCACAAAAGAAAACTAATTCGAAAAACAGCCCGACCTGTACGAACCACAGCACGGGCTGTTTTTTCTAGCAAAACCCTCGAATGAAAATGGGGTCCAGTTGTATCACCACTACATAATGGCCATAATAATGCGTCCCAGAGTTTGCATGAAGCCGTAAAAACAGGCAGGCGCCAAAATAGTAGTGTCATAGGTCGTGCATGGTGTCGCGAAAAAGCGTATCGGTGAAAATAACGACATCATAGAAGGTGGATGAAGCCATGAAACCGGGCAGTCGTCAAAATAGCAACGCCATAGAGGGTGTATGAAGTCGTGAAAATGGCTAGGCGCCAAAATAGCAACGCCATAGAGGGTGTATGGTGTCGTAAAAACGGCCAGGCGCCAAAATAGCGACGTCATAGGGAGTGTATGGCGTTGCGAAAATGGCTAGGCGCCAAAATAGCTACGTCATAGGGAGTGTATGGCGTTGCGAAAATGGCTAGGCGCCAAAATAACGACGTCATAGAGGGTGTATGAAGCCATGAAAAAGCGCAGCCATCAAAATAACGACGTCACAGAGGGTGTATGAAGTCATGAAAACGGGCAGGTGACAAAATAGCGACGTCATAGGGAGTGAATGGTGTCGCGAAAACGGGCAGTCGTCAAAATAGCGACGCCATAGAGGGTGTATGAAGTCGTGAAACCGGACAGTCGTCAAAACAGCAACGCCATAGAGTGTGTATGAAGTCATGAAACCGGGCAGTCGTCAAAATAACGACGTCATAGAAGGTGTATGGTGTCGCGAAAACGGGCAGTCGTCAAAATAGCGACGCCATAGAGTGTGTATGAAGTCGTGAAACCGTGTAGGCGTCAAAATAGCGACGCCATAGAGTGTGTATGAAGTCGTGAAACCGTGTAGGCGTCAAAATAGCAACGTCATAGAGTGTGTATGAAGTCGTGAAACCGTGCAGGCGACAAAATAACAACGTCATAGGGGGCGTGTGCCGTCATCAAAAGGCATCCTAACAAGCAAAAAACGCTTGGACGTTACTATCCAAGCGTTTCGGTTCCTCACACCCTAGTGTGGTATTTTCACTGTAAACGGCTCAAACTCAACAGGCTGAATAGTATCCCGTCGATACTCTAATTCTGTTTCTTCTCCGTTCTCATCCATTCCCACTCCGCCACCGCCAGTTGGGATCGACAAATAAGGGGTGGTCGTCACTTCGGTTACGTCGGAGTCGATCGGATCGAATTGCTTGTTGCTCGTATAGATCATGTTACCCCTTACTCGCTCTCCTTGTACGCCTCCGGAATGACTTTTTATTTCATTCCCATTTTGATCGGTCATCTTAAATTCGATCATATCTGCTCGGCTCAGCCCGTCGTCTGCCAATGTGGCGTCTTCGGAACTGGTGAATGACACGCTGGCCCCAGAGGCACCATAGGAAAATTCGGTAACGTCTAATGTAATACCATCCACTGTTTCCGTGTGCTGAACCGGTATTTTCTTGATGTCTTTCACTTTACTGATGGGGGTGGAAAAATACCAGGTTTCTCCGTTTTTCCCTTGTAGTATTAATCCTAAATCAAATTCACTTGGCATGTCATCGGTAACGGTGATCGTTTCCATAGCCGTTCGAGTCGTGGGGGATAAGATCTCTTCTCCATACGAACCGGAGGAACCACTAGGAGCCTTCCCGTCAATGGTAAAATCCATGCCGGAACCAAAATATTCGTTTCCAAGTGCTTTCTCAGATTTCATTTTCAGACCAATCGTAATATTGTTTTGGTCATATAATACTTCGTCCAACGTAACCGAAATACCGTTAATCGTTTTCGTTTCGCCTATCTGGCTTGTTAATCCTTTTTCTTGTGCTTGTTTTAACCCAATTAAATCTGAATCACCAAAGACAGAGCCGATCACAGGTAGTTTGGATAAACTGTGTGCCAAAGCCGGAGACTGATAGGAGATACCGAGCAAGATTATAAAGGCAGCGGCTATGCTGCTGATGGCATACACAAACGTATGTTTTTTGTTGGGCGTTTTATTTTTTTGGTATCGTTTCTTTTCGGCCGCACCCTGTTCGACGCCAAGCTGAATAGCGGCGCGAACTTGCTCTTTTGGAAAGTCATGAGACGATTCATGTGAGTTTTTCATTAAACGGATGACCCCTTTCCATCTCGAATTTTAACGTTTTCCTGGCTCTTCGCAAATTCGTTTTCACCGTCCCTACAGGCATTTCCAACACTTCGGCGATGTCTTTGATCGACAAATCATGATAATAAAATAAAATAATAGCCGTTTGATAGGAAGGAGTCAGCTTGGCCAAGGCCTCCCTCACATAAGAAGTTTCTATTTTTTCCTCATCCTTCTGTTCCAGGTTTTTCAATAACACCTCGTCTTCATACGGTATCATTCTCTTCTTTTCACGCAGTAACTTGTAGCATTCGCGAATAAGAATTCGACACAACCACGTGGAAAAACACGCCGGATTCTTCAGTTGATGGATAGATAAGATCGCATGGTACGCCGTTTCCTGTATAGCATCTAACGCGTCTTCTTTGGTAGAAACATACGAGAGCGCCTTGTAATAAAGCATTTTTTCTTCCAGGACAAGTAGTGTTTCCAGCGCTTGCGTATCCCCTTTGATCGCTTTTTTCACGACATGACTATTATGTTTCAACGACTGCCCACCCCCTTCTACCTATTAGAGAGATGAGAAGCAAAAAAAGTTTCACCTTCTGTATTTTTTCTCAATATGTTTCATTTGCCTCCCTGTCATAACTATACAATGTAAATTTCGATACCGGCAGAAGAGGTCGTGAAAAAGCGACACTGTCAAAATAGTGACGCCATAGCACTCATATGAGGTTGTGAAAAAGCGCAACGAAGAAAATAAAAACGTCATAGGGAGAGAATGGGGGCGTGAACAAGAGGGGCTGTTAAAATAGCGACGTCATAGAGGGTGTATGAGGCCCTGAAAAAGTGAGGTCGACAAAATAACGGCATCATCGGGCTCGTATGAAGTCGCGAAACAGCACAATGGTGAAAATAACGACGTCATAGCCCTTGTATGGCGTCGTGAAAAATCCCAGCCGTTAAAATAGCGACGTCACAGGGGGTGCATGAAGCCATGAAAAATCGCAGCCGTCAAAATAGCGACGTCAGAGAAGGTGTATGAAGTCCTGAAAAAGCACAGCGGTAAAAATAGCGACGTCACAGGAGGTGTATGAAGCCCTGAAAAAGTGAGGCCGACAAAATAACGGCATCATCGGGTTCGTATGAAGTCGCGAAACAGCACAATGGCGAAAATAAAGACGTCATAGGGCTTGTATGGCGTCGTGAAAAAGAGCGGACGGCAAAATAACAGCGTCATCGCGCTCATACGGCGTCCCTGCACTCGCACAACGTCATCGACAAACATCCAAACAAGCAAAAACGCTTGGACGGGGTCACCATCCAAGCGTTCGTTTTCTTCCCATTACAATCCAATAGAGACATACTGGGTTTCGAGGAAGTCTTCAATTCCTTGCTGGCCGCCTTCGCGTCCCATGCCGCTTTCTTTCATACCGCCGAACGGTGCTTGGGCGGCGGATGGGGCGCCGTCGTTCCAGCCGACAATGCCGTAATGCAGCTTTTCGATCACTTGCATGCCGCGGGAGTTGCTTTCGGTGAAGACGTAGGCCGCGAGTCCAAATGGCGAGCTATTCGCGAGGGTAACGGCTTCTTGATCGCTCGTTACTTTCTGAATCGGCGCGACTGGCCCGAATGTTTCTTCACTCATGACAATCATGGAGTGGTCCACGTTTTTCAGGACGGTTGGCTGATAGTAGCAGGTGCCAAGGTCGCTTGCCGCCGCTCCGCCGGTGGTGACTTCTGCGCCTTTTGCCACGGCATCTTTGACATGTGTTTCGACTTTCTCGACGCCGGCTTCGTTAATGAGCGGACCGACATCGACGTTGTCCTCGAGCCCGTTGCCGAGGCGGAGTTTTTTCACTTCCTCGGTGAAGCGGTCGACAAATTTGTCGTAAATGCCTTCCTGGACGTAAATGCGGTTGCCGCAAATGCACGTCTGTCCGCTATTTCGGAATTTCGAGGCAATGGCTCCGTTTACGGCTTTTTCCAGATCGGCGTCATCCAACACGATAATCGGGGCATGTCCGCCGAGTTCGAGGGAGAGGCGCATCACTTGGTCCGCGCCTTGGCGCATCAGTTCTTTTCCGACCTCGGTGGACCCGGTGAAGGTGACTTTTCGTACTTTCTCGTTGGCCATCAGCTCACCGCCGATTTGCGAGGAGGAGCCGGTGACGATATTGACGACGCCGGCCGGAAAGCCGACTTCTTCACACAGTTCAACGAAGCGGATCGCGGTTAACGGAGTTTCGCGCGACGGTTTAATCACAACCGTACAACCGGCCGCGAGCGCGGGTCCCATTTTCCGGGTCAGCATCGCGAGTGGAAAGTTCCACGGGGTAATGGCCGCCACGACACCGACCGGCTGCTTCCAAACTTGCAGTCGCTTATTCGCCGCGTGCGTCGGGATCGTCTGCCCGTACATGCGCTTTCCTTCCGCCGCAAACCAGTCAATAAAAGACGCCGCATACGCCGCTTCGCCTTTTGCTTCCGCGAGAGGTTTTCCCATCTCCAACGTCATAAGGCGGGCCAGCTCATCTTGGTTGGCGAGAATCGCATCGTTTAGCTTATCCAGAAGTGCCGCGCGTTCATAGACAGTTTTGGCACTCCACTCGGAAAACGCGTCGTGCGCAGCATCAATCGCCTTCCGCGTCTCGTCCGTCCCGCCTTTCGGGACTTCCCCGACACGCTCTTGCGTCGCCGGGTTCATCACCTCAATCGTCTCCAACTCATTCCCCGTCCACTTTCCATTAATAAAATGCAACTTCTTCACTCAAATCATCCTCCCTCGTTTGCATGGTATAATTATTGAACTTAAAATTAAACAAATTAGACGAACAACCATATAAGCATTCCGTTTAGACAGTCGTTTAAAATTACTTGTTGATTGTAACGGA
>NZ_JAJJJF010000023.1 GCF_022458745.1 Bacillus piscicola
GTGACGCTTGTTTATAACGCCTCCAGATTGGCGACGGATCGGATTAGAAAGGAAAAAGCAGAACAAATGTCCAAGTCAGCGTGACATAAAACACTTTTTTAAAAAAAAACGTCAAAAAAACACACAGGACTACTCTACGCTTTTTTAAAAAGAGGACTTATGAAATTGACTCAACTATGAAAATTTTAAAGCTCTTGCTATTTAATTTTTTATTTGTAGTGTCCCTCTTTTCTGGCATCTTCATTGGCGAGGTGGAAGCTGATGAGATTCCTGAGTTACCAGACGGGGTTACAGAAGAAGAATATTTAGACCAAAAGGTCTTTAGAGAAATTCACGGTCTAGACACATCAAATAAAGCTATATTCAGAGCTTTGGATCAAAATTATCGTTTAGCAACTCATAGTGATCATGACATTAGATTGACTGCTTCGGAATTGAAGATCATACAAGACATTGATTCTATGACTACCTATATGGAGGAAGTTGAAGAAATTATAAGGACAACTGAAGACGAGTACAGTGGCTTTGCGTCCGTTTACATAGATACTCGAAAACAAGGAATTGTTCATGTTAACATTAAAGAAGATTTGAAAGATAGTCGTGAAGTAAATGAAATGGTAGACGAAATTGCACAATCCACACCTTTAAAAGAAAAGATTAAGGTATCCTATGTGGAATTTTCTGAGCAAGAGTTAAGAGATCGGCAAAAAGCAATTGTACAAGATGACAAGTTCTCGGAATTAGGCATAACTAGCGTCTACGTCCATTACGAAAAAAACACTATTGGTATCGATGTGGAAGAATTGAATACAGAAACTGAAGCTACTATTAAAGAATTGTATGGTAAAGATATTCATTTGGAGGAGCACTCTGAAGAAGTTGAACAAGGTCGAACAGATCCTGTGGATTATATGGAAGGTGGTTTGGCTATTGGAAGAAATACAAATCCAGTTGGGTCTTGTACATTCAGTTTTTCAGTGAGAAAACTATCAAATCGCACAAATAATTTTGTGACAGCCGGTCATTGTGCTAGTTTAAATCAAAATGTTTACCAGGGCGGCGAAAGAATTGGGACTGTTAATTACTCGACCAATAAAGCAGGGGGAACTTTAGATGTAGCGTTGATTACACCTAAGTCTGGGAAGTATGCGACGAAATATATTTTTCAACATGCCCACCAAGATGTAACAATTGTTGATACTTTGGCACCGTCTAGTGGAATAGCCGTTCGCAAATCTGGGAGAACAACTTATAATACTAGAGGTAGAGTAATAGACCCTCATGCAGCAGTAAAAGTTGATGGAAGAACAGTCTACAGAGCCAGGGCTGATTATAATTCTGCGAACGGAGATAGTGGCGCACCTGTTTATAACGCAGCACGTATCGTTGGTCTTCATACTTCCGGTAGTTCAACGACAGCAAGTTTTGTCAATATTAGTAGAATGCAGTCGATGTTAGATGTACGAGTAATTACTGATTAAAACATTGTAACGCTTAAGGATGATGTCTAATCGAATGTCTTTCTGCTGCTAAAAGAAAGGAGGCACTCGACATAAAAACATTCTGTAAACCCAACAATTTTTTATTTCTTGGAATGCTAATGGTGATTGTAGGTTGTCAAAATAATGTGAATGGAATAGATGGTGAGCAGAACGTTAATCAGGAAGTTGATAATATGAAAAGTAAAGTTGAATCTTACTATGACTCTGAATATGAATTTGAAAATGAATTTGTTCAAGAAGATATAAACTTCGCCATTGAAACGAATAAAGATCGTTATCAACAGGACGAAGAAATAAAGCTTTCGCTGGTTAATAGAGGTACTAAAGAAGTGATAATCCCTGATGCAATAGACATATATACGTTCACAGATGGAAGAGTACAGTGGTTAGAAAAGGAAACTCACAGTATGTTACAGTTCATTGAACCTTCTGATTCCTATACACCAAACTATGAACCCCATGAAGAAATCAGAGATTACTTTGGGGAAAATAATGATTTATCGGGAGCATATATATTATCTGTTGAATTCGAATATAATACAGGAAAAGATACTACTACTTCTGAAAAAATAGGAAAATTAATTTATATTGAGTAACATCTCCAGATGGCTAATATATAGTTTAAAGGTTTCTTCTTACCCTTGGCAGTAAAAAACTAGATAGGCAGTGTTGTTTTTTATTTATTCCCTCGCTCCCTTTACTGATTATTTTAAAAAGAAAGATCAGAAAATCAGAGGATAGTCATCTGCTGTGAGCTTCATCTATCTATTTTCGAGATATGAGGAAGTAAATAGAGTCACAAAAAGAAGAAAAGCGCTGTAAGTGTCTTATATTAGCTTGTTTGACGTCCTCTTGAATTTTGACAAAAGAAATGTTTATAGCTATGATAAATACATAGTTATTTTTAGTGAATGGTTTTCCTTCACACCGCTCGTTGGAAACAGCGCTGGCGGATAGGAGGAGTAAAGCGAATGGTTGTTTGCGTACATCTCGGGGACAGGGCTAGACGCTGTCACTGCTGGATGAGGGCAAACTTTTAGTGAATGGGAATGTCAATTAATAGGATTACTTAGGCTATCTATGCCTTGTAATAAAGAGAAACGCACATAGAGGCGTATCGAAAACACTGACTACAGTGGGATCGGTACGCCTTTTTTGTGTTCCACATATCAAAAAAATGAAAAAAGAAAGGGGAGAAAAGAAAAATGAATGAGAGAAGGAGCTAAAAAATGATGGTTTTGTTGAGAAAGCAACAATCGATAAAAAGCGTGTGGCACAAAACGCCAAATGTGTGTCCTGTGGCGGGATCGCAAGTGTCTGGGAGAAGAACGGGCGACTGTTGAGGCAGGTTTACATGAAACTATTGGCAATGGATGTAGCAATGGACGTGGTGAACCCATTGTGAAGTAGAACTTGCGCAACCACGAAGTGGTGCCTGCGGATGCAGGTGGACAGTTCCTGCGCATCATGCATCGTGTCACAAGTGACACACCTGCGATGGCGGGTTGAATGCAGACTGCTACTTAACAAAGCAGACAACCGAATAGAGCTGTCTCATTCTTAGTGATTCGATTTCTTTTGAATCGAATATAAGAATGAGACAGCTCGGGCAAACCCCGAGCTGTTCACCTTTCGGCGGATTTAACCGCCGAAATAGGTCTGAAACAGCAGGGATATACAGACGGGGAAAGTATACCCTTTTTTAGATTTATGAAGGAGGAGGAAGATGGGAAAACGGGATTGGAACATGACACCTAAGCAGCAAAATATTTACGAAAATTTGTGGCATCAAGCACACAAAATTTTCGATTGGCGAACGCACCACCAAGGAAAAAGAGGAACTGCGCGCTATAGAGATGGTGTACGATCATTTGCCAAGCATTTAGCAATCAACTATGGCTCGAAGAATTTCAAAAACATCAACGAAGGACATTTGCGGTCTTTTGTGAAGGAATCTCAAGAGGCAGGGGTTTCGGCAGCTACGATCAAAACGGATTTGTCTGCGGTCCGGAAATTGCACGCCATGTTACCAAAAGCTCGACATAAGCTACCGGATAATAATGACATTCTTGGGGCTGAGAAAAGAAAAATCGTTGGCGTGGATCGGTCATGGCAAAATAGAGAAGTCACTAAAGCTGTACACCATGCAAGAATCATGGAGAGAAAAGACGTGGAGTGGGCTATTGGTTGTGCCCGAACGATGGGATTGCGGATAGAAGAAGCGACAGGATTAACAAGAACGCAAATGAGAGAAGCACTCATCAATGGACATCTACATCTGACGAAAACCAAAGGAGGAATTCCCCGTGATGTTCCATTAAATCAAGGGGCGAAAAGGGTTTTACAACGAATACTGGCTGAAAGTAAACATGAAAAAATATTCACGAGCCATGGCCAAACACACCGGCAAGCGATGAAATCCATTCAAAATTGGCTTCAAAATCACAGAAAGGTCTTTACTGAAAAAAATGAACAAGAATCAGCATCGACCTATACGAAACAATTAGGCATTGACGTGCAACGCCCTCATTTGACGTTTCATGGGCTGAGGCACTCCTATGCCAGATCGCAATATGAAAAAGCCACCATAGGCGGGATGAGTGCCAATGAAGCACGGTTGTATGTCGCTGAGCAGTTAGGACATGGAAGAGATGATGTAACACGGATTTATTTAGGGAGGAAATAGGGTGATTCCTGTAGCTTTGAAATAAAGTTTGATAATTTGTAAAAAGAATTGATCAAAAGTACTGTATTATGTAGGGTTCGTCTTGTTCAGCAATCGGGCCATTTAATCGAACGACTGTATGCAGGAATAGACAGTATAATGTCAAAATCTTATAAGGATTAAAATAGCGAAGGGGGAGAAGGTTCTGTTATTTTCTTTAATCTTTTTTATTTTAGCTGGCCCCATTTGTATCCTGCTTCATGAGATAGGCCATGGTCTTGGAGTTATCTCTACTTCAAAATCCAATGTACATATCTATTTGGGGATGAAGGATGAGAGAAATAAAGAAAACTTTAGACTTGGAAGACTTCATTTTCACATTCAATGGGGCTTTATGGGTTTTGCCCATTGGGAAGAAGGCTTAGATAGACGACAAAGGGCAATAGCACTTGCTGGTGGACCTGTAATGTCATTGTTAGTGGCACTTTTGCTTGGAGTATTATCATTTTTAATTTCACAAAGTAAAGTAAGTCAATTTGTTGGCTGGACTGCAACACTTAGCTTTATTCAGTTCATCTTAACAATGACTCCTTTAACGTATCCTCGTTGGACGGGAGGCTATAGTGGTTTTCCTTCTGATGGTTTGCAGCTGATACGAATTGCTAAGGAGTTTAAGAAGTCTAGTTGAATCGTTTAAAACAATCGGGCGCTTTTCCAGAACAGCATTGCTTCCAAATTGTGTAAACTAATAATTTCCACACACTTTTCAGAGCATCAGATTTGCGATTAGTAAGAGAAGGGGTGTTAATCAATGAGAAAATCTACAAGGTATTCAGTTACTATCAATATCCTAATATTAATCGGGGTCGCATTGTATGTAATTTTGTGGAATATGATTTCCGCGAATGGCGTAGCTATTATTTCACTTGCAATCGTATCAATTGTTTCTGCCCTTTCATTATTTGGTGTAATACTTTCCATTGGAGAACTATATAAAGCAAAGGATTTGAAGCATAAAATCATTAATATAGTTTGTTTAGTGATACCACTTGCAATTCTTTGGATACTTTTAACTTCTGATTTTATACCTTAACTAAAGAGAAAAGTTTGTTAAGCGAGTACTCCGCAAAAGGGCGCGAATCTGGAATAAGGATCAGCTTTTTTTCTTCGAGCATAGGGTCAGATTTTGTATGAAATACAAATAAAAAAGGGGATTAGGGTATGAGAAAGAATATGCAAGCAATAGCTATTGTTTTTTTAGGAATATGTATTCTGCTAGGTTCTTGGATTGTTTCTAAATCTTTTAATGGAAATAACAGTAAAATGGGAGAGCAATTCAGATATGATTTTGTTCCAACCAATGGAGAAAACGTAATAATATTTGATAAAAAAACAGGTGACTACTGGCAAAAGTTCATTAGCTCAAGCGAGGGACCAACGGATTGGGAAAAACAAGAAACCCCAAATATAGAAGAGAAATAATGCTTTAAACAATCGGACGCATTTTTAGAGGAAGCACTGTGCCTGAGTTGGGCCAGTTTGATAAGTTTCTTCTGTATTGCTTGATTTAAAGGATTTGGGAAGACCCATGACGACATTCTTTACATTACTTTTATCACAGGACGAAAGCTTTTATTGTATCTATCAGATAAGACATCCCCAATTACCGTCTGAAATCTTTAACCGCCTGCATTCCCTTAAATTCATCAATTAACCTAGTGTCAGTATTTTCTTTGTTTTAAATACGAAGTAACCGTTGCAACTAACTAAGTTAACTGGACAGCTTTAGTCATGAACATAATAACAGGAACTATAATTATAGTTCCTGTTTTTCTTTCTTAAGACTTATCCAGTTAAAATCTCCTCTTTAGGATAACGGATTGCTGCTTTTGATTGTTTTGCTATAGAAAAAGCAAGGGTTAGTGGTCCAAGTTTACCGACAAACATAACAATAATAATGACTACCTTACCGATCGTCGTTAATGCTCCTGTCAATCCCATTGACAATCCTACCGTTCCGAAAGCTGAAATAACTTCAAATACAATCATCATAAAAGGTGCATCTTCAGTAAGTACTAATATGAAAATAGCGACAAATATGAGTCCTATTGAAATCATGGCTATGGCTAAAGATCGTAGGATAACAACAGGGTTTAATGATCTTCGAAACAGGACAATTTCAGAGCGATTCTTAAGGAAAGTAGTTACAGTTAACAGCATTGCAATAAATGTAGTTAGCTTTATTCCACCACCTGTTGACGCACTTCCAGCTCCGATGAACATTAGCAATAGTATAAAGAAAACGGTGGGTTCTTCAAGTGAACCAATATCTACAGTGTTAAATCCAGCTGTTCGTGGTGTTACGGCTTGAAAGTAAGATGCCCATAGTTTTCCACTTTGTGACATATTGCCTATTGTTTCAGGATTATTATATTCAAGTAAAAAGATTAGAAAAAAAGCGACGATGTTTATAATGAGTGTTCCCACGAGCATCATTTTAGTATGCAGAGACATTTTGCTGAATTCTTTACTTGTCCACAGGTCCACCAATACTGTAAAGCCAATACCCCCCACAATAATAAGAAAGGTAATGATAAGATTAACAATTGGATCTCCAACGTATCTCATTAAGCTATCTGACCAAATAGAAAAGCCTGCATTATTAAAGGCGGAGACAGAATGAAAAAGGCTGTAATAAAATCCTCTAGCTAGTCCGTACTCGGGTATCCATCTAGCAGACAATATAGTGAGGGCAATGGCCTCGACCGTAATGGAAAAGACAAAAATCAGTTTAACAAGCTTTACAACTCCACCAATGGACGTTTGGTTTAACGCTTGTTGAATTAACAGACGCTGTTTAAAGCCAATTTTACGACCAAGGACCAAAAAGATAAGAACAGCGAATGTCATAATTCCAATGCCACCTATTTGAATTAAGCAAATAATTACAATTTCTCCAAATAAAGTAAATGTTGTTCCGGTATCGACTACAATCAGTCCTGTTACAGTCATGGCTGAAGTTGCTGTAAATAAAGCATCAACTAAGCTAATCTCTTCAACTGTGGAAATAGGAAGTTTTAATAAAAATGTACCAATAGCTATAAAGGTGACAAAGACAGTCAATAAAACTTGAGGCGCACTTAGATTTATAACTTTATTGTAAAAGTTCATGTTAGACACCATCCCTCTCAAATCGGTATATATCTTTTCTCTAACCGATTATTACCAACATACCAGTTGTTTCGTCACATCAGTTTGTTCAGCTTGGTATAGTGGTTGGCGTATTCAGCAACTTTTTTCTCCCCATAGCGAGAATTTCTAGTCCGATATTATAAATTATTCACATAAGCTTCAGCCAAAACGCCCTAATTCTATGATTGCATATTGGTTGTTTTTCATAGATTAAATTCCTTTCTTGTTTTTGGAAATAATTTAAGCTTCTAAAAGGGTCATAGAGACATTGCCTGCTCTATGACCTTGATATAAACATGATCTATAGCTTTTACTGTCATTTTATAGAACGCTTAAGCTTTCAAAGAGAGTAGCCCATCCATAGAAATAAATTCATTCCCAAGTGATGAAATTATCATATGCATCCCCCACTCGATTCTGAACAAGAAACTAAAGGTATAAAATATTCATTATTTAATTAGGTGAGTCAATTTCATAAGTTCTCTTTTTAAAAAAGCGTAGAGTAGTCCTGTGTGTTTTTTTGACGTTTTTTTTAAAAAAAGTGTTTTATGTCACGCTGACTTGGACATTTGTTCTGCTTTTTCCTTTCTAATCCGATCCGTCGCCAATCTGGAGGCGTTATAAACAAGCGTCAT
>NZ_JAJJJF010000024.1 GCF_022458745.1 Bacillus piscicola
AAAAACAAAAAAGCCACTTGCTAACAATCCCTAAAATCAATAGACTTCCTGTTGAGCAACCAATTAAGGACAGGAGGTCGTAAAGGAGATGTTAGAAGTGACTGACATTAAGTATATCAGGAAGGAAGTAAACAAAAAAGGGTGCAGCTATTCTGATGTGGCGAGGCGGACAAACACAGACTATCGCACTGTAAAAAAATACGCAGACCAAGAACAATTTGATCCTTCGCACAAAAAGGGTAAACCAAAAAAGCATCAACCAGCACCTGTTATGGATCCTGTGAAGCCAACGATTGATAAATGGTTGAAGGACGACATGAAGAAAAAGAAAAAATACAGAAGGACTGCCAAACGCATATGGCAGTTGTTGAAGGAGAGTGGATTCAAGGGTTCAGAAAGAAGTGTTCGTAATTACGTGTCCCGGAGAAAAAAAGAACTATTAGACGAAGGCGAAGAGGCCTCTCTTCCACTGGAAAGTAAGCCAGGGACCGCGCAAGTAGACTTCGGGGAAGGGCCTTTCATAAGAGAAGGAAAGACCATTGATCTTCCGTATCTTGTGCTTTCTTTTCCAAGGAGTAATGGATTCTATTTTCAGGTTTTTGAATCCCAAAATCAAGAATGCTTTCTGGAAGGCTTGAAACGATTTTTCGATAAGATGAACGGAGTTCCAAGGTCGATCCGATTTGATAACCTTTCTCCAGCGGTTAAGAAAATACTGGCAGATGGGAAGAGAGAGTTGACGGAAGGATTTCAGGCGTTCGCCTTGCATTACGGATTTGACTATGAATTCTGCAATCCCGGCGCTGGTAATGAAAAAGGCCATGTGGGTGCGACTTGAAAGTCGTGATGTAAATTGTTATTGGATTAACTTCCCCTTCTGTTTGGAGAATTCCTACCGTCACATGCGAGACGAGTAATCGGCTGGTGTGAAGCTGACGGGACAATGTGAGATATAGATAAACCATATATTTATATATTTGCTAGGAAAAGCGTCCTATGGTTAACATATGTGAACTGATGCAAGAGTCGTTACCTTTGCTGAGCGAAAAAAATGGTTGGCACGCTCTTCCCAAAATGGGGCGGAATTAGGCATTAATCACTCTGCGTGGGTTAATGAAAACAGACAGATAATTCCCGGCTTATAGTCAGAACCTAAGGGAACGCATATTATTTACATCTCGAAACAAGGTAAGCCCTATGAACTCTCATAGAGTAGGCCGACCGTAAGGAAGGTACAATGTTCAGAGGGTAAAGGAAATTAGAAAAAGCGAATGATTTCTTGTAATGAGAAATATAAGGGTTCAAAATTTGCCCTATACCGAAAGGTAGCAGACTTCTAATAGGTGTTCTATCGTATGAATGAGAGGGATAATTATGAATGTAAATGCGTCAATTACATGTGGGACAAAACATGAGAACTTTACAGACAAATTACTGGTTCTACAATGGAAAGCGATTAATTGGAGGCTAGCTACACAATTTGTTAATAAAATCCAAATCAGGATTACGAAAGCAGTTCAAGATGGAAAACGGAATCTTGTGAAAAGGCTACAATACTTACTAGTAAATTCTTATTATGCCCAGGTACTTTCGGTTAAAAGAGTCACCAGCAATAAAGGTAAAAACACCCCTGGTGTTGACGGGGAAATATGGGATAGTCCATTGAAGAAGATGAAAGCAGTCCACAGTCTAAATAAATCTAAACATACGTGCAAACCTTTAAAAAGAGTGTATATAGAAAAATACGGAAAGAAGGAAAAACGTCCGCTTAGTATACCAACACTTCTTGATAGAGCTATGCAAGCACTGTACCTTTTAGCTCTAGAGCCTATTGCTGAGACAACTGCAGATAGAGTTTCTTTTGGCTTTAGAAAATATCGCAGTACCCATGATGCAATGTCACACATTTTTAATCTTCTTTCTTACAAAAGGGCAGGAACATGGATACTAGAAGGCGACATAAAAGGTTGTTTTGATAATATTCAACACTCTTGGCTATTGGATAATATACCTATGGATAAAAAGGTGTTGAATAAATTTTTGAAGGCAGGCTTTATCTTCGATAAAAGGCTATTCCCAACTAACTCTGGAACACCACAAGGCGGAATTATCTCCCCCACTCTAGCAAATATGACGCTAGATGGAATGGAAATGGCAATTGCCGAAAGGTATTGGAAAAATAGCAGGGGCAAAATCGATAAGAAACACAAAAATCACAAGAAAATAAATATAATACGCTATGCCGATGACTTTATTGTTAGTGCTTCTGACAAAGAAACACTTATTGAAATTCAAAGCATTATCGAAGACTTCTTATTAAAAAGAGGACTTACTCTCTCGAAAGAAAAAACACTAATCACACATATCTCAGAAGGCTTTGATTTCTTAGGGTGGAACTTTCGGAAACGGAAGACGAAGTTAATTATAAGCCCGGCTGAAAAGTCTTTTAAGAAAGTTATCGAAAATATAGGTCAAACTATAAAATCTAACAAAACTATTGAACAGAAGGAACTTATTCGTAAATTAAATCGAATAATCAAAGGGTGGTGCAACTATCATCAACCGGTATGTTCAAAGAAGACTTTCAAGAAACTCAATAACCTAACCTGGAATATGTTATGGAAATGGTGTAAAAGAAGACACCCCAACAAAAATAAAAAATGGGTTGTTAAAAAATATTGGAGGAATATAAAGTCAAGGCAATGGGTCTTTATGGACGGTTCAGAAAGGCTTCATAATGCAGGAGACACCCCGATTGTTAGACACATCGCCCTAAAACTTGATATGAATCCATTCTTAGATAGAGATTACTTTGATAATAGAAAAGACAAACAACAAAAAAGGAAATCAATAGCATATTTAAAGACCACTGCTGCCCATATTTTTAATGGGTTATAGAATGCTTGAGCGGTATGACCTCGAAAGAGTCACGTCCCGTTCTTAGGCGAGGGAGAGATAGTGATATCTCTTCCTTAGCCAACAAGCCATGGTGAAGTATGTAAGGAATAACTTTTTCCTTCCGGAACGGACGGTTTATGATTTGGAAGCCTTTAATGAATCACTTTGGAAGGAAGCTGAAGATGATCGGAATCGTCCTCACTATAAAGAAGGAACATGTATTGCCGAACTGCATAAGGAAGATCTAGACTCGTTGTATTATCTGCCTGAAACTCCTTATGAAACAATTCGGTATGAATCGTTGAAAGCTGATAAATACGGCTTCGTTACCGTAGATCAAAAGAAGTACTCGACCTCCCCACGGTTCGCCAAACAAAGGGTGAGTGTCGGCATCAGTTATAACCAGATCTCCATCTTCAAGGATGACGAAGTTATCGTCTCTCATCGACGAATGTATGGAAGAGAGAAAGAATCTATGGACTGGGTACCTTACTTGTCTCTTATGGCAAAACGACCTACAGCACTGAAATATACAACGTTCTTTGATCAGCTGCCTCGTCCATGGAAAGAATATATCGACAACTGCACGCTTTCTGAGAAGAAAGAAGCTTTGAAACTATTAACGACAATCATGAAAGATCAACAAATGGAGAAGGCTGTGGAAGCATTGAAAACAGCGTCTCAACGAGGTCATCCATCGGCTGATGCGATTCAGCAAGTGTACCATCAGCACATCCATGGACGTGGCTATAGAGAAACGGTAGCCGTTCCTCAGCACCTTCCTTCGATGCCAAAGGCTCATCGGGGCATGAAGAAGTACAATGCCTTCTTCCCATCGGAAGGAGTGAGTGAAGATGCATGAAAAAATCCAGGCTTATGCCAAGCGACTAAAACTTAGCTGGGTACGCGAACATTACCAGGACATTCAAGCTGACACGCGGGAGGAGTTCCTCCTCCGACTTTTCGAGAAAGAGATTGAACAGCGAGAAGAGCGTAAAATTAATTTACTATTAAAGTCGGCAACCCTGCCGAAAGTATCCGGCAAGCCTTTCGATTGGAAGGAAGTTCGTATGGGGGCGGACCTTGACCAGGAGACGCTGTACAATGGTAAATTCATCGAAAATCAGGAGAACGTCATCTTTTACGGAGGCGTAGGTGCTGGAAAGACATATCTCTCTACCCTCATAGGCTTGAACGTTATTCAGCATCAGGGGAAACGCGTGAAATTTTACACAGTCGCTTCGTTGGTCAACGAACTTTTAGACGCCAACGAGAAAGGGACATTGAGCAAAGTATTTAAAAGGATCGAGAAACTTGATTTATTAATTTTAGATGAGTTATGTGAAGCTTTGCATAACTCATCTTATGGAAAGTCAAATATTATGTAAAGTTAAATTCTAAAAGCCTAATTTTACAAAAGTTTTTTTGCTCTTAACTTTGCATAATATTTTAATGATAAAGTAGTATCGAACATTCTAAGGAGGTAAATGTATATGTCCGATACTACTAATCTTAAAGAATTAATTCATCAGTCAATTCAATATCTAAATGAATTGAACTATTCAGAAGGAACCAAATATCGGTATAAACTTGTCTGGAAGCATCTGCAGAAATATGCGGGAAATAGGAATTATAAAGGTTTTTCATTGAAATTGGGAGAGACTTTTCTATCTGACCATTATGGTATTGAGCCAGACATGAAACTTTCTACTTCACAGGTTTTTAAAGTTAGATGCGTTAAGGTTCTGGAAGAATATCGCCAACATAATTCATTTCAAAAATGCCATCAAAGAGCAGGTAGACAAGTTCCTGCTCAATTTAAGAACGCTTTTGAAGAGTATATTCAGCTTCAAAAAGAGCTACAATTATCGAATCGCACAATACAAGGTAAAAAGATCCAGTTAATAAGTTTTCTTAGTTATCTTGATCAGAATAATTTGAATGACTTAAATAATTTATTAACTGAAGATGTTATGACTTATCTAGGAACTTTGAGTAAATATGCAAGTTCAACAAGGTCCAGTGTTTTGTTCACATTAAGAGACTTTTTGGCTTTTCTTTTTTCAAAACAATTTACTGAAACACCACTAAATCAACTTTTTCCTGTTATTTTTACAAATAAATTCGAGAGAATTCCTTCCTATTATTCAATAGAAGAAATACAAAAGATCCTTAAACAGGTGGATAGGAATACTGAAATTGGACGCAGGGATTATATTGTATTGTTGTTAGCAGTAGAGTTGGGCATGCGTGCTGGCGATATTAGAAATTTAAAATTTGAAAACATTAAATGGCACTTAGATGCTATTGAATTCATACAGGAGAAAACAAACAATTCAATACGACTGCCATTAATTGAAAACTTGAAATATGGCTTAATTGATTATATAAAAAATAGCCGGCCAAATACTAATGATCTACATATTTTCATCCGGCATAGAGCACCCTTTACACCTTTTGTAAAAGGAAATGTATTTTGGAGTATTATCAATAAGTATATAGATGCCGCCGGCATCACAACTAATCATAGGAAACATGGTCTTCATTCTATGAGACACAGTATGACAAGTAATCTACTACAAAATAATATACCATATCCTGTTATTACAGGTGTATTAGGGCATGAAAACTCAAATACTACTAAATCGTATCTCCGAATCGACATAGAACAACTTCGAACGGTTGCATTGGAGGTACCCTATGAAAGATAGAGAAAAACATTTTATTTTTGATGGTCCTTTTAAAGATTATTGTTCAATGTATGTTGAGTATAAACGAAATCTCGGATATAAATTTGGAGAATCTTCCCTTTACCAATTAAGGTATATGGATGATTTTTTTAAAAAATATGATATACCCTCTTTGGAACTTAATAAAGATATGGTTGAGGATTATACAAGCAAACGGGGAAATGAATCAGCTAAGACTCAGCATATGAGAATGAGCCTAATAAGACAATTTTCCATATTTATGAACAGCATAGGCTTTAATTTTTATGTACAACCTAAAGATTTAATACCTATTCCCAAATCTTTTTCTCCTTACATTTTTACTCATGAAGAAATCGCTAGCATAATAAAGGTTGTAGATAATTTGGAATTTACCCCGTCTAGTAAGTATTATCACCTAATATATCCAATGCTTTTTAGAATGTTGTATGGATGTGGGTTAAGAATCAATGAAGCATTGTCATTGAAAAGAGCAGATGTTGACCTAGACAACGGGATATTAACAGTCACAAAGGCTAAGAAAAATACTAGCCGACTAGTTCCTATGTCGACATCATTACACAATTACTGTCGACAATATGCTTCAAACATGGGATTTGATATGCATAGTGATGGATATTTTTATCCCTCACGGGATAATGGCAAATATAATAAAACTCCTGTATATGTAAAATTCAAAGACTTTATGAAGAAGGCAGGAATATTCACGGATAACGAAGTTGGTCCTAGGGTTCATGATTTTCGGCATACTTTCGCAGTACATTCGTTAGAAAAAATGGTTCAGGATGGGCAGGATATTTATTGTGCTTTACCAATTTTATGTACTTATTTAGGACATAGGGATATTGAGAGTACAGAAAAATACCTAAGACTTACAGAAGAAGCCTACGGACAAATCATTGATTCTGTTACACCTCTTTACAACGGAGTTTTTCCGGAGGTGGAAATCAATGAATAGTACTGATTTTGGAAGATACCTGTCCAATTACTTTTTAAAATATATACCACATAGAACGGGATACAGTGATAACACAATTAAATCATATAGGGATACCTTTACAATTTTTCTTAGATACTGTAATGATGTTCTTCGTATTAAACCTGAAAAATTATGTTTTTCAAAAATGAGCAGGAACATGATTGAAGAGTTTATAATTTGGTTGGAAGATACAAAAAATTATTCTATTTCAACTAGAAATCAAAGGTTGGCTGCTTTACATGCGTTCTTTCGATATATACAAATTGAGGCTCCAGAGTATATGGAATTGTGCAATTCTGTATTATCAATCAGTTCGAAAAAAACACCTGTGGTTGAAATGAACTATTTATCTATAGCAGCAATTAAAGAACTGTTGTCTACTCCAGATAAATCTAGCAAGGAAGGTCGTAGGGACTTAGCCATTCTTTCCTTACTTTACGATTCAGGAGCAAGAGTCCAAGAATTAGCAGATGTATTAGTAGTTGATCTAAGAATTAAAGAACCAGCAACAATACGATTAACTGGGAAAGGTAAAAAAACGAGGATTATTCCAATAATGCCTCAAACAATAAATATTTTAAAAGCTTATATAAATGATTACGGTCTGTTTAGTGAGTCAAAAATCTCTTCACCTTTATTTTTTAATAAAAAGCAAGAAAAACTAACAAGAGCTGGTTTCTCATATATTGTTAAAAAACATATAGAGGCAGTCAGAAAAAAACATCCAGATTTATTCCCTAACAAAGTTTCACCACATATTTTTAGACATAGTAAAGCAATGCATTTATTAGAAAGTGGTGTCAACTTGATATATATAAGGGATTTTTTAGGGCATTCTTCGGTTACTACTACTGAAATTTACGCAAAATCAAATCCGGAGGTAAAGCGTAAGGCTATTGAACAAGCTAGCCACAGTATGGTTCCTGATGAAAAGCTTACCAAAAAGGAAAAAGACGATTTATTGAGCTGGTTAAAAGAATTTATTTAGAATTTATTATGCAAAGTTGGATGTTAGAAATCTTAAGTTATACAAGGATTCTAGCATTCAACTTTACATAATAAGTAACTTTCCATAAGATGAGCTTGGGTACATCCCCTTGCACAAACAGGGAGCTGAGCTATTATTTCAAGTCATCAGCCTGTGTTATGAAAAGAG
>NZ_JAJJJF010000025.1 GCF_022458745.1 Bacillus piscicola
CATCTTCGCAACATTTTTGATTGTATGACTTCAGAGGGGTTATAATTTTTTGTATTTATGTAAACGATGTCTTTCCAGCTCTCTGGAGAAAAAGGTTTCTTCCCTTTAAGAACATGAATCGAGCCGTCTTTGTAAAGTTTGTCAATCGTAAACAGGATAGCCTCGAAATGTTTTACTTGGGTTTCTCCTGTTCTATTGCTTAAAAATCGATTGATATACTTTTCCGCGTCACTTGGTTTTACTTGTTCTTTTAAAACATCATGTTGGAGAGTATTTCTGTGTTTTTGAATAAAAATATTCCACTTTTCTTCATCATAATGTTTCATTTTTAAAATGTAGTTTCTTATTCTTTCGATATACATAAAATAACATTTCCTTACTTTTTATTTTCATTATCAACAAAGAAAATATTATTAATACATTTTAGGTCCTTAAATTACTTTTAGATTACGGATGGGGTTTGAAACCATGTGTATCGTACTTGTTAAATCGACTCTCTTTTGTCCGCTGCTTTTTTGTTTAATCATTGGCCAAAAGTTGTTGACAGGTTTTTTAGCAGTAAAGAAAATTAAACTAATAAACCATATTTACAGGAAAAATGTTAAAATGGAATTTTGCTATCTTTTAAAGGAGCGGATGTATAAAACTAGAACATGGAGATTTAAAGGGGGTAACTGCATGTATTTTTCAGCGAAAGCTTTCAATGAGTTTTATCCACAGTTGTCGACCCAACGTGAGGGGAAGACAAATCTTGAAAGAACTTCATCATTAGCATATTTTCTAGCAATTGACCAATTACAGAAGATGAATGAATCCGAAACGATTGATGTACATAAAGACTCACCATTAAAAAGACAGTTTGTAGAGAAGGTTTCTGAACTGTTGGTTTTAGGAGATCAAGGTACACAAGAGATGCAGGCAAATTGCTTGGGCATAATCAATTTGGAATCTGGAGATAAAATAAAAACGAAGGTTGGAAAAAATTTTCTTTCAACACAAGTAAATAGGGCCACTATCTCGGGCGAGACTGAATATCCAACTAGACCGAATAACAGTGCTTTGTTAACTCTGGGTTTAGACACAGAAAACGGAAAAACAGGAATAGCTAAACACTCAAATTGGCCTGATAACTTAATGAAGTTTATTAATTTTCGGATTTGTGGAGATAATGCATTTCCACTCATTGTTTTTTTGCTTAGGAAGCGATATTTTGAAGAGAATAACATCTTAAGGGAAGCATTGGAGACAGAGTTGTTAAAAATATTCTCCGCCGATGTTACGTCTTTTCTAATTTCAAATGCAACAATTCCTGAGTTAGACTCAAAATATTTTAGTGAGACTCCCTGGGAAATGTCGGATTTGGATGATGATCTATTTAGAAACCGAGAACAGACTGATCAAACGGGGGACAATGGTCACCATGGGGCGGCTGAAACATATCCTTCGCTTAACATATCACAGGATATTCCTAGAAATAAAATTATATACGGAGCACCTGGCACGGGTAAAAGTTACTCATTGAATAAGGAAGTTGAAACCTTTTTTATGGACAGGCGATTGATAGAACGAATAACCTTTTATCCTAGCTACTCATATAATCAGTTTATAGGATCTTACAAACCCGTTCCACTTTATGTAAAATCTGAAGAAGCTGTTTATAACACAGACAAAAGGACAGAAATGGAGCAGCAGGTGAAACCCATCATTGATTATCAATTTGTTCCTGGTCCATTTATTTCAACACTTGTTAAAGCAATTAAAAACCCTTACACCAGTTTTGTATTAATTATCGAAGAGATAAATCGCGCTAACGCGGCAAGTGTATTCGGTGATGCCTTTCAATTATTGGATAGAGATGAAGACGGCCAAAGTGAATATAGTATTGTGTTTAACCCTGACGTCATGAATTTCTTAAGAAGTGTAGATATTATCGAAGATGAAGTTAAGATACCTTCTAATTTCTTTATTTGGGCAACAATGAACAGTGCCGACCAAGGTGTGAGCCCACTTGATTCAGCTTTTAAAAGAAGATGGTCCTTTGAGTACATTCCATTAGATGAAAATCAAGATATAGTTAAAGATATTCTTATCGAGCTCCCTTTTATGGAGGGTGAAAAAGTTTCCTGGAACAAACTAAGAGCCACTATAAATGAACATATTAAAGACTTTGTCCCAGAAGACAAATTGTTAGGGCCTTTTTTTCTAAGACCGCACGAATTGAAAAACCGTGAAATATTCAAAAACAAGTTGTTACTGTATCTGCGAGATGATGTACTTCGACACAATTATAATAAATTATTTCTGCAAAAGAATTTTTCTGACATAGTAAAGGACTATGATAATAAGCGGAATATTTTTGTTTTCTCAGAAGAAGAATTGAGAAGTGATGCCTGATGAGCGTTTCATTTTTTGTAGAACAAAAACATTACTCTGCCGCATACTTGAAAAAAATTTTTAGCCTGGAATTCCTAAATCTTTTAAAAAAGAAAAGAGTTTGTTTAGTAGTTGACTGCAATGAAATTAAATTTCAATTTGTTGGTTTGTTTTTTCATAAGGATAAAATGTATTTTGTTTTACCCAAATACATTAGAAAAGACTTAAGTTATGAAGCAAAGTTAAGAAAAGCAAAGATCGTATTAAGTGTAATAAAAAAGTATGCGGCAAACCCTTTACTTAATCACAATACCATCGATCCGCTAATTAAGAGTGATGACGAAGAAGACATTAGCACTTTTTCACTTTCAAAAATCATTATTGAGGACTTTCTCCAAAATGGGTATTATTCAAAGAACAAAAAAATTGTTCAAATTAACGGTTCAGGTGAGACTTTATGGGGGGAGACAGTATCAGAGGTAGAACCATATATTATCAACGATTCCCCTCATTATTTCGATACATTAACTCAGGGTGATCACAGCGATGAAGAAGATGTAATTATCAAAATCCATAAATGGGCTGTGAACTATTGTTATGAAAAATATAAGCACTGGTTAGGATATTCTCATTTAGATATAGAACCGTTGAATATCGATATTTCAGCGCTGGGGTCATTAGAGTTTTTAATTAATGTCATTGATAACGAAATGAACGTGACATATGTTGACAATAAAATTACAACATTGAAAGCAATCAAGTCCATCATAGAGTTATCGACAGATAACTCTTCTTTTCCACTAGACGCATACGGGACTAGATACTTTGAACACATTTGGGAAAAAATATGTAGCAATATATTTGATAACAAATACAAAATGTATATAAAATCTCTGCCGAAACCAACATGGGAATCATATGATACTGGCATTAAAATTGAAAAAGAATCATTTTTACCTGACATAATCTCTACCCCATCCATAGAAGGAGAGGATTACTTTTTAATATTAGATGCAAAATATTATCACATCCGTTTTGAAAACGGAACTGTGAAGGGGAACCCATCAGTTAACGATATATCAAAACAATTGCTTTATGAAAAAGGACTTGGAGATATAATCTTGGATGAAAAAGTTAGGAATTACTTTTTATTCCCCTGTGACAGCGGGAACGGTGATCTTCTTGAAGTTTTTGGCCAAGCGAAACTTGATTTCATCAGTGAAAAACCTGTTAAATTAGTTTACCTCGCCGATGAAAAAGTTTATAATATGTTTTTGAATAATGTAAGTTTGTCTACTTCGGATTATAAAGAATTAGAAATCAATTCTGTTCCGCAAACCAATAGATAGAAGGAATATAAATATAAGTTAAGCAATGACATGTAACTTACTATTGACTTGGAGTTGATTTTCTTGAAAAATAAAAGGTTTAAAGTTGTTTCCTTATTCAGTGGTTGCGGGGGATTGGATTTAGGTTTAGAACAAGCGGGAATGGACGTTATCTGGGCAAACGAAATAGATGCAAACGCAGCAGAAACGTATCGTCATAATATGTCAAATACTACTATAATTGAGGGAGATATTAAAGAAATACATGTTGACGATATCCCAAATTGTGATATTTTAGCGGCAGGCTTCCCTTGCCAACCCTTTTCAAGTGCAGGTTCGAGAAAGGGAGTTTCTGATAAAAGAGGTACTCTTTTTGAAGAAGCAATAAGGGTGATCGAATCTAAAAATCCATTGGTAGTGGTTTTTGAGAATGTTCGAGGTATACTATCCACCAAAAATCTAGATGGTTCATTGCTATTAGATTCTATTGTAAAAACCTTAGATGATATCATACCAGGTTACTGTGTTAACTACAAATTAATCAAAGCAAGTAGTTATGGCGTTCCCCAAGAAAGATATCGAGTAATATTTGTAGCTGTCAGAAAAGATTTAGGTTTTACATACGAATTCCCAGCACCAACACATAATAAAAACGAGAAAGAGTTAACGGTTGGCGCTGCCTTAAAAAATGTGAAAAACCTTCCTAATCAAGAGGATATCTGGGAGTTTTCACCACAGTCAAAGAAACTAATCCCTTTCATTAAAGAAGGGGGATCGTGGAAGGATATTCCATACAGTGAATTACCTCCTCGGTTAAAGAGGATTAAGGACAATATGAAAAAATATAGAGCTCCCAATTTTTATCGAAGATTCTCTAGAGATGAGATTAATGGAACAATCACCGCAGCTGCCACTCCTGAAAACTGTGGGATTATCCATCCAACTGAAAACAGACGGTATTCAGTAAGGGAAATTGCCAGATTCCAATCTTTTCCCGATGATTTTGTGTTTGTAGCAAAATCTTTGTCGGCAAAGTACAGAGTTATAGGAAATGCTGTTCCACCATTATTGGGGAAAGTAATAGGCGAATCGATCATCGGACAATTGAATGCGATTGAAGAGGGTAAGCTATTCGATGCAATGGATAGATACAAGCAGCTGTCACTTTTCGATTAAGAAATATATTAACGTTTCACACATCAAAAAGTAACTCGGTAAGAGTTACTTTTTTTGATATGCTTTATTACTTTATATGCTAATGGAAAAAACACCGAAAAGAGGTACCTCTTTTCGGTGTTTTAACTGGTTGGCAGCTTTTTTGAGCTGAACATATTGAACATCAGGAAAGATCTTTTACGTTAAAGAAAGAACTTTATCGTAAAAGAAAGAACTTTTATGTCAAATAACATTTTTGTAGCTTTAAAATAAAGTTTGATCATAAATACCTCACAAACCTGTATATTACCACAAACAAACGAATCCATTTTGGAAAAAAGATTGATTAAAATGGATTCATTATTTGTGAAGTCGTCTACAATTTTTATAAAAAAGTTTGATCATTTCTATGTATGTTATTCCGCAATTGCGCCCTCTTCCTGGATAAACATCTGCTTATTAAACGATATCCACCCTTTTTTCTTTCTTCCACCGATAAACCAAAAAGGAGATGCTC
>NZ_JAJJJF010000026.1 GCF_022458745.1 Bacillus piscicola
TTATTTTTGTGATCAATAATATGGACACGAGATACTACAATCATCACGCTTAAAACGATGAGGATGGCCAATTGAGAAATTAATGCATCATAGTTGTCCACTACTTCGGCAGGTAAAATAGCTTCTCTTGCATTGTTGCTTATCACCTCTTGTGCTCTATCTCGTTGATTTTCATTAACAATAGGCATCGTAGATATCTCTGTTCTTTGTACATATTGATTCATGATTCCTTCCCGTGCCTGTAGCTCCCAAAATACATCTACGCCTTCTTCAAACACCACTTTATTATGTAATTCCACCAGTTCCTGATTATCCCTATCTATGTTATTGAACTGTTCGTAAGTGGTTATCCCAGCTTCGACAAACGCATCGTTTGATTGAAGGTATTGATTCGCTTTTTCTACTTCCTCATGGTAGGTTTGTTGAAAATCTGTGTATTCGTTTTTATCCATTTCATACCCGTATTCAGTGATCATTTCACCTGCTACATTATAGTAGTCAAGATTTGGTCTTCCATTTGGGAAATGTTCAATATAGAAACTCAGAAACAATTGATAAAAAATGGCACTGATAATAACCACTAATCCAATGATTTTCCAATTCATTAACTTTTTTAACTCATATCCGAGTACCCTCACGTTTTCTCTCTCCTTATTGCAATGATTGTCTCTTAAAAAAAGAAATACTAAAGCTTATAAAAATTCCAAGAATGACCGCCCAAACTCCTACGGTTCCAAATTCATAATAAGAAAAAAAGGTAAATGCTCCATTGCCCATAAACCATATATGTGGGTTCAAAATGAGAATGAAAGGAGTGAATTGAACGACAAATATCATATTTTCATCAAGAGGAATAATGCTTGGCAGCCATATTCCCATTCCTAGTATGATCGCGAATACAAAAAACACAATGTAACTGTTTTTTATAAAAATAGACAACACAACAGTCAGAACCATGAATAACAGTTGAGTGAAAACAATGCAGGCAACAAACAAACTTAGATACTCTATAAATGATACATTCCACCAAGCTATATACGGAAAATCAGATTCAGCGTTAAAATAACTGCTAATCGGAACATCCCATAAACCTGAATAATCATAAACGAGAAAGTAACTGATCAAGGTCAAACCGATTAGTATTGCCATAACGAACATATTGGCAATAACTGCAGCGGCTACCTTATTCCTAACTAATTTTCGTCCCGTTTTAGTGGTATACGCACTCAAATGGGTCTTTTGTTCAAACTCATAATTAGTCACAAACGCTGTAATAAGCACAACAAGAACCACTAACTCAAATATTAATGCCCTTCCTACATCTTTAAAAAGAAAAGAGTGCATTTCATATATTGGCCCCATAAAAAATAGATTTCGATGCTCTTTATTTTCTACAATCCCCGCTAATCTATCTCCGATTTTTTCATATTGATTTCGTACCGTCTCAGCGGTACCTCCTTGGAAACCGTAAGTGTTAATGACTTTTTCCGCTTGATCGTCAACCTGTATGTGTTGATATATTTCATCCAGACTTTTACTCGTATGGTAATACTGCTCCACAACATATAATTTTTGAAGCTCGCGAAGCTGATGACCACTAAGTTCTTGGTTTAAAGGAATAGATTTATCTGACAATAATTCAGAAGGATGATCATAAACCTTGCCACTTACTGGCACAATCTGGTTCATCCACGTTACTTTTTCTTTATAATCATCCTCAAATCGATGTAGCATTTCTTCATCTACTTGGTGTCCATATTGATCTACAAGATCTGTTAGCACAGCCATTTCTTCCTTATAATAGGCGTTACTCATGATAATAAATAAGTTAATTATCATAAAAAACAAAAGAAGAACGATAATAACCGGTGTCTTAAAAATTTTAAGTAATTCGTGTTTCAGAATCATACCGAGGCTCCATTTAGGGTGATGCCATCAGCATAAGCATATAAAAAAACATCCTCTAAAGTTGGTGTCACGCTTTTCCATTCTGTATGTGGCTCACCATTAGCTACAAAACGGAATTTCATTTTTCCATTCTCTCTTTTTTCAGCAATCGACGTATACCTTTCCCGGAAAGTCGTTGCTTCGGAAAAATCAACTTCTGTTTCATACATCTTTCCTTCTAAAAGATTAGAGATATTTTCAGTGTTATCCTTATATAAAACCGCTTTATCTTTGATCATGATAATTTCATTCGCAATCGACTCTACATCAGACACAATATGAGTAGAAAGTATAACAATCCGGTTTCGCGCCAGTTCGGTAAGTAGCTTTCGGAATCGTGCCCTTTCTTTCGGATCCAAACCAGCTGTAGGCTCATCTAATATCAAGATTTTAGGGTCATTCAACATGGCTTGGGCAATACCGACGCGCTGAATCATACCACCTGAAAACTTTTTCATTTTTTTCTGTGAAGCCTCTTCCAAATTGACGAGGCGAAGTAATTCAGAGATTCTTTCTTTCGCCTGCTTTTTATGAATCCCCTTTAAAGCTGCCAGGTACAATAAATATTGCTCCGGACTATAGTTCTTGTAGTAACCAAATTCCTGAGGAAGGTAACCCAGCACATCCCGGTACTTCTCATCCAAACCTGTAATTTCTGTACCGTTGTACAGGATTTCACCTTTGGTGGGGAATAAAAGGGTAACCAGCATTTTAATAAGTGTCGTTTTTCCTGCACCATTGGGAGCCAAGAGTCCATAAACCCCATTGTTAAATTCTATATTTATATCCTCGAGTACTGAAAAATTGCCAAATTGCTTGCTAACGTTATTTACAACTAACATTTAAACAACTCCTTTCGCACGTGCATAAACGGTGAGCTTTTTAAGATGCTTATAATAAAGAATGAACCCGCAAATACTGATAACACCATAAACATAAAATGGGATCTGTTGGAGAATAGTTTGGTAAACTTCTGAGCTAAAATAAGAGAGAAACATGTTAATCAGCCCCCATCCTGCTATCACGGCTAGCTTGGAGATAAGTGATTTCATTTTCAACTGCGCATATAAAAATAGCGTGGCAAACAAAAACAGAGACGTCGTCGATAGTATAAATGCAAAGTAAAAGTTAAGCTGGTACTCGCTCGCGATGAGAAAAATCATGAAACCATTCATTAGCATCGCTACTAAACCGAAAAAAAGCATACGAAAAGCAGCAAGCTGATACATGTTGTATTTACATGTCATTTCCACCTCATAGATTGGGCTTTGTTTCTTGTTCATAAAGAAAAAATAAGCCATGATCATATAAAGGGCAGGCGACCAGCCAAAAATCCATGTGTAAAGATTGCCCTGTTCAAAGGCAGCATAGTTCCCAACACTAATACTTAAGAAGGTAAGAATAATGATGGAAAGAAAAAGAGTAAATGCAATCTCTGTCGCGTCTCGGAATATATATCTAAAGCCAATTTGTCTGTACATCGTCAAAAGATAACGCCCAAAAGAAGGGGTTGGATCAAGGCCTCTTGAAATAATTGCTTCGATTTCCCTTTCCATCACCTTCTCATTTGGGAACGGAATATGTGGCTTTTTTCTACTCATTTCTCTCCCCCTTTAATTCCTCTCTAAGTCTTTTAATGGCAGCGTAATATTGGGATTTCACTGTTGATTCGGGAATACTCAAGCTAGCTGCAATTTCTGCAAATGTCTGCTCTGCATAGATTTTTTGACGGACAATTTGTTGGTGTTGTTGATCAAACCGGGCTAGAACGTCTAAAACGCTTTGTGCCTCCTCTTTTTTTTCAATATCTACTACAAAATCCTCTGGTTCTTCTAGAAGCTCCTCGGAAGTGATAGGGGCATGCTTGTTTTCCTTATAAAATTTAGAACGGTAGTAATCAATGATTCTAGCGTTAGCTATCTTATACAGCCATGTTCGAAACGATGCCCTGCCATCATACCGATAAATACTCCGTAACATACTTACGAAAATTTCCTGCGTCAAATCCTTTGCCAACTCTTGATCAATTGTTTGTTTAAATACGAATGCATATATTTCTTGATAATACTTTCGTACTAACTGATCGGCAGCATCTTCGTTTGACCGTTTCTGTATCGCTCTAATCCATTTCTTCTCTTGATTCATAGCCCCTTTGACCACTTCCATTCACAAGTAACTTTCTTGTCTCCCCTTATATTCGTAATTTGCATGCAATTAGTTTTAAATCATAGATATTTTTTATTTATCATTCAAAACCAATTTCATATGTAACTAATAGAACAGTTTCACAAGTGCTTATTTAGACAATAAACGTGAACAACAGTATAGATGAGTTAGACATTATTCGTTTACTTTCATAATTATCTATTGTTAATTGT
>NZ_JAJJJF010000027.1 GCF_022458745.1 Bacillus piscicola
GGATCATTGGTTAAATATAGGTGATATTTCAAAGGATAGTTAGTCTAATATGGGGACTGGCTATCCTTTTTTAATAACATAATACATTAATTAAATAATGGTTGAAAATATAGTTTAATAGGTTTAATATATATTTAAAACGAACGTTTGTTTGTTTCGGAGAGGACGTAGCCTCGGTGCGAGGATAGCACTCCGCAAAAACGTTAGTTTCGAGGACCTTATAGAAACAACAATTACTGTAAGCATTACAAGTAGCAGCACTATCGTAAATTATAATTGGTTGGAGGTGCTCTTATGAAGGTAGAACAAATATTGATTGGTAATAGAAAAGTATTTCTGCTTTTGGATTCAAATGGATCGCCTATTGAACCCGTTGCGAAGTATATGAAATTTCACTATAACAAGGAGAGTAGTAGCAATACTTTACAGACTTACTGTACGGCTTTGAAATATTACTTTACATACTTAGAACAAAGAGGAATTGATTATCAGCAAGTTAGCTTTCAAATAATATCTGACTTCGTTGCTTGGCTCAGAAATCCATATGAAAGCAATAAAGTAGTACCCCAAAAGGAAGTTAAGGCTAAACGTAGTGAAAGAACAGTAAACACTTACCTTACGGTAGTGACATCATTTTATGATTATCTATACAGAGAAGAATTTGTTGAATCAAATGTTGTTGAAAAGTTGATGAAGAAGATGTTTCAAGGTGCAGGTGGAACTGGATATAAGGATTTTTTATATCATGTAAATAAAGACAAACCACGTTTCAAAAATGTGCTTAAATTAGACGAACCAAGAGTAAGAGTAAAGATATTTACAAAGGAGCAAGTTAATGAAATCTATAAATCCACTACTAACATTAGGGATAGATTTTTAGTAAAGTTACTTTTTGAAAGTGGCTTTCGTATAGGTGAGGTTCTCTCCTTGTTTCTTGAAGACTTTCAATTTGACGCAATACAAAGGAAGCACAAAATCCAACTAACAGATAGAGGGGAGTTACCAAACGGGGGGAAGTTGAAGACTGGAGAACGAAAGATCGACATCTCTCAAGGGCTAATGGACTTGTATGATGATTATTTGTTCGAAGTGCTAGATGAATATAATCCTGACCATAACTTTGTATTTGTGAAGGTTTGGGGTAAGAACGCTGGAGAACCTCTAACATATTCTGATGTTTATGCAACTCTTAAAGAGATAGAAAGGAAAACAGGCATATATATTACTCCTCACCTATTTCGTCATACACATGGAACCATATTTTATCTTCAAACAAAGAATATAAAGGCAGTACAAGAACGTCTAGGCCATTCACAAATACAAACAACCATTGACCTATATGTTCACCCTTCCGAAGATGATATTCGTAAGGATTGGGAGAAAGCCTCTCAAGCCTTTGAAATTGGGCGAGGCATAGAGAACAAAGAGGAATTTTTTCAATCAGGTATTCATGACGAGGTAGTTCCTTTTTAGAGGTAAATTATTATTTTAGGAGGTCAAACATTGGATAAAATCATACCAAATAATCTAATCCCAAAAAGTGAGTATTGGGAATTAATCACTTCCACCCTATCCACTTACGAGGTTAAAGATATTTCCAACGGTGGAAAAGTAACAAGAAGAATTGTGAATGATGATTACTTTTTAGTTAATGATGTTTGGAATATACATGAGATTGGTAAAATCCCTAATTTTGAAGAGCAATATAACAAGAGAAAAGGAATAGTAAATAACATTTACTTTAACTGCGCAAATCGAAACATCAATATGGAGATTAAGTTTGTTTACTACAATCAAATTTTTTCAGACCGTTGGGGAATAAGGACTATATTTAAAAGTATCTCAGGATCGCTAAAAAAACTGGCTGAGTATTTAAACGAAAAGCACCCAAATCTCACTTCCCTTCTTGATTTAGACATCAATAAAGAACAAAAACTTTGGACCTTTTGGTTGAATGGTAAAGGAGAAAAGACGAGTTACATCAAAAAGTGGAGAGGGGAAGAAATCGTAGCCCGTACAGAAATAGATGGCTTTTTAGCACGGATTTATAATACACTTTTTCAATTAACAGATACCCGTGATGAATGGGAGAAGGACCGATGGGATATACGGGTGCTGTACAAAAAATATGGGATAGGATTCAATGAATCAACAAGTGGTTATCACATTGATTTTTCAAATATAGAGAATAAAAATTTTTGTAAAATATTTAAAGAATATTTAAAAGGTCGTCTAATCAGCGGCAAAAACTTTACCTGGGGTACAGCTCGAAGTTATGGAACATATACTATTCCTTTTTTAAACTCAATTTCAAAACAAAATCCAAAATGGAACGATTTTAAAGAACTTGAAAGAAAACATATAGAAAAGTACATAGAAGAGTTAAATGAACATATAAAGACCAAATTAAACAAGAAAAATTCCAATCCTAAAAAATATGTTCGTCAAGCATTAAAGTGTGTTCGTGCCTTTATAAGAGATCTTCAAATTTTAGAGAAGTTTGAAGATTTTGCACCTGAAAATATGGTGTTTCGTCTAGTATATCCAGAAGACTTTCCTACTGTCCCAAAAAAATCTATGGATGAAATTGATTATATACCTGACTATGTATTGGAACAACTGTTTAATAATCTAAATGACCTTCATCCAGATGTACAGCCAATTGTCTGGATCGCTTTCAAAACAGGTCTTCGCATAAGTGATACATTGGGATTGACGCAGGATTGCTTAGGTAGAATAAATGGAAAACCAAATCTTACAACAGATGTTGAAAAAACATATGTAATAGGTCATAAAATACCCATTGATGATCATCTAGCAGATATAATTGCAGTTTTAATTAACCGTTCTAAGCAATACAGCAATGATGATAACAATCCTGAAAAATACCTTTTTGTTCGCTACAGAGGTATCCGTAAGGGAAGACCATTCAGTCAGAGTTTTGTTCGAGAAGAACTAAACAAATTAGCATTAGAAAAGAATATAACAGATGAAACAGGCAGTTTGTTTCGCTTCAAAACCCACCAATTCCGACATACATATGGAGTAAAATTGATAAATGGTGGAGCCGATATTTTAACCGTTCAGGAGTTATTAGCCCACACATCACCCGAAATGACCATGCAATACGCTCGTCTATTAGATGATACGAAACGTAAAGAATTCGAGAAGGTTGTCAAACAAGGTGTATTTAGCTTTGATCTAAATGGAGAAATTCATCAAGTTTCTGAAACAGAAGATATTCCTGAAGACATTCTTGATATGTTGTGGAAAGACGAGAAGTTAAATGCCTTAGATAACCCTTATGGAACCTGTCGTGCAAGGATCAATGGGAATTGCCCATTGGCAGCAGAACCCCCTTGTCTCACTGCGAACGATGGAAAACCTTGTTTTGATTTAGCGGTAGGCATGACAAGTTTTGATGTTAAAAAGTACGAACTCCTTATAGAAACTACCACAAAGTGGATTGAAGCATCTAAAGAGTATGGTCGTGAAGATATGGTTAAGGCAAACGAAAAAAACTTGGAAAGGTACCAGAATATTTACGAAACAATCAAAGAAGGAAATGTTATTTTTGGTCGATTTGACCGCATTAAGAGACAATTAGAACGTAAAGCAAAAGGAGGTGTTAAACATGGCTAGTTTTGATCGCGAGGAACAATTAAGGCGGCTACATGAAAAGAGAAAGCAAGAAACTAAAGATAAGGTTGAAGAAGCTATTAAACGCCTTATAAAGAGTTCTAAGGCAATTAACTTTAATAGCGTAGCGAAAGAAGCTGGAGTGAGCAAAGCAACGCTGTATAACCATTCAGCTCTTAAAGAGCGTATCAATTTCTTACGAAATCAACAAGAAGAAAAGTTTGTAGATTCAAGGATAAAACGGGATGAAAATAATCAAAACGCTGTAATAGCTTCACTTAAAAGAAGGATTGAAAAACTGGAGAAAAAGAATAAAGAACTTGAACAAGAAAATAAGCGATTACGTGAAAATGAAAAAGAAAAGTTGGCCAACTATTTTGAGAGTATATAATCCTTATTCAAC
>NZ_JAJJJF010000028.1 GCF_022458745.1 Bacillus piscicola
AAACGGGGCAGGTTAGCAAAAAGGTTAAATTATATTTATGGTAAAACACAGGGTAAAGCATTGTGTTACTTTTGTTCAACAAACGGGCCATTTAATGGAGTAAGGCTTATTGTACTAACGGAGCAGGTTAATTGAAGAAGACGTTAGGTAAAAATTAACATTGATATTATTCAAGGTTATACTTATGATAGGTTGCTTTAATAAGAATATTGTATTGATGAAAGGGATTTTTCAATGACAGCTCATTATTTTATCGCTACATTAAAACCTATTCCTGAATATCACACAAGTGAAAATAATTATGCATTTATAAATGGTGAAGCGTATAAGGAAAGTTTGCCGTTTACCCTCCCTTATGTTTATGAACTTGGAGGTGAAGATATTGAATTTATTACATTCTTGGATTCATTTATGGAAATTGGGGACGTTGTAGAACTATATATATTTGAGGAAGGACGACTGGGTTATCTCTTATCACATAATTATCCAAAAGAGTCCAGAACAATTAATCTCTTAAAAAAAACTTACAAAGATGAATACGGTGAATATCAATTAGACTCAAAGAAATGGAAAGAGGAACTTTCCAGACGAACTATTGCATCAAAACGAAGCGTTACCACATTCGTTAAATATTAGTGACCAGTTGCTCTCAAGGTTGTTATTGAACTAACGGGCGCGATTCCTTAATAAAGCAGCGCCCGTATTGCGTATAAGGGCCATTTACGAAGTTAGGGAAGTGATGTTATGAAGCTCTTCAAGTCGATGAATGAAAGAGAATCACTCAATTGGAAAAAGGGAGCTTTCTTTGGTTTCTATACTTACGTACTCATATCAGCGGTAAACTATTTTTATTGTTTGGCAACGGAAAACGGTTTATTTTCACCAGCTTTTATTTTTTGGAGTGGTTTATTAGTTGCCTTTGTATTTGAATTAATTTTTAACCTTAAATACAAAAGCCAATCTGATACCAAGGACAGATAAAATGTATAAGGTTCTTCTAGAATCGGGTGTAATTCTAGAAGAAGGATTGCGTTGGAATCGGGCCATTATGTTGAAGATCGCAAAGTAAAAATTGATTAAACCTCATTCCGTAGCCACGGCTAAATATTTTATGAAGTATCTCTGTCCAATCAGGGATGCTTTTTATTTTTGTCAAAAAAGAAAAGATATTAATTAAACAACATTAAATTATTGAGTTTTAATACGGATTTATTGTAATTCAATAAAACACTTGCTATAATTCTAACAAGGAAAAATAAGTGAGGTGCTTTTTATGAAACAAGGAACAACTCTCTTTTTAAAGGTAGCTGTTTTTTATATTGGAATTACGGTACTTGCTTTGTGTATATTTCTGTTACCTTGGTTAGCAAATGATACCGCAGAAATGTATCCTGAGTTTGCTTATTTGCGATATCCCATTTTAATCGGGCTATATATAACAGCAATCCCATTTTTCATTGCCCTGTATGAGGCTTTAAGACTTTTAAATTACATTGATAGAAAAAATGCCTTCTCGGATTTGTCCGTAAATGCCCTAAGAAACATAAAATACTGTGCGATAACAATTAGTATCTTATATGTAATAGGCACTATATTTTTGTTGACACAAAACGCTTTACACCCTGGCATAGCAATTATTGCATTTACAATTATTTTTAGTTCCATTATTATTGCAGTTTTCGCTATGGTTCTTCAGAAGTTGTTTAAGAGTGCTTTAGATATAAAGTTAGAAAATGATTTAACAGTCTGAGGTGAAAACAGTGGCAATTATAATCAACATTGATGTGATGTTAGCAAAAAGAAAAATGAGTGTAACAGAACTATCCGAAAGAGTTGGAATCACTATGGCTAACATTTCTATTTTGAAAAATGGAAAAGCAAAAGCGATTCGATTATCAACTTTAGATGCTATTTGTAAAGCTTTGGATTGTCAGCCAGGGGATATTCTTGAATATCAAAGTGATAAAGATACGCAAGAATAAATAATCAAATAATTAATTTAAGAAGGGGTTGAGAATTTATGAAGAAATCGTTACTTTTATCAATCTCATTTTTGATAGTTATGTTTTTATCGGCTTGTACAAATAATACTGGTGCTTTAATAAAACCAAATGAGAATAGCATGGTTATTCACATAAAAAACAACGCTAATTTTGACTTTTATTCGATAGAAATCAGTACTGATGGTGAAATTACAGGCGGTATAAGTTATGCTGATGGCTCTGAAATTCGAAAAGGGGACACTTAGTAAAAATATATTGATCAAGAAGACTTTAACTTAGAAGGCAAAAAAACATTTAAATTTGTATTGATAAATGAAATGGAACAAAGGGTACCATTGAAAGAAATAACACTTGAATTAGCAACAAACAAGGAATACTCTTTTGAGATCATTGGTGATTCGATAAATGAAGCTGGTTTAAAAAGAATAAATTAACATTTCCTCAAACGGGCGCGATTCCTTAATAATGAGCAGCGTCAGTATTGTGTATAAGGGCCAGATAAATTGAAAACACGAATATCAGTACAGGGGGGGGAGAGATTTTTGAAAAAAATACTTTTGTTATTATTACTATCTTTTTGCGCATTACTATTATTTGCTTGCCAATCCCAAGAAGAGAAGATGACGCTAATTGATAATGTTTCATCTATTTCAATTTCTAAATCAGATGCCTATGGTGGGTTAAATGAAAATTATTTTACTACAATTGACGAAGATGCAATCATATCAAGATTTGAAGAGATTGTGAAAAATGCAGAAGGAAGAAAACAAAAAGTCGATGTTGATAAAGAAAAGCCTGATTATGATATATTGGTTCGTTATAAAAATGGGGAAACCCACGGATTACACCTTGTACTAGGAAATACAGGGGAGAAAAGTAGGATAATGTATATTGGGCACGAGCTAAATGGCTTTGATATATCTCCAAAAGACACAAATTATTTAAGGGATATGTTAGAAGGTCAATAAAGAATGTTCCGCAAACGGGGCGCAGTTGTGGAATAAGGATTGCGCTTCTAACAGCCAGATTGTAGAACAACAGGATAGTGAAGAAATACTTCAAACTGTATCTTAAAAAAGGTACAGTTTTTTTGCGTAAAAAAAGGACTTTTATAATTTTTATGAAATAATTGTAAAGGTAACTTGACCGTCAAGTTACCTTTACAATACACTAGGTATGAATAGAGGTGGTGATGACTTTGAAAAACAAGTTAAGTGAACACAGAAAAGAAATTGGTTTTTCTCAAGATAAATTAGCGGAAAAGTTAGGTGTTTCCAGGCAAACCATTATTTCTATCGAAAAGGGCAGGTACAATCCATCTCTTCCTCTTGCGATGATAATGGCAGAATTATTTGAAACGAAAGTGGAAAACATCTTCTTTTTGGAAGAAAAAGATTATAAGTAAGTTTATTCATATTAGGAGGTTGAATTATGAACAGAAAAACAGGCCAAATTCAATTTATCGTTTTTGGATTTCTCTTTTTAGCATTCAGTATAATAACAAGTATTGCTGCTATTTCAGGTGGAGTATTTCCGATAGGTCATGATATAGTTTTATTTGGAGTTAGCGTGATGGCATTTTGTAATGCTTATCTTTATCCTCATTTTAAAGAAAATGATGAGCGCTCGAAACGGATTAAAGAAAAAGGTATGTTTGTCAGTTACTTCTTTATTCTGGGGTATATGATTATTTTAATGGGGTTATTCCAGTTTAATGTGGTGGCTCTAAGTGGTTATCAGACTGTAAGTGTCTTGGCTGCTTTAACAATGATGACAGTCTTCATCTCTTTTGTAGTGTTTTCTAAACGGTCTTAAAAAGTGATATGATGTATTCAATTAAAGGGCGCCATTCTGGAATAACGCTCGGTAATATAAACAAAGTCATATTGTTGAACAGATAAACGGAAGGAGGTTAGGAGATAATGACAAACTTCTCAAGAACAACATGTTCACACGATACCTATAAGATGGAAGCTGACCATAGCGCTGGTCCTCTA
>NZ_JAJJJF010000029.1 GCF_022458745.1 Bacillus piscicola
CAATATACCATGTGCTTTTCAGCGACATTTTTCATTATACTACTTTTTAAGAATGAAGTCAATACATTCTTTTGTCTAAGTGACAACTTGTTTACTTAACCAAGAAACTAACTATAACATTTAAATCAATTTATTGCAAGAGTTAAAAGTGGAAAATCACTAATTAACGTATGAATATCAAATGCTTTATCTCTTGCAGGAATTACTATTATACGTTTTTCTGCAAAAAAGTCAACACCTATACGGAAACCAAGTTTTACCGAGACTTCCAATGGTCAAAACTCACATTAGAATAAAAAGATCGACAGCAACCAGCATAAAGAGTCCTGGAAATCCAAGTAGACCTGACACACCTACCGTAAAAAGATTAATAGGAAGGTGATAATCAAATACACCACCAAAAATGTTTAAGAAAAACAGAGCCATCGCACCAATAACGAGGCGTACCAAGATACTGCCCATCCACTTAAATGATGAAGTAAGCCCCCCCATTAAAAAAAACATACAAAGAGCGATACCTGCCAAAGATATTAAAATAATCGGATCCATTTCCCTGTCTCTCCCCTCGTCTTTTGAGCTAATCATTCACTTATTTTATGTATATGTACAAGCAAACGTTTTATTAATAAGAAAGAAGAAACGTCGTATATGGCACGATATCATTGACATCCTCCCCCACCTAAAATCCTATCGGATTTTTGAGGAAGGGGATTCCAACGGATAAACAGCTGAGACCAGCAAGTTCATGTTGGATGGTTACGTTACCTTTACCTCTACTCAGTCCCACTCTCCGTTTTCACAGGTTATGGGCAGAGCGTCAACAGCTAGGTGTACAGCGCAGTCAGGCGCCTTACAGAAAACACTACATTTCCTGCAACGACTGTTAAGCCGCAGTTGTTGTTTTTTCTTTTTTACATGGTCTTGTGCCGATAACAAAGCTGGCGTTGACATCAGCATTTTTCTTATACCCACAAGAGCATTTGTATAGAGAACCTCTACGGTTCTTTTTTACTGCCTTTCCGCAGTTCGAACATTCTTGGCTAGTTTTGAACGGATTTACTTTTTGCACTTCCAGCTCGGCTAGTTGTGCCTTATACGTAATTTTTGCCTCCAAGTCAAAGAAAGCCCAAGAATTAACGTTTCGGTCGCTGCGCTTCCAGTGTTTCTTCATGGAACGGATATGTTTTAAATCTTCGATTTTAATAACAGAAGCACCTTGTTCTTGAGCGAAGCGGATGATTTCCTTCGAAATCACGTGGTTCCAATATTGGATAATACGATGCTCCTTGTTTTCTAATCGTTTTAGCGCTTTAACATTTCTTGCTTTTTGTAACTGTCGTCGTAAGCGACTAAACTTTCGGCGTATATGACCAATTTGCTTCCCCGAGAAATGAATATAATTGCCAGTTTCCTTATCTCCTGCGACAGCAATATACTTTAATCCACGGTCCACTCCAATGGCCTTTTTTCGCTCTTCTGAAACGTCATTCTGTAAATCAAATGTAATAGCAAACGAAACGTACCATTTTCCCTTTTTGAAAAACAATTGACTGTTTCCTTTTTTTAGGTTTTGATATTTTCTCGAAAGACAGAATATAATATTTGGATTTTTTATCCATTTCACCAGTCATCAGGTAATGAACCCAAAAAGGCTATAGTCGTTCGTTTTCAAGGGAACGTACTTATCAGCCGTCAGGTTGCCCTTTTCGATAGTGGGAATCCCTAGTTTCAGGAAGCCATTATCAAAACGAAGTCTCCAATTTTGATTGTTGAAGGGAATAGCAATTTTTTTGCGAAAAGAAGGAAAACCCTTTGTTTTATGGTTTTTCTTCCAATCCTGATAATGAGAAACAGCTAGTTTCCGTGCTTCCTGAATGGTAGTGGTCGGTAACGCAATATGGCTCAACTTCTTATCGAGTTCTGATGCTTTTAACTTAGGCTCCGCTTGTTTGGTTTGGATTGCTAGGTTAGCAGCTTCGGAGAAACTACATTGCATTTGTTCATACATTTCAGTTTTGATGTTTGTGGGCTTGTACAATGGCATTTTAATAGAAATAGTTGGCATACCGCATTCACCTCCTACGAATTTATACTTACATCTTAACAAAAAGAACGTATGTTTGTACCTTGATCTGTTTTCATTTCAGAAAAAACTAAAAAAGGCGATTCCTCTCCCACCTAAGTTTTACAAACTTTGAGGAAGGAGTCTTCTCGCCTAAGTTCGATAAAATAAAAGATATGAGAAGTATCCGTTCAACCCCCGATCTCATCATAAAACAAAATGATCACACAGGAGCACTTAAATAACAGGTAGTGCAACTCTTTCAAATCGACGGGCTATTTTTTAACGGGGAAGAGCTGAATAGTGTCGTTAAATTTGTAGTTGGAGAAAATAGCGGCGGCATAGAGGTACAATAACGTCGTGAAATTAGCAGATGGTTGATACAGCGACGCCATAGGTGGGGGATGAAGTTGCCAAAACTGTGGTTGGTAGAAATAGTGGCGGCATAAGGGTGCAATAGCGTCGTGAAATTAGCAAATGGGTGATACAGCGACGCCATAGGCGGGGGATGAAGTTGCCAAAACTGTGGTTGGTGGAAATAGTGGCGGCACACGGGTGCAATGGCGTCGTGAAGATCGTGGGTTAGTGAAAAATGAAGGCAGGTAAATTCTCGATCACTATTGCGGAATATATGCCGTTAGAAGAATCTGTTCTGTTGGCTATTTTGTGACGATTTAACCATAACAGGCGGTACTTTTTTCATTCATTCAATGAATAACTAACTACGGAATATCCATCAGGCGGGCATTACTAGAAATCAAAGGGTTTCTTCTATGAATGATTCAGGTTTAATATTGAAAAATGGCATCTATTCAACAGTATGATAAGCATGATAATTCTACAAGTTTTTCTAAGGTACGTTCGGTGTGGATCGCAAAATAGTAGTTTTTTAGAAACATAATATATTGATACAAAAAAAGCCGCCAGCATAGTAAGCTGACAGCTTTTTTTGATCATTTGCCTGGCAACGTCCTACTTTCACAAAGGGCTGCCCCTTCATTATC
>NZ_JAJJJF010000003.1 GCF_022458745.1 Bacillus piscicola
AATCTTGCCGATTATCGGGTATTAGCCCCGGTTTCCCGGAGTTATCCCCGTCTCTAAGGCAGGTTGCCCACGTGTTACTCACCCGTCCGCCGCTCGTTCCACAGGCATCACCCCGAAGGGATCTGCCTGCTTCCCGCGCTCGACTTGCATGTATTAGGCACGCCGCCAGCGTTCGTCCTGAGCCAGGATCAAACTCTCCATGAAAGTTTGTGCTGCACTGTGTGCAAAATTCAGATCCGTCACTCACGTGACATACCGAATTCCTAACTCTAATTTGTTTCTATTAAAAGAAATTAACAGACGCTTGACTTTCATTCAATTTTCAAAGGACAACCCGTCGCTTGTTTTGGCGACTTTTACATTATATCGACTTCCGTCGAATAAGTCAATACTTTTTTAAAAATTATTTTCAAGTGTGTTTTTGCTTCGCTTGCCGCCGCGTTAACAGCGACAATGAATAATATATCACCAACAGAAATAAGAGTCAACACTTATTAATAAAATAATTTATATAGACAAGTATCTTCTATATATTATATACCATAATACTATTTGGATGGGGCAATACTTAACTAAACTTAACTCATTTAATATGTATGTCTAAACTCACGAGTGAAATGAGCATCAAACAGCGATCCCAGCGTGCGTCGGGTCAGATACGGAACTTCTGAATAAAAATGTGTACGTTCTGCGCGTGAGTTATTCGGCGCAAAATTAGTAAAGAAGCAAAAGTGAGAACGAGCGTAAATGAAGTTTCGAATTGATGTCACACTCGTGTCCCGTTTGTAAATGAGCCTGTCCGCCTATAGCGCTTGGAAGTGGTTGCAAATGATTTACAAAAATAGGCTAAAGTATAGATCTAGCGTTCATAACTATGTTGGGCGCATTCATTTAATATGGACAAGTATGATTTCAGCCGCTGCTATGCTATAATATTTTTCCAGGAGGTTATAGTATGGCAGCTAAAGCATCTAGTAAAATAAATCGTATCAGAACATTCGCTTTATCTCTTGTATTCATTGGTATCTTCATTATGTATATTGGCATCTTTTTTAAATCTTCACCTATTATAATGACCATATCCATGTTACTTGGTTTTATTTTTGTGATAGCAAGCAGTGTTGTTTATTTTTGGATCGGCATGGTTTCTACGAACACAGTACAGGTAGAATGCCCCACCTGCAAAAAAGTCACAAAAATTCTTGGCCGGGTAGACGTTTGTATGTACTGCAACGAACCACTCACTCTTGACCCGAAACTTGAAGGTAAAGAACTTGACCCCAAATACAATCGAAAAAACTTTAATCATTAAGATCAACGAAAAATAAAAAGACTGTCCTACCGCATCAGAACCGGGACAGTCTTTTTTTAAATTTCTCACCCAAAAACGTTAAGCCGTATTTTTAGTGTGGCATAGAACCATTGCACTCGGGACACGTACCGTATACTTCCATTCGGTGGCTGTTCACTTGAAAACCTGTAACATGCTTTGCTAAAGCTTCTACTTCATTTAACCCCGGGTAATGAAAATCCACGATTTTACCACATTCAGAACATATCACGTGATAATGATCTGTAGTTACACAATCAAATCGGCTCGATGCGTCTCCATAGGTAAGCTCTTTTACAATGCCAACCTCCTTGAACACACGAAGGTTATTATAAACCGTCGCAACGCTCATATTAGGGAATTTACCTTCTAAGGCCTTATATATTTCGTCTGCCGTCGGATGACTCATTGAATTATACAAGTATTCCAATATGGCATGACGTTGCGGAGTCATGCGAACCTTCGTGCTTTTCAAAGCATCAATTGCTTCCTGAAGTCGTTCGTTCGCCATCGTCATGCACCCCTCTCCTAGTAAAACAATTATTACATTGTAATTCTTACAATTAATTTTACTGGTAGTTACAAGGGTTGTCAACAAAAGTCACTGCCCTTATTTTGTCAGTTCGGAAAGGTATAGTGCTTCATGCATGTTTAAAACAAAAGCAGTGTAGCGGTTTGTTGTCTCAGCCCGTTTTCCTTTAACCTGTTCATAGGATATGCATGTTTCCTTCAAATCTTTCTTCAACTGGTCAATTTGCTCATCTTCAATTCCAAATAAAAATGTTGTATTTCCTCTTTTTAAAAACCCTCCGCTGCTTGATAATTCTGTCATTCGATATCCCTTGCTTTCCATCCGACTTTCTAATTCCGCTGTGTAAAAATTGTTTACGATACAGACCATTAACTTCATTTTTACTATCCTCCCACTTCCCTTTTACTATCTCTCACCCTTATTAGATACGAGAAAAATCTCAGAACAGCTGATTCATTATTTGATTCTCGCCTATTTTGTTATGATACACTCTTGTATATAATCACTGACTTCTCTTACGTGATTTGGTACTTTTACATTGCGCCACTCTTTTACAATCGTTCCATCCTTATCAATGATAAAAGTAGAGCGAACGATCCCCATGTATTCCTTACCAAAATTCTTCTTCAACTGCCATACACCATAAGCCTTGGCAACTTGTTTTTCTTCGTCAGCCAAAAGTAAAAAAGGAATGTCATGCTTCTCAATAAATTTCAGATGTTTTTCAATAGGATCGGGGCTGATACCTAATACTACTGTATTATTTTTCTCGAAGTTTTGGCTGTAGTCTCGAAAATCGCAAGCTTCTATTGTACACCCTGGCGTCATGTCTTTTGGGTAAAAATAAAGAACTACATTTTTTCCTTTATAATCCGACAGACTGATTTTCTCTCCATTGCTTGCCGGTAATGTGAAGTCTGGAGCTGTTTCTCCCTGATTTGCTGTCATAATAATCGTCCTCTCTATAAGACTTTAATCTATTGTTAGGGTACCTTTTTTCGTGAGTTTCAACAAACATCATGTTATTTAGCAACGGATGAAACGTACGTGATACAATAAACATTGGTGATTTTTTTGAAATGGAGGATGTCTTATGAAAACAACTCAATCTGAATACTTACATAAAGAAGCTTGCGAGCATATTGTAGGAGGTGTCAACAGCCCTTCACGCTCTTATAAAGGTGTGGGCGGCGGCATACCTGTATTTATGGAGAAAGGAGAAGGAGCCTACTTTTATGATGTAGATGGAAATCGTTATATCGATTATCTTGGTGCATACGGTCCTATCATCACAGGACACGCTCATCCTCATATCACTGCTGCGATTAAAAAGGCTGCAGAAAACGGGACTCTCTACGGAACACCAACAAAATTGGAAAACAAATTTGCGATGATGTTGAAAGATGCCGTTCCTTCACTAGAAAAAGTTCGATTTGTTAATTCAGGTACAGAAGCCGTTATGACAACCATTCGTGTAGCCAGAGCTTTTACCGGCCGCAACAAAATTATTAAATTTGCCGGCTGTTACCACGGCCATTCCGACCTCGTCCTCGTGGCGGCGGGCTCCGGTCCATCCACGCTAGGGTCACCTGATTCTGCCGGCGTTACCAAGAACATTGCGGAAGAGGTTATAACTGTTCCCTTTAATGATGCGGAGGCTTTTGAAAGGGCAATAGACAAATGGGGGGATGAGGTAGCTGCCGTACTAGTTGAGCCTATTGTCGGGAACTTTGGGATTGTTGAACCACAACCTGGATTCCTTGAAAAAGTGCATTCCCTTACTCACAATAAAGGCGCTTTGATCATTTATGATGAAGTAATAACCGCTTTTCGCTTCACGTATGGTAGTGCCCAACACTTGCTTGGGTTGACACCAGACATGACAGCAATGGGTAAAATCATCGGAGGCGGCCTTCCTATCGGGGCTTACGGAGGGCGTGCCGAAATCATGGAAAGTGTCGCCCCCCTCGGTCCAGCTTATTCAGCAGGAACGATGTCCGGAAATCCGGCATCTATTAGTGCCGGGATTGCTTGCTTAGAAGTTTTACAAGAAAAAGGCACTTATGAAAAACTAGATAATCTCGGTCAACAACTCGAAGATGGTTTACTAGAGTTAATTAATAATTATAGGATTCCCGCAACGGTGAATCGCTTAAAAGGTGCACTAACTTTGTTTTTTACGGAAAGAAAAGTTACAAACTATGAAGAAGCACAGGAGAGTGATGGTGAGTTATTTGCAACATTCTTCAAGAAAATGCTTCACAGAAAAATAAACCTTGCCCCTTCTAAATACGAAGCCTGGTTTATTACAACGGCCCACCAAGAGTCTGATATTGTTGACACTTTAACAGCCGCTGAACAATCGTTTAAAGAAATCCAAAAAGAGATATGATATAGGTGGGCGTTTAAGAAATAATGAATTGTCTTTAAATACCCTGTCGGCAATACCGATTGGAAAGAAAGGATTCGTCGCTTCCTATGAAATTAGGGGCTAGAATTTTAAAAACAGGATTAGCGATTGTGCTAGCAATGTATATCGCTTCTTGGACAGGTATTCAGCCGTCTTTTTATGCAGCCATTGCAGCGACATTTGCCATTCAGCCATCTATATTTAAATCTTTCCAGACTATCCTGGAACAAGCACAAGCCAATGTAATCGGAGCAGCGATCGCGATTTTGTTTGCAGTTACTTTTGGGCACGAGCCGTTTGTTATCGGCACAGCAGTCATGTTTGCGATTGCAGTTATTTTGAAATTAAAGCTTGAACAATCAGCCATTTCACTTGCTCTTGTCACGATCATCATTATTATGGGCAATCCACAGGACGGTTTCTTTCTATATGCTTTTGAAAGATTTTCACTAATTATGCTCGGAGTACTTGCTGCTTTCGTTGTCAACTTAGTTTTTCTTCCGCCAAAACATGAAACGAGATTATATTTCAAAACTGCCGGCTTGACGGAAGATGTCATTCGCTGGATACGCCTGCTCACAAGACATGAAGTGAATCAACAGTCCCTCAAACAAGAGATTCCGCTATTAAATGAAGCCCTAATTAAATTAGATAACTATTACCTTCTATATAAAGAGGAAAGAAATTATTTCCGACGAACGAAACTTGCAAAGGCTCGGAAGACCGTCTTATTTAAACAGATGATTCTAGTTCTGCGTAAAGCCTTTTTGATTTTAAAAACGTTGGATCGCTATGAAAATGAACTGCAGCTTATGCCAGACCAAATACAGAAACTAATACAACAGCAACTTCATCATTTAACTGATTACCACGATCGGATTTTACTTCGGTATATCGGCAAAGTAAATATCCAATTAACAGAGGATATGGCTGAAGAGGTCGATGAAGGGAGAGAGTCACTAACCGATTTATTTATGGATTTATACGACAACTATGAAATCAGTCGTGAGCAATGGTTACGTGTTCTTCCCATCATTTCCCACATCATTGAGTATAATGAACAGCTTGAGCACTTGGACTTGCTCGTGGAAAGCTTCTTTCGTTACCACAAAGATGATAATACCGTTGAGATTGAACCGGAAGCAAGAAACGAGTAGAGGCGTTCCCCCGTAATCGGGAACGCCTCTTTCTTTACATCCATTATACATATTGAACCTCAAACAGTTTCTTATAAGGTCCTTCCTTATTCATTAGTTCGTGATGGTTTCCTACTTCCGCGATCCTTCCATTTTCCACAACTACGATTCTATCCGCATGCGTGATGGTAGAAAGGCGATGAGCGACGATGAAAGTTGTTCTGTCCTCCGCTAATAGTTCCATCGCTTCCTGAATAAGATGCTCACTTTCTAAGTCGAGCGCTGACGTAGCTTCATCAAAAATCAGGATTGGAGGATTTTTAAGGAATACTCGCGCGATTGCAATCCGTTGCTTTTGTCCGCCGGATAGTTTTACCCCTCTCTCACCTACCGGAGTGTCGTACCCTTGGGGAAGTTCTTGTATAAAATGATCGGCATTGGCTGCTTTTGCCGCCTTCCTCACTTCCTCATCAGAAGCATATGGATTTCCCATTAATATGTTCATTTTAACGGAATCACTAAATAGTACATTGTCTTGCAGAACCATACCAATTTTATCCCGCAACGACCGCACTTGATATTCTTTAACATCCTTTCCGTCTAACTTTAAAACGCCAGAGGTCACATCGTAAAAGCGCGGAATAAGACTAACAAGTGTACTCTTCCCCCCGCCACTCATTCCTACAAGTGCAATCGTCTCTCCTGGCTTTACGGCTAAATCAATTCCTGCAAGAACTTCCGTACTATCTTCTTCATAAGAGAAACTAACGTTTTCAAAGTCAATGGCTCCTGATGTATGTTCGAGCTGTAACGCATTCTCTTTATCCTGAATGTCATATTTCTCATCAGCAAACTCAAAAACACGATCCATAGAGGCAATAGACTGCGTTAAAGTGGTCGAGGAATTGACCAACCTTCTAAGCGGGTTATACAAACGCTCCATGTAGGAAACAAATGCCACCATGGCCCCAATTTCCAGACCGGATGTTAATACAAAATAACCAGCTGTCAAGATAACGATCAACGGTGCAATATCTGTAATCGTATTAACAACGGCAAATGTTTTAGCATTCCACTTTGAATGGTCAATCGCTCTATCTAGAAAATGATGATTCCGTTTATCAAATTGCTGCTGTTCATAATCCTCCAAAGCAAAACTTCGGATCACGTTCATTCCTTGTACTCGTTCATGCAGATGACCTTGTACCTCAGCAAGTGCTTGAGACCGTACCGCAGTGAGGTGGCGAAGTCTGGAATAAAAATATTTAATAGAAAAGATGTATAAAGGAAACAGCGTTAACGCCACCACTGTGAGCCAGACATTCATACTTAACATGATACCAATAGCTATTAATATCGTTATCATGTCAAGCCATATATTCATTAAACCTGTAATGACAAAACTTTTTGTTTGTTCTACGTCATTTATTACCCGCGAGATGATTTCTCCCGCTTTCCGGTTCGAATAAAAACGCAGACTTAATTTCTGAATATGCGCAAACAAATTGTCACGAATATCGTACAGGATTTTGCTGGCGGTCCATTGAGCATAATACTGACGGTAATACTCTATTGGTGGTCGTAGAACGAGAAACAGAACAATAGCTCCTCCAACAATCCACAGCAAAGTATTTATTTTCTCTTGTTCTCCCATTCCCTCTGCCAAAATAATATCGTCAATGACATGAGCGAGAATTAAAGGGGTTAAAAGCGGAATACCGAACTTCAAAATACCGATACCAATCGTAAAAAATATTATCTTTTTATAAGGACTGACGAATTGGAGATACCTTTTAATACTTTCCATCTTTCACCTCTATCGTACAAAAAACAGTGTTACTCGGGCCAACAGAATGTTGGTCACAAAGGCGTTGCCACAGGACGTGGTGATCTTAGCCTTTGTTCCATCGTCTCGGTCCAGGATTTTCGGACTCGTGCTGTTCCCGTTGGCGTCGCCGCCTTCCGTTACGCATTTACAATTTTATACTAAACAAAAATTCTGTATGATCGTTCGTATTTATGATAATTAATCACTTATGAAATCGATTCAGTTATTAACGGAAAAACAAAAAACGTTCATACCACTTCTCAACAAAGTACGGAGAAAAAGGCCCTTTCCGTTGAAAAATCCAACTTTGAAGTTCTTGGACGGATTCTTTGATCTTATGATCAATTTCTCTCGGATAGTTCATTTCTTCCTTATGTTGCTCGTATTCATCTTCATCAAGCAGTTGATACGTCATATCGGGATATACTTTTATGTCAAGGTCATAATCAATATATTTTAAAGCTTCTTCATCCCAAACAAATGGTGTACCTAAATTGCAATAATAGTGAATGCCGTCTGCGCGAACCATGCCTATTACATTGAACCATTTATTTCTATTAAAATAACAGACAGCCGGCTCTCTTGTACGCCACGCACGGCCGTCCGATTCATGAACTAATATACGATCGTTTCCACAGATAATTTCCTTTGAAGTACCTTGTAAAATCAGGGTCTCCTCCCAGACACGGTGAAGGGTCCCATTATGTTTGTAACTATGAATTTCAATCTCTCTTCCATTCTCGGGGAAATCCATGCCCTTCTCCTTCCTATCTTCCTAATCTGTCTATTGATTTATTATACAGCTTGTATTCGGTAAAGAAAACTGACTCACCTTATTAAGTCAGTTTCTTAAAAGAAGGACACGTTATGTTTATTCTATGTAGGTCGTGGGAATCTGAACTGATAAATCAAGATTTAGAGGAGGACGATTTTATGCCAGGAAGAACTCCCGATCACGAATATGAAGAGCGGCATATTGACAAAAAGGAAGACAAATCTCATGTTGCCTCAACATTTATAAAATACTTGGCATATGTTATTATCTTTTTTGGATTTTTATGGTTTTTAGTGGAGTATGTATTTCCGAGGTTTTAAACATGCAGTATTCATCGAGCGTTAAAAAAGCTCTTTGAAAGGCGACCCCTTCCAAAGAGCTTTTTTTAATCCCGATTACTGCTGTGACTTTTTTTGTTGTGCTTTTTGGTTTTGTTTTCTTACTTCTTGCGCATCAGTTTCGCTGGCAAATTCCTCAGTTCCTTGTCCTTGCTCAGCTGCCTGGTTCTGCTGACGCACTTTCTTTACATTTGTTTTTGAAGCTTCGTTTTGTCCTTTAGCCATTATCATCACCTCCACATCCCTTAATCTCCCCTTGAAGAGAGAAAATATCCATGTGAAAGTAGAAAAAATTCGTTTACGTAAGCAGTGAAATACCGCCGTCTACCACAAGGGTCTGTCCTCGGATCATTGTTGCTTCTTCGGAGAGCAAGAACATAACAGCGTTCGCCAAGTCTTCTTTATCAACCATTCTCCCCGCCGGTGTCCTTTGTTTCGCCTCTTCTAAGAGCTGTTCACGATTAGGGAAATGAGTAAGTGCCGCTGTATCGACCGCTCCGCCCGAAACTGCATTTACGATAATGTTCCTATCCGCAAGCTCTACCGCTAAATATCTTGTCAGAGCCTCAACCGCCGCCTTGGAAACACCGACAGCCGTGTAGTTTGGTAAATATCGCTGTGAGCCGAGTGAACTAAGGCTGATTATTTTACCTTCATTATGTACCTCCATAAGTTTCACTGCTTCCTGTGCACAAAATAACAGAGCTTTACTGTTAATATCCATTGTCCAGTCCCAATGACTCTCTTCCAACTCCAAAGCCGGGCGTAATACTCCAGAAGCCGCGTTGTTAATTAAAACATCGAGACGGCCAAATTCTTCTCTTATAGCAGCAAACATTTCAGTTATTTTTTCTTTTTTTCCAACGTTTGCCTTTAAAACGAGCGCTTTTACTCCATATTCCTCAATAACGGATGCTGTCTCCAATGCAGCACTTTTGCTTCGAGCGTAGTTCACTGCAATATTGTACCCGTTTTTCGCTAACTTTATGGCAATCTCCCTGCCAATTCCCCTACTGCCACCTGTTACTAAAGCCACTTTGTTGTCCATTCGTTTTCCTCCTGTTCAAAATAAAGTTCGTGTAAATTTGCTTCGTTGCGGGTATATGTCTTTGAAATCTAAAAAAGGAGAGATCTCATTATGGAGAGAACTACTTATTACGTACAGCTGCACCCAACGTTGACGAGAATCTCTAGTGTGAAACCTGACGATAACACAATTCAGTATACGATCAAAGCAACGCCTGCTGAGAAATTAGAATTAGAAAAACGGCTGGATGCAGCTGAGCATGAGGATGTCACCCCTTCGCTTGTCTTAGAACGCGTGCATGATGAACCTAAAGAAGATCGTGCAAAATCAGAATTAAATGTGGAGACAAAAAAACTGTTCGAGAAAATATATGAACTCGGCACACCGGAAACAAAAAGATTTTTCCAGCAGCAAGGAATTATTTCCACCTAGTAAGCCGTCTCTCCCGAAGAGACGGCTTACTGTATAAAAAAGCTTCTCCTGCACACATTAACGGCATGAAGAGGAGGAGATTTTACTATGGAAAAAAAGAAGTATTATGTGAACTTACATCCAGTCAGCATGGATGATGTCAGCCCAGTACGAATTCCTGACAGCACAATTATTCAATATGAAATCGAAGTAACGCCTGATGAACTGTCAGAAATTCAAACACTTTTAAAAGAAGCTCGCGCTCATGACTTGGAAGCTCATAATTTGTTCACGTTCGAACACTTTGATGAGAATGAGACCATTGAAGATTTGAACGAATTCCAACACGGACTCGATAAAGTTTTTCAAAAGATTTATGAGTTCGGAACTCCTGTAACAAAAGAACAGCTCGAACAAATGAACAGAACATAGCACTTTTCCTTTACATGTTCATTTTTGCTTGTCCGCCGTCCACATTTATACAAGCCCCCGTTACCCAAGATGCCTTGTTAGACGCTAAAAATACGACAACATTCGCGACTTCCTCCACCTTGCCAAATCTACCGCCCGGGATCTCACGGCGGACAAATGCTTGAATTCGTTCCGGATCTTCTTCAAGACGTTTTTGCCAGTTACCTTCTGGATGTAATATTGCCCCGGGAGCAACTGAATTCACTCGTACCCCATCAGAAAAAGCTTCATTTGCGAGTGCCTTCGTAAAACTAATCATTGCAGCCTTCGCATTATTATATGTCGCTTTGCCTCCCGATTCGCGGCCGTAGATCGAAGAAATGTTCACAATACTCCCCGATTGTTGTTTCTTCATGAAAGGGAATGCCAATTTGCTAAAATGCACCGCGGAAAAATAATTAAGGTGCATCGCTTCTTCAAATTCTTGTAAGGACGTCTCAGATATCAACCCTCCATTACTGCCGCCAACGTTATTAATTAGTACATCAATCGATCCGGCTTTTTCTTGGTACGCTTGAAAAGCAGCTTCCCGATCAGCAGCATGTAAGAGATCCGCCTGTATCGTGTGTACTTGTTTTAATTCTTTTTTTGCTTCTTGGAGACTTTCTTTCGAACGAGCAATTACAGTGACTTCAGCTCCCTCTTCCAGAAAGGCGCTGGCAATGCCTTTTCCTATCCCGCGAGACCCTCCTGTGATTAGCACATTTTTATTTTGCAGCCCTAAATCCATACTTACCCCTCTCTCTGTATCTGTCTATGTAGAATTTTTTGATGAGAAACCGGAAAGGTGTGCCGCTCAGCTTCATGTAAATATAGCCATTCCCCTTTAGAGTGCAACTGTTCTTCTTCTAGAAGCCTCGCTTCATATACAGTAATATTCCATACTAAATGAGAAAATATATGTTCTACATGCTGCAGTGGTTTAATAATAGATGCTCTCAGGCCATAATCATGCTCTAAAAACGCTTCCAGCACTTCTTCACTTGTTTGACCGGCTGGTACTTCTAGATTTGGATATTCCCATAACCGCGCTAAAAGGCCAGTTTCTCCACGTTGATGAAACAGTGTTTGGCCATTGTTATTTTTCAAAATAACGGCAGCCATCTTTTTCACGGCCGGTGCTTTTTTTTTCGCCTTTACTGGCAAGTTCTCTTGCACCCCTTCTTCACGCGCCCGGCAATGCATTTGAACAGGACATAGCAGGCAGCCTGGAGACCTCGGTGTACAAATCAATGCTCCTAGTTCCATAACCGCCTGGTTAAACTCTGATGGCTGGACGCCCTCTAGAAATAAGGTTAATGTTTGCTCAAAGCTTTTACGTGTTTTCGGCTTGCTAATATCATCTGTGACAAGCAGAATACGCGAAAACACTCTCATCACATTACCGTCAACCGCCGGTTCGCGCTTTTCAAATGCAATACTCAAAACTGCACCTGCTGTATAGGGTCCCACCCCTTTTAAGGCAGCAAACTCCTTTTTAGAAGATGGAACCTTGCCACCATACCCAGCCGCTACTTCTTTCACCGCTGTGTGCAAATTACGCGCCCGCGAATAATATCCCAGTCCTTCCCAGGCTTTTAGTACTTTATCTTCATCAGCAGCAGCAAGTGCATGTAGAGTTGGAAACAGTTCCATAAAACGTTTATAATATGGTATCACTGTCTCTACTTTTGTTTGCTGCAACATGACCTCGGAGACCCACACGCGGTAGGGATCTTGGTTTTCCCTCCACGGCAGATCTCGTTTATTTTCGTTATACCATTGTATTAAGTTTTGTTGAAAGCCCGGAATATCAAGATGATTAACGTCTATATGCATCGTTACCAGCTCCGTCTGTCATAGTTATCAATGGAACGAGGATTGTTCCAAAATAATGAACAATTTCATACAACCCTTCTCCCCCCTTTTGATAGGCTATATAATCGGGTATAACTATATCAGTAGAAAGATAACCGGCAGGAAGGAGGACTTCATCATGGATACCGCCACCCATGTCGTAATGGGGATCGGTCTCGGAGGTTTAGCGATGCTGGATCCTGTCGTCTCTGAAAGCCCAGCGGCGATGCAGACCGTGATGGCTGCGGTAATAGTCGGCTCGCAAGCCCCAGATTTCGATACCATTCTAAAATTAAAAAACAATGCTGTCTATATACGATATCACCGCGGGCCTACTCATTCGATTCCGGCCGTCCTTATTTGGCCGCTTGTCGTAGCCTCTGGTATCTACTTTTTTTCTCCGAACATATCTTTTTTACACTTGTGGCTGTGGACTTTTTTGGCGGTATTTATACATGTGTTTGTGGATATCTTTAATGCGTACGGTACTCAAGCACTCTCTCCATTTACAAAGCGATGGATCGCATTTGGGGTAATTAATATATTTGATCCATTAATCTTTTTGGCTCATTTACTCGCCATCCTTGCATGGAGATACGGGGCTCCACCCGGGCAAACATTTCTTTTCTTGTACACCTGTTTGTTATTTTATTATATATGGAGATGCCGGGCACGTAATCGTGTCGTTAGAAATGCTGCTCGACTGCATCCGGGGGCAACCCACGTCTTTATATCACCAACCTATAATTGGGATAAATGGCACGTTGTCATTCGTACCCCAAAGCAGCTTCATGTAACGGAATCTCGAAATGAGAAAATCCGTTATTTTGAGAGTTATCCGTTTGAGCCGATCCCTGGAGATCGTATTATCCAGGCAGCTAAAAAAGATCGAAACTTAGCAGCTTTCCTTTCCTTCTCACCTACGTACCGCTGGCTCATTCACGAGCGCGATAGTGGGTACGAAGTGAAGTTCATCGATCTCCGTTACCGAAGCAAGGGGTATTATCCTTTTGTCGCAGTAGTGCGGCTAGATCAATCCCTCTCTATTACTACTTCATATACGGGCTGGATTTACAGTGACGAAACATTAGAAAAGAAGCTGAAGCAGGGAGAAAAACTATACAGAAAACAAACTTGATGTGTAGTTTTTCTCCAGTTATTTCCATTACTCTAACAGCGAAATTGGTATGGCTTCTTCTTCATTGGAACCCTCACGATACCCCCAAGCGAACACTCCGTTTATAAATTTAATAAAAAAGGTTCCCCCATCCCGCTTGATGTTATAGCGTTGGCCGGACATGAAATCATCAGGATCTAACATATACGCTTCTGCCATCACTCGTTTTCTTTCATACACAGCAAACTCACTAACCATTCCCATTTGCTCCGCCTTTTTTGCCTTTTCGTTCAAATGAGCGATCTCATTTCTTAATTCAAGCGCTGTCATTTGGCTATATCTTTTCTCCATTTTCATCTTGCTCCCTTTCACGTAAATAGTTTTCAATCAAGGATAGTGAGAACCCTTTTCGGTATAAAGTCTCTTTTACCTTTCTCTCTAACTGTGTACTGGTGTATTTTTTCTTCCATTTATTAAAAGCTTTTTCTCCTTGGGAAGCGACAGCCACTTTCTCTTCTTCCTCTGACACCTCTATTTCCGCTCTCGGCCAAGCTTCTTGTACGACATCATGAGAGTAACCTTTTCTGATTAATGTTTGTGTCAGACGGTTTTTAAACGCTATGTTTGATTCATTTTTTTTCTGTTTCCCCTTTTTTTGTAAAATAGCAACAGCTGCAGCTACTTGTTTGTCTAATGTAAACTGCGAAATGGCTTGGTCTATATAGGATGCTGGCACGCCTTTCTCCTCTAGTTCTTTTTGTATAACAACAGGCCCCTTATTTACTGCCGCTATTTTACTCCGTACAAAGGCATTGGCATACTCCTTGTCATCAAGGTAACCGTAAGATTTTGCCCGCTCCACAGCCGCTAAAACCGCCTCGTTGGTGTAATCTTTTTTGTGCAGATATTGTTTAATTTCATATTCTGTTTTCATTGTCTTCGTTATATATTGAATCGTGGCTTCCCAGGCTTTTCTTTCGTTATCTGCACGAAGAATGTGCTCGATATCACAGTCTGTCAATTCCATTCCTTTTTGCAGCTGCCATTCAACCAGAATACTTTCATCTACGCTAAAGGCGTATTCTTCTATATCTTTAACGTACGTATAGATATTATAGCGTCCGCTGCTTTTCTTCTGGGTAGTAATTTTAGATATGATCATTTTTTCACCTCATCAGGTTTACCCACCTATTCATAAAGGGTAATGAACAGGTGGGAGCTTTTTCAGGCAGCAAAGGAGTGGGTTAGGTGTGAACATAGCAATAACAGGGGGGACAGGCTTGGTTGGCTCTGCTCTCACAGGATATTTTACTGCAAAAGGACATCACCTTTTTATTTTAACAAGAAACACAGCGAACAAACAGGATAAGGAAAATATCACCTTTGTAGAATGGCTTCAGGATGAGAGCGTTCCTGAACAAAAGCTCACGAACATAGATGTTTTTATCAATCTGGCTGGTGCTTCTCTTAACAGCCGCTGGACAAAACGTCGCAAAAAACTGATCCTCGAAAGTCGAACCAACGCGACGCGAGAAGTGATTCGTATTATTGGTGAGCTATCTTATAAACCGAAAGTACTTATCAATGCATCTGCTGTCGGCTATTATGGTGTGTCTAAACGAGCTGTGTTCACTGAAAGCTCTCCGTCGGAGAATAAAGATTTTCTGCAATCGGTATGTGAAGCTTGGGAAACCGAGGCAGCTGCTGCTGAGTCAGCAGGTGTTCGAACTGTCTACGCACGTTTTGGTTTAATCCTTGATAACAAAGAGGGGGCTCTGCCGTCGATACTGCTCCCTTACAAACTGTTTGCCGGCGGCCGGATCGGTTCAGGCGAACAATGGTATTCTTGGGTTCACTTACGGGATGTGGTTGAATTGATTAATTTTGCAATCTTTTGTGACCAAGTAAAAGGAGCACTTAATGTAACAGCACCTTGTCCAGAAAAAATGAAGAACTTTGGAAAAACACTGGCAAAAACAATAAACCGGCCGCACTGGCTGCCGGTGCCGGCATATTTCGTTCATCGATTGTTCGGAGAAATGAGCACTCTGATCACGGAAGGTCAAAAAGTTATTCCAAGAAAGGCATTATCGTTAGGATACCACTTTTCCTACCCGGAGCTTGATGAAGCTTTCGCTGATTTACTGGAAAACACCGACGATACAGCATAATCAAACAATGCGAACGACTCTCTGATCACAGTTTTTTTCCAGAAAACGGTGCATAGCGTATTATACGTCAGCATTCTATAAGCGCGGCAAGCATCACCGGGGGCTATCCTAACTAAACCTAATTAATCACAAATAATCCTCATCAAGCGCATTTGAACTTTTTTACCGCACCCCCTATTATTAATAACATGACTGACAGAAAAAATTGTAACTACCGAATTTTTAAAAATGTGTGAGGAGGAATACACAATTAAGGTCCCTACTAATCAAAGCGAAGGTGATAAAAATATGAGTACGAAAGACAATAAGGCTGCAAGTGTGAAAACACCATCTCTGACATTCGAGAAGCCAACTGCAGAAGATGGAGCTGCAATGTGGGAACTTGTTAAAAATTCCACTTTGGATTTAAATTCATCGTATAAATATATTATGATGTGTGAATTCTTTGCAGAAACTTGCGTAGCTGCCAAAGAAGATGGAGAGCTTGTCGGCTTCGTAACAGGCTTTATCCTTCCTGAAAAACAAGATACAGTGTTCGTTTGGCAAGTAGGGGTTGACCCGTCACAGCGTGGCAAAGGCATGGGGTCCAAACTTCTGAATGCCTTAGTGGAACGAACTGCCAGTGCCGATGTGAGATATTTGGAAGCTACTGTCACACCTTCCAATGCAGCTTCTCAGGCTCTTTTTAAGAAGCTCGCCCGCACGTATGAAACCAATTGTGAGGTTTCCGAATGTTTCGCAGAAGACTTGTTTCCAGGAGAAGGTCACGAAGCTGAATTGACCTTCCGTATCGGACCTTTTAAAAAATAATTTTATTAGATAGTCATCATCCGTCTAACTATTACAAGGAGGCTTTTTTGATATATATGACTCAAAATAACCTGAACGTTTTTGAAGAGCATGAATCAGAGGTACGCAGTTATGTCCGCGGTTTTCCTACTGTATTTCATAAAGCAAAAGGCTATAAGATGTGGGATTTGGATAACAAAGAATATATTGACTTCTTTTCTGGCGCTGGGGCGCTTAACTACGGACATAACGATGAAAACATGAAAAAGAAACTCCTTGAATACATTCAAGAAGATGGGATCACTCACTCCCTTGATATGGCCTCCAAAGCCAAAGGAGAGTTTTTAGAGAAATTTCACGAGATTATTTTAAAACCTCGAAACCTTGATTATAAAGTGATGTTTCCTGGACCGACAGGGGCGAACTCCGTAGAAAGCGCCTTGAAGATTGCTCGTAAAGTTACAGGACGCACAAACGTGGTCAGCTTCACTAAAGGGTTCCATGGCATGACAATTGGTGCTCTCTCCGTGACTGGTAATGCATTCAAACGTGCCGGGGCCGGTGTTCCATTAAACAACGCAACCCCTATGCCCTACGATAATTTTATGGAAGACACTGACCAAAGCATTAAATATATTGAACGAATGCTTGATGACAGCGGCAGTGGGATGGATAAGCCGGCAGCCTTTATTCTCGAGACGGTACAGGGCGAAGGCGGTCTAAATGTGGCTCGTATGGAGTGGCTCCAGGAGATTGAGAAGATCTGCCGTAAGCACGACATTCTTTTAATCGTGGATGACATTCAGGCAGGTGTTGGTCGCACCGGTACATTCTTCAGTTTTGAACCAGCAGGCATCACTCCAGATATTGTATGCTTGTCCAAATCGATTGGCGGAAACGGCTCTCCACTTGCGTTAACGCTAATCCGTCCGGACTATGACCGTTTCGCACCTGGAGAGCATAACGGTACTTTCCGTGGTAACAACTTTGCATTCGTTGCTGCTGCCGAAGCATTAAATTATTGGAAAGATGATCGCTTAGAAAAAAATGTCCAGGATAAATCCAAACGCATCCAAGAGTTTTTAGATGACTTGATTGAAAAGCATCCGAATATGAAAGGCACCCATCGCGGCAGAGGATTTATGCAAGGTATTGCAAGTGAAGTTGAAGGTTTTTCTGACCGTGTCACAGACAGATGCTTCACCCACGGACTGATTATGGAAACGGCTGGACCAAGTGATGAGGTTTTCAAGCTTTTCCCACCGATAACCATTGATGATGAAGGGCTGGAGAAAGGACTAGCAATTATTGAAAAAGCAGTTACGGAAGTAGTGCGTGAAAAAGACCTCGTCACTACCTAGTTCCAGCGCTCACTATAAAGGTATACGGGTCCTGGAGTTTTAAACTTTTCTACCCTCCAGGACCTTTTACTTTGCACTAACTCAAATAAAAAATGCAGGAGGTTTCACAATGAAAGTAGTAAAACTCGAAGACGTAATTAACTCAGAACAAAATGTAGACAATGGGAACTGGGTCAGCCGCCGCTTGATTTTGAAAAAAGACAATATGGGGTATTCTGTCAACGACACCATTATCCGCGCAGGCACAGAAACACACATTTGGTACCAAAACCACTTGGAGACTGTGTATTGTATTGAAGGCGAAGGCGAAGTGGAAACACTTAGTGACAACAAAGTGTACCCAATCACAGCAGATACTCTGTACGCTTTAGATAAGCATGACGAGCATTTGTTGCGTGCTAAGACAGACATGCGAATGGTGTGCGTTTTTAATCCACCGCTCAGTGGCCGTGAAGTTCACGATGAGAACGGTGTTTACCCAGTGGATGATGAATAATATAATAGGGATACAGCCTTCAGTTTAAAGCTGAAGGCCTTTTTCATGATAAGGGGGAAACATGGAAGCATTATTATTAATACCTATTGTTCTTTTCTTTGTTGTCGGCCTTTTTTTATTAAATATCGTCACTAGCATTTGGGCATACCGTGATGCGGTTAAGAAAGGCAACAGTAAAGAATTCGCACTCATCGTTTTAATCGGCACTCTATTCTTCCCGATTCTCGGCTTGATTATTTATTTGTTCATCCGTAACAATTGACTGAAATATTTCCTAAACTTGCTAGACCTATAGGTTAACTGCTTTTGTTACAATAGATATAGATTGAGTGAAGAGGGGGATACTATTGTCTATTGCAACTGATATAGCTTCCATCCGTGTACTTTCTTCTATTTACCGTAACCAGGCTCTTGCAGAATCTTGTACAGAAACCGTACGGACTCTTTGCGAGAAAGTAGAGTACATAGACTGGGCAGGTATTTATTTTTACGATGGTGAGGAAAAAGTGTTGAGCGCACACGCATCTTCTCTTCCTGATAAAAAGGAAACGATGCAAAGCCAGCTGGCCTTTCCAATTAAAAACAAGGATCGAGAATTTGGCACCCTTGTGGTTAAGAGCCGCCAGTGGATTGTATTTGATGTGACAGATGTTTCTACACTTGAGAAAGTAGCAGCTGCATTAGGAGCTGCTGCATCTTGATGCAGTCAGAAGGGGTAAATCCCCTTCTGATTTTCAACATCTACACCATTTCTTCTCCGACTGACATCCAGTTTTCAAAAATTAGCTCGTCTAGACTTTTGAACGTGTATCCCTGTTTTCTACATTCCTCAATAACCTTTCCTAACACCTCTGCATTATCCTTCGATACGGAGTGCAAAAGCATGACAGCTCCCGGATGGATCCGTCCCATAATCGCCTCGTATGCTGCTTTTTCACCCATCTGCTTATCCGTATCCCAATCCATATAAGCAAAAGACCAAAACACATTAACGTAACCTAAATCCTGTGTTTTTGCGAGCGAATGTTCACTGAATTTCCCTTGAGGCGGACGTAAATAAAACATATCTTCCTCGCCGGTCAATTGTTTAAATTCATTCTTTACTTTTGCCAGCTCTTCTTCCAGTCTTTCATCAGAAATTTCCGGCAAACTAGGATGATGCCAGGAATGATTACCGACAATATGACCATCATGCACCATTCTCTTCACTAATTTTGGTGCTGACTTTAAATAATGACCTGTTACAAAAAAAGCTGCCGGCACTTCTTTTTCCTGTAACACATCTAATATTTTTTCTGTATAGCCATTTTCATACCCATTGTCAAACGTTAAATATAATTCTTTTTTGCTTGTGTTACCTATAAAAAGGCCACCGTATTTATCCAGCAAAACTTTGTATGTTCTTTCTGTATCAGCTGGCTCATTGTTTTGTGAAGGCTTAAAATTCCAGTCGTATACCTCCTCCGCTGATGCAGTCCCTGTAAAAAATAGAGAGCAGATTAAAAAAATAGTAAATAACAGCCGTCTCATAATCATCACATCCCTTTACACTCTTTAACTTCCGCCCTCGGCGAATTCAATGTTCTATAGGGTTAGAATGCGTTATAGATTACTTTTTATTCAATTAAAAAACACCTTCCCTAAATAAAATGTCCTCCTTGGAGAGAAAACACTTTAAAAAAGAGAAGGCGTTTATTGATTTTATTTAATTAGGTGATGATACTGGTTAATATAATGGATAGATAGCTTTTCCTTTGTCCAGCTAAGTTTGGACACACCTGTGTTTTCCAAGTAAAAAGGACGATGCAGCGTATGCCACTTTTCTCCGGCTAGTAAATACATCAGAAAAATCGTTAAAAAGCCGCCGTGTGAGACAAATGCTGCCTTTTCTCCTTCTTTAATTCCACGAAGCAGCTTATAAAATTGGTAACAGCGCTCCGTAATTTCCTTTTCACTTTCTGTTCCCTCAATTCCCGATTGGAGGATATTATTTTTTCTCGTTTCTGGATATTCCTCATATATTTGCTGTCTTGTTTTCCCCTGGAGCGGTCCAAGATTCACTTCTCGAATCATTGGTATTGTCTCGGCTTTAACCTTTTGATGTTTTTCCAACGCTTTAGCTGTTTCTTGTGCTCGTATTAAATCACTCGAATATAAACGGTCGAGCTCCACATTCATAAAATACCGACTCAACAGGTCTGCCTGTTTCTTCCCCTCTTCCGATAACAACACATCCTGACATCCTTGAATCGTCCCTGATATGTTTCCCAGTGACTGGGCATGACGTATTAAATAAATTTCCATATTCCCGGCTCCCCTCTTGTTCCCAATCGAAATCTGCTGATAGAATCCCATGACGGATCGAGCTTTCTATGTCTTTTCTTTATTTGCTTCACTACTGGACTCCTCGGAAAAAATGTCAATGCTCCTCCACTTTCCAAACCGATAATACAAAACAGCGATCAAACTGCTAATTACAAAGCTGAGACCAATCCCAATTGCTATCCCCTGCTGTCCAACTAGCTTAGAAAAGGCCCAAGCCAGTGGAAAACGGAGAACCCAGAAAGAAATGATATTTAAAGCCAGTACTTGCACCATTGCCCCGGAAGAACGAACAATACCATTCAATACAAAATTAATCCCTAAGAATGGATAAAAGAAGGTGACAGTACGAAGATAGGCAGCACCAAAGGCAATCGTCGCGGGGTCATCAACAAACATGCGCATTAATACCTCAGCTGAAAGAAAGGCAAGTAAGCTGATAGTTAAAGACACGGTTATTATCAAGATAAGTCCGCTTTTGGCGATCTCTTTAACCCGGTTCCACTTATTTGCCCCAATATTTTGCCCGGACATACTCGTAATGGCGGACCCAAGTGTGGTGGATGGCATCATTATCAAACTGTCCACGCGCTGTGCCGCCCCGTACCCGGCAATTACCGTTTCTCCAAATGACGTCACTACGGTCATTATAGCAAGCATTCCTCCCGAGATTGCCATCATCGAAAAACCCGACGGAAGCCCGAGCTTAAATATACGCAAAAATTCATCCCAAGGTGGAGGCGTGGGTATAGTAAAAGGCAGTCCTTTTTTCAAAATCGAATAAATGATTCCAAATAAAAAAGCACTTCCTTGCGCGAGTACAGTCGCATAAGCGGCTCCCTCTATCCCAAGTTCAAATACAGATATAAACAAGGGATCAAGCACTGTATTTAATACAACAGCAAGAGAAATAAAGCGGAGTGGAGTTTTGCTGTCACCAACTGCACGCAAGACAGTACCAATAAAATTATAGCCAAACAAAAAAACGATCCCTAAAAAATTAATCCGTAAATAACTCACTGCCATCGGCAAAAGACTATTCGGCGTACCCATCCACCCTAATATGTGCGGAGCTAGGAAAAAACCGGCTACTCCTAAAAAAACCGCTAGAATTCCAAGGACAAACACAAAAGCATTCAAGGACGTTTTTAAACCTTCCGAATCATTTGCCCCTTTTCTTTGTGACAGTACCGTCAACGTTGCACTGTTAATTCCGATAATGAATGATAGAATGGTGAACACAATCGTGGCCGAAATAGAGACAGCCCCTAAGGCTTCTGCGCCTAACAAATTACCGACCCATAAGCTGTCAATAATTTGGTAAGAACTTTGCAGTAGATTCCCTAAAAAAATAGGCGTAGCGAATAGAACCATCTTTTTCATAATATTGCCTTCGGTAAAATCTAAATGTTGCGCTTTGCTCGCCATGCTGTCTTCTCTCCTATTCTAAAAACCAGCCTTCCTCTGTCGACAGCTTATAATGTTTTGAACGCAAATGTTTCCGTAACTTCAATGCTATCTTTGACAGATTGAACCATCGAGCAGTTTCTGTGCGTCCAATCTAAATTTTTTTGCATTTGCGCTTCTGTAACTCCTTCTGCCTCTACTACAAAATGAATATGTATTTTTTGAATTTCCCGCGATCCTTCCTCATTTCTGGTCACTTCCGCTTTCATATGAATATTTTTAACCGGCTGACGACGTTTTTCCATTATTTTGCGAAGAGTCACACCACTGCAAACAGCCAATGATGATACCATTAATTGATAAGGTCGAAAGCCATGTTCATCTTCTCCTGAGATTTGTAGATCACCGAACCCCGTTTTTGTGGAGAATCCGTTTTCTTCCATAAAAAATTCCATACATATACTTCCTTTCTATTTTGAACGATCTTTCACTCCCATATAGATTATACAACCCACTATCAAAAATGATAACTGAAATGATTACGTAATGGATAGATCACATTGAAAATCCAGGCCTTGTAACTTCAGCCTGGATTCCACTTTATCTTATATTTTCCTCATATACTTCATTTATTACTTCATGATCAGGTTTTGATATTAGATTTTTCGGGATAACATTTAACACTTCTGAACCAAGATGCTTCTCTAATTCTTGAACATATTCTTTATCACCGACTAAATACAACCCCTGCATTTCTCTCTTTTTTACGGTTTTGTCTATTTCCGGGGCTAATTTTTTGTACCAGCGCTGGCGGTTCTCATCAAATCGGCGTTTAAATCCATCTATTTGTGTAGAACCTGAAGAGATCAAGCTCGCCGCAGCAGTACCCTCATATTGTTTCCAGTCTTCCGTTTCGATTTCCCAGTTAAAAATCTTTTTATCGCGAATTTCTCCAAGGGCTGTGTCAATTAATACGACATCACTTTTTTGCACAAGGGCAATACCGGCAGGAGGAAATTCAGACTGCATTTCGACAAGCTGATTTAAAACTGGGGCCGTTTCCCAATGAAATTGCGTTTCTACTGGGACTTGTAAGATTTTCTCAGAGTGAATATCCCCGTCGGCTGAAGCTATGAATACAAAGCTTTTTTGCATATCAGTCTGTACATCATAAATGCGTTGATTAGCTTTGTCCGCCAACTTTTTATACGCTTTTAATTCGTCCTTCGTACCATCTTGTTCAATGTATTCTCTTAGCTTTTTTAAGCCATTTTTAAGTCTTATTTTCCACTCCCCGTTTTGTTGGTCTCCATTACCTAAATCTGTATTTAAATAAATAGTTAACACACCTGTATCATCATGCACTTTTTCAAGGTTCTTCAATTCCTCATGCAATCCCATATATGAATCCTCCTTCTTTTTTGTGACAGCTCGACTTCTATCCCGTATATTTCCTCAATAACGCTCTCAATAAACATTCAAAAAAGAACCATCTGCATGAGACGGTTCTTTCCATTTTCCGTTTATCCCAAATCACAGAGGTAACCACAAACACAATGTCTGTCGCATTAACTAACATCAGCAAGAGGTGACAAGTATGACCTATGAACTCGTGTCGTTGTTCCTTTCGTACGTGGTTGTCTCTGATACATCATGCAAGGAAGTTCTATCCTTCAGTTCTTTTATTCCAGCTGTCGTGGTTTTTGTGGTATCTTTCATGGATTCTGCTGCCTCTCTCAAGTGACCAGCTCTTTCCTTTATAAACTGAATGTCTTCATTAGCTGTTTTAAGAAAAGAAGAAAGTTCATTTGATGTTTTTTTCGCTTGAAAAATGAGTTCTTCTCGATTTTCTGCCAAAAACTTACTCGCTTCATTGACCTTTACCGCAGTCTGTTTGACTCCACCAATGACTTTTTCTCGTGTTTTCCGGCTAAGCAAGAGTGTTAATAGTGATGCTCCTCCTATCGTTAAACTTACAACACGTGAAATATTATTAGTTTCGTTATCCCTGTCCATGTTTTACCACCTTCCTTTTCTGACTATTTTACATGTTTATCTTAGATTTTTCACATTACAACCCAACTATTATGTTTATATCATGAGTGAAGTGGATATATATATACTAGACACAGACAGTTTTCGACGTATTTTTACAACAATTCAAAACTTGTTAACATTTAATTACTCTTTTTGTTGAAAAGTAAGGTATACTATATATAAGCAATAAGAAATTTATTGTTGCAAAGGAGGATTGAAAATGAGAAGAACTAAGCGATCAACCCTAGAGGAATTAATTGCCGCAAATAAACAAGAATTGATGAGCGATCCATCTGCAATTAGCGAGATCGAAAAGAAACTGGAAGAAAGAAAAGCAAAAGAAGTTTACATTAAAAATTTAGAAAATAACAAAAAGATTGTCAATAAATAAAGAAACTTACAGAAGACGGAGCAAAAGGAATGCTCCGTATTTTATTTTATATTTCCTCTTTATTCAACGTACTCCCACTAATAAATCGCAGAGTCAGGTGGTACACCATATCTTTCAAAGCGTGGGTTTCATTTAATAATTGGTGAGAACCTCCATCAATCATGATCGTTTTTGCTTGTGGGAACAGGGCGCTGTATGTTTGTAAGTTATACTTCCAGTCGACTGTCTGATCTTTAATGCCTTGGACGATAAGGACTTGCTTGTTAGACGGCAACTTCGCTTTTAACTCCTTTTCCCATTTGAATAGGGCCTGTACCCATTCCAAGGAGATTGTTTTGCCTTGCAGTGGATCCTGTTGCAGCCTTTTGGCGAGTGGAGAACCGGTTTTGAAGGATCGCGGTATTTGCTTCATAAAAGGAGTAACCATAGGTACTAAGCACTTTGATAACAACCACTTGCTTGAACGGAGCAGTGGTGATAGTAAACAAATCTTTTCCAATCTCTCATCTTGGTTTGTCAATAAACAATCAGCTATTATTGCTGCTCCTGTACTGTGACCAATCATGTGTACTCTGTTCACATACCTCTCCGATAGCTTCTGCAAAACGAGTTGAACAGCTTTCTGATACTTCTCAAACCCATCCACTGAAAAACGTTTCCCTCCTGAATAACCATGGCCGGGTAAATCAAAAACAGCTACACGGTACCCGTTCGCCACTAAAAAGCGCAGCCATTCGGAATTCGTTCCGGTGTGGTCAAAAAAGCCATGAACAAATAAGACAGTTTTTTTTGCATCCTCAGGCGTAAAAACCTGCATAAAAATGTGATCCTTCCCAAACGGTAAAGTAAACCACTCATGATAAGCAATATCGGCAGGGAGATTGTATTTTTCTATGTAGCTGGTGATCATAAAAAACTTCCTCACATGTAAAGCTGCCTTTCATGATGATTCATATTGAAAGGCAGCTTTAGTTAATTATCGTTATTTACCAGGAAGCAACTACTGCATGCGTGGATCTGCGAGCAAACGATCCATTTCTTCCGCGTGTCCCGTCTCATCAGCAATAAGGTCTTCCAGTTTTACTTGTAGTTCAATTAAACCGAGTTCTTCCGCTTGCTTTGCTCTCTTTTTATAGCGTTCAATCGTCTCTAGTTCAGCCTGTCGGGAAATCTGAAGCATTTCTTTTACATTATTAGTCTGCTTTACTTCTGCTGGTGCGGTAGTTGGGGTACCACCAAGTATCTTAATTTTTTCAGAGAGGTAGAGCGCATGACCCAATTCGTCAGATGTCTCTGATTCAAAGAATGGCTTCATGACGGAGCGATACATGCCGTCTACTACCGCGGCATAATTGGTATACATAATCACGGAAGCATATTCATGTGCTAAGTCTTCATTTAATCCATCGATTAGTTCTTGTGTTTTTGCATCCATAGGGATACCTCCTTGGCATAAAGTTAGTGAATGTTATCAGTCTTTACTCCAACTCTCGTTGTGTCCAATTATCAATTTCCCTATTTCAAGCAAAAATAAACACTTACTTAAGCGATTTAAGCAAACAACCTTTGATACTCCCCATATCCCTTTTCCTCCAATTCATCCACAGGGATAAATTGCAAAGCGGCAGAATTTATACAATAACGAGTACCAAGCGGAGGCGGACCATCCGGAAAGACATGGCCCAAATGCGAATCAGCTGTTTTACTCCGTACTTCCGTACGTCTCATCCCAAACGTAGTATCCAGCTTTTCCACTATTTCCTTCACATCAAGAGGTTTTGTAAAGCTCGGCCAACCACAGTCCGATTCGAATTTATCGATGGAACTAAAAAGAGGAATACCTGATATGATGTCAACGTAAATCCCTGGATCCGTTAAATTCCAATACTCATTTTTAAAAGGAGGTTCCGTTCCATTATTTTGGGTAACTTCTAATTGAATTGGTGTCAGCTTCTTCTCTAAATCCTTTTTATATTCGCTCACTGCTTATCCCCCCAATGTTCTTGGATAAATGCTTCCCTTCCCGATCCTTTCCGATACAATAAATAATGAAACCGGTTTTTCTTGTGATAATCCTGATGATGCTCTTCTGCACGAAAAAATTTTTTTGCCGGTAAAACAGGCGTCACGACTGGAGCCTCGAAAGGACCTTCTTGATCAAGTTGCTCTTTCGACTTTTCAGCGGCCAGTTTTTGTTCCTCATCGTAGTAATAAATAGCTGTTTGATAGGATGAACCACGGTCATGAAATTGACCGCCGTTGTCCGTTGGATCAATCTGTTTCCAAAACACACGCAATAGGTCATCATACGTTGTTATTTCTGAATCATATTCAATTTGGACAGCTTCCACATGACCTGTATTATTCGAGCAAACCTCTTCATACGTCGGATGTTCTGTCTCGCCGCCGGTGTATCCTGAGGTCACTGACAACACACCAGGAAGCTGTTCAAAAGGACCCACCATACACCAAAAACAGCCACCGGCAAACGTGGCTTTTTTTATTTCTGCACTCATTGCCTCTCTCCTTTCGAATATCAATTGTCCTTTTATTGTAACACTTCGTCAGAGAAGCTGGGACAAATGCATATTACCATAGAATAATCCGAACGATTGTATACAATCAGTTCGGATTATTAGGATAAGGCAGTACTAAGCGAGTTGTTTTAAGGCTTCCTTGTTGAATGCAGGGATGTCATCAGGGTTCCTGCTCGTGACTAAATTGTGGCAAACTACTACTTCTTTGTCGTGAACCTTTGCTTTCGCGTACTCCAAATCTACCATAATCGATTTGTACCCTGTTATATTACGACCTTCAATCGCTTTTGCCGTTAGTAAGAGCTGTGGCCCGTGACATATGGCAAAGACGGGCTTGTCCGCATCCATAAAACTTTTTGCAAATGTTACAAAACGATCATCGGCACGCAGCTGATCCGGTGAAAATCCGCCCGGAATAAACAGAGCATCAAATTCATCCGGCTTTACATCCTCTATTCCTGCATCTGCAGTTACGCTGGCTTCCTCATTTTTCCCTGTAATCATTTTTCCTTTTTCTTTTTCTATGACTATTAATTCATGCCCCTCTTTTTCAAAAACTTCCTGGGGTTTCGTATACTCCACATCTTCAAACATATCTGTTAAAACAACTGCAATCTTTTTACTCATAAGCGTCACTCCTTTATACAAGTTCACGCTTATAATATACCCATTCAGTCGTTTCTATTAAACCCTTACCCTTTCCGGCCATAGTCTGCTTTGATTTCACCCCATCTCTTCGTATCCCATTTAAGGAGGGGGTTATCCCACTTATTATTCTTAAGCCAATCCTCCGCCCTTTCCACTAGATTCCAGATCTCTTCCGTTTCCTTTGTCCGTTTGAGTGAAGAGTTCGCTTTCTTGTCTCTCACCCATTTAATAGCAGTGGCAGAATCCGAATACACGGGCTTGTTACTATTTTTTTGTTTCAGGTAAGATAAAGCATGCACGATCGCTAAAAATTCTCCCATATTATTCGTTCCCATCTCAACGCCAGGATGCGAGAAAATGATCGATCCTGTTTTCGTATCTACCCCTTTATATTCTACGAAACCCGGGTTCCCTCGTGACCCCACATCTACAGAAATACTGTCCTCTATATAAGAGTCTTCCGGACCGATATGTTGAGTCGCCTTCTTACTTGTAAGCTTTCCTTGGAAAGCTTTTTTCGCATCTTCCTCTGATGTAAAAGATCGAAAAGAAGCGTTAGGAAATCCTTTCACCTGCTTTTCGCACTCAGACCAGCTATTATAAATACCAGGTTTTCTTCCTGTCCAAACGACATACCATTTCTTTTGTCGAGCCATATAAACCTCCAATTTCTATCATTTCCATCGCGTGCGTAAGTATACGACGTTGCTTCCTTTTTTTAAGCGATAAGGTTGGAAATATCGCTCGAAAACAACTGTTAGCCCCCAATAAAGCAAGAGAATGAAAGGGAGCGGATATACGTATGCATACAATGATACAATCAACCAGCCTTTACTCAGCCCATCAAGCACCATACCGTGAAATACGATAGAAGTCGTACCGCACATCATAATAGTAAACATAATATTCGCAAAGTGAAAGACAGCATAAGGTTGTCTGTTATTTACTTCTTGTTCCAGCATCCATTTCATCGCCAAGGCGACAACGATCGTGATTGACGTAACAAGAAACGGGAGGCCAATAATAAACAGAACTTCTTTTACGATCAACTTCCCTCTCCCTCTCTTCTATGTATGTTAGCTTCTATTATAATACGATTACCAAAAAATAAAAGAGAGCGTCTTTTTAAAGAGCTCTCTTTTTCTAAATTTATTTATTGTCATCTTCTAAACTTGGATCTACTTGATCATCACTTGCATCGTCGGCTTCATCTGTCATTCCATCTTGGTTCATGCCTTCCTGGTCTCCGCTGCCGGTACCGCTTTCTGTGTTCTCATCAAGCCCGGCGTCCCCGTTATTACCCCCCTCTGTCCCATTGTCCATATCCGTATCTCCTTCTTCTGGAGCTGGGGTCGGACCTTCTTCATCTAGTCCTGGATTACCATCAATTGTCGGACCTTCATCCACCTCTGGATTTTCTTCCATATCTGGATTCGGCTCCTCATTTCCGCAAGCTGTTAAAATTCCCGTTGCCAAAAATCCACACAAAGCACTGTAGAGTAATTTTTTGTTCATAATAGGCCTCCTTCTATCGAAACAGTATAGATGCTGTATACCTTGTGATTTCCATTATCAAGTTTTTTTAAACAAACAGCGTTGAATTTATGTTATTTTACACAGTTTTTGTTAATCACTCAAAAAAAATCCGCCCCATAATAAGGACGGATGTTTTTTTGTTAGAGGATAGAAGCTGCTAATAAACCAAATAAAAATAACGGAATATTGTAGTGGAGAAAGGTAGGGACGCATGTATCCCATATATGGTGATGACGCCCATCTGCTTTCAAACCGGACGTCGGTCCGAGTGTACTATCGGATGCCGGTGAACCTGCATCCCCCATTGCGCCGGCAGTTCCAATTAAGGCAATGGTTGCCAGCGGAGAAAAGCCGACACTCATACAAAAAGGAACAAAAAGTGCTGATAGAATAGGGACTGTGCCAAATGACGTTCCTATGCCGAGAGTTACAATAAGCCCGCAAAGTAACATTATTGCTGCCGTCCACACATTTGCCCCGCCGGATACTTGAATGCCTTTTTCTACCATACTATCTACCGCACCTGTTTCCTGTAAAACGGTGGCGAATCCAGAAGCAATCAACATGACAAATGCGATCATTCCCATTAACTTCACGCCGTCGTTCACCATCTCGTCACCGTGTCGGAACGGAACAACCCGGAGTAATAACATAAGAATAATACCAGTAAGTGCACCAAAAATGAGCGAATCCATGGCAATCTGTGTGATAAGTGCAGCTAAAATCGCTACAATCGTAAGACCGTGTTTTCGTGTAAAACGAGCATTCATACCGGCGAATGCTTCATCCGTGTCATCTGTGTCGATGTTTGGCAGCTCTCGCGGCTTGCGGTAAGTGATAAACACCGCTATCAAAAGACCAACAACCATTCCAATGCCTGGAAGTGCCATCGCTTTCCAAACGTCATAGACCGGCACTTCGAGGCCACTCAACGTCATTTCCTTAGCGATGGTGCTGTGATAAATAAAACCAAAGCCGATTGGAAGGGTGACATAAGGTGTTTTTAACCCAAATGTTAAGGCGCACGCTACCGCTCTTCTATCAATCTTCAGCTGATCAAATAATTTCAACAGCGGTGGTATCAAAATAGGAATGAAAGCAATGTGAACTGGAATGACATTTTGTGATAAACAGGCAACAGCTGCAATCGTCATAATTAAAAGACCACGTTTACCCTTTATGACTCTCAGTAAAAATGAAACTAATACCCCTGTAATACCTGAATACCCTATCATGACAGCAAAAACACCAAGAAGAATGTAGCTTAATGCCGTTTCAGCCTGACCTCCCATCCCAGAGATTAAGAGTTCGAGCGCTTCACTCCAGCCAAGCCCGGAAATAAGACCGGCAGTTATTCCTGCAGCCAGTACTGCGAGTACAACATTGACCCGTAATAAACTAAGGATGATCATAATAATTACAGAACTTATAATAGCAACCATTTTATTTCTCCTTTATTCATTCATCTCTCTACCATAATAAAGTATAAGGGCACTGTAAGCCGGTTGCAATTACAAATCGTGCTTTTACGACACAATATAGCGAAAACTCGCTTCATCCTCTCTCCTATGGCATAATTTGATTAAAAGGCTTATCAGCCGAACAGGAGGATAAAGAGATGCGTTTTATCGATAATGAAGGGATCACAGACCCTCGTATAAATCTTGCTTTAGAGGAATTTGCTCTCCAGCACATGGACCTTAATAAAGACGACACCTACCTTTTGTTCTATATAAATGAACCCTCGATTATAATCGGTAAGAATCAGAACACGGTGGAAGAAATAAACGTCGACTACGTCGAAAAAAATAACATCCATGTCGTACGTCGTCTTTCAGGCGGTGGTGCTGTCTACCACGATATGGGCAACCTCAATTTCAGTTTTCTAACGAAGGATGATGGCGACAGTTTCCATAACTTTGCCAAGTTCACGCAACCAGTGATAAAAGCCCTGAACAGCATGGGTGTTCCTGCGAGGTTGTCTGGAAGAAATGATATCGAAGTAGATGGTAAAAAAATTTCAGGTAATGCTCAATTTTCCTCCAAAGGCCGGATGTTCAGCCACGGTACATTAATGCTTGACTCAGAAATTGAGCATGTCGTCTCTGCTTTAAATGTAAAAGATGAGAAAATACGTTCAAAGGGCATTAAATCGATTAGAAGCCGTGTTGGCAACATTAACGACTACTTAGATGAAAAACTGACCATTGATGATTTTAAAAATGTCCTTTTACGCTACATTTTCGCAGAGACTGATGAGATTTCCACATACATGCTGACTGACGCTGATTGGAAAAACGTCAAGGAAATCGCCGAAGAACGTTATAATAATTGGGAATGGAATTACGGCAAATCACCTTCGTTTGACATTAACCGTTCGCATAAATTTACAGCCGGCCTTATCGATATCCGTTTTAACGTGAAAAAAGGGTATATTCAAGATTGTAAAATATATGGAGACTTTTTCGGCACAAAAGAAGTGGAAGACATTGAACAAGCATTAACGGGTACAAAATATGAAGCGGACGCGTTACGGAAAACGTTGCGTGCCTTTCCATTAAAAGACTATTTTGGCGCCGTGCAAGAAGAGGAGCTTTTAGAGTTGATTTATTAAAAGCGAGATGCTGTTTTTTCCGCTCTTTATTGCTGTTTTATTACATTCTTTTACATTCCAATTAAAAACACCGGTGCGAACATCTATTTGCAGTTATTAAGACTTGCAAATAAATAGGAGACACCAAACTTTATATCCAGAAAAGCGGCAGAGGATCGCAATATTTATAGGGATGAATAACTTTCGTCTTACGTCTATTATCTTTATCTCTTCCTCACTAAAACATCTCTATATATTTAGACCCTTACTGCTTTCACCTGCACCTTTTAAAATAGCGGTTAGGATAAAATCGTGACAGAAAGGTGTGCGAGATATGATCCCACATGCAGAGATTGGAATTGATCTAGGGACGGCAAACATTTTAGTTTATACAAAAGACAAAGGTATCGTGTTGAATGAACCCTCCGTTGTTGCGCTTAATACAACAACCGAGGAAGTTCTTGCTGTCGGCACAGAAGCCAAACTTATGGTTGGCAAAACCCCCGGTGAAATTGTCGCCATGCGACCGTTAAAACAAGGCGTGATTGCCGATTATCATGTCACTTCAGCTATGTTACGGCAGATTATGAGAAAAATCAGCAAACAGGAAGGTTTTTCCATTCGTAAGCCTAAAGTGATTGTCTGTACCCCTTGTGGCTCAACAGCCGTAGAACGACGTGCTATTCGTGATGCGGTCATGAGCTGCGGAGCGAAAACAGTCCATCTGATCGAGGAACCGATCGCAGCCGCCATCGGTGCCGGTCTCCCCGTCGCAGAACCCCGAGCAAACGTAGTAGTTGACATTGGTGGCGGAACTACGGAAGTGGGCATCATTTCTTATGGAGGGGTTGTCTCCTCACAGTCTATCCGCCGCGGCGGAGACAATTTAGATGAAAACATTACCCATTACGTACGAAAGATGTACAACCTTCTAATTGGGGAGCGTACAGCAGAACATATTAAAATGGAGATTGGCAATGCTCTTCCCGAACATCGTGAGGAAACAATCGAAATACGCGGCCGGGATTTAGTGACAGGACTGCCGAAATCCTTAATGCTGCGCTCGAGCGAAATTCACGGAGCAATTACGGAATCGCTAGATCACATTCTGGAAACAATCCGCAACACGCTAGAAACTTGCCCTCCAGAATTAAGTGGGGATATTGTCGATCAAGGAATTATTCTCACCGGTGGAGGCGCCTTGCTTCATGGCATGCAGGAATGGTTGAGTGAAAAAATAGTTGTTCCCGTCCATCTTGCCTCTAATCCGCTTGAAGCGGTGGCTGCCGGTACTGGAAAATCCTTAGAAATCATCGATAAATTACAAAAAGCCTCGGTATAAGATACAATAGCTGTGCCTTTCTCTAACATAAGTGCACAGCTCCTCTCTTTCATCGTAAAGCTAAACCTCTGCAAAATCCTTGTTGTATACTCCATTCAATCCCTTTACCGCTGTAAACATTAGTTCCCAGTCTATGAAAAGATTCTGTTACAATAATAAGCATAAAGTAAAATACGTAGTAGTACAAAAAAGCAGGTGAGACTTTGTTCGAAATAAAAACATACCCTGAATTCTCCTGGTCCTTGTCCAGGCACAAAACCCTTACGCACTGCGCAAGGCAGTATGCCCATCAGTATTATACGGCTCATAATGGCTGGCTGAGGCAAGCATCGGAAACCAGCAAGCATGCTTACCGTTTGAAAAATATAACCAACTTAGAGATGTATTTCGGTTCTGCTGTGCACGCATTAATTGATAATATCATAGAGAATTATTTAGACACTGGCTACATTCCCAGCGAAAACGAATTGACTGAAAAAATTAGAGCAGATTTAAATCAAGGTTTCATTGAGGCTATAAAATATGGTGACAAATGGTTTCAGAAACCTAACAAGTCCACGATGCTTCATGAATTATATTACGGAAACACAAAGAAACTTCCTGCTGATAAAATTGCTAAAATAAAAGAACGGCTGCAGGTCACAATGCCGCACTTTCTTAAGAGCAAGACTCTTAATGAATTTGCCTACAACGATAAAGTGGAATTTTTGGAGGCGGAGAAATTCCGTATTCTACACATCGGTAATGTAAAAGTTTATGTTGTGCTAGACTTACTATATCGTGACTTAAACCGAGACAAATGGGTTATTGTAGACTGGAAAACGGGAAAACAAACAGCAGAAGATCCTTACCAGCTGGCTCTATATGCCCTCTACCTTTTACAATCGTACCCCATCCCTTCGTACACGGACATCGTCATCCGCAATGAATACTTGGTGGAGGGAACGTCTATCGAGCACCAGCTCGATCCTGTAGCTCTTGAAAAGGTCCAAGAACTCATCGGTTCAAGTGTTGAATGGATGAATGAGTATGTAGAAGACGTTCCGAGCAATCAACCACTTCCTCTTGAATCGTTCCCTAAACGGGAAGATCAACGCGCTTGTCATTTTTGTAATTTTTATGAGTTATGCTTTCCTTCTTAGGTAATATTTCTGTGAAAATAGGGAAGACTACAACGTATAAACAACATCTCTTAAACTATTGTTTTTTCGAAGTGAGGGGGGAGCTGGTGAAGAAAGAATCGGCTTGGAGATTAGTAAGATTATTTTTGGTTGTGCTACTTATCGGGGTCACAGTCTGGTTGACCATTGGCCTCTTTAAGCTGACTTACCCTTTCTGGATCGCTGCTTTTTTTGTGTGGATTTTAAAGCCCTTGTCGTCGTTGCTTAAGAATAAATTGAATTTTCCGTCCGGCTTAGCTGCTCTGACTTCTTTATTGATCAGCCTTTCTATTCTCGGCGGCGTTATTACGGGGTTAACTTTTTTGGTAATAAACGGCATTCACCGCTTTGCCGAAAAAGCCCCCTCATGGATGGAGAATTTCTTTTTAAACGTACAACGATTTCTTAACGAATCAATCCTGCCTTTTTGGCGCAAAGTAAGCGGGGTAGCTGCGGACATCAGCGCCAATGAAGCGCTTTCTTTAGAAGACGGAATGGCACAGATTGGCAGCCAGGTTGGTACTACGCTCAGCCAGTTCGCTCAGAAAATAGCAGACGGTCTTACTCAGGTAGTGCTGGGAGTACCTACGTTCCTCGTCGCCTTTCTGTTTATTTTACTCGCTATCTATTTTCTAGGGAAGGATTGGGACCACCTTTCACGTATTGTCCATAAGCACCTTCCGCTCCCAATCCACGAAAAATTAAAAGCGTTTCACCGCGCCATGTGGATGCGAGTATTTGGCTATTTTCGAGCACAATTTGTCCTGATGAGTGTTACTGGGATTATCGTCCTTATCGGTTTAGCGATTCTTCGTGTGAAAGGTGCCTTAACACTAGCAGTAATCGTTGGTATCGCCGAATTTCTCCCTTATCTAGGTACAGGAACAATATTGCTTCCCTGGGCTTTGTATATGCTCATCACTGGAAGCGTCGGTTTCGCCATTAGCCTGGTCGTTCTTTATGGGGTAACGATGATTGTCAGGCAGACGATCGAACCCAAAGTGCTGTCCTCCAGCATGAACCTAAACCCAATTGCCGTGCTCGTTTCTCTTTTCGCCGGCTTAAAATTTTTTGGAGCAGTCGGTTTGTTTTTAGGTCCAGCACTGCTTGTTTTTGTCGTCATTCTCATCGATATTGGGGTTTTTCAAGACATAAAGCAATTTGTAAAATATGGATTTCATGACGAATAGTCTGGCTGCGGCCAGGCTTTTTTTGTTGTTTTCTGTATAGATAACGCCGTTTTCACTGTCAAAAATTACATTATACCCGTAATTCCCTCTGTTCTTTATCATGAAAAGTCCATATCCCAATCGCGAGAAACTTACTAGAGCGGCCTTCACTTTCCACTCACTAACTCCCCAATAATCCGACTTTTTTCTCATAATATACGGAGCTTGTTATAGGAACATTTCACCGATTACAGTTGTGTTTCAATTCATTTAAAAGCCCGATTTTTTATTGCTTTCTTCTTCCGCCCCTTGTTACGATGTGAATCGTCACCGAGACAAATTACTTTTTAAAAAATGGAGGTCTGTATGGTGAAATTCCAACCCAATCTACTAAAAAAAATCGGCATTCCTATGTTTGCAGCTGGTTTCGTTTTGTTCATGAGCCCAGACGGCACCAATGCCAATGAAGCTGAAGATACAGAAATATCGTTCGGGGATACAGGAGAGCAAGTCGAGGAGCTGCAGGAGTTACTTCATGATAAGGGGCTCTTGGAAGAGGATAAAATCAGCGGTGATTATAAAGAGTCTACTAAAAAGGCAATTGAAGATTTTCAAGAAGAGCATCATCTAAACATAGATGGTATTGCCGGTCCGAACACAATTGGCGCGCTTGAAGTTTTGGAAAAAGGGGATGAAGGCGCACCAGTTCAATCCTTGCAAGAAAAACTGAACGTTCTAGGATACTACGGCAAACAGCCTGACGGTATATTCGGACCTATCACATATGATGCAGTGATTAACTTTCAACGTTCTGCAAGCATTGCTGTAGATGGCCTTGCCGGACCACAAACGTTCGGTGCCTTAGTAGAGGCTATCAACACTCCTGGAGCAAAATCCACAACTGCTAAGGAGCCAGCAGCACCTAAGCAGGAGACGAAAGCTGCAGCAAGTGCTCCGAAAACAGCTCCTGAAAAAGCAGAACGCCCGGATAGCAGCCAAGCCCAGGGACGTTCTCTACAAGTCAATGCTACCGCCTATACTGCTGATTGCAACGGCTGTTCCGGCATTACCGCAACCGGTGTTAACCTAAACGCTAATCGACATGCAAAAGTCATTGCCGTCGATCCAAACGTTATTCCTCTCGGTTCCAAAGTACATGTAGAAGGTTATGGAACTTATACAGCTGCGGATACAGGCGGCGCCATTAACGGGAACCGCATTGACATTCATATGCCTAGTAAAAGCCAGGCCTTAAACTTCGGACGTCGCAGTCTGCAAGTAACAATCTTAAATTAAACGTTCATCAAAGAAGAGACAGTGATACTCCCAAGTAAACGGGGGCTGTCTCTTTTTTTACCTTTTACATATCGCTTATGGTAAAATAGCACAATATGTTACAACTATGAATGAGGAGACAAACGGTATGAACATCAAAACTATCCTCCAGTCTCTTAAACCTAAACAGGTAGTGAAAAGCCTTCAGCAAAGACGTCTTCCGCTATTTCCTACAGAAGAGGCGGATCCTGAAGTTGCTTCCAGCCGCATGGAGCGAAAAAGGCAAGTAAAGGAATCCAAACTCGACAGATACATGTACCGGGCGTCTATCGTTGCTTTTTCTGTTATTTGTCTTATGCTGAGTCTTATCCCCATCGTCTATTTCTTACCTTGGGAGAAGGCTGCTGAATGGCTTGTTTATCTGCTTTTAGTTGCGCTGTTTCTCTCGTTCACTCTATCTGCTGTAACCGTAAAAAAACAGTCGCGATACATTAAGCTTCCTCACATGTGGGGGATTATGCTATTTTCCATTTTTTTATTCAGTTTTTATTTATTTATCATGGTCTATTTTCGTTTCTTTTTAACAGCTTAGGCATAAAAACGGACGGAGCCTGTTGGTCCCCGTCCCCCTCTGTTTATCTATCCCTTGATGCCTGCTTTAACATCGTGACGGCCATCACGATACTTGCAAAAACAAGACCAAATGTTAAACCAAATGTCGCAATTAACTCTACAGCCACTGTCGATCCCTCCCCATTTTAGGCTCGTTTTCCAGTGCTCATTTCTAGATGTAATATACATATATACTTCCCATTATCAGTCTATTCTAAACATATATTATTATTCGGAGGCTAACGGATTGTGAAATGCATAAAGGTGTGATACGTTTTTTAGTAGAAGCACTGAACTGTAATAAACGAGGAGGGATGAAGGTTTGGAACGCTCTAAGATAGAAGAAGAGTTAACCATGTTAAAAGCAGATTATGTACGACTGCAAGGTGACGTGGAGAAACTTGAAACAGTCGGCGGTGACGCTTCGCCTGCCTTAAAACAACTTGAAACAATTGAAGAAGAGATAAAAAACTTAAAAGCAAAGCTTCGGGAACACCACTAAAAAGAAACGCTTTTACATGTTAGGATGTGGCAGCTTGCATGTCAACAAACTATTAATTGCTGTTTATTTATGTTTCCTTACGGTTGCATGGGGTTTATCATGGCCGTTTATGAAAATTGGTATACAGTATATGGCTCCATTTACTTTTTCAGGGTTACGTTTTTTAGTAGGCGGATTTGTGCTATTATTGCTTTTATTTTTCAAAAAAAATCTTAAAAAATCTCTTAAAAATGCGGCGTGGAGGCCGATTATACTGCTTGGTTTCCTGCAGACGTTCGCAGTTTTCAGCTTTATTACATACGCCATGCTCTTCGTGGATGCCGGCAAGACATCCATTATATTATACACGATGCCAATTTGGTCAAGTGTCCTTGGCGCTGTCTTCTTGAAAGAAACCATTACCCGACAAAATATGATCGGAATGTTGTTCGGTTCAGTTGGTCTCGCTCTCATTATCGGAACAGATCTATACAAAGACATTTCCTGGGAAAACATAATCGGTATTTTCTTAATTCTTTTGGCATCCATTAGCTGGGCCTCTGCCAATGTAGTGTTTCGCTTAAAGTTTACAGGTACGAACCATCTTCCTGTTACTACCTTTCAGATGCTGTTCGGAGCTGCCGGCCTTCTCATTCTGGCACTCTTTTTTGAATCAAGCCAACCAATTACCTGGACGTCAGCCAGCATTTTTTCTGTGCTTTTTACGGGCATCGTGGCAGGTGCTATTTGCTTTTCTATTTGGTATTATTTACTCCGCGTTATTACTACCGTGACTGCAACCATTTCCACTATGCTTGTACCCGTTTGTGGAGTTCTGTTTGGCCACTTTCTACTTAATGAGACATTGACTGTCTTTATGCTGCTCGGCGGAGTATGTATCCTTGCCGGAATTTTTGTCAGTCAAGTGCAATGGAAAAAAACTAAAAAGAATGTGCAGCACACGGAAGCAAAAGCCACCCTCGACTAGACCCATTTACAATGCGTTGCGGTTCGTAAATGAAATTAATGGCCGCTCATCAAGTGATCGGCCGTTAAGAAAAAACGGCCGGTACGAGAAACGATAATTTCCGCTGGATATTAGTAAGGCTTACAGGTGTCTGCACATATACTTCCCCATCAGTATCAGCTTTTTTTGGCTTAGCGGTTTCCAGATAAACATGCTTGCTTTGGTAATGCTGAATATCACTTTGGGCCACAGGGTCCCAATTGAAGGGGTTTTTAGCATTTAAGTATTCTTTTAAAAGGGCTGCCCCGCCTTCTGAAACAATATACACATCGAAGAGACCGTCATCTAACAAAATCTCCGGGAACGGTAACAGATTGGTGCCGATATATTTCCCATTAACGACAAGAATCATCACAGCTTCCCCTTCAATAAGAGTGCCATCCATTTTTATTTTAAAATGAAAAGCTTCCGGTCTTTGAAAAGTCTGCAAGGCGCTAATAAAATAACTCATTTTACCGATAATATTTTTCCAGTCTTCATTAATATTCTCTGAGGTTTCCGCAATCAAGCCAATACCAAAAAAATTACTGAACCAACGTTCATTCATTTGTCCCATATCTATTTCCTGAATGCCGCCTTCTAATAAGGAAACAGCTGCTTTTTTGAGAGACTGAGGGATCTGCAGGCCTCTCGAAAAGTCGTTACACGTGCCTCCTGGGAGGATGCCAATGACGGGTGGAGAGGATAAAGGGGCTAAGCCATTTATACATTCGTGAACCAACCCGTCACCACCTAATATAAAAAGCACGTCATACCCTTCACCCTGCTCACGACAAAGTTCCTCTGCCTCCCCCTTGAAAGCCGTCCTTCTTATTGTCAGCTCACCCACTTGAGAAGCCACCACACCGGCCGTGAGCTCGATACATTTCTGAATAAAAGACTCACTTCCTGCTCCATTTACAAGCAACAGAGCTTTATTAAACATAGGACATCACCTCAGCTTAGCCCCCATTTCCATTTTCCTTTCGCTGTGAATCAAGTTTTTCTTGGATCTTCTTTCTTTCTTTCCCTGTTGGTGACAAGCTGATTATTGTATCACCCGCTTCTGCTTTTAAGGACGTATTCGCGGTGACAAGGTTCAGCTTACCAGTCTGTTTCAAAACCGCCAATACAACCGTTCCCTCTTCCCTTTCCGCTAAATATTGCTCAATCGTGTACTGCTTCGTAAGTTTTGTCCTTCGAAAAACATGGCCCGCTTGGATCTTCCTATTTAATTGCTCAAAAGTCGCTCCTTCTCCAAACAACACACGTGCTTCTGCCCGCTTTATTAAATCATTCGGGTGATCTTTCTCATCAACATGCCAGCTTAATTGAAAAATATCATTACGCCCGAAGTCAGGTATAAAAGTTGTGCAGACTAGTGAGTTATACGAATCGCTGTCTGTAGCAACAATCAGCTTATCATAAGGTGTCATATCTAAATGATATTCGGTTTGTTCCGACAAAATTTCCCCACGATAATAAGGTACCCCGGCACCTTTCGCATTAAACAAGTGCTCAAAGGAAGAGTCGGTTATAAGTACGGGTATCCCCATATCCTGAAGTACCTTGGCGAACGCTGTGCTAAACGAGCTGCCGCCGACAATAAGCACACCCGGCTTCCCGGCTATCGACAGCTCTAAACGTTTGGCCATTGGCCCAAGGGTGAACCCATGGGCACACACTGTGGCAAAGACGAGTGCGAATGTTAGCGGCATAACAATTGCAGCGTCCAAATACCCCGCCTCCGTTAATACATTTTCAAAATAACCGGCGACAGTTAAAGCGACAATTCCGCGTGGTGCAATCCAACCGATCAAGACTTTTTCACGTATCGAGAGCTCCGTGTTCATTGTTGACAACCATATCGAAAGCGGACGCACGATAAATAACATAAGAATGACGTAAAAGATTATGTTAAAATCAAAAACTTGCAATAGGGTAGAACGATCTAAGGATGCGGTTAGCATAATAAATATCCCCGATAACAACAAGAGAGAGACGTTCTCTTTGAAATGCCGCATATCGGAAAGCGATGCATTGTGCACATTCGCAAGCGTCATCCCCATTGCCGTCACAGCAAGCAGCCCGGTTTCATGCATCACTTCATCAGCTACTGCAAAACAGGCTATGACTACTGTGAATACTAGCGGAGACTTTAAAAATTCCGGAACAAATCCACGCTCAAACATTTCTCCAATCCCTTTGCCGCATATCCATCCAATCACAACCGCAAACAACGATGCTAAAAAGAATAAAAGCAGTGCTTCCACGGTGACACTCTCAACCGTAAAAAATTGGATGATTTCAAAAGCAAAAACAGCCAGAAGAGCGCCAAGTGGATCGACAACAATACCTTCCCACTTTAAAATGGTGGCCGGCCGTTGTTTTAACTTTGCTTGACGCAAAAGCGGCAAAATAACGGTTGGACCGGTTACGATAAATAATCCACCAATAATAAAAGACACGACCAACGGTAGACCCGCGACAAAAAAGGCAGTTAATGAACCTAATATCCAAGCAATGAATGCTCCCAGCGTAATAATGCGGAACACTGATTTACCTAATCCTTTTATTTCCCTAAAATCTAAATTCAAACTTCCCTCGAACAAAATAATCGCTACCGCCATTGAGATAACCGGACTAAACATTGTACCAAAGTCTTCTTCCGGATTCATTACCCCAAAAACAGGGCCGATTAAGAGCCCTGCTACTGACATAACCACGATGGCAGGCAGGCGCAGTCGCCATGCGAACCATTGCGAGCCAATCCCCAAAATTCCGATAAGCATTAAATGTGACAAAGTAGAAGCAAACATAGATAGTCCCTTTCTCTTACTCGCTGTTTTTCCTCTTCCGACTTAAAACGATACACTATATGACTCATCCCTATCAATTAGTTCGCTTTTTAACAGAAAAGCAATGCCTCATTTACCTGCAGGCATTGCTTTTCTCCTCACAGCTCTTGAAAGTTACTCATCTAACGTTCGGAGGAATCTTTTTCTAATTCCCTTACGATTCCCTTCCTGAATTCGTGAATGACAAATACAGAAAACAAAAGTAGAGAAGCGACTAATAAATAATCAGGAAGTTCAACTATGTAGGCTCCAAATCCAGTTAATACTTGCATCACCAGGATAATGAACCAAATACTGGTTAAAACCTTCAAAACATTCTCCAAGTTTATCACCTTACATCCTTTGATATTCCTAGCAAAAAGACTTTAATCAGCTTGCTTCATTATAACGTATTTGATTCGTGTAATCAGCTTTTTAGAATGAAAAATTGCGGTTTTGGTAAAGGTAGATGGGGAGGAGGTTGGTAAAAAATGAAAGAAGCATATATGATTTTGGTTGTTGCCAGTTTCGTTATCCTTAGCGGATGTCAACAACAGAATAAAGAAAGCCCGGATATGAGCTTTGCTTCCGACCAAGAAGTTGCAGTAGAAGACGCGCAGGATGTCTTCGCTGGCAACGATTCCGAAGATATGAAAACCGCCGCGGCAAAAATGTATGATACCGACGGCAACGTCATTGGCAATGTATCTTTTTACCAAAAGAGTCAAAGCGCACTTGTAAAAGCTTTATTCAACAAAGGAATTCCAAAAGGTTTCCATGGATTTCATATTCACGAAACTGGTCTTTGTGATCCATTTGATAAAAAAGGAGCCTTTTTATCTGCAGGTGGTCATCACAATCCAGATTATTCTCAACACGGGACGCATGCTGGGGATATGCCGCCACTATACGGTCTTCATGATGGCTCTGCTTATTTAATTACAGAGTTGGACCGTTTTGACGTAAGACAGCTGGCGCGTGAAAATCGTGCTGTTGTCGTGCACTCTGGTGCTGATAACTTTGGAAACATCCCGAAACGTTATCAATTATCAAAAAAGGGAGAAAGCGGACCTGATAAGGAAACACTGCGAGCCGGAGATGTAGGCTCTCGGATATCCTGCGGCGTCATTAAATTCAACAATTAACACTGCAGCTTTTGACATATAAGAAGCTGCTCTTTCTGCAAATACAGTTAAAGAGAAGCTTCTTTTTTTATGATTTCTTTTTTGACAAAAACCACCCGCCAAGAGCAATGAGTACAAGTACAATGTAAAAGGTGAGTTTCCAAACGGGTGACTCTGGAAATTCTTCTGGTAAAATACCTAGTGCAGGATGAGCCAGTGTGTAGACTGCAAGCTTTATCCCGACCCAGCCCACAATAAGAAATGCAGCAGCTTCCAACCCAGGTCGGCCATTTAATAATTTCACAAAAGCTGTTGCAGCAAAGCGCATTAACACAACACCGATTAAGCCACCCGTCAAAATGACGATAAACTGTCCCCCATCCATCCCGCCGATATTAGGAAGAGGGCTTTTAGGCAACGTAACCGCTAAAGCGACCGCCGCCAGAATAGAGTCTACCGCAAAGGCAATGTCTGCTATCTCGACCTTTAACACAGTTCCCCAAAAGCTTGCACTCTTCGCTTTTTTCTTTTGCACCTTTTCTTCCGGGGTTTCTCCTTTTTTTAACCAAATTTTACGGACCAGGTGGTTTGCTGACATGAACAACAAGTACAACGCACCGATTGCTTGCACTTGCCAGACATCCACTAAAAAGGAAATGATAAATAAGGCAGCGAAACGAAAAACGAACGCTCCAGCAAGACCATAAAATAATGCTTTTTTTCGTTTTTGCGCGGGCAGGGTTTTCACCATAATAGCAAGCACGAGTGCATTGTCTGCTGCTAAAATCCCCTCGAGGAGGATGAGCACTAATAAAACCCACCCATATTCCAGTAGAAGATGCAAGTCCATGTCGTTCTCCTTTGCTAACTTATTAGTACCTGCCTATATACCCGTCACCTTACCAGAGAAAACAGTTCTGATTTCTAGTTGTTCATTTCTTCTATCATAAGCGACAGTTCCATCCAGCGGTCCATGGCTTGTTCTAGTGCATATTCTATATGTTGTAAATGGTTGACCCATTCCTGAGCCGTTTCAAAATCACTTCCGGACTGCTCAATTTCCGCTTCCACGCTCATTTTTTCTTGCTCAAGTTCAGCAATCCGTTTCTCCAAACCATCCCATTCCTGCTGTTCACGGTACGAAAGTTTTTTGCGGGAGGGTGTTGTGTGTGTTTCATTTTCTGCTGGTTTTTTTGGCAATTTTGTTTCTCTGTCTGTTTTTATTGTGTCCAAGTATTCCGAGTAATTACCTTGAAAAATTTTGATGGATTGGTTATCGGAGAAAACCAGCAGTTTATCAACTACTCGGTCAAGAAAGTAGCGATCGTGCGAGACCGTCACCACTGCTCCAGGAAATTGTTCCAAATATGTTTCCAGTACACTTAACGTTTCCGTATCCAAGTCATTTGTCGGTTCATCTAAAAATAAGACGTTCGGTTCTTTCATCAGTACCCCAAGTAAATACAGTCGCCTTCTTTCCCCGCCCGAAAGCCGATAGATGTATGTCCATTGCTGCGAACGTTCGAATAAAAACCGTTCTAACATTTGTTCGGCGGTAATTACTTGTCCATCCTTCGTTGTTACCACTTCCGCAATGTCACGAATGTATTCAATAATCCGTTTACTTTCATCGAGATCTTCATTTTCCTGTGAATAATAACCAATCTTCACTGTAGATCCAAATGTGATCATTCCCTTATCAGGCTCCATCTTCCCAGCGAGCATATTTAACAGTGTTGTTTTCCCGCTTCCATTCTTCCCGACAATACCCAACCGTTCCGAAGGGCTGATTAAATAATCAAAGGAAGAGATAATTGGTTTATCATTAAACGTTTTTGTTACATTTTCCGCCTCAATTACTTTTTTCCCTAAACGGTGTGAACCAATCGCAAAATCGACATCTTTTTTCAAAGAAGGGCCTTTTTGATTTTGGAGCTGGTCAATACGTTGTTTTCGTGCTTTTTGCTTAGTTCCTCTTGCCTTTGGACCACGGCGTAGCCATTCCAGCTCCGTACGCAAGATATTACGTCTTTTCGATTCCGCTTGTTCCTGAACGGTTTCCCGCTCTGCTTTTTTCTCTAAAAAAAGTTCATAATTCCCCTCATAAATGTGGAGATTCCCTGATTCTAATTCAAATATGCGATTTGTTACCCGATTTAAGAAATAGCGGTCATGTGTTACTAAAACTAATGCCCCTTTATAGGTGGACAAATAGCTTTCCAACCATTCAATTGATTGACTGTCAAGATGGTTGGTAGGCTCATCCAAAATCAAGACATCACCAGCTTGAATGAGTGCTTTTGCTATCGCTATCCGTTTCTTTTGTCCTCCTGAAAGCTCCCTTACTTTTTTAGAGAACTCGTGGATACCGAGACGCGTTAAGATTTGTTTAGCGGCAGCATTTGCTTCCCATGCTTGTTCTGCATCCATCTTTTCTTGAGCAAGAAGCAGTTTCTCCTGCAATTCAGTACTGCCTGGGTTTTGCTCCAGCTCTTGAAGGGCTCTCTCATAAGCACACATCGTCCTCATGATTTGTGAATCACCGTAATAAATTTGGTCCAGAACACTTAATTCTTCCTCTAAACGTGGTTCTTGAGGAAGGTATTCTATCTTGAGATTGTTAGGATGAAACAACTCCCCTTTTTCTACTGTCTCCATATTGGCCAAAACCTTTAGAAACGTAGATTTCCCCGTACCATTGATACCTATCAGGCCAATTCGATCCTGTTCCGAAATGACAAATGAAATGTTAGTAAAAAGTTCCTTCTCTCCGTAGGTTTTATACAGATTTTCCGCGCGAAGCAAACTCATTTTTCTCCCCCTTTTACCGAATACCGCCAGCCTTTTACAGGTTGATGAAAAAACCGCCCTCGAAAAAGGACGGTTTGTTGTTCATTTTTATCGCTTTCTTCTCGCTCCCCCGTCACGTTTTGACCGAGTAAAGCGTTTTGTGCCGCGGTGATCACCTCTGCCGCCCCCGCTCCGCTGCCGGTTTCCGGGTTTCTTTTTCGGTCTTAAGGATGCTTCTTCCGTTAACTTAACCGAAACTTGGTCGGGTTCTTTAATATTCATCTTTAAGGCAGCGGCAATTAAGGTGACAGGATCATGACCGTTTAACAGTGTTTTAGCTGCACTTTCAAGTTCTTCGTAATTCTCATGTTTCACCGTTTCGAGCAGATTGTCAACTGCCTGCTGGTGTCGAACATGCAAGGCCTCAGCAAAAGTTGGGATATCCTGTTTGGTGATTTTTTTCTTAATCGTGCTCTCAATGAACTTTAAATGACTCGTTTCCTTCGGTGTTACAAAGCTATAGGCTATTCCTTCTTTTCCTGCCCGGCCCGTTCTGCCAATTCTATGCACATAGCTTTCCGGATCTTGTGGCAGATCGAAGTTGTATACATGAGTCACGCCGCTGACATCCAAGCCTCTTGCCGCTACATCCGTTGCAACAAGAATATCAATGGTGCTCTTTTTAAACTTACGTAATACTTTATCACGCTGTTCCTGCTTAAGATCACCGTGAATACCTTCTGCAGCGTAACCTCTTTGGGTTAGTGCTTCTGAAAGTTCGTCAACTCTTCGTTTCGTGCGCCCGAACACAATGGCAAGCTCTGGTGGTGTAATATCAAGCAGCAAGCATAGCGTCTCGAATTTTTGTTTTTCAGGCACTTCAATATATCTTTGTTCGATATTGGCAACTGTAAGACCCTTGCTTTTCACTTTAATTGATTCTGGATTTTTCATAAAGCGTTCGGTGACAGACTGAAGACGTTTTGGCATCGTTGCAGAAAACAGCAAGGTTTGTCTATCTTCTGGCACTTCCGCCAAGATGGTTTCGATATCTTCAATGAAACCCATGCTTAACATTTCATCCGCTTCATCTAAAACGACCATGTTCATATGTTGCGGGCGAATCGTCCTTCTTCTCATATGGTCCATAAATCTCCCTGGAGTCGCCACGATGATTTGTGGACGTCGCTTCAATGCTTTAATTTGCCGGCTTATTTCCTGGCCGCCATAAACAGCAAGGGCCTGAACTCCTTTAAAGCGCGCGAGTCTGTTTAACTCTTCCGCAACCTGTATCGCTAGCTCACGAGTTGGAGCAAGCACGAGGCCTTGTGGATGACTCTCTTCTGTATCCACTTTCTCAATTAAAGGTATGCCAAAAGCAGCCGTCTTCCCTGTCCCTGTTTGAGCTTGTCCGATTATGTCTCGGCCATCTTTTACTTTAGGAATGACTTCCGCTTGTATAGGTGTGGCTTCCTCAAACCCCATGTCATTCACCGCGCGTAAAATCTTATCATCCATTTGCAATTCGTTAAATAATGTCACAGTCTTGTATCCCCTTTTATCTCATATTGAATTATTATTTATTATTGTGCACAATTCCCTGTATTTCATAAAGAAAACAATAAAAAACTGCATCCCGATTTCTTGAGGGAATGCAGCCTAAAATCGATTTAGCTTTACATTCTTTCCAGTGGCAGCAAGGTTGTCTTCTTATCCTACCATAATGTGAAAAGAATTGCTACTTTCTGTCTTTACTTCTTGTTTAGTTTCGCCAAAGCTTCTGCCAGTGCAGGATTTTTCATCTCATCACTGCCTTGAGATTTCAAATATTTATTTACGTCTTTTTTCGATGCCTTGTTTTGCTTTTCCCGTTTTCTTCTTTCATTAAATGCCTTTACTTTCTCTTTATAGCCACAACGGCAGACAAAAATCTGACCGTCACCTTCTCCACGCATTTCCATTCGCTTTTTACACTGCGGACATCTAGCATTGGTTGCTTTAGCAATATTTTTTTTGTAGCCGCAATCTCGATCTTGGCACACTTTCATTTTGCCATTCTTCCCTTTAACTTCGAGAAGTAATTTTCCGCACTCCGGACAAGGGGTACCGGTGACATTATCATGTTTAAACGATTGTTCGCTTTCTTTAATGCTCTCGACTGCTGCTTTTGCGTATTGTTTCGTTCGTTCAATAAAAACATTTTTTGAAGATTTCCCACGTTCAATATCCAGTAGCTCCTGCTCCCACTCGGCTGTCAATGCGGGGGATTTCAATTCGTCGGGTGCGAGTTCAAGAAGCTGTCTACCCTTAGAAGTGGTATGAAGGTGTTTTCCTCTTTTTTCAATTAGAAAGCTGTTAAGTAATTTTTCAATAATATCGGCCCTCGTCGCTACCGTGCCAATACCGCCCGATGTCTTAATCGTTTTTACTAAATGTTTCTCCCGTTCCGCCATGTAACGGGAAGGGTCTTCCATTACTGATAACAAAGTCGCTTCAGTAAAGTGAGCCGGGGGCTTTGTCTCTCCCGTTTCTGTCCCTGTTTGGATAACACGCTTGTTCTCTTGTTCCTTAAGTAACGGAAAGACTTCGGTGCTGCTTGCTTCTTGACCGGTCACCGCTCTCCAGCCTTCCTTATCTAACTGCTTCCCTTTTGCATAAAACACTTCTTCGCCAACAACGGCATGAATCTCCGTGTGTTCATATTCTGCAGGGGGATAAAAAGCTGCCAGAAAACGCTCCGTAACAAGCCGATATATCTTCCATTCTTTATCCGTCATATTTCCGGTAACGGGAGCTACTTCTGTCGGGATAAGTGCATGGTGATCGGTCACCAGCTTGTCATTTACCATCCCTTTTCGGATCGACCACTTATTTTGTTTTATCTTTAGCACATGCTTCGCATAAGGCTGCACGTCGCAAGCATTCAAACGTTCATTCATCGTGCCGGTTAAATCAGATGAAAGATAACGGGAGTCTGTGCGTGGGTACGTCAATACTTTATGAATTTCGTATAAGCGCTGTAATGTGTTCAAAGTCTCTTTCGCCGAAAAACCGTAGCGATTATTTGCCTCTCGTTGTAGTTCTGTTAAGTCATATAAAAGAGGTGGTGTTTCCGTTTTTTTCTGCACCTTAACCGCTGTAATAACCGCTTCCCGGCCTTTAATTCTTTCCATGAGTTGCTTTGTTTTATTCTCGTCGAATAACCGTTCCTCGCCACTTTTTGGGTTGCGCCACCAAAGCGTTAAACCATTGTCAAGTTTCACAAATATCTTATTAAAGGGCCTTGGTTTAAATTGAGCAATTTCTTCTTCTCTTTCTCTTACCATTGCAAGCGTCGGCGTCTGCACCCGTCCGCAGGAAAGCGAGGCGTTGTGTTTCGTTGTGAGAGCTCTCGTGGCGTTCATCCCAACATACCAATCCGCTTCCGATCGAGCTTGGGCTGCCTCGTATAAAGAAAAGAATGCTTTTCCATCCCTCAGGTTTTGAAACCCTTTTTTAATCGCCTGGTCGGTAACAGAAGAGATCCACAGCCGCTTTACCGCTTTTTTATTTCCTGCTTTTTCTAGAATCCAACGTGCTACCAGTTCCCCTTCTCTTCCAGCGTCCGTAGCGATGATTATTTCCTTCACATCCTGCCGTCGCAACTGATCTCTCACCGTGCGAAATTGTTTACCGGACTTTTTTATGACAGACAACTTTAAAGGGGCTGGAAGCATAGGCAAATCTTCTAAACGCCACGTTTTGTATCGTTCCTCATATGCTTCTGGTTCAGCAAGTGTCACCAGATGACCAAACGCCCATGTCACCACATATTTTTGACCTTCCATGTATCCGTTTGCTTGTTTGTTGCAGCCAAGCACTTTTGCAATATCTTTACCGACAGATGGTTTTTCTGCCAGGATTAATGATTTACTCATGATATAAAAATCCTCTCTCTCTCATTGTTCAACACTCTTTATCTTAGCACATTCCGCATAGCGGGTAACGTTTCGTTCCTGACATTCCCGGTTATTTACTTGGTATATATTCGAGGGTTCGAAGAGGAGGAACTTTAATGGATGCATACAAATTGTTGATAATAACGGCTGTCGGTTTTTTTGTATTTGCTTTGGACAAAGATCAAAAGAAGTTTCCAGCACCAATTATTTTAATTGCTGTTGGGATGGTTCTCGCTGTTTTTTCTTATTTTTCATCCATTGAATTAACGAAAGATTTTATTTTTGATTGGATTTTACCCGCTTTATTATTTACATCAGCGTATCAGTTTCCTTTGGATCAATTTCGAAGAAAATTGTCTCTGATCATAACACTGGGAACACTGGGGATTTTTCTTACTGCGATTCTTTTAGGTTTTACGTTATACTTTTCCGGCCACACTCTTGTCGGGATCTCACTTGCCGGAGCCATGTTACTATCATCTTTGTTAATCCCGACTGATCCTGTTACCGTTGTCTCTATTCTTAATAAAAGTAGCGATAAACACCACCTTGCCGAAGTGGTTGAGGGAGAGTCACTCCTGAATGATGGGACAAGTATCGTTGTTTTCAGTTTATTCAGTGGTTATTATTTCGGAAGTCAGTCTCTTCAGTTGGGAATGTTTGCTCTTGACTTTATTTATACAGCGGCTGGCGGTACCGTCATCGGTCTCCTCTTTGGCTGGTCCGTTTCAAAGGGGCTTCAGGTCTTAAACTCTCACGTCTATCAAGTCTGGCTGACAATCCTGCTTGCTTACGGGAGTTTCTATGTCGGGGAAATTATCGGTGTTTCAGGCGTAATCGCTTCAGTAGTTAGCGGTCTTTTACTGTCAAAAGAGCTATCCAATCATAAAAAAGAAAAAGAACTGCGGCGTGATTTAAAGAATTTTTGGGGAACGATCGAACCGTTTCTTCTCTCGGTTATCTTTATAATGATCGGCATTGAAAGCACCAAATTCATCGAGGCCGATGGCTTTCTCTTTGTTTTGGCTGGTTTTGTCCTGTCGGTACTGATCAGAGGTCTCGTCTTATTAGGGATTTTCAAGACGGTCAAGAGCTGGAGGATATCCTACACAAATAAAGACCTCCTCTTAATGACATGGGGCGGAATAAAGGGGACCATGTCACTGGCGTTATTATTAAGCATTACCGAACAAGCAAGCGGTCAAGACAGCGCCCTTCTATCCTGGGCATTTATGATGATCATGCTTTCGTTGATTGTGCAAAGCATAACCTTCTATCCCTTAAAAGAAAAACTGAAGTGACAGCTTTTTCTAAATAATTAGCTTGCATCATGAAACAAATCGTCATAAAATGAAATATTATAATCGTTAGGATCCTGCTATGAAAAGGAGTCGGCTTATTATGGATGATTTTTACCCATCTAAAGACTTGCTCAAAAAAGTCCTCAATGTTTTCCCCTCCGGTGTCATTGTAATCGATCCAGATGCAGATGACTGTCCGATCGTCTATGTAAACAAAGGCTTCTTACAATTAACTGGTTATGAGAAAGAGGAAATAATCGGGAAAAACAGTCGAATTTTGCACGGTATAGATACACCTGCCGCTGCTATTGCCGATATCCAAAACGCCATCACAAACAGGAAGGCAATCTCCCTTGAAATTATTAATTACCGTAAAAATGGCGAAAAATTCTGGAGTGAACTGCTTCTTGAGCCTGTTTATGTAGAGTCAGAAAAGAAGTATTACTTTCTTGGGATTCAGACGGATATCACTGAACAGAAATACTCGGCAGAGAAAATAAACGCATATGATGATGACATCCATTCATTATCAACACCAATTATACCGATTGTTGATTATGTCTTCGCCCTTCCTATTATTGGAAACGTAAACGAAGAACGGCTTCAGCACATTTTTGATGACGTGACAGAAGCGATTTATTCTGCAAATGTTGAAACATTAATCCTGGATTTATCAGGACTTCACAATCTTAGTGATGATATCATCAAAGGATTGTTCACACTTCATGAACTTCTGGAATTATTAGGCTCAGAGCTTATCATAACCGGCATTTCACCAGAATTAGCTGAGAAAACCGAGGAAATTGAACTTGATCTAAATGATTTCCAAACGTATGAGACCATTAAGGATGCTATCGTCTTCAAACAACAAACTCCTTAAAGAAATGTAAGCGTTTAACTTTCCATATCTTTCTTATTGATTTTCCGCTTTAGGTACTTGCATTATTTTTAGGCACATGATATGATGAAGTTGCTATTTTGTCACCTATGATCATTACTTGATCATAGCGTTTAGCAAGATAAGTAATTATTACGTGCCACGAGCACACAGGAGGATCACATGGAACAAGGAACAGTTAAATGGTTTAACGCAGAAAAAGGTTTTGGTTTTATTGAGCGCGAAGGTGCAGACGATGTATTTGTTCACTTCTCCGCTATCCAGGAAGAAGGATTCAAATCATTGGAAGAAGGTCAGCAAGTTAGCTTCGAAATCGTCGAAGGTGACCGTGGACCACAAGCTGCTAACGTAACTAAACAGTAATTGACATCAACTAATAAAACCCAAAGAACTCTCCAAAATGGAGAGTTCTTTTTAGTATTTGATTCAATTTCACAAGGCTTATTTAGATTAGATATACAAAAAAAATTATATATTATAAATATCTATGGTTATCAGAAGACGGCGACTCCCTCAGTTTTTTCACCCCGCCTTGAAACGTTGAATAATTTCCAGAAAAGCTTCCCCGTATGCTTCTGATTTCTGGCTCCCTATCCCCTTAACTTGCAGTAATTCCCGTTCATCGACAGGCTGGTGTGTGCATAGTTCTAATAACGTCTGATCCGAAAACACCATATACGGAGCAATCCCATTCTCCTTAGCTAGCTTCATCCTTAATTCCCTTAATTCTTCAAATAACGGATGTTCTTTCGAAACCGTTTTGGCCGTTATCGTTTCTTTCTTGTGCACCTTGGTTTCATTACGCAATACTTCCGCCGCACGTTGAGTTAGGTGTAAAACCGGATATCCCCCATCCGATAATCTCAGGTAATCGTGAGCTATCAAAAAATCTATAAATTCACTTACCTCCGATTGCGACTTTTTCTTCATAAGCCCGTATGTCGGTAATGTGTGTAATGTTAATTGTTTAATTTTCTGGTTAGCAGAGCCTGTCAACACTTGCGCAACTATTGTTTTTCCGTATCGTTCCCTCATTCTCTTTACGCAGGATAACACCATCTGCGCTTCAGTCGTTACATCAGTAAGTGCCCTCTTGTCTGTACAATGAAGACACATCCCGCACGGCGTCTTTTGTTCATCTCCAAAATATTCCAATATGTAGTTTTGCAAGCAATCTTCTGTATGGCAATAATTGACCATCTGCCGTAATTTTTGATATTCCATGTCTTTTCGTTGTTCATCCAGGTGAGACTGCTCGATTAAAAACTGGTGTGTATGAATATCCCGAGGTGAAAATAATAAAGTGCAATCACTTTCAGCACCATCCCTGCCAGCTCGACCCGCTTCCTGATAATAGGACTCAATATTCCTTGGCATCTGTGCATGCAACACGTAGCGTACATTCGATTTATTAATACCCATTCCAAAGGCTGTAGTAGCTACCATTACAGGCACTTCATCATAGACAAAACGCTCCTGGCCAGCAGCCCTTTCCTCCGCCCCCATGCCACCGTGATATTTTTCTGCTTGTATTCCTTCTTTTTCAAGCTTAAGTTGCAGCCGCTCCACTTCTTTTCTTGTTGTCGCATAAACAATACCGGAGTGACCGGAGTGTTTTTTAATATAATCAATGATATACGCATCTCGTTCTTGTCCTTTTATGACCGAAAAGGTAAGATTGTCCCTTTTAAAGCCTGTGTGTACCCTATTGTTATTCGAAACCGAAAGAGCATTACAAATATCCATCGCTACTTGCGGCGTAGCTGTTGCCGTCAGCGCAAGAACAGACGCGTCTCTGCCTGCAAAGTCGAGAAACCGCGGGATATTTCGGTAACTTGGACGAAAATCATGCCCCCATTGGGAAAAGCAATGTGCTTCATCGATCGCCACAAGTGAAATGGATATTTGCTTCATTTCGTAAAGGAACTGTTGATTTTCCAGTCTCTCTGGCGCTAAATAAAGAAGCCGGTACTCACCTCTTTGAAGAGTGTATATTCGCTCTTTCACTTCCTCATTCGAGAGAGAGCTGTTAATGTATGTTGCCGAAATACCCGCCGCTCTTACCTCATCCACCTGGTCCTTCATTAATGAAATCAGAGGCGAAATAACAACCGTTAATCCTTCAAGGAGAAGAGAAGGGATTTGATAACAAAGCGACTTTCCTCCTCCTGTCGGCATAACACCCAATACACGCTCTCCGTGCAATACCTTTTCAATAATTTGTTCCTGACCCGGACGAAAATGATCATAGCCGAAGTATTCATGTAGGTAACCCCTAGCCTTTTCTAACATTGCTGCCTCCTGCTCACACTTATCTTCTTGTCCTTCATTATACTTGTCTTTGACCAAAGCAAAAAGAGAAAAAATGAAATTGATGAAACGCTGGGAGTGAGGGAATCTCAGATTGTCTAACCAAGCGAGTATATGATACGAAACGGGCTACATCGAGGAGGTTCCAGTTATCATCCGTCTCTTGTTATCATCCGTCTCATGTTTCCATCAAAATATTATTGATCTACTTTACAAATTCGATAAATAAGTGTATTATACTTTTTGTCGGTAGTTACCTTCTTCCATTTGCGGCTGTGGCGGAACTGGCAGACGCGCACGGTTCAGGTCCGTGTGGGCTTTATTGCCCTTGGAGGTTCGAATCCTCTCAGCCGCACCATTACTTATGATTAAAAAATATAGCACACAGGGATTGTTCGAATAGAGCAATCCCTTTTTGTGTCTGTACGCTCTCCTAAAAAATACAACCCTCCTGAGTACACAAAGTAAGATCAGCTGCAATTGTTTCAATCTCTTCTCTCACCTCTCCTAAAATAAGTACCTTCGTTTAACTTTTTTTGCATAACCATGTGCCCATCAAGTATAGTAATTTAAAAGCACACAATCCGTCCAAAAAGGAGTAATGACAAAGATGGATCATACATTTGACTTATCAAGGGATTACGCGCAAAGCCTTGATCAACAAGATCAACTAAAGGAATTTCGGGAAGAATTTTTTATGGCTCGTGAGACAATTTATATGGATGGCAACTCGCTTGGCCTGCTCTCGAAACGTGCTGAGAAATCTTTGCTTGATCTTTTGGATTCATGGAAGCGGTACGGTATTGATGGATGGACAAAGGGCGATCACCCATGGTTTTATTTTTCCGAAAAGCTGGCTTCAATGAGTGCGCTGCTTGTTGGGGCTCAAAAAGAGGAAGTTATTATTACCGGATCCACAACATCCAATTTGCATCAGCTCGTTGCAACTTTTTACAAACCTGAAGGAAAAAGAACGAAAATTGTAGCAGATGAATTAAATTTTCCAACTGACATTTATGCGTTGAAAAGTCAGTTGGAGTTACATGGTCTTTCACCGGATGAACATCTTTTGCAAGTTAAAAGCAGGGATGGAAACACTCTCTTAGAAGCAGATATCGTGGAAACAATGACAGATGAAGTGGCACTTATCGTCCTGCCAAGCGTCTTATACCGAAGCGGCCAGATTCTTGATATGAAGTATCTAACGAAAGAGGCTCACAATCGAGGAATTAAAATCGCGTTTGACCTCTGTCATTCGATCGGCTCCATCCCTCATAAGCTTAGTGATTGGGATGTCGACTATGCGTTTTGGTGTACGTACAAACATCTTAACGGCGGACCTGGCTCCGTAGCAGGGCTCTTTGTCAATAACAAGCATTTTGGTGTAGCGCCCGGTCTTGCAGGCTGGTTCGGATCACAGAAAGAAAAACAATTCGATATGGAACATACCATGACTCCGTCTTCCGATGCCGGTGCGTATCAAATGGGAACGCCTCATATTCTTAGCGCAGCCCCATTACTCGGCTCACTTACGATGTTCAAAGAAGCTGGAATAGAAAACATCCGCGAAAAGTCGTTGCGTATGACAGACTACATGATGAAGCTCATTGATTCAGAATTAAGTGATTACCACTTTGTGATAGCAAATCCCCGTGAAGCTGCGAAAAGAGGGGGACACATTTATCTCGAGCATGAGGAAGCAGCCCGTATTTGTAAAGCATTAAAAGAAAATCAAGTCATTCCTGATTTCCGCACTCCAAAAGGAATTCGTCTCGCTCCAATTGCCCTTTATAATACATTTGAAGAAGCATGGAAGACCGTTCAAATGTTAAAAACGATCATGAAAGAGGAGCAGTACAAAAAATTTTCGAATAAACGGGATGTGGTTGCATAACACTCAGGGGGAGACACAAGGCCTTCTATTGCCACTAGACTTCTCCCGCACTAACAAACGCTCCCGTAGCATTTTCCCTAACTAAAAAGGAGGAAATAGCTGTGTCAAAACCGATATCCGAACTGCTTAAAATGTTAGAAGGTGAAAAAGGCATTCACACCGATTTCAGGGAAAACATGACCTACGGGGAATACCTGAATCTTGACTCCATACTCTCCAGCCAGAAACGTCTCTCGAATCACCATGATGAGATGCTTTTTATTATCATCCACCAAGTAAGTGAATTGTGGATGAAGCTTATTCTGCACGAGTTGACTGCATCCATTAAAGCAATTAACGAAGGCAGCCTGCAGCCGGCATTCAAAATGCTTGCCAGAGTGAGCAATATTCAGACACAGATTATTCATGCGTGGGACGTATTATCTACGTTAACCCCTGCTGAATATTTAGAGTTTCGTGATAAACTTGGGCAAGCATCCGGCTTCCAATCGTACCAATACCGATTAATTGAATTCGCCCTCGGTTATAAATCTCAACACATTTTAAAAATCTATGAACAGGATAAAAAAATCCATGATACGCTTGTAGCGGCTTTCCATGCCCCCAGCATTTATGACGTTTCGATCAAAGCACTTGCACGGGCAGGCTTTGCCGTCAATCCGGAGTTGCTTGATCGTGACTTCTCTGAGACCTACAGTGGTGATCCGACTGTGGCTGAAGCGTGGAAAAAAGTTTATTTACATGTAGATAAACATTGGGAGCTGTACCAGCTTGCTGAAAAGTTGGTTGATATTGAAGATTGGCTTCAGCAGTGGCGATTCCGTCATATGAAAACAGTTGAGCGCATCATCGGTTTCAAAGTGGGTACAGGAGGCTCTTCCGGAGTGGATTATTTAAGAAAAGTATTAGATCATCGTTTCTTTCCCGAATTATGGGATTTACGCACAGAGCTGTAATCATCCGCCTCTTCTAACAGAATACCTGTTAGAAGTGATTAGATATAAATATTATGAATAGTGGGAATGGGGGAAGTAGGGTGAATGAAAAAAACGAACAATGGTCATCTAAACTAGGTTTTATTTTGTCATCTGCAGGAGCTGCCGTCGGGCTTGGAGCAATCTGGAAATTTCCTTATGTTACGGGAATGAGCGGCGGCGGGGCCTTCTTTCTTATTTTTATTCTATTCACCGTTTTAATCGGCCTTCCACTACTTATCTCTGAATTTATTATTGGAAGAGGCTCTGGAAAAGAAGCGATTAGTGCATACAAAAAACTTGCTCCTGACAGTTTGTGGGTCTGGGTAGGACGGCTTGGCGTACTTGGATGTTTTTTACTGCTTTCCTTTTACAGTGTCGTTGGCGGCTGGGTTCTCATTTACAGCGCGATGTCCATCCCTGGCCAAGTTATTAATGACAGTGCCGATTATCCGGCGTTATTCGGAGCAGTTACCGGTTCCCCATCAGTTACTTTGCTAGGTCTTTTGCTGTTCACTCTCATAAACGTGCTCGTCATTTCGTTGGGTGTCCGGAACGGAATTGAAAAAGCAAACCGGTACATGATGCCGCTTTTATTTCTGTTCTTTATCATTATCGTCATACGTTCCTTAACACTAGAGGGCGCGATGGAAGGTGTGACATTTTTCTTGGCACCGGACTTTTCAAAAATTACTGGTGAATCAATCTTATATGCACTAGGGCAGTCATTTTTCTCTCTTGCTGTTGGTTTTTCGTGCTTAGTTACCTACAGTTCTTATTTAAAAAGAGATGTCAATATCGTTTCATCTGCAAGCTCCGTCGTTGGAATGAATATATTCATCTCTTTATTAGCAGGGCTTGCTATCTTTCCGGTCGTATTTGCTTTTGGGTATGAGCCGGCAGAAGGGCCAGGGCTCCTGTTTATGGTGCTGCCGTCTGTCTTTGCCGAAATTCCACTCGGGCAACTATTTCTCAGTTTATTTTTACTGTTGTTCCTATTTGCAACTCTGACCTCTTCCTTTAGCTTATATGAAATCATCGTTGCCGCTTTCACGGCTAATGGAAAATGGACACGAAAAGGGGTAACATGGCTTGCAGGAGTTATTATTTTTCTGGCTGCCATTCCTTCCGCGCTATCGTCCAGTACACTTTCGAACTTTATGATTTTTAATAATAGCGTGTTCGACGCAACCGATTATCTTGTAAGTAATATCTTGCTTCCACTTGGAAGCCTGCTCATTGCCTTCTTTATCATTCATCGAATGAGCAAGCCCCTAGTGAAGGAGGAGTTCCAGCTCAACAATAGCGGCTATCCATTCCTGTATGGAAGCTGGCGTGTATTAATGTCTGTGGTTGTTCCGCTTACGATTATTGTTGTCTTTTTAAATATCTTAGGTTTTATATAAGTCTACCATGATTTAGGAAAGGATAGTTGAATGGATCGTTATGACAAAACAAGAATGGATTGACATTACCCAGCCGCTTACAGATGATATCGGTCACTGGCCGGGAGATATCCCCTTCTCGTACCGGCTGACCTACCCGAAAGAACAAACCGGCTCTGTGAATATTGGGCAAATGACAACGAGCCTGCACACGGGAACACATGCTGATGCACCTTTTCATTTTGACAACGAAGGGAAGAAAATCGATGAATTAGATGTAAATATTTATATCGGCCCTACTCGCGTAGTAGATGTTACAGGTGTGAAGCGCATAGGCAGCCATGAACTGAGTCAATTTGATCTAACAGGTGTAAATCGGCTTCTTCTCCGAACAACGAAAGACCATAATCCAAATCGTTTTCCTGCTAACGTTCCTGAAATCCAGGAAGATGCAGGTCCATTTTTAAAAGAGAAAGGAATTTTTCTGCTTGGCGTCGATGTCCCGTCGATTGATGCGCTTGACAGTAAAACGATGACTGCCCACCACTCCTTACACGCAAATGGGATTCATATTTTAGAAAATCTATTACTTGCTGGTATTAAACCTGGCGAATATGAATTGATTGCCCTTCCCATGTTGATAAAAGGTGCAGATGGCAGCCCAGTGCGTGCTGTGATTCGTCCGCTGCGTGCGGGCAACCGCACACAAACCGAAGAGTAGGAAACAAGAAAGCCGTTATCCGTGGTTCAGTTCTATTCAGGATAACGGCTTTAAGAATTTGAAATCTGTCAATCACCTACAATTGTTATCTTGATACATAGGGGTTTCCCGTTTCCCAAAAACGCCATGGATAATCTTTTGCTTCACCTGCATTATCAATTCCAATCCGGGGACCGCTTGTCACGGAAGCAGGTGGTGTTCCTTCTGCTATAAAAAGAGGCCTTTCAAAAAAAGGCCGCCCATAGTCTGCCTTTATAATCCCAAGTGCTTTTGTCAGTTTTCCAGGACCATTCGTTAAATCTTTCTTTTTTTTATCTCCTCTTCTTTCATACATCAATTCCAGGCCTTCAACTGGCTCTACTGCTCTAATCAATACTGCTTGTGGCAACCCGGGTCTTTCGCATACGACATTAACGAGACAGTGCGTATGCATCTCGTACGTATACACATAGCCTGGTTCCCCGAACATGATTTCCGTCCGCTTTGTCCGCCTGTTACCAAAACTGTGAGCGGCCTGATCATCTGGTCCTTGATACGCCTCTGTTTCAACGATCCGGCCGGCTGTCACTCCTTCCGTCGTTTCCTTGATTAATACTTGCCCCAAAAGGCTCTTCGCCATTTCAATAGTTGGTTTGTTAAAAAACGATTTCGTAACTGGCTGATAGTTCAATCTGCTCACCTCTTCCATAAATGGCTGTTCTGTTATGTATATCATTAACCTGTTTTGCTGTACTGAAACCTTTCCTGCCCCCATATATATAAAAGGATAAGGATAATCTGTGAAAAGGCAGGTTGATATAATGGCTAATAAACCCCCGCTGCTACAGGAAGGTGATACAGTTGGTATTGTGACGCTGGGAAGCCCGCTTAATCCCTCTGTAGTAAATGCTCGCGTGGAAACATTAGAAGCCATGGGACTTCGTGTTGTTTTGGGTGACTATGTATTTGAACAAGAAGGCTTTCTAGCCGGTACTTCGCGGGAAAGAGCGGCTGATTTCAATCGCATGGTAGCTGCAGACGAAGTGAAAATGATTCTTCCCTCCCGCGGAGGCGTCGGCGTGGCCGGTATTCTTCCCTATCTCGATTATGAACGCATTAGACAGAATCCAAAAGTTGTATCCGGATATAGTGATATTACTATCTTGTTAAATGCCCTGTATCAATTTGGTAATCTTATTACATTTCATAGCTTGTTACTGATTAATTTCACCCTTAGTACGCCTGCATTTAATTTTAACCAATTTTTCAATGCGGTTTCCACATTGAATGCCCCCCGTCCAATTGAAAATCCTCCCGATATGCCGCTTGTCAGCCTTGTTCCCGGTAATGTAACAGGACCTATTGTAGGAGGGAACTTGACTTCTTTCATCGGCACTCTCGGTACACCGTTTGAAATAGACACACGGGGAAAAATCATCGTATTAGAGGAAACGCACGAACCAATAAATACCGTATATCGATACTTAAAACACCTTGAAATGGCAGGGAAATTTGATGATTGCCTAGGCATCGTGATGGGAGAGTGTACGGGCTGTTCTGTTTCTTACGGGGTGTCGTATGAGGAGTTGATTGCTGATTTTCTCGTTCCTTTTGGCAAACCATTACTGACAGGGCTTGCCACGGGGCATGGCCTGTTTAAAACGACTATCCCAATCGGGGCAAAAGCGAATCTAAATACGTTTGATGGCACCTTCACCGTGTTAGAACCGACTGTAGAACTTATGGATTAAGGTATAGCTTTTAAGTAAAAGTTTCTCCGACCTTTCTATTGATTTTTCCCTAAAATGTTTAACCTCTCTTGTAAACGGTTAAACCTTGAGAGAAACATAGAAAGGGAGGACTAGTCAGTGAAAATTAAAACAATGCTCGCGTTTATCACAATTATCTTGTTTGTGGCTGTGCTTACGGCTTGCGGTTCCGAAAACGACAATGCGGAAGAAAATAACACAGGTGAATCCGAAACAACAGAAGCTCCTGATGCTATTCCTGAGGCTGCTGACGATACAGAACAAGCAGAAGAAAATAATCAACAAGAAGCAAGCATGGATGAAACGACTGACACGGAGGAGCCTATTACTGTTTCTCTGAAGAACAGCGACGGAGAAGAAATAGGAACTGCTGAGTTAGAAGAAACGGGTGAAGGGGTTGACATTCACTTAGAGGCAGCCAACCTTCCTGAAAACAGCAAACACGGCTTTCATATTCATGAGACAGGTGCTTGTGAGGCTCCTGACTTTAAATCAGCCGGTGGGCACTTCAACCCCGCAGATACTGATCACGGAAAAGAATCAGAAAACGGCCCCCATGCTGGTGATTTACCAAATATTGAGACGGATGAGAATGGGGAAGTAACGACTGACATTACTGCCGAAAATGTAACCTTAAAGCCTGGCGAAGAAAATTCTTTACTGCAAGATGAGGGTACTGCTCTTGTGATTCATTCCGGTCCAGACGACTACCAGTCACAGCCTTCTGGAGATGCAGGTGAGCGCATTGCCTGCGGTATTATTTCTAAAAGTTAAAGAACATCTTCCACTAGTGGATTGTTATTGCACTCCACTAGTGAAAGCTATCCCCATATGCAGCCTCGCGCTCCATTTCATCAAAATACACATCGACCGGTTTTTCCGTTTGTGGATTCATTAATACGTAGACATTCACTATCTTTTCTTCGCCTCCCTTTTTTACTGCCATTGTATACGTATATTGATTTCTCATAGTGGAAATAGCATGTTCTCCCTCATAGGAGTAAGTGACCAGTTTATAGTCTGGATATTCTTCTAAAATTTGTTTAGCGGCGAGCTCCCCCCATTTCTCGTGATCTGGCTGATCATAACCATCCGCCATAAACAAGTGCGCCACCCAAACCCCGTATACGAACAGTCGAACAACATACATACACATCGTCCTCCTTCCTTCCCTCATTTTTTCTTGTTACCGCTAAATTATGCACACTGACACACTTTTTACTTTCTTTTGAATAGGCTGATGACAGCTAATAAAGAAGGAAGTGAAAAAATGGACAATTTTTATCAACGTCTTCCCGTTCAGGTACAGACACATGCTGTCACAACTTCCAACATATCTGTTTTCTTTCCCTATCTGTTGCTGTATCATCCGAGCACGCAGCAAAAGTTAAACAATGTCATTCATCAAAAGGTGAATTCTCTTTTTCAGGAATTGAATGACATGGGCTATTATGAACCTGGGGTGACAGAACTTATCGGTAATTACGAAATTAAAAACAATCAACAAGGAATCGTTAGCTTTACATTTTCCTTATTTGCCAATAAACCAGGTCTTGCTCACCCAGTTGAGTTGATGAATTCGCTAACAGCTAATGTGAACACTGGAGAGGTTTACCAATTGCATGAGTTATTCAAGCCAGGAAGCAATGCCAATGAACGGATAAATACCTTAATAGAAGCACAGATTAAAGAAAGACAGATACCGGTTTTAGAAGAATTCCCGGGTATTTCTGCAAATCAAAAATTTTATGTAGCCGATCAAGTACTTGTTGTTTATTTTGATAAATATGAAATTACACCCGGCTATGTTGGCTTTCCAACGTTTCCGATTCCTATCTATCAGCTCGAGGACCTATTGAGGGAAGACAATCCTTTTTCTATATAAGCCGCTTCCGTAACCATCTCCACAAATGATACAATATAGTAAAATCATAAATCGACGGAGGAACTATGTTAACTTTTGAAGAAAAACTGCGCATTATTGAATCATTTCCTGAATTAGAGAAAAAGGAAGTTTCCCTTGGTCGGGTAAATTTCCACTATGCGGAGAGTGAAATGGATAAAAAGAATGTTGTCTATCACCTCCACCCAAACGGCAATGGATTTGTTTATGCTAAGTTGCTTGATGGCTACAACACGGATGAAAAAGGAATGGTGAACATTCGTGACTTTTCGGAATCCGAACTTCGTGATATCGTTCAGGCTTCCATTGAGTCACTAACAGTTGGGGACGAAGAATTTTTTATGGAAGAATGGGTCAATCAAGATGACCACATGCTGGTGCTTATCCGAGAAGAAGACACTTGGAACATTTACGCCGGAGTCGATCTTGACGGTACCTTTAACTCCTACGGGGAAGCGGCTGATTTTCTTGATCAAGAGGGGTTCCACCGGGCATGATGAAATGTACACAAGTTCACCTTATAAAAAGCTTGGTTTATGAGTTTTAAACCAAGCTTTTTTGATTCTTCCCAAGTGTAAAAAGAGATGAATCTCAAAATATGTACATAATATACTAACAAATAAATTGGGGGTGATATAGGTGTCAAAGCCACAAGAGAAAATATAATATGTACGAGGAAGCCAGGGTCAAAGAGCATTGGATTGTAGACCCGGCTTATGAAATTGTTGACGTTTTCGTACTTGTAGATGAATCATTTCACCGTAAAGATGTATTCACCAAACAAGACAGGGTGTCTGTAAGTGGATTTGGTGATTTCGCTATTAATTTAAGTCAAGTATTCGAAAGCACTTGAGCGGGCATGAAGCATTCAATTAGATCATTAGTAGCCCTTTACAAATTGGAATACACTCTGACCCAGCCTCATGTTTCTTCATTGAGTCTTAATTCGAAAAATCTGTCGGGGACGCCCTGCTTTTGGCGCTTCCTTTCCAATAATTTCAGCAAGCCCATGTGTAACCAGACTATTTAAGATTCTTCGTGCGTTACGTTCCGTCATTTTTAACCATTCCGCAATAATAGAGGCTGTAAGGATATTGTCCCCGTAATTTTTTTGCACGGATAACATTTTATTATAGGTAGTAATTGTTACCCCAGCTTTCTCCAGCTGAGCGTTAATTTCTTTGTTTTCTGTTCGATATTCAAACGAAATATTCTGCCTTTGCTGCAGCGGACCTTCAACCCCTCCCTTGTTATCAACCAAAAATGCACAGAAATCACCATAAAGCTGAGCATGATACAAGGCTACACGAGCATTTTCTTCAGCTGCAAGAGCCGAATCTCCATAACCAATCCCGATGTGAGAGGGGTAATCCGTTATTAACGCCAGCTGCTCAAGCAAGGAAATCGCTTCAGATTCATACTGTTCAATCGAGCCTCTTGTTGAAAAAATAATGAATTTTCCAATACCAAGAGCCGCAAACGATCCTGTAACCGTTTCTGCGTAATCAATGATTGACGACTGAAGCTTAAAATTTAAACGATGGGCATCATAAGAGACCGTATGCTTGTCATCAACATTATCCATATCACCTGTTCTAATTAACATTACCGCGATCTGTGATTGTTTAAATTGTAACGTTTCCCATCTTTGCAGTGCAGTCTCAATCGTAGATCGCACATTTGTTTTTGTAGGGGTGATACGATACACAGGAATTCCTTTTCTCTTTAATTCATCATAAACATATCTCAAACAAGTAGCACACACCTTCACTTTCCCTTGCATGTACAAATTACTATGAAAGTCTACGATTTCCGATATAGGTGTGTATCCGGGATATTCATAAATAAACACGTCTGTTAACGGAAGATCCAGATCTTGATACGCCTCATAAATATCCCGCTCTTTTAACATATCCACGCTGATCCTGCTAATATCCTGATAATCTTTGTAGTGCATTTTAACTAACACGTGCGTCAGGCTCGTCCCATTTAATTCTAGATAGAAAAAAGGCTGTCGGACACGGCTTTTTTTTGCTAATGTGAAAGGGGTCCTGCCTGAAAAAAACCAAATATCCATGTCTCGCTGATTTTTCTTCACAATGTCCGTTGTCTCTTCAGCATGTTTATAAACAAAGGGATATGCTGTAATCTTGTCCTCATATTCCTTCACTATTTTTAAAATTAAGCTTACTGTATCTTCCGGACCAACTATCCCTACATTTATTTTCAACATAAGTGTCCCTCCATTCTATCTGCTCTGTCCCAATCCGTAAGCACACAAGACATAGGTTTCAACGGCAGAAGCCAACACTTCCTCGTCTATATCGAACCATTCATTGTGATGACCAGCTGCAAGCGATGTTCCAAATACAATATAAGCAGCTTCTCCGCCGTTTTCCTGTACCCGTCTCATCATATGCGTGGCATCCTCTGACCCACCCGATGTAAAATTTCTTGTAATCGTATGAATAGCAGACACTTCTGAAGCTGTTTCTGAAATAAAGTCCAGCAGCTTTTCGCTCGGTTCGCCACTTTCAGAGGAACCAGCTATTGTTATTGAACTTTTTACGTCATACATATCTGCGGCAGCTTCTATTACGCGCAGTGCTCTCTCATACATATAATTATTTATGGTCGTTGTCTCGCCTCTCGTTTCAACTTTCAGATGAGCACTGTCAGGGATAATATTCCGGCCGCTCCCGGCAATAAGTTCTCCGACATTTATCCGGGAAGTACCTTCACTGTGTCTTGATATAGCGTGCAAATTCAGTGAGGCGGTTGCTGCAGCAAGCAAGGCATTGTTACCGTTGTGCGGTTCAGCCCCGGCATGAGCCGCTTTACCGTGGTAAGAAACATCCAACTTTGTCGTTGCCAGAAATCCAAGATCCGCACACACTATTTCACCAAGCGCTGCGCCAAGACCAACATGAGAAGCGATAAAGAAATCTGCATCATCCACCACTCCGGCCGAAACCATCGAATGCGCCCCTCGTGCCCCTTCTTCAGCTGGTTGGAAAACAAGCTTAATGCGTCCCTTTAATTTATCTTTTATTTCTGAAAGTATACATGCAGTTCCCAATCCTATTGCCGTGTGCGCGTCATGGCCGCAGGCATGCATCACAGAAGGTATCTGAGAGACAAAATTCTTTTGAACAGGAAGGTGTTCTTCCGATAATGATTCTTGTATTTCTAATGCATCCATATCAAAACGAAAACATATCGTAGGGCCCGGAATGCCTGTATCCAGTGTCCCGACTACTCCTGTATATCCACCTTCGAAATAAGACATCCATTTTTGGCTATCACCTTCCGACATTGCTGCTGATTGATATCTTTGCAACATTTCATCCCCAGGAACACCCATTCGTTTTTCACCTTCGACCACTTCACGTCCTAAAGACAACTGATAACCCCAAGACTCAAGCCTGGATGCGACGATAGATGCCGTACGAAATTCCGCCCAGCCCGGCTCCGGGTGTTTATGAAAATCACGACGCCATTCAACCAACGATGGGACTAACTTTTCGATTAACTCCAATGTTGTTTTTTTCATTTTCTTCCCTCCTATTTTTAAAGACAGGACTTACACTTTCTTTTCTATAACAAACATTTGCTAAAATAGAATATAAAATAACAAATTAATATTGACAATTGTCTGATTAGTAATATATATTATAAATTAAGGAACTGTTAAAGACAAATTCCTTAATTTAATATTTTACTAAAAGGGGGGATTTTGTGAGGAAGTTCCCTGCCGAACCCGAAAATGTTGATTATGCGGACCATAATTTGTATCAAAAAGTAATCGAACATTTCACAAGCGGTGTTACGGTTATCACAACGAAAGATCAGGGGTGCAATTATGGTTTAACTGCAAGTGCCGTCACCTCGTTATCAACAGACCCGCCGAGGTTATTAGTTTGTATTAATAAGAAAGCCGGCACTTGCCAGGCTATTTCAGAATCCAAAATTTTTGGTGTCAACATTCTTAACGAAGAACAGGGTGAGGTAGCAATCCAATTTTCACGTCCGGATACCGATAAATTTCGGAATATAGATATCGCCCTGGGTAAGTTGGGTATTCCCTTATTAAATGACGCACTTGCTCATCTTGAATGCCGTGTTATAGAAGAAGTTTCTGGAGGGACTCATTCTGTTTTCATCGCTGATATTCAAGAAGCTTCTGCGGGTAAAGGAACGCCTCTCACCTATTACCGGGGAAAGTTCGGGCGCTTTCAAGAGGCCAATGATGAGCTTGTTTACCGGCAAATACGAAAACAAGTACTAGAGAGAGACCTGCCAGTTGGTGAAATTCTTTATATCAAAGACATCGCTTCTCAATTGGATGCCTCCGTACAGACCGTTTATTACGCTTTAAAGAGATTAGTTGGTGAAAACTTGGTATCGAGGGAGGAAGATGGTGGCTACACGATAAGCCCTCTTAATGCCAAAATGCTAAACGATGCATTGGACACTCGCTGCGCTCTTGAAATTGCAGCCATTGAAAAAACAGTAGGTTCATTATCAGATGAAGAACTTAGCGAAATGAGAAAGCGCGTAAGTGACACGCTAATCCAGCGCAATAGTGATTTTGTATCTGCCGATAGTTACGTAGAAGCTAACACTTCTTTTCATGATTATACGGTTGCTTTGGCTAATAACACTACATTATTGGAAACATACCGTAAATTATTTGCAGAAGCAGTGATGTCCAGTGCCCTTCGTCAGGCTTTTGCGGCAAATGATCATACTGTGAAAGTTGAATTGGAGAGCCTGGTAGATGACCATACTGACCTTTTACAAGCATATGAAGAAGCGGATGTACAAAAAGCAACACGAATTATCCACCGCCATACAAATGAAACAAAAAAACTTGGGCGATATTTAATCGACCATGCAGGCGGTAAAATTTAATTAACTAAAAGGGGGAAATAAAAAATGGCTCTTATGACTGGTGAACAGTATAAAAAGTCACTGAATGATGGCAGAGAAGTATATATGGATGGAGAGCGCGTCAAGAACGTTGCCGAACATCCCGCTTTTAAACCAATTGTGGATGCAAAAGCCCGTATGTATGACCTCAATCACGTGCCGGAGCTTAAAGACAAAATGACAACGAGACTTCCGGACGGGGAAGAAATTTGCCGGGCATATAAAACACCGGAAACAAAAGAAGATTTAACTGCGATCCGGACGTATGTTGAAACATTCTTAGATGATTTAGGTGGTGTTGTCTACCGAGTGGGCGATGAGACGATTGGAGAAATGTGGTCCTTGTACGATGCCCAGGACAGACTGAACGAAATTGATCCTACATTCGCTAAAAACATCAAATTTCACATTGACCGGGTTGCGAGAGAAGATTTATTCCACGTCTCAGCGAATACAGATCCAAAAGGAGACCGCAGCAAACTGTTCAGTGGAAAAGACGGCGGTACCTTGTTGCACGTCGTTGAGGAAAACGACAAAGGGATTGTAGTTCGTGGCGCGAAGTTTGAAACAGCTGCCGCGTACGCTCACCAAGCGTTCGTTAAACCAACGATTCTCGACTGGCAGGGTAGCGAAGATAGCATGGCTCCATTTGCGAATGGATTTATTTGCGACATGGGTGCCCCTGGTCTAAAGCACATTTGCCGTAGTGCATTAGACACCGATCGAAACGAGAAAGACTACCCGATTTCTACCAAATTTGATGAAATTGATACGTTGCTTATCTTTGATGATGTGTTAATTCCTTGGGAAAACGTCTTGTTCAACCGTTCCTTAGAATCAGCAGCATATATCCGTAGTACACTTCACCGTTATTCTGCCTTTAATTATGTTCTTCGTATTTTGCGCCGTGCCGACTATCTTCTCGGTACTGCCCTGATGAATGTAGAACAAACCGGTCTTACAAAACTGCAGCCAGTAAAAGAAAAGCTCTCTGAATTAATTAGCTATCGTGAAGGCATTAACGCACACTTAACTGCGGCAGTAGCCAATGCTGAAAAGAGCCCAGGCGGATTAATGATGCCGAATCAATCTCTACTTTACACAGGACGCATTTATGCCTTGAAGCATTTCCCGGCTATGGCTCATTTGACGAGAGAATTAGTTGGCGGCCAGCTTGCGGTTACTCCGGATGCTTCCACCCTGTTAGATCCGGAACTTAGCGAATATGTCGATAAGTATTATTCCATCGGAGAAGAATGGTCAGCGGAAGAAAGAGGAAAACTGCTATACTTCGCACGCGATTTGCTAAATTCTTCCTATGCGGGACACCGGCAAACCTTTGAACTATTTGCCCAAAGTCCGCCATTCGCGCAACAGATGGCTGCATACAGTAACTTTGACATGGAGCCGCAGCGTGAGTTAGTTCGAAAAGCAGCCAATTTAAAAACAGAAGAGTTTGCTAAATAAAGACTTTTTAAGCCTATTGGCAAGGGGGTGATGGAATGGAAGTGCATCGTGCAGAGACATTACAGTTGCCAGCTTCATTATTGACAATCGGGGCCCTTGACGGCATACATCTTGGACATCAAGCGCTTATAAACCATGCACGTAAGCGGGCTGAACGGTTTAACGTTCCCTTAGTTGTGTATACGTTTGATCCACCGCCAAAGGTTTACTTTCAACATTCCAAGCTCCTCACACCCCTGCCTGAAAAATTAAAAAGGCTTGAAAAAATGGGAGTAGAACATGTAGTGATCGCGTCTTTCGATGCAAAATTTCTATCTAAAGGAACAGACGCCTTTATTAAAGAAATAAAGTGTTTAAACCCGGTAGAAATATGGGAAGGGTCAGATTTCCGATTTGGACGCAATCGAGACGGCGATATCCACTTGTTAAGAAAGCACTTCTCAGTTGGTATTTTTGAACCTGTACGCTGTAACGCTGGTGAAATTATTTCTTCCACACGTATTCGTAAGCTTTTATCAAATGACAGCATGGAAAAAGCTGAACAATTATTGGGTTGGCCCATCCGTAAATGTGATTCATTACTGTCTTTAGATTAATTTCATTAACATACTATGATTTTTGATTTATTCTTCTACTAACATTTTAAAGGAGCTGTTTCCCAATGAAAATTGAGAGATTTAGAAAGTTTAAAACAAAAAACTTCTATCCTACTGAGCTAGGAAAACCAGAACATCATATTGACAATGAATTAAGCATGGCTGTACGTGCAGGCAACAGAATATTTTTAAGAGGGCAAACGGGATTTGACTTAGAGGGTAATTTTCACGGCGAAGGTGATGCTGCCAAACAAGCAGATAACGCTTGCCGCTGTGTAAAACAACTAATTGAAGAAGCAGGCGGTACTGTTAATGACATTTGCAAAATGACGGTTTATCTACTTAATCGTGAAGACCGCAGTAAAGTTTACCCAGTGATTGCAGAACATTTTAAAGATGTATACCCATGCAGTACTGGTTTGATCGTAAGCGGCCTTGCTATGCCAGAAATGCTTATGGAAATTGACGTAGAAGCTGTGATAAGCGACTCCGCTAATGACTAGGATTACTTATTGAAAAACAAATATACCTTAACCTTTACGGCTCGTTTACAACATAATACTGTAAACGAGCCATCAGAGTTCCATAAGAATGTGCTTGACATAGAGAGCTGATGTATCACTTATATTAAGTAGACATGGAGGAGAATATGAAAATTACAAACACTTTTTCAGTTGCAGGACGCTGTGCAAAAACTGGAGCACTGGGAGCTATTGTCACATCCAGCAGCCCAGCTGTTGGCGCTAGATGCCCGTGGGTAAAATCAAATACTGGTGTAGTCCTCACTCAGAATGTTACTGATCCAAGACTTGCAGAAATTGGCCTGAAAACAATGGAACTTGGTTATAATGCGAGCGCCGCTATTAGAACAATGAAGGAATCTAGTAATTATCCTGAATTTCGTCAACTTGCTGCAGTAGATGTTAACGGGGAGTCTGCAGTGTTTACTGGAAACGAGGCTCTCGGTGTGCATGGTGAGTTTTCCGGTGAAAATGTTGCTAGTGTTGGAAACCTATTGAGTGATCCGGAAATACCAAAGGCAATGGGGCAGTCATTTTTAGACACTAGTAACCTTTCTTTGCCAGAACGGCTTATCGAAGCCATTAGTACAGGTTTTGACATGGGGGGTGAATTAGACCAAGAACATTCCATTGCACTCATAGTTTATGAAGATGTTTCCTTCCCTTATGTCGACCTCAGAGTAGATTATAGTGAGGATCCTCTTCAAGACCTGAGAAAGCTTTGGGAAATTTATGGACCACAAGCAGAAGATTATAAAGTAAGAGCTATTGATCCTAACAGAGCTCCTTCCTACGGAGTAAAAGGTGACGAATAGAAAAAAAAGGGTATCATAAAAACAAGGAACCGCTGACAGAATCTGTCAGCGGTTCCTTGTTTTAATTTAATGTTTCGTCTGTCAACTGAAGGGCATTTAATAAAACCTTGCCGGCGGCTGCGATATCTTCGGTTGTGCTATACTCTTCTGGACAATGGCTTTTCCCGTCAATGCTTTTAACGAATAACATAACCGATTTTGTTACAGATGCCATATGTGCAGCATCATGCACTGCCATACTTGTTAAGGTCATACACGACTCATTTACATTTGCTGCCGAGCGCGTGAGAATATCTGCCATCCCTTTATCTAATAAAATGGGATCCTGATCAATAATGATCTCTTGATCCATCGAAACACCTCTGTCAGCTGCTGTTTGATTGCACGCTGTCAGGACACTATCAATCACCTGTCGAAAAGCTTCACTATCACTTTTTCCGCGAATTTCTATTGTGAATTCAACTTTTCCCGGAACGATATTCATTGCATTCGGGGAAACATCTGCTTTTCCAACGGTACCGACGACGTCTTCTTGGTGCTCTCGACACACTCTTTCTACACTTAGTATCATTTCTGCGGCAGCTGTTAAAGCATCTATGCGATTCCCCATTGTTGTCGTACCGGAATGATTGGCTTCTCCCGTGATGGTTATCTTATTTCGATAGACACCTGCTATGCGATCCACAGCTGCAACGGGAATGTTTTTTTCTTCCAAGCGTTTCCCTTGTTCAATATGGAGTTCAATAAAGGCTTTTTTATCTTTATGAGTCTCATACATCTTCGGATATGCGTCTAGGCTTCCTCCAACACTAACGAGAGCGTCAGTAAGCTTTGTGCCTGCACTGTCTTCAGCCGTTCTTAATTCGTCAATATCTAACTTCCCAGTAAAAGAACGACTCCCAAAGGTTGATAAATTAAAGTCATTCGACTCCTCAGCTGTAAAAGAAACAATCTCGACGTCGTGGTCTAATTCGATTTGTTGTTCCTCTAAAGTTACGAGAAGCTCTTTTGCCATTAGCGTACCTAAAGGACCGTCAAACTTACCGCCATTTGGCACGGAATCAAGGTGGGAACCAACCACAATTGTCCCTTTTTTCTTCCCGGTCCCTTTTTTCTTTCCCCATATGTTGCCCGCACCGTCAATGGTAACTTCGAGTCCCATCTCCTCGAGTTCACCAACAAACTTCTTACGTACTTTTATGTCTTCCGCAGAAAAACTAGGACGTGTCACCCCCTTTTGTTCATTCATTCCATACTGAGCGTATTCGTCAATCTCTTGCATCAGCCTGTCAATGTTGATTCCCCTCATGTCTGTCTGATTCAACACGGTATCCTCCTCGTAAGCTTTGAAGTAAAAAAAGGAGCACCTCTCAAAAGACAATTTCAATTTGAAAGATACCCCTTTATCCCTTAAGATAATGGATTAAATTGACCAAACTTTCCTTGGAAATGTAATAGTGGATCTTTCTCTTTTACTTCCACTTTCAGCATCTCACCCATAAATATGGAATGCGTGCCGCCAATTGATTCCTGCGCTACCTTGCATTCAATACGGACAAAGTAATCGGTTAATAACGGCGTTCCCTGCTCCCCTACCTCTAATTCCAACCCTGCAAACTTATCAGGATTAGGCTTAGCAAAGTGCATAGCCAGATCTGCTTGATCTTCTCCCATAATGTGAACCGCAAAATAACCACTCTCTGCGATTGCATCTCTTGTGCCTGTTTCTTTATGAACACATACTAGTAAAGATGGCGGCTCTGCTGTGAGCGATGTAACAGAACTAGCGGTTAATCCGAATTTCTCCCCTTTGCTACTCTCTGCTGTAACGACAGATACCCCTGTCGCCAGTCTTCCCATCGCGGTCTTAAAAGAATCCAAGTCTACTGTTTGAGTCATTGTTCCTTCACTCCCTCAATTAAGGATTAATTATGGATATATTCCTTAATAATTATTATAAACATTCACTATTCAAATAGCAAGATTTTTTAAACATATTCATCTCTATCTTTTCACTTTATTGCTGTACCTGCAGGTGAATGCTTTACTCGCTCTATCATCTTCCCGTATACTTGACATCATAAGTATTGTATCTGCTGTTACTTGTTTTCTTAATTAATCTGTAAACGAGGTTTTATATATGAGAGCTGGTATTTTAGGTCCGAGCGATATGGTTCTATCCATACGGACATTAATAGATCGTGAATTTGAACAGAAGATAACCGCTGTTCCCTTTCCCTACCATCAGCCAAGCGAAGCCACTTCTCTTATAAATGAAAATATGGACCGAGTGGATGTCTGGGTGCTATCAGGTCCTGGGCTTTATCCATTTGTAGAGAAAAGCGATTCAAAGCAGCCCTTTTACTATTTAACTGCAGATAACTTCAGTTTATTACAAACATTAATGAACATAAGCTATAACGACGGCAAAAGTATCGAACGTGTTAGCATTGACTTTTTAAATCCTCTCACTGTTGCAGAAACATATGATAATTTAGGATTACCTGTTAGCGATGTAATGGTGAAAGAATATTCCGGGGAAATTCCATTGAAAGACTATTTAATTTTTCATAAAAAGTTGTATGAGGAAGACCAAGTGGATATCTGTATTACTGCTTTGCGCTTTGTATATGACGAGTTAATCAAGCAAGATATCCCTGCTTACCGCATTCTACCTACACGCACTAATATTAGGGACAGACTTCAAGATGCCTTGCAAGATTGGAACCTTGCCCATTCTATTGATTCACAAATTGCCGTCGTTCTGATAAAAGTAAAAAAACATTTGGAGCACCTTCATTACCAGGAAAATAACTATGCAACCGAGCGGCTTAATATCAAATTAGAAGAACTCATTATTGAATTCTCTGAAAAAATTTCAGGTTCTTTTATACCTGTCGGAACAGATACGTTCCTTATCTTTTCCACGCGTGGTCCCATTAATGAAGAAACCAAAGCGATACAGGAATTATTAACCAAATGTGCCTTTTTAATTGATCTGCCTGCTAATATCGGCATTGGTTACGGAAAATCCGCCCATCAAGCTGAAACAAGCGCAAGACTTGCCTTGACCCGGAGCCAAAATAATGGGTTTTTCTCTGCCCATTCATTTGATGCATCAAATAATTCTGAAGAGCTTCTGCAGGACCCAGAGTACCTCAATTTCGAAAATATAAAAGTACCAGACCACATCCTAAATAAGCTGAAACACCTCGGGGTACCGCTTTTAACATTCCGTAAAATGATATATTTACAGAGATATATAAACGTTTATGAAAGCGGCATAACAGCACTGACTGTATCGAAATGGCTCCAAATGACAGAAAGAAATGCCAGAAGAATACTTTCGGAACTAACAGACTCCGGGGTTGCTTCCATTGCTGGCACCATACCAGCAGAAACAAAAGGAAGGCCACGAAACGTATATCTTATTAACATAGACGAGGAAAGGTCAGAGAGCAGATGAAGATTCGAGCAGGTATTGTCGGAGCAAAAAATTCCGTTCAACGGGTTTGCGACATGATGAAAGATACACCTTACCCAGTTACTTTCGTTCCTCTTCCTTATGTTAATGTGGAGGAAACAACGAATATCATCAAGCAGAATTCCCATTTAGTTGATGTATGGGTATTTACGGGGGTGGTACCCTATGTCCGCGCAGAAGAAACGACCGACAGCAGCCTTTTATTCTATTTGCCAATCGATCATTCAAGTGTAAAAGCAGCTATGATTAAAATGTCTTATATTCATCACATGAACTTAGAAAGAGTGAGCTTCGATACCATACGCATGGATGTGTTAAACGATATATACCTTGATTTGGGATTAGCAACCGATCAAATCTTTTCTTACGAGATAACAGATAAAGTGAGAGAAACTGCTGAAATAGTGGATTTTCACGAAGGTTTATATCGGAAAAGACAGGTTGACAGCTGTGTGACCAGCATTAAATCCGTCTATGATCGGTTAAAAGAAAAGCGAATACCCGTGTTTAGGGTAATGCCCTCCAAGCAAATTATTAATGAAACCATCCACACAGCATATTTATCTTTTCAAGCAAAGCAGTTTAAACAGTCTCAAATTGCGATCATGCATATCAATTTAGCAGAATTTGAAGTCCACACGTCTGACTTGAAGAATTCCTATGATGTGTACCGTTTGAATTTAAAAATTAGGGAACAGATTCTCAACTTTTCCGAGTCTATTTTTGGCACATATCACTTAGCAGACGTTGGCAAGTTTCTGATTCTTTCCACCAGAGAGAGTTTCCAAACATTTGGAGAGATGGGGCATACTTTACTCAGACAAATAACTTCCTTAACAAAGTTAAATGTCTATATCGGGATTGGTTACGGAGACACAGCTCTGTCTGCCAATAACAAAGCTGCTTTAGCCCTTCATTATGCTGAAAATTATGCTCGCTCGTGTATTTTTATCGGTGATGAACTTGGCAGTATTGAAGGTCCCCTTGATAAAGCCGACTCCATTTCTTTCAGTTTTCGTACTGATGACCAAGAGATGATGGATAAACTAGGCAAGGCAGGCGTCTCTGTTGCCTCCTATAATAAAATTCTATCTGTCCAAGATAAAACAGAAGGAAACAGTGTGACAGCCGCACAGCTTGCTACTTGGTTAAATATGACCCAACGAAATGCCCGGCGAATTTTGACCGGCCTGATGAAAGAAGGACTGGCAGAAATTATTGGGGAAGAGCTCCCAACTTCAAAAGGACGACCACGAAAAATATTTAGGATTCATTAAAAAAGACGAACCTCTGAAAAAGGTTCGTCTTTTTTAATATTATTAATCTTTTATTCTAAGTTCACCCACACACTTTTCACTTCTGTGTAGTTTTCAAGGGCGTATGAACCCATATCTCTGCCAAACCCAGATTGTTTAAAACCTCCAAATGGAGAGGCTGGGTCGACTAAATCGTAACAGTTAATCCACACACTCCCTGACTTTAACTTATTAGCCACATTATGTGCATCCCTGATATTCTCAGTCCAGATCCCTGCACCTAACCCATACGGTGAGTTATTAGCTCGTTCAATTACTTCATCTACCGTTTCGTAAGGCATCACTACTACTACCGGGCCAAATATTTCTTCTTGAGCGATTGCCATGTTCTCTTGTACATCAGTAAAGACAGTTGGTTCCACAAAGAAACCTTTATCGGTTTTAGCTCCTCCAGCTAACACCGTTGCTCCTTCTTCTTTACCTTTTTCAATGTAACTCCATACTCTCGCTTGTTGCTCTTCAGAAACGAGAGGTCCCATTTCCGTATCTGAATCTAAACCGTTTCCTAATTTTACATTTTTTGCGTAAGTAACGAGGCCGGAAACAACCTCATCAAATTGATCCTTTTGTACATACACTCGTGATCCCGCACTGCAAATTTCTCCTTGATTAGTCATAATACCCGCAAACACACCAGGAATTGTCTTTGAAAGATCTGCATCAGGAAGTACAATATTAGGAGACTTACCCCCCAGTTCAAGAGTTAATCGTTTCATTGTATCTGCAGCTTGTTTCATAATTCTTTTTCCTACGTTAGTAGATCCGGTAAAGGAAATCTTGTTTACATCAGGGTGATCTACAAGCGCAGCACCGGCGACCTCACCATAACCGGTCACTATATTAACAACCCCTTTTGGAAAACCAGCCTGTTCAACAAGTTCAGCAAAATAGAGAGCGGATAGTGAAGTTTGCTCGGCAGGTTTTAATACAACTGTACACCCTGCAGCCAATGCTGGGGCTAGTTTCCAACCAATCATCATTAGAGGGAAATTCCAAGGGATAATTGCTCCTACTACACCTACGGGCTCGTGACGGGTGTAATTCAAATATGAATCAGATATGGGGATAGTTTGCCCCATATTTTTCGTTGCCCATCCTGCAAAATAACGAAATTGTTCAATTGTATTGGGTAAGTCAGCAACACGCAATTCATTAATAGGCTTGCCGTTATCTAGCGCATCTAACTGTGCCAGCTCCTCCTTATGGTCTTCTATCAGATCCGCTAACTTAAACATAAGCTTAGCTCTTTCAGCTGTACTCATGGACGACCATGGTCCATTTTCAAATGCTTCTTTTGCTGCCTTTACTGCCTGATCAACATCTTTTTCTCCGGCTTCATAGATTGTGGCCAGTACTTCTCCAGTAGCCGGATTAGGAGTGTCAAATGTTTTCTCAGAGACCGATTTTGAAAATTCACCATTTATATACAGTTTTTTAGTTTCCTTCAAAAAATTTGTAATTTTATCGCTTATTTCGAGAGTTTGATTAGCCATTTCTCAGCCCCCTAGTTACTTTTACTTAAGTGTTTTTTCAAATTCAGTGAGTGCCGTGTCGATAATATTAATCATTTCGTCAATCTCTTCTTTGTTAACAATAAGTGGTGGAGCTACCGCAACGATATTTTTGCCTTCTTCAAAGTCTGCCGCCCTCAAAATAAGTTTCCGTTTAAAACATTCTTCAACAACAATGGAAGCTGCTCTAATAGAATTGTCAAACGGTTTGTCGGTGTCTCTATCTTCTTGAAGATCAAATCCAGAAAGCAGTCCAACTGATCTTGTTTTAGCTACGTGAGGATGCTTATCCGATAAATAAGTGAAACCTTTTTTAAGTTCTTCTCCCATGGTGTTAACGTTATCAAGAATGTTATCACGTTCAATAATTTCCATCGCTTTAAGACCTATCGCACAAGCTGTCGGATGTCCGCTGTATGTGAAGCCGTGTCCTAAAATTTTATCAGATTGAACGAGGAGATCTCGAATGGTTTTACTCAATAGGACACCACCAAGCTGCGCGTACCCGCTTGTAATCCCTTTTGCAACACTCATCATATCTGGAACAACATCCCAATTATCAACACCAAACATCTTACCGGTACGGCCAAACCCGCAGATAACTTCATCTGCGATCAGCAGCACGTTTTGTTCCTCACAAAGGTCTTTAACCGCTTTCAAATAACCGTCTGGTGAAACATGAACGCCGCCTGCCCCTTGAATTGGTTCGAGGATGACTGCTGCGATTGTATCTGCGCCTTCGCTTTCAATAAGACCCCGTATACTTTGGTTGTAATTTGGATCGCTTTTATCTCCTAATTCACAGTTTGTCAGATGTGACTCTGCTTTCAGCATAGCGCTGTCCTTAGAACCGGCAAAGTTACGAAAACCTTCAATTCCAGTTGCGGAACCAGCTGATATAGTAGCACCATGGTAACTGCGGTTAATAGAAATAATTTTCTTCTTATTTTTATATCCTTTCAAATCCCAATAATGCCGTGCTAGTTTAAAAGCAGTGTCATTTGACTCAGAACCGCCTGATGTAAAAAATACAGCACTTAAATCTCCAGGTGCCATATTCACTACTTTTTCTGCCAAATGAACAGCATTTTCATTTGAGTAACCGTAGAAAGAGGAACTGTAACCCAGTTTTACCATTTGGTCGTATGCAGCCTGAGCAATTTCCTTCTGGCCATGACCCAGATTAACATTCCATAGCATGGATACACCGTCAATGTAAGTATCCCCTTTTATATCTGTTACACGTACACCGTGCCCTTCTTTAAAAACAATTTTCGGCCCCTTTTCAATAAATTCGCTCGGCACAGTAGTAGGATGCAGGTAATATTTTTTATCTAATTCACTTAGTTTTTCAATGTACCCGGCATTAGTAGAAACAGACATAATAATGACCTCCATTGTAGTTAGTTTTTGATGTACAATCATCCCTTAAGGATTACTTAAAGAATAATTCCTTAATTACAATATACGTAATTGCACAACTCTTGTCAATGTAATAATTATTTTAACCTTTCAATTTTTTATACCGTCAAATCTTTACTTTCTTGGGTCGTTTTTTCTTCTTTAGTATCCGTTAAGTTGTCAACCAGTTCTTCTAATGGGACCGCTTTAAACAGTGGGTTTTTCATTTTAAACTTCACCCACAATACGGAATAAATCACGGTTAACGCCAAGAAAATCACGGTGTACGTATAGATGTCTTTTGTTATTTCAGGATCTGGTGAAATATTGAAAATAATATAGACCAACCCTACGATACCAATGATCTGAAAAGTCAAACCAAGTGGTGATTTGAAGCTTCTAGGTACGGAAGGATATTTAACCCGCAAAAATATAACATTCAGGTGAGCAACAATATACGCAATCATCCAACATAGGCTTCCTGCTAAAATAAACGTAGTGATAGAAGATCCGTCCGTGAAACCAATGAGTAGGAAAAATACAAACAGAAACGATAAAAACAGAATAGCTGCTGAGGGGGCTCCCCATTTATTTAACTTTCCAAATGTTTTTGGCATCTGACCTTCTTTACCCATGTCATACAGCATCCGAGCTATTGATCCTGTAAGCGTGTTTAAAGTACTGGCAGTAGCAAGCACGGTAACAATCCCCATCCAGATAAAGCCAGTCTCTCCCAAAATTGCCTGCGCTGCAACAACGTGGGGGGAACCAGAGCCAGCCAAATCGTCCAACGGAGCATGCTTAATAGCTGCAAAGCCAAAAACCAAATGGGCTATAGTAATGATAACTAATCCCAAGATCATGGATAACGGAACATAAATCTTTGGCTTTTTAATTTCTTCAGCTAATGGGGTTACGAACTCTACCCCGACAAACAGCCAAAATGCCAGGGCGGTTAAACTTAATACACTCCAACCCATTGGATTAAACTCCAATGAGGTAGAAATCGGTTCTCCCGCACCAAACCCAGTTAACCCAATGACACCTAGAGTGATTGTTGACGCAATCAAAAAAGTCGTCAGTATCACTTGGACTGTACTGAACACTTTGACACCAAACAGATTTGATATCCCAATAAAAGCGACTGCAAGAATAGAGATAATCATTGGATTAATATCAACGGAAAACACATCCGTAAATACAAAGCCAATAATCGCCGCTTCTGCACTCCCTGCAAAAATAGTCACTAACACATACCCGCTGATCACGGCAATCATGCCAATAAGTGGTCCCATTGCAGGAAGAGTAAAGTGATTGAGTCCACCTGCACGCGGGATGATCCCTGAAAGTTCTGAAAAAGAGAATGCTACAAACATATTTAACAACAGAGCAAATACTACCGCTATTATGAACCCAGGACCCCCGATACCAAAACCTTCACCTAATGAGACCATCGCACTCGAACTGACCACAATACCAACAGCCGTTGCAACACCTGCCCACAATCCTATATTTCGTTTTAGTTGGTTGCTCATAAAAGCATTTCCCCCCAATCACATTTTAAAGACTTGTTCCTTAAGTATTCCTTACATAGCTAACTAAAATCAATATTACTTGCTTTTTTAAGTGCAGGAGAATCCGTTGTTATTTTCGACCATACAAAATATAAACTAAAACCAATGACAATACCAACCAGCCAAGCTACATCCGTGCCACCTATCATCTTAGAGACTGGGCCTTGATATATTTCCGTATTAATAAAAGGGATCTGACACATTACTGTCAGCAAATAAATAATCAGTGTACTTTTATTTAATTTTCCAAATATACCATCTTTCTCCATCAGTTCACGTGGATCATAATTAGTATGCTTTAAAATATAAAAGTCAGTTAACGTAATGACACTCCATGGAATGATGAAGAATAAAATAAACCCTAAATAAATTTGAAAATTACTCATAAAATTATTTGCACCAACGGTTGAGAACAGTACAATCAGCGCACCTATTACTGCAGAAGTGATGACGCGAAGTTTGATGGTTGTTTGAAACTTAATAAAGTTACTAGCTATTGATAAGGCAATAATCCCAGCACCATAGATGTTTAATGAGTTGACGACTATTAAGCCGAGCGCTAACAGTATAACAATGAGGGATCCAAAACTAGAACCTAAATCCTTTATTTGAGCCATCACATTTCCATTTACCGTCATTGTCGCAACCGCTGCACCTAAAATCATTAACCATGTTGAACTTAGATTGATTCCTAAATACGTATATAGAAAGGTTCTCTTTGCATTATCCGGATGCATATAACGTGAATGATCAGATACATACGGACCGTACGTAATTTGCCAGGTAATACCAAGTGAAATTACTAATAAAAATTGTCCGAAAGAAAAACTTCCTTTATTTAAAACTTCCATCGACAATTGACTGATTACAATAATATTCAGTACAAGGAATACAGCAGCATAGAAGATGGTATAGATTTTCATAGACCTTTCAATAATTCCTTGACCATAAATGGCTAGTAACACCATCGGTACCATAGCAATAATAATAACTGCGTTTAAATTAATACCAAGTGTTTCATTGATACCCTGCCCTACTAAGACTGTATTAGTTGAACCATAACCCACATACATTATAAAAGCTATTATCATTGGCAGCGCGACGCCATAATAACCAAATTGTGCCCTGCTTTGAACCATTTGTGGGGTTCCGATTTTCGGCCCTTGTGCAGAATGCAGTGATGTTATTACTGCACCAAAACTGTTACCTAATATAAGCGCCAAGCTCCCCCACCAAAAATTCAAGCCAACTATAATTGCCAATGCTCCAGTTACTAACGTTGTCGAAACCGTATTAGCAGCGAACCAGGTGAAAAAGAACTGACGCGGGCTTCCTCCCCTTTCCTCTAGTGGGATATACTCGTAACTTTTATTTTCAATAGAGCTGGTATTATTGTTCTCCCCCAATTGCATCTCCTCCTGCTGGTTACAAATTAGTCAATCCCTTTTTTCCACTCTACTTATGACATTATTTACTGAACCTCACTTAAAAAGCTGCTCCAATATTTAGATTGTATTTCGATTACCTCGTTTATTACTTGTCGTTGGTTTGGATAAACTTTATCAGGATACCCATTAGCACCCGAAGCGAATGGATCCTTCACATCGCTTTGTTTTTCACTAAGTGCTTCAACAATTCGTAAAGTACAGAAGGGTACGTATCCATTACTGTAACCGCCCTCATGACAGACAACCAGCTTACCGTTACACTGTGTTTCTGCAATTCTTTTTATTTTATTGGTCATTTTTCTAAAACCCTCGGCTGTCATCAACATTCTTCCCAACGGATCGAACATACTTGGATCCTGTCCTGCGGATACAATGATTAGTTCTGGTTGAAATTCACTTGCAATCGGTTCAATTATTGAGTCAAATACTTCCAAATATCCAGCATCCCCTGTTCCTGGAGGAAGTGGAATGTTCACATTGTAACCCTGGCCGTTCCCGCTTCCAACATCCTCAGCAAATCCTGTGTCTTCTGGAAAGCTTAGATGTTGATGGATGGAGATAAATAACACATTAGGATCGTTATAAAAAGCTTTTTCCGTTCCATTTCCATGATGGACGTCCCAATCAACAATCATTATTTTTTCTAAGCCATATTTTTTACGAGCATAATTAGCTGCTATCGCAACATTATTAAAAATACAAAATCCCATCCCAAAATCTGCCTCTGCGTGATGACCGGGTGGTCTTGTAAGCGCATACACATTATCTACTTGATTTTCCATTACTGCATCAACGCTAGTAAGTGCCCCTCCTGCTGACAGTAGTGCAATCTCATAGGAGCCTTTTCCTACGATGGCGTGATCACCTGCATCTCCACCATTCGTGTCGCTTAATTGCTTGACTTTATCCACGTATTGGGGCGTATGCCACGATTCTACTTCCTCACGAGTTGCAGGGCGAGGTACTAGCTTAATTAATTCATCCATAAACCTTGATCTTTTCAGTAAATTATTTACTCTTTTCTTCGTGGCTGGTGATTCAATAAATTCATCTTTTTCTAGATATCCTCCTGATGAGAGATAAAGCGTTCCGCTGCCATTATCATGCCAAAAGTAACTTTCGTCATATATATATCCAGTTCTCAAAAAAAGCTCCTCCCTTCAACTATAAAGGAATTTATCTTTTATGATTCCTTTATTATAGAATAATTGTTACTTATTTCATTGTCAATGCCAAATTAGACTATTTAATCATTTCTAAAAATTCAATGAAAACTTAATTTATATATAAGTTAGTGACACATTAAAAGTATTCTTCTCCCCTATATTTTCATCTATGCTCGTTCACTCACCGGACGCTCCGGTATGAAAAAACCCCTTGATAATTTGATTACCGGTGGCAAATCACTGAGTTTATTGAGACTTGGCTAAACTTTGATTATCCTCTAAATTCATGTCCATATTTTTTCTTTCTCTATTGCTAATCGTTATCACAAGAATTAATGAGGTTAATGCTCCCAAGGGACCTCCAATAAAAGGAGTTGGCAATGGTATGAACTGAGCAATTACCGCTACTGCAAATCCACCTATCATACCCGCAAGGGCTCCCTTTGATGTAGCTTTTTTCCACCACAAACCTAAAACCAACGGAACTAAAAAAGCCCCTATCATTAGCGATTGTGCTAATGCCATTACTAATAAAATTAATTCAGGTGGCTTCAAAGTTACCAATATAGCAATCACTCCAATTACCACTGCTACAATCCGATTCACAAACACTACTACATGATTGGGTAATGTCTTTCCTGCAAGAATGCTGTATATGTCATTAGTGATAGCCGAAGTAGCGTTGAGCAGCATTGCATCTGTCGAAGACATAGCTGCTGCTAAAACGGCTGCAACAAAAATACCTGCAATAACCGTTGGTAGTAGATCAAGTGTATGAAAGTATCCCATATCTGGGTTTTCCAAATTTGGAAAATTAGAGATAATGAAAACACCTACTAATAACAGCACAAAATAAAATATACTAAGATAAGTGGTGGCTAATGCAGACGTAGTTTGTGCCACTTTATTTGACTTTGTAAACATATACATCAAATAAACATACGGGGCGCTCATAGCACCCAAGGTCATCATGACAAAACAACTGATAGCATATAACAGTCCATTTTCTCCCTTAAGTTCAAACATCAATGGTTGATTTTGAAGCGCTTGGGTTGTTGTACTTCCCCATGGTTCCGCATTAATAACAACAATCGCCACTGTAATCATTGCTACTGCCATCATTATAAACTGAATAAAACTTGCCATAATTGAAGAATGACTCCCACCCAATACGACGTACAATATAAAAACAGCCCCAATTACTAGAACCCCAACCCAGTAATCTATTCCTAGTACATATTGTATCGCATACGCTCCTCCTTGTAGTTGTGCCATTATATATACAAACATAGCTACAACAGTAACGATGGCGCTTACAAAGCGAACCTTTTTATTGTAACGCATTTCAAAAAACTGGGAGAAACTAAGAGAGCCGTAATTTCTGAATTTTGGAGCAATAAATACTGTAGCTAAAGTGAAGCCAATGATCACTCCTGCATTTTGCCACAATCCAAAGGCAACCCCAAAAGCATACATTGCCCCTAAAGTACCAAGGAAACTTGACGTACTAGCATAGGTCGATGCTAATGCACCTCCGCCAAGACGGGGTCCCATACTTCTATTTGCAACCAAAAAGCTCTCCCCGTCTTGAGATGCTTTTTTTCTGTAGAAGAATCCAATTAAAATCATTGCAGCTAAATAAATAATCACTATTAACAAAATAGTATTCATTCGTAAACCACCCTATAAAAAGTATTTAAAAGTCGTCTGAAAATTATCTTGATTAATCTTGTACGACTCACACTAATGAAAACTAAACTAGTATATTATTCTTCCATTTTTACTTTCTTCACTAAAAACCACACCATAGGGATAACACCCAAGTATAGAATCCATAAAACAAATATGTTAAGCGGGAGATTAATAACAGTAACGTGCGACCCTGTAAGTAACGGTAATACTACCATTATGATGCCTAACGTAACGATCATCATTAATGCTTTTAACGGCTTCATCTCAGTTAAACCCCCTACATCTTCCTTATTTAGTAAACTATCACTTTATTAAACTAAACGAGCTTTAGAAAGGTCATGCTAATAGTTTTCGTCCTATATCCGGTTATCTAACCCAGTTACCTCCCTTATCTTTTTAAGGAATTATTCTAAATATATTCCTTATTTATAGAATAAATGGTTTTTTGATTATTTGTCAACATCAAATTAGACTATTAAATTATTTCTAAAAATTATAACGGAAATTATTTATATTAAAAAAGCCTGGCAATCACAAAGCCAGGCTTTTTTACAATACTTATTCTTTTCCATCCATCTGCATTACGAGTCCCGTGATAAAATTTAGCCATGCATAGACCCCAGCCTTGACCGTTTCGAGGACTACTGAATCTTTATTTGGATCCAAGCAAACGAAGTCAATATGCTGAATGGGATATTTGCCGATTTCCAACAATGTATCAAATAGCTCAATCGTTGTCATGCCGCCGGGTGTAGAAGCAGGCACACCTGGGGCAAAAGCAATATCCAGTACATCAACGTCGACTGTAACATAAATCCGATCTACTGTAGTAGCCAATCGTTCCAGTGCCTTTCGAACCGTAAGAAGAAGCCCTTGTTTTCTAGCTTGTTTCAGCGTAATCATTTCTATCTTGTGTGTTACCGCATAGTCTATCAAAGGTTTTGCGTTAAAATAACCGTGCAGCCCTATGTTTGTAACGTTTTCTCCTCGAACGGTTTTTCCGTCGATTAATTGACGAATTGGAGTTCCGTTTGCAGGGCCTAACTCTTTCGGATCACGCACATCCAGATGAGTATCAAGCTGTAAAATTCCAATCGTTTCATCCATGTAGACATCTTTGATTCCTCTTACCGCGCATGCCGTTATAGAATGATCACCGCCAATCATACACGTTACCGTATCCGGGTATTTCGTTACAATACTTGCCGTTGTATCTTGAATTCGTTGATGAGAAAGAGCTATATCTGTTGTATGCATTGCTACATCCCCCGCATCAGCAACTCGAAAAGCAGATAAATCAACACCTTCATCCAAATTGTAGGTAGTGAACTTTTTCCACATCTGTCTGAACTCCGATGGATACAAGGATGCGCCCGATACACTAATGGATGAGCGAGAAAGAGGCGCTCCGTATAAAATTAAATCTGGGGTATTGCCGCTATCGCCAAGTCTCTGTACCCATTGATGGACGAAATGTCTCTGATCTTTAGAAGTTTTCCATGACCACTCCGGCGTTTGCAGCCACTGCTGAGTCACCTAAATTCACCACCTTCATTCCTTTTTTCCAAACAGACCTGACATGATTCACCCCAAACAAATATTGCAGCTCTTGATAATTTTTCACATCCCATAATACAAAGTCAGCTAACTTTCCGGTCTCAAGTGAACCTATGGAGTCTTCTTTGTTAATTGCACAAGCTGCGTTATACGTGGCGGCCGTTAATGCCTCGGCTGGTGTGAGTCTCATTGAAATACACGACAAATTCAATACAAGTGGCATGGAGGTAGTAGGTGATGAACCAGGATTACAATCGGTAGAGATCGCCACAGCAACCCCTTCATCAACCATTCGGCGACCGGGTGCCGCCTCTTCACGCAAGTAAAGTGCTGTAGCAGGCAGGAGACAAGCAATAGTCCCTGACTTTGCCAATGCCCGAATTCCTTCTTCTGAAACTTTTAATAAATGTTCAGCGGATACGGCTTCTGTTTTTGCAGCTAGCTCTGCACCTCCATAAGGTTCGATTTCATCCGCGTGAATTTTAGGTTTTAAATTGTAACGCTTTCCCGCTTCTAATATTCGTTCAGATTGTTGTGGCGTAAAAACTCCTTTTTCACAAAAGACGTCGTTAAATTCAGCCAATTTTTCTTCTGCTACTATTGGAAGCATTTCATTTATAACATAATCCACGAAATCATCTTCACGTCCTCTGTATTCTTTAGGAACTGCATGAGCACCCATAAAAGTAGGGACAATGTCTATTACGTGTTTTTGTTGTAACTCTTTCATTACCCGCAACTGCTTTAGTTCTGTATCTAAATTCATGCCATAACCACTTTTACTCTCTATTGTCGTTACCCCATGAGTGAGAAAGGAATTAAGACGTTTTGTTGTCTGCTCAATCAATTCCTCTTCTGTTGATTCCCTTGTCATACGTGTAGTAGCATGAATGCCGCCGCCAGCATTCATTATTTCCATGTAAGAGGTGCCTTCGAGACGCTTTTCGAACTCAAGTGCACGGATTCCTCCAAATACAACGTGTGTGTGAGGATCCACTAAACCCGGGGTAACTAGTTGACCCGATGCATCGATAACTTCAGCTTCCTGCAGGCGATCCGCATACTGCTTTTCAATATCTTCGGTCGTACCAACAGCTTGGATTATGCCATTTTCGATCCACATACTACCGTCTTCGATCAAACCAAGTTCAGACATTGCCTTATTCGTACGAGGTCCTTTCTTATCAAAAGCAAGTGTCGCCAATTGTGATGCATTTTTAACCCAAGAAGATTTTGTCATTCTTTATCACTTCCTATATCAAAATGAATTGTAAAATAACACACCGTAGCATATTACTTGCTAAATCTTTCGATAATTAAATAGTAACAACACCTCAAGCGAAAAAACAACTCAGTAACTTATGATTTTAAAATCATGATAAAAGGCGATCAGAGTCTTCCGTCGGTTAACTTAAGCCTTGACCGGGCAAGCGAACCTGAAGAGCCATTTATACGAAAGGGGATAAGTTATTCTTAACGACAAAACTTATAGAATTGAAATAAGGGCTGTCAAAAGGGCATTTTTATGACCTTTTGATACAGCCCCTTTTTAGAGCTCACTCAAGTTTGTCAATAATTTCCTCAGGGATATTATTCACGGGTAGTATTCCGTAAAATTCTGCCCGGTTATTGGTCACGAACTTAACGTAGTATTCACCTTCTCCGAACTCTTGATAGTGGTTAAGTGCTTTTTCGATGATTTTTGTGTCTTCGAATTTCACGCTTTTCCCCATGTCTTCCCAGAAAACCTGGTCAGGGAAATCAACGCGGCCATTCGTTTTTGACACATACCTTACTTCAATATGCGCGATCTCATCCGGCACTACACGGGCTTGGTCGAGATAATTTTTGTCTTTGAGCCATTTTTCAAGCTCCTGGAAGGATTTGTGCCACGGAATGGACGGTCCCTCTCGATATTCTTTCCTTTCCATTTCAATATCGTCGGTTTCTAATATAATCTGTCCCCAATCCGCGCGGTGGGATTTCATTTCTTCCATCTTTAATGACGCAATCTCGTATTGTAAAATACTTTTTATCTCCTTGATCTCTTCCTCATCCGTTATAGTTAGGCTCTTCGGAATTGGAGCATGGGGAGTGAAGACAATTTTATCAACTGGTTTCGTTAAGGCATCCAGTTCATACATCATTTTTTTATAAGGCTCCGACTCTAGCACCGACGCCAGTTTATTATCATTTATCGTGCTTTCATGCGGCAAACGATATTCACGGACGAGACGGGAACCGTTTTCCAATTCATAAGCAATGGCAATTTCGTTGAACTGGTAAGGATAACGGACGTTTTGTATCGTTTCAGGCTGTTCTGCGACAATTTCTTCGTGGAGAGCACGAACTTTTTCAACATATGCCTGTTTGTTAACAAATTCAGCTTTCGTTTCTGAATCCTGCGTGAGCGCATACGTATCAGGCCCAAAATAAACACCCTCAATTTGATCAACAGCCGGCACTCGAGTTTCATAACCGGCGATATCGGTTTTGATAATTATTCCGATAAAGACAATAAATACTGCGAAAACACCGTAGCCAAGCCATGCTCTTCCCCTGATTCTCCACGTCTTTTGTAAAATAATTTCTGCCACGGTATAGCCTATGAGAGAACCTGCAACATAGCCAAAAATCAGCCAGCCGGTGCTATCATATATTTGAAAATACGAAGCGCTGACAAGCATAGTACAAAAGGCGACACCATATTTAAAAATCGGCCGCAGTGCCGGAAATGTAATAGCTTGGGAAGCCGTTTCGACGCTACGAAATCTGTACAGCGCCCAGCCAATAAAAATGACAAGAACAGCAAGTACCAGGTAGATAATCACTTCACGAGCTGCTAATTCTTTATATTCAAGTTCTGCCAGCCACATAATCGGTGACCAACTAGTAATCATTTCACTACTGTAATATCTTTGCGAAAATCCATACAAAAACATCGAAAGATTTTCAGTGACCAAAAAAAACAAGGCAGGCGGCAAAACTAGCAAAATAAAGGTTAATATGCCCTGCGCGACAGACATCCCTGTCATCATGCCGACAAAAACTGAAAAACTAAATAAAAAGACGGTCATGACGCTGACGACACCGAGCCAGCTCCAGATATCAACAGCGGATAAGTAATCAAATAAAGGGGTTGAATTGACCACCATCATAGCAGTTAATGCTGTTATTAAAAGTGGCAGCAAGAGCATAACCAGTCCGCTGATCATGTGGTTAGCAAACAAGCTTCCTCTCCGAATAGGCAAGCTGTGAATCATATCGACCGCCGGCTTCATCTGCAAATATCGAAATAGAATAATCCCGGCAAGAATCGGCACACCGACAATGAATATGATCTGGACGGGAAAGCCAAAAGAAAATAAGTTTTCTACTGGTTTGTGATACTCCCTCTGTTTATCGGAGGCAATCAAGAGCATTTGCAGCGGAAGGGCAAATAAAAGACCGACTAAATAAATGACACTAATCCAGCCATGCTGCTTGATATTTTGTTTCTGGATTCCTTTGTTAAAGAAGGACATTTTCGATTTCATAGCCCGCACCTCCCATCTCATAGATAAACATTTCTTCCAACGTGAGCGGAAGTATATCAAACACCAATGGATGCTTGGCCGTTATTGTCTTCGCTACTTCCTTTTTTGCTCCCTTCACGATCATGAGTGACACACTTCCTCGTTTTTCATGATGCATCACCTCTAGTTGTTCGAGTAAGTCTTGTTCATCATTCTTAGCTGCAAAAGCCACCTGGATTTTATGGGTGTCTGTTTTTAGATCATCCAGTTCTTTTTCAATCAGCAGTTGTCCTTTATGCATAATGCCGATATGATCACAAATATCTTCAATTTCTCGTAAGTTATGAGAAGAGACAATGACAGTGAGCTCTCTTTCCGCAACCTCTTGGAATAAGAGATTTTTTACTTTTTGGCGCATGACCGGGTCCAGTCCATCTACTGGTTCGTCCAAAATCATGACCATTGGCTTGCAAGAAAAAGCGAGCCAAAACGAAACTTGTCGCTGCATTCCTTTCGATAGTCGCTGTATCTTGCGTTTTGGGTCGATGGAGAACACCTTTCCCAGCGCTTCAAACCGTTTGTCATCCCATTCTGGATAAAATGAACGGTAGTAATCAGCCATTTGTCGAATAGTAGCCTGTGGCAGGAAATAGAGGCTGTCAGGTATAAAAACAACCTTCTGTTTTAAAGAGACATTTTCATAGATTGGCTGTCCTTCAATATGTATCTGACCACTATTCTGACGGTAAATTCCAGCCATCATTTTTAGTAACGTTGTCTTACCGGCTCCGTTCGATCCAAGCAAACCATAGATAGATCCTTTTTTCACTGCCAAATCTAAGTTATGAACAGCAGTGACTCCTTCAAAACTTTTCGTTATCTGCTCAACGTGAATCATCAACATTCCCTCCTTTCGTTGTTTCCTCAAACCATTCCACCAACTGCTCTTTTGTTAGCCCTAAGTAAATAGCCTCCTGAATTAACTGTTGGAACTGTGGTTTTAATTCGTTCAGTTTTTCATCGGGTTTTATCCAATCAACTGGTGCCACAAAATACCCCTTTCTGTTCGCAGAATATAAATAGCCTTCACGTTCCAATTCCCGGTACGCTTTTTGGATTGTGTTCGGGTTTACCGTTAATTCTTTGGACAACATACGTACGGAAGGTAGTTTCGCATCCGTTGTCAGCACACCCGTCATAATTAACTCTTTTATATTATCCATTAACTGTTCATAAATCGGTTTCCGGCTCCGTACATCCAATTCAAACAATTCTTCGCCTCCCTTCTGTCATATCTGTATTATTTATATTAATACAGATAGTATAGTCAATCATTTCTTTTTTGTAAATAAAAAACCCGCTTATAGGCGAGTTTTTTTCAAACATTTATTTTCTTTGTAAGTCTTTGTAAAGCTGCTGATACGCTTTTGACTCCTCTTTTTTATCCAATTCATAATATATTTTTGAAAGCCAACGCACCGGAATCGGATTTGTATGGTCAAGCTCCATTTCCCAGCTGAAACAGTCAATCGCTTGTTCTAACTGCGAAAATTCGTAGTACAGTTCCCCCAGTTGCATTTGCGCATCCGGATCATCACTCAACTCCTTCATTTTTTCGATCCTATTCACAACTGGCAGCTGTATATGTTTTTCTTTTAGAGTGGAAAGCCACTCTAAAATGTACGTAATGTCATGGCTGGTCATTAATTGGTTCACACATTTTTGGAGAATCAGCTCTGCCTTATCAGGTGAGTCTGTGTAAAGAGTGGCAATGTACGTGGTCAGCTCGGGCATTTGCAGCAATTCTTTCCCGACATCCGTTTTCTCAAGAAGCTTGGTCATAGTCTTGGCCTGTGCATTCGGAAGGGAGAGCTGGTGATGATGGATTAACCGTATAGCTTTCGTCAGCTGGCGGGAGTCCAAATACAGTTGCAATAAATCTTGCTGCAAGGGCTTAAAGTGGGGGGCAAGATCATACAGGTCTTCGAGGATATCAATCTGGTCAACATTTTGATAATGTTTATTCATCCAATCTTGATACATGTCATAGTAACCAGACGAAGCATTCCGTTTCATTTTCTCTCTTATGAGAGCGGCACCATCTATAGGGCGCTTTTCTGTTTCAAAATGAGTAAGCAGCTTCTGAAATACCTCTGGATTCTTTCTATTTTTGAAGCTCGCTTTTTCAATGAATAAAGAGTCACTCACCCATAAATCCTCAGAAAAGTCTTGGTACATTTTTTTGAATTTGGCAACGCCTAGCTCGTTTGACAATTCTTTAACCCAGCTGTGATTGGGAGTGAAGTCAACAAGAATACGAAGGATACGGTAACCTGCGAATATCTGGCCATTGCGGCGATAGTGATAATAAATAGATTGAATGCGTTCGAAGAGATCTTTTTTTGAAAGGAAAGAGTCCAAAAAGGTGATGATGAGGGCTGTTTCGTGAGGGGTGTAATCGCTTTGCAGTTTCTGAAAAAGTTGAGTGGCACTTCGTTTCTGGAAAAGGCGGTTATGGGGTAAAAAAGCTTGCACTAGTGGATGGGAGCCAGGAAAAGCCAGTCCGTTTCTTAAGGCTCTAGCCAAAAAAGAACGTCGACGGACACTATCTGCTTTAAAAGAGTTTAGATAATTATTTTTATAAAACAAAAGGTAATATACTTGGCTATGCTCATCTACAGCCTCTACTACTTTACTCTGAAGGTAAACGACAAAGCGTTCCAGCCGAATAGATATCTTTTTCTTGCCGTCCGTAATAAAACAGTCTAAGTTTCCCATATTATCCCTCCCTTATTCTCTCCACTGTATCATATTTGCATAGTGAAATCACGATAATAAGAAATGGGCTTGGTGTTGTGGACCAAGCCCAGTGCATTTTTTCAGTTGTTATCAATTTGGGCGCGCTGCAACTTGCCGCTGTAATCGACGTAAACGCTCTTCCACTCTGTGAATACATCGAGAGAAGCGGTTCCGGAATCGCGGTGGCCGTTCCCGGTTGTTTTCGTACCCCCAAATGGCAGATGAATTTCAGCTCCCGTTGTGCCGGCATTGACATATACAATTCCGGTGTCCATCTCGTTCAAGGCTTGGAACACTTCGTTTACATTCATTGTGAAAATGGAGCTGGACAAGCCGAATGCCGAGTTATTGTTTACTTTTAAGGCTTCTGTAAATGAATCTACTGGGATAATTGAAAGGACTGGACCAAATATTTCTTCTTGGGCTATTCGCGCCTCTGGCTGTACATTGGTAAAAATGGTCGGTTCATAGTAATTGCCGCCTTGATAGGAAGCGTCTCTCAGTACCTGGCCCCCGCATAACAGCTTTCCCTCTTCTTTTCCAATTGTCACATAGTGGTGGATTTTTTCTAAGCCCTTTTTATTGATAATAGGTCCTACTTCTACTGCTTCGTCCGTGCCGTTCCCAATCTTTAATTGCTTCGTCCGCTCGACAAGTTTTCTCTCTAATTCATCCTGCACTCGGCGATGGACAATCACGCGGCTTGCAGCCGTGCAGCGTTGGCCGCTTGTCCCAAATCCGCTCCACAGAATTCCATCAACGGCCAAATCGATATCAGCGCTGTCCATCACTGTAATGGCATTTTTTCCACCCATTTCAAGCGATACTTTCTTCAAACGTGCCCCAGCCTTAGCGGCGACTTGTCGTCCGGTCTCTTCTGAACCCGTAAAGGAAATGATGTCAATATCTGGATGCTCTACCATCGCAACACCCGTTTCCTCACCGGTGCCATGAATGAGATTAACGACACCTGGAGGCAGCCCACACTCTTCCAGGATACGAACAAAAGCGTCAGCCATCCCGGGTGTTTCTACAGCCGGTTTCCAAACAACTGTATTCCCCGTCATGATGGCAGGAAACATTTTCCAGCTGGCAATCGCAATTGGGAAGTTCCAGGGAGTAATCAACCCTGCTATTCCTACTGGACAGCGCATGCTAAAGGCCTGCTTATTTGGAAGTTCCGCTGGTACGGCTTGTCCAAATAAACGCCTTCCTTCTCCCGCCATATAAAAACCCATATCAATCGCTTCCTGTACCTCGCCGCGCGCTTCTTGAATGGGCTTCCCATTTTCAGATGTTAACAACTGAGACAGTTCTTCTTTCTTCTGCTTCAATTGTTGGGCAATCTCAAATAGCAACTCTCCTCTTTCCGGTGCCGGCACTTTTTCCCATGAAGAATATGCATTTTTAGCTGCAGCTACAGCTTCTGTCACCTCGCTTGCCGAAGAGAGTGTGACGTTGGCGAGAACTTGTCCATTCGCAGGATTTAATACCTTTCTCCGTCGTGCGCCTACCGCTTCCTTCCATTTTCCATCCACATAATTATGATAAACAGGGATGCTGCTCACATACATTCCCCCTCACTCATGTTCTGCACGATCCTGTCCATTCACTATATGAATAAACTTATACGGATAGAACAAAAAAACAGACAACCTTCCTTTATTAAGAGTGTTGTCTGTTGCAGAATGAGTGGTTCGTAGTCTCTTTTTGTTTGTTTTTTATCGATAATATATAGTAGCTAATATAACCGACTACTAAAAATAACAGGATTTGTACAGCTAGAAGCGGCACGAGAACCAGAATAGAGTATAGCGCGCTACTCCAAAGCACTGTCAAAGCAATAACTTTTGACTTAACAGGAATGCCTTTGCCAGAGCGGAAATCCTGAATATATTGGCCAAGCCACTTTGTTTGCAGCAATCTTTCATATAACCTGTTAGAAGAACGAGCGTAACAATACGCAGCTAATAGCAAAAAGGGCGTTGTTGGCAGGAGCGGAAGAATGATTCCAATTACTCCCAGCGCAACAGACATGCTTCCCAAGACAATAAGCATGTACTTTTTAAATATACTCATTCTCTCCCCCCTCATCTACTAAGAAATTTTCATCTATTTGAGATACTGTATGACATTTTGGCTGAACAGTCCATGATAAAATGTATGTAATATATATATTACCATATCTCTTGGAAAAAGGGGTGGAAGCCTATGTATTCTCCAACACAAGAAAATAAAAAAACGGCCAAATTAACACCAGAGCTACATGAATTACTGGTATCCATCAGCACCGTACGGCAAGTAACAAACGGAACGTATCTGTATGAAGAAGCGAGTGAAGCAGACAAGCTCTTCTATATCCAGTCCGGTCTCGTACAACTACAGAAGGTTACCATTGACGGACAGCAATTAATTCTCCGCTTTTGTCAAAAAAGTGACTTCGCAGGAGAATTAACGTTGTTTATGGATAATCCTGTGTATATGTACAGTGCCAAAGCTATCCGTGACGGTTCGGTGCTCGTTATTAAAAAAGACGTTTTGGAAAAGGAACTAGAGGAAAACAGTGCGTTGACAATCGAGTATATGAAATGGATGAGCAGACATCTTCGAGATATTCAATCAAAAATCGGAGACCTGTTACTAAATGGAAAAAAAGGGGCGCTTTATTCTGCGCTCCTGCGGCTGGCTGAGAACTTCGGAGTTAAACGGGATAAAGGAATACTCATAGATCTCGTACTAACCAACCAAGAGTTGGCCTCCTTCTGCGGATCAGCACGGGAGAGTGTAAATCGAATGCTTAGGAATTTGCGCCGGGAAGGTGTTATTGCAATGGAGAACACTGGAAAAATTGTAATTTTGGATGTTGACTATCTAAAATACGGTGTTGGCGGGGGACCTTGTCCGCTTCACATTTGTACAACAAACAGCAATGTGTGATATAAGTCATAGCACGTCCTTTATTTATTTTATATTCTTAACGTACAGGAGGTGCTTACTATGAAAATGAATATTGAAGCGACCGCAACTATTGGAGAAATTGTGACTGAATTCCCAAAAACCAGTGACTATTTTAAGAGCCGGAAAATAGACTTTTGCTGCGGGGGAAATCGTATGCTTCGAGAAGTATTGTTAGAAAAATCTCTCGATGAAAATGTAATTCTAGCAGAATTACAGGATTTAACCAGTGAAAGTCCGGCAACAGATACGCAAACCGACTGGAAAGTAGTGCCATCCGTTGAGATTATTGAACACATTCAAAAAACTCATCATGCTTTTTTAAAAGAAGAATTAGTTCAGCTGGCTCCTTACGTCAAAAAAGTACGTGCTGTCCACGGTTCTGTCCACCCATTTTTACAAGAGGTTACAGAGCTATTCACTGCTTTTAAAGAAGAATTACTGATCCATACTGAAAAAGAGGAACAAACGGTATTCCCTGCAATCGTCGCATTCGAGCATGAAACGGGAGAAATTTCTCGCGACAGCTTGGTTACAATGATTGCAGCACTAGAGGCAGAACATGATGATAGCGGTGATATATTAAAGCGAATTCGACAATTGACAAATGACTTCACACTGCCAGAAGGGGCATGCCGTACTTTTCAGCTTGTGTACAAAAGACTCGAAGCTTTAGAAGATGATACCTTTACACACATACATTTAGAAAACAACATCCTATTTCCAAGATACTCTGAGTCAATTTAATCATTCCGTTAACGTTGTTGAATTCCAGTCAATCAAAGCTTGGCATTGCAAGAAACAGCAGGTCGTTCAAACACCTGCTGTTTCTTCTGTATTCTCATCCATAGCTGAGTTTAGTTGATCTAATAGTACATCTACTTCCTCTGCATCTTGAATATGTGATTGGATCACTGCGTTCGCATTTTCGAAAACTTTATTTGCACCTTCAATATTATCACGGACATATTTGGATAGCTCTTGCTGCTCAGCAGTTGTTTGTAATAATTGCTCCATTTCAGTATTGGATTTTTTCGTGTTCGCGGCCATTGTTTCAATCATCTCAGTGGTTTCTTGGCTTTTTTTCTTGCTATTTTCGATCAACGTACTGCTTTTTTGGCTTAAGAGGAGGGATTGTTTAATCTCGGATTCGATGACCTCAGTTTTATTTCGGATATTTTCCGTGCTTTCCTCTGTATACTCGGCAAGCTTTCTAACCTCATCTGCTACGACCGCAAATCCGCGACCGTGTTCTCCTGCCCTGGCTGCTTCAATAGAGGCATTCAATGACAGTAGATTTGTCTGGGCAGCTATTTCCCTGATAACTTGTACGATATCTTCTATTTCTTTCGAACGCTCCCCCAGTATGTTCATTTGTTCTGTTGTTTTTACAAGTAGCTGGCTTAACTCATTCATCGATTGATCTGTTACAAAAACGAGTGATTTACACTCTTCCGCTTCCCCGATTAATAAATGATGAACCTCATTTAGATGTTTCCCTTTTTCTCTTAATACATTGGAGTGTTCAAAGGTCTTTTCCCCTAAAGAACTAACAGCATCAAATTTTTCCTGCAGCTGGTTAACTGCTTCTTGAAGAGTATAGTGCTGTTTGTTCACATGATGGTGTTGCATCGTGACGTCACCAATACCAGCCTCACATTTATTTTTCCACATGATCGTTTTTTCCCTTTCTTCTTGCAATTCCAGCTCTTTCTTTTCAAGCTCCCTTTCTAATTTTGCAATCTTCTCAAGTTGATCCTGTTTGTTATTACCGAATTTCAACATGGGAATCTCCTCCTTCTCTCAGGCTTTATTCACGTTAACTCATTAATTTTATGTGTCAGCTGTTACAAAAGTCACTCTCTCTTTTTATCGGCTGTTACTAGAATGTTGTTAGGACAAAAGTAAAAAAGACTGATCCTTTAGAATTGGACCAGTCTTCTTCCTTATTGTGTAACAGCTTGCGGATGATCCTCGGTTACCATCTCTAACTCTGCCGCCTTCGCATTCATCGCTACTTGTTCAGGGTTTTTGCATCCCGGTATCACCGCTGTCACGGCTGGATGTTTTAAGCACCAGGCTAGCGCCCATTGCGCCATCGGAACATCTTCCGACACTTCATTTTTTTGAATTTCTGCGGCAAGTGCCAGTTTCCGGGCCGTGTCTTCTTTATCCCGCAGACTGCGGACATCGTCTTCCCCAAACGCCGCCCCCGGTTTATACTTTCCACTCAAGAAGCCACTGGCGAGCGGAACACGTGCAAGAACTCCTAAATTTAATTCCTTACATGCTGGTAGCACTTCTTCTTCCGGTGTCCGGTCAAGCCTGTTATAGACAACCTGGATCGTTTTTGACTGAAATACAGCAGATTTCTCCGTTTGAAAAATGTTATCATTCTTTGCAATGGACGTGCCAAGGTGACGAACTTTCCCCGCTTCTACTTGTTTATCAAGCATTGTCCATAAATCATCATTATCAAACATGTCATCCCCGCCCGAGTGAAACTGATATAAGTCGATATAGTCCGTCCGTAAAGCACGGAGCGAATCATCCAGCTGCTTTAGCACTTCTTCTGGACGGTAGCGGTTGGTGCGGTCATAAAATCCGTGAAATTCATGGCCAAATTTCGTTGCAAGCACCCACTGTTCCCGGTCTCTTTCGATTGCTTTGCCGATCAACTTTTCAGAGAGATGATCGCCATAACATTCCGCTGTGTCGATCAAATTGATCCCAACTTCTCTAGCCTTTTCAAAGATTTCTTCGACTTCTCTTTCCGCATAGTCTTTTCCCCATTCACCGCCAAATTGCCAAGTTCCAAGACCGATGACGGATACATCCATTCCTGTTTTTCCAAGTGTACGATACTTCAATGATTGTCACTCCTTCACTGTTCCGGCCGTTTGGGCTGCTTTTTTTGAAAGGATAAAAGTAATGAAAAAACCGAGCGCCAGTAGGATAGCTATTCCCTCAAAAGTCCAAGTGTACCCCCCTGTTCGCATCAAATAGATTGAAATCATCGGACCGATAGTTGATCCGACAAAAAGAAAGAAGGAATACAAAGACATGGCTGTCGCTTTTTCTTCCCCACCGTATTGACCAATAACGGAAATGACCGATGGGACGGTTACAGAAATTCCTGCCGTGAAAAGAATGCTCATTCCAATGATCATACTCATGTTTGAAGCAAATCCAATTAATACAAGCCCTAAAGCTGCAAGGAAAAGCCCGCTTCTCATCATCACAAATGGGCCGAACCTCCCTGCTAAACGCCCTCCGAATGGAGCGATCAACATACCAATAATACCAGCGGATCGTACGATTAAAATCTCAGAGGGACTCATCGCATAAGTCTCCTGTAAATAACTCTCAAGCGTCGAATAAACACCTACAAAGCTAAGTAACACCAAGATCGTAATAAAATAACACGAAAGAAAAAATGATTTCGTTAACACAATAGAGATTGTACCGAAAATCGACCGCAGTTCACGACGAGCCTGCGCATCACTTGGAACAGCCTGCCAAAAAGCGGCAGCTAACAATGCATACAGGACGCCAAATAAGTAAAAAACGTAATTCCAACTGAGCATACTTTCCATGACACTGCTGTACACTTGTCCGACGATTCCAGCCATTAGAAATGCGGCACTGATAAAACCAACGGCAACCGCTCGTTTTTTCGGCGGATACAATTCCGTAATAAAAGTTAACGCTGTCGGGGCAAAGGATGCTGCTACAAATCCTTGAATCCCTCTAAAGGCAACAATCGCTCCATAATTAGACAGCAGGCCGATTATCGGGGAGATCACCGTTAACAATAAAAGTCCGAAAATAATGACTCTTTTTCTACCTAGCCGGTCAGAAAGAGGAGCAAATACGATGGTGCCGAGCGCATAACTAAAAGAATATACACTTGTAGTAAGAGCAGCTTGCTCAGCAGATAAGTGAAACTCTGCTGTAAATACAGGGTTTAAGGGAATGGTTGCAAATAGGGCTGATACGACAAACAGTCCACTGAAAAAAAAGACGACTGTCATCAGTCCGTATTTTACTTTCACTTGCTCATAGTCTGCTTGTGTCTGTGTTGCGGCGTTTGCCAAAATACTGCTCCTTCCTTCCTTGCCACAGGATAGAATATTCAATATACTCTTTATTTATCATAACATATGATCCAGAATACTTTTAACCGAATTAGCTAGCAGGTAACCGCCGGCAATCCATGAAAAAACGGAATCACCTGTCGAGAACTTACAGGGATTCCGCTGAGACTTACAAACGATCGCATTCATCTAATATTTTTACGTAGCTTTCCTTTTTTTCCGCATCAAAGCTTGTATTTTTATAAGCAATGGTCCCGTTTTTATCAATAAGGAAGCAGGACCGAATCGCGATCTCATCCTTATCATTAAACACGCCGTATTTTTTCACTGTTTCTTTATGCCAGTCAGCTAAAAGAGGGTAAGGGAGTGTCCCCAGGCTTGACTCAAAAACGTTTTGTGAATAGATATGATCACAACTGATGCCAAGCACTTCTGTGTTTCTCGCTTTCAATTTTTCATATTCCTCTTTCCAAGAGGTCAGTTCTTTAATTCAGACCGGGGTGAAATTCAACGGATAAAACATGATCAACACATTTTTCTTACCCTTGTAATCCGAAAGTGCAATGTCTTGTTTAATCGTAGAAGGCAATGAAAATTCAGGTGCTTTTTCGCCAATTTCTAAACTCATACGTCCCCTCCTTTTTGTTCGTACCATTATTATTCCACGAGACTAAAGAATGTAATCAGATTTATACATTTTAGAAAAACGCACATACTGTCAAAGGTAAAGAAAGGAGGGGACAACTATGAATACAATGCGTGCTCAGGAAATATCTGAATCACCAGTTATGGCCAACGTCACCTATGACGGCACCCCAGTTTACATTCAAAAAGTTGATTCAGACAATAACACAGCACGGATTTATGCCCTGGATGATCCTGACAATGAAGTAAGTGTTCCCTTGGATCAACTGGTAGAGCAGTAATCGTGAAAGTGCAGCATCGGCCGGTTGTCATGAGCCGGCCGATCTGTGCGTATTTTTAAATACTTACGCGGCTGGCTGTTTTGGGGGGTCTTGCAACAACTTTGCCTGAATCAACCGCTTTCTTACGGTTATTCCAATCCAGCTTGCTAAAAATGCTTTGATGAGACCAACAACGATGAAGGGATAAATGCCTGCCGCAAATGCTGCCGGCCAGTCTAACCCTAACACAAATTTTATTTGAACCGTCCCGCATGCTAATGTAATCAACATGCCGACTATGTTGGCAATCAGCGCCATTTTAAGATTAAAAGCTGTTTTCTCCAGAATGAGGCCTGTAATCAATGCAGTTAATATAAAACCAAAAATATAACCGCCGGTGGGACCGACAAGAACTTGGAGTCCCGCTTTCGCCTCCGCAAAGACAGGCAATCCTACCGCTCCTAATAGTGTATAACAGATCATGGAAAGTGCCCCGTACCTGCTTCCAATAATCGTAGCTGTCAGCCCTACAGCAAGCGTCTGTCCACTGATCGGTACAAGCGGCAGAGGAATAACTAGCTGAGATAATACTGCAGTCAATGCTGCAAACATACCTGCTATGATCAGCATCCTCAATTTACTTTGGTTATGTAACAATTTCTCCACCTCTTTGTTAACTTTATTTTTATTAACGTTAACATAAATTAAGATGACCGACAAGTAGATTTTTTTGAATAAAATGAACAGGCAGTTCACACAGGCGAGGTTACCGGATCACACTTGATAAGAAACTACCAAAAAAACAATGGCCCACGTTACGATGGAAGCCATTGTTTTCTAAGTTATTTATTTATCGACGATTTACATACTTTTACGTTCGGTGGCGACTACGTCATTCGTATCTACTGTTTTATTTTCATGAAATCCTTCTTCGTATTCAACGCTAAAACCGGTGAATCCGTAAATAATAGCAAACACAGGGCTTAACAGACATAGAAATGCAAACGGCGCATAAGAGAAAGCGCTTACACCTAACGTAGCGTACATGAAGGCGCCACATGTATTCCACGGTACCAGCGGAGATGTCATCGTCCCGGCATCCTCAACGGTACGCGATAGATTTTTCATTTTCAAGCCGCGTTCTTTGAATTCCTCCGCATACATACGCGCTGGAATAATGATTGCCAAATACTGATCACAGCCGATGATATTAGAAGCGATGGAAGTAGTAACAGTAGTTGAAATTAAGCTACCTGTTGACTTTACCATTTTCATTAAGCTGTCTACGATTGCCTGGAAAAATCCTACCGTTTCAAGTAATCCCCCGAAACTCATAGCCACAAGTATCAATGATATTGTCCACATCATGGCTTCTATCCCGCCGTTATTAAGGAGATTATCCAGCACTTCCATACCTGTTTCTGCTGCATAACCGTAGTACATGGAACCAATCGTTTCACCTACCGGTACCCCTTGGACGAGTACAGCACATACCGCCCCCATTAAGGAGCCGATGGCAAGTCCAGGCATTGCCGGAACCCGGCTGATCATCATCACAATTACAATTGCCGGGACAATTAAGAGCCAGGGTGTGATTGTATAGATATCGTTTAAATTATTTTGCAGCAGCGTAACTTGATCGATGCTCGAGCCCTCGTTTGAAACAAAAAAGCCTAACACGAAATACAAGATGAGTGAAATAACTAACGCAGGAATCGTTGTAAACATCATATGCTTGATATGCTCAAATAGCTCTGACCCTGCCACGCCCGGGGCAAGATTGGTGGTCTCTGACAATGGAGAAATTTTGTCACCGAAGTACACACCGGAAATGACAGCTCCTGCGGTCATTGCAGCATTCATTCCAAGTCCTTCCCCTACACCCATTAAAGCAATGCCGATCGTCCCCGCTGCAGTCCACGCGTTACCCGAAGCAATCGCAACAATACTAGAAATAGCACATGCAGCAAAAAGAAAATATGTCGGCGATAATATCTCTAAACCATAATAAATCATCGTCGGCACGATTCCGCCGGCAAGCCAAGTGCCGATTATCATACCAATAATCACCAGAATCATAACAGCTTGAAGAGACAAGGTAATACCTTTAATCATACCGCTCTCAATTGTTTTCCACGTGTAGCCTAATGACAGAGCAACGACAGCAGCTACAATGGCACTCAGAAATAATGGTATATGGGGATCTGCCTCATAGTAACCAATTCCAACGATGAGCGCTGCTATCATAAACACGATAGGAATTAAAGCAATAAGAAGCGTTGGCTTTTTAGGATCATTTCCTTTTTGCGTCATGTGTTTCCCTCCCAAATTGTAATTATCCTGGTTATTTCTGAATATTTTTCCATTCCATTAATGCTGCATATTCGCATGACTCTTCGTCACCCGGCAGATAGTTTTTAAGAATCCGTAAAAACGTAAACCCATTATTTAATTGAAACGTCATCACCGGATCATAGATTTCCCGGGCCACTACTTTTTCTGCATATTCTTCCGGAGTCAGATGTTCCTTGTATTTGTAGTAGTAAGGAATCCGTCCTCCAAGTAAAATACTTTCTAAACCGAGCTCGCGGCATAATTCCCGGCGCGCTTCATAAAGCTTTTTTCCAATTTTTAAATTCCGGTAATCTGGATGAACAATCACCTCAATACCGTATAAATGGCCGGCAGCGGCATCATGATTACGAATATAGCCTTCATCGCATATCTCATCAAACACATGGTCTCTCTCCCACGCCTCCCGGGTAACCATCAAACTTCCTGAAGCCCCCACAATCTTTCCGTCATATTCCACACACCGCTGTCCTTGTGGAAAAATGGTAACCTGGCTTTCGTAATGCTCTCTTTTAAAAGCAACATCTTTTCCGAAACCATCCATAGCTAGTTCACGAATGGCTGGGATATCCTTCGCTTCAACAGGACGAACAATGATGCTTTTTTCTTGTTGTAACGTGTGATGATTCATTTGGAACACTCCTTCTTAGTAAGATAGAAAACGCTTACACCTGTATAATGCAATTGTTGTGCCAATTTAAAATATTTTATAAAAACAATTAATTCCCTACGTGTTTCGTTGAATTTTACATGCGAGCGATTACATATTAGACAGAAAAAAGCAAGTAACCAGCCAAAATCCAGTTACTTGCTATGATTTTTTGCATAAATTATACCATTGCGCATAAGCGCGAATTAGCACAAAAAAGCCAGCAGGACTGCCCTGAGGTACTTAACCTACAAGGACAGCCTGCCAGCTTTATTCTTTCGTGCTTGCTACTTCTGCTTTCGCAGTCTCATAATCTTGCTTACTATCCTCAAACTCGATGCTGAAGCCGGTAAATCCATAAATAATAGCGATGATTGGGCTTAAAATACAGAGAAATGCAAACGGTGCATAACTGAACGCGCTTACACCCAACGTCGCATACATGAATGCTCCACATGTATTCCAAGGTACAAGCGGAGAGGTCATTGTCCCAGCATCTTCCACCGTTCTCGAGAGGTTTTTCATCTTTAATCCTCTCTTTTTATACTCTTCTGCATACATACGTGCCGGAATAATAATCGATAGATATTGTTCACAGCCTACTACATTGGCAGTAATAGACGTAGCCACCGTAGTAGAGATCAGTCTTCCGGTTGATTTTGCGAGTTTCATTAAATTTTCCACAATTGTGGTAAAAAATCCTGCTGTCTCTAAGATACCGCCAAAGCTCATTGCAATAATAATGAGTGAAACCGTAAACATCATTGCTTCAATACCGCCATTATTCAGTAAATTATCCAGAATCTCTACACCTGTTTCAGCAGCATAGCCATAGTACATCGCCGAAATTGTCTCTCCAACAGGAACTCCTTGAACCAATACTGCACAGATGGCTCCAAGCAAGGCACCGATCGAAAGTGCCGGAATAGCGGGTACTTTACTAATCATCATAATGATAACGATTGCAGGCACAATTAAAAGCCATGGGGTAATAGTGAATAATTCTGTCAAATTATTTTGCAAGGAAGCTACCTGACCTAAATTAGAGCCATCTCCAGATGAAACGAAACCCAAAATCAAATAGAGTATCAACGAAATAACTAATGCAGGAATCGTCGTAAACATCATATGTTTAATATGCTCAAACAGCTCTGCGCCCGCTACACCTGGCGCCAAGTTTGTCGTCTCTGAGAGTGGTGATATTTTATCACCAAAATAAACACCTGAAATTACAGCACCTGCCACCATCGCAGTGTTAACGCCTAAGCCTTCTCCGACGCCCATTAAAGCAATGCCTATGGTCCCAGCTGCCGTCCAGGCATTCCCCGCAGCAATTGCAACAATACATGCAATTACACAGGCTGCGAATAGAAAATAAGTAGGTGATAAGATCGTTAGACCATAGTAAATCATCGTTGGAACAATCCCGCCGGCTAGCCACGTTCCAATAATCATACCGATGATAACAAGGATCACCACAGCTTGAAGGGCTAAACTAATTCCTTTGATCATTCCACTCTCGAGTGTTTTCCATGAATAACCGAGTGACAATGCTACAATGGCTGCAACCACACCACTGAGGAAAAGAGGAATATGTGGATCGGCACCGTACTTAGCTATTCCGACGAACAGTGCAACCACCATAAAAACAATGGGAATTAATGCCACTAGGAGTGAAGGCCTTCTTCCTTCTTTTGTTTCAGTTGTCATATAGATTTCCCCCTGCTGAATGTTTCATCAATTTTCTTAGATGATTAAATGAAGTCCTACTTTGAGTAACCGCTTGCTAAAAAGCAAGCAGCTCTTTATTCATTTCTCCATTCCATGAGTGACGCGTTCGTGCAAGATTCTTCGTCATCAGGTAGATAGTTCTTCAAAATACGAAGAAAAGTAAAACCATTGTTGAGCTGAAATGTCATCACAGGATCATAGATTTCTTTTGCTGTCACTTTCTCCGCATATTCTTCGGGTGTATACTGATCAGCATACTTATGGTAGAAAGGAATTCGACCCCCAATAATGATACTTTTCAATCCAAGTTCTTTACAGAGTCTTTTGCGTTCTTCGTATAGCTTTTTGCCCAGCTTAAGATCTCGGTAATCAGGGTGCACCACTACTTCAATTCCGTATAAGTGTCCACCATCTGGGTTGTGATTGCGAATGTAACCTTCATCACAAATATCATCGAATGTGTGTTCTTTCTTCCAATCTGCTTCTGCAACAATCAAGCTTCCAGATGCACCTATAATTTTCCCATTATATTCAATACAACGCTGTCCTTCTGGAAAGATCTCCATCTGACTTACATAATGTTCCGGGTCGAAGGCAACCCCTTCTCCAAAACTGTCTACAGCAAGCTCCCAAATAGCTTGGATATCTTTTTTCTCTACTTCCCTTACAACTACCTGCTCTTCTGTTTTTGCGTCCATCTGTTTTTCCATGTTGAAAACGCTCCCTTTTTGATGTGAAACATGAAGAGACGGGGGCTCACAAGAATAAAACAGGCTTCCATACTCTGTTCTGCCCCGTCTCTTCGTGCTGCAAAAATTGCTCAAGAATTCATCGCTTTTATAACTATTTGAAATTAAAACTAATTCCATAATTCGAATTCGGTATTTAAGAAATTGATTACATTAAAATAACTTAGCATTGGTTCGAATTGATACGAACTTTTCTTCCATAAACTCATGAAGTCCGGACGTACCGCCTTCTCGACCAATCCCGCTTTCTTTCATACCGCCAAATGGGGCATGCGGCACAATCGGAGCAGGGTCGTTAATGCCTACCATGCCGTAATCAAGCTGATGCATCATCCGCATTCCCCGTCCAATATCATTCGTGAAGCAATAACCCATTAAGCCGTACTGCGTATTGTTCGCACGTTCGACGACCTCTTCTTCTGTTTGAAACGTAAAAATGGGGGCAACCGGACCGAAAGTCTCCTCTTTTGCGATTGTCATCTCGTCAGTCGTACCCGCAAGGACGGTAGGGGCATAGAAATAACCTTTCGTATCTTCTAAACGTGAGCCGCCTGTTACTACTGTCGCTCCCGATTCCGCTGCTTTTATGACTTGCTGCTCTACTTTGAGAAGAGCTGCTTCGTTCACAAGAGGTCCCATGTCTGTGTCTTCTTCCATTCCATTGCCGACTTTCAATTCACCAACGGCTTCGGCGAGCCGCTTGCTAAATTCATCTTTAATGGATTCTTGAACGTACACTCGATTCGTACTAATACAAGTCTGGCCGGCATTTTTAAATTTCGTGCCAATTACGGAAGCCACGGCATCATCCAGATCAGCATCATCAAAGATAATAAATGGGGCATGGCCTCCTAATTCCATGGAAACTTTCTGGACGTTCTCCGCTGCGTTTCGCATTAACAGCTTTCCAACATTGGTAGAGCCGGTGAATGTGATTTTCTTCACGATTGGATTGCTTGTCATTTCCTTGCCAATGGCTTCGGCATCTCCGATCACTAGGTTGGCTGCACCAGCTGGCAAGCCTCCACGCTCAAAACATTTGAATACTTCTATCGCACACTGCGGAGTCGATGGTGCGGGCTTGAGGACAGCCGTACAACCGGCGGCTAAAGCAGGCCCGAGCTTCCGAGTAATCATCGACACTGGGAAGTTCCAAGGGGTGATCGCTCCAATGACGCCGACCGGTTGGCGGAGGACCATTAATTGTTTTGCCGTATCAAGAGCAGGAAGAACTTCCCCATACACACGCTTCGCTTCTTCTCCGTACCATTCAAGGTATGCTGCCGCAGAAACTACCTCTCGACGAGCATCGGCAATAGGTTTCCCCATCTCATTTGTTATTGCTTCGGCAATAGGAGTTTGTGCTTTCAGTAATTCGGCAGCAATATTTAGTAGTATCTTTCCTCGCTCATTCCCTGAAAGGGCACGCCATGTTTTAAAAGCTTGGTGGGCAGATTGGATGGCTTCTTCTGCCTCTTTTTGACCACCTATATATACTTCCCCAACTGCCTCTTCCGTAGCTGGATTTATGATGGTTTCTTTCTGATTTGTCTCTATCCATTTACCGTTAATATACACCTTGTCATCTCCCCCTTACTTGCTCAAAAAGAGCTGCTTCCTCTTAATGAGCGCACTTCCGTCGCTCACTGAGAGTAGCCGCATCCCTCACTGTATACGTTGCTTCTTAAACCGACATTTAATCAGCGGTCTGTCTTTCTTCTTTGCGTTTTACTGAGTATTGTTCAAATGGCTTATGGGCTGGCATACCGTCACAAACATAGATATTGTTTTCAGTCAGATTCATCACAATACCAAATACTGTTTCCATTCGTCGGTGAACGGGCGCTTGTTCATTGACGTAATGATTAATGGAGTTTGGCGCGTTAAACGTATCACTCAGCCACGTCTTAAACGATTCTTCTGTAATCGCTGTCTTATCTTGAATTGCCTGCGCAAGCAGCTGCTCAGCTCGGCGTTTTCTAATCTCTGAATCGCTATAGCGCAAATTGTTCCCTTCTCCGACTTTCATTTGAATCTCCTGGGAACAGATGTGATTCGAGTGGACACCATGCGATGCTTCCTCATTAGTGATGGCTATTCCAAACGGGGACACTTCCACATGGAAAGCCATACCACGATGTTTTCCTTCGCTGTAACCGATCATGAAATTTGCCGCTGATGCCATTTGTCCTTCTTGGATTTTGGCAAATGCTTCATGAAGCGAAGCCGAATCCAATATCGAACGAAGCCCTAGATGAATGGGGACGCCATCTGATTTCTTCCCGGAATGCAGGGCATTAAGGCCAACTCCCAGTGCATGTTCATTACAGCCGATTTTACCGATGATGCCACCTTCTGTGATCATTAGAATGTTTGGCCTGTCTTCCCTTTCAATGTTCAACATGAGCAAGCTGTCTTTTTGAGCACTTTTCCAATCCCAGTTCTGCCCAATAATCGTATCTGCTGTCAGCGGGCTGCACGTACTAATACTCGTACAGCCGTCGCTAAAGGAGGTGTGGGCGTTGCCGGTAAGTGCAATTTCGCTCCGTGCATTTAAAGCTAAGATATCTTCAAAAGCAAGACCGGCGCCTTCGGCAACCCCTTCCATTTCCTCCAGTAATGCAGGGTCAAAGGCCTCGATTGCGGGCATGTGAATTTTAGCCCGCTCTCGTACCTTTTTCCAGTCAATCCCTTGATAATCATAAAAAAGGCGTTCATACGTTTCCATGCTTTGTGCAATTTGTGCCTTTCCCTGCTCTCCATGCTGGCGGCCAATTTCCCTGGCACTTCCCTGCAAGTTCAAAACTTTCATTCTCGTTCATCCTTTTTAATTGTAGTCGTACTATCTATTATGCTTGAAAATTCACTAATGCGTCATCCATGATGGAGACCATCTTTTCGATTTCCGGCTTGGTGATAACGAGAGGTGGAGCGAGTGCAATAATTGCCTTTCCATCTGCTGCTCCCAACGCGCGCAAGATTAGGTTTTTCTGGAAGCAATCTTCTACATACTGAAGCCCTGCTTTTTTGTCCGCTGCAAACCGTTTGCCACTTGCACTATCTTCGAATAATTCAAACGCTCCCATTAAGCCTTTATTCCTCGTCAGACCCACGGTAGCATGCTTTTCTTCTAAATAAGCAAGCCCTTTATTCAAGACTTTCTCCATTTCTTTCACATGGTTTACAAGATTCATTTCTTCCATGATTTCCAGGTTCCGAATACCGACAGCACAAGCCATTGGGTGCCCGCTGTACGTAAACCCGTGGGCCATCACTTGGCCAGAGGTATTAATTACTTCTTTCACTTTATCATGAATCATAACGGCACCTAATTGTGCATACCCGCTCGTAATGCCTTTTGCAAGTGACATTAGGTCAGGAACAACATCCCAATGGTCCACTGCAAACTTTTCGCCCGTTCTACAGAAACCGTTGATCACTTCATCCGCAATAAAGAGAATGTCAAATTCATCACACAAATCTCTCAGCGCTTCAATATATCCTTCTGGAGGCATATAGACACCGCCTGAGCCTTGTACCGGTTCAATAATGATCCCGGCAATGGTGTCAGCTCCTTCCGTCTCAATCAAATGGCGAGCCGACTTTTCAAAATCCGGATGGGAGCGGTCGCCCTTTTCGCATTCTGTCAAATGTGCGGTTGCATGGTAGACTTCGGGCATTTCTGTTCCAGCAAAACGGTGGAACCCAGGGATTGTTGTTGCTGTACCCGCGCCAATCGTCACGCCATGGTAACCGTTCACAAAGGAAATGAATTTGGTTTTCTTTGGCTGTTCCTTTAGCTGCCAATAGAGCCGAGCTAACTTAAAAGCAGTGTCATTGGCTTCCGAACCACCAGAAGTATAGAAAACTGTGTTTAATCCCTCAGGAGTCCAATCTGCTAATTTCTTTGTCAAGCGGATGGCTGGTTCATTCGAATAGCCTGCAAAAGAGGAGGCAAACGCAATTTTGTCCATTTGCTCCTGGGCTGCCTTACCTAATTCTTTGTTTCCGTGGCCTAAGTTCACATTCCAAAGCATCGAGATTCCGTCAATGTAAGAGTCGCCATCAGTATTTTTTACATAAATGCCATCTCCGCTTTCAAAAATCATCTTCGGCAGCTGGCCCGGAATACTAGTTGGGTGTAGATAATGTTGAACGTCAAGCTGTTCAAGATCATGAGTCAATTGGTTTTTAACAGGTGCTTTTTGCATGTATAATTCCTCCATTTCAAATATGGCAATAGTGTTTGTGTTTTCACTTTTATGTAATATGCAACATTTGTGCCAACTTAATCTAAATCAATTTTTTTAATTCTAAAACGCTTACAAAACAAGTAATGCGGTCACTAAAATAAATGTATCTAGACTTTATTGAAGTGATTCTACAATGCTTCCATATCTTTTTTTATGCTTTTTAGCATAATATAGTTGTTTATGCATACCAGTCCAGAAATCAAGTTGTATGTAAACATCTTAAACTCATGTTTCTCAAATAAATGCAACTAAAAATCTTACAGTTATACATTCATTTTTATTATACCTTATTATCTATGACTCTACCTATTTATGCAAAAAAACATAAATAATGGGCCGTGCCCTACATTTTAAACGGGACTCTTCGACAAATAATGTCTGAGAGCCCCGTACTAGTTAATCGATTTAATTTAATAAAGATCTGTGCGCCTATCAGAAAGCGGTGTCACGGTTCCAATTTTCCGATCACGACGAATCAATTCCAAGTCGACATCACTATGAAGAACCATTTCAACATTTGCGTCTGCTTCGGCAACTACCCCGTTATGTCCAAAGCTTAAATCAACTGGGGAAAATATCCCGGATTGAGCGTACTGTGCATTCATCCGATACACGCCGGTTATATGTCCCGTCATTCCTGCGACCACTGTGTATACTTGATTCTCCACTGCACGCGCTTGGGTACAGCAGCGGATACGCGTGTGACCTTGCTGCTCTTCCACTGTATAAGGAGCAAATATTATATCAGCTCCTTGATCCACGGCTATTCGTGCCAATTCTGGAAACAGCATATCGTAACCAATCAGAATAGCCACTTTTCCGCAATCAGTATCGAAAACCTCCAGTTGGTTACCCGGCTTAATCCCCCACCATTTTCGTTCATCAGCTGTAATGTGAAGTTTGTACTGTTTATCAATCTTGCCATTGCGATGAAACAAGAAAGAAACATTGTAAATATCGTCACTTTCTTCAACGAAATGGGAGCCGGCAATTATATTAATACTGTAGCGAAGAGCAAGTTCTGAAAACAATTTCATGTAGTCATCAGTATACGTTGTCAATGTGCGAATTTGTTGACTAGGAACCTTTTCATTCAAGAATGATAGAAGCTGCAAAGTTAGCGCTTCCGGCAATACTGCAAAATTGGAGCGTTTCTTCGAAGCTGCATGAATGAAATATTCACACCGCTTCGCAAACTCCTCGAATGAGTGAATCTCTGTTAGTCCGTACTGAATGGCTGAAATTCGTGCCGGTATCGCATGCTGGTAATATTGCCGTCCTTCTGGGACATAATCGACGTTTTTCCACTCCAATATAGTAGCGTACTTTAAAGATGCTTCGTCCTCCAGCAAATAATCCGCTTTAACTCCTCTAATCTCAAACCCATTCATTAATTGAAAAACAAGAACTGGGTCGTATATTTTTTGGTCTCGTACTTTCTCGACGTACTCCTCAGCAGTCATTTTGTCCGCATATTTATGGTAGTTAGGTATCCTTCCACCAAAAATAATGCTTTCTAAATTTAATTTTTTACAAAGATTTCTACGTTCTTCATAAAGACGTCTGCCGATCTTCAAGTGCCTGAAATCAGGGTGTACAACCACGTCGGTACCGTATAAATGTTTTCCTTCCGGGTTATGGTTGGTAATGTAGCCCCCACCGGAAATCTCATCAATAGAGTGGTTATCACCATAATCATCATAATTAACGATCAAGCTTGAACTGGATCCAATAATTTTTCCATTGTATACGACACACATTTGCCCCTCAGGGAATAATCGGATATGGCTCTCATAGTGTTTTTTCTCAAATGCGATATCGGGGTTGTCAAACCCAAGCTGGGCAATTCGTACAATCTCATCAATATCTTCCTTCTTTATTTCACGGATAACAATTTCATTTTCAAAAGCCGAAATGTCTGTTTCCGTCATAATATCTCATGTCCCTTCTACTTTTATACGAAATTTTTCTTTATACCACGATTCAACTTCACCATTCAGTACAGTTATTAAAATACGGACGATTTTTTAATTTAATTTAATTTAATTAAATTCTTAAGTGCTTAATTAAAAACACGAATGATCATATGGTAATTACGTTTAAACATTCGCATAAATTGCGAATACTACTAGTTGATTGCAACCGAAGGCGGGGGCCATGCCCGCGGCAAAGAAGACAAGCATAAGCGCAGTCTCGAACTGATGTTGCCCCTGTGCCTGTAGGTGAAAGCGTCCGCCTGCAGTGGAAACCAACCGCTCTATACTATATCCGAATTGTTTGGATGTCGATAACTGTATTGAATTATGACATTGATTCTAATTATCCTAGCTTAAAAAACGATCCTGGAATTGTTTATAGAACTTTAGTACACCAACGGCCTTTGTGTGCTGGCCGTGAAATGGGATCGGGCGGAGTTTTTTGACACGAAGCGGGTTGTCCGGATCGCCTTCTTCCAACACATCCTCCGCTATTGTTTTCCCTAATAGTGATGCCATTGCTGCTCCATGGCCGCCGTAACCAAACGCATAATGAGTGCCGTCTTTTAATTGACCGACATACGGAAGCATGTTCTGCGTGAAACCCACTTTTCCTCCCCACCGATACTCGATTCGAGAATCCTTCAGCTGAGGAAAAACTTGCAACATCCCATCTAGCAAATTATCGTAAATTTGATTCTGATCCCGTTTACTCGATGCTCTCCCAGAACCTCCAAATGCCAGCCGGTTATCGCCGGTCCGTCGGAAATAATAAAGCAGATTCTTCGTATCAGAAACGGCACGGTCATTTTTAATTAATTGTTCTACTACTTCTTGCGGAAGTGGTTCTGTGGCGATCATAATGCTTTCAACAGGTACAACAGATCGTTTTATTTTTTTATTCAAATCCCCAGAATAAGCATTGGTGGCAATTACAAGCTTATCGGCAATTACTTTTCCTTTTTCAGTCCGGACAATCACCTTATTTTTTGAGTTTCTTTTTACACTTAATGCTTTAGAGCGCTCACATATATAAGCCCCCTGCTCTTCCGCCGCTTCTGCGAGTCCTAATGTATAGTTGAGCGGATGAAAGTGCGCACTGTTATAATCAATCTGCCCGCCAGCATAGAAAGACGTCTCTAATTCACTCTTCAAGTCCTTTTTTTCGACGATATCAATCTCATGATAGTTTAATTGATTGGCCATAAACTCTTGGTCTTTTTTCATCGCTTCCAAATGAGAGGGTTTATAAGCGGCGACAAATTCCCCATTGCGTTTGAAATCACACGCAATGTTATGTTTGTTAATGATCCCTTCAATCAAGTCAATAGAATCAAGAGATAGCTGCCACATCTTTTTCGCAGTATCCAGACCTTTTTTCTTCGCCCAGTATTCCATCGAACCAAGGTATCCAGTTAAAACTTCACCGCCATTTCTCCCACTTGCACCGATCCCGACTTTCCCTTGTTCTAAAACGATTGTACTGCATCCTTTTTCTTGTAAATGATAGGCAGCAGAAAGACCGGTAAAACCGCCTCCTATTATAACAGTGTCGCAACGCTTCTCTCCTTCCAGCTGCGGACGCTGCGAGCTTTTATTTGCTGTTCCTTCCCACATTGATAAGAGATCCATTTTTTCACCTTCTATTTTAAATTATGTTCTATCATCTGCTGCGCTTCTTTATAGTAGCGAGCTGTCATCTTCTGAGGAAGTGAATTTCATCAGGACAACAATGGAGATTAAAACTAAGATCATTAATAAGAGAGAAATCGCAGAACCAAGCTGCCAGTTCATCTCTACTAAAAATGCATCTCGAATGACATTCCCGATCATTAAGAGACGCCCGCCAGTCAACAGGTCTGTTACGACAAAGACACTAACTGCTGGAACAAACGTGATAATCGTTCCGGATAGCACCCCTGGAAAAGTTAGCGGTAGTGTCACCGTTAAGAACGTTTTAACAGGATTAGCTCCCAGATCTTCAGCGGCTTCTAAATATGTTTTATCCAACTGTTCAATAGACGCATAGATAGGAAGTATCATAAATGGAAGAAAACCGTACACTAACCCGATAATAACGGCAAAAGGAGTATAAAGCATCGTGATCGGTTCATCGATAATCCCTATTTTCATCAAGATATTGTTAATAACACCCTGGTTATTCATTAGTATGATCCAAGAATACAGACGGATCAGCAAGTTTGTCCAAAAAGGGACCATGACAAGCAGCAGTAATAAGTTTTTCCATTTGCCGGCATGCGCGATAAAATAGGCAAACGGATAAGCAATAACGCCGCAAATCACTGTCGCTACAATAGACCACCATAATGACTGCCATATGGCCTGTGCGTATAAGGAGCTAAATGCTAATCGATACGCTTCCGTACTAAATTCATAAAGGATGCCACCAAATCCGAGGTTCGTCGTGAAGCTGATAACAGCAATCATCCCAACCGGAACAACTAAAAAAATGAGGAGCCAAACTAATGTCGGTGACAACATCAAATATGCTGCTCTAACGTTGCGAATCATATCAGACCTCTCCCTCTTGTTTATTCATCTTGTTCATTCTCCAGCCAACTATCGCGATGACAAATACAACCGCTAAGATTAATATAGTCGACAGAGCATTGATTTCCGGGGAGACCCCCCGCCGAACCATCGAGTAAACAAGGACAGGAAGAGTGTTGGAACCCGGTCCCGTCGTAAAAAAGGCGACAACGAATTCATCTAAGGAAATGGTAAACGCAAGCAAGGCCCCTGCTAGAATTCCAGGATAGATTAACGGCAGTGTCACCTTCCAAAACGTATGCCATTCGTTAGCACCCAGGTCTTTGGCCGCCTCTTCTAAGGCTCGGTCCAGACCAGCCAGCCTTGCTAAGAGAACGAGAATAACAAAGGATGTCGCAAATACGACATGGCCGGGAATTACCGTCGCAAGTCCCAACTTAACGTTGAGAAAACTGTAAAGAACTAATAAAGCGACCGCTAATACAATATCAGGGATAACGACAGGAATGTAGAACACAAATCCTACCGTCCGCTTACCCGGAAAGCCATAACGGTGCAGCGTAAGGGCCGCAAGTGTGCCTAATACCGTAGAAATAATTGTCGTTACAACCGCGATAAACAAACTGTTAAAAGCAGCATCGATAATTTGCGAATTGGAAAATAAGCGAATATACCAATCAAACGTAAATCCCGTCCATACCGTACCTATTTTCGAATCATTAAAAGAGAATACCATTAAGACTAGGATAGGTATGTAAAAGAAAGCAAAAACAAGCAATGTAAATATGAATAATGTTTTCCTCGTACCTTCCCTCATGTTTGCACCTGCCTTTGAGCAATAGGAAAATGTAAATGTTGTATAGATAATTCAGCACCCGCATACAGTTAGTTCTGTAGACTAGGAGAATCCCTCCCAGTCTACAAACTACTATTCTTGAGCTGCATTCCCTATATTGTTTTTTTCAAAGCAAAAGATAACGTCTCACGAGCACTACACTCGGTTTATTCCACTTTTATCTCTTTATATATTTGGTTCATTTTCCCTAATTCTGTTGGTTCAAGATATTCAAAGAAAACCGCTTTTTCAGGGATCTCCGGATAAGAAGCCGGGTCATTAATTTGTTCCTCACTCATTAATTCTTTTGCTGCTGCATTCGGATTACTGCTCGGAATCGCGTCTGTTAATTTCTTACTCACTTCTGCCTCAAGCATGTAATTTATGAAAACCTCTGCCGTATATTTATTCTTTGATGTTTTCGGGATGACAAAATTGTCCATCCATAACATCCCACCATCTTCCGGCAGTACATAGTCGATGTTTTCATTTTCTCCTATTGCAACCCCTGCTTGATCTGAAAATACTTGCGCTATCCAGACTTCTTCGTTAATCAATTTATCAGCAGGAGTGGAGTCATAAGCGAGGATGTTCTTCTTTAAGTCGGATAAGCTACTTTTTGCTTCTGCCAAGGTTTCTTCCGCCGGCTCGTTGATGTCGTATCCTAACTTCTGCAAAGCCATCGATACCCCTTCGCGCGGTGTTTCTTGTATGGTGACGTGATCTTTGTATTCAGGATTCCAGAGCGAATCCCAGCTATCCGGCTTATCGATTTTCTCTTTGTTGTAAGCAATGCCGATGCTTCCGTATAAATATGGGACAGAATATTTATTTTCGGGATCAAACGAAGGGTCTTGGAATTCTCCCTCAATATTTTCGAAATTCGGGATATTTTCCATGTTTAATTCTTGCAGCATGCCTTCCTCAATCATCTGTTGAACAAAATAGTCAGTAGGCACCACAATATCGTATGAAACTGTTCCACTGCTTAATTTCGTAATCATCTCTTGATTCGCGGAATACGTGTCATACACTACTTTCACTCCGTATTCCTTTTCAAAGTCCTCGAGAATTTCTGGGTCAATGTTCTCTCCCCAATTAAAAAAGTAAAGTTCATCAGCGAGTTCTTGTTGATTTGTATTATTTTCTTCTTCCGCCGTAGTAGCAGACTCATTTGCACCGCCACAAGCTGCCAAAAATATTAATAAAAAAGTTATGTTGGCTGCTAACCCCCATCGTCTGTTCATGTCGTTCCCTCCATCCCTTATTTACCGTCTAGTGAGCATCGTTAGTTCCTTTTTGTTTTAATTTACCTTCGCTTCTTGGAAGTAGCGGTTCATAAGTTGGTTTTTATCCGGCGCAAGGGGCTTACCCCAGCCTGCTTTCTCAATTTTTTCTGCCGGCATCACCATTCCCGGGCTCTCTTTAATTTCATCGCCAAGCATTTCTACAGCTTTTGTATTCGGATTTCCGTAAGGATAAGCTTCAGACAATTGTTTACTGACTTCTGGTCTGAGTAAATAGTTGATGAAGACTTCGGCTGTATATTTATGCTCAGCATTTTTCGGGATGACCATGTTATCGGTCCATCTAATTCCACCTTCTTCAGGAAGTACAAAACCTACGTCTTTATTTTCCATCCACGCCACAGCGGCAGCACCAGAATAAGCATAGCCGATCCATGCTTCGCCATTTACGAATTCGGCTTCCGGAGTTGATTTAAATGCCAGTAAGTTTGGTACGAGCTCTTTCAGCTTTTCGCCGCCTTCTTTCAATTGTTCTTCGGTAGGTTCGTTGTGATCGTAGCCTAAGTATTGAAGCACCATGTTAAAGTTTTCCTTCGGCTCTTCCATCGTTATGACATGTCCTTTGTATTCTGGATTCCATAAATCTTCCCAACTTGTAGGTGGCTCTTTAATTTTTTCTTTGTTGTAAGCGATTCCATCATATCCGTACAGGTATGGAATTGAATATTTTTCATCAGGATCAAACGGGAGTCCTTTCCACTCGTCTGCAATATGTTCGTAGTTTGGAATATTGTCAAAGTTAATTTCCTGTAGCAGGCCTTGCTCTTGAAGTTGGTTAACAAAGAAATCAGACGGTACTACAATATCGTACGCCACAGTTCCGGCATTCATTTTTGCAAGCATCTCCTGATTGGAACTAAATGTGGAATAAACAACATCCACCCCGAACTCTTCCTCAAAATCATCTAAAATCTCTTGCGGCATGTACTCACTCCAGTTAAAAACAACTAACTCATCCGCTAACTCTTCACTCGCCTCTGCACCTGTATCGGCTTCAGCGTCGCTTTCATTTGATGTTTCACTGTTGCCACCTGAGCACGCCGTCATTCCTACTGCTAGGGCTGCCCCAGCTAACCATAACGATAATTTTTTCTTCATCTTTTTTCCCCCTCGTTTTAATTAATCGTTCATCACGCTACACTTCCATTTTTTCTTTCATTTCAAAAACAACACTGTCTGCTGGTTCCCAGTGAAGATAGAGCTGATCACCCCTTGTACAGCTTTTTAAAATATCACGTGACCCATGCGCGATGACCTTCTGGCCATCTGGAAATTCTCCAATAATCTTTGTCACAGATCCGATATATATTTCATCTTTCAAGGTTGCACTTAAGAGATTATCTTCTTCCCCCGCCTGCGCCGAGACATGAATTTTTTCCGGTCGGATTGACATGTAAACTCTCTCATTCTTCGAAAAATTCCCGGTATTTGGGATGGAAATGTGCCTGCCACCACATTTCATCGTTGCGAAACTTGGATTAGCATCCATAACAGTTCCTTCAAACAAGTTTGTCTCCCCAATGAAATCAGCAACAAACTTGGTAGCCGGTTTCTCATAAATCTCATCCGGCAGGCCCATCTGCTCAATTTTCCCTTGATTCATAATGACGATTCGGTCTGACATCGTCAATGCTTCTTCTTGGTCATGAGTAACGTAGATAAATGTCATACCTAATTCTTCTTGCAACTGCTTCAATTCCAACTGCATTTGTTTCCGCAGCTTTAAATCGAGCGCTCCTAAAGGCTCGTCAAGAAGAAGTACTTGTGGATTATTAACAATAGCCCGAGCAATCGCTATTCGTTGCTGCTGCCCCCCACTGAGCTTTTTCGGTTTTCTATCAGCAAAATTGGCCAACTGAACAAGCTCTAATGCTTCTTTTACTCTTTTCGCGATTTCTTGTTTTGATACTTTTTTCATTTTCAATCCAAATGCCACATTCTCTGCCACGGTCATATGTGGAAATAAAGAATAACTTTGAAAAACAGTGTTCACTTCACGGTTATACGGCTCCACTTTGTCCACTTTCTCGCCATTAATCCATATGTTTCCTTCATTTGGTTTCTCGAATCCGGCGATCATCCGCAACGTCGTCGTTTTTCCACACCCGGATGGACCTAACAACGTTAAAAACTCTCCTGTTTTAATATCTAGATTTAATTGTTCAACAGCGTACGTGTTACCAAATTTTTTTGATACATTCTCTAAACGTACCATGTCTTTTGCCACTTTCATCCCCCCAACTTTTAAAAAAATAAATATTCTGTCTTATGGAAACGCTAACAAAAAAAGAAAGTTTTTAACTTAGTTTAATTATATTGCAATTAGTGTGCCAATTTAATTTTTTTTTAAAATCTTCAATCATTTGTTATCCGTTTATTGCTATAGATGCCCTTCTCTCACTTTTAAAAACTTTTGTTCACTAATTCTCCACCTAAAAAGGCCTTAGAGTTTTATACCTAAATGCATAATGTTATGCATTTAGGTATAAAACACAGCTATGATAGAGACGATTTTATTACCTGGTCGTTTAAAGAGACAAAAGGATTCTTCTCCACGTCCTATGGCAACGTCTTTATTTCCTATATTCTGTAACCCATATGGGTACACGCAAGATCCCGTCTTTTGTCCCTCTTTGATTCCTTCGAATTAATAGGAAAGATTTTCTTTATGCAAGTTTAGGTATTTTCCACTCCTTCTTTTTCAAAAACAATTTGTCCATCCATGATCGTTAACAACACTTCTGCCTTTCTTATGTCGGCTGCCGGCACAGTAAATAAATTACGGTCTAACACGATTATATCTGCCCATTTCCCTTCTTCAATTGTCCCAGACTCTTGCTCTTGAAAGCTTCCGTATGCAGAACCTTTTGTATAGCAGCGAAGCGCTTCTGCTAGCGAAATTTTCTCCTCTGGATTCCATCCCCCGTCCGGGAGCCCGTCATCGTGAAGACGGGTAACAGCGCGGTAAATCTCTGTCAGCGGGTCAAGATCAACAACCGGATAGTCGCTGCCAAAAGCCATCCGGGCCCCGTGATTTATTAATGTATAAATCGGCCATGTAAACGGTTCGCGTTCTGTTCCCAGCCGCTCCACATACTCATGTTCCTCCAAAGAGGCAGCTGCCATATGTTCCGGCTGCATAGAGGCAATCACTCCCAGCTTTTCAAAACGGTTACTATCATCTGGATGAATGACTTCTATATGCTCTATAGTATGTCGGGCGTCACGAACTCCATTCTGCTTCTGTGCTTCCTCAAAACAATCCAATGCAAGCTGCACCGCACCATCTCCGCAGGCATGAAACCGAATACGAAAACCCTCTTTATCCGCTTCCACCGCCCACTTTTTCACTGTGTCTTCTGGAAGCAGTGTACTTCCGCAAGTATCCGGACGATCTGAGTAAGGAGAAGTGAGGAAAGCCGTATAGGTAGTCGGCACTCCATCCAAAAACTGCTTTAACCCGGAGAATTTCAATTTGTCTGAATGGTATCGGTCCCGAAGTTGACAGGCCCTCTCAAGGTCGCCGTCCAAAGTGCTTAAAAATTGAATACGTGTCGTTAGCTTACCCGCTTGTTCAAATTCTTGATAAAATGCAGGGTCTCCTAATTCGAGATTTGGAAGTGGCAGCATATCATTTACTGTAGTGATCCCTAATCTTGCTGCTTTCTTTAGGAATTGTTCCATTACCTGTATTTGTCGTTCTTTTGGGATGGATTGAAATGCCTCTCTTGCCAGTCCCATAGCCGTCTCATATAAGAAACCAGTAGGCTCTCCACTCTCATCCCTGGCTATTTCACCGAACGGCGGGTCAGGTGTATACTTATCAATCCCGCATATTTCAAGCGCCTTACTATTCAACCAGGCACCGTGACACTCTTCGTTTAACAGGAAAACAGGCCTATCCGGGATGAGCTTGTCCAACGAAGAGCGGTGCGGTAGTTCTTTCTTTTCCCAATAGATGTGATACCATTGGAAACCAATCACCCATGGATCATCAGGACGGTTGTCTGCGAATTCTTTTACCTTTCGAGCAGCCGCCTCTTCTGATGAACAACCACGCAGGGAAACACTCTCCTGACAAAGACTGCCTAAAAATAAATGAATGTGAAAATCTTGAAAACCAGCCATGATCATCTGATCCCCGTAATGATAAACAGTTGTGTCAGCACCTATATAGCGCTCCATCTTTTCAATAGTTCCGACTGCCTGGATACGGCCGTCTTTAATTGCTACTGAACCTTTTACAAGTGTATCTGTAAGACCAGTGAAAATAGCATTACTCGATAACACTAAGTCGGCATTACCAATCATACTTAGCCCTCCCATTTATTCGTAATGTCATTGATTTACTATTGCAATTTTTGTTCCAATAAAGAATTTTTAAATAAAATTCAACTCTCTAAATCTATTTATGCAAAATTGCATATTTTGTGTTAAACTTACATGAGAAAGTATGGAGGAGGGGAAACAACGAAATGACAACGGTAATTAAAGATAAACTTCATCCCCTGTTTACTGTTTCCACGGTGCCAGAAGAGAAAAATTGGCGAGAGCGTTTAAAGAATGATCCGAACCCTTTTTTGTTTCTGCAAGAAAACGGCGACATCACGGCTTACATTCATTTGCGCGATACGAATTGGGAGCACATTAACGATATCACCATAGACGATTTATACGAACACGCCCATTCTTTAGAAAATGTCGGAACGATTCAACAAAAACAATCCGTCATTCCATCCACCTTTATCTTTCAGATCTTAGGTGAACCACTAGCACTCGTGACCGACGAAAACGATGCATACATCGGCTATATTCGCCGTGAGGACTTGTTGGTGGAACTGCTGCGTGTAGAGGATGACAATACGAATTTATTAAAGGTGATGCTTTCTTCCATTCCAATGGGGATTTTCATCACTGACAATGAAGGGAAAATTGTCGACTCTAATGATGCGGGACTGCGAATGATCAAGTCCTCTCTTAAGTCATTAGAAGGAACAGAGGCGTCGCAGTGGTTTAATGAACGCCATCTTGATAAAGTATTCCAAACAAAGAAAAAGATTCTGAATCAGATTCAGATCGAAGACGAAGCAGGAGTTCTTGTAGATTACATCCCGATTTTAGACTCGAAAGACAACTTAGATGGCATTATGATTGTCGTTCAAGATTTGCCTAAAGTAGAAGAAATGGCGATGGAAATTGAATACGTAAAAAATTTGAATGCTGATTTAAACGCTATCTTATCTTCTATGTATGATGAGATCCTAGTAGTAAACGACAAAGGCGACATTTTGCGATTTAATGATAATTTTGTATCCGGCCTTTGGAACCGAAACATGAAAAATCTCGTCGGTCAAAATCTTTTCGAACTCGAAGATAAGGGGTACTTTAACCCAACGATTTTACGCTTAGTCCTGGACAAACGGGAAAAAGTGTCGATCGTACAGGAGACAGAGGAAGGTAAGAATATCCTAGCTGTCGGCAATCCCGTTCTTGATGAGGAGGGACACATCCACCGTATTGTAATCGCACTCCGGGATATTACAGAAACGACCAAGCTGAAATCAGAACTCAATGAGACAAAAGAATTGACGAAACGGTATAAGAAGGAACTGGAAAACCTGCGTAACTTAGAACATACAAGTAATGAGGTTGTTTATTGCAGTACAGCAATGGAGCAAGTGATGATCAAGGTGAAAAAACTAGCAGAATTCCATTCTACTGTCTTAATTTTAGGAGAGTCCGGGGTCGGGAAAGAAGTCATTGCCCAGGCGATTCACAAACACGGCCTGCGCTCTTCGAAACCATTTCTTTCCATAAACTGCGGGGCAATTCCGGAGAACTTACTGGAAAGCGAACTGTTTGGCTATACAAAAGGTGCGTTTACCGGTGCCGACAATCAGGGGAAAATCGGCTACTTTCAGCAAGCCGATCAAGGTATTCTCGTTTTAGATGAAATCGGAGAAATCTCCCAGCAGCTGCAAGTGAAGCTTTTACGTGTACTTCAGGAAGGTGAAATCGTACCTGTTGGAAGCTCGAAGCCCGTCCCGGTCGATGTTCAAATCATTGCGTCTACTAACAAAGACTTGGAGAAAATGGTAAGGGAGGGTACTTTCCGAGAAGACCTGTATTACCGAATTAATGTCATCCCCATTACGGTACCGCCACTCAGGGATCGTGCAGAAGATATTCCACTCTTGGCCTATCATTTTCTCCAGCAATTGAATGTGAAATACGGGAAAGAATACTACTTCTCACCGGAAGCATTAAATTTGTTGGAAGTCTACTCTTGGCCAGGAAATATTCGCGAACTCCAAAACATCATTGAGCGCCTGGTCGTCACTGCAGAAGAACAAGTAATTTCCGTTGATTCTGTTCGACCTCTATTAAAGCTCGGTGACAGCGGCAAACATAAGCCGATTATCACAGATATTATCCCTTTCCAGGAAGCACAGGAGTCGACGGAAGAACAGTTAATTCTTCTGGCAATGAAAAAATATAAAACAACGACCAGAGCGGCAAAAGCACTGAAAATTAGTCAATCTGCAGTCAGCCGCAAGTACAACAAGATTCTTGACAAGCAGAAGCACACATATTCATAGATAAGAACGGTACTCCTGCCAATTTTTTCTTCGTGCCAGCTGCTGGGATAAATCTAACACACGTCACTAAAAAGTCGATATATGGTTAAGAACCTACATTCTAAGCATTTTGATGGAACGGCGTTGGCCATTACTGCCTTAACCTAAATAACCCGAACTGATTACATGTAGTCAGTTCGGATTATTCTGTGGTTGATATACTTTTGTCCCGACTCTTTTTTCTATGTTTGCGTCCCTTTACTAACTAGTTTTTTGTTTTGTTCTGTTTAATAATGGCGAGAAAGGCTTCTGTATCTTTTTCATACAACCGCTCATCAAGAGCTTTATCAATGATTTGCTTGACTCCCAATTCTTCAAAATGCTGGACAATCCGTTCGACTTCATGACTTGCTTGGCTCGGTCCGCCTGTTAATGGCTCTGTCGGATATTGGAGCATCGTGTCCGTGTATACGTGTAGCCTATCTATATTTAAGGTATAGCCATACTCACTGACTTCTTCAATGAACGCTTCCTTACCACGAAATTTCAACATCCGGTGGGAGAAAACATCACTCGTCCCAGTCGTCTCATTATAGTAATTAACATTTACAACCAAATCCTGCTTAACTTGAACTTTTTCGCCTTTTTTGAATTTCATGATGATCCCTCGCTTCCGTTACTAATTTTCCATGTTTCTGTTAAAAATAAACATTAGAAGTTGTTTTTCTTGGAAGCGAGGTTATTCCTGCTACATCTTTTCTTCTGCACAGCGCCACTCCGTAATGAAGTCAGTTATCGGCCATCCATGCCCAAGGCGCATCGACCTTTATACGTAAACCCGTTTCTCCATCATAACAGGAGGAGAATACATAGGTCTTTCATCTCCAGCGGGATAGAGCTTTCACAATAGCTTTGTCGCCGCCTCCTGCGCTGCTCCGTATACTTCCATAAACGGGACATTGTTTGCATCTGCTGCTCTTTTCACTTCTTCATATTCTGGAACAGCTTTCAATAACTGTCCTTCCATATATCCAAGTTTCACAGTAATAGAACCAAAAGGAGTCTGAACCTCCTTGGAGTCACGGGCTAGTATTTTCCTGTCCCATGCTGTTCTTCTTACGCCAAACGTACTCGTTTCACGAAGAAGAAGCTCTTCTATTTTTCTGGCATCTTTCGGCTTTGCGAGGACGGTAATGAGACAGCCAGGCCTGCTTTTTTTCATCGTAACCGGGGTGTAATATATATCTAAAGCGCCCGCCGCAAATCCTTTTTCCATCACATATCCTAGTGCTTCCCCGGTCATGTCATCAACTTGACATTCAACAGTTGAAATAATTTCTTGTCCCGGGTCATATTCTTCTTGTAACAGGATAGCACGCAGTACATTCGGATGTTCGAAATCCTTACAACCGGCACCGTAGCCGATTTTTTTAATTGTCCGTGCCGGTAAGTAACCGTACTCGTCCGCGAGCGCCTGCAGAAAACCGGCACCAGTCGGTGTAGTTAACTCGCCCTCTACGTGAAAATCTAAGAGTGGCACCCCTTTTAAAATCTCCGCAGTAGCTGGTGCAGGGATCGGATACAGACCATGTGCCATTTTCATTTTTCCGTATCCGGTCGGAACTGGCGAAGTAGTAATCTTGTCGACCCCGAGGCTTTCAAGGGCGAGACAGACACCAATCACGTCAATAATTGAATCCATTGCTCCAACTTCATGGAAATGAACATCTTCCGGGTCCATACCATGAATCTTTCCCTCCGCCTCCGCAATCACTTGAAAAACTGCACTGCTTCTCTCTTTCACTCGCAATGGCAACCTGCTGTTTGTAATCATCTCTAAAATAGAAGCCGCTTTCCGGTGGGGATGATCATGATCATGATGATGGTGATGGTCGTGATCATGGTGGTGATTATGTGAGTGAGGAGGATGCGCGTCGTAAATCTTTAATTCTAACCGCTGTGCGGCAATCCCTTTTTTATTGACTGTAGAAACGTCCATAGTAAATGATTCAATGGGCAGCTGCTTAAGTTGTTCACTTATGTAACTCACATCAGCACCCAAATCAATGAGCGCTGAAAGTGTCATATCACCTGAAATACCGTATTGGCAGTCAAGAAATAGATGTGTCATTTGTCTCCTCCAATTTCTGCGGCCAGCTTCAGAATAAGTGCCGCTTGATAGGCAGCCCCAAATCCGTTATCGATATTTACTACACTCATCCCGGAAGAACAGGAGGTAAGCATAGATAGCAGCGGGGTTATCCCTTCTAGATGAGTACCGTAGCCCACCGATGTCGGAACGGCTATAAGCGGACGTTTTACCAAACCGCCGACAACGCTCGGGAGGGCACCCTCCATTCCGGCACACACAATCACAACACTCGCTTTCGTAATATCCTCACGATGCGCCAGTAAGCGGTCAATACCAGCCACTCCAACGTCATATAAGCGAGTTGTCTGACATCCCATCCACTCGGACGTGACCGCTGCTTCTTCCGCAACCGGCAGGTCTGACGTACCGGCGCACATTACCATGACAGTGCCTGAATAACGTCGTTCAGGCGCTCCACACAAAAGAATGCGCGCTGTTGTGTCATATCGTGCTTCTGGAAATTCATTTGTCAGTGTGGCAGCTTTTTCAGCAGACAGTCTCGTGACCATCACTTTTCCGTGTTTGTTTAGTAAAATTTCCATGATAGCTCGAATCTGGGCGGCTGTCTTTCCTTCTCCGAAAATGACTTCCGGGTAGCCTGAACGCTCTTCTCTTGCCACATCGACTTTGCTGAATCCTAAGTCTTCAAAATTATCCACTATGTCACCTGCCCCTCTCCTCTTCCCTTGAAATCCTGCTTACTGCTTAGCTTGTTCAAGTACTTGATTCATACTCCCGCTCTTGTATCCTTTTAGATCCATCGTGACATAGGTGTATCCGATTTGCTTCAACTGCTCGGTGATTTCCTGATGGTGGTTTAGTAAGGTCATCATTTCTCCCGGCTCTACTTCGATGCGGGCAATATCCCCGTGATTCCGTACCCGAACCTGCCGTATGCCCAGTTTTCGAATAGCCTTCTCTGATTCATCTACTTTGCGGAGCTTATCCATTGTGATCTTTTCTCCATACGCAATTCTAGAAGACAAGCAGGCAAATGACGGCTTATCCCACGTGGGCAATCCCATTTGCCGGGAGAGGTCACGGATCTCCTCTTTATAGAGGCCGGCTTCCTGCAGTGGACCACGGACATTGTATTCTTTCGCCGCTTGAACTCCGGGCCTGTGTTCCCCCATGTCGTCGGCGATTAATCCAAACGCCATGTTTTTATACTGCTGAGCATTCATAATCGGGATGAGATGATCAAAAAGGCTACTCTTACAGAAATAACAACGGTTCGGCGTGTTCTCTGAGTATCCTGGTATCGAAAGTTCAGACGTTTCAATGATCTCATGCGGGGCTCCGAGTGCTTTTGCTAACTGCTTCGCCTCTTCTAATTCTTCAAAAGGATATGTTTCGCTATCTGCCGTAACGGCTAACACGTTATCTTCACCAAGGGTCTCTAACGCCACTTTTAAAAGCAACGTGCTGTCAACTCCACCAGAAAATGCGATCACTACTGTTTCCATTTCTCTCAATATCGTCTGGAGTTTCTCAAGCTTTTCATCTACCATTTCCTTCTCCCCTTTATATCAAAAAATGTCTGTACAGGGTAGCACCTATCCTTGTTTTTTCGGAGCGAGTTCAACGGCCTGCCGAATTGCCTCTATCAAGCTGTCTTCGCTGGCAATGCCTTTGCCGGCAATATCAAAAGCCGTTCCGTGATCGACACTTGTTCGGATGATGGGCAGGCCGACTGTAATATTGACACCTGCCTCAAGTCCCAGCACTTTAATTGGGCCGTGCCCCTGATCGTGATACATCGCCACAACCATATCAAAATCACCACGCACCGCCCGGAAAAATAATGTATCAGCGGGAAGTGGTCCTTGAACGTCAATCCCTTCCTTCTGTGCTCGTTGGACAGCAGGAATGATTTTCTCCTCTTCTTCCCCATTGCCAAACAAACCGTTCTCCCCGGCATGCGGGTTGATGCCGCAGACCGCGATTTTCGGAGCATCTGTGCCTGCTTTTTGCAAAACATCATTCGCCAACGTAATAACCCTATACACTCTTTCCGGTTCAATCATTTCGATGGCCTTTTGTAAACCAACGTGTGTTGTCACATGAATAACCTTTAAATCAGGAGCCGACAGCATCATGGCATAATCTTTTACTCCGGTTAGGTCGGCAAGGATTTCAGTGTGTCCCGGGTACTGATGCTCAGCCAACTGAAGAGCCTCTTTATTCAGAGGAGCTGTACAAATGGCGTCGATTTTGCTATCACGCGCTAACCGTACGGCTTCCTTTATATATTGAAAAGCAGCATTTCCTGCTTCCTTAGAGACAGCGCCTACCGGCAACGTATCATCCAACAGGTGCAAATCATAACAATCAATCGTACCCGGTTTGTTTTGTAACTGTTCGACTTCCTCTATTTCATGGATCACGACCTCACTGTCTATAAAGCTGGCTGCCCGTTTTAGAATTGTGCTGTCCCCTATTACTACCGGTCGGCAAGTATCATGGAGTTGTTTATTTTCAAAAGCTTTTACGATAATTTCAGGGCCAATGCCGGCAGCATCTCCCATCGTAATGGCTATTACAGGTTTCATTAAGTTATGCCTCCTTTTAACTGTCTATAAGCGGTAACGAGGGACTTTTCATGGCCAAAGGCACCAGCCTTTGTGATAAGCGGAAGCTTAGGACCGCCAATCATGCGCGAAAGCGGCAGACCTGGTTCTATCTCATCTATTAATTCAATCGCATCCACGCCAAGTTCTTTAGAAATGGCCTTAGCTGTATCACCACCGGCCACAATCATTCCGTTTATTTCGTAATCGGGTAACACACCTGCTACCACAGCCCCTAATACTTCCGCTATTAGATAAGGAAGGGCTGCATCCTTTATTGAGTTATCCTGCGCAGGCTTCAAAATAACGTCTTTTCCACTTTCAAAATAAGTACGAATGCATGTATGACAGCGATTGATTTCAGCTGCTTTGTCTCCCGCACTGACAATATTATCAGGTTTCAGCTCCACAATTTCAGCTCCTGTGTGGGATTGAAGAGAGATCACTTGTTTTTTTGTAACCTGTGAGCGGCTTCCTGCCACGGTGAATACCGGAAGACCATCTCGCCGTTTCATCCATTGGTGTGTTGTTATCGGGGCTTCTTTTTGCGATACAGGAAGCTTCTCCGCAAGGCCAGCGGAGCCTGTCCAGAGAATAGAGTAAGGCAGTTTTTTAAAATGATACGCGATTTCCTCTAAGTGTGTCTCTGTCTCTGCATCCATCACAAACAGCTTAACGCCGTCACGGAATAGGTTATCAACGTGTTTCTTAAAATCGCTATGTCCCTTCTGCAAAATTTCTTCGGGCAAAAGACCAGCTTCTCTTTTAGATTGTGTGGAAAGCATTCGTACAATGTTTGCCTCTTGTACTGGTGTCTTTACATCTTTTGCCAGCTCGGTTTGGTCAACCGGAATATTTTCTACATACTGGACCCCCTTCTTCGTTGTGCGTTTTAAAGAAGGGAAAGCAGGAGCCACTACTGCTATGTCAAGAGAAAGCGCGTCCATTACTGCATCTATTTCTTGTCCGATATTTCCGCGCAGGGTTGAATCTATTTTTTTGTAAATAAGGGAAGTCTTGTCACCGTTAAGATGACAGGTGATTTTTTCTACTGCTTTATACGCTTTCTCTGGCGGAAGGGCGCGGCTGTCTGAATCAAATATAAGGACGTCCGTTTGCATTTCTATTGCCTTTTCTTCATTAAAACAGACAGCAGCGCGCAGGCCGGCACGTGCCAATTGCACTCCGGAGTCGCATGCGCCAGTTAAGTCGTCCGCAATCATTATAATCTGCTTCATTACGTTTTCCCTACTCCTGGTCTTCAACGTACGGAATGGTGAGCGGCCCCATCGGCATAACAGCAACCGTCATACCGTCCCCGTATTTTTCTTTTAATTGGTCGAGTGTTTTTTCAATATCTGTTGTCGGCTGTAGCTTGGCATCACGCACTTGCTCCTCGCTGAGCTGAGAATATACACAGACATCAGCCCAGACTTGAATAACGGCTTGTTTTTGAACTTGCCATTGATCAAAAATCTCAAATTCAGGTCCATTGATAAGGTCTAATAAATCTTGAGGAGTATCAGCCATTTTCAGGATCTTCGAGTAGTTGCCGTGATCAGGAAGGCCGTCTGAACACTCGGAGGCAACAATTATCGTTCCGCCTTCTTTCACAATTTTATGGGCCGCGCTCATCCCTTTTACAGCCTGATAGAGATTCTGATCGAGCGGGTACCCGGAGTTCGAGGTAATGACAACGTCGACACGCTTATCACAACGAACCATCGCGTGGTCTTTCGCGAACTCACATCCCTTGTCATGCGCTTCATATAGTTCTCCAGCAAACACAGCTGTAATCTCTTTCTCTTTATTAAGTGTTACATTTAACATAAAATGAGGCTTGCACATTCGGTTAATTTCACGCGTCATTTCTTGGAGCGGATTATCCACCATGTTCCCCCACGTGGCGAGCGGATCACCAATCATCCGGGCATTGTGAAACGTTGAGATCGTTTCAATCCCTGCAATGCCAGGCATAACCCCCTTTGGGCCTCCTGAAAATCCAGCAAAAAAATGAGGTTCAATGAAGCCGGTAACGATACGGAAATCAGCTTCCACATACTCTTTGTTTAAATATACATCACAGCCGAACTTGCTTTTCCCGATATTTACAAGCGTCTCTTTATCATGACAGTGATTATTAATAATCCGAACGTTATCGACCACCCATTCACCAAGCATCTGAATAAATTCCTCTTTCGTTTGGTCCCGGTGTGTGCCTGTACCGTTAATAATAACAAAATTTTCCAACGGGATGTGGTTCAATTCCTGAATAAGAAGTGGGACTAGGACATGATTAGGTGTCGGTCTCGTAATATCACTGATGACGATTGCCACTGTATCGTCCGGACCGGCCATCTCTTTTAACGGGGGTGAACCAATTGGATTTCGCAGCCCCTCCTGGACCGCTGCTTCTTCATCCTCGACTCCCGGCAGATGCTTCGGTTCAATAACTAACGTATCATCAGGTACGTTTATAGAAAGGTTCTCTTTTCCGTACAATAAAGTGGTTTTCATTTTCTATCTCCCTTTCATTTTTCCGTACTTACTAAGTATATTACCCTTATTGCAGAATGTTTAATAACGTTAAAAACCAACACCCTGAGTCATGTTCACTCAGGGGATTGGTGTTTATTTACTTCGCAGCTGCTTCACGTTCGTAGTCTTCCAGTCTGCCGTCAATGCCTTTTCGTTGTTGGTATTTATCGACGAGAATGACGGCAATCGGACATAAAATAGCAGTTGTAATGGTAGCGATCGAGATCTGCGCAGTCGCGATATTAACAATGCTTTCATATCCTGCGGCTTCTGATGCCGTCATCATACCGGATGCTGCGGCTACAGAAGCCGCGGCCGCAATTGCAGCAGGAGTGGCAGCAGCATTCCCTGCCGTTGATGCTTCTGAAATCGGCGCAATGTAGCTTTTTTCTTTAAAAGCTTTAAAAACAAGAATACCAGTTAAACCAGTTAGGACAGTTGTCAAGATTCCAATCGTAAGCCCGGCAGCTACGACGGCTGGGTTAAAGAAATTAGCCAAGTTCATGCCTGCCCCTAACGCAAAAGCAAAGAACGGCACCGGCAAAATTTCTCCTGGTTTTAAAAACTCACGAATCTCTGGATCTAAATTTCCCAAAATCATTCCAATTGCAATCGGCAAGAGCACGGCAATGAAAGAGATAACGGGAAACTGAGAACCTAACAATCCGAGCGAAATCAAGGTGAAGAAAGGACCGTCATTCAAAGAAAGAATCGCCACTGCCCCAATGTCAGAACGGTTCCCATATTGACTCGTTAATGCTGCATACATGCCCCCGTTTCCGTTCGTCATCGCAGCGATAATCGCCACGGTTGATAAACCAAGCAGTCCGTCCAGCGGATCAAAAAAGTAACCAAAGAGAAGACCTACTGCTAAACCGGTGAGATATTTAGACGTCATAAGTAAAACACCTTTTTTTAGTGCTTTACCGCCGATTTTTAAATTCATTTGGCTTCCAGCACAGAAAAGGAATAAAGCAATTAATACGAGAGCACCGTCTTTAAAGAGCTCCTGTGAAAAGCCGCCAATTCGTAAAAATTCATAAAAACCGTCCTCCGTCGGTGCGACTCCTAATGATTTCAGAAAGTTCATTACAAACGGAATATGCAGCTGATCAATTGTATTCAGCACGGCTCCAAGTAAGAGCGGAACAACCATGAGGCCGCCGGGAACTTTTTCAATCGATTGTTTGATTTTCATAGGAACACTCCTTATTTATTAAATGAAAGATGAAAATAAGAACGGACTACTTGTTCTGAAGTCAACGCCAGTAGCGCTTCTGTTTCCTGCATCGCTTTCTCCAACGTCATCGGGCGTTGAATGATACTGTGTACACTAACAACGCCAAATTGGTACAACTCCTCAATCCCCGCACCGACCGATCCAGCAATAATAATGGATGGAACACCTTGCTTAAGGGCTGCCTGCGCCGCCCCCATCGGTGTTTTTCCTGCTGCTGTCTGTGCATCTGCTTGTCCTTCTCCTGTTATTAGAAGATCAGCTTCTAGAAGAGCTTTCTCTAATTCTGTTTTTTCGATCACAACATCGATTCCGCGCTTCATTTCTGCTGCAAAAAAAGCTGCAAAGGCGCCGCCAATGCCGCCAGCTGCACCTGCTCCCGGAAAATCATGCAAATGAATCCCTGTGACATGTTCAACTTGGTCTGCCCAATTTTCTAAACTTTTATCCAAAATAGCTACCTGTGCAGGCGTTGCACCTTTTTGAGGACCGAACACACAGGACGCACCATAGGGACCAATCAATGGACTTTGAACATCACTTGCGATTAGAAAATCACTGTCTTTAATGCGGCTGTCAAAGCCGTCTACGTCAACATTCCGGACATGAGCAAGTGCTTCTCCGCCGACAGCTACTTCGTCTCCCGCTTCGTTTTTCAGCCGCACACCGAGTGCCTGCAGCATCCCAGCTCCCCCGTCGTTCGTAGCTGATCCTCCCAATGCCAAAATAAAAGAACGAAGACCATCATCTAATGCCTGCTTGATTAGCTCTCCTGTCCCGTAAGTAGTCGCTGTCATCGGGTTTAGCTTTTCTTTTGGAACAAGATCAATCCCGGAAGCCGCCGCCATTTCAATTACACATGTTTTCCGGTCACCAAGAATGCCGTATGCTGCGTCAATCGGATCACCGAGCGGACCGGTCACACGAACTTCTTTTTTCTTGCCGCCGGTTGCTGCTACTAGTGTATCCATCGTCCCCTCGCCACCGTCCGCTATCGGGAGACAGAGCGTTTCGGCCTGAGGAAATGCTTTTTTTATCCCTTTCTCTATTGCTGCTGCCACTCCTTTAGCGGGAAGGCTGCCCTTAAACGAGTCTGGTGCTATCACAATTTTCATAGTATCCTCCCAATTAGTAACCGCTTACATTTTGTATGTACATTATAGCAGATGACTTTTTATTAATCTTCGTGTAATATCAATAAATAAATTCAATTAGTTAGGTTTGTTTTTGTATAAAACATCTAAATGAGGCGAACTATATGTTAACCAAAGAGATCGCAGACATGATTGTGAAAGAAACGTCCGTCCGTCTAAATCGCAACATTAATATGATGAATGAAGAAGGTGTCATTTTGGCATCTTGCGACGAAGAGCGTATTACAGACATTCATGAAGGTGCGGTTCACGTTTTAAAAAGCGGGGAAACGCTGATTATTTATCCGGGCGATCAAAGTCAATATAAAGGCAGTCAGCCTGGCATTAACATCCCGATTGTCGAAAACGGGACGATTGTTGGCGTTATTGGGATTACCGGCCACCCCGATGAAGTCCAGCACTTAGGGGAACTTGTAAAAATGACAACTGAACTTATGATGGAACAGAAAGAAATTGCTGCCCAGCTTGAATGGAGACAACGGATGAAAGAAATGATGATTGCGGATCTATTGCAATCGAAACCGGCTTATAACCATATTGAGCGTGGTCTTGACTTATTGGGCATCCACCTTGAAGCCCCTTTTACAGCATTTCTTATTCAATTAGCCGATCGGACTACATCAAACCAAGCCATTATTGACAAACTTGAAAGGATAATCGGAAAGTCTACTAGTATCGTTGGATTTATTAACGTCAATCAAGTTTTCATTACTGTCTCTAATCTTGCGACACGCAAAGTCCGAGATGCGGCTGAAAGAATGGCAGACCTTTTTAATACATTACAGATCCCTTACCAAATCGCACTGAGTCAGCCATTTCTGCAGATGAGAAGCTTTTATGCAGCATATGAAGAATGTAATCTTGCTCTTCAAGCAAGTGATCCTAACGAAAAGATTGTATTTTATTCAGAGATCGAAGCGAAGGCTCTTGTTTTCCAGCTGGACAAAGAGCGCGCTAAGCGTTTTACACAAAGGGTTATAACAAAAACAATTAAGAAACACCGCGATACGCTTACGTGTTTCTTTTCCTGCAACTTCAACATACAGCAAACAGCAGATGCCTTGTTTATCCACCGAAATACACTTCTATACCGCTTAAATAAGATTAAAGAAGAAACAGGTTATGATCCGAAAAATTTTCACGATGCCTTAACTTTGCAGCTTGCGATCTGGATTTTTGAACGAAATTATCCAACATAAAAAAAAGCTGTCTTTAGAGGTAGCATCCCCTATAGACAGCTTCTCTATAATACAGTTTGTTAAAAAGTGGGGCCGATTCTCCAAATACCAAAATCATGTTGCTTCAGAATTTCTGCTTTTGTTAGCTTTCCTGAAGATACTTGGCTTATTTCATTTAGAATACGAGTACCGACTTCTTCAATAGATTCTTTTCCTTCGATAATAGTACCGGCATTAACGTCCATATTTTCTGCCATTTTTTCAGACAATGCAGAGTTTGTAGAAATTTTAATTGTCGGTGCGATCGGAGAGCCTGTCGGCGTTCCTCGCCCGGTAGTAAAGAGAACAATTTGGGCACCGCCGGCCGTCATGCCGGTTAACTGCTCAATATCCTGCCCTGGCGTGTCCATCCAAACAAGCCCTTTTTTCGTCGGTGCCTCAGCATAATCGAGCACTTCCTGCAGGGCAGTGCTGCCTGCTTTCGTTGCTGCGCCGAGCGATTTTTCTTCGAGGGTGCTTAGACCGCCCTTTCTATTGCCGGGTGTCGGATTTCCTGTACGGATGTCCACTCCCATTTGCAGGGAACGGTTTTCCATCGCTTTAATAACAGCACGGGCTTTTTGAGCGACGCGGTCATCCGCAGCTCTTTCTGCGAGCAGATGTTCAGCACCGATCAACTCGGTTGTCTCAGCCAATATAGCGGTACCGCCGTCTTCAATGATGGAGTCACTAACGTAACCGACAGCTGGATTAGCTGATAGACCGGAACAAGCATCAGACCCTCCGCATTCTGTTCCGATAATCAATTCACTAAAGTCACACAGTTCTCTCGTCTGCGCGGAAGCTTCCTGTACCATTCTTGCCGCAATTTTTGATCCTTGGGCAATGGCATCCAACGTCCCACCTTCATCTTGAATAGACACTACTTCGACCGGTTTGTTCGTCTTCGCTAGTTCACCCGCCACTGTTTTAGCCTGATGCGTTTCGCAACCAAGACCGAGTACGACTACTCCATACACGTTCGGGTTGGCACCAATCCCGACAAACGTACGAAATGTCTGCTCATAATCAACCCCGACCTGCGTACAACCATGCTGATGAATGAAAGAGACCGTACCGTGAACGAGCTCGGTAATCTGTCTCGCCGCTTGGGTTGCACACGTGATCGTCGGAAGAATTAAAACATGATTCCGTACCCCTACTTTTCCATCCGCTCTTCGATAACCCCAGAATTTATTCTTTTCCAACTTGATCCCCTCTTCCTCTCGTTCCTTCGATGTTATGGGTGTGAAGATGAGCTCCTATGTCAATATCCTGGCTCGCCCTCCCAATCACTTCCCCGTATTTCCTGATGTCACTGCCTTTCGCAATGAAAGAGGTGGCAAACTTATGCCCAAATTCGATTGAATCTAAAACAGTAATCGTACTAACCCTGCCTTGGCAGGAAACAACCGCGTCCTTGTTCGCCGGAATTGCTTCGAGCGCTGTTGCCACGTTATCTTCCGGCTTAACAATAAGAGCTTTATAGTCTTCCATTGTTGCAAGACTCCTTCATATAAAATTGTTCACCGACTAATGAATTAACCATATGCCATCATTCGAATGGTATCATGCCAAGAAAAAATCGTCTTTGACATCTTCCCCCACCTAAAATCCTATCGAATTTTTGAGGAAGGGGACTCCAATGGATAAACAGCTGAGACCAGCAAATTCATGTTGGATGGTTACGTTACCTTTACCTCTACTCAGTCCCACTCTCCATTTTCACAGGTTATGGGTAGAGCGTCAACAGCTAGGTGTACAGCGCAGTCAGGCGCCTTACAGAAAACACTACATTTCCTGCAACGACTGTCAGGGCGGCCGCCCCCTTTATAAGCATCAAAAAACAGCTGATCGTCCAGGGTGTCGATCATGTCGCTTACGATCCGGGCAACGTGATCTTCCGGAATTATCCGAAAAATACATAGGAAGATACAGCTGATTCAAATCGCCTTCTTTCATTAATGGGTTGTGGTGACTTCATTATACCGAAAGAGGCGATTTTTTTGTGTGTTTGGCATAAAATGTTAGATTGTTTTTTCGTTCCACTACTTTGAATGGCGATCAGGTGAGACGCCTGCGGGAAAAGCAAGAGCTGAAGATCCACCGACGGTGATCTTCCGTCGGTTAGCTGAAGCCTTGCCCGCGGCAAGCGAACCTGAAGAGCCATCTATCTGAAAGGGTATTAATTAATCTTAACGATAAATCTTATAGAATTAAAAAAAGGGCTGTATCAAAAGGTCATTTTTCATGACCTTTTGATACAGCCCCATCCCTCATTACGCCACCGTATGCAGACAGCGTCGTTAATACAACCTGCAGGCTAACTACTCCTTCATTCCTTCCAACCACTCTGTATAACATGTCCCGCACAATGTTTTTTCGAGTTCCTCATTTTCACGAAAAAAAGCAACTTGGTGAACACTCTCATGCTGATCAATGGTGCTGTCACAGTAAAAGCATGTGTTTTCCATTTTGATTCCATCCTTTTCCTATAATGTTTTCAGCACCATTATTTTTTCCAGCTCCATAGAAGGGCATACACGAAGTAATGGTTGGTGGCGTTGTTAAATAAAAGCCTCTTTTTTTTCATAGTCAACTTCGAACCCGAGATCCTTAAGCATTTGATGATCTTTTGTTCCTTCCTGTCCTGCGGTTGTTAAATAGTCCCCGATGAAAATAGAATTAGCGGCATACAATCCGAGCGGCTGCAGGCTGCGCAAGTTCACTTCCCGCCCGCCGGATATCCGAATTTCTTTTGTCGGATTGAGGTAACGAAACAAAGCGAGTACTTTTAAACAGTAAGAAGGCGTCAGCTCATCGGTCCCTTCAAGCAAAGTGCCATCAATCGCATGCAGGAAATTAACGGGAATGGAATCCGCATCAAGCGCTTTTAGTGACTTTGCCATTTGGATAACATCGTGCTTTGTCTCCTTCATGCCTACGATCACCCCGGAGCACGGGGAAATGCCCGCCTCTTTTGCTTTGTTTACAGTGGCCACCCGGTCCTGATACCTATGGCTCGTTGTGATCGCATCATGATGATCTTCTGAGGTATTAATATTATGGTTATAACGGTCGACACCTGCTTCTTTTAATTCGAGAGCTTGTTCTGGTTTTAAAATACCAAGGCACGCACATATTTTAAGGTCATACTTTTCCTTTATTTCTTTTACCGCTGACGTAACGATGCCAAGTTCTCGGTTCGTCGGTCCACGGCCGCTTGCTACGATACAATATGTACCTGAGTTTAATCGGTGAGCATTTTCCGCTCCTTTGACAATCTCTTCTTTATCCATCATCCGGTATCTCTCAATAGGTGCGCTCGAGTCGCGTGACTGCGAACAATAGCCGCAGTTTTCCGGACAGGCGCCGGACTTCGTATTAACGATCATGTTTAATTTCACTTTATTTCCGTAGTAATGACGCCTGATCGTATAGGCTCCGTCTAAAAGTTTCAGCAATTCTTCATTCGGACAATTCAAAATGGAGAGAGCTTCTTCCTCACTTAACTCGTATCCTTTCAAAACCTCATCTGCAAGCATATGCCAATTTGACATAATCCATTCCCCCTTTAGTTAGGCTGCTTTGTTCTGCCGTGCAACTATTCGTTTAATAACCGGAATGTTATGAAGTCTAAAGGCGAATATCCCCGATAAAACAGTAAGAATAATATCTTTGGGAAGCGGTGCCATCATCCATAACCACGCCAATTTGTACGTAAACCCTTCCGGTGCGTCAAACCAAAAGACATATGCCGCATACATCCAATTAGTGCCAAACACATAGTTAATTGCCATCGCTGTTAAGGCTGCCACTACAAAGGCACGCACGGCACTCTTATTTTCAATCATTTTTCCTGCCACGTAGGCGACCAGAATAAAAGATAAAATAAACCCGAATGTTGGAGAAACGAGCGCGGCCAAACCTCCTTTAAATTGTGCGAAAACCGGTGCTCCGGCAAGACCAATCATCATATACACAAACATGGAAAAAGCTCCAAGCCTGCTTCCGAGCACTAGTCCTGCCAACACTGCGAAAAAAGTCTGCAACGTAATCGGCACACCGCCTACTACCATAAACGGCACAAAGGCTGTAATATTCGCCCCAACCGCAGTCAGTGCAACAAAGAGAGCACCTAGCGCCATGTCGAGTGGTTTCCATTTTCTTCTCTCCAAACTAAAACCCCCTTTTTAATTTCTATTTTTGTTTTGTTAACCATTTATAAAATAACGTTAACATAAAGGCGAATTAAAAGAAATAAAAAATGATTAAGAAAACAACAAATCAGATGTTAGTAACAATAATAAGGTGTAATTAGAAGTTATAGTACGATACACATAGATATAATGCGTTATTTTTATCTATTATTATTTTATCCTTTTTTACACGTTTATATTGACAAATACGGAGGAATACCTTTAATATTTGGGGAGATTTTTGATGAACGGCTATCAGAATATCCATTTTTGCTTGTTTGATTAGAGAGGAGGAGTGTAAGTTGTTTTACCGTGTTTCTGTGTATTTGGCAGGAATGTTTATTAATTTTCTCGGGGTTGCATTAGTTATTAATGCTTCCTTAGGGGCTGGATTCTGGACGGCTTTTTTTGCCGGCTTATCCAACAACCTTGGCGGCACCATCGGTCTCTGGTATGCGATATTTCAGTTTTTGATTATTTTTATTAATGCCCGGCTTATGAAGCAAGCACCGGAATTTCGAGCGTTATTCACGGTAGTTTTAGAAAGTATTATTCTCGATTTTTGGGTAGAAATCGTTTTTGCCACTCTTGATTTATCAACAGCTCCTTTATTCATGCAGCTCGCAGTACTGACGACCGGCGTTATCTTAGTCGGCCTCGGGGTCGCTGTTTATATCTTGCCATTGTTTCCCCGTGCTCCGGTAGACCAGCTTTTCTTAGCTGTCAGCCACCGGTTTGGGCTCAGCCTGCGCCTCGGACAGACAATCGTTGCCGGCATCATGGCAATACTTGCTCTTCTAATCGGCGGTCCAGTAGGAATCGGAACACTTGCACTCACCCTCTTCTTAGGACCAGTCACCCAGTTCTTTTACGTACGAGCGTATCCTCTTTATTATAAATACAGTCCAGAGGGACATCCGGTACCAGCAGAATCCTTTGTTTAGCTGATTTGAAAAACCCCCACAGCATATTCAGCTGCGGGGGATTTTTTAGTGAACAATTTCCCAATTTTCAGGTGGGGACGCCGGTGCTTTTTAAGCCGGCTCCTTTTTTAAAAAGTTAGAGATAAAGGAACCGAATGATAGATTGATGATCGTGTTAATAATAGGGGGGACTGCCCCTAGTTCGCCAATAAATTGAAAGGCAAGGATTGCAGCTAAAGCGGTGTTGCATAAACCAACATAGAATAAAATAGCGCGCGCTTCCGGTTCTTCAACCCCAATTTTCTTAGCGGTAAGATAGCCTACTCCCATAGGAAGCAGGACCTGGATAAGGATAACAACAATTAATAATGGAAGCAGGTTCAAATGAGCCGCAACCGCCTCTTTCCCTTCCCCAACAATAATGTGAACAATGATCAACAGCGACAACGAGGATCCCAGTTTTGTGAGAGTTTGGGAATGCTGAACCGACTGCGGAAACATCCGTTGCATGAAAATACCAGCTGCTAACGGAAGAATTACAATGAACAGAAAGGATTGAAGTAAATCTAAGAAGGTGATACTGACTTCCTTTCCAGGTATATTTACCATTGCCAAAAGAGTGACGACAGGGCTTAACGCTGTGTCAAGAAACGAGCCAACGATAACGAGGGCGGTGTTGCCGCCAGCTAAAAAGGTGTATAAGGTTGCCGCCGTCGCATTCGGCACGGTACCAGATAAAATAATGCCGGCTAAGATTTCCGGCTCCTCAGAAAAAAATAGATAGGCGAGGACCAAAGAGATCGTAACTGTCAACGTCCATTTTAATATAACTGCAACCCCAATCGCTTTCTTCTTCCTGCCAATGCCTTTAATCGAGTCAAGGTTAATAGATAACCCGGCAAAGAAAATAACCATGCCTAATAAAACAGCCGGGACCCATGTGTACGTCTCCCAATATACCGGTAGATAATAAGTAAGTATTGCCGTAAAGACAATAAGATGAGGAAGCCTTTTAGAGAGAATATCAGTGATTGTCTTCATGTTTATGTATCCCGCTCCCCACAACGTTCGTGTTCTTTCTATATTACAAATTCTACTTTTCACTCACCATACATGCAATCCTCTCTTTTCGTTTCCTTTACTTTAGACAGAAGCCAATACGTTGAGGAAAAAGTTTCTTCTCAAATAACTCTAAATCTAAAGATATAAGAATTGCTTTGTGATATGATTAATTAGGTTAATAATTCAAATTTTTCTGTTTAGTTACTTGTTTTTTAAATTCAAGTCTTAGAGGGGGATTTGTATTGAATTCAATGGCAGGGAGTCGAGAACAAGGGGACATTAATTATTCACCAAATCGAGAGAAGTATTGGGATCGCAACTTAAGTGAAAAGGCCAAAGTACTGTTTGAAGAAGATAACAAATATTTTCTTCATCAGAATTTAAGTACACCCGTACTGAACGTCTTAAGTAAATGTGATGGTGCCTATATTTATGACATGGATGGCAAGAAATATTTAGACATGCACGGAAATGGCATTCACAATGCTGGATTCAACAATGATTACATTATTGAAAAAGTAATGGAGTCTTTAAAAGAAAAGCAAACATTCACCCCTAGACGTTATACAAATGAGCGGGCTATTAATTTGGCAAAAAAGTTGGTTTCTATTACACCTAAGGGACTGGACCGGGTATTATTTGCACCAGGAGGTTCTGAAGCAATTGAAATGGCGATTATGCTGGCGAAACAAGTAACAGGGAAATGGAAAACTATTTCTTTTTGGGACTCTTATCATGGTACTGGCTATCAAGCAGCAAGTGTAAGCGGGGAAGAATTATTTAAAGGTGGAAATGGGCCGATGGTTCCCGGTTCCCTGCACGTTGAATTCCCAAATTACAATCGTAATCCTTGGAAATTCACAGATCCTGAGGAGGTAGATAACGAAATACTTAGACAAATGAAAATCCTCTTTGAAAAAGAAGGTGATATCGCTTGCGTCATAGGAGAACCAGTAAGTGCAACACCTGTCGTTCCTAGCAAATACTTTTGGGAAAAAGTAAAGGAGCTCTGTGACGAACACGGGGCTTTATTGATCTTCGATGAAATTATTGAAGGCTTCGGCAGAACAGGTACCATGTTTGCATTCGAGCATTATGTGACACCGGATATCCTTGTGCTCGGTAAGTCACTGGGCGGCGGACTGTTCCCTTTTGCCGGTATTATCACAAAAGAGGAATATAATACCCTGTCGCACCGTTCTATTGGACATTACACCCATGAAAAAAATGGAATTTGCGCTGCTGCAGGCCTCGCTGAAATCGAGTATATTGAAGATCATAATTTAGTTGAAAACGCTCGCGTACTGGGAGATTATTTATTGGAACGGCTGCGTACTCTACAGGACAAATATTCAATCGTAGGTGGAGTAGCCGGCCTCGGATTTCACATAGGGCTAGATATAATAAAAGATCAAAAAACGCAGGAGCGTGCTATCGAAGAAGCGGAATCTATTATGTATATGTGCATGGAAAATGGACTTGCCTTTAAATTGATAGAAGGAAATGTCATCACCCTGCGCCCCTCTTTAGTTTTAACTCAAGATGAAGTAGAATACATTGTCGTCACTTTGGAGCAAGCCATTAAAAAAGTAGAAAGCGGAGAACGTTACTAAAAAACCAGGCAGGGAATCGATCCTTGATTCTCTGCCTGATAAAAAAAATATGAATCCCAATGACCGTCTCTCTCTTTTTCATTGCACTCTGCGGATAAACGTCTCTAAAGCATGCACATCAGTAATGTTCTGGTTACAAACCTCACTGTCTACGCAAATATATTGACCGATCGAACGGTAGTAATCTGGATTGCTGTCAGAAACGTCGTTTGTCTGAAAGGTGACCAAGGATACGGGGGCAAGTTCTTGGCAAAAACAACAATAATCGCGCTGGGCTCGCTTGGAGTAATGACCGCTAACACCGACGAGCTCATCGCCAAAAGCATAAACAATGTATTTTTTTTGCTTTCCAGGGTCATTCCAACCTAAATACGAACGCCGTTCTAGTTCGGACAATGAAAATTCAGGAATGCGCAATCTCCTCTCATGAGAAAACAATTCCTTGAGACGTTCCCTTGTCACAGGCGGGAAGGATTTGATGTAAGAATAAACAGAACCAATAAATGCTTCTATCTCAATACTTGTCTTTACGTCACTTACCGCCTGAATGATAGACTTCTCTTTCCGTGTCAGTGGTGGAAAAGCTTGTAATATTCGGTCTGCGGATTTCCCTTTTACAGCTTGGACGACATTAGAGTCCTGAATATCTTGAAAACAATGCTGAATGTTGCGTCCCTCTTTTTTGATAACGTTGAGCTGATGGTTGCGGATGAACGGTCTTGTCACCTGCACTCCTCCTTCGTTATACATTCTCCTTAAATCATAACACCTTATTACCTTCAAAAATATGAAAATAACATATGCATGGAATATCTACTGTATTCTTAATCCTTTCGTACCTGTTTTATGCCAAAACAACGGTTATGAGTGATAACAACTTCGCACTTGACAAACTTCCGTTGACTACTCACACTAAAAATGGTAAAATTAATTTTTAAAAAGGTTTTTTAGTTAAAGAAGGGAGCGCATCTGTGAGAGAACTTGATAAGTTTGTAGTATATACGGCGCGTTTAAAAAAAGAATTACCGAAAGAAGCATTCAAACCAGCTCCAGGTCGTTTGTTCGGAGGTCTGGCGTATGTCTGTGTCGTAATCACGTGCTTCTTAACGATCGGGCTATTTAATTTTCATCCTTTGCTAAACTTTGTTTTCTCGATTATTATTGGCGCAAGTTTTGCAGCGCTTGGTTTTCTCGGTCATGAAATTCTTCATGGTACCGTTATCCGCAGAGCTTGGCTCCGAGATTTACTTGGCGCGATTGCTTTTTGGCCGTTGAGCACAGGGCCGAAACTTTGGAGGAAATGGCACAATCTAACACACCATGTCCATACGCAGCACCAAGATAACGATCCGGACGCCTGGCCGACGCTTGAAAAAATTTCTAAAATGAAATTTATCCGCTGGGTTTACCGTCTTCCTTTGCCTGTTCGTTCATTATTTTCCTTTGCCTCTTTAACGATTCAGTTTACTGCTCATTCATTGAAAATGTTTCTTGTTTATATAAAAGAATTCAATCCAAAAAAACAGCCAAGTGTGTGGGCACAGGCCGTTTTGCCGTGGATGAGTTGGTTTGGCCTGCTATATGTAATGGGTTTTGAGAAATGGCTTTTTGCTTTTTTATTGCCGCTTCTTATTGCAAACTTTATTGTGATGGCTTATATATCCACGAATCATCGTTTGAATCCCTTAGTACCAATTAATGATCCGCTAGCCAATAGTCTTACCGTTACGGTTCCAAAATGGGTAGATGTTCTTCATTTTAACTTTTCCTATCATACCGAGCATCATTTGTTTCCAGGGATGAGTTCAAAGTATTACCCACTTGTGAAAGAGCATATTAAGAGAATATGGCCAAACAGGTATCATGAAATGCCGTTGAGCCGCGCCCTGAAGGCGCTTTGGTTGACACCGAGGACCTATTTCGAATCCGCTCATTTTGTTGATCCCCATAGCAACAAATCGTACGGATCATTAGGTAATGGCTTAGATCCAAAAAACATTAAACCACTATGGGGCGATAAGAACGACACATACGATACGAATACGATACGAAAGACCCCTCCTGACAGACTTTTTTAATAAAGAGCCCCTGCTTCTTGATTTCTCAAGGCAGGAGCTCCTTTTTTATATTCGTATAGATGTATATTTAATCTCGAGAAATTCTTCCAGCCCGTAGTAGCCGCCTTCTCGCCCCAGACCGCTTTCTTTAAAGCCTCCAAACGGAGCTTGTGGCGTTGATGGGAGTCCGTCATTAATCCCAACGATTCCATATTCCAGCGCATCATTAATACGGATTGCTCTCCCCAAGTCTTTTGTGAAAACATACGCGGCAAGACCGAAGTCTGAGTCATTCGCCTGTTCAATCGCTTCTTCTTCTGTTTGAAAAGTAGCTATCGGCGCGACCGGGCCAAACGTTTCTTCTCTCATACAGAGCATGTCCGGGGTCGCTCCTGCAATGACAGTCGGCGTGTAAAAGGTCGTCTTCCCTTCCACTCGCTTTCCGCCACTTAACACAGACGCTCCTTTTGCCTTGGCATCTTCCACTTGTTTCTCTACTTTTTCCAACGCTTTATCATCAATAAGAGGTCCGACCGTAACATCTTCTGAAAAGCCGTCTCCCACTTTTAATTCCCCAACTGCGGCGGCATATTTTTCCGCAAACTCCTCTGCAATTCCCTCTTGAACGTAGAAGCGGTTTGAACAGACACACGTTTGCCCAGCGTTACGGAATTTAGAATGTACCGCGGCTTCTACAGAAAGGTCAATGTCAGCATCATCCATCACAATAAACGGCGCGTGACCCCCAAGTTCAAGTGCCACTTTTTTCATGGTTTGGGCAGAGCCCTCCATTAAATACTTACCTACTGGAGTTGACCCCGTAAAGGTCAGTTTGCGAACCCGTTTGTCATCCAGCCATACTTGTCCAATGGCTTTTGGATCCCCAACTACGATATTAATCACTCCTGCCGGGATACCAGCCTGATCAGCAAGTTCCACCAAATACAAGGCAGTCAGCGGCGTCTGTTCTGCCGGTTTAACAACAGTTGTACATCCTGCCGCAAGTGCCGGTCCTACCTTTCGTGTAATCATTGCCGCCGGGAAATTCCACGGAGTGATCGCTGCTACAACGCCAATCGGCTGCTTCTGAACGATGATTCGTTTATCTGGATGCGATGCTGGAATCGTATCTCCGTACACACGCTTCGCTTCCTCTGCATACCATTGAATAAACCCATTCGCGTATCCAACTTCACCTAGCGCTTCTTTATAAGGCTTTCCCTGTTCTTTTGTCATTACAGAAGCAATCTCTTCCTGATTGTCGCGGATTAATTCGTACCAGCGATACAGGAGGGAAGATCGTTCTTCTGCGGTCTTTTTCGACCAGCTTTTAAACGCTTCTGCCGCTGCCTCGACTGCAATCGAAGCCTCTCTACTTCCCGCAAACGGCACTTCTTCCACCACTTCACCGGTGGATGGATTTGTCACCGCCATTTTCTCCAGCGTCTCACCCGTCCATTCTCCGTTGACATACAGTAAATTCTTCATCCCTACCATCCTCTCTCTATATCGGAACGCATTCTTGTACTACGGAATATCTTTCATTTTACCATTGTACTTTTGAAATGGCACCTTTTCAAAACTGGATTCTTTATTCATTTTTAAATAATATTTTATTCAAAACAGAATAAATGATAAAGTATAGTGGTACCTTGTTATTAAGGCCTTACCCATTTCATTTATTCACTTTTGAATTTCGATCAAGGAGAGCATACCATGAGCATCTATACACGTGATGAAAGCGAGAGAATTTTGGAATCTTTACAAGATGACCTACTTGTTTCTGATAGGAACGGCATCATTACCAGAGTGACAGATGCCATGAAAAAAACGTATGGCGTGGAAAGAAGTGAGCTTGTCGGAAAATCAGTCTACGATCTGCAAAAAGCGGGTGTTTTCACTCCTATTGTTACCCCTGAAGTTATTAAAAACAAAAAAAGAGTTACCCTGATACAAACAACAAAAAAAAATAAAAAACTACTCGTTACTGGTATTCCAATCTTTGATGATGAAGGGGAGCTTTGGCGGATCGCTACCTATTCCCATGACGTCACAGAACTTGTTAACCTGAGAGATTATATAACCGAAATGGAAGGTGAGATGGAGAAAGTACTCCATGAGCTGAATCATTTACGCAGCCACTATTTACAAAAGCACGGTTTTATTGCTCGTTCTACGGAGATGAAGCGGTGCCTGGATACGGCCAGGCAAGTTGCGGATGTAGACGTCAATGTCCTACTGCTCGGTGAATCAGGCGTAGGCAAAACTCAGATTGCCAAGATGATTCACCAAGAAAGCCCTCGTGCCAAAGGCCCTTTTATTGAAGTAAATTGTGGCGCTATCCCAGAGACATTATTTGAAGCAGAATTTTTTGGTTATACAGGCGGGGCTTTTACTGGTGCAAACAAAGGCGGAAAAGTCGGACTTGCCGAGCTTGCAGCAGGCGGCACTCTCTTTTTAGATGAAGTTGGCGAATTATCGTTAAATAATCAAGTCAAAGTCTTGAAATTCATTCAAGAAAAAGAATTTTTGCCAGTTGGGGGGAGAAAATCGAAAAAAGTGGACTTCCGTTTAATTACGGCAACCAATCAGCCACTAGCCCAGTTAGTAGAAGAGAAAAAGTTTCGTGAAGATCTATTTTTCCGTTTAAATGTCGTTCCTATCATCATACCGCCTCTTCGTGAACGTACGATGGATATTCTTCCACTGATTGAGTACTTTGTAAAAGAGTTTTCCTTAAAGTACAACCGAGACATTCAAATGGACCAATCAGCCCTAAAGTTTCTGAATGAACAAGAATGGCGCGGAAATGTCCGCGAACTAATGAACACTGTGGAAAGGATTATCGTGACAACCTCTTCCCGCCTCATAAAAAGAGAAGACATCTGGATGCCGGCTAATACGTCCCAACTATCAGCCCATCAGTCTTTTAAGCACTCACTCCCTGACGCCCTTGCAAGCGTAGAGGAAGCAATGCTAAGAGAGGCAGCATCCATATGCCGTACAACGACAAAAATGGCAGAATGGCTTGGTATCAGCCAACCGTCCGTCGTCCGCAAACTAAAGAAGTATAAAATTAAATAATTTGGCACGTTACTTGCAATAATATAAAGGTAAACATTGCAAAGGGTGATTTCACGTGAGTACACACCAAGAAAGTGGAGGAAAAGGAGCTGCTGCAAAGCAAAAGCCTGCATTCTGGACAACTCCCAACATCACGAAGTCTCTTGTCGTATCGGTTGTGAGTATGTTCTTATTCTTAGTTCCTGTTCCCTACCAAGGACAATGGACAATCGGTATCGGGATTGTCGCTGAATTCCTGCAGGCCGCTTTTGAGAATTATTTGCCGCAATTTATGACTGGAATTCTAATTTTGTCAGTCATTGGAACGATTGTAATGAAAATCGCCGCTAAAAGCGGGGCGGCTTGGACAAAGAGACCATCATTTATTACTGAACTTCTTGATGTTAACTGGTTTTGGGGGTTGCTTCGTATTTTAGGAGCGGCATTTGCGATCATGACACTGTACGAGCTGGGCCCAGAATTCATTTGGTCCCCCGCTACAGGTGGAACCGTTCTATTTGATCTCGTTCCTGTGTTAACAACATGGTTTTTGATTGCTGGCTTCTTGATGCCATTACTACTTGATTTTGGTTTAATGGAATTTATCGGGACAACAGTAAGAGGACTGATGCGACCACTCTTCAAACTTCCAGGCCGTTCTTCCATTGACGCGCTAGCATCTTGGATGGGTAGCGGAACAGTTGGCGTATTAATTACTGCCCAACAGTATGAAAGCGGTTATTATACGAAGCGTGAAGCTTCGGTTATCGCTACTAATTTTTCCGTTGCATCTATTGCTTTCAGCCTTTTAGTTATTAACTTTATCGGCATGGGACATATGTTCATACAGTTTTACCTAACTGTTATTGTTGCCGGCTTTGTAGCTGCTATTGTCTGTCCACGTATCCCGCCTCTTTCACGAAAAGAAGAGACGTACCATGAACCAGTTGGGAAACAAATTTCCGAGGAAGCGCCAACTGGAAAGTCTCGTCTACGCTGGGCTTCTGAATTAGCAGTTGAGAAAGCATCACACGTAAAAAGCGCTTGGCCGGTTGTGATCAACGGGACAAAAAACGTAATAGATATCTGGTTTGGGTTAATACCACTCGTAATGGGGCTTGGCACCATAGCACTCATTACGGCAGAATTTACCCCTATATTTGAAATCATTTCCTATCCGTTAGTTCCTTTACTGGAGTTGGCCCAAATCCCCGAAGCGGTTGAGGCAGCACCAGCCATGCTTGTTGGCTTTGCTGATATGTTTCTGCCGGCTGTTCTCGGAAGCGGTATTGAAAGCGAATTAACGCGTTTTATTATTGCTGTTTTATCCATGACACAGCTCATATATATGTCCGAAGTTGGTATTTTACTGTTACGTTCTCGGATTCCGCTAAGTTTTTTAGACATTGTTATTATTTTCCTTGAGCGTACAATCGTAACGTTGCCAATCATTATTTTGATGGCACATCTTTTCTTTTTTTAAAATGAAAAACGGCAACAATTTTGGCACAATAATTGCATTAATTTATAGATGTAGTTACACATCATCTTGCAAGGAGGACATCATCAATGAAATATAAACCAAAAGATTCTTCCCTTAGCCCCCGTTATACCGGTGTGCGCACATTTATGAGATTAGAACAAATTAAAACAACCGATGACGTTGATTTCGTTGTCGTCGGCAACCCTTATGACACTGCGGTATCCAACCGGATTGGCGCCCGCGGAGGCCCGCAGCATATCCGCAATTTTTCTATTTTGCTGCGTCCCTATAATCCTGTACAAGAAATTAATATCTTTGACTATTGCTCCGGAGTGGATTACGGAGATTTTGAGATCGTGCCGCAGAACATTCACCGCTCTTATGATATTGTTGGTGAGGAATTAGGGAAGATTTTAGAAAAAGATATCACCCCGGTTATCTTAGGCGGTGATCATTCTACCTCCTTAGGACATTTGCGGGCATTTGCAAAAAAATTCGGTCCTGTAGCTCTTGTTCACTTTGACTCTCACAGTGACACGTGGGACAATTATTTTGGAGAAAAATACATGCATGGAACCCCGTTCCGTCGAGCGGTGGAGGAAGGTTTGATCGACACCGACCATTCGATCCAAGTCGGTCTCCGTGGTCCATTGTATGGTCCAGAGGATATGTCCGATCCCGAAGAGCTTGGTTTTAAAACAATCCCTATGCATGAAGTGAAGAAATTAGGATACGAGGAAGTTCTTCGCCAGATTCACGAGCGCGCTGGTGATAAACCTGTTTTCGTGTCGTATGACATTGATTTTGTTGATCCAGCCTTCGCACCGGGTACAGGTACACCCGAAATTGGCGGACCTGACAGTCACGAAGCACTTGAATATGTACGCGGTCTCCATGGTCTCGACATTAAAGGCTTTGACCTTGTTGAAGTACTTCCGGAGTATGACCATGGCGAGATCACAGCTGCACTTGCCTCCGCTGTTGCTTTTGAAATGATCACACTTATTGCAATGAAAAAGAAAGAGCAACAAGAATTAAAATAAAGATGTTCACATCTCCCTTAACCAGTTCACTTTCAACTGGTTAAGGTTTTTTTATTACATTTTCTACTTCCAATAATTCGAACGATCCGTACAAAATATTTTAAATTTTCAATACGAATCGTATATTGTGAGTCGTTTTACAGTAAGTTAAGATAATTTTAAATTATAAGTTTTCAGTTAAGGAGAGGAATCATAATGAGTAAGTATACAATTGTTGACCAAGATACTTGTATTGCTTGCGGTGCTTGCGGGGAAACAGCCCCTGACATATATGAATACGACGAAGAAGGATTATCCTTCGTTATTCTTGATGACAATGAAGGTACGGTCGAAGTGCCAGAAGAACTTCTGGAAGATCTCGAGGATGCTTTTGAAGGATGCCCTACTGAATCCATTAAAGTAGCAGAAGAACCTTTTTACGGTAAACCTCTTAAGTTTGAAGACGCTGGGTAATACACAGAATTTATAAAGACACATCGGGGTGAGCGAATGAGTCAACAGCATAAGGTTTTTGACATTACGATTATCGGCGGCGGACCGGCAGGTCTTTTCACTGCTTTTTATGCGGGGATGCGCCAGCTTTCTGTCAATATCGTGGAAAGCCTTCCACATCTAGGCGGACAGCTTACCGCCCTCTACCCTGAGAAATATATTTATGACGTTGCAGGGTTCCCAAAAGTAGGAGCACAAGAGCTGGTTGATAACTTGACGAACCAAATGAACCAATTTGAACCGAACGTTACGTTAAATGAAGAAGTACAGGATATACAGAAAGATGCAGATGGCATTTTTCATCTCACAACGAATGAAAACGTTCACTATTCCAAAACAATTATTATTACAGCCGGAAACGGTGCTTTCCAGCCAAGAAAATTAAAACTCGATGCCGCAGAACGCTATGAAAATAAAAACTTGCATTACTTCATTGACAATTTAAACAAATTTAAAGATAAGCGAGTCCAAGTGTTCGGAGGAGGCGATTCGGCTGTAGATTGGGCACTCATGCTTGAACCTATTGCGAAAGAAGTTTTTTTAGCCCACCGAAGGGATAAGTTCCGAGCCCACGAACATAGTGTCGAGAGGCTTAAAAAGTCAAATGTTCAAATTTTGACACCGTTTGTTCCTACTGAATTTGTTGGTGAAGACCTCATTGAACAGGTCGTTTTAGAAGAAGTAAAAGGAACGAAGAAAAAAGTGATCGATGTCGATGAAGTTGTTTGTAACTATGGGTTTGTCTCGACATTAGGTCCTATTAAAAACTGGGGACTGAATATTGAGAAAAACAGTATTGTCGTAAACTCAAAGATGGAGACAAACATGGAAGGCATTTATGCGGTTGGTGATATTTGTACGTATGAAGGTAAAGTAAAACTAATCGCAACTGGTTTTGGAGAAGCTCCAATAGCCGTCAGCAATGCGAAAGTTTACATTGATCCAAAAGCCAAAATGCAGCCTGCTCACAGTACCAGTGTAATGGGACAAGAGGGTAATAAAACGAAAGCAATGACGTGAGTCTGCTGCACCTCTAACCATCACATATAGGCTGCCAGGAGGGTTTTGAATGAAGCCTAGGAAAAATCAAGCCAAAAAGCATTACGAAAATAACCTAACGATCCTTTTCGATGACGTGCACACAGGAACTAGTTATCTTACAGGCGTAGGTGAACGTGCAGATGGTCGTGATATCAATTTTATGATCAACTACGGAAAAGGTCTTGTTTACGCTTGTATCACTAAAAATACAGCCAATAGACTAAATTTGTCACGAATGGATAGAGATATCTCTCATAAAAACACGTTGAATACATCAACGGTTTCAATCGATTATAAAACAACAACTACTGGAATCTCCGCGTTTGAGCGGGCGGACACAATAAAAAACATCCACACCTCCCGTAATCCGGGGGATTTCAAACGACCTGGTCATATTTTCCCCTTGATTGGACAGGTGGAGGACTTGTTAACAAAGCCAGATATTGTAGCAGCGGCACTCGAACTAGCAAGCAATTTTATAGATCCTATACATGAACCCACTTCATTTATCTCCGAAATATTGGACCACAACGGGGAAGTTTCATCGATTCACGACGTGAAGAAGTTTGCTGTTCGACACTCTTTAGAGATCATTAAAGTCAGTGACGTCGTCCATAACTACCTTCAAAAAAAAGAATGGTTGGAAGTTATTGAAGTAACTGACATGCGGTTATTTAACCATACGCTCAAAGTGTTGAAAGTTCATAATCATCTTTATCCTTCATCCTTTACCGTGTATTTGCATACGAACACAAATGATTACTCCAAGCGCACCGCCTTTCATACTGAATGTATATCAGGAGATGTGTTAGGAGTTAATCACGAGTGCGATTGCCACAAACATTTAAAAGAGTATATGTATGACCTTATAAATGGACAAATCACTGGTGTGGTGTATAGGCAGAAGTACAATGAATCTTCTATTCCCTTACATTACGAAAACACCATTGAACAGCAACTGATAGACCTAGTCACTAACAAAATGAAAGCGCGACCAATAACCAAAGATTCAATGACTGTGTGATATTAATATTATATTAATATAAATTTATCAATCTTGAGGAGGAATTTGTAATGGCACAAAAACAAGCAGCTAAAAAGAATGAGCGTGTCGAAGAGGTCTTTCATCTATTTGTCAAGCATATTCAGGAGTTTTTAAAAGAGGCCAAGCTAAATCACGAGGAATATACTAACTTTGTTGATTGGGCAGATCGCTTAGGACGCGCCGGTGAACTCCCGTTGTATGCCGATGTTTTCCTTGAAAGCCACGTCCTTAAAGCCATGTACTCCAAATTGCCGGGTACACAACCTTCTCTCTTAGGGCCATACTTTATTGACGGATCACCGTTGATTGAAAAAGAACCAGGAAAGCCGCTTGAACTTACACAACGTCCGGACGAGCCAGGAGAACTGTTTTACTTTAAAGGAAATGTGAGTTCTGTGGATGGCCAGCCGCTCGCAAATGCCCGCGTGGAGATGTGGCAGAACGATGCGAGCGGAAAATATTCCGCTTTCGATTCTGATGCACCGAGATACAACTTGCGCGGCCATTTCTACACGGATGAGAACGGTGACTTTGAAGTCAAAACGATTGTACCGCTTCCGTATTCGATTCCAGACCAGGGTCCGACTGGCGAATTTCTGGAATATATGGATCAGCATCCGATGCGTCCAGCCCACTTACACCTCATGTTTGAAGCAGACGGCCATGAGACGCTAATTACTCAAGTGTTCTTTGAAGGCGATGAATGGCTCGAAACGGATGTTGCCGACGGCGTCCGTGACGACCTTATGACTCAATTCGAAGACAAAGGTACGCATAAAGAAGCCTCCCTTAACTTTGTCATGAGAAAACAATAAGGATCCGTATCTAAGACCGGTAAAGGGGCATGCCACATGTCCCTTTACCGGTCTTATAAAGGAGGAATGACATGGCACACAAACTGACAACACTCTATCATACCTTGTTAGACATCATGTCCTATCTTGGAAGAGCCCTTCTCGTAGCAATCGCACTCTTAATCGCTCTTGATGTGCTTTTTTCTAATCTTCTTAACCAATCCATTCCCTGGGTTCTTGAGGTTACGGAATATTCACTCGTATTCCTTACCTTTCTTGGAGCGGCTTGGTTACTGCGTGATGATGGCCATATCAAGTTTGATCTTGTGCTTCAATACTTACCCGGACGGGCTCAATATCTATTCCGTATCATTAGCTCCCTCATTGGCTTCTTTGTCTCTCTTGTCATTACTTTTTTTGGCAGCGTTATAACAATTGAGATGTACCATAAGGCTGCCTATACCGATGCGATTCTTCAGGTTCCACGGTTTATATTGCTTTTTATTATACCCATTGGATTCCTGTTTATAACGATAGAATTTTTAAGAAACATGGTGACGCTTCTTACTGAAAAAAAGGGTACAAGGGGGGGCACGTAATGGAGTGGTGGCTCACTATCCTACTAGTCTTCGGGGGCTTATTTGTCTTGTTTGCTATCGGCCTTCCGATCGCCTTTTCATTCTTAACGATAAACTTAATCGGAGCCGTCCTTCTCTGGAACGGGGCTGCTGGAGCCAACCAATTAATCTTAAATATATTCGACTCGGTCTCCAAGTTTTCCCTGCTCCCCATCCCGATGTTCATTTTAATGGGAGAAATCATGTTTCGTACCGGTCTTGGTATTAAAGTGTTTGAAACGATCGGCAAGTGGTTTGGTCGATTGCCGGGCAGACTAAGTATTGTCGCTGTCGGCAGCGGTGCTTTCTTTTCAGTCTTAAGCGGATCCAGTGTAGCCAGCACAGCTTTATTAGGCTCCTTATTAGTGCCAGACATGCAGAAAAAGGGATACAGCTATACGATGTCTGTCGGGCCCATACTCGGCAGTGCCGGGCTTGCTACGATGATACCGCCGACTGCATTAGGAATCCTGCTCGCTTCTCTTGCCTCTATTCCGGTAGGACACTTCTTAGTGGCAATCGTACTTCCGGGAATTTTATTAGCCGTTTTTTTTCTCTTATATATTATTATCCGCAGCTTTCTGCAACCGCACCTTGCTCCTACGTATGAAGTAGATAAAGTTTCACTGTCTGAGAAATTAATGGATACAATTAAATACATACTTCCTCTTGGTATTATTGTTTTTCTTCTATTAGGAGTCATCATTTTAGGATTTGGAACGCCTACACAAAGTGCTGCGTTAGGAGCAATCGGCACGGTTATCCTCTCTTATTTTTACGGAGGGCTCACGTGGAAGAGTATCTGGGATTCTTTAACAGGCACGTTCAAGTCCAGTGTTATGATTTACATGATTATTATCGGTTCCACGACGTTCGGCCAAATATTAAGCTACACGGGAGTCACACAAGGCCTTGTGCAAGTCGTCAGTGAGTTGAATTTCACTCCGGTCGTTATCTTAATCTTATTGCAGGTCGCGTTATTAGTGTTAGGATGCTTTATGGAACCCCTTTCTATTATGATGATGACGCTTCCTGTTCTAATGCCGATTTCTAGCGCGATGGGATTTGATCCACTATGGTTCGGAGTCATCATCTTACTCAACATGCAAATCGCTACTATCACCCCACCTTTTGGGATGGACCTATTCGCAATGAAATCTGTTGTTCCTGACAACTCACTCCGTATGACGGATATTTATAAAGCAGTGGTCCCCTTTTTAGCATTAAATTTATTACTTATGCTTATCCTCATATTTTTCCCCTCGATTTCGCTTTGGCTTCCTAGTTTGATGCGATAAATACCCACTTGAAAGAGGGAGTGCCCTAGAGCACCCCCTCTTCCTGCATCCGCAGTTTCCTCTTATAATAACCATACTCCTAATAGTAATCCCACTGAAGCATAGAAAAGAGCAAAAGGAAGGTTTCGCAGCGTAATCCGATATGGGTTCTGATCAGTGTTCATCGCGGTCATGGTAATGGTCACACCGTAAGGACCTACCGTTGCTGTGGCTAATGCTCCTGTAATTAGAACAATCCCAATACTAATCGGATTAACTACTTGATATAACGGTTCTAAAACAGCAACTAAAACACCAATGGTCGCGATTGCATGTACTCCAATCAACCCCATTAACAGAAACATAAGCTGAATAAAAATAAATATAATAAGTGGGTATTCCATGTATGCGAGAAACGGCTTCTGCACGAGCTCATTAAAAGCAGTTTCATTTAAACTATTGGAAAAAAAGGCCAAAGACAAAAACAGAACGACAAAGTTCTGCATCCCATTCGTCTTTCTTTTCCACTCATTCCAACCAATCACCCAAAAACTCTTCCTTCTTCTCAATACCATTGCCCATATAATCGAAAAAGGTATAATTACAAACGTGACAGAAAGAATAAAGTCCAAGTGAAAGTAATTGCCAATTGTCACGACTATTATAAGGAAAAGAAAGAGAGCAACAAACAGCTTAACAATCTCCATAGCTATTTTCCGCATTCCAGCATGATGAGTGGCTGTTTTCTCTGCCGGTTCATAAGGAATGGACGTAAACTGCCGCTTCCCGAATAACCAATCAAGGGAGATAACCACCAAGGAGCAAAGCAACAGCCACGGTAAATAAGAAAAGAAAGGAACTCCCGTGGAATCCACAGTGATCGCTACAATGATTTCCATCGGGCTCCAAGCTTGCGCGCAAGCAAAAGCCCGTAAAGTGGTCCGGCTGATAAAAGCTTCTTTTATTTTTCTCGAAAGATTTTTCATGTTTTCATTTAGCACTTCTTGAGAAAGTGTAAGTGCTGATAAGTTCATAAACGTTGTAAAGATATAGGCGGTAAAAGAACTTCTTGGATAGAACTTTCCCAAGTCAGACACATCTTTATTTAATAAATCATTCAGTCTAAGGTGAAACCGCCCTGCATATACAACACTTGTCATCCACGGAAGCACGGTTAAAAATGACAGTAATGGCATAGTAGAAGTCATAAATAGCGGGATTTCTAATAATGACGTCCCTTCGTAAAAAAATAATAGCAGCCCTACCGAACTGAAGATAATTCCTAACACTTGGAACAACCTGCTCGCTCCAAAAAAAGATATGACGAGCATTGGGATCGCCGCTGCACCGACGGCGTATCCTAAAATGTCACTCTCAATGAAATAATTCACGATAAAAAGTAGAAGAATCGTAGAATATAGAAGGTACAGATGTTGTGCCGTCCAGCGCTTCATACCATAACCCCATTTGCCAAAGTTATTATTGACAGCATGATATAAATAACGATAAAAAAAGAAGAGCTGATCTATATCAATCAGCTCATCGCATGGCTACTCGGATTTCGTTGTTAATTCGCGAAGTTTTTCTGCAAGTTCTGGTACTTGCTCTTCTACGTAGTTCCATTCCGTATCATAAGCTGTCTGTAGAAATTTTTCTGCCTCTTCTTTAGGCAACTCAATTAACTCCACTCCGATTGCCTTTAACTCCTCAATCTCTTCTTGATCCATTTTCTCATAATAATCTACCATATGCCTCTCATATTCCCCAGTGGCGTTTATAATGGCTTCCTGATCCTTTTCCGAAATCTCACTCCATTTATCATCATTCATTAAAATCACACAGTTTTGTGTCCAGAATGGATGATCGAGCACATATTTCGTGGAATCAGTCCAGCCATCTTTACGTGGTCCGCTAAACCCTCCATAGACAAATCCTTCTACTACCCCAGTTTGTAAAGAAGTGTAAACTTCTGACGGGTCAATTAGTTTTGAATTAATCCCTAATTCCTCAAAGAAACGATTGTAGTTTGGTGCTGAGCGAACCGACATCCCCTCTAAGTCAGAAACTTGATCAATCGGTTCATTCAGCCACAACCGCGGGGAGCCAGTCAGCCAACGGCCTAAATACATGACCCCAAGTTCTTGATGTCGCTCCACCATAAAGTCATAAAATCCGCTTTCACGCTCCTCCCATGGTTCTAATTGAGATAGAGGGATACTTAACGATTCGGGAGCTAGGGATTGATACTGGCCAATATACGTAAAGTTAATATCGATGGCGCCCGACTGCATCGCTTCGAATTGCTCCCCTATTGGGATAACATCCGCTCCGCCCCGCCAATTTATTTGTACGCGCCCATCCGTTGCCTCCTCTACAGTCTCTACCCAATCATGTAATGTCTCTGTTAAGGGGTGGTCCTTAGCTAAAAAACTAACCGCATTAAATGTAACAGACTCTGTACTGCTTCCTTTTCCTCCCTCCGATGAGGCTTCTTCAGACTCCGAACAAGCCGATAAGAAAAACAAGATGGAACCTATCAAAAAAAGTAATTGAAAAGTATGGCTTATTCTCATACTGCTTTCTCTCCTTCTCGATGAATCTTTACGGCACCCGGCTTCCCGCTTTTTCATTATGATCCACTCCTAAAAAACCAAGATGCCTTAACAAATCTATAAACTTCTTGAGAGTTTCCGCCTGATAGGCATCGATATCTTGATCTGAAAACGAATAGAAGCCTTTCTTTGTTTTCATGCCGATTTCTCCGTCTGCCATTTTTTCTTCAATCACTTCAGGCGGGGCAAAACGATCATCCTGCAGTGTATCCCGTAAATAGTTACTCGCATGGAATAGTGTATCTGCCCCTCCCCAGTCAATAAACTCTAGTAGCCCGAGAACCGCAAATCTCAAACCGAAGCCAACTCGCGATGCCTTATCGATGTCCTCGACAGATGCTACATCCTCTTCCACTAGACGGGAAGCTTCGTTCATGGCGAGTGCTTGGATTCTCGGTACAATAAATCCAGGTGATGGCTGACACTTAATAGGAACTTTCCCAATCGTTTCAAGTAATTGAAACATTTTCTGTAATGACTTCTGATCCGTATCTTTCCCCGGGCTTACTTCAACCAAAGGAATTAAATAGGCAGGATTTAACCAATGCGTGTTCATGAATCTTTCTTTGTTACTAATAAAATCTGCTAATTCGTTAACTGAGAAGGATGACGTAGTAGAAGCAACTAATGCATCTTCGCTTAACTGCGGGCAGATACGAGTGAAAACAGATTCTTTTACGTCAATTATTTCAGGCACCGCTTCAAATAAAATGTCCACCTGTTCCCATGATTGTGGTTCGTACATTTCAATCGGGGCAAGTTCAATTCTGTTTAGTATAGCGGAAATGTCGTTTTTTTCTATTACAGACCCCGAGGCTAATATCTCCAAATGTTTCGTTATTTCAACAAAGGCACTCGTCTTTAGGCGTTGGTATTCTTTGCTGCTCCTCTCTTTAATATCAATCAGTCGTACAGGATACCCCTGATAAGCAAATGTAATTGCGATCCCTCTTCCCATACGGCCTGCCCCGGCTATTGCGATTAACTCTCTATTGGACTTCATACTGTGTGCTTCCTTTTGTTAATAAATCCTTCAACTGCTCTTTCGAGATATCATGTAGTTTCAGATTTTCCATGGTCCTGCCTGTTTTGCGAAAATCTTCACCCGTTATGCTGGAGGCAAGCGCTAATAAGCCAGCAGCTGTTGGTACTTCAATATTTAGCCACTCCCCTAGAGACACGAGAAAAGCAAGCCCGCAAGCAATGTCTTCTGTCATGTAACGATGGGTCTTTAAGTCAAGCGGTTCATACCAATCTTCTCCGTCAACAAGTTCTTCATGCGCCCCGTCCCCATACATCCATTCATCTCCCTCTTCGTTATAATGATCAGCAAGCGGAAAATGCGGACTGTTATATCCTAAAGCTTCACGAATTTTCATTCTTTCGTTATCAAGGGAAGTGTGTACACTTCGGACTGCCTGTTGTGTTCCTTCGTCATGGATATCCCACTTATCAAAATGCTGAATAGGACCTGCGTTCATGATGATAAGCGGTGGATGAATAATAGGTCCCGCGTTCATTAAGGCTCCATCGAGGGCATCTTGGATTGGTTCAATAGCAGGGAATGCTTCTTGTAAAATCTCGAAGGCGTACTCCGACCTCTCACTAGGAAAAACGCCTGTCGGCAGGCGCGTTGCCCGTCCTGATAACGAAATTGTCTGCTCATCATGCTTTCTTGCCAAATATGGCAGTGTGCCGGTTTCTGCAAAAATGACATTAGATTGACATCCTTCTTCTACAAGCGTTTGTGCCATGACATAGCTGCCAAACGTTCCAGGTGGCAGAAAGATCACCTGATCGTCTTCGAGGACTGATGCAAGTTGCTTGGCTAGTGATTGCTGGGCAAATGCCGGTAGCGGGATAACAATCAGCTTCGTACCTGTAACTGCTTCTTTTAAATTGGAGGTAGCTAAATGCAGGTGGATGTCTCTACGTCCCTTTGAATCACTAACTGAGATTGCCTGTTTTTCTAATACTGGTTTAAATGCTTTATCATTTCGGCGCCATAAGCGAACCTTGTGTCCCTTCTCTGATAAATCCGCCGCTGCAGCATACGAACCATTTCCTCCACCAAGTACGGTAATATCCATTTATACATTCCTCCTGTTTTTTTGTTTTATTCCGAATATTTTTTAATTAATTCATATAGATGATCTCGATATTCTTCTCCTGGGAGCCCTTGTTCTTCTGCTTTCTCAACTGCTTCTTCTTGAATACCTGATAATATCTCGTTCCATTTATCTCTCTCTGCTTCGGTAACATCTACTACTTTTAAGCTCTCTTCTTCTTTACTCCATTCCATCGCTTCAGCCACGTGCTCATCTAAATACTTGCCTGTAAACACACTCATTTCCGCATTCAACTCATCAATTACCTTTTGCACATTTTCCGGAAGACTTTCCCACTTATCCTTATTCATAACGGCCACAAACGAGGTGACAGTTAGGGGATAGTCAGTAACGTGTTTAACCGTCTCAGCGAGTTTAAAGTCTTTTAATACCTCTCTCGATGATACATTCCCTTCAATTACACCTGTTTGCAGGGCTTCCGGAACTTCGGATTGTGACATTCCGACAGGAGCGGCCCCTAACTTTTCCATAACAGGAGTCAAACCTCCCGAAATTCGTAATTGCTTGCCTGACAATTCCTCTAAGTTGGAAATCGGGTCAATACTCTGGATATAGGCAGGTTCTGTAGCAAATGACGTGATTATTTTAAAATCTTTTAAAGCCTCTGGAGGATATTTTTCAATTAAATCATGTACAACCTGGCTGGCCACCTCGGAATTCGGATAATCTGAAGGTAGGTTAGATATTTCTATTAGTGGAAAACGTCCTGGCTCGTAGCTTGTGGAAGTAAGCCCTATGTCAGCAGTTCCCTGCGCCACCCCTTCAAACATGTTATTGGCTTCCAATAATGAACCACCAAAAAATAGATCAATCTCTACCTGTCCATCCGTTCTTTTCTCCAGTTCTTCTTTCCATTTCTCCATTTGCACCGCCGGAAACGTACCGCTTGGCGCAAAAAAAGCATACGACAATTTAATCGTTTTTTCGTTTTCAGCACCTGCTGTTTCTGACTTCTCTTCCCCGCCTCCACAAGCAACTAGGAATATTAACAATGCCGTCGACACAAAGAACCATACATAGGCCCTCTTTTGTTTCTTTTTTCGTCCCTTCATTCTTTCCCCACCTTTTCTGATTTGGTAAGCTTCGGATAATGCTCATTTTCTGCCAACTTTTTCATCCAGCTCTCTGACTGCTCATAACAGTTCCCAATATTTAAGACTTTTTTGTCTGCAAATGGCTTGCCAATCAGCTGTAAACCAACAGGAAGGTGGTGGTCTGTAAACCCGCAAGCTACGGATAAAGCAGGAAAACCTAATATATTCGCAAGCGGTGTTTTACCAAGTGTAAACATGTTGCTAATTGCTTGTTTAGGGACCATCGTGCCAATTTCAAACGGCTCTTGCACATTAGTCGGCCCAACCAGCGCGTCATAACTTGTCATTTGTTCCAGTGTCTGTTTAATAAATTGATTTCTTACCCGCTGAGCATGAATATAATCCGTTGCCGCTATATCACTGCCAAATTGGAACCGATACTTCAAGTCATCACCGTAAATCGCCTCGTACTTTTTTAATAATGGTTGATGAAACGCCATCACTTCAGATTGAGCAATAACCTTTAATGCGTCGAGTGCTTCATCAATCATAGGCAGTTCAATCGGCACAATTTCTGCCCCTAGCTCTGATAACCGGGAAAATGCCTTTTCTACTACTTTCTTGACCGAAGGCTCGATACCGGCAAACATATAACCCTCATGGAAACCAAGTTTCACTCCTGTTAAGTCTGTCCATGGTTTATTTAATTGCAAATGTGGCGATCGTTTTGGAGACCTCTCCTTGATTGCGTCCAGTATGATAGCAGCATCTTTTACCGTTCGCGTCATTGGTCCTACGTGATCAAGTGACCAGCTGAACGGAAACCCTCCTTTACGGCTTACCAAGTCGTATGTTGGCTTAAAACCGACCGTTCCGCACATTGCTGCCGGAAGCCGGATAGACCCTGCCGTATCTGTTCCCAATGCTCCAAAAGCCATGCCAGCTGCTGTTGCTACAGCAGAGCCGCCGCTTGAGCCTCCTGGAATCCTCTTTATATTCCACGGGTTTTTAGCACTTCCGAAGTGAGGATTCTCGGTTGTCGCTCCCATCGCGAATTCATGTAAATTGGCTTTTCCTATGATCACAGCTCCAGATTCTCTTAGTTTCTGTACAGGAACAGCATCTTCTTCCGGCACCCACTTTTCAAATATTTTGGAACCACCAGTAGTAGCTGTGCCTTTGGTTTGCAACATATCCTTCACCGCGATCGGAATACCATGCAGACTTCCTCTGTAAGTGCCTTGCAAAATCTCTTGTTCTGCCTGTTCAGCAGCGGCTAATGCCTCCTTGTCCATCACGGTTATAAAAGCATTTAGAGTTGGTTCATATTCTTCAATCTGGGTGATCGTGGCATTAACCAATTCAACAGGTGAAATGTCTTTGTTTTTTATTAAATGGCTGACATCTTCTATATCCGCAAATAATAGTTCCTTCAAAGATTATCCCCCTCTTCCATCTCCTCTAATAGAAAAGAAAAAGCCGGTTCTTCTGTTAAACGATCGATGTCATCTTCTTCTAAAATACCGGTCAAAAATTCACGTAATGTCATGTTAATGCCTCCTTTAAATGAAAATCAAAATAATCTGCGGGAATAATATCAACAGACCGATGAAAATGACATACGTAATAAAAAAGTAAGTAGTCCCTTTAAAAACGGTGGTTACCGGGGTGTTAGGGGTAATTCCTTGCACGATGAAAGCATTTATACCAACCGGCGGGGTAATCGCACCTAGGCTAGTAACAACACAAAGCAAGATAGCAAACCATACCGGATCGTAACCAAGCGCTAAAACTGTCGGATAAAAAATGGGGATAGAGATAATCAAGAAGCCAAGTGCATCCATGATAGCTCCGCCAATGACGTAAATAAGGAGCACTGCTATTAAAATAAATACCGGAGCCACCGGTAGAGCGCTAACCCACTCAGCAACCGCAAACGGCAGCCTCGTTATAGCCAAAAACCGCCCGAACACCATTGCTGCCACTACCAGCATCAACACCATTGCCGACGATTTGAGTGTTCCTGCCATGGCTGTTTTAAATCGGTCCCACGTCAATTTTCTCATTACAAGTGAAAGTACAATCGCTCCAAAAGCACCGAAAGCACCTGACTCGGTTGGTGTAAACCAACCTAGATAGAGTCCGCCAATAACAAAGACAAATAGCAGCATGATCGGTACTACATCTTTTAAAGATGCTAATCTATCTTTCATCGTCGATCGTTCACCTGCTGGTCCATAATCCGGATGAATCCGGCACAAATAGACAACTGTTGCTATCAATAACAAGGTAAGGAAAATACCGGGAACGATACTTGCAATAAATAAATCTCTCACAGACAGCTCCATCTGCAATGCCAGTACAATGAGTACCGTACTCGGAGGGATAATAATTCCAAGCGTTCCGCCGGTGGCAATGCTTCCTGTGCTAAGGGCTTTGTTATAGTTATATTTGTCAAGTTCCGGCATAGACATGGTTGCCATCGTGGCTGCCGTTGCAGAATTTGAACCGCTGATAGAGGCAAAACCAGCACTCGCTAAAATTGTCGTGCTAGCCATCCCCCCTCTAAAGTGACCAATCCACTTATAAGCAGAATTAAACAGTTTTTCAGCAACGCCTGTGCGAAAAATAACCTCTCCCATTAAGATATAGAGTGGGACGACACTTAAAGAGTAACTTGAAAATTGGTTCCACAAATCAGCACTTAAGAGATTGTAAGCTGCACCAGGCGAAGCATAAATCAGAACCCCAGCGAAACCGACGATGAACATCGCAAAACTTATTGGCATCCGCAAAAACATCAATAGAAACAAAACAACAATTCCGAGCAGCGCTAACACATTTGCGTCCATCATGCCCCCCCTCCCTTCCAGATGAGAATGGTCTCTTTGATTAGTGCCAACAGCAGGCTCAAGAACCCGAGCGAACAAAACATAACGATCGGATAAAATGGTACTCTCATCGTTTGGGAGACAACGCCATTATTCATCAGGTCAATGCCGTAAATCGTAATCTGCCATGCAGCAATGCTGAAAAAGATAATACTGAGGGCGTTCATAAAAGTGTGTAGCACGTGTTGTAGTAGTTTGGGAAGCTTCTTGAATAGCAAATCAATAAATACATGCCCTTTATGAAGTTGCGCATAACCAAGTGAAAAAATAGTCGTAATGGCACCAAGCCAGCTGACCATTTCTACCGTACCTGCTATCGGATCAGAAAATATTCGCTTTATGGAATTAAAAACAACTAACAACATCATGGAAATAAGAGCAATCCCGGCCAAAACGGCCAGGCTTTGGTTGCTCTTATCAATTATTTTAAAAAATGTGTTCGATGTTTCTATCCTGTCAACTTGCTTTTCCACTGGGATGTGAGGGATTTCCGTTTCTAACGAAGTGGTATGTTTATCCTCCAATTTTGTTCTCCCTCCTCATTGAGATGACTTATTCACTGTCCGTGTTATATTTCTCGATTAATTCTTTCATCTTTTCATAGTATTCCTGAGCAGGAAGACCTTCGTTTTTCGTTTCTTCTACATATTTCTTTTGCATGTTTTCTAACTTGTCATCCCATTTCCCTTGATCCTTTAACTCTACAATTTCATGACCATGGTTCTCTTTACTCCATTCAATCGCTTCTTGAACATGATTATCCAAATATTCACCTGTAAACTCGGTCATCTCCCTGTTTAATTCATCGATCACTGTTTGAACATCCTCAGGAAGACTTTCCCATTTATCTTTGTTCATGACTGCAATGAAGGTGTTTAGAGCTAATGGATAGTCAGTCGTATACCCAACCATCTCAGCAAGCTTCGAATCTTTTAAAATTTCTCTTGAAGAGACATATCCATCTACAATGCCCGTTTGCAGTGCTTCCGGGACTTCCGATTGTGACATTCCAACTGGGGCTGCTCCAAGCTCTTCCATAATCGGCGTTAAAGCTCCGGCAATTCTCAGTTGCTGCCCATCAAGATCTTCTAAGGACGTAACGGGATCGCTGCTTTGAATGTAGGCGGGCTCCGTTGCAAATGTCGTTATAATTTTATAATCCTTCAATGCTTCAGGTGGGTATTCTTCAACAAGATCAGCTACTACGTTGCTCGCAGACAAGGCATTCGCATATCCTGATGGCATATCAGAGATAGCTAGTAACGGAAAGCGTCCAGGTTCGTAGGAAGTAGAGCTGAGTCCGATATCTGCCGTCCCGCTTGCCACCCCTTCGTACATGTTATTAGCTTCTAATAAGGAACCGCCTGGAAACAGTTCAACCTCCACCTGACCATCTGTCCGTTCTTCCAAGCGTCTCTTCCACTCTTCCATTTGCACAGCTGGGAATGTATTAGCTGGAGCAAAAAAAGCATACGAGAGCTTAATCTTTTCTCCATCCTTGGCAGCACTGCTTTCATTTGCTCCAGCCCCGGAATCTTCTCCTCCGCAAGCGGTTACCATTAAAACCATTAAAGTCGTGACAAAAGCATAGATTGCTTTTTTCATTTTTTTCTCCCCTCTGAATGTTAATGAGCATCTCAATGCCCGCCTGTTCGGCTAGGGAGATGCGAGCCAGCGCCCGCACTCCGCTGTCTTATCGTTGGTTTTATTGCTTCTCTAAAAGGAAAAAGGGACGCCCTATGGATGCTTCCAATCGAAAATACCGGTCCAGACCAGCTGCCCGAAAAGAATGTGTCATATCTGTAACCGTTTGCAAATCTGGAATGTTATATAGAAAACAAGCGTGCCAATTTCCCGGACCTGCATGTCCAGCGGTTAAAATATCCCGATCAAACGTTGCCAATAACTCAGATCCGTTCTGCTTCCACTCTTCGAGAATGCGAAAGAGCTCGGGCAGGATGTCCTTTTCCTTCTGCTCCTGTGTCGTGTCAAACCATCCCGTCGATTCAAAGGTCATAAACACTCGTAACGGTTTAGGTACTTTCGGTGCGTCGTGTTTCATTTCTCCCATTTCTTTCAACTCCTTTTTTTGTTATCTCATTAATAAGCCACCATTGATATCGAAAGTTGCGCCGGTAATGTAACCAGCAGTTTCGGAGGCTAAATAAGCAGCCATTTCTGCAACCTCACCGGCTTCACCAAATCGTTTCACTGGTATACTTTCCTTCATTTTTTCAAGCTTTGCCGGGTCAATTTTTTCCATTTCCGGCGTTTCGATAGCTGCCGGCGCAATTGCGTTAACCGTAATCCCGTGTGCAGATAAAGTACGGGCAAAGACTTTCGTTAACGCCAACTGGCCAGCTTTAGAAGCACAATAATGAGCGCCGGATGTTAACGGTCCTGCTTGACCGCCAAAAGAGGACACGTTAATAATACGTCCTTGTTTTTGCTTTTTCATGATGTCAAGGACAGCCTGTGAAAAGAAAAACGTCCCTCCCAGGTTCACTGAAAGAATCAGATCCCATTCCTCTTCCGTGACATCCTCTACAGCCGTTTCTTTTCGCACGCCAGCATTATTGACTAACACATCAATGCGACCCCATTTTTCTATTACTTGATCAACGCCTTTTCGGATAGATAACACGTCTGAAACATCAAGTTCTAAAAACATGAAACGATCGGGTTCCGTCACATCTAAAGGGCCCATTTGCTTGGTTTTTTCCCATTCAGCCGCATTGTTGTCGATAAATACGACGTTCATTCCTTCAGTCAAAAACCGAGAAGCGATTGCAAGTCCAAGTCCTTGAACAGCACCAGTCACTACAGCTACTTTTCTGTCACTATCAACCACTACCTACATCCCCCCTTGCCTAATCTTTAAGAACCTTTTTCATAATTCTCATCGCATTTTTACCTGCTGCTTTCGCGATATCTTTTTGGGTATATTGCTGTTTCACAAGCCAACTGATCATGTTTTTCATTGCTTCTGTCGGGTTCTCTAACCCTTTCACATAGGAGGAGGTTTCGAACGTTTCGCCGCTATGCGAATCTGAAATCCGCAGCCTATTGTCAAAAGCGTATTGCAAAGCAGTGTGATCACCGTAAAAAGTATCCGGACCCAGTCCGACATGATCAATTCCTACCAGCTCTTTCATGTATTCAAAATGCTCCATGACTGACTCAAGCGTGTGCTCGGGTGAACTTTTGGTCAATGTCGTGTTTGGCGCTGCACATACCCCGATAAGACCCCCTTTTTCGGCACATGCTTTCAACAAATCGTCAGGTTTCATTCGTGGCGTATTCCAGAGAGTACGGGCCCCAGCATGGGTCATTAAAACGGGATCACTGCTCGCCTCAATAACATCGAAACTAGTCTCATCCCCACAGTGAGAGATATCAATAAGCATTCCTAGTTTGTTCATTCGTTCGATGACGCGACGGCCAAAATTAGTTAACCCGCCGTCTTTCTTTTCAGCAAGGCCAGAACCTAGTGTGTTGGATTCGTTATATGTAATCCCCATGCAGCGAATCCCCAATCCATAAAGAATATCAACCCGATCTATTTCATTCTCTAAAATATTGGCAGCTTCCAACGAAGGGAGCAAAGCTGTTTGCTTTCGGCGCTTAGCTGTTTTTAGATCATTATAAGAGTACGCAAGATATACAGTATCCTGCTTCTGTATATCTGCGTATCTCATACCTAACAAGTAAATAACATCCTCCCATTTCAATCCGTTTTTTGAAGTGAGGGCCGCAATACCATCCATGAAATTTTCAAAGATTACATCAATTCCTGATTGAGCGATCCCTTCATAGTGGAAGGCGGTGTGCAGTTCACTACAGTAAGGAAGAATGTCCTCATATTGCTTAGGAACAATAAACCCATGATCCCTTAATGATACAATTGGATGTTTTGTAAACAGTTCGCTTACTTTTTCTTCTTCCTCCGATGTTAAATGAGGAGAATGGTCAGGAGTTCGATTTATATCATCATCTAATTCATACAAGGTATAGTCTGCATGAGCCGTTAAATAAGAAAAGGATTGATAACCGTTGTATTTCTTTTCATTCATTATTGCTTCGTCGCTTTCTCTTTCTTCGCAAATTGCTCCTTCAAAGGAAGTGCTTCCTTCCATTGTTTGTTTTTATCATCATAGATACCATCACTATATAATGTTTTTAATGAATCATTTTGATGTTCAAACGGTTCATGACCCTCTTGTAAAGCTTGAACCTGTTGCAACAGCAAACGTCTCATCTGAATGACTGGGAGATCACTGGTCCCGAGATGCTCGTTAGAACGGTCCACGATCGGCCCCATTGTCTCTGTCGCAGCATGATCTTGGTTTGCTATACCGCGGATACCTGTGAAATTTTGTGTTTTTTGTAAATCTCGATCCTGACCGTATTCATTTTCAAGATTTTTAACTTTACGTAAGTTCTCATCCAACACTAACCCTCTGCGGTCATGCTGTGCCTCTACGTCAATCGGCCGGTCATGGGCAAACTGTACATCCCACGCCCACGTACTGTAGTCGTCACGCGGAATAAAAGCGTGCCACATTCCATCTTCTCCGTCGAACCGAGGTGGAAACGTGTAAAAAGGAAAAATGTAGTGTATTTCCATAAAAGCATTTTTTTCTTCATCGCCAATCCCTACTGCTACGCAGCGCTTGCCATAGTTCGTATCTTCTACTGCCTGCTTAACGGGAGGATTTTTCACAAGCGGATGGTTTGGATCAATGCCTAAATCCGTACTTAAAATTCCCTCTTCCACTGCCTGGGACCCGTGAGCCCGATGTAAAAATGCAGCGTGAACAAAGTCAACATCATTCTCCATCACTTGCAGATAGTTACATTCCTGCCACACTCGTTCTACTAATATATTTTCCTCAGGGAGCCCCATCCAATAAAAATAAGGGAATGGCGGCTGCTTTTCTTCAGGGCCCATATATGTCCATATAATCCCACTTACTTCCTTTATCGGATAATTCTTTAATTTAATTGATTGTCTAAATTTACCGTCTTTTGCTTCGGAAGGAATTTCTGTACAATTTCCATCTGTGTCAAATTTCCAGCCATGATACATACAGCGAATCCCGCATCCATCATTAATCCCATAATATAAGGAAGTTCCTCGGTGCGGACACCGTTCATCAATTAAACCTACTTTTCCCTCTGTGTCACGAAAGGCTACCAAATCTTCGCCTAGTAATTTTACCCGTTTTGGTTTTCCGTCACTTTCTAATTCATCAGATTGTAGAGCAGGGATCCAATATCTGCGAAACAGGTCTCCCATCGGCGTGCCAGGATCTGTTTGTGTAATTAATTGATTTTTTTCCTTTGATAACATCGGTCATACCTCCTAATAGTATTGATGTTTATATAGATAGAGGTCACGTTGCCTCTGTCATAGCCAGTTCACCCATTTTCCCTCTAAAGAACAACAGCGGCTCCTTTTCATTATCGTAATCCACCGATTTCACGCGTCCGGTTACGATATAGTGATCGCCTCCCTCCAAAATGGCATCTACGTCACAGTGAATGGTTGCCAGGTTCCCCTTTAAAATCGGCACCCCGTCGTGTGAAAAATCATATGCACACCCTACGAACTTATCTTCTGATCTTTTCGCAAAGCGCCAGCAATCTTCCGATTGATTCTTCTCTAAGATATTGACAGCAAATGGCTGATCTTTCATAAATGCTTCCATGCTGCTTGATTTTTTATCAATGCAAACTAGAATTAGCGGCGGGTCTAAAGAGAGTGATGAAAATGCATTTGCGGTCATTCCGATCAGTTTGTTTTCTGTCTTTCCTGTAATGACCGTTACTCCTGTTGCAAATTGTCCAAGCGTATCTCTAAACTTCCTAGCATCCATTTCAGTCATTCCTCCTCTATTTGTGAAGTGTAGGTGGCCCTTTCCTACTTTTTATACTTTCCCGAGCATTAGGAAAATCTGTAACGATAATTGTACTTCAAACCGATCATTTGAATGCGCCAAATTAATTTGAAGTAGTTCTTCAATCTTCTGGATACGATATCGCATTCCACTGATAGATATCGCCATTTCACGTGCTGTTTTGTGCAAATTAAACTCATTTTGTGAATAATAAAACAACGTTTGCAGCAATTCAGCATTCCTTTTTTTATCGTAGTCTAGTACTGGTTCTAAGTTTTGTTCAGCAAAGTTCTTCAACTCTTCAGGCTCTCTGGCATATAGAAGCAAGGATAAGTGCCCCAGCTCACTCGCTAATATCACTCGCGAGGATGTTGATCGTATACTTGCGAGATCAGCTGCTTGTTCTGCTTCCTTCGCCCGTTTATAAAAATCTGAAATTTGCTTAGTTACTTCACTGACTCCAATATAAATTCGATAATTCTTGCCATGTAGTTTTTTCAGCAGAGCCTCTGTAAATCTTTTAACTGTGCGGCTTTGGTGAGTAATCCATTCTTCGGACACAATTGCTTGAGCACTCGTCCACTTTGTTAAAAGAAGCATATTGGAGCTGTATTTATTCTGTTCTTGGTAGAATGCATCCAATTTTTCGCGGATTTCTAATTGATCTTTATTTTCAGGACGTGAAACCTCATCATCGCTTAAGTCTTTCATTTTAATATGGAGGACGTAATGAGGTTTCGTTAAGTCATAGCCTAAATAAGAGAAACGACTGTAAATCTCTTCAGTGTTTGTTTCTTTACTATTCAGCAGCTGTTCGAGTAATTCTCCTCTCAGGCGCTGTTCTGTTTCAATCGCTATTCGCTCGTTCTGAACCTGTAATGCAGCCACAGTGGCAGCTCTTTCTAAAAGATCCGTGTAAAATGGATCCACTTTGTGATTAAGCGCAATCGTTAGAAATCCATAAATTTGGCTCCTTACTGTTATAGGCAAGGTTACTAATTTAAACGTTTGTCCGGGGATCTCCGCTTCCAGCACTTCATCCAGCGGGATATCCTCCGTGTTGCGGGGCAATGCTTTTTCCGCTGTGATGTTTGTACTCATGCCTTTTGTAATGCCATAAGATGCAATTTCCTTGAATTGCCTGTCCTCCACCTTTACTTGACACTGAAGACTTTCTCCCAGTATTTTAGCGAAAGCAGCAAATCCTTTTCCTTGAAGAAGTGCTCTATTTAATTTCCGGCTAAGAGAATATCCAACCTCAAGCCTTTCTTTTTGCTGTTCCACCTTTCGATACATATGGTCCAGTTCGCCCGACATATCGTCATCTTTGTAATAGAATAGTTCTTCGTCTATTTCATCCTCCCATTCTTCCTCAGCTTTTCCTAAATAGCTGCAATAGTCATCTCCCTTTCCTTTACACTTAATTTCTTTAAAAATAATATTCTTTCCCATACAAGCACTCGTGTATCCGCTTGCATATCCCACTAGATAATAGCAAACTGGTTCATGGTATTTAGAGAAGTATTGCAAGTGCTGCCTGGCTTCATAAGAGTCAATCCAATAACCAGACACATTAAAAGTTCCTTTTTCGATATCTACTTGGAAATTTTCAGGGTAAGAATAGGCCCTTCCTGTTAGATGATGAAGCTTAGAGCCCGCTACAAGCCAATCCAAATCACTTTCCCAAGCAATTGACTTTTTTAGAATCTTGGCTTCGTGCTCCCCACATTGATACCCGTAGCGAAGTAAAAACCTTTTCGCCCGCTGAACTCCAAGGGCATTAATTAAATCTTTGCGCAGTAAGCCCCAGGCATCAGCACTCGCTAATATTAGCTCTAAGTTTTTCCACTTCTCTCCTGTACGCTCCGTAACATTAATTAAATGGTTTAAAGTAAATTCACTGGCTTTCACATTCACGGGACCAACCTCACCTTCATGTTGTTTTGTGATTGTTGTCTTTATTTTGACACTTTTCAACAAAATAAGAAAGGTTTTGTGTTACTCCCTGTGATCATTCAGCCAACCATCCATTACGATGAAAACGCCGCAGTTTACTGAAAAGTCTTTGCTACAACGGTTGTTTGTCATACAGATGAATGGGAAGGACAGGCTGGTATGTTGATTGTATGGGTTGATTTGGCACACCGATCTTCCCCTCTCCTTCTAAAGGTCGCTCTACACTAATTTACTAATTGCTTTTCTTTTTTTGTTCCTTGAAAAGCAGGCATAATTTCTTTACTGAATAAATCCTGAGTACGGATCGTTTTCCAATGCTCTATCCCTGCAAATGTACAAAGGAGGGATACTTCAGACAATTCAGGGCAATCTTTTATAATGTTTCTTACTTTTGTTTTCATTTCATCCGGAGATCCTACCCAAACATAGTCATCATCCAATAATTTTTGATAGGGAATCTCCGCCAGTGCTTCCAAAGCACCACTTGCATAAAAGCCAAAGTCTTTATTTGCTAGTTCTGCTTTCGGCGGCAACTCTGTCATAGGTGACACATTGCCTTTCATGAATTGTCTAATATACGGCTCTGCTTCTTCTCTCGCTCTATCCCCATCGTTATCTAAATACATGGCTTGTACGTATACGATATCAGGTGTATTTCCATGCTTCTTACAAACTTCACGGTAAAGAGCTAATTGGCCGGCTACGTGGTCAAGTGGGAGCATTGGTGTAATTAAAACCCCCCAGCCCTTCTGCCCAGCTAATTCATAGTTGTGATTACTTGCGCCTCCTGTAAAAATGCGAGGTTTTTTCATTGGTCTTGGCACTACTCTCACATTATCGACATTAAAATACTCTCCATTATAGGAGAAACTCTCCTCTTCCAACGCTTTTTCTAAAATCTCAAGAGATTCTAGAAAACGGCCACGCGATTCCTCGAGGGGTATAGAAGCTTTCGGAAACACCCAAGCATGACCGCGGCCTACTGCAAGTTCCAATCTCCCACCTGTTAAGATGTCTGTAACCGCCACTTGTCCGGCCAATACCATCGGATTATGGAGCGGAAGCACGTGAGAGCAAGTTCGAAAACGTATATTTTCAGTACGCTGTGCTGCCGCAGCATACAGTGCCATCGGGTTAGCAGAAATGGAAAACTCTTCAAACCAGTGATGTTCTAACGTGTTAAACGTACTAAATCCTCTTTTATCTGCATGTTCAATTTGCTCAAGAATTTCCTGGTAAACTTGCGCATGAGTTTTTTTATTACGTTCTGGGTTTTGTAATTCTGCATATATTCCGAAATTCAACAATATCCCCCTTTCAGAAAACAGTTGAAAATGGACGAATATAACGAAAGAAATTTTTGAATATTTTATTTATACTCACAGTTTATTGGAGACGTTCTTTCTAAACAATAAACGTTTATGTTTAAAAATTTATAATTTTTAAACCTATCCATACTAAATGTTGCTTGACGCTGCTTTCTTATTGAAAACGTGTGCTAAGATAAACTTGATATTTTACTATTATCTTCAGAAAGGATGTTTTTTTGTGATAAGTAAAATGGAACACGTCGCAATTATCGTGACGGATATCGACCGCTCTATTGATTTCTACACAAACTTATTTGGCTTCAGGTTACGGTTGCGTGGCAAAAACCCAAATCGAGAGATGGCGTTTCTGTATTTAGAGTCCCAAAAAGACATGGAAATTGAACTGATTCGGGATATTCAACCACTTGATGAATATAGTAAAGATGGAAACGTCAACCATCTCGCTTTTACTGTTGAAGACATAGATAAAGCGATACTTTATTATAAAGAAAAAGGGATTGAATTTTTATCAGGAGAGCCGAAACCAACACTGGAAGGGGGAAGGATGATACTATTTCGCGGGCCTGATGAAGAACTGCTTCAATTTGTGGAAAGGCTTTAAAAAATAGATTCTTTATGCTCATATGATCGTATACACAATAAATTTTTACTTTATTTAGCTATCGATCATACGAGCATAATCAAACTCCTGCTGCTTTGCTCATATCTAGATAAACTATTACTCCATAGCAACAAAGGTAGCTGTTGTTACACTTAACAACTCCTGTCTATCATTTTCCACCGTACCTTCTGTAAACAATACCTTCTTTCCATCTTTAACAAAGCGAGCTTTCGCTGCTAAGCAACCTTGTGTTTCAGCTTTTAAAAATGACGTTTTAAATTCTACAGAAACGTAGAATTTTTCTTTATATTTTGATACTAGATATCCGAATGCAGTATCCACCAAATAGGCATGAACCCCGCCATGAACAATCCCTGCAGGATTTAACATCGTATGCTTAACGGGACAGTGTATGATACTTTTCTTAGCGTCTTCATCAAAAGAAACCTGAAATTCGAGTTGCTGAAACAAGGAATTATTCTCATATTCATTTATATCTATGTTCAAGTAGAATACCTCCTAATTTAATAAGTTAGGAATAAATAAGCTTATGGAAGTAATGTAAGTTACAAGTAACAATACCAGCAGCATAGCTAGTATAAAATATTTTAAAAATGGCAGCGTCTCAACCAGCCTTGTATTACCCACTTGACAAGCTGTCAACAATACTGACGCAACCGGAGGTGTCTGCTGTCCAATAGCAAGATTGACAGTTAAGATAATCCCAAAATGCACGGGATCTATCCCGATCTGGTTAACTAGTGGCATTAAGATAGGCACTAACATGATAACCGCAGCGGAGGCATGCAAGATCATCCCCACCATCAAGAAAAGGATATTGATTATGATCAATATAAGTTGTTTGTTCTCAGTTATAGCAAGTACCGACGCTGCCACTTCCTGAGCAAGTTGAGCATTAGTAATATACCAACCCAGAAGAGCGGATCCTGAAATAATCATCATTATTACTGCTGTATGCTTGGCAGAGCCGAGTAAAATAGATGGCAAATCACGCCATTTCAACTTTTTGTAAATAAATACCCCTATAAGTAAGGCTGTAATTACTGCAACCCCTGCCGCTTCCGTAGGAGTAAAAATACCGCCTAGGATCCCCCCTAAAATTATTATAGGAAGCAATAAAGCCCAAAATGCTTCTTTAAAAGATTGCCACACATTTTTTAAAGAAAAAGGTGCTTCCGATCCAAAATTATATTTCTTAGCGTAAAAGTAGGATAATACCATAAGGGTAAGCCCTACTAAAATGCCGGGTATTATACCCGCCATAAACATTTGGCCAATATCTACTCCGGCAATCACACCGTACAATATTAGATTCATACTAGGGGGTATTAATATCGCCATTGTCGAAGCACAAGCAACAAGCGTAACTGCAAAACCCGCTGGATAATTTTTCTTTCTCATCTCTGGTATCAAAACGCTTCCCAGTGCTGCTGCGTCAGCAGTTGCCGATCCGGAAATCTCAGCAAAAAACAAGGATGTCAATACAGTAACATGTGCAAGAGCCCCTCTCATAAACCCAATCATACTAGTAGCAAAATTTATCAAGCGCCGTGTCAAATCACAAGCATTCATCAACTCTCCTGCAATCATAAACAAGGGAATCGCAAGAAGAGGGAAGCTGTTAACCCCATCGAACATGACAACAGGGATAATCTCTAGTGAAACGGTACTGAAAAACAGTAAAAAAATTAAACCAGTAATCGCTAATGCAAACCCTATAGGCATACTCATTAGCACCATAGCAAACAAAACTGTAACCACTATGATTATCATTTGCTCACCTCCTATCTCCATCCCTTAATCTAATGAACAGAATCCGCTCTTTCAGTGAATAATTGAATGGCCTGCTTAGCAAAGCCGCTAAACATAATAAGACCGCTAATAGGTATAACACAGTACACCAAACCCATAGTGATCGGTAACGTTAATGCCTTGTTGTCTAGATTATCAATCGATACAATCGTTCCAAAATATACAAGTAAACAAGAAAAAATTAATAAACTTACATGTACGCCAACTTTAATTATCAGTTGAAGAGAAAATGGGATAGTTTTTGTTAAAATATCTACATTAATGTGCTTTTTCTCGATTACAGCCCATGAAGAACCAAGAAACGTGACCCAAACGAGAATATAACTGGATAACTCTCCTGTCCATGAAGCAGCATTATCTAACACATATCTAGTAAACACACCGTAACCAACTGAGAACACCATCATAACCATTAATAAAATTAATGTTCCTTTTATCAGACGAGAAAATAATGTAATCATAGCCATTACCTCCATTGGAGATGGTAACCTTCCCGGAAACGAAAACCGGGCCGTCCGGGAAGGTTAAATATAAAAAACAAACAACTACTTCTCCATTTACTTTGCTGCCTCAACGACTTTATCAACAAATTCAGGGTCTATTTTATTTTTTATAATATCTATAACAGGATCCATTTCTGATTGAAATGCTTCCACATTGGCTTGATTCACTTCCATTCCCTCCTGTTCAAAATAATCCAATAATTCTCCATCTAATTCTTCGGCCTGTTTTCTAATCTCGTCACCAGCATAACGCCCAGCTTCAAGAATGATCTTCTGATGTTCACCGGATAAGCTGTCAAACCACTTTTTGCTTGCTATCATATAAGCAGGAGAATATACATGATTTGTTACGGAAAGATATTTTTGAACTTCTTCCATTCGAGCACCTTTCGTATTAGATAATGGACCCTCTTGACCATCAATGACACCTTGCTGCAATCCTGTAAACACTTCGCCGAAGTCCATAGCTATAGGATTAGCGCCAAAATGAGAAAACAATGCCATGCGGATTTCACTCTCAGGCACCCTTATTGATAAGCCTTCTAAATCCTCCGGTTCTGTAATGGGTTTTTCATTGTTCGTTACTTGCCTGAAACCTGCCTCCCAGAAGCCGATCCCAACTAAATCCTTTTGCGGTAACATTCCCCTCAAATCTTCTTCCCAAATTTCTCCGTGAGCAATTTGCTCTACCTTCTCACGATTAGCAAACAAAAAAGGGATATCGAAAACACCAAATTCAGGCACTAAACTCGTTAAGGCAGTAGATAATAATGTGCTTTCAATGTTTCCTTGTCGCAAAGCATTTAATACCGAAGTGTCAGAGCCAAGTTGGCTATCTGGAAACAACTCAACTTCAATTTCTCCGTCTGAATGCTCTTCCACATAATCTTTAAACAAAACTACCGTATCATAAGGTAAAGAACCTTCTCCAGGTCCGAACGCAACTTTCATCGTTGTTGTTTCCTCCGCGGTCGCTGTTTTTTCTCCTTTTTCATCACCATTACCGCCACTGTCTGCTGTGGAAGTCGTTTCGTCTTGTCCCCCGCAAGCACTAATAACGAACATCATGGCCACAATCAGAGTAACCAAAAATAAAAACTGTTGAGATTTCTTCACTTGAATCCCCCCTATAGATTTTAAGAGACAATTATCTATTAAAATTCGGCTTTCTTTTATTTAAAAAAGCAGTAATTCCTTCTTGATAATCTTCACTATCAAAAGAATCATATATTCGTCGGTTCATTTCATCGGTTTCATCCTGCACTCCATCACAAACATCTTGAACAATCTTTTTAGAACCTTGTATGGAAGTCAAAGAATTAGCGGCAATTCTTTCAGCATACTTGTAAACCTCTAATTTTAAATCCTCAGGGGGATATATTTGATTTACCAGTCCCATGTTTTTTGCTTCTTCAGCTAGTATTTTTCTCCCTGAATACAATATGTCTTTCGTGTGAGCTGGCCCTACAAGATCAACAAGCTGCTTAATACCGAATAAGTTATATACCATCCCTAATTTTGCAGGAGTTATGGCAAATATAGAATCACTTGATGCAAAACGTAAGTCACATGTGAGCGCAATTTCACATCCTGCCCCTATGCAATAACCTTGAATCATAGCGATTGTCGGTTTATTTAAATGGAGGAGAGCCTGTTCAACCTTTTCTGCAAAAGTATTGTATTCTTTGGCTAATTGCGAGGATGCACGCACAGAGTTAAACTCACCGATATCGGCACCTGCAGAAAATGACCTTTCGCCTTGTCCTCTAATTACTACAGCTCTCACCTTGGAGTTATTTCGCAGTTCCTCTACAATTTCTCCGAGACCTTCCCACATTTCTATCGATATGGCATTACGTTTTCCGGGTCGGTTCAAATAAATTGTAGCTATTGATCCCTCTGTCTGTGCATAAATACAGTCCCCCATCAATTTACCTCCTTATATTATTCCTTTTTCCTGAAGATTTTGAATCTCATCGTCATGCATCTGTGTGTGTTCTCGTAGTATTTCAAAATTGTGTTCTCCTAACATGGGAGCAGCCATTCCAACACCACCCGGGGTTTCTGACATTTTTGCTGGAATCCCAAGTACGTCCAGTTTACCTATAGTGGGATGATCAATTTCTTGTACCATGTCCCTAGCTAACACATGCGGATCGGACAAAGCTTGATCATACGTGTTGATCGGGCCACCTGGAACACCTGCTTCGTCTAACTTTTCCACCCAAAAATCAGTACCTTCCGTAACAAGTATCTCTTCAATAAGCTTTTCTAGAATATCTACATTTTTTATACGATCATTTGGCGATGCAAATCTTGGGTCTTGCACCCACTCTGACCTATTGACAACATGGTAACAAAAACGTTCCCAGTTGCTTTGATTGGCGCCTCCCACAAGGACATACCCATCTTTTGTTTTGTAAGCTTGATATGGAGCACTTATCCGATGTCTTGAGCCGGTTGGTTTCGGTACGGTTCCTTCAGCAAAATAAGAAGCTGCTTCCCATATCGTCCAGGCTAATCCTGCCTCCATGATGGAAACATCAATATATTGACCCACACCAGATTTAAGTTTGTAAATATACGCAGCTAATATAGAGTATAAAGCTGTTACCCCCCCTGCTAAATCGTTAATGGCTATTCCTACTTTCACCGGCCTCCCTCCCGGTTCACCTGTCATACTCATTAACCCCGTCATTCCTTGTGCCATAATGTCAAACCCTCTTTTATCCCGATATGGGCCTGTCTGCCCAAACCCAGAAATGGAGCAGTAAATAATTTCTGAATTCACTTTTTTAACATCTTCATATCCTAAACCTAGCTTAGACATAACTCCGGGACGAAAGTTCTCCACTATTACATCTGCTCCTTTTGCCAACTCCAAAAAAATCTCTTGTCCCTTCTTTTCTTTCAAATTTAATGTTAAACTTTTTTTGTTACGATTAATTTGCATAAAGTTAGCGCTTTCCCCTTTAATAAATGGTGCAGTTGACCTTGTATCATCACCTTTTTGTTTTTTTTCGATTTTAATTACTTCTGCACCTAAATCACCCAGCACCATTGTACAGTAGGGGCCTGCCATTACTCTGGTTAAATCAAGAACTTTCATACCCTCTAATGCCTTCATGTTTTACGCTCCCCTCCATATTTTAAACTTCTTATTACTGAATAGTTGAAATTCTTTAATTTATGATATAATTAAAAACAATCTTTCTGTTATGAAAAAATGGAATCGCTAAATTAAACATACCCGAGAGGAGTCTGCTATGAACATACATGACTTAGAGATTTTATTAGCTGTTTCAAAAGAGAAGAGTTTAAGATCAGCAGCTGAATCTTTGAATTTAACGCAATCAGCCATTAGCAAAAAGATCAAATCTATAGAAAAAGATCTGGAAGTTACCTTATATAATAGAAATAACCGAGGAATTACCCTTACTGATGAAGGCCGTGAGTTTTTACAATATGCTAATCGGGCTTTAGATATATTAAAGGAAGGCATACATACAGTAAAGTTAAAACATGGGCATAACAAAATAATAAAAGTAGGAGTAGCTCCACCATTGATTTCAATGGTAGAGAAATTCTGTCACTTTTTCTTAAGCAAGCAAAACACAGTTGAAATTGTCACTTCAAATTCACCTAATATCATTAAAAAACTCCATGAAGGGGCATTTGACTATGGCCTATTCGGATCCCACTTAACACCCGGAAAACTTAATGCAGTACGGGTTCATCAACAATACTTTTACTTGGTCGGAAAACGTATTTTTTTGAAGGATTTTGAGAAGTTTAATGACCTAACATTAACATTCATTCGTGCCGATTTTATTAAAGCTTTATCAACACTTCCGATGGTTTTACCCCAAAGAGGAATAAATGTAAGAGAAATTATAGATGATATGTATGACCATGAACTGATACAGAATCCTTACGTTGTTGCGGAAGCAGACACATTAGATTTAATTGAGTACTTTGTAAAACACCAATATGGCTGTGCGTTTGTTCCCCAAACAAAATTCAACCCATTAAACGATTGCCTCCCCACTGATGATGCCTCCACGAGGCTACGTATACAATCAAACAGCAAAAACGATTTATATCGAGTGCCTGTTGATTTTCTTTTCCCAACACGATACGTTTATTTTGCCCAGGCACCCCATATTAAAGAAGACATCGTAACAAAAGTGCGTCTGACTTACAAACATAGCTACATAAAAGATAACCGTCTCTGGAAGGATTTACAAAATGAGAACATACCCTAACAAAGAATCTTTTTTGTTGAAAAGTGTTTTTAAATGTTTGGCTGTGAATCAAGCTGGAAATAAGCACATATAAGAGCAGCATGAGGGAATAATAAAATTGTCTGTTCAAGGAGGGAAGGAGCTTTATCATGGAACATGTAAAAGCATTGCTCTTTAAAGGAGTTATGACTTTCTTCGCATTGTGGCTTATTTTGACGGTCGGCTTTGGTGTTACGGTAGGAAACGTTCTCATTCTCACGGTTATAATCGGTGCCATTTCTTATCCTTTCGATTTGTTTATTTTGCCGAGAATTTTAAATTTCCCGGCGACAGTTACTGATTTCGTCGTTTCCTTGTTTATTATCTGGTTATTTGGCCTCGCCTTTTTCACACCAGACATTCCTACTATATATGCTTCCTTACTTGTAGCTCTTGTCCTGGCGTTTGGCGAGTATTATTTTCACACGTATCTTGCTACACACTTGCTGCCGTCCAACAACCGTCTGCGCATGGATACCCAATAGCGCGATCAAAAAAATGAGTTTTCCTTCTAGATGCACAGGGTATTGCATGAAAGAAAGCTCATTCCTTGTTAAGGAGGTTCGCCAGCCATGCAAAAGAAAATTATCGGCGGTGTATTCCAAGATCAGCAAGACGCCATCAATGCAATTGAGGCTTTGAAAATGGATGGTTATGCGACGGAAGACATTTCGGTCTTTTCAAAAAATGACAATGATTTGGATGCACTTCGTAATAAAACAGAAGCGGAATCTTTAAACCGGTCCACTGAAACTGGAAAAGGCAAAAACGTCGGTAAAGGTGCAGGTATTGGGGCTGGCAGCGGTGGTATCCTTGGCGCCATTGTCGGTCTGGGGTTAATCGCTATCCCAGGCTTCGGACAAATTGCTGCTGCAGGACCGATAGCGGCTGCCCTTGGCGGTGCAGGAGTTGGTGTCGGCGGCGGCGGAATTGTCGGTGCTCTCGTCGGGGCCGGCATACCGGAAGAGCACGCAAAAGACTATGAAAGCTATTTAAAACGAAATTATATTGTAGTGCTTGTGGAAGCTGATACGGAGAATGAATCCGGTGTTTATGATACCTTTGCAACCCACCGTACAGCGAACACCCATATGTACCCACAAGATTATCACGGCGGCGGGCATATGCGTTAATCCCCCTCCCCTAGTTGACCAGGCTTGATTCACGCCTGGTCATTTTTAATGATTTAGCTCATATTGTTTTCACTGTTTCTTTATCATTGCTACACTAGATGGGAAATCTAAATTACTATATCAATGAAGGAAGTGGCAAGACCATGGCTCGAATCAGAAGCGAGAAACGACTTCAAGATATTCGTTTTTCGGTCCTTGACCTGTCGTCCATTAAGGAAAACAGCACGATCTCCGAATCGTTTCAGCATACGCTTGAATTAGCACGCCATACGGAGAAGCTTGGTTATCACCGCTTTTGGATGGCTGAACATCATAATATGCCATTTATCGGTAGTTCAGCCACCTCTGTTCTTATTGGCCATGTCGCAGGCGGTACTTCCACCATCCGGGTAGGTTCAGGTGGCATCATGCTCCCCAATCATGCCCCGCTCGTAATTGCAGAACAGTTTGGAACACTCGAGTCACTCTACCCCGGCCGTATTGATCTTGGGCTCGGGCGCGCCCCTGGCACGGATCAGCTGACAGCTCAGGCGCTTCGCCGCAATAGCAATAGTGGCGGTCATGATTTCCCGCAACAGCTGGAAGAACTGCGTACCTATTTTGATCCATCCCGCTCCTCTCAACCAATGCCAATCCGGGCTTTTCCCGTGAAAGACATTGATATTCCAATTTGGCTGCTCGGATCAAGCGGCTTCAGTGCCCAGCTAGCTGGCCAGCTCGGCCTGCCGTATGCGTATGCGAGTCATTTTTCACCTGACAATACTTTGCCGGCTCTGGACCTATACCATCGCACCTTTCAGCCATCAGACGTGCTTTCTGAACCGTATGCGATGGTCTGCGTGAATGTAGTGGCAGCTGAAACGGACGAAGAAGCAGCCTTTCTCAGTACTTCCTTGCAGCAGCAATTTCTAAATCTAATTCGGCGTACCGAAAAACCCTTGCAACCACCCGTTGAAAACATGGAAGAAATGTGGAATGAACAGGAAAAAGCAGCACTCCATCATCAACTTGGAACCTCTATTATTGGCAGTCCTGAAACAACCGCACAAAAATTGCAGGATTTCGCAGATGACACCTTGGCAAATGAATTAATGATTCATTCACAAATCTACGACCATCAGGCGCGGCTGCGTTCTTACGAAATTGTCGCGAACATTTTTCACGAATAAGTTACTTCTGTAAAAAGGAGAGCGGTACGCATGCCATTTACAAAAATAGTAGACCTTTCCATTCCACTAACGAGTGACACTATTGTCTATCCCGGAGACCCGGAACCTGATATTTCACAGGCCGCCTCTATTGAAATAGACGGATACAATGTCAGCAAACTCATTATTGGATCTCATACTGGTACCCACGTTGATGCCCCGTACCATATTAATCCAACGGGGCACCGAATTGATGAATCACCTTTAGAGCAATTTATCGGGGAAGGGGTGCTGATCGATGTCACACATAAAGCACCGGAGTCAGGGATTTCCTTTAAGGATGTAGAAACATATTTACCACTGTTGCATGCAGGGAAAATAGCTCTTTTCCACACAGGCTGGTCTCAGCACCTTGGTACGAAACACTATTATAATCATCCCTACATTACAAAGGAGGTAGTAGAAGCGTTCTTGAAGCGGGGCATTCGTACTTTTTTTATCGACGCTTTAAACATTGACCCACCAGATGGGAGTTCATTTGCTGCCCACGACGCCATTACGAAAGCGAATGGCATCATTGGAGAGAACTTTACTAATTTTGCTGAAATCGACTTTGACAAACCGCTCATCATCGCTCTTCCTTTAAAGCTAACAGGTTTGGATGGTTCACCTGTTCGCGCAATAGCGGCCAAAACTAAATAAAGGGTCTAACGTCACAGATGGCCCTTAACTGAAAATAGTTCCAAATATTCAAAATAGTATGTTGACAAATCTAATGTAAGCGCTTTATAATGAAATCAACAATTTGAATACTGAATACTTTCTCTAGGGTTCCGTTCTATCACTTCAGATGAAGTCTGGTCCGAGGGGGAATGTTATGACACTTGGAAGGAAAAGTCCGGTGAAGAATATTTATTCTTGCCGGGCTTTTCCTTTTTCTAAGGGGGTGAAATCTAATTTCTGTTGCAGTGGCTATTTGGTTCACCTTTATTCAGAATAATCAAAATAAGGAGGAGTTACTATGGGTTTGAAAGATAAAGAGTTTTCTTTGGAACCTGTCCCTCAGTCGCACCGTAATGGTTTTTGGAAAATGCTGGTCGTCATGCTTGGTTTGACGTTTTTTTCCGCTAGTATGTGGTCAGGAGGAACACTTGGCGTTGGTTTAACCTTCACGCAATTCATCTTGGTCGTATTGGCCGGAAATCTTGTGCTTGGCCTATATACAGGCTCACTTGCATATATCGCTGCCAAAACAGGCCTTTCCACCCATCTGCTCGCCCGCTACGCTTTCGGCGAAAAAGGTTCTTATCTTTCCTCGTTTATGTTAGGCGCGACTCAAGTCGGCTGGTTCGGAGTCGGCGCTGCCATGTTTGCCCTACCCGTTCAAATTGTGACCGGCATCAATGAATACGCTCTTATCTTTATAAGCGGAATACTCATGACGGCCACTGCCTACTTTGGAATGCAAGCTTTAGCGATTCTCAGCTTTATTGCCGTTCCTTCCATTGCAATTTTAGGCAGCTTCTCTGTATTCAAGGCAACGGATAACGTCGGTGGCTTTCAAGGCCTTATTGATTATCAGCCTGCTGAATTTATGGGACTGGCTGCAGCTGTAACTGTCTGTATCGGTTCATTTATCAGTGCAGGCACCTTAACCCCTGACTTCACCCGTTTCGCAAAAAACAAAACATCAGGTGTGGTAACAACACTCATCGCCTTTTTTATCGGTAACTCCCTTATGTTTGTCTTCGGTGCAATAGGGGCTATTTCCACCGGTGAATCAGACATTTCAGAGGTAATGTTTACACAAGGTTTAATTATCCCCGCGATTATCGTATTAGGTTTTAACATTTGGACGACAAATGATAATGCCCTTTACGCCTCCAGCCTCGGCTTTTCCAACATCACGAAAATCTCTAAAAACAAAATTGTTATTTTTAACGGGCTTATCGGAACTGTGTTTGCGATGTGGCTCTATAACAACTTTACAGGTTGGTTGGACTTCTTAGGTACCTTCCTGCCACCAATTGGCGCGATTATTTTGGCAGACTTTTTCATTGTCAATAAGAGAGCCTACAAAGCATACCAAGCGATGCAGTTTAAAGCAGTCCGCTGGTCGGCGCTTTCCGCTTGGGCTATTGGAATCCTAGCCGCCCATTTTATACCGGGGATTGCGCCAATTAATGCCTTAATTGCATCAGCCCTCTCATACGTTATCATTGTAAAAATAACAGAACGTAACACAAAAATACCGGAAGAGGTACACCCTCCTACTACAGAAAAAGATAAGGTGATGTAAAAAATGATCATTACGAATGCCAAGCTTCCACAAACAGAGCAATTGGTAGATATTTATATGGAAGACGGTATAATCGAAAAAATAACAACAGCGGGTAAAACTAATAGAGATAATACACTGGATGCAGACGGGAGATTAGTGCTTCCGCCATTTGTCGATCCACATATTCATCTCGACTCCACATTAACAGCCGGACAGCCAAAATGGAATAAAAGCGGCACCTTATTTGAAGGAATTGAGAGATGGTCCGAACGCCGTCAGTTACTGACAAAGAAGGACGTGAAGGAACGTGCAAAAAGAGCGCTGGAAATGGAAATTTCATATGGCGTCCAACATGTACGAACTCATGTGGATACGACAGATCCTGAACTAACGGGGCTTCACGCTTTATTAGAGCTAAAAGAAGAACTTGCTTCTTGTATCGACTTACAACTAGTTGCGTTCCCGCAAGAAGGTATTCTTTCTTCGGAGCAGGGGCAAGATCTTTTAGAAGAGGCACTTCGGTTAGGTGCTGACGGTGTAGGTGGGATTCCGCATTTTGAGTATACGCGGGAGTACGGTGTTGAATCAGTAAAAATTGCCTTTCAATTAGCCGAAAAGTACGATCGTTTTGTGGATATTCATTGTGACGAAACGGATGACGAGCAGTCTCGCTTTATCGAAGTAGTGGCCGCTGAAGCATTGCGAACAGGCTTAGGAAAGCGCGTCACGGCAAGCCACACAACCGCTATGCATTCGTATAACAATGCCTATACAGCTAAACTTTTTAAACTACTGGAAAAAGCGGACATGAACATAATCGCGAATCCTTTAATAAACATCCACTTGCAGGGTCGTTTTGACTCTTACCCAAAACGACGAGGAATTACGAGAGTAAAAGAGCTGATGGAGTCTGGTATTAACGTAGCATTTGGCCATGATAATATCTTTGATCCGTGGTACCCGTTAGGAACGGGGAACATGCTGCAAGTCCTTCATATGGGCGTGCATATTTGTCAATTGCTCGGCTATGATGAGATTAGCAAATCCTTCGATTTAATTACAACAAATAGTGCGCGTACCTTGAATATAGAGGATAATTACGGGATTACAGAAGGTAAACCTGCCAATCTTATTATCCTCGATGCGGGCGACGAATTCGAGACACTACGCCGCCAAGCCGCCGTCGTGTATTCAATCCGCCGCGGAGAAATCATCTCCGAAACAACACCAAGTAAATCCTCTATCATACTAAGAAAAGAGGACGAAAGCAGTTCACACTAGTTTCTATTTTATAAGAAGAGGCAGGGTCAAATCTAAAAATGGTTATTGAAAAGTCGAACAACGTGATGAAAGTATATTCTACGTGTAGTCAAAATCCTGTGGGAACAGCATGAGCCGAAGACTATCTAACCAAGGCGATGGAACAAAGGCTAAGATCGCCACGTCCTGTGGCAACGCCTTTGTGACCCACATCCTGTTGGCCCGAGGCCGTGACCGCGGAAAGCGAAGTATGTTGACGGAACGACATTAGCTTACTGCCTTAACCAAATAATCCGACCGTACTGTATTCAACCGTTCGGATTATAAGTATGGTAAAATGTTGTACAGATCTTCTGTCGAGAGTCTGAACAAAACACGGAAAATCAAACTCATATAGAGGGGAATATCTTCATGAATGGTCAAAAACGAGAACGTATCCGCCCCGGTATTACAGTAGACATCGTACTAAAACAAGACCAACGTTCCGGGAAATTAACGCGCGGTGTTGTAAAAGACTTGTTAACAAAATCCGCTCATCACCCACATGGCATTAAGGTAAGATTAGAAGACGGAAACGTAGGACGAATCAAACACATCGTGGAATAATTAATAAAGCAAGGCGCAGGGCTCGTTAAAATGTACCCTATAGAGTAGACAGTTAAAAAAAGTCTGCCTATAGGGTGCTTTTTTATTCCTCCCAGAAGAGGTCATCCAATGTTTTGGAGAGCGTTTTGCAAATAGCTACACAGAGCTTAAGGCTAGGGTTATACTTCCCTAATTCAATCAGCCCAATCGTCTGCCTCGACACGCCGACATGCTTCGCTAACTCTTCTTGAGACAAATCTTTCTCGACTCGTGCTGTTTTTAATTTTAAATTTTTCATGCGTCCTCACCACGTCTCATCGCAGTCGTCCAGCTCTTTTTTCATGGCTTTATCGCTCTGCCTCTTGGCCGTATAATAACTAATCCCCATTACTGCTGCCAGAAACGGTACATAGATCAAAAGAGCTACCCCAAAAACCGAAATAAAATAATAGAAGGACTGCCGTGTGCCATCCGCATACATGACCGCACTATGAATTCCCATGTAGAGCGCCATTCCGACTCCAAGGAAAAGGCCAATCAAGAGCTGCTTTTTCCACATTGGTATTTTCTTCTTCCGGTCATGCATCTCCACCTCTGCCGAGAACAATCCCAATTGTGAGGAGCGAACACTGTAATAAATACCTTGCGCAATCAGAATGACAAATTCTGTGGCCACGTTACGGAACTCCACTCCGTAAAGGATAAACTTTATTACTGCTGAAGCTGTTACTACCGCGAATACAACCCAATACATTTCACGGTAGATTTGATTCTGCATGTTTGTAACCCTTTCATCTCTTTCTTTCATTTTTTCTCCCCCAGTCTTCCTTTTTCCTGTTGTTATGTCCATTATACAAAATAGTTAACTTTTTGCAATATATATGTTGCATTTTAACAAATAAATTTAACACTAGCGGACCGACATTCTTTTCCTGTAAAATGGAATTAATCATATAATGGAGGAATTTGTTATGGATTCCATAATCGAGCGTTTTCATCTTTTAAACTCTGAAATTGACATATACAAGCGTCTGCAGGATATAGATAAAGTGGTGGAGCTGTGTGAAAAAGGGATGAAAGAACTGCCCGCCGTGATCAGCCGCTTCCAAGACGATGTCCCCCGCTTCATCCCGTGTCGCGATGTACTCATTCAATCATTTGCGATGCTTGACCAGTTTAAAAAAGCACGGGATGTGGTGCTTCGCGCTTACCAGGCTGGGGCTTATACGGCTGCGCAAAATCAAGCAGTACTTACACGTATTGATGAAATGGAACGGGCACACAACTGTCTAATGGCATGTGTTGCTGACAATCCCGGCATTTCCAAAGACCTTGTTCAGCAGCGGCTCCGTTGTGAACCGAAAGCATTGACGTGGTATATACATAACAGCCAAACAATCCGTAGAGAAACCGATTTTACCGGCGTCGAACGTCTGTGGCTCGCTCATGAACAGGATGCGAATTTATATCAAGGCAAGAAAGTGGCTATTGTCGACGTGGAGACAACCGGCCTCTCTAAAACAAGAGATGAGATCGTTGAAATCGGAGCGTTACTTGTCCGTGTCCACGAAAAGAGCGGGGCTGTTATGGAGGTGATGGAGGAAGCGAATGAACTGAACGAGCCGACTTTTTCCATTCCTGAACGTGTATCGAGAATTCACGGTATCCGGGATCACGACGTTCGCGGGAAGTCACTCGATCGTCCGCGTTTTGAACGTATTTTCTCAGAGTCAGACTTGATTACCGCACATAATGCTGGATTTGACAGCAGCTTTATTCAGCGTTATTTCCCACGTACGAAGCAAATCCCCTGGCATTGCTCAGTACGTGGTATTGACTGGAAACAATACGGGTTTCAAACGAGGAAATTACTTGATCTCTGCCGCTGGCACCGTATCAGTGATGAACAAAATCACCGTGCCCTGGACGATGTAAAACTAACACTTGCCCTATTGCAGAAAAAGAATCCGAAGGGGGATTATTACTTAAAAGAATTGCTACGGCATCCCTTTTACGTACCGGACAAGACGCACAAAGAGCATGTTATCAGTGAAACGTGAAAAAAGCTTCCCGTCTTTGGGAAGCTTTTTTCTCGCTTTATTCTGCTGCGCCGACTGAGGGCTGGCTCATTACTTCCACGAGCCGCTCCATTCCTTTTTCAATTAATTCCGGCTCGGCATTTGTAAAGTTGAGACGCATCGTATTCTGGGCGGGCTCGGTGACATAGAATGGCGCACCTGGCACGAATGCGACTCCGTTATCCACCGCATGGTTTAACAACTCGGTCGTATTTACATGTTCGGGCATGGCTACCCAGAAGAACATGCCGCCTTTTGGCATTTTGTAGCGAATCGGAAGCGCATCCCCGCCGCGATCAAAAATATCCTTCATCACATGCATTCTTTCTTTATATGCTTTGCGGAGCGTCCGAATGTGCTCGTCCAAATCCATCTCATTCAATAAGTGAACGAGCGCATGCTGAGCAAGCGAATTCGTGTGCAGATCGGTCGCCTGCTTCGCTTGGGCCATCATACGAATTATTTGGTAAGGGCCGGTAATCCAGCCTGTCCGCATCGCCGGCACGACCGTTTTTGAAAAGGTGCTCGTGTACAGGACGTATTGATTATCGTCCAAGGAGGCGATCGGTACGACTGTTTCTTCTTCTTCAAACTGAATATCACCGTAAGGATCGTCCTCGAAAATAAGGGTATGATATTTTTCAGCCAAACGCAATAAATGTTTACGACGTTCGAGCGACCACACTTTTCCGTCTGGATTCGAGTACGTCGGCACGACATAAATGCACTTTGGCTTCAGTTTTTGGATTTTTTCTTCTAAATCTTCTTTCAGCATGCCTTCTTCATCCGACTCGACGGGTACGATATTCACCTCGTAGGACTGGAACACTTGAAGTGCTGCCAGGTACGTAGGATTTTCCGTTAAAACGATGTCCCCCTCATCAAACATCACCCGCGCAAATAAATCAATGGCTTGCTGCGATCCAGAGGTAATCAATATATTGTCCGGACTGCGGTGAATATTTTTCTCGGCCATCCGCGCCGCAAGCTGTTCACGTAATGCAGGCACCCCTTCCGTTTCCCCATATTGAAAAACTTTAGGATTAGAGGACAGCGCCTTGTTGAAAGCCGTTTTCATCTCTTCAACTGGGAAGAGCTTCTCATCAGGAAGTCCTCCAGCAAATGAAATAACATCCCCTCTGTTAACTACTTTCAAAATATCCCGCACTGCTGATGACTGCATATGATTCACACGATTGGCAAACCCGTACTTCATCTTTATTTCCCCACCTAACTATTTCACACAAAATTTTGATAGATTGATTATAACATATTTTAGAGAATTATAGGGTACGAGCGAGCTAAAAGCATGTTTTTGACCGTTTTTCACGTGATATGGACTATTTTTGAAAGAAAACATGCCGAGCCTGCATTTCTTCGCCCAGATGAAGGATACCGAATGAATAGTGAGGCAGCTTTCGTTTTGCTGTCGGTGACCCTGGATTAAACAACATCGTTTTTCCTTTATAACGAAGCAACGGTAAGTGAGAATGCCCGAAAATAATGATATCTAGGGGTTCTGTAAATGCCTCTACTGCACGTTGTTCGGTTGTTTTTTTATTCCCGTGACCGTGAACAATGCCTATTTTCCAACCATTTACTTCCATTATTCTTTTTTCCGGTAAAAGGCTTTTCATTTCTTCACCATCAACATTTCCAAACACCCCGGTTACTTCCCCGTACTTCTTTAATTCTGCATACACAAAGGTACTCTGCCAATCACCTGCATGGATAATGACATCCGCCGTCTGTAATTCTTCAATCAAGCGAGACGGTAGTTTCTGCTCTCGTTTTCGCATATGTGTATCTGCTATCACAACTGCTTTCATCGTCTCCCTCCTTTACACTTGAGTTGGAGTCTATGTCCTTTGTCCCTTATTTTATCCTCTCTAACCTACATTCCCTTAGATGGCATTATACCTCGATGTTTTTTATCTGAAATAGGCGAGAAAACCCCCCATCTTCAAGGAATGTGAAGGGCGAAGTCCAATGAGTAAGTGGGGGATGAATCGCCTTCGGACAAGGGATAGCTTCAGCTATCTCGATTGTCCGACTGTTCGAGAGCGTATTGAATGAGGTAGATAATTGTTTGGGTACGAGTCGTAAAACCCTTTTTTTCTTTAAAATCATCAATTCGTTTCAATAGTTCTTTTGGATAACGCATATTTAAAACCTGTGACATTTTAGACCTCCTATGTTGTGTATTAAAATAACATATAGTATAATTATTGTATATTAAAATAATACATGAAAGGGAGGTGAAAATCAATGTTAGCAAAAAAAGCGTACAAATTCCGCATCTATCCAAACAAAAAACAAATTGAACTGATTAACAAAACGATTGGATGTTCTCGCTTTGTATACAATTATTTTGTCGGAAAACAAAAAGAGAAAGATGCGTATTGGTATATCGTGAATGAAATGGTGCAGAATGGTCAACTTACTGAAAACAGTTGGAAGAGTGAATTCTTTAATAAAAATCAATCCATTAAGGCGGTTCGTGAACTAAAGAAGCACTATTCCTTTTTAAAAGAAGTTGATAGTATCGCCCTACAAAAATCCGTTGAAATTGTAAATGATTCTTACACTCGATATTATAAAAAACAAAATGGTGAACCACATTTTAAATCAAAAAAGAATCCTATTCAATCCTATACAACAAAGTGTGTAAACGGGAATATTGGTGTTTTGGATAAGCATATTAAATTACCAAAACTCGGTCTTGTTTGTTTTGCTAAAAGTCGTGAAGTGGAAGGGCGTATCATGAATGCAACGATTCGACGTAACCCTTCGGGTAAATACTTCATTTCAATTTTAGCTGAAACAGAAGTTGAACCATTAAAAAAGACAGGTTCATCCATCGGGATTGATGTAGGATTGAAAGACTTTGCCACGCTTTCAAATGGAACGGTATATGCTAACCCAAAATTCTTTCGTACATTAGAAGAAAAATTAGCAAAAGCTCAACGTATCCTTTCAAGACGACAAATAGGCTCTTCTAATTGGAACAAGCAAAAAATAAAAGTGGCTCGCCTTCACGAAAAAATTTCAAACGCAAGAAAAGATATGTTAGATAAAATCTCTACCGATATTGTCAAAAACCACGACATCATTGGGATTGAAGATTTGTCTATTAAACATATGTTAAAAAATCATAATCTTGCAAAGGCGATTAGTGAAGTCGCATGGTCAGAGTTTAGAACAATGCTCGAATATAAAGCGAAATGGTACGGAAAACAAGTCGTGACCGTAGCTAAGAATTTTGCTTCAAGTCAGTTGTGTTCGAATTGTGGTCACAAGCATAAAGACGTTAAAAATCTTGCTTTGCGTGAATGGGAATGTCCTATGTGCAAAACGCATCACCAAAGAGATATTAACGCAAGTATGAATCTTCGTAACGAGGCATTACGATTAACCGCAGGAACTGCGGGGATAGCCTAATCCATAACTAACCGTTAGGTTGGTGTTCTTAGGAATCCCCCACTTCAATCAGACCGTAAGGTCGATAAGTGGTGGGTAGTTCAAAATAATTGTAATAGACAAAAACAGGAGGCGTTCCGATTGTCCAAAGACCATCAGCTTAAGACGAATTGTATCCAGCTGGTCCCTATTTTCCAAAATTTGGATAAAGAAGAGATGGTGCGAATTGCTGCTCTCAGTCATGTGAAAGATTTTCAAAAAGGAGAAATGGTCTTCCACGCCGGCGATGAAGAGGAATTTCTTTATATCGTTCATAAAGGGAAAGTAAAAGTCACCCATCTAACGGATAACGGAAAAGAACAACTTCTCCGAATCCTTGAGTCAGGTGATTTCATGGGAGAATTATCTTTATTTGCGAAAAACATTCACGATAGTTACGCACAAGCCTCCTCTGCTGCTGAAATTTGCGTGATTCCTCGGCGTACTTTTCAGGACGTTCTTATCAAGCATCCTGAAACAGCAATGAAGGTGTTGGAAGAAGTCAGTCGCCGCCTGAGTCAGACTGAAAGATTAATTACTCAATTCAGTTCACAGGACACAGAACACCGTGTCGCTTATTATTTACTGGAAACAGCGGAAGAACAGAAGACGACTAACCTTACCCTGCCAATGAGCAAAAAGGATATTGCCTCTTATCTCGGGACGACCCAAGAAACACTCAGTCGTAAGCTGACCGATTTCCAAAAACAAGGCTGGATTGAACAACACGGCCACCGGCGCATTCGCCTGCTGGACAAAATTTCATTACGGCAAATTACAAATACATGATAGGCGCTATGGAATCCTGAAAACAGTGAAACGGAGAAACCACGACATCATAGTACTTGTATGAGGCCTTGAAAACAACGATTTGTTAAAAAAACGACCTCATAGGGGTACTATGGAGTCGTGAAAACGTATAGTCAGGAAAATAGCAGCACTATAGCACGTGTATGAGGTTCTAAAAGCCGCGAATCATTATAATAACAACGTCATAGAACCCGTATGCAGTTGTTAAAACAGCAAACACCCGAAATAACAGCTTCAAAACGGTTCTATGATGTTGTGAAAACGGAGACCAGCAAAATAGCAACATTAAGATTCCAACGATGCTGAAAAAAGCGAACTCTCAAGGAAGGGTTCGCTTTTAACTAGTTTTTTATTTTGTCAGCTGCAATAAAATGAAGTACGTTCTCTGCAAATTTCAAGCACTTCTCCTTCTGATCTTCATCATGAGGAGAAAGTTCCACCTTCAAGACAGGCTCCATGATTTTACCACCTTGCTCTTGAACCCGTTCTTCAAATAAAACAGCCGCATTACAAAAATCCACATACAACGTATCACCGCTTCCGAAACAAGCAAAATTTTTCCCTGTCAAATCCATATTTTCCAGTTCCTCGTAAAAATCTTCCGCCTCAAATGGGATGTCGCCGTCATCATACGTATACGAACCGAGAAGGATATAATCATAGTCTTCTATAATCTCCGCTTCGGTATTGTCCATCATATACACATCTGCTTCGGCGGCTGTGTTTAACGTGCTTGCTAATATATCCTTAATTTCTTCTGTGTTTCCGGTCATACTTGCGTACACGATACATATGTTTCCCATTCCCTCCGCCTCACTTTCTTTCCATTTTTACTCATCTCCATTATGTGTAATCCCCCCGACCCTTTCCTTGACGTACGTCAAAAAACGAAAGATTTTTATTTGACGCATGTCAAGGTATATTCACCCGCTTCTTCTTATAATAAAGATAGCAGCCCAGCAAAGGGGGAATGGTTCGTGAGATTACTTATTTTTCAACTTATACTTTTTATTCATATATTTCTTGGCATAACATGGGTGGGAGGGGTGATGTTTGTCGGATGGGGAGTGTTCCCTGCTATTTCTAGCCTGACATTTTCCGAACAACGAAATGTCCTCGCAACCGTCATGAAGAAAGCGCACCCATTATTTATCTTGGCTGGAATTGGTGTGATAGTAAGTGGCCTCGTTCTTGGGACTATACTAGGCCCACTTCATCAGTGGGGCGATATTTGGAATACTTTATACGGGAAGCGTTGGGCTGTTGCCTTTATTACTGCCAGTCTTTCATTAATTTGGGGAGCTTCTATCAGTTTCAAAAGTATGATGGCTGTTTTAGCAAATAATACCCTGTGGCAACTTGCCGATAAAGGGATTACTACCCCATTAAATAGATCGCTGCGCTTTGCTAAATTTCTTGCCTCATTCGAAGTCGCGGGTTTTATCGTGGTAATCATGGTAATGGTCCTATTGTGACGACCAATTACGAAAGGAGGTCATCATTATGAGCCAACCACACGCTAACACATTTGTATATCGTTATTCTTGGATCCGCCTTATTCGGCCACTCACTTTCACGGGTTCTATTATGCCTGTTCTAGCTGCTACTGGGCTGGCTTTTCGAAAAGGATCTATCGATTTTGTAAATTTTGCTGCTTTTCTATGTGCCCTCTTGCTCATTCAAGCAGCTGTCAATATATTTAACGACTACTATGATTTTCTGCATGGTCAGGATGCCGAAAAATGGCTTGTACAATCAGCGAACGAACAAACCCACGGCCTAGCGCCGGCTACTGTACGAAATACAGCGTTGTTATTACTTGTAGCAGCAGCCACGATCGGTATTTGGCTCGCATGGCAAACTGGTTGGTGGATATTGGGGGCTGGAGCTGTCGGCGTACTGGCAGGTTACTGTTACTCTGCAGGTGCTCCCTTGTCAGCTCTCGGCCTTGGGGAAGGAACAGCTGCCCTTTTCCTTGGCATTGTTCCGTTTTCCCTCGCTTATATCGTGCAGGGACTTGTCCCCAACCTACAAATTTTGTTTGTTTCGCTTCCTTTTGCGGTACTGATCGCCACGATGATTCTTACAAATAACATAAGAGACATTGATAAGGATCTTCCCTTTCGAAGCACCTTACCAATCAAGATTGGAAAAAGAAACGCTATTATACTATTAATGGTGCTGTTAACCCTATCTTATCTGCTTATTTTTATCATGATCGCTGGGGGTATACTTCCTCTCCTTACCTTGATAACGATTCTTGCCGTGCCCCTCGCTGTACGACTTGTTTATTTTTTTTCGCAAAGAGAATTCCCGTGATGAAGAGATGCGAGCAATGAAATGGGTCGCCTTACACCATTGGACATTCGGCTTCCTGCTCACTATTGGAATTTGGCTTTCTCGCTTATGGATGTAATTGTCCTGATGAACCAAAGGAAGTTATGAAAATATCGTTTATCCGATCACAATTTCCGGGAATGAGGAAATTAATATTGAAACAAGGAGGCTATTAGTCATTATGGCTGGGATTAAAGCGTTATTTTTAAACACGTCACTGAAAGCATCTTCGGATACGTCCAATACAAGTGCCCTCCTCCAAAAAGCCGGGGAGTGGCTGCAGAAAGAAAATGTGTCCGTTGAAGAAGTGCGGATTGCTGACTACGAGATAAAGCCGGGGATCGAGCCGGATATGGGAAGCGGAGATGAGTGGCCCTCTATCCTGGATAAGGTGAAACAGGCAGATATCATCGTGATTGGAACGCCGATCTGGTTGGGCGAGTTAAGTAGTATCGCCAAGCGAGTGATCGAACGTCTCAGTGCCTCAAGCGATGAAACAAATGAGAAAGATCAAAGCATTTACTACAACAAAGTAGCCGGCGTTGTCATCACTGGAAATGAAGACGGCGCAAAAGATTCAGCCCGTTCGATTTTGTATGCCCTCCAGCACATTGGATTCATGATCCCGCCAAATGCCGACACGTACTGGGTCGGGGAGGCTGGGCCTGGTCCTTCTTATATTGAGGCCGGGCAAGACAGCGAGTTCACAAAGAAAAACACGAGAACGATGGCGTATAATTTAGCGCACTTTGCCCGCATGCTAAAAGATCACCCGATCCCGGCAGAAGGTAACACCGTAAACAGCTAACGGAACAAATAAAAGAAACACATCCTCTCTGTTCAACCAGATGGGATGTGTTTGCTATAATGACGTCGCTGTTTCGCGGATCAACCATTTTCATGACTTCATTGAACGGCTATGACGTCGTTATTGTCGAGGGGAACACTTTTCACGACTTCATTCACCCCTTATGACGTCACTATTTTTGCGGTTTTGTATCTTCACGACGCCGTACGATCATTATGATGTCGCTGTTTTGGCACTTTCTTCCTTTCACAACTTCATACGACTTCTATGAGGTTGTTATTTCTGCATTCTCTGTCGTTATCAGCGAAGCCAACAATCAGCTTATAAGCGGCCTACTGTCCCAAGGGGTGATCACTGCTTTTTTCTCCCCGTTTTCTTCTTCATATACATAACGTGTTAATTCCCCTACATTGCCGCCATAGATGTGAACGGCAACACACGGGATGTCAGAAGCGCAGCTTACTTCGTGGATATCCTGGTCGGAACTGCAACATACTTTTACATCCCCCGATCCCAGGTGGTATTCTCCAGTTTGTTCAAGTCGATGCGTATGCTTCTGATACTGGATTTCGCGTTCGCTTCCTTCGACAATTCCGATCACACCCCATACTCCGTGATCATGAATAGGAGTCGACTGACCGACATCCCAGACAGCAACAGAGATTGAAAAGTTATCAGTGTCCGAAACAAATAAAGGATAAAGTACATATTTATCAGGGTTGGCGCGTTTGTATGACACTGGTATCTCGTGTGGATATTTTTTTATAAATGCGGCTAAGCGATTCGATACTTGTTCTGTGATGGATTTTTCTTCTTCATACTCTTTGATAATTTCGTTGACCTCTTTAATAAGCGTTGCTAATCCGGGATAGTTTTCTGCTGTAATCACCGCTCCCACCCTTTCGCCGTTACTTTTTCTTCAGCCGTTCCAGGTAACCTGCAAACCGCTCTTGGAAATCCCCTGTTACTATGGAGTCTCTTGTCAAATCAGGTGGTGATCCCGCTTTCTGCCCGTTAGTGAGGCTCTTTATCGTACCTGTCGTATGTTCAGGCACACGGGTGATGGCGTCTGCTACTTGACATGCGTACTCCGTCAGGCTTTCCTCCGCGACCTTTTCTTGAATGATTCCTAACTGAAGTGCTCTATTTGCATCGATCAGCTGATTCGTCAGTGCTAAAAAACGGGCCTGCGCGGGACCAATTTCATCCATAAGACGCTGCGTACCGAGGACTACTCCGAACTGGGGTCCTGGAAAACGAAAAGAGGCTCTCGTTGCACCAATTCGTATATCGCAAGCTAAAGCAAGATCCGCCCCGGCACCGAACGCATAACCATCCACCGCGGCAATGGTCGGGAACGGACAGTGAATCAACCATTCAAAAAATTCCGCCAGCTCAAAGAAAAAATTTCCCGCCTGTTCATTCGATAATCCCCGAACATAAGATACATGAATTCCGGCGCAGAACGCTTTCTTAGCAGTGCTTGTAATAACCAAAGCTTTTATATCAGAAGCATCCATTACATTCTGATAAGCTTCCCTCAGCTCCGCTAGTAACCTATCATCCATTGCATTTAGTTTATTAGGATTGTTTAGTGTTAAAACGGCTACTTTCTCCCTTTTTTCTAATAAAATATAAGAAAAATTAAAATCATCCCAAAGCGTATTAGCGTTCACGTTAGCCTCCCATGAAAGATTCAAAAACTTCTATTAAATATACGCTCATTTTAGTATTGATTACTGATCATGTCAAAAATGTCTTCTTCACATTCTAAACAGGGTAAACAGCATGCTTTCTCTCGGAAAATTTCATGTATTTACTTTTATATACAGCAAGACGGTTTATGAGCTCTTGCCGTAGGTCATTGCCGTTTACTATATCATCGATCACCATTTCCGAAGCGAGCCGGTAAATATTGATGTTTTCTTTATATTCGCGACGCTTTTCTTCAACAAAAGCTTGTCTTTTGTCCTCTGGGAGAGCAGCAATCTTGTTGGCGTACACAGCGTTGACTGCTGCTTCCGGCCCCATTACGGCTATCTGTGCACTTGGAAGCGCAAGACAGCAGTCCGGTTCAAAAGCAGGCCCCGCCATCGCATAAAGCCCAGCCCCATATGCCTTACGAACAATAACCGATAACTTTGGCACGGTGGCTTCAGACATCGCGGCAATCATTTTTGCACCATGCCGGATAATGCCAGCTCTTTCAACGTGGGTGCCGATCATAAATCCAGGTATGTCTGCTAAAAAAAGCAGCGGAATATGGAAGGCATCGCACAGCGTAATAAAACGGGCTGCTTTGTCAGCAGAATCAGGAAATAACACGCCGCCCTTTACTTTCGGCTGATTGGCAATAACTCCGATTGCTTGTCCGTTTAGTCTCGCAAAACCAGTAATTAACTCTGGGGCAAACAATTCCTTCATTTCAAAAAAGCTATTATTATCTATAATTCTTTCAATAAGCTGGTACATATTAAAAGGAACATTTTGATTGTGTGGGAGGATTTCTTCTACGGATGTTTCAAAAGCTGCCGGTTCATGAGCAGTCGATTCGGGAGGCTGTTTCTTATAGTTCAGTGGCATATACGACAAATAAGAACGTGCTTTCTCAATTGCAGATGTCTCATCACTTACGAGGATATCCCCACACCCCGATACCGAACAATGCATGTCAGCTCCGCCCATTTCTTCAAGAGACACTTTTTCCCCAATTACCATCTCTGCCATCCGCGGTGAACCTAAATACATAGAAGAGTTGCCCTTCACCATGATGACCACGTCACAAAAAGCCGGGATATAAGCACCACCTGCAGCCGAGGGGCCAAATAAGATACACACTTGTGGAATTCGCCCGGATAACTTTACTTCATTGTAAAAAATTCGACCTGCACCGCGCCTCCCGGGAAACATTTCCACCTGGTCTGTGATGCGGGCGCCCGCGGAATCAACAAGATATAGAAGTGGAACATTTAATTTTTCTGCGGTTTCCTGGATACGAATGATTTTCTCTACCGTCCTCGCTCCCCAAGATCCTGCTTTAACTGTAGAATCATTTGCCATAAAACAGACCGTGCGACCGTTCACTTTCCCTGTCCCGGTAATGACTCCGTCAGCCGGCAGCCCTTCCGCGTCTTCATTCGCAAATTTCCCGTCCTCGAACTCTATGCCGTTGTCTAAAAGAAGGGCTAAGCGATCGCGCACAAATAATTTTCCCTTCTCTTTGTTTTTCTCGTGATACTTAAAGTGACCACCTTTTTCAATTTGTGTCACTCTATCTTTTAGTTCCTTTTCCCAACTCATAAGTAGAACCCCCGTTTTCCTTAAGCTTTGTTCTTTCAACCTGAAGCACTTTGCTGGCTAAAGGTTTTCCTATTTTCCGCTCGATAAACAAAGCCGCATCAAAAACAGATTTTTCATCCACGTCCGTCTGAATTCCCATGCTGTGAACTAAATATAAAAGTTCTTCCGTAGCAATGTTACCGGAGGCACCTGGTGCATAAGGGCAACCGCCAATCCCGCCACATGAGCTGTCAAGCTTAGCAATTCCCATCTGCAAGGAAGCAAAACAGTTTGCAGATGCTACCCCGCGTGTATCGTGAAAATGCATCGCGATTTTTTCCGAAGGGATGCTGTTCAATACGACGGCAAGCATTTCTCGAACCTGCTGTGGGCCTGCAACACCGATTGTATCCCCTAGCGACAATTCGTCTACTCCCATCTCGAGGAGCTTATAAAGAGACTTTTCTACTTGTTGAATTTCTACCTTTCCTTCATAGGGACAGCCAAAAACCATCGAGAGGTATCCTCTGACTGTCTTACCGGCTGCCTTCCCTTCTTTGACAATTTCCCTTAATAAGGGATACGTCTCGTCTATTGATTTATTTATATTTTTACGGTTATGCGTTTCCGTGGCAGACATGAAAACGGAAATTTCATCGACATCGGCTGCAAGCGCCTCCGAAAGTCCTTGAAGGTTCGGTACCAGCGCCGCGTACGTCACCCCTTTTTTCCGACGGATTCCCCGCGCTACGGTCCGTGCGTCTGCAAGTGCGGGGACCCATTTCGGCGATACAAAAGAGGTAATCTCTACATATGAAAGCCCACTGTCTGCTAAACGATTAATCCAGTCTATTTTATCTTCTGTCGTTAACCGAACGTTCTCATTCTGGAGACCGTCGCGTGGTCCCACTTCTCTGATCCGCACCCGGTCAGGCAGCTGCACGTTCATATCTCCCCTTTTATCAATGTTCACTATCGTAACTTGATTAAGATATCGCCGCTGTTAACGAATTCTCCTTGTTTTTTTACTACTTCGGCAACGAACCCATTTTGCTCAGCGGTTATGGGGATCTCCATTTTCATAGATTCCAAAATGGCCACCTCGTCATCTGCATGTACCTCATCACCCTCGTTTACGAGCATCTTCCAGATAACACCAGCAATCGGAGCCGGTATATGACTCATCAGACTGCCTCCTTTTGTATTAAGCTATTTTAAAATGACTCGCGGGGTAGTATTCTCATTTCTGGACGGCTAGCACGAATATTGCGGTCTCCCCTCAAGTATGGATACCTGCGACTGAAGTATGGATTCGGAAACTTCATGGATGGATACCTGCACCCGCAGTATGGATTCCACCTCTTCAAGTATGGATATCTGCACACGAAGTATGGATTCCGCCCTTTATAAACTGTCACAACCAATCTGCCTGGCGATGACGAGTCTTTGAATCTCCGATGTTCCTTCACCGATTTCCATTAATTTCGCATCGCGAAGCATCCGTTCTACTCCATACTCCCTCATGTATCCGTACCCACCGTGTATCTGGATCGCTTGATTACACGTACGCGTTGCCATTTCAGAAGCAAAAAGCTTTGCATAGGCCGATTCTTTCGTAAAAGGCTTACGGTTATCCTTTAGCCAAGCCGCTTTTAATACCATGTTGAGAGCTAGCTCTATTTCCATCGCCATGTCGGCGAGTTTAAATTGTATCGCTTGGAAATTAACAATGCGTTTCCCGAACTGTTTTCTTTCTTGAGCATATCTTTTCGCTTTTTCATAAGCTCCCTCTGCAATACCGATAGCAAGCGCCGCAATCGAAATCCTCCCGCCATCAAGCGTAAAAAGAAATTGCTTGAAACCGGATTTCGGATCACCGAGTAGATTTTCCGCAGGCACTCTGACATTTTCTAAGATAAGCTCACACGTATTGGAAGCACGCACCCCCATTTTGTCGTAGGGGTTTCTTATGGTGAAACCTTTCGCGTCTGTCGGAACAATAAGCGCCGAAATAATGTTTTTCCCTTGACTGTCCCTTCCTGTCACAGCAGTAACAATGACCGTCTTTGAGTACTGAGCATTCGTTGTCCAGCATTTTTCACCATTTATGACATAATGACCGTCTTTTAAAATCGCTTTTGTCTCGGTTCCACCAGCGTCCGAGCCAGCATTCGGTTCCGTTAGGGCGAATGCACCGAGCGTTTCTCCCGAGGTAATCGGGACGAGGTATTTTTCCTTTTGTGCTTCTGTTCCGTAATAATAGATCGGACTTGCACCGAGCGAAACAGCCGCAGCATAGCTTAATCCTGTGCCGCCGCATGCCCTGCCTATTTCTTTGACTGCCAGCATATAAGAAATGTTATCAGCGCCAGCACCACCGTATTTTTCAGGGAATGGTATGCCAAGGAGTCCCATTTCCCCCATTTTATGAAACGTCTCCTCTGGAAAATGGGCGCTACGGTCCAGCTCTTGAGCTTTTGGTGCGACTTCCTGTTGCGCAAAGTCTCGTACCATATCACGGACCATTGTTTGTTCATTCGTCAACTCAAAATTCACTCTCTATCACCTCGGCTCGTCTCTTTAAGATGCAGCACAGAACGTGTCTTATTCATTTATATTCCTGACAAGTAGTTTCTAGCACTTCTAACATGCAAAAAGAGCAGCTAGAACCTATATCGTTCTAGCTGCTCTTTCTAGTTTGCACTCCCAGATTCAGAGACTTGTAGCTGCTTGTTCGTTCTCTTATACCAACCAGCTGCCAAAAGCACAATGAGGAGCAAAAACAGCTGCGGTAGAATGGTTTCGAGAGTCGGGAAAAAGCCGATTGCATTAATAATAGGCAGCTGTTGTACCTGGGTCGTGCTGATATGTTTGGTTAACTGGAGTGCATGAATGCTTACTCCAAGAATTTTAAATGCTAAAAGGTAAATAAGTACGGTCGCAATTTTAAAGAAAGGCGCAATAGCAATTTTTGTGCTGTAGCGAATAAACAAAAAGGCAAAGATGCCTAATAGCCCGATCGCAACTAAAATCCCGAGAAGGAGTTTCGCTGTACTGATGGAAGGTGCCATCCCTGCGTAAAAAATGATCGTCTCGGCTCCTTCTCGAAATATCGATAAGAAGCTGACAAATGACATCGCCACGATGCTTCCAGTAGATAAAGCTGTTCCCATTTGTTTTTGGATGTAATGGTTCCATGCCTTCATATTTGACTTCTGATGAAGCCAAACGCCGACACCAAGCATCATCACCACTGCCACAAGCCCGGTCACTCCTTCGATCGCTTCCCGATTCGCTCCGGCTGTTGCAAGCGAGAACACCTTGCTGATGACAACCGCAGCTGCCACACTCATTAAGACACCAACTGCCGCCCCCACCCATATCCACTTCTGTTGTTCAAGGGCGTTTGCTTTTCGCAAAAACGCAATCAAAGCGGCGACGATCAGCAATGCTTCCAAGCCTTCACGAAGCATTACTAAGGCAGCGTCCCAAACAGAATAAGACGTTTTCTCTTGCAGGAGTTCAAGCGATTGTTTGTATTTACTGAGTTGACTCTTCTGTTCTTCCATATTCGTTCCCGAGGAGGATAATTTACCAGCAATAACAGGGATCTCACTTTCAAGCTCTGTATACAAGCTGCCGTTTTTTGTCCGGACTTCCCCTTCTACAGATGGCCAGACTGTCAAAAATTCCTGCAATACAGGAACCGCCGCCTCAGGGTTTTGTTCACCGATATCCTGCTCTGCTTTGTCCAACAAATCAATCAAGGTTGCGAGCGAGTAGTCTTGATTATCAGTTTTCACTTCTTTACCAGCAAGAAAAGACGCAACTGCGTCAGCAAGAGTCTGGTGAATGGTTGCTATTTGAGTATAGTCCTTTTCTTCCTGACTCAGGCCCATTCGTAAAAAACCCATTTGTGTTTCAATTTGTCCATAATGAGGGATACTCTGGGCGCGTACTATGCTTTCTTTCTTATTCCATGCTGCCAAAAACTGATCATAGGTGCTTTCGATTTCTGAAGCGTTCTCACTCTCAATCGCCGTTTTCATTTTTTCGAGAATAGGAGTGAGAGCAGTCTTTACTTCTTGGCGCTGGGCTTCTTCATCGACAGGATTTTGTTCCTTTTCAAATGCGACCAGTGCGTGTGAGACAGCTGACAAGTTATCAAGCATTGTTTCTTTTTCATGATCTGCTAAAACTTGCTGTATGTTCGCTAATGCTTTATCCACCTTCGCCGCCTCACTGCTGTCCTTCTTGTCTACTTGTTTCCAATCTTCCTGTAATTGTGTAACTAGGCCATCCACTGCCTGCCAGTCTTCAGCTTTAGTCTTCATCATCGCGTCACCGACAGAGATAAACAAATTTTGGTAATCTTCTTCAGCAGCTGCGAATTGCAAAGGAGACAGGAAGTAAAGTAAAAAACAGAGCACAATCCCAACTTTCTTCATTTTCTATCCTCTCCTTTACTGAAACAATTCCGCCCCTAAGTAACTGCCCTTTTTCACCCCGGGAAAGCAAGCAAACAGAGCACTGCCCCGATGCGTGATGTACTCATTTAGTTTATCTTCCTTTCCGAAACTGTTTTGAATGTTGATAAACTGTTTCGGATGCTTTTGAAAAGATAAGAACAGAAGCCCTGCATCGAAAGCTCCCGTCTTTGGGTTAATGCCGTCTGAATAGGAAAAAGAGCGCCGCAAAATGCGGTCTTTCACTTGCTTAGCTAGAAAAACATGGGAGTCTTCCGGTACGACTAACTCATCGTTTTCTTTTCGGTCAAGCTCCATCGCTTCGAATTCCCCTGTCTTCCCAAGCGGGGCACCGCTGTCACGGTGACGGCCAAACGTTGCTTCTTGTTCTTGTAAAGCAGTACGATCCCAGGTTTCCAAATGCATCTGAATCCGTCGGGCAACCAGATAGGTACCGCCCGCAAGCCAGCCTTTTGATTCGCCCGGCTGGATCCAGACGACATCATTCATGTCCTGCGGCTTATCCACGTGTGGATTTTCCGTTCCGTCTTTAAAAGCGAATAAATTACGCGGCGTTTCTTTTTTCTTGTTCTTACTTTTGGGGTAGGAATTAAAACCGGTCTGCGCCCAAAGCATTGTAACTTTACCGCGGGCCGAACGAATCAAATTACGAACAGCATGGAAAGCGACCTGGGGATCATCCGCACATGACTGAATACAAATATCGCCGCCGACATATTGTGGATCCAGTTGATCCATAGGAAAATGTGGTAAGTCTTTTAATTCCTTTGGCTTTTTATGCGCAAGTCCGTATGCTTCGTTCTCAAACAAACTGGGACCAACCCCAAAGGTGAGCGTCAAATGAGAGGCATCCAATCCTTTCGCTTCCCCTGTATCTGCAGGCGGCATTAACTTATTGTCGCTGAGTGGCTCTACAAAACGTCCATTCATTAATTCTGCACTTTGATTTGTCCATAATTGAAACATTTCTTTTAATTCTTGTTTTGTCTTTGCTTTACATTTTAATGAAACGAAATAAACATGCTCGGGAATTGGTGTTGCAATCCCAGATTGATGACCTCCGTAGAATTTGATTTTATTGACAGCCGTATCGTCATCATCGACAAACGGATTCGCTCCAAACGCGTTTAAAATACCAGGAAGCCCAGAGGCACCGATCACAATGCCGGCGCTTCCGATCCCCGTAATTTTCAACATTTCCCGACGAGAAATTTTCTTACCTAACATATTTTTTTCATTTTGTTCGCTCATTTATATCACTCCACAACTACAGCCATTTGACTAAGTGGTTCTCCGAGTTCATCAACAGCCGTTGACAATGCCTTTGTATCTTCATCTGTAAGCTCTTCATAAGATACATAACCGCCGTTACCGTCTTCATACTGAGCAAGCAAATCATTTAGCGTTGCAAAATTCTCCTCCAAGGTTCCGACAAGTTCTGTGTCTTTTTCCTGAAGCTTTGCTTTGAAAATCTCAAAGATTTTTTCTGCCCCTTCCACGTTTGCCTTGAAATCATATAAGTCTGTATGGGAGAAGATTTCCTCTTCGCCCGTAATTTTTGAAGTAGATACTTCATTTAACAAATCAACCGCACCTGTGATCATGAGATCAGGACTTACTTCTACCGTTTCCACTTTTGCACGCAGCTCTTTCACATCGTTCAACAGTTGATCGGCTGTCTCGTCGTACCCTTCCGTCGTTCCTTCTTCCCAAAGTCCGTATTCAATTTTGTGGTAACCTGACCAGTTTTCTTCTTGCCCTTCTGCCTCTAAGTCGGCAAGGCGCGCGTCAATTCGTGGATCGAGATCGCCAAAGCTTTCAGCAATTGGCTCTGATCGTTCAAAGTACATCCGCGCCGGAGCATAAAGCTCTTTCGCTTTTTCAACATCCCCTGCTTTTACAGCTTCCACAAACTGTTCCGTTTCCAGAACAAATTGATCAAGCTGTTCCATCGCAAATTCCTTATATGTATTTGCTTCTTCCTCTAGTATGGCAGCCTGCTGTGTTTCTGTTCCTTCTGTCTGTTGACTCTCTTCTGTAGCAGCTGCTTCATCCGTTGACTCATTTCCCCCGCAACCGACCAGTAGACTGCTAGATAAAAGTACTAAACTCGTAATCTTCACTACTTTCTTCATGGTAAAAACCCCCTGCTGTTTATGATTATTAATGATAATCATTATCAACCTTCGCGTCAATAATTTATTTCAAAAAAAAGTAAAAAAATAATAAAAACATGACCCACTAATCGCTGAGTCATGTCTTTTATCTTATATCTTTATTCATTTGGACCAAATATTCGCCTACGTATATCAGGGTTTTCTCCTTTTTCGACACGGTTTCTCAGGGTAACCCGCCAGTTTGCGGCAAGCATTTCACACGCCGCCAGCTCGCGCGCCGCCTCGAGATTCTCTTTTTCTTCATGCATAACTTGATTGCAGCGTGCGATGGTCCACTCTGGATACGGTCGCTCCACGAGTGTAAGCGGCTGTTCCGCCTCAATAAAGCCTTCTTCTAATACCCGGAAATACCAGCCGGTTCTGCCTGAATTTTGGATGAGCCAGGCCAACTGTTTCACTTGGTGGCGGCGGGCAGGCTTCCAGCATGGCTGCCGGGGCTGGGACACTTGTATTACCGCTTCTCCAATATGATATGTATCCCCTATGGCAACTTCTTGTTCTGTTTGATTAACTAATGAAAAATTTTCCCCCATGCCGCCAACAGTTAGACCAGCCGCTGGGAGTTCATTTTTCCAACGGTCATAATGTTCAGACGGGTAAGCGAAAACCGCTTTTTCCAATCCACCGTGATGTTTCAAATCCGCCTGCCCATCGCCGTTAATATTCAATCTGCTCAACCAAACCCGTTCATGAACCGGTTCTTTATAAATGGCACTCCGCCACTCTCGTTCCATGGGGTTTTTAGCGTCTTTGTCTCCCATTGTTTGCGGTTTCCCCGCAAATATTTTGGTTAAATAGGGCACCATCTGCATTCCTCCCCGTAAAATAAAGTATACTAGCATTTTACAGAACTCCCACTCATTCCACTACTATTTAAGCGAAAAACGGCTTCAGCTTTTTTTACAAGCGCAAAAAATGTTCGTGAGAAGTGGCGTTGGTTCCGTTAATAACCGCTTTCGATCCTCATAACTTCTTCGTAAAACGACCTGTTAACTGGCGTGGGAATGTTATGCTTGGACGCAAGTCTCAGCACAGTCCCAGCGAACAATTCCACTTCACTGAAACGTTTGGCTTCCAAATCCTGTGCCATTGATGGTTTTCCCTCGGGATTCAATGTTCCGAGAACGGCAAGCCAATAGTGGAGATCTTCGTCTGTTAGCGTAGCACCTTCCCATTCAGAAAGAGCAATCACTTCTTTCATGGCACGTACCATCCTATCACGCGCTTCCCCGTCTTTTTGGATCGTGCCGTAGTTCCCTCGGTAAACCGCAACTGTCTGGTTCACCCCGACGTTCACCATAAATTTCCCCCACATCCTTTTTTTCATATTGGTATCTATTTCATAAGGGAAGTCTGTTTCGTCAAAAAAACGCGCAATGCGCTTTACCTGGTCCGATACACCGTCAGGATCAATATCTCCGAAAGCGAGCTTTCCCATGTTAGCATACGTGAGCTCGTTCCCCTCTTTTACCGCATCCATCCCATAGGCAATGCAATATAAAACTTTGTCCCATCCATACCTTTCCGCAACTCTTTCCTCACTGGTTATTCCATTCAAGGCAGATAGAATCACAGTGTCTTCTCCAACGTGACGGTGTATTGCATGGAGTGCGTCTTTCAACCCCGATTCTTTCACAGCAATAATGATGAGATCAGCCGGCTCAACGGCTTCTTCTGGAGTCACATACTGGAAGTGACAACGCTCTCCGTTGCTGTACACTTGCTCTGTTTCATACCTTTTAATCCGCTCTTGATCTGCAATGATTCGTAGATTTTGAGGAGGCATTTTCTTGGACAAATGTTGACCGAACAAAATTCCTAATGCTCCTAACCCAATAATTGATACTTTCTCCCCTGCCATACACGCCCCTACCTTTCTTTTGAAATGCTGAAAGTGTCTTGGATTATTATACCACTCACGGCAAGACAAACGTCATTTAGTATTCTTTTCTGAATAAAAGAGGATACCTATTATAACGGCACCCCCTCTTTTTTCCTGCATCTTATTTTGTTTTATTTTACATCAAACGTAAGGTCTGGATTGTTGGCGGCTACTCCTGATAGTTGCCTAAATAATCGCAACTCAGAGCTTCATTCCCCACAGCTAATAGGAATTACATCCAAAAATCGTGATCCCAAAGCGGACTACACCCACTGGACGACGTCATCACGTTCTCTTCTTGTTTTCCCTCGTTTCGGGTCTTCCTTACGATATCCAAAGGCAGCGAGGACAGACGGGGCAAATTGGCCGTTGTCGAGAAGTCCTTCTTCAGCAAGCAATTCCTCCAGCTTTTCCGCATGGAAGCCCTCCATCGGGGTGGAATCAATTCCGATTAGAGCTGCAGCTGTCAACATATTGCCAAGCGCAATGTATGTCTGCTTGGACGACCAGTCGAACAACGTCCTTTCATTATCAAGAATATTTTTTTGTTCTTGGAATCGTTTGTACTGACCGGTTACTTCCTTTACCACTTCTTCAGGCATCTTTTGCACATCTCTCATCTGACTGATGAGATAATCAGAGTCATACCTTACCCCTTTGCGAGCGAGCAAAATGACAAAGTGGCTGGCCGTTTTCAGTTTTTCAACAGCACCTGGGGCCACTTCCATCAGTCGTTCTCTAAGTTCAGGATCCTGTACGACTAAAAATTTCCAAGGCTCTGACCCCAACGAACTTGGGGACAGGCGTCCTGCTTCCAAGATAAACTCAAAATCTTCATCAGAAATCTTCTTCTTTTCATCGTACACCTTCGTCGCATGTCGAAAGCGGAATGCCTCTACTATTTCTTCCTTTTTTGTAGTTGTCGTTTGATTGGTCATGGTGCTACCATCCTTTGTTTCTTCTATTTTTCCAATGAGAAAGTATACTATCCTTTTTCGGCAGAAGCTAGCAACGCGGCTTTAACTGGACTATTTTTAGAGAAGCTCCCTTAGTTTCTCAAGACTCGGGATATCGTTGTAATGATGCACTTGTATTTCTCCCTTAGCCCCGATATAGGAAGGGATTGTCCATATTTTATTTTTGTCAGCATTGGTAAGATCGTCATCCACAAGCATATCGTACTCAGGATTCCCCAAGGCATTTAAAAACCCTTCACGGTCTAAACCCACTTCCTCGGCAATACCAGCCAATACATGGCGATCTCCGATATCTTCATCTTTCTCCCAGACCGCTTGAAATATACGGAGATGGTAGGGACTGAACTTGCCTTTAGACCGGGCATATTTTCCTCCGGTGTGCGCCAGCCGTGTGCTTCTTTTTTCAGTTGGCGGCTGGATACTTAAACCCATTTCACTCACTAATTCCTTGAGGAAGCGCTGTGCCCCTTCCCCGTATCCTTCTGGTTTAGCCGGCGGGTTCGCATCAGCCGGCATCCGCCAGGCTGACCAATCGATCCTGACCTCTTCTTCTTCCAATGATTTCAGAGACACCGTCTCCGTATAACAAAACGGTCAGGTGTAATCAAAATAAACTTTCAATTTTTCCATTGTTCACGCCTCCCTTTCAGCTGCTTATTTGGTAGCAGGCTTACATGTATGATAGGCCAATTTCTTACAATTTCTCCACCTATCCGCTCAAGAAAATGTCTGGACTCTTTACCATCAATGATAAGAATACAGAAAAGTATCCTAAACACCGAAAAAAATGAATATGAATATAACCGGACGAATTATCTATGGGAGGATGGATAAAGAATGGATGAGGAAAGAAACAAAAAGCCTTTTACTAACAAAAAAGAACAACTGGAGCAATACTACGAAAAAAACACCGGACCCGGAGAAAAAATGACAAGTGATTCTGGATTTAAGATTTCTAATGATCGGTGGAGCTTAAGAGCAGGAAGGCGCGGACCGACTTTACTTCAAGATGTCCATTTTTATAGAAAACAATCGCGTTTCAACCGAGAACGGATACCAGAAAAAGTAGTGCATGCTAGAGGATTTGGACTATATGGTGATTTTGAATTATATAAATCTATGAAACACTATACCGTCGCTGACTTTCTACAAAAACCCGGTTCAAAAACACCTGTTTTCTGTCGATTCTCTAACTTTGTTGGAAGTAAGGGGTCAAAAGATACAGCAGTAGATATACGCGGCTTTGCGGTTAAGTTTTATACACAAGAAGGAAATTATGATATGTTGTCCCTCCAATTTCCTGTCTTCATTCTCGCAGATGCGATGAAATTTATGGATGTCACGCATGCGGTTAAACCGAGCGCCATTACCGATGTTCCGCAAGCTACTGTCGCACACGATAAGTTTTGGGACTATGTCGCAAATAACCAAGAATCAGCACATATGGTAATGTGGCTGATGTCTATGCGGGGGCGTCCACGAAGCTGGCGCATGATGGCAGGATGGCCGATTAATACTTTTCGATTTATTAACGAGCATGGTAAGTCAACCTTCTTCCGATTTGTCTGGAAACCTTTACTTGGCGTGCATTCATTATTACTTGACGAAGCAAATATTATCGGCGGAGTAGACCCGGACTTCCATCGCCGTGATATGATAGAAGCGGTTGAAAGAGGTGCCTATCCGGAGTATGAACTAGGTGTGCAGTTAATTGCGGAAGAAGATGAATACAAGTACGATTTCGATGTATTGGATGATACTAAACTATGGCCGGAAGAAGTTGTTCCTGTTGAAACAATCGGTAAGTTGACGTTGAATCGTTTAGTAGACAATTTCTTTGCAGAAGAAGAGCAATCATCCTTTGACCCTGCCAGTGTTGTTCCAGGGATTGCTTTCTCCAATGACCCAGTTTTACAGGGAAGGACTTTCGCCTATCGGGACACAGATTATCACCGACTTGGAAGTACAGGTAACATTAACGAAATACCTGTGAATAAGCCTATCTCAGAAGTGAACACCAATCATCGCGACAGCTATTCAAAATACCGAATTGATACTGATTACGTAACTTACCATAATAATTCATTAGCGGGAAACACACCGGCAGAGACCCCTTTTGAAGAAGGCGGTTACACGCATTATCCGGGAAGAGTAGAGGGACACGTGACGAGAGAACGTCCCAGTGAATCGTTCTATGATCACTTTTCGCAGGCACGACTATTCTGGAACAGCTTAACGACGGTTGAGAAACAAGACCTTGTGGATACGTTCATTTATCACCTTCAGTATGTAAAAAGCAAATCCGTCCGCCAGCAAAACGTTGATATGTGGGTGAACGTTGACAGAGAGCTGGCATGTATCATTGCCGACAATATTGGGGTTGATCGTCCGGAAGGTTCGCACGTTCCCGTATCAGCGAGTTCTTCTGCCATCAGCCAAATGAACACACCGCATTATGCCTATACACAAAAAGTTGCTGTGTTGATTGGCAATGGATTTAACGGCGAAGAGGTAAGAGCTGCACTGAATACCCTGCAGCAGCATGGGGTGTTTATAGACGTCATCAGTGAAAAGCTTGGTAATGTTGTCGGGGATGATGGCACCGTGTTGAAAGTCGAAGATACGTTCACTACTAAATACCCGGTCTTATATGATTCACTCTATGTCGTTGGGGGAACGGCCGGGAATCAAGCTAAATTCAACCAAGGCATTACGGAGTTTATCCATGAAGCATATAAACACTATAAACCAATTGGTGTAGCAACGACTGGAAGTTCCTATTTTTATGTATCCAATGATAATAACTTAGAAGGGGTCGTGTTTGCTGCGAACAACCCTGACTTCGGAAAAGATTTTGTGATGGCTATTGCTAAGCAACGTTTTTGGAATCGAACCTAACATGTCATTACTACAATAGGGAGCTTTATAACTGTGCTGTATTTATCCTTAATAAAACACCCCAAAAGTTAATTGCGGCTTTAACTTTTGGGGTGTCCTAAAATTATTGTGGAGAATGGTAGGTCCCATTTGCCATACAGTCAGAGTGGGGCGTACCTGTGCAGCAAACTGTTCCGAATTCAATGTTGCACAGGCACCTATGAATTCCTTGGGATGGGTGATCACCACTGTGATCTGATTAGTAAAAGTTCAAGCTTATAGGGGAGATATTCATGATCGGTGCTTTTAAAAATATTTTTTCGCTAATAATTCTGCTGTCCTCGTTGCCAATGCTTGCGTTGTCAACGTAGGATTAGGCCCACCAAGGGCATTGTAATCGGCACTGTTGTCTGCTATAAAGAGACGGTCTACTTGATAGGCCTCACATGATGTGTCGACGACAAAACCCATTCGCATGGTACTTTGTAAATGAATAAAAAGATTCGGTGGAAGGTCCGCACGATGTACCTTTTTTGCACCTGCTTTTCGTAATATATCTGTCGCAATATGAACCAACTGTTCTCTTCTCTCTTTTGACTTCTTACTCGGAGTATAGTGTACAAGTGGTACCGCCCCGTGTTCATCTTTCATATGGGGATCTAGCTCAACACGGTTGTGATATTGTACCTCATCATCTGTAACGATTAAAAGTGTAAGTGTCCTACTGTAGTCTTTCATAGCTTCATCCAGCTTGGCACCGACAAGTCTTCCTCGCTGATCCCATATGTCTGAATGAGATTCATGAAGGCTGTTATAGCCGTATTGACTAAACCCGAACAGCAACTGAGCTGTGAGTCCCGGGCTTTCCCCCATATTTTCAATCATGCCAAGACCAGGGTAGTCAAGTCGTGCTGCTGATGTATGACCAACAAATGGATTAACAGCTGGACTTCCTAAGATCTGCATTAACGTTTGCTCATCAAATGTCCCAGTGACCGTATCCATATAATGATTTGTCAATCCCCGGCCTACCCAAGCGTTATATGGCAATTCAGAGTTCAGCCAAAGACGAGGCGTTTCCACACAACCAGCCGCCATCACGACAACTTTTGCATACAACTCTTCCACTTCACCTGTCCACGTATCTCGTACTTTAACTCCAATTGCGCATTCCTTGCCGTTAGCATGACTCTCTGTTAAAACCTTTGTAACAAACGTATTCGGCCTGACCGTCACATTTCCTGTTTTCATTGCCAGAGGAACATAACTCACAGCTGTCGTCCGTTTCGCCATCTTTTCAAGTTTTGGACCATATGGACATCCTTGCCCACAATGCCCACTTAACGTGCAACCCTCCATATGACTTAATTGTTCTAAAGAATAATTTGGATCCATCAAATGCTCATTGGGTGGTAAAATGGCATTCGGTTGAGGACGGTATCCACTTGTTGTTACATCTAGTGTTTTATTAAGAGAAAAGCCTGCTTTTTCTGCTCCGTAATAGAAAAGTGCTTCTTTCGATGTGGTTGGTGCAAATTCAACCGGCAAAGTAGCTTCCACTTTTTCATAATATGGAATTAACTCTTTGTAAAGAATCGGCCACTCGTTATCGATAGCATGCGGAAACGCACGTGGACAGTTGGCATAATAATGGAGTGTGGACCCTCCAACCCCAGCAGTTTGCCAAACAAGAGCAGGATCAGGGACGTTTCTAAACCAGGGCGTGCGTCTCCGGTCAGCAGTTCCAAAGCGGAATTTACCAGTAACGGGATCATTCATATCATCTTCAAGTCTCGTCAATTGACTACGGTAAAGTGTGCCATCCAAATCTTCAGGATCGGAACTTTCCTTTGCAAGCCCTCTATTCTTATTAGGCTCAGGCCACTTCTTATTTCCGTACCACGGGCCGGCTTCAAGCACATGCACATGAATTCCTAATTCCCCAAGTTCTTTGGCGATAACAGGACCGCCCCCACCTGCCCCAATAACAATGACATCAGGACTCGTTTTCATATTTCCCCTCGCTTCTATTCATTCGTAATAAAAATCCGCGAAAATCACGATAACCCAAAGATACGCCTGGGTAACCGGCTCGCTGCCAATTCATAGGGAAAAACTCAAGACGTCGTTCATTTGGCGAACACAACCGTGAAGAACCGTAAGCCGGCCATTCTGAATAATAACCGAGCATGGAGAATCGGTTAAGAGCGTCTGTCACATTTTTAACCAATCCTGCATGATTCCGAAATGGAGATGGCAAAGCATAAAGATCAATATCTAGATTTTCAAGTGCAGATAACGTTCGTAATCGATCTCGCCGAGAAAGACAGGAAAACGTTCCGCCCCCTCGAAAGTGACTTTGCGGATATGGCAGTGCCTGATACGCGGTCACAAGTTGAGTTGCTGCTCTATCTAACATTATAGCTGTAGGGTACGAAAGGGGGACGACAGTGTTGTGCAATTGTTGCTGAATAGAAAGGTAGTGATCCAAAGAATAAATGATGTATTCATGAACCTTCCTATTCGAAATACAAGTAGTAGATTCATAATTGGATTGCGCGTGGTAGGATGGAAGTAATGCGTCTGTAAGAGCTCGAAAACTTGCTTGTATATACACTTGGGTTTGTGTATTAAAGCTAATGATCATCCCCTCTTTCTTCAAACTTATTTTATTGTATGGCACTATGCCATTTTATGACTGTAAACAGATTCGTTTGTGCGCCTTTGCACCAAATATCTCGGACATTATTCTGAGTTGTTTTTGAGTTCTGTTCCACTCTATCAACACATCGGATTCCACGTGTTGATAGAATGTTGATACACCTCACTAATATTCTTATTTCTCTTAATTGTATTTCACCAGGGATACGTTGGCGTGTGCCAACTATTTTTCTAGCTGTGACCTAATAAAGGCACTATCATCTTCTATCCCAAAATCGTTGTTGTTCAATTGCAGAGACGAAATTCATGCCGAAGTCAGGGTTGTTTGCAGCGTAAACGACCCCGGCTAAGTTATTATTCGCAGATGCATCAATATAGATTTGTCCGCTTGATGCGACTCCAATTGGTTTGTAGTGTTTATACGCTACGTTTATATACTCGTTTACTTCGTAATCAAATTTTTCTTGATTTTTAGATCTGCCACCAACGATATAGAGTGAATCTAATAAATACGGACTGGTTGTAAGAAACGTCTCATCAACTTTTAGTTTTGTACCATTATCCCCTGTAACCGTTCCAAGGGTGTTGCTTACGATGATAATAAACACGCCGTATTCTTCTAATACTTTTAGTGTGTTCATTACCTCATTTGCATTAAATCCGTCGCCAATCAATACTCCGACTTTTAAAGAATATGCGTACTTAGGTGTACTTGTTTGGCTAAGGGATGGATAACTTGTTGATACCGGGATGTTTGTTCCGCTTGGGCGATTGACCCCGACGTTATCTGCTACAATGGCAGCCATATCTTTATCAACGTTTACTAATAAATCTACGACTTGCTGACGCACTGACTCACTATCCACACTACCAACTTGAAAATTCAGCGCTTCAATCAAATGCTGCTTCTCGATAGCCGTTAAACTGTTCCAAAAAATTCTTGGCTGTGTGAAGATATCATCGAAACTTTCCGGTCGCTCGCGCGTAAGGTGGCCTGATACTTTCGTTGGATAATGCTCATACCCGCCTTTTTCGGGTGGTGTGGTGTATGGCGTATTATTTAAAAGTGAGTTTTCATGATAATTCGTCTGATCCACATCGATTTCATATTTCATAAATCCTTCTTGCTGGTTATTATGGATCGGACAAATAGGTCGATTGATCGGCAAGTGCTGGAAGTTTTTCCCGCCTAACCGGTGGTATTGGGTAGGTTGATAGGCAATTAACCTTCCCTGCAGGACGGGGTCGTTAGAGAAACCGATTCCCGGAACAACATTCGCAGGATTGAATGCGACCTGTTCATTTTCAGCAAAATCATTTTCTACATTTCGGTTCAGCGTCATTTTACCGATCATCTGCACAGGAATGAGTTCTTCTGGCCAGAACTTCGTAGAGTCAAGGATATCAAAATCATATTTAAATTCATCTTCCTCTGAAAGGAGTTGAACACCTAGTTCATACTCAGGATAGGCCCCACGGTCAATCGCTTCTCTTAAATCTCGACGATGATAATCCGGATCGATGCCGCCAATTTTTTGTGCCTCATCCATCAGCAAAGAATGAGATCCGAGAACCGGTTTCCACACAAACCGGACAAACGTCCTCTTTCCTTGCTCATTCACAAACAAATACGTATTGACTGACCAGGATTCCATCATCCGGTAACTTCGGAGCACGCCTCGGTCTGACATTACCCAGAGCGTCATATGCAATGCTTCAGGGTTATTTGCCACGTAATCCCAAAAATTATCATGGGCACCTGCGGCTTGCGGCATGCCAGTGCGTGGTTCAGGCTGGTAAGCGTGGATCATATCAGGAAACTTCAACGGGTCTTGGTTGATTAACACAGGGAAAGCGATCGTCGTCAGGTCATAGTTCCCTTCCTCCGTGTAAAACTTAGCACCTAAACAACGTAAATCTCTCGCTGTGTCTTTTGAGCCTTTGTTTCCTTGTACTGTTGAAAAGCGAACAAATAAGGGGGTCTTTTTTCCAGCTTCTTGCAGGAAACCAGCTTTTGTCAAATGCTTCAGCGATTGGTAGCATTCAAACTCGCCATGTGCCCCGTATCCTCTGGCGTGAAGCCTTCTTGCTGGTATCGTTTCATGCCCAAAAGATGTCATCTTTTCAAAAAAATGAACATTCTCTAATACGCCCGGCCCTCGCACCCCGGCAGTTAAAATCCTTTTATCATTCGAGACCTTTCTTCCTTGATTCGTCGTCATTGGCTTTCCAGCATCGCTAACACGAAATTCTTCTAATTGTTCATTCTTGCTATTTGCATTCACTCTTTCTTGATTATTCGAAGATGAATATTCAGTCAAACAAATCACCTCATTCGTCTTTTTACCTTTTTTCGCCTCTGTACATCTTACGTTTCACCCACCAGTTTATACCTTGAAAGAATCTTAAAGTGTGCATTAAATGCTATTCGAAATCGATAATCAGTTTTAGCAGGACAAAAAAGCCTCATTCTCTAAAGAATAAGGCTTTTAATACGACTTTATGTACCCCTCCGAGTACTGTATATACTTGCAAGTATCATAGTGCTATAAATTATTGCCTATTAATCAAAATTACTATTAATGACACTATTGATACCCCTAAAAACATTGTTGCTACCCCCGCACCCTTTTTATCATCATTCCAAATTTCACGACCTTTCCATAATGAAAGGATTGAAATACTAAATGCGAAAATATAAATCAACCACTTCATCATTTACCTTCATCCTTTTCATCAACTTTAGGAGGGCCTAACTGCTTTCCAAATCCAGTGAATTTCACTTCTACCTTTATATTCACATCAGCGTTAGTATATTTATCATCCCAATCATATTCTTCATACTCTTGCATTGTAAGGAAGTTTTTTCTTGCGACGCGAGACCAATTAAACGGATTAATTTTATATTCTTCCTGTGTTATTTTTACCAACTCATTATACTTCTTCTTTAATGTATCCTCCACATGTCTTCTTAATAGCTCTTGATTTTCCAAGTTCGTAACATAGTTTTCTCCGCTAGGAATTGCTAAAATTTTAAAACTCAAAGGTATCGTTACATTTACTTTCGGCGTCACTTCTTGCGTTAATATTTCAATTTTGTTACTTCTAGGCTTGGTCAATAAAGCAGCCACTCTATATTTTTTGTTAAAGGGATCCTTGTAAGTGACTCTCATATATTTAGCTATTGATTTCGATCTTAAATTAAGAGCCGAGCGAGTTTCTTCCCCTGTTAAAGTACCAATCATTACACCATCTTTTAATAGTGCACTGCCAATTAGCTGGGTCCTACTGCTACCTTTTTGATCAATTTGACCAGGTAAATAATCATCTTCATTTCCATACTTATCATCATCACTTTTTTCTGTTGTTGCGTAAATGGCTAAATAGGCATCATTCTTGCTCTCAATCCTCTGAAAATAACGTTGAAGATCAGATAAAGGGACGAGACCCGTTTCCGCCCATCTACCTGTCATTAAGTCATAAAATTTATGCGGCCTCGTTTCTAAATTTGGATTGTTATTTTTAATAAAGTCAGCTGCTTTTTCTTTAGAGACAACCACCTGTATGTCTCTTCTAATTTCTCTGTCTCTTATCCCAGACGTTAGGAATTTTTTTGCCTTCTCTGTTCTTATAAAATCCTCACCTATAACCATGGCTTTTGTATGGGCAAAGTTTACCTTACGAGCAACAGTTGCATTAGCTAAATCCCTAGCTGTTATAAAGTCAGGAGCAGTAAAAGTAATGATTTCAGATGCCACTTCTTTTTCCCCTCCAGTATTGGGAATACCAACTTGAGGATTTGCAATTTGATAAGTAACGGAAACCCCGTCCTCCTTTTCAGAATCATCTAAACCAATTACGACAACAAATGCTTGTTCTTCTATTTCGTGTTTATCCCAACAGCCGGTTAATATAAAGATGGAAAGCGGTATAATGAACATAATTTTCTTCATGGTGATGCACTCGCTTTTTTACGCAATGATAGAATCCATAATAAAAACGGAAGTATGAAAAAAAAGAAAGAACCTATATGAAGAACCGTATTTCTATACAAGAAAGAAGATGAAATCAAATTGTCTGGGTACATCCCAATTAAAACCATTAAGGTAGTGATTGGGATCAAGTGAAACCGAGTTGATTTCACATTAAATGTTTGAGTGAATAAATGAGCAGTCACAAATAGATATACTGTATACTTTACTATTGAAGCAATTAGCCAAAATACTAAAAAGTATCCTTCAAAGTTAGAAATAAACCTTCCAAGTTCAACTACTCTGGTTAAATGTTGAAACGGTAAAAGCATGTCCTCTAATGAATAGGCATCAAAAATCGTTACATAGAACATAAAAAAGAAAGACATCTCAATTGCCAAAATACTTAACCCTATTATTGCAGCTTTAGAATATTGTTTTACTTTTGTCATAAAAGGGATAAATGTAGCCATTGTTATAGTTTCAACGTAAATAGAATTTTTTAAAAAACTTTCTTTGACTACAACATCCAACCCTTTACCGAATATAGGGAAAAGGTATGCAGTATCCATTTCCTCAACCATTGCTAGGATTAACAAAAGAGCAAGGGCTATCATAACGTAAGGTAATACAATCCACGCTGTTCTGCCTATCATATATGGTCCTCCAGAAGCAATTCCAAAACATACAACAGCAAGGACAACGAGAATGACGTAATCTGGAGTCTGAGGAAAGTACAAGGTCGATAATATAAATACATAATCACTCATTAAAAAGGCAGTTCCAACTAAATAAAAGATAAAAATAAACGAACTAAAAACTGTACCAACAAACTTACCTGAAAGCTTTTTAACCAGGTCAACCAAACCAAGTTCATATTTATTTAATAAGTGTAAAAATATGGCGAGAGGTATGGCAATCATGCCTGCAGCAAATAAAGGAACCATCCATGTTGCCATGTAGGTTTTAGGAAACAGCAGGTTTGGAGTAGCATCCGTAAACTTTGTACCGATTGTTATCAAAAGAATGGCTACCATTTCTCTAGTTCCTAATTTGTATTTATTCATGCACTTCCTCCCAACCCCATTATTTCCGAGTGCTATCTTGTGGATTAATATTAGTTGGTCTAATTCGTTGCTTTCGAATCGTCCTTCTAAAAATTAAATCTTTTGAAGATGGATTGTATGGTGTCTTTGGCGATAAAAAAGGTACTCCAAAGGAATGTAAAGTTGTTAAATATGCAACTGATAAGGTTAGACAAATAACAATGCCGAATAGGCCAAATATAGCAGCAGATAATAAAAATCCAAACCTTATCACACGAATCATAAAACTGAAACTAATGTCCGGTATAGCAAATGATGATAATCCAGTAATCGCAACGACGATAACCATGATTGGACTAATAATATTCGCTTCAACTGCTGCTTGACCAAGAATAAGGGTTCCAACAATCCCTATAGTCGGCCCTATTGGAGAAGGAACACGTATTCCAGCTTCCCTTAGTATTTCAAAGGCGACTTCCATTATTAATACTTCAACGATTACGGGAAACGGGATGGTCTCTCTTTTAGCAGCAATTGCTAGAGCTAAATCTGTTGGAAGCATTTCTATATGAAACGTTGTAACTGCTACATAGAATGATGGAGTAACAATTGCTATAAGGAAACAGAGGAGACGGATAATTCGTATGAAGTTTCCATATGCCCATCTTTGGTAATTATCTTCCGCCGTATGAAAAAATGACCAAAATGTAACTGGTACAACTAAACATGCAGGAGAATTCTCAGCAAGTATAACTACATGTCCTTCTAGCATATAAGAAACAACCCTATCAGGTCTTTCTGTGTATAAAATAGTCGGAACTAAAGAGTAGGGCCGCTCCTCTAGATATTGTTCTAAGAGAGCAATATTCTGAATGGTATCTACATCAATATCCCTAAGACGCTTTTTTACATCCTCTACAACATCCTTATCCACTAGGTCATTAACATACATCAAAGACACGGAATCTGCTGCGCGGTTATGTAATTCAACATTATCTGAAACAAGCTTTTCATATCTCAGCTGTTTGCGAATAAGGGCTTTGTTTATTGCTACAGATTCTACAAATCCTTCGTTTGAGCCCTTTATCACTAACTCATTTTGAGGAGTTTCCACACCTCGATGTTCAATTTTAGTCGTATCTAATAAAAAGCCATTTTCAATTCCTTCCACTAATAAAAGTGTTTGTCCATTGTTCAACCCTTGAACACACTCAGAAATCATTGAAACAGCTTTTATGTTTTTAATAGGAATAATATCGTTTACTAGTTGTTCTATGTCCATATTCTTATTTACGTTCTCTTCTGAATTGGTTAATGCATTTATAATAAACTCTTCAATTTCTTTAGGATCTACAAGTCCATTTAAGAAAAAAGTACTCGCTTTTTTCTCTAAAGATAGGACATCACACTGTCTTATAACAAAGTCACTATTAATACTACTTTCGAAAATACTACTGAGTGTAGATATGTTATGTTCTAAGTTATCCTTTATTTTCTCTTCTTTGCTTGAATTTCTAGTAACTTCGAACTTTTTCCTATTACTAAAAAGCTTTTTAATATTCAAGTCAGTTTCACCCTTAGTTAGATCTTACTGTCATTATCGCCAAAAGTAATCATTTGTATAAGACTCTATAAAATACTTCCTCCGCTAAGTCTCTTTTGAGATGTCCAGAAGATGAATAAAAATAAAAAAATTAACTCCTATCCCCTTCTTATAATCAAAATTAAGTGTTCCGCAAACAAGTAAAAGCGTAAAATCCCCCGAACCATTCGTCCGAGGGATCATAAAATACACTGCAATATTGATACAAGCTATTTCAACTCTATCGACGCCACGAAATTGACGTGTGTTTTGATTGAATGTTGGATGATACTGATACAAATACGTAGTAGTTTTGCGTGGGTAAGCGGCCTCCTTAGAGATGTATATGTTAGTTACCAATTACTCTTATGGCTGTTTCTTCTGATTAGTATATGCGTACTGTGCAGCATTGGTGACCTTTGTTTTCCCAATGACGTTCTACTGTTGCATTTGCTTCCTCTAAAAACGATTGAATCTTAGTTGATCCCATAGGTGAACAAATTGAGTCATCGGTTCCTCAGCGATAAATAATGCTTTACCAGAAAAATCTGTTGTTCATCAAATTAACCTAATTCAGTAAAGATAGTTACTATTTTTATATTCATCTAACCTTTTAATAAATGCAATCAAACCTCTAATTGTAAACAATGTGAAGCTTACACTTGCAAAGGTATGAAAAGGGGACCATCTTCTCCATTTGAATAGTCTTGTGTTTTTTTCAAAAAACCACTGCCCCAAGCTCATCGGAATACTAAATATCAAACTTTTTAAAATAATATATAGAAAGTTGTCATTATATGTGATTTTTACCCACAAAACACTTAGTAACGGGAAAAACAAGAGATCATAAATAATATTTGTTTTAAATAACTTCTTAAATGGACGCTCAGGATATGCTACTCGTTTCGTTCCAACAACATAAGCGTCAAGAAAGGTTGATAAAACTCCCTTTGAAAAGAAAATGACAAGATTTTCTCGCATTTTTGGTCCTCTAAATATTAGCGGTAAGCCTGCAACACAGAAAGCTGTTAATAGAATTAATAGCTTTTTTTCCAACGTTAAAAACTCCTTAAAGACATGAATTTCATGCCCGCAAAATTTCCCTAAAAGAAACTCATCTGGATTAGTTCCCTTGTTTAAAGTTATTTTCCCCGAGTTAGATGAAAATATCCATTGTTTTACTAAAGTTGAATTCCTCCATGAGCTTTTCTGTTTAATTTGAATACAATCAATATCAAGCGGCGTCTTTATTTTCGTATCAATTGCTTGGTATTGAATAAAATAAGTAATGAAAATCATTTTAAAAATTCTTCACGTAAAAATTTTTTACACTAAAAAACCCCCGAACCATTCGTCCGAGGGAACATAAAATACACTTCAATTTTCAACTAAAAGGTGCTAAACCTATTGACACCAAGCTATTTTAAATCTATCAACGCCACGCACTCCACATGATTTGTCTGAGGAAACATGTCAACTGGCTGCACTTCTTTTGTTTCGTAGCCTCCCTCTGTTAGTATGCTCAGGTCGCGGGCGAGGGTGGCCGGGTTGCAGGAGACGTAGACGATGCGCTCTGGTTTCATTTCGATCATCGTCTGCAGCAGTTTTTCGTCGCAACCCTTTCGCGGCGGGTCGACGACGATGACATTCGGTTTAATACCGTGCGCTTTGTGCCACCATGGGATCACGTCTTCGGCTTGTCCAACAGCAAAATCGACGATGTCTTCCATATGATTGAGCTGGGCATTTCGTTTCGCATCAGCTATTGCCTCCGGGACTACTTCCACACCGTATACGTGGCGCGCTTTTTCGGCGAGAAATAAAGAGATCGTCCCGATGCCGCAATATGCATCGATCACGGTTTCGTGGCCGCGCAGATCGGCATACTCAAGTGCTTTATCGTACAACATTTTTGTTTGCTCCGGGTTCACTTGATAAAACGAGCGTGCTGAGATTGCAAATTTGACTGTTCCAATCATGTCATAAATATATTCTTCGCCCCAAAGCACCTTCGTTTCCTCTCCAAAAATAACATTCGTCCGCTTTGCATTCACATTTTGGACGATGGAGGCAACGTTCGGAATCGTGTCTCGGATGGCGGTAATCAGTTCCTTCTTCTTTGGTAGATCAGGGCCGTTGGTAATGAGAATAACCATGAGTTTATTCGTACTGTGCGCATGGCGGGTAACGACGTGGCGTAGTGTGCCTTTACGCGTTTTCTCATCGTATGCCTTGATTCCAAGCTTATCTGCCACCTCTTTTACCGCCTGGACCGCATCATCATTCTCTTTCTGTTGGATAATACAGGCCTCCATATCGATAATGCGGTGGCTTCGTTTTTGATAGAAGCCGGCTTTTAAATGGCCGTCTTCCTTTGTACCGATCGGAACTTGTGCTTTGTTGCGGTAGCGCCATGGATCTTCCATGCCGATCGTCGGGTGGACGGTCACGTTTTCTAAACCGCCGAGACGGGCCAGGACGTCTTTTACCTGCTTCTGTTTAAAACGAAGCTGTGCGTCATAGGTCATATGCTGAAGCTGACAGCCGCCGCATGGATAATAAATCGGACAAGGCGGGGACGTTCGGTCGCCACCCCCTTCTATTATGTCAATGAGGCGTCCGAATCCGTAGCCTTTTTTTGTTTTGATTACTTTAATTTTAGCAGTTTCACCGGGAAGCCCGTACGGGACAAAAAGTGCGTAACCATTTATTTTAGCCACTCCTGCACCTTCGTGGGTTAAGTCCTCGAACGTTACCGTGATTTCTTCATTTTTTTTAACAGGTACCTCGGCCGTTTGTTTCTTTTTCGTCATGGTGTGAATCCTTTCCCTTCCGTTCACTTGCTTGTGCTACGTGTCATTTTAACACAAAAACGGCATATTTAAACGGACAACGGGCTTCATCGTCCATGCGCCAACATCAGACACCATTCCGAATATATAGACAATTTAAAATTTACAGTTCAAAAAAGACACATCTAATGGTAAAATATAGACGTGCTAGGAAACACATATAGAGGAGGGATGTAGGACGGCGCATTTGTATAGTCAGGTGTTGTCATATTCAAGATTCTAGTCTTCATACATGAAAGGGGATAGTAAAGTATGCGTTACGATGCTCCAAATACGTCCGGAAGTATTTTAAACTTTAAAGACCGTTACGATAATTTCATTGGTGGAGAATATAAAGCACCTGCGAAAGGTGAATATTTTGATAATGTGACACCTGTCACCGGCGAAGTGTTTTGTCAAATTGCCCGTTCAACCTCAGAAGATGTGGACGATGCGGTAGAAGCTGCCCACCGAGCAAAAGATGCCTGGGGAAAAACTCCTCCGGCAAAACGAGCGAAAATATTAAATAAAATTGCCGATCGCATTGAGGAAAACAAAGAAATGTTAGCACTTGCAGAAACATGGGATAACGGGAAAGCAATCCGTGAACCGTTAAACGCTGACATTCCGCTGGCTGCTGATCATTTTCGTTATTTTGCTGGTGTCATCCGCGCACAGGAAGGTACGCTCAGCCAGATAAATAATGATACAGTCGCTTATCACTTTCATGAACCACTCGGGGTAGTTGGCCAGATTATCCCGTGGAACTTCCCGATCTTAATGGCAACGTGGAAGCTTGCACCCGCACTCGCAACAGGTAACTGCGTCGTCCTGAAACCAGCCGAACAGACCCCGGCTTCCATTCATGTCCTTCTCGAGTTGATCCATGACTTACTCCCAGCTGGGGTATTGAACGTAGTCAATGGTTTTGGTGTGGAAGCTGGTAAGCCGCTCGCTTCTCACAGCGGCATTTCGAAAATAGCGTTCACCGGAGAAACAACCACCGGGCGCATGATTATGCAATATGCTTCTGAAAATATTATTCCAGTTACTTTGGAACTTGGTGGTAAATCCCCTAATATATTCTTTAAAGACGTTATGGCGGAAGATGACAAGTTTTTAAACAAAGCTATCGAAGGAATGGTCATGTTTGCTCTAAACCAGGGTGAAGTGTGTACTTGCCCGTCGCGCGCGCTCATTCATGAGTCCATTTATGACGACTTTATGGAGCGTGCCTTAAAACGGGTAGAAGCGATTAACATTGGCAGCCCGCTTGATACCGATACGATGATGGGAGCGCAGGCTTCCCAGGAACAAATGGAAAAAATCACGTCCTACCTCGATATCGGAAAACAAGAAGGGGCAGAAGTCCTCGCTGGCGGAAATAAAAACAGCCTTGGCGGCGAACTTGCGAATGGCTACTATGTCGAACCGACAATTTTCAAAGGAAACAATAAAATGCGCATTTTCCAAGAAGAAATCTTCGGCCCGGTGCTTGCTGTGACCACTTTCAGCTCTGATGAAGAAGCGTTATCCGTTGCCAATGACACACTCTATGGCCTCGGTGCGGGCGTGTGGACACGTAATATTAATACAGCTTACCGGTTTGGTCGTGAAATTGAAGCGGGGCGTGTTTGGACGAATTGCTACCATGATTATCCGGCGCACGCAGCTTTTGGCGGCTACAAGAAATCCGGTATCGGCCGCGAAAATCATAAGATGATGCTCGAACATTACCAGCAAACAAAGAACCTCTTAGTCAGCTACAGCGATGACGCCCTGGGATTCTTTTAAGAGAAAATAAATAAGCTGCTGCGGTCAACAAACCTGCAGCAGCTCTTTTGATGGCTAGTTCTGTTGTTATCATTTTTCTCTAATTGGGTATATATTAATAGTAAGTATACGTGAAGGAAGGGTGGATCCAAATGGAAGTGAAGAAAGTGACAGCCACCGACGCAGCCCTTGAATTAATCAATAAGTTAAAAGAGCGGCATGGACCGCTGATGTTTCATCAATCAGGCGGCTGCTGTGACGGCAGCTCCCCTATGTGTTTTCCGGATGGTGAATTCCGGGTAGGCAGCAGCGATATGTATCTCGGAGACATCGGCGGCTCACCTTTCTATATGGCGAAAGATCAGTATGAGTATTGGAAACACACCCAACTGATTATTGACGTCGTGGATGGCCGCGGTGGTATGTTCTCCCTTGAAGGTCCAGAAGGAAAACGCTTTTTAACCCGCTCACGAGTATACTCAGAAGAAGAACGACAAGCGCTCCAAGAAGAAACACAGGCATAAGTTGCCGTGGAAACCTCCACCCTGGAGGTTTCCTCAGCTTTCCAACTTTTTTCACAATCCCCTTATTTTTAGAAAGCATATGATCCGTGAATTATGGTAAAATAAAAGTAAGTAGCTTATAGAAAGGGGTTTGCAAGATGCATTGGTTTATTATTCTTACGATCATTTTCTCTGTCATTACAGGTATTTGGTCTTTATTTAATGTCAAGAAAGGCTATTAAACCTGCGAGCTCCGATACATAGGAATAAAAAAGTGCTGATAACAGGATCATTCCTTGCTATCAGCACTTTTTTCATTTGTTGCAACACCCGCTTAAGGACAAAACAATTCCAAATGATGATGCAGATTGACAAATTCAGCAGGCAGTTTACCTCCGTATTCGCCATCTAAGTTCAGCTGCATATCTCCCGCCACCTCGATCTTGACCCGGTTTGCCTGAAAGCATAGGACATTTTCGTTATGAAGGTGCTCGCCGTTGAGCGCCTGGGTGCCAATCCGGATGATTTCCGGGATATGAGCTTTCGTTATAATCATCATATCAAACATACCGTCATTGAATTTGGCATTGGGAAATAGTTTCTCAAAACCGCCGACCGAGTTTGTATTAGAGATGAGAAACATCATAATTTCCCCTTCAAAAAGCTTGCCGTCATATTCAATCCGGACCTGTATCGGTTTTAACAGGCGCAGTTTTTCAAAACCTTTTATATAGTATGCGAGCTGGCCAAGCATCGTCTTTAACCGACTCGGCGTATCGTAAGTGAGCTCCGTCAGTTTCCCGCCTGCTGCTATGTTAATAAAATATTGATCGTTCACTTTCCCGATATCAATCGGCTGGAGGTTGCCGCCGCATAGTACATCGCACACCTTTTCAATATTGTTACCACGGATACCAAGAGCTCTTGCTACGTCATTCGTTGTTCCGGCAGGGATGATCCCAAGCTTCGGACGTCTTTCGAGCTCAGCAATCCCATTTACAACCTCGAAAATGGTGCCGTCCCCACCTGCAGCTACCACTACATCAAATCCATTTTCACCTGCTCGTTTCGCGGCTGCTTCTGCATCATTCTCGCATTTTGTCATGTGAGCCGATGTCTCATACCCTGCTTCCTCCAAACGGTTTAAAATGTACGGAAGGTTTTTTTTCATTTGTTCCCGTCCGGATGTTGGATTGTAAATGACGCGTGCTCTTTTCATATGGCTTACTCCTATTTTAAAACCCCCTCTGGATATCATACTAACCAGAGGGGGAATATATTATCGTGCTTCCATGCCATCCAAAATCAATTTATTCACCATTTGCGGATTCGCTTTCCCTTTGGTTTCTTTCATTACTTGTCCGACAAGAAAACCGAGCGCTTTATCCTTTCCGTTCTTATAGTCTTCAATTGATTGTGGATTGTTATCCAATATCTCGTCTACAATCTTTTTCAATTCCCCTTCATCGGAGATCTGGACGAGTCCCTTTTCTTTGACAATTTGTTCCGGATCTCCGCCTTTTTCCATGAGTTCCGTGAAGACTTTTTTAGCAATTTTGCTGGATATCGTTCCTTTTTCTATAAGTTGGATAAGCTTCGCCAAGCTGTCCGGTGTTAGGGCAATATCCTTCATTTCCTGGGCATTGGCATTCATATAGGCATTCACTTCACCCATGAGCCAGTTGGCTGCCTGCTTTGGATCTGCTCCTTGGTTAATACTTTCCTGGAAAAAGTCTGACATATCCTTCGATTGGGTGATGACACCGGCATCGTATTCCGATAAATCATAATCTGCCATGTAACGGGCTTTGCGCGCGTCTGGAAGCTCCGGGATCTGTTCCTTGATCTTCTGTTTCCAGCTATCATCAATATAAAGGGAAACAAGGTCTGGCTCTGGGAAGTAGCGGTAGTCATCTGAACCCTCTTTTACACGCATCAGGATTGTTTCTTTTTTCGCATCGTCCCAGCGCCGGGTCTCTTGAAGAATTTCACCGCCTGAGAGTAATTCTTGTTCCTGGCGCTTTTCTTCAAACTCCAAGCCTTTTTGGACATTTGCGAAAGAGTTTAAGTTTTTCAGCTCGGCTTTCGTGCCAAATTCTTCTTGACCCGCTGGCTTCAATGAAATGTTGGCATCACAACGCAGCGATCCTTCTTCCATCTTACAATCTGATACTTCCGTGTACTGCAGAATTGCCTTTAGTTTCTCTAAATACGCATATGCTTCGTCCGGAGTAGAAATATCAGGCTCAGAAACGATCTCAATCAGCGGCGTACCGGCACGGTTGAAATCAACGAGGGAATGCTCCCCGTATTCATCATGAGTTAACTTACCCGCATCTTCTTCCATATGTATGCGGGTAATCCCGATTTTTTTCTTATAGCCATTCACTTCTATTTCAATCCAGCCATTCTCACCGATTGGCTTGTCAAATTGCGAGATTTGGTAAGCTTTCGGGTTGTCTGGATAAAAATAGTTTTTACGGTCAAATTTCGTCTCTTCCGCTACCTCACAATTCAAGGCGAGCGCTGCTTTCATGGCATAGTTAACAGCTTGTTCATTCAGAACTGGCAGCACACCAGGGTGACCTAGACAAATCGGGCATGTGTGTGTGTTTGGCGGGGCTCCGAATTCGGTGGAACAGCCGCAGAAGATCTTCGTGTTTGTTTTTAGTTCAGAGTGCACTTCTAATCCGATTACCGTATCAAATTTCACTTTCTTTTCCCCCCTTACAATTCCGGTTTTTCTTTGTGATGATCAGTCGCCTGTTCATAGGCGTGCGCCGTACGGTAAATGGTACCTTCCGCAAACGGTTTCGCGATAATTTGCAATCCAACCGGAAGTCCTCCTGAAAATCCACATGGTACCGAGATTGCCGGGACTCCAGCTAAGTTCACCGGTATTGTCAAAATATCATTGGCATACATCGTGAGTGGATCGTCCAGTTTCTCACCGACTTTAAAGGCGGTCGTCGGTGCGGTTGGTCCGATTACAACGTCATAGTTTTCCCAAATTTTATCAAAATCCTGTTTGATTAATGTTCTTACTTTTTGGGCCTTTTTGTAATACGCGTCATAATAACCGGAGCTTAGCGCGAAAGTCCCAAGCATAATACGCCGCTTTACTTCATCACCGAATCCTTGGCTGCGTGTTTCTTTGTACATATCAATAAGATTCGTTGCACTTTCTGCACGCACACCGTAACGAACGCCGTCAAAGCGCGCCAAGTTCGCGGATGCTTCCGAAGAGGCGAGCAAATAATAGGCAGCCACTGCGTACTGGGAATGCGGGAGTGACACTTCTTCCCAAACCGCTCCTTGGTCTTCCAGTACTTTTAACGCATCAAGTACTCGGCTTTTTACATCTTCCGCTACGCCTTCGCCTAAGTATTCTTTCGGAACGGCAATGCGGAGGCCTTTCACGTCACCCGTCAAGGAAGCTAGATAATCAGGTACCTCGACATTCGCAGAAGTGGAATCAAGCTCTGAATGGCCGGCTATTTCACCGAGAACGAGTGCATTATCCTCGACAGTTCGTGTTAATGGCCCGATTTGGTCAAGCGAAGAAGCAAACGCCACAAGACCAAACCGGGAAACACGTCCGTATGTCGGTTTCAAACCGACGACGCCACAGTATGACGCCGGTTGGCGAATCGAACCGCCTGTATCAGAGCCAAGCGCAAAAGCGACTTCACCCGCGGCTACTGCTGCGGCCGAACCGCCGCTTGAACCGCCAGGCACATGATCCAAGCTCCAAGGGTTTTTCGTCGTTTGGAAGCTGGAATTCTCATTCGAGGATCCCATGGCAAATTCGTCCATGTTTAACTTCCCGATTGTAATGGACTCAGCATGCTGTAACTTGTCAATCACTGTCGCATCATGAAGCGGTTCAAAATTTGATAGAAGCTGGCTGGCGCAAGTTGTCGTGAGACCGCGTGTCACTATATTATCTTTGATTCCGGCAGGCAGACCAAACAGCATTCCTCTTGTGTCTTCTTGTTCGAGCGCTTCATCCAGCTTTTTCGCATGGGCTTTGGCTGCTTCTTCATTCAAGGTAAGAAACGCCTGCACCTTATCATCTACCTCTTGAATCCGCGTATAAGAAGCGTCTACTAGTTCAGACACTTTTAATTCTCTATCGTGAAGCTTCTTATGTAATGATGAAAAGCTTTCTTCTAAAATAGACATGTCTTACTCCCTCCTTTACTCTAGCACAGATGGTACTTTTACTTGACCGTCTTCTTGGTCTGGCGCATTTTTAAGCGCTGTTTCCTGATCAAAAGACGGACGCTCTTCATCTTCACGAAGTACGTTTTTAATATCAAGGACGTGGGTGGTAGGTTCCACTCCATCCGTATCGAGTTCGTTTAACTGTTCGGCAAATCCAATAATCGCGTCCAGTTGTTCGGTAAATGTATCCACATCTTCTTCTGTTACCGATAGACGAGCCAAATGAGCCACGTGCTTCACCTGCTCTTTAGTAATTCTAGCCATGCCGGTCACCTCCACTAAAGTTTGACAATACATTGATAATACCAAATTAGAAAAAGAGGGGCAATACAGAAAGCTGAAGCGCTTCCTGCCGCCTCTTAATACACATGGACGTACGGATCTTCTCCTGGTTCTTTGACGACGAGCGCTTCCTGTCCGGCGGTCGATGAGATGTTGATTTCAATATCGAGTTCTGCTGGAAAACGCTGTTCCACGCGGTCCGTCACATGCTGCGTAAACGCGATCACTTCCGTCTTACTGTAGAATGTAATCGGAATTGTTAACGTTAAGCGTTTTAACTCTTGATTTTGATAATATCCTTCACCGACAACACCGACATAGTTTTCAAAGAATTGATTGATATCCTCTTTAAACTGATTAAACATTTCCGCGTCTTCGCGCTGTTCTTCCGTAGCTGATTGGGAAGGGAACAACAAGTGAGTTTCGTTAATTGACTGCCAATTCCCAATGTCGCTTTTAGGCTTCGCAGTCGCAGTTGAGATAAAAGACCCCGGCACGACGGATTCGCGTGGGTTTTCACGAAAAATCGCAAAGATAACAGGAACATTGGCAAGCGCCCCTTCTTCCCGTTCTTTGCTGCGTAATCGTTCAAGAACTTTCTCAGCTATTTTCTTTCCTTCTTCCAGGCTTGTTTCTTTTGGAATCTCTTCTTCAAGCCACGGACCATACGTGCCGTCTTCATTCTTTTGGCGGAAGTAATACACACTGTTCATCGAGAGGCCAATGACCATTCCACCTACACGGAACGTACCATCATCACTTTTCACAACGTAATTATGCTCCAGGATGTTCGATAAGACGCGCGGCTGTGAACGTTCGCGCTGCTCAAAACTCTCGCCGTTCCCAAGAGCTGGATTAAGCCCAAGCGGATTGCTGCTTCCATCCTCTTCTCCACTCGCTTCCTTGTACCTCATCAGCCAATGATTTAGCTCATTTTTTTCGATAAATTGTCCATCTCTAAAAAAATAATTCTCCTGATCAAATTCTTCTGAAGCAATTTCCTGCATCCCGACTTCTAAACGCTCTAAGTCGAGGCGGTTATAGATAACGTCGTTGTTAAAACCACGCGTTACACCATGAATATATTTACCGTCCTGAAGAATACTCCGGTAATAATGGTCGAGGCTCGGGATCTCCGGACTCACTTCTACCTTCTGCTCTTCCGTACCGTCCTCTTTCTGGTCAATGTCCACACCTTCTTCTTTCGGTTCCCAACCAGGAATACACCCTGTTAAAAAAAGGAAAGAAGACAATGCTGCTATTCCCGTTTTTCTCCACATCGCGATTACTCCTCGTTCCAGTCCTCGTTGTTAAGAACCATTTGCTTCCTCTATAAATTGAGCTTCTTCCCAAATCTCCACACCAAGTTCCTGCGCTTTCGTTAACTTGGAACCAGCTTCTTTCCCCGCGACAATGATATCTGTATTTTTACTGACACTCCCTGTGACCTTTCCACCAAGCATTTCAATTGTTTCCTTTGCGTCTTTTCTCGAGAAGTTCTCCAATGTACCGGTCAACACTACTGTTTTGCCATTTAAAGAGGAAGTAGTTGATCCCGCTGTCTTCCCGAAACCTTTATATGTCATATTCAGGCCGAGTGCTAGGAGTCTGTCAATCAAATCAGCCGCTTCTTGATTTTCAAAAAAGCTGACGATGGAGTCCGCCATTTTATCACCAATCTCAAAGATGGCCAGCAAGTCTTCACGGGAGGCGCAGCGTAGGGCATCCATTGTTTCAAAGTGCTCAGCCAAAGTCCGGGCTGCTTTTGCTCCAACAAAGCGAATGCCCAGCCCAAATATTAGCTTCTCAAGTGAATTTTCTTTTGATGCGTCAATTGCCTCCAGCAGGTTGTTGACTGACTTTTCTCCCATCCGCTCGAGCTTTAGCAATTCTTCTTTATCCAATTTGTATAAGTCATCGATTCCGCCGACCAGATGATGCCGGAACAACTGCTGAATGACTTTTTCACCGAGACCGTCTATGTTCATCGCATCCCGTGAAACGAAGTGAATAAGTGCTTCCTGCATTTGTGCCGGACATTGCGGATTTACGCAGCGAAGCGCTACTTCTCCTTCCAGGCGGACGAGGCCGCTTCCGCATGCAGGGCACTCTTCAGGCATTACAAACTCCGCCTCAGACCCGTCTCGCAGTTCCGTCAGTACTCTCACGACCTCCGGGATGATATCCCCTGCTTTTTTTACGACAACTTGGTCACCGATCTTAATATCTTTTTCACGGATTAAGTCCTCATTATGAAGCGAGGCACGCCGTACGGTCGTCCCAGCTACTTGAACTGCCCTTAATTGCGCTGTCGGTGTCACTACTCCCGTCCGTCCAACCGAAAGCGTAATGCCTTCGAGCGTGGTCACGACTTCCTCTGCTGGGAATTTATAGGCCGTTGCCCAGCGTGGACTTTTCGCTGTATAGCCAAGGTCCTGCTGCTGGCGAAGACTGTTCACTTTGATGACGATGCCATCCGTCTCATAGTGAAGATCCTGACGCTTTTCCATCCAACTGTTAACATAATCAATCACTTCGTCTATATTTTCACAGTGCTTTGTTTCCGGATTCGTCTTCAAGCCAAGTTCTTTCATGAACGAGAGCGCTTCCTTGTGGGACGCTAACCCCCGGCCTTTGTCGTCCGCAATCGCATAGAGAAAAACATCCAAATTCCGTTCGGCAGCTACTTTTGGATCCAATTGTCGTAACGAACCAGCAGCTGCATTCCGTGGGTTCGCAAATAGCATCTCGCCCGCGTTCTCTTTTGCTTCATTAAGACGAGCAAATGATTGCTTCGGCATGAACACTTCACCCCGGACTTCTATACTGACTGGTTCACGCAGATGAAGCGGAATCGAACGCACTGTTTTCAGGTTACTCGTTATATCTTCCCCGGTTGTCCCGTCCCCACGTGTTGCCCCTCTTAGGAATCGGCCGTTTTCATACGTCAGCGCCACGGCCAGCCCGTCAATTTTCAGTTCGCAGATGTAGCTGACCGGATCATGTACGGCCTGCTGAATGCGGCGGTCAAAAGCTCGCAAATCATCTTCTGAAAAAGCGTTACTGAGACTCATCATCGGTATATCATGACGTACTTTCTCAAAAGCATCAAGCGGCGGCCCGCCAATACGGACAGTAGGAGAATGACTGCTTTTCAGCTGTGGAAATGTTTCCTCCAACTGAATTAATTCCTGCATCTTTTGGTCATATTCTGCATCGGGTACAAGTGGGGCATCCAGCACATAATAATAATGCCCATACTTCTCAAGAATGCTGCGAAGCTCTTCTGCCTTTTTTTCTGCTTCTTTTACATCCATTCGTACGCCTCTTCCTTTCTGCTTACGTAATGATACCCGTATGATCTCCGAATTCACACTTTCGTAATCGGTGCAAATTTCGCATACAATCGTTTAATTCCTTCGGTCGGAAAGGCGATATCAAGCTCAATTTCCTCTCCTTCCCCTTTCATGCTGACGACCGTGCCTACTCCCCATTTTTTATGTTCTGCTTTATCTCCAACTGCCCAGTCAAAATTGCTGCCGCCTGTAGTGACAGAAATTTTTCGCCCGGTAGATGGGGCTGTCGCTGCTCTTCGTTTCCTTTCAAAAGGTGAAGTCATTTTCGTCTCTGTGCTTGTTTTCATCCATGCGGGCTGTTCTTGCTCTTCTTTGCCGTCTAAAAGCTCTTGGGGCAGCTCTTCAATAAAACGAGAAACCGGGTTCACCTGGGTACGGCCGTATAACTGGCGCATCTGTGAGTGAGTTACATGAAGTTCCTTTTCCGCCCGGGTAATGCCGACATAAGCGAGCCGGCGCTCTTCTTCCATCTCTTCTACTTCAAACAGTGTACGGCTATGGGGGAAGATCCCTTCTTCCATACCGATCAAAAAGACGATGGGAAATTCCAGTCCCTTCGCCGAATGGAGTGTCATCATCCATACAGCGCCTTCTTCTTCATCCTCTGTGTCATTAATATCTGCAACTAAGGCAAGGTCTGTCAAGAAAGCGATAAGCGACTTGTCCTCATTTTTCTTTTCAAAGTCATTGGTTACCGATAAAAATTCCTCGATGTTCTCTAGCCGGCTTTGAGACTCAAGTGACTTGTCCTCTTTTAAGGCCTGTCGGTAACCTGTTTTTTCTAATAACTCCTCAACGAGTTCCGAGACAGACAAATATTCTTGCATTTGAATCCACTGGCCTAACTGTTCGGCAAACTCTTGCAACTTCTTTGTCGGACGCGGCCCAAGCCCGATGTGAGAAGCTTCCTGAAGTGCTGTAAACATCGAAATATCCTGGCTGTGAGCATAAGCAGCAATCTTATCGACGGTTGCGGCACCGATTCCGCGCTTCGGAACGTTAATAATACGGCTTAAACTGATATCATCATTTGGGTTGGCAATCAATCTCAAATACGCAAGCACGTCTTTAATTTCTTTTCTGTCGTAGAATTTTGTCCCGCCGATCATGCTGTATTGAATGTTTGATTTAACAAACATTTCCTCCATCACACGGGACTGCGCATTAGTTCGGTACAAAATCGCAATATCGGAGTAACTGTATGTCCCGCTCTCTACTGCTTCTTTAATCTTCTCTACCACATAGGCTGCTTCTGACCGCTCATCTGCTGCTTGAAAATAGTAAAGGTTGTTGCCGTCGTCGTTGTCTGTCCAAAGGTTCTTCGGCTTCCTGCCTGGATTATTCTTAATGACGGCATTTGCTGCTTGTAAAATCTTCTTCGTCGACCGGTAATTCTGCTCGAGGAGAATGACTTTCGCTTCCTCATAGTCTTTCTCAAAAGACATGATATTTTGGATATCAGCCCCCCGCCACTTGTAGATGCTTTGATCCGAATCTCCGACGACACAAAGGTTGCGGTGCTTTTCCGCGAGTAAATTAACGAGCACGTACTGCGCCCGGTTCGTGTCCTGATACTCATCGACATGAATATATTGAAATTTCCGCTGGTAAAATTCCAGCACTTCTGGCACTTGCTGAAACAAGCGGATAGTTACCATGATTAAATCATCAAAATCAAGTGCATGGTTCGTACGAAGCCGCCGCTGGTATTCTTTGTAAACGTCGGCTGCTACCTCTTCAAAAGGCCCGTACGCCCTTTCCGCAAACTTCTTAGGTGTCTCCAGCACATTTTTAGCCGCGGAGATAACTCCTAAAATGCTGCGTGGTTCAAACTTCTTCGCATCAATGTTCTGATCCTTTAAGATTTGTTTAATGACAGAAAGCTGATCTGATGCATCCAAAATAGAAAAATTGCGGTTATACCCGATCCGATCGATATCGCGGCGCAAGATCCGCACACACATGGAGTGAAACGTCGATATCCAAATGTCTTCTGCGACCGGGCCAACAAGACGGTACGCCCTGTCTTTCATTTCACGGGCAGCTTTGTTTGTGAAAGTAATCGCAAGGATCGAGTAGGGTGGAATCCCTTTTTCCCGAATAAAATAAGCAATTCGGTGGGTGAGTACGCGGGTTTTCCCACTTCCGGCCCCCGCCATGACAAGCAGCGGTCCTTCGGTTTCCATAATCGCTTCTTTCTGCTGTGGGTTCATGCCTTCAAGCATATTTTCGATTATTTTTCTTTGCAAAACACCATCACTCCGAACATAGGTTCTTTATGTGAGTATACATTATTTTCACCTGCATGGCTACTCGCCTTTCACTGCATGAACTGTGGAAAGGGCTGCTTTTATATCGTGATAAATAACATTGCCAACTACGACTGTGTCCGCGTAAGCAGCCATCTCTCTTGCCTGCTCGGCCTTCTCAATTCCGCCCCCATAAAACAAGCGGGCATCTTTTAATACATCAGATGCCGCTTTAACAACAGCAGTGTCCCCATATGTACCACTGTATTCGATATAAAAGACAGGAAGATGAAAAAGACGGTCAGCAAGAAGGGCACTTGCCTGCACGTCCTCACGCTCAAGTGCTGTGTCCGCTTTCGTCAATTCAGCGACTTTCGCTTCTTTGTTCAACACACAATACCCTTCCGTAATAATTTCGTCCCAATCCATCATCGTACCATATTCCTTTAAAGCTTGCCGGTGCATGCCTGTTATCCAGCGAGGGTCTCCTGCGTTTAACACCGTAGGAATTAGAAAGTAATCAAATCCCGGCGTTATCGATTCCAAATTAGAAATTTCAAGCGCACATGCTACCGAGTACCGGCGGATTCGCGCCAAAAGCGCCAACGTGTTATCTAATGTCACGTTGTCACTCCCGCCGACGATAATCGCATCCGTCCCTGATTCACAGAGAGCTTCTAAGTCTGTACTTGTGATTTCTTTCGCCGGGTCAAGTTTAAAAGCATGACGCCACTCTGTATAGGAAAGCATAACTGAGCCTCCATTAGTACAAAAATCTTTAGTTTTCTCGACAACTTATTATAACAAAAAAACTGGCCTCTAGTGATAGATGAAACAGATCACCTTAGAGGTCAGTTCGCCGTTGTTTCTGTTACTTTTGTTCCTGTTCATTAAGCCTTGTAAAGACGAGCTGATAGCTGTCGTTCCCATAATGGAGGCAGCGCTTCACACGAGATATCGTTGCGGTACTCGCTCCTGTCTCTGTTTCGATCTTCTGATACGTGTACCCCTCTTGAAGCATTCTAGCGACTTCGAGACGCTGGGCAAGCGACTGTATTTCATTAATTGTGCATAAATCATCAAAGAACTCATAACATTCGTCAACATTACGAAGGGACAAAATGGCTTGAAATAGCTGATCTAATTCTTTACCTCTCAACTTGTCAATTTGCATAGACCGCACCTCACTTTATGCTCACGCTTTCGGTTAACCCGGGATGAAGAGGGACAACATTGATCCACGTTTTCCCAGGAATAAAAGCTATTTCCATCCCATCTTTTTCAGGGAGAATTCTGCCCTCTTTGTTTACCCAGTCTACTCGCAATGCTTCACCGTTTTGAAGCAAAACGCCTTGTCCTCCGCTCGTCAAATCAATATTACGACGTCCTTTTTCATCGATCACTTGATGAGATGCTTCGATAATAAAAACGTTATCAGCCGTCACTTGTGCTTGTGATAATTTGTCAAGAGAAGCCTTTTGATTACTTGCTCTTTCGTAATGCGCTTCATCTCGATTATATTGATACTGAACTGCATACCGGTCTCCGTATCGAATGTCGGCCGTTTCACCGCTTTCCCTCTGAAAAGAGCGAGCGGAATCTTCTTCCACAAACGAAACCTGCGGAATGTCGCCTTCCATATCATAGCCTTTGGTCTCCAGGCCTTCCCTTGCATCGCCATAAGATATGTACGAATTATGTGGGGCCTTGCGCTCGCTGGATCGTTTGAATAACGTATTATCATGGTATAAGCCGTTCAAAAAAGGGACCGTTCCGCTTCCAAGAATCCGTTTTGCTTCCGGGCTCCAGCCGTGGATAACGAGCAATGCATCATAACCCTGTGCTAACTGAATAAAGTAATCACGCGCACTTCTAACGGGGCCAATTTCAGTAGGCTGCTCACTCTGAAATAGCGCTAAAAACCGTGTCTGCTTTCCCTCTGTCAGCACCTCATACACAATATCCGCCTGGGCAATGCCACTTTGGGGACGAGCTGCTTCGTGATTATTAATCGTAACAGCAAAAGGCTGGACCGGGGAAACTTCTTCTGTCGCTTCTCCCGTCAATGGATGTTGTTCGTCTAAAAGCGGCTCTTCCGGCTCGTTTACTGGCTTCTGGCTTTCCATGTTTAATTCCTCTGCCATGTCTGTCTCTTCCGGCTCTGTGTCTGGTGGTTTTGAAGACGTACAAGCAGTTAAGAGAAGCACACTAAAACAAAGAGATAATCCAGTTACTTGCCATCTTTTCATATACCCATTCCTTTACCGGCGTAAAACGAAACGTCTAGCCATAGCATTTTGTCTCATAGCCTTCTTTAATAGTTTAACGCATGACAGCGGGGAAGAGAACTGTTTTTTTGTGAACATCAAAAATCCCTTTCTGTGTCACTCTTACGTACGGAAGATGCGTAGACGACAGAAAATGCACACTGTAAATGGGATCTCGGTGGGAATATCCTCGTTCTCGCAACGCTTTATCCATTTTTTCATGTTCTTCGATCAGTTCTGGGAACGGTTTCACAGACATCGCACCGAACAGTGGTAGCGGTATGCTCGCGATCAGTTCTTCATTTTCGACTAAAAACATGCCTCCTCCTTGCTTCTTTAACTCTTGAAATGCTTTCCACAGGTCTTTTTTCTCCGTACCAATTAAAATAATATCTCCCGTGTTCGTCAAGGTAGAAGCGAAACCACCAATGTTTTTCGCAAAGCCTTTTATAACGGTGTTAATTCTCCATTTCCCATGGCGGTCGAGCATGACAAAGAAACACTCATCGTGATTTTCAGAGAGAATTTCATTTGTGACATCTACCCCAATTTGGTATGGCTTTACAATAACAGAGTTAGTCAGTTCAATTCCGACCGGCATCGAAAAGTGGCTGTCCTCTTCCTTCAAATCCCAGTCATACTCATAAGGTCGTACATGATAGTCCTCCCACTTAAACGGAAGCTCTGGGTAATCCGCTTTTCCGTCACGCCACACCCACTTACCTTTTGCCATCACTGCTTCAGGGACCGGGTTCTCAGGAGATTCCAAAATGTTGAGATGTGCGATCCTTCCTGGTGCAATCATCCCTATTTGGTCGTCCATACGATAATGACGGGCAACATTATAACTTCCCATTTCATAAGCATCGATCACCGGGACCCCTTTTTCAAGGGCAATGGCAATTGTTTTATCAATCATTCCATCCTTATAAAAAGCCGGTGTCGAACCATCTGTATTAAAAATAAACCTGCTGAAGTCCGTAACACCTGCATCTAACAGCTCTTCTAATATTTGCGGCAAATCCGGACGGATCGACGAATAGCGAAGCGACGTCGTCATTCCGACATCGAGTCTGCGCAGCGCCTCTTCTCCGTTAATCGCTTCATGATCAGACGTTACCCCGAGAAGTGCCATCTGTGTCAATGTTCGTTCAGAAGCACCAGGAAAGTGTCCTTCAATCTGCTTATTCAGCTTTTTCGTGTACTGCATCCAGTGAAGAACAGTGTCGTCACCGGTCATTACTTTCGGCCACGAAGTCAGTTCGCCACCTTGAACGACGAGCGGATGCTCAAGCCACGCTTTCATTTCAGATGGAGAAAAGAGTTCATCCTCCTCCTCCATTTCCGTCTGGGCATCGTAGCGCGCCCACCAAAACATAGAGGTTGGCAGTTTGTCCAGCTCTTCAATCATTGAAAGCGCTTTCGTTTTTTCGACATTCAAAAAAAAGAGCATGTTATCATTCATGAGTGTCGTCGTTCCTCTTTGCGACGCATATTCAGCTAAAGTGTGGGGATTATATAATTGAAACGGGTGTGCATGGGGTTCAATATATCCCGGGACAATATACTTTCCCCGGCAGTCCACGATTTCCGTGCCTTCCGTTTTAGCCGGCAGCTTATCTCCAGCGTATAAAATACGGTCTTCATATATCCAAATATGGCCTTCAAGCCATGTTTTTCGGGCACTGCTTAAATAAGTTGCATGTTTTAATAAAATGGTTGGCGCCAATTCCCCGCGAATGATGGAAAGGTGCCGCCTTAACATTTGTTTGCTCCAGTGAAACTGCGTATCCATTAAGTCACCACCTGCTTTCTAGTTGTTAAGTTTATCACAAATCCCTGTAATACTCTATGAAGATGAGCTGTTTCACAAAGTTTTAATAAGTTGTTCTGTAATTATTATTCTGTCTTTAAGGAGGGTATTATGAAACCTAATATTGGCCTGTTAAACGCATACGTGCGCATTGCGTGTGGCTTGACAATGATGGCTTGGTCCACACCGCACTTAACACGCTCCTACCGCTCAGGACGTCACCTTTTCTGTGTCATGATGGGTGCAATGAAAGTAGCTGAAGGGATTACCCGTTTTTGCCCACTGACCAAGATGATCAGCGACAGCTTCTCTCAGAAGGAAACCGAGTACACTGATTCTGATTATACTCATCATGCCTCTGTTAATATGAATGATTTGTAGCATTAAAAAAGGATTCTGTCTCGAAGGACAGAATCCTTTTTTAATTTTCATATTCGTTTTATTGCTCTGTCACCGATGTCTTTGCGATAAAATACGTGTCGGTCATCGAGTTGCTCCAGCTTTTGATAAACAGCGGCTTGCGCTTCCTCCAGGGTGCTTGCTTTTTCTGCAGCAAGTAGGACTCGTCCCCCGGCTGTTACATATCCACCGTTCTTTCTGTCTGCCCCGGCAATAAATAAATACGCAGCGTCAGGAAGCATGCCGAGCTGCTTACCTTTTTCATATGGCCCGGGATAGCCTTTTGATGCAGCTACTACTCCTAATACCGCGTCATCTGACCACGTAAGGTCGGGTGTCTCCCCAGACAACAAGTCAAGAAGCACGACAGCAAGATCTGATTCTAATCGCGGCAGTACAACTTGGGCTTCCGGATCACCGAAACGAGCATTAAACTCAATAACCCGCGGCCCGGCTCCGGTCATCATCAGGCCGGCGTACAAAATACCGGTAAACGATCGCCCGTCTTTTACCATTCCTGAGGCAGCCGGCTGCAAGACTTCGCGAACAGCCTGGTCAATGTCTGCCTGGTCAAACTGTGGTACTGGGCTGTATGCACCCATCCCACCGGTATTTGGTCCTTTATCTCCGTCAAAGGCGCGTTTATGGTCTTGGGCGCCAACCATCGGCACCACCGTATCCCCGTGGACAAAAGCCATTAAAGACAGCTCTTCTCCTTCTAAATATTCCTCAATGACCACTTGTGCACCGGCATCTCCGAATTTACTGTCTTTCAAAATGTCAGAAAGAGCTGCAATCGCTTCTTCTTCTGAAAAAGCGACAGTCACTCCTTTTCCAGCTGCCAGTCCGTCTGCTTTAATGACAATGGGCGCACCTTGTTGTTTCACATGAGTGACTGCTTCATCAAAGTCCGTAGTGACGAAATACGAACCGGACGGAATTTGGTAACGCTGCATAAACTCCTTCGCGAAAGACTTGCTTCCTTCAATCAACGCTGCCTCTTTAGTTGGTCCGAACACTCGCAGACCCGCCTCTTGAAAAACATTCACAATCCCAGCCAAAAGCGGAACTTCCGGGCCGACGACCGTTAAATCGATTGCTTGCTCTTGCGCAAATGTAGAAAGCCCCTTTAAATCTGCCTCATTAATAGAAACAAGCTCCGCTACATTCTCCATCCCGGGGTTTCCGGGTGCAACATATACCTTGCTGACTACGGGGCTTTCAGAAAGCTTCCATGCTAACGCATGTTCACGCCCGCCGCTTCCTATGACCAAAACTTTCACGTACATACCCTCCTTTCTTTAATGCTTAAAGTGGCGCATCCCTGTAAATACCATGGTAATCCCGAGTGCATCAGCCCGTTCAATCGATTCTTCATCCCGTATCGATCCACCCGGCTGGATGATCGCACTGATACCTGCTTCACCTGCAGCCTCAACTGTATCTTTCATCGGGAAAAATGCGTCAGAAGCAAGTGCGCTTCCTTCTGCTTTTTCACCTGCTTGTTCAATGGCAATTTTCGCTGCCCCGACACGGTTCATCTGGCCGGCACCAACTCCAATTGTCATTTCATTTTTTGTCAGCACAATCGCATTCGACTTGACGTGTTTCACTACTTTCCAGCCAAGCTTTAGGTCTTCCCATTCCTGCTCTGTCGGCTCTCGCTTTGTTACGACACGTACGTCCGCATCCAGGAATCCTTTAAGGTCTTCATCTTGGATTAGCGCACCACCGTGGACGGTAGTAATTTTGGAGCGAGCTTCGGCCGTTTCCTCTAAAGAAATGGTTAAGAGGCGGAGGTTTTTCTTTTCTGTTAAAACGTCAAGCGCTTCCTGTGTAAAACTTGGGGCGATGATTATCTCCAGAAAAATCTGCTTTAACTTTTCTGCCGTCTCTTCATCAACTTCACGGTTAAGAGCGACAATGCCGCCAAAGATAGAGACAGGGTCCGCTTCAAACGCTTTTCCGAATGCATCAAAAATAGTGTCAGCCGTCCCGATACCGCATGGGTTCATATGTTTTACAGCCACTGCAGCCGGTTGATTAAACTCCTTCATCATACCAAGGGCTGCTTCCGCATCGTTAATATTGTTGTAGGACAATTCCTTACCATGTAGTTGAATCGCATTGGCAATAGAGCAGGTTGGAACGAGTGGCTCCCGGTAAAACGCTGCCTGTTGGTGCGGATTTTCACCGTAGCGAAGATCTTGCTTTTTCTCGTACGTGACCGTATATGTTTCAGGATACCGTTCACCTGTCTCTTCTGTTAAATAATGTGCAATGAGCGCATCATAAGCTGCGGTGTGGCGGAATACTTTGGCAGCAAGCTGCTTTTTTGTTTCCAGCTTTACATCCCCTGCTTCCTTCCACTCCCCAATCACTTTCTCATAATCTTCGGGGTCCGTTACAACCGTTACATATTGATGGTTTTTGGCTGCAGCACGGAGCATGCTCGGCCCGCCGATATCGATATTCTCGACCGCTTCTTCGTAAGTTGTGTCACTCTTGGCGATTGTCTCTTTAAAAGGATAAAGGTTCACGACAACGAGATCAATCGGCTTGATCGCCTGCTTTTCAAGTTCCTTCATATGAGATTCTCTCTCACGGATAGCAAGCAGACCGCTATGTATGTTTGGGTGCAGTGTCTTGACTCTGCCGTCTAAAATCTCCGGAAATCCCGTCACTTCTGAAATCCCAGTAACGTTGACCCCGCCTTCTTCAAGCACGCGGCTCGTTCCGCCCGTGGAGATGATTTCTACACCGCCTGCCTCTAGTTCTTTCGCAAAGGGGACGATCCCTTCTTTATTTGAAACACTAATTAATGCTCGCTTGATGGTCATTGTAAGGACTCCCTTCTAACGTTCGCTTCTCAATCAACAGTTGAATCGTTTCCGGATAAACACGGTGTTCGGCCGCCTGAATGGCCAGCGTGAGCGACTGAAGTGAATCAGTCTTCTTTACAGCCACAGCTTCTTGGGCAATAATTGGACCCGTATCCATTCCTTCGTCAACGAAGTGGACAGTGACACCGGTAATCTTGACACCTTTCTCCCATGCTTGTCCGATCGCATTTTTACCTGGAAAAGCCGGCAGCAGGGATGGATGGATGTTAATAATTTGTTTTTCAAACGCGTTAAGAAGTGTCGGACCGATCAATCGCATATACCCGGCTAGCACAATTAAATCGACACCTGCTTCTTTCAGCTTTTCCACAATCTCGTTTTCAAAAGCCGCCTTATTATCATACTCCCGGGCTCGAAAAGAAAAAACCGGAATGTTTAATTGTTCCGCACGTTTAACTGCATAAGCTTCTGAATTGTCACAGACAAGAAGTGCAATTTCTGCTTGCAGTCTTTCTTCTTTTGCAGCAAGGGCAAGGGCTTGAAAATTGGAGCCGCTGCCGGAGGCGAAAACAGCCAGCTTCATCAATCGTTCCCTCCCTCAATGTCAAGACATCCTGTATCTGTAACAGACCCGATGATATAGGCATCCTCTTCATTTTCTTTGAGAACACGGATAGCTTGTTCAGCTTCTTCTTTTTTAACAGCGGCTACCAACCCAATCCCCATATTAAAGGTGCCGAACATGTCTGTCGTCGTCAAGCTGCCTTTTTCCTGTAAGAATGAAAAAATAGGAAGCGGCTTCCAGTTTTCCGGTTGAACAGCAGCTCCGAGACCGTCCGGCAGCATGCGCGGAATGTTCTCATAAAAGCCGCCGCCGGTAATGTGCGCCATTCCTTTTACTTCAACCGCTGCTTGAAGCTTCTTCAATGCCTTCACATAGATGCGTGTCGGCTCAAGAAGGACGTCCCCGAGTTTTTTATCAAAAGGGGCATACGTCTCTTGTAAATCGAGGCCTTCTTCATCAAGAAGTACACGACGTACGAGCGAAAACCCGTTGCTGTGAATGCCGGACGACGGAAGTCCGATAAGGATATCACCGGGCTGAATAGAGTTGCCGGTGATTATATCTTTTTTCTCAACGGCTCCGACTGTAAAGCCGGCGAGATCATATTCATCTTCCTCGTACATCCCTGGCATCTCCGCCGTTTCACCACCGATTAGTGCACACCCAGCTTCTTCACAACCGTCGGCGACGCCTTTTACAATCGCTTCAACCTTGGTTGGATTTGCTTTTCCACAAGCTAAATAATCTAGAAAATAAAGAGGTTCCGCCCCTTGTACGGCAACATCATTGACACACATGGCGACAGCATCTTTACCGATCGTATCATGCTTGTCCATGGCAAAAGCAATCATCAACTTCGTCCCTACTCCGTCTGTACCAGAGATAAGGACCGGCTCTTTGTAAGGAAGAGAGGAGAGGTCGAACATGGCGCCAAAACCTCCCAAGCCTCCCATTACTTCTGGACGGAGAGTCCGGTCTGTATGCTTTTTCATGCGACGGACTGCTTCGTAGCCTGCCTCGACATCAACACCGGCTTTTTTATACGCTTCAGACATAAGAGTGCTCCTCCTTCCAGTACCCGTGGCTCATGATTTCACCTTATCATGAGGATGGAGGGTATCCTGGTAAATTTCAGTCGGGTATTTTCCTGTGAAGCAGGCGAGGCACTGCCCGCAATTCGGCTCATTATCCGGGCGTCCGATCCCTCTCAGCATCGCGTCAATCGACAAGAATGTAAGCGAATCGGCTCCCATATTCTCGCGCATTTCTTCAACTGAATGTTCAGCTGCAACTAATTCTGATTTCGTTGATGTGTCAATACCGTAAAAGCACGGATGCGTAATCGGCGGCGAGCTGATGCGGACGTGGACTTCAGTTGCGCCTGCTTCTTTTAACAGACGCACAATCCGCCTGCTGGTCGTGCCGCGGACTATCGAATCATCGACCATGACAACCCGTTTCCCTTCTACAACCCCCCGAACAGCGGAGAGTTTCATTTTAACCCCTTGTTCGCGCAACTCCTGGGACGGTTGAATAAACGTCCGGCCGACGTAGCGGTTTTTAATCAGCCCTAATTCATAAGGGATGCCTGTCTGTTCCGCATAGCCGATTGCGGCCGAAATCGAAGAGTCCGGTACCCCTGTAACAATATCCGCTTCGACCGGGGCTTCTTTTGCTAGTTCTTTTCCAAGCCGTTTGCGTGCGGAGTGAACATTAATTTGGTCCAAGTTCGAATCAGGACGGGAAAGATAAATATACTCCATGCTGCAGAATGAACGGGACGAGTTGTTTGAAAACATTTCCGAGTGGATGCCGTCTTCATCAAAAATCACAATCTCCCCAGGCAACACTTCTCGTTCGTACTCGGCTCCAATGACATCGAACGCACATGTTTCCGATGCAACGACATAGGCATCACCGAGACGACCGATCGAGAGCGGACGCATTCCATTCGGATCTTGGGCGATCATCAACTTATCTTCCGTCAAAACTGCGAACGCATAGGCACCTTTCAGCATTGTTAGGGCATTTTTCAACTGATCTTCGAGGCGTGGATATACACTTCGCTTTATTAAATGGGCGAGCACTTCTGTATCAGACGTTGATTGAAAAATACTGCCTTGGCTCTCGAGCTGATGTTTGACGCCATTTGCGTTAACAATGTTGCCGTTATGCGCGACTGCCATGCTTCCGGTTTGTGAGCGGAAGAGAAGGGGCTGGCAATTAACAAGCCCTCCCCCGCCTGCTGTCGCATAACGGACGTGCCCGACAGAGGCATGTCCATGAAGCTGCTCGAGTTCTCCCTCTTTAAACGCCTCTGTCACCAAGCCAAGCCCTTTATGAATAGACAATTCCTCACCGTCGCTTACGACAATTCCCGCACCTTCCTGGCCGCGGTGCTGCAAGCTGTGCAGACCGTAATACGTAATTTGCGCCGCATCTTTATGACCCCATACAGCAAAGACACCGCATTCTTCATTCAAGCCTTTTATTTCAGCAAGCATGGAATAGCTCCTCTCCAGGCGCGCTCTACTTCAGAAACGTCTGCCTGCAATATTACTTCACGCGTTGAATCAGTGATGACAAGGCTTTGGTCTTCTGTTACGTTTCCGACTTTTCGTGCATCTGGGATAAGTTTTTCAAAAGTAGTTTCGTTAGCAGCTGGGACGGATACAAGAAAACGGGACTGCGTTTCAGAGAACAGCTCTACGGCCGTATCACCTGTAATCGTAAGCGTTGCACCGAGTTTGGTACCGACCAGACTCTCAGCGGCAGCTACGGCAAACCCACCTTCGGCAATGTCATGAGCGGATGAAACAAGTCCCGTTTGAATTGCTTCTAACAGCTGAGTCTGCCGTTCTTTTTCTTCGTTCAAATCAATTACCGGAGGCTTACCGGAAATATCTCCTTTGCGAAGCTTTTGCAGCTCACTGCCCCCAAATTCCGGCTTAGCCTCCCCGATGACGTAAATGGCGTCTCCTGCTTTTTTAAACGATTGGGTTGTAACATGCGCCAGGTCCTCAATCAGGCCGACCATTCCGACAACCGGGGTCGGGTAGACTGCTCCTGCACCGCTCTCGTTGTAAAGAGAAACATTCCCACCAATAACCGGCGTGTTTAGCTCCCTGCACGCCACACTCATACCATCGGTTGATTTCTCAAGCTGCCAGTAAATCTCTGGATTTTCCGGGCTGCCAAAATTCAAGCAATCCGTTAATCCAAGTGGAGCTCCTCCCGAACAAACAATATTTCTCGCCGCTTCTGCCACAGCAATTTTCCCGCCTGTTTCCGGGTCAAGGTAGATATAGCGTGAATTACAATCTGTCGTCATCGCGAGGGCTTTGTTTTTCCCTCGTATCCGTACGACTGCCGCATCAGAACCAGGATGGACGACCGTATTTGTCTGTACCATGTAGTCGTATTGATCATACACCCATTCTTTGCTGGCGATCGTCGGCTGCTGTAGCAACTCCAAAAGCGTGGCTTTCGCATCCGCAACCTCATAAACGTAATGTTCTTGTTGTTGATTGTCCGCAAAGTAATGCGGCTCCTCTGAAGGTAGCTGATAGACAGGTGCATCTTCAGCAAGTGCATCAGCCGGTACATCAGCGACTACTTTTCCTTTGTGCAGCAGTCGCAAATTCTTCTCTTCCGTTACCTGGCCGATCTCTGCAAACCCAACACCCCATTTATCGCAGATCGCTTTAATCTCATGTTCCCGGCCTTTTTTCACGACCAGAAGCATCCGTTCTTGAGACTCGGAAAGCATCATTTCGTATGGGCTCATGCCTGTCTCGCGCTGTGGTACTGTATCAAGGTCCATTTCAATACCGAAGCCGGCTTTGCTAGCCATTTCAGCCGATGATGATGTCAAGCCGGCTGCTCCCATATCTTGAATACCGACAAGTGCATCAGACTGGACAATTTCCAAGCAAGCTTCCATCACAAGTTTTTCCATATACGGGTCACCGACCTGCACTGCCGGCCGCTTGCTTTCGGATGCTTCACTCAAGGCTTCAGAGGAGAAAGTAGCACCGTGAATACCGTCACGACCTGTGCTCGGTCCTACGTAAATAACCGTATTCCCCACTCCAGAAGCTTGTCCTTTTTTAATATCCTTATGATCAATCAAACCGACGCACATCGCGTTGACTAACGGATTTTTCTCGTAACATGGGTCAAACTGGACTTCCCCGCCAACTGTCGGAACACCTATACAGTTTCCGTACCCGGCAATCCCGGCAACCACTTCTTCGAACAAGTAACGGACACGTGGAGAATCCAGCTCCCCGAAGCGTAGCGAATTTAACAGGGCAATCGGACGTGCTCCCATCGAGAATACATCACGCAGGATCCCGCCGACACCAGTAGCAGCTCCTTGATAAGGCTCGATTGCGGAGGGACTGTTATGGCTTTCGATTTTAAAGACAACTGCCTGTTCATCCCCGATATCGATAATGCCTGCCCCTTCTCCCGGTCCCTGAAGTACTTTGTCTCCTTTTGTCGGGAATTTTTTCAAAAGGGACTTTGAGCTTTTGTAACTGCAATGTTCCGACCACATCACAGAGAAAAGACCGGTTTCCGTGTAGTTCGGCAAGCGCCCGAGAATGGTACCGACACGCTCAAATTCCTGGTCGGATAAACCCATCTCTTGATAAATTTTTTCCTCTTTAATTTGCTCTGGGGATGGTTCAAGAAGTAAGGACATTCGATTCCCTCCAGTGATTCAAAATCGATTGAAATAACTTTAAGCCATCAGCACTGCCTAGTACGTCCGCAGCGGCCCGTTCAGGGTGCGGCATCATCCCAAGCACATTCCCTTCTTTATTGGTAATGCCGGCAATATCTGCCACGGATCCGTTAACGTTGTCTCGGTACGTAAACACGATTTGATTATTCGCCTGTAATTGTGACAATGTCTTCTCATCACAGAAATAGCTGCCCTCTCCGTGCGCGATCGGAACGGAAATGCACTCACCTTTTTCATACTTATCTGTAAAGCCAGTTTCATTGTTTTCAACGATGAGTTCGGCCGGACGGCAAATAAATTTTAAATTTTTATTACGCTGCATCGCACCCGGTAAAAGGCCCGCTTCTAACAAGATTTGAAATCCGTTACAGACACCGAGCACTGGTTTTCCTTTTTTTGCCTCTTCCATGACACTCGCCATTACAGGAGCGAAACGGGCAATCGCACCAGTCCGTAAATAATCTCCGTACGAAAAACCGCCGGGAAGCAGGATAGCATCAAAGTCGGCTACACTTTCCTCGCTATACCACACTTTTTCAACTTCTACGTTCAATCCCTCTTTAACCGCGTAGAACATATCATCGTCGCAGTTCGATCCAGGAAAGACAATTACTGCGAACTTCATTTGGAGACAACCTCCCCAATTGTATACGTGTAATCTTCAATGACTGGATTAGACAACAGCTTTTCACACATTTCCTTAATACGGGCATCCAGGTTATCTGTCTGTTCCATTTCTAATTCGATAAACTTTCCAGTCTGAACACTTTTTACCTCGTGGTAATCCATGGTGTGGAGTGCGTTCTTCACAGCACTTCCCTGCGGATCAAGCACACCTTCTTTTAATGTTACGTATACCTGCACTTTAACCATGCAGAGCCCCTCCCAGCCTTTTTAAAATTTCTTCATATCCTTCTTGCAACGATCCGATTCCGTAGCGGAACAAGTCCTTATCGAACTTTTCTTTCGTATCTTTATCCCATAACCGGCACGTATCCGGAGAAATTTCATCAGCTAAGAGAATCTCTCCTGTGCTCGTGCGCCCAAACTCGAGCTTGAAATCTACGAGGATAAGGCCACAGCTATTGAATAGACTTTTTAAATGATCATTAATGAATAGCGTTTGTTTTTTTATCTGTGCTAGTTCGTTTGATCCGGCGAGCTCAAGAAGAGTTATGTGGTCCTCATTCAAAAGCGGATCGCCGAGTTCATCACTCTTATAATAAAATTCAACGACAGGCTTGATGAGTTCGGTTCCTTCCGTAAGCCCGGTCCGCTTCACTAGGCTTCCTGCCGCCACATTACGAACAGTTACTTCAAGCGGAATGATCGCTGTCTTCTGAACGAGCTGCTCGGTGCTTGATAGTTTCTGGACGAAGTGACTATTAATACCGGCCACCGCGAGCTTTTCAAATAAAACGCTGGTAATTTCGTTATTTAAACGCCCTTTTCCGGAAAGTTTCTGCTTTTTCTCACCGTTAAATGCTGTCGCTTCATCTTTGTATTCCACCCAGAGCAAGCTATCTGAGTCTGTTTTATACAGCTTCTTTGCTTTTCCTTCGTATAAAAGCGCTTCTTTCTTCATCACGATCGCGCCCCTTTCTTATACCAGGTCTGCTCTCTTGAAGATGACGTCGATCTGCTTGAGATGTCGACGGTAGTCAAAACATCCGGTAATTTCTTCGTCAGTCAACAAATCAGTAATTCGTGGCTCATTCTCGATCAAGTCGCGGAACGGCACTCCTTTTTCCCATGCTTCCATTGCTTTAGGCTGGACAAGATCATAGGCTTCTTCACGGGCCATCCCTTTGTTAATGAGGGTGAGCAGTACTTGCTGAGAATAAATAAGTCCGTATGTCTTTTCCATATTTGCTTTCATGTTTTCAGGGAAGACAGTTAAGTTTTTGATGATATTACCGAAGCGATTTAACATGTAATTCAAGAGAATGGTAGCGTCCGGCAAGATAATCCGCTCCGCCGAAGAATGGGATATATCCCGCTCATGCCAAAGCGGAACGTTCTCGTACGCTGTCATCATATGGCCGCGGATCACTCGCGAAAGCCCAGTCATGTTCTCTGAACCAACCGGGTTTCGCTTATGAGGCATGGCCGAAGATCCTTTTTGTCCTTTTGCGAAAAATTCTTCGACTTCGCGTGTTTCGCTTTTCTGCAGACCGCGGATTTCTACCGCCATTTTTTCAATCGATGTCGCAATTAAAGCGAGCGTGCTTATATAATGAGCATGACGGTCACGCTGAAGCGTCTGTGTAGAAACACGGGCCGCTTCGAGGCCGAGACTCTCGCATACATAACTCTCCACGTCCGGGGGAATATTCGCAAAGGTTCCGACCGCTCCCGAAAGCTTACCAACACGTACTGTTTCGGCTGCCGCTTGAAATCGTTCCATATTGCGCTTCATTTCCTCATACCAGAGGGCAAGCTTCAATCCGAATGTCGTTGGCTCAGCATGAACACCGTGTGTACGCCCCATCATAACTGTATCTTTATGTTCAAGTGCTTTTTCTTTTAATATAGTGAGAAAGCGTTCCATATCTTTTGCTAGTATTGTATTTGCTTGTTTCAACAAGTAAGAAAGAGCTGTATCGACAACATCGGTAGACGTGAGGCCATAATGGACCCACTTCTTTTCTTCTCCGAGTGATTCCGATACAGCACGTGTAAAGGCGACAACATCGTGACGGGTTTCCGCTTCTATTTCTTTAATGCGCTCCACATCAAAATGCGCGTTCTCACGGATCTTCGCTACGTCCTCTTTTGGTATCTCTCCTAATTCAGCCCACGCTTCACACGCAGCAATCTCTACTTCCAGCCACGCATTAAAACGATTTTCTTCCGTCCAGATCGCACCCATTTCTGGTCTTGTGTACCGTTCAATCATGTCATTTCCTCCACTCTATCTCGTTGATTGCTTTAATTATCTTGTTCAGCGTTAGATACGGTTTTCCATATGTTCTCGGTCCGGTCCAGCGCGTCTTCTACACTTTCTCCAAGTACGGTCCAATGTCCCATTTTTCTCCCATGCTTCGCCTCTTCTTTTCCGTACAGATGGACGTGCCCTTGCTTTGCCAAATCTTTGAGGTTCTCGTACACCGGGGAAAGATGCTGTCCAAGAATGTTCGTCATAACAACCGGCTTCAATAACGCAGTCTCTCCGAGCGGCCAACCACACACAGCACGGATGTGCTGAGCAAATTGTGATGTTTCACACGCTTCAATCGTATAGTGCCCCGAATTGTGAGGACGCGGTGCTAATTCATTCACATAAATGGTTCCTTCATTAATAACGAACATTTCAACGGCGAGCGTTCCAATTAATTCAAGTTTTTCTGCAAGCCGGCGGGCAATGCGCTCAGCTTTATCTTTTGTTTGTGAGCTGATTCGTGCCGGTACAATTGTCTGATGCAAAATATTGTGTTGGTGGACGTTTTCCCCGACAGGAAATGTCGTAATTTCGCCAGTCGTACTTCTCGTTACGATAACAGAGATTTCTTTTTCAAACGGAATCCAGCTCTCTAAGACCAGCTCTCGGTCACCCCCACCGAGAACGGAAAATGCCTCACTTGCCTCATGCTCGTTTTTTATCACAACTTGTCCCTTTCCGTCGTAACCACCCTGGCACGTTTTTAACACAGCAGGACATTTTAGTTCTTGTAAGGCGTTCGTAAGATCCGTCTCCGTCTTGACACCCCGGTAAGGAGCCACTGGAACATCTGCCCCTTCAATCGCTTGTTTCTCGCGAAGACGGTGCTGGGTAGTGAATAACAGCTTGCTTCCTTGAGGTAAGTACAATTTTTCTTCAAGAAAGGAGGCCGTGTCCGCGTCAATATTTTCAAATTCATAGGTCAGTACATCACAAGTTTCGGCCAGTTGCAAAGCGCCATCGCGATCATCATACGTAGCTACAACTTCCTCGTCCGCCACCTGTCCAGTAGGAGAATCACTTTTTGGCTCCATCACGGCAATGCGAAAGCCCATTGCTTTTGCTGCCAGTGCCATCATTCTCCCAAGCTGACCGCCTCCTAGTATACCGATCGTTTTTCCAGGTGGAAGCATTGCTTTCATGAGAGATCCCCCGTTTCCATTACTTTTGTTCGGAGCTCTTCTCTTCGTTCTTCTAGCCGGACTGCCAGTTTATGGTCAAAAGCACCTATCATTTCTGCCGCTAACAGACCGGCATTAACAGCACCTGCTTTCCCGATTGCCACCGTGGCTACCGGAACCCCACCTGGCATTTGGACGATGGAAAGGAGCGAGTCCATCCCGTCAAGCGCCTTCGATTGAACTGGTACGCCAATCACTGGAAGTGTTGTTTTGGCCGCTGTCATCCCAGGTAGATGAGCAGCACCCCCCGCACCGGCAATGATGACTTTTAACCCTCGTTCCCGGGCCGTTTCTGCATAAGTAAACATTAAGTCGGGCGTCCGGTGTGCGGATACGACTTTTTTCTCGTAAGGGACATGTAGTTCATCGAGCACCTCACACGTATTCTTCATCGTCTCCCAATCAGACGTACTTCCCATAATCACTCCAACTTGTGGTTCCATCCGTTCTGCCTCCTTCAAAAATCGCATGAGAAAACCCCGGTTCAGCAGCTTTCTAGTCATGAGAGAAAGCCGCCATTCCCCAGGGCAAAGCAAATTTGTTTAGAAATTGGGCATGGCGCATCTTTCCCTCATAGTCCGGTAATTTACGGTCGCCGGGTAGAAACGTATCAGGCCGTATTCCTGAAATTATATGAGGAAATCGTATTCACGTTTGTTTACAAGTATAGCTTAACAAGGAATCAACAAGCATGTCAATTAAAAATCGAACATTAAAACCTAATATAGTTTTAATGTTCGTCTATTTGCGTTTCGCTTCAAAAACTATCCGTTGTTTCAATGGTATTTTTTCTGTTTTGCCATTTTTCTTTATCTCTTGGAATACAGGCTCTTCCCTGCGCCTGACGGGAGTGTAGCCTTCCGCGGCGATCCGATTGAGGCATTCCTCGATCGTCTCTTTCTCTCCTACTTCATATTTTTTCTTGGTCCGTTTATCTGCCGTCATGCTTTTTCTCCTTTCACAGCGCCCTTCTAAGCAATTAACGGCGAATTCCCTTCACCCAGAAACCGCCAAAGAAGGCTTTCGGTTCATGAGAGATAATAAACGCTTTTGGGTCGAGTTTTTTAACAGTAGAATACAAGTCTGATTCTGATTTCCGTGACGTTAGAATCTCCATCATCAACCGTTCCCCCTCACGTCCGTATGCAACCCAGTTCGTCACTCCGTATCCTTTGTTACGAAGAGCATTAGGAATGTCCGGTTCGTATTCTTTCGTAATCACGTTTACCGTAATGTAACCAAGCGCCAGCTTTTCTTCAATTTTCATACCGACGATCACCCCGGTGCCGAAACCGATTGCATAAGCCATCAAATTAAACACATTATCTAGATTATCTAAAACAAGTCCCAGGCCGACAACATAAATAAGAATTTCGAAAATGCCGAGCACTCCGGCAAAATAACGCTGCCCTTTCAACGTAAAAATCATTCGCAGTGTAAATAACGAAACATACACGATATTAATCGTAAAAATAACACCTGCTAGCGACCATGCATTTTCAAGAAAGCTCTCCATCATCTAAAGTGCTCCCTCCCCCGCTCAAAGTTTGTTCTAGTTGCTAATTTCTGAAAGAATATATCATGTTTTCTCTCACGTGGGAAGTACCAATTTTCCCTCACTTTTCTACAGACATCCGGGGTGATTTTTCTTTCTCGGCATTCCGTAATTGCCGCAAGGCTTCTTCTTCAGCTGGGATACGAATGAACAGGAGGAGGAGAGCATTTAATAGCGAAAAAACGACAGCTGTCACCCATGCTCCGAAGAGAAGCGGTATTATCAAAAGTTCGACAGCAACGATGAGATAATTAGGATGGGAAAGAAAACGGTAAGGGCCCCGTTTCACTCGTTTTTCCCCCGGGAGAACGATTATCTTTGTATTCCAATACTTGCCGAGCGACGCTAATGTCCAGATTCGTAATGCCTGGGACGCTAAAAAAATAAAAAATAGCAGCGGCCATACACTTCCCATGTTAACGCCCTTACACATCACTTCGGCAATAAGTGACACAAAAAAGCTGACATGGAGAAGAACGATCCATTTATAATGCGATCTGCCAATCTCAACAGCTCCGGATCGTTTCATTCGTTTTTCATTCACACGCGCATAGATGACTTCTGCGATTCTTTGCAGCACCACAATAGAAACGATAATAAGAAAAATAATCATTCGTTACTCTCCCCATTCGAGCCAAACCATCTCGGAACTGAAACCCGGCCCTAATGCCGTTAACAGACCTTGCTCACCTGATTCGGGACCGCTTTCCATTATCTCCTTTAATACGTAAAGAACGGTTGGAGAGGACATGTTCCCGTAGGAAGAGAGAATCCGCTGAGATGGGGCTGTTTTCTCTTGTGAGAATGCCAAGGCTTGTTCATAAGCCTGCAGTACTTTCTTGCCGCCGGGATGTGCGACAAAGTGGTCAATATCTTGCTCTTTCTTTCCTAACTGTTTCAAAAACTGTTCAACGTTCGGTTTCAGCCAACTTTCAATAATCGCAGGGATACTACGGGAAAATACGACATGCAGACCCCCGTCTTTCACATCCCAACCCATGACATCTTCCGAATGCGGCATTAAAGTAGACTGAACGTCAACAGTACGCGGCCGGACCTCGTTCTGTTTTTCTGCGTTGCCGCTCATCAACACACAGGCACATCCGTCAGCAAATAGAGAAGTGCCTACTAAATTGCTTTTCGAGTGGTCGTTCTTTTGGAATGTTAAACTGCATAATTCAATACAAAGCACGAGCACTTTCGCATGAGGATACGCAAGTAAGTAATCATGAGCACGGCTCACTCCAGCCGCTCCCCCGGCACAGCCGAGTCCCCACAATGGGATTCGTTTGATATGAGCCGGTAAACCAAGTTGGTTCATAATGCGAGCATCGATCGTCGGTGTCGCCATACCAGAACTGGAAACGAAAAAAATCGCATCAATATCTTCTTTGGCCGTATTCGTTTCTGTAAGACAACGCTCGACGGCACGGCCTCCCATACGCACGGATTCTTCGATATATAGTTCGTTTTTTTCTTCTAAACCACGATCTTCCTGAAACCATGTCAGCGGTGCTGCTAAATAACGCCGGGTAATTCGTCCGTTTTCAAACACTTGTAATAAACGTTCAATATCTCGAAAGTGATCACCGAACAATTGCCTTACGATATGTACAGTCTCCTCTTGCGATACTTCATACGGCGCATCTTCGGTAACCACGTGCTCTATTACAGCCATTTTTATCCCTTTCCTCTCTTCTCTTGACAACAACCGAGCTTATTTCCCGGGAAATTGGTGTATATCGACACTATTAAACAGTATTTGCTATTTCTTTTACTATACCCGGCAGTGGTGCGCAGCATACACTTATTGCCTAACCCTTCTAGAGCTGGCAGCCTCTTTCCTCTATTTCCCTGTTTATCTCATCTTTAAATCACCTTTCCTAGCAATTCCATTTTGTAAATAAAAAAAGCCAGAGCACAATGCTCCAGCTTTTTTCTTATCCTCCTAAAAACCCAAAATATGCAATAAAAACAAAGAATAACACATACATGATAGGATGAATTTCTTTTCCTCTCCCTTTTAACAGCATCGTAATCGGATAAAAGATAAAGCCAAGTGCGATCCCTGTCGCAATGCTGTAAGTGAGCGGCATCGCGGCAACCGTTAAAAAAGCCGGTAACGCAATTTCAACTTTGCCCCATTCAATAAGCCGCAGCGATGACGCCATTAATACACCGACCAGAATTAAGGCTGGCGCCGTTACTTGTTCGGTGACAACGACAAGAAGCGGGGAGAAAAACATGGACAGAAAAAATAAAATACCAGTCACGACCGAGGTGAATCCGGTCCGGCCTCCGGCTGCAACCCCGGCAGTCGATTCAATAAAGGCCGTTGTTGTCGACGTTCCGAGAATAGCTCCAATCGACGTAGCAGAGGAATCAGACAACAAAGCACGGCTTGCACGCGGCAGCTTATTGTCTTTTACGTAGCCCGCTTGATTGGCCACGGCGTAAAGTGTTCCTGCTGTATCAAAGAAATCAACGAATAAGAAGGTCAATACGACAATAACCATTTGTACGATTAACTGATTACTCCATTCGACATCGCCGAGAACTGCAAAGGCAGCCCCAAATGTCGGAGCGAGGCTTGGAGCACTGCCGATAATTTTTTCAGGTAACCCGATTAAGCCGACGACAATACCGGCAATTGACGTCAAGACCATTCCATAAAAGATACCACCGTGGACACCACGTACCATCATAATTGCCGTTACGACCAAACCAAAGCAGGCAAGCAAAGTAGTTGGATTCGTCATTTCCCCGAGAGCAACCGCTGTTGCTTCGTCCGGCACAACAATGCCGGCATTTTTCAGACCGACAAATGCGATAAAAAAACCGATACCAGCGGCCACCGCATATTTTAATTCTGCCGGAATGGCATTAATAATTTTCTCTCTAACACCGAGCAGCGTAATAGTAATAAATATAATTCCTGATAAAAAGACACCAAATAATGCAAGTTGCCATGGAATGCCAATTCCGAGGACGACGGTGTAGGCGAAGAAAGCATTCAGTCCCATCCCTGGAGCCAACGCGATAGGATACTTCGCAAGCAGCCCCATGATAAGCGTACCAACGGCGGCTGAAAGGGCTGTAGCCGTAAAGACAGCACCCTGATCCATGCCGGCATCCGAAAGGATGAGCGGGTTAACAAACAAGATATAGGCCATCGATAAAAAGGTCGTTAAACCCGCCATGCTCTCCTTCCGGTAGTTTGTCCCCCATTTGTTAAATTCAAAATAACGTTGCACAACAGTTCCCCCTTGGTTCGTATATACGCCTATTTTCTCCAACTGTTGACAGCCGTAACCACAAAAAACTCCAGACAGATCATTTTCTGCCTGGAGCGGACGTAAAAAAATCAATGACTCTGGGAAGTAACGTTCCTACTTCTATAGCTGTCAGAGACACAGATTTTTCGTAGTCAAGCTATTTACGGCAGCCTGTAGAAACTCACGAGCCCTATTCTCGTGATTATACGAAAAAATGTTGTTTTGTTTCTTACAATATAGCAGTCACCCTCGTGACCGTCAAGTAAATCACGAACATTAAGCTAGTAACCAAAAACAATGTTCGTTCTCCGAGTTGTCTCCCTGCCAGGCTACTCCCACTCAATCGTAGCAGGTGGTTTTGAGGTAATATCGTAAACGACACGGTTCACATGCTTCACTTCATTCACAATTCGTGTCGAAATCTTTTCGAGAACATCGTAAGGGATTCGCGCCCAATCAGAAGTCATGCCATCAACAGACGTTACCGCACGGATGCCGACCGTGTAATCGTACGTGCGCGCATCTCCCATAACTCCAACGCTGCGCATGTTTGGTAGCGCAGTGAAGTATTGCCAAATGTCTCGTTCCAGACCGGCATTTGCGATTTCTTCCCGTAAAATGGCATCCGATTCCCGAACGATTTCGAGCTTTTCTTCTGTAATTTCCCCGAGAACCCGAATTCCCAATCCCGGTCCCGGGAACGGCTGGCGCCAGACAATCTCATCCGGCACTCCCAATTCCGTTCCCAACTTACGAACTTCGTCTTTAAAAAGACTTTTCAACGGTTCAATGAGTTCAAAATTCATATCTTCCGGAAGACCCCCAACATTGTGATGAGACTTAATTGTCTGGGCCGTGTCCGTTCCGCTTTCAATAATATCCGTATACAGCGTTCCTTGCGCTAAGAAATCCATGTTTTCAAGTTTTCCAGCTTCCTCTTCAAACAGGTAAATAAATTCGTTTCCGATGATTTTCCGCTTTTGTTCAGGGTCTGATACTCCTTCTAATTTTCCTAAAAAGCGGTCCTTCGCATCAATTTTTACGAGGTTCATATGAAAATCATCACCGAATGTCTTCATCACGCTGTCTCCTTCATTTTTGCGGAGCAGGCCGTGATCGATAAACATACATGTCAACTGATCACCGATCGCCTTATGTATCAAGGCTGCTACAACAGAAGAGTCCACTCCGCCGCTCAACGCACAGAGGACATTTTTATTGCCGACTTGGCTGCGAATAACATCGACTTGTTCATCGATAAAATTCTTCATCGACCAGTCACCCGCACAGCCACAAATCGTGAAAGCAAAGTTTTTCAAAATGTCAGTTCCAAACTGAGTATGGCGGACTTCCGGGTGAAATTGCACCGCGTACATGTTCCGGCCTTTATCGCTCATCCCTGCTACCGGACAAGCAGGATTGGTAGCATCCACTTCAAAGCCTTGCGGTGGTTCCATAATCAAGTCACCGTGGCTCATCCATACCGTCTGTTCTTTAGGTAGATCCTGATACAAGGGGGAATCTTTCTCAACTGTAAGCAGCGCTTTACCAAACTCCCGGTGGTTTGCCGCTTCTACTTTCCCTCCGAAGTGATAAGCAAGCAGCTGCATACCGTAACAAATGCCAAGAATCGGGATTCCCAGCTCATAGATTTCAGGGTCGCAAGCCGGCGCCCCTTCTGTATAGGCGCTATGAGGGCCTCCAGAAAAAATTATTCCCTTTGGATTCATTGCTTTTAACTCATCTGTAGTGAGCTTATGGGAATGAAGTTCACTGTAAACGCCAAGATCTCTAATGCGCCTTGTTATCAATTGATTGTACTGCCCGCCAAAATCAAGTACGACGATCATTTCATTTTCTTGTTCCATCCTATTATTCCACCTCATTTAATCTTCGCCTAAAACATGCCTATCATTTTAGCAGTCGCATCTTAAAGCGGTCAAGCCTTGATGGAGCGAATGACATTTTTCCACATTACAATGAAATCACCCGTTTTTCCCGTATACTTCCCGTAATGCATTTTTTCGAATTCATAAGTAAGCCTCGTCATGTCCTCTGTTTTCAATACACCATCGACACGCCGGGAAAATTCACGCAGCGTTTCGTTTTGTTTCTTTTTCATTCCTGCTCGTCGCAGAATCCATAAGAGTGCATAATACGCTTTCGTCATGCCTACGGGTTCGCACGAGCGCTGATAACGAAGGAGGATCAATCTTTTTAGTAATGGCATGCGGAAGAGAAATACTCCTGTGATAACCGCAACAGCGCCGAGCAAGATCGGCCAATTCAGCAAGCCGTGAATGGGAACTGCCGCCCCATCGTCTGTTTCCTTTTTATCAGCTTCTGATTCCTTTTCCTGCTCCTCTTTCTCCTTTTCATCCGCATCCTTTTCCTCATTATCCGCAGTTCCTACCGTATAGTCAAAATCAGCTGAAAAACCATGCGTCGGTTCAAAAGGAACCCAGCCTACTTCAGGAAAATATACCTCTACCCACGAGTGGGCATTGGCATTCGTAATTTCATAGATCGTTTTGCCGTTCTTTTGACCAACTTCCTCACCCGTCGTAAAACCTTTCACCCATCTCGTAGGAATATCGAGTGTCCGCAGCATGACAGCCATACTTGTGGAGAAGTTATCGCAATAACCTCGTCTTGTCTCAAATAAAAACTGCGTGACATAATCCTCACCCTTTTCTGGAACCGGCACATCCTTCGTATCATAAGTGAAATCAGGCCCATGAAAAAAACTTTCAATAGCACGCACTTTATCATACCGGTTCTCTTTCCCGATCGTAAGATTCTCCGCAAGCGTTTGAACCGACGACGGGAAGTCTTCTGGAAGGCTGAGATAGTGTTCCTTAATGAAGACTGGATCCACCGCATCCGCTTGCTTCATGTTTTCAATCGGGAAGATCCCTTTCTCAAACATCAGCTCATATTCGTCAGCATGGTACGGCTCGCCGTGTAAAAAAGTACTCGCCTTCCCGGAATAGCGATCTACCTCGGTGTGTACAACTTTCTCTTCGGTTGCAATCTTTTTTAAAGAACCCGGGTAAAAGACAAATGGAAAAGACCAGTCGCCATTCATCTTGACCGTCATTTCTTGTTCTTTTCTCACGGTTCCCTCTTCATATAGGCTGCTTTCAGGCCCGGATTCATGGGGAGTGTCTCGTTCCCAGCCGCTGCCAGTATACCTATTTTTCGACTCACCCCGCCAATAGCCGCTTTGTTCACCAACAGCTGTGAAAACGAGCGTATCATCCATAGCGAATCCACCGCCGAGCTGTTTATCATTATCTCCGTAGCCGATTCGCCTCGGAGCATTTTTTCCGAGTATGCTGTCCTCGTCCACTCCTGTCGCCGCCTTTAAATAAGGGACGGGATCCGGCCACTGCGGGTCAGCCTTCGGTAAGAGTGCGCCAGCCCCGGCTGCAGCGGAGAGTAAGAGAAGCGAAATAGCAAACCAGCGCAGCCATATCTTTCTGCTGCCAGTACCGGGAAAGTAAAGCGACAGCCTGTCCCATTGCAATAGCGCAAGCAAGACAAAGCCAAGCAGGAAGGCACGGACAATAGCAACCTTGCCGTCATACGAGGAAAAAGTATCTATCACTCCGATATATATAATGGTGAAAGCGAAGAAAAACAATATTCGACGGGCGTGGATAACCCAGAAATAGATTAAATAGCTCATGATCGCAAGCAAAAACAAAAACAAAAAACTGCGAAACAAGTCGCTGAATTGGAACCAATCGCCACTCATTAAATAGCCGGCATTTTGAACGAAGTCCGACCAAAAGGTCTCTCGCCACCCTTCCCTTAAAAAGGGAGTATCAAAAAAAATAAGGTGAAGGCCGAATAATATACTTGTTCCAATTAACAGTATTCTCCCCCACCACGGGATACCGAAAAACATGACAATAAAAAAGAATGCAGATTCTGCTACAAAAACAGGCATAAATCCGGTGTCAGTCACCGTCGGAAGCGGGAGCAGCCACTCCATTAACAACAGATAGGCGAGCGTATAAGTGACAAAGAGCCGTGGGCTTTTATACAATCTTCTCACTAAGGCCCCCCCTTTTCAACGTGTAATGGACTTGTTGCACGTCGTTCGCGCGCAAAGTAAACAAGCACTCCCCTCCCGCGCAAAGACCGAAGCATCTCCGTATCCTGTTTGCGCTGATTCGGACTGCCGATGTAACCGATAAGTACTGTCCTCCCCTTTAGTATGACAAGCTTCAGCTCCTCGTAACGTGCTTCGGAGAGCCGGGACGTTATATACACGATGACATTTCCGGAGATGCTGTTATGGAAGGAGCTGCTAATCGGTGACGAAGACCCGTTCCTGCCTGCTCTCGCCAATTCTTTGAAAATCTCTTGAAAGTGCCGCTTGTTGGAACCGGGCACGACAATTGGTTCATTATCCGCTGTAAGTGCGAAGCCGGTGCGGATGTTCTCTTTGCGGCCAAAATCGGCAAAGGAAGCCGCTAATTCAACTTGGCGCTCAAACCGCTCGCTGCTTTCCGCCTCGCTGTTTTCCAACAGGATCATCATTCCCTTTCCTTCTTGAGACTCGAATTCTTTCGTCACCAGCTTACCGGCACGCGCAGACACTTTCCAATCAATACTCGTCAGCTTATCACCGGCCGCATATTCCCGTACCCCTGCAACAGAAAGAGTATCATTGCGGAGTTTCGAGACCGAAACAACCGAATCTTCTTCGTCATGAAGCGGGGGTGGCCATTGGTGTAGCGGCCTGATTTCAGGGAGGACGACGACCGATGCAGATGCGGCAGCTACGTATTCTTTTTGATAAAAACCGAATAAATCGCCGGCTGCAAGTGTGACCTCAGAAAACTCATACACCCCGCGGACAGCTCCCTGAGTCTTATATGTATAGTGTATTTCTTTTTTTGCCTTGAAAAAGTATACCGTTCCTGGAAAGCTTCCTGCAGCATCTAAGCCTGCGGGGACGTCATCTATGATACTGAGGTACACAAAAGGAAAAGGGAATTTTTTACGTAGTGTAATCGTCATGTCGAATGGCTCGTTAAGAGTATGAAGATGGCCGCTTACTGTTCGTTCCACTGTCACCCAACGAAGTGGATATAGAAGAAAAACAACATGAAACAATACAACAATAACGACACTGTAGAACAAAAACCAGCTCACATAGCCTCCTTGGAACATAGCGTAAGTGAACAAAACCCCTGTCAGGACTAATACAGACAGGAGTTTCATTATTTTGAAAAGCTCTCGGCTTACCCTCATGTTCACTGTACCGCTCTCCGTTTCGACAGCGAAACGTGAGCCCGCGACAAAACGTCCTCCACAACATACTCCCCGTCTCTATCTGTCATTTCCAAATTCGGACGTGAAATAATGCGGTGGGCAAGAACACGAGGGGCCAAATATTTCACGTCATCCGGAACGACATAGTCTCTTCCTTGTAAAAAGGCATAAGCTTGGGCACCTTTCATTAAGGCAATCGACCCGCGCGGACTCACACCAAGCTGGACATCAGGATGCTCTCGCGTTCCCTTTACGAGATTGATAATGTAACGTTTTACTGATTCTTCTACAAACACAGAGGCTGCAAGCTCCTGCATCTTCAGCACCTCATCACGTGACAGCACCGCTTCCAACGTATCAATCGGGTGATGTTGTTCGACACGGTTCAACACCTCCAACTCTTCCTCTTCCGTTGGATACCCCATTTTTAATTTCAATAAAAAGCGGTCAAGCTGCGCTTCTGGAAGCGGATAGGTCCCACCGTATTCGATCGGATTCTGGGTTGCCATCACAAAAAACAATTTCTCTAAGGACCGCGTCTTTCCGTCGACCGTCACACTACCTTCTTCCAATGCTTCTAGGAGGGCAGACTGTGTTTTCGGAGATGTCCGGTTAATCTCATCGGCAAGAACGACATTTCCCATCACTGGTCCAGGACGGAATTCAAAGGATTGTGTTTTTTGGTTGTACATCGAGATCCCGGTTACATCCGAGGGAAGCAAGTCCGGTGTAAACTGAATGCGTCTGAAATCAGCCCCGATCGAGCGCGCCAACGCCCGCACCATCATCGTTTTCCCTACTCCCGGAACATCTTCAATTAACACATGCCCGTTCGCAAGCAATGCGGTCAAACTCAACTCTATTTCTTCACGTTTCCCAACAACTACACGTTCCACATTTTCAATAACGGTATGCAAAGCGGTAAGCTTGTCTGTCACAGTATTTCCCCCAATAAACTGCTGTTCGCATTACTTCTCATACGCTCGATTTTTCTCATACCTCTATCTTATCATACGATGTAGAAAGCGGAGGATAAAAATACTGCCAAATGTATACTTGGGTATACATCACAAAAAGTGGAGACCATGATATATTTCTCCTTACATTGAATCAATTTCATAATTCAAATGAAGTTAACGAAAGCCGATCAATTCGGACCTAATGTAGAATGATCGCTTTCCACTGCAGGCGGACGCTTTCCGCGGGCAACGCCTCAGCCCCCTCGACCTGCAAAGCAGGTCTACGT
>NZ_JAJJJF010000030.1 GCF_022458745.1 Bacillus piscicola
GTAGATGAAGCGGTCTGGAACGGCCCGCGAGACACGGTAAGAGCCCGGTAGTCGAAACGTTGTTTCCTCCGGAGTGGATCCTGAGTACGGCGGGACACGAGAAATCCCGTCGGAATCCGGGAGGACCATCTCCCAAGGCTAAATACTCCCTAGTGACCGATAGTGAACCAGTACCGTGAGGGAAAGGTGAAAAGCACCCCGGAAGGGGAGTGAAAGAGATCCTGAAACCGTGTGCCTACAAGTAGTCGGAGCCCGTTTATGGGTGACGGCGTGCCTTTTGTAGAATGAACCGGCGAGTTACGATCGTATGCAAGGTTAAGCGGAAGACGCGGAGCCGCAGCGAAAGCGAGTCTGAACAGGGCGTATGAGTATGCGGTCGTAGACCCGAAACCGGGTGATCTACCCATCTCCAGGGTGAAGGCAGGGTAACACCTGCTGGAGGCCCGAACCCACGCAAGTTGAAAATTGCGGGGATGAGGGGTGGGTAGCGGTGAAATGCCAATCGAACCCGGAGATAGCTGGTTCTCCCCGAAATAGCTTTAGGGCTAGCCTCGGAAGAAAGAGTCCTGGAGGTAGAGCACTGATTGGACGAGGGGTCCCTACAGGATTACCGAATTCAGTCAAACTCCGAATGCCAGTGACTTGTTTTCCGGGAGTCAGACTGCGAGTGCTAAGATCCGTAGTCGAGAGGGAAACAGCCCAGACCACCAGCTAAGGTCCCTAAGTATACGTTAAGTGGAAAAGGATGTGGAGTTGCTTAGACAACTAGGATGTTGGCTTAGAAGCAGCCACCATTGAAAGAGTGCGTAATAGCTCACTAGTCGAGTGACTCTGCGCCGAAAATGTACCGGGGCTAAACGTATCACCGAAGCTGTGGATGTCCGCTTACGCGGACGTGGTAGGGGAGCGTTCAAAGGGCAGAGAAGCCGGATCGTGAGGACCGGTGGAGCGCTTTGAAGTGAGAATGCCGGTATGAGTAACGAAAAGAAGGGTGAGAATCCCTTCCGTCGAAAACCTAAGGTTTCCTGAGGAAGGTTCGTCCGCTCAGGGTTAGTCGGGCCCTAAGCCGAGGCCGAAAGGCGTAGGCGATGGAAAACAGGTGGAAATTCCTGTACCACCTCCTTCCCGTTTGAGTGATGGGGGGACGCAGTAAGGTAGGGTAAGCGCGCTGCTGGAATAGCGCGTCCAAGCCGCAAGGCTGATGGATAGGCAAATCCGTCCATCGAAAGGCTGAACGGTGATGGCGAGGGAAATTTTAGTACCGAAGTTCCCGATCCTACACTGCCAAGAAAAGCCTCTAGCGAGGGTTGAGGTGCCCGTACCGTAAACCGACACAGGTAGGTGGGATGAGAATTCTAAGACGCTCGGGAGAACTCTCGTTAAGGAACTCGGCAAAATGACCCCGTAACTTCGGGAGAAGGGGTGCTTCTGCGGGTGCAAGCCTGCGGAAGCCGCAGTGAATAGGCCCAAGCGACTGTTTATCAAAAACACAGGTCTCTGCGAAGCCGTAAGGCGAAGTATAGGGGCTGACACCTGCCCGGTGCTGGAAGGTTAAGAGGAGGGGTTATCCCTTCGGGGAGAAGCTCCGAATTGAAGCCCCAGTAAACGGCGGCCGTAACTATAACGGTCCTAAGGTAGCGAAATTCCTTGTCGGGTAAGTTCCGACCCGCACGAAAGGTGCAACGACTTGGGCACTGTCTCAACGAGAGACCCGGTGAAATTATAATACCTGTGAAGATGCAGGTTACCCGCGACAGGACGGAAAGACCCCATGGAGCTTTACTGCAGCTTGATATTGGATGTTTGTACAGCTTGTACAGGATAGGTAGGAGCCTTGGAAACCGGACCGCCAGGTTCGGTGGAGGCGCTGGTGGGATACTACCCTTGCTGTACGAACATTCTAACCTCGGACCGTGATCCGGTCCAGGGACAGTGTCAGGCGGGCAGTTTGACTGGGGCGGTCGCCTCCTAAACAGTAACGGAGGCGCCCAAAGGTTCCCTCAGAATGGTTGGAAATCATTCGCAGAGTGCAAAGGCAAAAGGGAGCTTGACTGCGAGACCTACAAGTCGAGCAGGGACGAAAGTCGGGCTTAGTGATCCGGCGGTGCCGTATGGAAGGGCCGTCGCTCAACGGATAAAAGCTACCCTGGGGATAACAGGCTTATCTCCCCCAAGAGTCCACATCGACGGGGAGGTTTGGCACCTCGATGTCGGCTCATCGCATCCTGGGGCTGGAGTAGGTCCCAAGGGTTGGGCTGTTCGCCCATTAAAGCGGTACGCGAGCTGGGTTCAGAACGTCGTGAGACAGTTCGGTCCCTATCCGTCGCGGGCGCAGGAAATTTGAGAGGAGCTGTCCTTAGTACGAGAGGACCGGGATGGACACACCGCTGGTGTACCAGTTGTTCCGCCAGGAGCATCGCTGGGTAGCTACGTGTGGACGGGATAAGTGCTGAAAGCATCTAAGCATGAAGCCCCCCTCAAGATGAGATTTCCCATCGCGCAAGCGAGTAAGACCCCTTGAAGATGACAAGGTTGATAGGTCTGAGGTGGAAGCGTGGCGACACGTGAAGCTGACAGATACTAATCGGTCGAGGGCTTATCCAACGCAAAGGAAAGCGTCTCGTATTCATCCGAATGATTCGTTATGCAGTTTTGAGGGAACAGATTCCTTCC
>NZ_JAJJJF010000031.1 GCF_022458745.1 Bacillus piscicola
TGTAACTGCTAAACTAGACCCAACAGTTTTCCAAAAATACGAGTAAACAGATTTCCACAAATAAGACTCAACAGTTTACTAATATTATATACCTTTCGGTATACTTAAGCGGAGTATGTCGAAAGGGAGGAAACAGGGAGTGGGAAAGTGGATGGTTTATCAAGAAGTACATCGTTTGAAGAATATGGGGTTCTCGAACAGTAAGATTGCGAAGAAATTAAAGATTTCTCGAAACAGGGTCATTGACTATTTGGGAATGACCCCAGATGAGTTCGCTGTGTTCATTGCATCCCTGCAAAACCGGACAAAGAAGCTAGACCCTTATCAACGTTACATCGTGACGTGGTTAAAGGAACATCCGGATATGACCAGTGCTCAAATATATGATTGGCTGCAGGAAAGATTAGATGTGCAGTCAGTGGCCGAGAACACGGTTCGAAATTATGTGAATGAGCTAAGAGACAGGTATCATCTGCCTAAAGTAACCGTGGAACGGATATATGGCACAGTAGAGGAACTCCCAATGGGAAGGCAGATGCAAGTGGATTTTGGAGAAATTCTTATCTACACGAATTCAGGGCAAAGAAAGAAGCTTTATGTAGCCGGATTTATCTTATCCCATTCAAGATTCAAATATGTAGAGTGGTTAGATCGCCCCTTCCGTACAGCTGACTTGATAAGGATGCAAGAAAATGCATTCCGATATTTTGGGGGTATGACGGAAGAGATTGTGTATGACCAAGATCGCTTATTGGCAGTCAGTGAGAATGCCGGAGATTTAATCCTAACGGAGTCCTTTACTAAATACCATGAAACCAGAAGGTTTAAGATATATCTGTGCAGAAAAAGCGATCCAGAGTCTAAGGGAAAAATCGAACAAGTAATAAAATATGTGAAGCACAACTTTGCGAAACACCGAATATTTGAGAGTTTGGAATCATGGCAGCATTCATGTCTGAAGTGGTTGAAGAGAACGGGGAACTATAAAATTCACCATAATATAAAGAAAAGACCTTTCGAAGTGCACGCCCTCGAAAAGCAGCATCTTCAAAAGGTTAATGGAAATTACATTTTCGAAAAAATATCAACTATAAATATAACAAGAAAAATTCATAAAGACAACGTTATTCGTTTTGAAGGAAATCGGTATAGTGTTCCGCTCGGAACATTTCAGAAGGGCGCGGAAAACATTGCTTACATATCCATAACTGGGGAGAAGTTAAGTATCTCTCTTCACCCAACTAGTAGTCCTATTGCCGTTCATCATTTATCAAAAGAAAAAGGAAACATTATTACAGAGCCCACTCATCGACAACGATCTCAAACCAAAAGAGATAAACTGGCAGAGCAAGTCATGGAACATTTAGCTGTCATGGAAGATTCAACTTGGCTTATCAAGGTTCTACAAGAGCATTATCCAAGGCATGTGATTGATCAATTAAAGATAGTGCTTAAAATTGCAGAGCAACATCCAGGCTATATCAATGATGCCGTAAAAGAAATGAAAAGACTTGGATTAACCAGTGCCAATGATTTAAGAGACATTGCAGTCTCATTGGAGATACAGAGCAACAAGAATGCAGGCAAAACAGAAGTGATGAATGAGAAATATAAAGACATCGCTGCCCCTGAACGCAATCAGGATGTCTACCTTCAAGTTCTTCAAGGAGATAGGTAGGATGACAGAATTTTATAGGGAACTTCAAAATAAGTGCAGCACACTCCGGTTAGCCGAAACAGCAAAAGAATTGCCCAATATGCTTAGAGAAGCAGAATCCAAGGGATGGACCTACTCTGAATTCATTAATCAACTATTGGGCTATGAGTTGGCTTGCCGTGAAGAAAAGAATCGTGCCAAGTTAATGAAATGGGCAGAGTTCCCGCAACAGCTAACACTGGACCAATTTAAATTGGAAGAGCAATCTGCGATTGGTGACAAGCAATTAAATGTGCTCAAGGAACTGTCTTGGATAGAAGAAAATTTCACATTAATTATGATGGGGCCACCTGGAGTGGGGAAAACTCATCTTTCCATAGGGCTGGGTATACATGCGGTCAATCAGGGATATCAGGTGTCTTTTGTGTCCATGGATCACTTAATCTACATACTCAAGACAAGAGAGTATATAAACAAGTCAAGAACAAGATACAAAAGAATTACTGAATCGGATTTGGTCATCATCGATGACCTCATGTATATGGCCTATGAAACCCAGGATGCCCAGCTGTTTTTTCAATTTATCTATGACATGTATGATAAAACAGCATTCGTGCTGACTTCTAACAAAGGGCCAAATGAATGGGGGAAGTTTCTTGGAGACACAACATTAACAACGGCGATCTTAGATCGCCTCCTCCACAGAAGTGAAATCATCACATTTGAGGAAAGCCAAGACAGTATCAGAATGAAATACAGACGGGCTTTATTTAAAGAAACAGGTGTTGAATCTTAATTGGGGAAAATCGTTGGATCTTAATTTTGGAGAATTGTTTAATTCTGCTTGACGGTTACAA
>NZ_JAJJJF010000032.1 GCF_022458745.1 Bacillus piscicola
TTTCTAACTCCTTTATTTTTTATAACTCGTACCTAAATGACACCCTGATTTAACCAGTCATATTCTGCTCTTGTCATCGAAGTATACTAATAATCTAGTCTGCATGTTCCGCTAGCATCGGCACGAGCCAAAAGAACGTTCCCATTAATATTGAATAGTCTTCCCCTAAGCTTTTCGAAATTCAATTTGTTCTTGAATATATTGTCCTGTATGTAGTCCCATCACGCGATTCCTCTACACTAATGACATTAGACAAGACAAAAAACACAAAAATTCCCATAAGTGAGAAAATTAACTTCTCACGTAATCATCTTATAAATTTTTTGGGATTATCTGTAACATAACATACATGGTAATTATTAACAATATTGAAACCTAAGTTTATTTTTTGAATAGATTTGACATTTGTTCACTCCTAGCTTCTGCACTAGTTTCATTGATTAAATGTTGACCTCTTTTTCGGACGAACGCTAATTGACTCATGAATGATGTACGATTTTGGATAAAAGCGTACATTTATTTTCTTGTGTTCGCAGGGGTTTTCGATTATAATGAATAGGAAATGTACGGTATCGCCACCAAACATACAAAACCATACATTTACCACAAGGAGGGAAAAGACCATGAAAACCGCTCCAGCCGAACGACTCATTCAAGTCGAACCTCTCCGAACCGCCGAGGACATTCAAGAAATGAAACTGGCGATTAAACGAGGGAATAAAGCCAAACCGAAACGGGCGGCCTTGGCCGAACGGGATCTGTTTCTGTTTACCTTCGGGATCAATACGGGGCTGCGGGTGTCCGATATCGTACGCTTAACGGTGCAGGATCTCAAAGGAAAAGACGCCATGGTGCTTCGGGAAGGGAAAACCGCAAAACCTCGGAGAGTGCTGCTTGCGGGCTTACAAGAAGAAATTGAACGTTATATCGAGGGGAAAGATAGTGAGGCATATCTGTTTCCATCTCAAAAAGGCGACAAGCCCATGACGACCACGCAGGTGTATCGGATGCTTCGGGATGCCGGCGACTGGATCGGGCGTCACGACATCGGCACGCATACGATGCGAAAAACGTTCGGCTATCACTATTACCGCCATACGAAAGACATTATGAAGCTGGCCGACATTCTCAATCATTCCGCCCCCAGCATCACCAAGCGATATATCGGCATCACCCAAGATGAGATCCAGGAAAGTCTGGAAGGCTTCAAACTTTGATAAAAAACGAAGGGAACAATCGAATGGAGGAGAGGAAGAAATGAAAATAGAGGTCGAAATATCCAAAGAAACCGAAAGAACACTAGAAAGCATGGGGAAGCTCCAGCAATGCTCCATCCAAGAAGCAGCCCATACCGTTCTAGAACGGTATTCCGAACGAGCTAAAAATCAAATAGAGACTGCGCAGCGTTCAGCTGATCTTATTTTAAGGAACTCGTCGGAATAATAGACTCTTTGTTCATTTACCCATAAATATCTTTGCGATGTCCTATATTGAATATAATAATTTTAATTTCATTATCGTTGATGTCAGCCAAGATACGATAATTACCTACACGATAGCGCCAGTATGCTTTTAAGTTTCCCTTAAGGCTTTTGCCTAAAGCTCTTGGATCTTCCGTGTTGATTAAATTTTTTTCTATCCAGGCAATGATCAGTTTTTGTTGCGCTTTATCAATTTTTTTTAGACTTTGTATCGCTTTTTTTGTATAAACAACTTGATATGACATAGATTATAGCCCAAGTGTATCTTTCAATTCCTCATGAGTATATGTTTCATGGGGTTTGTTATTTTCG
>NZ_JAJJJF010000033.1 GCF_022458745.1 Bacillus piscicola
TGTTGTTTAAAAAAAATTTTTAAAAGAGACAGTGTGATTGTTTCTGTTTTGGTCAGTGGTCGTTTTCCATATATTGGAAACTACAATTACGCGTTGCGGTAGGAGATCGAAATATTCTCCCTTCTTCTACCTGATGGGCACATTGGATCTCTGCTTATTAGGGGACACACCCTCCCATATCTCCTGGCATCTAGTGCCTACATTCCTTCGTTGGGTCTTACCCTAACGCAGAGGCCGGCAGTCGCTCCAGCATGGACTGATCCTTACGGACCGTCTTAAGTCGCCGTGTGGCCGGCTTCTCCGTGTCTAAATTGTCAGGGATCATTCGCAGTTTTGATATCAGGCTGCTTTATTCTCAACGAGGAAAGGCATATCGCGCATCATGTGCTCAACATCAAAGCGTCGTCCATGTTTGCAAAGGCCATGACAGATTTGAAGTAACTTTCGCGAAAGAACAACCAGCGCCTCTTTTCCAGTCAAGGGGTTCTCTCTTCGAGAGATATAGTAATCATAAAGAGCTTTAAATGCTTTATTCGCATGCATCAACGGTACCACTGCCCGGTAAAGCAGAGCTCTTAGGCTCTTTCGGCCTCTTTTGGAGATCCTTTTATCCCCTTCAAATGTACCGGAAGAATGTGTCCTAAGTGTTAACCCCGCAAGCTTCAGTGTTTGGCGTGGGTGCTCATAATTCGTTAAAGGACCAGTCTCCGCAAGTAATTCGACAGCAAATGTATCGCTTAGTCCTTCTACAGAGGTGATGCAATCAAAGTCTTGAATTTCTTTGGCAAGGGCAATCAGACGCTCGGTTAATGTTTCGATTTGGGATTGAATCATTTCCAATTGACTAATAAGCATGTTTATTTCCATTCTGGCCACCTCGGAACCTTCCTGTATACCTATGGAGTGCTCTGCCTTCTGCATTAATTGTTCGACTTTCTTTTGCGGAAGGTATTGGTTTCCGGCTTCCCGGTGGGCCTGAATAATAGCTTCGGGAGAAGAAGCCAAAAGGTCGGCAGGCAATGGCGTGTCTTTCAGAATCGCACAAGCTTGTTTACCAATTCCTTTATAAACCGACTGGAACTCTGGGAAGTAAAGGTCTAGCCAACGCCGTATTCGGTTCTGAATGGAAGAGTGATCCTTTCTGAGACGTGTTCTAAAGGCTGCGCCTTTACGGAGTTCAGCGTCTATCGCAGTCTGTTCTCTTGGAATACTGTAATGGCCATACGTGATCATTTTGGCGATGAGACGGGCGTCCTTCTTATCGTTCTTACTTGGCAAATTGTCATCGAGTTCCTTGGACTTCTTCACGTGATGCGGATTTACAAGTACGAAAGGAATCTCGCATAACGCTAAGAATCCTGCAAGGTTCATCCAGTAGTGACCCGTTGGTTCGAATCCGATTAGGAGCTGATCTTTGCCGTGTGATTCTGCAAGTTTCGTGAGCGTGGCGTAGAACGTTTCAAAGCCTTGACGGGATTGTTTTAACTTCCAGCTTCTACCTAATTCACGCCCGCGCTCATCGACTGCGCAAGCATAGTGATTTTCTTTTGCGATATCAACGCCAACAACCAATGTTTGTTCATCAACTTGATCAATACGGAAATTTCGATTATGATGCATGGTGAGATCCTCCTTAGTTATGAGCTTAGGGTTAGCACCTGCATCATAACGGAGGGTCTTTTTTTATGCAATAGGCTATTCCTTTATTAACAGGAATGGCTCCAGCGGGAA
>NZ_JAJJJF010000034.1 GCF_022458745.1 Bacillus piscicola
TGAAAATAACAAACCCCATGAAACATATACTCATGAGGAATTGAAAGATACACTTGGACTATAATCGATGTCATATCAAGTTGTTTATACAAAAAAAGCGCTAAAAAGTCTAAAAGAAATTGATAAAGCGCAACAAAAACTGATCATTGCTTGGATAGAAAAAAATTTAATCAACACGGAAGATCCAAGAGCTTTAGGCAAAAGTCTTAAAGGAAATTTAAAAGCATACTGGCGCTATCGTGTAGGTAATTATCGTATCTTGGCTGACATCAACGATAATGAAATTAAAATTATTATATTCAATATAGGACATCGCAAAGATATTTATGAGTAAATAAGAGTCTATTATTCCGACGAGTTCCTTAAAATAAGATCAGCTGAACGTTGCGCAGCTTCGATTTGATTTTTAGCTCGTTCGGAATACCGTTCTAGAACGGTATGGGCTGCTTCTTGAATGGAACATTGCTGGAGATTCGCTATGCTTTCTAGTGTTCTTGCGATTTCGTTGGATACTTCGACTTCCATTTTCATTTCTTCTTCTCCTCCATTCGATCGTTTCCTTCGTCTTTAATCAGAGTTTGAAGCCCTCCAGACTTTCCGTGATCTCATCCTGGGTGATGCCGATATATCGCTTGGTGATGCTGGGGGCGGAATGATTTAAAATGTCGGCTAGCTTCATAATGTCTTTTGTATGCCGGTAATAGTGATACCCAAACGTTTTTCGCATGGTATGCGTGCCGATGTCGTGACGGCCGATCCAATCGCCGGCATCCCGCAACATCCGATACACTTGGGTGGTGGTCATGGGCTTGTCGCCTTTTTGAGACGGAAACAAGTATTCCTCATTGGTTTTCCCTTCGACATACTGCGCCATTTCTTCCTGTAAGCCCGCCAACAGCACCTTCCGAGGTTTCGCGGTTTTTCCTTCCCGCAGGACCATCGCATCTTTTCCTTTGATGTCTCCGACCGTTAATGGAACGATGTCAGACACCCGCAGCCCCGTATTGATCCCGAAGGTAAACAGAAACAGATCCCGTTCAGCTAAGGCCGCCCGTTTCGGTTTAGCTTTATTCCCTCGTTTAATCGCCAGTTTCATTTCTTGAATGTCTTCTGCCGTTCGGAGTGGTTCGACTTGAATGAGCCGTTCGGATGGGGCCGTTTTCATCGTTTTGATCTCCTTTTCAAATGTATGGTTATGTATGTTTTATGGTGAAATAATACATTTACATATCATTATAAGGGAGGGACCCTGTTAAAACAAGGAAAAAAACGTACGCTTTTATACAAAAGCGTACGTTTGTCAGATCGAGGCATTTTCTCTTTCTTGTAAACAAATAAAGATGATGCGAAAGGGGAATCGCTTTGTAAAGGTTATTTATCTAATATCAGTTTGTCTCCATGCTTAGGTTCCCCAGCGTGTCCCGAAGTGCTGTGAAAATCTACTTACAATTATTACAATTCTTTGAAAAAAGAAGGTAATAGGTGATTTTTGTCAAATACCTGTAATAACTTCATTGTTATTTCACAAACGAATTCCTGCTAAAGGAGGGT
>NZ_JAJJJF010000035.1 GCF_022458745.1 Bacillus piscicola
CGGGCGCAGTTGTTGCATAGTTTCTGTGACAGAATTGGAACAATGACATTGATAGAGATTGGAGTAATGATAATTGATAAGCAAACGAACAATCCACACTTTTTACGACTTATTAACAGGCTATGGAACTCTTGCTACTATTCAAAAGCTCTTTGAATGTGAATATATTTTTGAAGCAGATAATCATGTCTCCAGTTTAAGTGGGCAGAGACGCTCACTTGCTGACTCTTATGTTGCTTCACTTGATTTAAAAAATCCTAGTGACTTACGGAAATTGTTCAACGTAATAGAAATGTTTTATCTTGAAAATGAAGAAAGTGAATACTTCCAAAATGATATCACTTGGAAGCAATTTGTAAAGTTGTTGGAACGTGACGGATATGCTTTCGTAAATGGCAAAGTCCAATATGAAAACACTACGTATATTCCACAAGAGATTGAGAAATTCACTGTGGAATATAATATTGAACACGTTGAAAATGATTGGAATAGAGCGCTAAGTCAAGCAAAGACTGATCCAGAAGACGCAATTACTGCAACCAGAGCAATGGTTGAAAGTACGTTAAAATGGATACTTGACGACATTGGTGAAGAATATAAAGAAACCGACAATTTGAGCCAATTATATAAGAAGGTTTCTCAATTGCTAAACTTGTCTCCAGACCAACATGGAACAGAGATTTTCAAGCAAATACTAGGTTCAATAAATGGAGTTATAACTGGACTTGGAGCTTTGAGAAATGCTTACGGAGACTCACATGGCAAAGGAAAAGTGTATTACAAACCAAGCGAAAGACACGCAAAGTTTGCAATCAATTTAAGTGGAACACTTTGTATTTATCTTTTGGAAACATACATGATTAGTAGAAAGGCTCCTTCGGTTTAAGTGATCAAAATAAGGTGGGAAATTTATGGCAGCAAAAGATGAACATTTAGCCCTCAGTTCTGGAATTGGACTAGCAGGATTGGCTGTTTCAAATTTTTGGAATTATGGCCCACTAGCATTTTCTAGTTTCAAAGACGAAATTATTGAGAGCATTGTTAAGCCAAATAAATTGACGGCAGTCCATCACTATTTGTTTTTCTTTCAAGACATTGAAGACGAATTGGACAAAATTTATAAAAACATCGACGATTTAGAATGGATTTATAATTTTATGATAAGAACTCTTGAAGGAGTGAACTTGCAACCAGATATACCCACATTAAACTTTGCTGGTTGTAGCGACGAATATCATGAAGAATGTAATTGTAGAGAAATCGTTGAACAGTTAATGGAATATATAAATGAACACCAAGACAAAATTGACGAACTGATCGTTCACGCAGCATTTCAATTTATTTTTCAAGATAGAAAGTTTTTGTATGATTTTCATTTGGAGCTTTCCTCATTTATTGAAGAAAACATGGAAGAAATCGAGGAACAATTTCCAGAGTATGTTACAAATAAGAAACGAATAAAACGAGTTTACTTTCCAAAATGGATGACCGACGCTGTTTTTTATCGTGACAAAGGAACTTGTTCAAAT
>NZ_JAJJJF010000036.1 GCF_022458745.1 Bacillus piscicola
CAAGTGGTTCGGAAAGCTCGACTCGGAAAATACTCCGTAGAAAGGAGGTGATCCATCCCCACCTTCCGGTAGGGATACCTTGTTACGACTTCACCCCAATCACCTGCCCCACCTTCGGCGGCTGGCTCCCAAAAGGGTTACCTCACCGACTTCGGGTGTTGCAAGCTCTCGTGGTGTGACGGGCGGTGTGTACAAGGCCCGGGAACGTATTCACCGCGGCATGCTGATCCGCGATTACTAGCGATTCCGGCTTCATGCAGGCGAGTTGCAGCCTGCAATCCGAACTGAGAATGGCTTTTCGAGATTCGCTACACCTCACGGCTTCGCTTCCCTCTGTACCATCCATTGTAGCACGTGTGTAGCCCAGGTCATAAGGGGCATGATGATTTGACGTCATCCCCACCTTCCTCCGGTTTGTCACCGGCAGTCACCTTAGAGTGCCCAACTGAATGCTGGCAACTAAGGTTAAGGGTTGCGCTCGTTGCGGGACTTAACCCAACATCTCACGACACGAGCTGACGACAACCATGCACCACCTGTCACTCTGTCCCCCGAAGGGGAACCTTCCATCTCTGGAAGTAGCAGAGGATGTCAAGACCTGGTAAGGTTCTTCGCGTTGCGTCGAATTAAACCACATGCTCCACCGCTTGTGCGGGCCCCCGTCAATTCCTTTGAGTTTCAACCTTGCGGTCGTAGTCCCCAGGCGGAGTGCTTAATGCGTTTGCTTCGGCACTAAGGGCGTCGAAACCCCTAACACCTAGCACTCATCGTTTACGGCGTGGACTACCAGGGTATCTAATCCTGTTCGCTACCCACGCTTTCGCGCCTCAGCGTCAGTTACAGGCCAGAGAGCCGCCTTCGCCACTGGTGTTCCTCCACATATCTACGCATTTCACCGCTACACGTGGAATTCCACTCTCCTCTCCTGTACTCAAGTTCCCCAGTTTCCAATGACCATCCACGGTTGAGCCGTGGGCTTTCACATCAGACTTAGGAAACCGCCTGCGCGCCCTTTACGCCCAATAATTCCGGACAACGCTTGCCCCCTACGTATTACCGCGGCTGCTGGCACGTAGTTAGCCGGGGCTTTCTGATCCGGTACCGTCAAGGTACCGGCCTATTCGACCGGTACTTGTTCTTCTCGGATAACAGAGCTTTACGATCCGAAAACCTTCTTCACTCACGCGGCGTTGCACCGTCAGGCTTTCGCCCATTGCGGATGATTCCCTACTGCTGCCTCCCGTAGGAGTCTGGGCCGTGTCTCAGTCCCAGTGTGGCCGGTCACCCTCTCAGGTCGGCTACGCATCGTCGCCTTGGGAAGCCGTTACCTCCCCAACTAGCTAATGCGCCGCGGGCCCATCTCAGAGTGTGAGGAACAAGTCCCCACTTTTACGACACTATCATGT
>NZ_JAJJJF010000037.1 GCF_022458745.1 Bacillus piscicola
CTGAATCAATTTCATAATTTAGAGCCCTTGGGGCTCAAGGTTTTCAAGACACAAAAAATGGAGCACCTCCCCAAATTCTGTATAATGGTAGTTACCACAACAACCTTAACAGAGAGGTGAGAGTGCCCCTATGACCATTATACGACAACAAAGCTTATTTGACATGCACGAATTATATGCGATGGAACCTACCCAACACTTTGAGGCTGTCTTTTCACCCCTCAATCTGAATCCCATCTGGGTCTTGTTGGGGAAAAGCAGCAACATGGGTGCCCCCAGGCAGCTGAATTACAGTGCTATGGTCTACTCGTTGATCGCTCGTGTGGTGGAGCGAATTCCAACAATCAAGGACCTTATCAAGCGCCTGAAACGTGATCCTGTTTTCCGGTTTGATTGCGGTTTTCTTCATTCGGACCCGATTCCATCTGAAGCCTCCTATTCCAGAATGATCGGGGTCATCAGTGAGTCGGATGTAATGGCTGATATCAATGACGAAGTGATTCTTCTTGCGATTAACGAAGAGCACATCAGCGAGGAAAATGTCGCTTTTGATTCCAGTCATTTTGAAGCAAGGGACCGTGCTCAGGCATCCGGGAAGAAGGAAAAATCCGAGCCTAAAAAGCGTGGCCGCAAATCGAAGGCTGAACGTGAAAAATGGTTGAAAGAAAAACAGGCCAGAGAAAACGCTCTTCCAATTTACGAAAAAGAGATTGTGCATCAGTTGCCCGAATCCGCTGAGACATTGTTCAAGGAGGCACCGATCGACCCCAAGTGGGGTGTCAAGAAAAACAGCGACGGGAAAAATGTCTACTGGTTCGGTTATAAGGCACATCTAGCCGTCAGTACAAAGAGCCAGTATATCCTTGCGGGTATGATGACATCTGGGAATCTCAACGATGGAAAAGCAGCTATCCCATTATTAAAGAAAATCAACCGAGATCTCCCGGATCTGTACACTGCAGGCCTATTTGATGCCGGCTATGATTTTGAGCCGATCTATCAGCAATTGGCGAATCAGAACCTGCAGGCTGTTATCCCATATAATCGTAGAAACGAAGGGGAAGTTATCGGCTTTGACGAGAACTTCGCGCCTACCTGCGTCCTGGAGCATTCCTATCGTTACGACAGCTTCGACCCGAAATACAACATCCTGAAATATACACGGCCCAAAGAATGTGCGACGTGCCCATTAAGGCATGATTCTCTCTGTCAGAAGACCTTTAAAATCAGGCAGTCCATTGATATTCGAAAATACACCTTTCCTGCGAGAGGTTCAAAAAAATGGGTGGAACTGTATAAAGAACGTACTGCGGTCGAACGAGTCAACGCGTATCTGAAAGAATTCTTCGGGCTCAATAATGTTCGTCATCGAACCGGGAGGAAAGCGAAGCTTCACTTCCAATTG
>NZ_JAJJJF010000038.1 GCF_022458745.1 Bacillus piscicola
TAACGGGGCAGGTTAGCAAAAAGGTTAAATTATATTTATGGTAAAACACAGGGTAAAGCATTGTGTTACTTTTGTTCAACAAACGGGCCATATTGCGGTATAAGAATATTCTCTGGGTTTGAATGTTTTATGATAAAAGTAGTACAAGTTGGGTAGATTGGGAGGGTGATAAAATGAGCGAGAGTTGGTACGATACAGCTCAAATTTGTCTTAATGGACATGAAATAAACACTGGTGTAACAGAAAGTCCTGAGAGAAACCAAAGGTTTTGTGATAAGTGTGGTGAGAAAACAATTACAAAATGTCCATCTTGTAATTTCAATATAAGAGGTAACTACAATGTTCCTGGGGTTGCAATGCTCGGGTTTACTTATTCACCACCTAAGCACTGCTATAACTGTGGTGATTCATATCCTTGGACAAAAAGGGCTTTAGAGGCTGCAAATGAGTTAGCAGAAGAAATTGATCAATTGTCTCCCGAAGAGCAACAAAACCTTAAGAAGTCTTTCAATGATCTGGTAAACGAAGGACCCAAAACAGAAGTAGCAACAACAAGATTTAAAAAGCTCATGAATAAAGCAGGGCCAGAAACCGGCAATGCTTTTAGAAACATTTTTGTGGATTTGGTGAGCGAAACGGTAAAAAAATCAATATGGGGATAAATGGGAAGTATACTGTAATCGCACTTCATTATTAGATTAAGTGATTCAATGGATTGTGCCAATGAACACTTATCCCGTTACAGGGCGCAAAAGTGGAACAAGAACCAGATCCTGTCAAAATTAAATGGCAGGTGTAAGGGGGAAAATGATTGGATTTTTTAATTTCGGTAGGTCTAATAGTAGGAGTCCTGTTCTTAATTGTTTTCTTAGCGTATATGAAAACAACAAAAGAAAAGAATTCGGATGAATAATCCTGTTTATTACCATATTCCGTAAAAGGGTGCAGTTGTGGAGGAAGCACTGTGCCTGAGTTGGGCCATTTTGTTGAAGAAGTTGTGTGAAAATTGGCGGGGTTATTTGTATTTATTTTTATCAATCATTCTAAGCGCAGTTCTAGGATACATTTTATTGATGATGGGTCCAATTGTGGGAGGTATTGCTGCTTTTGGAATCGTTGTTGGTTGTATTTTCAGGGGATTGTATTTACTAACTGACATCCATAAAAGGGTTTCAAATGTATTACTCAAAGAGGATAAAGCTCAAAAGGCTTATAAGGATTATTTAGAAGAAGAAGGTAAATAGCTAAAAAATTTTAGCTCAAATGCATTATATCCCCATCAGGAGTAATGCATTTTGTTTGTTTTAAATAAATATGGGCGCATAAATGTGTTACATTGTGTTACAATATATATAAGGAGTGATGATGATGGATACTATA
>NZ_JAJJJF010000039.1 GCF_022458745.1 Bacillus piscicola
ACTTTGAATAATAACTAAGGCAAAGGGGGCGACATTGATTTATCAATGTTCCTTCAATTAACGGGCGCAGTTGTTGAATAAGAATTATGCTATTAAAGGAGCCAGAATGTAAAGGTTATGAGGGGGAGTGATAGTGTGAGAGCAAGTTGGATTACTTGGTGGATTGCTAACGTAAGTTGGATTTTACTTTTTGCGGCAGGCTCTTTTGTTGTTTGGACAAGAGAAGTTGACGGTGCAGGTGTAACACAAACACCTGAATTAAAATTGATTGCTTTTATAGTTTTGTTGGTAGCATTTATAATTCCACTAATTATTCAAATTGTATGGCTAATTATTAATTTAAAAAAGAGCGGAAATCGTTAAACATAGGGCGCACTAATCTAATAAATATATGCTTGAATAGGGCCATATTGTAGCATTAATTAAATATAACTAGGTTGTGAAAATAGGAGTCGGTTTCTTTTATATGAAGTCGACTCCTTTTGATTTTATGCCATATTTATCTTGCTTTTTAACGATATGATGTGTAATATAAAAGTAACAAAATGTTACATATATATTTCATTATGTAGGTGAGTATATGGTTAGTAAAATGAAATTGGCAAGAATAGAAAAAGGTCTAACCCAGGCACAGCTCGCCAAACAGGTGAATGCTACAAGACAAACTGTCGGACTGATTGAAAAAGGGGAGTATAACCCCAGTTTGAATTTGTGTATTGCAATTGCTAAGGCGCTGAACAAAACGTTAGACGAATTATTTTGGGAGGGGGATTAAATGGTACATTCATTTTTAAATATCTTTTTACCAGAAGATGAATATAAACGATTACGAGTGCTTTATTTTATGGCTGAGACTACATTTTTGTCAGTTGTAATTCTGTTAATCTTTGGTTTGATGAAATATATTTTAAATTTTTCAACTTTAGATACAGAGTTTGTAGTATTGCTTGGACCATTTGTGATGATGGCATACGCATATGTACGTTACATTTTATCAGGAATAGAACATACAGAAGTATCGAACGATCAGGAATACAAAAAAGCGCGTCGCATTGCTGTGAAGCGTTCTTTGTTAGTGGGTGTTGTTTTTTTTGTTCTTAACTTCATTATTAAAGGCATTCCAACTAATTATGTATTTGGCAAGAGAAAAATGCATAAAACGGAAAACATTTATGTAGCCACTTGCCTCCCTACTTTCCTACATTGGCTGGAAAGCCATAGATTCTTTTAGCCGATGACTGTCGTCATTGAATAGGACAAGGTGAGAATGGTGAATCAAACGATCCACAACAGCTTCTGTCAATATCGGGTCCCCAAATACATGATTCCATTCCCCGAACTGAAGGTTCGTTGTGATAATAATGCTC
>NZ_JAJJJF010000004.1 GCF_022458745.1 Bacillus piscicola
AAGCATTATTATCACAACGAACCTTCAGTTCGGGGAATGGAATCATGTATTTGGGGATCCGATTTTGACAGAAGCTGTTGTGGATCGTTTGATTCACCATTCTCACCTTGTGCTATTCAATGACGACAGTCATCGGCTAAAAGAATCTATGGCTTTTCAGCCAATGTAGGAAAGTAGGGAGGCAAGTGGCTACATAAACGTTTTCCGTTTTATGCATTTTTCTCTTGCCAAATACAGGTTATCGGGTTATAACGGGGCTGTAAGGCGAAAATGCAGGAGAAGAGATGTTTTATATAGCGGTGTTTGTCAACATAGTTGTCGCATTCGGCTGATTAGTTTTTGGAAATGTAACTCTTTATAATTCCGAACTACCGCGCTACGCTTGCTCTCCCAATGATTTAAAATGAAAGGAAGATCTTTCTTTCATTCCAAATCATTAGGGCTTGGAACGTTCTATCCATTTTCTGAAGTCGGCTGTGTCTTTTCCCGCATTGGATTCAGTGCCACCTGTTCGTGGGGCGACCAGTCCCTTGTACCCCTGGCCCACCGTTCTGGATGCTTTTTCTTTGCGTCCTGATAGATTTCCTTTCGTTTTGCCAACACGTCCTTATGTGTGCCATTGTGACATTGTACTGGTGTCACAAAATTCAGACCACTGTGGAGATGGATTTCATTATACCAATGAATGAACTGCTGAGCCCATTTTCTTGCCTCTTTCAAGGAGGCGAAGCCTTTTTGAGGAAACTCTGGTCTGTATTTGAGCGTTCGGAACATTGCTTCCGAATACGGATTATCATTGCTCACGCGCGGCCTGGAAAAGGAACTCTGAATGCCCAGTGTTTCCAGTAACCCAAGGAATGTGGACGCCTTCATCGGACTTCCATTGTCGGAATGCAACACCAAGGGTCTGCCTTGAATTTTTTCTTTCAGTACTGCTTTTTTTACAAGTTTCTCTGCATATTGTGCCTCTTCCGTCTCCCATACTTCCCACCCGACCGCCTTCCGGCTGAACAAGTCAAGAATCAAATACAGTCGGTAGAACAACCCTTTCACTGGCCCCCCAAGCCATGTGATATCCCAAGTCCATACCTGATTAGGCGCTGTGGCCAGATGGCTCTCCGGAATCCGTCTTACCGGCTTTTGGCTGCGCCCCCGATGATTCTGCATATGTTCTTTGCGCAATACACGATAAAACGTAGACTCCGATGCGATATATCTGCCTTTGTCGGCCAGTTGCGGCACAATTTGTGTAGGTGGCAGATCAGCATACGCTTCTTGTTTTACAACTTCCAAGATTTCGGATTTCTCTTTTTCCGACAGTTTGTTCTTTGGTGTAGGCCGTTTCGCGTGCGGGCGTTGATCGACTTTCACGCCGCCTTCCGCCACCCAGCGTTCGTAGGTCCGCACGTGGATATGCAATTCTTGGCATGCCTTTGAAAGACGAGCTCCATTCCGATTAGCTTCCTGAATCAATTCCACAGCGCGTAAGCGATTTGATGGGTCAATCATTCGTCCTCTTCGTCCCCCCAAATCGCTTGGGCCTTTTTTCGCAGAAGTAACAATGCCGCCGCTTCTGATAACGCCTTCTCCTTCTTCTGAAGCTCCTTCTCTAATGCCTTTGCCCGTTGCTTTTCCTCTTTCAACTGACCATTCATTTGTCTCGAATGATCGAAGGCTTTTCCGTTTGCCTGCAGGCATGTTTGTTGCCAAGCCTTGATCTGTTCCCGGTACAAGCCTTTCTGTCGGCAATATGCAGCCAATTCTTCCTCGTTCATGGCATAGGTCTCCATTACGATAAGGAACTTGTCTTCGCTGTTCCACTTGTCACTGATCTGGCCATTACCAGGCGTTGCCATACCCGTTTCTCTGGCTTCCTTGCGCCACCTATACAACGTCACGTCCGAAATGCCAGTCTCTTCACTTATACTTGCCACCGATTCATTTTGTGGCGGCATCATTCGCTTAACGACGATTGCTTTTTCTTCTTTTGAATAACGTATCCGATTTTTCTTTGTCATGACGATGACCTCCGTGTGATTTATTTAATCATAACACGTTTGCCTCGTACGACATCTATCCTAACAGAGGGGGATAGCGAAAAGGGAAAATCCCTTTTCAGGACGTTTTAGACGATCTCACGACATAATCTATAATTATGCAGTCAGTCTTGTTTTTCGAAAGGCATGCCCTAAAAGGATTTGCGAAGAAAGAAGAAAAAGCATGAAGAAATGCAGTGAGTGTGCCGAAGAAATGTCGTGAGATGCAGAACAAAAGGGGAAATAACCGTTTATGCCTCTGTGAGCGGTGGACATTATTTTACACATGCATATCCAACATGATTTCCAAATATGTCACGTAATCTTTTACTCTTTTTCGTAGAATAGTATCTGGAATCATATGAATGGCTTTGGCTGCTTCTTCGTCATGAATCTCCACTTCCCTATCAATCGTATGATCGAGTTGTTTCGCTATTAATGCTTCTTCCGTCCATGTATTCGTTTCATAGTATCCAGTACTAGAGTCAAATGCTTGGTAAAACGTTTGGCCATGTCGCCTAATTTTATGGTAAACCATTATCATTCCTCCTTCAGCCGTTTTCGGTAGACTGTTTTCCCATGGTGTAAAATAACCTGTAAGCACCATTCATTTGTTTCAGGGTGCAAGGCAATGGCTCCCAGCCAGTCTTTTCCTTCCTCGTCCACATAGAGCATGGTTTCAAATAAAAGGAACTCTGGTAAGGGTTCTAATACATCCGCAGGGATTAGCGCCTCGTCGATCTCATCGAGATATAATTCAATGCCTTCGTAACCAATGTCCTCTCGGTCTACGCTCTTCTGATAAAGGCTTTTTAGCATGTGTACAAACCAATCGATTTCTTCCATCTTGCCCATCCTCCTCTATTAAGTTCCAATGATGATCCCTGCTTTACAGGTAACCTTTTTCTTTCAGCGAAACAAACCGGTTATCACCGATAATAATGTGATCAAGAACGTCAATCCCTAGAATACGCCCTGCCTCTGTGATCCTGTTGGTAACTTGAATATCTTCCTGGCTTGGTTCCGGATGTCCACTTGGATGATTATGTCCAAGAATAACGGAAGCAGCATTGGAAAGAATGGCAGGCTTCATCACTTCTCTGGGATGCACAATACTAGCGTTTAGGCTGCCTATGTGACACGTATTAATCGATGTCGGTTGATTCTTGGTATCAAGTGCAATCACCACAAAATGTTCCCTATCGACCTCTCCTAGATATTCTTGGAGTAATGAATGGCCATCTTCTGGGCTACGGATACAGCGGTCTTGATACAGAAGACTGGATTCTTTCACAAGTTTTAAACTTACAATGTTGACTCGCTTGGAAGGCTGACGTTCTCCTTCTTTCTTCAAGGTTGACGCTGATTTGTTTGACTCTACATACTTTTCCATGATCTTTCCCTCCTAAATAAAATAACCCTTACTCCATGACGGAATAAGGGTCTGTCCAAATAACTATTGGACCATTCTTATTTATATTAAATACTTACAAAGGAAGTAAAGACGGATAGGATAAGAAGGTCTTAACAACAAAACATAGCTGCCACATGAGAATAAGAAGAACCAAATGGAAAAAAATTTACAAAGAATAATAAACTTTCCACTTCCACCAGCCACCTCCTAATGAATAAGTGGGGTGGTATAGGTAAACTATTAATATAGAAGAAAAATATTTGGCGTATTATCAATAGTAAATTGCAACAAGAATGTTGAAACATAAAGAAAAGCCCTGCAGAGATTCAATCTCCACAGGACTTCACATGTCACTTTAATGCTCTAAAGCAGTGGGGATCTGTCCCCTGGTTCGTTTATTATGCTGCCATTTAAGCAGGATTATTACTTGGATAAATATTTTTTAACGCGTTAAAGACTGCTTCATGAGTTGCTGTAAAAGTATCACCTTCTGTTACAGAACCTTCTTGTAACCCTCCAAAGAATGATGCAAACTCATCCGCTGTTATTGTACCATCATCATCAAGATCAGCATCATCTAACAAAGTACCTAATCCAATATCTTCAGTACTTGGTAATGCCTGATTAAGTGCATCTAGATCATTTTTAGTTGCGTCTTTAAATTCAATAGGATTAGGGAACTTATCTGATTGACTTTGAATTTTAGTGTTAATTGAAGAGATTAAATTATTAATTTCTTCTTTTACATTACTAACTGATGCCTTTTCTGTAGTAATCCTAGCATTAAGATCAGATTTCACTTCTTCATTAGTGACTTTTGCGACTGCAGCTTCAGCTTCTGTTCCAAGTTCTTCAGCAGCCTCTACTTCAGCTAATGTTGTTAATGGAGCATTCTCATAAGCATCAACTGCATTTGTTGCGGCTTTTTGAGCTTCAGCATCTGCTTTTGTAACAAGGTCCTCAGCAGCGTTTTCTACCTTTGTCGTAGCTTCAGTTACTTCTTCAGCTGCTGTAGCATTTTTTACAATTTCTTTTTGAGTTTCAAGTACTGTATTGAATGCAGTCCATGTTGCTTCTGTGTAATCAGCTTTAGTGTATTTACCTACTTCTGCATTGAATGCTTCTTTTGCTTCTTGAAGAGCTTGCGCTACTTCCTCTGCAGTAGAAACATTTTCTTTTGAGCCTTCGTCAACTGTATATGAAGCACCTTCGCCAGCATCTACAGTTACTTGCCCTTTAGCTTTTAGTCCAGTAAGGTCTGCATCTTTTTCCAGTGTCAACTCAGCACCAGCTTCAGCAGTTACGTCAGTAAATGTACCTTCTAATGTAGCTTGCGCGTTAGCTCCAATTTCAACAGTACCACTAGCACCATCTTCAAATACTAAGCGCCCGCCATCTTGGTCATTGAAAGCAATTTTACCAAACTTAGCAGTTTTTGCTACCACAAAGCTTCCGCCCGAAACGTCAGTAATATCCACATCACCAGTAGTAGTACCATAGTAATTAACATGTGAATCTCCGGCATCAACAGTTAAATTGTGTGATCCTAAATCACCAATAATATTGATAGTTAGAGCTTTTCCTTTATCATCTAGGCTGATATCTTGAGTAGCACCAGTTAAATCAAGTGTCAACTCATCACCTGCTGATGCATCATCAATTGCTTGTTGTGCAGCTGCTTGTGTAGTGAATACTCCGTTTGGATGTACTGTATTAGCAACTACTTCATACACACCAGTTAATGGGGTACCGTCATAAGAAATGATAGATTTATTAACTGCGATAGTATTACTATCAGCCTTCAATGCATCACTATCATTAAATGTGATAATGACTTTTTCATAACCATTATCTGGGTCACCATCAACATCATCAACTGTGATAGAAGCGACATCAGTTAATTTTTTACCATTCAATGTCCAGTTGCTAACCGCTGTCAAATCACTTGCGCCACCGTTGTTAACAACACCTTCAGTGAAGGTTACTTCAATACGGTCTTGTTCTCCTGCTCCAGCATAATCGTATGCAACTACATTATGTGCATATCCATTACCTTTAGCTTCGATCTCAAACTTGCCATCTCCGGCAACTTCTTTAGCAACTACAAAGTCTTTCGTTAACGTTGCTGCAGTATTACCAATGTCATCCGAGATAGATTTTACTACTACTTTCCAATCTTCAGAGTAACCTTGGTTTACTAGTGATTGTAATGTTTTACCATCTGTTGATACGTCAAATTGTGTATCAGCGCCATCTTGATCATCTGAGTAATCTACAACTGTACCAGCGATAACAACATTATTTCCTTCTTTGTCTTTTCCTTGGAATTCTACTTGTACAACAGGAAGATTTCCATTTTGAGATGTTGAAGGTGTCGGATGCTCGTCTACAGAATCACCATTAGGTTTTGTCAACTTAACTGGTTCATCCATCGTTACCTTAAATACTTCATCATCACTAGTTTCTTCAATAGAAGAAATGCTTGGTGACACATTATCAGCTTTATTTAATGGAGAATCAGTATGATTTAGATCTAATGTGAATGCTTTATTTTTCACACCGTTTGCATCATTTGTAAATGTGTCTGCTGGGATATCAAATTGGAACTGATAGTTATAGTAAGCATCTTCAGGTCCATCAAGGATCTTAGTCCAGTCTTCTGTCAATTCAACAACTAACTCGTTATCATGTTCATCAACTGTAAAGTTTGGAGCATGATCAAACACGTTGTTTCCATCTGCATCTTTAAGATTGTCAAGTGTGACATACTCATCGTTTTCTTCATCATAAACTTTAAAGTTATTAGTAAATATGTCACTCAAAGTACCAGTATAGGTAATTTCGCTATCAAATTTAACACGGAATTGCTCTGGTGACTCAACAGAAACTGTTGCACTTGGTGCTGTTGTATCTTCTGGAATATCAAACGTCAATGTTTGACTAGTCGATATGTTAGCTTTATCAGTTAAACCTGCAAAGTCTTTAAGGTTTGTAATTGATAATGAGTGTGACCCTGGTTCGAAGTAACGTTGTTCGTTTTGACCAGTGCCAGCATCTTTATTAAGTGTTAATTCTGCAGTATCACGGTGGTCAATACCAGTTTTTGCATCAAAGTCTCCAAACTCAACTTCGAATTCATCCCCTTCAGACCATAAACCGTCAATTTTGAAAGTACCCTCAGCTACTGCCTCAGAGAATTTCAATTGTAGAGTTTTTAGTCCTTCAGGTGTAACTGATGTTACTTCTGGTTCACGTGCATCAGTTAGATTAAACGTTGCTTCATTCTTTGTTGTACCTAACTCAGCAGTAACAGTTACTTCTGCGTTGTCTTTAAGCTGGTTATTATCACCATTGGTATCATGTTTTGCAAGAATAACTTCGATTGCTTTTTCGTTTCCTTCTACTGGACGGAAACCAATAATATCTTTTTCATCGTTATCTTGTAATACTTTGATATCTACATTAGATTTAGTCACTTGTTTGTCGTAGTTGTCCTTCCCTGCTACAACTACTTCATCAGTAACAAATTTCCCTTCAGATGTAGTCTTAACGAATGTAGCTGGAGATACAGCTTTATCGAAGTATAGAACCACACGGTCAGCTTGGTTAGATTCTGCATCTGAGAAAGTTACAGCATTTACATCTGTTTCAGCACCAGATGGTAGGAATGTTACTTCTGTTTCACCCACTACTTCACCGATTAAGTCTTTATAATCAGAAGATGCTTCGATGATTTGTGCAGAAACTTTAGATGTTACTTCTTCAGTGGAGAACTCAGATGACAATACAACTTGACCAACACCGTTTTGAATGGTTACACGGCTGTTTGCTAAGTTACCAAAAGTAGCATCAAGAGCTAAGACAACATCATTTGCATTTTCATCAACATTACCATTCTCATCAAGTAATTTGAATTCTACTACTGTGTTGTCAGCTCCATTAGCTGTCACACTTTCTCCATCAGTTGTAACTTCTAATGTCCAAAGATCAGTAACTTTTGGAGTTGCGAAATCCTTTGAACCAAAGTTAACTTCTTCACCATTGACTACTGCAGTAGCTGCTACTGTGTAATCTGTATTGTAATCAAGACCAGATACTTTTAATGTTGCAGTTGATTTATCTTCATTTAGTGTAGCTGCATCTACTTTTGCACCTTCAATAGTGAAGTTTTCAGCCTTAACGGAATCAACTTCTGTGTTGAATGTTACTTTAACAGTTGTCTTGTTAATCGCACTTACTGACTCAACTGTAAGGTCTCCTGCTTCATCAACCGAATCCCAGTCTACATTAACTTCTGATGCGTCTTGAATTGCGTCATTAATTTCCTTGTTAGTTAATTTAACAATAGCGCTGGCTTCTAGTGCTTCTCCACCCTTTGTTACTATATAGTTACCTTGTTTTAGAAGGTCAATTTTTTCCGTACGAGATAGCTGTTTAAATTCATCTAGCGTGTATTTTGTATCATTTGCAAAGTCATAAAAACCCGCTTCAACGTCTTGCGTATCTTGTTGATCTGCAGGAGCCTCTTGTGCTAGAACAGGCACTGTTACTGTTGCAGCTAACGCTGCAGTAGAAAGGACTGCAAAAGGTACTTTCTTCTTCATATTAAATAACCCCCAATTTGTAAAAGTAATCATCTGAGATGGATGACTTTAGCAATACTATTAAAAATAAACATTATTAGGGAAGTTAGTGGCAATAAATGCCACTAACTTCTTAGCCCCTATTATTCTTGATCTGCTAGCCCGTAGTTAACCTCAACAGAGTCTGAAACTACTTCATTTCCATCTTCATCTGTGTACGTTACTGTAACACTATCATGAAGATATTCAGGTGCCTCAGTCGAGACAAAGTTACCGTCTGCATCAACTGTAGTATCAAACGATTCGTCTTCCTCGCCCTCTGCACCACTATAAGTGATTGTAAGTGTTTCTCCATTATCAATGTTAGCAACGCTACCTTCTACATTGTAATCATAGATACCTATTGACTCAGCAATGCTGTTTGGCGCTAACGCAGTAGCTGTAACATCAAAAATAGTTGGATCTTCACCGGGTTCGTTAGCGGCTTCTTCAAATGCAGTAGTTGCTTCTGCAAGTTCCTCTAATGCATCCTCTAATTCTGCGTTCGTTGCATCTTCGTTATCGAGGACTGCTTGTGCTGCATCGATTGCCTCTTGATAAGCGTCTACGGCTTCTTGTGAATATTCACCAACACCGTCACCTACAACAGCTTCATCTATCGCTGCCTCAGCATCTGTAATCGCATCAGTTAAATCTTCTGCTACTGTGCTCTCTTCTACATCAGCACCCATAACGAAGAACTTAGCGAATTTACCAGAAGTTTCGTCAAGAACAACTGTTACGTCTTTTTCACCGCGAAGGTCACGTAGTGCCTCGTCAGAGATGTCACTTGTGTCAGTTACATCAACAACTGCTCCATCGGAAACAAGGGTATAGACTGTACCGTCAATGGTAACTTGTTTCTTACCTACATTAACTTCGTCTACGTCACCAACAACAATACGGTCGTCGTATTGGTTGTCACCGTTTACTAGGATGTCTTCTACAAGGTCAGTGTTGTTGTCATCAAATTTGAGAACTGCAACGTTACCTTTTGTAAGATTTACATCTACATCATTCACTTCAAATGTTTGCTTCTCGCCATTGACATAAGCTGTGATTTCTACAACTTCTTCATCTGTGTTGCGAAGTACTTTTGTGATAACAGCTTCTTCGTACACCACATCAGTAGTAGTAGTCTCATCAATTACAATAGCGATTGCTTCATCTTCATCGTCATAGATGACGGTAGCGTCGTTAATGGCAGACCCGTTGTAGTCATCCCATGTAGTTACCTTGATGTCGCTCGCACTATAACCTTTTGTAGCGTCAAATACTACAGTGTCATTGTTGAGACGTTTTGCACCAGATTCAGCGTTAAAGTAGGTGTCTCCAGCTTCAAGAACTTCCTCGTCTTTAAGAGTGTCAGTACCTTCATCTGTATCATTAGCAGTAAAGAATTCAAGCTCTTTAAGATCACCATCATCGTCTAGGTGAAGTTGGACGAGTTGTCCTTCTGCTAGATAATCCGCATCAATCGTTACATCATCATCACCGCCAGTGCCGGAAACGAGTACAATGTTGTCTCCATCAACTGTTGGCTTCCATTCATCTGCATCACGGTCATTTGCATCATCGATGTCATATTCAACGCCGTTAACAGTGATTGTGTTCAGATTAGCTAATTGAACTTCGTATAGTTTTTCTTCATCATCAGAAGTAACAGCTTCAATTTGGGCTAGATCTTTACCAAAGTTCGAATCAAATTTAACGTCTTCAGTCAGAACAGCTGGTTTCGTATTGCTTTCTACGTCAGCAAGGTCACCGTCAATATAAACGAGATTTCCAGCACGGTCTAAGTGGAGAACTACTTCACCAGCAGCTTGGAGCTTTTCAGCTGCATCGCTATCGATGAATTCTGTTTCTCCGTCTTCATTTAGGTAAACAGCTCCACCTTCGTAGTCTACATGGAAGTTTTCGATATCTCCTGAATCGTAAGTAAAGTCATATACTTCCCCGTTAACTTTAATAGATTCATTGTATACAGTATCGATCTCACCTTGCACTTCGTTGTTGTAGACTTCAGCAAAGCCGTCGTCACCATTCGCGTCTGGGTTGAAGAACAATACATCGTTTTCTTCAAGGTCATCAAGGGATATTACTTTACCGTCCTTGACAATAGTGGCGTCCTTCGCATCAAATGCTCCACCAGTTCCTTCTCCTTCGTGACCGATAACTTCATTATTTTCTACGCGGTCTACGACTAAGAAGTTCGTCAAGTTATACGCGCTAACATACACTACGTCACCGGAACGATCATAGCCAACTTTAGCAAAGTTAAACTTACGGTCGACGTATTCACTAATATCTGCTTCTTCTCCATTTACGTAGAAACGGAATTGGTCTTGGTCTACGTCATCAAACTGCTCATCAGACGTATCAAACTTCTCGTCCTCTGTAAGAAGTTTCACTTCGTCCTCTTTTGTAATTTCAATCGCATCGTAGTCAGCAGTTGCTTTTTCAATGCTGTAGTCTTCAAGCACGTTATCCTCGTCGAACCATACACTTACTTCTTCACCGAGCAAAGCTTGATAGTCGAAGTCTTCGAATTCCTCAGGAACTTCAATAGTTTCTGTGTTTCCATTGTCTGTAAGAATAGTGAAATCACCATCTTGCGGGTCAATCGAAACTACACGGTGCTTAATGAACTCTGGACGAGTGAAGTTGTATTCAAGATCACCAATTTGAATGGTGTGCTTCACTAGACGTGGAACTTCATCCTTTGCATCGTCGCTCGTGTTGTCATAAAGATGAACTTCTGCAGACATACCGTCTGGTGCAAGCTCTACACTTTCAACACCTTTCCGAGCGCCGCTTGCAGTTTCAAATACGCGTACGTCTACACGGTTAAGTGATTCTCTGTAAGGAGCAGTAAACTTCACTTCAAGTACGTGACCATCGTCAGTAAGTGCATTTACTTCTGAAATGTCGGTCGGCTCAGCAATTTCGAGGGCACGGTCAAGGAATGCCGCGAACTGCGCACGAGTTACTGTTTCTTTTGGACGGAATTTACCGTCTGCAGTAGAAGTGATGTTGTACTGTGCAAGTACTTCAATGTTGTCCTGGTGGCTTTCGTGTGCTTCTTCAAGGTCAGAAACGTCTGCTTCTTCGCCTTTGATTGGCTCAAGATCGAAAGCACGAACGAGGATTGTTGCCATTTGCTCACGGGAAAGGTCCATTCCAGGTGCAAACTGCGTGTTGTTTTCACGGCCTTGGATCAAGCCTGCTTCTTTAACAGCTGCAGCAAATGGAGTGTAGTAGCTCTCTTCGCTAAGATCTTCGAATGGAGGTGCTACGTTTGGATCTACTTCAAGATCAAATGCGTTTACAAGAAGTTCTGCTACTTGACCACGGTTGATCTCTTGGTTCGGGCGGTATGTACCATCTTTGTACCCATTAATGATACCTTGGTCAGCGAGACGTTGGATGTTCTCAGAAGCCCAGAAAGTATTGTCCACGTCGCTGAAAGATTCGGCAGCATCAGCTTGCTGTACGCTCATTGGACCAACAGCGCTGAAAGCAGTCGCTACTACTGCCGCAGAAACGGATGTTGCTAGAAACTTACGGTAAGACTTTGGTTGGTAAGCCATGTTTATTGTTTCCTCCCTTTTATTGAGCATTCTACAAGTGTAAAAGTTTCATAGAATGCTTTATTCTAATTTTCAGAGACGCTTTCCGCCTTCTGGTTCCTCAACGAACGCTGTCGGGTCATCGGAAGCTGGCTGAAACCTGTCTCTGACTATTAGATTTTTCCTAGTTTTCAAAGAAATGCAACGCTCATTATAGCGGGGGATGACGGCACTGTCAAACAATGTTAATTGTTACAAAGATTGGTAGGATAAAAGTGGCTGTTTCGCTAATGAGCAGAGTACATCGACATATTACAAGCATTCTACAACATTTTCATGTTAATTACTAGATTTTTTACTGTTTTTTTACAATAACGGTAATTATGACTCAGTGCTGGATGAGTTTGAGAATGAATGCCGCCGTTTCCCTGCATTTCCTTTTCCCACTTAATATTGAAACATATTTTTTACCAATTTGTAAGGCTTTTATGTTGTTGTAATCAAATTGATATATTTTTGCAAAGAAATCGCCCAGGAAATGCCTATTATGCTAGGGTTTGAGGGTTGTTTGCCAATTTGTGGTTAGATTTCCTCTTCTGATTCATTGTTTCCTTCCTCTTCCTGTTCCTCCATCTTTTTCCTCTGGATTTCTTTTACTTTCTTTTCAATAAAGGTTTCGAGGTCTCCGCTTACGTTATTGAACTCGTCGTAGCGGACGCTTTTTCTTTCATTGAAGCTACGTAGTTCACCGGCGAGTTCAATCGTGAAGGTGAAGCGTGTATCGTAGCCGCTTAGGAGCTTCGTTTCTTTATCAATGAAGGCGACCATATCGATACGGTCGAGTTGGATCGAATTCTTTGCTTTTTCGTCGAGTCCGCCGATCTGCTCCGTAATGCCTAGAGATTCGAGCTTTTTTTCGACGAGAGGGTGGTGGCGTTCGTCTGTTCCTTTAAAAGAAACTTCATAGTACTCCTCTTCTTCCTTCATTAAGAACTCATTCTCATAGGAAAGGAAGAAACGGAGATCGTCGAGTGGACGCAAAAGCGGGGTGAACGTATCCTGTTCGGCGTCGTACTCTCTCCACTTTTCATCCTCGCGCACTTCTACCTTATCTCCCTGGACGCGCCAGGCAAGTTCCAGTGGTTCACTTAGATCGACCAGATTAATGTCTGTATCCATGAATGCTTCGAGGGGTTCGTTGTACTGAACGGCACCGCGGGTGAACGTGCTGACACCACCCTGTGCGGCGTGAAGCGAATTTGATTCTGTAAAATAAACGCTGTCGAGCGCTTCCATCTTGTTCATCGCTGTCTTATACACTTCTTCCGGCAGCTCTTGCTCTCCGCAGGCACTCGTGAATAAGAGACCCACTCCGAGAACAACAGCAGCGGCTGTTTTTTTTCCTATCATCATCCAATGTCTCCTATTTCTTATGTAGAATAGCCATGCTTGGAAAAAACTTGCACAATGCTATTTTACAGATACAACACGCAAAAGGCAAAGCTGTAAAAGTTTCTTAACTATGTTGCGTTAAAAATTGTTGATTTCCATTGCAGACGGACGCTTTCCGCGGGCAAAGCTTCAGCCTCGGGCCTACAGGATGTAGGTCATGCAACCGTTGCGACAGGACGTCGCGCAGTTAGGTTGCCTTCCTTTCAGCCAGGGCTTCGGTGTCTTCAGCTGTTGCTTTCGACGAACACGACGTTCTAGTGTCGGCGTTGGTCACAGGACGTGACCGCTTTTAGCCGACGCCCGCTGGAGTCGCCGTCTTCCATTACAATCAACTGGTATTCTAGTATGCTGGCAAATATTTTCACAGACTCTTGTGCTCCTGGGGTAAAAGCGTCCTTCCAAAGCGATTGGAAGTCTAAGGGACTGATTGCTTAAGTGCTAATTGAGATGAAAAGTATGAGAAACCATGTGAAAAATGTGTGACAATACGACGTTTTATTACAGTTTTATTACAGGAGTAACGTAGGAGGCGATGGCTTGTTATTTCAGCAATTATCGGGTTTTTGGTGGATGTTGGTAAAACTGGAAGAGTACTTAAAGGAAATATAAGGGGGATTATGTCTCATTCTGTCTTTATCTTGTTACATAACTGTAAACTCAGGAGTCGGTCTATCATGCTAGACTGTTAACTAGTTTCATAAGACAAGCAATCAATTAACGACACAATCTACTTCTTAAGAACGAACTACACGACGCAGTTTATATAAGAAAAAGAGCAGGTACCTAGGAATGGGACCGTTGCTCTTTTGGACAAGATTACGTGTTTTCTAACAAGGGGACAACAACATGAGAGAGGGGTGGCCAACTTGGTCAAGAGAAGTGTAGCAGCAGTACTCAGCTTCGTGATGCTGTTGGCAGCTTTCGCCGTGCAACCGGGAGTCTCGGAGGCGGCATCGAAAGCTGATCAAATCATCGCAGAAGGAAAGAAATTGATGGGAACACCGTATCGCTGGGGAGGAACGACGCCAAGCGGCTTTGACTGCTCCGGATTTGTCGGCTATGTTTTCCGGAAAGCAGGCGAAAGTCTTCCACGAACTGCATCCCAGCAATACGGGGTCGGAAAGAAAGTATCGAAAGGTAACTTAGAAAAAGGCGATCTCGTGTTTTTCTCACACGGATCCGGCATTCAGCACAATGGTATTTACATAGGAGGCGGCAAGTTCATTCACTCCTCCACTTCTAAAGGGGTTACGATCTCAAGCGTTAACGATCCGTACTACTGGGGAAGCCGTTATGTAGGAGCCAAGCGTGTTCTTGATGAGGAAGAGGAAATCGAAGAAGCGGTTAAGGCACAAGCACTTGAGCCACTTCCACAAGGCGAATTCCACGACATTGATAAGGACTTCTGGGCGTATAACAGTGTCACTGACTTAGCCAAGCAAGGGGTTATTGAAGGGTACCAAAACAGTACATACAAACCTTCGAACAGCATTACACGAGCAGAAGTTGCGGCTTACTTAACAAACGCTTTAGACTTACCGCGTGACGGAAACGACACTGGCTTTAAAGATGTGGATGCTTCTAATGAATATGCAGCTGCGATTAAAGCAGTAGATGAAGCAGGTCTTATTACAGGAAATGACAGAAATGAATTTATGCCGGAAGATCCGATGACTCGCCAGCAAATGGCTGTTATCTTCTACCGTACGTTTGAACTGGAAGGTATCACGTATGATGGTTCTTTCGTAGATGTGGATGCGGATCACCGTTATTATAAGCACATTCAAGCACTTGCCGGCAGCGGCATCACTTCTGGAAACTCAGACGGCGAATTTGAACCAGGTCGTGAAACAACACGTGCCCACTTCGCTGTATTCCTGGACAAAGCTTTAGAACGGTAAACCTTCACACTAGACTCGCCCTCGCGGCGGGTCTTTTTTTGTCTCTTGGTTTGTACGTTGATCCGTTCTCTTGTGACCGGGCCGTACGTCGGCAACAGCGGGGTGAGCCTTGCCTGTCGGCGAACCGGTGCTTGGCGGGCGCACGGTACGGTGAGAGGGGGAGGCTCACGTACCGTACTCCCTTTCCAGGACAGAAAGTGGGCACTCTATAAAAGGGGTCAAGAGAGAGTCATGCAGCTGTTACTAGCTGTATGGTACTGGTATAACCGGTTCTTGTTGCCTTTAAACCTGTTTTTGTGAATTTTTTTAGATTGTGAGAATCTGGGTGGGCGGAGCAGCGGTCGTGGGATGGGGGCGAGGCGTTTGTTGAGAACCTGCGCGGGGTGTGAGGGTGTTATTTTAGTAGTGTTGCTGTTTTGCGGCTTCATTTCCTTGCTGTGGGGTTGTTATTTTCGCGGTGGCACGGTTTCGATGCTCCATACACCCTGTATGGCGCTGTTATTTTGATGACACTCCCGTTTCGCAACGTCATACACCTGCTATGACGTTTTTATTTTCATAAGTGTTCCTTTTGACGACGTCATACTGCTCCTATAATGTTGTTATTTATAGCCGTGCTCTATTTGGCTACGTCATACTGCCTCTATAAAGCCGTTATTATAACCGGGTCGCATTTTCACGACAGCATACAAGAGCTATGGGGTTGTTATTTTCTTAGTATCATTGTTTCAAGGCTTCATTCACTCGCTATAAGGTCGTTATTTTGGTGGTGGTGGAATTTCGATGGTCCATACACCCCGTATGACGTTGCTATTTTTATAGTTATCCAGTTTCACGACGTCATGCACCTGCTATGACGTTGTTATTTTCACATGTGCTTCTTTTGGCGACGCCATACTACCCCTATGATGTCGTTATTTTCGCAATCACGGAATTTCGAAACGCTATTCCCTCTCTATGAAGCTGTTATTTCGTCATGTGGAGTTTTTCATAGCGTCATCCGCTGTTCGCTGTTTTATTTTCACAGATGGTTAGGTTCCTTCTCTCTTCATTCCCTGTTATAATTGTCATAGTCTTGTAATTTTGGTAGTTGTTTCTATGAATCTATGTTAATTTTTCGTACAGAGGGCTTTTTTAACAAAAGAAAGTAGGGGTTGAATGGTTTACAAACGGATAATGACGGCTTTGATGCTGGGAGTTCTGCTGTTTGCTTACCCGGGGGCAGGGCTTGCGAGTGCTGCGGGTGAGGAGACGGATACCTATTTGGTCGGTTTTCAGAATTACATAAACGAAGCGTTGATTGAGGGCTGCGGCGGGGAGACCGGTGAAACGTGGGAGCGAATCGCGGCAGCGGAAGTGGAATTGACGCAGGAAGAAGCGGCTTGCCTTTCTTCTCAGGATGCGGTTTCCTACATAGAACAGAATAACACGGTGGCGGTCGATGAAACGGCAACGGCCACCGCTTCCCCCGCGTTGAAAAACTGGGGGATCGAGCGTGTTCAGGCGGAAGACGCTTGGGATAACGGTGTCACCGGAGCAGGGGTGGATGTTGCGGTGATTGATACAGGGATCAGCACGTCGCACCCGTCGCTTACCGTGACTGGCGGTTTTTCTGCGGTGTCTTACACAGATTCCTATGACGATGACAATGGGCATGGCTCGCACACGGCGGGAATTATTGCGGCGAATCAGCCGAGTGTCGGCCTTGTCGGGGTCGCACCCGATGTGAATTTATACGCGGTGAAGGTGCTCGACCAGGACGGACAAGGACCGCTTGCGCAAGTGTTGACCGGCATCGACTGGGCGATTGCGAATGATATCGATGTGATCAGCATGAGTTTCGGAACGCTCACGAACTCGAACACAATGCGCTCCATGCTTGATGAGGCTTATGAGGAAGGCATCATCGTGGCGGCGGCTGCCGGAAACCGCGGGGAAGGAACCTTGCCGGAGGGGCGCGTAGAATTTCCGGCGCGCTTCGATTCCACGGTTGCAGTCGGAGCGGTCGACGAACATAACGAGCGCGCCTATTTTTCGGCGACGGGAGAAGCGGTCGAAATTGCGGCACCCGGAGTCGACATCGTCAGTTCGTATAAAGACGCCACCTACGGACCACTGAGCGGTACGTCAATGGCGACGCCTTTTGTCGCCGGTGCCTTTGCGCTTTTAAAAGAAGCCTATCCAGAAAAAAGTGCACCGGAACTGCGCGCCATGCTGCAAGACGAAGCGATTGATCTCGGTGAATCCGGCCGCGATCCGAATTACGGGTACGGCCTGCTGCAGATCCCGGACTTGAGCGAGTCTGCTCTCGACCAGGACAAAGAAAACCCGCTGGAATCCGATGACAAAACGGACGAAAAGCCGGTAGAAGAAGATATTGAAGAAAATCCGTTAAAAGACGATCCGATTCAGACACCGGAAGAAGAAGGTTTTACTCCGGCCGACGTTCAGTCGCGTGTCGTTTATAACGAAGATGGATCCGCGGATGTGCATGTTTTCTGGGACAAACCGGAGAATGAGACAATCGTCTCCCATCGCATTTATCGGGACGATGAATTCGTGGAGAGTGTGGAAAACGGAAACCTCTTTAAGGATGAGAGTGTTGAACCGGGCACGTATGTGTATGAAGTAAGTGCCGTCGATGTGGACGGAAACGAGTCACCGAAAAGCGAGCCTGTGGAAGTAGATGTGAAAGAAAAATCTGCTCAGGACGGCGGCGATGACACAGAAGCCCCTGCAGACGGGGACGATGACAGTGATCAGCCAACCGATGAAGAAGAGGCTTTCACGTGGCCGGCGAAACTGGAAAACCCACCGGAATTCACGGACATCAATGAAGGCTACTGGGCGAGCGAACCGATTCAGGAATTATCGGACCGCGGCATTATTCAAGGGAACGACGGCTATTTTTATCCAGGAGACGCCATCCGCCGTGGCCAGGCAGTAGCGATGATTGGACGGATGCTCGACTGGGAAAATGACCCGGCGAAAACGCGATTCCCGGACGTGACGAAAAATTATTTCGCCTCCGGATTTATTGCCCATGCGGTGAAAACCGGTTATATCGGCGGGTTTGCCGATGGTAGTTTCCGCCCGAACCGCGACATTACCCGCGGACAAATGGCCGCCATTCTTGGAAACGTCTTTGATCTCGAAATGGATAGTGGTGCGGGGGGCGACGGCGAGGTTTTATTCCGTGATGTCAACGCGAAAACAACCGGCGCTGACGCCATTGTCTACCTCGCTGAAAACGACATCATCAGCGGCTACGACGACGGCACCTTCCGCCCCGGCGAAAAACTAACCCGCGCCCAATTCGCCAGCATCTTTTACAAACTCGGCGAGCACTTGATAGAAGAATCGTCGTAAATAGAATGAGGAGCATGGCTGAAAATAAGGCCACGCTCCTTTTTTCTCTTCTGATCTGTCCTCGTGCCCCACTGCGAGGTTGTTATTCTGCAGATTGAACCGTTTCAAGGCCTCATACACAGGCTATGAGGCTGTTATTTCTGTGGGTTGTACTTTTCGCAACCTCATACAACCGCGTTGACGTCGTTATTTTCATGTGGTGCAAGTTTGATAGCGTCATACAACCCCTATGATGCTGTTATTTCTGCTAATCACGATTTTCATGGCTTCATACGCTCATTATGACGTCGCTATTCTGGTAGGAGGATATTTTCACGACATCATACCAAGCCTATGGGGTTGTTATTTTCATGATTCACTCTTTTCACGACACCATACATCCGCTTTGACGTCGCTATTTCGTTGTGTCACTTGTTTCATAGCTTCATACGACCTCTATGGTGCTGTTATTTCTCCGAATCATGATTTTCACGACTTCATACGCTCACTTTGACGTCGCTATTTTGATAGGAGGCGATTTTTACAACCTCTTACGCGACCTATGGGGTTGTCATTTTCATGATCCACTCTTTTCACGACACCATACAACCACTTCGACGTCGCTATTTCGTTGTGTCGCATGTTTCATAGCTTCATACGACCTCTATGGTGCTGTTATTTCTCCGAATCATGATTTTCACCACTTCATACGCTCACTTTGACGTCGCTATTTTGATAGGAGGCGATTTTTACAACCTCTTACGCGACCTATGGGGTTGTCATTTTCATGATTCACTCTTTTCACGACACCATACATCCGCTTTGACGTCGCTATTTCGTTGTGTCGCTTGTTTCATAGCTTTATTCTCCTTCTGCGGGGTTGTTATTTGTAGTTTTCATATTTTTCACTTGCCTATTTCACTAATTTTCTGTACATTTAAAAGGGGTTGTTCCCTTTTTTAATAATAAGTGAAGGAGTTGAAATATGTTTATTAAAGAACGCAGTGAACCGTGGGAGTTGCGGGTGATGCGGGTGTTGCATGCTCGAATGGCGTTGTCTGCCGAGGATAAGCGTCAGTTTTTTAAGTTGAAAAAGGGGTTTGAGGGGGAGAAGAAGTTTGATCAGTTGTTGACTCCTCTGTCCGGAAAGTTCCTGGGTCTCGGCGATTTATTATTCGACCATAATCAAACGCTTTTCCAAATTGATACCTTACTGTTATCCGGGGATAGTATTTACTTATTTGATGTAAAGACGTTCGAAGGGGATTACACATTTGAAGAGGATCATTGGCACAGTTCTTCTGGTGTCGAAACTAGGAACCCCATTCATCAACTGCATCGTAGTGAATCTCTTCTACGTCAACTTCTCCGTCATCTTCGTCTGGACCTCCCCATTGTCTCTTACGCCGTTTTTGTCCACTCTGAGTTCACCCTCTATCAAGCAAAACCGTCCCTTCCCTTGATTTTACCGACCCAGTTAGCTCACTATGTAAGAAAATGGCATACGGAATTTTCACCGCCCGATCAAAAGTATACGCAACTTGCCGAACGGTTACGGTCGCTTCATGTGGAAAAATCGCCTTACCGCCGCACCCCGAATTATGAATATCAGCAGTTGCGAAAAGGCGTGGTTTGTGAAAACTGTCCTACTTTTATGCGATTTATCAAAAAGTTTTTTCATTGTCCGGCCTGCAAGACGCTGGAGCCATTGGAAAAAGCCGTCATAAGAAGCATCCATGACTTTGCCTTGCTTTTCCCCGAAGCTACCATTACGACCAACGTTATTTATGAATGGTGTAACGTCGTTCGCTCGAAACGGACGATTCAAAAAGTATTGAGAAATAATTTCGAGCGCACAGGTCACGGAAAATCCACTTCCTATCTTATCCCTTCCCGTTCTCCCTCATCTCCCCCAACCAGTTTCAGCAAGCCAGCGATTAATAAAAAATCGGAATAAATAACAGTTGCATGGCGATATGCGAAAACATATGCCCCAGCACACCGTATTCAAAACCTTTCCTCCAGTACAAGTAGCCGAAGCATAATCCGCCAATCCCATTTAATACAAACGCACGGAGGACAAGCGGTGTTGTCCACTTGCAGGCAAATGCCCGGCAGCAAAGAGGACGGAGGATATCAAAATAGCAACTATATAGACAACGGCCGGGATTTGATCGTTATTCCGGAAAAACAATTTCGCAAAAGTCCATACGAACAAGGACATGAAAAATAATCGTAGTAGAATTTCTTCGAAGACGCCGCCGTAAAGAACGCCCGTTATCAAACCGAGCCACGAAAACGCAGGTTCATTCTCCCCCAGTACCGCAACTACATGTTGAAAATAAAATTTGTCCGCCGCCACAATGATGAAAGCAACAAGCAATCCTAGAAAAACAGATAAGGCAACATCCTTTTTTCGATACTTGCCTTTATCGTGCGTGAATATAGAAGCGAGAATGGAGAACGAAAAGCCTGTTCTCCGAGCGAGTCGCAACCCTAAAAACGCAAGCACCCACGAGATGAGCCATAATTGTAGCGCAGAAAGCAGCGTTAACAGTTTGAGAGAAAAAGGCAGGGTCTCCATGAATACGTCATATTGTTGCGGAATGGTGGTTTGCAATGTTTCCAGTTGATACGGCAGCACGAAAAAGCCTGCTATAAAGCAAATAATGGATAATAAAAAAGCTATTTTCACATCTGTTTTCCACATATTGTTTTCACCTTTTTTACGATTTCGTTGATGGGGTGAGCGCTATGATGCTGCTATACTAGCGTTCCCCTGGACTTGCGACGCCATACACCTGCTATGGCGTCGTTATTTTCACCATACGCCGTTTTCATTGCTTCATACGACCTCTATGGTGCTGTCATTTCTACCATTCTCCGGTTTTGCGACGTCATTCACCCGCTATGGCGTCGTTATTTTCGCAAGCAACCGGTTTCGTGGCTTCATTCACTGGCTATGGGGACGCTATTCCACGCAAACATGATTTTCATAACTTCATACGACCTCTATGGTGCTGTCATTTCTACCATTCTCCGGTTTTGCGACGTCATACACCCGCTATGACGGCGCTATTTTCGCAAGCCTCCGTTTTCATGGCTTCATTCACCTGCTATGGGGACGCTATTTCTCGTAAACACGATTTTCATGGCTTCATACGACCTCTATGGTGTTGTTGTTATTTCTACCATTCTCAGGTTTCGCGACGTCATTCACCCGCTATGACGTCGTTATTTTCGCAAGCAGCCGGGTTCGTGGCTTCATTCACCGGCTATGGGGACGCTATTCCACGCAAACATGATTTTCATAACTTCATACGACCTCTATGGTGTTGTTATTTCTGACATTCTCAGGTTTCGCGACGTCATTCACCCGCTATGGCGTCGTTATTTTCGCAAGCAGCCGGGTTCGTGGCTTCATTCACCGGCTATGGGGACGCTATTTCTCGTAAACATGATTTTCATGGCTTCATATGACCTCTATGGTGTTGTTATTTCTGACATTCCCCAGTTTCGCGACGTCATTCACCCGCTATGGCGTCATTATTTTCGCAAGCAGCCGGGTTCATGACTGCATTCACCGGCTATGACGTTGCTATTCCACGCAAACATGGTTTTCATGGCTTCATACGCCCCCTATGGTGTTGTTATTTCTGACATTCTCAGGTTTCGCGACGTCATTCATCCGCTATGACGTCGTTATTTTCGCAAGCAGCCGGTTTCGTGGCTTCATTCACCTGCTATGGGGACGCTATTCCACGCAAACACGATTTTCATAACTTCATACGACCTCTATGATGTTGTTATTTCTGACATTCCCTGGTTTCACGACGCCATACGCTTGCTATGGCGTCATTATTTTCGCAAGCAGCCGGGTTCATGACTGCATTCACCGGCTATGACGTTGCTATTCCACGCAAACATGGTTTTCATGGCTTCATACGCCCCCTATGATGCTGCTATTTTTGCTAACCCTTTTTTCACGACGTCTTCCGTCTCCTGACGAGGTTGCTTCTACACGAACGACTCAATCGCTTCGGTGTATGTCGGGTTTGTGTGTGGTTTTCTAACTTTTTTTGATAAATGATAGCGGAAATTGGGTTTTGCTTATATAATGAAGAATATAATTCATATTTTTTGGAATTTTTGTCTATTTTTGGGGGTTGGGGTTGGTTAGGTTGGGACAAGCTTATTCGGCAGATGATACCTTCCCCGATGAAGCCGTTTCCGCCTGTGTTTCGTTACGGTTGGAAAGGCTCCTGTTATGTAATAAAATACGCGGCTCTTCCCTTAGAGCCTCTATCAAAATCTGGGAGGGATCGGTTTGTTTGAAACGACAACGAAAATGCAAAAAATTGTCGTGACATCGACGGCTGTGACGGGGGCTGTGTTGGCGGCACCGGTTGTGGCGGACGCGGCGTTTGGTACGGATACGCTGCACCCGGAGATGACTAACGATGATGTGACAAAGCTGCAGGATTTGTTACGGGATAAGGGGTATTTTACATATCATACATCAACTGGTTATTTTGGTGAACAAACGAAAGCAGCCGTTCTCTCTTTTCAGCGACAACATCATTTAACGGCGGACGGAATCGTTGGTCCGCAGACGTTCAGCGTTCTCTTGAGCGAACGTTCCGCGCCTTCCGCGGAAACGGTATCTGCCTCAGCGGTAGCTTCTTCCGCACAGAAAAGCAAGGTGAAACTTGATAGTTCAACTGTTTTGCGTATTGGGGACAAAAGTGCGGAAGTGACGGAATTACAACGTCAGCTACAGTCGCTCGGCTTTTATAACGATGAACCGGATGGTCATTACGGTCGGCGAACGGCGGCCGCGGTCCGGCAGTTTCAGCAGAGTGAGCAGCTTGCGGTGGACGGAATTGCGGGACCGCAGACGTTAGCTGCGTTAAAAGGGGTGCAACGGGCAGAAAAGCCGGCATCTTCCTCGTCTTCTCCGGAGGCCTCTAACACATTTAAAGTGCTCTCGATTGGTGATCAAAACAATGACGTCGCACAGTTGCAGCGGCAGCTCAAAGATTACGGGTATTACAACAAAGACATTACCGGGGTGTACGGTCCGATGACGGAAAAAGCGGTCCGGCAGTTTCAAAAGCAAAACAACCTGCAGGCAGATGGGCTGGCGGGCCCGATGACGCTCAATAAACTGCGCAATAATCCGGCAGCAGCCAAAGTGGAAGCCGGTGTGCAAGCGGAGGCAACATCTATTTCTTCTCTCCTCCGTTATCAGTCGCGCGGTCCGGAAGTCGAGGCGCTGCAAAAACAACTGCAGCAACTCGGCTATATGAAGATGGAAGCGACCGGGATTTACGGCGAGGTAACGGAGAAAGCGGTGCGCTCGTTTCAGAAGGCGCACGGCCTGGAGGCGGACGGTGTTGCTGGACCGATGACGACGAAAAAAATGCAGGACGTACTGTCGGGGGGCAGTTCCCATGCAAAACCAGAAACAGCTGCTCCTCCCACCGGCAGTAAAATCGACGTGACCAATCTCGTCGCCGATGCAGCCGAGCACGTCGGTACTCCCTACGTATGGGGCGGGACGTCGACATCCGGTTTTGACTGCAGCGGCTTTCTTCAATATGTATTTAAAGAAAATGGCGTGAATCTGCCGCGGACAGTCGCAGGTATATATGATGCGGGCACCGCTGTAAAAAGTCCGCGCGTCGGTGATATTGTGTTTTTTGAGACGTACCAACCTGGGGCTTCCCATGCCGGTATTTATCTCGGAAATGATCAATTTATCCATGCCGGTTCCTCTACCGGCGTTACGGTCAGCAATTTGAACGCCAGCTATTGGAAGGAACGTTATCTTGGGGCCAAACGTTATTTTTAACCGCTCCTCGACGCAGGGAGCTTGGGTTTAGTGATATTGTACCCGTAACATACAGCGTGTAAACCATTTTTTACCTTTCTTACTTGAGTTGCATCACTCGGACAAGCCTTTCCCTTCTAAGCTTCTGCTACGTGCTGCGCGGATTAACAAGTGAATAGCTAGACCAATGGCGGTCGGTATGAGTCTCATCCTTTCTTGTAGGAAGGTTTAGCTCTGTTCTACGTTCAGATGGCTGCGCCTATTGGCAGGATGTTTTAACGTTTCTATGACAACTAAACTGTTTTAAAAAAACCACATTCGGGTAAATACAAACTTGGCTCCAACAAAGAGTCAAGTTTTTTGTGGTTTTTGAACCATTATGGAAAAACTTGTTACTACTAGTGGAAAATATTAGTGAACAGTGTTATATTTTATAAAACACATGTCTTCCTATAACATAAAGGAGGTAAGTAATGAATACTGCGCCGATCGAGCTCAAATCGCTTGAGGTTTGTATCCATCCCCAGCAGATTAGTCAACAGGAATGGAACGTTCTGTTTAACACGATGAAAAACTATATAGAACATGCCACAGACGAACACATTGCCGCCTATTCGGAAATGGCAGTAATCGACAAAGACGTGACCGTTGATTGTATACATATTAGTGTACGACGTGCTTTTACAACCGACATTATTACGTTACATGCCGATCTTTCGTGGTACATAGATCAGGATCGTCCTGTTGTTTGTCTAGGGGTCGCCAACGAGTACGGAAGGATTTCAACACCCCTTATCATGGATGTGGCCGTGCTGCTTAGTGCGCAGCTCCCCGATGCAGTAACAATCGACGGGTATCTGCACCCCCGGGATTGGACAAAAGCATTAGAAAGGCTGCAGAAGCGAGGCAGTTTCATGTGAACGTTTTTGGCTCTGGGACACTACCCAGAGCCTATTCGTTATTAAAAACCGCGTAAATCATTTGGATTATTTTTTCTTTTGCTTTCTTGTCTAATGGGATGTGGTCGAGGACCAGTTCTTCTGAAGCGAGAATGTGGCGGAGATTTTTGGGGCGCGGGGCTGCAGGGTGGTACTCATCCGGATTCTCGGCGTAACCTGCCAAATAATCGGCAGTGACCCCTAGAGCATCTGCGATTTTATAAATATTAATTAGTTCCGGCTTGATGGAGTCTCCGATTTCTGCGTATGTATGGAAATCAAGCCAGCTGCGGATAGCGGATATGTCTATGTTCGTTTTGGCGGCCAGCACGTCGGACGTCCACTTCTTTTGCTCGATACATTCACGGAGGCGACGGCTAAATACGCTTACATAGACGTTGGGTGGATTGTTTTCAGGGATAGGATCAGGAAGCAGTCCTCCGAGGCGGAGCATTTCATCGGGGAAGGCTCCTTTCAGCCCCTCAGCGAGCGCAAGAATGGCATCGCGCGAGGGCTTCACTTTGTCACTTTCGATGGAATGAATGTACGAAAAGCTGAGATTTGTACGCTTTCCTAATTCTCGCAAAGAAAGCTTGTTTTTCACACGCATTTCGTTCACATAACTGCCTAATGTCCTTTTTTTCATACGGTACCACCTGAAGTCATTCTTCTTTTATTGAGGCTAACCTTGCCTTGCTGCTGTTTTATTTTTCTACACATTGTGCACCATAGAATAACACCACTCTCAAAAAATAGGGAACCTCTGTCCATTCTCCTTTGTTGACAAGGGGTACCAAAGACAGGAGTTCCACTGTATAGCGCAGTTGCTATTCTTCTCAGCCGCTTGAATTGAGAGAATCTATGCGTGTATCTTTTTGTTACCGTAAGTCTTCCAATAATTGCGCACACTCCGCTGCCGTAACTGGTTTGCTGTATAAATATCCTTGCGCCAACTGACACCCTTCTTTTTTCACGAAGGCAAGCTGCTCTTCCGTTTCGACCCCTTCACATACGATTGTAAAGTTCAGAGAGTTCGCCATGTTGATAATAAATGTAATAATAGCGGCATCCTTGTCGTTCCCGTTCGTTTCCATCACAAACGATTTGTCAATTTTTAAGTTGTCAATCGGAAATCGTTTCAGCTGGCCGATGGATGAATAGCCGGTCCCGAAGTCATCAAGTGAGACAGTAATGCCCATTTCGCGCAAAGGCTGCAGTTTACGTGCAGCGTTCCGCAGGTCGGTGATCTTAATATTTTCACTAATTTCTAATATAAGGTTCTCAGGGGGGAGACCGGCCTTATCGAGCTTGTTGCGGATCGTTTTTACGAAGTACGGGCTTTCGAAAAGCGATTTTGACACGTTGACGGAGACCATCAAGTCCGGGTGGCCGTTTTCCCGCCAGTACTGGGTTTGCCGGCACGCTTCCGCCAACACCCATTCATCTATTTCTTTAATAAAACCAGTTTCTTCCGCAATCGGTAAAAAGAAGTTCGGTGTTAAGAGCCCTTTCTCCGGGTGATTCCAACGGATCAGTGCTTCGGTTCCGTAAACCTTTCCTGTTTGGATGTCCATCTGCAACTGATAAAATACTTCCAGCTGTTCGCTAATGTTAATTTTACGTAGGTCCGTTTCCAAGGCTAACCGATCAAATGTTTGTTGTGATGGATCGTTCTCGAAGATAAAATAGTTGTTTCTTCCTGCATCCTTCGTTTGGTATAAAGCGAAGTCGGCATTTCGCAAGAGCGTATCAATGTCTTTTCCGTGATCCGGGTAAATGCTCACTCCGATAGACACGGTGATAAAGATTTCTTGGTTTTGCAGCTTGATCGGCTCACTCACCTTTTTAAAGACACGGAAAATGATGTCATCCATTTCCGCCGTCGTTTTGGCTTGGTCAATTAAAATGGCAAACTCATCCCCGCCAAACCGGCTGACAAACCCTTCCTTTCCTACCGCTGTGAGAAGACGCTGGGCTACTTCATGTAACAGCTCGTCGCCTGCATAGTGGCCGAGCGAATCATTGATTTTCTTAAAGCGGTCGAGGTCGAGAAAGAGGACCGCCACCTTTTCCCCGTGCTCCTCTGCGTTCATGAGTACTTCTTTTGCTTTTCGATGAAAATGAACGCGGTTCGGTGTTTCTGTTAACGCATCATAATACGCCATGTGTGAAATCACTTTTTCATGCTGCTTTTGTTCGGTTATGTCACGGATAAGCCCGATATAATAACTTTCCTCCGGCTGGTCTTTTTTCATGTAGGTGATTGTGATATACGACCAAAATTCTTCCCCATTTTTCCGTCTATTGATAAGTTCCCCCGTCCACGTTCCTTTTTCCCGAATGGTCTCCCACATGTCGTGAAACACAGATCGCGGCGTGTGGCCGGAAGCAATATAACTCGGGTCCTCCCCGTACATTTCATCAAGTGTATAACCCGTAATTTTTTCATAAGCGGGGTTGATTAAAATAATCCGTTTATCTGCATCGGTCACCATAACCCCGTCATTCATATGCGTAAACAGTTCAGCAATATTATCTGGATCCTTGCTGAATTGGTGGAAAAAATCTTGATCATCCATCTTGACTGCTGGACTTCTTTTTGCCAACGGTTTCTCCCCCCTCCCGGCTCTCTCGCTGTAAAATGGTGAGAATTGGTGAAATTTGCCGAAGTGTCCTTTCCACATTTTAACGCAGATTTCCCTTTTTGCCTATGCTTTTCATCCGTTTCCTTTCAATTGAACTAGATGGCTATGAAAATATAGGAATTATTTAGCTATTTTACCTTTTTGTGTAGCTAGTTTGTGAGAGTATCTGTATACTAGAATTGGATCAAATACATACCTTAGGGGGATGGATTCATGAAGAAGTTTTCCAGTTTGGCTTTTTCTGCTGTCTTGGCTGCAACTTTGGTGTTCCCAGCTACAGCAGGTGCTCAATCATCCTACAAAGATATCAGCGATGATTTCTGGGCGAAAGATGCCATTGACAATTTATCAGAACAAGGAATTATTAACGGGTATAAGGACAACACGTTCCGTCCGAACGCACCGGTGAAGCGTTCGCAAGCGGCACTTATGTTAACCGATGCACTTGATTTAGAGACGTCCGAGCGGCCGAACCCCGGCTTTTCCGATGTAGACGCGGATGACGCTATCTACGAGGCCGTTGCTGCTGTGGCGGATGAAGGCATTCTTGAAGGAAAAAATGACAAGTTTATGCCAAACGATGAGTTGACACGGGCTCAAATGGCTAAAATTTTGACTGTCGCTTATGAGTTGGAAGGCGAAGCAGATGAAGATTTTGCCGATATCGATGAGGATTACTGGGCGTATGAGTATATCGAGGCCCTTGCTGCTAATGGCATTGCAAGCGGGTATGATAAAGATAATACGTTCCGGCCAAGCGAATCAACGAAGCGTGCTCAATTCGCTGTATTTTTGAAAAACAGTGTAGAAGTGGAAGCCCCGGAAGCACCAGAGATCGAAGTTGATGAAGAAATCGTGGAAGTTTTAAACGACACGATGGAAGCCCAGCTCGGTCTTGACACGTATGCGTTTGATGGAACGGTTGGACTGACAATGGATATGCCGCTTCCAGACGAGCTTTCCGATGAAGAAAAAGAGATGCTGCAAGAATCCATGAACATGGAAATGGCACTCCGCGGTGCTTACCAAAAAGATCCGCTCCTCTCCGAAGCCGTTATGGAACAGACGATTCCCGGCTTCGATGAAACTATTACATCCGCCGCCATCGCGACTGCGGATAAACAGTATCAATATGTAACGGATGCCGCTTTCATGGGGTATCCAGAAGATTGGCAAGGAAAGTATATCGAGTTTGACTATGACGAAATGTTCGGGGAAGATTTCTCTAACATGTTCGACGTAGAAGAACAGCAAGAAATGACGGAAGAACTGTATGACCTCTTTATTGAACATTTAGGCACTGACAATTTCGAGCTCCTCGAGACGCACACTGCTATTCCGGAAGATGTGGAATATGAAAAAGTCCTGAAATTTGAACTCGAAGAAGAAGACATCGCAGCCATCGCAGATATCTTCGAAGAGGACATTCTGCCAGAGCTTGAATCCATGTTAGAAAACCCATCTATTTCCGCACTCGGCTTGTCCCAACAAAAGGTTGCTATCTTGGAAGACAAGGCCGCGGAAGAAGACTTTGACGAATTTCTTGAGAACCTCAGCCTAGATAATTTTGTGATTTATCAAGCGATTGACGCTGATAACCATATCGTGTTCGACACAGGTGACATCGCCATCAGCTACACCGATGAAGAAGGCAGCCTGTCTGTTGGTATCGACTATGCGATGAACATGGGCAACTTTAATGAAGACGTTACGTGGGAATACGGCCTTCCAGAAAACGAAGAGGACATCATTCCTTTTGAAGAAGTAATGGAATGGCAAGAACAGCAACTAGAAGACCTCGAAGGCTTTGAAGAAATTGAAGAAGAAGATGTTGTCGAGGAAGACGAAGAGGTATCAGACGAAGAAGATGACGAGGATGCAGTGGAAGAAGACGCTGCCGCCTAATCGGATAGTGGAAGCTTAGGAAGCGGGTGACACCCGCACCCTAAGCTTTTTTGTATCGGGATCGGGCGGATGATGGGATGGGGTGTCGCAACGTAATTAGGAATGGATGATGCTGCTATTTTCGCATGCTCTCCGTTTCACTTTCGCGTACAGGGGCTGTGACGTTGTTATCTGCACGATCCCTGCATTTTACAACGTCTTACACCTGCTATGGCGTCGCTATTTCGATCAAACGCGATTTTCATAGCTTCATACGATCTCTATGACGGTGTTATTTCGCTAATCCGCCATTTTCATGTCATCATACAGGGCCTATGATGTTGCTATTTTTGCGGCTACACATTTTCACGACGCCATTCACACCCTATGACGTCATTATTTCCATGATCCTCTATTTTCGCGACCTCATTCAGCGACTATGATGGTGTTATTTTCGCGATCCCTGCATTTTACAACGTCTTACACCCGCTATGGCGTCGCTATTTCTATCAAACATGATTTTCATAGCTTCATACGGTCTCTATGACGTTGCTTTTTTCGTGGTTCCTCATTTTCAAGACCTCATACACGATCTATGACGTCACTATTTCCGCAATCCTTCAGTTTCACGACGCCATTCAAGGCCTACGGCGCCGCTATTTTTGCTTTCCTCCGTTTTCATGACGTCATTCACACCCTACGACGTCATTATTTCCGTGATCCTCTATTTTCGCGACCTCATTCAGCGACTATGATGGTGTTATTTTCGCGATCCCTGCATTTTACAACGTCTTACACCTGCTTTGGCGTCGCTATTTACGCAATCCCTCCGTTTCACGACGCCATTAAAGGCCTATGACGTCGCTATTTTTGCATCCATCCGTTTTCGTGACGTCACACACACCCTATGACGTCATTATTTCGCTGATCCTCCATTTTCATGACTTCATACGAGTCCTGTGATGCTGTTATTTTTGCGGTTCTACTTTTTCACGACGCCATACACGGTCGATGACGTCACTAATCCCGCATACTTTCATTTTCACGACGTCATTAGTGCTGCAGCAGGGGGTTGGGGGGTATGGTGCATCAGGTTTATTCCATTAAAAAAACGAAACGGTGTTGGGCCGTTTCGTTCCATAATTTAAACTTCTGGTCGTTCTTGGGTGCTTTCCCATTTTAGTAAGCTGAGGAATATCAAACTGGTAACGATGCTTCCGATTACAGGGGCGATGAGGGCTGCTGTTCCTCCGTGTCCGTCGGAGCCAAGTAACGTGCCGATCAGCGTGACGGCAATGAAAACGATGACTGCGATAACAGGAATTTTCATCTGAATGACCTCCTTGTTCCTTGCCATGTTCCGCTCTACCATAGAAATCTTTTCTCATAAAGTGTTCCGTAATAAGCGGGGGTCCGTTAGTTCGTCTCTGGTTCTTGAAGCGCAAACATTAACTCCATCTCGGCGACGATTGTGTCGTCCACTTTCGCTGTTCCTTTGCCTTTTCCAATGCTGCCGCGTAGTCGGAGAATCTCGACTTCGAGGGTCAGTTGATCCCCTGGCTTCACTTGTGATTTGAAGCGGCATTTTTCAATTCCAGCAAAGAAAGCTAACTTCCCGCGGTTTTCTTCTTTTTTCAAAATAGCAACCGCACCAGTCTGTGCCAAAGCTTCAACAATTAATACACCCGGCATGACGGGGTATTCGGGAAAATGTCCGTTGAAATATTCCTCATTCGCTGAGACATTTTTCAACGCGACAGCCCGCTTGCCTTCTTCGAGCTCCGTCACTCGGTCAATGAGTAAAAACGGATAACGGTGCGGGATTATTTCTTTTATTTCGTCTATGGAAAGCATCGTAGCGCTTCCCTCCTAACATGTTAGTGTGTGATCAAGTGTTATGTATAAAAAGAGTAAAGAGATCACCTTTCGTTACTTTCCCATCATGAAGTCATAAAGGGCTTGCCAGTTTTTCCAATTGAGAACTTGCAGGGAATCGCCGTCTCCTATGACGATATACCCGATCAAAAGGCCTGCGATTAAACTGCAGATGAGCAAAACGAGTACGCCTAATAGTCTTGCCCAAATTGGCACAAGACGCACGCGTGGTTTAGCAAGAAAACGACGGAGGCGGGATTGTTTCTCCTGCTTTTCAGCCCGCTGTTCCGCTCGCGAGCTCCGTGTTTCTTTTTTTTCCTCTTTATTCTGCTCTTCTTGGGTAGCAGGTGAATTCACTGCATCTTCCTTATATGTCATAAGCGTAATCTCCGTTTACAAAATGAGCTTGTCCGTTCTTTCATTAACTGCGGACATTGTTGATCAAGCCCATCATTTGATCTCCTTGCGAAATGGCACGGGCATTAAAAGAATAATGACGTTGTGTATTCATGAGGTCCACCATTTCCTTGGACATATCTACGTTCGATTGTTCGAGTGATCCTTGAATCAGTTCTCCATTTGGTTCCTCTACAATCTCTAGCACATCTGCTTCTGTTAAATCAAGTGCCGCCAAATCGGGGAGTCGAAAGGTATGGCCTGCCGCTTCAAGCAGCTGTGGTTTCGTAATTCGGACGATCTCTACGCGACCGACGGCAACCGGGTTGCCATTCGGCTGAAGAGCGGTTAGCGTTCCGTCCTGTTGAAGCGTGAAGTCGCGCGCGCCTGCCGGGATGGTCATTCGTTCGCCGTTCTCCCCGAGGAGGTAATCACCTTGGTTGTTCACGAGCGTCCATGTGCCCGGGCGGCCCGGGTCTTCCGTCAAATAGAACGCGCCGTCACGTGAATAGTGTGGTTCTGTCTCGCCGCTATCTACTTGAAAAAAATAATCTTTTTCTGTTAAAGCAAAGTCAAGCTCACGACCTGTCTCTTGCAAAGGGCCTTGTTCTAAACGAAGGGCTGTTTGGGCGATCGCCGCTCCAGTTCCAACCCGGAGACCAGGAGGAGTGAGACGGCCAATATTGTTTTGCGGGACCGGTTGGTTATTCACTTGTTGATGAAGGAGATCGGAGAAAGTTGTTTCTCTCGTTTTATAGCCGTTTGTGTTGCTGTTCGCCATGTTGTTCGAAATCCCGTCCATCTTTTTCTGCAACTGTCCGAGTGTGTTAGCCGATGACATGATCGCTGAATACACCGCCATCCCTCCTTTTTCTCCTTATTATCCGAGGCGGCCGATGTCATTGACGGCGCGCTGCATGTTTTGGTCGTAAGCCTGTAAGATGCGCTGATTTGCTTCAAAAACGCGGTAGGACTCCATCATCTCCGTCATTGTCCGGGTTGGGTCCACATTCGAGCGTTCAAGAAACCCTTGCTGCACCTGGTAATCAGCATCTGCTGCCGGCAAATCCCCTGTCTCCGCCCGAAGAAGACCACTGCCTTCTTTTACGAGGTCCTGCGCGTCTTCCGCGTAAGCAACACCGAGTTGACCGCTCACCGTTCCGTTCTCATTCCGAATCGTTCCATCAGCCATCAACATGAAGTTCTCGTTTTCGACAGCAATCGGATCACCGTCTTCGCCAAGCACATAAAAGCCCTGACTCGTCGTCAAAAAACCGGCACCGTCCACTGTCCAATTACCATTCCGTGTATAGCGCGTCTCTCCTGCCTCATTCTGAACAGTGAAAAACAGCGCACTGCCATCGGGGAGATTACCCTGGAGAAGAGCGGCATCCGTCTTTATCCCTGTTCCCCGCACATCTCCCTGAGTGAAATTGGGCGTGCGCTCCTGCATGTACACACCTGTCGCCAACTCCCCGATCGGGCGCGGGTTCCCGTTAAACGGGGAAGCGCCGCCGCGAGCCTCGAGCAGCATTTCAGGGAATGTTCGAATCGAACCGTTATCGGCCTTGTAACCGGGTGTATTCAAATTGGAAATGTTGTCTGTCAGCATTTCCGTACGGCGCTGCTGGGTAATCATACCCGAAGCAGCACTATAAAACCCTCTCAGCATGGCAAGGCCTCCCTTCCGCAGACTTAGATCTTTATTTTTCGATTGCTCATTTTATCTAGGTTCTCAAGCAAAATGCCTGTCCCGTTTGCTACACAGTGCATCGGCTCTTCCGCTATCATCACGGGTACTTTCAATTCATCGGCGAGGAGCTGGTCCATTCCGCGCAGCATGGCGCCGCCACCCGTTAAAATCACACCGCGGTCAATGATGTCAGCCGAGAGCTCTGGCGGTGTACGCTCAAGCACGTTCTTCGCCGCTTGAACAATATGATTGACTGATTCTGTCAGCGCATCATAAATTTCAGTGGACGTAATCGTAATCGTCTGCGGCAGCCCGCTTACCATGTCACGTCCGCGGATTTCCATTTCTCGTTTCTCATCATTCGGAGCAACTGTCGCTACTTCCACTTTGACCGCTTCCGCTGTACGTTCCCCGATAAGCAGCTTATATTTCTTCTTTATATAATTTAAAATATCCAAGTCAAATTGATCGCCCGCCATTTTGATGGAACTTGCTGTCACGATCGATCCCATCGAAAGCACGGCAACGTCGGTTGTGCCGCCGCCGATGTCGACCACCATGTTGCCGCTCGGCTGAAATATATCCATACCGGCGCCAATAGCTGCGACTTTAGGCTCTTCCTCAATAAATACATTTTTACTACCGCTTTTCTCAGCCGCTTCGATGATCGCTTTCTGTTCGACGGACGTGATGTTCGTCGGGCAGCAAATCAAAATACGAGGCTTGGACATCATGCTTTTCGCGTTAATTTTCGTCAAGAAATGGCTGAGCATGGCTTCGGTATGGTCAAAATCAGCGATAACGCCGTCCTTCATCGGGCGGATTGCCACAATGTTCCCCGGTGTACGTCCAACCATTCTAAAAGCTTCTTCTCCTACCGCCAACACTTGTCTCGTTGTTTTATCAATAGCGACAACGGCAGGCTCATCCAGAACAATTCCTTGTCCCTTTATATGTATGAGCACATTCGCAGTTCCCAGATCAATGCCAATATCCCTGCCAAACATTTCTGGCATTCCTCCTCAAAATTAATCATACTGTTTTACAGCATTATGTGATTCTTCGTTCATATTGCCTGCTTCACAGGAAAAACTTGGCATTAACCGTGTATGGAAATGACCCAAGTTAACATATTTATTATACTCTTATTCTGACATTTTACCACATATTTTCATGCAGCGTAATAACTATTCGCGTATTTTGCCGAACCTTGTATGTCTTTTCTAGCATAACCAGGGGACGGGTCCTTTATAATCAAACCTGCGACGTTCTCGTTTTTTGAAGGCCATCCTATTAGAAAAGGCTCCGTTCTAGTAGGACAGCCTTCGTGTTATCACCGTTTCCGTCCTGTCCACCAAATCCTTTAGCTGCTGCACTGCCGCTGTTTCCGTGCTGGCTCGCTTTCTTCCGGAGCACTATACAGAAGGTTCTGCCTTCGTGTCTTTCTCCCTGCTATATTTCGTTTTTGTCGCGGCGCCTCCCCGTAAATGACGAATAGATTTATGATATTCTAAAATTTCTTTCACTTCACGAGCCAGCTTTGGATTAATTTCCGGCAGTCTCTCTGTTAGATCTTTATGGACGGTACTTTTCGATACACCAAACTCTTTGGCAATTGTGCGGACGGTTTTGCGAGTTTCCACAACATACCTCCCCATCTTGATGGTTCGTTCTTTGATGTAATCGTGCACACCACTCGCCCCCTACTTTAATCTAGGTGATTGGTACAGTTTATTAGAAGGGAGCGGAATATATACCAAAAAGTCAGATAGGACAAGGGCTAAGATGTTTTTTTATACACTGGGAAACGTTCTAACACCATTTATTTTCAAAAAAAAAAGAAACAGCCTCCGTTTCTTTTTTGTGATCATCATTCGATTCTTCCTCGCGTGCCGCCCCGCGTCCTGCCATTACTCGGAGCAAAAAAGGCAAAAAGTAGCACCCAACTACTTTTGACGTCGCCATTTCCGACCATCATCCTTTTCACGACTCCATACGAGTGCTACGGCGTTGTTATTTCCAACAAAAATGATTTTCACGACTTCATCCAACCCCTATGACGTTGTTATTTCGCACTCTCTCTGTTTTCACGGCCTCATACCGGGCCTATGATGTCGTTATTTCTTCCCTTCGCTCCGTTCACGACTCCATACGGGTGCTACGGCGTTGTTATTTTCAACAAAAATGATTTTCACGACTTCATTCAACCCCTATGACGCTGTTACTTCGCACTCTCTCTGTTTTCGCGACCTCATTCCGGGCCTATGACGTCGTTATTTCTTCCCTTCGCTCCGTTCACGACTCCATACGAGTGCTGCGGCGTTGCTATTTTCAACAGACTTCATCCAACCCTATGACGCTGCTAGGTCCGGCGATATCTTTTTTCACGGCTTCACACGCCCCCTGCCCGCGCGTTAACAAGATCCGGGCTTGTTAGAGCAGGGGCGAGGTGATGCCGTTGTCTCTCCTGGTAATGTCGATTAAGTCGCCTAGTGTATGCTTGCCACGGTCGCCGATGTGGCGGAAGAGTTCGACGAGGAGATAGGCGGTTGTCTGTGCGTCGCCGAGGGCGCTGTGTCGTTGAAAGAGGCGGGTGCCGAATTCACGGGCGTAATGCGTGAGGTCGCGCATTTCCCATGTCGGATTTAAATAGCCGATCATATCGAGCGTATCCATATAGGTGGGTTGCTCCAACGAATAGTTGCTGCGCTGCAGTTCTTTTTTTAAAACAAGAATGTCAAAAGCTAAATAATGCCCGGCCCAGCCATTGCTGTTATTGTTTTTAACAAATTCATAAAAGCCGTTGATCGCCTCCAAAGCAGACGGCGCGCCTTCGACATCCTGCTGACGAATACCGGTGAGATTTGTTATTTCCCGGGGAATATTGCGGTCCGGATTCACATACGTATGGAAGGTCTTGTCGGTTACGGTCATCCCTTCCACTTGAACCGCACCAAGTTCGATCAAGCGGTCTTTTTTGCCGACTGCAAATCCTGTCGTCTCCGTGTCGAAAACGGTGACGTTCATGTCGCGAAGGGGTGTGTTTAGGGGCGGCTCTTGACCAAACTTGTACTGTTGGGATTTCTTTTTCCAAAAAATAATGCTGGCCCACCTCCTCGTATTAAAGCGTCGTCCTCCTTCATAGTCTCATCCCAAAAGCATTGACGGCCTGCGCTTGCAAAGAACGTATGATTTTGAGCGCGTGCATCAACGCTTCTTTCTCCCGCGATTTCATCTGTGAAAATTTCAATTCGCTCGTTGGCCGTTCCCCTCTTTCATAGCGGTACCACGATTTTTCGATACGGATTTTCAGGACTGTCTCATAAGCAAACAGCAAATCGTCGACGAAAGTGTCTTGAAAAACAGCTTTACGGTGCAGGGCTTCGATCTTGTCCCGGGGTGTGCCCCCGAATATGTGATGTTTGGCGGCGAGTATTTGCAGTGAGTGGTGAAAAGGGAACAACGCCTCTTTTTTGATGTTGATGCCTTCCCGCTTTAGGCGGAAAAGAGCACGGACTGGATGATCTAAGTGCGGCACTAGTAAGTTTTGTTCCAGTTCGGCAGCCCGGTACAGAAAAATGGTGGAGGCTTGGAGCTGTTCCTGAACGGTACGGGCGAATTGATCCCGGGTAGCCTGATCACCGGCTAAAAAACGAAAAGCGAGGAAATTGTGCCCGAGTAAAATATTTTGGTTCGTCGCGCGCAGCCCCCACGTGCGCAACCGGTCACTCCATTGACTCGTTGTCCCCCGCCAACTCGCCTCGCTTGCCATCATGTTGCCGTCACAGCGTTTGTATCCGGCCCGCTCCAGCCATACGACGATTGCAAGGCCGAGAGCGCGGTAGTAAGCCGCGGCTTCCTTATTCGCACTTTCTGTGGCGGCGTCCTGGTAAACGAGAAAGTGATCTTGGTCCGTCAGCATAAATTGTTCCGCTCGTCCTCCGCTTCCCATGAGAAAGAAGGCAAAGGGGACGGGCGGCTTCCCGTGTTGTTTTTCTACCTCCTCTACTGCCAATTTGACACATTGCTGGGCAAGACGGTCAAAGAGGCTCGTAATCATGTTCATCAACTGGAGAGCCGGGATGCCGTCTTCAATTAAATGGGCGAGAATGTCGTAAATCGCATGCTTGATGGCAGGGAGTGTTTCCGCATCCGCTTCTTCCATTTTTTGTAACACGTTAAATTTCCCGCGGTTTCGCTTTTGCAACAGATCGGAGAGGGTGATCATTCCGATAACCTGTTGTGCATCCTCCTGCAAGGTTACGGGCAGATGCTTGATGCCATTCACTAAAAAGCTCGACATCGCTTCGTAGTAATAAGCTTGAGCCGATATCGTATGCGGGTTTTCTGTCATGACACTACGAGCGGCAGCCGACCCGCTGGTTCCCGAAGCGATCACTCGTTGGACGAGGTCCCGCTCTGTTATAATGCCGGCAAGGTCATTCTTTTCGGTAACGACGACGAGGGAGCTTGCCTGCTCGCGTCCCATTGTCTTGGCTGCTTCCTGTATCGTCGCATCCGTTGAGATCGTGATAACAGGTGTGTTCATTACATCTTGGACCCGTTGAATAAACGGATCACTTTCCCCCCATTGGTTAGCTAAATGAACCTGTTCCGCAAGAGACGCGTAAATATCACGCAAGCGAATGGATACTTGGCGCAATACATAGTCTCTTACTTCTTCATGGCGCCAGCGTGCTTCCATTACCGAGTACGGGATATGAAGGCATACTGATTCTTCCACCGCCTGCACTTCCACGGTATGCGGATAGTCAAAAGGAGCTTGTTCACCGAGAAAGTCCGCTAAGCTGGAAAACCCGATGATGTCCGGCGGCTCAAGCACCTCTAACACTTCGTGGCTTTCCTCCCTGTCGCTTAAGGCAACATATACTTCTGTCAAGCCCTCAAGCATTAAAAGCAGCCCGTTACGCGGACTTGCGGAGTAAAGAATATTCTCATCTTTTTCATACGTACGCAATGTGCATTCTTCCATTAAACCACCAAATTCAGCGGCAGAAGCGCCGCTGAATATTGGGTGGTTATAAATGGAATCTTGGAAAACCTTAATTTCTGGTTCCATCGTTTATCCAAACCTCTCCATCTTTGTAAGTCATTTGTTCCGGGTAACGAAGGTCCGTGACATCATCCTGTAAGTGCTGGGCAGGCGGCTCCGTCATCTTGGAAGCAATGATACACGCTAGGAAGTTAAGCGGCACTCCGAAGATCCCGGCTCCGGTATCGATAATTCCGAAGAGGGTAACGCCGCTTAACGCAAGGAAAATGTAAGTCAGCGTCGTACCGAGCCCGACGAGCATACCGGCAATCGCTCCGGCTGCATTCATCCGTCTCCACCAGACACCGAGCACAAGTACCGGGAAGAACGTTCCGCCGGCAAGCGCAAACGCCCACGCGACAATTTGTGTAATCACCCCAGGAGGATCCAAGGCAACCACACCGGCAACCACGGTGGCCAAAATCATCACAATCCGTCCGGCTTTCAAACGCTTCTGGTCTGAGGCCTGCGGATTAATGAGCCGGTAATAAATATCGTGCGCAAACGAGGACGAAATCGTCACAAGCAGCCCCCCGGCCGTAGAGAGCGCCGCAGCCATTGCCCCTGCAGCCATCAAGCCGATGACAAAGATACCGAGATTGGCAATCTCAGGTGTCGCCATAACAACCATATCAGGGCTGACTTCAATTTCTGTCCAATCTAACATGCCGTCTCCGTCTTGATCCGCAATTTTTAACAGACCAATATTAATCCAGTTTTCAGACCAGGCCGGCAATTGATCAATCGGCTGCCCGGCAATTCGTGTCATTAAAATAAAACGCGAGAACGCAGCATAGGCCGGGGCAGACAAGTAGAGAAGCCCGATAAAGAGCAAGGCCCATGCTCCGCTCCACCGCGCCGCTTTCATCGTAGCTACGGTAAAGAACCGGACAATCACGTGCGGAAGCGAAGCAGCTCCGACCATTAACGTAAACATGAGAGCGAGAAATTGTGATTTCTCACTTTCTGCAAATGGGGCAAAATATTCCGACAATCCAAGCTCACGGTCGATCGCGCCGATTTCGTCGATGACGTTCCCGTACGTGAGCCACGGAAGCGGATTGCCTGTGACTTGCAGGGACATAAAAACAATCGGAATAATATAGGCCACAATTAAAATCATGTACTGCGCCACCTGGGTCCACGTCACACTCTTCATCCCGCCGAGCGTTGCATAGATAGCAATAACCACGACCCCGATCATCGTTCCATACATCGCCGGAATGCTTAAAATACGGCCGATGACCACGCCTGAACCAGACAACTGCCCGATAATATACGTAAAGCTAATAATCAGGGTGGCAATGGCAGCGATGAGACGAGCGGTGTTGTTCATGTACCGGTCTCCGATAAATTCCGGCACCGTATAGCGTCCGTATTTCCGAAGCTGCGGCGCGAGCAGGAAGGTAAGCAGTAAATATCCCCCAGTCCAGCCCATAATATAAGCAAGGCCGTCGTAACCAAGAGCCATTACCGTCCCGGCCATCCCGATATAGGAGGCGGCGCTCATCCAGTCACCGCCGATCGCCATCCCGTTCCAAACCGGCGGGACTCCGCGGGCTGCGACGTAAAAATCAGAGGTGGCACGAGCCCGGTTAAATATCGATATCCCAATATAAAGTGCGAAAGTTGCGATAATTAACCCTAAAGACATTATCGTTTGTGCATCCATCTGTTAACCCCCTTGAGCTGTCCCTGCTTATTTATTGTTCGATATTTTTGCTGTTGCTGATCGTCACACTTACTTTGTCATCAATACCGAATTTTCGGTCTATTTTATCACTGAAAATGGCATTCAAGAACAGGCAAATGATGAAAATAACAACCGCTCCCTGGGATCCCATGTAATAATGAAACTCTACCCCTAAAAACGTAAATTGGGAAAAGAATTCGGCAAAAGCGACAACACCGAAAGACACTAAAAAACCGATAATAAGAAAAATGACAATCATCCGTGTGCGGGCACGAAAATAAGCCTCGGCTACCTCTTTGTCTACTTTTTTCATAAAACTCCCCTCCTGAAAAAATGTTTTGGTTAAAATTTTCTTTCTGCTCTTTAGGCCTCACCCCCTTAAAAGCCGGGAAACTCCATAGCAAAAGAATCTGGAGGAATGGTCTCTCACTCCTTCCCAGACTGGTAACAATTTTAAAAAATACACCGAGCGTACTGGTATGTAAGTAATAGTTACGTTGAGATTTTTTTAATATGCGAGTTTTGTTTCTGGGGTTGTTTGTTCATGTGGTTGCATGCTTTGCAAAAATGGAATGGGGCTTTTTTCTTTGCGAGTAGATGATTGGTTAAAATAATAGCCGGTATAAACAAAAACATCAGCGGTTCTATGAAGAAACCAATTACTAAGGCGAGACCAACAGGTAATGTCGACATGGTGAAAGCATAGCGGGTCGGAGAGATCGAGAGCATATTCGCGTGGCCGCATTTCGTGCAGCGCGGCTCTTCCTCCTGCGCATTGGGCCGGTTTCGTTTCATCCGTCCGTCTCCTTTCTTTTAGCGAAGGTCGAAAATGAACTGGACTGTTTTCCAGAAAGGCATGGGTACTCTGATAATCTCGACAACAACGAAACAGGCTAAGAGGGCAATGGGAACGGTTAATAACAGCGGCTTCTTCCACTTAATCGTAGCGATGACACTTCCTAAGGCGATGATCCAGAAGATAATAAGTAACAGCATCTGCCTTCCCCCCTAAGAAATATGGAACTGGTAGTAATGTGTACTAACCCGTTACTTTATTATTACGTTCTCGTTATTTTTGTTATACCACATTATTGCAAATGTTTGATTTTCATTCAAGTAGTCATAAGAAAACAATGAATCGTTGTTTTTTATCGAAAATGGCTTCTATATAAAGAAGTGTTTTATCTAGGTAACGGTTTGTTTTTTCACCAAAATGTTTCAACAAAAAAACTGTCCAGGGCTCGGCTCCTGAACAGTCGGGAAATTTGTTTATTCTTTTGTATCTTTTTCTGTATTTTCTTCTTCAGGCTCGTCTTCGTTTCCGTCATCCGCAAGGGGATCCATTGGCTCTTGATCAGCCTCGTCTTGTTCGCTGTCTTCTTGTTCTTTATCCTTCTTCTCCTGGTCGCCGTCTTCCTGCTTTACATCCTTTACTTTCTGATGGAAGGCGTCGGTTGGGTCAAGTGGCTCGCCGTTGTTGCGTACTTCGAAATGAGCATGAATCCCTGCGTCACTGTTGTACAGGTTTCTTGCTGCCATCCCAATGACAGAACCTTGTGTAATTGTGTCGCCTTCTTCCACACGAAGGTCTTCCAAACTGCTGTACGACGTGACAATATTATCATCGTGCTTTACTTCTACGATGTAGCCGTTAACAGAATCTTTTTCGGCCCGAATGACTTCGCCAGTCGCTGCCGCTGTGACTTCAAACGTTTCGCCGTCTTTTGCCGCGATATCAATGCCCTTGTTCTGGTAGTACATATTATTGTAATACACGAGAGCGTCTTGCTGTTCTTCCGCTGCTGCATCATGATTGTAATAATATCCAATAATATCTACGCCCTCTTCATCCATCACCGGCATCTCTATCGTCTCATCTCCGGAAGCAGTTGGCATGGCATCGCCGTCTTGATCATCCCACTCACCCGAAGCATTATCCCATTCATTTTCCTCGATTGCCGGTCCCTCATCTGCTTGATCGGTACCTGCCGGGCTTTGAATGAGAAAATAGGCTCCTAGGATCACGGCTCCTGCACTAAAATAAGCAGCAGGCCAGAACCAGCTTTTTTTCGTCCATCCTGCTCCTTTTGGTTGACGCTGTTTTTCTTCATCTTTCATGATTATCACCTCAGGACCCATTGTGAACAGGTCTGAGGAAAAATATACCTATTTCAAAAATGATTTTTTTATTGCTTTTAATTCGTTCGTTTCTTCATTCAAGTACTGTTGTTAGAAAGTTGATTTTTTCTGCACAATAAGGGAATTTCCTTATGTGTTGGTTAAGTTGGCGATGTCGACGCCTTTGTAATAATGGTGGAGGATTTCTTTGTAATTTTTCCCTTCTTTTGCCATACCCTCGGCGCCGTATTGGCTCATGCCGACGCCGTGGCCCCAGCCTTTCGTGCGGAAGACTAAATTATTGCCGTCACGGCCGATCTGAAAGTCACTGGAATCGAGTTCTAACGTTTCCCGGACTTCGCGGCCGTGAAATGTTTTTCCGCCCAGTTTTACGGCGGCTACACGTCCGCCTTCTGTTCGTTCGGTGATTTCTCCTGTTTCTCCGCCGCCAATCGTAACCCCGAGAAGGCGTTCGACTTCTTCTACCGGGATCCGCTGTTCATTTTCATAACGAGGGGATGTTTTATCCCACGGGCTCTTGACACTTTGTAAGTACGGGACCGGGTTTTGCCAATAATCTTCCGCATTTTCCGTGTAGCCATTGCTCGTCGAAAAAAATGCCGCAGTTATCGGCTTCCCTTCATACGTTAGGACTTGTCCTTTCGTGGCTTGAACCGCTTTATGAATCTTTTCCATTTTCCATTCAAAATCGTCGCCCCATTTGTCACGGAGCTCTTCCTGGCTTTGGAATACTTGGTGCATCGGGGTGTCGGTGACAAGGGCGCCGTCAGGAAGATTAATGTCTGCCGGGGAATTGATTTGTTTTGCCACATAGGTGCGCGCTGTCAACGCCTGTGCTTTCAGCGCTTCCATTTCAAATTCAGCGGGCATTTCGGAAGCCACTACGCCGGCGACGTATTCTTCCAAATCAACCTTTTCTACTGTCTCCGTCTCACTGCGAAAAACAGGGACGGTCATCGGCTTTGCGTCCGCTTCTGACGCTTTCTCAGCTGTCGCGGCTGCTTCTTCTACTGTTTCCGCCGCATTCTCCCCTTTTCTTATCGATAGAAAGGCCTTGTCCTCATCGGTGCCGAATGGAATCATGACTAAAACAATGGGAACAAAAAAGAACAGCACCATCCCTAGGATCGCGATAAATACGTATTTTTTTTTCACGGTGAAGCTGCCCTCCCCTGCAATCATGGATACCTTCTACTTTATGAGGGGGACTGCTTCGTTATGCCGGAATATAGAAAAAAGCCGACTTGGTATATCGACCAGCCGGCTGTGCTTGAAGTATTTAGTTATGAGCGGTACGAAGAGCAGCAAGATTCGGTTGCGTTTCATTTGCCGCTTCCAGTTCATTTTCATCGGGAACCGAAACACGTTCAATACGCGCTCCAAGTGATTGCAGCTTTTTATGAAAGTCAACGTACCCGCGGTCCAAGTGCCGAAGCTCGGTGATTGCCGTTTCACCTTCTGCTACCAGGCCGGCTAAAATAAGTGCTGCTCCTGCGCGGAGATCGGTGGCGGCCACTTCTGCCCCTTGTAAACGTATGGGACCGGTGATAATGGCGGCACGGCCTTCAATTTTAATATTAGCATTCATCCGGCGGAACTCCTCGACGTGCATAAAGCGGTTCTCAAAAACGGTCTCGGTAATGACGGATGTACCTTTTGCCTGCGTGAGAAGTGCCATTAACTGTGCTTGCATATCTGTTGGAAATCCTGGATGAGGCATTGTTTTGATATCAACGGGCCGCAGGATATCTGGCCCAATAACGCGCATGCCGTTATCCTTTTCTTCAATAATGACGCCCATTTCTCTCATCTTCGCAACAAGCGGGCGCAGATGTTCATGGAGAGCTCCTTCTACGAATACTTCCCCGCCGGTGATCGCGGCAGCAACCATAAAGGATCCTGCTTCAATTCGGTCGGGAATAATGCTGTGCTCGGCACCATGCATACGGTCGACCCCTTCGATCCGAATCGTACCCGTGCCTGCTCCGCGAACTTTTGCGCCCATGGCATTCAGGTAGTTGGCCAGATCGACGATTTCCGGTTCCTCTGCTACGTTTTCAAGCACTGTCGTTCCCTCAGCAAGAGTCGCAGCCATCATAATGTTCTCGGTTGCCCCGACACTTGGAAAATCCAAGTAAATCCGTGCTCCCTGCAGGCGCCCTTTCACAGTCGCTGCGATATAGCCACTGCCAATTTCAACTTCTGCTCCCATCGCTTCGAAGCCTTTTAGATGCTGATCAATTGGCCGTGAACCGATTGCGCATCCTCCTGGAAGGGCAATATGCGCACGTCCCTTTCTCGCTAAGAGTGGACCCATAACGAGGAAGGAGGCCCGCATTTGCCGAACATATTCAAAAGGGGCTTCTGTCCGCAGCGAACCTTGGGAATTAGCAGTGAATACTCCGTTCTCATACTGCACATCCGCATCCATATGAGCTAACACATTTTTCATCGTAAATACATCTGCTAAAGACGGGACATCATAGATGGTACTCGTTCCTTCTTCAGCAAGAAGAGAAGCGGCGATTACTGGCAATACAGCATTTTTGGCACCTTCTGCTTTTACACTGCCTTTTAGCCGCTTCCCTCCCCTCACTAATATTTTATCCAACGTATTCCCCTCCGCGTCCGTTTATTGTTACTGCGTATATTCATTCTTTTTACGTTTAGATAGCTTTCCTGCCCGCTGAACCATTTTAAAAAAGACAGGGTTTTTGTCTCGCTTTACTATATACATATTCATTAGTCTAAATAGGCGTTCCCTGTCCTTCTTTGAAACGGGCGCCCAATCTTTGGTGCATTTTCTGTCGCTGTCATCAAAGTGCATTGATGCTGAAAGGAGGTTATAAAAAAAAGGCGGATATCCTATGTTTTTCTAACCCAGCCAATGTGCGGAAAAGCAATAAGGCTGTCGTTCGCTTTTTAAAATCGGGAGATACTGGGACATACATTCCCGGACCTTTTTATCACTAAACCTATCCCATCATGTCATTAGATTTTCGAATTTCTTCTTATTATTCATTTTCACCTATGTGGACAAGTTCATACATGGAAGATCTAGGGATACACACGAGCTAGTTCGAGTCACTTTTTCCCATCAAAATAAATACCGGAGCATTAGTGAAACGTCCAGATAATCTAGAAAAAATGAACTTACGAGATGACTGATTGCCACTGTGATAAAAATCATCAACAACTTAGCCTTCGATCCTGACGGGTTGCGCACGAATACGTCAAAGCGAAACGTCTGCAAGCTCCACCAGACGATGACTAAAAAAAAGAGGTTCACGAGAATATGTAATAACGCTTCCTGTCCTTCAGGGTGCATCTCCAAAACTCCTAACACTCTGCCCCAATTACACACACAACTCGAACAATATCTTAGGGCATTTTGTCGATCTCTAAAAGAGGAAATAGGCCTAAAAATTAATGCGACCCGCCTGTAAGCGTCCAGAGAGGCCAAAAATGCTCCCTTTCTATTGTATACTACTTTGGCAAATTTTTGGTGTAAAATTATGATATTTTTACGGTATTGTTACAAATGATGCGGTTAATGTAACATATTTGTAATAATAAAGGGGCTGTTTTCAACATATCTTACAAACTGGCTGGGAACAATCATCAAATGGTAATGGTAAGAGTGGGCATGCAGAACCGACGCTGTTCATGAGACCTGTTTTGACTCGGTTCAGCACATTTCTAGTCTTGTGAAGCGATCCTGAGACCAGGTTGGACCTGTTCTAGCCCATTTTGGTCTTATGAAGACGCCATAAGACCAAATTAGAACCGCTCTTGCTCATTTTTGGTCTTATGAAGTGTCCGTGAGTAATTTATTCCTAATGATGTCTTTCTTTTTCACATCGTTCATTTTCACAGCGTCATACTTCCCGTGTAATGGCATTGTTTTCTAGATTGTTCTTTTTCACGACTTCAAACAGGTTCTATGGTGCTGTTAATTTCCAGGGCTCTCTTTTTCACAACGCCATACAACTCGTATGGCGGCGTTATTTTTCAACGAGCAATGTTTCGCGGCATCATACTAGCGCTATGTGGTCATTATTTTTCAGTATGCCCTTTTTCATGGCGTGATTCACTTGCTATGATGCTGTTATTTTTCGTTGCTCTCTTTTTCGTGGCGTCATACGACCTTTGTGGTGTCGTTATTTTCCTGTGTGTGCTTTTTCGCAACGTCATATCAGTGCTATGTGGTTGTTATTTTATAAAGTGCATGTTTTCACGGCATCATACAATCTCTATGGGGCGGTTATGTTTCAGATAAAGCTTTTTCATGACATCATACAGCCCTTATGATGTCGTTTTTTTCCTGTGTGTGCTTTTTCGCAGCGTCATAACAGTGCTATATGGTTGTTATTTTATAAAGTGTATGTTTTCACGGCATCATACAATCTCTATGGGGCGGTTATGTTTCAGACAAAGCTTTTTCATGACATCATACAGCCCTTATGATGTCGTTTTTTTCCTGTGTATGCTTTTTCGCAACGTCATATCAGTGCTATATGGTTGTTATTTTATAAAGTGCATGTTTTCACGGCATCATACAATCTCTATGGGCCGGTTAATTTTCAGAGTGCGGTGTTTGAGGACGTCATACCTGCTCACTAACACTAACCGCCGCCCGCTCTTTCTAAATGACAGTTGTCTTTTTTTAGGGAGGCAGCAGGTACAAAAAAGCTGTTCTGATCCGTTTTCACGTTCAGAACAGCTTTTCGTTTATATCCGGCTGGCTTGTTATGAAAACGGGCCGGGTTGTCTCTCATTTTATATGGGCCTGCTCTTTATTTACCTGCCACTTTCAAGCGGGTCGTGGCACGTCGTAAGGAGAGCTGGGCTCGTTTAAAATCGGTATCATCCTGTTTGGCACGCTGGAGGCGTTCTTCCGCACGTTTTTTTGCCTGTTCGGCGCGATCTACATCAATTTCCTCCGGTTTCTCTGCCGCTTCGGCGAGGATGGTGACTTTATCCGGACGGACTTCAATGAAGCCGCCGCTTACCGAGAGAAGATCCGTATTCGTTCCTTTTTTCAAACGGACGGCTTCGATCGTAAGCGGAGCTACCAGCGGAATGTGGCCGGGCAGTATTCCGAGCTCACCACTTTGAGCACGAACACTGACCATGTCTACATCCCCATCAAATACGGTGCCATCAGGAGTGACAACATTGACATTAATTGTCGGCATGATACATCCTCCTTACCAGCATTCCTCTTTAGGACATAGACTTCGCTTTTTCAAGGACGTCTTCAATGGGACCTACGAGGCGAAATGCGTCTTCTGGCACGTCGTCGTGTTTACCTTCCAGGATTTCTTTAAAGCTGCGAATCGTATCTTTTACTTGCACGTAAGAACCTTTTTGGCCGGTGAATTGCTCAGCGACGTGGAAGTTCTGCGACAAGAAGAATTGAATCCGGCGCGCACGGTGAACGACGAGCTTGTCGTCTTCTGACAATTCATCCATACCGAGGATCGCAATAATATCTTGAAGTTCGTTGTACTTTTGCAGAGTTTCCTGTACTTGACGAGCCACACTGTAGTGCTCTTCTCCCACAATCTCAGGAGAAAGTGCTCGAGACGTAGAAGCGAGCGGATCCACAGCTGGGTAAATACCCATTTCTGATAGTTTACGCTCTAGGTTTGTCGTCGCGTCCAAGTGGGCGAATGTTGTAGCCGGAGCCGGGTCCGTATAGTCATCGGCTGGTACGTAAATCGCTTGAATGGATGTAACCGAACCTTTTTTCGTAGACGTAATCCGTTCTTGAAGCTGACCCATTTCTGTTGCGAGTGTCGGCTGGTAACCAACCGCAGACGGCATACGACCGAGAAGGGCAGATACTTCAGAACCTGCTTGAGTAAAGCGGTAAATGTTATCAATAAAGAGAAGCACGTCTTGTCCGTCCACATCACGGAAGTGCTCGGCGATAGTAAGACCAGTCAAGGCAACACGCATACGGGCACCAGGCGGCTCGTTCATCTGACCGAATACCATCGCTGTTTTCTTAATAACGCCGGAGTCTGTCATTTCAAAATAAAGGTCGTTCCCTTCACGAGTCCGCTCTCCAACGCCGGCAAAAACAGAGATACCGCCGTGTTCCTGTGCAATGTTGTTGATTAGTTCCTGGATAAGAACCGTTTTCCCTACACCGGCACCGCCGAAGAGACCGATCTTACCACCTTTTACATAAGGGGCAAGCAAGTCTACAACTTTAATACCTGTTTCGAGAATTTCAGTTGTGGTCGATAATTCATCAAAGGAAGGAGCTTCCCGGTGAATCGGATCACGTTGTACCGTTGAATCAATCTTTTCGTCTAAGTCAATCGTTTCTCCAAGTACGTTAAATACTCGGCCTAACGTCGCTTCACCGACAGGCACTGTAATAGCGGAACCCGTGTCCACTACTTCCGCACCTCTAATCAGGCCATCTGTTGAACCCATGGCGACTGTGCGCACGGTGTCATTTCCTAAATGAAGCGCCACTTCCAATGTTACCTCTATATCAGCTTCCCCTTCGGCCTGGGCTTTCTGGGAAACGGTGAGAGCATTGTTCAATTCTGGGAGCTGTCCATCTGGAAATGCGACGTCCACGACAGGACCCATAACCTGAGTAATGCGTCCATTGCTCATGTTTTTCCCTCCTAACTAAATCATACGTTCCATCTATCTATTATTCGAGTGCTGCAGCGCCGCCAACAATTTCACTGATTTCCTGAGTGATGGCTGCCTGCCGCGCGCGGTTATAGGACAAGGTTAAATCATCAATTAAGCCATCCGCATTATCCGTTGCTGCACTCATGGCAGTCATACGGGCTCCAAACTCACTTGCTTTCGCATCGAGCAGGGCTCCGAAAATTAAGCTCTCCGCATATTGAGGAAGCAACTGTTCTAAAATTGCTTCTGCAGAAGGCTCATATTCGTAAGACTGCTTTACTTCGGCTCCTTCGGACAGCTCGGTGAGCGGCAACAGTTTTGTTTCTGTTACGTCCTGCTGGATCGGGCTGACGAAGTGGTTGTACCAAAGATAAAGCTGGTCAATTTTTTCGTCGGCGTACAAATCGACCGCCAACCGGGTGATTTCCTTAATATCGGTAAACGCCGGCTCATCCGGAAGTCCGGTGATCTCTCCCAAAATCGGAATCCCGCGCTTTTTAATCAAGTCACGGCCAATGCGGCCCACTACGATGACGCCGTACTCATCTGTGGAGTTGTGGCGCTCTTTTAGCTTATCGAGAAAAGAACGAAGCAAGTTCGCATTGTAACCGCCGGCAAGTCCGCTGTCTGAGAAAATGGCGACGTACGCTGTCTTTTTAATCGGACGTTCCTCGAGCATCGGGTGAGTCGCTTCGGTGTTGCTGGAAGCGATACTTGTTACGACATCACGGATCTTTTGGGTATACGGCTCGTAGGACTGTGCGTTTGTTTGGGCACGGTTCAATTTAGCGGCCGATACCATTTCCATCGCTTTTGTAATCTGTTTCGTCTTTTTCGTGGAAGTAATCCGTGTTTTGATTTCACGTAATGATGCCATCTGTTTCACCACCTTTTCCACACGGTGTGAAAGTCAGGGCGTTCCTCGTTAAGAAGCCCTCACCTTAATCATTTATTATTTTGAAGGGTTGAATGTCTTTTTGAATCCTTCGATTGCGTTGTTAAAGTCTTCTGCCTCTGGTAGGTTTCCGGTTTCACGGATGCCGTTCAAGAGGTCTTTATGGTTGGAATCCAAGTAAGCGAACAGTTCGGATTCGAAGCGCTTGATGTCTACTACAGGAACGTCGTCTAAGAATCCTTTAGTGAGTGCGTAAATGATCGCTACTTGTTTTTCAACAGGCATTGGCTGGTGAAGATCCTGCTTGAGTACTTCAACCGTGCGTTCACCACGTGACAATTTCGCCTGTGTGGATTTATCCAAGTCAGATCCGAACTGTGCGAATGCTTCCAATTCACGGTAAGAAGCGAGGTCAAGACGCAGCGTACCGGATACTTTTTTCATTGCTTTAATCTGGGCAGAACCACCAACACGGGATACCGAAATACCTGGGTTCACCGCTGGACGAACGCCGGAGTGGAAGAGGTCTGCCTGCAAGAAAATCTGTCCATCCGTGATGGAGATAACGTTTGTTGGAATATACGCACCAACGTCACCAGCCTGTGTTTCGATGAACGGAAGGGCGGTTAGAGAACCGGCTCCTTTATCATCACTGAGCTTCGCGGAACGTTCCAGCAAGCGGGAGTGCAAGTAGAAAACGTCACCCGGGAAAGCTTCACGGCCTGGTGGACGACGGAGCAAAAGAGAAAGCTCACGGTAAGCGGCTGCCTGTTTGGAAAGATCGTCATACACAACAAGCACGTGCTTGCCGTTATACATGAATTCTTCACCCATCGAAACACCTGCATACGGTGCGAGGTAGAGAAGCGGTGCAGGGTCAGATGCCCCGGCGTTTACAACAATTGTGTAATCGAGCGCTCCTTTTTGACGAAGGGTTTCCACGAGGCCGGCTACTGTTGATTCTTTCTGGCCGATCGCGACATAAATACAAATAATATCTTCATCTTTTTGGTTAATGATGGTGTCGATGGCAAGGGATGTCTTACCGATCTGGCGGTCACCAATGATTAACTCACGCTGCCCACGACCAATCGGGATCATCGAGTCAATCGCTTTAATACCGGTCTGAAGCGGCTCATGGACAGATTTACGGTCCATAACCCCTGGCGCCGGGCTTTCAATGGGACGTGTTTTCGTTGTTTCAAGTGGTCCTTTTCCGTCGATCGGCTGACCAAGCGGGTTCACAACGCGGCCGAGCAATTCTTCTCCTACCGGCACTTCCATGATGCGTCCTGTCCGTTTCACTTCGTCGCCTTCACGAATATCGTCATATGGACCAAGAATAACAATACCTACGTTGTTCTCTTCCAGGTTCTGAGCCATCCCCATAACCCCGTTTGAGAATTCCAGCAGTTCCCCTGCCATTACATTCTCAAGGCCATGAGCACGTGCAATACCGTCACCGTTTTGAATAACGGTTCCTACTTCATTTGCTTCGACATCAGCCTGAAAGTTTTCAATCTGTTGTTTAATGAGAGAGCTGATCTCATCAGGTTTGATGCTGCTCATTTACGTTCACCCCTATCTTCTATCGTTTCCCGGGAACAAGCTCGCGCCGGAGACGTTCAAGCTGTCCTTCTACACTGCCGTCAAATATCGTATCGCCAATGTGTATTTTCATACCGCCTATCAGGCTCGGGTCGATTTCATTCGTAATATGAAGCGTGTTTTTACCGATTTTTTTGGCAAATGTTTCCGAAATCATGCTTTTCTCAGAATCAGTGAGCGGTTTAACCGTGTAAACGACCGCATGAGCCACTTTTTCTTCTTCCTGCATGAGCTTCTGGAACTGTTCTGCAATGAGCGTTACGGTATCAATGCGCTTCTTCTTCAAGAGTAACAGCATCGTATTGACAACCGTGCTGCTTAAATCGGTAAAGCTTTCTCGAATCAGCTGTTCTTTCTTCTCTAAAGAGACATTCGGATGATCAAGCAATTTCGGCAGTTTCGTGTTTTCTTCAAAAACTTGTTGTACCGCTTCTAATTCCGTACTTATTTCCTGGAGAATATTTTTCTCCTTGGCTAGATCGAAAAGAGCGACGGCGTAACGATTTGCTGCTGCCAAGCTGCTCATAGTCGTTCTCCTGCCTCTTTGACATACTCTTGAATCAGTTGTTCTTGCTGCTTCTCATCCAATTCTTTTTCAATAATCTTCGTTGCAATTAAGACAGACAAGGATCCAACCTGTTCGCGTAGTTCCGCGACAGCCTGCTCTTTTTCACGAGAAATTTCCGCAAGGGCGTTTTCTTTCACACGCTCTGCTTCACGACGTGACTGGGCAATAATTTCCTCACCCTGCACCTCACTCGTTTTCTTCGCTGTTGCAATAATGGATTGCGCTTCTTCACGGGCGCGCTCCACTTCTTTCTTTTGTTCTTCTAAATATTGTTCCGAATCTTTACGGTTTTTTTCAGCAGTTTCAATTTCTTTGGCCACGTGTTCTTCGCGTTCTTTCATCATGTTCATCATTGGGCCCCATGCGAATTTACGCAAAAGCAAAAGTAAAATAATAAACATGACGAGCGAGAATATCGTATCGCCCCAGGTAATCACTTCTGGCACGTCATTCACTCCTTTCGGCAGTCATACAAAAGGAATGGCGAAGTTTGTTAGTTCTGACTCCGCCACTTCAAGAGGTAATGTAGTATCCTTATTGACCCATTACGATAAATGCGATTACGACCGCGATAATCGGAAGGGCCTCAACAAGGGCAACACCGATGAACATGATCGTTTGCAATGTACTTCTGAGTTCCGGTTGACGGGAAACCCCTTCGACCGTTCCTTTTACGATTAATGCGTTCCCAATACCTGCGCCAAGTGCGGCTAGTCCTACAGCGATTGCAGCTGCTAAAGCTCCCATAACTAAAATCCTCCCTTAATATAATTAATAGTTTTTGGCTGTCTTTCTACATTTCCTGCTTGCCAGCTTATCATCGCTCTGGGCGGATGCTTTCCGCGGGCAACGCCTCAGCCTCCTCAACCTACCATGCAGGTTTGCGGGGTCTTCAGCTGTTGCTTTTCCCGCTGGAGTCAACGCCCGACGCTCTGTAAGCATAGAGAAAGCAACAAACATTACGAAAGAGCCTTCATTTTTATGGGCTGTTCGTGTGGAACAGTCCGTTAGTTCCTGTGAATTAGTGGTCGTCTGCTACTTTGTGCGCCATGTAAACCATGGTTAGCATCAAGAAGATGAATGCTTGGATGACCCCGATAAATAAACCGAAAGCCTGCCAGGCAATCATTGGTACACCTGCTCCGAGAAATCCGAGAATACTTGCTCCCCCGGCACTGGCAAGAAGCGTTAAAAGAATTTCCTTCGCATACAAGTTCCCGAAAAGACGCATACCAAGCGTGAGTGTATTCGCGAACTCTTCCAAAATGTTTAAAGGCAGTAGAAACGGCATCGGCTGTAAGAAACCTTTTCCATATTCTTTAATGCCCTTCATCTTAATGCCGTAAAAGTGAGTCAGCACCACAACCATGACAGCAAAGGTCATTGTGATTACTGGATCGGCAGTCGGTGATCTCCACCATACGGTGTGGTCCTGAGCGGTGACGATCATAAACGGAATCCCAATCAAGTTTGCGACCAGGATCAATAGAAAGATCGTGATCCCTAATCCGAAAAAGCGTTCCCCTGTTTTCCAGTCCATCGTACTGTTGATAATGTTTTTGACAAAATCAATCAGCCACTCAAAAATGTTTTGCATCCCTGATGGTTTCATCTTTAAATTTCTTGCACTGAAAAACCCGATACAAAAAACGATGATGGCGGAAATAGTCAACATTAAGATGTTGGAAAGATTAACATGAAGCCCCGGAATCCCAAACAAGTCATAAACAATTGGCGAGCCGTGATCCATAAGATATTTCACCCCTTTGCTCTAATCTTTTTGAAGCCGGACTCTCGCTCAATGGTCTCCTTTTCCCCTCTACTCTTTGAGTTTAATTTGCGTTAAAGAGTGGAATAAAATAAGGATATAAGGTGTCATAATACCGACGACAAGTCCCGCAATGTGAAATGATTCAGGATAGCGGATGATAAGAACCGCCGCAAGCACTCCTGTCGCAAGGCGCGACAGCATCCCAAATGTAAAAGCCTGCTTCCCTTGTTCTGCTGCTTCACCGAGCTTCTTAACATCGCGATACATGCTCCAAAGGTTGAAAAGACCAATGAGTGCTCCCACCCCTAAACTAAAAAAAAGCAGTGAATAAGGAGTGAATGCCCAGCCGAGCACGTATAAGGCTAAAGCATACAGCGTTAACTGAACGTATGTCCTGACATGTTCTCCGAAAGACTTCATTCTTCACCGTCCCCTACTTGTCCGAGCAGACGGACCAGTCCGTACACCCCGGCCCCAAGTCCGGACAGGAGACCTATTATGAGAAACAAAGGTTCGGTTCCAGTCCTTTCGTCCAGCCATTTCCCGCCGAAGATGCCTATTAAAAGCGGGCCTACCAGATAAGATAAAATTGCAGAGGTTAAAGCCATAGCTTGAAACGGCTTTTTCGCCATACCAGCCTGCCTCCATCCGCATCATTTTGGGTGTATTACGTAAGGAATCCAATCTGTTAGCTGCCACCGCAGATATGGTCTGGTTATACATTCCGCTGACACGCCCGCGCAAGTTTTCCATTTGTCGGTGATGAGAGTATGTAAATCCCTCACATACCCTTTGTAATCGTACAATAGTCGACATCTTATGTCAATCAGTGTTAGAAGGTTTTTTTCCTTGCTGTACCAAGGGTTCCCGCCTATTTGATTTGTGACTATTACGTGACAATTAATCTTTTTTACACCTGTTGTGTAAAAGTCATCTAGAAAAGGCCAGATTTTGTTAATCTGGCTCTTTATCAAGGATGTTAATTTGCCCTTCAGGAGGTCGCTTTTACCTACAAGGCAGAAGGGCGACACCCGTTCGAGACTTCACTTACACTCGTTCCACTGTGTCTTCTTTTGCCGCGGATAACACTTCAGCCTCGGGCCTACAGGATGGAGGCATGTACCGTTGCAACAGAACGTCGTGAAATTAGGTTGCCTTCCTTTCACCCAGATCTGTGAGGCCTTACTTACACACGATGTGTTGGTTCTGCGTTGTTCCGCTTGGTATGGGGTCTCTATTTTTCGGACCCAGCTATTTCATGGCGCCATTGAACCTCAATGATGTCATTATTTCTCAACCTATGCTATTTCACAGCTTCAACCAGGTGCTATGACGGCGTTATTCATGAGCACGTGCTTTTTCGCGACGTCTTACGCCGGCTATGGGGGCCCTATTTCTCAGACTCCGCTATTTCATGGCGTCATCGAACCTCAGTGATGTCATTATTTCTCAACCTATGCTATTTCACAGCTTCAACCGGGTGCTATGATGTCGTATAAGATCACCCCCCTCATTTTCACAGGCGTAGCCGACCTACGCATGAGTCGTCCGCCTTCCGTTTCAATCAACTATGCGCCAGCATTCCTTTCCCATTTTTTAAGGTTCGTTTATTTTTGTTTTTTCTAGCGATATAAATGTCTCGAGGACGTCTTCCTGGTTTCCGGCGCGGGCGTATACGACGGCGCGGTACCGTCCTTCTGGAACTGGTAATTCGTCAGCGGTTAGTGTTTTTTGGTAGAGGCCTGGTTTAATATCATGCTCTTGATCAAGAACCCCGAGGTACGTGTACGTGTCTGGTTCGTAGAGAGCTATTTCAATCTCTTCCGCACCTCCCGGCATATACATTTCATACTGAAAAGCGTTCGTATGTCCGATGGGCTGCAAGTCAAACGCTCCGATTCGCGGGTAGTTTGGTTCATTAATAAATAGCAGATACGGCACCTTAATCGCTTCCGTGCCTCCGTGAATCGTCAGGTCACCGCTTAGCTCTTTATAATCCACGACACCGGCTTCAATGTCTAAACGAATGTCTGCCGTTTTTTTCTCGCCTGGCTTCACCGTGACTTGGTGTGGATAGTCCCATTTCACGCCGAGAAGACGATCTTCATCCATACGCAAACGGTACGTTTTTGTTTTTTTCGAGTGGTTTTCGAGCACGATTTTTTCTGTATGGGTTGTTTCTTTTTCATCCATCGTCCAGACGCCGAATGACAGCGTTCCTGGATAGGCGAGCGTGTCGGTACGCAGTGCTTTTTCCATGTCGACGCGGCCGGCACCTTGTACAAACGGCGGGTATTCCTGGTCTTTTTCATCCGTCAGGGCAATAGCCGTGTTCATGAGAGCTGCTTTAATTTGCACAGGCTCCCAGTCAGGGTGTGCTTGTTTGACTAACGCCGCTGCTCCCGCAATGTGAGGAGCGGCCATGCTCGTTCCATTTAAAGGAAGGTAGCCATTCGGAACCGTACTAGTTATGTCCACACCTGGTGCCACGATATCCGGTTTTATTTTCCACGACCGGGTAACAGGACCCCTCGAACTGAAAAATGCCATATGGTCGGTTTCTTCTTTTAAAATAGTGCGGAGTACGGTTGGATTCGCACTTTCCTTTGCTTTTTCCGTAATCGCTTCGCGTAGAATCTCCCCATGCTCACGCGTCAGGCTGACCGCCGGAATCGTTTCCGGATTTTCGATGCCGACCGAGAAATCACCTGCTACGTTGTTGTAAAGAAGCACGGCTGCTGCTCCTGCTTTGCGGGCGTTCACGATCTTGCGTACTAATGGGATGCCGCCGCGCTCAATGAGTACCGCCTTCCCGTTGACGGCTTCGAGGTCTTCTGCAAGGCCAAGCCCTCCGTTTACAAGCGGCAGATCACGTTGAAACTGCCAGGGAACCGTGCCTTGAACCGGTTTTATCCCGATAGAAAGTTCCGGTTCGTCAAATAACGTGAGCACCGGCTTCCGCAATGGCGGAATAGAAGCCCCGACGGAAATGGCCTTTTCCGCGGTTCCCGGTGAGCCGACACTCCACATCGATGGTCCACTGTTTCCGTTTGAAGTAACCGTCACAATTCCTGCTTCCACTGCTTTGTCAAGAGCATTGCTTGTCGGCCAATCGGGACCGTTGATGGGATTGCCGAGTGATAAGTTTAAAATATCAACGTCGTCTTCGATCGCTTTTTCAATTGCTGCAATAATTTGTTCGGTGGAGCCTTGCCCGCCAGGACCTAGCGCCCGGTACATATAAATGTCTGCATCAGGGGCCACACCACGCATCGATCCATTGGCTGCGATAATGCCGGCGACGTGGGTACCGTGAAAGGTTGGTTTTCCGTCCGGACCTTTACCTTCCAAGGGATCGTCATCGTTTTCGACAAAATCATAGCCGCCTTTGTAGTTACGAGACAGATCCGGATGATTGTAGTCGATCCCCGTATCAATGATCCCCACTTTGATGCCTTTTCCGGTTAACCCGTCTCCATGTTTATCCCGCTGCCGGCGGACGGCTTCCGCACCAATAAACGGAACACTGTCTTCAAGCGATGGCTGGTAAGCCGTTGACCTGTCAGCGCGCTTGACTCCTTCCAACCTTGTAAGAAGAGACAGCGGTGTGTTTTTTATTTTTACAGCCAAGCCCTTCACTGATTCATACGAATGAAGAATTTGCATGTCTGGGTATATTTCCCGTAAGCGGCTGCGGACGGTATTCAGATCGCTCCCGTCCTCCAACGTGAGAATCGCCGTGTCCCCGGCACCGTCAGCACGCGCCGTTTGTGTAGTCAAACCGGTATAAAGATTAGCCATACATATCACGATACAAAGGAGGATTTGCCAAACTTGTTGTTGTCGCTTCTTATGAGTAGACATGACGCTCGTTCTTTTCATTTATTTTCCTCCTGCTGAAAGTTCTTCGCTTTCATTTAGATTGCAGCAAAAAGGAAAATGTATGAGTGAGAAATGATGGAATGCGGCTTTGCGAACAAAAAAAGCATGGAAAGTGTTTCTCTCCATGCCATGAATGTACTGCTTATTTGGTGCCGAACAACCGGTCTCCGGCATCGCCAAGCCCAGGGATGATATAGCCTTTTTCATTTAACTTCTCATCAAGAGCAGCCAAATAAATATCGACATCCGGGTGAAAGTCTTGCATCATTTTCACGCCTTCGGGAGCGGCAATTAAGCACATTAACTTAATGTTCGAAGCCCCGCGCTTTTTCAAACTGTTGATCGCTTCTACGGCCGATCCTCCTGTCGCAAGCATCGGGTCAACGACGATAAATTCACGTTCTTCGACATCACTCGGGAGTTTTGCGTAGTATTCGACCGGTTTCAGCGTTTCCGGGTCCCGGTATAATCCGATGTGACCGACTTTTGCGGCTGGAATTAAATTTAATACCCCATCTGACATGCCAAGCCCAGCACGCAAAATCGGCACAATCCCTAACTTTTTCCCGGCTAGTGCGTGGGACTTTGACGGTCCGACCGGCGTTTCTACCGTTACTTCTTCGAGAGGTAAATGACGGGTAATTTCAAACGCCATCAGTGTGGCAACTTCATTTACGAGCTCGCGAAACTCCTTCGTACCTGTCGAGATGTCGCGAATAAAGGTAAGTTTATGCTGAATTAATGGATGATCTAACACGTGCACTTTTCCCATAAAAAAAATCGGCTCCTTCGCTCCGCTGTTTTACGTTCATTTTTCACTTCATTGCCTGCAAGTAAGTTTGTCTTTTTGAATTCTATCGAAAAATGGGGGATCCTTCAAGGTGCTTGATGAAAAGGTTTTTCTCATAGGTGCGCAAATAGCTACGTTATCGCCGGTAAACGATGCCTTTTTTAGATATGTGGTAAATAACAGCAGCATAGAGGGTGGATGGCATGGTGAAATAGCGTGGCTTGGAAAATAGTGGCTCCACAGCTGGTGGATGGCGTCATGAAAAGGTGCCTGCTCAATTATAACGGCTTCAAAGCACTTGTTTGATGCTCTCAAAACGTCCATGTTGAAAAATGACGACATCATTGAGGTTCGTTGACGCCCTGAAGTAGCACAAGCAGAAAAATAGCGGCTTCATAGCGCATGGATGATGTCATGAAAAGGTGTCGGCTCGATTATAACGACGTCATAGCGTACCAATGACGTTGTGAAACGGCGCCGGCTCGATAATAGCGACCACATCGCGTGACAGTGACGACGCAAAACTGCGCGAACCTATGAATAACGACCTCATACGGGATGATGACGTCATGAAATAGCACGATTCGAGAAATAGAGACCCCATAGCAGGCGGATGACGTCGCGAAAATGAGGGGGCTTGATAATAATGACTTCATAACATACCAATGAGGTCATGAAAAAGTGCGGGCTCGATTATAACGACGTCATAGCGTACCAATGACGTCGTGAAATGGCGCGAACCCAATAATAGCGACCACATAGCATGCCAATGACGTCGCGAAATGGTGCGAACCCAATAATAACGACCACATAGCATGCCAATGACGTCGTGAAATGGTGCGAACCCAATAATAACGACCACATAGCGTACCAATGACGTCGTGAAATGGCGCGAACCCAATAATAGCGGCCACATCGCGTGCCGATGACGTCGTGAAATGGCGCGAACCCAATAATAGCGACCACATAGCATGCCAATGACGTCGCGAAATGGCGCGAACCCAATAATAGCGACCACATAGCATGCCAATGACGTCGTGAAATGGCGCGAACCCAATAATAGCGACCACATAGCATGCCAATGACGTCGTGAAATGGCGCGAACCCAATAATAGCGACCACATAGCATGCCAATGACGTCGTGAAATGGTGCGAACCCAATAATAGCGACCACATAGCATGCCAATGACGTCGCGAAATGGTGCGAACCCAATAATAACGACTACATAGCATGCCAATGACGTCGTGAAACAGCATGATCCCGAAAATAACAGCATCATCACTCCGGCGACTGGTCTGTTGGGGATAACAAAAAACCTGGTGCACCGTGGGGCGCAGCCAGGTTTTTCGAATCCATTTAGAGTCCGGTGTACATCGGAAACTGCTTCGTGAGGGTGGTCACACGTTCTGCAGCTTCTTTCAGTTTTTCTTCATCTTCGTGGTTTTTTAATACAAGGGCCATGATTGCACCGATTTCATCCATTTCTTTTTCCCCGAATCCTCTAGATGTGACGGCTGCGGTTCCAATGCGGATGCCGCTCGTGACGAATGGTTTCTCTGGATCGAATGGGATCGCGTTTTTGTTCGTAGTCAGACCTGCTTCGTCGAGTGCTTTTTCTGCAACTTTACCGGTAACATTCAAGCTTTGCAGATCCAGAAGCAAGAGATGGTTGTCGGTGCCGCCGGATACGAGGTCAATGCCTTCTTTTTGCAAGGCTTCCCCTAAGCGTTTTGCATTTTTAATGATGTTTTCGGCGTATGTCTTAAAGTCATCTTGAAGGGCTTCTCCGAATGCTACTGCTTTTGCCGCGATGACGTGCATGAGTGGGCCGCCTTGCAAACCTGGGAAGACCGACTTATCGATTTGTTTCGCGAATTCTTCCTTGCAAAAGATCATACCGCCCCGTGGTCCTCGCAATGTTTTGTGCGTGGTGGTCGTTACAAAATGAGCGTGCGGCACTGGGTTCGGGTGAAGGCCTGCCGCGACAAGACCGGCAATATGCGCCATGTCCACCAACAAGTAAGCATCCACTTCATCTGCAATCTCGCGGAATTTTTTAAAATTAATCTCGCGAGGGTACGCGCTTGCACCGGCGATGATCATTTTGGGCTTATGCTCGTGTGCAGCCTGACGGACTTCCTCGTAATCAATCGTCTGGTCCGCTTTTGTCACTCCGTATTCGACAAAATTGTACTGCGCCCCGCTGAAATTCACAGGACTTCCGTGCGTCAAGTGACCGCCGTGTGATAGGTTCATGCCGAGAACCGTATCTCCGTGTTCGAGTACGGTGAAAAATACGGCCATGTTCGCTTGTGCGCCGGAATGCGGCTGAACATTCACGTGCTCCGCATCGAAGATTTTTTTCGCACGGTCCCGAGCTAAATCTTCCGCCACATCGACGTATTCACATCCGCCATAATAACGGCGTCCGGGATATCCCTCTGCGTATTTGTTTGTCAGTACGGATCCTTGGGCTTCCATAACAGCCTCGCTGACGAAGTTTTCAGAGGCGATTAATTCAATTTTGTTTCGTTGGCGTTGCAGCTCATCTTGAATGGCTGCATATACACTTGGATCTTGATTTTTAAGCGTGTCCATTCCGTGTTTGCTCCTTTCGCTTGTCCCTGTTGTTAGTTTCGGGGAATTCCTTTGAACGCCCGCCTGCAGCCGAGAGTCCTTATACTTCCGGCCCCTATTATTCGTGTTTTGCATGTTTTGTTAATGTATGGGGTTATTGTAACATGAATAATTAATGAAAATCCGTATTTTTAATAAAAAAAATAGAAAAATGTTAAGAAAAGATAATCCATTGCGGCAGATTTTTCAACGGCCATAGCGGACAGTACGCCAACGGCCTTATCAGGTGGTTGGATACTTCGCTCGTACGCCGCCGATAAGCTTTGGCCGCGTTCTTGCCATGGAAACGTGGGCGCTGCCGATCGTCTTTTGTTCACTGCGCAGCGGAATAGCTACGTGTTTTAAGTGCATCCCGATCATCGTGTCACCGATATCAATACCGGCATCCGCCCGTACGTGTTCGACTAAAACAGGATCTGTCATATGTTCGTATACGTACTCAGCCATAGCACCGCCTGCTTTCCGATGCGGAATCGCCGTTACTTCTTCCAAACCGAACTGCTGGGCTGTTTTCCGCTCCACCACGAGGGCCCGGTTTAGATGTTCGCAACATTGAAAAGCCATGTGCACTCCAGTTTTTCGTTGAAAGTCGGCAAACTCTTCATATAACGCTGCGGCTGCTTCCTCCGACCCAGCAGAACCGATACGCTCGCCGACCACTTCACTCGTGCTCGTACCGGCGACAAACAGATGCTCAGACGTCAACGCGATCGAGGATGAAATCGTGTCCAGGCAGTTCCTTAAAGAAGTCCGCAACTGTTGTTTATTATCTTCAGCCATCGTGCTCACCTTCTTTTTCTTTTAATGTACCACAAAATGCCGAATTGGGAAAAAAGGAATGTCAAGGAGTATGCGTCAAGTTTTTCTCGACATGGTTATCAGGACAATATTTTCAGCACTCTGCTTTTCACATCTACATCCGGCTTCCAATCGCTCTGGGCGGATGCTTTCCGCGGGCAACGCTTCAGCTTCCTCGTGAGCAAAGAGCGCTCACTGCGGGATCTTCAGCTGTTGCTTTTCCCGCTGGAGTCACCGCCCGACGCTCTTTTCAGTCTGCAAATGTGTCCATTTTCTTTTTTCGTTAACGAGTAAAAATTTACACATACTGTCAAGGAGGGATGGGGGCGTGTGACTCTCTACTGCTAAACGCATAGGTTTGTATGTGAACAACCCCTGCGCCATATGTATGGAAGCAGGGGTCGTGAAAAAAATAACATTCCTTAAGCCTTTATTGCTCTTCGATGGCCATCATTTTCTCTACGCGCCTGGCATGACGGCCGCCTTCGTATTCGGTGCCGAGCCATGCTTTTACAATTTCAGCGGCGAGGCCAGGACCGACGATGCGCTCACCCATTGCCAGAATGTTGCTGTCGTTATGGGCCCGCGTGGCTTTTGCGCTGAATACGTCATGAACGAGGGCACAGCGGATTCCTTTGATTTTGTTTGCCGATATCGACATGCCGATGCCGGTACCGCATATTAAGATGCCTTTATCCGCTTCCCCAGATGCCACTTTATTTGCGACCGGGATCGCGTAGTCAGGATAATCAACGGAATCGTCGCAGTGGCAGCCGACATCATCGATTTCCAGATCCATTTCGTTCAACACCTGAAGGATCTCTTCTTTGAGCCGCAGCCCGGCGTGATCCGATCCTATAGCCAATTTCATCAAGGGTACCCCTTTCCTTTATTTAAGTAGTTTTGTTATATGTTCTCACGTTTTTGCTAGGTTGTAAATTTTTCAATCGTTACTTTTAATCGTTCGGCCTGTTTGGAAAGGTCGTGGGCTGTTTCGGCGCAAGCCTGGATCACGTCGGATTGGGTTTTCGCGGCTGATGTTACCTCCATCGCGCCTGCTGACGTTTCCTGGGCGATGGCTGCGACTTCCTGCGAGTCATTGGACGTTTTCTCAAAAGCTTCCATTTGCCGGTCAATTAACATGCTGATGTCGTTGACCGCGTTCGCTACGGTTTGCACGGATGTTTCCATGGCGGATAGAGCGGAGCTTGTTTCCGTTCCTTTTACAGACTCACGGCTTGCAGCTTCGGCCTGGTTTTCAATTTTTTGCACCGCATTTTGCACTTCGGATTGAATGGTCTGGATGAGTTTGCGGACTTCCTCGACCGCTTTCGAACTTTCATCGGCGAGTTTTCTTACCTCTTGAGCAACGACTTCAAAGCCTCTTCCCTGCTCTCCGGCGCGCGCCGCTTCAATCGAGGCATTCAGTGCAAGCAAGTTCGTCTGCTCGGCAATATCTCCGACCATGCTAATAATCTCGCCGATTTTCTTCGCTTGCATATCGAGTGATTCAATGGCGGACAGGGATTCCTGGTTGTCCCTCTCCATTTGTTTCATCCCGTCAACAAGTGACTGTATGACATTCTTGCTTTCGTCGAGGGTGCTGACCATTTCACCGGCAGAGCTTTTGGAATCGTTCGCTTTTGTCTGAACCTCCGTTGCTATTCGAGTGACATCTTCCATCGACTCGGCCGTATTTTGAATGGCGATCGCGGATTGTTCGGCTCCTGAGGCGATTTCATCCACGGTTGCGGAAATGCTCGCCGCATGATCTGCTGCTTCATCTGAAGAGGTGGTGATCGCCGCTACTTTACTGCTCGTTTCCTGAAAATTGTTTTCGATATCCTTTACCATGGCACGAAGGTTCTCCAGCATACCGTTGTAAGCAAGGCCAAGCCCTCTTAACTCATCATCGGACGCGGTCATTTTCACATCTTCATGAATATCCCCGCCAGCCGCTTGACGGGCCGCCGCCTCTAACCGTCTCAGCGGCTTCGTAATAAGTGGGGCCGACACAAAGGCTAAAATACCACTCCAAATCCAGCCGAGAAGCAACGTCGCAATGATAAAGACATCGCTTGAGATTCCCCAAGATTCTGGAATCATATCTGCCAATACGAAAATGAAAAAGGCACTCGTTCCGTAAGTAATGATCGTAACCGCACTGATTCCAAGCACAAGTTTTTTCCGAATGCTGAATCGATATGTCTGCTTTTCTTTTTCCCGCATTGCCGGCCTCCTGCTATCTGCCTATAAGTAGTGAATCTTTTCGAGTACCGCGTCGATTAACTGTTCCAGCTCATGAGCGGTGGCTCGATACGTATCAACAGTCCCGCCAAACGGGTCCATGACGTCGCCGTCCGGACTGTCTAAGGCAAATTCTTTAATGGTAAACATTTTATCGGCTGCTTCCGGGAATTGTTGAGCCGTCATTTCAAGATGATTTTTTGTCATCGTTAAGACGACGTCTGCCCAATGGACTAACTCTTTTGTCAGGGTGGAAGACGTATGGTTCAATTCTAGCTCTCTCTCACGAAGGACCTCGATTGTCCCTTGAGATGCCGGCATCCCGTCCGTTGTAAACAGCCCAGCCGACTTTGCTTTAATATCCGTTTTCCCTTTTGCTTTCGCCAGCAGCAAAGCCTCCGCCAGCGGGCTTCTGCACGTGTTGCCCGTACAGACAAATAGTATATGAGCCACAGAAATTCACCTTCCTTTTTACATCTTTTGAATCCTTTTACATCTGCTTAGGCTCAAAAAATTAATTTGAGACCGAAGCCGCATAATATGACGCCTCCGATTATTTCTCCGTAGCGGCCGAAGGTGTATTGCAAGTGCCCTCCGAGGGTAAGGCCTCCCCAAGTGAAGAAGGCGCTAAATAAACCGAAAACGAGAAGTACTGATAAAAGCGGGGCGTTCAAGATACCAAGTGAAATGCCGATCGAAAAACTGTCTAAGCTGACTAATAAAGCAAAGGCAAACAGGCCGAAACCATGCGGCACAATAACAGACTGAACATTCTCGTCACTACTCCAGCCCGCCTTAATCATCTGCAGGCCGATAATAGCAAGGAGCGCTCCCGCCGCAATTAATGCAATCTGTTCAAACGTAGACGCGATCCAGCGCCCGCTCGTTAAACCGATATAAGGCATGACCATATGAAACAATCCTACAACCACGGCAACCCGCAGCTTGTTCACATGCTGGTTGTTTTGCATCGCAACCGCCAGTGACATCGAAAAAGCATCCATACTTAAGGCAAACCCCATCGTAAACAAAATGATCCAACCACTCATTCCCCTAACCCTCCCGGACATGCTGTGCTCTTACAACGTATGCATGTCCGGAGGAGTTTATTCAGGTTCTGGCAGCTGCTTTTTCCAGTCTGTTCATAATCGCGAGACCAAGACCTTCGCGCGAAAACGTTTCACAGAAAATAATATCTACGCCGCTTTCATCGGCACGCCGCAACGTATCATAGAGACTGGCACTGACTTCTTCCAGACGGCTTCCGGAACCGAGTGATAAAAAAACGTCAGCACACCGGCTAAATTCGTCGCGGCGCTCTTCGGAAGCAAGAACGGCAATGGTGCTGCCTTGCCGTTTCGCTTCGTTCATCTGCCTCTCGTTCTCCGTGGAATTATCAGTTAGTAAGTACACAGGCGCATCAGGAGCGTAATGGCGGTATTTCATGCCTGGTGCTTTCGGTGTTACTTTGGCATCTGCGGGTGCGCCACCGGGTAGGCGAACCTTTTCTTTTCCTAGTATGTCCTCGATTTCTTCTTTCGTAATACCGCCGGGCCGTAAAATCCAAGCCTCATCCCCCGTACAGTCGACAACCGTAGACTCAAGCCCGTACCCCGAAGCACCTCCGTCCACGATGCCGGCAATTCTGCCATCTAAATCACGTCGGACGTGTTCCGCCTTTGTCGGACTCGGCCGCCCTGATCGATTGGCGCTCGGGGCGGCAACCGGGACACCGGCCGCTGTGATGAGGGCGCGAGCGACGGGGTGGTCGGGCATCCTCACAGCAACGCTATCGAGTCCCGCCGTCACGAGATTCGAAACGGATGGTTTTTTCGGTACGATGAGCGTAAGAGCACCCGGCCAGAATGCATCCGCCAGCTGTCTCGCCATTTCAGGAATGTCCGCGGCTAAATCATGCCACTGCGCCCTTTCCCCAATATGAACAATGAGAGGATTATCCGCCGGCCTTCCTTTCGCTTGAAAAATTTTTTTTACCGCTTCTTCGTTGGTGGCGTCTCCTCCAAGCCCGTAAACTGTTTCAGTTGGAAACGCAATAACCTCTCCTTTTTTTATCCACAGTCCTGCTTGCTGTATGTCCGGGTGTGAGGTCAGTTGGTTATCTTCTTTATCCACACACCATACTTCCGTCTGTTGATAACTCATGTTTGTCTCCTTCCGCTTCCGCGCCTTTCACCCTACCATTATAAGGATGTATGTTAACTTTGCGCAAATGAAAAAAGATACCCACATGTTGTTTTTGATCTGTGGATATCTTACAAAAACCCCATGATTATAGGGTTTGTATGTATAAAAGTATCTATCAACCAAACCAATCCTTCCACTTTTCCACAATGAAGAAAGAGTGCTTAGGAGTATCATCCACAGATGCGGCATTCTTTTCCACATTTTCAGCCTTATCCACTTGGTTATCCACAGCCTGCGCCTCGTTGTCCGCAGGAATGAAACAAAGCGGCGGGAAAAGAACACACCACCAATTCGCTCCCTCTCCTTCTCCAATCGTAATAACGAGTGCTTCATAGGATCCAGCCGGATAAATAAGCGGCCCATAAATTCGCGTCGGAAACTCAACGTCTGTTGCAAGTTTTAGGGAAAAATCATGCCCGCTGTCCAAACGATCGAGCGTCTCCTGGACAATCGTCTCAAGCGTCGGCCCCGCTTCCGAAATAGCTGTCCGTGCTTCTTTTTTATTATCGAGTTCTGCGACGAGACCACGGATTTCCTCGTTCACCGCATCGCGAACTTCCCGCTTCAACAGCTGTTCACCCGGTGAATCATCGTGAGCCAGGATTCGCAGCCTGATTGCTTCATCCGGGATAACGTTATTTTGGGAAATGGATGCGGACGCCTCTTGCTGCTGTTCCATTTGAATAAATACCAAAACCATTAAAAATATAATATAAAAAAGTGCTTTCTTATTACGCATGCCAACGACACCGCCCTTTCTTTTCACCACTCAGTGTGGGCAGTGCCGATGATTCATAAACGGGGGAATCGTTCGACAATTTAAACAGCTTCATTATTTTCCAGTTGCAAGATGATCTTCGCAAAAACCTTAAAATCACCGATATGCTTTTCTAAAATACCGAGGTTCCGCTCCTAATAGTCATGAACAGCAATATTTCGGAATCCGACCATATTTATCAAAGACGTTGCCAGATTCTCTTTAATAATTTCTGCTTCTTGCAAGAATCTGAATGCGTCGCGACTAGCCTTAGGCACACCTAACACAACACTAAGCTTCATTAACAAAACGCTTGTTAAACAAAAATCAAACTTTTTGATTATATATGTAAGTCAAATACAGTTTGTCATTCTTTCATAATGGTATGGCATGTAGATGGAACCCTTTGATCCGCTTCTTAATTCTGAACCTCAAACAGCTCTCCCTTATGCCGTTACAGCGCCCTTTTCTGGAATAACCTTATCACTTAACAGCAATATAAATATCTATACTCCCATTTGGATAATACTTTTCAAAATCATATGTATAAGCGCGTTCCAATTGTCCTTCTTTTTCCTTATTCCAAATTTTATTCCAGGTATTCAAAATTCCTTGCTCTGAATCAGTGTCGACTTTAAATACCTCATATTCTATATCCTCTGGGATTGTTATTGACGATTCACTTTTCCCTTCGATAGCAACACTCAATGTATAATCACCTTTATAATCAGACTCATATTCATGATACAAACCGTATGTATTGCCTTCATGTTGCGATAAGTCAACCGATGCACCTTTCCACATATCCGTAATCTTTTGCATTACCTGTTCATCATTGAAATTATTTGTTCTGATAGTGTTTATAAGCGTTAAATCCATAATTTCCACCCTTTCAATTTATTTTTAATTTAATAAGCATTTTTCAACAATCTGGCCCGATTCAGGCACAATCCTTATTCCAGAATGTGGCCCGTTAATGGAGTAGTTTAAAGCCGCTTGTCACAATGAGATAGCTTGATAATGTACAGCTCAATCACCATATCAAAATCAGCTCTCTTGCCTGCTAGGGTTCTGATGCTGTTATTTCAGTGTTTTGTTGATTTGATATCATCATACGAGCGCTATGACGCCGTTATTATGACGGGTTGCAAAGTTTATGACATCACATAAACTCTATACTGCTTCTATTTTTTCGATTCTCCGATTTCGGGACGTCATTTGTGTGTGTGACGCTGTTATTTTGGCGTTGCGATGATTTCACGACATCATATGGATGCTGTGATGTCTCTATTTTGATGCATCGCTGTTTTCATAGCTTCATACATGCCCTATGGTGTTCCTATTTCGTCCATTCCTTATTTTCATGGCTCCATACGAACGCTATGATGCGCTTATTTCGCCTGTTCTCCGTTTTCATGACTTCATTGGCGACATATGGCGTTGCTATTTCTGCGGTTGTTTCTTTTCATGACACCACACAACCCCTATGACGTTGTTCTTGCAAACCTTCCAACATACCATATTACCCTTCTACCTTAAGGCGGAAGGCAGGCTACCGCCCATGGGGACGCTCGCAAAATACCATTCGGTCTTTCCCGTTTATGTCGTATCGTACATCTACAACTGCGTCCGGAAGAGCCTGTTTCATGATGCGGGCGACTTCATGACCTTGGCCTACCCCCACTTCAAAGGCAGCGAGCCCCGGCTTCGTTAAGAGACCCGGCAGGGATACGGCGATTTTCCGGTAACAAAACAGTCCATCTTCATCACGGCCGACGAGAGCTATTTCCGGCTCATGGTCTCTGACTAACGGGTCGAGTTCCTGCCAGTCAGCCACCGGGATGTAGGGTGGATTGGACGCGATGACGTTCCAGCTTTTTTGCGTCTCAATAAGCGGTGCCGTTAAGTCTCCTCGTTTAAACGTGACCTTCGCCTGGAGAGCCTCTGCATTTTTCCTCGCGACGGCAAGCGCTGCTTCGTTAATATCAACCGCCGTTACGTCACGACCGGGCATCTCAAGCGCGAGGGTGATCGCAATCGCGCCGCTCCCCGTTCCAATATCCGCCACAGCTGTGGCCTCTGGATGCTTTTTCATCCAGGACAGCACTCCAAGAACGAGTTCCTCTGTTTCCGGGCGGGGAATCAACACCTGGTCATTCACCGTGAATCGTCTTCCAAAAAATTCTTCATACCCGGTCAGGTGCTGAATCGGAATCCCTTCGCTGTGAGCAAGCACCCCGGTCTGGAACTTCTGCCAGGCTTCCACAGACAGCGGCTCTCGCCTGGCCAGGTGAAAATCCGTCCAGCTTAAGCCGAGCTGTTCTTTCATCAACACGTCAGCGGCACGCCGTTCCCGTCCCTTTTTTTCCAAAAAAGAAGAAGCCCACTGTAAGGCTTCATACACATACATTTGTTTTGTCACTACTGCTCGCCCGCTTTCTCCATCATTTCCGCTTGTTCCTCGACGATAAGCGAATCAATGATTTCGTCCAGTTCCCCTTGCAAAATGTGATCGAGCTTCTGGATCGTCAGGCCGATGCGATGGTCGGTCACGCGGCTTTGCGGGAAGTTATACGTGCGGATCCGTTCGGAACGGTCCCCCGTACCGACAGCTGATTTGCGGCTTTCGGCGTATTCTGCCTGCGCTTCTTGCTGGTACTTATCATAGATACGTGCTCGCAATACTTTCATCGCTTTGTCTTTGTTTTTGATTTGGGATTTTTCATCCTGGCAGGACACGACAGTTCCGGTCGGTTCATGGGTCAGCCGGACTGCTGACATCGTCGTATTTACGCTTTGCCCGCCTGGCCCGCTTGAAGCAAAGGTGTCCACGCGGATATCTTTTTCGTGAATGTCAATTTCGACTTCTTCCGCTTCCGGTAGTACCGCAACCGTTGCGGTTGACGTATGGATACGGCCGCCTGACTCTGTGCTTGGTACGCGCTGCACCCGGTGAGCGCCGTTTTCATACTTCATTTTCGAGTAGGCACCGCTTCCGTTAATCATGAAGACAATTTCCTTGTACCCGCCAAGCTCCGTCGGATGCGCTTCAATGACTTCCGGTTTCCAGCCATTTTTCTCGGCGAAACGGGAATACATTTTATAAAGGTCACCGGCAAAAAGAGCGGCTTCATCCCCGCCGGCGGCCCCGCGAATTTCGACGATAACGTTTTTGTCGTCATTGGGATCTTTCGGCAGAAGCAGAACTCGTAACTGTTCTTCCAGCTCTTCCTTTTTTTCCGTTAGTTCTTCAATCTCCATTTTGACCATTTCTTCCATCTCGCTGTCCAGCTGATCCTGAAGCATCGATTTGGCATCGTCAAGCTGGGACGTTGTCTCTTTATACGCACGATATGCCTGGACAGTTTCAGATATATCGGACTGTTCTTTCGAATATTCACGAAGCTTTTTCGCGTCGCTAATCACTTCCGGGTCGCTTAACAGCTCATTCAATTCTTCGTAGCGATCCTCGACAGCTTGTAGACGATCTAACACAAGCGTTCACCTCTTTATTTTTGCATAACACTACAATTATAGTATATTCAGGGAAAGCCGTCAAAATTGCTTGACAGATGGTGGGGTATGTTTTTTTATTTTTCGGAGGGGGAATGATATAGGGGAATCTCATAGGTTGTCTGGATGGCAGGGCAGGAATGTTACATAACATGAGACTGAAAGGGGTTTGGTGTTTATGGATTTCGTTATTATTGGTGGAGATGCGGCGGGGATGAGTGCGGCGATGCAGATTGTCCGCAGTGACATTGAGGCGACTGTCACGACGCTTGAGATGGGGAATTTCTATTCGTATGCGCAGTGCGGCCTGCCCTATATTATTGGCGGGGCCGTAAAAAATACCGAGAGCCTGATCGCGCGGGAAGTGAGCACGTTTCGTGAAAAATACGGCATCGACGCCCGTGTTTTTCATCAAGTGACGGCGGTTGATACCGGTGAGAAGAAAGTGATTGGGACGAATCTCGAGCGGGATGAACCATTTGAAATTCATTACGATAAACTCTTGATCGCAACCGGCGGCTCCCCTGTTATTCCAAACTGGCCCGGCCGTAACCGTGAAGGGGTCCATGCGTTAAAGACCATCCCTGATATTGAGAAAATTACTGCTGACTTGAAGCGCGTGAACGATGTCACGATCATCGGCGGCGGTTATATTGGCCTGGAGCTTGCAGAAAATCTTGTCGAATCCGGACGCCATGTTCGGATGATCGAACGTAATAATCGCATTGCCAAGATGTTTGATGAAGATATGACCGACCTGATCCATGAAGAAGCACAGAAAAACGGCGTTGAACTTTGTTTAGAAGAGTCCGTGCAGTCGCTCAATGGCGGGACCCGTGTCGAAACTGTCGTCACGGACAATCATTTTTACGATACAGATATGGTCCTCGTCGCGACCGGCATCAAGCCGAACACCGATTTCCTTGAAAACACCGGGATTATCCGGCAAAACAACGGTGCGATTCAAGTGAACCGCTACATGGAGACAAACGTGCAGGATGTGTATGCAGCCGGCGACTGTGCTACCCAGTACCACCGCATCAAAGAGAAGGATGACTATATTCCGCTCGGCACCCATGCGAACAAACAAGGGCGGGCCGCAGGGCTCAACATGGCGGGCAAGCCGAAAGCGTTTCAAGGTATGGTCGGCACTTCGATTTTACGCTTTTTCGATCTAACGCTTGCGAAAACAGGCTTGTCCGAACAAGAAGCGTCTGCCATGCGATTCCCTTATAAAACAGTTACCCACAACGGTTCGAATATTGCGGGTTATTTTGAAAACAAGAAAAACCTGCGAATGAAAATTGTGTACCGCACGGATACCAACGTGGTGATTGGCGGCCAGGTCATCGGCGAAGAAGGTGCTGATAAGCGAATTGACGTTCTTGCAACCGCGCTTTTTCACCGCATGACAATCGATGACTTCGAAGACTTGGACCTCTCGTACGCACCGCCGTTCAACAGCGTGTGGGATCCACTGCAACAAACAATCCGTCGTGCTAAATAAACGGGAATCACGCCTGTGCGTGCCTAGAAGGTGATGGGGCCGTACAGGCTTTTTGTTAATTCTCCCACTCCCACTCCTCCGCGACAACCTTCTCCCTTGCGGCTAATCCATCCGCCATTTCGACTGGATAGCTTTTCTCCCACTTTACGAGAGTGGAGCTGTTTTCCATTAAGATAATGGTGACTGTTTTGTTGTCCGAATCCTGGAAGGTCACCGCATAATCTCCGTATGCCAGCTCACTTCCCGTTTCTTCTTTTATCTCTTCAAACCCCGCATCTTTGTATTGTTCCTTGGTTTCTTCAATGAGCTTCTCACGTTGATCCCCGTCATTTTCGTACTCTTGGAAAATCCAGACCGGCTCGGTTGTCGGCGAATGGTCTTCGGTGAAGGCAGCGTGCACGTATAACAATCGATCACCGGTCTCGGCTACGTCTACTTGAAAAGGAGCAGGAATATAAGTAGTAAATGAAAACCCTGGCTCATCGAGAAGCTGAAACGTGTCCGTCTCCTCCATCCCCTCGATCTGATAGGAAATTTCTTTTTCCGAAGCACGATCTGTTGTTGAATCGCTATGTTCTGTTGGCGACCCTTCTTCTGCGTCTTCCGGTGGAGGTGACTCCATCTCCTTCTCCTCAGGCAAAAGCACCGATTGACTTAACAGTAAAAACACCCCGAGCGAAAGGGCAGACAACGTTCCACCAATGGCAATCAGCCAGCCGATTCGTTTTTTTCGATCATTTCTCGATTTGTGCAAGTGCTCCCCTATTTCCTCTGCCGAAATCACAACCGGCAGTTTCTCCAAGTTGTTACGCAGATGGGCGAGCTCATCATCGAGTCCTTCCTTGTTGGCGGCTTGCTGTAGCTTGTTTCTTGCTTCCGCCACCGCCTCCTCGGCTGTTTTTTCATCAGTGCCAAGAATTTCTTTCATTTCTACGTACGATTGATGATGGAAAGCATAAAGCAGAAAAGGAACGTGATACTTTTCAGGCAGCTTGTCCACAAACGCCTGCATGCTCTCTGCTTGCTCATCCATATTTTTCTTTAAAAAAGCAGTTGCGGCTTCTTTGTCCGTGCCATTTTTTTTGCAGGCTTGTATGTCATTCCAGGCAAGCCGGTACAGCCAAGCCGCAACAGATTTTCCAGAAAAAGCAGCAATGGAACGGTGGGCCTGTACAAATACCGATGCTGTTGCTTTTTCAGCATCCTCAGGAGATACACCTGCTTGCAGTATAAAGAGCTGGACCGTTCGGTGGTATTTTTCGATCAGCTCTTGAAAAGCCGTGTCATCCCCAAACTGCGTCCGCTCGATTAAATCAAAATCCGCCATTTCCTATCCCCCCTATTGCCTCTCTATCATACCTTAATTTTTATAATCATGCTTTGCGCCTCGCTGAACATTTCGAGAAGAAGCTGTACCTCCGACTTCACTGGGGGCTTATGACACTGTGAAAGTAGAGTGTCTTGAATATAACGACTTCATTGCCAGCCAATGGCGTCGTGTATTCGTCGGGGTATAGGTTTCATGGCGCCATTGAAACGCTATGACGTTGCGAAATGGAAATAAACAGATTTTCACAGCGCCATCGCAGTGCTAGGATGCTGCGAAACCAGAGAGCTGCGAGGATAACGACTCCATTGCGGCTCTACGGTGTCGCGAAAAGGGAGGCTAGCAAAAATAACATCTTCATAGAGGTCGTATGAGACTGTATAAATCTTGGTTGAGCAACATAACGACGTCATAGGGGTGGTATGAAGTTATGAAAAATACTTTTGGATAAAATAGCAACGTCGCACAGTTGTATGAAGCTATGAAAAGGTTCTATTGCGGAAATAACGACACCATAGCAGGTGATTGAAGTCGTGAAAACGGCATGTTATGAAAATAAGGACGCCAAAGGAAGCGGATGAAGTCATGAAAATCATGGACTACCATAATAGCAACGCCATTGGAGGTGGATGCTGCTGCGAAACCCGCAAGCCGCGAAAATAACAGCGTCATAGACAGCGGATGACGTCTCCAAAATCACAACATCCAAAAACGATGACGTCATACGCGCCTTATAAAGGTGTGAAACCCGCCGCAGCGAAAAATAAAGGCTCGAACAGCGCCGAATTAGAATGAGGCATGATATTTGCTCTCGATGGCGTCGTTATTTTTGTCACCCATTCTTTTTACTACTTCATCGTCTTGATAAGGCCATGGTAGATGACACAGCGTTTTTTTTGTGTGACTTGTCAGCCGAGAAAGACGGCCCCGTATCCAATGGCGAGAACGATAACGAGGGCTGGATGAATTTTCCATCTCTCCAGCATGAGAAAACTAACGACGATTAAGAGAACCGTTTGCAGGGTGCCGGCTCCGTCCAGTGAATTTCCGAGAAACTGAAACGTGATGATACCTAGCAAAATAGCAATCACCGGTCTGACATACATCGTGAGCCGCTTAATTTTCGGAGAGTCGCGATATTTGAGAAGAAGACTGACTAAGACAATCATCAAGATCAGGGAAGGTGCCACCGTAGCAAAAACGGCAACCACCGCCCCAAACACCCCGCCGACTTCATAGCCGATGTAGCCGGCCATTTTTGTGGCAATCGGGCCGGGAAGTGCATTTGCGATGGCCACCACTTCACTAAACTCACCCATTGTCATCCAGCCGTATCTATTCACTACTTCATATTGAACGAGCGGAATCGCAGCCGGACCGCCGCCGTACCCCAAGATGCCAGGAAGCAAGAACGCAACAAATATATACAGATATGTCATCACTTACCTTCCTTTCCGGTATCTGATTCGTTTTCCTTCTCTGTCGTCTTATCTTTCTGTAACAGGGCTGCTGCCAGTAACAACACGATGATAATTGCCGGATGGACGTTTAGATAGCCAATAATGACCCCCCCGGCCACAAGGGCTGGCAACACAATTTTCCAGCCAAAATCGCTTTTCGATTTTTTGATAAAGCTCCACGTCAGGACTGCCATCATCACGGTTACGACCGGCAGCACCCCATTCGTAATTCCATTGACCCACGGTGTATCACGGAAAGCCGATAATACCGCAAACAAGCTGATCATTAACAGAATAGTCGGCATCATGACGGCGAATACTCCATTAATGGCCCCGAGAATCCCGCCTTTCGCGTACCCGATATAGCCTGCCAACTTTGTCACAATCGGTCCCGGCAGTGTGTTGCCGAGCGCCAGAATATCCCCGAACTCTTCAGCCGACACCCATTTATAATGTTCGACCGCTTCTCTATGTACGAGCGGAATCGAGGCAGGACCGCCCCCATAGCCGAGCATACCGACCCGGAAAAAAGCAAGAAATATCTTCAGCTGCAAGGTCACTCAGCTCCTTTTCAGGTGTTTGTTTTATCATTTTGTATATAATATAGCACATATGGTTTCATTATGATATTATTAAAGAAAAATAACTTTCTTTTAGTTGAAAAAGTTGCTACTGAGGGCGAAAGGATGTAAAACGATGAAAGTAGATGATACAGACCGGCAGATTTTGAATTTGTTAACGGAAAATGGACGTATGTCTTACGTGGACATTGGAAAAGAGCTGGGGATATCCCGTGTCGCGGTGCGTGATCGGGTGCAGCAGATGATGAATGAAGGGGTCATTGAGCGCTTCAGCGTTGTCATTAACTCGGAGCTTGTCGGCAAAGGGGTCTCCGCTTTTTTTGAAGTCGACTGTGAGCCTAATCACCTTGTCGACGTAGCGGAAAAACTAAGCAACAATCCAAATGTTGCCAGTTGTTATCAAATGACAGGGCCGAGTACCTTACATATGCACGTGCTCGTGGAGGATTTTAAGAGTTTGGAGCATTTTATTAATGAAGAACTGTACGCCTTCGAGGGGATTTCCCGAGTCGAAAGCCATATTTTACTAAGACGGTTCAAAAGCCGCTCCGGTTTAAAATTGTAAACGCCGCAACTCTTTCTTTTTCGGTGTGAAAAAAACAAAAGGATGGCACCCTGCCCGATGCAGAGGCCATCCTCTTTGTCATTGCCTTTTTATCTTTTCATCTAGTTGAAATCGCTGGTTTAGAGCTTAAAACGCTGAGTCTGGTCTTGCAGGTCTTGTGCTGCAGTACTTAAGCTTTCGGAGGATCCGGTGATCTCTTCCATCGCAGCGAGCTGTTCTTTCGTAACCGAGGCGACGTTTTCCGAATTGGCTGCCGCTTGCTGGGCAATACCTGTCGCTTCTCCGATTAACGTCTTCACCTGCTCCGATCCGGCTGCCATTTCCTCCGAGAGAGCCGATACTTCCTGCACTTTTTCCGTCACGTTTGCGATGTTATCTAAGATGCGCGCAAAGGCTTGTCCCGCATCCTTCACAACAGCTGATCCTGCCTTTACTTCTGCTTGGCCGGTTTCCATCGCCTGCAGAGCCTCGGTCATATCTTCCTGGATATTCGTAACGATTTTCGTAATCTGTTCGACAGACTGCCTCGATTCATCTGCCAATTGCCGAACTTCATTGGACACGACCGTAAAACTTTTCCCGTGTTCTCCCGCACGAGCTGCCTCGATGGCTGCGTTTAAAGCCAATAAGTTGGTTTGGTCGGCAATATCCCGAATGACGTCTAATATTTTCACGATGGCATTCGAATGATTGTCCAGTCGTTGAATGACCGTAGCGTTATCATCGGAGGATTGAATGATATTGTTCATTTGCTTCTGTGCTTCTTCAATTGTTTCTTGACCGCGCTGGGCTTCTTCCAGGGTATAAAGGGCATTCTCAGAGACAGAGGTGGCCGATTCCGCAATCTGCTGGACGCCGGTTGACATTTCGTCCATCGCGCGGGCGCTGTCCTCTGATCCCTCCAGCTGTGTGCGCGAGCCGGCTGCCACTTCTTGAATGGCCTCTTCAATTTGGCGATTTGTCGCCGCTGACTGTTCGGCGCTCGCATATAGCTGTTCGGAAGAGGCGGCGACGTGTTCTGTGGTTGTTGCCACCCGCTCGATAAGCTCCGTCAGCTGGGTAACCATGTGTTGGAAAGAGACACTCAGTTGGCCGACCTCATCGTTGCGGTTTTCCGGCAGATGTTCGATACTCTTGCTCGCTTTCCCGAGTTCGCCGTCCGCCAGCTGTTCGGCTGTTTCACGAATACGCTGAAGCGGCTTCAACGTTTTTGTTATGTATACCCACAGCACAACCGCTATGATGACCAGTAATACGCCCATCGTCACGAGGAAAATCGGCAGCGTGGAGGAAAGGACATTACTCGTAATCACACCGACGCGTTCAGCACTAATGTCGACACCCATCACACCCAATACCTCTCCCGTTTCATCTTTTATCGGCACAAAGGCGGACAGATAATTGCCGTATTCCGGATCTTCGACAATCTCGCTAGTAGACTCTTCTCCCTTTACAGCTGGTTGAATGTCTTCGTAAGCCGTAGCCTCGATCACTTCTCCAATCGCGGAGGCATATTCCGACCCTTTTGGCTGACCATCTACGAGCAGGGTCACACCGCCCCCCTCTGGTTTAGCGGTATCAATGGTATAGACATAGAGAGCACCCGTATTTTCGCGCAGGTCATCGAGCTGGCTGCGTAGTTCCCAATAGGTATCGTTCTCTTGCGGATTTTTCAAAAACTCCTTGTATTCCTCAACAGGGACACTTCCGGCAATATTCTCGGCGGTATCGATACTGAAATTCGCAACAGAGAGTTCTGTCGTATCCTTCACCGTTTTGTACAAAAGCAGCGAGCTGAGTACGGTTATTACGATAATACTGACAATGGCGATGCTGGAAATCTTGAAACTGAGGCTACGTCTGGATGTTTTAGATTTCATTATCTTTGCTCCTCCCATTAAAAAATAAAATACACGGACAGGGACGTAGGAAAAATGAATTATTCTTTTTTTAAACTACTTATTTATGCAACTTTCGTGCCGTTATCTTTTTTTCTGGAATTATGATGGCGGAGTTATAACCACGCACATTTAGAAATATGTTGATAAAATGACAAGGTTTTGGAATATCCTTCCACCATGCAAAATTGCATACCCTTATGCATATTGTCAACTTTGTTTCAGCCATTACACAGAAAGGGGAATAAATGTGCTAGCGTATCATACCTTCCGTCAGGACAGCTATGCAGGATTCATGGTGGCCCTTTTGCTCATTCCCCAAGCGATCGCCTATGCCATGGCGGCTGGTGTTCCGCCTGCTTACGGATTGTATGCGTCTATTTTTCCGCTGATCGTGTATAGCTTAGCCGGTTCTTCCCCGTTGCTTTCCGTCGGTCCCGTCGCTGTTATTTCGATTATGGTATTTACCGGGCTGTCCCCAATCGCGGCACCGGGTTCCGCCCTTTTTCTCTCACTAGTAGCGATGTTGACCTTAATGACCGGGCTTTTACAGATGGCGTTTGCCGTAATGAGATTAGGCCGTCTCTTTCAATCTATACCACCCTCGGTCCTGCGCGGTTTTATGAACGCCCTTGCCTTAACGATCATTCTCAACCAAATAGGACCGTTTCTCGGCATTTCTTTTCAAAAAGAACTGCCATTCGTGCCGGCGTTAGGAGATTTAGTACATAAGCTTCCTCACGCCGAATGGCCTGTACTCTTATTCAGTTTTGTACTGTTAGGACTTTATTATTTTCTGCGCGCTGTCCGTGTGCCATCCCCCTCGCTTGTTGTCGTACTTGTCAGTGGACTTGCTGTTTACTTTTTTCATTTGGAAAACGTCGGTGTTCAACTAGCCGGTCCCGTTACATCTGGACTGCCAACGTGGGAGATTCCGACTCTTCTTCTTCCTTATGTACCTACCTTGCTGCCACTCGCTTTTTTTATTGCGGTGATCGGCTTTTTAGAATCGTTTACGATGGCAACACACCTACCGCAACAGCAAGAAAAAAAAGTGGACCCCAATCAGGAACTGTTTGCTCTTGGGCTTGCTAATTGCACAGGAAGCTTTGTTAACGCGATCCCCGTTGCCGGCGCCTTTTCCCGATCTGCTGTGAATAAAGATGCCGGTGCGAAAACGAGAGTGTCCTCCTTGTTTTCGGCCAGTTGCGTTCTCTTCTTAAGTATGTTTTTTGCCGAACCGCTTGCCTATTTACCGCGTGCGGTGTTGGCGATTATCATTATGGTCGCTGCCGCTAAGCTGATAGACTGGCCATCCATCGGAAAAAAACCACTCGTTTTCATTACGACCGCCGCTTCCTTGCTTCTTGGGCTGCAATCTGGATTTATAATCGGCCTCGGAGCCGCTTTACTCAGCTATATTCTCGTTATGCTAGGAAACAGCAAGCCGACCTTTCGCCGCTAGATAAGCAGACTTTGAGCTATTTTCGGATATAGAGCGCTGCTATGCCGTCGCTGTTGTCACTGGGGACGGTTTTCGCGACTCCATACACTCCCTTTGACGTTGTTATTTTCGTTAGTACTAATTTTCACGTCACCATATGCTCTCTTTGATGTCATTATTTGGACGGATCCTGAATTTCACAACTTCATACAACCTCTTGGACGTCGTTATTTTCATTGATGCCAGTTTTCGCAACCTCATGCACGCCCTGCGACGTCGCTATTTACGCTGATAACAAATTTCATGACCCCATGCACGATCGCTGATGTCGGTATTTTCGCTGGCACCAGTTTTCACGACACCATACGCGCTCGCTGACGTCGGTATTTTCGTTAGTACTAATTTTCACGACACCATACGCGCTCTTGGACGTCATTATTTGCACGGATTCCAAATTTCACGACCTCATACACGTTCTTGGACGTCGCTATTTTCACGGATCCTGTATTTCACAACATCATACAACCTCTTGGACGTCGTTATTTTCATTGATGCCAGTTTTCGCAACCTCATGCACGCCCTGCGACGTCGGTATTTTCGGGGATCCTGTATTTCACAACATCATACAACCTCTTGGACGTCGTTATTTTCATTGATGCCAGTTTTCGCAACCTCATGCACGCCCTGCGACGTCGGTATTTTCGGGGATCCTGTATTTCACAACTCCATACAGCTTCTTTGACGTCGTTATTTTCACTAGTACCAGTTTTTACAACCTTATACATCCTCTCTGACGTCGCTATTTGCGCCGGCACTAGTTTTCATGACCCCATGTGTTCTTTCATTTTTGCGTGCTTCTCTGTTCTTGGTACGTTTCGTGCTTCCTCGACTGGGGGCTTAGAAAGCAAAAAAAAACAGGCAGGAGACTCGGGTCTCGCTTGCCTGTTGACATTGGTGCGTTTTTATTTGAGGTTGTATTTCTTTTTGAAACGGTCGATACGGCCGCCTGCATCTGCAAGCTTTTGCTTACCAGTGTAAAACGGATGAGAATCAGAGCTGATCTCTACCTTGATAAGCGGATATGTGTTGCCGTCTTCCCATTCTGTTGTTTCAGCAGAAGATTGGGTAGAACCGGTCAAGAATTTAAAACCAGTGCTTGTGTCCAAAAACACTACTTTTTGATAATCCGGGTGGATTTCTTGTTTCATCGTTTTCACTCCTTCCGACTTGATCTTCTATGGTTGGTGCATCGAAAATCGAAGTCTGTTTCATAATCGAGCGCAAACACCTCTTCCACGAAGAAGGTGCCTCTGCTTTTTACACACTTAGAAATTATATCAAGGGGCGGCCATTTTTTCAACATTCTTCTTCAGAATGAAAGGGTAAACCCATTTCGCTAAATGAGTAAGTGCGTTAGCGACGGGCGGCTGCGCCTTTTACTTTATCCTTTGCCATCTCTTCAAAAAACTCTTCGTTCGTTTTCGTCTGTTTCAGGCGGCGGATGAAATGATCGACAAAATCGGGGGAGTCATTCATCGTTTTCCGGATCGCCCACAGATTTTCCAGGTGCTCTTTCGGAACGAGCAATTCTTCTTTTCGAGTGCTGGAGCGGCGGATGTCGATCGCTGGGAAGATACGGCGTTCTGCTAAGCGGCGGTCCAGGTGAAGTTCCATGTTTCCGGTTCCTTTAAATTCTTCATAGATGACATCGTCCATGCGGGAGCCGGTATCAACGAGTGCGGTAGCTAAAATCGTTAGACTGCCGCCTTCTTCGATGTTACGGGCTGCTCCGAAAAATCGTTTCGGACGGTGGAAAGCAGCTGGGTCAATACCACCGGATAGCGTGCGCCCACTCGGCGGAATGACGAGGTTGTAAGCTCGTGCCAGTCTCGTAATGCTGTCCATCAAGATGACGACGTCTTTTTTATGCTCCACGAGCCTCATCGCCCGTTCCAACACGAGCTCGGTCACTTTTACGTGATTTTCCGGCAGTTCATCAAAGGTAGAGCTGACGATATCTCCGTTAACGGATCGTTCAATATCGGTCACTTCTTCCGGACGTTCATCGACGAGTAGAACGATTAATTCAGCCTCCGGGTGGTTTTCCGTAATGCTGTTGGCCACTTCTTTCAAAAGGGAGGTCTTCCCTGCTTTAGGAGGGGCAACGATGAGGCCACGCTGACCAAAACCGACTGGGGTAATCAAATCGATAAGACGGGCGCTTATCCTTCCCGGTTTATTTTCCAAATTCATGCGTCTGTCGGGATATAGAGGAGTAAGTGCAGGAAAGTGAGGTCGTTCTTTTGACGTATCCGGATCCTCTCCATTCACAGCCTCCACCATCAGCAGGCCGTGGTAGCGTTCTGTTTCTTTCGGCGGGCGGACCTTTCCAGAAACTTTATCTCCATTTCGCAAACCGAACCGGCGGATTTGCGAGGCTGAGATATAAATGTCTTCCGAACTCGGTAAATAGTTGATCGGTCGTAAAAAGCCATATCCCTCGGTTTGGATAATTTCGAGGACGCCTTCCATGAACATCAGCCCGTCTTTTTCGGCTTGTCCTTTTAAAATCGCAAATATTAATTCACGCTTATTCAGCTTGCTGTAGTAGGAGACGTTGTACTCCTTTGCAAGGCTGTACAGCTCCTTCAGCGTTTTATTCTCTAATTCTGATATGTTTACACTCAAAATCGTCACCACTTTTCTTATTTTCCTGTTTTTTTATGATAAAGGTGTTTTCCAAGAGATAGTCTAAAGGTATGGGGTTCTCACACGAAAGAAATGATGGAGAGAAGGGGTTAGCAAAATATGCGGATTACTAGTCTTTATGTTTGCCAGACACCGTGCGTAAAACATACTTTCATTGTAACCATGTTTTTTTCAAGTTAGCAATAGCAACATGGCTCGAATATTATCATTTTTTACCAAACCATACAAATGAGAGGGGAAAAGCTGCCTGCACTGGTGCAGGGGTGGCTTTTCCCTCGGAATAAGACATCTTAAGGTTTCATGACAAAATTAGGCTTCTTTTTCACGTTGTGAGTGCCGTCTACGAATCGTACCGTACCTGACTTTGCACGCATGACAAGTGACTGGGTGCGGGCATTTTCACCGTGGTAGTGAACCCCTTTCAGAAGCTCACCATCCGTAACCCCTGTCGCTGCGAAAATCGCATCATCTCCGGCTACGAGATCTTCCATGTGAAGAACGCGGGAGATGTCGTCAATGCCCATTTTCTTGCAGCGGGCCAGCTGTTCATCGTTTTGCGGAGCGAGCTTCGCCTGTTGTTCACCGCCCAAACATTTCAAGGCGACAGCAGAGATAACCCCTTCCGGCGCACCGCCAGTTCCGATATAAAGATCGACTCCCGTTTCCTCAAAGGCCGTATTAATGATACCAGCTACGTCACCATCCTGGATAAACTTAATCCGGGCTCCAGCGTCACGGATGTCACGAATCACTTGGGCGTGCCGTTCCCGGTCTAGAACCGTTACAACAACATCCTCTACGTCCTTCCCTTTTGCCTGGGCAACCGCTTTGATATTATCCGCGATAGATGCGTTAATATCAATTTTTCCTGCTGCCTGCGGACCGACTGCAATCTTCTGCATGTACATATCCGGCGCATGCAGGAGATTCCCGGCATCCGCAATGGCGATGACAGCAAGAGCATTTCCCCCGCCACTTGCGACGATATTCGTTCCTTCTAAAGGATCTACCGCTACGTCAACACTTGGGCCTTCGCCTGTGCCGAGCTTTTCGCCAATGTAGAGCATCGGCGCTTCATCCATCTCGCCTTCCCCGATTACCACTGTGCCTTTCATTGGAATGGTATCGAACACATTCCGCATCGCCGTAGTCGCAGCGTCGTCTGCTTCTTCTTTTTTTCCGCGTCCCATCCAACGGGCCGATGACAATGCGGCCGCCTCTGTAACACGTACTAATTCCATCGTTAAGCTTCGTTCCATCATTCTCTGTCTCCTTCTGGTCGTTGTCTTATTTATGAACTTTTTATTTGCGCGATTTCATCTGTACTCAGCTGTTCCCGCCAAATGTTAGCGCCAAGGGCGAGTAGTTTTTCTTCCAGATCTTCATACCCGCGGTCGATGTGTTCGACACCGGTTATTTCCGTAACCCCTTTTGCCATTAAACCAGCAATGACGAGGGCGGCACCGGCACGCAGGTCACTTGCTTTTACACTTGCGCCTTCGAGAGGAGTTCCACCGTTAATGACAGCAGCACGTCCGTCCACCTTTACGTCTGCGCCCATTCTCCGCAGCTCATCAATGTGCTTAAACCTGGCGTTGTAAATCGTATCGGTTACCATGCTTGTTCCGTTTGCTTTCGTTAAAAGAACGGTGGCTGGCTGCTGAAGGTCTGTCGCAAACCCAGGGTAGACAAGGGTCTTAATATCGACGCTGTTTAAGCGGGAGGGAGACTTAATATACATCTGGTCATCTCCGGTTTCAATATGTACGCCCATTTCCCTAAGCTTTGCCGTCAGTGCTTCTAAATGCGCGGGAATGATGTTATCGATAATGACTTCTTCTCCCATCGCTGCAGCTGCGATAATGTAGGTTCCTGCTTCAATACGGTCAGGGATAATAGAATGGCTGCAGCCTGTTAATTCGGATACGCCGTCAATGCGGATAACGTTCGTTCCGACTCCTTTTATTTTCGCACCCATACTCGTGAGTAACGTCGCCACATCAATGATCTCCGGTTCTTTTGCGGCGTTCTCAATGATGGTGCGCCCTTCTGCCTTGACAGCCGCCAGCATAATGTTAATCGTTGCCCCTACGCTGACGACATCTAAATAAATCCGCGCCCCTGTCAGTTTATCCGCCCGCAAAAAAATGGATCCGTGTTCATTGGTTACTTTTGCTCCGAGCGCTTCAAAACCTTTTATGTGCTGGTCAATCGGCCGCGGACCGAGATTACAGCCTCCCGGTAAGCCGATAGCTGCTTTTTTAAATTTCCCAAGCATCGCTCCCATCATGTAATAGGAGGCGCGCAATTTCTTCACCCTGCCATTCGGAAGCGGCATCGGTATGATGTTACGCGGGTCTATCGTCATACATGTCCCGGAATGGGAAACAGACGCGCCAATGTCCTCTAATAGTGACGCCAGCGTTTCGACGTCGGAAATTTTCGGCAGGTTATCAATTGATACTACGGAATCTGCCATAATGGCTGCAGGTATCAAGGCAACCGCGCTGTTTTTCGCTCCGCTGATATGTATTCTCCCCCGTAAAGGGTGTCCACCTTCTACCATCAACTTTTCCATGAGCGGTCACTTCCTCATCCATAATCTCGTGGTGATGATGCCCGTTAATTCTTTCCCTTTTTTCATTATGGACATCCTCCTGAACAGCTAGACACACAAGAAGACATCCATCTTGAAAAAATCGTAAAAATCAACCGCCCGGTTTCACCGTCACACGCACAGTCTCATGCCGGAAACGAAAAAACCAGGAACGGCCGGGCTTCTTACCAAAAGCGGCCTTTCCTTCTTACACGTACGAGCACTTGTCTGTACCAGTACTTAACGTTTATCGATTATTCCAGTCACTTAAAAACTTCTCTATTCCTTGATCTGTTAACGGATGTTTCACTAACTGCCCAATTACACTAAACGGCACCGTCGCAATATGAGCACCGCGGATGGCTGCTTCGGAAACGTGGAGGGGGTGGCGTACAGAGGCGGCGATAATTTCGGTATTAATGTGATGTTCTTTAAAAATCTCCGCTATCTCACTGATCAAGTCCAAGCCGTTATGACCGATGTCATCGAGCCGGCCTAAAAACGGCGACACGTAAGAGGCACCAGCCCGCGCCGCGAGCAGAGCCTGAACAGAAGAAAAGACGAGCGTCACGTTCGTTTTAATGTTCTCTTCGCTGAACGTCTTCACTGCTTTTAAACCTTCAAGCGTCATTGGGACTTTTACGGTGATGTTAGGAGCAATAGCAGCCAGTTCACGGCCTTCCGTAATCATGCCTTCTGCTTCCGTGGAAATGACTTCTGCACTGACGGAGCCGTCCACAAGCGCCGTGATCTCACGGAGACGGCTTTTAAAGTCAGCTCCTTCTTTTGCTACTAAGCTGGGGTTTGTCGTGACACCAGACAAGATCCCAAGATCATGGGCTTCCTGGATATCGTCCATATTGGCACTATCGATAAAAAACTTCATAGTTCCTCCTTCAGTCGAACGCTGCCTGTGCGTAAGGCACGGTCTCACGGTTCGAATTTATATATGATACTGTTCTGCTTTTTTCATGGCGTCGCGAGCCGGTCCAAGTTTCATCCAATACCGGCATTTCTTCCATTACTTTTTATTTCGGTTCGGTGAATGATCCTTTTCCCTCATTCTCGATATATTATAGCATAATCTGCCTGTATTTTATGGAACTGCTACGAGAAAAGTTTGATACAATTTTTACGTACCGCTCTTCGTTCAGAATCTCATGGAAGCCTGCACCCTGGCAAGTGCGCCTCCACTTCCTTTTTCACGGCATGAATGTCGAATGGTTTCGTGATGTAGGAGGCGGCACCATATCCCTCCGCCTTGTCTACAGACTCTAATTCACCATAAGCGGTCATTAAAATAAACGTTGTACGGGAGGCGCGCTGTTTTCTATTCCATTCTTTTAACACTTCCACACCATCCATTCCCGGCAGTTTAACATCAAGAAGCACGATATCCGGGTTCATTTGCACCAGTGCCTCTATTGCCTCCGTCCCGCTTGCCGCCTCCCAAATCGAAATGCCGTCTCTGCTCAACAGTTCCCTCAGTAAAGCCCTTACCCCGTATTGATCATCCACGATCAGGATTTTACACAACAGCGATGCCTCCTCACCATTTGAGTTATCTCGCTTACGTGGACCTGCTCTAGATACTATTCCATGTTGTCATCTAATTTCCTTCCTCACCTTCCTTCAAACATTTCCTTAAGAACTATTTAAAATATTTTCATACTTAAATCAACTTCGTACGCGAAACGCAAAGAGGTTTTTTATGAAGGAGTTGATTCGCTCGCCAGCATTTTTAAAAAAGCGCCGATCGCGTATAATGACAGGAGCATTTCGATTACGTCAGATAGCTAAACAGGGAGGAAGTCAGGAATATGAAAATGTTCGCCACCCAGCTTCAAGGTTTGTTTCAAAAAATCATTGCGCAAGAAGAGGAACTCGAAGACGGGGCTCGTCTGTTGGCGCAAGGTCCAGCCGGAGCGGGGAAAATTGCCATTTGCGGCACCCCGGCTATGGCAGGGATTACGCACACACTCGCTCATCATGAAGAAGCACCTGAAGCGGTCTGTGCGGTTCCAAACAATGATGTAGCGTCTGCAGATTTCACGTCTAGCGACCGGCTGCTTCTCTGTGCAGATAAGGGGGAGAGCCAAAAGCTTTGTTCCGTCCTTCATGAAGCGCAGAAAAAACAGGTTCCCGTCGTGGTCCTCGCCCCTTTTTCTGAGGAAGAAAGCGGCTGTGAGCTTGAATTAACAGATGTGTGGATTCATACCCAATCAAGCAGCGGGATCATACCAGATGAACACGGTAATCGGATCGGACAGCCAGCAGCTCTTTGTACGCTTTTTACAGGACAAGTCCTCTATCTCTACATCCATGAGATACTCGCCGAATTAATCGACTAACCAGCAGAGGTTCCAGCGTTACCCCCTTCCATGAGACACTTTCCCGCGCGAATATGCGGGTTTCCGGTCTTATGAACGAGCCACGAGACACTTATTTGATAAAAACTGCGAAATTGGTCTTATGACGCTCCTATAAGACCGTTCTTCCCCGAAATTTCCTAATTTATGGTCTTATGGCGCTGGGGTGTGAGTTGCAGCAGCGATCGACACAAAAAAACAGCCGGCTTGAAGGGATTCTTCAGGCCAGGCTGTTTTTCTTTTATTTATTTCTTACCGTATTCAAGAGACGCGCGGATAAATTCGCGGAATAACGGTTGCGGTCTTGTAGGACGGGAGACAAATTCAGGATGAAACTGGGACGCCACAAAATACGGATGGTCGGCCAACTCAATAATCTCGACTAACCGGCCGTCCGGGCTTGTCCCGCTGAACACAAGTCCTGCTTCTTCCAATTGTTCCCGGTAGGCATTGTTAAATTCATAGCGGTGACGATGACGTTCGTACACCACTTCCTGCTCATAAGCCGCCTGTGCTTTAGAGCCGTCCTGCAATTTACAAGGATACAGCCCGAGGCGAAGGGTACCGCCCAAATCTTCTACTTCTTTTTGTTCCGGAAGCAGGTCAATCACTGGATCCTTCGTGTCCGGGTGGAGTTCCGCCGAACCCGCTCCTTTGATGCCAACAACATTGCGGGCAAACTCCACCGAAGCGAGTTGCATGCCCAGGCAGATTCCTAAATAAGGAACTTTATTTTCGCGGGCAAATTGAATGGCTGCTATTTTCCCTTCAATGCCTCTGTCGCCAAAGCCGCCAGGAACAAGGATGCCATCCGCACCCGTCAATTTCTCCCGTACATTTTCGTCCGTTACCTCATCGGAATTGACCCAGCGGATCTCAATGTCGGAGTCAAACGTATAACCGGCATGTTTCAGTGATTCCGCAACAGACAGGTAAGCATCCGGCAGAGAGACGTATTTGCCGACAAGTGCAATCGTAATCTTGCCGGACAGATTGTTCACCTTGTCGACTAACGCTTTCCACTCTTCCATGTCTGCTTCATGCCCTTGCAAATTTAGATAATCGCAGACAAATTGATCTAAGTGCTGCGCCTGCAGATCAAGCGGCACTTGGTAAAGCGTCTCGGCGTCACGCGCTTCGATCACGGCATCTTTATTAATGTCACAGAAGAGAGCGATCTTATCCTTCATCTCCTGAGGAACCGGGCGTTCTGTCCGAACAACAATAGCGTTTGGCTGAATGCCGAGACTGCGAAGTTCTTTCACGCTGTGCTGGGTCGGCTTCGACTTCATTTCACCGGCAGCAGCAAGATAAGGAATCAACGTACAATGGAGATACATGACATTTTCGACGCCGACATCACTTTTGATTTGGCGAATCGCCTCTAGAAACGGCAAGCTTTCGATGTCGCCCACCGTACCGCCGATCTCGGTAATCACGACGTCCGCTCTTGTCTCACTCGCCGCTTGATACACGCGTTCCTTAATTTCATTCGTGACGTGCGGAATTACCTGTACCGTCGCACCAAGGTAATCACCGCGGCGTTCCTTGCGGATAACAGAAGAGTAGACTTTACCGGTCGTGATGTTACTGTTGCGATTCAAGTTGATATCAATAAACCGTTCATAATGACCAAGATCCAAATCTGTTTCTGCGCCGTCATCGGTGACGAACACTTCGCCATGCTGATAAGGACTCATCGTTCCCGGGTCGACATTAATATAAGGGTCGAATTTTTGAATGGTTACGCTAAGCCCCCGGTTTTTCAGCAAGCGGCCGAGAGAAGCAGCTGTAATCCCTTTACCTAAAGAAGAAACAACGCCCCCGGTGACAAAAATATACTTACTAGTCATCTTATCTATCTACTCCTTCTCTTCAGATGAAAAACAGAACAATCGCAAGCATTTGTGACATTGCCTGCGTTAGTATTAAAAAAAACAAAAGCGACACCTCACCCGTTGTATTGGCGGGGCGCACTTTTGTTTTATCGTTAGTATAGGTATCTGTACGCTATCAAAATCGTAGTGGTTAAAGCCCAAAAATGATTTTACCGAGCCTGTTTTTAAAAGTCAAGTACAAAAGCGGCTCCTAATAGTTATCGTCTTCCTCGAACGACTCTTCTTCTTTTCCAAATCCTTCCAGATCGTTTTCGCTCTCCAGTTCGTCCGCATCTTCTTTATGGGAAAGTTCGTCTAATTCATCCTCGAGATCTTCGAAGCCATCGTCCAATTCTTCCTCGAAATCATCATCTACTGATTCCGCACTTTTCGAGCGCTTCGGGGCCTTCACCGTCGTGCTTAGTTCTTCATCCGATTGGTCAAGCGGATACCACTCTCGCAATCCCCAGTGATTCTCACCGAGATGGACAAAGCGACCGTCAAGGTTCATCGTCGTAAACAACTTTGTCATCCGGTTCTTTTTTTCGTCCGGTGACAAATCCTTCATGTCGGCAATTCGGGCAAAGAGTTCTTGATAATCATATGGATTCTTTTCCTCTTCTAGGAGGATAAAAGCAATTTCTACCGCGGACATTTCTTCAATTTGTTCCTCATTAAAATCAGTGATGCTCACGGTTCCCACATCCTTCCCGCAAAATATTCCTTATCGGCAAAGGCCGCTTTCAGTAAAATTCGAAACCTTCAGCCAAGCGGACAGTCGAAATTCATACTTTACATTATAAACATATTTGCGATGTTTATGCCACACCTTTTAAAACAGCTCTGGGCGGACGCTTTTTTCAATCTACAAAGTTCGTTTTCATTTTTAGTTAACTAATAAATATTTACAGTTACAAATCACCTGGGAAGAGCTGTTTGGAGATGACGGAGCGTAGAATTTCATTTGTTCCTTCATAGAGTTGGGTTACTTTTGCGTCTCTCATAAAGCGCTCGACGGGGTATTCTTTCATATATCCGTAGCCGCCGAATACTTGGACCGCTTCGGTTGTGACTTCCATTGCCGTATCGGATGCAAACAGCTTTGACATGGCTGATTCGTTGCCGTAAGAAAGTCCTTCGCTTTCCCGCCAGGCTGCTTGGTAGGTTAAGAGCCGGGCTGCCTCTACTTTCACCGCCATGTCTGCAAGTTTAAAAGAAATGCCTTGCATCTTGGCGATCGGTTTGCCGAATTGCTTTCTTTCTTTTGCGTATTGCACGGCTGCATCAAGGGCACCTTGGGCAATGCCTACCGCCTGAGCGGCTATTCCGTTCCGGCCGCCGTCAAGTGTTTGCATTGCAATCTTAAAGCCGTCTCCCACGTTTCCGAGTACGTTCTCCTCGGGAACGCGGCAGTTGTTCATCCTAATTTCCGTTGTCGGGGAAGAGCGGATGCCGAGTTTCCTCTCTTTTTTTCCAATCGTAAATCCAGGAAAATCCTTCTCAACGATAAAAGCACTCACCCCGCGCTGCTTCTTTTCCAGAGAAGTTGAAGCAAAGATGAGGTAGATGTCCGCTTCACCGCCGTTCGTGATAAATACTTTTGATCCGTTCAACACAAAATGCCTGCCGTCTTTTACAGCTGTCGTTTTCATTGCCGCCGCATCCGAACCCGAGCCCGGTTCCGTTAGTCCGTACGCACCGAGCTTCGTTCCTTCAGCCAATCCTGTTAAATAGGTCTCTTTCTGGTATTCCGTCCCAAACGCAAAAATCGGCCCGCTGGCGAGGGAGAGATGGGCGGAGAGGGTAACGCCGGTAGCTGCACAGACTCGCGACAATTCTTCCACAGCAATCGCGTAGCTGAGATAATCACTGCCGATTCCCCCGTATGTTTCCGGCCAAGGAATACCGGTAAGACCCAGTTCTGCCATTTTAGTAAACAAATGACGGTCAAAGCGCTCTTCCTCATCCCGTTCCGCGGCAGAGGGGGCTACTTCCTTCTGGGCGAAATCGCGCACTGTCTTTTGTATCACCCTTTGTTCCTCACTTAATAAAAAATCCATCTGCATCCTCCCCCCTATGCATTCTCCTTTTTCTCCCGGCTGTCGCCGATAAGATGCTTGCCAATGACGACTCGTTGAATTTCACTGGTACCTTCATAGATTTCACACACTTTCGCATCGCGGAAAAAGCGTTCGGCGGGATAGCGAGTCGTCGTTCCTGCTTCCCCGATCACTTGGACGGCTTCTGTGGCCACGTTCATGGCTGTCCGTGACGCGAAGAGTTTTGCCATCGATGCTTGTTTCGTGCAGGGGAGATTCTGTTGATGAAGACAAGCTGCTTGATAGGTTAAGAGCTGTGCGGCTTCGATTTGTACGGCCATGTCAGCGAGTTTACCCGAATCTCCTTCCTTCTGTTGTGCTTGCCATGCCGCCGCAAGCGCCCCCTTTGCAATGCCAAGTGCCTGCGCGGCTATTCCGATTCTGCCAGCGCCTAAATTGGCTAAGGCAATTTTGAAGCCCTCCCCTTCCTTCCCGAGACGATTTTCGACCGGAACTACACAATCTTCTAAAATAATCGACGTCGTGTTGGAACCGCGCAGCCCCATTTTCTGTTCTTTCTTGCCAACCTGTAAGCCTGGTAAGCCTTTCTCCACAATAAACGCCGTGATGCCCCGTGACCCTTTAGACGGATCGGTGCTGGCAAATAAAATGTACGTATCAGCGGCACCGCCATTCGTAATAAACATTTTTGTTCCATGCAGCCGGTAATGGTCGTTTTCTTTTACGGCTGTTGTTTGCAACGCCCCGGCGTCACTCCCGGCATTTGCTTCCGTCAAGGCAAATGCACCGAGGTATTCGCCGGATGCGAGTTTCGTTGCATACTTTTCCTTTTGCTCATCCGTCCCAAATGCGAGGATCGGATTCGTTCCGACCGATGTGTGCACCGCCAGAATCACACCGAGAGCGGGGCTCACTTTTGAGATTTCTTCAATGGCCAGCACATACGACAGAAAATCCATACCCGAGCCGCCGTACTGGGAGGGTACCGGAATGCCCATCCATTTTGATTCAGCCATTTTAAGGACGACCTCTTGCGGAAAGCGGTCTTCGGCTTCCATCCGTTTCACGGCAGGCCTGATATGTTTCTCAGCAAATTGACGGACTTTTTCTCGCAGCTGTTCCTGTTCGTCGGTTAACCTGAATTCCATGGCGTCCTCCTTTCTGCGACCGGACATCGCCAGAGATCGTCCGTTTAAGAAGAATAGAAATAAAAGCCACGTCCTGTTTTTTTCCCGAGCCAGCCTGCTTTTACATAGTTACGTAGAAGCGGGCACGGCCGGTACTTATCATCACCGAAGCCGTCATGCAAGGTTTCCATAATGAAAAGACACGTATCCAGGCCGATCAAATCAGCAAGTGCCAGCGGCCCAAGCGGATGGTTCATACCGAGCGTCATCACGTTATCGACTGCCTCCGGAGACGCCACCCCTTCATACACGGCGTAAACAGCCTCGTTAATCATCGGCATCAACACACGATTTGAGACAAAACCCGGATAGTCATTCACTTCTATCGCTGTTTTCCCAAGCGACTCACACACCGCTCTTCCTGTTTCAGCTGTTTCTTCTGCTGTAGACAGGCCCCGAATGATCTCGACCAGTTTCATTACCGGAACTGGGTTCATGAAGTGCATGCCGATCACTTGTGCCGGCCTGTTCGTCACGGAAGCTAATTCTGTGATGGAAAGAGAAGAGGTGTTAGACGCGAGGATGGCATGAGGTGGTGCGAGTGGGTCAACTTCATGAAAAATACGTTTCTTCACGTCTTTATTTTCCGTTACCGCTTCAACGATTAAATCGGCCTCTCCGGCCCGTCGAAGGTGAGAAGTAGAATGGATACGCTTGATCATCTCCTTCCCCTCTCCCTCGGAGAGCCGGTTTTTTTCCCGCTGTCGTTCCACGTTTCTTTCGATTCGTTCCATTCCTTTTTCGAGCTGCTTTTTCTCCATATCGTACCAGATGACGTGATAGCCTGCCTGGGCATGTACCTGAGCGATCCCAGTTCCCATCTGCCCTGCCCCGATAACCATGACGGTATGAATATTCATCTGCTTTCCTCCCCGGTTTTTTGCTTGATTGTCTGTTACGGCACGTCAATCATGACCGCATCTCCTTGCCCGCCGCCACTGCAAATGGCAGCAATTCCTCTTCCGCCGCCGCGCCTTCTCAATTCATGAGCAAGTGTTAAAATAATTCTCGTACCACTTGCTCCAATAGGATGTCCGAGTGCAACAGCCCCGCCGTTCACATTCACTTTTTCTGGCGCTATTCCGGTTGATTTACCGTTTAATAGCGCAACTGCGGCAAACGCTTCATTTATTTCGAATACATCTATATCGGCGAGTGTCCGACCTGTTTTCTTTAACAGCTTTTGAATAACGAGCCCTGGTGTTTTGGGAAAATCCTCTGCTTTTACCGCAAGTGCAGCATGGCCGGTTATCGTCGCAAGTGGCTGTATTCCTTCACGCGCTGCCCGCTTGTCACTCATGAGCAGGAGAGCGCAGGCACCATCATTTACTCCCGGCGCATTTCCGGCTGTAATGGTGCTATTCTCTTTAAAAGCAGGACGCAGCTTCCGCAGGGCCTCCAATGTCGTGTCACTCCGTACCGCTTCATCTTCCGTAACTAGGACGGGAGAGGACCTCCTTTTCGGCACTTCTACCGGGACAATTTCTTCCGCAAAAAATCCTTGTTGCCCTGCTTTCCCTGCTCGTTCGTGACTGCGGAGCGCCCATCTGTCCTGCATTTCCCGGGAAATACCGTAATAGTCTGCAGCCTCGTTACCGTACACGCCCATGTGAACACCATGAAACGAGCAGGTGAGCCCGTCATGAATCATCATATCTTGCAGGACAGCATCGCCCATCCGGCTTCCCCACCGTGCTTTCGGTACGACGTAGGGAGCATTGCTCATCGACTCCATCCCTCCTGCGATCACGACCTCTCCGTCCCCCGCTCTGATGATTTGGTCCGCCATCGTCACGGTCCGCATACCTGACGCACATACTTTATTGATGGTCTCGGTTGTCACTTCCCACGGAAGCCCGGCATTCCGTGCTGCCTGCCGTGACGGAAGCTGGCCTTGCCCGCCTTGCAGCACGTTCCCCATTAACACCTCTTCTACCGCCGCAGGGTCGGTGCCGGTCTTCGAGAGTACCCCTTTTATAGCAGCGCCGCCCAACTCTCCTGCCGTTAACGGAGCCAGGGAACCGCCGAATGTTCCAAAGGGTGTCCGCGCACCGGCTGCAATGACCGTCCTCGTCATAGTCCCGCTCCTTCCTTCGCGTCCTCGCCCCTGCCAAAGACAGCGAGTGCCAGAATTTCTGCTATATCCATTGTTTTCACGTCCTCTTCCACTTCCTTTTCCTTCGTCCCGTCCGCTAACATCGTCAAACAGTACGGGCAGCCACTCCCAATGAGGGACGGACTTACCGCCAAAGCTTGTTCCGTGCGGGCTGTGTTCACACGCTGGCCGACTTCTTCTTCCATCCACATCATGCCGCCCCCTGCTCCGCAGCACATCGCGTTTTCGCGGCTTCGTTCCATCTCGACAATCGTTAAACCCGGGATCGCCTGCAGAACCGCGCGCGGGGAATCGTAGACATCGTTATAGCGGCCGAGGTAACAAGAATCGTGATACGTAATCGTTTCTCTCACTTCATGCGTTGGCGTCAGCTTTCCTGTGCGAATGAGTTCTGCAAGCAACTCCGTATGATGAAAGATTTCCGTATCTTCAAGACCAAATTCCGGGTATTCGTTTTTAAAGGAATTATAGGCATGAGGATCAATCGTGACGACTTTCTTTACATCATGTTGTTGAAATTCAGCTATATTCGCAGCGGCCAGCTCCTGAAACAAAAATTCATTGCCGATACGCCGCGGGGTATCACCGGAATTTTTCTCTTTATTTCCGAGAATCGCAAACGTCACCCCGGCCTCATTCAACAATTTCGCAAAAGACTGGGCAATCTTTTGGCTTCGCTTATCATAAGAACCCATTGACCCGACAAAAAACAAATATTCCGGAGGCGCTGCTTCTCCTTGTTCCTGCCATTCTTTTACAGTTGGGGCCTTCATATCGGTGCGCCCCTCTCGCCATTTTTCCCGGTCTTTGCGGCTGATCCCCCACGGGTTCCCCTGCCTTTCAATGTTCATAAGGGCGCGCTGGGCCTCACTGTCCATCTTTCCTTCTGTCAACACGAGGTAACGGCGCAGGTCGATAATTTTATCGACATGTTCGTTCATGACCGGACATGCGTCTTCACAATTGCGGCACGTCGTACACGCCCAGATCTCTTCCTCGGTAATAACATCCCCGATCAAACGCGCGTCGTATCCAGCCGCCGATTCTTTTGCCCCCGCTCCGCTTGCGGCCAGTTGATTGCCGCTCGTATGGCGAAAAGCAAATGCCGGCAGCCACGGGGATTGGGACGTGATAGCTGCCCCTTTTTCTGTTAAATGATCACGCATTTTGATCAGCAGATCCATCGGGGAAAGCATCTTCCCGGTACCGGCTGCAGGACACACATTCGTACAGCGCCCGCACTCTACACATGCATACAAATCGAGCAGCTGCTTCTGGTTAAAATCCTCGATCTTGTCGATGCCGAATTCTTCCTGCGTCTCATCTTCAAAATCGATCGAGGCCAGCTGCCCAACCGGGTGGGTCCGTCCGAGCCACACATTAACAGGGCCGGCAATGATGTGCGCATGCTTGGACTGGGGAACATACACTAAAAAACTTAATAAAAACAATACATGCAGCCACCAGAAAATGAAAAACAAAACACCAGCTCCCTCTGTTCCAAGCGGAGAGGCAGCCGCCGCTATGAGAGAGGCGAGCGGTTCAAAAGCAAAAAGCCCTTTATCCAGCCAGATAATCTCCATCCCTTTTGCCAGCAGTTTCGACGTCATCAACCCGCCGATGAACAGAAGAACGATACCCGCTTTCCAGCCGCGTTTTAAACGGACGAGCTTCTCAACGTAACGGCGGTGAAAAGCCCAAACGACCGCTGCTAGGATAAGAAAAACGACAATCTCTTGAAAAAGAGTAAAGTACGGGTATAGCGGTCCAAGCGGCAAGTGGGAACCAATCGCAAGCCCCTTCCAGATCGTATCGATCGCACTGAATTGGACGAGCAGGAACCCGTAAAAAAACACAACATGAATCGTACCGCTCTTTTTGTCTTTTAGAAGCTTTTTTTGCCCCAATACATTGGTCTTTACCGCTTCCCACCGCTCCTTCACGGTGTGGGTAAACGCTGCCTTTCTTCCGAGCTTTATATAAGAGGTGCGGGTCTGTACAACTTTCACAAAAAGAAACAGCGCATAGGCAGTGACGAAGAGAAATCCTACCCAGTTTACTAGCAGGAGCATACTCATGAAGCATTTCCCCTTTCCCTCATGCTGGCTTTTCATTCGCTCACTTTATTTACATTTTTTCTTAAAAAAAAAATATTGTGAAATGAATACACCATAACAACTACACTTTCAATCAGCTCTGGGCGGCGGACGATAGTACCCACGAGGCATAGGTGCGATAAAACGTATCTTTTTGGGTACTCTATATAATATCTATGTATGGGGAGGTTTACTCCATGATCATTTTCTATGTGATCATAGGACTCATCCTATTAGTATGCGTGTGGGGATGGCTCGATGTGTCATTCGGAAAAAGACAGCACAAAAAACAACAGAATACGGTTTGTTATCCTTCGCGGCAAAGCAATGTCGACTGGTTTGATGATGGCAAACGTTTTTTTGACTCTTTGTTTCGTGATATTTCCGAGGCTTCCAACCATGTGTATATGCTTTTTTTTGTTTTTCGGGATGACAGTCTTGGCAGCCAGCTAATCGATCTACTCTCCGAAAAAGCTGCCGCAGGAGTGGAGGTCATCGTGCTGGTTGATCGTCTTGGAGCCGGTCTTAAGCGCAGTGGCCGGAAAAGGCTTGAGAAGAACGGCGTCCAGTTTGCGTATTCCCAAAAACCAACCTTCCCTTTTTTTCTTTATTCCCTTAACCGGCGGAATCATCGAAAAATAACCGTGATAGACGGCAAAACCGGCTATCTCGGCGGCTTCAATGTGGGAGATGAGTATTTGGGACGCGATCCTAAGCTAGCGTATTGGCGTGACTTTCATTGCCGTTTTCACGGAACGGGCGTCCAGGATCTTACAACTCACTTTCTGAAAGACTGGAACGAAGCTGGACAAACCGCTCCTCGATCTGCCGAGTTTAACCCACACCTCCCCGAAGGAAGGCAGCAGACTACATTCATCTCGACGGATGGCCATGGGTTAGTCGCTCTGTATGAAAAAGCGATTCGGGAAGCCGACCGTTCTATCTATATTGCCAGTCCTTATTTCATCCCGCCCCGCCCGTTACAACAGGCATTAACGGAGGCGCTTAAACGCGGAGTGAAAGTCCACATCATACTACCTGAAAAGAAAGACCATCCCTTTGTGAAAGAAGCCTCCTTCTACTATTTACGGCCGCTTCTTCATGCAGGCGCTTCTGTCTATCACTACCAGCTTGGATTTTACCACGCTAAAGCATTTCTAACCGACGATCACGTTAGTATCGCCGGCACAGCTAACTTTGACCGCCGTAGTTTTTGTTTAAACAACGAAATGAACACTATTTTTTCAGACGACCAGGTCATCCGGGCTGTCAAACATTCGCTGTTAACAGATATGAAGCAATCTACGAAAGTAACCTTGGCCGACTTGGAGAAAACCGGCACCGGAAAAGCTTATGAAAAAATTGCCTTATGTTTAAGAGGGGCCTTGTAGATGCAAACAGGCTTAGTGTTGCTGGGATGACGTCGTTATTTCTTCGTAAGCACTTTTTAGCGACATCATATGCTTCCTATGATGTCGTTATCTTCGTGCTTGCTTCTTTTCATGGCGCCATTCGCACGCTTAGACGTCGTTATTCTCCCCTTCCCCGCTTTTCACAACGTCATTCACTCCCTGCGACGTCGTTATTCTACTCCCGCCTGTTTTTCACGACTTCATTCACACGCTACGACGTCGCTATTCCGTCCCTCTCTGCTTTTCGCGACTCCATTCACTCCCTGCGACGTCGCTATTCCGTCCCTCCCTGCTTTTCACAACGCCATTCACTCCCTGCGACGTCGCTATTCCACCCCCGCCTGTTTTTCACGACGCTATTCTCTTCCTATGATGCTTCTATTTCTTTCCCACCACTTTTCTACGACGTCATCCAAGGGAGTGGAAAGTCTTTAGGAGGTTTGCGTATGATGGAAAATATGAAAGCAAAAAGCAGCTCCATTCGTTGATTGGAATGGGGCTGCGGCTGTTAAGAGGGCAGCTTGGCGTTGGCAAACCTTTCGACGACTGCGTTAAATGCGTGGGCTTCCAGTGTGGGGATTTGATGCCCGACGCTGTTGATACACACGACATCAAGTTCTGCTTGTTGGGCATGTTTGAAGAAAAGATACTGGTAATAGTGAACATACCAATCGCGAATACCATAAAGAAGCAAAACCGGCACCCTTAAATTCGGAAGACGGGAGGTACATGTATATTCTAGGCCTGATTCATACATGGAGGCAACGAGATGTGGATCTACGTGTCGTACCGTCTCTGCGATCGCTCTCCGGTGTTCTTTATTTGTGGAGTTAGAAAAAGAAAGAATCTGGGCAAGTAATCCCATCAATTCATTTTCCGCGATCCAAATTCCTGTTTCGAATTCTTTTCGAAGCAAGGTTGAGCTCACTTCCGGAAAGCCGCCGGCCAGTACAATTCCGGCTGTGCGCTCCGGCCAGTTTAAGGCAAACTCCAGTGCCACTGATCCTCCGCATGAATAACCCGCGATTATTACTTTTTCCAATTGCAGTTCCTTGACTAAGTTATACGTATCACGCGCCCATTCTTCAATGGTCAACGTGCCCTTTCCATTGCTGCTCTGCCCGTGGCCGCGCGCATTCATACATATGACCTGATAAGACTTTGTCAGTTCGTGCTGGCCCATGAATGTTGCCGCCCCCATTGACGGGGGATGTACGAATAGAAGCGGCGGCCCTTCTCCCCGCACTTCGTAATGAATCGTCGCTCCTTGGGATGAAAAAAACGGCATCCTGCCTCACTCCTCATTCCTCAGCCTCCCCCTCCCTGCAACCAGAGAAGGAGCCAACCATGTATTTTGTAGTCAATAAATATACCGATTATCCCCAGCACACCGGACAAGACAAGGCGGTGCCGGGATAGGGAGACGCAGCCAGGCAAAGATCAGCCCTACTGCCATTCCGGTCGCCAGGGACACCAACATTTCTGGCATTTTGCGTCACTTCCTCGTTTGTAGTATGGTGTGTTACCTGTGTATTATTCTCTCGTCCAGATGTTTCATCCAACCGAAAAAAGAGCTGCTCCAATTGGAACAGCTCCTTATTTCTTGTCTGCATGATCAAATCCCTGTTGGAAACAGTATTCCAGTTCTGTTATAGACAAAACAGACAATTCATCAAGATTCAACGTTTTTTCTATACAATTACAAAAAAACCGCTCTCTTCAAAGAAGAGCGGTTTTTTGTTCTTTACATTTTTTCCGGTGCGGAGACTCCTAACATTTTCATTCCGTTTCGCAATGTTATTTGCACTGCTTTCACAAGGGCGAGCCTTGCTTTTGTTTTCTTTTCATCTTCCGGATCGACGACACGTTCCGCGTTGTAAAAGCTGTGGAACACTGACGCTAATTCGTGCAAATACGTCGTCATTCGGTGCGGGGCATATTTATCAGCTGCGAGCGCAACGGCCTCTGGAAATTCGCCGATCTTCTTTAGCAGATCATATTCCTTTTCGGAAGCAATCGGGGTAAGGTCCGCATTCGGATCAAACGAAAAACCCTTTTCGCTTGCCTGCCTGAAAATACTAGAGAGCCGGGCGTGCGCGTACTGAACGTAATAGACAGGATTCTCATTCGACTGTGACTTTGCCAGACTCAGGTCGAAGTCCAGATGCGTATCGGCACTTCTCATCGCAAAGAAATACCGGGTCGCATCAATGCCGACTTCCTCCATGAGATCGCGGAGCGTCACAGCCTTTCCCGTCCGCTTGCTCATCTTCACGCGCTCCCCGTTTTCATACAAGTTCACCATCTGGATAATCTGCGTCTCTAGCTGGTTTTTCTGATACCCGAGGGCTTGTACAGCTGCCTGCATTCGCGGTATGTATCCGTGGTGGTCGGCACCCCAAATATTAATAACTTTGGCAAACCCGCGCTCAAATTTATTCTTATGGTAGGCGATATCCGGCATTAGGTACGTGTAAGAACCGTCGCTTTTCACGAGTACCCGGTCTTTGTCATCTCCATACGTTGTGGACCGGAACCAGACAGCCCCGTCTTGATCATACACTTCTTCTTTTTCACGCAGGAGTTGCAAGGTCTCTTCGACTTTTCCTTCCTCATACAGGGAAGTCTCGGAGAACCAAACGTCAAAATCAACGTGAAAATCATGTAAGTCTTGTTTCAGTTTTTCCATTTCTCGCTTGAGACCGTATTCACGGAAGAACGCCAGCCGTTCTTCTTCCGGCGTATCAATGAAGCGGTCTCCATATGTATCGGCCAGCTCTTTACCAAATTGGCGGACATCCTCCCCGTGGTAACCGTCTTCCGGCATGGAAGCCTCTTTGCCCAGCGCCTCGAAGTAGCGTGCTTCCACGGAATAGGCGAGGTTGTTGATTTGATTGCCGGCATCATTAATGTAATATTCCCGTGTTACGTCATAACCCGCCTTCTCCAAAATATTACAAAGAGAATCACCAACTGCCGCACCACGGGCGTGCCCGAGGTGCAGGTTTCCTGTTGGATTCGCCGACACAAATTCAACCTGCACCTTTTGGTTGTTGCCAAATTCTGAGCACCCGTACGACTGATCCGCCTCCATAACCGCTGGAATCAATTCACGGAGGTAGCCGTTATCGAGGAAAAAATTAATAAACCCAGGTCCGGCAATCTCCATCTTTTCAATAGATGCTTTTGATTTATCGAGATGCTCGGTGATTTCTTCCGCGATCGCCCGCGGCGCTTTTTTCGCGATCCGTGCGAGTTGCATTGCAATATTAGCTGCGAAATCACCGTGTTCTTTTTCTTTCGGAGTTTCAAGAATGATAGCAGGGATCTCTCCCGCAGCAGCCAGCCCGGCTTTTTCGATGGCTTGGGCAATTTCTGCTTTTAATTGTTCTTTCACTTGTTCTACGATGTTCACGCTTCTGTTTCCTCCTCTATCGAAATAGTTACATCATAACGCCCGGCTACCGTTCCTTGCAACGTTAAATCATAGCCGAACTGGATTCTTCCGGTTTTGCCGCTCGCTGACCACATGACCGCGACTTGATCCGTATCTGCTTCTGTTTTAAATGTCCCGTACGGAGTCTGATAACTTCCTTCAGTGATGTTCCCGTACTGATACAGCTGGCGCATCTCGACGGCGCCGGAGCGAAGGACCGTCACTTCCTGCTCGCCTATTTTTAATAACGTTGACACCTTTCCGATGTCTTCTAGGTTTTCAGTGAAAGCGACATACGTAAGGTCGTTTTTTTGATAGAGTTCCCCTTTTGCCTGGAGTTTAACCTGATCACGCGCTTCCTGCTGCTGAATATCAGTCGTCATTTTTACCGCAACCGGCGTTTTTACTACTGACATTTCTGCCACGCCCCTTCTTCTCATTATGGTACAGTAGCCAATCTATGCTTGTTTGACTGTTTCTATTCTTACGTAAGGTTCTGGCGTTTTAATTTGTTGCGTGCCTGTGCGAGTGGCGAAAGCTTTTTAGGCCGTGCCGGACTCTCAGTCTGAGCGGGCGCGGCGGCCTGTTCCACAGGAGCCGCTGCCACTTTGTCCCCTGCTTCTTCTGCTATCGCCGTTTTTTCCAAACGAGAAGGGGGAGGCGGAGAAGCCTCTTCCTCAAAGGACGACGCCGTCTCCTTGTGAGAGGACAGTGGGTTTACAGCCTGCTTGTCCGGCAGTACTCCCAGATCCGGACCTGCGAGCAACATGCGCACCGCGTTAGCTGCTATTGTCTTCCCCTGTTCACTCTCTAAGAACGCCTGTTGTTCTTCGGTGAGACCGTTCCGAGGCACAGCAATCTGAATATGCGTATCGTCACTGGACGTCTCCACAGCCTGTCCGGCTGCCAAACCTTTCTCGATCAAGTATTCTGTCAGCCGGTTCCTACTCCAGCCTGGTTCGTCTCCTAAGATGCGGTTAAACTCTTCCACCCACTCTGCTTTCGCCGAAGGAACAAAAGTGCGGCCAAGACCTCTTACATATCCTGCTTTTTGTTGGGAAGGCTGGACCACTCAATCACCTCCTCTTGTCGTCGGGGCTCCCCGTTCTTAGGACTCCACCGATTCCAGTCCCTCTTCCTCTTTCTCTGTAATGTGAATAAAGTTGGCAATCAAATAGCCCTTCGATGTAAAATATGGCGACTCTTCCACTTTGTCAGGCATGACCACCCATTCCTGCCCCTGAAGCTCTTGAAATTTTTCTTGCACTTCTTTGAATACCGGATAGCCAAACAGCAGGCCCCCGCCTACAAGAACGAGATCGTCCACACCCGCACTGTTCCATGCCGACGTCAACACTTTCTTGTGGTCATTTGCATACTTGCGAATTTCTTCCATCACGATCTCTGTCACATCGGTCTTCTTTTTCGCCTTTAAAAAACGAACTTCAAACACCGGTGACGCTGTTTCTCCTCTAATTACCTCAAGGATCGCCGGTTCAATGACTTCGCTCATAAATTCTTCGCGTGATTGATAAGCGCGCTCTGACTCATCCAAGTCAAACAGTTCCTTTAATGTTTGAAACTCTTCCATATTATCCACTTTCTCACGAATACGATCGATGTATGGATTTGTCCCTTCCACCTGCAAGCTTTGTGACAGATTGCCGTCAATCCCTTCTTCCGTAAAAATAATCATTTCAGACGTGCCGGCACCTAAATCACCTAACGCATACGTATTGGAGAGCCGATCTTGAAGGGTTGTCTCTACCAAATCACCCGCTTGCACGTCAAAGTTAAGCGACAAATCCGTGATCGCCCCTTCTCCGTACATTTTGCCGCTATCAATTATGAGCGTGACCACTTTTTTCTCTAAAGGCCCGTCCATAAATTCGATCGTATGGGTTCCTTTCACACTTTCTAACGCTTTTTCCGAGCCGAGTTCTTTCATCTCACTGACGGGAAGACCGCCGGCATACGGAATATATACTTCCTCTTTCGATTCACGTGCCGCCATAACAGCAAGTCCTGCCAGCGTCGTTACAAGGTGCAGGTCACTGGAAAACTTCGAATGGGAGACGCTCTTTGGTGAATCTTGCAGACTATCATAGGCTGGCTCCATTTTCCCATTTTTGTTGCGGGCAAAATGACCAACGTAGACGTAACGCTCTTGATTAACCGTAGACAACGATTTAGAGGTTATCTTTAAATGAAGCTTTTTATCAATGCTATTCGTTTCCGTTGAGCCTTCAACGGCTGACTTTTTATCTTCGGCCGGAGCAACGATCGTCGGTATCGCAAATGACTCGATGTTCCCGTCCCGGTTTAAGTAGCTGAATTTCGCACTTTTATTCCCTTGGTCGACTCCTGAAATTAACACATTTTCATCGTACAGCTTTTGAATGATATGTAACATGTTCTCGATTCCCCCATTCTATTTTCCAACACTTATTCTCAAAGTATAACGCATAGGCAACATGTTCACCAACATGTTTGTCATTTTTCCCTAACATGTTCTTCTGTTTAATTGAAACTGATAGAACCATAATTTTTATGGCGCTAGAAAGTCTCATGGCCTAGCCAGTGCTTGTTATTGGCAGTTTTGTATCCATAACATGTTTCCTAACATGTTACCGTCAACATGTTAGGAAACATAACAACATAACATGATTACACAACATGTTATAACTATTAGGCTAACATGTTGTGTTTAACAGCTAGTTCTTAACAGGAAACAGCAGGCCTTTGTCGGCTTCTCGCAGTTTGTCATACGAGTAGGCAGCAATGACCGTGTCCTGTACGCCTGTGCCGGTTAAGTCACAAAACGTCACTTGTTTTTCATCGGTTCGCCCTTTTTCCTTCCCGAGCGACAGATTACCCAATTCTACAATGGGGCTGTCTTCTTTGATTACCTTTGCATCCAATGCGTGATGGTGTTCTCCCAGCCGGAAAACCTGGCTTTTGGAATCACAAGCGAGAACATCGGCGGCACCAAGGACGTACGGATGAATTTCGTTTTTCTCTTCTGCGTCTGATCCCATTGCCGTAATGTGCAGCCCGGGATGCAGCCATTCTTTTTGGATTAAAGGCTCTTTAGCAGGTGTTGTGGTAATGACCGTATCACTTTTACGCACGACTTCTTCCGGACTTTCCGCAGCTTTCACCGTCACACCGAGTACCTCCTGCATCTCCTCTTGGTACTGTTCTACTCGCTCTTTTTTCCTTCCGTACACGAGCACTTCATCAAACTCACGAACGAGTTGAAGGGCCCGCAGCTGATACCGCGCCTGCGTACCCGTTCCAATTATGCCGGCTGTCTTGATTGTCGGATTAGCTAAATATTTAGCCGCCACCGCACCGGCTACTGCGGTTCGTACATCAGTTAAATATCCATTATCCTGCAGAACGGCCTCTGTCATGCCCGTCTCCGTATGAAACAAAAGCATCATGCCGCTCAAGCTTGGGAGCCCTTTTTTCGGATTATCAAAAAAGCCCGAAGAAATTTTCAAAGCAAACGTCTTCATCCCTTTAATATAGGCAGTTTTCACATCAACTTCCCCGTTGTTCTCGGGAAGATCCACCCGTAAAATCGGCGGCATCGTCACTTCTTGTTTCGCTAATTTTCGGAATCCTTCTTCAATTAACTCCAGTGCTTTCTTATTCACATCCGTGACTTGGCGAATGTCCTCTTCAGAAAAAATGTACATACGTAGCACTCCTTTCTGTGTCGCCGCAAGCGACGAGAGTTCCCCCCTATTCTCTTTATTCCTTCTCTCTTTGACAGAAAAAACCTTTTTATTTCGTTCTCTAAACCAATTATATAATCCACCTAACTATTTCATTCCGAACAACTTGCATAAGGGATCGGACGGTGATTTCCACAGCAGGCAGACGGGTTTAGCAGAAAATTCCGCTATCTGAGCAGTTATTCCTGCAGATGACGCCTCCAAATAGAGCGAATAACAAAATAACAGCTGCATTCGGCGTGTATGATGCTGTCAAATTATTCGAATTGGAAAATAACGACGGCATTGCGGGTGTATGAAGCCGTCAAAAACCCCGGGATCAAAAATAACGACATCATACAGGGTATATGACGTCTTTATTTCACGCTTTTAGCATAATAACAACCCCATGCGAAGCGTATACTGATTCTATTTTATGGTGTTTGCCATATAGCGGCACCATTCGATGCGTGTGACGCTCTACACAATCTCGAAAGCAACAGAACAACAGCATCAGCCCCGCATTATGATACGATTAAGTTGGGAATAGTGGTAAAAGAGATTAATGGATCACAGAAAGGAAGAGTGTGTATGAACGCCTCATCGGAAAAGTTTTTGTTTGACCTACTACAAACCCCATCTCCGTCTGGAATGGAAGAAGAGATTCAGAAGAAGTGGCTTCGCTATATGAAGCCGTTTGCGGATAAGCTGGAGACAGATGATGCCGGAAATGCAATAGCCTCACTGAACCCTGACGCCTCGTTTCAAGTTGTACTGGCGGGACATTGTGATGAAATTGGTTTTTTAGTTAAGTCCATTGATGAAAACGGCTACGTGTTCGTCGAAAAGTTGGGAGGGATCAGCCATAAACCGGCTTTAGGCATGAAAGTCGAGATACTCGGCAAACACGAACGTATTACCGGCGTGATCGGCATCAAAGCAGAACATCACGGCGGGGCAGATGATAAATTCGAGTTCTCCGACTTATTTATTGACTGCGGAGCGAAGAATAAAAAAGAGATGGAGCAGTATATTTCAGTAGGGGACACCGCTGTTTATAAACGTGAACCCGAGTCTCTTTTAAATAACCGGATCAGCGGACGCGGACTTGATAACCGCACCGGAGCGTTTATTGTCGCCGAGACACTTCGACAACTTCGTAAAGTGAACCCGCGTATTGGCGTTTCAGCGGTAAGTACGGTGAATGAAGAGACTAATCTGGGGGGTGCCTATTTTGCAGGTGCTGGTCTCAAGCCTGACCTGGCCATCGCTGTTGATGTCACGTTTGCTACCGACTATCCTGGTGCCAACTCAGACCAGCAGGCTCCGGTGACGCTTGGCGGCGGACCCGTCCTTGCGAAAGGGGCGCCGATCAATCGAAAAGCAAATGAACTACTGGAAGGGGCGGCACAGGGCAAAAGTATTCCGCTTCAATATGAACTAACTCCGCGCAGCACTGGTACAGACGCCGACCAACTGCGAAAAACAGGCAAAGGGGTGCCCGTTGCGCTCGTCTCACTGCCACTCCGTTATATGCATGCACCCGTAGAAACAGCAAGCCTTGATGACATTCAACAGTCGGTTGACCTGTTAGTCGCGATGTTATCCAAAATGGATGGAGCCGAAAACTTAAAACCAGTCTCCCTCGATGTAGATAAGCTATAATTCACCAGCCTCACTGATGATTTTTGACAGAAAGGTGAGCATCTTCCCCCTGTTTTCTATTGTTTTACGTTACAATGTAAAACATATCTAGAAAACGTGAAGAAAGGTCGCTTGATACACGTATGGAACCTTCAACTGCCTCTCAACAGAAGCTAAGTGTCGGGCGGCGTTTGTGGATGGCTGTGCTTCTTGGATCTCTCGCTGCTTTCGGTCCTTTAACTGTCGACATGTATTTACCGAGTTTTCCAGCGATCGCCGATGATTTAGAGACAAGTGCTCCTCTCGTCCAATTAAGTTTAACAGCCTGCCTGCTGGGACTTGCCGGCGGCCAGCTCATTATTGGTCCTGTCAGCGATATGAAAGGGAGGAGAAAACCGCTCCTTCTATCGCTGCTTCTTTACTTAACCGCTTCGATTATTTGCCTGATAGCACCGTCCATTTGGGTTCTCATCTTTGGCCGGTTCTTGCAAGGCTTTTCTGCCTCCGCCGGGATCGTCATATCGCGTGCTGTCGTGCGCGACTTATATTCAGGTAATGAATTAACGAAGTTTTTTGCCCTACTTATGCTCGTCAATGGGCTTGCCCCGATACTCGCGCCTGCTTCGGGCGGCCTTGTGCTTAACTTCACGAGCTGGCACGGGGTATTTGCCGTTTTGAGTGCGATCGGTCTCATTATGTTTGTAACCGTCATGTTCGCCCTCCCAGAGACCTTACACGAAGAGAACCGTTCGGAAACAAGCATTAAGAAAACGATCGTCACTTTTGGCGATTTGATTAAGGATAAACCATTTCTTGGCTATGCACTCGCTCAAGGTTTAATCATGGGAGGGATTTTTGCCTATGTATCAGGAAGCCCGTTTGTTTTCCAAGGCATTTACGGTGTATCTCCGCAGACATTTGGTTTTCTGATGGCCGTCAACGGGCTGGGAATCATTATTGGCAGCCAAACAACTGGCAGGTTAGCGGGGATTATCCCGGAAAGAAGGCTGTTATTTTTTGGGCTGCTTCTCACCTCTGTCTCGAGTACTTTTTTAATGATCATGATACTGCTTCAGGCCCCGCTCGTTTTTATTGTCATCCCGCTATTTCTAATTGTGACATCAGTTGGATTCATTAACACAAACAGTTTTTCACTGGCGATGCAGTCACAGGGCCACCGCGCAGGAAGCGCCTCTGCACTCTTAGGCTTAACGCCGTTTGTAATGGGCTCCATCACAGCACCGCTCGTTGGAATCGCTGGGGAATCAACGGCCGTTCCAATGGGAATCATTATCATGACTGCCGATCTCGGAGCCCTTATCATCTGTTGGCTGCTCGTTCGTCAAAAAAACAAAACAGCCTCCTAGCATAGAGACCGGAACAAACGTATAGAACCACCAAATAATCCGAACGATTGCATCCAATCCGTTCGGATTATTTAGTTAAAGCTTGGACATAGTTGAACAGGAAGAGGGTGAAAAAGATTCACCTGTTTTTGATTTTTCTCAGCTCATCCTTTTTATTTCGTCCTCTCTTTCCCTAAGAAAGCTTCACTTTTTGCAGGCGCAAGGCGTTTAACACGACGGATACGGAGCTGAAGGCCATGGCCGCTCCTGCCACCCACGGGGCCAGGAGACCAACGGCTGCGATCGGGATGCCGATGGAATTGTAAACAAAGGCGAAAAAAAGATTTTGTTTAATGTTGCGCATCGTTTTATGACTCATCAGAATCGCATCGGCGGCACTGTTTAAATCACCGCGCATCAGGGTGATATCGGCTGCCTCGATTGCCACGTCCGTTCCGGTGCCGATCGCCATGCCGATGTCCGCCGCAGCAAGTGCCGGCGCGTCATTAATACCGTCGCCGACCATCGCTACTTTTTTTCCGGCCTGCTGTAGTTTCTTAATTTGATCACTCTTCTGGCCGGGCAGCACTTCAGCCATCACGTCATCGACTCCAACCTGCTTGGCAATGGCGATAGCTGTTTTCTCATTATCTCCGGTCAGCATCATCACTTCAAGACCAGCGTCCTTCAATCGCTGAATGGCTTCTTTCGATGTTTCCTTTACCGTATCGGCCACAGCGACGAGACCAATGAAACTGTTCTCGTCAGCAGCAAGCATCACCGTTTTCCCTTCGGCTTCTAGTGCTGCAATCTGTTCTTCTTTGTCTTCCACTCGTATCTCTTTTTTCTTCATCAGTCGCCGTGTTCCGACAAAAACAGACCGGCCGTCCACCACTGCTTCTACTCCGTGACCGGGTATCGCCGCAAAAGAATCCGCCTGCACCAGGACGGCGCCTTCTGCCTGTGCACCTTTCACTAAAGCAGTAGCTAATGGGTGTTCGGAGTTTTTTTCAACAGAGCCGATAAGGTGCAGCAGCTTCTCCCGGCTCCAGCCATCAGCAGGAATAACGTCGGTAAGCTCTGGCTCTCCCTTTGTTACCGTTCCTGTTTTGTCGAGAACAATGGTGTCTACCGTCTGGGCGCTTTCCAGATGCTCGCCGCCTTTAAATAACACGCCAATCTCAGCCGCACGTCCGGAACCTGCCATAATGGAGGTTGGCGTTGCAAGGCCGAGGGCACACGGACAGGCAATGACAAGAATAGAGACAGTTGGAATCAGTGCGCTCCCAAGCTCCCCTGGTGTGACCACAAAGAACCAGATAAGAAACGTGACAAGCGCAATTCCAATGACAACCGGAACAAATACTCCGGAAATTCGATCAGCCAGTCGTTGAATGCTCGCTTTCGATGACTGGGCTTCTTCCACCACTTGAACAATCTGGGCGATCGCGGTGTCTTTTCCGACCTTTGCTGCTTTAAAACGGAGTACGCCGTTCTTGTTGACAGTCGCGCCGATGACACTGTCCCCTGCTTTTTTATCAACGGGTATACTCTCCCCTGTCAACATGGATTCATCGACAGCTGATTCTCCTTCTATGACTTCACCGTCGACCGGTATTTTTTCACCCGGCTTCACGATCACGATGTCACCCACGATTACCTCTTCCATCGGAATGACTACCTCTTCCCCGTTGCGCACAACGGTAGCCGTCTTCGCACGTAAGCCTAACAATTTCTTAATCGCCTGGGAGGTTCTTCCTTTGGCACGTGCTTCAAATAGTTTTCCGAGCAAAATTAGCGTAATGATGATAGCGGATGCTTCAAAATACAAGTCAGGCATGCCGGCTTGCCCTGTCTGGCCCCACTGCCAAACGAGGAACACGCTGTAAAAATAGGCAGCCGACGTCCCCATCGCAACGAGTACATCCATATTCGCGCTTTTATTTTTCAAGGCTTTATAGGCCCCTTCATAAAACTGCCAGCCGATGATAAATTGGACAGGCGTCGCAAAGGCAAATTGCACCCACGGGTTCATAAGGAAGTCAGGAATCCATATAAAGGACGTCCATTCAAAGTGCGTCACCATCGTCCACAAAAGCGGGAGCGACAAAACGGCAGACACTATTAATTTAGTCGTTTTTCGTTGTATTTCTTTTTCCTTATTGTCCGTCTCTTCCGTTTTTTCCTCAAGCGAATACCCAATCTTATTAATAGCTTCTTTCATCTTTACAGGAGTTGTTTCTTCCTTGTTATATTCCACTGTTGCTGTCTCTAAGGCAAAATTGACCGTGGCCTCGATGACGCCTGGCACTTTGTTTAACGTCTTTTCCACTCGGTTGGCGCATGCCGCGCACGTCATCCCGCTGACGGCAAACTCGACCTTATCATGAACAACACTGTACCCCAGAGAACTTATTTTTTCTTCCATGTCGCCAGTACTTAATTTCTCGGGATCATACGACACACTGGACCGTTCCAATGCTAAATTCACATTCGCTTCCGTGACCCCATCCATTTTATTTAACGCTTTTTCTATCCGGTTTGCGCATGCAGCGCACGTCATACCGGAAATGTGCAAAGTGGTTTGTTTTTCGCCGCTCATTGATAAGCACCTCTTCAACTAAATGTATCTATCATTCCTACCTCATACCCCTATGGTGTATATAATAATCAGAAAAGAAGATGTAGTGCTGATCACTACATCACATCATACCCTTGATCATCGATTGTCTCGGTGATCTCCGCGTGGTTCGTTACATTCTCATCGTATTCAACATCAACTGTTCCTTCTTCAAGGTGAACTTTTACTTTTGAGACACCGGCTAATTTTCCGACACTGCCCTCGACAGCCTCTACACAGTGTCCGCAAGACATGCCGTCTACTTTTAATGTTTCTGTTGTCATCCTTTATGTCCTCCCTTGGTTGTCTTCCAACATAGTATTCTACGTCTGCGGGTTCGTTATCCGGGTAAATCCACGAAGAACTTTCTATTTAATTAATCGCTTCATGACTTCCATCAATTCGTCAACGGCCTCTTCACCTTCCCCGTTTTTGATGGCATTTGCGACACAATGGTGGGTGTGATCTTCCACCAGCGCTACCGATACTTTGCTGATCGCAGCTTGAACGGCGGCAATCTGGTTTAAAACGTCTACACAATAACGATCATTGTCAATCATGTTATGAATGCCTTTCACTTGGCCTTCAATACGGCGCAACCGGTTTAGAAGATTCTCCTTATTCGGCTGAACTCTACTCCGGGTAGGCCTTGTATTATTCTCCACCTTCCCACCTCCCGTTACGTAACATGTTTTTTACAGGTACCCTCTATATGTATATTATAGACTGTGTCCATTACCATTGCAACTAGTAGACCTTTTTCGAAATATCCGATATAGTTCGAGCTAATGGGATAACAGAAATCCTACAGAAACTATTTAAAGAGGAATATGGAGAGGACAAGAATGAAGGAAAATAAACAGCAACTTTATGATATCAATATACTATTTATCTTGTTTTTATTCGGAGTTCTCAGTTGCTTGTATATCTATCACGCTCAGCAGTTGCCGCAATACGAGACAAACTTCGCTGTCAGACAGCTGACTTTTTTTATTATTGCCTTTTTGATCATGCTGGCACTTCTTCATTTTGATTTCGAGTATTATTTGCAAATGTCATGGATGTTGTACGGCTTTGGACTTTTGCTTCTCCTTACGCTTGCGATTGCTCCTGAGTCGATAGCGCCCCCAAACAACGGGGCGGTACGCTGGTTCAAACTCCCGGTCATCGGGTCTTTCCAGCCATCTGAATTGATGAAGATTTTTATTATTCTTTTACTCAGCAGCATCATTTACAAACATAATCACACGTTTCATACACGTACGTTTGCCACAGACATTCGATTAATTTTGAAGATGACAGCTGCCACGGCTCCTCCTGTTCTCTTGTTTGTGTTGCAGCCTGATATGGGAATGGTGATGATGACAGCTGCCATCTTTTTCTCCTTACTGCTCGTATCCGGGATTTCTTATAAAATAGTATCCGTCTTATTTGGCCTGCCGCTTACTGCGTTTGCCTCCTTTTTAACCGCTTTCTGGCGTTTTCCGGAAATCGTAGAACAGCTTCTTTTTAGTCGGCTTTCTGACTATCAAGTACGGCGTTTTTATGGGTGGCTGAAGCCGCTTGATTACCTGGATGAAGGATACCAGACAGCTAAATCTTTACTGCTCATCGGTTCTGGAAGCCTCCTAGGAAGCGAGGTGAAAGGGTATCTCCCTGAAGCACATACGGACTTTATTTTTGCTATTATTGGAAATACGCATGGCTTTGCAGGAGCTAGTTTTTTGATTTCCTTATATTTTATCTTTCTTTATCTTATTATGTTGATTGCGCTTCGCTGTCATCATTCGTTTGGTACGCTTCTTTGTGCAGGCGTAATTGGTATGTTCTCGTTCCAAATATTTCAAAACATCGGCATGACGATCGGCTTGCTTCCTGTTACTGGTTTTACCTTGCCGTTCATTAGCTACGGCGGCAGCTCCTTGTTTGCTTCCATGGCAGCCGTCGGCATTATCTTAAGTGTCAAGTATCACAGTCGCAATTTCATGTTTGCTTCGAAGGCATTGTAGCCCAAGAACTACCGCTCTTGCTATATTTTTAAACAGTAGCTGAAGCCACGGCTTTGTAACAGACATATTAAAAAGAAGTAACGGTTTCGTTGTAGGGGTTATTATCAGCAGCACATCCACTATAATAATGAGTAAATATTGTCATTATTTGCGGGAAGAGGGATAGTAATGCTGGGAAAGAAGTGGTTAAAAGGGGCGGCGCTTTGTTTTCTTAGCTTGGTCGCCATTGTTTTCATTGTTTTTATAACCTCTAAGCCTACTTTCAGCTATAATTATCACAAATTGACGGAACGTGTCAAAATAGGACTGGAATATACAGACCCTGCAAAACAGACTATTTACTTACAACCCTATATTGAAAATCCAAATGCAGCGAGCAATATGACATTGAAAACAAATGAGAACTTTATTACAGTTTGTGTTCTCAATGAATCACGGAAGGTGTTAACGCATGCCGTGAAGGTGGAACAGCAAGCGGGAAAGCCAACCAATGGCTTGATTAATACGACACTCGGGCCAGGGGAAAAAGAGAAAAACCAGAGCTACTATGCGATCGAACTTCCCGACGACGCGAAATATATTCAGCTTGAATTTTCCGGAAAAATTGAAGATGAATTTGGCACTGCTTCCATTGATAAGATGATCGAAGTGAATGTGAACCATCTAACTGCCATCTAACAAGACAAATTTGCCGCAAAAAAGGGCTGTTTCTACGTGTGTTCCACGTGAAACAGCCCTGTTTGTTTCCAGCTTCCGGCTTACCAGCGAGAAGTGATCATTTTTCTTCTAGTGTAGAACTCGACACCGTCTTTTCCGTTTACATGGAGGTCTCCGTAGAAAGAGTTTTTCCACCCAGAGAACGGGAAGAAAGCCATTGGCGCTGGCACGTTAACGTTAACACCCAGCATACCGACTTCGATGTCTTCTCTGAATTCGCGAACGGCATGGCCGCTCGAAGTATAAAGAACGGCGCCGTTACCGAAGTCGGATTTGTTCGCTACTTCGATCGCTTCTGTTAAGTCTTTTACGCGAACAATAGAGAGAACCGGGGCAAAGATCTCGTTGCACCATAAGTCCATTTCCGGCGTCACACCGTCGAATATCGTAGCACCGAGGAAATAGCCCTGCTTCATGTTTTCGACGTCTTTACGGCCGTCGCGCACAAGCTTGGCACCCGACTTCTCTCCTTCTTCGATCGCTTTATATACTTTGTCCAGGTGAGACTGGCGGATAACCGGACCGAGTTGAATACTCTTGTCGATACCGTTCCCAATGGTCAGTTCATCGGCAGCCTCTTTCAAACGGTTAATGACTTCGTCTGCGATATCTTCGGTCACGACAACAACAGATGTCGCCATGCAGCGTTGTCCGGCACTGCCAAAGGCGCCGCCGATAATTCCCTTGATCGTTTTATCCATGTCGGCATCACCGAGAACGATGGAGTGGTTTTTCGCACCGGCGAGAGCCTGGACACGCTTCCCATTGTTCGCCGCTGTTTTGTAAATGTATTCGGCCACCGGCTGGGAACCGACAAACGAAATCGCATCGACTTCATCATGCTCGAGAAGGCCGTTTACGACGTCATGTGCGCCGTGCACGATGTTCAATACACCTTCTGGCAGGCCGGCTTCTACGATCAACTCAGCAAGTCTTTCTGCGAGCAGCGGCGTCCGCTCGGAAGGCTTTAATACGAATGTATTTCCGCAGGCAATGGCGAGCGGGAACATCCAGCACGGTACCATCATCGGAAAGTTAAACGGTGTGATGCCGCCGACAACACCAACAGGATAGCGGTACATGCTTGATTCAATGTCTGTTGCAATCGAAGACAAGGAATCGCCCATCATTAACGTCGGCGCACCGGCTGCGAATTCCACGCATTCCATACCACGGAGCACTTCTCCGTACGCATCATCGTATGTCTTCCCGTTTTCCCGGGTAATAATCTCAGCCAATTCATCATAATTGTCCATGATTAATTGCTGATATTTAAACATAATACGAGCCCGCTTTGGTACTGGAGTCTTTCTCCACGTTTTATACGCTTCTCGAGCCGCCCGTGCTGCTTGATCGACATCTTCTTTTGTAGAAAGAGGAACTTGTGCTATTTCTTCACCAGTTGCCGGATTTGGCACGCTTTCATACTGTGAAGTCCCCGCGTCTACCCATTTTCCGTTGATAAAGTTTTTTAATTTTCTTCCTGCTGCCATTTTAAAAACCTCCTTTTGTGTAATACGCTCTTTTTAGTTAGTTAGTTGTGGATACGTGTATATATAAGCCTTTCGATATAACTCGATAATCTCCTCTTTTTTCGGAACCTTTGGGTTGTTGGCTGGGCTGCCGCTATCTAATGCGTCCTCCGCCATTTTAGAGAGGTTGTCATGAAACTTTTCTTCATCGACCCCCCACTCCCTCATGTTCGGGATGTCCAGACGCTGGCAAAGCCCTAAGACTTTTTCTACAAAATAATCAGCGGCCTCCTCTTTTGTTGCGAAGGTTTGGTGAGGGAAGACAAAAGACGCCAAGTCCGCCAGCCTATCCTGGCAAGCCTCCTGACTGTACTCCAGCACAACCGGCAGAAGCATCGCATTCGAGATACCATGCGGCACATGAAAGACAGCACCCACTGGCCGGGACATTCCGTGCACGAGACAGACAGAAGCATTGGAAAAAGCCATCCCTGCCTGCATGGCCCCAAGTGCCATCTGTTCTCTTGCTGTTTCGTTCGTGCCGTCATCGTAGGCTGCTTGCAGGTTCTCCATGATTAACTTTGCCGCTGATAACGCAAGCTGATCAGAGAAAGGATGGGCCTTTTTTGAAATATACGCTTCGATTGCGTGCGTAAGAGCATCCACGCCGGTTGCCGCTGTAGTCCCTTTTGGCGATGACATCGAAAGGATTGGATCGACAATCGCCGTTTCCGGCATAAAGGCAGGTTGTTTGATCATCATTTTGACATCATTTTTCGTATTGGTAATCACCGTCACGTCTGTTGCCTCTGAACCAGTGCCGGCGGTGGTGGGAATCGCAATCAAAGGCAGCGGTTTTTCGGTTGCTGTTTTTTGGTTATTCATATAGTCACTGATGTCCCCGCTGTTCGTAGCCATAACAGCAACTGCTTTCGCTGTGTCTAAACAGCTTCCTCCCCCAAGAGCAAGGATGACAGAGGATTCGTGTTCTTTCACAAGCGCCAGGGCATCCGAAACGTAAACGTCCGTCGGCTCCGACACCACGTCAATATATTCCACATACGTGAGACCGGCTTCCTCGAGCATCGATTGGCACTTTTCCAAGTAACCGAGATCTTTCATGATCGGATCACTAATAATCAAGGCTTTTTTTCCGTAATTCAGAGCCGTTTCACCGGCTTTTTGAAAGCTGTTCATTCCATACAAGACATGCCGCGGAAAAAGCATCGTAAAGTCAGTCATCGTTCATCTCCCCCAGTTCACACACAAATTTGTTTACTCTGTATTTAATAATGCAAATTGTGTGCCAATTATTCATCCGACACTTCCAGCGTTGTTCACTATCGAATCTATTTCATCATTCAGATACAGGTTATTAGCCCGTATATACAAATATTTGTTTAAGGACATGAATACAGTTCGCTGGTGAGATAACTGTTGGTTGATTGCAACGGAAGGCGGCGACTCCTGCGTGCGTCGGCTAAAAGCGGTCACGTCCTATGACCAACGCCGATTAGTTGTAGGCTCGTATTGTTAATTTAAACAAGCGCTTATGAAATCGACGCTATCGTGTCATTTTGTATATATATTTATACATGGTCATGTGAAAGTGTATACAAATATATACACTACAGGGAGAGTTGGTAGTCTTTTATTTTTTTATACAGCGTTGTCCGGTGAATTCCTAAGGCGGCGGCGGCTTCTGTTTTATTCCCGTTGTATTGTTGGATCGTTTTTTCGATTAGTTCTTTTTCGTGTTGATGCTGGTTTTCTTTTAGGATCGTGCTGCCGGTCTGTTTATCGGTAAGTTCAGGGACACATTCCTGAATGTGGGCTGGAAGATCAAGAGTGCGAATGTCGTTGCCTTCTGTGAGGATAACGAGTTGTTCGGCGACATTGGCAAGTTCTCGAACGTTGCCGGGCCAGTGATAGGCTCGCAGGTGCTCCATCGCATGCTGATCAATATTCTTGACTGAAAGCTGATAGTCTTCGGAAAATTTGCGGATGAAATGTCCGACCAACAACGGAATATCTTCTTTTCTTTCGCGCAATGGCGGCAGCGGTACGTGAATGACATGGAGACGGTAATACAGATCTTCTCTAAAAGTATGTGCCACTACTAATTCTTCCAGATTGTCATTGGTTGCTGCGATAATCCGGACATTGACCGGAATACGGACGTGGCCGCCGACCTTGACGACGCTCTTTTCTTCGAGAATTCGTAACAGCTTCGCCTGCATGGCGAGCGGCATCGTGCTAATCTCATCTAAAAACAGCGTACCGTAATGAGCCGCTTCAAATTTTCCTTTATGGCCGCCCCGCTTCGCTCCCGTAAAAGCACCCTCTTCATAACCAAACAGCTCGGCTTCTAACAAATGCTCGGGAATCGCGGCACAATTGAGGCTGACGAACGCTCCTTTCCGGCCGCTCATCTCATGAATGGCTTGTGCGAACAGCTCTTTACCTGTACCACTTTCTCCCGTTAGTAAAACGGTTGCTTTTGTTTTCGCTGCTTTTCGGGCTCTGCTTTTACTTTCCATGAAACGACCGCTTTCGCCGATCATCTGCTCAAACGTGTACAGAGGGGGAGCCTCCTGAAGCTTTCGTTCATCTGCAAACGGAGGAACACTTGGCATGTTGGCTGCCTTTCCGAGAATCCGGTAAAGATCACTTACCCCTTCGAATATCAGCATGCCGATCGCACCTGTTACTTCTCCGTCCTTCCAAATCGGGATACGGTGGACAATCATTTTCTGCCCTTGAATTACTTGGATTTCTCCCTTTTCAGGGACACCCGATTTGATGGTTTGGTGCAGATTGGTATTGTCAATCACTTCCTGTACGGGCCGGCCGATGACTTTCTCTTCCGACGGGATGCCAAGAAAATGCCGGTACGCCTGGTTCATTTGCTGCACATTGCCGGCACGGTCCACCACCGCAATCCCTTCATAGGCGCTGTTTAAAATCATATCCGTAACGTTGGTGTGGTGCTGAAGCGAATCAGAAAGAGCACGATAGGCTGCTAACATACTCGTTTCCGTTAATACTCCGGAAACTTGTCCGTTACGCGCGATGACTGGTCTCGGAAACGGACCTTCCTGCTCAGTGATTGCCTCCTCTTCCTCCGCGTGCGGAACCTGCCGCACCCATTCTGTCCGCAGCTGTGTCGCTTGATTGCTTTCTAGAAAAAGCTCGCCAAGAGGGACACTCGGAATGCCGACGAGCTCCTCTCTTTCATTCACGATGACGACCTTTTCTAAGTCTCCTCTTTCCGTCCGTAAGCGAAGATCATGAATCGTTGTCTTAGATAGAGACAGGGGGATCGGAGTCTCCATCCACTTCTTCACTGCAACGTTTTCTCGATCCTGTTTCATCAAAGCCTCTCCCCCTCCATCAAACAAGTTCAGTTGTCTTTGAATCCTAGCTGTAAGTGACTGGCACACCTGCTTTTTCTAAGAGTTCAAAATAAGTCGGACATGTTTTGGACACGCAGCCTGGGTCTTCAATGACGATTCCCGGCACCTTCGTTCCAATAAGCGAAAGCGCCATCGCTACCCGGTGATCGTCATAGGAGTGAAGGACACCGCCCTGTGGCACTCCCGGATACACCTTTAATCCGTCCTGGAACTCCTCTACTTCTATTCCTAATTTCTTTAGTTCTGTACAAACGGCCGTAATCCGGTCTGATTCATGATGGCGGATATGTTCGACTTCTCTCAAAGTGATCGGGCCATCGGCAAATGGTGCAATTGCCGCAAGCGTCAACGTTTGGTCAGACATTTCCTTCATGCTGATATCAAAAGCCCCGCGAAGCTGTTCCGGTCCTTCTACTTCGATAAAGCCGTCTCCTTTTATAACCCGGCAGCCCATCCGCTCGTAGATGTCTGTCATATAAATATCCGGCTGATTCGTCTGCATCGTTAAGTTATTAATCCGGACACGTCCATTCGTTACTGCTGCAAGCGCCATAAAATAACTCGCCGTAGACGCGTCGGCCTCGAGTGCCATGTCGCGCCCTGTGTAGCCGGAAACAGGAACAACCATCTCACTGAGATCGTCTTTATAGGTGGCTTCTACACCGAATTGTTTCATGAGATCCAACGTAATTTTAACGTACGCATGTTGTACGATATGGTCGGGGATCGTCACTTTTACCGCTTTTTTCGCGTACGGCCCGGCTAATAAAAGACCACTCGTAAATTGGCTCGATACTTTACCCGAAATTTGAACCTCCCCGCCTGTGAGGCCGTGCGCTTTGACGCGGAGTGGATAGAATCCTTCTTTTTCGATGTATTCAACCTCGGCGCCAAGTGTCTCTAGTGCTTCCATGAGAGGTTGTACGGGGCGCTCACTCATCCGCTTGCTTGCTTCCACATGAAAATTCCCTTCCTCCGAAGCCGCTAGCGCTCCAGGGAGAAAGCGGGCAATTGTGCCTGCTGCTCCGATATACAGATGGGCATCTTTCACCGGCCAGTCCCCGTTACATCCCTCTATTCGAACGGTGTCTCCCATGACTTCCACGGTAATGCCGAGATTGCGGAGTGCTTCCAAGCACCAGTAGGAATCATCACTTTTTAAAATGCCCGTCAGCTCGGATGTGCCTTCAGCCAGGGCAGCCATAATCAATGCCCGGTTCGTCACACTTTTACTGCCTGGAATCGTCATTTCCGTATGTATGGTTTTTGCCTCTACCGGAGTCATCTCCACTTGTTTCACGTCTGTCAACGCCGCCCACGGAGAGCGTGCTTTTAAATCAGGTTTACTCACATGCCATCGCCCTTTCCTCGTCGTTTCTACTAACATTACATCATCTCGCTCAGGAATAAGCAAGCAGACACTGACATCCTCCCGTTTCAGCTATTTCTTTCCTTTTCCGCTTTTCTTGTTCAGCAAGATAATAACAAGGAGAAAAATAATAGCCCCCATGGTGCCGATGCCCATTGCTCGTTCATTCATACTCCTCATCGCCAATCCAGCTGCAAGAGACAGGACAAGCAGGAAGGAGAAAAAAACAGTCAGCTTCTTTTTCATGGTAATGGTACCTCCTTCCTCTCATTATAACAGCTGCTATCCCAACCGCGTATTTCCATGAACACTTCAACTCCTGTAAAAAGCAGAAAAACCAACACCAGCGTGCTGCGGGGTTGGTTCTTCTTGTTATTCTGAGGGTAAGCCGGGCGGGTAATAGTACGGCGGTACTTTCAGCCAGCCGCGCTTTCGCATGAGGGTTTTTAAGGTAGCGCCGATCGTCACCCATTCCGCATAAAACTGTAGCCACATGATACTAATATCGTTGCGGATCGCGTCTCCTTGGGATTTGGCACACAATTTCAGACACGTAATTAACTTAAACGCAACGCCGTTTGTGATTTCATTATCAGTTAATTTAACACCTAAGGGAATATCGTTCGGACTGGATTTTGGTTTGGCTGAGGTAACGTCCGGGAGAGGAATCCCCTCCTCTCTCATGAATTGGCTCACTCGCTTTACTTGGGACTCACACGTTTTTACAATATCGTTCAGCATCTCCGTTACTTCATCATCGGTGGTCGTATTTAAGCCTACTTCCTCGTACCGGATGAATTCTTCAACGGATGTCACATATTTCCATAAGTCGCCGACCTCAATGACATGCAGAGGGGCCTTCGGTTCATCTGTATTATCAATTTGTGTTTTGAATACGTTCCAAACGGCTTCCAATGGATTGGGCACGGTGGACACCTCCTTCCCTTACTATTTTTTCTCCTCAGCGAAAAAAAATGTACAAAACAAAAAAACAGCCGTTTTCCTTATAACGGCTGCCTCTTAAACGTTATTCTCTTACGCTTCTACATGAGCAGTCTGGCCTCGAAACGTCTCTTTCAGTATGTCGCATGGCCGGCCGACTTGCTTGACGGCACCTTTTTCTACCATCACGACCCGGTCCGCCAGTACACGAGCGTCTTCTTCATCATGGGTCACGAAAATCGTGGTTGTTCCTGTATGTTTGATTGTGTTACGCAGTTCATCGCGAATACGCTGCTGCAAATGAGCATCCAGATTACTGAATGGCTCATCTAATAACAAAAGCGAAGGCTTAGGTGCCAGGGCGCGGGCTAAAGCAACGCGTTGCTGCTGTCCACCGCTGAGTTCATAGGGATATCGTTTTCGAAAGTCCTCCATATGAATCAGTTCGAGCATTTCAGCTGCGCGTTGCTTACGTTCGGCCCGTTTCCAACGCTTTAGGCCGAACATGATATTCGCCTCCACTGTCATATGCGGAAAGAGCGCATAGTCTTGGAATACCATGCCAAGACCGCGCTTTTCTACGGGCAGGTACACGCCGTCTCCTTGACAAAATGCGCGATCTCCCACTTGAATACAGCCTTTCTTCGGTGTTTCTAATCCTGCGATAAGACGGAGTATCGTGCTTTTGCCACTCCCACTCTCTCCTAAAATGGAAACAATCTCCCCTTCCTGCATATGAAGGGAGAAGTCTGAAACGGTCGGTGTTTTCGATGAGGAGTAATCAAAACAGAGATCAGATATTTGTACGTGCATCAGTTTGGCTCCTTTTCAATTAGTATGTGGAAGATGAACATCGCGATTCCGCTCACCAGAACAATAAACATCGAGGAAAGAGCTGCTTCTTGAATTCGTTCATCACTTGCATATCGGTAAGCCATCGAAGCGAGTGTCTCAAAATTAAATGGCCGTAATATCAGTGTCAGTGGAAGCTCTTTTAAGATGTCGACAAACACGAGAATAAAGCCGCTGAAAACCGCAGGTCGTATCATTTTCAGATCGACGCGCAGAAATGTCTCCGTCCAGCCCATCCCAAGAGTGCGGGACGCTTCGGTGAACTTCATGCCGATTTTATCAAAGCCTGCTTCAATGGAATTGTAGCCGACTGCCATAAAACGGATGATATAAGCGAACAACAGCATGATCAGACTTGTGCTCAAAACAAGGGCAGAGGAAGCACCCGTCAGGTCATATAACGCAGCCAGCTTTTCATCCAGATAAATAAAGAAGCTGATCACTCCTACCGCAATGACCGCGCCGGGAATCGAGTATCCGAGCACTGTCAAGCGGGACGTAACGGCCGGAACGACTCCCTTTGCCATCCGGGTGAAGTTCGCGATCACCACCGCAATCACCACAACGCCGAGAGCGGCTGTCCCTGCTGCCAATGCTGAATTACGAATCAATGTTAAAAAGGTTTCCGAGAAGATATCTTCGTAAGTAAGCACCGACCAATAGGTCAACTGGGCAACCGGGATGACAAAGCCGAGACAAAAGATGGAACCGGTAAACGCAACAGTCAACCATTTCTGCCAGCCTTTTAATGACTGCGGCTTTAAAGGGGACACTTTCGTATTACTGTAACTGAATTGACGTCTGCCGCGCAGAAACTTCTCGAGCAGCAGCAGGACAAGCACGATCCCCATTAGAATACCGGCAAGCTTAATGGCCGCATCCAAATCCCCGAACGCAAACCATGTCTGAAAAATGGCCGTGCTGAACGTCTGAATGCCGAAATAGCTGACGACACCGTAATCATTCAGCACCTCTAACACAACAAGCGTCACTCCGGCTACAATCGCCCCTCTTGCCACTGGTACGACGACGTAAAGAAAAGTTCGCACAGGGCCGCTTCCAAGCACACGGGCATTTTCAACGAGCGATGTTGCCTGGCGGGCGAAGAAGGCCCGTGTGATAGCATAGATATAGGGGTACAGAAAAATTGTAAAAATAAACACCGCGCCGGGCATATTCATAATGTCAAAATAGCGCTGCGATACTTCTGTGTCAAAATGATCTCGTAACGTCACCTGAATAACTCCGGTATAGTTCAGCATACCGTGATACGTATACGCCCCGATATACGGCGGTATCGCCAGTGGCATAAGAAGCGCCCACTTTAAGGTACCGCGAAACGGAAAATCATAGGCTGATACGATCCAGGCAAGCGCTGTCCCAATCGCAACAGAAAACAATCCTGTCCAAAAAGCAAGCAAGAGCGTATCCATCATATAATTTTGCAGCATATATTCTCTAATGTGCTCCCAGTTCTCACTGGCCGGTTGAAAAATACGTATAACTAAAAAGCTTGAAGGCAGTACAAGCAGCAACACAGAAAACAGTGCAAGGGCTCCCCAGCCCGATACAGTTGTTGGGACTCTTCCTTTTATCTTCATGATGTCCTACCCTTTATCTCTATTATTATTCCTGTCATTGATTGTTAATGAGAATGTTTATCATCTTCAATTAGTATGCCAGAATATAGTGAATTTGTCACGAAAAATTTTAAACGCTAATACAAAATCTACTGAAAACAGAACAAATGAAACACAAAAAAACAGCCGTCTTCTCTAACAGAAACCGGCTGGTCTTTCATGTGTGATCTTTCATGTGTGATATATGGCATGCAGCGGCAGTCACTTTATACGTTCACATCCTCACCCTCTTCCTCTTCATCCTCTGCTGGTACGGACCAGGACTCATCCCTATACAATCCCAGTAAGTCATCCTCCCCTTTCCCTTCTTCTGCTCCTTCTATCAGTGGGAAAGTCATTGTGTTCGTATACATATATATGGCATACCTAACTGGGTTAAGAAAGGACCTCTCTACTATTTCATCTGCACACGCCATGTTTAAGGACACTTTTGCTGACTTAGCATTACACTCAATGAACCAAAGATGTCCTTTATCATCCATCCCAAAGTCAATCCCTATCTCTGCAAACGTTCCAAAATGAGCCTCGACATTGGTGTAAATGCGTCTCAAAAAGTCTTCCACGTCAGCTTTCTTTTGAACAATCTCTTCTTCTTGTTCATTAAAAAAAGTTCGGAAAAACGTTTCAAATGAGTACGCTTGGGAATGGGTCGTGATCGGGGATTGCTTGGCTCCGATGCGAGCAGGAAACGCAACAACTTCCAAGTCTCCCTTACCGTTACGCTGGACTTCTGCACGAAAATCCACCAACCTATCATCGATTTTTATTAACGGAATTACTTGTTGCACGATGAATGGTTGTTCGTCGAAATACTGAAATAGGAAATGATATACTTCCTCCAAGCTCGGAACCGTTTTACGAACTAATTCCTTCACAAAAAAACGCAGTTCGTAACTGCTGTCTCTCTTTTTTTTGAGAAAAATGACTTGTTTCCCACCATTGCCTAACAATCCCTTTATATACGCTTCCTCTCGCTTTTGCATGAAACTTTCTAAATCGTGCACACTTGCACAGCGCACGGTCTCGGGAAGATGAGCCTGCAGCTCCGTGACCTTGTTTAAAGCTTGGTAAACTCTCCATTTATTAAAATAATGGATAGCATTCAAGGTTGGTATACGACGTGAAGCAAACTGTTTTCTGATCTCCTTTGCCCGTATTCGCTGTGCCGGCGAAAAGCCTCCTCCGCGATCATACAGAATATCCGGGAAAGGAAATCGCTTTTTTTCCCACGTTACACTTTCCGGATGGTAGCAAGTTCCCATGACGACGGAACTTTTCTCATACACATCATGTACTGAAAAAAAGTACAAAGGAACTTGTAATGTAATACCTGCTTTGGCAAGTAATTCTATACGAAAGTATACGAAACCGTAGCGGTCCAGCATCTCTTTAATATCACGCATGCCTTTATAGGGGACAGTTTCAGGAATATATCCTTGTAATTCAGGATACGCAGACAGTCTCTCATATACCTTCCATTTGTCCAGTGTATCCACCGTATTAATGCGCGGGATCCCGTAATGGTTTCGAAAGGTTCGACGTATATTCTTTACTCGTTTCTTCTCTCTCTTTTTAAATCGCACGCCCCGGTCGTAAATAACGGTTGGAAATGGAGCCCATTCTTCTAGCCATTGATCCTTTTCATTTACATAAACTTGTGCCCTTATCTTCTCGTTCACCCAATCGATGTCGTCAATAGAAAAGTAAAACAAATAAGTGTGTGCCACTCTGTTGGACTCTGCTTGCTTTACTACTCTTAGTGGAGGACGGCCGTTTTTGATTTGGGAGATGAACTGATTATTCACAAACACACCGATGACAGGTCCGATGTGAATATGATTCTTTTGTACCCAAATATGGTACTTTCTTTTCTCCCTAAGCATCATTTCTTCAAACAAAAACTCAGATACAGATAGTTGGTTCTCTGCTTTTGGTTGTTCTTTTACAGAAACCTTGCTGTGTCTTTGTCCCACATGAAGGTAATAAGAAGTAGATCTTTTTAATTTCAGAGTAAGAAACGTATGCCTCGGCAGATAAAGGGTTGGTTTATCGCTGTCTTTTTTCTTATGGACCGTGATTTTCACGTTTTCTTCACACCCAATCTTTACACAGTATTATTTCCAATTAATATACGGCGTTGGGTGCTGTTCCGCATGTTTGTACGTCCATAAAAGATAAAGCCGCAACAAAAAAAGGGCACGTACCGTATACGTACGCACCCTTGCACTTGCTGTTATTATTATTTCCAGCCTACTTCGTTCATGAGCATTAATGCCTCTTTGTTGTTTTCTCCAAGCTGGGTTAAATTAATGTCTTGTTCTTTGAAGTCTCCCCAAGACTGCAACAGTTCAGATGGCTCCACTTCCGGATTAACAGGGAATTCATAGTTAGCTTCGGAGAATTCTCCTTGTGCCTCCGGGCTTGAAAGGAATTCGATAAATTGAACAGCTGCTTCTTTGTTCGGGCTGTTGTTAATGACTCCAGCGCCACTGACGTTCACGTGTGTTCCTGTTGTTTCCTGGTTCGGGAAGAAAATTTCCAGTCCTTCCGCTACTTTTACTTCCTCGTCCTCTGCTGAGTTCAGCATATGTCCATAGTAGTAAGAGTTCATGACAGCGACATCGCCTTCACCTGCAGCGACCCCTTTAGCTTGATCACGGTCACCGCCCTGTGGATCGCGTGCCATGTTGTTCACAATACCTTCCGCCCATACTTTCGTTTCCTCTGTGCCATTAATTGCGATTAAAGAGGCAACAAGCGATTGGTTGTAAATATTATCTGAGGAGCGGATCAGTACACGGCCTTCCCACTCGTCATCTGCAAGTGCTTCGTACGTGGACAACTCTTCTTCGTTGACGCGCTCCGGATCATACGCAATAATACGTGCCCGTTTTGTAAGGCCAAACCATTGGTTGTCTTCATCACGATAGTTCTCCGGTACATTTTCGCTTAGCACATCTGACTCAACGGCCTGCAAAATACCAGCTTCTTTGGCCCGGTGCAAACGGCCGGCGTCAGCGGTAATAAACACATCACCTTCCGTGTTTTCCCCTTCTCGTTCCAAACGTTCGATCAGCTCATCTGCCTTACCGGAGATGACGTTTACCTCAATACCGGTTTCTTCTGTAAATTTCTCATATAAATCTTCATCGGTATCATAGTGTCGGCTTGTATACAGATTGACTACCTCGTCCCCACTGTTTTCAGCCGCTGTCTCATCCTCTGTCCCTGCTTCTGTCTCCGTATTTTCTTCTGTGTTTTCTGTACCTTCTTCTGTGCCGCCGGAATCGTTGTTCTCAGCGCCACCACCGCAAGCAGCCAGCACAAATAAAGCAGCTGCCGCCATTACTAGTAAAAACCAGAATGACTTCTTCATATGTTTTTTCCCTCCGTCACTATGTAGTTAAATGAAAATGAATATCATTATCTAATAACACATTTTACTGAAAATCTTTCTCAAGTCAATAACCTTTTTAAAAAAAAATTTCTTTAGCATGTTTTTTTTAGAAGCTAACGGTTAGGTTGCTGTAGCTGTTTTTGTATGTAGCGGAACGTTGAAAGTTTGTAATAATCCTCTTTCTGTTCCGGCAATTGCTTTATGACCTGTTGTGCGACTTGCCTTTCACTAGCAGCGGCGTGGATCGCCCACGTTCGTCCAGGTATATGGCGATAATAATTCCGGTGCCTGTCATAGAAAGCTTCCTGATGAATAATGCTTCTCCTGGCTACATCTTTGATGAGCCGCTTTCGCAAGGTAGACGTCCCGGCATAAAGGTAATAATAACCATCCGGCAACCCAATACGTTTTTCTGTGAAAGCTTGCTGGTAAGCCCTGTAGATCGTTTGTTGGAACGAACAGTCTTGCAGCGCGCAGGCCAAAAGGGGATGAAAAATATCACCATCAAGAATAACTGCCGCATATTCTGCTGTTTTTCGAAGTGCCAGCTCCCAGCGCTCTACTTGCAGTTCATATTGCCCAAGCCAGCTTCTGTCCTTTTCCTTACCACTCCAGTACGTCTCTGCAGCAGGCACGACGTAAAACCCATACCGATCCGCTAATTCATAGGCAACGGTTGTTTTTCCTACAGCCGGCGGCCCCTCGATACATATAATGGACACTTATCCATCCCCCCTCTTTTCCCATTTTTGTTACGTTTACTATGACCTCGTTAACTTGTTGCCGACGTGTTTTCGGGGCGCCATACGGCTCCTATGACGGCGTTATTTCGATGTCAATGCTTTTTCGAAGCTTTATACGCCCCCGATGACGTCGCTATTTCGATGCCGATGCTTTTTCACTGCTTCATACAACCCTTATGACGGCGTTATTTCGCTGATAACCCTTTTTCGAGAAGTCAAGTCCACAGTTTTGTGTAAATTCATTTCCTCGTATTCGCACTTTTTATCAGCTTATAGCGGATTTTGATTATGGAAGGGGGTACCCCCTTCCATAATCAAAATTTCGCGCGCTTCGCGCTTGGTTCATGCTGTCACTAATTTTTTACCAGCTTGTTCATCTGCGTACTCCATCAAAACGGCTCCAATAAGCCTGAATGCTGACTGGGTATTTGGAAAAATTCTGATGACCTTTTCTCTGCGTCTGACTTCTTGGTTTAGTCTTTCAAGCGAATTTGTACTTCGGATGTATTTATGATAACTTTCCTCCTCAATTAAATACTGAATCACATCTTCGAAGCCTTCTTCTAAAATATTGATAGCCTTTTCTAGCTTGGGATTGGAACCAAACTCCTGAAGGAAATCCGCTTTTAATTTCCTGGCATCCTTAGGCTTAACCACTTCAAAAATCCTTTTTATGCCCATCTTCACTTCCTCCGTATCTTTCTTTGGCAAGCTATCGAAGATGTTTCGTTTGAAATGGACAATACATCGTTGCCAGGAGGTGCCCACAAACTCTTCCGCTATCGCTTTCTTTAAACCCTTGTGTGCATCCGATATGACCAACTTTGGCGCTTGAAGTCCTCGCGAATGTAAGTGCTGAAAAAATCTTTTCCAAGCCTCGCGACTTTCTGAGTGGTCTACCTTCAACCCCAAAATTTCCCGTTCGTTATTCTCATTAATCGCTGTCGCAATATAGACCGCTTTGGATACCACGCGTTGATACTCGCGAACTTTTATATACATGGCATCCACAAAAACATAAGGAAAATACATCGTATTCAGTGGCCTGTCGGCCCAGCGATTGACAACCGGATCTAGCTTTTCTGTCAGGGAGGAAACAAAGGATTTTGACACCTTTTCCCCGCAAAGTTCCTTAACAATATTTTTCACTTTTCGGGTGGACACCCCGTTGACTACCATTTCAAGCATAGACAGAACAAATGCCTGATCACAGCGGGCATACCTATCAAAAACAGTCGTAGAAAAATCACCGTTACGGGTACGCGGCACCCGCAATGTGATTTTTCCGATACTCATAAGAAGATCCCGTTCATAGTAACCATTCCGGTAATCTCGACGGTCCGGTGACCTTTCGTAGGCTGCTGTCCGTAAATGTTCATCCCGTTCTTTTTCCATAAATTCATTTAATACCAACATAATCGATGCTTTTACAACGTCGTCCAGGTCCGATGTCATAAGAGATGCTTTTAAATGGTCCATGTTCAGGTTAAACTGTAATTGAGTCAATTTAATTCCTCCTCTTTGTTTTCGTAGCTGATAACATTGTAACCACGAGGAATTGATTTGACTCATTTTCTTTTTACACAATTATATGGACATAATCTTTTCGAGACTTCATACGACCCTTATGACGACACTATTTTGCTGCTAACGCTTTTTCGCGGCCTCATACAGAACCGATGTCGTCACTATTTTGCTGCCAACACTTTTTCAAGGCCTCATACGACCCCGATAACGTCGTTTTTTCTTCCACCATGCTTTTTCGCAGCTCTATTCGCTCCCTACGACGCGCGCCGAAGCGCTGTTTTGTTGTTCACTCGATGAGTATTGGAAAAAATCACTTGTTTATGTGAACGTGTGTTCGTGTATAATAAAACAAAGAGAGCTCTACTTTTCTACAGAAAAATAAAAAAGGAATGATGTAACTGTGAAAGGTAACAAGTTAACGCCGGAATCGAATATGCGCTGGGAATCGATGCGGATGATTTTACCCGAGCACCGAGAGCAATGGCTTCACCACCAGCACGAACAGACCAAACAAAAAAAACCAGAACTCGATCCCCAACGTTGGGAAGAACTGGAATGGCTGCTCGGTGATGCGATGCGTCAGGATGCTGCCCTCTGCTTTACGTATTGGCGTGATGGCTTTTTCTTTCACACCGTAGGGACCTGCCACTACATTAACCATGACCAAAAACAGTTTCATTTGCTGACGGAGGATGGTGTCGTGTACTTGCATTTTGCGGACCTGGTGAACATCACGACCTTGGCATGAAAGGGCGACGTCTACTCCTTTTTCCCATTATACCATTTTCCGTAACCGTCCTTTCAATGGGAACGGTTACGGAATGATTTTTCCCCGATCTATCTTCGTAAAAAGTACTCGGAGTAATCTACATCTTCGTCGAAATTAATCGGTTCTCCCTCACTGTTTAGCAACGTATACCCCTCGAACCGTTCCTCCATGCCACTGCCGCTTTCTCCATCTCCAAACATACCTTCGTAAACCTCAGCCGGGTTGTACGTGTCAGAAGGCGTATCGGAAGTCCCGTACGCTGCTGCCTGCTCCCACGTTTCTTCGGCATCAAAACGATCGTTTACCACGCCATCTTCCGTCACATCGGTAAAGCCGCCTTTTCCCGGGATCAGCCGTCTTTCTTCTGCCGGGCGGTCATCCGGATCGTTGTCTTGATACGCATGGTCTACACACTGAAGGGCTGCAGGTTCGGTCTCCAGGCGCGCAAGCGGGATGTCTTTCCCGCATTTTTCACACTTCCCGTAAGTGCCCTCGGCAATCGCCTCAAGCGCTTTATGAATGCGCTGTTCTTCTCGATCCGCATGTTGTTCGAGTGCTAAATCTTTTTCTCTTTCATATAACGCCGTACCGTGATCGGCAGGATGGTTATCGTAATTGGACAATTCCCCGATCGCTTCTTGGGCAAACTCCATGTCAAGCCCTAAGCGATCCTCGGTGTGCCGCTCCAGTTCTTGCAAGCGTGCCTCCAATTTTTCCTTCGCATTCTGGTAAAAGTCGTCCGTCTTCACTATCTATTCTCCTCCTCTCTTAGGCGTAGTATGTGCGAAAAGAGGAGGCTGTTTTCTCTGCATTTTTTGGTAACAACGATGTGAAAATTCACGTGACTGGGAATCGCGGGAAATGACTCAGCGTTTCGCAGCCTTTGTCAGTAACGATAAAGCTTTCACTGATTTCAACGCCCATTTCCTCGAGCCAAATACCTGGGATTAAGTGAAACGCCATGTTTGGACGGAGGACCGTTTTATCACCAGGACGCAGTGACGCCGTGTGTTCTCCCCAATCAGGCGGATAGTTTAACCCAATCGAGTAACCGATGCGGGATTCTTTTTTAAAGCCATAACGAGAAATCACACGCTGCCATACCGCCTCGACCTCTTCACACGTTAAACCAGGTTTCACGCAGTCCAGTACAGCTTCAATGCCTTCCACTACTGCATGTGCCACACGTTGTACGGCAGGGCTCGGTGTACCGATGGTTACGGTGCGGGCGAGCGGGGCATGATAACGTTTAAAACAACCGGCCAACTCGATAATAAGCGGATCACCTTTTTTAAGCTGATTATCAGTCCAAGTGACGTGAGGGGCGTACGTCAGCGACCCTGCAGGTATTAAAGGTACAATAGCCGGATAATCTCCGCCAAAGGCAGCCGTACCGCTCTTTTGAGCATAGGAAACGGCGGCGGCAACGTCACATACGCGTGATCCTTCATAGGCCGCTTCGATTCCTGCTTTCATCGCAGCTTCCGCGATCTTCCCTGCTTTTTTCATATATAGTATTTCCTGATCGGACTTTATCATCCGGACTTCGTTAACAAGCAGATGCGCATCATGGAAAGTCACACGCGGACAGCCTGATTCAAGGCGCTCTAAGGCACGCGGGGAAAAATAATACGCCTCCATTTCGACACCGGCCCGCTTTACATTTTTCTTATGCTTGTGAATCCAAGCGGCCAATACCTCCATCGGATGCTTCCAACGGGAATGCACGTAGTCATCCCCATAAAAAAGCAGTCGGTCCGGTGACAGCCAAGCCGTTGCCCGTGCTCCATTTACATCTTGTTCTCTCCCGAACCAATACGGCTCTTCTTCATCTAAAAAAACGATCACCATTTGCGGAACGTAGAAAGACCAACCATCATAACCCGTCAGGTAGTTCATATTAGCTGGGTCACTTAAAAAAAGCGCATCCAGCCCTTGTTGAGTCATCTTTTCTTTTACCTTCTGCAACCGCACCGCATATTCCTCTTCGGAAAATCTCCGAACCATTTCCATTCTCCCATTCCCCCCTTCTTTCCATGCCGCGCCTCTCATATATTTCTTTTAGACCCTTGTATTTCGGTAGACAATTGCTTACTATTCAATTTATTCTGAATGTATGATTGTGATACTCATAAAAAGGAGTCAGAAATACAAAGGAGGAGATGGAGCGATGAAATTGACGGTAAAAGACGTATGGATGGCGAGAAAAAGAATACACCGCGTACTCCCTCGTACCCCACTGCTTCATTCCGCTTCCCTTTCGAGCTTCACCGGGGTTCCGGTTTATTTAAAATTGGAACACTTGCAGCCGACCGGATCCTTTAAACTGCGCGGAGCAACCAATATGATTTCCTCCCTGACAGAAACAGAAAAGAAAAAGGGAGTGGCTACTTTCTCTACGGGGAATCACGGGTTTGCGGTGGCGCATGCCGCGGCAAATCTCGGCATCCGTGCTGTCGTATGTGTATCCGAACGCGTACCAGAAGCGAAAATAGAAGCGTTAAAAAAAAGCGGGGCCGATCTTCATATCGAGGGCGAATCCCAAGACGCGGCAGCTGAAGTGTGTTTCCGCCTTCAGAAAGAAAAGGGATGCGTTCTGATCCCCCCATTTGACCACCCGCATATTATCGCCGGACAAGGAACGATCGGGCTTGAAATCCTTGAAGACCTGCCGGAAGTCAAACACGTACTAGGCGGCCTTTCTGGCGGCGGTCTCCTCTCCGGCATCGGTCTTGCCTTAAAAGAGACCGATCCTGCTATCCGTGTAACCGGCCTCTGTGTCGAAAAAGGAGCTGCAATGGATGAAAGCATTCAGGCTGGTAAACCGGTGAACGTGCCAGAACACCCGACTTACGCAGACAGCCTCCTCGGGGGTATCGGCCTCCACAACCGCTACACGATGCCGATGGTTACCCGCTATGTAGATAAGCGACTGCGCCTTTCTGACACAACCATTGCAAAGGGAATGGCGTTTCTGTACGACAAACACCGCCTTGTCGTGGAAGGAGCTGCAGCAGTCGGAGCAGGTGCTCTCTTGGACGGTCTTGTCCGCCCAGAAGGACCCACTGTCCTCGTCATCACCGGCAACAGCATCGATCCCCGCTCTCACTTAGAAGCTGTCCAGCCGTACGTGTCTCTCTAACTGACCAACACGATGTTTGCTCCATACCAAGAGTTAGGTCCATTTAGGGATCTTGCAAGGGGTGCAAGATCCTATCCTGTCAAGCATGCAGTCAATGTCATGGCAGCAGTTGGTGAGGCACTTGGAAGTCTTGCTTCCTTATGTGCCGTCCCTTTTGGTCATGAGAGTGTTAAAAAAAGAAATCCCAAGATATTGGAACCTCTTTTGCCCAGTAAGCTCCTCCCCTCCTACCCTTTCTAAATAAGATCCTTTCCTATTTCCTCTGAGAAATCATCATCCGTTCGAACCGGCGCTTTGGTCTTCTTATCAAGGTCCGCCATCATATCAACGTATCAAACCAATATTTCTTCTTTTTTCCTCCTTACCGTTTAAAAGCTTTTCAAGTTACCCAAAATGGTAACAAACGCAAAACGGCAGCCGTGTTGGGACAGGGCTTGCGAGGAGGGAAAAAGATGGACACTGCCATTAGACGAAGAAACCAGGCGCCGCGGCGAATTGGCTGGTTTCGGCTGTTACTGAGATTCATGCTCTTCTTTGGTATCTTAGGAATGAGCAGCGCTCTTGCTGTCATGGCCAGTGCCAAGCTGCTTCAGCCACCTCCTATCCAAGTCGATCAATCTACTGTTTTTTACGGCAAGGATGACACCATTATTGGAGAGCATCACAACGGGCAGCAGCGTTATTGGCTCGAGCTCGACGACATGGCGCCAGAAATAAAAAATGCGATTATTGCGATTGAAGACAGAGAATTTTACGAGCATTTTGGTTTTGACTTTTCCCGAATCGGCTCTGCTGTGGCCGCGAATCTGCAAGCAGGTGCGAAAGTGCAAGGGGCCAGTACGATCACCCAGCAATATGCGCGTAATCTCTTTTTATCCCATGACAAAACATGGGCCCGGAAAATAGAAGAAGCGTTTTATGCGCTACGCTTAGAGTCTCATTACAGCAAAGATAAGATTCTCGAAGGCTACTTAAATACCATTTACTTCGGACACGGAGCGTACGGCATCGAAGCCGCGTCTCGTTTGTATTTTGACAAATCCGCGAGCCGCTTGACGCTTGCAGAGGCTGCGCTGCTCGCCGGCGTCCCGAAAGGTCCTTCTTATTATTCACCTTTCTCCTATCCGGAACGGGCGAAGGAAAGACAGGAAATCATTTTACAGGCCATGGAAAAAACAGGCGCTATTACCGCAGAGGAACGAAACGAAGCAATAAAAGCACCGCTTCGGCTGGAAGCGCCGGGCCAGCTTGCTGATGAGCGTGTCGGTCCGTACTTTCAAGACCATGTGGAAAAGCTATTAGAAGAAAAGTATGACCTCGATCCTCAGATTGTTGAAAAGGGTGGCTTGCACATTTATACGACCCTTGACCCCGACCTGCAGGAAACAGCAGAGAAATGGGTTCGACTCGAAATACCGAAAGACTCTGAACTGCAGAGTGCGCTTGTCGCGATGGATCCGGACAGCGGTGCCGTAAGAGCGCTTGTTGGCGGAAAATCGTATGAAAAGAGTACGTTTAACCGAGCCGTTCACGCAGCCCGTCCTCCTGGATCGGCACTCAAACCATTCCTTTACTACGCTGCACTTGAAGAGGGCTTCACACCGCTTACCGCTTTCCGCAGTGAACCGACAGAGTTTGAATTTGGGGAAAACGGGGAGACCTATTCACCTGGCAACTACGGAGAATATTATGCGAATGACTTTATCAGCATGGGAGAAGCCCTTGCTGTTTCTGACAATATATTTGCCGTTAAAACGCACTTGTATCTAGGACCGGAAGCACTCGTGGAAACGACTAAAAAAGCAGGAATCGAGGCTGACTTTTCGCCAATTCCTTCTCTTGCCCTCGGTTCCCAGAGTATGCGGATCCTTGACCTGGCTACCGGCTACAGCGCTATTGCGAACGGCGGTTACCAGGTTGAACCGCAGTTTATTGAGAAAATAACCGATGCAGAAGGCAATGTCCTCGTTGAAACAGAGGTAGAGAAACAAGAAGTATTTGACCCGAAAAAAACATACGTGTTGACCGACATGATGAAAGGTGTTTTCGACGTGTCACTCGAAAGCTATACATCCGTGACTGGCCGCTCAGTTGCTCATCTGATTAATCGGCCGGTTGCTGGAAAAAGCGGGTCTACCGACTATGACAGCTGGATGGCAGGGTTCACTCCGCAGCTCGTCACGGCCGTATGGGCCGGCTACGATGATAACCGCCCGATGAATCACGCAGAGGAAGGCCAAATCACGAAGCGGATCTGGGCACAATTTATGAGTGAAGGCCTAGAGGACTCCCTGAAACTGTCCTTTCTAAAACCGAACGGGGTGGTCGAGGTTGACATCGATCCAGAAACCGGATTACTTGCTTCAAAAGAATGCGGTGCTTCCCGTACCATTGCATTTGAAAAAGGCACAGAACCACGCCGTTCCTGTACCGATGAATTGGAAAAGAAAACCAATAACGAGGAAAAAGAAAAGATGGAAGAAGAATTGGAAGCAAAGGAAGAAAAGTTCTGGGATCGTTTTAAAAGATGGTTTGAATAAGTTGCAGGGGTTCTCGGACCCCTGTTTTTTTAGCGATCGTTGTTTGTCTAGACACAGAGTGCCTTTGCATTGACTTAGATTTCACGGTGCGTTTAAATGAAGGCATACTCATACAGGAAAGCGAGGCATCCCAATGACGGAACAACCAACAAAGGACAGCTTAAAGCTATCCGTCCTTGACTTGGCGACCATTTATGATAGAAAATCCGCCACAGAAGCACTCCAGGATTCTACCGAACTCGTCCAATTAGCAGATCAGCTTGGCTACACACGCTACTGGTTTGCCGAACACCATAACACGAAATACCAGATCAGCACCTCACCCGAATTACTCAGTGCTCATGCTGCCGCCCTTACAGAGAACATACGAATCGGTTCAGGAGGTGTGATGCTGCCGAACCACAGCCCCCTGAAGGTTGTGGAAAATTTTTCTCTTTTAGAGGCATTGCATCCAGGAAGAATCGATCTTGGTATGGGACGAGCACCCGGAACAGACGGACTGACTGCTCTGGCCTTACGACGCTCCCGGGAAGCTCTCCAAGCAAACGACGTCATGGAGCAGCTCCATGAATTAATGGCCTACTTCACTCGTGACTTTCCAGAAGATCATCCATTTGCCAAAATTACTCCCTCTCCTGACCCCTCGTTACAGCCTGACATGTTTATGCTCGGTTCTAGTGACGGAGGTATGAAAATTGCTGCTCAATACGGTCTTGGGTTTGCCTTTGCCGGCCAAATTAACCCGCAATGGGCCGTCCCCATGCTGCGCCGTTATCGTGAACGTTTCCAACCATCTGTCTTTTCTGAGAAACCGTATAGTATTTTATCCCTTATTGTCATTTGCGCTGATACAGATGAAGAAGCAGCGTACTATGCAGGACCGGCAGAATTACAGTGGGCCCGGTGGGGAACAGGACAATTTCACTTTGCGCCCCCTACCTTAGACGAGGCGAGCTCCCACACGTACACCGACGCAGAAGAAGCGGCACGACAAGAGGGAAGCGGGCGTTTTGTCATCGGCAGTGTAGACAGCGTGAAGGAACAGTTGGAAAAACTTGCCACTGATGCCCAGGTGGATGAAATTATGATCTTGAATATGATCACCGATCAGAAGGCGCGCCACCACTCCTACTCCCTGCTGGCAGAAGCCTTTCACCTTTCCTGAATTAACTCGCATTTATAAAAAACCAAAACGTGCAAGAGGCTGGATCGGCGCTCGTGCACGTTTTGGTTGTCCTAGTTATGTGTAGTGCATGTGTGTATATCTAGTTTATTGATATTTTTCCAAAAGAACAATACGTACAAACAATGTTCAAAAATCGTTCATAGTTTTTTAATATTATTCTTCTGATTGTAATGCTTGATGCAGCTCTTCACTAGAGTGATTCCACATCTCTTCGTTAAACTCTTTCAAAAAGGCTCCGAGTATTTTTTTGGAGTAGTCGTCCATGTGATCAACGACGATACGGCCCTTCAGCGATTTATCCATGTTATTAACATGCTCTGGCATACTTTTAAACCCTTTGCGGATTCTTTTCTCTTCTCTCTCGACGAGAAGCTCACACGCTCCGACACCGGCATAATACGATTGACCTTCTTTCTGCATGACCGTTACCCATACAATCCAATACTGACGGCTTTCAGGGAGCTCTTCTTTGGTTGGCAGGAACTTTACCCGCTTTTCTACTGCGGAGCGGGCATGGAGAGCCCCCATGTCAATAAAGGCACTATCCCCTTCCGGATCGATAATGATCGGGGTGACGTTATCGAGACTGAGCGCTCCTACGCCGTAACCTCCGTGACCGTCTGTTGAATCACCGCTTAAAATATTAAAGCCGCTTTTATTTTTCATCTTCCTTGTCTCCTTTCCGAAAAGAGTCTTTCCTTCTATCATACTTTTTTAATGAAGAGACTTCAAAGATTCAATAAAATCCCACGCTTCTTGGATGTCAGACTCGGAATAATTCTGGCTTTTTTTCAGCGTAAATACTTTTTCTTTCACTTCATGCCTGGGCAGCTCCTCAAAATACAGCATCGTGGAGACAAGCTCCAGAAATTTAGAACTTTGTTCATTTAATAGGGGGACGATTTCTTTTCCTTTTTCCTGGGGCCATGTCATCGGAAACGTGTTCAGGAAGGATTGGCCGTCCGCTGTAACCGCGTAGCGATACTGCATGTAGCCTGCTTTCTTTTCTTTCACCTCTGTTACAAATCCGAGACTGCACAGCTCCTCGACGCGCAGTGTCAGTTCTTCCGAGTAAGGCCCGTAAATGTGAAAGGTGTATTTCTCCTGCAGCGGCAGCTTCATTTTCTTTCCGATAAACACCATCTTCTGAAGTTTCTTCCTGCCGATGACTTCCCCGGCCTCATGTAACAGGGCGATAATCTTCGCATGTTCCGGCAGCATCTATCTCTCGCCCTCCTTCCTCACTTGTACAAAATGTACTGTCTGCTCCGTTGTAAACTATCAGTCAAAAGTGCCACGTTCACGTTCTTAGTAGAAGTTACCACAAAATTGAATAATTTAGACACAGCATAGAAAAGTTGATTTCCACTGCAGGCGGACGCTTTCCGCGGGCATGGCTTGAGCCCTCCTCAGGCCAACACGATGTTGGTCACAAAGGCGTTGCCACAGGACGTGGCGTCTATAGCCTTTGAACCTTAATCCCGCTACCTGCGGGGTCTCAAGGCTTATGCTTTTCCCGCTGGAGTCGCCGCCTTCCGTTACAATCAAGTTATACGTGTACTTGATTAACGATTGATTAGACAGTTTTTATATAAATGTTCGTATTTCCTATCTCAACTTAAAGATTGTTTTAAAGAAAAACCACAGAAAAAATCAGATGACTCATGATGTCAAAACTCTGTTTCTATTTTCCCGGGGTGGGCGTGCAGGATGTCTTTAATTTGTTGTTTTTCCTGTTCGTGTCCTGGTGTGTCGAGCCATTCCGCTGGATAGTATAGTTTGTGGTCTGTTCGTTTTTTCCCTGATATCGCTTCGACAATGTCTGATTCGCGGGAAAGCTCGCGTAATTTGTTGTCCGGCATCAGCAGGTGGATGGGGATCCGCTCTTCTTCTTCTCCCGGCCGGTAAAAATCATACGGCAGGTCGGATGACGAATCAATTACAAGATAGTAATCCGGATCCTTGCCTGCTTTTTGAAACAATTCCTGCAAACGCAGCCACTCATTCATCACAAAGTGCTGGTCAAACTCCACATACTTAAATAAGCGCCGGTTCATAAAACGACCGCACAAATCTTTCAATATCGCATCCTCTTCTTCTTCCCACATGTGAAAATAGTATAGAATGACGGATTCATCCAGCTGTAAATATGTATCCAGTGAGAGTTCTTCGTTGAAAAACCCCTCAAAATGAGAAGGGGGCTGTTTAAACGGATAACGGCAATTTCGGAGTGCTTTCACACGCTGAAGAATCTTGCTTAAAATCACTTCCGCGCTGCGGGTAACAGGATGAAAATACACTTGCCAGTACATTTGGTAGCGGCTCATGATGTAATCTTCGACAGCGTGCATCCCTGTATATTTTATCACAGCTTGTTCTTCTGTTGGACGCATCACCCGAAGAATTCTTTCCATATCGAAATGACCGTAGCTTACGCCTGTATAGAAGGCATCCCGCTGTAAGTAATCCATACGGTCGGCATCAATCTGGCTGGAAATCATGCTGACTACCAGCTTGTTTGGGTGTGTCTTCTCAATCACGTCGGCAACCTGCTGCGGGAAGTCATCCCCTATGCGCCGCAACACCTCGTTTACCTCGGTATTCCCAACAATAATTTTACGTGTCCACCATTCATGATCAGTATCAAACACTTTTTCAAACGAATGAGAGAAGGGACCGTGGCCGATATCATGGAGAAGCGCCGCACTCAAACAGAGCAGGCGGTCATCGTCTCTCCAGAACGGCCGGCCGGTAAAAACATCAATGATCCGCCGGGTTATCTCATAGACACCGAGTGAATGGTTAAAACGGGTATGCTCGGCTCCGTGAAACGTTAAGAAGGTTGTGCCGAGCTGACGGATTCGGCGCAGCCGCTGAAATTCTTTCGTTCCGATTAACTCCCAGATTAATTCATCGCGAACGTGGATATAGCGATGTACCGGGTCTTTGAACACTTTCTCCTCTTCCAGCGTGCGATTGCCTCTTGTCATCGTGACCATCCGCTCCCCTCTCCACATGGTGCCTTTATTATACCAACTCGGTCATCCTTTCTCGAGTGTGCCGCTTTTCTTTTTCTCGGATCGGTCGACAATATAAGCACAAGCCGCATCACCGGTAATATTCAGTGCGGTACGCAGCATGTCTAAAATACGGTCGACCCCGAGGATTAACGCAATCCCTTCCACCGGGAGGCCCACCTGCTGCAATACCATCGTCAGCATAATTAAACCAACGCCCGGAACACCAGCGGTCCCGATACTAGCAAGCGTTGCGGTTAAGACGACCATCACGAGCTGGGAAAAGCCAAGTTCTACTCCGTACACCTGAGCGATGAACATCGTTGCTACTGCCTGCATAATAGCCGTCCCGTCCATGTTAATAGTCGCTCCGAGCGGCTGAACGAAACTACTGACAGACTTACTGACACCAAGCCGTTCTTGGGCAGTACGCATCGAAATCGGCAATGTCCCGCTTGAGCTTGATGTACTGAATCCGACCGTAATAGCCGGGAAAAAGTTTTTGAAAAAATGATACGGGCTTGCACGTCCCAGAAGTTTAATCGCTAAACTGTAGGTTAAAGCTGCGTGAAGCAAAAGACCGGCAATAATCGTCAGCATGTACATAAGCATCTGGCCGAGACCTTGGACACCCGCATCCCCAACAGCGGAGGCAATTAAGGCAAAAGCTCCGTACGGCGCCGTGTACATCACAAAATTCACAAGGAACATCATGACGTCATTACCTTGTTCGAGAAGTTTGTGCAGACCTGCTGTCTTCTCTCCCAGCTTGGCAAGTGCAATCCCAAAGAGCAGTGCAACCACAATGATTTGCAGCATATCAGCATTCGCCAGGGCACTTACCGGATTATCCGGAATAATATTCATTAGCGTTTCCATGATAGGTGGTGCTTCTTCGGCATTAAATTCAGCATTTGTCGTGTCAAATATCCCTTCGTGTCCCGGCCGAATAAAAAAGGCGAGACTAAGACCGATGACAAGAGCGATCACGGTTGTCACAATGTAAAAACCGATCGTTTTTCCACCAATCCTTCCCATTTGCGCCGGGTCCTTTAAACCCGCAGCTCCGAGTGCGATGGAAATAAACACGATTGGCACAACGAGCATCTTGATCAAATTAAGAAACAATTGACCAACCGGAGTGAGAATATATGTGTCTAAGAAAACAAACACGGTGTCTGAGACAAAATTCAGCAGAAGACCTGCAATGACACCGAGTACTAAAGCAATTAGTATTTTTCTCGTCAAATTCTCCATCTCATCGTTCTGCTCCTTTCTTTCTATAGTAGTCTTCCCTGTTCCAAGATTTATTCCCCTTTTTCTACAGTGCTAACCAACCTTATTTCGTGCTATACTTTTTAGTAAGTTCTATACGTGTAGACGGGAGATAACGTGCATGGATATTACAGCAATGCTTGCAGACAAAGTATGGCGATGGATTGATCATTCAAGCTCAGGTTTGCAATTTAATCCCCTGCAGTCTTTTGCACTCGATGATACATTTTGCACAAGCACAGGTGAAGATACTTCACACCCGGTTATGCGGGCATGGGTGCATCCGCAAACGGTGATGCTTGGTATTCAAGACAGCCGCCTTCCCTCTGTCCATAAGGGGATAAAATACGTAGAATCAGAAAACTATCAAGTGCTTGTCCGCAACTCAGGCGGACTTGCTGTCATCTTAGATAAAGGCGTTTTCAATTTATCATTCATTTTTAAAGAAAACAAGTCTTTTTCCATCAACCGCGGCTATGATTTTATGTGGAAAATAGTCCAACTTTTACTGGCCGATGCACCGGGCCCTATCGAGGCATATGAAATCAAAGGATCTTATTGCCCGGGAAACTATGATCTCAGCATTGGCGGGCAGAAATTCGCGGGTATCTCGCAGCGCCGGATCCGCGGCGGGGTCGCGGTACAAATTTATTTAGCGGTATCTGGAAGCGGTTCGGACCGGGCCAGACTTCTGCAGCACTTTTACGAACGTGCCGTGCAAGGCGGTCCGGTGCGCTTTGAGTGGCCGCGCATTCAGCCTGAGGTTATGGCATCCTTGTCTGAGTTGTACGGAAGAGAGATCACGATCCAACATATTCTGTACCGACTGCTCACAACAATGCAAAGCCAAGGGGCTGTGTTGCAGCCATCCTCCCTGACGAATGAAGAGCTGCACCGCTTTGATTATTTGTACCAACGCGTTATCGAGCGAAACAATAAAGCGCTCGATGTCACGCGCTCTTAAAAACGTAAGAAAGCCGGGATCAGGTCAATCGACCCGCTCTCGGCTTTTTCCCACTTGTCTACTTAATTTGTTTTGTTCGTGATTGCCTGTTTCGCTGTGATAAGGGCAAGCTTGTATACATCTTCTGTACTGCAGCCGCGTGATAAGTCGTTGACAGGCTTATTCAACCCTTGCAAAATCGGACCGACCGCATCATATCCGCCAAGCCGCTGTACCAGTTTATAACCGATATTCCCGGATTCCAAGCTTGGGAATATAAACACATTTGCTTCTCCTTTAAGTGGTGAATCAGGAGCTTTTTTAGCAGCCACTTCAGGAACGTAAGCCGCGTCAAATTGGAATTCACCGTCGATCAAGAGATCCGGACGTTCCTGTTGCACAGTGGCTGTCGCGTCAGCTGCTTTTTCTGTCTCCGGCGACTGGGCCGACCCTTTTGTGGAGAAGCTCAACATCGCAATTTTAGGATCAATGTCAAAGGCTTGGGCTGTATCAGCCGTTGCAATCGCAATTTCCGCCAGGTCCCCGGCACTCGGAGAAATATTAATCGCACAATCTGCAAACACGAGCTTTTCCTCTTCCTTCACCATAATAAATACACCAGACGTTTTTTGAATGCCGGGCTTTGTTTTTATAATCTGGAGAGCCGGCCGCACGGTGTCCCCGGTTGAATGTGCTGCACCGCTTACTAACCCATCAGCAAGTCCTAAATAAACGAGCATGGTACCAAAATAATTCGGGGTATGTAGCTTCTCCTCGGCACTTGCTTCCGTCTCTTTGCCATTGCGGCGCTGAGCAAAAGCACGTACCATCTCAGGAAACGCATCATACGACTGCGGATCATGGATGACGACGTGGTCCAGTGAAACACCAAGCATTTCCGCCTGCTTTCGTATGTTTTCCGGAGAGCCGATCATAATAGGTTTAAGAATTTCTTCTGTTGAAAGCCGGGCGGCTGCTTGAATAATTCGTTCATCCTCCCCTTCAGGAAAAACAATGGAAGGGTATTCACGTTTCACTTGTTCTGTCATGACTTCAAATAAATCGCCCAAAATCCTTCCTCCTTATCATTTAAGTTGTCTCTTTCTTCTAGAAAAATTATACTCGTTTTTATAGGAAGTTTAAACAATATCCTTCCGCTCCACGGAATCCGTCTGTTTCACGTGAAACGTATGCTATACTTTTGTCATGGAAGCACGATTTTGTTTTGCATGAGGACAAGCATGTAGAGCTTTGAAAAAAGGAGTTGACTGTTATTATACAAGAAAACGTCTTATTTGAGAAAAAGGAAGGTATTGCCCGAATTACGTTAAGCCGTCCCCACGTCCAAAACGCTTTAGACACGGCGATGCATAACGAGCTGTTTGACTGCTTTAATGAAGCGAACAGTGATGATGAAGTGAAGGTCATTATTTTACAAGGATCCGGGGATTCGTTTTGCACGGGGATCGACTTAAACAGCATCCAAGAAGAGCAGGCTGAGACGTTTGATTACGGCCTGTACTTGCGAGAAACGTATAACCGGCTTATCTTTTTGATTGCCGATATCCAAAAACCGACTATTGCTTATTTGAATGGGATCACTCGGGGTTCCGGTTTAAGTATTGCGCTTGCGTGCGATTTTCGAGTAGCAGAATATGACACGAAGATGGGCTTTGATTCGCTGAAATACGGCCTTGTTCCAGACGCCGGGGCTTCGTACTTTCTTCCTCGTCTCGTCGGTCTCAGTAAAGCGATGGAACTCTCACTTGGGAATATGATTTCTGCCGAAGAAGCTTACCGCCTCAATTTAATTACGAAAATCGGCAATCCCGATGAATTTGCCCATTCCTTGACGGATGTCCCGCTCCAAGCGTTTGGATTAATGACACAAAACATGAAAGAAGGTTTTGAGAAAAGCCTTCCTGACGTACTGGAGATGGAAGTACAAGCACAGAGCCAGGCAGGTGGAAGCGAGAATCATATAGAAGCGATGGAAAAATTCCTTAATAAAGAATAAAGCGTCTCTGCCTAAGGGACGCTCCCTTTCGAGCGCCTGTTGACATGTGATATAGTAAAGGAAGAATAATGAGGAGTGATACATAATGAGTGAAGCATCGCAAACATTAGATGGCTGGTACTGCCTTCATGACTTGCGGAAGATCGATTGGACAACTTGGAAACAAGTGCCTAGTGAAGATCGTCAAAGTATGATTCATGAATTTGTGAATATGGTAGAATCCTGGCAACAAGTAGAAGATGCGGAGGAAGGCAGCCACGCACTTTACACGGTTGTCGGTCAAAAGGCTGATATTCTGATGATGGTGTTGCGCCCAACATTAGAGGATTTGAATGAGGTAGAGAACGCCTTTAACAAATTACGTATTGCAGACTACATGATGCCCGCTTATTCCTATGTTTCGATTGTAGAGCTTGGTAATTACGTTCCTCCGGAAGACGGCAGCGATCCAACAGAGAACCCCCAAATCCGGGAGCGCATTTATCCGAAGTTGCCGAAGTGGAATCACATTTGCTTCTATCCAATGGATAAAAAGCGGGAAGGACAGGACAATTGGTATTCCCTGCCGATGAAAGAGCGCCGTGAATTAATGCGGGCGCATGGCATGGTCGGACGAAAATATGCCGGCAAAGTAAAACAGATCATTACCGGCTCCACCGGCCTCGATGATTGGGAATGGGGCGTCACCCTCTTTGCCCATGAGGCGCTCCAATTTAAGAAGCTCGTCTACGAGATGCGCTTTGATGAAGTGTCCGCCCGCTACGGAGAGTTTGGTCCATTTTACGTAGGCAATATTCTGCAGCCAGAAAAAGTGGAAGCCTATCTGCATATGTAACAACCCTTATCTCAAGAACACAGCACTGCTCAGGCAGACACTGTGTTCTTTTTGTTTTTTAATCATATGGGCTTTTTCTTAAACATACACTGATTAGTGTGTGAATGTTTCTATACAGAATTGGGTGGTGGGTGATAAGAATGGCCGTCGTACCGGCTAAAGAAGAAGACATCAAGATGCTCGCACGGCTGATGAGAGCGGAAGCTGAAGGAGACGGGACACTGGGGATGCTGGTGGCAGGTAATGTCATGGTTAATCGGGCCCGGGCTGCATGCATGGATTTTAAAGATATACGCACGATCCCGCAGATGGTTTACCAATCACCAGGTGGATTCGAAGCCGTCCAAAAAAGTTATTTTTATCAGCGGGCCCGCAGCAAAGAGATCAAGCTCGCACGGCGCTTGATACAAGGTGAGCGCTTTAACCCAGCAGAACATTCCCTTTGGTTCTTTCGTCCGAGTGGAGATTGTCCGGCACAGTGGTTTAACCAGCCTAACGTCGGGCGTTACAAAGCTCATTGTTTTTTTGCGCCTGCGTATGGAAACTGTCCTGAAGTTTATTAACAGAAGAGGAGGAAGGATATGTACAATTATTATCCTTATTACGGGGGATATCCCGTTCAGCAGCAGCCGACACAACAACCAGTAAATCCCGGTGTGAACCAACCCCAGCCTGGTGGAATACCACCCATCGAGCAATCGTATATCGAAAATATTTTGAGGTTAAACCTTGGTAAACGGGCAAATGTCTACATGACCTTTGAAGGTAATTCCAACAACCAGTCGCAGGTTTTTACCGGTATCATTGATGAAGCTGGCCGCGACCACATTGTGTTACGGGACGAAGAAAGAGGACGCTGGTATTTACTTTTAATGGTTTATCTTGATTATGTTGTGTTCGAGGAATCCATTGATTATGATTACCCGTTTGAGGCAGGAAACTCCCCCTATTTATCACAATACCCGCCGCGCTGATTGGAGGATCGTACTTTCGCAAAAAAGTAGTCTCAAAAGAAGCCTGGCAGTATTCCAGGCTTCTTTTTTTATCTATCTTTTTGACTTTCGTACCCCCTGCCTCACGGTCCCCATGTTTAAGTCTACTTGTAATCGGAAATAGTCCCCTCTACACATTAAACACTTCTGACAGGCTCTCCTTTCAAATTGTTAGGTTCCCGTTCCTCGCAAAAAAAACTAATTAAAATTATACCTTTTGCTTGAAAGTCAAAAAAGGTCAATGTATAATACAGTTACAAGGTCAAAAATAGTCAAAGTCAAAAAACGTTTCACAGCACCCAACTATTACAGAGATGAGTATAAAAACAAACCATTCCCATTATAGGAGGAAATTCGATATGAGAAAATGTGACAATTGCAACGTACGACAAGCTCGTATTGAGTTAAACATGAATATTAACGGCCAACGCCAGAAGATGTTCTTATGTGACGTGTGCTACCAAAAAATTCATAATGAAATAAAACAGCCGTCTGGTTTTGGCGGGTACGGAAATCACTTTTCAGCTTTTGATCAAATGTTTAAAAACATGATGACACCACAAATGGGAGCAGCCGAACAGCAAGGAGGACAAGCTCAAACCCAGCACGGCGGCCGTGGAGGCGGCGGGTTGTTGGATGATCTTGGGAAAAATCTCTCTGATGCTGCCCGCGCCGGCATGATTGACCCGGTAATCGGACGTGACAAAGAAGTCGAACGCGTCATTGAAACGTTAAACCGCCGCAACAAAAATAATCCGGTATTAATCGGAGAACCAGGTGTTGGTAAGACGGCAATTGCGGAAGGGCTTGCCCGCCGCATTCAAGAAGGTAAAGTACCAAACAAGCTAAAAGATAAAGATATTTACCTTCTTGATGTCTCTTCTCTTGTGGCAAATACAGGAGTTCGCGGTCAGTTTGAAGAACGTATGAAGCAGCTTTTAAAAGAAATGCAAGAACGCAAGAATGTTATCGTTTTTATTGACGAAATTCACCAAATTGTTGGTGCCGGCTCCGCCGAAGGTTCTTCCGATGCCGGGAATATTATGAAACCGGCACTCGCCCGCGGAGAAATTCAAGTGATTGGAGCCACTACCCTCGCCGAGTACCGTAAAATCGAAAAAGATGCAGCACTCGAACGGAGATTCCAACCAGTCACCGTCGAAGAACCGAACCTTGATGATACGTTGGCTATTTTGAAAGGACTGCGTCATAACTATGAACAGTACCACCAAGTGACATTTACCGATGAAGCACTGGAAGCCTGTGTGCAATTATCTAACCGTTACGTCCAAGATCGTTATCTCCCCGATAAAGCCATTGATCTCATGGATGAAGCCGGCTCCCGAATCAACTTGGCACACAGCGAAAACGATGACAATGAAATTCAACGCCGCCTTGAACAGATTGCACTCGAAAAAGAAAAAGCAACACAGCAAGAAGACTATGAGCAAGCTGCCAGGTTACGCGATGAAGAAGTAAAGCTTCAAGAACAACTCGACGACGCGCTAAATCAAAATCGTTCACGTAAACAGCCACTGGTGGAAGTAGAAACCATTCAGGAAATCGTGGAAAATAAAACAGGCATTCCGGTACGCCGTCTTCAAAAAGATGAGCAGCAAAAAATGAAAGATCTCCCAGAGCGCCTGCGTGCTAATGTTATTGGACAGGAAGAAGCCGTTGAAAAAGTGACAAAAGCCATCCGTCGAAACCGTGCTGGCTTGCGTCGAGGCACCCGGCCAATCGGATCGTTCTTATTTGTCGGACCTACCGGTGTAGGTAAAACAGAGCTTTCCAAATCACTGGCCAGAGAAATGTTTGGAGACAGTGAGGCGATGATCCGGCTTGACATGAGTGAATACATGGAGAAACATTCTGTATCCAAACTCATCGGTTCACCGCCAGGATATGTCGGTCATGAAGAAGCCGGACAACTGACAGAAAAAGTCCGCCGCAAGCCATATAGCATTATTCTGTTAGATGAAATTGAAAAAGCACACCCCGATGTGCAGCATATGTTCCTGCAAATCATGGAAGACGGACGCTTAACAGACAGTCAGGGACGTACCGTCAGCTTTAAAGATACGGTCCTCATTATGACATCCAATGCCGGTTCCGCTATAAAAAAAGTAACGGTCGGTTTCGGAGATAAAGATACTGTCGAACCAAGCGTGCTCGATACGCTTTCCGATTACTTCCGCCCCGAATTTTTAAACCGTTTCGACGGTATCATTCAATTTAAAGAATTAGAGAAAAAAGATCTCGTGAAAATTGTAGACTTAATGCTAGCAGATATTGTGAAAGCAGCGAAGGAACAAGACATTGTTCTCACGGTGAGCGACGAAGCAAAAGCCCTGCTCGCAGAACAAGGCTACGATCCCGCTTTCGGTGCCAGACCTTTGCGCCGCGTAATCGAAGAAAAAGTAGAAGATGGCATCGCCGATTTGATGCTCGAAGAAGAGAACATGAATAAGGTAGACGTAACCGTCAAAAATAACGATATCACTGTCAGCAAAGCTGAATAACACGCATCCCAAAAGCCGGCTTCCCCGGTTTTTGGGATTTTTTATGTTGTGAATCATCCATCGCTCCTGGCCCAAATACAATGGAAATCCGAGGGTTTTTATGAAAAATCCAGACTTTGATTATTGGTATCCAGATCTATGAGAGTAGTATCCAGACTTCGAGCGTTGATATCCAGACTTATGTGAGTAATATCCACGCTCAAGCACAAAGTATCCATCCTTCAAGAAAGATCCAGGAATAGCCTGCTTATCCGCTGAACCGGTCATTTTCTCTGCTTGAATACATATGAATAAGACAGCCCATAGCGCTCAAAAGCTAATAATGATATAAAGAGTAAGAGACGTTTTTAAGAAATTGAAAAAGATGAAGGAGTTATCTCATGTTAGAATGGAAAAACATTTTACGCGGCTTAGCAATGGGAGCAAGCGACCTTGTCCCTGGGGTAAGCGGAGGTACAATTGCTTTAGTATTGGGGATTTATGATCGTCTTATCAAAACCATTAATGAATTTTTCAGCCGAAAATGGAAGGAACAGCTCGGATTTCTTATCCCGCTCGCTGTTGGTATGGGAATTGCCATCTTCAGTCTCAGCAATTTGTTGAAATGGCTGCTTGCGGATTACCCCCAGCCCACATTCTTCTTTTTTATCGGACTCATCTTAGGGACCATCCCTTTTTTATTGCGAAAAGCAGACTATAAACGACAATTCCAAGGTTATCATTACATTATTTTTACCGCAGCCGCTGCGGTCATCATTCTCTCCGGCGTTTTTCGAGCGGAAGAAACAGGCCAGGCCATCACCACTTTATCAGCTTCTGACTATATGTTTCTTTTTCTTGCCGGGTGGGTAGCAAGCTCCGCCATGATTTTGCCGGGAATTAGCGGTTCATTCGTTTTACTACTTCTCGGCGTTTATGACACAATTCTGCAGGCTGTTTCTTCTTTAAATTTTGGCATTCTCCTGACTGTTGGTGTTGGAGTGGTAGTTGGTATTGTAGTGATGAGTAAGTTTTTGCATTATCTGCTGCGTTCCCATCCCACGGGTATTTACGCTGTGATGAGCGGTCTTCTTTTTGGATCACTGTTTGTCATATTCCCCGGTATTCCCGCGGATGCTTCCCTAGTGACCATTAGTGCCGTGACCTTTTTGGCTGGCCTCGCGATTGCAATGATTTTAGGCAAGATTGAAGAAAATTAAGACCTCTCCTCACTTCACTGCATTTTGACGACGTCATTCTACCCCTATGACGTCGTTATTTTTCCGAATCCTCTTTTTCACGACGGCATACTGTGCCTATGACGTCGCTATTTTCCCGAATCCTCTTTTTCACGACGGCATACCGTGCCTATGACGTCGTTATTTTTCCGAATCCTCTTTTTCACGACGGCATACTGTGCCTATGACGTCGCTATTTTCTTGTATACTCTTTTTCACGACGGCATACTGCCCTGTGACGTCGCTATTTTCTCGAATACTCTTTTTCACGACGGCATACTGCCCTATGACGTCGCTATTTTCCCGAATCCTCTTTTTCACGACAGCATACCGTGCCTATGACGTCGCTATTTTCCCGAATCCTCTTTTTCACGACGGCATTCTGTCTCTATGACCCGTTATTTCCCTGTGCCTGTGGTTATCCGTGTTTTGTCACGGTAAGGCAAGTGGGAAATTGACATCCTGCTAATTGGACCACCGCGATAATCTCAAAACAAAGCGAACAAAATTGTTTTTAAAGCTGTCTCACTACATTACAAAGAAACAACGCACCAGCCTCGTCGGTGAGCAGTGCGTTGTTTCCAATACTTTTATGCTTTTATAACAGAGATAACCACCATGATCCAACCGATTATAAAAGCGACGCCTCCGATCGGTGTGATCGCACCGAGCCAAGAGATGCCGGTAAATGCCATCGTATAAAGACTACCAGAAAAAATGAGAATACCGGCGAATAGCAGCCAGCCTGCCCAGGACAGGGAAGCAGAACTTCCGGCATAAGCAGCAATTAATCCAATCGCCAGTAATCCGAGTGCGTGCATCGTTTGGTATTGAACGGCGGTCTGGTAGACATCCATCAGGCGCTCTGATAGTTTCCCTTCTAAGCCGTGTGCCCCAAAGGCTCCGAATCCGACCGCAGCGGCAGCATTCAAGGCACCTATTATGACGAATACTTTCCACATGTTAGTCCACCTGCTTCTTTCCTCTAAAATTCAAGTAAATTTCCGCCTGTTGACGGTATTTCTCTTTTTGGTACAGCGGATGTCGAACTGCTCTCTGGTACCGAAACCGGAGCAACCTTGTCCAGCGCTTGTTGTGTTGGTTTGTCGCCGGCTTCCTTTTCCGTAGCAAGCAACAAATCACAATAAGCCTTTAGGACACGGGCATGCTCTTTTACAGCAGCTGTGTCACGGGAGTCAAGTTGTCCCGCCAGCTGCAGCAGCTCTTCCTCCATCTTTTCTACAACGGCGCGAGCAGAAATATTCATTTTTTCACCTGCCAGTTTAAGCTTTGCTTGTCTGCATTATACCATACCGTTTTCCGCTCCGTTATCGAGAGGTCCCAACACAAATAAAGCATGGACCGCTTTTCTTTATCTGCCGGTCCATGCTTGTTCGGTGTTCTCGTTTATTTAACAATGGAATAGCCAAACGCCTCCACTTTCGGATAACTTTCTTCATCTATCACCCAATATTGTCCTTCGTTATCTTTTACAACAAGTTCTTTATCAGATGCTTCTTGTTTCGCTGCTGTTTCCTCCTCAAACTTTGTGGCGGGGATTTGCATATCGTCAATCATGATATATGCCATTCTTAACACCTCCATGTGTAGAGAATTTTCCCGCTCAACCTGATCTTTAAACGAAGGTGCCTAAAATGTCACATATTTGTAACCCTTACTGCTCGTAAGGAAACTCATCCGGATGAGGACCGTACCGCTTATTGTCATGTAAGCCGTTCATCGCCTGCAAATCCTCAGCATCAAGCGTAAAGTCAAATATCTCTGCGTTGGTTCGGATGCGTTCCGGGGTTACCGACTTTGGAATCGTGACGACTTTATGTTCATAACACCAGCGAATGAGAACCTGGGCTGGTGTTTTCTGATGCTTTTCCGCCACACGCTGAACAACGTCATTTTCGATAAGATCCCCTTTGCCGAGTGGGCGCCACGCTTCCAGCTGAATGCCATGGTTTTCACAAAACGATTGCAAGTCTTTTTGAAAGAGTCGCGGGTGAAACTCTACTTGATTGACCATTGGTTTCACATCTGCGTCTTTCATTACGTTCTCTAAGTGTGCTTCTGTAAAGTTACTGACACCGATGGCGCGTACTTTTCCGTCTTTATACAGTTTCTCAAGGGCACCCCATGTCTCCTTATAGATACCTGGTTTGGGCCAATGAATTAAATACAAATCAATCACATCGACCCCCAGTTTCTGACGGGAACGTTCAAACGCTTCGATCGTATTCTGAAATCCCTGTTCATCGTTCCACACTTTGGTCGTCAAAAACAGATCTTCTCGTGGTATTCCGCTTTCCTTGATTGCGGCGCCTACGCTTTCTTCGTTCTGATAGATGGAAGCTGTATCAATGCTGCGGTACCCGGCTTCAAGGGCTGTTTGGACCGCTTGTTTCGCTTCATCTCCTGCTTCAGCCTTATACACACCAAGGCCAAGCCAAGGCATGTCTACCCCGTTTGCCAATTTTACCGTAGCTGTTTGAATCGTACTCACTCATTCATCGCTCCTTTATAAGTTACTTTCAGGCGGGCTTGCATCAACAAGCTATTTCTCTTTTCTATTTCCTAAATCGCCGGTATGCGCCAATCAACTGGAGGGCGGCCGATGGTTTTCAAAAAGGCATTCGTTCGTGAAAACGGCCGACTTCCAAAAAAGCCTTTATGGGCAGAAAACGGACTAGGATGTGGAGATTTAATAATAAAATGATGGGAGGCCGTTACGAATTGCTCCTTTGCCTGTGCATGCTTTCCCCATAAAATAAAGACAACCGGATCTTTTTTCTCGTTCACTTGCCGAATGACTTCATTCGTAAAATACTCCCAGCCGATTCCTTTGTGCGAATGAGCTTCACCCGCTCTTACTGTTAATACGGTATTTAAGAGCAGCACCCCTTCCTCTGCCCAACTCGTTAAGCAGCCGTGCTCGGGTGTGGGGACGTCCAAATCAGCCTGTAACTCTTTATAAATATTTTGCAAGGAAGGCGGTATTTTCACCCCCGGCTGCACGGAAAAACTTAAACCATGTGCTTGACCAGCACCATGGTACGGGTCTTGCCCGAGAATGACCACTTTTGTCCGTTCATATGTAGTATAGTGAAGCGCATTAAAAATATCACACATGGGAGGGTAAATCGTATGCTCCTCGTATTCTCTTTTTAAGAAATTTCTTAGCTTCACATAGTACTCTTTCTGAAATTCTTTCCCTATTCGCGGCTCCCAATCATTCGTTATAATTCCCATTTCAGCCCCCCTGTTTGCATAATGACCATGATAAACTAGTATATATGTTATAATACCTTTCTTGAAAAGAGGTGAAACGTAATGGATGAAAATCATACATACAATGAAAACAACCCAGCTCAACCAGTCACAACGAATGGAAAAGCGATCACTTCTCTCGTCCTTGGTATCCTTTCCGTTGTTTGTATCTTTCTGATCTTCTTTCTCAGCCCCCTCTTTGGTATCGTCGGGCTCATTTTTGGAATCATGGCGATGAAAGAAGTGAAACGGACGGGACAGAGCGGACGCGGCATGGCCATTGCCGGCATTGTCTGCAGTTCCACTGGCATCATGCTGTCTCTATTCCTTATTATTTTGTTCGTCATTGGCTTCGCGCTATTTATGGATGCGGGAAACATGTAACGAACGACCGAAATGTTTCACGTGAAACATTTCGGTCCTTCCATTCGCGTCCACTTCTCTTACTCACGGCCGATTATTTGTCTTAACTCTGAAAAGAGAGCCTTATTGGCACTGAGCACAAATAGTCCTTTTTCTTCCTCTTTTACGTATGTCCTGCCGCCGGCTTCTTCGACGATGAGCAGGCCTGCCTCTACGTCCCAGTCGTTTAATTTCAACTCCCAATAGCCATCCAGCCGTCCAATGGCCACTTGGCATAGATCTAATGCCGCGCTCCCTAATCTACGAATCCCGCCGACTTTCGGAATCACCTTATTTATGTATGTTATGTTATTATCGGCGTCCACCCCCTTATCGTACGGGAACCCGGTACCAATAACGGCTTTGTTAAAAGCGGATGTATCGGATACACGCAAGGACTTTCCATTCATATAAGCCCCCTCGCCTTTGACAGCTTCGTATGTTTCCCGAAGCTTCGGGGCATGCACAAGCCCGGCAACCGTTTCTCCCTGATAGCGAATTCCGATCGAAATACAGAAAAAGGGTAGTCCTTTCGCATAATTGACTGTGCCGTCAATGGGATCGATGACCCATTCGTAATCTGAATCCCCATCATAATTCCCACTTTCCTCTGTCTTTAAATAATGATCGGGGTACACTTCGCGAATTTTTTCAGTTACGTATTTCTCGGTCCATACGTCCATCTCCGTAACCAAATCAATGGCGGAGGTTTTGCTCGTCATCACAAGCGGTGCTTCAGCTCGCTCTAATTGATACTTGCCCGCCTCCTCTGCCCACTCCTTCGCAGCTCTCAGCATGTCCTTCCATTCATCCATCTGTCTATCCACCCTTTCTTTCCTGTACACTAGCTTCTCTATCGTATCTAATTTCCCCTGTTCATACAAAAATGTTCCTCCGATGATTATTTTTTTAAAAACAAGGGTAAAGAGTTAGGATATTATTTTTTGCTCTTACAGAATGACATCGTTTGTTATTAGAAACGGAGAAACCTCATGCTACCTTTTATACTGGACATATTAAAAAATGTAGGAGTAGTCGGCTTGTTTTTAGGTATATCTATAGAGGCAATGTCCCTGCCATTCCCTGCTGCCATTGTGATACTTGTCTACGGATATATCCTTGACCCGGGGGGATGGGGTTTCGTCATACTTAGTGTCGGTGCCGCTGCCTGCTACACAGCTGTCGCATTTATCCCTTACGGTCTTGCACTACGCTACGACCATCTGTTGCAAAACCGCATGAGTAAAGCCGGTGCCAAACAAATGATTACTTTTATGAAGAAATACAAGGAGTGGACGATCACTGCCGGCCGGATTCTAGGGATGGGGTATATCGTGTATGTCGCTGCTTTTTATCGGATAACACCACTTACGTACGGTTTTTTTACTTTTATCGGAATCCTCCCGATTGCGCTATTGATGTTTTACCTTGGAAGCATCGGAAACATCGAAGCCGTCTATACGTGGTTTCAAAACATTCAATATGCGATTAGTGCTCTGATTGTCATCCTCATCGTCTCGTACCTTTTTTACAGATGGAAACGAAAAAAGCACTATCAAACAAGCAGCCGAGCAGATAAATAGTCTATGACATTGCCCACAAAAAAAACCGGTCTCCGTGAAGGAGCCGGTCCTTTTTATGCAGGCCGTCTTAAATGACACCTTGTGCGATCATCGCATCGGCAACTTTGATGAAACCGGCGATATTGGCGCCAACGACTAAATTATTCGCAAACCCATACTCTTCCGCAGCGTTAACACTGTTTTGATAAATATTTTTCATGGTTTCGTGTAATTTTGCATCCACTTCTTCAAACGTCCACGGAACTCTAGAACTGTTTTGTGCCATTTCAAATGCGGATACCGCTACACCGCCGGCATTCGCTGCTTTGGCCGGCCCAAACAAAATGTCATTGTTAAGGAAGGTGTCAATGGCTTCCAATGTTGATGGCATATTGGCACCTTCCCCGACAGCTTTCACGCCATTTGCTACTAGCAATTTTGCAGAAGGTTCCCCAATCTCATTTTGCGTCGCGCAAGGAAGCGCCACGTCGCAAGGGATAGACCAGATACCAGAGCCATCTTCCGTATATTCCGCATGCGGATGCTCTTTTACATATTCAGAAATCCGTTCATTTCCAGCTTCTTTTATTTTTTTCAAGGTATCGAGATTGATACCTTCTTTGTCGTAAATGTACCCATCTGAGTCACTGCATGCTACCACCGTAGCGCCTAATTCGGTCGCTTTTTCAATAGCGTATATAGACACGTTCCCTGATCCAGAAACGACTACCGTCTGGCCGTCAAAGCTCAGCCCACGGCTCTTCAGCATTTCCTCCATGAAATAGACCGTGCCATAACCAGTCGCTTCTGTACGGGCTAAACTTCCACCGACACCGACGCCTTTTCCTGTCAGCACACCTGCTTCATAAGCGCCCTTCAGCTTCTTATATTGGCCGAACATATAACCAATTTCGCGGGCACCAACCCCAATGTCACCCGCAGGAACATCGACGTCCGGACCGATATGTTTCCACAGTTCTGTCATAAAGCTCTGTGTAAAACGCATAATCTCTCCGTCTGACTTCCCTTTAGGATCAAAATCAGAACCGCCTTTACCGCCGCCAATCGGCTGTCCCGTTAACGAGTTCTTAAAGATCTGTTCGAATCCTAAGAATTTCACCACACTCGCCGTAACAGTTGGATGAAAACGCAGTCCGCCTTTGTATGGGCCGATTGCACTGTTAAATTGAACACGATAACCGCGGTTCACTTGCACTTTACCGTGGTCATCCACCCAGGACACACGGAAAGAGAGCAGCCGTTCCGGCTCCACAATTCTTTCTAAAATGTTTTGTTCTATATATTTTGGATGTTTGGCTAAAACGGGAACTAAGGAATCAAAAACTTCTTTTACTGCCTGAATAAATTCCGTTTCATGAGCATTACGCTCTTTTACAGTTTCAAAAACATCCCGTACATATTCTTCTGCTTTTTGTAAATGGGTGTGTTTGGTTTTTTCTAAAGTCATCATCGTATTTATCAAACTCCTTTAAAATAGGCATGGCATTATAGCTTACTTTTATCTCCATTTCAATACTTTAATTTTATAGTGTATGAATCATCTAAGCAATATGAAAAACAGATAAGATTAATGCTAAAATGAGATGAATACACACAACACATATTTTATGTACGAATTAAATAAAAAAGAACCGGGGTGCAGCTAATGGAGCTAAGACAGATTTATTATTTTATCGAGGTTGCAAAACGCGAACATGTGACGGAGGCTGCCTTAGAGCTTCATGTCGCCCAATCTGCTGTTAGCAGGCAAATATTCAACTTGGAGGCCGAGCTTGGTGTAGATTTATTTATCCGTGAAGGGAGAAGTGTGAAATTAACTCCCATTGGGAAAGTATTTCTAGAACATATGGAACAAGCGGTACGCGTCATTGATAATGCCCTTCGTGAAGTGAAGGAATATGCCGATCCTGACCGCGGAACGATACACATTGGCTTTCCAAGTAGTCTGGCAGCTCATATTCTCCCAACAGTCGTGTCTGCTTTTCGAGAGCGCTACCCGCAAGTGAAATTTAGCCTTAAGCAAAACTCATATCACAATTTGATCAATGATGTTATTAAAGGGGAGATCGATATGGCACTTCTCGGCCCGGTCCCTCATCACGAGAAAAAAATTAACGGTAGCATTTTATTCTCTGAGAACATGGTTGCCTTACTTCCCGCAGATCATCCGCTCGCTGACAACAGCGCTATCCATTTAAGTCAACTGCGTGAGGATGCTTTTGTTTTATTCCCTCAGGGATACGTTTTGCGCCAAATCATAATGGAAGCCTGCCAACAGCTCGGCTTTCAACCGGAAGTTTCTTTTGAAGGAGAAGACATCGATGCAATAAAAGGCTTGGTATCCGCCGGTCTGGGGGTCACCCTTATTCCGGAAATCACCTTAATGGATAACATTCCCCGTTCCACGGTAAAAATTCGTGTCACCGAACCGGAAGTAACACGTACGGTTGGAGTTATCGTACCAAGTGAAAGGGAGCTATTACCGACGGAAAAGGTCTTCCACCAATTTTTAAAAGATCTCTTTGTGACACTGGACAAATTCCAAAACTAATGAGAACACCTCTCCCCTTGTTCACTTGTGGTAAGGTGTTCCGCGGTTTATTTGAAAGGCGCGGTATACTTGTTCCATCAGCATGACGCGCATGAGCTGATGGGGAAAGGTCAACGCGGAAAAAGACCAGGTAAAATCCGCTCGCTGCAGGACACTTGTGTGCAATCCAAGAGAGCCGCCAATCACAAACGCCAGTTTACTTTTCCCATGAAGAGCCAAATAATCGATTTTTGCTGCTAATTCCTCGGAAGAGAGCATTTTTCCATGAGGATCAAGGGCAACGACATACATATTGTCTTGCACTTTTTCGAGGATCTTTTTTCCCTCTTTTTGTTTCACCTGTTCCATCTGTTGGTGACTTGCTCGTTCCGGGATTTTCTCATCGGTCATTTCTTTTATTTCGATCGTTGTGAACGGCTGCATCCTTTTTTTATATTCATCGACTGCCTGCTTTAAATATTTTTCTTTTAATTTTCCAACGGTTACGATCGTGATATTCATCTTGTCTCCCTTCCTGTTATACACATGTTTTGTTTATGTTCATTATCCACACTGTGAATTCAGCCGCGTGCTACTAACAATCCACATGTTTATCCACAGATTGTTAATAACTTCCTGTCCCATGAAAAAACCTTCGAAGAGTCTTCTCCCTTCGAAGGTTGTCCACAATTAGAAATCTTGCTGAGCTGTTAATTTCAGGTCCGTACTCTGTTTCTTTCCTTCCCGGTAATAGGTGACTTTAATGGTGTCGCCTATTTTCACTTCCGTATACAAATACTTTCTTAAGTCATGGCCATCTGCAATTTCCTTACCATCTACAGCGGTAATGACGTCATACTGTTTGAGACCTGCATTCGCGGCAGGGCTTCCAGTTACAACATTTGTAATGAAAACACCGCTCTCCACGTCAGCTGGAAGCTTTAATGTTTCCTGCCAGTGGTAACTTGGAATTTCAGATAAGGAGCGAATTCCCACGCCCATCTGCGGTCGTTCCACTTCCCCTTTTTCCTCTAAATCATGAATGACGGGGATCGCTACAGAGGTCGGGATTGCAAAACCAATACCTTCTACTGCTGATTGGGCAATTTTCATCGAATTAATACCGATTAACTGCCCTTTTATATTTACAAGCGCACCACCGCTGTTCCCCGGATTAATCGCAGCATCGGTTTGCAGTACTTCCGCATTCCAGTCCGGTGTACCGTCCCCTGTTAAATCAACCGGGATGCTGCGCTCGGTTGCACTGATGATTCCTTTCGTGACCGTGTGGGAAAGATTCGTGCCGAGCGGGTTCCCGATAGCAAGCGCCGGCTCCCCGACACGCAGTGAATCGGAGTCACCGATTTCAGCAACTGTATCAACATGTTTTGCATCAATGCGAAGAACCGCTAAATCCGTCAACACATCAGAACCGACGATTTCTGCTTCAATACGGTTTTCATTGGCCAAGCTGATTTCCACTTGACTTGCCCCGTCAATAACATGATGATTCGTCACAATAAAAGCAGAATCTCCTTCGACTTTGTAAATCACACCGGAACCGGTCCCTTTATTAACGACCGCTCCTTCTTCCTGCCAAAATTCTGTTTCCTGTAAATTAAAGACACCAACAACCGCATTGGAAACTTTATCGACGGCTTCGGTTACGTCGGAATTCACCGTCACATTTACGGTCTGTTCGCTCCCGTCCGCCTTGTTTTCTGTAGGGTTTTCGTTCGTGTTCGTGTTTGTGCCTTCCTCTTCCCCAGCCGCATTGGAGAACAGACCAGCATCGGTTAAGAACGGCACCGCTAACATAACAATCAGTGCCCCGACTACTGCACCAATTAAACCCGCTAACCCGGTGCGCCGGCGATTCTTTTTCGAGCGAGTGCGCTCACTCTGCATATGATCATCGTAATAACCCATAAGCTCCGACCCTTTCTGCCCAGATTTTGTAAGTAACAAAAAAAGCGATATCTCAGCTGTCAGAGTGTATCTGTTCTTATTTTAAGGAAAAACTGACAAATACGTCCAGCTAAAAGCATAAAGTCGTAATCCCTGCGTTATATATTGCCCTCTGTCACCCGCTTTTAAACATTCTTCTATTAGAGCACCGTAAGCGGTGTGGCTTCACACGGATCGGTATCGAACAGATGAAACGTGTGACCAACCCCTGAATCATGTTCCTCAAGAATTTGAGACACGGTCATACGAGCAAGCTCCTTCATATTATTATCCTTACTTAAATGGGCTAAATAGACGCGAGTCGTTCGCTCTCCTACTACTTCAGTTAACGCGGCGGCGGCGTCATCATTGGATACGTGGCCGGAGTCTCCTAAAATTCTTCGTTTCACACTCCATGGATAGCGTCCCATCCGCAACATATTCATATCATGATTAGACTCAAAAATGTACATATCCGAATTGCGGATGACGCCTTTAATCTGCTCGCTGACATAGCCCATGTCCGTAGCCAATGTTAGTTTTTTGCCTTCGTGATGAAAAACAAAGAACATCGGGTCAGCCGCATCATGGGAGACTCCGAATGATTCAACATCGAGATCTCCGAATGTTTGGACCGACCCACGGGCAAACGTGAACTTCTGGTCGCTTTGAAGCGTGCCGAGATTGTTTTCCATTGCTGCCCATGTCTTTTCGTTCGCGTACACCGGAAGACTGTACTTTCTCGCCAACACCCCGACTCCTTTAATATGGTCGCTATGTTCATGAGTAACGAGTATGCCGTCCAGTTCTTTGGGGCTGCGCGCGATTTGTTGCAGCAGCCCCTCCATCTTTTTACCGCTTAGTCCCGCATCAATCAACAGTCTTTTTTGTTCCGTTTCTACATAAACAGCGTTCCCCGTACTGCCGCTTGCAAGCACACTGAATGTTAATGCCATAACCGGTCTCACTCTCCAATTACTACTCTCTCTAAGATGTTCTTTCCTGTGTGTCGGCTTTCGTTTTTTTCTCCGAAATGTCTTCTTTTTTATCCTCTTCTGCGCCAATGGAATCTTGAATAGAGCCGTCGATAGCATGCACAAGATAGCTGGATTTTTCGTTTACTTCGATGCGGTACATCGGTGCAAACACTTGCACTTCCCCTTCCGGCTTAAACAGACTGTAATAGCCAATTCTAACCTTCGTCACATTATCGTTAAACGAAATAATGCCGTCATTCAGCAAGACTTCAATTGCTTTGTAGGGAGAAAGCATATCCTTTTCTTTTCCTTCTTCATTGAACTCTAAATAACTCTGTATATAGCTTTCTATTTCATTATCTTCATTCATAAAGAGAACAAGTTGGTTCTCATCGTACGTCACTACGCTATGCTCTTTATATGTCTGATGAAAGAACACTTGTTTATCCTCGCTGTCCCACTTGCTGTAGACATATCCTTTTTCGTTCCAGACGAACCGTGACAAGAAGGTATCTATGTCACGCTCTGGGTTATTTACTGGGAATGGCTCGTCTAAGGTGACTTCCACGAAACGATTGTTTAAAACGTGCACGTTATCCTCGCCGACCATCGTTATGACTTCTGTCGAAATGTCCATCGGCTCTCCAACAATATGACTGATTTCGCTTTTATCTTCCGGCAGTTCCTCTGTTACGGTAATGTTCATTTCAGCAAGTCTTTCTTTCACCGTTGCCTGTGCTCGAACGTTAATTTCACCCGCATTTTTTTTGTCAATTAACTGGTAAAGTAAAAAAGCATTTAGAAGAAGAAACGCGATGATAAAGATGGTTTTTGTTCTACTCCAATCCACTTTCATCCTCCTTCTCTTCAGGGGCAACTGAATACCATGCTCCGTCATACTTCACGTACCAGCTGGGCTCGAAGCGTACGACAAGGTTTTCTGTTTTGTCCATGGCGTACCCTACCCGAATATCTTCGACCTCTTTTATGTCAAATTGTTTTTTAACGTAACGAAGGATCTCTTGTCCAGATGCTAAGGTTTTCGATCCTTTCGTATCAATAGGGCTTTCATCCATATTAAACAAAGGACGGGAAAACTCCGTAACTTGTCCGCCCGATCTCGAAACAGTAATAGACGCGAGATCACGACCGCGAGATTCAAAGACTGGGAGACCCGCGATAATCATCCGGTACGTGGCGCTTTCTTTTTTACGGTACTGCTGCCAGTCATACAAACGATAATAATCTGTCCAGCCTCCTCGCGAATTAATAAAGTCAAATGTCGTCGTAACGACATGATGCTGCTGGGTGTCTTTAGAACTTTCGCTATAGACAGGATTCACATACGTGAGATAGTCGCCATTCTCGTCCAAGCTCATCATACGGTTACCGTCTGTAAAGGAAGCTTCTTGATTATCTTGGTGATACTGCCTGACATAATCAGCATCACTAAACAACAGTTGTAAATAATCATTATAATTAATAGTGGTGGTCGTATCGGATAGATAACTATAAGCAACCGGTCTTTCTGGAAGAAAGAGTGTTTTCGGAATGACCGTGTTTCCCTCAACTTTAAACGGGAAAACGGCCGGGTAATTGCTCATGTTGAGAATATAACGCTCTCTAAAAGTGGACAAACTAAAGTTCGTTTCTCCCTCTAACACCACCGGCTCCTCATAAGAAATGAATTTCACCCGCAGCTTCTCACTATCCCCACCCTTGTCAATAAAAATAATGCGATCGACCGACTCAATAGAAAAATAAGGGATGTCTGCTTCGAAGTTTAACATTCTTTCCAGTGCTTCCCCCGGAATAGGGGCAGGAAATATAAGTTCCGCTGCGCGTTGGCCCTCATATATTTCATTTTCACGAAACCCTTGATTTAACGTAATATTTTCAAAGCGGGAATCAAGCACTTGTTGGTAAAACGTAGAAAGCAAGTGATCGGTTCCGTCCAGTCCGTGATGACGGTTTCCATTATGCAAAATCAGCTGTTCCGGTTCAATGACATCCTTTAGCATAAGTTCTTCTCCCGGGCTTTCACTCGGAAGGTAATCCGATTCGTTTAATAACGCATAATTTGGCTGATAGGTCCAAAGCTGCCATGTTAACAAGACACTGATCGCTACCAATATGGTTAACGTCCAGGATTTTACACGTTCTTTCATTCAGCAACACTCGCTTTTTTACTATAGGAATAAGGAAGCGTTACAGAGAGGGTTGTTCCCTTTTTCCAAACACTCTCTACACTAATTTTTCCACCGTGAGCCTGGACTAGTTCTTTCGCAATGGCAAGCCCAAGACCTGTTCCGCCAAGATTGCGAGCTCTCGCCTTGTCCACTCTATAAAAACGCTCGAATATTTTATCTTGATTCTCCTTTGGAATACCGACGCCTTCGTCTGTTACCTCAATATCAACGCCATTGGCTTTTGTGATCACCTGAACCGTGATGATACCACCGTCAGGCGAGTATTTGACAGCATTCGAGACGATATTGTCGAACACTTGCACCATTTTATCTTTATCCATCTCCACATAGACGGAATACCTTGGGAAATAGCGATGAAATTCGATATTTTTGTCTTTCGTCACCATCTCAAAACGTTCGGTTATTTGATTTAATAACTCTACTATATCTGTCGGTGCGTATGTTAGTTGCAGTTCATCATTATCCATCCGTGACAACTGCAATAAATCGTTAACAAGCCGAATCATTCGCTCGGTTTCATTTTGAGTCACTTTTAAAAATCGCGGTCCGAGACTTTCATCAGCCATTGCCCCGTCCTCCAAGGCTTCCAAGTAACTCCTTAACGTGGTAAGCGGCGTCCGCAGTTCATGGGAAACATTTGCCACGAATTCGCGGCGTTCTCTTTCGATTTTCTCCTTTTCGGTTACATCATGCAAAATCGTAATCAAACCATTCACCGGGCCATCCTCATTACGAATCACCGAAAAGTGAGCCTCCATAATGAACTCTTCATACTCACTACTGAAATCAAGCAAGATAGCATCGTTGTAATCATACAAATCACTCGGTGTGACCGTCTCCTCCAAACTCAAGGTGTCTGTCAACAATGCTCCTATTACATCGCGGCTGTCTACATGTAATAGACTCTCCGCTCTTTTGTTCATCAAAATAATGCGTCCCAGTTCATCCGTCGCAATGACACCATCCGTCATGTGAGTTAAGACAGAACTGAGCTTTTTCCGTTCCCCTTCCGTATCCGCATGGGCCACTTTTAAACGTTGCGTCAGCGTATTAAAAGATTCAGCCAACTGTCCGATCTCATCCTGGCCATACACATGCACACGCCGGGAAAAGTCTCCTTCCCCCATGACCCGTGCTTGTTTCCTCATATCGACGATTGGCCGCGTAATGGTTTGCGAGACCAATATACCGAGAACAGCCGTGATCACGAGCGCAATAATGGTGCCGTTAAAAAAAATGCCGTTGATCTCTTCCATTTCTTTGTAAATGCCTTCCATGGAAGCTTCAATGTAGATAGCCCCCATCACTTCTCCATCTGACTCTACCGGCTGTGCCATCACCCGAATACGGTCCCCTGTTTCTCGTTCTCGTACGATGGTAGCATCCTCATTACCAAGAAGGGCCCGCTCCACTCGCACATTTGTACTTTGCTGGCCGACGATATCCTGGTCTTGCCAATTTGACGTACCTAAGACTTTTTGATTGGAGTCAATGACTTGTACTTCCGAGTTTTCAATCGAGAAAAATTCCTGTAATAGATCCTCGATGTTGCTTTCAATAGGTTCATCTTCCGGGTTGCGATCCCGTGTCATTTCCTGACGAACGTTATATTTTAACAAGTCAGCCCGTTCCTCTAACATATTAAAATAATTATCTTCAAGCTGAGCTCCCAGTTCGCGCGTAAAATAGACACCAATCACTTGAATCGCAATAAAAATAAGCAACATAAAAACGACGATCATTTTCACATGAATCGATCTTACAAAATCGATAATTCTCATTATTACTTCTCCTGATCAGGATGCTTTAAGTAATAACCGACTCCCCGTCTTGTTACGATCCACGTCGGATAACTCGGATTATCCTCGACTTTTTCCCGCAAACGCCGGACGGTTACATCCACTGTTCGAACATCCCCAAAGTAGTCATATCCCCACACAGCTTGCAGCAAATGTTCCCTTGTCATCACTTGTCCAATGTGACGAGCAAGATAGTAAATTAACTCAAATTCCCTATGTGTCAAATCGACAGGAGCGTTTCGTTTAGACACTAAATAAGCATCCGGATCAATAACTAACTCCCCAATTTCGATCTGCTTCTGCTTCGATTGATTGTCTTCCGGAACGGCCTGTTGACGACGCAGATTCGCCTTCACTCTGGCAATCAATTCTCTTGTGCTGAATGGCTTGGTGACATAGTCATCTGCTCCTAATTCAAGTCCAAGCACTTTATCAATCTCAGCGTCTTTCGCCGTTAGCATGATTATGGGCATCTCATGGTTTTTACGAATTTCCCGACACACTTCCATGCCATCTTTTTGCGGAAGCATAATATCAAGCAAAACAAGATCCGGTGTAAAATCATCTACCTTTTCAAGAGCTTGATTGCCATCATAGGCTACCTCCACTTGGAACCCTTCTTTTTTTAAATTAAACTCCAGAATATCCGCAATTGGCTGCTCATCATCCACTACTAGGATTTTCTCGTCCATTTGCCGTCGCTCCATTCCCTTATTGGTGTAAAGTTTTATCCAATCTTGCATAGACTGCTTGAAATCTTTTATATAATCGTAGTTCTGACAGGCTCTCACCCACACTGTCCAACCCTTTATTCTTTTTTATGACCTAAACGCTAGAAGACACCGACTGAGAAGGTCATTTCCTTATCCATTGTAACACAGCCTGTCTCCTCTTCCGTGACCTCTTCATGAATTGGTCCGTTTTTCGTATGCTCTTTTCAGTCGTTACTGCGAATCGACTTCTACACCTATACAAAAAACGCCTGGATTCATCCAGACGTAACACATTCATCAGTTAAATGGTGGCTCGAGACGGAATCGAACCGCCGACACGAGGATTTTCAGTCCTCTGCTCTACCGACTGAGCTATCGAGCCATTTTAGGTTTTACTGCTATTCTATTTTGCAGCGTATTGCATTCAGTCCGTTCCTCTGTCCTTTCCTCTTCTGGCAAAAGCTTCGATGCTTGTGCGTCAAGGACAACTCGTGGTGAATTCGGTGATGCTTTGCTCGTTGCTCTACCGACTGAGCTATCGAGCCATCTATCTTTTTTTAGTTATAATGGCGGGCCTGACGGGAATCGAACCCGCGATCTCCTGCGTGACAGGCAGGCATGTTAACCGCTACACCACAGGCCCTTTTTGTAAAGAATAAGCTGCGAATCTCTTCGTCAACTGCTCTCATTTCAGGCGTCACGTGCCGGAGCACGCTCCTTCCTCAACTCGTTTGTTTCCTCGACCTTCTTGCTTCTTCTTTACAAAAAGTCAGGGGAAACGCTGCGAATCTCTTCGTCAACTGCTCTCGTTTCAGGCGTCACGTGCTGGAGCACGCTCCTTCTTCAACTCGTTTGTTTCCTCTGTCAGTCTTTCTTGAGAAACAATTTGTTCAGTGACGGATCACCATACCGTAAATATGTATTGGTTGCGGGGGAAGGATTTGAACCTTCGACCTCCGGGTTATGAGCCCGACGAGCTGCCAGACTGCTCCACCCCGCGATGTGAGTTGTATGGTGGAGGATGACAGGATCGAACTGCCGACCCCCTGCTTGTAAGGCAGGTGCTCTCCCAGCTGAGCTAATCCTCCACTTGGTGACCCGTAGGGGATTCGAACCCCTGTTACCGCCGTGAAAGGGCGGTGTCTTAACCACTTGACCAACGGGCCTTTATCTGAATCCGTTATTTCCAATTTACTAAAATGGTGAGCCATGGAGGATTCGAACCTCCGACCCTCTGATTAAAAGTCAGATGCTCTGCCAGCTGAGCTAATGGCTCGTTTCATATATGTACCATCGTCTTTCGTTCCGTGCTTCGACGATTGGCGACAACAAAAATAATATTATCATGTTGAGTTTTAAATTACAAGTACATTTTCAAAAAATATTTCCCAAACTAATTTTCATGCTTCATATTCTTCCTATCATGACGATATTTCTCACACGGTTCTTTTTGACGATGTCATCCTCCTCTTTGACGTCGTTACTTCTCAAGCCGGATTCTTTTCGCGACTTCATCCACTCTCTTTGACGTCACTATTTCTCACACGCTTCCTTTTCGCAACGTCATCCCCTCTCTTTGACGCTGCTATTTCTCAGCCGGCTCCTTTTCACGGCGTCATCCACTCTCTCTGACGTCACTATTTCTCACACGCTTCCTTTTCGCAACGTCATCCCCTCTCTTTGACGTCGCTATTTATCGCACGGCTCTTTTTCACGACTTCATTCCCTCTCTTTAACGTCGCTATTTCTCACACGGCTCTTTTTCGCGACTTCATTCCCTCTCTTTAACGTCGCTATTTCTCACACGCTTCCTTTTCGCAACGTCATCCCCTCTCTTTGACGCTGCTATTTCTCAGCCGGCTCCTTTTCACGGCGTCATCCACTCTCTCTGACGTCACTATTTCTCACACGCTTCCTTTTCGCAACGTCATCCCCTCTCTTTGACGCTGCTATTTCTCAGCCGGCTCCTTTTCGCGACTTCATTCCCTCTCTTTGACGTCGCTATTTCTCACACGGCTCTTTTTCGCGACTTCATTCCCTCTCTTTGACGTCGCTATTTCTCACACGGCTCTTTTTCGCGACTCCATTCCCTCTCTTTGACGTCGTTATTTCTCACACGGCTCTTTTTCGCAACGTCATCCACTCTCTTTGACGTCGCTATTTCTCGCACGGCTCTTTTTCGCAACGTCATCCACTCTCTTTGACGTCGCTATTTCTCGCACGGCTCTTTTTTCACGACTTCATTCCCTCTCTTTAACGTCGCTATTTCTCACACGGCTCTTTTTCGCGACTCCATTCCCTCTCTTTGACGTCGTTATTTCTCACACGCTTCCTTTTCGCAACGTCATCCCCTCTCTTTGACGTCGCTATTTCTCACACGGCTCTTTTTCGCGACTTCATTCCCTCTCTTTGACGTCGCTATTTCTCACACGGCTCTTTTTCGCGACCTCATTCCCTCTCTTTGACGTCGTTATTTCTCACACGGCTCGGTTTCACGACGTCATCCCTATTTTCAATGCATTTTCAATAGGTTTGCCTTCTTAATCTGCTTTACCTACGAAAAAGAGCCGGTACGAAAAGGGGTTTCCTCTTCGTACGGCTCATGTTTTCAAAAACTATAGCTATACTCCCCAGACTCCTCGTACCATGTTCGTCTGGTTGCGGTCGGGCCCGACTGAAAAAATACTAACAGGAATGTTCGTTAGCTGGGAGACCCGCTCCAAGTAATGGCGCGCGTTTTCCGGAAGTTCATCCAAGGTGCGTACGCCGGTAATGTCTTCTGTCCATCCTGGCATTTCCTCATAGATCGGTTCACATTCAGCAAGCACCTTGAGGCTTGCCGGGAACTCTTCCATCACTTCGCCGCGATATTTATAAGCGGTACAGATTTTCACTTTTTCGATTCCCGTCAACACATCGATCGAATTAAGGGAAAGATCCGTTATACCACTTACTCTGCGTGCATGACGAACGACTACACTGTCAAACCATCCGACACGACGCGGTCTTCCTGTGGTGGTCCCGTATTCATTTCCGACTTCACGAATCGTATCCCCAATTTCATCCGTTAGTTCTGTTGGAAATGGTCCGTCTCCTACACGGGTGGTATACGCTTTGGAAACCCCGACAATTTGGCGGATTTTAGAAGGTCCTACGCCTGAACCGATCGTTACTCCGCCCGCTATCGGGTTCGAGGAGGTGACGAAAGGATACGTCCCCTGATCGATGTCCAGCATAACCCCTTGCGCACCTTCAAATAACACACGGCGTCCTTTGTCGATCGCATTATTCAAGACAACCGAGGTGTCACAAACAAGATCAGCGAAAAACTGGCCATATTCATAGTATTCGTCTAATATTTCCGCGCTGGTAAACCCTTCTGTCTCATACATTTTTTCAAGCAGGCGGTTTTTCTCCTTTAAATTACGCTCCAGCTTTTCAGCAAATTCTTCTCTATCAAGCAAATCAGCAATACGAATACCGGTGCGGGCTGCTTTATCCATATAAGCCGGTCCAATCCCTTTTCCGGTGGTGCCGATTTTGTTCGCACCTTTGCTCGTTTCTTCTGCCTGATCCAGTTTAATATGATACGGCAAAATCACATGGGCGCGGTTACTGATGCGCAGGTTGCTCGTATCCACTCCATGTCCGTGTAAATACGTTAGTTCTTCTACAAGTGCCTTTGGGTCAATGACCATTCCGTTTCCAATGACACATATTTTATCCTTATAGAAAATGCCAGACGGGATAAGATGCAGCTTATATTTCGTTCCACCAAAAACGATGGTATGTCCGGCATTGTTTCCTCCTTGATAACGTGCTACTACCTCTGCATTCTCTGAGAGATAATCGGTAATTTTCCCTTTCCCTTCATCTCCCCATTGTGTACCTACCACTACAACTGACGACAATTCGTCCACCTCCAGCACCTAACTTCAGCAGGCTGCTTGATATTTTAAGATTAAGCCTTCACCAAAAACCTATAACGTATGCGGTCTAATGAATCTCTTATGTAAACTCATGGATTGCACGAAATTACCCTCGTAAAGTGTATCAATTTAAGAACGTAAAGTCAATCCAAACACGAACGTTGTGTTTGCTTTTTCAATATATGTTCGTAAAAAAGGAAACGTATCAAATAAACTACTCCTGAAGCAGTCCCTTCTTCATTAATAAAAGCCTTGGAACAGATTAATTACTCTGTGCCAAGGCTTTTAGTTATGCTCCAGGCGGCGCTGCACTTTCATCGTGGCGCCTGTCCACATTTATAAACTTATTGTATTCTTTTATAAACGCAAGCTCTACCGTTCCAACCGGGCCGTTCCGCTGTTTCGCTATAATCAATTCAATGATGTTTTGATTTTCTGCTTCCTGGTCGTAATAGTCCTCCCGGTACAGAAAGGAAACGATATCCGCGTCTTGTTCAATACTTCCCGATTCACGTAAATCGGACATCATCGGCCGCTTATCCTGACGGGACTCGACCCCACGGGATAACTGAGAAAGCGCGATAACGGGAACATCCAGCTCACGCGCTAATCCTTTCAAGCTCCGGGAAATTTCAGAGACCTCCTGCTGTCGGCTTTCTCCCCCTGTAGAGCTTCCTTGGATCAGTTGCAAGTAATCAATCACGATCATGCCAATGCCACGCTCTTGTTTGAGACGGCGGCATTTCGCGCGGATGTCATTCACTCTTATGCCAGGAGAATCATCAATGTAGATGCCGGAATCAGACAAGCTTCCCATCGCGAACGTTAACTTTTCCCAGTCTTCTTCGTTCAATGCCCCGGTTCTCATCCTCGTCGCATCAATATTTCCTTCTGCGCAAAGCATCCGCTGCGCGAGTTGAGAAGCACCCATTTCCAAACTGAAAACCGCCACGTTTTCACGGGCTTTTGTGGCTGCGTTTTGGGCAATGTTTAAGGCAAAGGCAGTCTTCCCCATTGACGGCCGTGCAGCTACGATAATCAGATCACTACGCTGGAAACCAGCGGTCATTCGATCCAGCTCGACAAACCCGCTCGAAATACCCGTCACGTCATTTTCACGGTTTTGCAGCATCTCAATGTTGTCATAGGTTTCTAAAAGGACGTCTTTAATTGGAACGAAGGCACCCGAGCTTCTTTGATGAGCCACTTCCAAAATAGAACGCTCTGCGTGATCTAAAACTATTTCTACTTCTTCTTCACTTTCATATCCTTCTGTAGCAATTTCGGTTGCGGTTTGGATTAACCGGCGCAGAAGTGATTTCTCTTGAACAATCTTACTGTAATAGCCTACGTTAGCAGCAGTAGGAACAGAGTTAGCCAAGTCTGTTAAGTAGGAGATACCCCCTACCTCCTCCAGCCAATTGTAGTTTTGCAGAAGAGAAGTGACGGTCACGAGATCAACAGGATCCCCTTTTTCCCCGATTTCCAGCATGGCACGAAAAATACGCTGATGAGCGGCCCGATAAAAGTCTTCCGGTGTTAAGCGTTCCGATGCCGCAACGAGTGCCTCACTTTCAAGAAAGACAGCTCCAATTACGGCTTGTTCCGCTTCAATATTCTGAGGTGGTTTTCGGTCTGTGTAAACATCATTCATTTCCGTCTTCCTGCCTTTCGCAAACCGAACTTAGAAAAAGCGCAAGCACTGCATCATAGCACTTGCGTTCCAAAGATTAATAACTCAACGTATTTATTCTTCTACCACATGTACTGAGACAGTCGCCGTTACTTGTGGATGAATTTTGATAGGTACTTTTGTTACACCGAGGGAGCGTATTGGATCGTTAAGCTCTATTTTCCGTTTATCCACCTTCATATTCATCTGCTTTAACGTTTCTGCTATTTGCTTTGTAGATACTGCTCCAAAGAGGCGACCGCCCTCTCCGGCTTTTGCTTTCACTGTAACGGTCGTATTTTCTAGTTTCTTTTTATATTCTTTTGCTTCCTCAAGCTGTTCTTTCGCTTTCTTATCGTCACTTGCTTGTTTCGCCTGCAAATTCTTCATGTTCCCTTTGGTTGCCTCTACAGCCAAATTATTAGGAAATAAATAGTTGCGCGCGTATCCTTCCGAAACGTTCTTTATTTCTCCCTTTTTCCCTTTGCCTTTCACATCTTGTTGAAAAATTACTTTCATTCTTCGGTTCCTCCCTCCAAATATTCATCAATCGCGGATTTCAGTCGGGCCTCCGCTTCTTCCATCGTCACGTCTCGCAGCTGAGTCGCTGCGTTTGTTAGATGGCCGCCTCCGCCCAATGACTCCATGATCAATTGGACATTTACATCTCCTAATGAACGGGCACTAATACTCATAACCCCGTCCTGTCGTTTGGAAATAACAAATGACCCCTTTACCCCATTCATTGTAAGTAAAATATCCGCAGCTTGCGCAATTAAAATCTGTTCGAATGTTTCTTCTGGTTTAGCGGTGGCAATTGCCATGCCCTGTTTATAGATATGGGCACTCTCAATTAGCTGCGACCGTCGCACATACGTGGCAATATCCTCTTTTAACAACATCTGTACAAGAGTTGTATCTGCCCCGTGAGACTTTAAGAAAGATGCGGCATCGAAGGTCCGGGATCCTGTCCGGATCGCAAAACTCTTTGTATCGACAATAATGCCCGCAAGCATAGCTGTCGCCTCGAGTACGTCCATGTCAAGCTTCGACGGCTGATACTCCAAGAGCTCCGTCACTAACTCAGCTGTAGAGGATGCATAAGGCTCCATGTAGACGAGTACCGGATCCTTAATAAATTCTTCGCCTCTGCGGTGGTGATCCAAGACAACTACCCGTTCGATGGCATCCACAAGGCGCGGCTCAATAACCATGGACGGCTTATGAGTGTCCACGACGACGAGGAGCGTATGGCGGCTTAATTCATCAAGTGCCTCTTCCGGCGTAATAAATTGCGACCATAAGTGTTCATGCTCACTGACTTCCTCCATCAGCTTCTGGACGTCGGGATTAATATCATTCGGATCTACTACAATATACGCGTCTTTTTGGTTCACTTCCGCGATTTTCAGCACCCCAATAGCGGCCCCGATAGCATCCATATCCGGATTTTTATGACCCATAATGATCACTTGGTCGCTCTCCATTACAAAATCACGAAGCGCATGCGAAATAACACGAGCCCGAACTCTTGTCCGTTTTTCCATCGCATTCGACTTTCCTCCGTAGAAGCGTACCTTTCCGTTTGTTTCTTTAATTGCGGCCTGGTCCCCGCCGCGCCCTAACGCTAAGTCAAGGCTGGACTGGGCGAGATTTCCTAGTTCTTTCAAAGTGGCATCGCCGACACCGATTCCGATGCTTAACGTAATCTGGACTTTTTCTTTACCAGTAACTTCCCGCACTTCGTCTAACACTTCAAATCTCGTTTTTTCCAGTTGGCGTAATGCCTTTTTGTTCATCACCGCGATAAAACGATCCGATGATACACTGCGGAGCAGAACGTGATGTTCGCTTGCCCATCCGTTTAACAGGGAGGTAATCTGACTCATCAGCCTGCTGCGAACCTGATCCTCCATGCCTTGGGTGACCTCATCATAGTTATCCAGGTCGACGAGTCCAATTACCGTTTGCTCGTCTTGATACATAGCTCTTGTCTCAGCCGTATCCGTCATATCAAAGAAATAAAGAAGCCGCTCTTCTTGTCGGATATAGACGTAATAATGACGCTCTTCCAACTTCAGTTCTATCTCTTCTTCCCCTTTTTTTACGGAAGAGAGAAGCTCGGCTGAAATTTCTTGTAAAGATTCACCGACAAATTCTTTCGGGAGATACATCATCATAAACGGGTTCGCCCACTGGATCTCATATCCATCATTGAAAAGCACAATCCCAATTGGCAGTTTCGTAACCGCTTCTTCCCCTGCTTTATTCACACGATGGGTTAACGTCTTAATGTACTTCTCCAAATCCCGTTCGAATGAACGCCGGGCAAGAAAGGTGTAGATGATTAAAGCAGCTGTCAGCGTGAAACCGACTACACCTATTTCCCATTGATAAAAGGTTAAAATACCAATAAACACGATTGCCACCAGAAACAGGGCGATTACATGGTAACCGTGCCACCGTCTCAACAAAAACCTAGGCATAGCGTCAACCCCTACTTTGTATATGATTCCAGGCGTTTTTTTAATTGAAATCCTAAGTCAATTATACCTAAAATACGGGCAAGAAGAAGGACAAACGGTAAAAATAACCCGGAGATGAGTAAAATAACCGGTACTGCTTTCGGCCACGCCTTTGCATAAGCGAAATAAAAAATCACTGTAAAACCTTGCAGAGCCATCACGACTTCCAACAAAGGAAATAGGTTCCAAGTCACCATGTACAAAGCGCTTCCTTCTTCCACCCCTATTATAAATATAACGGACACAATTAAATAGTACCAAAGCACAGCTCTTGGGAAATTCCACTCTCGGAAAGGAGGAAAGGCCTCAAAGTCCATACGTAATCGTTTCAAAACCGCATAGGCAATCCACTGCGAAATAACAGCATAGCTAACAGCCGTCGCCACAATCAGGACAGGACCGAGATAACCGATTTGATCAATCATTTCATTCCACATCTCTAAATTTTGAGCCGTTTCCTGGCCAAGTGCCCCGAGCATCGATTCTGCCTGTTCCGTTGATTGCCGCATGATATCTTGCAGCGCGGCAAGCGGATCAATATTCAAGATGAGAAGGGATGCAGCATATATAAGGAGGAGAACACTTATGTATGCTAAACTGCTGCCCGCCAAAACGAGAAAAGCATCTTTTTTCCTTCTGATTAACTCTCCGGCCAATATCCCCCCTGCCCCAGCCAGCAGTGCATTCGGGAGTCCAACCAGTCCTCCAACAACAAATGACAGAAAGAGAGTGACCGTTCCCATAACCAGGGCCGATTTTATGCCGTAGCGGGCTGTGTAAATAATAAAGGGCAAAGGCATAAACCATAGCAAGATAGAAATAAGAAAAGGAACAAACAGAGCCAAAAATAACATTACGATAAAAATCCCGCTTACTATGGCGCCTTCCGTTAACCTCCTTGTTTGCTGCACGAACGTCACCTCATTTAAAATACGAATCAATCCATTCGTTCATTGTAATGGATTCTTATAAAAAAAGAAAGATGAACCCGATATACTGACACTATGCAATGGCCAGTACATCGGGTTCTCGGATCATTTTTTCATTCTGTTTTTTCTATTCATGTACTCTTCTATTCGTTATGTTTTGTTAAAATCCTGCTGATTCTTCCTCTTTTTCTGGAAGAGTAAACGTAAACGAGTTTGCCGCAGGCTCTTCCAGATGGTTCCATTTCTGGTACCCTTTTTTCAATGTCTCCAACTGCTCATTAATACGGGTAATAAACTCCTCAACGCTCACGCTGTTTTCCCTCCTCTAAGTCTTGTAGTTCTCTCTAAAAGAAGCACAGGAAGAAGTGGTGCATGGTGCGGTATGCTCTGTATTATCCTATTACCCGACCTTGTTGAACGTTCAAACATTTTCGGAAAAAAATCTTTTCAAGAACAGCCTGGAGTGATACTGCCACAGCCAAGGGCACAATAAAAAAACCCTCGGAGGGCGGCCGAGGGTTTTGACTTATTGTTCTTTTGTATATGGAAGCAAAGCCACGTGACGTGCACGTTTGATTGCTCTTGTAAGTTGACGCTGGTATTTAGCAGACGTACCAGTCACACGGCGGGGCAGGATTTTGCCACGCTCGGAAATAAACTTTTTCAACAACTCTACATCTTTATAGTCAATCTTCTCGATCTTATTGACCGTGAAGTAACAGACTTTTCTGCGCTTTCCTCTGCGACGTGCCATGTTTTCACCCTCTTTCCACTAAAAATTATCGCAGCTGTTTGGGAGTCCTTCTTAAAACGGTAAATCGTCATCGGAAATGTCAACCGGCTGACCGTCATCCGCAAAAGGATCATCATTCAAGTTAGTGGAATTCCTATTTGGACTTTGACTGTAATTTCTGTCTCCGCCCCCTTGATACCCTTCGTAATCATTCCGAGGCCCTCCGCCTCCTCCGGCGTTTTTAGGCTCTAAGAATTGAACACTCTCCGCTTGAACTTCCACGACGTTCACACGACGCCCTTCCTGATTTTCATAACTGCGGCTTTGCAGACGGCCATCTACTCCAGCCAAACTACCTTTCTTCAGGTAGTTGGCTACGTTTTCGGCCTGCTTTCTCCACACCACACAGTTTAAGAAGTCAGCTTCGCGCTCCCCCCGTTGGTTCGTAAACGGACGGTTTACAGCAATCCCAAAATTGGCAACCGCAACCCCATTTGGTGTATATCTTAACTCCGGGTCACGAGTCAAACGGCCGACTAAGACTACACGATTTATCATCAGAACTCCTCCCTCAGCTCATTCCCTTACTCTTCGTTATTGACAATGAGATGGCGGATAACATTGTCATCTATCTTAATTAAACGGTCAAATTCTTGTGTAGCGGCCGGTTCAGCTTTCGTGTGAACGAGCACGTAATAACCGTCATTCAAGTCGTTAATCTCATAAGCAAGACGACGTTTACCCATTTCTTCGACTTTCTCAATTTCTGCTCCGTTTGTAGTCAACACGTTGTTGTAGCGCTCAATCTTTTCTTTCACGCCATTTTCATCAACGCTTGGAGCAATAATGTAAATGATTTCATAGTTACGCATATGCGTCACCTCCTTTTGGACTTAGCGGCTCTTCTCCATGAAAAGAGCAAGGAGCAAATGTATTTGTCTACTTTTACTCACATTAAAGGATTATAACAGAACGAGCCTTCAGATACAACAATAAAAGACAGTATCCCGCTTTTCCTTACACGTTAAAACGGAAGTGGACGACGTCTCCGTCTTTTACGATATATTCTTTTCCTTCCAGACGCACTTTTCCTGCTTCCTTGGCTGCTGTCATGGAGCCGGCTGCCGTTAAGTCTTCGTAGCTGACTACTTCGGCACGAATAAAGCCGCGTTCAAAATCGGTATGAATCACACCGGCTGCTTGCGGGGCTTTCGTTCCGCGCTTAATCGTCCAAGCGCGCACCTCTTGTTCACCGGCTGTGAAATATGTGTCAAGCCCAAGCAGGCTGTAGGCTGCACGAATTAATTGATCCAGACCAGCTTCCTTGATACCAAGTTCGTTTAAAAACTCCTGTTTTTCTTCGCCTTCCAGTTCCGCAATTTCTGACTCAATCTTGGCGCAAATCGTAATAACTTCAGATCCCTCTTTTGCTGCATGCTCTTTCACTGCTTTTACGAGCTCATTGTCTTCTTCACTAAGCAGATCTTCCTCGCTGACATTGGCCACGTACAAGACCGGTTTCATCGTGAGCAGCTGAAAGCCGTGCACCAATTTCTTTTCATCGTCGGTCAGTTCCAAGCTGCGCGCTGGTTGTTCATTTTCGAAAGCTGCCAACAGCTTTTGCAGTACCGCGTGTTCGGCAAGGGCTTCTTTATCTTTTGTTTTCGCAAGTTTCGCTACTTTTGCTGCTCGTTTTTCAACCGTTTCCAAATCAGCAAGAATGAGTTCCAGGTTGATGACCTCGATGTCCCGAATTGGGTCTACACTTCCGGAAACATGTGTAATATCCCCGTCGTTAAAACAGCGAACGACATGAGAAATCGCATCCACCTGACGGATATGGGACAGAAACTTATTCCCCAGTCCCTCTCCTTTACTGGCCCCTTCGACAATACCGGCAATATCTGTAAATTCAAAAGCGGTCGGAACCGTTTTTTTCGGTTTAACCAATTCCGTCAACTTCTGCAGACGCTCGTCCGGCACTTCCACAATCCCGACATTCGGATCGATTGTACAAAATGGATAGTTGGCTGATTCAGCACCAGCCTGTGTGATTGCATTAAACAATGTAGACTTCCCAACGTTGGGAAGGCCTACAATCCCCGTAGTTAAAGCCATATGTTATTCCCTTCCTTCTTCATCTTCACGATCTTTCCATTATATTAAAGAAAGATACAAAAAAACAAGGTTGAATCGTTTCCCAAAAGAAAAACGGAGACAACAGCGAGAGTTATCTCCGGTTAATTTTTCTAAATATTCTTCATTTTTGTTGATCTTAGTTACCTTATACCTTTACAATATAAATTAAGAATCAAAATAATCTGTAGGCTGGCGTTGACTGGCAGCTCTTTTAATCATCTGTATGCTCTATTATCTTCTTAAGTTTTTTGGAAAATTCACGTCGCGGCAGCATGACACTGTGCCCGCATCCTTGACACTTTATACGGATGTCCGCACCCATTCTAATAATTTTCCAACGATTCACACCGCATGGATGAGGTTTTTTCATTTCAACTATGTCATGTAACGCAAATGGATTTTCGCTCATTTTCCGTCACCTCGATTCTATTACTTCGTCTCCTCTAAATATATCAGCCTAGTCTTTTCTGCGCAAAAATTACGTTTATGAATTCTTTTTTCTTAGGTACAAAGGATGGATCAACACCATAATCAACAAATATAAATTTAGAAACCCGTACAGCGGGTATAGAAAAGCAATTAGACTAGAGAAGCCGAACTGCGTAACCGGAAGCATCAAGCATAAAAGAAGAAGCGCCAGCGACCATGGAGGGAGAGCAATAATAGAGCGAAATCTGCTCGTCAAACCAAAAAGTCCTGAAGCAGCGGTTGTGAAAATGGCAGTCCAGAGCAACACAGCCATAAAAGTTGTCATGTGTCTTGGAAATGATTCTAACAAAGCAAAAAGCGGAATTTCATACAACATAATGTCTTCAGCAGCTACGAGTAATGATTCGTTATAAAGCAAAGACACAGTGCCGAGGATAAGCCCGCTCCCAACACTTGCGACCCAAATTTCACCGGGCCTCTTAATTTTTCTCCCGGTGGCACCCAACACAGCAACGAGCGGTAGTAAATTTAATGAAGTAAACATGAAAGCAGCTGGCCAATTACGTTGATTTTGCCAGTTCACCGCATCTGCGTCCACATGGAGGGTATAAAAAGAAAACAACACGAAGGCAAGACTGATAATTAAAACCGGCATCAACAACGAATTAATGCTTGTCAACCCATTAATCCCACGAATTGCAATGATCAACAGCAGGGTGCACATGAACACGATGCCACCCATAAAAGGGATTTGAAAGTATTCAAGTGCTGCACCGCCACCGGCAATCATCACACCAGTCATCGTAAACAAGTAGAAGATAATGATAGCATCATACCCCTTAGACAGCCGGGGACCAAGGATTTCTACCAGCACCTCTGCGTAATCACTTGTTTGGTGACGATAGCTGATGCTTAATACGACATGACAGCTGATCACAAATAAGATTGTGAAAAGCACGATAGCCAGTCCGCTTTCATAGCCAAAAAATTGCCAGATTTCCCGGCCTGACGCATACCCTGCACCTATTGTAGTTCCGATAATTAAAAACATCCATTTTAGTCCATCAACTATCATCGCTCTCTCCCTCTGTTTCTACTCATCAATTCATGGATACATGTATAGAAATTAAATATGGTTCCTATACTGGAACTAATATGAGTAAGGAGAGACCAATATGCTTGGAAAAAAAACAATCTCCAGCCAATCGTCTTTTGCATTTCAAGTCCAGGCAAACGCTCCAAGTGCTTCTTCCCTTTTATCCGAACAAATAAAAAAGAAGCTGGATCCAGTGCCTTCTTTACGTGATTATGTCATTGTTTGCATTGGAACCGATCGTTCAACAGGAGATTCACTCGGGCCCTTAATCGGTTCTGCTTTAGAGAAAAATACCTTACAGAATTTTCACACTTACGGAACCTTGGCGAAGCCTGTACACGCCGTCAATTTAGAGGAACGATTGACAGCGATCTACGAGCATCATACCAACCCATTTGTGATTGCGATTGACGCCTGTCTCGGCCGACTGAAAAACGTCGGCAAAATAAACTTTTCTGAAGGACCGGTCATACCAGGAGCAGCGATGAAAAAAAAGCTTCCTCATGTAGGCGATATGCATATGACAGGGATTGTTAATGTAAGCGGGATGATGGAGTATTTCGTGTTACAGAATACCCGCCTTCATACTGTCATGGAGATGGCGGACTGTATTACAGAGGGATTCATTCAAGCAGATAAAATGTTAAAACGACGTGCTGTCTCTACTATTTTTAATAAACCTGACACCTCTCACTATCAATCAAAACATCTATCCGGTGCGGAAACAGCGTTTTCCTTACAGGATGAATGGGACCGGGACGGTAAATAATCGGAAGAGATCCGTTCCCCCATATTTTCTGTAAAAACGAAAAAAGGTCCTGTTTTACAAGGACCTCCTTCTATTTCTTTTGTTCTAGCAACTCTAGTATTCGTTCTAAATCTTCTTCCGTCATGAATTCAATCTCTATTTTCCCCTTTCTTTTTCCAGTTTTTATAGAAACCGAGGTCCCAAAGTACGTCTGTAAATCCTCTTCTTTTGTTTGAATAAATAAGGAACGATTATCTTCTTTTTTTGTTGTTTCACGTGGAACATTGTTGTGATTTAATTGTTGGACAAGTTCTTCTGTCTGCCGGACACTTAACGCTTCATTCATAATTTTTTCCGCAACGAAGCGTGCATTTTCTTTATCCTTTAACCCCAAAATCGTTCGTCCGTGACCCATTGAAATATTTTTTTCGGCAATGTCATGCTGAATTTCTTCCGGCAGTTGGAGTAAACGAAGATGATTTGCAATATGGGGCCTGCTTTTTCCGAGGCGTTTAGAGAGCTCATCCTGCGTTACCCCTAAATAGGTCATTAATTTTTCATAAGCTCGGGCTTCTTCCAGGGGGTTGAGGTTTTCTCTTTGCAAGTTTTCAATTAACGCAATCTCCATCATTTTCTCATCTGAGAATTCTTTTACGAGCGCCGGCACGGTCGTGAAGCCCCCTGCTTTTGCCGCTCTGAACCTGCGTTCACCTGCTACAATTTCGTACCCTTTAATACTTTTCCGAACAATCAATGGTTGCAGGATGCCGTGCTCGTTAATTGAATCTTTCAATTCACTGATCGCATCGTCTGTGAATATTTTTCGCGGCTGATAGGGATTCGGACGTAAATCCTTCACTTTTATTTCCTCTACGTTCTGATCACGTTTTTTAGACTCTCCTGGGAACAGAGCATCCAGTCCTCTTCCAAGTCCCCTACTCATCGCTCACCACTTCCTTTGCTAAATCTACATACACCTCTGCACCTTTTGACTTGGCATCATACAAAATAATAGGAAGTCCGTGGCTTGGTGCCTCTCCTAAGCGAACATTCCGCGGAATGATAGTCGCGAAAACTTTATCTTGAAAGTATTTCTTCACTTCTTCAATAACCTGCAAGCCAAGGTTCGTTCTAGCGTCAAGCATGGTTAATAGAACCCCTTTAATGGCAAGTTCTGTGTTCAAGTGTTTTTGAACGAGTCGGACTGTGTTGAGAAGCTGACTTAGACCTTCCAACGCGTAATACTCGCATTGAACAGGGATTAAAACGGAATCCGATGCGGTTAAGGCATTAATTGTCAAAAGACCAAGAGAAGGAGGACAGTCAATAATGATAAAATCATACTCTTTCTTTACGTCGCTTAATGATTTTTTTAAACGTATTTCTCTTGATATAGTAGGCACTAGTTCTATCTCAGCGCCGGATAGCTGAATAGTGGATGGCACAACATCTAAATGATCAACAGTTGATGGTTTTATGATTCGTGCGATCTCTGCATCCTCAACTAATAAATTATAAATACATTCATCAACATCACCTTTTTCAACCCCGGCTCCGCTGGTAGCATTCCCTTGTGGGTCCATGTCCACAAGCAGAACCTTTTGGCCTATATATGCCAAGCAAGCACTAAGGTTCACGGCAGTAGTTGTTTTTCCCACACCGCCTTTTTGGTTTGCAACAGCAATCACTTGCCCCATCAATACACCCACTTTCCTCTGACTGCTTGTTTATAATGATAATTTTTTCATTGTTTCATTTATTCTATCATGTTTTTGACGATTCTTTTGCATTAGTTTGGGTTAAAAAAATAATCTGCCGACTGTCTTGGCAGATTATTTCTTCGGGATGCGTATCGTGATTTGGTAGTAATCATCATGGTCCTCTTCGTCTGTGTTAATATCCATTCCGGTTTTCATCACCATATCGATCGATTGACGAATGGTGTTCATGGCCAGACGGGTATCTCTGGCGAAATGCTTGCGTGTTATTTTTTTTGGCTTTGGTTTCTCCTCTTTTGATTGTTTAATTAGTTCCTCGGCCTGCTTCACATTCAATTCTCGGTCGATAATCTCCTGAAGCATTTCATCTTGTTTCTCCGGAACTTTAATCGCAAGCAAAGCTCGGGCATGCCGCTCCGTGATCGCTTTCCTTTTCAATGCTTCCTGAACGCTGTCGGTTAAATGAAGAAGACGTAATTTATTTGCAACGGTGGACTGCCCTTTTCCTAAACGCTGCGCAAGGCTTTCCTGGGTTAAGCCGTGGAGCTCAATAAGCTTCGCATACGCTGTCGCCTCTTCAATAGCCGTTAGTTCTTCCCGCTGCAGATTTTCGATTAAGGCGAGTGAAGCAGTCTGTGTATCATTAAAATCTTTAATAATGGCGGGGATTTCTTGCATACCGAGACTTTGCGCTGCGCGAAAGCGTCGCTCTCCCGCAATAATCTCGTATTGATTATTACGTTTCCGTACCGTTATTGGCTGTAACAGACCATGTGTCCGAATAGATTGTGCAAGCTCCGCAATCTTTTCCTCTTGAAAAATCGTACGTGGTTGATAGGGATTGGCCACAATCTCTGTTACAGGAAGTTTTATAATTTCCTCTTTTTCTTCTTGAGGTGCCTCCACTTGATCCTCTTTATTATCTTGTGGATCCCCAAGACCCAACCACTTTTGAAGTGATTGCTTCATTGCCTGACACCACCTTACTAAAAGCTTCCGACATTTCTACTATTCGCTGTGAAACGACGAAAATCCTTCCCATTCTCCCGTTTCTCCTTGTCGCTCTCTCTTTTATTCTATCATGCCGGCCGCCGTTGTTCTATTGTCTAGTTTTCTTTGTATGCGTTTCTCAGCATGGTTATCAGAACAATACTTTCATTCGCTATTTGTTGCAACCGATATCCAATCGCTCTGGGCGGAGGCTCTTTTCATTTAAAAAAACTAAAAATCTTTTTTTGTTAGTTGCACAAACATTTTTTCTTAACAGCCGTGTGTGCTTACAGGAGTGGTTTTTTGGCGGGGGTTCCTGCTTTTCTTGGATAGCTTTTCGGTGTGGGTTTTATTTTCTTCATGCGCAAAATATAACGCTCACTGTTCTCGTTAGGCAGTTTTTGAGTAAACGAGTCAAGCCATTCACAGCCAAGCTGTTGACAAGCTTTATCTGCTTCTTTTTTCTCTACTAATCCCGAAGCCCCTTTCATGCCAAGAAATATTCCGTCTTTCTTGACAAAAGGGACACACAGTTCGGTTAATACCGGCATGCGTGCTACCGCTCTGGCAAGCGCTGTATCGTATTGTTCCCGGTGCCCTTTATCACGGGCAATGTCCTCCGCGCGACCGTGTACTAACTGGACATGATCAAGCTGTAAGGCGCTAACAAGCTCTTCAAGAAATGTGATCCTTTTTTTCAACGAGTCAACAATCACGATTGCAAGGTGCGGGTAACAGATCTTAATAGGCAAGCTTGGAAATCCCGCTCCTGCACCAATATCAATGACTTTCCCAGTATTAAGGAAGTCGTGAGCAAAAGCCGCAGTCAGCGAGTCATAAAAATGTTTTTCATAGACCTCATCTTCTTCGGTAATGCTCGTTAAATTCATCTTCTTGTTCCATTCCACTAATAACTGATAATACGTCTGGAATTGCTGCTCCTGCTTCTCAGAAAGGTGAATACCTTCTTGCTGCAGCCAGTCTGGAAAATGTAATTTACTCATAAATGAGAGCCACCTTACTTTGATATATGTATGAAAACTCCAGCGCCATCCCTTTTCTATCCTCTAAAAAGGATACGCAGGGACACTGGAGTTTCCTTGTTAATCTGCTGTTCTCGCTAATCTTCCTTGTTCTAAATAGACAAGCAGTATCGAAATGTCAGATGGATTGACGCCTGATACCCGGGAAGCCTGGCCGACAGAAAGAGGCCTTACTTCGGACAATTGGTATTTGGCTTCTGTGGCAAGTCCATTAATTTGATGATAATCCAAGTCTTCTGGTATTTTCTTTTCTTCCATCTTTTTCATCCGAGCTACTTGCTCAAGCTGTTTCGCAATATACCCTTCATATTTCGTTTGGATTTCCACTTGTTCAGCTACGTCCGGCAATACATTCTCTTCCCCTGGAGCAAACGGGATCACGTCTTCATACTTAAGCTCTGGACGTTTCAGAAGATGAGCTGCAGGCACTGCTTCTTTCATAGGGGATGATTGTTTTTCTTCTAACAACTTCTGTAGCGGAGCAGATGGCTTTACAATTGTATTTTCAAGCCGTGCTTTTTCACGGGCGATCGCTTCGCGTTTTCGAGTGAAGCGTTCATACCGATCTTCTGAAATTAAACCAACGCTGTGGCCGATTTCTGTTAAACGTAGATCGGCATTATCATGGCGGAGCAGTAAGCGATATTCAGCACGAGACGTGAGCAAACGGTAAGGCTCGTCCACTCCCTTTGTGACTAAATCATCGATCAGTACGCCAATATAGCCATCGGAGCGATTCAGGACAACTCCTTCTTTTCCTTGAACTTTACGGGCCGCATTGATACCAGCCATAATGCCTTGCGCACCAGCTTCTTCATATCCCGATGTTCCATTAATCTGGCCTGCTGTAAACAAGTTTTCAATCACTTTTGTTTCCAATGTCGGCCACAACTGCGTCGGAACAATCGCATCATACTCAATCGCATGTCCCGGCCGCATCATTTGCGCATTTTCTAGACCTGGTACCGATTTGATCATCTCAAACTGTACGTCTTCCGGCATGCTCGTAGACAAGCCTTGTACGTAAACTTCTGAAGTATTACGGCCTTCTGGTTCAAGAAAAATTTGATGTTTTGGTTTATCGTGAAAACGGACGATTTTATCTTCCACTGAAGGGCAATAACGAGGTCCGTTTCCTTGAATCATCCCGGAATACATCGGAGACCGGGAGAGATTATCATTAATAATTTGATGGGTTTCCGGAGACGTATACGTGAGCCAGCAAGGAAGCTGATCGGTAATATACTTCGTCGTTTCAAATGAAAAAGCACGCGGCTCTTCATCCCCCGGCTGCATTTCTGTTTTATCATAATCAATTGTGTTGCCATTAATTCGCGGCGGGGTACCCGTTTTAAACCGTTCCATGGCGAAACCGAGATCCTTCAGGTTGTAAGCAAGATTCACAGACGGCTGCATATTATTCGGCCCGCTTTCGTAAGCAAGGTCGCCGATGATAATTTGTCCACGTAGGAATGTGCCGGTTGTAATGATAACTGTTTTGGCGTAATAGGTTGTACCCGTGTTCATTACTACCCCTTTGCACACGCCATTTTCTACGATAAGTTCCTCTACCATACCTTGACGAAGCTGTAAATTTTCTTCTTTTTCGAGTGCTTTTTTCATCTCAGCTTGATAGAGCGCCTTGTCTGCCTGCGCACGCAAAGCCCTGACAGCTGGCCCTTTGCCTGTATTTAATAGCCGCATCTGAATGTGTGTTTTGTCAATATTCCGAGCCATCTCACCGCCCAGGGCGTCTATTTCTCGCACAACTACCCCTTTCGCCGGTCCGCCCAAAGACGGGTTGCACGGCATAAAGGCAACGGCGTCCATGTTTAAGGTGAGCATTAACGTTTTCACACCCATGCGTGCTGCTGCTAATCCAGCTTCCGTTCCGGCATGGCCTGCACCAATTACAATGACGTCAAATTCACCGCCTTTGTACTGTTTCATTTCGATAACCTCCAATAATTATATACAGCAACAAGCTGCTATTTATTTTCCTAAACAGAATTGGGAGAAAAGCTGGTCAATCAATCCGTCGTGGACGTTTTCCCCGATGATCTCACCGAGCTGCTCCCATGCCTGGGTAATGTCAATTTGGATCATGTCAACTGGCATTGCTGCTTCCGCTGCTTCCAACGCATCGTCTATCGCTCGTTTTGCCTGGTTCAACAACCCGATATGACGAGCATTGGAAACGTAACTTAAATCCTGCGTCTCAATGCCTTCTTGAAAGAAAAGCTGGGCGATGGCTCGTTCGAGTTCATCAATCCCTTCGTCTTTTAAAAGGGACGCATATAAGATGGGACGACCCTCCGCTAATTCACGGATACGTTTCTCATCCGCTTTTACAGACAGATCTGTTTTGTTCAATACAAGGACTGCGTTCAATCCCTGTATAGCTTCAAAGAGCGCCTCATCTTCCTGGGTCAATTCTTCTGCAATGTTTAAGACGAGCAAAATAAGATCGGCTTCTTTCAGGACTTGCCGGGAACGTTCTACCCCAATTTTTTCGACAATATCCTCGGTCTCCCGAATGCCGGCAGTATCGATGAGGCGAAGCGGAACACCTCGTACGTTGACGTACTCCTCTAATACATCCCGGGTGGTCCCTGGTACATCGGTCACGATCGCTTTATTTTCTTGCACCAGGCTGTTCATCAGGGAGGATTTTCCAACATTTGGGCGGCCGATGATCGCAGTGCTGATGCCTTCTCGTAATATTTTCCCTTGCTTTGCCGTTGCTAACAGTTCCTCGATTTCTTCGCGAACTGCCCCTGCTTCCTTTTTAATCATCTCAATCGTTACCGATTCGGCATCATATTCCGGATAATCAATATTCACTTCCACACTAGCCACGGTTTCAATAAGCTGCTGGCGTAAGCGGCGGATACGGTCAGATAGTCGCCCTTCGACCTGTTTTAAGGCAACATTCATAGCTCGGTCCGTCTTAGCACGGATAAGATCAATAACGCCTTCTGCTTGAGAAAGATCAATACGCCCATTTAAGAACGCACGCTTCGTAAATTCTCCCGGTTCCGCAAGTCTTGCTCCTTGAGAAAGCACAAGGTGAAGTACTTTATTGACGGAAACCAGGCCGCCGTGGCAGTTAATTTCCACGATATTTTCACGTGTAAAGGTCCGAGGCGCCCGTAATACAGATACCATTGCTTCTTCGACGATATCCTCGGTTTCCGGGTCGATAATATGGCCGTAATGAATCGTGTGGGAGGTAGCGTCCGTCAGTTGTTTCTTCCCTTTATACAACCGGTCGGCTATGGATAAAGCGTCATCCCCGCTCAAACGGACAATGGCAATTGCTCCTTCTCCAGAAGGAGTTGATATAGCCGCAATTGTATCAAATTCCATTTCCTTCCCTCCCTTTCCAACAGATTCTCTATTTAGTAAGTCTATCTAATAGTATAGACTCCTTGTTCCTCTTTTAAGGGGTTTACTTGTGAATTGTTTTCCCCTAACACAATAGACTATCACATTCCACTGTCCAGAGAAAGAGGGAATTATCCACATGTGGATAATTCCCTCTTATGTAAAGACATCCTGAGATATGCAGGAAACAGGCACGGGTGAGTGTCAGCAACAAAAAAATCCATCCCAGGCAACCAGGATGGATATCTACAGGAAAGAATCGGGAAGGGCAGTTAGCGTTTCGGAGTAATGACGACATGGCGGCGGGGTTCGGCGCCATTCGAATGTGTTTGCACTCCTTCTTTGTTCTGCAAGGCGGCATGGATAATTTTCCGTTCGCGGGCGTTCATCGGTTCTAACGTTACTTCTCCGCCGATCCGCTTCGCTTTTTCTGCAAGACGGTGAGCAAGCTGTACCAGAGCTTCTTGGCGGCGTGCCCGGTAATTTTCCGCGTCTAATACGATGTGCGTATAACGGTCACTCTGACGGTTTGCAGCAAGGTTCACCAGATACTGGAGAGAATCGAGCGTTTTTCCCCGTTTCCCGATCAAAACTCCAATATCTTCACCGCTTAAGAGAAATTCTACTTCTTTCCCATTCTCGCGTACCTCCACGGCAGCTTCTACATTCATGGCCTCGATGACATTCCGGAGAAAAAGAAAGGCTTCTTCCGTTGGATCAGGTTTTAGAGACGCTTCGATAAGCGCCTGTTTCGCACCAATAAAGCCGAGAAACCCTTTGGATGGTTCTTCCAACACAGTATATTCTACATTCTCTTTGCTGTCTGTTCCCAGTAGTCGAAGTGCCTCGTCGATCGCATCTGCAATTGTTTTTCCCGACACTTTTACTGTTTTCACTTTTTCTTCGCTCCCCCCGTTTTTGCTTCTGCTTTTGCTTCTGCGCGTTTTCTAGCACCAGGTCCTGTTATGAAATAGGTTTGCGTAATCATAAACAAGTTACCGACTACCCAGTACAATGCCAAGGCGGATGGGAAAAAGAAAGCAAACCCTGTAATCATAAAAGGCATCATATACATAAGTATTCTCATTTGCGGGTTGTCTTGCACCATCATCATGCGCTGCTGGATAAAGGTCGTAATCCCTGCTATCAACGGCAAAACGTAATCAGGGCTTCCGAGCTGAAACCATAAAAAAGTATGGGTACCGATTTCTTCCGTTCTCATAATGGCGTGGTAAAACGCAATTAAAATCGGCATTTGTATAAAGATCGGCAAACAACCAGCGAGCGGATTAATATTCTTTTCCTGAAACATTTTCATCGTTTCCTGCTGAAGCTTCTGTTGAGTCTGCTGATCTTTCGCGCTGTATTTTTCTCTTAGCTTCTGCATTTCAGGCTGAATCTCCTGCATGGCACGTGCACTCTTTGTCTGTTTAATCATAAGCGGCAGAATCAATGTCCGTATAATAATGGTGACGATGATAATAGATAAGCCGAAATTTTCACCAAAAAATTCCGCAACCTTAATAATGAATAGAGAAAGGGGATACACAAATATTGAATTCCAAATACCTTCGCTTTCCGCGGTGATCGGCTGATTCGTATCCATACACCCGGACATCAGCACCACGGCAGCAAGAAGCATACCTGTCAGTCCTATTTTTTTGTACACTAAAGGTTCCTCCTTGGACAGTTTTCACGTATGTTCTATATTTTATCGAAGAGCAGGCCAGAAATAAAGGAACAAATCAATTCCCCCTCGCAACAAAAAAGGATGATGACAAGGTCAACTCCCTTTCCATACGCCCGCAACCCGCAGCACGTGTCTTAAACTCTTTTTTATATCCTTATATGACATGTCCACTATCGGTTTTCTCGCAATAATAATATAATCTTTTTCCTGAACAAGCTGGCTGCCGATTTCGTGAAGAATCTCCCGAAGTACGCGTTTTATACGGTTTCTGACGACGGCGTTCCCCATTTTCTTACTTACCGTAATACCAACTCGAAAGTGAGACTGCTCTGGTTTATCCAGCACATAAACGACAAACTGACGATTCGCAGAGGACACGCCCTTATCAAATACCCGGCTGAACTCATGGTTTTTTTTAATGCGATAATCCTTTTTCACACCTAACCCCCTAATAAAAAACAAAGTATCACGCGTTAGGTTCTATCCTATACGAAAAAAAAGACCACTGGGAGACAGTGATCTTAAGCAGATAGTACTTTTCTTCCTTTACGGCGACGGTTTTTCAAAATGTTACGGCCGTTTTTCGTACTCATGCGTTCACGAAAACCGTGGACTTTTTTCCGTTTCCGTTGGTTCGGTTTAAACGTTGGTTTACCCATTTTTATCTTGCACCTCCCTCGAGGACACTTAACCTATCAAGACATTCCTGTAAATTATATAGAGGAATGAATTTAATTGTCAAGGCCTCGAAAGAAACTTCCAATTTTTTCAGCTGTCCTCGTAAAAATGATTAACTCCTTTCTAACGGGATCTGTTCCTAACATGTGGATAACGAAATATGATGCACAGCCATTTTTCGACAAGTTTATCTACAAGTTACACACATAATATAGTGGTGTGGATGAAAATATTGCACAAGTTATTGATTTTGTGGATAACCATGACGAATCCCGTTGTAACACGTCTTTTTTTTTGGTATGATATATTTGTTTTTAATTTGGATAACAAGTTCTAAAAAATATATTATCCACATATGTTGATAACAGTGTGGATAATTTTCCACACCCTTAGGATAGAACTATCCACAGTCCTGTGAACGATGTACATAACACTTCTTTATTCTATTGCATTCGCAATTGCCATCTCCCCTTACATCATCGATATACACACGTATTCGTGAAGGCTTCCTTCTTCATCACAAAGAGTGGGAGCCTTTCGTGCCTTCATCACGTTCAGAAGCTGTAACAGGGGATCGATTACTATATATATTTGAAAGGAGGGCGCAGCTGTTGGAGAATATTTCTGATTTATGGGACCAAACGTTAGAGGTTATGCAAAAAAAAGTGAGTAAACCCAGTTATGAAACGTGGTTAAAATTCACAAAGGCCTCTGAAATCCAAGAAGATGTAATTATTATCACCGCTCCAAATGAGTTTGCGCGCGATTGGCTGGAAAACCGCTATTCTACTTTCATTTCCGAAACACTGGAGGATATTACCGGTGCAAAACTGCAAATTAAGTTTGTTATCCCAGATAGCACCGGGGAAGAAGAAGCTGCGGCTGAACAGGAAGCTCGTTTGGCAAAAACGCCTGTCATGCAAACGGATGATGTTCCAAAAAGCATGCTGAATGATAAATATTCTTTTGACACGTTCGTCATCGGTTCTGGCAACCGCTTTGCCCATGCAGCTTCTCTTGCTGTTGCAGAAGCCCCGGCTAAAGCTTACAACCCATTATTTATCTACGGTGGGGTAGGACTTGGTAAAACTCACTTGATGCATGCGATTGGTCATTATGTCATTGATCATAACCCTGAAGCTCGAGTCGTCTATCTGTCTTCCGAAAAATTCACCAATGAATTTATTAATTCAATTCGTGATAACAAAGCGGAAATCTTCAGAAACAAGTATCGAAACGTAGATGTACTGTTAATTGATGATATTCAGTTTCTTGCTGGAAAAGAACAGACCCAAGAAGAATTTTTTCATACGTTTAATTCTCTTCACGAAGAGAGTAAGCAAATCGTCATTTCCAGTGACAGGCCGCCTAAAGAGATACCTACACTTGAGGACAGGCTGCGCTCTCGTTTTGAGTGGGGATTGATTACGGACATCACCCCACCGGACTTAGAAACGCGAATTGCGATATTACGAAAAAAAGCCAAAGCAGAGAAATTGGATATCCCAAATGAAGTGATGCTCTATATCGCGAATCAAATTGATACGAATATACGAGAGTTAGAGGGAGCGTTAATACGGGTAGTCGCCTATTCTTCTCTTATTAATCAAGATATGAATGCTGATCTGGCGGCAGAAGCACTAAAAGATATCATTCCAAGTGCCAAACCGAAAAAGATATCGATTCCTGACATTCAACAAATAGTAGCGGAGCACTTTCAGTTACAAGTAAAGGAACTGAAGGCGAAGAAACGCACAAAGGCTATTGCCTTCCCGCGTCAAATTGCGATGTATTTATCACGGGAAATGACGGAATCCTCTCTTCCTAAAATTGGCGAAGAGTTTGGCGGACGGGATCATACAACCGTCATTCACGCACATGAGAAAATCTCAAAGTTACTAGCAGCTGATGCTGACTTGCAAAAACAGCTTGAAGAAATTATCGACAAGCTGAAAACATAGTGTGTAAAACCGAGCGGCGGTATCCACAAGGTATCCACATGTGCACAACTTCATCCTGCAAGGTTTCTTTGGAATTATCCACATTTTACACAAGCCCTATTACTAGTACTACTACTAATTAATTAAAATATATATATATGTTAAAGGGAGATGTAGTATGCATTTTATTGTTCAACGTGAGCAATTTGTCCAAAGCGTTCAGCACGTCAATAAAGCCGTCTCTTCTCGAACTACCATCCCTATTCTTACTGGGATCAAGCTAAATGTTACCTTTCACGGTATTACATTGACCGGTAGTGATTCTGATATTTCGATAGAATCGTTTATCCCGGCAGCGGATGAAGAAAGAGAATTGGCAGAAATAAAAGAGGAAGGAAGTATCGTCTTACAATCCCGTTTTTTTGCGGACATTGTGAAGAAACTTCCTGGTGAGGAAATTGAGATATTTGTGAAAGACCAATTTGCAGCAACGGTGAAATCTGGAAGTGTCGTTTTTAATTTGAACGGACTCGATCCAGAAGAGTATCCACGCCTTCCAACATTGGAGGAGGATCAGACATTCAGCCTGCCGCAATCGTTATTAAAAGACATGATTAGACAGACTGTCTTTGCTGTCTCCACCCAGGAGACACGCCCCGTGTTGACAGGTGTAAACCTTGAAGCGGCGGACGGAATCTTGCTCTGTACTGCAACAGACAGCCACCGTTTAGCGATGCGAAAAGCAAGCTTAGAGACGGATAATGAAAGTTTAGAAATTAAAAATATCGTTGTCCCGGGGAAAAGCTTAAACGAATTAAATAAAGTTCTTGAGGAAACCGATGAACTCGTGGATATTATCGTGACAGACAGTCAGGTTTTATTTAAACTGGAACGTTTGCTGTTCTTTTCTCGGCTTCTAGACGGCAAGTATCCCGTAACGAGTACGATGATTCCAGATCAATTTAAAACGAAAATTGAACTATCCAAGAGGGATTTGCTGCAATCATTGGAACGCGCACTGCTTTTATCGAGAGAGGCCAAAAATAATGTAGTGAATTTAAAATCATTAGACGGCCGTCAAATAGAAATCACTTCTGTTTCGGTAGAAGTAGGGAAAGTCACCGAGCGTGTTGACTGTACAGAGTTAGACGGCGAAGAACTGCGTATTTCTTTTAACGGCAAAAACCTCATCGATGCCCTTCGTGTCATTGACAGCGATGTGATCAGCATTGCTTTCACCGGCGCCATGAGTCCATTTGTTTTGAAACCAGCAGATCACGAGCAAATGTTGCACCTATTTTCCCCAGTACGTACGTATTAAGCAGCCCTCCGAAAGGTGAGAGACCTTTACTTAAAACATTGGCTTTATGAGCAATTATTTAGTAAAATGGAATAAGCAATGACAACGGTAGCGTTTCTTTATGTGAAATAATGACAATGAGGCGGTCAGGGAGGATCATGCATGAGTCGTTCAGTTGAAATAGACACGGAATACATTACACTCGGACAGTTGTTAAAAGAGACGGGTGTGATAGACAGCGGCGGCATGGCGAAAATGTTTCTTGCCGAGCATGCTGTTTCAGTCAATGGCGAACCGGAACAGCGGCGCGGAAAAAAGCTATACGACGGATCTAACGTCCACATCGAAGGAGCAGGAAGCTTTACGATAATTTCACAAAAAAAATAGAGGGATCTCTTTGCATATTGACACACTCTATCTCAAACAATTCCGCAACTATAAACAGATGGGACTGGACGTTGATAATACAATTAATTTAATCCTCGGGGAAAACGCCCAAGGGAAAACAAACATGATGGAAGCTGTATACGTATTGGCATTTGCCAAATCTCACCGCACCTCTAAAGATAAGGAACTCATTCAGTGGGAAGAAGACTTTGCCAGAATCGAGGCAGAGATCTCGCGGAAAACGGGTCCCTTATCTCTTGAGGTCATTATTTCTTCTAGAGGAAAAAAGACAAAAGTAAACGGTCTGGAACAGCGGAAATTAAGCGAGTACATTGGCGCCCTTAACGTCGTCATGTTTGCTCCGGAAGATCTTAATCTTGTAAAGGGCGGGCCGCAGTTGCGACGCCGCTTTATTGATATGGAAATTGGCCAGATCAGCCCGGTTTACTTGCATAACCTTACCCTCTACCAACGGGTTTTAAAACAGCGCAATCAGCTATTGAAAAATATGTTCCCCGTCCCTGACCATGAACAGGAAATGATGTTAGACGTCTTAACCGACCAGCTTGCTCGAGCAGCAGCCCAAGTGATCGTACGCCGGTTTTCGTTTTTACGAATGCTTGCTCCTTGGTCGCAGGACATCCACCGGCAGATAAGCCGTGAAAAAGAAGAACTGTCTCTCACATATGTGCCGACTGCAGAGGTATCAGAAGGCATGGATTTGTCGATGATAGAAGAAAAAGTAAAAGAAAAGCTAATGCAAAACAGGCAAAATGAAATCCGCAGAGGTGTAACGTTAAGTGGCCCGCATCGTGATGAGTTATCCTTGTGCATTAACAATAAAGAAGTACAAACATTCGGCTCACAAGGACAGCAGCGAACTGCCGCCCTCTCGTTGAAACTCGCGGAAATTGAATTAATAAACGACAATATCGGGGAATACCCGATATTATTATTGGATGATGTTCTATCTGAATTGGACAATCACAGACAGTCTCACTTACTTCATGCCATTGAAGGAAAAGTACAGACGTTTGTAACTGCCACAGGTGTTAATGGTGTTGAGCACCAGACGTTAAAAAAAGCGTCCACCTATTACGCAGAGGCAGGCACACTAAGGCAAGTGAAATGAGGTGAAACCCATGTTTATCCACTTGGGAGGAGATACGGTAATCCGCTCCAAAGATGTGGTCGCCATTCTTGATCAAGATACACATGATTCCTCTTCCATTACGAGGGAGTTTTTGTCCTGCCAAGAACAAGAGAATATCGAAACGATTTCAGAAGAGCTTACGAAATCCATTATTATTACAGTCGATAAAATTTATTTATCCCCCATCTCCTCCTTGACGCTTAAACGGCGGGCACAAGTAATAGCAGGATTTGAGAATTTTAGTGAAGAGGCTGTAGAGGAGAACATGGATTCCTGATTATGGAAGCGAAGGTGAAGAAATTGTCAGCAAATCAACACTCCTATGATGAAAACCAGATCCAAGTGCTAGAAGGTTTAGAAGCGGTACGGAAGCGGCCGGGTATGTACATTGGATCAACGAGCAGCCGCGGTCTCCATCACCTAGTATGGGAAATTGTAGATAACAGCATTGACGAAGCGATGGCCGGCTACTGTGACCATGTATCCGTGACAATAGAAACCGATAATAGTATTACCATTCAAGATAATGGCCGCGGCATACCGGTCGGTATTCATGAAAAAATGGGCAGACCAGCTGTTGAAGTGATTATGACCGTTCTGCATGCAGGCGGGAAATTTGGCGGGGGCGGCTATAAAGTGTCAGGGGGCCTTCACGGTGTCGGTGCTTCTGTCGTGAATGCTCTTTCTGAAAAGCTTGAAGTGGAGGTACACCGCGATGGGCATATTTATTACCAACCGTTTGCGCGTGGCGTTCCCCAGCATGACTTGGAAGTAATTGGGGAGACCGACATTCAAGGTACAAAGATTCATTTCAAGCCGGACTTCCAGATCTTTGACGAGGAATCCGAGTATGAATACGACATATTGGCTACCCGCTTACGGGAGCTTGCCTTCTTAAACAAAGGTCTGCATATTACCCTTAACGATAAGCGCGATGCGGATAAAGAGGAAGTCGAATACCATTATGAAGGCGGTATTGCTTCTTTTGTTGAGTATATTAACCGGAAGAAAGAAGTGCTTCATGAACCACCTGTTTTTATTGAAGGGGAAAAAGCAACCATTCAAGTGGAGGCAGCCATACAATATAATACAAGCTATACGAGTAATATTTACTCTTTTGCCAATAACATTAATACCCATGAAGGCGGTACCCATGAGTCCGGCTTTAAAACAGCACTTACACGTGTTATTAATGATTACGCCCGAACCCATCAATTATTCAAGGAAAATGACCCCAATTTAATTGGCGATGACGTTCGGGAAGGCCTGACGGCAATTATTTCTGTGAAGATTGCGGATCCTCAGTTTGAGGGGCAGACGAAAACAAAGCTAGGTAATAGTGAAGCGCGGACCATTACAGACTCCCTGTTTAGTGAGTACTTTTCACGTTTTTTATCCGAAAATCCAGATACCGCAAAAAAAATCGTAGAAAAAGGGTTAATGGCCTCCAGAGCGCGTGATGCGGCGAAAAAAGCCCGTGAATTGACACGGCGTAAAAATGCTCTTGAAGTAAGTTCTCTTCCCGGGAAGTTAGCTGATTGTTCTTCTCGTGATGCTGCTATCAGTGAAATTTATATCGTGGAGGGCGATTCGGCAGGAGGGTCTGCTAAACAAGGAAGAGACCGGCATTTCCAGGCTATCCTGCCTCTGCGGGGGAAGATTATTAATGTTGAAAAAGCGAGATTAGACCGGATTTTAGCTAATAATGAAATCCGTATGATTATAACTGCGCTCGGAACCGGGATCGGGGATGACTTTGATATCGAAAAAGCCCGCTATCATAAAGTGTTTATTATGACTGATGCGGATGTGGACGGTGCCCATATTCGTACCCTCCTGTTAACGTTCTTCTACCGATATATGAGACCATTAATTGAAAAAGGGTATGTCTATATTGCGCAGCCGCCTCTTTATAAAATTACTCAAGGCAAGAAAATTCTTTACGCCTATGAAGAAAGAGAACTGCAAAAGATTTTAAGCGAGCTGCCGGCACAGCCCAAACCAAGCTATCAGCGTTATAAAGGTTTAGGAGAAATGAATCCATCCCAACTTTGGGAGACGACGATGGATCCGGATACACGTTCCGTCCTCCAAGTGAATCTAGAGGATGCGATGATAGCAGATGAGATTTTTGAAACATTGATGGGGGACCGTGTGGAACCAAGGCGTGACTTTATTCAGGAAAATGCTCATTATGTCAAAAATTTAGATATATAGGCTGCAATAATAATGCAGGAGCGAAACTGGCAGAAGCGTCTAGAAATTGGAGGTGACAGGGGTTGGCGGATAATCAATCAAGAGTAACGGAAATAAATATTGGGCAGGAAATGCGGACATCCTTTCTGGATTACGCGATGAGTGTAATCGTCAGCCGGGCACTGCCCGACGTAAGAGACGGTTTAAAACCGGTACACCGCCGGATTTTATTCGCGATGAACGAACTGGGAATGACGCCTGATAAACCTTTCCGTAAATCAGCACGTATTGTGGGGGATGTTATCGGTAAATATCACCCACACGGTGACTCAGCTGTCTATGAAACAATGGTAAGGATGGCGCAAGATTTTAGTTACCGTTATATGCTTGTAGAAGGTCACGGCAACTTTGGATCGGTTGATGGAGATGCGGCAGCAGCCATGCGTTATACCGAAGCAAGATTGTCTAAGATTTCGATGGAGATCCTTCGTGATATTAATAAAGATACGATAGATTATCAAGATAACTATGATGGAAATGAACGAGAACCGATCGTTTTACCAGCACGTTTTCCTAATCTACTTGTGAACGGGGCAGCTGGAATTGCTGTTGGTATGGCAACAAACATCCCACCTCACCAGCTGGGGGAAGTCATAGATGGGGTGCTTGCCCTCAGTGAAAATCCAGAAATCAGTATACCAGAACTAATGGAATATATCCCTGGACCGGATTTTCCAACAGGAGCAGCTATTCTGGGAAGATCCGGTATTAGACGGGCTTATCAAACGGGCCGGGGTTCTATCATTATTCGAGCCAATGCTTACATTGAGGAACAGAAGAGCGGCAAAGAAATGATCATTGTAGACGAGCTCCCTTACCAGGTGAATAAAGCACGGCTCATCGAGAAAATTGCCGAGCTCGTTCGGGAAAAGAAGATCGACGGGATTACAGACCTCCGCGATGAATCAGACCGTAACGGTATGCGCATTGTGATTGAAGTGAGGAAGGACGCGAATGCCAACGTATTATTAAACAACCTGTATAAGCAGACAGCCCTGCAGACAAGCTTCGGTATTAATATGCTTGCTTTAGTAAATGGCCGTCCAGAAGTTTTGAACTTAAAACAGTGTTTGGAGTATTATTTAGAACACCAAATAGAAGTGATTAAACGCCGGACCGCTTTTGAGTTAAGAAAAGCGGAAGCACGCGCCCATATTTTGGAAGGACTGCGTGTTGCTCTTGACCATTTAGATGCAGTAATTGAACTGATTCGCAGTTCCGAAACGACAGATATTGCCCGAAACGGCTTAATGGAGAAATTTTCACTCAGCCATGAACAAGCCCAAGCTATTCTTGATATGCGTCTCCAGCGTTTAACCGGCCTTGAAAGAGACAAAATTGAACAAGAATATCAAGAACTTATTGAGCGAATTAAGGAATTAAAGGCTATCTTAGCGAGTGAAGAGCGGGTCTTGGAAATTATCCGCCAGGAATTAACAGAGCTGAAAGAAAAGTTTAATGACGTGCGTCGAACGGAGATTACGGCGGGCGACAATAATATTGAAGATGAAGACTTAATCCCGCGGGAAAATGTGGTCATTACGATTTCCCACCACGGATATATAAAGCGGATGCCTAGTGATACGTATCGCAGCCAACGCAGAGGCGGCCGTGGAATTCAAGGAATGGGAACGAATGAAGATGACTTCGTTGAACATCTGTTTACCACAAGTTCTCATCATACGATTTTATTTTTTACCAATAAAGGAAAAGTGTATCGATTAAAAGCGTATGAAATTCCGGAATTGAAGCGGACGGCGAAAGGGATACCTGTCATTAATCTGCTGCAAATTGAAAAAGACGAAGAAATTAGCACGGTTATCCCTGTTGAAGAGTATTCCGATGATGCGTTCTTATTCTTTTTAACAAAACAGGGAATCGCCAAGCGCACCCGTTTGTCTGCCTTTACTAACATACGACGGGGCGGATTGTTTGCCATTAGTGTCCGCGAAGGCGATGAACTGCATGGCGTACGACTTACACACGGAAATGAAAACATTATTGTTGGTACGAAGCACGGAACAGCGATTCATTTTCACGAGAACGACGTGCGATTTATGGGCCGGACCGCAGCAGGGGTCAAAGCCATTTCTTTAGAAGCTGATGATGAAGTGATCGGCATGGATATTACGTCGGAAGATAAAGACGTACTCATGGTCACAGATAACGGTTTTGGCAAACGGACACCGATCCAGGAATTTCGGATCCAGAACCGTGGCGGGAAAGGTCTTAAGGCTTGTACCTTAACAGAACGCAATGGGGAATTGATTGCGCTCCGCTGCATCTCTGATGATCACGATATTATGGTGATGACAATCCACGGTGTGTTAATCCGCATTGAAGCACAGGAGATCTCCAAGCTTGGCCGTTACGCGCAAGGAGTCACGTTAATTCGCCTTGGGGACGGGGAGAAAGTTTCGACTGTCGCCCCTGTGGAAATGCCGGAAGCCGAAGAAGAACCAGTTGATAACGAGCAGCAATCTGGCGATATACAAGAAAATATGACTGAGACACCGAGCGACCTTGAGGATGATGATCCGCTTGGTGAAGAATAAACGCAACTACCTCCGGACCTCGGTCCGGAGGTTTTGTTTTTATCTTGGGAAGGAGTCTGTCTCCCCGATTTACCATATCATTGGGAAAAGTGTATAATAAAGCCAATGAATAAGTGGCAGGAGAGGGGAATGGCTAGTGAAGGTTAAGACAAAGGATCTGCAGGAAGGCTGTATTGTAAAAGAAGATGTGTTTGCGGTCACGTCACGGCCTCTTATCCGAAAGAAATCAGTTATTACACAACAGCATGTAGAAGTGCTGAAAGCCTTTCTAATAAATGAAGTGGACGTGGAAAAGACGCTGATTAACGGCAATTCATTCCAACCCGCGAGTGGAACGAATGAATCAGAAAGTGAGAAGGAATCTACCGAACAAACTAGTTTTCTTGACTGCTACAATCTCGCTGTTCTTACATATAAAAAAATGTTCCACTCCTGGGCAGCAGGAACAAAACCCGATACAGGAACCATTCGTAAGGTACTTTCTCCTCTTTTTGCCGAAGTGGAAAAAAAACCAGGCATCGTCTTTGTGTTAAATAAGTGGAATAAAAAAGAAGAATATCTTTACCATCATGCGGTTGCGGTTGCCCTTTTAGCGTATTCGTTAGCCAGGAAGCTTGGTTTACCAAAAAAAGAATGCTTGCAGGCTGGAATGGCGGGGGTATTATGTGATGCAGGCATGAGTCAGCTTTCACCTTCGCTTCTTTACAATAAAGGTTTCTTGTCAGAAAAAGAAATGAAGGAACTTCACAAGCACCCTACGTATTCCTATAAAATGTTGAAAGAGACACCTGGAATTTCCAACCACGTATTACTAGCCGTTTTGCAGCATCATGAACGAGAAAATGGTAGCGGATATCCGTTAGGCGTAACGGAAGCGAACATTCACACACTAAGCAGAGTGGTTGCGGTCGCGGACGTCTATCATGCCATGACTAGCGAACGCCTATACCGAAAGAGGCAGCTCCCTTTTCAAGTCATCGAAGAAATGGCAAAGAAACAGTTTGGGAAACTTCATGCCGAAACGATTTCGATCCTCATGGATGCGTTTTTGGCATTCGCTCTAAATACAAGTGTTTTACTAAGTAATGGAGAGACAGCTGAAATTGTGTTTATCGATCAAAAGGAAATAACAACTCCTTTCGTACGCAAGAAAGACAGCCAAGATGTTTTTCAAGTTGGAAAGGAAGAAGGTCTCCACATTAGCGACATTATCGTAAAATAAACAGTTTGAGCCAATTTCATAATTAGCATTCATTTATTAAAATCCGAACAAATTGGACTTGGCATGGAAGATTGATTTCCACTGCAGGCGGACGCTTTCCGTTACAATCATTGTGCATATCTATAATCTGGTGAGCACTTATGAAATTGATTCAGTTAACAGTCTAAAAATAAGGTTGAAAAAGCTTGGGGATAGTAGTACCGGCAGCTTCTAGATAGCTTTTAATAAATGGGTAATCTAACGACTGCTGCTGGCTTAACAGTTCTCCCCACCATTCTCCTTCATAGCGGGAAATCATACTTAAGTTATACAGAAGAAGGTAATGGGTACAAACGGCAGGCAGCTCGTTTGCGAGAGACGGAAAATTATCCGTCTCTATTATTTTTTGAAAAAGGGCCAACAGGCTGTCTTCTTTCATTAATAGTTCTTTCATTTTCCACTTTTCACCGGCAGCGTGTTCCACGTGAAACAAGACATTGGAGAAATGCGGAAAAAACCCTTTCTTTTGTATCTTTATCTCATCCTCCAGGAATGTATAGCCTTTTCTTTTTCTTTTTCGTGTAGTCACACCGTGTGCAAGCATTTCTGCACTAGCAGGATAAACTGGATCCTCTAGTAAAATAATGCCTTTTAATAAATGGGTCATCCCGTAGAACAACAGTAGTGGTTTAATCATTAAAGGGGCTCTGAGTCCCTCTTTCCAATAAGAGCGGCCGATCATCCACTCATAGTGAAAAACGGGAGTATTATTATAACTTTGGGTGGCAGCCTGTTGATAAAAGTCGGGGTGCTTCTCGTATTGCTGTTTTAACCAATGGCATAAAAACTCTTGAGATTCATATGGTGCATAGTACGAAAAAAGTCGTGTTATGTCGTCATGTGTCGCCAATGTAGACCGTCCTTGCATGTAATAATTTAGAAAGTTTAAACTTATTTCTTTTTATCGTTCCCATTCTAAAAAAATGGTAAGATATTAGGAAATCTCATGATAAAGTCTTGATTTTAATCACATTACTAGTATGAACAGCTCCCCCCGTATTTATGAGTTCTGTCGTACATGACTAAAAGGCACGGTAAAAAATCTATATTAGGAAGAAAGGATGATAATGCTGTGAGAGAAGATAAGTTTGTGAAAGAGAGTTTGACATTTGATGACGTGCTGTTAGTTCCCGCCCGTTCCGATATCCATCCACGTGATGTGTCGGTCAAAACATCGTTAACAGAGAAATTGAATTTGAACATTCCGATCGTTAGTGCAGGAATGGATACTGTAACAGAAGCTTCCCTTGCTATTGCGATAGCGAGAGAGGGCGGCCTCGGCATTATTCATAAAAACATGTCTATTGAAGCACAAGCGGAAATGGTAGACCGAATCAAACGTTCGGAGAGCGGTGTTATTACGGATCCTTTCTTTTTAACTCCGGAACGTCAAGTATTTGATGCAGAACACTTGATGGGGAAATATCGTATTTCCGGAGTTCCAATTGTAGATGAAGAGCAAAAATTAGTTGGTATCTTAACGAATCGGGACTTGCGCTTTATTGAAGATTATTCTATTAAAATAAAAGATGTCATGACTAGTACGAACCTTGTTACAGCGCCGGTAGGAACGACGCTTAATGAAGCAGAGAAAGTGCTGCAGAAGCACCGCATTGAAAAGCTTCCGCTTGTAGAAGAGGACGGAACCTTAAAAGGACTTATTACGATCAAGGATATTGAAAAAGTAATTGAGTTTCCAAACTCTGCTAAAGACGAACACGGGCGTCTCTTGGCAGGAGCGGCTATCGGTGTAACGGCTGATGCGATGAAACGGGCAGATGCATTAGTGAATGCCGGGGTAGATGCGCTTGTTATTGATACAGCCCATGGCCATTCAAAGGGTGTGCTTGAAAAAGTCCAGGAGATCAGAGAGGCGTTTCCTAATGTTGTGTTAATTGCTGGAAATGTAGCTACACCTGAGGGCACTCGCGACTTAATTCAAGCAGGCGTGGATGTAGTCAAAGTAGGAATTGGACCGGGGTCAATCTGTACTACCCGTGTGATTGCAGGTGTCGGGGTTCCGCAGATTACGGCTGTCTACGATTGTGCCGTAGAAGCGAGCAAGCACAATGTACCGATCATTGCTGACGGCGGTATCAAATACTCCGGTGACATCGTCAAGGCCCTCGCTGCAGGTGGACATGCTGTGATGCTCGGCAGCCTGCTTGCCGGTGTGGAGGAAAGTCCTGGAGAAACGGTCATTTATCAAGGAAGACAATTTAAAGTGTACCGTGGTATGGGCTCCTTGACTGCCATGGAACAAGGAAGTAAAGATCGTTATTTCCAGGAAAATAGTCAAAAACTAGTTCCGGAAGGTATCGAAGGGCGTATTCCTTTCAAAGGGCCTTTATCGGCAACGATCCATCAATTAATTGGCGGACTTCAGGCTGGCATGGGTTACTGTGGAACTCCTGATCTTGAGGACTTACGGGAAAATGCTCGTTTTACTCGCATTACGAATGCAGGACTTCGCGAAAGCCATCCGCACGATGTTCAAATTACAAAAGAAGCGCCTAACTACAGCTTGTAAATGGTAAGAGCTGAAAAAGGTTCTGCTTTTCCAATCTGGTTGTGACAGCTTTCTCATATGCTGTCTCGCCGGCTGCTGAAAAGCAGACCTTTTTCTTTTTGTATAAATGGGCCTCTGGGCTATCTATGTTTTTGGTTATTCCTGTGATAAAATAGCGTTTGTGCAAGCAGATTGTGGAGGTGCGAGGTTTTGAAAAGCATGAAAATGATAAAAACGAGTATGTTAACTTCGGTTATCTTTTCCTTTTTATGGGTGAGCGGCGGGACAGCCCTGGCAGAGGAACCGAATTTAGAGGCGGAATCTGCCATTTTAGTAGACGCAGAGACAGGTAAAATTATATACGATGATGAAATAGATGTTATTTTACCTCCAGCCAGTATGACAAAGATCATGACAGAATACCTCGTGAATGAAGCGGTTAAAAGCGGGAAGATAGCGTGGGATGACGAGGTTAAAATTAGTGACACGGTACGTGAACTATCGCTGGAAACCAACCTTTCCAATGTACCACTCCGCCAGGATGAAACGTATACCGTCAAAGAATTATATGAGGCAATGGCCATTTATTCTGCAAACGGTGCTACGATAGCTCTTGCCGAGCATGTGGCTGGTTCGGAGGGTGAATTTGTCAAACTCATGAACGAAAAAGCAAAAGAAATTGGAATGGAGAATTACAAGTTTGTAAACTCAACCGGGCTAAACAATAAATCGATGGACGGGCAGCATCCGAAAGGGACAAAAGCGGATGAAGAGAATATGATGTCGGCCAGAGCGACAGCTACACTCGCTTACCATCTCTTAAAAGAGTATCCAGAGACACTTGAGACGACTAGTATCCGTGCCAAAACATTTAAAGAAGGAACAGAAGATTACATAGACATGCAAAACTGGAATTGGATGCTTCCTGGGAGTGTTTTCGCTTATGAAGGTGTAGACGGATTGAAAACGGGTTATACCGATATGGCCGGAAATGCTTTTACCGGCACGGCTGAAAGAGACGGCATGCGGTTCATTTCTGTCGTTATGCGCACCGATTCACGCGAAGCACGTTTTAAAGAAACAGCAAAGCTCCTTGATTACGGGTTCGACACCTTTACTTATGAAAAAGTGATAGAAAAGGGCGAGTCTGTAAAAGGGAAAAAGGCGTTGCCTGTATCAAAAGGTAAGGAAGATGCCGTAACAGTTGCGGCTGGTCACACCTTGTCTGTACTAGTAGAAAAAGATCAAAAAGAAAAAATGACTCCTGTTGTTACATTAAACAAGAAGTATTTTAATGAAGACGGAGAATTGATTGCCCCTCTAAAAAAAGGACAAGCTGTTGGACTCATCACAATAGAAAATGACAAAGACGATGAATATTTACAAGAAGAGATGCGTGAAAATGTAAAAGTGCCACTGGTTATTCAAGAGGATGTTGAAAAAGCAGGTTGGTTCTCCCTTTCTCTTCGTAGTATTGGCGGATTCTTTGGAGAGATGTGGAGTGGCGCAGCTTCGTTTGTAAAAGAATTATTCTAATAAAATGAACCTTATGAAACAGTACTTTATTAACAGCTACCATAATGGTAAAATAATAAGGATAATATATAAGAGATAGTGGAGGAATGGAAAATGGCAGACAGAGGAACAAATAGAGTAAAACGCGGGATGGCAGAAATGCAAAAAGGCGGCGTTATTATGGACGTCGTCAATGCAGAACAGGCAAAAGTTGCTGAAGAAGCTGGTGCTGTAGCAGTTATGGCACTAGAACGTGTGCCTTCCGACATCCGTGCTGCTGGCGGCGTTGCCCGGATGGCAGATCCAACAATCGTGGAAGAAGTGATGAATGCAGTCTCCATTCCGGTCATGGCAAAAGCTCGTATTGGCCATATTGTAGAAGCGCGAGTACTAGAAGCTTTAGGTGCTGATTATATAGACGAAAGTGAAGTACTAACACCGGCAGACGACGTATATCACATGGATAAAAATGCGTTCACCGTACCTTTCGTATGCGGTTGCCGTGATTTAGGAGAAGCACTTCGCCGGATCGGTGAAGGAGCGTCCATGCTGCGGACAAAAGGAGAGCCGGGAACAGGAAACATCGTGGAAGCCGTTCGTCATATCCGCATGGTACAAGCCCAATTGAAGAAAGTGACAAACATGTCCAAAGACGAACTGATGACCGAAGCTAAAAACCTTGGTGCTCCGTATGAGCTGCTTCTTGATATCCAGGAAAACGGCAAATTACCGGTCGTTAACTTTGCTGCAGGTGGTGTAGCTACACCTTCGGATGCTGCTTTAATGATGGAACTTGGTGCAGACGGCGTGTTTGTCGGCTCCGGTATTTTTAAATCGGACAATCCTCAGAAGTTTGCACGCTCCATTGTGGAAGCTACTGCTCATTACCAAGATTATGACTTAATTGCAAAGCTTTCTAAAGGTCTTGGCACAGCTATGAAGGGAATCGAAATGTCAACTCTTGATCCTTCTCAGCGTATGCAAGACCGAAGCGAGTAATTACACCAAGACTAGTCACTTATAAAGGAGGGCGCCTCATGGTAAAAATAGGAGTATTGGCCTTACAAGGAGCGGTTCGGGAACATGTGAAGAGCTTAGAAGAAGCTCCTGATTGTGAGGTTACCCTTGTCAAGTGCGCCGAACAACTTGAAGAATTAGATGGTTTAGTTTTTCCGGGTGGGGAAAGTACGACCATGCGCCGGTTAATTGATAAATATGATTTTCGTGAACCGCTGCGTTCATTCGCGGAAGCTGGAAAACCAATCTTCGGTACGTGTGCCGGGTTGATTTTGATGGCTAAAAACATCGCAGGGGAAGCGGAAGGCCATCTGCAGCTTATGGATATGATGGTAGAACGCAATGCATTTGGCAGACAGCGGGAAAGCTTCGAAACGACCTTATCTGTCAAAGGAGTCGCGGATGACCTGGAGGCTGTGTTTATTCGAGCTCCTCTTATTCAGAGTGTTGGCGACCAGGTTGAGATTTTAGCTGAATATGAGGGAGAAATTGTCGCAGCTCGCGAAGGTCACTTGCTGGCATGTTCCTTTCACCCTGAGCTAACAACAGACAGCCGTTTCCATCACTATTTTGCGCAAATGGTGAAAGAGGCAAAAACGACGGCTGCGCTTTAATGGAAAGCAGTCATTAACATATGTGTGAAAAAGCGCTGACGGGCCCAAGTATCAGTGTAACCCGCATACAGAGAGCCGGTGGTTGGTGTGAACCGGCTGTGGAACGCTAGAGAATCCCGCCCTGAGTGAAAGAGTGAACGGATACGTAACTCTTTTCGTCTTATCCGCGTTACAGGATCCAAAGCAGCAGAGAAGGCGCTCCTTCTCTGAAATTGGGTGGCAACGCGGTCACAAACCGTCCCTTTCATGAAACGAAGGGGACGGTTTTTTCTTTTGTTAAACAACTTGAACCAATTTTATAAGTCACGTACACTTATTAAAACCCGAACAATTTAGAAATAGCATAGAAAATTTGATTTCCACTGCAGGCGGACGCTTTCCGCGGGCAACGCCTCAGCCTCCTCGACCTGCAAAGCAGGTCTGTGGGGTCTTCGGACTGTTGCTTTTCCCGCAGGAGTCGCCGCCTTCCGTTACAATCAACAATGGATATTTATGAAAGTAAATGAATAATGTTTTCATATTATTGTTCGTATTTTTATCTAATTAACACTTATGAAATCATGTATGAAATCATTTATGATCTATTAATGAGGGGGTATTGGAATGCTTGATGTGAAACGGTTACGGAATGATTTTGAAGAAGTGAAGAGGAAATTGCAAAAACGTGGAGAAAACCTTGGGGATTTGGAGAAGTTTGAGGATCTTGATAAAAAGCGTCGCACTCTCATCCAAGAGACGGAAGAGTTAAAGCAGCGCCGTAACCAAGTATCACAAGAAGTTGCTCAGTTGAAAAGGGAAAAGAAAGATGCTGATCATCTTATCCAAGAGACGAAAGAAGTCTCACAAAAAATAAAAGAAATCGATACGGAATTAAAAGAAACCGAAGAAACATTGCAGCAGCTGCTATTGTCGATTCCCAATATCCCGCATGACAGCGTCCCTGTCGGTGAGGACGAGGAAGACAATGAAGAGGCCCGCAAGTGGGGGGACATACCTGTTTTTCCATTTGAAGCGAAGGCTCATTGGGAACTGGGAACAGACCTGGGCATGCTTGAGTTTGAGAAAGCTTCCAAAGTAACAGGAAGCCGGTTTGTTTTTTATAAGGGCGCAGGTGCGCGTTTAGAAAGAGCGTTGATTAACTTCATGATGGAACTGCATGCCGAGGAACACGGCTATGAGGAAATGATTCCGCCATACATGGTGAACCGTACGAGCATGACGGGTACCGGACAGCTCCCGAAATTTGAAGAGGATGCATTCGGCATTCGGGAAGAAGATTATTTCCTCATTCCAACTGCCGAGGTACCGGTTACTAACTTTCATCGTGATGAAATAGTAGACGGTACCTCACTTCCCATTGCATATGTTGCCTACAGTGCTTGTTTCCGCTCTGAAGCAGGATCAGCTGGCCGGGATACACGTGGCCTTATCCGCCAGCACCAATTTAACAAAGTAGAGCTCGTCCGTTTCGTTAAGCCGGAAGATTCTTATGACGAACTGGAGAAGATAACCGGTCACGCGGAGAAAGTGCTTCAGCTACTCAAGCTACCTTACCGGGTGATGAATATGTGCACGGGGGACCTTGGATTTACAGCTGCGAAGAAGTATGATATTGAAGTATGGCTGCCAAGCTACAATGACTATAAGGAAATTTCGTCTTGCAGTAACTTTGAAGATTTCCAAGCGCGCCGTGCCAATATTCGTTTTAAGCGCGACAGCAAAGCAAAAGCAGAGCATGTCCATACGTTAAATGGATCAGGACTGGCACTCGGAAGAACAGTTGCTGCTATTATGGAAAATTACCAGGTAGAAGACGGTACGATCCGTATTCCGGATGCATTGCGGCCGTATATGGGAAATAAAGAATTCATCGGAAAATAAATATAATCGCTCCTCGGGCAATCACGCCCGAGGGTGCTTTTCTTTTATGCAAACGTGTATGCTGTATGAAAAAACTTTGTTTATTTTTGAGAAAATACCTTGCTTCCTTAAAATCACTATGTTAGTATTATCTTTGTCAGCAAAAAAGAAAGCAAACGGAGGAGTACCCAAGTCTGGCTGAAGGGAGCGGTCTTGAAAACCGCCAGGGGCTTTGCGGCTCGCGGGGGTTCGAATCCCTCCTCCTCCGCCATTACTTAACAACACAAACGTTATAACGGAATATAAATAAAAGCATAACTCGGCATGAAATGCCCGGTTATGCTTTTACTTTTCATTCAGCTTTATACTACATTTTATATAAGTACTGTCAGCTGCCAATTCAAGCTGGCAGTTTTTTAGTGTGATATATCTGCTTCCTAAATGTAGGTGGCCATGCCCGCAGAAAAAACAGGTCAGTTTATTCGAGTCTCTTATGCGTTTGCCTCGCTAGCGGAAGTGGAAGAAGGTACATACAGATGGGGAAAAATGATTGACCAGTCACACAACGCACAATGAGACCAACAATGGGGGCAGCTTGACGGTTGCTTCTTTGATCGGTATAATTGACTGACAGTCAGTCAACTTTCGGGAGGATGTATGAATAAATTAAAAACAGAATCAACATATAAGGCTCTTTTGGATGCAGCTGTCGTGGTGATGCAGGAAAAGGGCTTTGAGAAAGCGTCCGTTTCTGCTATTACGAAACAGGCGGGCGTTGCTCATGGAACTTTTTATACGTATTTCACCGCAAAAAATGAAGTGATTCCGGCACTTGCGGAGAACATTGTACAAGAGACATTAAACAAGATGAAACAACGGACAGAACCACATACCGAGCCTGCCAAGCTCATGCAGGATCTGATCGATGTGACCTTTGAGATGACAGAAATATATAAGGATGTCATCACATTTTGTTATGCGGGGCTTGCATTTTATAATTCTTTTGACCGCTGGGAAGCAATATATGCTCCCTACTATCAATGGCTCGAAGAACATTTGGAAGGAGACTACCACAACAACGATAAGATGATTTTGATTCCTATGATCGTGGATGTCATCGAAAATGCAGCCGACCGCTATTATATTGCGGGAAATAAGAAAATTAACCAAACGCAGCTAAAACAAGCTATCTTTGAGGTCGTCATGAGAATGCTGCCTCACTAATTAATAATGAGTTTTGGGGAGAAGGAATGGAATGAATGTCACGATTCGAATGATATGGTTATCCGTAATAGCATCCCTTCTATTTGCACTTGTAGGTGTAATTTGGGGATTGTATGCGAAGTCATCTATGATTTTATTTGACGGTGTGTATTCTTTTATCAGCTTGGCTCTTTCGCTCCTATCATTAGGGGCTACTTCTTTTATTAAGAAGCGTGATGAGAAGCGGTTTCCATATGGGAAAGGGATGATTGAGCCGATTGTACTTTTTGTGAAACATAGTGCGCTCGCTATTCTATGTGCGGTTGCTATGGTGACAGCGCTCTATGATTTGTTCACAGGAGGACGGGATGTTGATCCTGCCCAAGGATTCCTTTATGCCATCCTTTGCGTTAGTGGTTGTGCGGTTGTTTTTTTTATTTTAAAACGAAAGGCAAGGACTTCTCCGTTCATTGAAGCAGAAAGTCGTCAATGGATGATGGATACGTTTCTAAGCGTTGCTGTTCTTGCCGGTTTCGCCGCTGCCTTGCTATTAACTGGTACAGGATATGCCTTTTTAGTGCCGTATGTAGACCCTTTTATGGTTCTTGTTAGTGCGAGTGCTTTTCTTATTGTTCCACTGAAAAGTTTAAAAGATAATGGAAAAGAACTGCTCGAAATGGCACCAGCACCGGATATTCAAGAGGTGGTTAGGGGATCGGTGGAAGAAGCCGAGGCTTCTTTTTCTATTTCTGAATCAGTGATACGGTTGGCCAAAGCGGGACCGACCCTTTTTGTCGATATCGATTTTATTTTAGGCCCAGAAACGGAAATACGCGATGTTCGCGACATGGATGATATGCGGGAAAAAATTAACCGTTCACTCCAGGACCTTCCCTATGATCTGTGGCTTACCGTCACTTTCACAGCAGACCGTAAATGGGCCACTTAATTATCTTAAAGCAGGAGTACTCACGGTATCACCCAGCAGTTTATGCTGTAAATAGATCGAGAAGAAAAAGGAGAAGGAATGGAAACCAAAGGGCTCCATTCCTTCTCCTTTTTAATTAATGAAGAAGAGTTTGGCATTTTTCGATGCATTTCTCCAGATCGGAAACAGCATGCTGCATTTTTTGTCTGGCTTCTTCATGAGCATTTGTCATCGCGTGATCTAGGTGGGACAGGGCACTTTCACGCTCTGTGATTCAATTTTGTAAACTTTCTTGGTTCATTTCATGATCGCTCCTTTTTTTGTGAGAGCCTTTCAGGTATATTATTGCTTATTACGCTTTATTTATGAATGTTTTTAGGTGAAACTGGAGAGTAACGGTTACGTATTGTGTTAGACATTGGATCGAGGTGTTAATGGTATGCAGGACATTGCATTAATGGACCGGAGTTGGATGCAAAAAGCAATTGCACAAGCACGAACTGCAGAATTGGACGGAGAAGTTCCGATTGGCTGTGTCATCGTGTACCAAAACCGGATCATTGGCTGTGGTTATAACAGAAGAGAAACTCACCAGTCTGCGTTGGCTCATGCTGAACTAATCGCGATTCAGGAAGCATGCAGGACATTAGGGAGCTGGCGTCTCGAAGATTGCACGCTGTATGCAACGCTTGAGCCGTGCCCGATGTGTGCGGGAGCGATCGTGCAGGCGCGTATTCCGCGTGTGGTTTTTGGAGCTGCTGATCCGAAGGCAGGCTGTGCCGGGACAATTATGAATGTATTGGAAGAAGACCGGTTTAACCACCGCTGTGAAGTTATCCGCGGTGTGCTCGAGGACGAATGTGCTGAGTTATTAACCGTTTTTTTTCGAAAACTTCGTGCAGAAAAGCGGATTAGAAAACAACGAAAACGGGAAGAGGAAAATGGGATGGATGGCGAATTGGATTAGCAGACACACCGTGTTATAGTAAATGCAGGTGAAAAAGCAGGAGGGGAAAATGGTGCGTTCTAATCAATTTACTGCTGAAACAGCGAAAAAGCTCGCGGAAAAGCTTAACATGCCTGTTGAACATATTGTGCATACATCACCGGAAGAGGTTATGGAAAAAATAAATGAGCTGGAGAAAAAAGAATTAAAAACATAATGATAGACAGAGTAGCGCTGGTAATAATCAGTGCCTCTTTTTTACTCTTGCATTCTGTCATATAAATATGTATACTGGGTTGTACGCTGACACAAAGCGTTTTAATAAGTTATCCAATTTGCCGTGCTAAGTGGGGAGGTAGCGGTGCCCTGTACTCGCAATCCGCTAAAGCGAGACCGAATCCCTTCTTTAGGCTTTGTCTCCGTGAAGTCTGCCCCGTGTAAGTGGTGTTGACGTCCGGGTTCTGCGCAACGGAAACCCGTGAACCCTGTCAGGTCCGGAAGGAAGCAGCAGTAAGCGGACCCTTCTGTGTGCCGCAGAGTCGCCTGGGCTGAGCTAACTGCCCGGGTAACGTTCATGGAGGCATTGCCGACGGAAGGTGCACGGCTTTATACATACTAAGAACGGTTCCAGAAGGGACTGTTCTTTTTTTATTGCTGTGTTTGCTGCTGTTGGAGGATTCGTAGAGATCGGAAAGCAGGGGTAACACACTGCATATTAATTTTGAAATGGAAAGAGCTACGCGGTATAATGAGAGAATGAAAGCACTGGAAGGAAGGGGGTCTCGAGAGTGAGCTACAAGGCGCTTTACCGGGTATGGCGGCCGCAGACGCTGGAAGATGTCACCGGACAGAAACACATTACCAGAACACTTCAAAATGCTCTTGTGCAGGAGAAATTTTCTCACGCCTACTTGTTTAGCGGGCCGCGCGGTACAGGGAAAACGAGTGCTGCGAAAATTATTGCGAAAGCAGTTAACTGTGAAAAGGCACCGGTGAAGGAACCATGTAATACGTGTAGGTCCTGTCAAGGTATTACGGATGGTTCGGTCGTCGACGTCATTGAAATTGATGCGGCTTCCAATAACGGGGTGGATGAAATTCGCTATATCCGTGAAAATGTGATAGCTGCCCCTCGAGATGTCCGTTATAAAGTTTATATTATCGATGAAGTGCACATGCTTTCCACGGGTGCTTTCAATGCTTTATTAAAAACATTGGAAGAACCTCCGCGCCATGTCATCTTTATTTTAGCGACGACAGAGCCACATAAAATACCTCTAACGATTATTTCCCGCTGCCAGCGTTTTGATTTTAAACGTATCGGTACAGAGGAGCTGGTAGCAAGGATGACATATATTTTGGAACAGCAGGGTTGGCAGGCTGAGGAAGAAGCGCTCTATTTAATCGCCCGGGCAGCAGAAGGTGGAATGCGTGATGCGCTCAGCCTTTTGGATCAGGCTGTTTCGTTCGCGGAGGAGAAAATCTCGGCTGATGATGTGCTTCTGATCACAGGTACAGTTTCACAGCGCTTCTTAACGAGAGTGGTTTATGCTTTAAAGGAGACGGACACAACAGCAGCCATTGAAGCGGCAGACTCGTTAATTCAAGAAGGGAAAGATCCGCTTCAGTTTGTCGAGGATCTGCTGTATTATCTCAGAGACATGCTTTTATACAAAACGGCACCTGAGCTGGATGAAGTGCGTAACAGGGTGACGATTGATGATGCTTTCCGAGGTTTAGCCAGCCAGACAGAGAAGGACTGGTTGTACGACATTATTCACCAGCTTAATGAATGTCATCAAGACATGAAACGGACCAATCATCCGAAGATTTTACTGGAAATGGCACTGATTGCGATGTGTCATGCTAACGAGAACCGCTTGCCGGATGTAGAAAAAGGCATCTCGTCTCCCGATATTCAAGAACTGCAGCAGAAAGTAGCTGACCTTGAAAAGGAACTGAAGGCATGGAAAAGAAACGCCCCCTCAGGGAAAGAATCTTCTGTTGCGAGTAGCACGCAGTCCAGCCCAGTGTCACGTGAGAAGGTATCCCGAAAAATTTCTGCGACCCTCGGAGAAAATCAAAAAATAAACGAAGTAATGAATGCGGCAACGAAAACGGAGCTCCAGCTAATAAAAGACAAGTGGGCGGATGTGATGCAGCAGGTTAAGCGTGAAAGTGTGCCGGCTCATGCGTGGCTCAGTGACGCAAAACCAGCTGTTTCCGATGGGGAAACGGTGGTGCTTGCTTTCCAAAATGAAATGCACCGAAGCATGGTCGATACCAAATTTCACGGTATTGTGGATACGGCCCTATCAGAAGCTTGCGGGAAACCGCTCCAGCTTGTGACTATTCTCACCGACCAATGGGAAAAGATCAAAGAAGCATATAAGAAAAAACAAGAAGCTTCCGGGGAACTTGCTGCTGAAGAAAAAAAAGGAGACGACCCCATTGTTGACGAAGCTATAAAGTTAGTAGGGAAAGAGTTAGTGGAAATTATCGAAGAAAATCAATGATAGATGGAGGCAGTTATTATGAAAAACATGGGAAACATGATGAAACAAATGCAAAAGATGCAAAAGCAAATGCAAAAGGCCCAGGAAGAGCTTAAAGATAAAACGGTAGAAGCCACGGCAGGAGGCGGCGCGGTGAAGGTAGTTGCTGCTGGAGATAAACGTATTGTTGATATTGAAATTGATGAAGACGTGGTCGATCCGGAAGACGTAGAGATGCTTCAAGACCTTATTTTGGCTGCTATGAATGAAGCATTGAAAAAAGTGGATGAATTGGTAGAACAGGATCTTGGTAAGTTTACGAAAGGACTAAACATGCCGGGAATGTTCTAGAAGGAGGAGCTCGTGCAATATCCAGCACCCATATCAAAATTAATAGATGGTTTTATGAAACTGCCGGGTATTGGCCCCAAAACGGCGAGCCGCCTGGCTTTTTATGTTCTTGATATGAAAGAAGACGATGTTTTGGAGTTCGCAAAGTCGCTCGTGAACGCAAAGCGGGATTTGACATACTGCTCTGTCTGTCATCACATCACAGACACGGATCCGTGCAGAATTTGTGACGACAAAGAGCGTGACCAGACGGTTGTATGTGTCGTGCAAGATTCTAAAGATGTCATCGCAATGGAAAAAATGCGTGAATACAGTGGTCTTTATCATGTGCTGCGAGGGGCCATTTCGCCGATGGATGGGATAGGGCCGGAAGACATCAATATTCCTGATTTGTTGAAACGCCTGCAGGATGATCAAATCCAAGAAGTGATCGTTGCGACAAACCCGACGATTGAAGGAGAAGCGACTGCAATGTATCTGTCTCGGCTTATTAAACCTACGGGAATCAAAGTAACGCGCATTGCGCACGGTCTTCCAATCGGAGGCGATCTAGAGTACGCAGATGAAGTAACGCTTTCAAAAGCTATGGAAGGACGCCGCGAATTGTAGGAGTTGGCAATGGCCATGCTGTTAAAAAGAAAAAAAACGATACGACAAGCTGAGAATGAACGGCTTGTCCTTACCATCCAGACCGTTAAGCAGGATTTAGATCGTTATGAAAATATGATAGAAAAAAGTATCGATCCTTCTGATGATATAGTGGCCCATCTTAAATTGATGCGAGCCAAATATATCTTCCTATTAAAAGAAGCTCGTCAGCGTCGAATTAATGGCTATCTTGATAATTAAGGTGGGAGGTAGAGCTCACTTTGTTTGTATAAACCGTCGCGCTTATGCTGCTGGCGGTTTTTTATTTGGCAATTTCATAGTTCAAATAACTGGAACCCAAACTATTCGTATATGGCATAGAAAGGTTGATTTGCCCTGCAGACAGACACCTCCCTGCAGGGTCTCAAGACTCATGCTATCCTCGCCGGAATCTTCGCTTTCCGTTACAATCAACAATGGCTAATTATGAATTGAATAATGTTGCAAATGAAAATTTCCGGATATTGGATTGGATAAACAGTTGTTTTTTAAAAAAAAGCAAGTATAATAGTATTTCCGTAACGCAATAGTTTCTACAAAGAAAAATGATATTTATTTTTTAAAAAAACTGTTGCTTACTTTATAAAAAGATGATATATTATTACTTGTCGCTAAAAAGCGACGCCACCTTTTCAAAAAGAGGTCAAAAATTAAGTATTGACTTTTTGAAAGACGGTGTTATAATATTAAGAGTCGCTAAGAAAACGCGAGAGAAACTAG
>NZ_JAJJJF010000005.1 GCF_022458745.1 Bacillus piscicola
CAAAAAACACGATGGCTCGATAGCTCAGTCGGTAGAGCAGAGGACTGAAAATCCTCGTGTCGGCGGTTCGATTCCGTCTCGAGCCACCATTTTATGTAATGCCGGTCTAGCTCAATTGGTAGAGCAACTGACTTGTAATCAGTAGGTTGGGGGTTCAAGTCCTCTGGCCGGCACCATTATAAAACTATTAACTCTTTTTGGAGGGGTAGCGAAGTTGGCCAAACGCGGCAGACTGTAAATCTGCTCCCTTTGGGTTCGGCGGTTCGAGTCCGTCCCCCTCCACCATTTGTGATAGGGGTATAGTTCAACGGTAGAACAGCGGTCTCCAAAACCGTCGATGTGGGTTCGATTCCTACTACCCCTGCCATTTTTTGAAATGGCGATTGTGGCGAAGTGGTTAACGCACCGGATTGTGGCTCCGGCACTCGTGGGTTCGATTCCCATCAATCGCCCCATGTGACATGTTGGGCTATAGCCAAGCGGTAAGGCAACGGACTTTGACTCCGTCATGCGCTGGTTCGAATCCAGCTAGCCCAGCCATAAAACGCGGAAGTAGTTCAGTGGTAGAACACCACCTTGCCAAGGTGGGGGTCGCGGGTTCGAATCCCGTCTTCCGCTCCATTATCACTCTGTGTGCATACTTTAAGTGAGAATCATGCACATGGCGGCATAGCCAAGTGGTAAGGCCAGGGTCTGCAAAACCCTTATTCCCCGGTTCGAATCCGGGTGCCGCCTCCACATTTACTATCACCTGCCGGGGTGGTGGAATTGGCAGACACACAGGACTTAAAATCCTGCGGTTGGTCTACAACCGTGCCGGTTCAAGTCCGGCCCTCGGCACCATTTTAACTCTATTCGTTATGATATGGCGGTGTGGCGGAATTGGCAGACGCGCACGACTCAAAATCGTGTTCCTTACGGAGTGCCGGTTCGACCCCGGCCACCGCTACCATAACTTCCTTTAAAAATAGTTTTGAATTTTAGCTCCTCACGTCTGTGAGGAGCTTTTAGCATAGTTTTGTGTTCATTCCATGTGTTGTGACAAAGGTCACAGCTGACTTGCTTGTTTTGTTATACAATCTTCGGGGAAATTATAATTGAGTTAAAGTAAGGGGGCAGTAAAAGTGGCAGAACAATACGATGATAGAGCACTGCGGTTGCAAGGATACCTTGACGAGTCAATCCAACCAATCCTAGACAGACTGTCTGTGATCGAGAAAGATTTGAAAGATATTAAGGATACGCAGGCCCAATTATGGGAGTTAATGAAGGAAAATCGTTAATCGTTTGGAGACACGGAGTCGGAGCAGGGGTACTAACCTGCTCCTTTTGTTGTTATATGGACTCATGGGGAAATTTCACGCTTGTACTCGTGAAGAATATAGGGGGATGCAGTACCACTGTGGATTTGTGTAAACATCTTGGAGGCGGAATCAAGCAGTTTTTTTGCCGTACTCGTGTCCATGGAAGGGCGTAAATAAAAAAGTTGTATAGCATTTGTTGTGTGTATGGTCACGTTCGCGTAATGAAAGTTGTCAGCAGGACCACCCAATTTGCTATTCTTGTCATATGCCATTATGTGCCTATTTTGTTGTGCACCGTCCGGCACAGCAGCTTCATCTTCTTCCTGAAACGAAATTTTGATATAATCACGTAGAGTGTCAAAATCATAAAGGCTGATTGGTATTTCAAACTGTAAGGAAAAGAACGTAGTTAAATCTGCGGCTGAGTGAATAAAAGGGAGATCTTTCCCATCACGAATTGATTGGAACAATGATTCATGAGTGAAACATTGATCGGTCAGGCCTGCCTGTTCGCTTGTATCACGCCATTCGCGGATACCGGGATAATCTAAGATAGTTTGGCCGAAAAGATCGGTTTTTATTTTTTCTTGGAAAAAACGCAGTCTTCCTTTCAGCATTTGTGGCGATTCAGCAACAACGATGTCCTTATAAAAAATAATACCTACCTTAAAATGAGGTATTTTCTTAAATATTGGATCTGCTACGGTTACCTTCATAAAATAACTCCTTTTGTTTCTTTCTTTATTAATAGAAGTTTACCACATCCGAACCGCAAAGGAGGGAGAAAGTGGTGGAACATGAAAAGTTGAAAGAGCAGATTGTTGCTTACAGTAAGCGGATAGGTATTGATAAAATTGGTTTTGCGTCTGCGAATCCATTTTTAACATTAAAAGAACGGCTTCTTGAACAGCGGCGGCTCGGATATCAGTCTGGGTTTGAAGAGAAGGATATTGAAAAACGGATAACGCCAGAACGCCTGCTGCCTGAAGCTAAAACAATCATAGCTATTGCGGTTGCCTACCCCTCGAAAATGAAAACATCTCCAAGGAATAAAAAAGGGATGCGGCGTGGAAGTTTTTGTCGAGCGTCTTGGGGAGAAGATTATCATCACGTCCTCCGTGAACGTCTAGAGCAATTAGAGGCATTTATATTAGAAATTGCTCCGCAGGCTCGCTGTAAATCGATGGTGGACACGGGTGAATTATCGGATCGTGCAGTTGCCGAGCGGGCGGGCATTGGCTGGAGCGGAAAAAACTGTGCCATTATTACCCCTGAGTTTGGATCCTACGTTTATCTGGGAGAGCTCATCACTACTCTATCTCTTACGCCGGATACTCCAATTACCGAACAATGCGGTTCTTGTAATAAATGTGTGGACGCTTGTCCAACTGATGCGCTTGTTCAAGGCGGTCAGCTTGATTCTAACAAATGTATTGCTTACCTGACACAGACAAAAGACTTTCTGCCCGAACAGTTTCGGAAAAAAATAGGTAATCGCCTGTACGGTTGTGATACATGCCAGACTGTCTGCCCGGAGAATAAAGGTATGGATTTTCATCATCAAACAGAGTTTGAACCTGATCCAGAAATAGCTAAACCAAAATTATTATCTTTATTATCGGTAAGCAATCGCGAATTTAAAAACACGTATGGTTCGCTCTCCGGTTCATGGCGAGGAAAAAAGCCAATTCAGCGGAACGCCGTGATCGCGCTTGGCAACTACAAAGATGAAGCAGCTACGGATTCATTAGGAAAGCTCCTGCTTCGCGATCCCCGGCCCGTGATTCGGGGAACAGCAGCTTGGTCTCTCGGTAAAATTGGTACGGATCAAGGGGAGGCATGGCTTCAGCAAGCAATCAAGGAAGAAAATGATGTTAACGTAATCGATGAAATTGAAAAATCACTTGCTATTATCAATGAACAGGTATGTGATTGAGAGGCGGGGTACCAATGCGTGTCTATTATGCAGAATACAATAGTCCCATCGGTCCAATAACGTTGATAACGACAGATAAAGGGCTGTGTTTTGTTCAATTCGGAAATGTCTCAGACGTCCTACCAGTTGCTGAGAAATGGCGGTCAAAACATTCTTTGCGAGGTACATTGATAGAAGACTGTGTTGCATTATCTGATGTAATCCAGCAACTTGACGAATACTTTTCGGGCAAGCGAGAAAAGATGGAAGTCACATTTGAACTATTCGGTACTCCGTTTCAACGGCGAGTGTGGCATGCCTTGGAGCATATTCCATATGGCGAAACCCGTTCATACAAAGAGATTGCAGCAGCGGCAGGTTCCCAAAAAGCGGTACGAGCTGTGGGTTCCGCGAATAATAAAAATCCTTTATCCATTTTTATTCCTTGTCATCGCGTCATTGGGAGCAACGGGAAGTTAGTTGGTTATGGGGGCGGATTAGATAAGAAAATAGCTCTTCTTCGTCTGGAAGGGGCATGGGGATGAGCTGATAATATCGGTAACAATCAACACGGTTTCCTAATGGGGACCGTGTTTTTCCATAGCTTTACGGAAACTTGTACTAAACAAAAAAAACGACAATAGAAATGATAGGGAGGTGAGAAGGATGTAAGAAGGATGTAACGGGAGGGCGGCCTTAAGATGAGGAACTGGGAGAAAGCTTTGGAGAAGCACGTTAGAGAGTGGATGGATTATCAGCTTGGTATCACGGAACGACGTCCCGAAACAATCGTTCCCCAAGAAACTCTTACTATTCAACGTTTCAGAGAATCACTGGAAAGACGTGGAGGAGAGCTTCTTAAAATGGATGTTTCGGTCCAACCGTATCGTATCCAAAGGCTTGATTTAGAGGAATTAGTTCGGTATCAACTATATTTTACAAAATTGATCAAAGTAAAAGATCATTACCATTTGGAGGAACATATTCATAAACGGGAAGCAAAAACCCATGCTGGACGAATTATTATTGATAAACGTTTACAGGATTCTTCCCTGCAAGCCGCACGTCATTCTCCTCCCACAGATATTAAGGGGGAAAGAAGCTTTGTATATGATCGCAGAAAAGCAGTGCAGTACGCGGAACGATGGTGGAATGATTACAACCCTCAATATCGAGCCTTTTCGGTAAATTGCACAAATTTTGTTTCTCAATGTCTGAGAGCGGGCAATGCCCCTATGCGGGGGATGCCAAACCGTGAAAAAGGCTGGTGGTACACAGATGATGGTTGGAGTTACAGCTGGTCTGTGGCCCATTCTTTTCGTTGGTATTTGAGCAGCTCGACTAGCGGTCTAACAGCAGTCGAAGTAGAGGAGGCAGCAGATTTAGGACTTGGGGATGTGATCTGTTACGATTTTAACGGAGATAACCGCTGGCAGCACACTACAATCGTAACTAACTTTGATGGAAACAATGAACCGCTTGTTAATGCACAAACCTCTAACAGCAGAGCAAGGTATTGGAAATATGACGATTCCACTGCCTGGACTCCTAATATTAAATATAAGTTTTTCCGGATTCAGTAACAATGAAATGAAACTCGTTGTGATATAATAAGAGGAAAAAAGTATTGTGATGTTTTAAGGATAGGATGAGATGTAAAAAATGAGCAACCATATTGTATTATACCAGCCGGAAATTCCTGCTAATACTGGGAATATTGCCCGTACATGTGCCGGAACAGGAACAGGGCTGCATTTAATTCGGCCCTTAGGTTTTTCGACAGAGGACCGGATGTTAAAACGAGCAGGCTGTGACTATTGGCCGCATGTGGACATTCACTATTATGATTCCCTTCAAGAGCTATTTAGCAAATGGGAACAGGGTGAATTTTATTTTATTGAAACAATCGGTAATCAAACGTACGCTGACATCTCTGTAAACGACTTGGAAAAAGATTATTTTTTTGTTTTTGGTAGAGAAACAAGCGGACTGCCGGAGGACGTGACATCCCAGTATCAAGAGAAATGTTTAAGAATACCGCAAAACAACGCAGTTCGTTCATTAAATTTGTCGAATACAGCGGCAATCGTAATCTACGAAGCTCTGCGTCAGCAACAGTTCCCCGATTTAACATAATTAAAAGAGCGCCTGGAAAGGCGCTTTTTTCAAACACACTATCTAGTTTTGTGAGGCTTGTCCTCAACACAGGCCGTCAAAATAGAAACGAGAAATGCTATACATACTCCTAGTATCAAGATAAGTTTCATATGTAAAAGAGCCTCCTTTTCACTTATTAACTTCCTCTTTTCCTCCGCTTATTATACCTTATTTCAGCCAGGATGTGAATATTTCTCAGACACGGTGCTGACATCTCTATGAAGACATTGGTATAATTGTCCTGACGCTGTTAAGAGGAGGAATGATTAGAATGTATGTAGTAATGAATGAACTACAAGTCCCGACTGATGCAAAAGAAGCGATGAAGGCACGCTTCGGAAAAAGTGCGGAAAATATGAAAGATGTGCCCGGCTGCTTGGATTTTATGTTTTTAGAAGAAGACTCAGAAAACAGCAGACAAATTGTATTTACAAAGTGGGATTCGAAACAATCTTATGATAATTGGCTTGAGAGCTCTGCATTTAAGAAGGCACACCAGGAAAAGGGAACATCTAAAGAAAAAAGCCCTGCTTCTGGAAATGAATTAAAGTCTTTTGACGTGATTCATCATTTATAATAAGAGTAATATGGTTACGGAAACTAATTACTTTTACCTGTAATTAACTACAGAAGATAAGGAAGAACTCCATGAAAAACACCTATATAACGAGCCATTTTCCGTTGATATCCATTTTGTTTTTCAGCTTATCGTTATCCATTTATATGGAGAATGTCATCACTCTTTGGCTTGCGGACATTGGATTGTATGCGGGCATGCTTGAGTTTTTCTCCGAAGCAGGGATAAAGCTGACGATGCTTTTTTTGTTAATGCTTTTTTTCTTTATGGTTTTTTCAGCATTAAAATTAATAGCTGATACCATCAACGAATTATCCTTGCTGTTTTTTTCGAAGGATGAAGAAGGGGCAAGCCTGCAGAAAGTCCGAGGCGGCTCGTGGGTGTATTTGGTTGGAGGCGCCATTTCTTTATTATTCGTTACATTTCCCGTTGGAATAGGTATCAGTTTTCTCGTTGCAACGCTCATTTATTTTATTTACTTTATCTATAAAGTGAGTGATACGATGAATGGTAGCGGGCTGATCGGCACTGTTTTCTTTCATGTTAGTTTTTGGAGTGCGCTACTGTTTTCTGTTTGCTTCGCAGCCATTAAGCTTTATAATAGTTTTATTAACAGCCTTCCTTTATAACATTGGAGCATCCACAATATGGTTGCTCCAATGGTTTTTTTTTGTCATTTTTTGCCCCGGGCGTCTTTCACCTCAAGCTAAGTGGCGAGTAGTTCACTGAGGTAAATCGGTAACAATTTCCTTCCACAATGTTAAATGAGGATGAGCAGAATGCAGGCGAGCTAACGAGCTGGGGTTATCTTGGCCAATCCAAACGCCTGTTGTATACCGGTCATTGTATCCTAAAAACCAGAAATCACGGCTATTATTTGTAGTTCCTGTCTTGCCGCCAACGTGTTGATTAGGTATGTTGGCTCTTTTACCTGTCCCCTCAGTGAGTACCCTCCTCATCATGGTGCGGAGCTTGTCATTTGTTTCCGGACTCCAAACTTTTTGTGTGTTTTCTTTCCATTCATATATGACGTTCCCTTTGCTGTCCGTAACACGTAAAATCCCACGCGGAATTGTATATTTACCAGCATTGGAATAAACCGTGTATGCCTTTGTCATCTCTAGTGGTGTCATGCCGTACGTGAAGCCCCCCAATGCTGCTGGATATTGGTAATCTCCATGCTGGATCTTTGAAAAGCCAAACTTTTCAAGGTAACCAAAAGAGGTATCCACCCCGGTTTCAGAAAACAGCCGGATAGCTGCTGTATTGTAGGACTTCGCAAACGCATGACTTAAGGAGACGGATCCGTAAAAACTTCTACCAGCGTTGGAAGGACAATACCCGTTGTGACAAAACCGAGCGGTGCTCACCAGGCTGTTTACCTCTTTTCCCGTTTGGTCGAGATAAGGGCCGAACACAAGAAGCGGTTTAATAGCTGACCCAGGCTGCCGATAAGCTTGAAAGGCACGCTGAAAGTCATATTTTTGATAATTTGCCCCGCCGCTCATTGCTTTAATCTGGTGGGTGGTATGATCAATAACGACCGCAGCCCCTTGAACATGCCACTTATTTAAATAGGTGTCAGTTCTGTCTATCACTTGTTTTTGGATGGAAGGATCTAATGCCGTTTCAATGTGGATACCAGATTTAAGCACATCTTTTACCCTTCTCGCTAGTTGCTTTTTAACAAATTCTCTTTCTTCATCGTTGGCCTGTTTTATTCTCCTTGTAAAACCTTCTCGGGATGCAATTAATTCTTTTAATTCATTTTCAATATAAACAACGTAGTCAGGATAAAGATCCCGAGGTTTCGTGTAACTGACCGATATCGATTCTTGGGATGCTTCTTCCTGTTCTGCTTTAGAAATCACGCCGGCTTCCTCCATTTTTGTTAAGATCCATTGTTGTCGCAAGAGGGTATTTTCCTTGTGATGCAGTGGGTCATAATGAGAGGGATTAGCCGGAATTGCAGCAAGAAAAGCCGTTTCAGCTAGTGATAACTGTTGACTGGTTTTACCGAAATAGGTTCGGCTTGCAGTCTCAAATCCATAGATGCCGTTTTGATAATAAGTAGTATTTATGTAAAGTTCCAGAATTTTGTCTTTGGAATACGTCTGTTCCATTTGATAAGCGTATAGAACCTCGCTTAATTTGCGGTTATATGTTTGTTCCTGTGTCAGAAACAGATTGCGGACAACCTGTTGCGTTATCGTGCTGGCACCTTCCTCAATATTGCCAGCTTTTGAGTTCGTAATGACCGCACGGAATACAGCTGATATATCGACTCCCTCATGTTCATAGAAAAAGCGGTCTTCTGTCGCAAGAAAGGCTTGGAGCACTTTTTCGGGAATATCGTTGTACCTGATATAACGGCGGTTCTCCTCACTGCGAATCTCTGAAATAAGATCCATATTTTTGTCGTACATATAGCTGTTTTGCGCAATGGAAATCGTATCGATGCTGATTTCTTCTTCAAGTACCGTTGTGATGGATTTAGCCTCTCTTCCTTCTTGAAGCACGGCAACGAAAAAGCAGGCAAACAGGATAAGCAATCCTAAAATAAAGCAATACCCGGTTGTTATTCGCACGGATGATCACACTTTCATTTCGGTGGTTTTATATTCTCTTTTTATATCGGCAAGTTAGTAGGTTATGTTCCTATTATTTTTGCATAGACATGAAGTAATCAACATGAAATTTAGGAAGCAGCCCAATCTGCTTTTTGTAACTTAGTTTTTTTAGGAAGGAAAAGGGGGCTCTCAACTTGAATATCTTGAATAAAGTAAGGCAGTCACGTGAAGAAGAAGAGACGCTGCGTTGGAGAGGAACATTTAAGGAGTATTTAGAGTTACTAAAAGAAAATCCGCACATTGCGCAGACAGCTCATTCCCGTGTTTACAATATGATTAAAGATGCCGGTGTAATTGAAAGAGACAATAAAAAAATGTACAAGTTTTTTGGGGATGAAATTTATGGGTTAGAAGAAGCTTTAGAAAAACTAGTGGAAGAGTATTTTCATTCAGCGGCCCGGAGATTAGATGTAAGGAAGAGGATCTTGTTGTTAATGGGTCCGGTGAGTGGTGGTAAATCTACAATCGTGACTTTACTGAAGAGAGGGCTGGAGGAATATTCACGTACGGACAAAGGGGCAGTATATGCCATTGAGGGATGCCCGATGCACGAAGATCCCCTTCATCTCATCCCCCCTCATCTTCGTGAAGAATTTTATCAGGAATACGGGATCCGGATTGAGGGTCACTTGTCACCATTGAACGTGATGCGTCTGGAAACAGAATATGACGGCCGCATTGAAGACGTAATGGTGGAAAGGATATTTTTCTCCGAAGATAGGCGGGTAGGGATTGGGACTTTCAGCCCTTCTGATCCTAAATCGCAAGACATTGCTGATTTGACCGGGAGTATCGATTTTTCAACCATTGCCGAGTATGGATCGGAGTCTGATCCGCGTGCTTACCGGTTTGATGGGGAACTAAACAAAGCGAATCGGGGAATGATGGAATTTCAAGAAATGTTAAAGTGTGACGAGAAATTTTTGTGGCACTTGCTGTCGCTGACACAGGAGGGGAATTTTAAAGCGGGACGCTTTGCCTTAATTAGTGCGGATGAGCTTATAGTAGCGCACACAAACGAATCGGAATACAAGTCCTTCATAGCCAACAAGAAGAATGAGGCACTCCACTCACGGATTATTGTCATGAACATTCCGTATAACTTGAAAATATCGGAGGAAGAACGAATTTATGAAAAAATGATCCGCGAAAGTGATATGTCGCATGTACACATCGCACCGCATGCTTTGCGGACGGCCGCTATATTCTCGGTGCTAACCAGATTAAAAGAACCAAAAAAACAAAGTGTCGATCTTGTTAAAAAAATGCGTCTTTATGACGGGGAGATACTCGAGGGTTTTAAAGAGCAGGATGTGGATGAATTAAAAAACGAATATCACGATGAAGGAATGGATGGTATAGACCCACGTTATGTTATAAACCGGATTTCTTCTGCAATCATTCGTAAAGATGTGGCATCGATTAATGCCTTGGATGTGCTGCGCTCCTTAAAAGATGGTCTCGACCAGCATCCGGCAATCTCCAATGAAGATAAGGAACGGTATTTAGATTTCATCTCGATTGCGAGGAAAGAGTATGACGACGCTGCAAAAAAAGAAGTGCAGAAAGCATTTGTTTATTCCTATGAGGAATCAGCAAAAACACTTATGGATAACTATTTAGATAATGTGGAGGCTTATTGTAACAAAAGCAAAATGAAAGATCCGTTAACTGGAGAGGAAATGAGCCCGGACGAGAAGTTAATGCGTTCGATTGAGGAACAGATTGGCATTTCGGAAAATGCAAAGAGATCGTTTCGAGAGGAAATCCTCATTCGTATTTCTGCTTATGCCCGCAAAGGGAAAAAGTTTGATTACAATTCACATGAGCGTCTCCGGGAAGCTATTCAGAAAAAATTATTTGCCGACTTAAAAGATGTAGTCAAAATTACTACCTCTACGAAAACCCCTGATGAGTCTCAGTTGAAAAAGATAAACGAAGTCATTGCACGCTTAATTGATGAACACGGCTACAATTCTGTTTCAGCTAATGAATTACTGCGCTATGTCGGCAGCCTCTTAAACCGATAAGGCTCAAAATCATACAGACGAAAAGCAGTCCTTTCCCACCCGGAAGGACTGCTTTTCTATGGGTTAAAATCACATTCAATAATTGAAGAAACAGAAAAACAATGGTACATTATAAAAGATACGATTGGAGGAAAGGTGCATGAATCAAATAGCACGTGAATTATGGGATTGGGTTAAGACGTTTGTTATCGTTATCGTTATCGTTTTAGTTGTCAGGACTTTTTTCTTTGCCAATTATATGGTGCACGGAGAGTCAATGATGCCGACGATTGAAAATGGGGAACGTCTGATTATTAATAAAATCGGCTACGAGTTTACTAATCCCGACCGCTTTGATCTTATTGTGTTTCATGCGACGGAAGAGAGTGATTACATTAAACGAGTCATCGGGCTTCCTGGAGATCATATCAAATATGAAGACGATACATTATATATAAACGGAGAAGCGTATGAGGAAGAATACTTAACTCCGTACCGTAGCACATACGAAAATGGCCCTTTTACAAACGACTTTACTTTGGAAGAAGTAACTGGTTTCTCGGAAGTGCCCGAAGGAAAAGTATTTGTGCTTGGTGATAACCGGCAAAACAGTATGGATAGCCGTCAGATTGGTTTTGTGGATATGTCTGAGATTGTCGGGAAGGCAAATATCCGTTACTGGCCTGTAAATGAGTTCACGATTATAAAATAAACAAGCCTTTGCGAAAAGCAAAGGTTTTTTTAATTATTGCAATTATCTTGTCTTCCCTGCATAGAATAGAGTAACCATTCTTAAATGGGCATGGAGCTAGGAAAGGGGGCCCATGATGACAGGAAACAGCAAACAGAACTTTATTGTGTCAAAAGAGGACTGGTCCCTGCATCGAAAAGGCCATCAAGATCAACGAAGGCACCAAGAAAAAGTGCAAGAGGCAATCAAGAATAATCTCCCGGATCTCATTAGCGAAGAGAACATTATTATGTCTAAAGGCAAGGACGTTGTCCGCATCCCAATCCGGTCTGTGGATGAGTACAAAATCCGTTACAATATGGATAATAACAAATATACAGGACAGGGTGACGGAGACAGCCAAGAAGGCGATGTCATTGCGAGAGAGCCAGGAGGAAATCAACAAAAAGGTGCAGCCGGAACGAAACCCGGAGACAAATCGGGCGAAGATTATTATGAAGCCGAAGTATCTGTTTTGGAATTAGAGAAGCTGTTGTTCAATGAAATGTCTTTACCGAATTTGCAGCAAAAGGAACGAGATGAGATAGTTGTGGAAGATATTGAGTTCAATGACATTCGCAAAAAGGGCTTAATGGGAAATATTGATAAAAAGCGTACGATTTTATCGGCATTCAAGCGAAACGCAATGGAAGGTAAGCCGCAGATTAATCCGATTCACAATGACGATTTACGCTTTAAGACCTGGAATGAAAAAGTGAAACCAGAATCAAAGGCCGTTGTTCTTGCGATGATGGATACCTCAGGATCAATGGGACGCTGGGAAAAGTTTATGGCAAGGAGTTTTTTCTTCTGGATGGTTCGGTTTTTGCGGACCAAATATGAAACGGTTCATATTGAATTTATTGCCCATCATACGGAGGCGAAAGTCGTAAGTGAGGATGACTTTTTTTCAAAAGGAGAAAGCGGTGGAACGATCTGTTCTTCCGCTTACGAAAAGGCGTTAGAGTTAATAGAAAAACAATATGATCCTGCATCCTATAACATCTATCCTTTTCATTTCTCAGATGGGGATAACTTGACATCAGATAATCAAAGGTGCCTACGCTTAATTAATCAATTAATGGACGCATCGAGCATGGTAGGTTATGCAGAAGTAAATCAGTACCAGCGCCATTCCACTTTAATGCAATCGTATAAGAAAATAGACGATATCCGCTTCAGGCGCTATATTTTAAAGCAAAAGGGAGATGTTTTTCATTCCTTAAAGTATTTTTTCTCTCAAGAAGAGCCTGGACTCGTTTAAAAAGGGTCACTATTTTGACTGTCTCACTAGAGAAAGACACGATCTAGCGAGACAGTTTTTTTAAGTGGTTGTAATATTTAAAAAACAACGTAATATGGAGTGGAGAACAATGAAGCCTGTAAAAAAGGAGGATGAACATGATAGAATTATTTCGAAAGCAAGAAGAGGTCTTTACCTTTTACGATGGAGAAGGCAAGAAGGTAGACAGAAAAACGGAAATTCGGCAGGATCCCCTGACAGGAGAAACTTCTCGGCTTGTTTTTGATCCAGGGGTGGAGTTCACGATACCAGATTACTCAGAAACAGCTAAAAAAACAGCAGGTAAAAATTGCCCCTTCTGCCCTGAAAACATAGAGAAAATGACACCGGTTTTTCCTGACTCTATTAGCCGTACAGGACGGATAAGGCACGGAGATGCAGTAGTATTTCCCAACCTTTTCCCTTACAGCAAACATAACGGCGTTGTCGTCTTCTCGGGAGTTCACTATGTACGTTTAGATGATTTTACGCCAGAAATCATAAAAAACGCCTTTATGTGCGCCCATACATACATTCGTCGTGTTCAGAAGGAGGAAGATACTCCTTTGTATACGTCGATTAATTGGAATTACCTTCCACACTCTGGTGGGAGTATTCTTCACCCACACTTGCACGTTATCTTATCGGAAGCGCCAACCAATACACAGTCTCTGACAGAAAAACGTGGAGAAGAATTCAAGCGATCTTATCAAAAAGACTATTTAACAGCGTTATATGAAGCAGAACGTCATCAAGGAGAAAGGTTTATCGGGGAGCGTGGAGACGTGGCCTGGATACACGCGTTTGCTCCTAAAAGTCACCATGATTACATGGCTATCTTTCGCGGGAAAAGGGGCTTAGAGGAAATTCAAGAGAGGGATTGGCTGCATTTTGCGGAAGGATTGCAACGGATTTTTGCGAGTCTTACAGCACAGGGGCTGGCAAGTTTTAATATGGTTTTGACGGTTCCGGAGAAATCAAGTGCACTGCCCGTACATGCCCGCCTTATCCCGCGCCTTGCGATAGGAGGACTTGCCACAAGTGACATTAACTTTTTTCAAGCACTGCATCAAGAACCACTTTCCTACAAATCACCGGAAAAAAATGCAGAGCAGGCGCGGCAGAACTTCTCAAAACGATTCTAAGCATAGAAATACCGCGGGGGAGCTCTCTCTACCCGCGGTTTTTTGTTCGTTACAGCAATCGTTGGTCGGGATGACAGGATTCGAACCTGCGACTCCAGACACCCCATGCCTGTGCTCTGCCAAGCTGAGCTACATCCCGCTCTCTTCATTAATTCTAGTATATATTTCATAATTCTGCAATAAAGACTAGCTTGTAGGTGAAGTATAATACGATGAATCTTTTGTTTTTCTTATCAAAAACGGTGGTAGAATGGTATTAGAAAGGCGGTGGGACAATGGGTGAGAAGTTTATTTTAGCACTTGATCAAGGAACGACGAGTTCAAGAGCGATATTATTCGATCATCATGGTTCACTTCTAGCAATGGAGCAGCAGGAGTTTACTCAATATTTTCCAGCGCCCGGCTGGGTAGAGCACGATGCAGAGGAGATCTGGGCATCCACTTTACGTGTCATAGCCGGTGTATTAAAGAAAGCAAACGTGTCAGCTGAGCAGGTGGCAGCGATTGGGATTACGAACCAGCGAGAGACGACAGTTATTTGGGATAAATATTCGGGGAAGCCGGTATACAATGCAATTGTGTGGCAATCACGACAGACTGCGGCGCTTTGCGATGATTTGAAAGAACAAGGATTGGAGCAGAAAGTACGGGAAAAAACAGGGCTGTTAATTGATCCTTATTTTTCAGCAACAAAAGCGAAATGGATTTTAGATAGAGTAGATGGGGCAAGAACTAGAGCAGAAAATGGCGACCTCTTATTTGGCACGATGGACTCGTGGATTATCTGGAAATTATCAGGTGGTTCTGCCCATGTGACGGATTATTCGAATGCATCGCGGACGTTAATGTATAACATTCATACACTCACTTGGGATGAAGAGTTACTACATATGTTTGACATTCCGAAACAACTGCTTCCTGAAGTGAAACCATCATCAGCCATTTATGCACATACTGATAAATCCCACTTTTTCGGTTGTGCGGTTCCAATAGCCGGAGCTTGCGGGGATCAACAGGCTGCATTATTCGGGCAGGCTTGTTTCGAAAAAGGCATGACAAAAAATACATATGGTACGGGCTGTTTCATGCTGATGAATACCGGTGAACAAGCTGTTCAGTCTCGCCACGGCCTATTGACGACCATCGCGTGGGGGTTTGATGGGAAGGTAGAATATGCGCTCGAAGGCAGTATTTTTGCAACCGGCTCCGCTGTCCAATGGCTGCGAGATGGGATGCAAATGTTGAAGGCAGCCAAAGAATCAGAAGCGTATGCCGAGCGTGCGGGTGGTAACGGAGGTGTTTATGTCGTGCCGGCTTTTGTAGGTCTCGGAACCCCTTATTGGGACAGTGAAGTTCGCGGGGCTGTATTCGGTCTTACACGGGGAACGCAAAAAGAACATCTTATCCGTGCGACATTGGAATCCATAGCGTACCAAACAAAAGATGTCATTGATGTCATGATGGAAGACGCAGGCGTAGTCATTCCCGTACTGCGAGTGGACGGAGGAGCAGTTGAGAACAATTTTCTGATGCAGTTTCAAAGTGATATGATTCAAGTGCCGGTTGAAAGGCCGGTCATCCAAGAAACAACTGCCCTGGGGGCGGCTTATCTTGCTGGCTTGGCCGTTGGTTTTTGGGAAAATAAACAAGAAGTGACGAAAAAATGGAATTTAGATAGGACATTTCGTGTGAGTATGGACAAAAAAGAACGGGATGCGTTATATGCGGATTGGCTGAAAGCGGTTCAAGCAGCACGAATGTTTAAGTAGGGGAATAGTGATTATTTGATAGTGAAGGAGAGCGGTAGTAATGGAGTGGCGAAATAATTGGCAGCGCTGGCATGATCATGTTGGACTGGAAGCAGCGATCAAGAGACAATTACAAGAGCTGACAGCCGATGAGGCAAGGTTGGAAGACTGTTTTTATAAATACCTGGAGTTTGGGACGGGTGGAATGCGTGGAGAGATGGGGCCCGGAACAAACCGAATGAATGTGTTTACGGTGCGCCGGGCGGCAGAGGGTTTGGCACGTTACATCGAATACCACGGGGAAAAAGCGAAAGAACGGGGAGTGGCCATTGCTTTTGACTCACGACATCACTCTTATACGTTTGCTAGGGAAACAGCTCTGACGCTTGGCGCTCATAATATTCAAGTCTTCATGTTTCAAGAGTTGCGGCCGACCCCGGTATTGTCCTTTGCGGTCAGACAGTTGCAGGCGTTTGCAGGAGTGATGATAACAGCGAGTCATAACCCTCCGGAATACAATGGCTTTAAAGTATACGGAGAGGATGGTGCTCAGTTTCCTCCAGAACCTTCTCAGCTGCTAATGGCTAAAGTAGAGGAAGTAGAAAATGAATTAACGATACCAGTTGCCGATGAAAAGGAAATGAAAGCAAAGAGAAAATTGATCATTATCGGCGAAGAAATAGATAAGGCCTATAATGATGAATTGCAAACGGTCAGCTTACATCCCGAACTTATCCAAGAAAAAGGCGGACAAGTATCCATTGTGTTCACCCCTTTACACGGTACAGCGAATATTCCAGTTACAAGAATTTTGGAGACAAGTGGATTTACAAACATTCATGTTGTGAAAGAACAGGCATTGCCTGATCCGGACTTTTCCACGGTAAAAAGCCCGAATCCTGAAGAGAAAGCAGCTTTTGAACTAGCCATTCAAGCTGGGGAAAAACAGAGGGCTGATATTTTGATTGCGACGGATCCTGACGCTGATCGTGCCGGTATTGCTGTGAAGGATATGGATAACCATTATCAGCTTTTAACTGGAAATCAAACAGGAGCATTAATGCTTGAATATCTACTTTCACAGCGAAAGGAAAAAGGAGAACTTCCTGTAAACGGTGTCGTTTTAAAAACGATTGTCACGTCTGAGTTAGGACGGAAAATTGCTGAATATTACGGTCTAACGGTGATTGACACGTTAACAGGCTTTAAATTCATAGCTGAACAAATTAAACAAATGAATGAAAGCGGAAATGGTAATTTTCAGTTTGGTTATGAAGAATCCTATGGATATTTGGCAGATGACTTTGTCCGTGATAAGGATGCCATTCAAGCTGCGCTTGTTCTCTCTGAAATGGCCCTATGGTATAAACAACAAGAGAATAAAACACTCTATGAGGCACTACATGAGGTGTATCGCAAGTATGGTTGCTTCAAAGAAGATCTCGTGTCTTTAACGTTAAAGGGAAAAAATGGCGTTGAGAAAATGGATGAGATAATGAGATCATTTAGAGAGGAACCACCTGTAACAGCAGGGGGTCATAAAGTGGCTGTCATGGAGGATTATAAAACCTCGGAACGTTCTTATTTAATAGACTCCCAAAAAGAGAAAATAAAACTGCCAGTTTCCAATGTATTGAAATTTTTTAGGGAAGATGGATCGTGGTTTTGCATACGACCTTCCGGTACAGAACCTAAAATAAAGTTTTATTTCGGCGTTCAAGATAAAGAGTCTACTCAGGCAGAAAAGAACCTTGAACAGCTAAAAACAGATATTATGACAAAGGCAAAGGAACTAATATAATAAAATGTTTTTGTTTGTCTCCTCTGTTCATTGATCCGTTTTTTATTCATATAGTAAGGATAAGAAGACGGAGGAGGGAGAAACGTGCATCTTCATGAAGAAAAGGAATTAAAGCGTGCGATAGCAGAGATAACGGAAATTGCCGACTCCTTTGGTTTGGATTATTATCCGATGCGCTATGAAATTTGCCCGGCTGACATCATTTATACATTTGGAGCGTACGGGATGCCGACACGCTATTCCCATTGGAGCTTTGGCAAACAATTTCATAAAATGAAACTCCATTACGACCTTGGGTTAAGTAAAATTTACGAGTTAGTGATAAATTCTGATCCCTGCTATGCTTTTTTACTTGACAGTAACTCTTTAATCCAAAATAAGCTAATCGTTGCGCATGTATTGGCACATAGTGACTTTTTCAAAAATAACGTTCGCTTTTCGAACACTAGACAAGACATGGTAGAAAGTATGTCAGCCGCAGCTGAACGTATTTCTCATTATGAAATGGAATACGGAAAGAAAGAAGTTGAAAGTTTTCTTGATGCCGTACTGGCAGTTCAAGAGCATATTGATCCAAGCCTTATCCGTCCACAGCTGGATTGGTCGCTTGATGAGGAAGAAGAGGAAGGAACCAGAAGTCCAGGTCCTTATGATGATTTATGGAGCCTGGATGATAATGAATCCTCTTCTCCTCCTCCAAAAAAAACGAAAGCGTTTCCACCTCGCCCTGAAAAAGATCTGCTCTTATTTATTCAGGAATACAGTCGTGATCTGGAAGACTGGCAGCGTGATATATTAACCATGATGCGCGAGGAAATGCTATATTTTTGGCCGCAATTAGAGACGAAGATTATGAACGAGGGCTGGGCCTCCTATTGGCACGCTAAAATCTTGAGAGAATTAGATCTGAATACGGAAGAAAGCATTGAATTTGCTAAACTAAACGCAAGTGTGATTCAGCCGTCACGGACGAGTGTTAACCCGTATCACCTTGGGGTGAAAATTTTCGAGAGCATTGAGGAAGAGTATAATAACCCAGGAGAAGAACTGCGCGAACTGGGAGTACAGCCTGGAAGCGGGCAGGAGAAGATTTTTGAAGTAAGAGAGCTTGAGTCCGACACTTCTTTTATACGAAATTACGTAACAAAGAAGTTAGTACAAGAGGAAGATATGTATTTATTTCAGAAACAAGGAAGAGATTATACAATAGTAGATAAACACTGGGAAAACGTCAGAGATCAGCTCATCCGCTCACGCGTGAATGGAGGTTTTCCTTATTTATCCGTAACCAATGGTGATTATGCTAAGGCTGGTGAATTATATATCAATCACCATTATGAAGAAGAAGAACTGGATATTCGCTATCTGGAAAAAACATTGCCTTATTTATATCAGTTGTGGGGGCGAACCGTTCATATCGAGACAACAGTTGATAATAAGAGGGTGCAGTTCAGTTCGAATGGCCGGAAAATTCACCGGAGAACGTTGTAGGTGAAGACATAAGCACGGAGCATATGAGAGCAGCTCCGTGCCTTGTGTTTCTTTTAGCTTCACGGCTTTTCTAAGCAGAGTGATGGCGATAGGCGGTATGATTGACCGGACCGATAAATTGATTCAGACGGAACGAATCAGAAATAGCCGTTTGAATAAATTGTTTGGCGGTTTCGATGGCTGCACGGACTGGTTTGCCTTTGGCAATTTCAGCCGTGATGGCAGCAGAATACGTACATCCAGCACCATGTGTGAATTCGGTGTGAATTTTGTCAGCCTCTAATAATTCAAAGCTTTTCCCATCGTATAAGACATCGATTGATTTATCTTCACCCGTTTCACCACCCCCTTTTACAATGACAAAGGAAGGACCTTGTTCATAAATAATGGAAGCTGCCTCTTTCATGTCATCAATTGTTTTAACTGGAGCGGTTCCGGCCAGCTGGGCTGCTTCAAACAGGTTCGGTGTCACCACCAGTGCTTTCGGTACGAGTACATCGCGTAAAAATTGGTCTAATTCCGGGTTGAGCGCCTCATCCGCTCCTTTACAAACCATAACAGGATCTACCACTAGCTTTTCAATATTGTACTGCTCCACTTTTTTAGCTACCAATTCGATTGTTTCCATCGAGCCGAGCATACCTGTCTTGGCCGCATCAACACCGATACCCGCAAGAACTGTCTCAAGCTGCGCCTCTAAAACCGATAGATCCTGAGGATAAACGGCATGGAACCAATCATTATGCGGGTCCTGTGCTACAATGGTCGTTAAAGAAGTCATCCCGTAAACTTCAAGTTCTTGAAATGTTTTTAAATCAGCTTGAATGCCAGCCCCACCGCTCGTATCGGAGCCTGCAATCGTGAGTACACGTTTTAACGTCATACATCTTCACCTCATCTTCTTCATTGTTGTCCACGTAAAAGCAGATAAAATAATAATAGCACACGGTTTTTTCATATTAAATACTCCATTCGCCGTTTCTCATTAAGGGCTCTGTTTCATCGGCGTGGGAAATTCCGTCTATATTCATGTCTTGACTTCCGATCATAAAATCGACATGGGTGATGCTCGTATTTATGCCGTGGGCTTCTTTCGCTTTTTCGTTCATTTCCGTCCCGCCTCTTACACAAAATGCATAGGCACTTCCAATCGCCAGATGGCTGGAAGCATTTTCATCAAACAGCGTGTTATAAAATAAAATCTCAGATTGAGAGATCGGGGAACTGTGGGGAACGAGCGCGACTTCTCCAAGATAAGCAGATCCTTCATCCATCTCAACCAGCTTCTTTAATGTGTCTTCCCCTTCCTCTGCTGTTATATTCGTTATTTTTCCATTTTGAAAATGAATAGTGAATTGGTCAATGATGTTACCGCCGTAATTCAAAGGCTTCGTATTTTTGACATAACCGTTAACACCCGCTTTATGAGGAACGGTGAAGACCTCTTCAGTCGGCATATTGGCTATGAAATGAACTCCATCTTTATTGGGACCTCCTCCGCCCACCCAAATATGGTTTTGGGGAAGCTCGATCGTTAAATCGGTGCCTGGCGCCTGATAGTGTAAATATTTGTAGTTTTTATTAGTTAAAAATGCTGCTTTTTCTTGCAATTTGTTGTCGTGCTCTTCCCACGCGGCAATGGGATCATCGACGTTGGCGCGAACCGCTTGAAAAATGGCTTCCCAAAGCTTCTGCTCGGCTTGAACCTGTTCTTCATCGGGAAAAACTTTTCGTGCCCATCCTGGTGACGGTGCTGCTATGACCAACCAACTTACTTTATCGGATTGGATGTAAGAGCGAAACGTACCAAGCGCTGCACCGGCAGCTTTGTTGGCAGCGGCGATCCGATCGGAGTCCACTCCCTTTAAAAGGTCAGGATCTGTCGATTTCACTGTGAGGAAGGCAGCTCCTTTTTCGGCTAGTTCTTCGCGGGCAGCCGCCTGCCAACTTGGGAATTCTTGAAACGCGTCAACGGGAGCATAATCGTATTTAATACGGGTCAGCTCCTCATCCACCCAATCGACATAAACCTGTTTAGCACCAGCGGTATATGCAATTTTGGCCAACACCCGGATGAACGAAGCAGCAGTGAGCGGAGCTGAGATAAATAGTGTTTGGCCCTTCTGGATATTAACTCCTTTTTTTAGTGCAAGGGTTGCGTAATTCTCTAATTTTTGCTGAAAAGAACTCATAAGCATTCTCCTTTTATGGTAATGAAACGAAATTAGAAAGCAGGTGAAAGACTCTTCTAGAAAAATGACAAAAGTCAAAAGGTAAAACCATACATTTCTACTAAATAGTGTAACATATACTAAGAAAAAGCTTTTTCAAAATAGAAGACAATTGGAGGAAAGTGAATGGACACGCTGACTGTATTTTGTGGATCAAGTAACGGTTTTAACCCTATGTATAAGGACGCAGCACGGCAGCTTGGCAGCTTTGCGGCTGAAAAAGGGATTGAAATTGTATATGGCGGCTCAAGTTCGGGGTTGATGGGGGCGGTCGCAGACGGGGCATTGGGGGCAGGGGGGCGGGTCACTGGAATAATACCTGAAGACTTAAAGCCAAAAGAAATCGCTCATCAGCGTCTTACTCACTTAATAACGGTAAGCAGCATGCATGAGCGAAAATTTCACATGTATGAACGCGGAAATGCTTTTGTAGCGCTCCCGGGAGGAATTGGGACATTGGAAGAGTTTATGGAAGTTTTGACATGGAGTGCAATCGGCCATCATCAAAAAAGATGTGCACTCTTTAACACGGGGGGTTATTATGCTCCACTACAGAAGCTACTTGATCATATGGTGGATGAAGGCTTCCTTGCAGACACTGTACGGGAAACAGTAGTAGTGGAGAACGATCCCGAAACGCTGCTAGAAAAGTTGTTCTAAATTGGCTGAGATTCTTTTCGTTACGTTGTCATTATTTAGAGATGGATACTTTTAGATGCTCACTTTCCGTGGTTAGTTCGTTAATAGGATTTAATTTCCGAAAGCCATGCACATTAGCGACAAAACTTGTTGGCGGTGACTGTATTTTAGCATTGTACTTGGCAGCTGTATTATTGTAAGCTTGTATGGCTCTGTGGGATGTCGTTTCTAATTCCACCAATTGTTTTTTTAAAGCGAAGAAATCTTTATCGTTTTTTAAAGCGGGATAGCTGTTTATTAAGTTAAAAACAGCCTCCAATGCAGCAGTCAATTCTTGGTTGGAAAGTACGTGCTCTGCTCTCTCTAGGTGACTCGCAGTTAAACGGCTTCTAATCTCCACTAATTTCTCAAGCAAGTGCTGTTCCTGTTTCACGTGCGGCTGCATGATATCAATTAGCTGGGGTATTAAATCAGCGCGGCGTTTCAACTGAGTATCCGCTTCTTCCCACGCTTCTTCTACCCAATTTAAATATTTGATAAGCGCGTTGTAGCCGACAATCCAACTGACTAAGGCAATGAGAAGAACCAAGCCGAGTAAAGTTCCGAAAAAAGTCAAGGGAGAGAACCTCCTTTACGTCTATTACCTTTTAAGTAAAAAGATGTAGCTAAGGATTAATTTGTTCTTAATAAGCAGTATAGCATGTCTGCCTTGGATATGTGGTGAAATTTCACTTTTTTAAAGGTGTAACTTTGTAATGACTGTAATTGTACGGTATTAATTTTTGAAAAATTGGGATATTAATTAAAGGGGGAAGCTGGTGGAAGACCATCAAAGGTGGGACAGAGACATCTGGAGGGATTCTCGGAAACGTTTTGATTAAACCAATTCAAGCAGCAACGTTTAATTCGCTATTACCGGGATTGGTTGCTGATATTTTTGACCAAAATGGTAAACCAGTTACAGATAACGTGGGCGAGCTTGTTATAAAAAAACCGTGGGTCGGCATGACGAATGGTTTTTGGCAGGACTCGCAGAAGTATGTAGAGACATAGTGGAGTAGGTGGAAAGACGTATGGGTTCACGGCGATTGGTCTGTGAAAGATAAGGACGGTTATTGGACAATAACAGGACGTTCCGATGATGTTATTAATTTGGCAGGAAAACGTATTGGACCAGCAGAAATCGAATCGGCGTTGGTAGAACACCCAGTGGTTCGTGAAGCTGCTGTAATTGGAATCCCGGACGAATTAAAAGGAGAACGAGCCATTGGTTTTGTCATTGTACATGAACAGAAATCGGTGTCAGAAGCGGAATTGATTTCGTTATGCCACACATGGTTAGGAAAAGCATTAGTTCCTGCTGCGGTTCTCGTCGTTCATGATTTACCGAAAACACGAAACGCTAAAGTAATGCGGAGAGCGATAAAGATGGCTTTTTCAAATCAAACGACGGGGGATTTCTCGGCGTTAGAGAACCCGGAGACGATGGATCACATTAGAGAAAAAGGACACAGCTTTTTTAATAAGCAGTAATTCCAATTTCTAAAATTTACTAAGAAATTTAAAGCATAGAGTGAGGTTTTCGTCACACACTATGGGTACAGACAGAGGGGAGGTGAGAAACATGGCAAGCAGAAATAACTCAAACCAATTAGTAGTACCTGGAGTTGAGCAGGCTCTTGATCAGATGAAGTATGAGATTGCTTCTGAATTTGGAGTTAATCTTGGTGCTGAAACTGCTTCTCGTGCCAACGGTTCTGTTGGAGGAGAGATCACAAAACGTCTTGTGACTATGGCTCAACAACAAATGAGCGGTGGTCAACAACAGTAATAACTAAATATATGGTTAGTGAGGCTGTCACAACGGTGGTGCTATGCCGCCACCAGTGGCAGCCTCCTTTTCATTTAAGATAGTAAAAAAAGAGCTGTCTCTTTGTAAGAGACAGCTTACTTACATTTCATGGAACGCATATTTAATTTTCGTTCGGAGGTTCCTCCTCATCAAGTTCCCTTGCCAGTTCAATCTGCTGGTTTTCGTATTTAGGATTGACAGTTCCGCCTGCCATCCCCTCATTAATCATACGATCGACGTCCATTGCATAATTCTTATCTTTCACTTGTCCCTTTTGTTTTTTGTCCATAGGTTATCCCCCCTATGATGATTAGCATGACCATATTTTAAAACTGTATGTGTAAAAATAAAACGACGTTAGAGAAGATGCTTGCCGGGAATCGCTGTAGTTGATAAAGTAATAATGCCTGTTTATGCAGTAATACTGAAGGAGCTTGGGATATTATGAACGTTCTGTTTCTTATCTTATTTATGGTTGCAATTGGAGCGCTTATTGGTGGAATAACGAACTCACTGGCAATTAGAATGCTGTTTCGACCTTATCAACCCTTATATATTGGAGGACGGCGTCTGCCTTTCACACCCGGGTTGATTCCGAAAAGGCGCGGTGAGTTAGCAGAACAGATGGGAAAGATGGTTAGCAATCATCTCTTGACACCAGAAAGTATTCGAAAAAAACTGAGGAATAGTGCCTTTTTTACTAAAATGAATGACTGGATGAGCGAGGAAGCACGAAAACTGCTGTACAGTAACGACTCTATATCTGGTCTACTAAATAAAATCTTTCACGTGGAAATCACCAGGGACATGTTTTTGAGAACAACAGAAGATTTTTTAAGAACAAAAGTGGAGACCTTTCTAACCGAGAACAAAGATAGGGAGTTAAAAAATTTTCTTTCACCGGCAGTTATTGAAAAAGGAGATAAAGTAATACCGGGCATTGCACGTATGATAACAAAAAAAGGCGCCGATTTTTTTAAAGGAGAAGAAGGCCGAAAACAGCTTGCCATGTTACTTGAAAAGTTTTTACAAGGAAAAGGATCCATGTTGAACTTTTTAGGATCCATGTTTGGCAGCGATCGTATCGTGGAAAAACTCCAGCCGGAAATTGTTCGATTTTTTGAAGATACTGCTTCGGAAGCTTTCATCAAAAAATTACTTTTTAAAGAATGGGATGCTATTCAAGGAAAGCCGTTATCATCATTAACTGATTTAATCGATATAGATAGCGCGGTTAAACGGACGGTTGCCATTTTAAATGAAGAAGTACCAGCATTTGATTATATAGACATGCCGTTATCAGAGTGGGCGACACGTTTTGAGGAAAAGGTTACGGTTGAATGGATTCCTGCTCTCATGACAGAGTTGCAACGATTTCTCATGGAGAGATTGACGGATGTATTAGAGCACCTTAAGTTAGAACAAATTGTTCAGGAACAGGTGGATACGTTCTCCGTTGAGAGGCTGGAGGAGATGGTACTTGGTATTTCTAGACGTGAATTTCAAATGATCACTTACTTAGGAGCTCTTTTAGGAGGCACGGTGGGACTAATTCAAGCGCTTATTGTTGTGCTGTTTTTGTAGAAATACCAGGCAACAGGATGATTATGAAAGAATTTCATGTTATGCTCAGTAAAGTTACTTAAAAGGAGGACTTTATATGTCCAATATTTACGACAAAGCTCATGAATTATCGAGAAGCCTGACAGATAGTGAGGAATTTCAAAATCTGAAACAGTTGCATACTAATGTAGAGGAAGATGAGGTAGCCAAACGGATGCTTGATAACTTCCGTGCCATGCAGCTTGAACTTCAGCAAAAGCAGATGCAAGGCCAGCAACCTTCTGAAGAAGAAATCACAAAAGCTCAAAAACAGTTTGAAATGGTACAGCAGCATGAGACCATTTCCAAGCTTATGGAGGAAGAACAGCGCTTAAGCACGATTATCAATGATGTAAATAACATTATTATGGCACCTCTTGAAGAAATATACGGTGTTCCTGAGGAATAGAAAACAACGACTGAATATATTTTAACACATCTCCTGTGGTCTCTATGGACTGCAGGAGTTTTTTCCTTTTTCATGGTTGTTCTAAAGAATGCCAAGCTGTCATAGGGTAAATATAGAAAAGGCTAAGCATTGAGAAGGGGGATACATCATGGCATACCGGTTACTTGCGATGAGTATAGACGGGGTCTTGTTAAAATCCAATGACCGCATTAGTAAAGAAACGAAAGAAGCTGTGGAATTTGTTCGGGACAAAGGAGTTTACTCCGTACTTGTAACGAATAGAAGCCATTCATCAGCGAAGAAAATTGCCAAGCAGCTGAAGATGGAACACGAAATGATAACTCACGGCGGCGCATTGCTCGCAGGTATGTGGAGCAGTCCAATTTTGGAAACAAAAATGCGGCCAGAGATGGTTTATGATATCGCTGAATACATGGAACGGTTCTCATGCCATATCCATCTTGAGGGACAGGATTATGAATGGGAAAACAAACCCCGCCACCAGCGAAAAGTGTTAGGACGCATTCAATTCAGTTTAGCAGAGGGGCTCTTTCAGCCTAAAACATATTCCCAAAAAATATCAACATCCGTTTATGAGCGACAGTTAAGTGCTTTGCGGTTATTTGGAGAGTTTGAGAACGAAAGCGATGCAGCTGCCTGCCGAGACCTTTTGCTGGATGCGATTCCTGGGATTTTAATTGAACAAAAAGAAAAACGGTTAACGATAAAAAAAGAACAAGCTACAAAAGAGTATGCCTTATCCTATTTAATGACGGAGCTGGGAATTGATAAAGAGGAGACAATCTTCATCGGTTCCGGATCAGCTGATGGAGCGGTCCTGGATATGGCTGGTTTAGGAGTAGTGATGGGGCAGGCGCCTGAGGAGCTCCGTAAAAAAGCGGATTGGGTAACGCGTTCAAATGATCAGGACGGAATGGCATATATGATCAAAGAAGTATTTCGAAAACAGATGCGGGTAGAAGTATAATAAAAACGGAGGGCCGGTTGCGGTGCCGGCCCTGAAGTTGACCTCTGTTATCACGTTTTGTACACTAACAGGTGAACATACAGTGAGAAGCGGGGGACATAATGGAAATCATAGTAAAAGGTATTGCGGAAAAAGACTTACAAGCACTTCAGCATATTGCTGATTTATACGGATTACAGGCAGTGCTCCGGATAGCGTCCTCCGAAAAAGAGGAACGTGAGATAACCTTTTCTGACACAAAAGATGGGGATCAACTGATCTATAAGGCAGAATTCATACATAAAAATGGGGAAGCGTTAACCAAAACATTGACAAAACCTTTGTCATCGCCACTTCCAGAAAAAGAGCAAAAATCTCATGCCAAACACGCGCATGCTTATTTACTTGTTCGTTTACTGAATGAATGGACAGGCACAACTCAGCCCTGGGGAATTTTAACAGGGATTCGTCCCGTTAAACTGTGGCATCGGTATTATCAAAAGGGCATGAATACTTCTGGCATTAAAGATAAATTAGAGAAGGAATATCTCGTGTCGGCATCGAAAACAGCTCTTTTAGAACAAATTGCAATTCGTCAGCAAAAAGTTTTGCCTGATTTATATGAACTACAAAGAGGTGTCAGCATTTATATCGGTATCCCTTTCTGCCCGACAAAATGTGCATATTGTACGTTTCCTGCATACGCGATGAGCGGCAGGGATGGACCTGTTGAAAACTTTTTAACAGGATTGCACTATGAAATGGAACAGATTGGCAGTGTCTTAACAAAGCTGCGAGTCCCTGTGACTACTATTTATTTCGGCGGGGGTACGCCAACAAGTATTAGTGCAGAGCAAATGGATGATCTTTATGCAAAAATGTACGACGTGCTTCCAATGGAAAGCGTACGGGAGATAACGGTAGAAGCGGGACGACCGGATACGATTACGGAAGACAAGCTTCAAGTCTTGCTAAAATGGAACATTGACCGTATAAGTATTAACCCGCAAACATTTACGAATGAAACGCTGGAGACGATTGGCAGGCATCATTCCGTCGAAGAAACCATTGACAAATATGAATTGTCGAGAAAAATGGGAATGAAAAATATCAACATGGACCTTATCATTGGTCTTCCTGGTGAAGGAACAAAAGAGATGGAGCATACACTAACAGAAACAGCCAAACTCCTTCCTGAATCATTGACGGTACACACCCTTTCCTTTAAAAGAGCCTCGAAAATGACCAAACAAAGAGAAAGATATCAAGTTGCGGATGGAGAAGAAATTGAGAAAATGATGGAAATAACGGCTGAATGGATGAGCAGCCATCACTACCAGCCATATTATCTTTACCGTCAGAAAAATATACTCGGCAACCTTGAAAATATTGGTTATTCGCTTCCCGGGGAAGAAAGTTTATACAATATCATTATTATGGAGGAAGTCCAGACAATCATTGGACTTGGCTGCGGGGCAGCTAGTAAGTGGGTAGACCCAAAAACAAAGAAAATCAGCAGATACGCGAATCCAAAAGATCCTGTTTCCTATAAAAATCGCTATGAATCGTGTACGGAGAATAAAGTTGCTGTCCTAACCGACATGTTCTCTGACCTTCACATGAAAGCTGTTCCGGAGTAAGTTCGGAGCAGCATTTTTGTGCTTACCGCTGAAAAAGCAACAGTTTCCCATTTCTAGTCAGCCGGTGAGTTTTTCCACCGTAATCAAGTTCCTTCAGCCGTTTATTTCCATAGCTGATTGCTTCGTTATCTGAAGGAAAGGCAAAGGTTTCATTTAACAAAAGCGAGCCGTCTTTCTCAAAAACGGTTAGGTAATATTGCATAAATGTTACCTCCTTAACGAGAAGATTTTCCCTATGCACACCAGCCCGCTTTGCTGAATAGGATGGGATGGAAAAGGGGGCAGATAGCATGAATAATATGAATCACATGAACCAGACCATGCACATGCATCATTTATGTAAACAGTATATGGGACAATACGTGATGGCCCAAATGTATAACAATGAACAGATCCCAGGATACATTGAAAACGTGGATGATCAGCATGTCTATATGATGGTGCCGGAATATGATGACACAATGATGCAGGGCTGTTCTCATCATATGCCACCCCATGGCTGCGGTATGCCTTTTGAGGCCCGTGAAAATGATGAAAGAATATTTGGAGGATACGGCGGATACGGTGGATATGGCGGTTATGGATATGGTTACCCGGGTTACGGCCATAGTTATCCAGGATACGGTGGGTACGGTTATCCGAGACCGCGATTTAGACGTCTCACCCTGCCGCTTGCAGCATTAACAGCCTTGTCACTTATCCCATTTTAAAGAAAGGATGAAAGAATTTTCGCATATCCCCCTGTTCCCCAATAACATAAGGGAACGGGGGTGTATTTTTTTGTATAATAGAGAGAACGGGAAAGGGGAGTCTTGATAGTGGACAGTTTACGGTTTATTCATGCTGCCGACCTGCACCTTGGGTCATCATTTCCATTAGCGGCAGGTGCTGCACCGTTGTTAAAAGAACACTTTGCCGCCAGTATTCAAACAGCGGTAGAAAATTTAGTAAAGGATGCTATTAGCTTGGACGTTGACTTTATTATATTGGCTGGTGATTTATTTGATGGGGAGAATCGCGGGCTTAAAAATCAGCTCTTTCTTAAAAGAAAATTAGAGCTTCTGAGCACTTACAACATACCTGTGTATGTCATATTTGGTAATCATGATCCGGTTGAATATGACTACGCGCCAGCCGGATGGCCAGATCATGTTCATATTTTTGGAACAGTACCGGAGACAAAGGTCTTCTGGAAAAGCGGTAAGCCGGCAGCTCATCTATATGGCTGCAGTTATGAAACGCGGGCAGTTCGCGCGAATTTAGCGCAAGACTACAAAAAAGTTTCAGGTGCTCCTTTTCATATCGGTATTCTTCATGGACAGGAGCAAAGAAACACGGACCACCACGATGCCTATGCTCCTTTCCTAATAAAGGACTTAAAAGAAAAAGAGATGGATTACTGGGCACTTGGTCATATTCATCGCGGCCAAGCCTTAGCACAGAACATTTATTATCCTGGAAATATTCAAGGCCGCCACCGAAAAGAAACGGGAAAAAAAGGCTATTTACTCGTGAGCATGACAAAAGAAAAACAGGTACATACAGTTTTTCGGCAAGCTGCCCCTATCACCCTGGAGAAAATGGAAGTTTCCATTACGGAAATAGACAGTTTTGACAAGTTGACAGACAAGCTTCTGGAGCAGATAGAGACATATTCAAACAGTCGGAGCTTAGGGCTTGCTGTCGAATTGATATTAAGCGGGGAAGGGGTATTAAGCAGTCATTTAAGTGATGAAACGGAGCGGGAAGAATGGAGAGAAGCGTTGAATGAGATTGGCGCAGCGGAGCAGCCATTCTTCTACATTCATACTGTTCAAAATCATACAAGCGAAGAAAATGAACAAAAAGAACAACATCTTTTTTTGGAAGATGTCGATCGTGCTGCTGATTACTTTTCGCAAAATCCAGAGGGACTTGTAAAGGAACTTACTCCATTAGTTCGTCATCCGCTCGCCAAGAAGCTTATAGCTAAGGATACAGTGGAGGAACAAGAGCTGATTAAAGAAGCGCGTTTGCTTATTCGTCATTTATGGGCAAAGGGGGGGAAACGGTGAGGATTCTAAAAGTCCATGTATATGGGTTTGGTAAACTGCACGATAAGATAATTAGCTTTGAAGAGCCGCTGCAGATTATCCAGGGAGATAATGAAACAGGGAAATCCACCGTTCGTGCATTTATCCAAGCGATTTTATTTGGTTTTCCAACTAAAAAAGAAAAGCTACTGCGGTACGAACCCAAGACGACGGGGTCATACGGCGGCAGCATAACCGTACAGCTTCTTGACGGAAATACGGTTGTGATAGAACGTCTCGTGAAAAATAAAGCGGCAGGGGATGTCGCGATTCATATGGATAATGGAGAAACAGCCGGTGAAGAATGGCTGACGGCTTTATTAGGTAATATGGATCGCAGTGTCTTTCAAGGGATATTTTGTTTCGGATTGGATGGTCTTAGTGAGATACATACATTAAAGGGAAATGACTTAAACAAGTATTTGTATGAAGCAGGGATGACAGGAACAAGACAAGTCCATTTTATTGAAAAAGAATTAGAGGACCAATTAAATTATTATTTTAAAGCAAAGGGACAAAAGCCAATCATCAATCAAAAGCTGAGGCAGATAAACCATGGACGTCTTGAACTTAAAAAAATGGAAAGTGAATTTGAACGCTATGATCTCCTGCTGAAAGAAAAAGAGGCAGCAGAACGTCTTTTGCACGATCTTCAAGTAGAGAAAAAGCTTCTTCTTAAAGAAAGAGAATATTTTCAACGGAAGCAAACGGCAGCAAGGGTTGTAAAGGAGCAGCTAGCAGTAGAAGAATCGTTAAAGATGTTGCGGCAGAAGCCTCATGTATCGGAAAAACGTAAAGAAGAATGGCACGTGAATGGAAATAAACATAAAGAAGCGGCAGCGAGTTTGCAAAAAGCAAAGCACCAAATAAACGTAATAGCCTCTAAAAATGCGGGTCTGGCCTTATCCTGGAACATGCTTGCTGTAAAAGAAGAGCTTTTGTTGCTAAAAGAAAAGGTGCCGCTGTATCAAAAATTAAAAGAAGAATGCTCCGATAAGAAATCACAGTTGGAAAGAAAACAAAAAGCAGCGGAAGAATATATGGAAAAACTGGGAGAAGACAGCGAGTTTTGGACACGCGCCGTCACTAACATTCACGCAGAGACAGAATTGACAGCATTAGTGGAACAAGGGAAAGAATTAAAAGAAAGAAGACGCATACTCCAAGAACAAAAAAGGCAAGAAGAACAACAGCTGCTAGCATTAGACAAGGATATTGCTGTATTGGAAAGTCAAAAAAGAACATTAAGTGAGCAAAAAAGCAGGGATGAACGATCACTTTTTGAAGAACAGCAAATGACTGATCATGTTGCAAAAAAGAAAGTACCTTTGTTCGTACAACTTTTGTTGATCATAATGTTTGTACTCGGAATGTGGGAATGGATATCCAGATTTTCGCCACTCCTTGCGCTGTTAACAAGCTTGGGATTGGCTGCTGTTTTAGGGTGGATGCTGCAAAAAAAGGGAAAACTTGATCAAACAGCCGAACGGGACGAAGAAAAGGTTCGCATTCATCGAGAACTCGTTACGGAAGACCAGCGCATGGAAGCATCATTGAAAGAACAAAGGTGGCAGCGGGAAAGGATCATGAATCGCTGCCAACTTCTTGGGAAACAGGTTGAAGAGGAACGTGCCAACCAAATTGATTTAGAAAACAAACTTAAGGACTGGGCGTCTCGTTATCACTTCCCGTCAAAACCAACGTTGGAGTATATATCACCCTGCTACCAACTTGTGAAAGAATGGAAGGTAAAAAGGAAGGAAGTACACGAACTGGAGGAAGAAATTGCTGCTATGTCACAAAAAACAGCTGTATTAGACGCGGAAGTGACAAGAATAGCAGAAAGAAACGGCCATCCGTGCTTCCCCAGTATGGAAGAAACGTTAGCACATTTAATGGATGTCTATAATAAAGAAGAGCTGTTAAACAATGAAAGTATACAAACAGCAGCACGCCTTGAAAACATTTTTGAACATAAACATTACTGGGATAAGATTTTAAATGAAACTGCCATAAAACAAGCGTCACTTTTAAAAACAGCGGGAGTAAACTCTGAAGCGGAGTTTTTACAGGCAGCAGAAACAAAAGAACAGCATGATGAATGGATGAAAAAATATCAATGGTTAAATGAGCAAATTAAGGCTCAGACTCCCCGAGGAAAAGATATGAAAACGTGGCGTCTCGAACTCTCTGAAGTGAAAGAGGGAGAGTGGGATAACAGTATAGTAGATAGCAAAGAAAAGGAAGAGGAAAGGCTTCTTCGTACACTGGCGGAAGTCAACCAACATATTCAGGTGATTGAGGAAGGAGGAACATATGAAAGTCAATTGCAAACATTTGCCGAACAAACCGTTGATCTGGAGAATGATGTAAAGAAATGGCTAACCCTAAAGACCGCCCAGCACCTGGTCCGCCAAGCTAAGATGATGTATGAAAAAGAAAGACAGCCTGACGTGATTAAAAAGGCCTCTACCTACTTTAGGCACCTTACCAACGGTTCCTATTTGCGAGTATTTTCACCAGCAGGGGAAAAAAAGTTTGTCGTTGAAAATGAACAAGGGATTAGATTTTCACCGCAGGAATTAAGCCGAGGGACAGCTGAGCAATTGTATCTAGCTTTGCGCCTTGCCTTAGCAGAAATCTATACTCAGTCGGAAACATTTCCCCTTATCTTAGATGACCCGTTTGTTAATTTTGACCGCGAACGTCAACAGATAGCCTTTTCCTTACTAAAGAATATTAGCAAAGAGCGACAGATCATCTACTTTACCTGCCATCCATTACCTGATACCTGCTCTTTATCGCAGAATATAGTATGGTTGTAATGGGTTAGAGAGGCAAGCCAGTTGTGTGGTACTGGTTGAGAAAGCAGTGTGTTAGGAAAAAACGGAGAAAGGAACAGTGACCATGGAGACATATAAGATTTATCTTGTAGAAGACGAGGAAAACCTATCGGAAGTGATAAAAGCGTACATGGAGAAGGAAGGTTGGGATGTGCAGGTATTCGACAACGGTGATAATGCACTGACAGCTATGGTCGATTCTCCTCACTTATGGGTACTCGATATTATGCTGCCTGGAACGGATGGCTATCAAATCTTAAAAGAGATTAGGGAACGACAGGGAAGTGTGCCAGTCATCTTCATATCTGCACGAGACCAAGACCTAGATCGTGTTCTTGGGCTTGAGATGGGCAGTGATGACTATTTGGCGAAGCCGTTTTTACCCCAGGAGCTTATCATTCGAGCAAAAAAATTACTGTCACGGGTATACGGGAGCCAAACGACCGAGTCAAAAAAGGTTACCTTGAATGATTATGTAATTGATCCAGAGGCCCGGACCGTTGTAGATAAATTAGAAGAGGAAGAGTTCATTGACTTAACGACTAAGGAAATGGACTTAATTTTGCTGCTTACAGTTGAAATTGGAAAAGCGATGTCACGAGAAGAAATTATTGAAAGAGTCTGGGGAGAAAATTATTTTGGATCGGAGAGAGCGGTGGATGATGTGGTACGCCGCATCCGAAAAAAGATGCCCCGCATTCACCTTGAAACGCTTTACGGCTTCGGTTACCGCGTATTATCGTCATGATGAAAGTAAATTTAACACAGCGGATTTGGTTTTCATTCATCGCGCTCGTATTTTTAGTTGGCTTAACGGTCGTTATTATCTATCCTATTTCTATTAAAGGAACGTTGACAGAAGAGACGTATCGGATGATTGAACAAGAACAAGCGCGGATGGCTAATCCTTTCAGTGATTATTTTTCCCCGCCGCAGTCAAAGCTTGATTTCATAGAGCGTAGAGAGACAGAGCGTTCTGTAGGCCATTTGTTTCTCTTTAATGATTTAAGCACATTAAAAGGTGAACCGGTCCCGCCTGAAAAAGTGCTGAAGGAAATGGTATCGAAAGCAGTCAACCAAAAAAAAGAAAGAGAGCGGTATGAGCTTACGTATAATAAGGCAACTTTGTTCTACGTAATTACCCGGATTGAGTCAGACGGGGAGGAGGCATTTCAGATTTCCTATATGTGGGATACGTACCGTGATTTGATGGTAAATCGACTTTGGGAGCGACTTATTTATCTACTGTTAATTGTAAGTGTACTGAGCTTGTTGCCGGCAATCTGGTTGAAGCGCTACTTGCGTCAGCCGCTAATTGTCTTAGGTGACCACTTTGAACAGATCGCAAAACGGAATTGGCAGGAACCTTTTCGTTGGAAAGGGGATGAAGATTTCCAGAAGCTTTCGGATCAATTTGAAAGCATGCGGCAGAATCTTATCCGTTATGACCGGTCCCAAAAAACGTTTATACAACATGCCTCTCATGAATTAAAGACACCAATTATGGTAGTGAAAACATATGCGCAATCCGTGAAAGACGGGATATTGCCAAAAAAAGACTTGGGGCGCACGATGGATGTAATTATCAGTGAAGCGGACCGGATGGAACAACGAGTCAAAGATATGCTTTACTTCACGAAATTAGATGCTTTAAAAAAAGACACTATTAATTTAGAAGATATGTTATTTGGAACATTAGCCTTCAGGATTGAAGAACGTTTTCGGATGCAGCGAGAAGATTTAACATTTATTATTCAAGGTGCGGATGTCCGAATCACAGCCGATCCTGAGCACATGCAAGTTCTTCTTGAAAACCTCGTAGAAAATGCGATGAGGTATGCGGAGGATACGATTTGGATTAAAGCCGTGAACAGAAAAAACGCCGTAGAGATTAGCGTCATCAATAATGGTCACTCCATTGATGAAGAAGATATCCCTCATTTATTTACTCCATTTCATAAAGGGAATAAAGGCCAATTTGGACTGGGGCTTGCCATTGTTAAAAGGATTGCCGAATTGCATCATGGAGATCAACAAGTTAGGAATGTTGAAAATGGGGTCGAATTTAAGGTGACGATACCAAAAGCTTAAGAAAAAAAGGCATGAATAGGAACGGGATGAGCCGCATAGAATTTAGCAGGACAAGGTTACAGAAGGAGGTTCCACATGACCAATCGCTCACGGAAATTATTATTAACACTGATCGTCCTGTTCCTTGGATTAGTAACTTGGCAGAGATTCGCTGAAGCAGGTCCATTCCAAGCTCCAGCTTGGGTGCTGCTCGTTATGTTAGGAATTGTATTCAGCGGGTATATGTGGCGGCATACGAGTAAAATGGAACGAAAAGAAAGTGATCATTGGATTGAACAAGAGGGCAGAGTCTTTATTAGACGAATGGAGGAAGAACGTAGGAAAAAGGAAGAAGAACGAGAGAGAAGCCAAGTTTCTTCTTAATGAGTTCTTGACGTAAAAGGAGAGCGGAGCCGGTATAATTACCGGCTCCGCTCTCCTATCATGGGTTACTTTTTATCTGGTGTTTGGACCCAATCTTCATAGGAAGATTCCTTCATATTGATCTTGGCTTCTTCTCTTAGCTCCTGCATAACTTCTTCCCCTGATTTCGCTTGTTCTTGTCGCATTGTCTCTTCAATATCTTTCTCAAGCTTTTTATAGGTATCTTTTTTATCAAGCACTTCGATGACATGATAGCCGTTTTCTGTTTTGACAGGCTCACTTATTTCGCCAGGCTCGAGTGAAAAGGCAGCCTTCTCAAATTCCTCTACCATTTCCCCGCGACGAAAAGTACCAAGATCTCCCCCGTTCTCAGCAGAACCAGGATCCTTAGAATACTTCTCGGCAAGCTTTACAAACTCCTCGCCGTCTTTCAGCTTATTTATTACCTTATTGGCTGTTTCTTTATCTTCCACAAGAATGTGACGTGCTTTTACAGCCTCTAAGCTCTTTTTATTTTCTTTGTAATATTCTTTCTTATCTTTTTCCGTTATTTCTACATCAGCTGTCGCTAGTTGTTCAAGCACAAGCTGTGGTTTAATCACTTCCGTTTTGAACTCTTCAATCGAGTCAACAGGAAGTTGAAATTGTGTTTGCATCATGGTTAACAATTGTTCGTTATCTTCCAAACCATAGTTCTCTTTGAATGATTCCAATTCTTTATCAATAGTTTTACTATCAATGCCGAGCTCTTCGGCCTTATCTTCGATGATGACACTGTTAACCATATCGTTAAGAATTTGCTTTCCGAAACGATCTTTTAATTCACCGACAAATTCATCTTCAGTAAGGTTTGTTTTGTTAACTTCCACAATTGTTTTACTGTTATCTGCTGCTTGGTCGTCACTGCACGCAGTGAGAAGTAATGCTGTCGATAATCCCACAGCAAGAATTAATTTGTTCATTGACACCCAACCCCTTCAAGTAATTAACCACGAACAGACATATCATATCATAGAAAATAGTAAAATGAAAAATCAATTTTAAAAAAAAGTAAACAAACTGAGCTGCTATTACATAGGATGTTTTAGAAAATCAATAGGGGGTGCTGGAATGTCTGGAGGATATTACGGAGGCTTCGCGCTAATCGTAGTGCTTTTTATATTGCTTATTATTGTAGGAGCTTCTTGGTATTAATAATTGGCCACTCCAATATAAAGCTTTCCTGGCTTCTATCCAGGAAAGCTGTTTATGTTGATGACAGTGAGCATAGATACTATCGGACAAGACCTATCAAACAGACCATATCTCTATATAAGTTGATACACATAAAATCGTTATTAATATGTTAATGGTTCTAAAGATTTTGGGCTGGCGTTCGTCGGGAATTTCTTTTTGTGTGCACAGCGCATTTGTCATGGAATTAATGATAAAAAAATAAATAACTGCGAATAGAATAAAAGATACAGCGAACATGATTTTTCCCCCAATACCTTGTGTCTCTTTCACCTTATCAAAAGTTTATGTAAAAAGATAGTTTTTTTGCTAGCTGAAAAAGGAAGAAGGATGCATAATAAATGAGAAGACAGAAAGAGCAGGTGCGTCATAATGGTGAAAAAAAATAAGAATATCTGGAAAACGTTATTCGTCACGCTGGTTTCTCTTCAAGTGTTGCTTGTCCTTTTCCTGTTTTTTATTGTGTCGAGCCCCGCAGAAAAGGACGAGAAGAAGGTAGCAGAGCATTCTGCCGAAGAAACCGGATTTCAGGAATACTTTTCTGTACATATGACAAAAGAACAGCTGAGCCGGTTGATCAATGACCAAATGGACCAGGGCATGGATATCCGGATAACGAATCAGCATATACGCGTTTCTGCGTCCTACCACTTTTTAGGTAGGGCGGTAAAGGCAGCAATGGAGTTTCAGCCAAAAGCTCTAGAAAACGGGGATATTGTTTTGCATGAACAATCTGTTACCGTCGGAGGATTGGCTATTCCAGGCGCCACGGTGCTGTCCTTGGTGGACTCGCAGAGTGAGTTGCCTGACTATGTAGACGTACAGCCAGCAGACAAGCAAATTTATATTCAGATGGCAAAGATTGAGATCGCTAACCAATATGCAGTAAAAGTAAAAAGGCTTGACCTAAAGAAAAATGACATTTATCTAATGGTCGGAAAACGCGAAGAATAAAGCAGCCATTACATTGGCTGCTTTAGCAAGATATCAAGACTGTTTTGTTTTTGTTCAATAAGTGAGTCGCGCGGTGCCCCTAACAATTGCTTTACATAGATGAAATCATAGACTCCAAGTCCTGTGTTAAAAGCAAGCACCAGTAAAAAAAAGTGCATGTAGGAAGGAAATAAAAAGGCTCCCAACAGTGAAACCAACCCTGCAAAAACAGTAGGGAAGAGAATCGCAAGTAAATAAGTGTTACGGTTTATCGGTTTTTTCGATTCTTTTGTGATACGTGGTAGAATTTTTATTTTACTATGGTGGGCATGTAATTTGACTCGAACTCCTGCACACCATAAAGGAACAATGCTCAAAAGCGTGTGAAAGGGAAACAATAATGTGAAAAAGAGACACGTTTGCAGTAAACCGACCTCAGCATAATGAACATCGTTATGATAGAAACTAAAGAATAAATAAGAGACTACAAAAACTCCGATCATACTGCTTATTGAATAAAGCGTCAGTTTGGAAGTATGATAGTCTTTCTTTACATTGATCGATTTCCAGCAATTCATAATCAATTCCCCCTTTCCACTTCTAAGTGATTAATTTAATCCTTCCAAGGAGAAAAATCAATAGGTTTAAGAAAAATAGTCAGAAGAAAATACATTTCGACAATTGTCACGCGTTTTCGCTACAGAAAAGTTGTTAAGCACAAAAAAAGCCGAAACGCAGTGGTCGGCTTTTTTTGTGCAAATTATTTAGATGGGATGATCGGTGTGAGGGTTCCGTCTTCTTCCGTAAACTCTTTTTCAAACATGAATAAAGACTTTTCAAACATTTCCATAAACTCTTCTCCGTAAATGTGGCGGATAATAGCAGTTACTTCCATGAAATCGGGAAATTTTCCATAGACTTCCTTCATAGGTAAAGCACTATTATATATACTATATGTGTCCTGTTTATACACCTTTAGTGTTTCAATAAACAGCTCGTCTCCTTTTTCGGTCAGTTCAATGTAAGTATTTCGCTTGTCATTTGCTTTTTTGGAAAAGGATAATAGCCCTCTTTCTTCGAGTTTTTTGGAAAAATTAAATGCCGTTGAAACGTGCATCACTCCGAATTTGGCAACATCTGAAATGGAGGCACCTTGTTTATGGAAAGCAATCCAAAGAATTTGATGTTCATTGATGTTAAGACCATATGGTTTGATCCATTCCTGCCAATCTTTTTCAATGGACTTCCACATTGCTTTCGTTAACTGTGCCATTTTAAGGCTGAACAACATGGATTGTTTAGTAGACAGGGAAATGTTATCCACGCTTATGCTCTCCTCCTTTCGTGGTCTGTAAAACAAAAATCTGCTCCGAACAGTACGTACTAGTCATCACTTTGGCTGCGTGCTCTTTCATTTAATTCTGTAATGGCGTCAGATAGTTCTTGCACTTGTTCTTGAATAGCGGCAACTTCTGGTTCGACTTCTTCTTTATAACGGCTGTATGTTTTTTTCATTTCTTCTGTGAGGTTCTCTACTGCTTCAAGACCTTCAAGGGCGGCATATTGCCAATTTTCTGTAGCGACTTTTCCTTTCTTTAGAGCTGTCCGATTCAATGATTTCCAATCAAAATCGCGGATGGTCGTTCTCATTTCGCTTCCTGGCGCCGGTGCGAAAATTAAAGCCGAAAGGCCTCCCGCCACCAGTCCGGTAAATAGACCGGAAAGCAGTGATCTACAATCCATATTTTCATCGATCCTTTCTCTTGTGGTCCACAGATGATCTTAATATTTTAAAATATTATACTTTTATAATAGTATAGAGAAAAAAAGTTTCTTTGTATAGAGGGATTTGGGTGATTTTTCAGAATTTAAAACAAAACTGTCTGTGAGACAGACACAGACAGTTTGTTTGACGGAAAGCAACCTTTCCTCATGAGTAAAGAACTTTTATGAATTGTTTTTTTGGAAATTGGTCATAAATTCCTGTAATGCCTGGCAGGACTCTAGTGATACGGCATTATAAATAGAGGCTCTACACCCGCCAACAGACCGGTGACCGTTGAGACCTACAAAACCAGCTTCCTTCGCTTCTTTGAGAAATTTAGCATTCAACTCTTCGGTTTTGAGGTTGAATGTGACGTTCATAGAGGAACGGCTGTCTTTTTCAGCGTGTCCTTGATAAAAGCCAGCACTTTTATCAATGGTATCGTACAGTAGACGAGCCTTCTTCGCGTTTCGTTCTTCCATGCCGGCAGCTCCGCCATTTTCCTTGACCCAGTGCAACACCTTGTTCAGGATGTAGATCGCAAATGTGGGCGGTGTATGGTATAAAGAATTTTTATCAGCGTGTGTCTTGTAGCGAAGTAGTGTCGGAACGTGCTCGGGTACGTGTTTCAGTAAATCTTTCTTTATAATCACGAGTGTGACCCCGGAAGGACCGAGGTTTTTTTGAGCACCGGCGTATATCATCGAAAAGTGCTCGACAGGAACAGGACGGCTTAAAATGTCACTGGACATATCTACTATCAGGGGACTAGTTGGTTTAATGTCAAAGTCCTGCCACTGTGTACCGTAAATTGTGTTGTTAGATGTAAGGTGGACGTACGCATCGCTGTCATTAAACGAAATAGAATCCTTATTGGGAATGTAGGTGTAATTGCTTTCTTTAGAAGAGGCGCCGCTTGTAGTATTTCCAACATAATTTGCTTCTTTGATGGCTTTTTCAGACCAGGAACCGGTTAATATATAATTGGCGGTTTTGTCTTTTGAAAGAAAATTCATTGGAATCATAGAAAATTGCAAGCTTGCGCCGCCTTGCATTAACAGCACTTCATACTGATCGGGAATCGCTAATAACTCTTTTATTAAGGTAATAGCTTCATTATGTACCTGTTCGTAGTCCGGGCCGCGGTGACTCAGTTCCATAACAGACATACCAGTGTTGTTAAAGTTAAGCATCTCTTCTTGTGCCTGTTGCAGCACTTTAAGGGGGAGGGCAGCTGGCCCGGCGTTAAAGTTGTGTGCTCGCTTCATAAAATATTCGCTCCTTGTCATATTAGTCTTTTAGACGGTTTTGAATGCGTTTGCCGATATTCTCGAGATCTTCGCGTGAATAGTTCTCGCTGTTATCGCGGAATGAGTGCTTAAACCCATCGTCGCTTCCATAGCGGGGCAGAAAGTGAAGATGATAATGGAATACATCCTGGGACGCTGGCTTTCCGTTATTATTAACGAGATTCAAGCCTCCAGGCTGAAATTCATCCTTGATAGCGTTGGCGATTTTTGGCGCGACGCTGAATAAGTGAGAAGCCATCTCTGTTGTCAGCTCAAAAATGTCTTTTTGGTGGTCCTTTGGAATTAACAAAGTATGACCTTTCGTTACTTGTCCAATATCGACAAACGCAAGTACGTGTTCGTCTTCGTAAACGATGGAAGCTGGAATTTCGCGGTTGACAATCTTACAAAAAATGCAATTTTCTTCATGGCTCATACTATCCCTGCTTTCCTGTAGAATTGTATTTGTTTAAACAAAAAGGATGCAAAAATTGATAGGATATACAAAAAAGTACCAGCGTATGAAACGATTCTTTTATATTTTATCAGTCTGCAGGGACTAAAACAATAAACTCACGAGCGGGGAGATATACTAGTTGTATCCACAGGCTGTAGTGGCATAAAATAGGGGACGTATAAGAATCATCTTTACACAAACTGCAGGTTTTATAAAAGGAGTATATATACATGAAAGAATTATTGGAGCTAGAAGAGGTTAGTGGTGGCTACAACGTCCACAAACCAGTTTTACACCAGTTAAATTTCAACGTTAAAAAGGGAGAAATAGTTGGTTTGATCGGTTTGAACGGCGCGGGAAAAAGTACGACTATTAAGCATGTCCTCGGTTTGATGAAGCCGACTAATGGAAATATCCTTATTAATGGAAGTCGGATACAGGAAGATCCGGAAACATACCGAAAAACGTTTACTTACATTCCGGAGACGCCTATTCTATACGAGGAGCTTACACTTTGGGAACATCTACGTCTGACTGCTTCCGCTTACGGTATTTCAGAAGCCTCTTTTAAGGAGCGGGTTACGCCGCTCTTACACGAATATCGTATGGAGAAGATGAAGGACTGGTTTCCGAGCCATTTTTCCAAAGGGATGCGGCAGAAGGTGATGATTATGTGTGCCTTTCTCGTGCAGCCGGAGTTGTATATCGTAGATGAGCCATTCGTCGGTCTTGATCCTGTCGCTATTAAATCATTGTTAGATATGATGGTAACCATGAAAGAAGAAGGCGCCGGGATTCTAATGTCTACTCACATTTTAGCAACAGCAGAGCGTTACTGCGATCGTTTTGTACTCTTGCATGAGGGACGGGTAAGACTGCATGGTACATTAGAAGAGCTGCGGGTTCAGGCAGGGCTCCCGCAGGCAAGGCTCGATGATTTATATATCGAAGTAACTAAAGGGGTAGTAGGATGAATGTGACCGAGTTGTGGAAAGAACGCTCGAGAGGGTTTTGGAATGAGGCAATTCGCTATCTCCGTTTAATTGGAAACAGTGGATTTATGTTCAGTTTATACGCGCTATTCTTAGCAGGAGGCTATTTTTACCCTTCTTTCATTGAATGGCTGCCGGATACATTTCCTGCACAGCTTGTGCTTGCCGGTATTTTCACTTATTTATTGACAAGGTGTCCGTTACGAACCTTTCTAAAAAAAGGAGACTTAGTTTTTCTGCTCCCCCTTGAAACAAAATTAACTGACTACTTCCGTCGTTCTGTTTTTTATTCCACTTTTATGCAGTCTATAAGTATTTCCATCATTTTTCTGTTGCTGGGTCCGTTATTTCAAGACCGTGTATCCACAGACAGGTCTTATTTATATACGGTGCTGCTAGGACTCTTAATTGCTAATGTGTGGAATAACGTATCTCGCTGGGGAGAAGTACACCTGCAGGATAAACAAAAGCGAGCGTTTCTTATTTTAGGAAGGACGATAGTGAACGGAGTATTTGCTTATCTCATGTTTGTTGAGGCTCCTATTTGGTTTCCAGTGGTCGTATTACTCCTCATGGTGTTTCTTTATGTTTTTTATTACCGTCACCTCGGACGCCATTATTTGTTAAATTGGGAGCTGTTACTGCAGCTGGAGGCAAGAAGGCTTTCGGTCTTTTACCGTTTTGTACAGTCATTTACCGATGTGCCGTATGTAGAAACGGCAGTTAAAAAGCGGCCGTTGTTATCGAAGCTTGTTGACCGGCTTGTTTGGAAAACAGAAAATGTGTACCTTATCTTGTTTACAAAAGCCTTTACCCGTTCAGGTGAATATTTAGGAATGTATCTTCGGCTTCTCATTACGGGAGGCTTGGTCATGTATGCATTTCCTAGTGAATGGGTCCGTACGGGCGTTGCCTTATTATTTATTTACATGACAAGTGTTCAATTACGAACATTATGGCATCATCTTGATACAACGATTTGGCCTGATCTTTACCCAGTAGCAGGCACTGATAAAAAGAATGCTTTTCAGAAGCTGGTTACCTTTTTGTTAACTTTACAGACGTTACTATTTTTAATGGTCTACTCATTCGTCAGTTTCTCTATTTTACCAATCGCTATTATTTTGGCTTTTGGTTTACTTCTTAGTTTCTATTTCCCGATCCGCCATGCCAACCAACTGCAGACATCATAGGAGAGGTGTTTATGGAAGCATACGAACAGAAAGCATATGAAGAGGTACAGGTGTGGTTGCGAAAAATGGAGAAGCGAGCCAGTATGAGCCAAGCCTTTGCTAAAAGCATGCAAACGAAAATGAACCGGCTGGTACCAACACAAATTCATTCAGCATTAGGCCAAGCGGTCAGACAGATGATTAACGGAGTTCTGAATGGATCGGATTACTTGCCAACTAAAAAACAAACGGAGGCAAAAAGTTTACAAGAGGCAGATGGACGATTAGAAAATCTAGTCACTGTGTTTCAAAAAGGGGCGGCTGCGGAGGGCGCAGGAACTGGAGCTGGTGGTTTATTACTAGGAGCGGTTGACTTTCCGTTGCTGCTCGCTTTTAAAATGCGCTTCCTTTTTTCGGCAGCAGGGATTTATGGAGTTGACAGTGCCGACTTGCATGACCGTTTATACATGCTTTACCTTTTTCAGGTTGCTTTTTCGAGTCCGTCGAAACGCCGGGAAACCGTGGAAATATTGAAAAATTGGTCAACATTAGCCGGGGGAGATTCTCAACAATCTCCCGAAGCGATAGAAGTGGATTGGAGCTCGTTTCAGCAGGAATACCGGGATCATATTGATTTTGTTAAACTGCTGCAGTTGATGCCTGGGTTCGGAGCAGCTGTGGGGGCAGCTGCCAATTATCATTTGCTTGGACAGCTAGGAGAAGCCGCTAAACAAGGTTATCGGTTACATTGGCTGCGGGGGAAGTATAAAGACTTGTAATTAATGTAAAAACGGCCGTCTACTAAGAGACAGCCGTTTTTTCGTAGTCAAGGACTGCTTTCCCCATCACCTTTGCCGCGACCAGCATGGCGCGTTCGTCGATATCAAATTTAGGATGATGGTGAGGATAAGCGACGTCCCAATCAGGATGCTGTGCCCCTGTAAAGAAGAAAGAGCCTTTCACCTTTTCAAGGTAACGAGCGAAATCTTCAGCACCCATCATTGGTTTCATTTCTTCCGTGACTGCTACGTCAGGAATGTCGGAGGCACACTCCGCGAGAAAAACAGCCTCGCTTTCGTGGTTGACAACTGCCGGATAGCCTCGGCTGTAATGAAAATGAGCGTCTGCCCCGGCACCTTCGCATGTAGACATTGTAATTCTTTTTAACTCTTGTTCTAGCATATCTCTTATGTCGTCATTAAAAGTACGGACTGTTCCGACAATTTTCGCACTATCTGCTATGACATTAAAGGCGTTATCGGCCACAAAGGAACCAATTGATACAACTGCGGGTTCCACAGGATCCACCCGCCTGCTGACTAACTGCTGAATATTGGTAACGAGTTGAGAGCCGATGACGATGGCATCCTTTGTCAGATGTGGAGTACCGCCGTGTCCGCCCTTACCAACAATGTCAATTTCAAAACGATCAGCGGCCGACATCATAGGACCCCTTTTGTATTGAACGGTGCCATACGGTACTGTAGCCCATAAGTGTGTCCCGAAGATTACGTCGACATTATCTAGGCAGCCATCGTGTATCATGTCAATGGCACCCCCAGGAGCATATTCTTCTGCATGTTGGTGAATAAATACGACTGTTCCCGGCAGATCTTCTTGGATAGCATTAAGTGCTTTTGCCAAGTATAGAAGCGTTGCTGTGTGGCCGTCGTGTCCGCAGGCATGCATGACACCAGCCACTTTAGAGGCAAAGGGGAGACCGGTCTCTTCGTGAATGGGCAGCGCATCAAAATCAGCTCGCAATGCGATAACAGGACCCTCTATTCCGCCCTTTAATACAGCAGTCACCCCTCTTCCGCCAACGCCCGTTTTAACATCGTGTCCTAGTTTTTTATGGAATTCTGCGATATAAGCAGGTGTCTCTACTTCTTCAAATGAAAGTTCCGGATTTTGATGGAGAAAACGGCGGACTTCCACCATTTCGTCATAATAACTTTCCAACAAAGCAAATAATTTCTTTTCCAACCTTCTCCCTCCTCAAACAGCTTCACGTTCATTTTACCATAGGGTGAGCACCCTTGACTAAAGACCAAATGGAATGAATCTTGCCAAGTAGCTGGATAGCATTTGGAAATAACCTGTAAACAACAAGATTCCAAGCACAATTAACACATATCCGCTTATTTTCTGTATGACAGGCACCCATTTGTTCAACTTTCTTAATTTGTTTAATGAGCGTGAGTACAGAAGAGCTACTAGCAAAAAAGGAATACCTAAACCGAGGGAATACACAAGCAACATAAACATTCCGATAAACATCGTTTCTGCTTGACTTGCGAGGGCAAGGATACTGCCGAGTACAAGTCCAATGCACGGAGACCATCCAGCAGCAAACAACAATCCAAGCAAAACAGAGCTTGCAAAACTCGTCGAACCTTTTGGAGAGGTCTGTACCTTTTTTTCCCTGAGTAGAGATTGGATCGATATGATACCCGCCATCTGGAGGCCGAAAATAACGATGATTATGCCACCGATTTGCTCAATGAGAGAGCCCCAGCTGCGAAATAATTGGCCAATAAACGTGGAAGAGGCCCCCAAAAGAAGAAAGACTATCGTGAATCCGAGAATAAAACCACAGCTTCTAAATAAAATCATACGTCGCTCGGCGTTGATTTGGTTGTTCGAAATATTCGTTCCGGTGAGCTGTGCCAAATACGCAGGCACTAATGGAAAAATACATGGTGAGAGAAATGAAATAATCCCTGCTCCGAAAGCAAGCCACAGTGAGACATTTTCCAAGATAAGATCCCCCTTTGATGTTCGCTTTACTCATTATACATTGGAGATATGAATATTTCGTGAAAAACTGCAAAAGAGCTTATCTAGTTCGCATCTTTTTCTTAAACATATTAAACTATATGTACAGGCAATCTGAAAAATTTGTAAGCTAAGGTCGGAAAGGGTCGATAAACATGCAAACGAGAGGCAACAAAGTACTTATTGCCGTTATATTTATTTTTGGAATTCATTTGTTTTTTGATATCGGTTCCCTTATGTGGCCAATTATTGCCGGCGTACTTGCTCTTTATTTTTATAAAAAGGGACAGCCCTTACTGGTGGGCTTATTTGTTATTTTAGCACTTATCAGCATAGGCGATGAAGGCTTTGACCTGGAAATCACCGGCCTTCTTCTAGCCTTCTTGATCCTTTACTTTGGCGTGAAGGTCCTTAAAGGAATATTTTCTGCGAAGGAAATAGATATAGATAAAGATCTGCCCCCCCTGCCGGAAAATCACGAAGAAAGTTTGAAAAAAAACAAGTAGATGGTTGAAATAATTATGAAAAATTAACAAATACTATCAAAAATACGTAAATGTTTAAAAAAAGTGCAAGCCAGCCGGAAATCCGGTTATAAGGAGTTCTAGCATGAGAAAAAAAGTGATTATTTGGGGACTTGCCGTATGTTTATTCCTGCTTGTAAGCACAGGCATTTATCTTTCTTCTGTGATTATCGGGGCTGCAGCTATCGATGAAAAAAAGTTGGTCTTGAATGAGACGACCGAGTTATTTAACAAGAACGGTGAAAAGTTAGCGCAACTATACGTAGAAGATCGAGAAACAGTAGACATAGATGATATTCCGAAACATGTGAAACAAGCTTTTATAGCGATAGAGGATGTGCGTTTTTATGACCATCAGGGAATAGACCCCCGCGCTGTTATTCGGGCCCTTTACCGTGACATATTAGCAGGTTCTATGGTGGAGGGGGGCAGCACGATTACACAGCAGCTGGCTAAGAATGCGTTTTTGACAAACGATAAAACCTTCTTCCGTAAAACCAAAGAAGTCTTAATTGCGATGGGAATCGAGCGGAAATTTAGCAAAGATGAAATCCTTGGTCTTTATTTAAACCAAATCTACTTTGGGAACGGTGCTTACGGAATTGCTTCAGCAGCGGAACTGTATTTTAATAAAAGTGTACAGGAATTAACGGTGGATGAGGCAGCACTGCTCGCCGGCATACCAAAAGCTCCTTCCCATTATTCTCCTGTGGCGAGCCCAGATCGTTCTGTAAAGAGAAGAAACACAGTGCTCGCAGTTATGGAGAGAAATGGATTTTTATCGGCGGAAGAAACAATAATGTACCAAGGTAAGACGGTTCCAGATTCATTGCACCAGGAAGAGAATAACCAGGCTTACTTTACCTATATCGATATGGTGTTAGACGAAGCGGAGAAAAAATATAACATTACTTCTGAACAAATATATCGAGGCGGCTACGATATTGTTGTTCCTCTGAACAAAGAAATGCAGGAAGCCTCACACCAACTCTTTCAGCAGGATGAGTATTTTCCGGAAGGAGCCGCCGGCACTGAGGCTGCGTTTATTATGATGGATCACCGGAGTGGCGGTGTAATTGCTGTACAGGGTGGCAGAGAATATGTAAGACGTGGATTAAATCGAGTTCAAGTGAAAAGACAGCCTGGATCAGCAATGAAGCCGCTCGCAGTGTATGCACCTGCTCTTGAAACAGGAAAATATCATCCTTATTCTCTATTGAAAGACGAAAAAATGAACTATAACGGCTATTCTCCACGTAATTACAATGATACGTACCGCGGAGAGATCACAATGGTTGACGCGTTAACAGAATCAACCAACACAGCTGCAGTCTGGTTGTACGACCACATTAGGACGGAGAGTGATGCATGGCTTAAGAGCGTTGGGCTGCACGTGAAAGACAATGGGTTGGCAGTTGCACTTGGAGGCCTGTCGGAAGGTCTTTCTCCCATGGAGTTAACGGGAGCTTATACGGCCTTTTCCAACCTTGGCAATCAAGTAGATCCGTATTTTATTGAGTCAATCACCGACCGAAATGGAAATATAATTGGGAAAGCAAACCCGGAGATAAGGAAAGTGATGAGTTCGCAAAATGCGTGGTATATGATCAGAATGCTTGAAAATGTAGTGAAGCACGGTACAGGGAGTGCGGGGAGCACTGCGTACCCATTGGCAGGAAAGACAGGCACTACTTCCTTTTCTGAGGTTGAAGGCGGAACGAGAGATGCTTGGTTTGTAGGTTTCACACCAGAATGGACAGGTGCTCTGTGGATGGGGTATGACAAAACAACTGCTGACCAATACTTACAAGCGGGGAGTTCTTTCCCTACGAAATTGTTGAAAGAAATATTAAATAAAACACCACAGCCGGAAAACAGCCGAAGCAGGTTTCGTAAACCCGAAGACGTACAAGATCTGGAGGCACCGGTGAAAGTGGAAAAGATAGATGATTTATCTGCTTCACTCAGTTTAAAAGGCGGAGGCCTGTTTAATGTACATTTATCCTGGACACCCAATCAGGATGAGCGAGTCATTTATCGTATTTATGAAGTAGACAACGGGAAGAGTAATGAGATAGCGAAAGTAGAAGGTACCGGTAAATATGTTATTGAAGGAGTGAATTTATTTCGCTTGCGTGAGTACATGGTGGTTCCATACAATCCGCAAACCGAACAAGAGGGCCAGCCTTCGAATGTGGCGGATGTAACCGTTGGATCATTGTTTGGCAGTTGATACGAAGCTTGGCTTTAGGGAGGTATGCTGCCTAATTAAATAGATTCATGCATGCCTCTTTAGTGGCACTTGGAGCGGACAAAGGTGTAGATACCTAGAAGACGTGTCCAGATCCGTCCTTTACCTTTATCAAATTTATGAACAATAGGTAGAATGACTGTACATGCCTATAGGGAAAGAGTATGGTAAATGGGGTATAAGAAGTAAGTGTTGAAAAAAATGAACAACAGCAAGACGTTTCATGCATTTTATTAAAGGAGTGCTATAAAAATGGGCGGGAAGACGTTTAATGACAATTTTTTACGAGCGGCATGGGGTGAGGCAGTCGACCACGTTCCGGTGTGGTATATGAGGCAGGCCGGGCGTTCACAGCCGGAATATCGGAAAATCAAGGAGAAATATTCCTTGTTTGAAATTACAAAACAACCTGAGCTCTGTGCTTACGTTACAAAGTTGCCTGTGGATCAATATAATAATGATGCCGCAATTCTTTACAAAGATATCATGACACCACTGTCTGCGATCGGGGTGGAGGTGGAGATTCAGTCAGGTATTGGTCCCGTGATTAACAATCCTATAAGAAAAGCTGAGGATGTTGAACGTTTAGGAAGCATAGATCCTGCGCGCGATATTCCGTTTGTTATTGATACCATTAAAATACTTAGAGAGCAGCTTACTGTTCCTTTAATCAGTTTCGCAGGAGCCCCTTTCACATTAGCAAGTTATATGATTGAAGGAGGCCCTTCAAAAAATTATCATAAAACAAAAGCGTTTATGCATGCACAGCCAGATGCATGGGATTCGCTAATGAACAAGTTAGCCGATATGACAATTTCCTACGTGAAGGCACAGATAAAAGCTGGAGCGCAGGCGATTCAGCTTTTCGATTCCTGGGTAGGTGCCCTGCATGCTCAGGACTACCGTAAATATGTGAAACCAGTCATGATGCGTATCTGTACGGAGATAGCACAAAAAAATATCCCTCTTATTATGTTCGGTGTAGGGGCGAACCATTTACTTCGTGAATGGAATGATCTTCCTCTTCAAGTGATCGGACTTGACTGGAGGATTACCATTTCGGAAGCAAGGGCTCTTGGCATTAATAAAACGTTACAAGGAAATCTCGATCCTTCCCTACTTCTTGCACCGTGGGAAGTAATTGAGCAAAATGTGAAGCCGATTTTAGATGCCGGCATCAAAGAGAATGGTTTTATTTTTAATCTTGGTCACGGGGTATTTCCGGATGTGAATCCTGAAACGCTTAAGCGATTAACGGCTTTTGTTCATGAGTATACGGCAAAAGCACAGGGAGGTTCACAATGAAAAAAAAAGTCGGCCTTTTAGTAATGGCTTACGGTACACCGCGCAGTCTGGATGAGGTAGAACCATACTATACTCATATCAGAAGAGGCAGGAAGCCTTCTGAAGAAGCATTACAAGACTTACTATCACGCTACGAAGCAATTGGCGGGATCTCTCCCTTATCCAAGATTACGAAAGAACAAGGTGAAAGCTTAAAAGACCGCCTGAATGAGCGGATGGATAATATTGAAATACATTGGTATTTAGGTCTGAAGCATATCGATCCGTTTATTGAAGATTCTGTACAACAAATGCATGAGGACGGCATCACAGAAGCATACAGCATTGTACTTGCTCCTCATTTTTCTACGTTTAGTATTAAGTCTTATAATGGAAGAGCTCAAGAAGCAGCGGTTAAAGAAGGCGGCCCTGTTATCCATTCCGTTGAAAGTTGGTATGATGAGCCGAAATTTATCGATTACTGGGTGAAACAAGTCCAGAAAACGATGAAGCGTATCCCGGAAGGTGAAAAAACGTGTGTTATTTTTTCGGCTCATAGTCTTCCCGAAAAGATAATCCAGACGGGTGACCCTTATCCGGAACAGCTAGAAGAAACAGCCCGGTTGATTGCCGATAAAGCGGGTATTCAACACTATGAAATCGGCTGGCAGAGCGAAGGAAATACACCGGAGCCATGGCTTGGGCCTGATGTTCAAGATTTAACAAAAGAATTGGCTCGCAAGCATAACTATACATCATTTGTATACTGCCCTGTTGGTTTTGTGGCGGACCATTTAGAGGTATTGTTCGACAACGATATAGAGTGTAAACAGGCTTGTGAAGATGTAGGTGCCGCATATTACCGGCCAGAAATGCCGAACGCAAAGCCTGAATTTATCGATGCTCTTGCTGACGTGATTATTAAGCATCAACAGTCGAGAGTTGGGAAGTAAGCGAGGAATTTATGATGAAAGTAGCTATTATCGGTGGCGGTATTACAGGACTGACTGCTGCTTATTATTTGCAGAAAGAAATTCTGGCCAATCAATTGGATATTAAATATGAGTTGTTTGAGAAAGATAACAGACTGGGCGGGAAGATTAAAACTGACTATCATGACGGTTTTGTTATTGAACAGGGACCAGATTCATTCCTGGCGAGAAAAACGCATGCTACAAAGTTAGCGAAGGAAGTAGGTCTTGAAGAAGAGCTTGTATCAAACCGGACCGGTCAGGCTTATGTCCTGAAAGGGGAGACCCTTCACGCTATACCACCCGGTGCAGTCATGGGCATCCCGACAAAGTTAGGACCTTTTTTAACCACGAATTTGTTTTCCGCAGTTGGTAAACTGAGAGCGGGAGCAGATTTGTTCCTGCCTCGCCGACGCTCTTTAGACGATCAATCGCTTGGACACTTTTTTCGCAGGCGCCTTGGCAGCGAAGTGGTTGATAATCTTATCGAGCCATTGCTTTCCGGAATATATGCCGGTGATATAGATCAATTAAGTCTGCAGTCCACCTTTCCACAATTTCAGCAAGTGGAACAGTCTCACCGTAGTCTGATAGTGGGGATGAAAGCATCACAGCCGCAAGCGCCCCCAAAAAATAAAAAGTCAAGTGGCTTTTTATCGTTTCGCAATGGGTTGCAGTCGTTTGTTCATGCGATTGAAAACCATTTGGACGAAGACAGGATTCACAAGAACACTGCTGTTAAAAATATGACGATGAATGGGAGACAATGTGAAATAGAATTGTCAGATGGAAAAACAGAAGTTTTTGATAAAGTCATTATTACGACTCCCCCTCATATTACAGCACGCTTTTTAAAAGACGAAGCGATAACAAAACAACTAGAAGAGATTCCTTCTACTTCCGTAGCCACTGTAGCGATGGCTTTTGACAGCAGTCAATTGTCGATGGATTTTGATGGTACAGGCTTTGTTGTTTCCAAAAAAAGCGACTACACGATAACAGCGTGTACGTGGACACACCGAAAGTGGGAGCATACCGCACCAAAGGGAAAGGCACTTTTGCGCTGCTACGTCGGAAAGCCGGGTGGCGAAGGAATCGTGGAAGAGTCGGATGAAACTATTGTTGAGTCCGCGCTTAAAGATCTAAGACGTGTGATGAAAATTAATGGGGATCCCGAATATTACCAGGTAACACGGTGGCGGAACGCAATGCCGCAGTATGTAGTGAATCACCAAAAATGGGTGGAAAAACTTCGGGAAACAATCAACAGTTACTATCCAGGAACTTTCCTGGCAGGAGGTGCCTATGAAGGCGTAGGACTACCTGACTGCATTCTACAGGGGGAAAATGCTGTTGATCAGCTAATAAAAGAACTGTAAAAAGGGAGTTTGTTACAGAAAAAAGAGCTGTCATCGTACAGCTCTTTTTTCTGTATAAGCTTATATAAACCTACTGACCTTGCTGTTGTTGCAACTGTTGAAGCTGCTGTTGTGCTTGCTGTAACTGCTGCTGTGCCTGTTGCATTTGCTGTTGGCTTTGAGCGTTTCCTTGCTGCTGGCTTTGCTGGAGAACCTGCTGTGCTTGCTGCAATTCTTGCTGTGCCTGCTGCAACTTTTGCGGATCATTAGCAGCACTCTGCATATTTTGCTGCGCTTGTTGAATTGCCTGCTGTGCTTGTTGTACTTGCTGGTTCTGATTAGCCAAATAAAACCCCTCCATAATTGAGTTTTGATGAAGTGTAACGGTATTTATCCTTTCCATATTAGAACGGACTATACATAAAAAATGATTTTGTTTGAGCGGCACTTACTTGTGATACAATAGAACGTATCTTGAAAAACGAGTGGAAATAACGAACACGACAGTGTCAATATACGAGGTGAATGAATTGTTTGTTGATAAAGTTAAAATATATGTAAAAGCCGGTGACGGTGGGAATGGAATGGTTGCATTCCGAAGGGAGAAATACGTTCCGGATGGCGGTCCTGCCGGTGGTGACGGAGGAAAAGGTGCTAACGTAATTTTCGAAGTCGATGAAGGCTTGCGCACGTTAATGGACTTTCGTTATCAAAAGCATTTTAAGGCGAAGGGTGGAGAGCACGGTAAGCCAAAGAATCAGCATGGAAAAAATGAGGAAGACCTCATTGTCCGAGTACCACCGGGCACGTTGGTTACGGATGATGACACTGGAGATGTAATCTCTGATTTGACGACTCACGGCGAACGAGCAGTTATAGCCAAAGGAGGACGTGGAGGCAGGGGAAACACGCGCTTCGCCACCCCGGCTAATCCTGCGCCGGAGCTAAGTGAAAAAGGAGAGCCCGGGGAAGAGAAGAACATTCGTTTAGAGTTAAAGCTGCTGGCGGATGCAGGACTTGTTGGATTTCCAAGTGTAGGAAAGTCGACATTATTATCTGTTGTATCAGCTGCCCGCCCAAAAATTGCTGATTATCACTTTACAACGTTGTCCCCTAACCTTGGTGTAGTAGCTGTGGAAGATGGTCGCAGCTTTGTAATGGCTGATTTACCAGGGCTTATCGAAGGCGCACACGAAGGAATAGGCCTCGGGCATCAATTTTTGCGGCATATTGAACGAACAAGAGTAATTATTCATGTGATTGATATGTCTGGGCTCGAAGGAAGAGATCCTTTCGATGATTATGAGAAAATAAATGAGGAGCTTCGACAATACAATTTACGGTTATTAGAGCGTCCTCAAGTGATCGTAGCGAATAAAATGGATATGCCGGGTTCCGACGAGCGTTTACGCGAGTTTAAAAAATCCATTCCGGAGGGAGTGAAAGTCTTCCCCATCTCAGCGCTTACAAAACGAGGCTTGGATGATATGCTTCGAGCGGTCGCGGATCTTGTGGAAACAACTCCTGAATTTCCTTTGTATGATGAAGAAGAGAAAGAAAAACGGGTAGTCTATCGCTATGAAGAAAAAGAGAAGCCTTTTACCCTTTCTCGAGATGATGACGGCGCCTTTGTCATAAGCGGTAAGGAGATTGAGAAACTGTTTAAGATGACTGATTTCAGTCGTGACGAGTCGGTGAGACGGTTTTCTAGAAAAATGCGTCATATGGGGATTGATGAAGCGTTACGTAAAAAAGGAGCTGTTGATGGCGATACAGTTCGCCTGCTTGATTTTGAATTTGAATTTATTGAATAGCGTGTTGTCAAAAAAACGCGGTGATCCTATAATAAGATAGAATATATTCGGAATAGAACCCCATCGGGAGTTTGGGGGTGGTGAAGATGAGTGATCAGTTGGATCGTTTTTATCTGGTAAGGCAGGATATGTTAACAGATGCCATGCAAAAAACATTGGAAGCTAAGGCATTACTGGAAAGTGAAAAGGTTCAGCAAGTAGCACAAGCGGTAAAAATGGTTGATTTAAGCAGAAGTGCTTTTTACAAATATAAGGACGCCGTGTTTCCTTTCCATACCGTTATAAAAGAGCAGATCATTACGCTCTCGATCCAACTCCAAGATAAGTCCGGGTCCTTGTCTCTGTTGTTAAAAGAGATTGCAGCGGCAAACTCCAACATTTTAACGATTAATCAAACAATCCCTTTGCAAGGCCGGGCTAATATAACGGTTACGATCGATACGTCAGCATTAACGATAGAAATACATGAGCTTGTCCGGAAAATTCAAGCGATGGAAGCCGTAGAACACGTGGAAATCGTCGGTTCCGGTTCTTTTTAATGTAGAAGGAGTGAAAAAAATCAGTGACAGTTAAAGTAGGTTTTCTCGGCCCGGAAGGCACTTTTACAGAAGCGGCAGCAAAGTCCGTTTTACCTGATTCAGAACGTATCCCGTTCTCAACCATCCCAGCTTGTATGGCTGCCGCGGCAGAGGAAAAGGTTGACATAGCAGTCGTTCCTGTCGAAAACGCAATTGAAGGTTCTGTGAATATGACGTTAGATTATCTAATCCATAAACACGATCTGCCGATAGTTGGTGAAGTTACTGTTCCAATTGAACAGCACTTGCTCATCCATCCATCACGAAAAGCGGACTGGAAAGACGTTACCGACATATACTCCCACCCGCAAGCTGTTGCCCAATGCCATGAATTCATCATAAACCACTTACCGGAAGCGGACATTCATTATACGAACTCCACAAGTGCTGCTGCTAGAGAATTAGCGGATAACCCATCAATGAACGGTGTGGCTATTGCGAATGCATTGGCAGCAGAGAAATACGGTTTGACGATTGTAAAAGATAATATTCACGACTATAGCAATAACCATACTCGTTTTGTTCTGCTCTCCTATAAAGACGTCACACAACACTTAACAACAAAAAGCCAATCTGCGAATAAAACGACGATGATGATTACACTCCCATCCGATTACTCAGGAGCCCTGCATCAAGTTCTTTCTGCTTTTGCATGGAGGAAGCTGAACCTGACAAAAATAGAATCAAGACCGATGAAAACGGGAATTGGGAATTACTTCTTTATCATTGATGTGGAGCAGGAATGGGACGATGTATTAATCCCTGGAGTTATTGCTGAGGTAGAGGCGCTCGGCTGTGGGGCCCGTATACTCGGAAGTTATCCCTGTTTTCAAACCGCGGAATTACCCATAAAAAAGCCTATCCTGGAATAAGGATAGGTTATTTGTGGTTCAATTAAAGGATCTCTTAAGTAAGCAAGAACCCTTTCTCAGCCAGTGCTTCTTCCACTTCTTGAATAACATCGTCTGAAGGTGCTTCAATTGTATGCAGATGAGTACCATCCGTTAATTCTGATAAAAGTGGAGCACTCGTTTTCCTCAAACTATTAATAAATAGCTGAACGTCACGGCGGCTTTGGATTAACAATGATGCCGTTAAATCCCCGTATAGCGGGTGTTCGATTGATACGTCAATCACTTTTGCCCCGTGATCAACGATGATATTCAACTCCTCCTCTGTTACAGATAGTTCTGCTGAATGAAAACAGGCAATCTGTTTTCGTATCGTTTGAGCAGGCTGCTCCTGAATGAAAATATAACCTTGTGAAGTGGCGAGAATCGGATAATCTTTCGCTTTTAAAAGTGAAATATCTTGAACGATTACCTGTCTGCTAACACTTGTTCTTGCGGCCAGTTCGCTCCCCGTGAGCGGCCCTCCTTCGTTTAAGAGCCATTCTACAATAAGCTCTCTTCGTTTTTTTCCGGGAATCTTTCCTGACTTGTCCAACGAATTACCTCCATTACCCTTTGATCTATCCTTATATAGTACATGAATACAGCGTGGTTGAACAGTTTCGTTTACTCTGGTCAGTCATATATGAATGGTTGCGTGCATATGCTTGCGGTAGACAGTGGGAACGGATAAAAAGAAGCGAAACAGTACACGCTTCTCTTCCCGGTTGCAAACATTATTCAAAGGAGGAAGAAATATGCAGATTCATATTGTACAAAAAGGGGATACTCTTTGGAAGCTTGCTCAACAATATAATGTTGGCTTCGAGGAATTGAAAAAAGCGAACACACATCTAGCTGATCCAGATAAGATAATGCCGGGAATGAAAATAAAAGTTCCCGCAAAAGGGGTGCCTGTAAAAAAAGAGGCGAAAAAAGAGATGCCTGTTCCCAAGGTACCAAAAGAACAAAAAGAAGAACATCACCCGAAAGTTCCACCTATGTATCAGCCTGTTCCGCATATGCCTAAGGTGCCGTCCAGTTCTCAGGAACAAAACGTAAACATAAATACAAACATTTACAAACCATATCCACCTACTCCGCCAAAAACAGCGCCTCATTACGAAGAGCCGAAGAAAAAAGAGGAAAAGCAGCCTGAATATAACTACAAAGAAGTGAAATTACCTGAACCACCGGCAATGCCTGAGCATATTTCAGAACATGGGTATGCTCCTGCACCGCCTATGCCTTATATGATGCCGCCAAATGCCTGTCATCATTTTGTCCCGGTGACGCCGATTATGCCAGGATGCTCATGCGGCCTGCCGCAACATATGCATCCTTACCCATATCCATATCCCATGATGCCAGCACAGCCGATGAGCCATTATCCGCAGCCGGGAGGTTGTAACGAAATGATGCCGATGCCTCCAGTTCCGCCAGTTTCTGAGCATGCTATCTCCCCGCCTGATTCGCCGTCACATTCATATGGTTATTCACCGCCATATGCCGAAGAAAATGCTTTCTATCCTGGCATGCAGCCAGGCCCATACAGCCCCAACATGAATGTATACTCTCCATGGTCAAGTGGATATAAAAGAGAAAATGAAGAAAAATAGCTCCTTTCTTACCTGCAAATAACAGCTTAAAAAAAGCCTCCTTGAGTCATGATATATGGTGAAAGGAGGTTTTCAAATGAAAAAATTTGCGATGACGATGACGGCATTTACGGTGATTGCTGGTGGATTGGCAGGCTGTGGTGCTGGGGATAATGGTAATGATAATGAGATGGGGGCAGCTCCAACTCGGTATACCGATGATCAAAATGTGAATAATTTTGGCACTCGAAACACAACAAATTATGATCGGAATTATCGTGGTGAAGGTCCAGTAACCGACATGATGACTATTGATGACCGGGATCGGCCAGGTCGTAATAATAACCGCATGCGTGCTTACAACACGAATCAACGTGAAATTGGTAACGGAAGCGGTGTAACCGATCTCCGTGAAGGGGGACATGCCCGTAATCTGGATGGAAGAGACAACGGGATGGCAACCAATGACCGAGGAAATGGGAATATGCAAGGGGAAGGTCTAGACAATGCACGAAAAATAGAAAATAGCGTAGAAAACATTAAAGGTGTAGACGACGCTAAAGTAATCGTTCGTGATCAAGACGTAATCGTCGGCATTGATACGTACGAAGACGACAGAAATCACAACGATTTAACAAACAAAGTCGAGAAAAAGGTAAAATCCGCCATGGACAATGACAATGTTGAAGTGTATGTAACGACAGACGAGGAACAGTTCGGTAATATCGAGCAAGTGGGCAATGATTTACAAAATGGAACAGGCATGAATGAAGTAGGCGATACCATTGATGCAATGATTAAAGATTTGGGCGACGCTGCCCGCCAGCCTTTTAAAAATAGCTAAATGATTTGGTTTAACGGCGTTTTATAGAGGAGTCACTCCTCTATAAAACGCTTTTCTAATTGCTTTTTTTTGTGCTATATTTAAAAAAGAGGAGGATGGAACAATGGCAGGACACTCCAAATGGAATAATATTAAGCGTCGGAAAGAAAGTCAGGACGCAAAAAAAGCAAAGATATTCACAAAATTGTCTAAAGAGATTTATGCTGCTGTCCGGAGCGGCGGAACGGATCCGGCTGTGAACTTAAGACTTCGTATGGCACTTGCAAAAGCCCGTGCGGAAAATATACCAAGTGATAATATCGACAGAACAATTAAGAAAGCAGCAGGCAGTACAGATAATATTCAATATGAAGAAATGACCTATGAAGGGTACGGGCCGGGAGGAGCTGCTGTTATGGTGAAGGCTTTAACAGATAATAAGAACCGCACAGCTGCGGAAATTCGCCACGCCTTTAGTCGAAATGGGGGGAACCTGGGGGAGAACGGCTGTGTCGCTTTTTTATTTACAAGAAAAGGTCAGCTCATTATGGAGCGAAGCACAGATATAAACGTAGATGACATCATGTTAGATGCGATTGAGGCCGGTGCTGAAGATGTCGAAGCGGATGAACATGCCTTTTATATCCAAACAGCTCCGGAAAACTTTGAGGAAGTAAAAATGGAGCTTGAAAAACAGGGCTGTCACTTTGTAAATGCAGAAGTGACCATGATACCTGAAACAAAGGCCGAATTGGCAGATGAACAGGCGGAACAAATGGTTCACCTTGTAGAGAAACTGGAAGATAATGATGACGTTCAGCATGTTTATCATAATTTTGAAATAAGTGACAGCCAGCTTAATCAGTTTACGTAGTAGCTCCTTTGAATAAAAACCTTTTTTTATGGATAAAATTTCTATAAAAAAGGGTTTTTATTTTTTAGGAAGGAGAGGTTGTAGAATGGGTGCAAAAGGGAGAGTAATCGCAGTGTTTTTAATAATGGGATTGTTGTTGTCTTTTGATATGGGTTTGGAAGGGAAAGGGAACACCGAAAAGGAGGTACCTGGTTCTCCTGCCCAATATGATATTATTTTGGAAAGGGAACAGGCAGATGGATCTATCATTCGAGAAACCAAACGACAAACAGTTTGGGCGGTTGAAGATTTCTGGAATGCCTACAAGGATTGGGAGTTAGTCGATCAAAACGAGCAGCGGATTATCTTTAGAAAATCTTATGAAAAACAGTAATTTAGTTTTCTCGGGGGCCAACATTTGCTATGATGAAGGAAAGCACGTTCGTGTTTCGGAGCATAGCTTGTTCCATGCAGGTGTTCATGAGAAAAGGAGATAACCGCTTTGTTTGAATTTATTAGGGGAAGTATTGTCCATACAGAGAAAGAAACGGTAACATTGAAAGTGAACAACGTCGGTTTTTTGGTTCACTGTGCAAACCCTTTTGTTTTTACGGAGGACGAGAAAGAGGTCACGATCTATACATATCAGTATGTAAAAGAAGATGCGATCCGGTTATATGGGTTCCCGTCGCGTGAAGAAAGAAGCTTGTTCGAGCAGTTGCTGCAGGTGTCAGGAATCGGTCCTAAAGGAGCGCTTGCGATTTTAGCTGCCGGTGCTCCTCTTCAGGTCATGCAGGCAATAGAAGATGAAAATGAGAAATTTTTGACAAAGTTCCCCGGAGTCGGCAAAAAAACAGCCCGTCAAATGATTTTGGATTTAAAAGGAAAGCTCCATGGTATAATTAAAGACCCATCTCTTCCTGATGGCCCGCAGCCTGAAAACGGAGAAGAGAATCAGGCACTTGAAGAGGCTTTGGAGGCGTTGCGTGCCTTAGGTTATGGAGAAAAAGAAATCAAGAAAGTGAAACCGAAAATTCAAGATGACCTTATAAGCGCAGATGAATATGTGAAAAAAGCATTACAGCTCATGTTATCTTAAATTTTTTTGTCTTTACTAGATTGAATCGAGCGGGTGGTGATCATTCATGGAGGAACGAATTGTCTCTCAAGAAGCAGATGCAACAGACGAGAGCACGGAAAGCGGAATAAGACCCATCGATTTTTCAGAGTATATTGGACAGGGGAAAGTAAAGGAAAATCTTGCGGTTTTTATTCAAGCAGCTAAGTTAAGAGAAGAGTGCCTGGATCATGTTCTCTTACACGGACCTCCGGGCTTAGGGAAAACGACGCTCGCTATGATTATTGCAAATGAAATGGGCGTGAATATTCGAACTACCGCTGGACCAGCTGTAGAACGGCCGGGAGACTTGGCGGCGATTTTAACAGCGCTTGAACCTGGAGATGTCTTGTTTATTGATGAAATCCATCGTCTGCCGCGAACGGTAGAAGAGGTGCTGTATCCAGCTATGGAAGACTTCTGTATTGATATTGTCATCGGTAAAGAGTCGACAGCACGTTCTGTCCGCCTCGACCTTCCGCCATTTACATTAGTAGGTGCTACTACACGGGCGGGAATGCTGTCTTCTCCGTTAAGGGATCGCTTTGGTGTACATTCTCGCCTGGAGTATTATAACAAAAGTGAGCTCGCTAAAATTGTAAGGAGAAGCGGAGAGCTTTTGCAAGTTGCTGTAGACGAAGAAGCAGCAAATGAACTGGCGAAGCGCTCTCGAGGCACACCTCGAATTGCGAACCGTTTGTTAAGACGAGTTCGTGACTTTGCTCAAGTCGCAGGCAGTGAAATAGTATCTCTTGAAATGGCAGAAACCGCTTTAGACAAGCTGCAAGTTGATCATCTTGGTTTAGATGAGATTGATCATAAGCTGCTTTTAACTATTATTGAAAAATTCAAAGGCGGTCCTGTCGGGTTGGAAACAGTGGCTGCTGCTATCGGTGAAGAGGCAAATACAATTGAAGATGTGTATGAACCATACTTAATGCAGATCGGGTTTATCGTGCGCACCCCACGCGGCCGAATCGTTACGAATCAAGTGTATGAGCACTTGCATTTGGAGGTGCCGGATCATGGCTGATATTCCTAAGGTTCTTATCGGGATTGGGGCGGCATTGCTATTGATAGGAGTAATCTGGCAAATTGGCGGAAAATTTATTCCGGTAGGACGCTTGCCGGGAGATATTATCATAAAGAAAGAGAACACGACGTTTTATTTTCCGATCATGACATCAATTGTAATAAGTGTGGTTCTTTCTATTGTTTTTTATATTATTGGCCGCTTCCGCTAAATGACCGCAGTAGATAAAAAGGTGAGGATTACAGCATGAATGTAGACGATTTTGATTTTATTTTACCAAACGAACTTATTGCACAGACACCATTGAAAAAACGGGATGCATCCCGGATGCTAGTGCTTGATCCAGACGTGAAGCAGCTTCAACATGAAATGTTTCCTGCGTTGCTTGATTATCTGGAAGCAGGTGACTGCCTTGTTCTAAACGATACGAAGGTGCTGCCGGCCCGCTTATTCGGTGCAAAAGAAACTGGCGGTCAAGTTGAAGTATTGCTTTTAAATCAAGAGAAAAATGACACATGGGAGACGCTGGTGAAACCAGCAAAACGTGTAAAGGCCGGTACTACTTTGTCGTTCGGAGACGGGAAACTGACCGCAGAGTGCATAAAGGTGCTCGACCATGGAGGCAGAGTCCTGAAATTTTATTATGAGGGTGTCTTTTTGGAAATTTTAGAGCAATTGGGGGAAATGCCTTTACCTCCTTATATTAAAGAAAAGCTTGCGGAAAAAGATCGTTACCAGACCGTTTATGCCAAGCACGACGGTTCAGCAGCTGCCCCGACGGCCGGGTTACATTTCACAGATGAACTACTCGATCAGATCCGCCAAAAAGGGGTTCAGGTGGCTTACATAACGCTTCATGTCGGTTTGGGTACGTTTCGCCCTGTATCTGCCGAGACGGTACAAGAACATCACATGCATGAAGAATATTTCCAAATAAGCCAAGAGACCGCAGAAATACTAAACAATACAAGACGAACCGGAAAAAAAATCGTCGCGGTCGGTACAACCTCTGCGCGTACTCTCGAAACAGCAGCCCGTGACGGCAAGGGGATTTTTACAAAAGAATCAGGATGGACCGATATTTTTATTTATCCAGGTTTCACTTTTCAAGGCTTGGATGCACTTTTAACTAATTTTCACCTTCCAAAGTCAACGTTAGTTATGCTTGTCAGCGCTCTTGCAGGGAAAGAGTTCTTATTATCCGCCTATGAAGAAGCAGTTAAAAAGGAATATCGCTTTTTTAGTTTCGGGGATGCAATGCTTATTATGAAAGGAAGTCACAAGAAATGGCAGCAGTGACCTATGAATTGATCAAAACGTGTAAACAATCGGGCGCGAGACTGGGAAGAGTGCATACTCCCCACGGCACGATTGAAACTCCGATCTTTATGCCTGTAGGAACGCTTGCTACAGTAAAAACGTTAAGCCCGGAAGAGTTAAATCAAATGGCTGCTCAGATTATATTGAGCAATACCTATCACTTATGGCTGCGGCCGGGAGAGGATATTGTCAGAGAAGCCGGCGGTCTACATGCCTTTATGAACTGGGACAAACCTATTCTGACTGATTCTGGCGGATTCCAAGTATTCAGTCTAAGTAAGCTGCGTGATATCAAGGAGGAAGGTGTTCACTTCCGCAATCATATCAGTGGAGAGAAGCTATTTCTTTCGCCGGAAAAAGCAATGGCTATTCAAAATGCTCTTGGATCTGATATTATGATGGCGTTTGACGAATGCCCGCCTTACCCGGCCGAGGAAACCTATATGCAAGACTCCGTGGAAAGGACAACACGCTGGGCAGAACGCTGTCTGGAGGCGCACGGTCGTCCGGAAGACCAAGGTTTGTTTGGTATCGTGCAAGGCGGAGAATACGAAGCACTTCGCAAGCAGTCCGCTCGTGATTTAACTGCGCTGGATTTCCCGGGTTACGCAATCGGTGGACTATCTGTCGGAGAGCCGAAAGAAGTGATGAACCGTGTTCTCGAATTTACGACGCCACTCTTGCCTGCTGATAAACCACGCTATTTAATGGGGGTAGGATCGGCCGACTCGCTAATTGACGGAGCGATACGAGGAATTGATATGTTTGACTGTGTACTACCTACACGTATTGCCAGAAATGGAACTTGTATGACGAGTGAAGGACGTCTCGTAGTCCGCAATGCTAAGTTTGCCCGCGATTTTCGGCCGCTTGATGAAGAATGTGATTGTTATACATGTAAGAACTATTCAAGAGCCTATATCCGTCATCTTGTAAAGTGTAACGAAACATTCGGTTTTCGATTAACTTCTTACCATAATTTATATTTCCTGTTAAAATTAATGGAAAGGGTTCGTGAAGCAATCAAAGAGGACAGACTGCTGGACTTTCGCGAAGCTTTTTTTGAACAGTACGGTTTTAATAAGGCAGATGCGAAAAATTTCTAACTTTAATGCGTCTGTGGTACTATACGTTACAGCAGGTAAACTCTGGTTGTGACAGGTAAACCGTGAAAGGAGGGGTGAGAATGGAAGCGATTATTATGCTCGTGCTTATGTTTGCTATTTTCTATTTTTTGCTGATACGACCTCAGCAAAAGCGACAAAAGCAAGTGCGTGAAATGCACTCTAATTTGCAAAAAGGTGATCGAATCGTAACGATTGGCGGTCTGCATGGAAAGATTGATGCAATTGATGAAGATAAAATTGTGATTGATACAGGTACATCACAAAAACTTACCTTTGATCGCAATTCGGTGCGTGAAGTAGTAAATGAAGACTAATTTTCTTACATAAAAGAGACTGGCACCCTGTACTCGATTTGATCCTTTTACAAGGAATCGAAACGAAAGGATGCCAGTCTCTTTTTTGGTGCTTGTACTGTTTTAGCTAGCAGCATTAACTCCGATTGCAGCTCCGATGGCGGAGACAGCTAGAAAGCCGGCAAAAAATAAACCTTGAACACTGCTAACCGTACTGTCAAAGCCAAGGTACTGATACAGGATTACTAAGAGGCATACACACGCGGCTGTTAACGTACCAACTAACAGGCCTTTCTCCTTGGCGCGAGCTCCGGCAGTAATTCCGCCGATGGTGAAGCTCAGAAACGCTGCTGCCCACAATAGCCATTCGATGGAGCTTTCTGAGACAGAAGTAAATCGAAGCAGAAGCGAAAATATGAGGCTGAAACCAATTAACATTCCAATCGTCACGATCATCCCACTGCCAATACTGTATAAACGCCCTGTTCCCTGCACCTTCTCCCCTCCTTTTACTTCTAACTATATGGAAGAAAACGACTATTTAGACTAGTTTTGTCCAAGAACAATCTATGATACGTCGCTATACATAGTTCACCACGGGACAGACATACTAACAAGAGACGTAAGGATTTAAAGTGGGTGTAAATGTGGATATTGTGACGATTGCTTTCCGTACAGTGATCATCTATTTCTTTCTCCTGCTTACACTGCGAATGATGGGGAAGAGGGAGATAGGGGATATTTCAGTTCTTGATTTTGTCGTATCGATTATGTTTGCGGAGCTTGCTGTTATTTCTATTGAAGACACAAAAGAGCCGCTTATTAAAACGGTTATCCCAATCGTAATTTTGTTAATGATTCAAGTAACGCTCGCCTTTTTGTCATTAAAGAGTGAACGTGTACGTCATTTGCTAGACGGGAAACCTACTTTTTTAATAAAAAATGGTCAAATCGATGAAAAAGCAATGAAAAAGCAACGTTACAATTTTGATGATTTGTTAACCCAAATCCGCCAGCAGAACGTGAAGGACATTTCGGATGTCGAATTTGCCGTTCTTGAACCTTCTGGGGATCTGTCTGTTTTTGAAAAAGAGGAGGGAGAACAGACATTTTTTCCACTCCCTTTAATTATCGATGGCAAAGTTCAAGCTGATCACTTACAAAAAGCGAAAAAAGACGAGCTGTGGCTGCGGCGCGAATTACGCAAAGCAGGAATTATGCACATCCACGACATTTCTTATTGCGCTCTCCATGGAGACGGGGTTCTTTACATTGATCTTCACGACGAGTAAATCAGTTCGTTTCATAGTATAGAACAGTTGATTTCCACTGCAGGCGGACGCTTTCACTTGCTCTCACTGTGTCTTCTTTGCCGCGGGCATGGCCCCCGCCTCAGGCCTGCAGGATGCAGGTCATGCAACCGTTGCGATAGACGCTCGCGAACTTAGGTTGTTTCCTTACCATACGCTTGAGAAGTTAAATTTGATCATTAAAATATTTTTGGGATCAGCTGTTTTAGCTGGTTCCATTTTAGAATACCAAGTGTAAATAAGAAGAGTGAGTACGCGGCAATGGAAATAGTAACTGCCGAAAGTGCGTGAATGATTACGGTGAATTCTGCTAAGAAGTACTGGTTAAAAAAGTGGGCTCCTGTTACGGAAAGGAGTCCTGATCCAATGACAAATAAGCAAAAACGCCCTTCAATTACAAACCCGCAAGCTTTGGAGACAACGTGAATATGCAGTAAGGTTACCAGCACCATATTAATGGCAATGGCAAGCGTCGCCCCTTTAATTCCTAGTTCAGGCTGAGACGTTAAGACGAATAACGCGGCCAATTTAATGATCGCACCTATTAATGTGTTAACCATCGCTGATCGTGCAAGATCTAACCCTTGCAAAACAGCTTGTAGAGGACCTTGTATATATAGAAAAATACTGAATGGGGCTAAAATTTTAAGATAGTAAGCCGTGTGAGGGGCATCATACATAACATTCATTACTAATTCAGCAAAGGTATATAAAAAGATTGAGGAGAAGACCCCTGCAAGAAGCGCCGTTCTGATTGTTTGCCGTATCCGGTGCTGGATCGCTGTAAAGTTATTATTTGCAGCGGCCTCGCTCACGGCAGGCACCAGGGAAACGGAGAAAGAATACGTAATGAAAGTAGGCAAAAACAAAATAGGAATAACAAAACCCGTTAACTCTCCGTACTGAGCAGTAGCTGCCGCCGTTGTAATACCTGCAAGAGCTAAGCTTTGTGAAATAATGATCGGTTCAAAGAATAAAGAGATGGATCCGATTAGGCGGCTGCCTGTAGCGGGCAGGGCAATAGCCATCAAGTCAGAAAACGTTTCCCGTCCTTTTTGCAAAGACTTTAGAAAATGGCTGCGAACTTTGATAGGTTTGTTTTGTTTGAAGCTTTTAACTAAATATAAAAGAGAGGCACCTTCTCCAGCGACGCTGGCAAGCATAGCACCGGCGGAAGCATACTCCAGTCCGTAGGGCATAAGAAAGTTTGTACAAAGCGCGACGAGAGAAATCCGTACAACTTGTTCGATCACCTGGGCGGAAGCTGTCGGTTTCATATTTTGCCGTCCTTGAAAGTATCCTTTCAGAACAGCGGAAACTGCTACAATTGGAATGATGGGTGTAATGGCTATTAACGGGTAAAGGGCACGGCTGTCTGTCAAAAAGAAAGTAGCAAAAATAGGAGCACATCCGAGCAATAGTAAAGTGAACAAAATACTAAGGATGCCAGTCACAGAAAGCGATACAACTAACACTCGTTTCATCTTAGTCCTGTCCTGATTCAGTTCTGCTTCTGCAATCAGCTTAGAAATCGCAACAGGAAGTCCCATTTGTGTTAAGGTAATAATGAGTAGAAGGGCAGGAAAAGCCATCATATACAGGCCTACTCCTTCTGCGCCTAGTATTTTTGCAGTAATGATTCGATTAACAAATCCTAGAACACGAGTAATCAGTCCTGCAACGATTAATATGATCGTTCCTTGTATAAATGTTTGTTTGCTCATGCATGGTCGCCTGCCTTTGTCCTATTCTCATAAAAAACATAGAACGAGTCTTACCAAGATGTATATGCAAGGACGGGAGACAAGCATGTCTTTTTTTGAACGAAAAGGAGGGTATAGTAATGACACAGCAATTTGAAGTGTGGAAAGCAGATGCAGAACCGGCGTTAGTAAGTAAATGGGAGGAATTCCGGCTTTTGGGATATACACAGGCAACCAAAGAGGAAATCTGGCTCTGCGTACTGGAGAAACTTCATAAACGGGGTGAACCTGTCCGTCTTCACGCCCTTATTAATACCATTCTAAGTCTGCGTTTAAGTGAATTTATGACCCGGATTACTGTTCAGTCCTACCAGGAGAGCCACTATTCTGACAGCAGTACGTTAGATCATTTGATCGGTGAGATAGACGCCCACGTGTCAAACAAACGACATTTGACATGAAATTGAACACGTCAGTATAATTGATATGTTGCTTTCCCCCCGAATGGATTACATAGATGGACGAGTATGGTTAAATGGAACACCCAGCCCGCGCACGCATGATTTTCTATATCGGGGCGGCCGAGGGAGGATGAACCAGTAATGGTGAAAAAATCAAGGATCTTTATTTTTTTTATTGTCTTACTTATTTTGGGCGGCATCATGTCCCCAACTGTTATGAATGTTGCTAAAGGAATAAACTTAGGTTTAGATCTGCAAGGCGGCTTTGAAATTCTTTATGAAGTGGAACCAGCGGAGGACGGCAAAAAAATCACCGATGAAACGATGCAGGCGACGGTAAGTGCCCTGAATCAGCGAGTCAACGTGTTAGGCGTTTCAGAACCAAATATTAGTATTGAAGGCGAAAATCGTATCCGCGTACAACTCGCGGGTGTTGAAGATCAACAGACGGCGCGTGATCTGTTAGCGACAGAAGCCGATCTTAGTTTTCGCGATGTGGATGACAAGGAACGTCTGTCAGGTGAAGCGCTGGAAGAGAATGGGGCAAGCGTCGGCTTTGATAAATCGAATCAGCCAGTGGTGACTGTCACATTAAAAGATGCCGATAAGTTTGGGAAAGTTACAAAGGACATTATCGAAGACTATTCTTATCCGAATAATCGCTTAGTCATCTGGCTTGATTATGAAGAAGGAGACTCATTTGCGGAAGAATCGCAAAAAGAGGACCCTAAATATTTGTCTGCACCAATGGTAAACAAGCCGTTATACCATAAGAACATCCAAATAGAAGGGAATTTTGATATTCAAGAAGCAGAGTTTTTGGCAGAAGTGCTGAACTCTGGTTCGCTGCCTGTTGAGCTCCAAGAAGTGTATTCTAACGCAGTCGGTGCCTCACTCGGGGAAGATGCGATGGAAAAGACGATATTCGCCGGCTTCGTAGGAATCGCGATTGTTTTCTTGTATATGCTTATTTATTACCGGTTTATGGGACTGATCGCCGCCATTACGCTAAGCGTATATATCTATCTTGTGCTCGTTATTTTTTATTGGATGGAAGGCGTGCTGACACTCCCTGGAATTGCTGCCTTAATACTTGGAGTCGGGATGGCAGTAGATGCCAATATTATTACGTATGAACGGATTAAGGAAGAAATAAAAGCGGGTAAAACCATTATGTCTGCTTTTAAATCAGGAACGCGACGTTCGCTGTCAACGATTTTAGATGCGAATGTGACAACCATTTTGGCTGCTGGTGTCCTATTTTATTATGGAACAAGCTCGATACAAGGATTCGCTGTTATGCTGATCGTCAGCATTTTAACGAGCTTTTTAACGGCAGTGTACGGATCCCGGCTGCTACTGGGCTTGTGGGTGAAGAGCCGAGTCTTTAACAAAAAGCCTGGGGTTTTTGGTGTGAAGGAGAGTGAAATCAGTGAGCTCTAATAAAGAAAAACGTTTTTTTCACTTCGTTAAACACCGTACTAAATTTTTTCTGATTTCGCTTGTTGGCGTTCTGGCAGGTATTATATTGCTGGCAACGGTTGGTCTTAATCTTGGAATTGACTTTGAAAGCGGATCTAGAGTGGATATTTTAGCGGACGAACCATTAACGGAAGAGGCAGTGTACAATCAGTTTGAAGAAGCTGGTAAAGGGTATGTACCAGACGATGTGACACTTGCCGGTGAAAATCGCAATATGGCTTCTGCTACTTTTATCGGTACGCTTACAAAAGATGAAATAGCAGAGATACAAACATACTTTAATGAGAAATATGGCAAAGAGCCCAGCGTTAGTACAGTTTCTCCACAAGTCGGCCAGGAGCTTGCTAAAAACGCCCTCGTTTCCGTTTTAATTGCTTCAATCGGCATTATCATTTACGTGACGATTCGCTTCCAATTTTTGTATGGTGTAGCGGCAATCGTAGCGCTTTTACACGATGCGTTCTTCATTATTGCTGTCTTTTCAATCGTGCAATTTGAAGTTAACATTCCTTTTATAGCGGCTGTGCTGACGATTGTCGGGTACTCCATTAATGATACCATTGTTACTTTTGACCGAATAAGGGAGAACTTACGATTCGCAGAAAGGATCAAGACATTTGATGATCTCGCTCGTGTCGTCGACCTTAGTTTGAATCAAACGTTAACACGCTCTATCAATACGGTTTTAACTGTTGTGTTTGCGGCAGCTGCCCTCTTTTTCCTTGGCGGTGAAGCAATTCGGTCGTTTTCTTTTGCATTACTTGTTGGTTTGATAGCCGGAACGTACTCTTCAATGTTCTTGGCGGCACAATTATGGGTCGTTTGGAAGTGGAAAAGTATGGAACGCTCGCGTAAAAAACCAAAGAAGAAAGATCCAGAAGAACTGGAACCAGAGGTATAAGATCGTGAAAGCAGGGTCTGATTTTCTCCAGAACAACTACGGATTGTAGATTAACTTTGAGCTAACTACAAAAACTAGTCGTACGGAGAAAACAGGCTCTTTTATTTTGGGAGGGAAAAATGGGTGGAGAAAACAATGGAGAAGGAAGAACAGACCCGATATAAAATGGTGAGACTCGGGGCGGTTGTTGGCATACTTGGCAATGTTTTTCTGGCGGTGCTTAAATTAATCGTCGGCCTCCTTGCTGACAGCCGGGCATTAATTGCTGATGCCATCCATTCCGCATCAGATATGATCGGATCTGTAGCTGTTTTAATTGGTGTTCGGGCAGCTAAAATCCCCCCAGATAGGGATCATCCATACGGCCATGGTAAGGCCGAAACAGTAACCGCGATTATTGTGGCCGTTCTATTATTTATTGTCGGCTTTGAAATTGGCTGGAGTGCAATAAAAGATGTCCGGGAACCTGTTCTTGTCCCGAAGATGACAGCGTTATATGCTGTGTTGTTTTCAATTGTAATGAAAGAAGGAATGTTTCGTTTTAAATACAGATTGGGTAAAAAGTATAAAAGTGAAGCACTTTTGACAGATGCCTGGCATCACCGTTCTGATGTGTTTTCATCTTTTGCGGCCTTGCTTGGAATTGGCGCCTCGCTATTGGGAAAAGAAATGAATATTTCCTGGCTCTTATACGGGGATTTAGCAGCTGGAATATTTGTATCGATATTAGTAATGAGAATGGCATGGAAGTTAGGGGGTGAATCGATCCATAATGCGCTTGATCATGTGCTCCATCCAGAAGATACGGTAGAGATGAGAGAAATCGCAAGTGCTGTGGCGGGTGTCGTTCAAATTGATGAGTTTTTAGCCAGAGAGCACGGTTATTATGTGATTGTGGATATAAAGGTCGCTGTTGACCCTCTAATTACAGTAGAAGAGGGGCACGCCATCGGCAAAGAAGTAAAAGAACAGTTGTTAAAGGAGCCGGGTGTAAAAGATGTATTTGTTCATATTAACCCATATAACGAGGGGGGGAGGAAGTAAATGACAAGTCAGGCCTCTTGGATCCTCGGACTAATTGCTGCTCTTATTATCGCGATATTTGCAGTTATTAATGTAGATGCAGTGACGGTTAATTATTTGTTCGGCACAGCAGAGTGGCCGTTGATTCTCGTTATACTCGGCTCAGTCGTGATGGGAGCCGTTATTGTAGGATCTTTTGGAATGGTAAGAACATACCGTTTGAAACGGGAAGTAAGACAGTGGAAAAAACAGGCTGAAGCTGTCCAGTCTGCTGACAGCGAGAAAGAGAGAACGGTTGGCAACCCGCAATCACAGCAAGAGCGTTCAACAGATACTCACGATAATCATTCACCTTCCTGATTGTAACCCCTGAACCCCTCTAGTATAATAAGTGGGTCAGGGGTGTTAGTATGTTACGAGCAAAAACGAATTGGGAACGGCTGGATGGATCATTATCCGGTCACGAACAGCTGCAAAACGAGCTGTCCCTTTCTTCGATAACGGCAAAACTTCTTTGGAACCGAGGGTATCGGGATATCCAAACCGCTAAAGAATTTCTACAGACAGATAAAAACAAAATGCACGATCCTTTTCTTCTTGATGGGATGGAGCTTGCTGTACATAGAATAAAACAAGCTTTAACTAACAAGGAGAAAATATTGATTTTTGGCGATTACGACGCAGATGGGGTCTCGAGCACAGCAATTATGATCAACCTATTGAAAGAATTGGAAGCTGAATTCGGCTGGTACATACCGAACCGTTTTACAGAAGGATATGGCCCGAATATACCTGCTTTGCAGCTGGCAAAAGAAGAGGGCGCTTCTTTAGTGATCACTGTTGATACTGGGATTGCAGCTGTAGCAGAAATAGAAGCGGCTAATGAGATGGGGCTTGACGTGATTGTTACGGACCACCATGAACCCCCTCCTGCGCTGCCAGCTGCTTTCTCCATTATCAATCCTAAAAAGCCCCAATGCCCATATCCGTTTAAGGAGCTCGCAGGTGCCGGAGTAGCTCTTAAAGTGGCTCACGCGTTGCTTGGTTTTTTTCCGGAACATTTGCTTGATCTCTATACGATTGGTACCGTAAGCGACCTAGTCCCGCTCGTAGATGAAAACCGGATCCTTGTCAAAGAGGGTTTAAAGTTGTTAACGCATTCTTCGAAACCAGGGGTAAGGGCTCTTAAAGAATGTTGCGGGATTGAAGGCGAAGAGGTGAATGAAGAGCACGTCGGATTTTCGATCGGCCCCCGTATAAACGCAGCCGGCCGAATGGATAGTGCAGATCCAGCCGTTCATTTATTGACTGCTGAAACGGCGGCAGAGGCACGAGAATGGGTTCAGGTGATTGATGACTATAACAAAAAACGCCAAAAAGTTGTAAATGAGATTACAACGGAGGCCATTGATGAAGTGAACAAAATCTTTTCGGACGATGAAACGAAAGTAATCGTTGTTGGAAAAGAAGGTTGGAACCCAGGGGTAATTGGGATTGCAGCATCAAGGCTGACTGAGAAATTTTACCGGCCTGTTATTGTGCTGGCGATAGACAGCGAAAGTGGCGAGGCAAAAGGATCTGCACGCAGTATTGAAGGTTTCAATATGTATGAGCAACTCTCCGAAAATAGAGACATTCTACCCCGTTTTGGCGGACACCAAATGGCTGCAGGTCTTACAATGAAAGCAGCGGATATTGAATTGCTAAGACAAAGACTTCAGCAACAAGCTGAAACGGTCCTGGATGAAAAAGCATTAGTCCCTGTAACAAAAATTGATATGGCGATTCCTATCCAAGATGCAACGTTGCAAGCTTTAGAGGAAATGAAGAATCTGGCGCCATTCGGTGTCGGTAACCCGAAGCCGATTTTCTTAATAGAGAATGTAGAACTTGCTTCTAAACGTAAAATTGGCAGTGAAAAAAATCACTTTAAGGCAGAATGGGAGAGTCAAACCACACGTCTGGACTGTGTCGGCTTTCACTTAGGTTACTTAGATGATCATTTAACGGAGCGCACCACTGCTTCTGTTATCGGGGAACTTGCCATTAATGAGTGGAATGGTTTTCGAAAGCCACAATTATTTTTAAAGGATGTAGAGGTAAGGGAGTGGCAGCTTTATGATCAAAGGCAGCAGAAAGATTTAAAAGCTTATATTCATCAACTTCCCGATACATCGACAGCGGTGCTTGCTTTCAAAAAAAGTACTTGTGACCGGCTGAAAGATGACGTAACAGCTCCGGTATTGTTGTTTGAAAATGAGGAATACGCGAAAGAACAACTGCCGGTCATAAACCAGCTGGTTATCGTGGATATGCCGCCTTCCCTGGAAGCGCTGAAAAAAGCGCTGACTACTCTTACGGAACTTGAAAGAATTCATGTCTTTTTTGAGGAGGAGAACCAAGTATATTTTCAGCCGACTCCTACGAGGGATGAGTTCAAGTGGTATTATGCTTTTTTGAAAAAGCGAGAGGCATTTAATATTAAAGAATTGGGCAACGAACTGGCACGTCGAAAAGGATGGCACCCGTCCGTCGTTCAATTGATGACAAAAGTGTTTTTTGAATTAGAGTTTGTTACTATAAAAGATAACATCGTTACTGTCAATCAGTCCCCGTTAAAGAAAGACTTAACCGAAGCACCTAGTTACCAAAAGCATCTCAACCAAAAACAAGCAGAAGAGGCACTACTATACTCCACGTACAGCCAGCTAAAACAAATCATGACTCCCTTTGTATCAAAAAAGTCCCGGGAAAATCGAATGAAGGAGAAGGTAGGAAATGGATTATAAAGACCACATAACGGTGATTAACAATTATCCGCAGGACGGGGTTAAGTTTAAAGATATTACAACATTAATGCAAAATGGGGAAGTGTATAAACAAGCAATAGATGACATGACATCATTCGCAGCTAAACAGGACATCGATATCGTTGTTGGACCTGAAGCCCGTGGTTTCGTTGTTGGCTGTCCGATTGCATATGCACTTGGGAAGGGATTTGTGCCTGTACGTAAAAAGGGAAAGCTTCCTAGAGAGACAGTTGATGAAGATTATGGCTTAGAATACGGAAAAGACAGCCTATCTATCCACAAAGATGCGATCAAACCCGGTCAAAAAGTGCTGATAACCGATGATTTGCTTGCGACTGGCGGCACAATCAAAGCGACCGTTAATCTCGTTAAGCAATTAGGCGGAGAAGTGGCTGGGCTTGCTTTTTTAATTGAACTCCTCTATTTGAATGGCCGCAAAGGTCTTGATGAGTATGATATATTCTCACTAATTCCATTTGAGTGATATACATCTAAGCAGTAGCGCCTGTTCCATAGGCGCTTTCCTTTTTCTATGTTATTCGACAAATTTCTTTTGACTTTACAGCGCCCGCAAACTTAAAGATAATATATAGAAATATGTACAATAGAAAGGTATGCAAGGTGATTTGATGACCATCGAGGAAGTGTTAGAAAAAGCAGGAAACTATATGTCAGATGAAGGCGTCGCTTTTATAGAGCGTGCTTATACTTTTGCAGAAGAAGCTCATGAGGGTCAATATCGAAAATCTGGCGAACCGTATATCTTGCATCCTATTCAAGTTGCGGGAATACTTGTAGATCTGGAGATGGATCCGGATACAGTGGCAGCGGGATTTCTTCACGACGTGGTGGAAGATACAGAGGTAACTGTTCAAGAAATTGAAGATAACTTCAACAAAGAAGTTGCGATGCTTGTTGATGGTGTCACGAAACTGAAAAAAATCAAGTATAAATCAAAAGAGGAACAGCAGGCTGAGAACCATCGAAAAATGGTAGTCGCGATGGCTAAGGATATTCGCGTAATCTTAATCAAATTAGCAGATCGCCTGCACAATATGCGGACGTTAAAATTCCTTCCACCTGAAAAACAACGTAGAATATCAAATGAAACCTTGGAAATTTTTGCCCCTCTTGCTCACCGGCTCGGTATCTCAAAGATCAAATGGGAATTAGAAGATACAGCTCTTCGTTACATGGACCCACAGCAGTATTACCGGATTGTTAACTTAATGAAGCAAAAGCGTGCAGAACGGGAAAAGTATATTGAAGAAGTCATCGAAGATATTAAGAAAAGCATGGCTGATATTAACATTGAACCGTTAGATATTTATGGGCGCCCGAAGCACATTTACAGTATTTACCGGAAGATGGTCAAGCGAAAAAAACAATTTAATGAAATTTATGATTTATTAGCAGTACGCATTATCGTAAAAAGCATAAAAGATTGTTACGCGGTGCTCGGTGTCATTCATACGTGCTGGAAGCCGATGCCAGGTCGTTTTAAAGACTACATTGCTATGCCGAAAGCGAACATGTACCAATCACTTCATACGACGGTTATCGGTCCTAAAGGTGAACCGCTGGAAGTACAGATTCGTTCTGAAGAGATGCACCGGATTGCAGAGTTCGGGGTGGCGGCCCATTGGGCTTATAAGGAAGGGAAAAGTGCAAGTCGTAAAAAGTCACTGGAAGATAAGCTGACGTGGTTTCGTGAGATTATTGAATGGCAAAATGATGCAAGCGATGCCCAAGAGTTTATGGAACTGCTGAAAATAGATCTTTTTTCAGATATGGTGTTTGTCTTCACACCGAAAGGCGATGTTATTGAACTACCAAGGGGATCGGTGCCGATTGACTTTGCTTATCGCATTCATACTGAGATTGGCAACCGGACGATTGGAGCAAAAGTAAATAATAAAATGGTTCCTCTTGATCATCAAGTAAGAACAGGCGATATTGTTGAAATTCTTACTTCCAAGCACTCGTACGGACCGAGCAAAGACTGGCTGAAACTGACACAAAGTTCCCACGCGAAAAACAAAATTAAGCAATATTTCAAGAAGGAACGCCGGGAAGAGAATATTCTCAAAGGCCGGGATATGGTTGAAAAGGAGCTGAAACTCCAAAACTTCGACCCCAAAGTAGTGATGACGGATGACAATAAGCAAGAAACTGCTGAAAAGTTTAGTTTCAGTGGGGAAGAGGATATGTTTGCAGCCGTTGGCTATGGAGGTATCAGTCCAAAGCAAATCGTAACACGACTTACAGACAAATGGCGTTTTGACAAGGAACTGGAAGAGGAGAAACTCGTCAAAGATGCTGTAAAAGATGTAAAAACCCAAGAACCTCCACGTAAAACAAACACTGGAGTTAAAGTAAAGGGAGTCGACAACCTGCTTATCCGCTTGGCACGCTGCTGTAACCCAGTTCCAGGAGATGATATTGTCGGATTTATTACGAAGGGACGTGGGGTCTCGATTCACCGGGAGGACTGTCCGAATATACAGCGCGAAGAAGCAGAAAACAGGCTTCTCCCAGTTGAATGGGAAGCGCACGGTGAAAACAGAAAGAACTATAACGTCGATATTGAAATAACCGGCTACGACCGTCGCGGCTTATTCAACGAGGTTCTCCAAGCGGTAACAGAAAGCAAAACGAATGTGTCGGCAGTCAGTGGCAGAACCGATCGAAATAAAATGGCCATTATAGATATGACAATTACGATCCACAATATCGATCACTTGTACAGAGTGGTAGACAAAATAAGAAAGGTGCCGGATATCTATTCGGTGCAGCGGAGTATTCATTAAGAGAAGCAGAAAGGATAGTAGTTTTATGAAGGCTGTTATTCAGAGAGCAACACAAGGTGTATGCACAGTCGATGGAGAAGTGACTGGGTCTATTGAAAACGGACTTGTTGTTTTAGTTGGGTTTACTCACGAAGACACGGAGAAAGACGTAGAGTGGATGGCTGAAAAAATTATTCATTTACGAATTTTTGAAGATGACGATGAGAAATTAAATCGCTCTCTTCTTGACATCCATGGGAGTGTTTTATCAATCTCTCAATTCACATTATACGGGGATTGTAAAAAAGGCCGGCGGCCGAATTTCATGGATGCGGCTAAACCGGAGGCGGCAACTGACTTATATGATCGTTTTAATGCGATATTAAAAGAAAAGGGTATACAAGTGGAAACAGGTGTGTTCGGTGCGCATATGCAAATCAGTCTCACGAATGACGGTCCTGTTACTCTTATATTGGACAGCCCTTCAAAAAGCTGATGCCGCTTGACAAGCATTGGCAGGATTCGTATGATAATATCAGTAAAATGATGAACGGCCATCGATGGAGACAGTAGGCAGATTTGGGATAGGACAGAGAGAGCCGCAAGCGCTGAGAGCGGCTTCCTAACCCTCCTGCTGAAAAACACTCTTGAGGCTCCGCTTCGAACCCTAAAGTGTAAGTAGGGGCGGACGTAAACAGGCGTTAACTGTTTAAAGTGGAAGTAAATGAATGATCATTGCTTCAAAAAGGGTGGCACCACGGCTAAATTCCGTCCCTCGTTAATTCGAGCGATGGTTTTTTTATTTGGTAAAAAGGATGGAAGGAGCAAGGTGATGGATATTCGGATACCTAGAGGAACGCAAGATATTTTGCCAGATGACGCGCGGCGTTGGCAATACATTGAAGATAAAATTCATGATATTTGCCGCAGGTTTAACTACGCAGAGATTCGCACACCCATTTTTGAACAGACCGAACTGTTTCAGCGTGGAGTGGGTGATACGACAGATATTGTTCAAAAAGAGATGTACACATTTACTGATCGCGGAGGGCGCAGCCTGACACTGCGGCCGGAAGGAACAGCTGCGGTGGTCCGTTCGTATGTGGAAAATAAACTTTACGGAAGTGCTGTCCAGCCGCAGAAACTTTACTACATCGGCCCAATGTTTCGTTATGAGCGACCGCAATCCGGTCGCATGCGCCAATTTGTACAATTTGGTGTAGAAGCGATTGGGAGTGCGGACCCTGCGATAGATGCGGAAGTAATCGCACTTGCTGTCGATTTTTATAAAGAGCTTGGTTTAGATGGGCTCAAGCTTGTGTTAAACAGCCTTGGTGACAGTGCAAGCCGCCACGCTCATCGAGAGGCGCTTATCAAGCACTTTCGTCCGCAGATTGATGAATTCTGCGATGACTGTAAGAACCGGCTGGAAGCAAATCCGCTTCGTATTTTAGATTGTAAAACAGATAAAGAGCATCCACTGATGAAAACAGCACCTTCTATTCTCGATTACTTAAACGAGCAGTCCCAGCAATATTTTAAGACTGTTAAGGAACTACTGGATGAAATGGGGATCGCTTACGAAGTTGATCCTGGGCTTGTCCGTGGCCTGGATTACTACAATAATACTGCTTTCGAAATTATGATTGAAGGTAAGGGATTTGGAGCGATTACCACCTTGATGGGAGGCGGACGCTATAATGGCCTCGTTGAAGAAATTGGTGGTCCCGAATCTCCTGGTATCGGGTTTGCCCTTAGTATTGAAAGACTGCTGATGGCACTGGATACCCAGGGAGTAACGCTGCCGGATTCCAAAGGATTAGATTGTTACATAGCAGCAGTTGGGGAAGAACCCTCCAAACGGGCAGTTGCGTTAATGACGGAGTTGCGGCGTGCCGGGATCACTTGTGATAAGGATTATACGGCCAAAAAAATGAAAGGTCAGTTTAAAGCAGCCAATCGCTTAGGAGCTTTGTATACAGCAGTTTTAGGAGAAGACGAGTTGGAAAAAGAAGTGATTACCGTTAAGTCGATGACGGAAGGGAATCAAGAGGAAATACCACTTAAGGATTTTATCAGCTACATGAAAAACAAACTGGAGGACGAAAAAAAATGATAGGACGAACACATTACTGTGGGGACATATCCGAGGCTTTAATTGGTCAAAAAGTAGAACTGAAGGGTTGGTCACAAACAAGAAGAGATTTGGGACAAGTTATCTTTATTGATCTTCGTGACCGCTCTGGAATTGTGCAAGTTGTCGCTAATCCGGAGTTCTCTCCAGAAGCATTTGAGACTGCCGACAAAGTTCGGAGTGAATATGTACTTAGTGTGAAAGGAACCGTCGTTAAACGCGATGAAGAGACATACAACGAAAAAATCCCAACCGGTACCGTGGAAGTACAGGTTGACGAGCTTGCGATATTGAACAGCTCTAAACCACTGCCGTTTCAGGTTGACGGAGAAACCGACGTTTCAGAGGATGTGCGTTTAAAGTATCGTTATCTAGATTTGCGTCGTCCCGAAATGAGAGAAACCTTTAAGCTGCGCCATCGTGTAACAAAATTAATACGTGACTACCTGGATGAGAATGATTTCTTAGATATGGAAACGCCGATGTTGACAAAAAGTACACCTGAAGGCGCCCGCGACTATTTAGTACCAAGCCGTGTGCATCATGGCGAATTTTATGCGCTTCCCCAATCACCTCAATTATTCAAACAGCTCTTGATGGTCTCCGGATTTGAGCGCTATTACCAGATTGTCCGCTGCTTCCGTGATGAAGATTTACGGGCGGATCGCCAGCCTGAATTTACACAGGTCGATATTGAGACATCATTTATGGAGAAAGAGGATTTTCTCCAGTTAATGGAAGAGATGATGAAGCGCATTATGAAAGAAGTACACGGATTGGACATTACGACGCCGTTCCCGCGACTCACGTATGAAGAAGCGATGAATCGGTACGGTTCTGATAAGCCGGACACTCGTTTTGGGCTAGAGCTTGTGGAACTATCAGACATTGTGAAGAACAGCGATTTTAAAGTATTTGCAGACGCCGTAAAGAAAGGCGGCATCGTAAAAGGCCTGAATGTAAAAGGAACTGCTGACAAAATGTCACGAAAGGAAATCGACGATCTTGCTGATTTTGTCGCCGTCTACGGAGCTAAAGGACTGGCATGGCTCAAAGTGGAAGAAGACAGCTTGAAAGGACCCATTGCAAAGTTTTTCAGTGAAGAAGAAACTGCGCAGCTTCGGGAAGCATTGGATGCGGAAGCGGGAGATTTATTGTTCTTTGGAGCAGATAAAAAGGACGTTGTCTATGCTGCTATGGGAGCACTTCGCTTGAAATTCGGAAAGGATTTAGGCTTAATTGACGAAAAGGCCTTCAACTTCTTATGGGTTACGGAATTCCCACTTATGGAATATGCCGAAGACGAGAATCGGTACACCGCCATGCATCACCCATTCACAAGCCCGGTTCGTGCGGATATCGAGAAGCTTGAGGAACATCCGGAGGAGGTTCGGGCAGAAGCGTATGACCTCGTGTTAAACGGGTATGAACTCGGAGGAGGATCACAGCGTATTTATGAACGTGATCTCCAAGAAAAAATGTTTAAAGCACTTGGTTTTAGTGCTGAAGAAGCCCGGGACCAATTTGGCTTTCTCTTGGATGCCTTTGAATACGGTACACCTCCTCACGGTGGGATTGCTCTCGGCCTAGATCGTCTCATCATGCTCTTGGCGCGGAAAAATAACCTTCGTGATACGATTCTGTTTCCAAAAACAGCGAGTGCAAGCGATCCGTTAACTGGAGCTCCCGGGGAAGTAAGTGAACAGCAGCTAGATGAATTAAATTTAGAAATTGTCACTTTTGCTGAGGAAGAAGAATAAAAAAAGCGCAGACCTCTTACCAAAAATCCATTCAGTAAGGGGTCTGCATTTTTTTGAAGCAGTCTACAAAAGGAAGAGGGTCTGTTTTAATGTGGAACGTTCGGACGCCGCTTGCTGTGTGCAAATACAAATAACCTATTTGATCCGGCTGCCACTTAAAGGAAATATCAAAAATATCATGAATGGCATAACTTCCTTGAGGGGTTTCAATCATGGAATTATAGAGATAAAGCCAGTCTTCCTGCTCGACGTGCTTTTTTTGAAGCCACTCAATGGTAACGCTCATCTGGATAATTTTCTGTTTCGCAAGTAGTGTTTGTGCCATTTCCTGTTGTGTCACTCCTCTCCCATGCATAGGCCTGGTTTGAAAAACTGTACCCTCTTGAAAAAATGTAAAACATGCCATATTAGCCCCTTTTATCGGGGAGAGGGATTATTCAAATCGCGGATAACTCTTGACCGCCGCTCTACCTCATGATATTATAAAAACAACAAAATTTGAAGAGTCCTGAGGTGTACGTGGGACGCTCATCGTTTTGAGCCAACATTTTTACCTAGGGAGCTTGAAGTTTCATTCTGAAGGGCAAGCCTCTGAAAAGTGGACGTCTGAAAGAGTGAACAGGGCACCCACCTGCCAAGAGCAGGCTTCAAAACTAGTTAGTTTGACGGCACATTGGGACTCTTCTTATTTTTACATAACATCGATTAACAAAACCCCTTAAATTTAATTTTAAGGGGTTTTTTTGATACTTCACGAAGAATATTTCTCTAAGTTGCCGTTTACATCCATACGAAACGTTTGCGGAATATAGGCTTGTTCTTCTGTCATGGCAAGTTCACGGGCCCGGTTCATCAGTTTTACAATCGTTTCATAGTCACGCTTCATCACAGCGTGCTCCTCTTTTACTCTATGAATCTCCTTTTCCAGTAACGTGTTTTCTTCATGTAACTCACCTATTTCCTGGGTGATTTCTTCCGGCGATCCTTGTTGTAAATCCGAAGCAAGGCTTTCCAAATATTGAATGAGGTAATCAATGGTCATATCTGTGGGTTGCGGTGTGGAACTGATTTGGGAAGCTGCTTGCTTTGCTGATAAACGCATTCTCTGTTTGCGTTCCCGTTTTGCGTTTTTGATTTCTTCTGTGTATTTTTGCCGGACGAGGGCGTTCCAGCGAAATCCGCACGCAGCAGAAGTGCGGTCTAACAAGTCGCCTGTTTCGTCAAACGCTTTTAACTGGGTACTGCCTTCGCGAATATGTTTTATTACAGTATTGGCAAGTAATCGATCATCATTATCAGACCATGCATCCTGTCTAACAGTCATGGTTTCATCTCTCCTTTAAATGAAGTCACTGTTCTACTCCATTTTTGACTGCTGCTTGTTCTTTTATACCTGTCCCTCAACTGTCTAAAATTTTTTTGTAGATTTCCGATAATGATCTTTCGAATTTACTCGTTTCTTTCGGTATGTAATAACGATCGTTTTTAAGAGAGTCCGGCAAGTATTGCTGTGGTACCCAGCCTCTGGGGTCATGGTGGGGATATTGGTATTCGAGGCCTCTCCCTAATTTTTTTGCTCCTTGGTAATGAGTATCCTTCAGGTGAGCCGGTACTTCTGGTGTTCCTTTTTCGAGCATAGCGTTGCGTGCGTGATCTAACGCAGTATAAGCACTGTTAGATTTTGGTGACAAGCACAACTCGCAAACGGCGGCTGCCAGCGGGATCCGGGCTTCCGGGAATCCAAGTCGTTCGGCTGCTTCAACTGCCGCAAGTGCTCTTGGACCGGCCTGGGGGCTGGCAAGACCAATATCTTCGTAGGCAGTTACGATAAGCCGCCTGCCGATACTAACTAAATCACCTGCTTCAATCAGGCGTGCTAAGTAATGGAGGGCAGCATTTACATCACTCCCCCTGATCGATTTTTGGAAGGCGGACAATACGTCATAATGCGCGTCCCCGTCTTTGTCATGATGAAAACTTTTTTTCTGAATGCATTCTTCCGCAACGTTTTCATCAATGACGATCATTCCCTTGTCATCTTTTGGTGTAGAAAGAACGGCCAGTTCTAACGCATTTAACGCGCTCCGCAGATCTCCGCCGCTTGCAAGAGCGAGGTGCTGGGCGGCATTTTTTTCTAGATTAACAGGATATGTACCCAACCCTTTGTCCTTATCTGCGAGCGCATGAAATAGTGCTTTTACAATGTCCTCATTAGAGAGGCGGTGGAGTTCGAAAATTTGGCAGCGGCTGCGGATGGCCGGATTAATCGCGTGATAGGGATTCGCAGTCGTAGCACCAATTAGGATAATCAGTCCTTTTTCCAGGTACGGAAGTAAAAAGTCTTGTTTCGCCTTATCAAGCCGATGAATTTCGTCCATAATAACGATCAGCTGATTAGATATTTTTGCCTCTTCTACGGCTATTTCCATATCTTTTTTATTGTTAACTACGGCATTCATTAGTTTAAAAGCGGTATCGGTGCTCCCGGCAACAGCAGCAGCAATGGACGTTTTTCCAATCCCAGGCGGCCCGTACAAAATCATGGATGAAAGCTTTCTTGTTTCTACCATTCTTCTAAGTAACTTACCTTCCTGCAATAGATGCTCCTGTCCAACCACCTCGTCAATGGTAGAAGGGCGCATGCGGTAGGCCAGTGGCTGGTGTTTGCTCATCAGACAGCACTCCTTACTAATTAGGCTATTACTAACAGTTTATCTTAAAACACAGGCCATGCAAAAATAATGTTTTTCATGCTATAATGGCGGAGGATTAGAAAAGGATGTACTTTTTATAGCAAGAGAGCAGGGAGATAATGACAAAGACACTCAGGAAAAGGAATTATCTTTTCTTAAGATGGTTTATTTTTACGCTCGGTCTTATTATTATGGCGTTTGGAATCGCCCTAATGATTCGAGCGGAATTGGGTAGTGCTCCCTGGGATGTGCTTCACGTCGGCCTGCAGCACCAATTTGGTCTAACTGTCGGGACTTGGAGTATTGGGATAGGAATCTTAATAATCGGCAGTACGGCTCTTTTAAAAAGAGAGATTCCTCAGGTTGGAAGCATCATAAACATGGTACTTGTTGGGGTTTTTATAGATGTTTTTTTACTTTTTTTATCCACTCCTGAGGTTTTTATATGGAAACTGATTATGCTGCTTAGCGGAATTGTGGTGATCGGTTACGGGATCGGTATTTATATTGCACCAAACTGCGGGGCAGGTCCTCGTGACAGTTTAATGCTCGTATTACAGGAAAAGACAGGGTGGAAATTGTCGCGTGTGCGGGGGTTAATGGAGATTGGTGTATTGACAGTGGGGTGGCTTTTGGGAGGGCCGGTCTTTATCGGCACCTTATTGTTTTGCGTTGGAATTGGCCAAGTGGTTGGTATTACGGTACCGCAGTGCCGCAGGCTTTTTCAGCGAATGATCGAAAGAGGTGGAAATGATGAAAATATCAACCAAAGGGCGATACGGACTGACGATAATGATGGCATTGGCGAAAAAGCACGGTGAAGGGCCGATTTCGTTAAAATCAATCGCCAAAGACTATAACTTATCGGAACATTACTTAGAGCAACTTATCGCCCCGCTCCGGAATGCGACGCTCGTTAAAAGCGTACGAGGAGCATACGGAGGATATATGCTGGCCTCCGAGCCTGCCGATATAACAGCCGGAGATATTATTCGAGTGTTAGAAGGGCCGATTAGCCCGGTAGAAGTATTAGAGGATGAAGAACCGGCCAAGCGTGATTTATGGATCAAGATACGCGATGCCGTCAAAGACGTATTGGATAATACGACGCTTGAATACTTGGCCTCCTATGAAGGAGATGCAGATCAGGAAAATTATATGTTTTATATTTAACTAGAGATACTTTATACAAAGGAGGTGACGTTATGCGGGAAGTCTATGCAGATCATGCGGCTACAACGCCGATCCATCCGGATGCTGCGCAGGTGGTGCTGGAGGTATCGATGGACTATTTTGGGAACCCATCAAGTATTCATCAATTTGGACGGCAGGCAAGAAAGCAGCTCGATGAATCACGTGAAAAGCTTGCCGCGACGATTGGGGCTGCCGGGGACGAGATCGTCTTAACGAGCGGGGGAACCGAGTCCGACAATCTGGCTATTATCGGATATGCAGAGGCACATCGTGATAAGGGCAGCCACATTATCACAACAACAATTGAGCATCATGCGGTGCTTCATACGTGTCAGTTGTTGGAAGAGAAAGGATTTAACGTTACCTATTTACCAGTAAATGATGAAGGTTTTCTCTCTCCCGAAGCGCTTGAAGCAGCTATCACGGATGATACGATACTCGTAACGATTATGCACGGGAATAATGAAGTTGGCTCCATCCAGCCTCTTCGTGAATTGGCCCGTATCGCAGAGAATCATGGGATTGCCTTTCACGTGGACGCGGTACAAACATACGGGCTGATTCCTATTGATGTAAAAGAAATCCCCGTCACGATGCTGTCTGTTTCATCCCATAAAATCAACGGCCCGAATGGAATCGGTTTTCTATACGTTCGCAGGGGGACAAATCTTGCTTCGCTGCTGCGCGGGGGAGAACAGGAACGGAAACGACGACCAGGGACGGAGAGTGTTGCAGCGGCTGCCGGATTTGCAAAAGCAGCAGAATTGGCGGCAGTGGAACAGGAAGAAAAATTTGCTGCCTACCAACAGTTAAAGGATCATTTTCTTGCTTCCTTGCGGAGGGAAGGCGTGCATTTCATCCGAAACGGGTCAGAAGCAGATAGTCTTCCGCATATTGTAAACCTTTGTTTCCCAGGTACCCAGGTTGAATCGTTTCTTGTTCAGCTCGATTTGGCGGGTATTGCAGCAGCAAGCGGTTCTGCTTGTACAGCAGGTTCTGTGGAACCATCTCACGTTCTTGAGGCAATGTATTCGGATCACAATCGTTCCCTTTCCTCGGTCCGCTTTAGTTTTGGAAAAGGAAATACATTAGGAGATACCGAATATATCGCCGCTGAAATAAAAAAAATAACAGATAAAACGGTAATGCGGAAAGAAGGGAGGGAAAACAATGGGACAAAGAAATGAGGACATTCGTGTAGTGGTAGGAATGTCCGGCGGTGTGGATTCGTCCGTGACGGCCGCTCTTCTAAAGGATCAAGGATATGATGTGATAGGAATTTTTATGAAGAACTGGGATGACACGGACGAAAATGGTGTGTGTACGGCAACGGAAGATTATGATGACGTCATTAAAGTGTGCAATCAGCTTGATATCCCTTACTATGCGGTAAACTTTGAAAAGAAATATTGGGATCATGTATTTACCTACTTTCTCGATGAGTACAAGTCCGGCCGCACGCCAAATCCAGATGTCATGTGCAACAAAGAAATAAAATTCAAAGCGTTTTTAGAACATGCACTTTCGCTTGGTGCCGATTACCTGGCGACCGGACATTACGCACAAGTCAGGCGCAGCGAAAATGGCTCAGTCTCATTAGTCCGAGGAACAGACACGAATAAGGACCAAACGTATTTTCTCCATCAGTTGAGTCAAGAGCAACTGCAGCATGTCATGTTCCCTCTGGGGCATTTGACAAAAAAGGAAGTAAGAGAGATTGCTCATGAGAAAAACCTGGCCACAGCTGCAAAAAAGGATAGTACAGGTATCTGCTTTATCGGGGAAAGGAATTTCAAAGAATTTCTACAGTCCTATTTGCCAGCCCAGCCTGGGGCGATGGTAACGCCGGAAGGGAAAGTTATGGGAAAACATGATGGTCTTATGTATTATACAATCGGACAGCGTCAAGGGCTTGGTATCGGCGGTTCAGGGGAGCCTTGGTTTGTGTTGGACAAAAATCTAACGGATAACGAACTTATTGTGGGACAGGGCTACCATCATCCCGAACTATACTCCGAGGGATTGATAGCATCAGGGGTCCATTGGATTGAAAGAGTACCGGCGGAAGAGCCTTTTGTATGTACTGCAAAATTCCGCTACCGTCAGCCTGATCAGGAAGTGACCGTCTATAAAGATGAAGATGGTCAGCGTAACGTTATGTTTACGGAACGGCAGCGCGCCATCACTCCTGGTCAGTCAGTCGTTTTTTATGATGGAGAGACCTGTCTCGGTGGCGGTACAATCGAAAAAGCATTAAAAACGAGGGAGAGCGTAGAGATCTAATGCGTTTTCCCTTTTTACATAGAGATCGTTGAAGAAGGGGCGAGCAAGAAGATGGATAAAAATGAACAAGCGGCCGCTTCCATTAAATCAGGTGATATGGAAGAAGCCTTTAAACTTCTAAATGAAGCGATTGAAGAAAATCCAGAAGATCCTGTGCCTTATATTAACTTCGGCAATTTACTGGCTGACATAAACGAAAGTGAAAAGGCATTGAACTTTTACCAGAAAGCATTGCAGCTCGATAACCAAGCTGCTGCTGCCTATTACGGGGCGGGCAACGTCCTTTACAATGCAGAGAAATTTGCAGAAGCGCTCACCATGTACCAACAGGCGCTCAAAGCTGGAATGGACGATGAGAGCCTGCATTATATGATGGGGATAACGTATTACCAATCAGGACGGATTCCGCACGCGCTTGCTTCCTTACAAAGAGCGCTGGAGATGAATGAGAACGATACAGAAGCCCGCTTTTACTTTGGACTTGCACTAGCACAGCTGGAACGTGTAGAGGAAGCGATCCCACATTTCCTGCAGGTAACTGCGGAAGATGAACAACACGCGGATGCCTATTATAACTTAGGCGTGGCTTATATGTACAAAGAAGATGCTGCAAAAGCACTTTCATATTTTGAAGAAGCGCTCCACATCCAGCCCGATCACTTGCTGGCGCACAATGGGAAAGAACGTGCCCAAGAAATGCTGGAGAAGTAATCCGGAGGTTATCGTTATGAGCGATAGACAGAACACAGATCATACGAGCTCAGAACCGTTTATAAGCGGAATTATTGTACATGTCATTTTTAGAAATGAAGATAATGGCTACACGGTGCTAAAAACGAAAGTTAAAAAGTCTCAGCCGCAAATAGATGACAAAAAAATCACAGTGGTTGGGAACTTTCCGGTCATTGATCTCGATGAACGCTACAGATTTGAAGGAACGTTTAAAGAACACCCGCGTTTTGGCAGGCAGTTTCAAGCGACATCGTACAAAAAAGAAATCCCTACAGAGAAAGAAACGTTAATTGCCTATCTTGCAAGTGATCGGTTTACTGGAATTGGTAAAAAAACGGCCGCCAAGCTAGTTGAACATTTTGGGAACAACGTCATTTCCGCAATCCTTGATGATCCTGACAAACTTAAAGATATTGCCGGCTTCAATGAAAAGAAACGTAAAGTGATTTATCAAAATATGCTTGAAAACCAGGGAATGGAACGAGCGATCACGACGCTAACGCGGTACGGGTTTGGAATGGAATTAGCTGTTAAAATATACAACACGTATCACGAAGAAACATATTCGATTGTTCAAAATAACCCGTACCAACTTGTTTGGGATGTAAAAGGGGTAGGTTTTTATAAAGCTGACCGACTTGGCAGAAGTCTTGGGATTAGTTATGAAGACCCGGACCGTATTAAAGCTGGTGTCCTTTATATTTTGTTTGAGAAGACAATGCAGGATGGACATGTCTACCTTCCTCACGAATTGTTAGTAAAAGAGGGGGCTGCTCTACTCAACGAGAATTATGAAGGGGTACCGGAACATTTACTTGAAGAAGCGCTTCTGGAACTTGCAGAGGAAGATAAGCTCATTACGGAAGAGGACAGGGTGTATATGAGCTCTCTTTACTATGCGGAGCAAGGTTTCGTGTCCAAAGTCAATAAAATGTTAAAAGAAGGTGATGACGAAGCCTCCTTCTCAGAAGCAGAGTTTTTAGAGGCACTTGGGGAAACAGAAGAAGAGCTTGGAATTGAATATGCAGATCAGCAAAAAGAGGCTATTCAACAAGCACTCACCTCATCCTTACTGATTTTAACTGGAGGGCCAGGAACCGGAAAAACGACCGTAATACGAGCCATCGTAGACATTTTTGCAAGAGTGCACGGTTTGTCGCTGGACCGTTCCACTTATAAAAAAGGGGAAAGCTTTCCGATTTTACTGGCAGCTCCAACAGGACGTGCGGCAAAACGAATGAAAGAATCGACGGGACTTGAAGCATCGACAATTCACAAATTGTTAGGTTATACAGGTGAAGAGGACGAGGGTGCCTTCGAAAAAGGAGAAAAAGAACCGCTTGATGGAAAGTTACTCATCATTGATGAAGTATCCATGGTCGATATGTGGCTGGCGAACCAATTATTTCGTGCTGTACCGGAAGGGATGAAAGTTATATTGGTCGGTGACGAAGATCAGCTGCCGTCTGTCGGACCCGGCCAAGTGTTGACCGACCTTTTAGAAACAAAGAAAATCCCGGTCGTATCCTTGTCTGTAGTCTACCGACAAGCAGAAGGCTCATCGATTATCCAGCTGGCCCATTCGATAAAAGACGGAGCATTGCCAGCATCGATTCTGCAACCCTATGCGGACAGGCGGTTTTTTTCGTGTAATACACAACAAACAGCCGAGGTTGTCGAGCAAGTGTGCAAAAGCGCCTTGAAAAAAGGCTACACCCCGATGGATATTCAAGTGCTTGCCCCGATGTACAAAGGGCCGGCTGGTGTGAACGCATTAAATGAGAGATTGCAGCAACTGTTTAATCCACATGAACAGAAAAAGAGAAAAGTCTCTTTTGGGGAAACAACGTATTCAAAAGGTGATGTAGTCCTCCAACTTATGAATGACCCAGAGCGGGAAGTGTTTAATGGGGACCGCGGAATAATTGAAGCAGTGTTTAATGCTAATGAAACAGCCGATAAACAAATGCAGATTGTGCTGTCATTTGAAGGGAAAGAAGTGACTTATACGCGCCAGGAACTTGGCCAGATTACGCTGGCATATTGTTCTTCCATCCACAAAGCGCAAGGAAGTGAATTTCCGATTGTCATTGTCCCGATGCTGATGGCATACAGAAGGATGTTGCAGCGGAATTTGCTGTATACCGCTGTCACAAGAGCCCAAGATTATTTGATTTTATGCGGAGAACAGGCCGCCATGAAATTTGCTGTAGACAATGAAAACAAATCCGACCGGTACACCACCTTAAAAGAAAAATTCCTTCAGCGAGAAAGCAACTAAGTGTATAGAAGTACCAAGAGAGGGCAAAACTGGATAATAACATTATTAAAGAAAAGGAACGATTATCCAGATGATTTGTCCATATTGCCAATCAAAAAACACAGGAAAAATTGGAACAGAACATTATTACTGCTGGGAATGCTTCGTCGAGTGGACGATTGAGAATGGTAATTACACGCTTTATCAAGTGGAGGAAGATGGCACGCTTTGCTGCTTAGATGATTTATTTGGAGATGGCTGGTACGCAGAACGCGGCAGCTGAAATGCCCCCTAGAGTTAAACTGTACCTAACGTCCGGTACAGTTTTTTCATAAAAAGAAATGATTTATCTCATCCTATTGCATAGGAGGGATAAGATGGAACGTCAAAAGGAATGGGTTTGGCTGCAGCGTTCAATACTGTTGGTTGTCTTCCTCTTCATTATCTTCTTGTTAAGCTTGTTGAAACCAGTGTGGCTATTTCTCTTACGGGCTGTCGGCAAAGCAGTGCTGCCTTTTCTCATTGCTGCTTTTATTGCCTATTTATTACACCCTCTCATTACTTTTTTACAAAACAGAAAAATCCCTCGTTCGCTAGCGATACTTTTCGTTTATGTGGTATTTTTCGGTGGGAGTGGCTTTCTTATCTGGTATTACAGCCCTTACTTATTAGTAGAGACCCAACGTTTTATCAGCCAAATGCCACATTACGTTCACGAAGCTTACGTCTTGTTTTCGAATCTTCACTATCAATTGGATTATATGCCGCCGGCAATTCATGACAGTATCGAAGCGGCGATGGAGCAAGCAGAAGAGAAATTGACACTCACTTTGAACCAATTAATCAGTAAGTGGCGCAATCTCCTTGACATGCTTGTCCTGCTCCTCCTCCTGCCTTTCATTGTGTTTTATTTATTAAAAGATGTAAAAGCAATAGAAAGATTAGTAAAGCGGATTATTCCTAAAAAATGGCAGGATGAAGGAGAGTTGCTAGGCAGTGCGGTAGATGAAGCGCTGGGTGATTATATTAGAGGCCAGTTTATGGTTGCTGGAGCTGTTGGCCTTCTTTCCATGCTTGGATTATGGCTGTTTGACATACCCAATGCTGTATTTCTCGGCATTTTTATTGGGGTTACCGACATTATTCCGTATTTCGGACCAGTGTTAGGAGCGGCGCCTGCGTTAATGGTCGCAGCTTCCATGTCTACAAACAAACTTCTATTTGTACTTATTATCTTGCTTGTTATACAGCAAATCGAAGGTAACTTTTTATCACCTTATGTTGTAGGCAGAAATGTGAATCTTCATCCTCTTGTCATTGTGTTTGCTCTTATTCTTGGATTTGAAACAGCTGGTTTTATTGGATTGCTATTAGCGGTACCTCTGTTTGTAGTAGCAAGTAATGTCTTCCAAGCTTTCAAAAAAAGACAGCTCACTTTGAAAAAAAACCTTTAAGGGCGAAGGTGATGTTTTGTGGTCTTTCGGCCAATCGTCTCATGAAGTATCCATACCAGTCTGAACCAAAGGGTATATAAGCACGCACTCGATATCCTTCTTCCACGAGCTGCTTTTGCAATTCTTCGCGGAAACCGTACAGCAGTTGAAATTCAAAATTAGCTATGCTGATGTGGTGGGAAGAGGTGAAGAGTTTGACCTTTTCTATTATGTTATGGTCATGGGTGGCAATTGCTGTATAGCCGTTACTTGCTACATGGAGTTGGATGAGCTTGAAAAAGTTTTCGTCAATCTCTTCTCTCGTTTGAAACGCGTAATCAGGAGCCTCTTTGTATGCCCCCTTAACGAGACGGAGATGAAGATCCTGCATTCCCCTTACATCATCTTCGGCACGGTGCAGAGAAGCTTGGACGACCGTACCGACATTGTCAAACTCCCTCCGCAGCTGCTGAAGACAGTACAGGATTGACTCATAATAAAAGAAAGATTCCATATCTATTTGCAGAAAAATGCCATGCTTGTGGGCGGCTTTTGTAATATCTTTCAGATGGTGAAGACAAGTGGCAAGGTCAATCCCTAGACCGATTTGCGTTAACTTAATGGATAAGTGGCAATCCACCGCTGACTCGGCAATTTTCTCTACGGCCTGTATGCAGACAGCGGCTGCTTGATCAGCTTCTGATTTGTTTGTGTTAAATTCTCCGAGATGAGTGATCGTACCAGCGATACCGGTTTCATTTAATGAACGAACTGCAGCGATAGCGCTTTCTAATGATTCCCCGGAAACGACCTTAGACGCTCCCAGGCTCAATCCCCACTTCCTTGCAGCTGCCGCTAAAAAGCGATTTTCGGATAATGACAAAAACAGTCGGCGAGAGAACTTATGCATTGAGGATCCCCTCCTGTTCTCCAAGCTGTCGTTACATCGACAACTTGGAGCTGCTACTAAAACTGATCAGTAACTGTTTTAGCTTGCATAAAGTGATAAAGATAGCCCGGCCCTCCGGCTTTTGAATCCGTTCCCGACATGTTAAAACCGCCGAATGGCTGATAACCAACGATGGCTGCCGTGCATCCTCTATTAAAATAAAGGTTGCCGACATGGAAATGCTCACGCGCCAGCTCGAGATTGGCTCTGTTATTAGAAATGACAGCACCGGTTAACCCGAATTCTGTATTGTTTGCAATGTTCAATGCTTCTTGGAAGGAAGAAGCTTTTGTAACAGCAACAACCGGACCGAATATTTCTTCCTGCATAATCCGTGCTTCTGGGGGGACATCAGCAAACACAGTAGGTTGGACGAAATAACCGACCGAAGAATCACCGGTTCCCCCTGCCAGCAAACGACCTTCCGATTTACCAATCTCCATGTATTTCATTACCTTTTCGTATGCTGCCTTGTCATGTAACGGTCCCATAAAATGGGCAGCATCAGCCGGATCTCCGACCGTTAAACTTCGGGCGCGAGTTGTGATGGCTGCAAGTACTTTTTCATAGACATCGTTATGAACAACAACGCGTGAACAGGCAGAACACTTTTGCCCGGAGAATCCGAATGCAGATTGAATGATCGCCTCCACTGCTAATTTTAGGTCCGCATCATTGTCAACGATAATCGTGTCCTTGCCCCCCATTTCGATCGTACAGCGCTTTAACCAAATCTGGCTCTGCTGCACTTTGGCGGCTTTTTCATAAATAGTAATGCCAACGTCCTTTGAGCCAGTGAAATTAATATAGCGCGTCGTTGGATGTTCAACGAGGTAATCACCGATCACAGAACCGTCTCCAGGAATATAGTTGACGACACCGGCTGGCATGCCGCCTTCCTCGAGAGCTTCCATGAACTTATACTCAATAACAGGAGTAGTGGACGCAGGTTTCAGCATAACGGTATTCCCACATACCATTGGAGCGACAGTTGTTCCAGCCATTATGGCAAAAGCAAAATTCCATGGTGACACCGTAAGGCCGGCACCGAGCGGGATATAACGAAACGTGTTCCGTTCGACATATTCGCGGCTGTTTACATGTAAGCCGTCTTGAAGGTGCAGCAGCTGTCTGCCGTAGTATTCAAGAAAATCAATGGCTTCAGCCGTATCAGCGTCCGCTTCTTTCCATGGTTTGCCGGCTTCATAGACGAGGTAAGCAGAGAATTCATGTTTTCTTCTGCGGACAATAGCAGCTGTTCGAAACAACACGCTGGCCCGAGCTTCTGCTGACCAATTTTTCCAGCTGGAAAAAGCACTCCACGCTTGGTTCATGGCCAAATCAGCGTGTTCTTTAGACGCCTTCGAAACATAGCCAATAATTTGTTTTTTGTTTGCCGGGTTTATGGAGCGGATAACTTCTGAAGTGGTAATACGGTCTCCGCCAATAATGAGCGGATACGTTTTACCGAATTGCTTTCTGACAAAATGAAGGGCTCGTTCGAAAGCCTGCTTATTGCTCGTTTTCGAAAAATCAGTAAACGGTTCATGCTTATACTCCCAAACCAATATCCTCACCTCTTTAAAACAGTACGTACCATTATGTATACTGACAAAAAGCTATAATTATAACGACAAGCACTGGACTTCACAACACGGTGACTTCGTTATGAAATTTGACATGCTGTGACATTTTTTATATAAATAAAAGAGATGAAAATAGATAACACGTTGATGGGAAGAGTATGCTGAAGCCCTCTGTACAGAGACCATTTTCATGTGCTGAAAGAAAATGGCTGAGAAGATTAGCAGAAAGCTGGCCCTGAGTGCAGGTAACTACTGCCGTGAACCTGCGTTAAAGGATTGAAGTTGACAGGTGTAAGAGAATGCATCTGTAAACAGGGTGGTACCGCGAGCTAACCTCGTCCCTGCATGCAGGGGGCGGGTTTTTTTGTGTTTAGTAAGAATAAGGAGGATGACAAGATGGAAAAGCTTACTTCCAGTGAAGTGAGACAGATGTTTCTAGACTTTTTTAAAGAAAGAGAGCACGCTGTGGAGCCGAGTGCATCGCTCATTCCACACGAAGATCCGACCCTCTTGTGGATTAACAGCGGGGTAGCGACATTAAAAAAATATTTTGACGGGCGAGTCGTTCCAGATAATCCACGTATCGTCAATGCTCAAAAGTCAATCCGCACGAATGATATCGAAAATGTGGGGAAAACAGCTAGGCACCATACTTTTTTTGAAATGCTTGGCAACTTCTCCATTGGTGATTATTTTAAAAAAGAAGCAATTGAATGGTCCTGGGAATTTTTAACAAGTAAAAAATGGATAGGTTTTGAAGAGGAACGTTTATCCGTTACGATACATCCGAATGATGAAGAAGCCTACACGCTATGGAAACATACGATTGGACTTCCTGAAGAACGCATAATCCGTCTTGAAGAAAACTTCTGGGATATTGGGGAAGGTCCAAGCGGTCCTAATACAGAGATATTTTATGACAGAGGGCCACTTTACGGTGATGATGCGGAGGACCCGGAATTGTACCCGGGCGGCGAAAATGAAAGATATTTGGAGATTTGGAACTTAGTCTTTTCCCAATATAACCATAACGCAGATGGGACCTATACCCCGCTGCCAAAGAAAAATATCGATACAGGCATGGGGCTTGAACGGATTGTCTCCGTGATCCAAGACGCAAAGACGAACTACGACACAGATTTGTTCTTACCGATCATTGAGAAAACGGCTGATATCGCAGGTGTACGTTACGGTACTTCAGAAAAACAAGACGTAGCTTTTAAAGTGATTGCAGATCATATTCGTACGGTCAGCTTCGCGATCGGCGACGGCGCGCTGCCGTCTAATGAAGGAAGAGGCTATGTTCTTAGACGACTGTTAAGAAGAGCTGTTCGTTACGCCAAACTGCTTGGTATCGAACGGCCGTTTATGACACAGCTTGTACCGGCTGTCGGGGAAGTGATGGAGGACTTCTATCCGGAGGTTAAGGAGAAACAGGCGTTTATTCAACAAGTCATTCAAAATGAAGAGGAACGTTTTCACGAAACACTGAGTGAGGGGCTGGCTATTTTATCTTCCATTATCAAAAAAGCAAAAGCCAGTCAGTCTTCTGTTATTTCAGGTAAGGATGTTTTTACGCTCTATGATACGTACGGTTTCCCTGTCGACTTAACCGAAGAATATGTTACGGAGGAAGGTCTTTCAGTAGATCGTGAAGGGTTTAAGGAGGAGATGGAAGCTCAGCGTGAACGAGCGAGGGCTGCAAGGAAAGACGAGGGCTCCATGCAAACGCAAAATCCGCTTCTTGCCGATATCCAAGAGAACAGCACCTTTGTCGGTTATGACCAGATCGAGGCCGATGCCGTCTTAAAAGTGATTGTTCATGATGGTCAATTAACGGATACGATTTCAGCTGATAGGACGGCACAGATTATTCTCGACCGGACTCCTTTCTATGCAGAGAGCGGAGGCCAGGCAGCAGATATTGGCACGATTGCAAATAACCAGGGAGAAGCAGTCGTTTTGGATGTACAAAAAGCACCGAACGGCCAGCATTTACACACGATTGAGATGAGAAAAGGCTCCTTTCGAACCGGCTCTAAGGTAAAGGCAGCGGTTGATGAAGGAAAGCGTACTGCTATCATTAAAAACCATACAGCGACCCATTTGCTGCACCAGGCTTTAAAGGATGTGCTCGGTGAACACGTCAATCAGTCCGGCTCTCTCGTAACACCTGATCGTCTGCGTTTCGATTTCTCCCACTTCGGTGCCGTCACCGAGGAAGAACGCGACCGAATCGAAAAGATAGTTAATGAAAAAATCTGGCAGGCAGCTCCAATTATTATTGAAGAGAAAAAGCTGGAAGACGCAAAAGCGATGGGAGCAATGGCTTTATTTGGGGAGAAGTACGGAGACAGCGTCAGGGTCGTCCAGGCGGGTGACTACAGCATTGAACTATGCGGAGGCTGTCACGTTCGAAATACAGCTGAGATCGGTATCTTTAAGATTGTCACCGAAGCCGGCATTGGTGCTGGCATTCGCCGTCTGGAGGCAGTAACGGGTAAAAAGGCGTACGAGTATATGAACGAACAAATAAACGTATTATTTAAGACCGCGACAGCTTTAAAGGCAAAAACGGTAAAGGACGTGCCTCAGCGTGTCGAAGCTCTCCAACAGCAGCTGCGAAGCGTAGAACGTGAAAATGAGTCCTTGGCTGCTAAAATTGGGAGCATGGAAGCAGGAAGCTTGGAAGCAGCCAAAGAAAATGTATCCGGGATACAAGTCATATCCCAAGAAGTATCATCCCTTGATATGGATGGGCTTCGAAAGACAGTTGATGAATTAAAACAAAAATTAGGATCCGGGATTGTTGTGCTCGGAAGCTCGCATAATGGCAAAGTGAGTCTCGTTGCCGGTGTGACAAAAGATTTAACAGAAAAAGGATTTAAGGCCGGAAACATCGTGAAAGAGACGGCATCCATATGTGGCGGAGGCGGCGGGGGCCGTCCAGATATGGCGCAGGCAGGCGGAAAAGATCCAGCCAAGCTTCCTGAAGCATTGAAGGCTGTGAAGGATATTGTAAAATCCATTTCCCAAACAGAATAATTGATGTACAATAAGGGCAAGATGTGGACAGCTATGCGCAGCACTTCGCGAATTCTTTTCATGTTGCTGATAAGCAGAGGAGGTGTATGATATGGATTCAAATGACAACACGATGAAATTTAACGTTCAAGAAGACACGATAGATGCCGATGCCCGTGAAGTGATGTTGACGGTATATCAGGCGCTTGAAGAAAAAGGCTATAATCCAATCAACCAAATTGTAGGTTACCTGTTGTCTGGAGATCCTGCATACATTCCCAGGTACCAAGAGGCGCGTACACTCATCAGGAGACTTGAAAGAGATGAACTGATTGAAGAATTAGTACGATCTTACCTCAAGAGGCATGGGAAGGAGCAAGAATGAAAATACTAGGCTTAGATGTCGGCATGAAAAGAATAGGAGTAGCTGTATCGGACGAGTTAGGATGGACCGCTCAAGGAATCGAAACGATCCATATCAAAGGGGAGGATCCCGTAGAGTCGTTCGGACGAATAGCCGAGCTGATGGAAGAACATGGTGCAGATGAGATTGTAATCGGACTCCCTAAAAATATGGACGGAACGATTGGTCCGCGTGGAAAACAGTGTCAAGATTTTGCCGAGCAGATCTCTTCAAAATTGGGAGCGGACGTTCATATGTATGACGAACGTCTTACCACACGAGCCGCAGAACGTACATTAATTGCAGCAGATGTAAGCAGGAAAAAACGCAAAAAGGTCGTTGACAAGGTGGCAGCAGTTATGATTTTACAAGGGTATCTGGAGCAAAACAACTCGAAATTAACGTAATGGGGGTATAAAGATGGCTCAGGAAGAAAATGAAAGAATTGTCATCCCAGATGATGAAGGGAATGAGCACCTATTTGATGTTTTATTTACCTTCGATGTGGATGAAACTGGCAAGTCCTACATGGTCTTAACAGAAGCTGGTGAACAGGAAAGCGACGAAGAGGAAGAAGAAGTCGAAGTTTTCGCCTTTCGGTTCGAAGATGCCGGCGAAGAGGAGTCTGATATTTCTCTATTCCCTATTGAAACGGATGAAGAGTGGGATATGGTAGAAGAGATGGTTGAGACATTCAGCGCGGACGACGGCGAATTATAATCACTATCAGTTGTCAATCAAGGGATACTGCCATTAAAGAGTTTTTCTCTTTAATGGCTTCTTTTACGTATCTTGGCCCTAACTATTTGATGGAGAAAATGAGCAAATGTTGTATAATGAAGTCGTTGCGGACTGGGAGGGGGGTTTTATGACGGAAGATCAATCTAATAATTTGCTAAATGAAAAAGCAAGACAAGCCGGTGTAGTAAGGCGGATTGTGCTAATTATTTTAGGCATTTGTATATTAGCAGCAGCAGGTATTGGTTTAGGTGGATTTTTATACATACACTCTACGCTTAAACCTGTAGATGCTAAGAGTGATAAAACGATACAGGTGGAAATACCAATAGGGTCCGACGGGACAGCAATCGGCAGTATTTTAGAAGAAAAAGGATTAATCAAAAACGGGACCATCTTTCGTTATTATGTGTCTGTTAAAAACGTAGAAGGCCTGCAAGCTGGTGAATATCGTTTATCTCCTTCCATGAACGTGGATGAAATAATTTCTGCTCTTAAAAAAGGAAAAGTAATGAAAGAAGCAGAAATAACATTCACCATACCGGAAGGAACGTGGATGCAAGACATCACAAAAACAATAGCGGGTGTTACGGCGTTTGAGGAAAAAGCCGTCAACAAGAAACTTCATGATAAAAAATATATCAAGGAGCTGATCGACAAGTACAGTATTCTGGAACCAGTCGTCTTAGAAGACGAGGTGAGGCATCCATTGGAAGGTTATCTGTTTCCCGCCAGGTATGATTACTATGAGGAAAAACCAAAATTAGCGAGTATCATTGAGAAAATGATTGAACGAATGCAAAGTCACATGGTAGAATTTTCAGATCAGCTTCAAGACAAAGATTATACGGTCCATGAGGTGCTCACGCTAGCTTCCATTGTAGAAAGAGAAGCCAGACAGGCGAAGGATCGGCCGATTATCGCAGGTGTCCTTTTTAACCGCCTGGAGAAAGGTATGCGTTTAGAAGTTGACCCCACCGTAGCTTATGCGATTGGCGAGCACCGTTATATGACCTCATTCGATGATCTTGAGACGGAATCTCCATATAATACGTACCGATACAAGGGTCTGCCACCAGGACCGATAGCCAGTCCCGGCCTTGACTCCATTCGTGCGGTCTTGAATCCGGATGAAAATAACTATATCTATTTTTATGCACGTCCAAATGGGGAAGTCATTTATAACGAAGAATATGCCAACCACAAAAAAACGCAGGAAAAGTATCGTAGTGAATGGGAAGAGGCAAAGGATGAGTAATAGGAGCCAGAAGATATGTATAATGATCAACAGATGATAGAATACGTCAATACGCTCAAAGGCAACAAGCCTTCTTACATTCAAGAAATGGAAGAAGAGGCGGCACGTCATAAAATACCGATTATGGAACAGGACTCGTTTGAAGTAATGTTGCAGATCTTGGAACTGCATCAAAGTGTCCGGATTTTGGAAATTGGCACAGCCATTGGTTATTCTGCTTTACGGATTGCACACGAACTGCCTGACATTCATGTAACATCTGTAGAAAAAGACCAAGGGCGCTATGAACGGGCTATGGTATACCGGGAAAAAAGCGGCCTTGAAACACAGACGAACTTTTACTGTGCTGATGCATTGGCCGATACGTTCGTACTTGATGCAGACAGCGGCTTTGATGTAATATTTATTGACGCAGCTAAAGGAAAAAACAAGGAATTTTTCACACGGTACGTACCCTTTTTGAACGAAAAAGGGTTAGTCATTACAGACAATGTTTTTTTTAAAGGGTTGACTGCTGTCCCCGAGGAAGCATCAGGACGCGTGCGGCCAATGGTGGAGAAAATACGGGAGTATAACGAATGGCTGACGACTCATTCTGCTTTTAAGACTAGGTTTCTTACTGTAGGAGATGGATTGGCTATCAGTCAAAAAATAGAATGATTCAGAGGAAGCATTCATATCTTAAAATAAATAATCAGAGAAGATTATCTTCAAAGAGGAGTGGCACAAAATGGCTGAAGAGAAACAACATTATATGACAGAAGAAGGAAAACAAAAATTAGAACAAGAAGTAAACTACTTAAAAACCGAACGACGTCAAGAGGTAGTCGAGCGCATTAAAGTGGCAAGAAGTTTTGGGGATCTCTCAGAGAACTCTGAGTATGATTCTGCAAAAGAGGAACAAGCTTTTGTAGAGGGCAGGATTAATCAATTAGAAAAAATGTTAAAGAATGCTATTATTATTGAAGAAGACAGCTCCAATAACACCGAAGTAGCACTTGGCAAATCAGTCAAATTTAAAGAGATGCCAGATGGCGAAGAAGAAGTCTACACAATTGTTGGTAGCGCAGAATCTGATCCATTAGAAGGGAAAATTTCAAACGATTCCCCTATGGCAAAGTCTCTCCTTGGAAGAAAAATTGGAGAACAGGTTACAGTAAGCACGCCAGGGGGAGATATTGAGGTAGAGATCATCGAGGTGAATTGATTTAATAAACAAGCAGCGCTGCACCAGGCTGCTTGTTTTCTTCATAACTGAATCAATTTCACAAGTGCTTATTTCGATTAAATACACGAACAATAAAACAAATAAATTATATATTATTCGTTTATTTTTATAAATTCAACTGTGAAGGAATAATTACATTTGTAGTAAAAAGGAATCTTGAAAAAGAACGGCAGGTGAATGAGATGAACGAAGATAAGGATTCTCGTGAGGAAACACGCTACGAAATGCGGAAAAGAAAAAACATGAATCGAATACTGAATATCTCTATTTTAGTGGTAGGCGGTCTTATTCTATTTTTTGCTGCGCAATTATTTTTAGAAGGGAAGAACGACGTAAGTGAAGAGACCACCGAATCTGTAGAAGAAACAAATAACCAGATGGAAGAAGAACAAACGGCACCAAAACAGAATACCCCGGATAGCGAGCCAGACACGGATGAGGGTAGAACACCACAAGAGAACAAAAATACGGAGTCAGAGTCATCCGATAATGACGGCAGCCAGAAGGAAAACGAACCACAACTACCAGATCATAATGGAGAGTGGGAACCAATTGGAACAGAACAAACCGGCTCTTACAATGCTGACTTTACAAAAGGAAGCCAAAACTGGCAGGAAATGGAGTCCGCTTTACAATATGCAACTGGCATCAGTGAAGGAGAGATGATTATTTGGTGGCTCGAAAACGGAGGGAATCAAACAGCCGTTGGAACAGTCAGTGATTATAACCATCAGAACAAACCGTTCCAAGTGACGATGAAGTTCATTGAAAATGAGGGATGGACACCTACAGATGTGAAGGTTTTGGAATCCAACCCTTACGTCGGCTAAAAATTTTATTATTTATTAGGAAAGGAACCAGGATATGAAAATAGCAATTATCGGAGCGATGGATGAGGAAGTAGAAATGCTCAAAAGCAAGCTTGACAACCGCAAGGATGAAGAAATCGGAGGCAGTTTTTTTCATATTGGAGATATAGGTGGACAGGAAACCATTCTTTGTAAATCAGGAATTGGAAAGGTGAATGCCGCAATAAGTACGACGTTGGTTTTGGAGAGATACAAGCCGGATGTAGTCATAAACACGGGTTCCGCAGGTGGATTTGACACGGAACTAAATGTTGGAGATTTAGTAATTTCAACAGAGGTTCGCTATAATGACGTAGACGCTACTGTGTTTGGTTATGAGTTCGGCCAGGTACCACAAATGCCGGCTGCCTTTACAGCGGATAAGAACCTTATAGAAGTCGCGAAGAGTAGTGCTGCAACTGGGGAAATACCTGCCACTGAAGGATTGATTGTATCCGGTGATTCCTTTATGAGTGATGAAACAAAGGTGAATTCGTTGAAAGAGATCTTTGAATTAGCCAAATGTGCAGAAATGGAAGCAGGAGCCATCGCGCACGTTTGTCACCGCTTTAACGTTCCGTTTGTCGTTATTAGAGCACTCAGCGACATTGCTGGTAAAGAGGCAAAATTATCTTATGAACAGTTTTTAGAGAAAGCATCCGTAAATGCTGCGAACCTGATTCTCCAGATGGTGTCACAATTAAAAAACTCATAATCCGAAAACGGGGCTGTATCAAAAGGTCATAAAAAATGACCTTTTGACAGCCCTTTTTTCAATTCTATAAGATTTGTCGTTAAGATTAAGCTTTGATACAGTCCCGTTTTCTATCTCTTCCTGTTCAGCTCCTCGATAAAATGCTTTATAATACGTGCGGTCATCCCCCATATTACTTTGTCAGAATAAAAATAAAAATATTCGGGGATGATCCCTTTATTCCAAGGATAATTCTTACCCCCTGGGATGGATTCATAAGGAAAAGAGTCCTCGGGTTGAACAATTAATCGGATATCGTGTTTTTCTGGTTTGGTCTGCTGAAAAAAAGAGAGCGGAACTGTAAATAATTCATCCACCTCATTTTCGTTCGGCATAAAAGGAGAGTCTGTATTCAACAGTCCAACATACGGATAAATGATATGGTTAAAAGGGGAAACAACACGATCCAAATTCCCGATTAACGTCACGTCTTTTTCTGTTACCCCAACCTCTTCACATAACTCTCTTATTGCAGCTTCCGCAGGTGAGCGATCATTCCGGTCTACCTTCCCGCCGGGGAAACAAATCTCGCCCGGCTGCCGTTTCATATGTTTAGCCCTAACCTCAAATAGTATGTCCATTTCTGTTCCCTTTTCCATTAAAGGAAGAAGGACTGCATACTTTCGCATCGTTCGTTCATCGATAATCCCTTGGCTTTTATTCTCAAACCGCTCACGTATCATATTCGCATTAACTGTCACGCCCATATTCCACCTTTGCAAATGTTACGCTTTTCTTCATGATAGCAAAGTTTTTCCCGATTCACATCTAATAAGAATTAGTTTTCAAGGCCGAAATTCGTGGTATAGAGATAACAGTAAGGAAAAAGAAGGAGGCAGAGAAATGCCGAACTCTAATAATAAAGCATTTAAGAGCGGTAAGGTACTGTCTGAAAAAAGGAATTCGAAACAGGTACCCCCGAGTGTCTATGAGGATGAAATACCTTTAGAGGATCTGCGCGAAGAAGAAATCGAAATAAGGAAGAAGGACCAAACAAAAAACACATCCTCTACCCAAAAAAAAGAGCCGGACAGGAAATAAAGAGCTAAGGAGTTCTTCTTCTTAGCTCTTTATATATTAATATAATAAAATAAAAGCAATAAGTACAATTATTAGAATATTTAAACGTGTAAACGCTACAAAAAACTATTACTAGATAACAACGATTGTGGTAAACTAAGGAATATTGTAGTGAGGGAAGGTTGTTGTCGTGAAACAGAAAAACCTTTTTCTGACCTTAAGAAAGAAGTTCGAATATAAACTGGGACGGAAGCTGAAGCCGAATGAGAAAAAGTTAGTGGATGAGATGCTTCGCAAACAATGGAGAGAGAACCGTTCCAAGTTTAAAAAAGAGTAACCTTTTTTAAATGTTGGGGATGGACAAACAAGTTATCCTCTTTCTTGCATATACTTAGGAAGAAACGATACACGGCAGAAAGGGGAGATGCTTGTTGTCTGGCATTTTAGCTGCCGCCATTTACCTATTCAAAGAGCTTGCTTTGTTAGTATCTTACGTGAAAAATAATGCGTTTCCACAGCCTTTGTCGAAAGAGGAGGAGAGGAAACATATAACGCAAATGCAGCAGGGAAGCCAAGACTCTAGAAATATTTTAATCGAACATAATTTGCGGCTGGTAGCTCACATCGTTAAAAAGTTTGAAAACACTCGTGAGGACACGGAAGATTTAATCTCTATCGGGACGATAGGATTGATTAAGGGCATCGAAAGCTACTCACCAGATAAAGGAACCAAATTGGCAACATACGCAGCACGATGTGTAGAGAATGAGATACTTATGCATTTGAGAGCACTAAAAAAAGTAAAAAAAGATATCTCGTTATATGATCCAATTGGAAGTGATAAAGAAGGGAATGAAATATCGCTTTTGGACGTCCTGCAAGAAGACGGCCCTGAAGTTCCAGAAATCATTCAGTTGAAGATGGAAATGAATCAGATGTTTCAATTTATGGATGTCTTAAATGAACGCGAAAAAGCGGTTATTCTTAGTCGCTTCGGTTTAGAAAGCAAAAAAGAGAGGACACAACGGGAAATAGCAAAAGACATGGGTATCTCAAGAAGTTACGTATCAAGAATTGAAAAGAGGGCATTATTTAAATTGTTTCAAGAGTTTTATAAACGAAAGACAAAGTCCCGTACCGAAGATGACTCACACCCCAACTAATCCCGTTTAGAAGAGAAGGGGCTACTCTAACACTTTCAATCAGTGGGGGATATCCCCCCTGATTAAAAAGTGCATAAACTAACAGTAGTGAAAAGAGTCTCCTTTAAAAATAATGGGAGTTTCACCAAGCTGCTATTTTATTCATTTACGGCATCTTTTAATTGTTTTCCTGGACGGAAAGCAGGATTTTTTGTTGCTGGGATTTCTATTTCTTCACCCGTTTGCGGGTTGCGTCCTTTACGAGCTGCACGTTCACGCACCTCAAAGCTTCCAAAACCAACGAGTTGAATTTTGTCGCCGGATTTTAAAGTCTCTGTAATGCTGTCAAATACAGCGTCAACTGCTTTGGAGGCGTCTTTTTTAGAGATGTCTGCTTGTTCTGCTACTGAATTAATTAAATCGGTCTTATTCATGAAAAAACTCCCTTTCATTCCTAGTTAATATAGAGACTGTACAATACAAATTTACTCATGAAATCCTTGCTATGTCAAGTGTTCGCGGGGAATTTAAGGATTTTGGGATCGATTTCTTAGTATTATATCCTTAAACTTAATTTTTTAAAACAATTCCTATGGAGAATATTGACAAATCCAGTGACAAAAATACCTTCAGGATTGCTTCTTTCTTTTTTTTGTGTGAAGGTCGTCTTTAATACTTGACTCCCACAGAGACACTCCTGCGTGGTAACCGGCCCTTGAAATAAGGTGGCCGCCGACAGGAGATGTTATGAAGATAAATACGATGGCAAGCAAAATTCTTGCATTTATATCCCCATCTACAATGCTGAAAAACAGAAATGTCCCAATGAGGATACACATTACGCCTAACGTAGCAGCTTTGGTTGAAGCGTGCAGGCGCGAGTATACGTCAGGGAGACGGATAATCCCAATGGCACTTATCAAATTTAAAAGGGCGCCAAACAGAACGAGAATACCGACAATCCACTTGCTAATCTCGATTGCGTTCAATGACAACACCCTTTTCAATAAATTTAGAGAATGCGACCGTTCCAAGAAACGACAGGATTGCTAAGAGAAGGATCACTTCTACGAAGGCGGTTGTATTAAGTAAGAGCGACACGATTGCGATTAAGCTAATTAAGTTAATTCCGACCAAATCGAGAGCGACGACACGATCTGGCATGGAAGGGCCTTTTGCGATACGGTACAAGCTGAGAATAATCGAAAGCGTGATAAACAACGCCGCTACGGAATATAAAATGTAAAGCATTATCGTGTCACCTCCTTAATCGCTTTGACAAATGAATGATCAATATCACGTCTAGCTTCCTCGGCATCGGGTAAATCAATCGCATGAATATAAAGCGTCTTATTATCAGGTGAGATATCGACGACAAGCGTCCCCGGAGTCAAGGTAATAAGAGAAGAAAGAACGGTGATCTCCCAATCTTCTTTTAAATCAATATCCATAGCAAATATTCCTGGTTGAATATCAAGAGAAGGCTTTAAAACAAGTTTTGCCACTTCTAGAGTTGACATAAGAAGCTCTTTTAGAAAGATGAGAAGCAATTTAATAATTGCGGCTACTCCCTTTAAATAAAAACGTTGTGAGCCTTTAAGCACGTATAATATCCCGATGCCGATAATAAAACCGCTTATGAAAGAGCCAAAGCTCCACGCATTATTCAAAAACATCCAAGTAAACGCAATGAGTAAGTTTATGATTAATTGAAAAGCCATTTTTGTTTACTCCTTTAATACGGCGTCAATGTATATTTCAGGGTTTAGCAATGTTTCGGCAGCTGTCGAGACAAATGGATAAAGCACTTCCGCACCTAAACCGATTAGCGCAGAAACTGCAATTAACAATGAGCAAGGCAGCAATAGCCCTTTCGTTGTACCATGTTGATCGGCTCTTTCCAGCTTAATTTCCCCATAAAAGCCATTTAAAAAGATACGGATCATGGAATACAAGACGAGCAAACTGGATACCATCATGGCCGCAATAATCCAATACTGTCCCCTTTCTGCTCCTCCTTCAATCAGCATTAACTTGCCAATAAACCCGCTTAAAGGAGGAATACCAACCAAAGCTAATACGGCGACAAAAAACAGCCAACCTAATTTTGCGTGATATTTAATGATGCCGCCCATTTGTTTTAAGTGGCTCGTACCGGCAACGGTGATGAGGGCACCAATGATCAAGAATAAAGCAGCTTTTATAATCATATCATGCATGAGATAATAAATGGCTCCAACAAATCCGGGTTCATTTAACGTCGAGACACCGAATAACACATAACCTACAGCGACAATGACATTGTACACCAAAATTTTCATTACATCTTGGTGGGCGATCGCTCCAATAACGCCCGCAATCATCGTGCAGGCGGCTAAAACTGCCAAGAGCGTATGGGTGAACTCTGTGTCCTGGGTGAAAATCAGTGAATACGTTCTGAAAATAGAATAGATTCCTACCTTGGTTAATAAGGCCCCGAAAATAGCACCGATAGCTGGCGGAGGTGCGGCATAAGAAGCCGGCAGCCAAAAATATAAGGGAAACAGGGCGCCTTTCAGCCCGAAAACGATCAGAAACAAAACGGCAATCACAGTAAGAATTGGTGCTTCTACATCCAGGCTGGCAATCCTTTCGGAAAGGTGAGCCATATTTAACGTACCTGTAACAGAATATAAATAAGCGACACCAATGACAAAAAGAGCCGAAGACATAACATTTATCAACACATACTTGAAGGACTCCCGCAGTTGTCGTTTTGTATTCCCATGTACGATCAATATGTAAGACGCGATTAGCATGACCTCGAAGAATACGAAGAGGTTAAACAAGTCCCCAGTTAGAAAGGCGCCGGAAACCCCAGTTATTAAAAAGTAATAAAAAGAGTGGTAGTAAAAGCCTTCTCGTTCTTTACCGACAGAATGAATGGAATAGATCAATATCGGCAGGCTCAAGACAGCAGTAGAGGTAACTAAAAGGCCCGCTAACATGTCCCCAACGAGAACTATCCCATAAGGAGGAGACCAGCCGCCAATTTCTAGAGTACGGATGCCATTTTGTGCGATGTCTATAACTAAAAAGATGTTCACCGCTATAAGCGCAACCCCGGAGATAAGACTGAGTGTGCGCTGGGCGGTAATCTGCTTAGGGAAAAATAGAAGAATAACCCCTGTTAAAAAAGGGATTAAAATTGGCAATATTAGTAAGTTAGTCATGTAAATCAGGACCTCTCAATCCATCGGTGTTATCGGTTCCCGTTACCTTATAAGCCTTGTAGCCGAGTACGAGGAAAAAGGCTGTCACACCGAAGCTTATTACGATCGCTGTTAAAATAAGGGCTTGCGGAAGTGGATCTGTATAAGTAGATGCTTGCAGCCCCAGTAAAGGGGGAGCCCCTGTTTTCAGTCCAGCCATAGTTAGAAGCAGGAGATGGGAACCATGACTGATAAAACCAGTTCCGATAATAATACGAATCATATTTTTGGATAACACGAGATAGGTGCCGACCATGAACAAAAAGCCGGCGATAATCGACATTAAAATTTCCATCAGCTATCCTCCCCGATTGTTTGGATAATAGTAAGCGTCACACCGACTACGACGAGATAGACTCCTAAATCAAATAGTGTAGCGGTTGCAAGCTCCATCTCTCCTAAAATCGGTATGGTGAAATAACCAAAAGTATGGGAGAGGAACGGGACGCCAAACACGAAACTTCCCATTCCCGTTAATATGGCGATTAATAGACCGGAAGCTGCAACTAACTTAAAGTCAAACGGCAAGATACGTTTTGTTGTCTCTAATCCAAAGGCAAGCATAAATAAAACAATGGCTGAGCTTGTCATTAAACCGCCAACAAATCCTCCACCCGGGTTGTTGTGACCATTAAAAAACATAAAAACAGAGAACGCGAGGATAATAAACAAAACTATTTTGGTTGTCGTTTGTAGAATAATATCATTCTGCCTCATGGACGATTTCTCCCCGTAATCCGCAATCTAATCATGGTATAAATACCCATCGCCGCAATGCCAAGGACGAGTATTTCAAATAATGTATCGAACCCGCGAAAGTCTACCAGGATAACGTTAACCATATTATCGCCCCCGGCCAAATCATGACTGGCTTCCGAGAAAAAGCTTGAAATCGAATCAAACAGTTTGGAGCTGCTAGCTGAAATAGCAATCAAGGTAATGGTAACTCCAACTGCGAGCGAGATAATAAAGTTGCCTGGCTGAAAGCGAACTTTTTTCGCTCCTTTTGTAATCTCGGGCAGATGATAAAAGCAGAGCAAGAATAAGGCAACCGATACGGTTTCAATTGTCAGCTGTGTTAAAGCTAAGTCAGGAGCACGGAAAATAACAAAAAACAAAGATACAATATAGCCCGTTGCACCTAAACCGATAACAGCTTTTAGACGGGTAGATGCAAACATAGTAAGTAAAGCAGCAATAACTAGTGAAGCGGCCAAAACAGCTTCATAAATACTGATCGGTGCCAAATTGGTAGTATTAACGGTGAATGCACCTTTGCCGAAGAGAACGACCGTCAGTATTAATGTAAAAAAGACCATTATATACATTAAGTACTGCCTTACAGAACCTTTCATGTACCAGCTTGTTAAAATCGTTGAAACATTCTCGGTAGTCACGAGCAGTTGATCATATAAGCGGTTAAATGACAATGATTCTGGAAATAACCGGTAAATACCGGCCCATTTCCTTAAACTCATGAAAAGAAGTAAACCGATTACGACGACTCCGATAGTCATATACAGCTCCGTAGAAAATCCGTGCCAAAAACGAATATTCACATAAAATTGTTCATTACCACCTAGTAAAGATGGCAGTATAGAAGCCATTGCCGGCTCAATAATGGAGTGGGCAAGTATGTTTGGGAAAAACCCAAATATAACAACGAGACTAATAAGCACGATTGGAGAGATCAGCATCCCAAGCGGCGCTTCATGGATGTTGGCACGTACCAAACCGGGATGCATGTTACCGGCAAATGTCTTAAAAACAATAATCATGCTGTAGATAAAAGTGAAAACACTGGCAATCCAGGCAATAACAGGAAACAAGACGCCGAAAGTTTCAATGTTGAACATCCCCAGATTAGTAATCTGCACCATAGAAGTGAAGAACATTTCTTTACTTAAAAAGCCATTAAAAGGCGGAAGACCCGCCATGGAAAAACTTCCAATGACAGCAACAGTAAAGGTAATGGGCATGATGGTCATTAATCCGCCCAGATAACGAATATCTCTCGTCCCTGTTTCATGATCAACGATACCAACCATCATAAACAGGCTGCCTTTAAAAGTAGCATGGTTAATTAGGTGGAACAAGGCAGCGGTTGTCGCGCCAATATATAAGTTGTTATCGATGCTGTCAAAATGAAGAGCTGCAGCACCGACGCCAAGCATGGACAGGATCATCCCGAGTTGGCTGATTGTTGAATAGGCAAGAATTCCCTTAAGATCAGTTTGCCGGACAGCGGTAAACGACCCCCAAAACAACGTCACAATTCCGAACCCTGCAACGAGCCAAAGCCATTCCCCTTTAACAGCAAATATAGGGCTTAAGCGGGCCACAAGGTAAATCCCTGCTTTCACCATCGTAGCAGAATGCAAATAAGCACTTACAGGTGTAGGGGCTTCCATCGCATCAGGTAGCCAAATATGAAATGGAAACTGTGCTGATTTTGTAAACGCTCCCAGTAAAATTAAAAGCATAGCCGGCAAAAATAACGGGTGGCCTGTAATCGTTTCTGCAGAAGCGACAATCTCCTGTATGCTGAACGTTCCAGTCATCTTGTAAACAAGCACAAACCCTACAAGCATAGCAAAGCCGCCGATAACGGTAATGAGAAGTGACTTGAGTGCTCCGTAACGGGATTGCTCTCTTTCATACCAATAAGAAATAAGTAAAAACGAGGATAAACTGGTAATTTCCCAAAATGTATAAAGAACAATTAAATTATCAGAAAGAACAACTCCAAGCATTGCGCCCATAAACATAAGCAAAAAGACATAGAAGTTGTTCAATGCTTCTTTTTCTTTCGAGAGATAATAAATGGAGTATAGGACAACCAAAGATCCAATCCCTGTAATTAACAGTGCAAACAAAAGACCGAGACCATCGACATAAGCGATAAAATTAAGATTTAGTGATGGAACCCAGTTAAAAACGGATGTTACGGTCTGCCCATTTGCGGTGAGAGGTATGTATTGAATGAAATAAATAAATAATAAAACTGGAACGATCAGCACGAACCAGCCAGTATGTATACGTGCGAATTGTTTATACAAAAAAGGAACAAGTATAGCTGCTATAAACGGCATTATAATTGCAAAATGTAAGGCGGTGAACATGCAAGGCCTCCTTTGTCGAATTCCGTATCTAATCATTTTCTTTCACATTATAACTTAAATTATTGACCGATGCATCTCTCCGGATACTGATATTTAAGGGAAAATCCAGCTCTTATATATAGGAAGAAAGCAGATAAAAAGAAATTTTATTGAATAAAAAATTTGTCATTTCCCGACAATATTAAAAAAAGGATGCGTGGGAATGACAAATAAAACAATTGTTTCTTTATGTGTCTTCATCGCCTTTCTGCTCGGAGGAGCGGTTGTCGATAACTACATTGATGAAAAACGAGAGGAAAAATTCAGCCCACAGCCAGACCCCCTTCTTTCCATTACAACTGAAAACAAAGTGAACAGATCATTAGAACCAAGAGAATACGTCATAATAAAAAGCCTTTCCGGTTAAAAAGGAAAGGCTGCATGTATGTGTAAACAATGGTAAGCGGAGCCCGCTAATGGGATCTGGTCATTTTAAATTCATGATGGTCTGTTAGAGAGCGTTTTTTTAATTCTTCTTCTATTAAAGAAATGAAATCTTGATTCAAATTCAATTGAAGGGCTTTCTCATAGGCTTCCAAGAGCAACTCATCCGATAAGTGTTCCATAAAAGAAAAACACCTCCTTAATCTGTTACATCCAAGCATCGATTCCATTGTATATAGTGTATCACTTTTTAATGAACAGAACAATCGTTCGTTTGTCCACATGACACCGTGGATAAACTGTTTATAATCGTTTGAAAAGTGTTTTTTAGTAGGTGAAATAAGGTTTTTATGTGTTGAAAAAGTTATCCACATTTTTGCCTGTCTTAAATTGTCGAAAGGTTTTGCTCATATTTTATCCTAATGTTTTCTGATTCCTTTATGTAGGGTGGTTCACAAAATGTCAATTAAGCGATATAATTTCTGTTTAGCAGGTTGTTCGGATAATAAACGATAAAAAGGGTGTCCTTGTGTGTTTAAGTTCTTTATACCTAATGAGTACATACCATCCGTTTTTAATTTAAACTTAGAGGATTTACATCAACGAAAGATTAAAGGAATCATCACCGATTTGGATAATACGCTCGTTGAATGGGACCGGCCGCAAGCAACACCAAAACTTCTTGAATGGCTGACCGAAGTGAAAAAGGAAGGATTTCAAGTTACGATCGTTTCCAATAACAATGAAAGTCGTGTTGGAACGTTCTCCAAACCTATGGGTATCGAGTTTATTCATTCGGCGAAAAAGCCGATGGGCAGGGCGTTCCGAAAAGCGTGTAAACAAATGGGTCTAAAAAAAGAGGAAGTTGTAGTTGTAGGTGATCAGGTGCTAACAGATGTGTTTGGAGGAAACAGGGCAGGGTTTTACACCGTTCTTGTTGTCCCGATCACTGCGACAGATGGTTTTTTAACGAGAATTAACCGCAGGATAGAAAGGCGAGTATTAAAGAAATTACGGGATAAAGGCCTTATACAGTGGGAGGAATAACATTGGTTTCTGACAATATCAAATGTGCCGGCTGCGGTGCTGACATTCAAACGAAAGAAGAGAATGCTGCAGGCTATACCCCTGCTTCTGCCTTGAAGCGCGAGGTCGTCATCTGTCAGCGCTGCTTTCGCTTAAAGCATTATAACGAAGTGCAGGATGTTCCCTTGGAAAATAGTGATTTTACAGAAAAACTACACGCCTTAGGGGAGCGTCAAGCATTAATTGTAAAAATAGTCGATGTCTTCGACTTTGAGGGAAGTTGGATTCCAGGTTTTCAGAGGTACGTCGGCAATAACGATGTACTGCTACTTGTTAACAAGACAGACTTGCTGCCCAAATCGACAAATGAGAAAAAGCTGAAAGATTGGATATGGAAAGCTGCAAGGGAACAAGGGCTCCGTCCCAAAGAAATACTGTTAATCAGCGCCGCTAAAAATAAAGCCATTGAACATGCCGCCGCCGCTATCGATAAGTTGCGTAAAGGTCAAGATGTTTATATTACAGGCTGTACAAATGTTGGCAAGTCCACTTTTATTAACAAGCTGATCGAGGAATTTGGAGGAGATGAAGAGCAGTTGATAACGACCTCTCATTTTCCAGGCACGACGTTGGATATGATCGATCTTCCACTTGACGATGGGAGCAAACTCTTTGATACTCCCGGGTTAATGAATGAGAAGCAGATAGCTCATTATATAAACGACAAAGAACTAAAGCTTATCACACCTAGAAAAGAGATCAAACCACGTATCTTCCAGCTGAGTGAAAAGCAAACCCTTTTTATCGGCGCTCTTGCCCGAATTGATTTTAAAAAAGGAATAGATAACTCCTTTGTCGTGTATGCAGCAAATGACTTGCATATTCATCGTACGAAATTGGAAAAAGCAGATAAACTGTACAACGAGCAGGCAGGTGATCTTTTATATCCTCCCGGCTCAGAAACGCTGAAGCAGCTGCCTGGTTTGTCAAAACACCCCTTTACGATAAAGAAAGAAAAAACGGATATTGTGATAGCGGGACTTGGCTGGGTGTCCGTTACAGCATCCGGTGCTGAGGTCGATGTTTATGCTCCAAAAGGAGTAGGCGTAACAATAAGAGAGGCGATTATCTAATGAACGTAGACCACAAAAGTGAGAAATTATTTGGTCTCATTGGTTTTCCAGTAGGGCATTCCATGTCGCCACTTATGCACAATCATCAATTTGCAAGCAATGGTCTTCCGTATGTATACCATGCTTTTTCAGTCGATCCTAGTGATCTAAGGGAAGCAGTCCTAGGTATGCAAGCTTTGGGATTCGCTGGTTTTAATGTAACGGTCCCTCATAAAGTTGAGGTGATGAAATACTTAGATAAAGTGGATGAAGAGGCGAAAGTGATTGGTGCCGTTAATACGGTCGTGAAAGAAGGCGATAAATGGGTCGGTTACAATACGGACGGAGCAGGTTATGTTGCTGCACTTCGCAAGCAGACAGGTGAGAAGCTACATGATTATCATGTCCTCATAGTGGGGGCGGGCGGCGCTGCCCGGGCAGTGGCCGCTGCTCTCGCAAACTACGGGGTTCGTACACTTACAATCACCAACCGAACCATTTCAAAGGCGCAGCTAATTTATGAAAAAATTCCAAACAAGGCGAACGTATTTGTTCGGACACTCACTGAAGCGGATAGAGATACTTCTCTATACGACCTGATAATCAATACTACGTCGATAGGGATGACACCGAATGTGAATGATATGCCTTGGCGGGCGGATCAGTTGAAAAAAGGCTGTTTGTGCAGTGACTTAATATATAATCCTATTAAGACCAAGTGGCTCCAGCAAGCGGAAAGTCAAGGCGCGGATATATTAAATGGCGTAGGAATGTTTGTTGAGCAAGGGGCCCTTGCTTTTGAAAAATGGACTGGAATAGTGCCAGACAGAGATGAAATGACTAAGAGTGTGATGGAACAGTTAGGAGGAGAATGATATTTTAACCGGGAAACAAAAACGTTTTTTACGTAAAAAAGCTCATACAATTAAACCTGTTTTTCAGATTGGGAAAGCTGGAGTTACCGCTAATTTAATCAAGCAAACAGCAGATGCGTTGGAGGCAAGAGAGCTGATCAAAATAAATATGCTCCAAAACTGTCTGGAAGATAAAAATGAAGCGGCAGCCGAGCTCGCAGCAGGTGCTTCGGCTGATATTGTCCAAGTAATTGGCAGTACAATCATCCTGTACAGGGAATCAGAGGAAAACAAGCAGATTGAATTGCCTTGATAAAGGGGAAAGAAAATGAGAGCAAAAATTGGTTTGCTGGGCGGAACGTTTGACCCTCCTCATTTGGGACACCTTATTATTGCACAGGAGGCACTGACCGCTCTTAAGTTGGATGAAGTATGGTTTATACCGGTATATACACCTCCTCATAAAACCCGAAAGTATATGGCGTCACCTGAAGAGCGGTTAGAAATGACAAAGCGTGCGGTGATCGATAATGCACAATTCCACGTTTCTGCTATCGAACTTGAGCGAAAAGGACCGTCTTACACGATAGATACGGTGAAAGCATTAAGAGCTAAGCGTCCTGAAGCTCAATTTCACTTTATAATCGGTGGAGACATGGCAGAACAGCTTCATACGTGGAAGGACATAGAAGAGTTGAAGCAAATGCTTACCTTTACAATTGCAGAACGTCCGGGTTTTCAGGCTCAGGTGAGAGATGGAGACGCTTTTCAATACATTGAAGTACCTCAGTTATCTATCTCTTCCACCATGATTAGGCAAAGACAAGAAATGGGGAGAAACCTTCGCTATATAGTGCCGGATTCAGTTAGGGAATTCATAGAGGAGAGGGAGTTGTATGGATAAAAAAACAGCACTTCAGTTAGTAAAACCTCATCTTACGAATCATCGCTATATCCATACAGTAGGTGTTTTAGAAACTGCAGTCAGTCTTGCGAAACGGGAAGGTTTGGCAATTGAAAAAGTGGAAACAGCTGCCATTTTTCATGATTACGCCAAATACAGGCCGGTCGATGAAATGCGTGATATCATTGTCAAGCAAGGCTGGGATGAGAAGTTTATTCGCTATAACGATGAATTGTTGCACGGGCCTGCAGGTACGTATCTTCTTGAGAAGGAAATCGGAATTACAGATAAAGAGATATTATCGGCAATTTTCTGGCATACTACAGGAAAACCAGCCATGAATGAACTGGAAAAAATTATTTTTTTGGCAGATTATATCGAACCGAATCGAAACTTTCCAGGTATAGAAAAAGTGAGAGAAGAAGCAGAAAACAGTCTTGACGGAGCAGTGATAATGGCGCTAAGAAACACCATTTCATTTTTAATGAAAAAAAATCAGCCGGTTTTTCCAGAGACGCTTTTTGCATATAATGATCTTATAGTAAAGTGGGAAGAACAAAATGTGAAAGGAAGAGGATAAGTATGGAAGCTAGCAGCCTTTTAGAGCTCGCTGCCCGTGCTGCTGACGACAAGAAAGCAGAGCAGCTCATTGCACTCGATATGAGAGGTATTTCGTTAATTGCGGATTATTTCTTAATCGGGCACGGACAATCCAATAAACAGGTGCAAGCTATTGCCCAGGAAATAAAGAAAAGGGCACAGGAACAAGATTATAATGTGAAGCGACTTGAAGGTTATGAAGAGGCGAAGTGGGTGCTGATTGATCTTGACGACGTGATTGTTCATATCTTTCATAAAGATGAACGCCACTATTATAACTTGGAAAAATTGTGGGGCGATGCAGCTGAAGTGAAGCTGGATAAAGTCTTTTCTTCGTAGGAGTGAATCTAATATGGCGTACACTGCATTCGCACAAGCTTATGATCAACTGATGGAAGGTGCCCCGTACGACGCCTGGACAGAATGGGTGATAGACGTATTTAAAAGGGAAGGGCTCCCTTTCCCAAAGGTTCTCGAAGCCGGCTGTGGGACAGGCACGATTCTTGAGTTACTTTTGGGCAAAGGCTTTCAGGTTGACGGTCTTGATCTGTCTGAGGAAATGCTTGCGGCGGCTGAGGCGAAATTAAACAGCAAGGGATTGCACCCGCTCCTCATGTGTCAAGATATGCGTTATTTCGACATAGGTACTTCCTATGACGTGATTCTCGTTTTATGTGATTCGCTTAACTATCTGACAACAGAGTCCGACGTGGAAAAAGCATTCCTTGCATTTCATCGTCACCTGACGGCAGAGGGGCTGCTCGTTTTTGACGTACATTCTCTTCATTATATCGAAAACATTCTTGCTGGGGTGACGATTGCTGATGCTGCAGATGATATCTCCTATATTTGGAAAACTTTTCTAACCGACATGCCGGGAGAGGTAGAGCATGAGCTTACTCTTTTTTTGGAGAGGCAAGGGCATACCTATGAGCGGTACGATGAACTTCACACCCAGCGTACTTTCTCTGTCAGCCAATATAACGTGTTGCTCGAAAAGACAGGCTTTACGATTCAAGGTGTATTTGCCGATTTTACCTTTACCGTGCCTACTAATGCGAGCGAACGGATTTTTTTCGTTGCCAAAAAGCTTCCCAAACAGACAGATACAGGCTATAATAAAGACAATTTATTATAAAAAAGACGGTTGCCCGTCTTTTTTATAAGGTATTATTTTTGGGCTTTTTTTTGGAAAATTTGCTGCATTTCATGTTGATCCGCTGCAAATTTCCGGTGTGTTTCCCGGAAAACATCCTCAAACATTCCTTCTCCGTATTTACTCAGAACACCGAGACCTTTGCCGGTTATCCCGCCAGGTACGTTTACTTTTTCCCTTAAACTGCGCAAATCGTAATGGCCCTGCTGAAGTAAGCGGCCGTAAGAAATCATCATTTTTTCCGCCAGTGTCTCCGCATCATCAAAAGAAATCGCTGTTTCTGACACTGCGGCATAAATTAACCGCTCAAGCAGATAGCTCATAAAAGCCGGTCCACAGCTTACAATATCACTGGAGACTCGCAGCGTAGTATCATCTATTTCCACTGGTTCCGAAAAAAGACTGATCCATTCACGGAAAGAAAACTTTTCCTCCTCACTCCATTTGCTCCCAAATGTTAATAACAAGGGTCCCTGTGTTGTTTTGTTTACAATGCTTGGTACCGTTCGGACTATTCGGCGCGGCGGCAATCGTTCAAGGTCTGATAATTTTACAGGGCTGGTTATCGTTGCTAAAAGATGATCTGCTGTCAAATGATTTTTTAAGTCGTCATAAATAGTTTCATAGTGGGGGGGGCGTACGCAAATGAAAATCGTGTCCGTTCTATTTATCAAATCGCTTATACTTTCCGCGATAGATAATTGTGGGAATTTATTTAGAAAAGAATGGCTTCGTTCTTTGTTGCGGTTCACAATCACAACATTCTCTTCCGGTACTGCGCCGCTTTCTATTAACACTTCTGTCAGCATTCCGCCCATATTACCAGTACCGATAATCCCTGCTTTTTTCACGATGGATCCCTCCTATTCTCCGTTTTAAATGACTTCCCCCTTCACTCTATGCCAAACATTTCTTGAATATGTGATTTTTAACTGATAGGAAAGGAGCTTACACGATGGAATGGAATAAAAAAATATATTTATACGCAGGTGCGGGGATACTTGTGTTAGTTGTTCTTGTACTAATCGTTCTTCCTAACAAAGAAGAGGAGAACATTCAGTCGTTCTTAACCGAAGAAGAATGGCCGTTGGGAATAACAGTTGACGGAGAAAAAGCGAGCGGTTCAGGTAAAGAGGAAAGCGAGAATGGTTTGATTGCTGTTGACGTAAAAGGAGAAGTCAACAAACCAGGTGTCTATGAGCTTTCGAATGAAAAACGAGTTATTGATGCGATTGATTTAGCTGGGGGTGTTACTGAAAACGGCAACCCGAACTCAGTTAATTTTGCAGAACGCCTGCGTGATGAAATGGTAGTGTATGTAGCAATAAAAGGAGACGAAGAGACTGGCGAAAGTACTGGAAAAGAGATAACAGGAAGCAGTGGGCAGAATGATAAGGTCAGGATTAATTACGCTGATGAAACAGAGCTTCAAACGCTGCCTAATATTGGGCCGGCTAAGTCAGCAGCTATTATTACATTTCGTGAGGAAAATGGTCAGTTCCAGAACAATGAGGACTTGTTACATGTACCAGGCATAGGAGAAAAGTCGCTTGAACAACTAACAGAATTAATTACCGTTAACTAATCGAATCAATTTCATAAGTACTTGATCAGATGATAAATACGAACAATATTATAAATAATTTATATACCATTCGTTGAACTCGTTATTCTTTATTGTTGATTGTAGCGGAAGGCGGCGACTCCAACGGGAACAGCACGAGTCCGGAAATCCTACAAAATGAGATGAAGGAACAAAGGCTAAGATCGCTACGCCCTGTGGCAACGCCTTTGTGACCAACATCCTGCTGGCCCGAGGCCGTGCCCGTGGAAAGCGTCCGCCTGCAGTGGAGATCAACTGTTCGATAGCATATTCGGATGTTCGTCTTATAACAACTGTAGTTGATTTATGAAATTGACTCAATCAGTAAGTATTTTGATAAAAATAGTTCCAATTAGAGGAGGCTTTTGATAATCTATTCAAGAAGGGATTTTTTTATTCGAAAGGAGAAAAGATGTATGGCAGAAGAAAATTGGAAATTAGAAACAAAAGCTGTTCACGCTGGACAAGAAATAGATCCTACTACACAATCCCGTGCGGTTCCGATTTATCAAACCACCTCTTACGGTTTTAAAGACACGGATCATGCTGCAAACTTATTCTCTCTCGCTGAACCAGGGAATATCTATTCACGGATTATGAATCCGACCCAGGACGTTTTTGAAAAAAGAATGACTGAATTAGAAGGTGGAGTTGGAGCACTTGCTACGGCAAGCGGAAGTTCAGCTATTCACCTTGCGATTCTAAACATTTGTGAGGCAGGAGATGAAATTGTTGCCTCTAGCGGTCTTTACGGTGGAACGTACAATATGTTTGTACATACTCTCCCTAAAATGGGGATAAACGTTCACTTAGTGAGCGGCAGGGCTCCGGAGGATTTTGCTGAAAAAATCACAAACAAAACAAAGCTTGTGTTTGCGGAGATGATCGGAAATCCGAATGGAGATGTACTGGATATAGAAAATATAGCTGCAGTCGCGCACGATAAAGGTATTCCGCTAATGGTTGATGCTACTGTAGTAACTCCTGCATTATGCCGTCCAATTGAGCACGGGGCTGATATCGTTGTGCACTCGGCAACGAAATTCATCGGTGGCCATGGAACGTCAATGGGGGGGATTATCGTAGATTCAGGGAAGTTTGACTGGACGAACGGTAATTTTCCATCTATGACTGAACCTGATCCGAGTTATCATGGGCTTGTCTATACGGAAGCTCTTGGTGAACTCGCGTATATAATGAAAGCCCGTGTTCAGTTAATGCGGGATTTAGGACCGACCATTGCACCGTTTAACTCCTTTTTACTGTTACAAGGACTGGAAACGATGCATTTACGTATGGAACGTCATTGTGAAAACGCCTTAAAAGTAGCAAAACATTTAGCAGAGCATCCAAATGTTGAATGGGTTAATTATCCTGGGCTGTCTTCACACCGAACCTACGATCAAGCCGAAAAGTATTTACCGAACGGAAAGGGTGCAATTCTCACATTTGGCATAAAAGGGGGAATAGAGGAAGGCAAGAAGTTCATAAATGCTTGCCGCCTGCATTCTCACTTAGCTAATATTGGAGACGCTAAGTCATTGGTGATTCATCCGGCCAGCACGACTCATCAGCAGCTGGATGAAGAAGGACTCGCATCGGCAGGCGTCTCGCCTGAGTTGATCCGTCTTTCTATTGGCATCGAACATATCGATGACATCATTGGAGATATTGACCAGGCTCTTGAAAAAAGCCAGCAATAAGGCGGATATACATGCATCTATATGAGTGAGGGTATACTTTCCCTCACTGTATTTTTGCATGGAGTTTACGGGAACTGGGGTGAAAACCGATTGAAAAATAATGAATTGTTATGTGCAGCCGGTGTAGTAGCAGCCATGACACTTTCATTTAGCGGCTTCTCGAAGGGCATTGTCATGTTTTCTATCTTCCTGATATTACTTAGTATTCTGTTATTGAACCGGAAAGCATTTCTAATTTTAATCGGTTTAGGAGTATTGTTTTTTCTGCGTACGGAGTGGGTTACCTACCATACTGACACCCAGCTGACCGGTAATGAATCAGTATTGTCAGGAGTCATCACAGAGGGTCCCTACCGAGACGGAGACCGTGCTCAACTGCAGATCACCTTGCCAAAAAAAGAGCGCCTGCTCGTCAATCTTTCGCTATCTCGTGAATCAGATATACGTACGTTACATTCTTTATCTCCAGGAACTGTCTGCTCCATCCGTGGTACCCTTACTTCCCCTTCTTCCGCTTCGAATTTCTATTCTTTTGATTATTCCCACTACTTACGAACCCAGTCGATATTTTGGACGTATGACGTTGCCTCTTTAGACGAAATGAGCTGTATAAAGAAAAGCAACTTCACTATTTATACGATCAAAAAATGGCGCCACTTTGGGCTACAGTATCTAGATCAGCATTTTCCGGAACCTTTTAAAGGATTAGCAGCTGCCCTTATTTTTGGGGAACGACATTTTCTGCATCCTGATATTGAAAAGATGTACCAAAAATTAGGACTCATTCATGTCTTAGCTGTTTCTGGTATGCATGTGGCTATTATTTCTGGTGTGCTGTTTTATAGTTTGCTGCGAATCGGCGTAATTCGGGAACATGCAGAAACTGTTTTACTGTTCTTGCTTCCGTTGTATGCTGTGGCTGCCGGAGGGGCCCCTTCTGTTATCCGTGCAGTATCATTAGTCATGACATTTCTCGTTCTGCAGAAAATGCGTTTGGATATCAATCCGTTTAAGTGGCTGGTGTCTGTTGCGCTAATCCTTCTCTTTCTTAACCCCTACTATCTCTTTCATATCGGCTTTCAATTATCATTTCTAATTAGTGGAAGTCTGTTATTATCCTGGCCGATCTTTAATCAACTCCCTACAAAATATGCACCAGTTATGGTCACTTTTGTAAGTCAGGTGGCAGCCTTCCCTGTACTCCTTTTCCATTTTCGTGAATTTTCCTTTCTTAGTTTCGGGTTAAACTTGCTAATTGTTCCGTTTATATCACTTTTCGTGCTTCCCTCCGCTTTTTTCCTTTTTGGACTCTCCTTTCTTCCCATGAGAATCAGTCAGGTTGCGATTCCATTTATTAATGGCTTTTTAGAACTTGTTCACCGTTTGTTGAAGAGTGCCTATCATTGGAATGGATTACAGCTTATATTTGGAAAACCGTCTTTGATAGTCGTTTGCATGCTATTTTTATGCATCTTTTGGTTATTTTATCGTGTTGAACATTACGGCCTCAGCAAAAAAATCATTATTCCTATCGTTTTAGCGACATGTATCTGTGTTTTTCACATCGTCTTTCCGTACTTTCGCGCCGTTGGATACGTAACAATATTAGATGTAGGTCAAGGAGACAGCATATTAATTGAATTACCATTTCGTAGGGCGGTTTACTTGATTGACGGCGGTGGTACTGTACTTTTTCCGAAAGAGAAGTGGGCAGAACGCCGTAATGTATATGATCCCGGTGCGAATACGGTCGTACCGTTTCTAAAGGCAAAAGGGATACGGACAATTGATAAGTTGATCGTCAGTCACGGTCATAAGGACCATTATGGGGGTCTTCCTGCGGTCTTGGAAGAAATAGAAGTGAAAGAGATGGTGTATGCAAAGGGGAACGAATTTGAGCCAGAAGAGCTTCGTTTTTTGTACTCTGTAAGGAAGCAAAATCTACCAATTGCATGGGTGGAAGACGGTGATTTTTGGGAAAGTGGTAAAGCTGTATTCCGGGTGTTGTGGCCGGAAGGGGGTGTGAAGTCGGGCAACAATCGTTCCATCGTACTGTGGGCTCATTTTGGAGGCAGCAGCTGGTTATTTACAGGAGATCTTGAAGAAGAAGGGGAGCGGGCTATTTTGCATAGATATCCGATGCTCCAAGCAGATCTGTTGAAGGTTGGCCACCACGGAAGCCGTACGTCATCAACCGAGCCCTTCATTCAGCAAGTGAATCCTGTAGCCGCGTTTATTTCTGCGGGACGCTGCAGTCGTTTTGGTCACCCTCATGTAGAAACGTTGGAGACATTGGCTAATCAGAAATCAAAAGTTTTCCGCACAGACTTGCAAGGAGCAATTCAAATTACTTTTAGTGACAGCCAAGTGCTCAACGTGGAATCATATCTGTCTCCCCCAGCACGTTATGAATGCCCTTAAAAATAAAAAAACCTTGTTATGCTCAGTGCAACAAGGTTTTTTCGTGGTAATTAATTAAGAAAACTTACCGGCAACATCTACAACCGTAGCAATCACGAAAATTAATGTAAAGAAAACAAATGAGGCAACAAATGCTACAACGGCATCGTTAAAATCATTTCTCTTACATTGGACGTCCTTTTCAAACGGATTCTCGAACTCATTCACAGCTCTTCCCTCCTCGCTGTAAGCATCCCTTTTAGTATAAGACAAGTTTTTTAAAAAATCCACTTTCCCTAAAAAAATGTCCAGAAATGACTGTAAGAAGACAGGGAAAAACAGCCAGCCATATTGTCAAGAGTTGTCACCTATAAGGATTACCTACATAGGATAACATAAAAGAGAGAAGCCAAACACCGTTAGTGAAAAGGGTTCCTAGGCCTTTTTATTAACGTTTATTATAAATGGAAAGCACCTTTATAACGGTGCTTTCCTTTTCTCTTTTGCCCTTTCAGGATTGCAAAAAGGAAAGCTGTTCGCTACGATGAAGATGAATAAAAAAATTACAGGTCGGAGTGCCACATTATGAATTATTTAGAGCTTGCAAGGAAGATTCAGCAGAAAACCATTGATCCGTTATATTTGCTGTATGGTCCGGAAGATTTTTTCATTAAAGATATTACGGAAAAAATCGTTTCGGCAGCTTTACCTCCTGAAGAACTCGATTTTAATTATTCCATTTTTGATATGAAAGAGACACCAGTTGAAGTTGCGGTAGCAGAGGGAGAGACTCTTCCGTTTTTTGGGGAAAAAAGGGTAGTCCTTGTAAAGAACTGTTATTTTTTGACGGCAGTCAAGCAAAAGAATGACATTGAGCATAATCTGCCTCTTTTTGAAAGATATATAGCCAACCCTTTTCAAGAGACCGTGATGATCGTTACAGTTCCCCATGAAAAATTAGATGAACGTAAAAAAATAGTAAAGGCATTAAAAAAACATGGCACGGTTTTAGAAGCTTTTCCTTTCAATGGCAGGGATATGCAAGAATGGCTGGCTGCGTTTTATGCGGAGAGGCAATTGCATATCACGGTTGACGCAAAGGAAAGGCTTATGCAGTTAGCGGGACAGGATATGAACAGGCTCATATCTGAGAGCGAGAAATTGTCTTTGTATGCAGGAGAAGAAAGGGAAATTACAGCAGGTATGGTAAATGAACTTGTTCCGAGGAATTTAGAGAATAACATTTTTGACTTGGTTGATCATGTAGTGCGCGGCCGTGCGGAGCAAGCTTTTCGCGTGTATTATGACTTGTTGAAACAAAATGAGGAGCCGGTCAAAATTTTAACTTTATTAGCAAGGCAGTTTCGGATGATTCTCCACGTTACCCAATTGAAGCGAAAAGGATATTCTCGGCAGAAAATAGCGGCCCAGCTAAAAGTGCATCCTTATGCAGTGAAAATAGCTGAAGCCCAGTCCCCTTTATTTACCGAACAAAAGCTGAAGGAGATCTTAATAGAACTGGCTGATGCCGATTATGAAATCAAAACCGGTAAAATGGCAAAATCACTGCGCCTTGAAATGAGCATTTCGCGCTTCATGCATGTTACATAATAAAAAACGACTCGGCGGGAGTCGTTTTTTTATTATTGCGCGATTTCGTTTAAGCGTTGTTGCATTTTAGATATATGGCGAGCTGCATTGTTTTTATGAATCATGTTTTTGCCAGCTGCCTTATCAAGTTTCTTCTCCGCAAGGATAAAAAGCTGTTTTGCTTCTTCCACATTGCTGCTGTCTGCCTTTTTGTAAAACTCCTTGATAGCGGAACGCATAGATGTCTTGAACGCTTGTTGTTTAACGCGCTTCGTCTCATTTGTAAGTACACGCTTTTTTGCAGATTTAATATTAGCCACATCGGTCACCTCCTTCAATCCGTCCATGTAAACGAATTGGATCACAAGAGGATTCTATCAAAAAACAGGAAGTTGCGCAACAGGAGAATAAAACGTAAAAGATTTCTCATAATAAGATTAAAAGCGAGTTTCTTTAGAGAAAGCAGGTGCTGCTATGAAGGAAAATCTTGACCTTTCCGCGTTTGCTGTTAGAACGGATTTAGCCATTGAAGAAAAAGAGCTTCTTGATGAGAAAGAGACGGAATCAACCCAGAGAAGCGAAGGTAGAAAGGGAATTATTGTTCAAGAAAAAGAAGCAGATGGTGTCAAGATAACAAAAGTAAAGATAGATAAAAATGGGGCAGAAAAGACTGGTAAAAAACCAGGAGAGTATATTACTTTTGAGGCACAGGGAATAAGAAGGCAGGACACAGAGCTCCAACAAGTGGTAGAAAAAGTTTTTGCTTCCGAGTTTGCCGCTTTTTTGAAACAAATCGGGATAGGGGAACAAGCATCTTGTTTAATTACGGGGCTTGGCAACTGGAATGTGACCCCGGATGCACTCGGGCCGATGGTTGTTGATAAATTGGTTATTACAAGACATTTATTCGAAGAAGCACCGGAACAAGTAGATAAAGGATTTCGTCCGGTAAGTGCTTTTTCTCCCGGGGTTATGGGGATGACGGGTTTTGAAACAGGGGATACAATCTCTGCTGTAGTCGATAAAACAAAGCCTGATTTTGTCATTGCAATTGATGCGCTCGCGTCAAGGTCAGTAGAGAGGGTCAACACTACGATTCAAATATCCAATACTGGGATTCATCCTGGTTCGGGTGTAGGCAATAAACGTAAAGAATTAAGTGAAGAAACGTTGGGAGTTCCTGTTATTGCCATCGGGATTCCGACTGTAGTAGACGCTGTTTCTATTACGAGTGATACGATTGACTTTATATTAAAACATCTGGGCAAAGAAATGAAGACGAAAGATTCTGCTAGAAAGGCCCTAACTCCTGCTGGTATGGTGTTTGGTGAGAAAACGAAACTAACGGAAGAAGACCTGCCTGTGAAAGAACAACGCAAAGCAATGCTCGGTATGGTCGGGGAACTTGAAGAATATGATAAAAGGCAACTCATAAAAGAGGTACTTGCTCCAATGGGGCACAATTTAATGGTCACTCCAAAGGAAGTAGATGTTTTTATGAGCGACATGGCAAATGTCATTGCAGAAGGACTAAATGCAGCCCTCCATGACAGTATATCTCAGCACAGTACCGGCACTTATACGAAATAAAACAGCTTGGTGTAAAAACCGAGCTGTTTTTTCTTTTCCTCAGTTCTAATCTATTAGTTTTTTCTCATAGAGTAGAGAGTGAGGAGGAGGAAAAGATGCCACACAAAAAAAGAAAACAAATGTCAGGACAAAAGCGGACAAGCTTGAAGAAAATCATCCTAGCCGGTTTAACCGGGTATTTATTTATTATGTTTTTTATAACTGTTATAACGTCTGTCCAGCAAGATCATTATTTTTCCTCCAGACAGCTGCATTCGTGGAGTACGAACGTACAGAAGGAATTGCTGGCTGCTTTTTTCACTTATGAAAACAGGTATTTTCAAACTTCGGTGGAGGTTCCCAAACCGAATATATCCAGTATGTTGTTTGAATTTGTTACAAGGTTTAATGTTCAGGATCCGCGTACGCTGTTCCGCAGTGAGCTCCCGGGATTTGCGACATTTGACGGCCGAATTATCGTTGCCGGAGACGGCACGGACTTTACCACGATGCCGATTGAATCAGCTCCCCCTTTAGAGGTACTGCTAGAGGAAAGGAAAGCGACGACAAAACGGTTGGAAATCGCAGACGACGATAAAAGTGAAGGGGAAACATCCACAGATGGTGCGGTAGCCCACATCATTTCCACGCACAGTCGTGAATCTTACCTGCCAGAGCTGGAATCAACAGATGTAGCTTTTCATCCAGATGTGAATGTCACATTAGTGGGCGACCGGTTAGGAAAGAAATTAAAGGAATACGGAATTGGTACAGATGTTGATAAAACAGACATTGAGAAAAAATTGCACGAAGCCGGAAAGAAATTTCCTGCATCGTATGATATGTCCCGTGAAGTGATTCAGAGTGCCATCTCTAATAACGATAAATTGGAAATGTTTTTTGATATTCATCGAGATTCCCAGCCCCGAGAAATAACAACAGTCACGATTAACAATGAAACAATGGCAAGAACGATGTTTGTAATCGGTGAAAATAATCCTCATTTTGAAAAAAACCTGGCAATGGCAAAGGAAATCAATCAAAAGCTAGATGATAAATACCCCGGCTTAAGCCGCGGGGTCATTACAAAAGGAGGCGCAGGATCCAACGGTCGCTATAATCAAGATCTTTCGGAGAAATCGATCCTTATTGAAATGGGCGGAAAGGATAATACGCTGGAGGAAGTGTACAGGACAGCAGATATTATGGCGGAAGTAATTAGTGAATATTATTGGGAAGGAAAAGCGGAACCAGTGAAAGGGGATGAAAAAGAATGAGGGGCATTGTTATGTTACTAAGTGCGGCGGTTTTATTTTTAAGCGGGCTGATGACAGGCTATCAACAAGCACAAAGCACCTTGCTGGACACCACGACCCTGCGTGTTGCAGAACAAGTGAAAGATGTAGACCAGGAGGTGAAAGAAACTGAACAAGAAAGCAACTTAAAGATAGATTTATTAGAAAGACAAAAAAGGCTAAAAGAAACGCAAACCGAGAATATTTTTTCAAAAATTGGCCAGTCTCTCGATTTTTTCAAGTAGGCACCTTCCGACAAGCAGGTAATAATGGTTCACTTGGAAAACGGTAAATAGTAAACATTGAAGAACGGGCATTCCGTTGCTATAATGAAAAATAGTGTTAGAGTACGGTATAATCGTTGCGGGTCCTTTCCTGCAACGATTTGTTCGTCATATACAATCATTTTAAGAGCGCTGCAGGAGTGATAATTCTATGAATAATAAAGATAGAAACGAACGGCAAAGCAGGATAAGAAATTTTTCAATCATTGCCCATATTGACCATGGTAAATCAACGTTAGCGGATCGTTTACTGGAAGCAACCAGTACGTTAACAAAACGGGAAATGAAAGATCAAATGCTCGACGCGATGGATCTGGAAAGGGAACGGGGCATTACAATTAAACTGAATTCCGTTCAATTGAAGTACAAACACACAGACGGAGAAGAGTATATTTTTCATTTAATCGATACGCCGGGACATGTTGATTTTTCCTATGAAGTGTCCCGAAGTCTAGCTGCTTGTGAAGGTGCGCTGTTAATTGTTGATGCTGCTCAAGGGATAGAAGCACAGACGCTTGCCAACGTCTACCTTGCCCTTGACAACGAATTGGAAATTATTCCGGTCGTTAACAAAATCGACTTGCCAAGTGCTGATCCAGAACGGGCAAAACAGGAAATTGAAGATGTTATTGGATTAGATGCGTCAGATGCGGTGCTTGCTTCAGCAAAAAATGGGATTGGCATTGAAGAAATACTCGCACAGATTGTGGAAAAAGTGCCGGCCCCTGCTGGTGATCCTGCTGCTCCTCTGCAGGCCCTTATTTTTGATTCCCTCTATGATACATATCGTGGGGTTGTGGCGTATATACGGGTGAAAGAGGGGACCGTGAAAGCCGGACAAAAGATTAAAATGATGGCAACAGGGAAAGAATTTGAAGTCTCTGAGGTTGGGGTCTTTACACCGAAACCTGTTGTTTGTGACGAGTTGACTGTTGGAGACGTTGGCTTTTTAACGGCTTCCATTAAAACGGTAAGTGATACTCAAGTAGGGGATACGATTACGCACGCCAAAAATTCGGCGAACGATCCCCTCCCTGGGTACAAGCGGATGAATCCAATGGTTTTCTGCGGTCTTTATCCGGTTGATGCCAATGATTACAATGCATTGCGGGACGCGTTGGAACGTTTGGAGTTAAATGACAGTTCTCTTCAATATGAAGCGGAAACTTCGCAAGCACTAGGGTTTGGTTTTAGGTGTGGATTTCTTGGTTTATTGCATATGGAAATCGTCCAAGAAAGAATTGAACGAGAGTATAATATTGAATTAATCACAACAGCTCCAAGTGTTATTTATCATGTCTATATGACAGACGGTGAAGTTGTGGAGATTGACAATCCATCCAACATGCCGGAACAACAAAAAATTGAAACAGTAGAAGAGCCTTTTGTAAAAGCAACTGTGATGGTTCCAAATGATTATGTTGGAGCGGTGATGGAACTGTGCCAGAAAAAGCGCGGTCAATTTATCGATATGAAATATATGGATGAGAACCGTGTCAATATTATATACGATCTGCCACTTACGGAAATTGTCTATGACTTTTTTGATCAATTAAAATCAAACACAAAAGGATATGCGTCCTTTGACTATGAGCTTATCGGCTTTAAAGAATCCCGGCTTGTAAAGATGGATATTTTGTTAAACGGAGAAAAAGTAGATGCCCTTTCGATTATCGTCCACCGTGATTCCGCTTTTGAACGAGGCAAGACAATCGTTGAGAAATTAAAAGATCTAATCCCAAGACAGCAGTTTGAGGTGCCTGTCCAAGCAAGTATCGGGCAAAAAATCATTGCACGCTCAACGATTAAAGCAATGCGGAAAAACGTGCTTTCAAAATGTTACGGAGGAGATATTTCGAGAAAAAGAAAGTTGTTAGAAAAACAAAAAGAAGGAAAACGCCGGATGAAAAGTGTGGGGAAAGTGGAGGTCCCTCAAGAAGCATTTATGTCCGTGCTGCGCATGGATGACAACAAGTAACTGGACGAACAACATGGAAGATTGATTGAAAGGAGGGACTGAACATGGCAGCAGAAGCTATCTACGTACACATCCCTTTTTGTACCCACATTTGTTATTACTGTGATTTTAACAAGGTGTTTATTAAAGATCAGCCTGTTGATGACTATATAGAAGCCCTTCGCCGTGAAATAGCTGATGCGTTTTCAAATGAGGCTGATCCCTCGCCTATCCACTCCGTGTATATAGGTGGCGGGACACCGACCGCATTAAATGTGGAACAGCTTGAAAGAGTCGTGTCGAGCATTAAGGAGTTTGCGCCGCTTGATACAACGAAGGAGCTGGAATTCACAGTAGAGGTTAATCCAGGGGAAGCTGATAGGGAGAAATTCCAAATAATGAAACGAGCAGGTGTAAACCGGTTAAGCATCGGGGTGCAAAGCTTTGATAATGAACTACTTAAAAAAATCGGCAGAGCTCATTCGAGTGATGAGGCGGTCCAGACCGTTGAACTTGCGAAGTCAGTTGGTTTTGATAATATCTCCCTGGATTTAATGTTCGGTCTTCCAGGCCAGACTCTCTCTGTCTGGAAAGAAACGATTGCAAAAGCACTTTCTCTTCACATCCCTCACTTTTCTGCTTACTCACTGAAAATAGAAAAGAAAACCAGATTCTACAACTGGTACCAACGCGGTGAGCTTCAGCCGCTGTCTGAGGATTTAGAAGCAGATATGTATGAAACATTGGACCATGAATTAACTAAAGCTGGTTATACTGCTTATGAGATCAGTAATTTTGCCCGTCCCGGTTACGAAAGCAGGCATAACAAGACCTATTGGAAAAATGATGAATATTACGGTTTCGGGGCAGGAGCACACGGCTATATAAACAGTATCCGCTATGCTAATGTTGGGCCGGTCCCCCACTATATAAAAGCGGTGAATGAAGAGCGAAATCCTGCCCGTGAAAAGCATCAGGTCCCCGTTACAGAGAAGATGGAAGAAGAAATGTTTATGGGGCTCCGAATGAAAGCAGGAGTGGATAAAGAGAGATTTCGAAGGAAATACGGTCGTTCTTGCTTTGATGTGTTTGGCAGTGTGATACCAGAGCTTCTGAACAGCGGACTTCTGGCAGAAACCGAACAGTCGATTCACTTAACAGAAAAAGGGAAACTGCTGGGGAACGAGGTATTTGCCAAGTTCTTATTGTGACGGTTTAACCATTGTTGCTTATCTTGCGTATTGCGGAGCGTTATGCATGCCAATAGATTGACAAATTTTCTGCTGTTTGATAACTTTACAGTAGATTTAGCACTCGTTAGATCTGAGTGCTAACAGAGGTGATCAATATATGCTTACCGACCGCCAGTTATATATTTTACAAGCTATTATTGACGGTTATATCCATTCTGCAGAACCAGTTGGCTCGCGCAGTATCTCGAAACGCAAGGACATTCATTACAGCCCGGCCACCATTCGGAATGACATGGCAGACTTAGAGGAAATGGGATTTCTCGAAAAACCACATAGTTCGGCAGGAAGAATTCCTTCAGAGAAAGGATACCGCCATTATGTCGATCATTTACTATTGCCTCATCGACTTTCAAAAAAAGAAATTGAAAATATGGAGACTTTGTTTTTGAAAGATGTAAGCCAAGTAGAGCAAGTGGTGAAACAGTCTGCTACGATATTGTCTGAGTTGACAAGTTACGCTTCTATCGTCCTTGGTCCGGAAATTTTTGAATCGAAGCTCAAACAAGTTCAAATTATACCGTTGAATGTACACACTGCGGTAGCCATACTTGTTACGGACACAGGGCACGTTGAGAATCACACGGTTACATTGCCAGATTCTTTGGACAGCAGTGATATTGAAAAGATCACCAACATTCTAAATGAAAAATTAGAAGGTGAGGCTCTTTTTCACCTGCAAGAAAAGATGGAGAAAGAAGTAGCGGGATTGTTAAAAAGACACGTCAAGAGCTATCAGGATGCACTATATTTCACCGAAGAAGCACTTTTGCAAAATAGTAACCAAGAAAAAGTATTTTACGGTGGAAAGTCAAACTTGCTTTTCCAACCTGAATTTAAAGACATTGAGAAAGTCCGGACTATTTTTGAATTACTGGAAGAAGACCATACTGTCCATAAGTTATTAAAGCCAGAACAGGACGGTTTGATGATTCGAATTGGACAGGAAAATACAAACGAAGCGTTTGTGGATTGCAGTATCATTTCGGCATCCTATTCATTTAACGGTAAGCCGGTCGGAACGATAGGAATTGTCGGCCCGACGAGAATGGAATACCGGCGTGTGATTGGAATTATTGAACATTTATCAAATGGATTATCTGAAGCATTAACAAACTTGTATATAAAAGGTTCTTAGTGCTATTATGTAACCTTGGATAGGATACAATCGGGAGGTGAACAAAGTGAAAGAAACAAAAGAAGAAAACATCAATCAAGAGAATGCTTCTGAAGTAGATGGAAATTTAGACCCTGATGAGCAGCATCTGAATAACGATTCTTCCGATCAGGAGAATGTTAGTGAGAAGGCAGAGGACGCGACTCAGGGAACGGAAGACATTTCAGAACAAGTTAAACAAATAGAAGCACTTAAACAGGAAAATGAAGAATGGAAAAGCCGAGCGTTGCGCGCTCAGGCTGACCTCGAAAATATCCGCCGTCGACATCGGGAAGAACAGGAAAAAGCAGCTAAGTACAGAGCTCAGAATTTAGTGGAAGCCTTACTTCCTGTTCTTGATAACTTTGAGCGAGCTATAAACTTCAAACCGGAGAGTGAAGAAGCATCTTCGTTACTTGAAGGAGTTAATATGGTGTATTCACAACTTTACAGCGCTTTGCAGCAAGAAGGCGTTGACGTGATTGCTGCTCAAGGTGAAACCTTTGATCCTCATCTTCATCAAGCTGTTATGCAAGTGGAGGAAGAAGGGTTTGACTCGGGTATGGTCGTAGAAGAAATGCAAACAGGCTATAAACTAAAGGACAAAGTAATCAGACCAGCTATGGTAAAAGTAAATGCCTAGCTACATACGTTGATTTGAGGAGGCTGACAAGACAATGAGCAGAGTAATTGGTATTGACCTTGGTACAACAAACTCCTGTGTGGCAGTTATGGAAGGTGGGGAAGCGGTAGTCATTCCGAATCCGGAAGGTAACCGTACAACCCCTTCTGTTGTGGCTTTCAAAGATGGAGAGCGTCAAGTAGGTGAGGTTGCAAAGCGTCAAGCAATCACGAATCCAAATACGATTCAATCTATTAAACGCTACATGGGAACAGACCATAAAGTAGAAGCAGAAGGAAAAGAATATACGCCGCAAGAGATCTCCGCTATTATCTTGCAGAAGCTTAAAAGCGATGCGGAAAGCTACTTAGGTGAAACCGTAACGAAAGCCGTTATTACGGTACCGGCTTATTTCAATGACTCGCAGCGCCAAGCAACAAAAGACGCGGGGAAGATCGCAGGGCTGGAAGTAGACCGGATCGTCAACGAACCGACGGCTGCAGCTCTTGCTTACGGGATGGAAAAAGAAGAAGACCAGACGATCCTCGTTTATGATCTTGGCGGTGGAACGTTTGATGTGTCTATCCTCGAACTTGGGGATGGGTTTTTTGAGGTTAAATCCACTTCCGGCGATAATGAATTAGGCGGAGATGACTTTGACCAGGTTATCATCGATCATCTTGTTGCAGAATTTAAGAAGGAGAACGGGATTGATCTCTCTCAAGACAAGATGGCGTTGCAGCGCTTAAAAGATGCTGCGGAAAAAGCAAAAAAAGATCTTTCGGGTGTGACACAAGCGCAGATTTCGCTGCCGTTTATCACTGCGGATGCGACGGGTCCTAAACACTTGGAATTGACATTGACACGTGCTAAGTTTGAGGAATTGTCCGCCCACTTAGTAGAGAAAACAATGGGACCAACACGACAAGCACTAAAAGATGCTGGTATGAATGCATCAGAAATTGATAAAGTTATTTTAGTCGGCGGTTCAACACGGATACCGGCAGTCCAAGAAGAAATCAAGAAAATCACGGGCAAAGATCCGCACAAAGGGGTTAACCCGGACGAAGTAGTAGCATTGGGTGCTGCTGTTCAAGCTGGTGTGCTTTCCGGTGACGTGAAAGACGTTGTTCTCTTGGATGTTACTCCGCTATCCCTTGGGATTGAAACAATGGGTGGAGTTGCAACTAAGTTGATTGATCGGAACACGACTATTCCAACAAGCAAATCTCAAGTATTCTCAACGGCTGCAGATAATCAGCCTTCTGTAGACATTCATGTCTTGCAGGGAGAACGTGAGATGGCCGCCGATAATAAAACACTTGGCCGCTTCCAGCTAACAGATATTCCTCCAGCACCGCGCGGAGTTCCGCAAATTGAAGTGACATTTGACATTGATGCAAACGGCATCGTGAATGTTCGTGCCAAAGACCTTGGCACAAACAAAGAGCAGTCTATCACCATCACCTCTTCCTCAGGGCTTTCTGATGAGGAAGTAGATCAAATGGTGAAAGATGCAGAAGCTCACGCGGAAGAAGATAAAAAACGAAAAGAAGCCGTTGAGGTACGCAACGAAGCGGATCAACTAGTCTTCACCACCGAAAAGACATTGAGTGATCTAGGAGATAACGTGGAGCAGGCAGAAAAAGATAAGGCCGAACAAGCGAAAGAGAAAGTAAAAGAAGCGCTTCAAGGCGAAGATGTTGAAGCTATTAGAGCTGCAAAAGATGAACTGCAGGAAGTCGTTCAGCAACTTTCTACAAAATTGTATGAGCAGGCAGCCCAGCAGGCACAAGCTGCTCAAGGACAAGATGGGCAAACGGAAAGCGGCGGCGATACAGCGGATGATGTCGTTGACGCCGACTATGAAGAAGTGGATGATGACGACAAAAAAGATAAGTAATAGTGCCTCTATTTTCCAGCAGTTTTAAATGGTACGAATAGAATAGCATGATAAGAGGGGCTGCCCCAGAAGGAAGATAAAGCTGAGCTTCATTCCGGGCGCCCCTTTTTTTGCTTGTTTGCGATAAGAAGTTGGTTGCAGATGGTATGTGTAAAATATTCCTCGATAACTTCAAAAGAAACCTGATAGTTGTGGACTGAAAAGAGCGTCGGGCGGCGACTCCAGCGGGAAAAGCATAAAGGAACTTCTGCTAAGACCGCACACGTCCTGTGTGCAACGCAGAAGCCACCGCATCCTGCGGAAGTAAGATCCCGCAGTGAGCGGTGAAAGGGAGGCAACCTAAGTTCGCGAGCGTCTATCGCAACGGTTGCATGACCTGCGTCCTGCAGGCCCGAGGAAGCTGAAGCGTTGCCAGCGGAAAGCGTCCGCCCAGAGCGATTGGAAGTTGGTTGTAGATGTGTAAAAACAAAGTGTTGAAAGTATTGTTCTCATAACCATCTAGAGAAAAACTTGACGCATACTTGCAGATGGGTTGAGTTGAAGAGCTTTTATGATAAATGGTAAGATTATCGTTATGGACTAGGGAACGGGAGTGAGAAACGATGAGCAAACGTGATTATTATGAAATACTGGGTGTAGATGAAAATGCATCAGTAGATGAAATAAAAAAAGCTTACCGAAAACTTGCTCGTAAATATCATCCTGATGTTAATAAGGCAGACGATGCGGAGGAGAAGTTTAAGGAAGTAAAGGAAGCTTATGATACGCTTAGTGATCCCCAGAAAAAATCAAATTATGATCGTTTTGGGCATGCTGACCCGAATCAAGGTTTCGGCGGCGCAGGTGCCGGAGATTTCGGCGGTTTTGGGGACATTTTTGATATGTTTTTTGGTGGTGGACGTCGCGATCCTAATGCGCCCCGCCAAGGTGCTGATCTGCAGTACACCATGTCACTTTCATTTAAAGAAGCAGCCTTTGGGAAAGATACAGAAATTGAAATACCGCGTGAAGAAACATGTGAAACGTGTGATGGATCAGGAGCGAAACCGGGAACGAAGCCGGAAACTTGTTCCAAGTGCGGCGGCTCTGGGCAGCTTAATATTGAACAGACCACCCCATTCGGCCGAGTCGTTAATAGACGAGTTTGTGACAAGTGTCAAGGATCTGGGAAGTTCATTAAAGAAAAATGCCGAACTTGTGGAGGCAAGGGAAAAGTTAACAAGAACAAAAAGATTAATATTCATGTACCTGCCGGGGTTGATCAAGGGCAGCAGATCCGCGTGGCGGGACAAGGAGAACCAGGCGCGAATGGTGGTCCGCACGGTGACCTTTATGTCGTGTTCCACGTGCAGCCTCATGAGTTCTTTGAACGTGACGGAGACGACGTACGTTGTGAAATGCCTATCTCTTTTGCGCAAGCAGCACTGGGAGACGAGATAGAAGTCCCAACCTTGCGGGGAAAAGTTAAATTAAAAATACCAGCAGGTACACAGACCGGTACGAGCTTTCGCTTGCGTGGGAAAGGAATAGCGAATGTTCACGGGCGCGGACAAGGTGATCAACATATCGTCGTACGTGTCATCACGCCGAAAAAGCTTGATGAACGCCAAAAAGAGCTGCTTCGCGAGTTCTCCGAACGAAGCGGAGATCATCAAGTAGATGAACAACACCAGAATTTTTTTGAAAAAGTAAAGCGTGCCTTTAAAGGCGATTAAGCTTATCTTTGGATATATATTGATAACAACGGGGCTGGTATAAAAGTGAATTGGATAGAATTTAGCGTTCATACGACCCACGAAGCAGCAGAACCTGTTTCAAATATTCTCCATGAATCAGGGGCAAGTGGCGTAGTCATTGTTGATTCCCAAGACCTCGAGAAAGATTGGCCGGCAGCTGAAGATGAAATTATTGAATTGTCCCCTGCCGACTATCCAAAAGAAGGTGTCATCATAAAAGCGTACTATCCGGAAGAAACGTTCACAGAAAACAACGTTCGCGGGATAGAAGAATCGATAAACAATCTTCGGCAATATGACATCAATCTTGGAGCTAATGAAGTTAATCTCCAAACGATCCGTGAAGAAGAATGGGCTGACGCTTGGAAAAAGTATTACAAACCGGTACGTATTACGGAGCAGTTGACTATCACGCCGAGCTGGGAACATTACGAGCCTTTATCCCGTGACGAAAAAATTATTAAACTTGATCCGGGAATGGCTTTCGGTACAGGTACGCATCCAACAACTACACTCTGTCTGCAGATGCTAGAAAAACTGCTGAAAGGCGGAGAATCAGTTATCGATGTAGGAACTGGTTCTGGAATATTATCCATTGCAGCAGCGAAACTTGGGGCTGGCTCCATTACGGCGATCGACGTTGACGAGACGGCAGTAAGGGTTGCCCGCGAGAATGCTTTATTAAATGACACGGACAAACAGGTCCAAGTGAAACAAAGTGATTTACTACATTATACCGATATGCAGGCTGACGTAGTCGTAGCTAATATTCTTGCTGAGATTATCATGAGATTAGCAGATGACGCCTTTCGCGTGTTGCGGCCGGGGGGTAAATTTATTACGTCGGGAATTATTTCCCGCAAAGCGGATGACGTTAGGAATGTATTGGAACAATCTGGTTTTCACGTAGTCGAGAGAACGGAGAACGAAGATTGGGTTGCATTTGCAGCGAAAAAGAAGTCGTGATCAGAGGTGGCACTCCATGCAGCGATATTTCGTGAAGCCTGAGCAGATGACTGATTCAACTGTCACACTAGCAGGTGATGATGTGAAGCACGCGGCGAAAGTAATGAGGATGAAAACCGGCGATAAGATTGTCTGCTTGAATAACAAGGGCCGACAGGCATTATGTCGAATTGACGAAATTGGTTCATCATTTATTCACGCAGCTATTGTCAAGGAATGGGACGATAACCCTGAATTACCAGTTCGGACTGTCATTGGCCAGGCCTTGGTGAAAGGAGACAAAATGGACTTTGTCATCCAAAAGGGAACAGAGTTCGGTGTTTCTGCTTTTCATCTCTTTGAGGCTGATCGATCTGTGGTAAAATGGGGAAGGGAAAAAAGCCTTAAAAAGATAGAGCGGCTTCGAAAAATTGCTAAAGAAGCAGCTGAACAATCAGAACGGCTTTTTATCCCTGAAATACACTGGTTTGCAAGTGTAGAAGAATTAATACAAGGAAGTGCAATGGAAACTACAATCGTTCTCCATGAAGAAAAAGCGCGCAGCAAACAACATGGGGATCTGGCATCGTTATTACAGGCTGAACCGTCTGCTCTTTTAGCTGTTATCGGACCGGAAGGCGGTATTAGTGAAAGAGAAATAGATTTTTTGGCACGAGAGAATGTCATGCCTGTCAGTTTAGGCCCGCGAATTTTACGAAGTGAGTCAGCATCGGTTTATTTGTTGGCGGTACTTTCTTATTATTATGAGTTATCGAGGTGAAACAAAATGGCCACTGTTGCCTTCCATACGCTAGGCTGTAAAGTCAACCATTATGAGACCGAAGCAATTTGGCAGCTTTTCAAAAAAGAAGGTTATGAGAAGACAGATTTTGAAAAAAGCGCAGATGTCTATGTGATTAATACGTGTACCGTTACTAACACGGGTGACAAAAAAAGCCGACAAGTCATTCGCAGAGCAGTCCGGAAAAACCCAGATGCTGTCATTTGTGTCACTGGCTGCTATGCGCAAACCTCTCCTGCAGAAATCATGGATATTCCTGGCGTGGACATTGTAGTTGGTACACAGGATCGTGCAAAAATGATCGGTTATATTGAAGAGTTTCAAAAAGAACGACAGCCGATAAACGGGGTCGGCAACATTATGAAGACGCGAGTATATGAAGAGCTCGATGTACCCGCATTCACAGACCGGACACGCGCATCGTTAAAAATACAAGAAGGCTGCAATAATTTCTGTACATTTTGTATTATCCCCTGGGCACGGGGGTTGCTGCGTTCCCGGAAACCGGAGGATGTACTGGCACAAGCGAAACAACTCGTCTCTGCGGGTTACAAAGAGATAGTGTTAACCGGCATTCATACCGGTGGATACGGCGAAGATATGAAAGATTACAGCTTGCCGGATTTGCTGCTCGATCTAGAGAAAGTGGAAGGGTTGAAACGACTGCGGATATCTTCCATTGAAGCCAGTCAGATCACCGATGAGGTAATTGACGTCATTGGTCGTTCGAAAAAAATTGTCAATCACTTGCACATCCCTCTCCAATCAGGATCTAATACAGTGTTGAAGAGAATGAGAAGAAAGTATACAACCGAATTTTACGCTCAGAGACTCGAGAAGTTAAAAAAGGCTCTTCCTGGTTTAGCAGTCACCTCCGATGTGATTGTTGGTTTTCCTGGTGAAACCGAAGAGGAATTTCTGGAGACGTACAAGTTTATTGCGGAACACAAATTTTCTGAGCTTCATGTGTTTCCTTACTCAAAACGAACCGGCACTCCTGCGGCTCGGATGACGGATCAAGTGGAAGATGAAGTGAAGCATAATCGTGTGCGTCGCCTTATTGAGCTTTCGGATCAACTTGCCAAGGAATATGCATCACGCTATGAAGGTGTAACGTTGGATGTCATTCCCGAGGAAAAAGGCAGCGAAAATGGTTTGCTCTCCGGTTATACGTCGAATTACATGAGGGTGCAATTCCCAGGTACAGAAGATTTGATCGGAAAGATTGTTAAAGTGAACATTAACAAAGCAGGGTATCCATATAACGAAGGTCGCTTTGAAAGAATTGCTGATGAAAATGAAGACGTGATTATGGCGTAAAGGCGGGTGCGAGAGAGATGAATGAATTAGCACGTATAATTGATCACACGCTCTTAAAGCCTGAGGCGACAATGGAACAAGTTATCCAACTTGCGCAGGAGGCATATGAGTTTCAATTTGCTTCCGTTTGTGTTAACCCGAGTATGGTGCCGGTTGCGTACAGCGTATTGAAAGGTACCGGTGTGAAAGTGTGTACCGTTATTGGATTTCCATTAGGTGCCACCTTACCGGAAGTCAAAGCATGCGAAACAAAAAAAGTGATTGAAGAAGGCTCTTCAGAAATAGATATGGTGATCAACATCGGTGCTTTGAAGAGCGGTCGCGAGTATGAGGTGAAGGCGGACATACAAGCAGTCGTTGATGCAGCGGCTGACCATGCACTGGTGAAGGTCATTATAGAAACGGTTTTATTGAACCGCCAAGAAATAGAAACCGCATGCCGTCTTGCCATGGAAGCAGGCGCTGATTTTGTAAAGACATCAACCGGATTTGCCGGCGGAGGTGCGATTGTGAAAGATATCGTACTCATGAAGGAGATCGTCGGCACAAAAATGAAAGTGAAAGCAAGCGGTGGAATTCGTGACAAAGAGACTGCACTTGCTATGAGAAGAGCAGGTGCCGATCGTATTGGAACGAGTTCTGGTGTGGCTATCTGTACGGAGATTTAGGGCTTTGCATGCGGCGTTTTCTCATAAAAAAAGAAATGTTTTGTTGCAATTCATCTGATCTTGTTTTATAATTTTTGATAATGGCTGATATGTTTTCATGCATATTGGTTGCACTGGTTGTTCGGAGGGAGGGAATCATTATGGCTGAGACCCGTGTTCGTAAAAACGAAAATATTGACGCTGCTCTTCGTCGTTTCAAACGTTCACTTTCAAAAGAAGGGACAATGGCAGAAGTTCGTAAACGGAAGCATTATGAAAAGCCGAGTGTGAAACGCAAGAAGAAATCGGAAGCGGCTAGAAAACGTAAGTTCTAAGAGAGGGTAATAAATTAGACCGGAATGGGATTCCCTCCATTAAGTTTTAAAACAAGCATCTCCAGAAGTGGAGATGCTTTTTTGAAAGGGATAAAATCTGACGCTGCCCCTCGCACAGAGTCCGGAGGGTGGAGCAGGCGTGTTAATCTCCCCTATTACGGAAGAAAGAGGGAAGAAAATGAACATGGCGCGATTAAAAATAATAGTTGGCTTGTTCTTTGCTGCTATTTTATTAGCAGGCGGCATCCTGTCAGGTACAGCGCTTTCATCATCAAAAGAGCTTGTATACGTTGTCCCTGTTGAACAAACGGTGGAGAGAGGATTGGAGGCTTTTCTGGGGCGATCTGTGAAGGAGGCGGAGACAGAAGGGGCCGATCACATCATTTTTGAAGTTAATACTCCCGGGGGTGCAGTGGATGCGGCCGGTAATATTGCGGCTATCTTCCGAAATACACAAATTCCGACTACAGCCTTTGTGACAAATCAGGCTATGTCTGCCGGGGCATTTCTCGCGTTAAATGCTGATCAGATAGCAATGGCTCCCGGAACGGAAATGGGAGCAGCACAAGTAATTGACGGAAGCGGGAATGCTGCTGGTAACAAAGCTCAGTCAGCGTGGAATGCAAATATGAAAGGAGCGGCCGAGTTAAATAATCGTGATCCTCAATATGCACTTGCCATGGCTGATCCCTCCATTGATCTCAAAGAATACCGTGCCGGAGAGGGAGAATTGTTATCTTTAACTGCTTCCGAAGCATACAAAGTTGGCTACGCGGAATATATGGTGGATGACCGGGAGGAACTACTAAATAAGCTTGGACTAGAGAATGCTCGTATTCAAGAAGCAGAAGTAAGTATATCTGAACATATTGCCCGTTTTGTTACTCATCCGGTTGTCATACCAATTTTACTTAGTGTAGGAAGTCTCGGGCTTATTTTAGAGCTTTACTCACCAGGCTTTGGGATACCGGGCATGATGGGACTTAGTGCGTTGTTTCTCTTTTTCTTTGGTCACTCCATTGCCGGCTTTGCAGGCATGGAAGCCATTATCTTATTTGCTGCCGGTCTCTTGCTGATTGTGATTGAACTATTCGTTCCTGGGTTCGGTATTTTTGGTCTTTTAGGGATAGGATCTGTAATCACTAGTATGTTTTTTGCTTCGTATTCCGTATTTAATATTGTGATTTCCATTTTAATTGCACTGGTTGTCTCGATTGCAGGCGCGATTGTTGTCTTTAAATCTTTTAGAAGTCGCGGGCCCATGAAACGCTTTATCCTGGAAGATACGTTCAGTAAGAAAGAAGGTTATGTATCGAGTGTGACACGTTCTGAGTTAATCGGCACAACAGGGGTCACACTAACGCCGCTCCGACCTTCTGGGTCAATTATCGCAAATGAAGAGCGCCTGGATGTCGTAACAGAGGGAGGCTATATTGGAGAGAATCAAACGGTGAAAATCGTTGATGTGAAAGGGTCACGGATCATTGTGAGGTTGACTGATCTGTCATAAAAAAGGAGGATACAATAAAATATGCCTATTGATTTGACATTAATAATAGTGCTTGCTTTAATACTAATTGCGCTAATTGTTTTATTTACATTTGTCCCTGTTATGCTCTGGATTTCAGCGCTTGCTGCGGGAGTTAAGGTTGGGATATTTCAGTTAGTGGGGATGCGTCTACGCCGAGTCATTCCAGCCCGCGTCGTTAACCCGATGATTAAAGCGGAAAAAGCAGGTCTGGATGTAGAATTAAATAAGCTTGAGGGGCATTATCTCGCAGGCGGTAACGTAGACCGTGTGATCAATGCCCTCATTGCTGCACAACGTGCTAACATTGAATTGTCATTCGAACGCTGTGCTGCTATTGACCTTGCAGGTCGGAATGTGTTGGAAGCTGTGCAAATGAGTGTAAACCCAAAAGTAATCGAAACGCCGTTCATTGCCGGTGTAGCGATGGATGGAATTGAAGTAAAGGCAAAAGCAAGGATCACGGTGAGAGCCAATATTGATCGTCTGGTCGGTGGTGCGGGGGAAGATACAGTAATTGCCCGTGTCGGCGAGGGCATTGTCTCTACAATCGGCTCCTCCAATGACCATAAGAAAGTATTAGAAAACCCTGATTCGATTTCCCAGACGGTACTGAAAAAAGGACTTGATGCTGGTACAGCGTTTGAAATTCTTTCCATTGATATTGCAGATATTGATATCGGTAAAAATATCGGAGCCGGTTTGCAGACAGACCAGGCCGATGCAGATAAGAAGATCGCACAAGCGAAAGCCGAAGAACGCCGTGCCATGGCTGTTGCGCATGAGCAAGAAATGAAGGCACGCGTGGAAGAGATGAGGGCCAAGGTAGTAGAAGCGGAAGCAGAAGTACCGCTTGCAATGTCGGAGGCTCTTAAATCAGGAAATCTTGGCGTCATGGATTATATGAATATCCAAAATGTGAACGCAGACACGGATATGAGAAAATCCATAGGAGATGAAACAGGACATAAAGGGGATGACTATTCAGCCCCAGATACTGATCGTCGTAAGTAAAAGGGGGGGTATCCCTTGGGATCTATCATTGAATTTCTATTTAGTAACATGTTTATTGTTGTCCTTTTAATTGGAGGACTAGTTTCCGTTTTTAACCGAAACAAGAGACAACAGCAAGGGAAAGAGGATTCATCTGAGAAGAAAGAGAGACCGGTTTTTGATTGGGAAACGATATTTCAGGAAAATAAACCTGAGAAAGAACCACAGAACTCTCCAAGCAGAGGACAAGAGGAGGCGACCGTTTCCTCAGATGAACTGCAGACGAGTGATACGTATGATCGTTACGAGAAAAAGCGGGAAGAGTTACGCGAACAGGCAATTAATGCTGAAGAGAAAATGAAACAACTAGGAAACTCTCCTGTCTTTGAGGAACAAATTGGAACTTCTTTAGGGGGCGTGCCAAGTGCTAGTAAGCCGCACCCCCGTTTCTCTTCCTTGTCCCGTAAAGACGTAGTGGACGGTATTATTTGGTCAGAAGTCTTAGGTCCTCCAAAATCACGCCAATACTTTCAACATAAGTCACGCTATCACCATTCATATCGAAAAAAAAGCTGAGCCATTAAAAAAGGCTCAGCTTTTTTTATGGACAAAAGAAACGAGTGATACAACAAAACTTTTTTTCATAGACATAGACAGAGAGGGGGAGAGAAGATGTTCGATCGCTTGAAATATAAGGCAAAGCATTGGGTAACCGGAAAAATGAATCTGCCAGAAGATGTTTTATTGGATGTTCCACGTCTGACTATGATCGGACAACTTCATCTGCATGTGGAAAACCACCGAGGTATACTCCATTTTTCAAATGAACAAGTACGGCTGAAACTAACACAAGGTGAAATTTTAATAAATGGAGAAAATTTTGTAATAAAAAATATCCTGCCCGACGAAATACTGTTGGAAGGAACGATTGTTGAAATACGTTACGTCAATGATCATGATATGGGAGGAAGTCATGAATAAACAACGCGGACCTTCTGATGTAAAGGTAAAACTGAATGCAGAACGGCTGGAGTCCATTATCAATGAGTGTTTTAGACAAAATATAGTAATAAAAGACGTTGTTAGAACAGATAGTAACAGTGTAACCTTTTTGACGCCATTATCAAGCATGGGGGATTTAGAAAGTATCGTATCTCAGTATGGCGGAGATATTGAGGTCTTAAAACCATCTCTCATGGAGTCTTATCGTGATCTGATTAGAAGAAGAGTTGGTTTTTTTACAGGTATCCTTGTCTTTGTTACGATCCTGATCGTGCTCTCACAAATGGTCTGGAAAATTGAAATACGGGGAGCGGATCCTGACATTGAGCAAACCATTGTTGCGGGTTTAGAAGATATCGGTTTACAAATAGGCACTTTCCAATTTTTACTTCCTTCTCCGGCAGGAATCCAAAAGGAAATATTAGATAAAACAGATGGTGTCACATGGATTGGAGTGGAACGGAAAGGGACGGCTTACTACTTAAACGTGGCCGAGCAGTCACTGCCAGAGGAAAAAGAAACCCCGTCTCCCCGACATATCATTTCTAAAAAAACAGCAGTCGTTCAATCCATTTACGCTGAAAAAGGACAGGTTGTCGTACAAGAAAACGACCTTGTTAAAAAAGGGGACTTATTAATTTCAGGTTTTATAGGCAAAGGAGAGAACGCAAAGGCTGTGCCTGCAAGCGGAAAAGTACTCGGAGAAACGTGGTATAAAACGACTGTGGAACTCCCAATAAAACAAAAGGTAAACACATTGACGGGACCAACGACAAAAATGTATGCTATTCAATTATTCGGGTTGCGTTTGCCTGTTTGGGGTTTTTCAGCTAAAGAGGAATATGATGACTATGTAGTGACTGAAAGAGTTTTTAACCCCGCAATAAAAGAATGGGAATTACCGGCAGCTTGGGTTGTCACCACTTATTCAGAAAAAAACACAACAGAGCAATCCTCATCTGTACAGGAGGCAAAAAAACACGCACAAAAAGCAGCTCGCTATAAAATGAAAAAGCGACTGCCGAAAGAGGCACACATAAAAGACGAAAAAATTTTGCAGAGCCGTACTCAGGATGGTAAAGTAAAATTAGTTATTCATTACCAAGTGATAGAAGATATTACATCGGAAGCACCGATCATTCAAGGAGACTGAAGAATGACAGACAAACAGGTCATTTCCATTGATACGAAAGATACAGAAGAAATTCGAGAGTTGTTCGGGCCAAACGATAAACATTTGCTTCGTATGGAAGAAAAACTCGATATATCGATCGTCACACGTGGTGAATCGTTAATCATTACCGGTTCAGATAAAGAAGCTGCTTTGATAAAAGCAGTCCTTGATACATTGATTCGCATGCTCCGAAAAGGGGTCAAAATTTCGGAACGTGATATCATTTATGCCTTACAGCTCGCACAAGAAGATAAGTTAGATCACCTTGAGAATCTTTATCAAGAAACGATTTCCATCAATGCAAAAGGAAAGCCCGTTACCGTGAAGACGCTTGGCCAAAAGAAGTACATTGATTCTATCCGTAAAAAAGATCTCATTTTTGGGATAGGGCCGGCCGGGACCGGGAAAACGTATTTATCCGTTGTAATGGCGGTGAACGCGTTAAAAGACGGACAAGTGAAGCGGATTGTATTAACGAGGCCCGCGGTAGAAGCGGGTGAGAGTCTAGGTTTTTTACCAGGTGATTTAAAAGAAAAAGTAGATCCTTATTTACGTCCGCTGTATGATGCGCTTCATGATATTTTCGGCACGGAGCATACCGCACGTTTAATGGAGCGCGGCACGATAGAAGTGGCCCCACTGGCATACATGCGCGGGAGAACACTTGATGATGCATTTGTTATTTTAGACGAAGCCCAAAATACAACGAAAGAACAAATTAAGATGTTTCTCACTCGCCTGGGATTTGGCTCTAAGATGGTCGTTAACGGAGACTTAACACAAGTTGACTTGCCAAGAGGACAGCAATCTGGCTTAAAAACAGCGGTCCACATATTAAAAGGCAATTCCAATATCGATTTTGTCTATTTAGAGTCAACGGACGTAGTGCGGCACACGCTTGTGCAGCAAATCTTGGACGCGTACGAGGATGCCGAGTCTACCCGCGCCCCTCAGAAACGTTTATAAAGAAAGGCGCCATAAAAGGTGCATCGGGAGGATAAAGATGGCTGTGACCATTGATATAATTGATGAAAACAGTTTTCTCAGTGAACAAGAGAAAATATGGCTCACCGAGCTTCTGCAAAAAGCTTGTACGGAAGAAAAGGTTTCGGAACATGCAGAGCTCTCCCTTACACTTACAAACGACGAAATCATTCAAGAGATAAATAAAGAGTACCGCGGCATTGATAACCCGACGGATGTGATTACTTTTGCGTTAAACGACGGAGAAAATGAGTTGCAGGCAGAACTACCTAACCTATTGGGAGACATTATTATCAGTATGGACAAAGCAAAGGAGCAAGCAACTTCCTATGGCCACAGCTTGGAACGGGAGCTTGGATTTTTGGCTGTTCATGGCTTATTACACCTTCTTGGGTACACCCACGATACCGTGGAAACAGAACGGGAAATGTTTGGCCGCCAAGAGTCCATTTTACAATCTCATGGCCTTGCACGATAGAAACCACCGAGGATGGCGCCGTTTCTTCCGCTCGTTTGTATTCGCAGCCCGGGGGTTTCGTCACGTGCTGCGTTTCGAGCAGAACATGCGCCTCCATGTAATAGCGGCTATCCTGGCGGTCAGCGCAGCGTTTTATCTCCATATCCCTCTGCTGCATTGGCTCGTATTAATTCTTGTCATAGGCGGGATCTTTGCCTTGGAAATAATGAACACAGCTATCGAGCGAACAGTGGACATGATTACGAAGGAACACCATCCGGAAGCCGGCATTATTAAAGATATTTCCGCTGCTGCCGTTCTTATCTTTAGTATCGCTGCCGCTATTATCGGACTTCTTATTTTCTTTCAACCTGTCACCGATACACTGTTTAAATAAATTGCTAAAAAGGAGTTGTCTTATGGTTGCAGACCAGGCCCTCTTACAAGAAGCGTTGGCGGCTCGAGAAATGGCTTATGTTCCGTATTCGCGATTCGCAGTCGGCGCAGCGGTTCTAACCGATAAAGACCACGTACATAAAGGGTGCAATATCGAGAATGCCTCTTACGGTTTGACAAATTGTGCGGAAAGGACGGCTTTGTTTAAGGCAGTCAGTGAAGGGGGAACGAAAATAAAAGCTATTGCTGTCGCGGCTGATACGGCAGGACCAACTGCTCCGTGTGGCGCATGTCGGCAAGTTTTGGCAGAATTTTTACCTGCAGATGGAAAAATAATACTCGGTAATGTAAAAGGAGATATACATGTGACAACGATGATAGAACTGTTACCAGGAGCATTCACAGCGGAGGATATGAAGTGATGAATGATACATTTAAATCAGGGTTTGTTGCTTTGATCGGAAGGCCGAACGCAGGAAAATCAACTTTACTGAATCAAATAATTGGTGAAAAAATTGCCATAATGAGTGACAAACCGCAAACAACAAGAAATAAAATTCAAGGTGTTTACACAACGACTGACACACAGATTGTTTTTATCGATACACCAGGCATTCACAAACCAAAGCACCGCTTAGGTGATTTCATGGTTCGGACTGCCGTCCAGGCATTTAGAGAAGTTGATTTAATTTTATTCTTAGTTGACATTACAGAGAAATATGGTCCTGGTGAAGAATACATTTTAAACAAGCTTACAGAAACATCTACTCCGGTTTTCTTAGTGATGAATAAAATTGACCAAGTTCATCCCGATCAGCTCTTAGAAAGAATTGATGAATATCGGCGGCGTTTCGAATTTGCAGAAGTTGTGCCGGTATCCGCCTTACAAGGGAACAATGTGGAAACGTTGCTCGGACAAATTGGAATTTACTTAGAAAAAGGGCCACAGTATTATCCAGCGGATCAAATAACCGATCATCCCGAACGTTTTATCGTTAGTGAGTTAATCCGTGAAAAAGTATTAGAGCTTACGAAAGATGAGGTCCCTCATTCTATTGCCGTTTCGATTGAGCAGATGAAAGAAAGAGAAGCCGGTAAGGTTTATATATCTGCGGTAATCATAGTCGAGCGTTCTTCCCAAAAGGGGATTATCATTGGGAAGCAAGGCAAGATGTTAAAAGAAATTGGGCGTCGAGCCCGTATAGATATTGAAGGTTTACTAGGATCAGGTGTTTTTTTAGAACTTTTTGTCAAAGTCCAAAAAGACTGGAGAAACAACCAGCATCAGCTCAATGAACATGGCTACAATAAGGATGAGTATTAAATCAAAGGTAAAAATTACAGGACATGCTTTACCTGCTTTGAGCCATTCTATAAAGGAGAGATAATGGCAGGAAAGGGTGGTAACACATGTTCAACTATAATGAAGATTCATATTGGGACATTTTCTTTCAGACTGGAAGCATTGATGCTTATTTGTTGACGAGACAATCAGAACAGAGCCACCAGCCTCAAGATGAGAAAGAATTTTTTGTGCATGATGATGAAATTCTTTAAATAACCAGCGGCTCTACGGGGAAAGGGCGCTGCACCATGCTTAAGAAAGCAGAAGGAATTGTTTTACGTACCATTGCGTATGGGGAAACGAACGTAATATTACGATTATATACACGTGAGGCGGGCAAAATTTCACTTATGGCCCGCGGAGCAAAGAAACCGAAAAGTAAATTAAGAGCCATTGCCCAGCCTTTGGTTTACGGCATGTTTCTTTATTACAAAAGCACGGGTATGAGTACATTAAACCAAGGGGACCCCATCGATTCATTTCGATTTATCCGAGAGGATCTTTTGAAAACTGCTTATGCATCCTATATGGCGGAATTGCTTGATAAAGTGACGGAAGAAAAGGAAATTAATCCTTATTTGTTTGAACTTTTTCTCCGTTTAATCCAACACATGAATGATGATAATGATCCGGAAGTTCTCATACGGATTTTTGAGATAAAGATGCTTGCGCAGGCAGGAATTAAACCAGAGCTGAATCATTGTTCCCGCTGTCGCCGGACAGAGGGGACATTCAGCTTCTCTGTGAAAGAAGGCGGTTTCTTATGTCAGCTGTGCCAACATACAGACCCCCATCGTATACACATTCAACCACGAACCGTTGAATTGTTACGAACCTTCTATTATCTGAACATCGAAAGACTTGGGGAAATTTCCCTTCGTCCTGCTACAAAAAGAGAATTAAAGCTTGTACTTGAATCGTACTATGAAGCCTATTCCGGCTTACACCTTAAGACGAAACGTTTCCTGCAACAGATGGAAAGCTGGGATGTGGATGGATAGCTTGTTTGCAAAATTTTTATTCGTTAATTAAAAAATGAATCCATTTGCAGACTGAAAAGAGCGCCGGGCGGTGACTCCAGCGGGAAAAGCATAAGGGAACTTCTGCTAAAGCCGCACACGTCGGGAAGGGAACTTCTACTAAGAACGCCACGTCCTGTGGCAACGCCTTTTTGACCAACATCCTGTTGGCCTGAGGAAGCTGAAGCGTTGCCCGCGGCTAAGAAGACACAGTGAGAACGAGCGAGAGCGAAGTTTCAAACTGATGTCGCCCTTGTGCCTGGAGGTGAAAACATCCGCCAAGAGCGGCTGGAAGCCGGATGTAAATATGAAAAATTGAATGCATGACCTTAATAACCATGTGAGAAAAACTTGCCGCATGCATGGGTAGGCGCAGATCTTGACACTTTCCTTAAGGTTAAGTATGATTAATGTACATTTTACGGACTAATTGGCGTTGATGGAAAGTAGTAATTGTCTTCTATTTCGTAAGCGAGTGCAGGACGGTGGAAGCTGCATGAAATATGGCAATGAAGGCGTTCCGGAGCTTAATGAAAAGAAAGCGGCCTCCTCACGTGAGCGGGGCAAATAGGGTGGAACCGCGGGCTGTACCCGTCCCTATACCGGTTTTATACGGGTATAGGGACGTTTTTTTTATGTAATATAGGGAGGTATTTGATGAACGTTCAAAATATGATTCTGACATTGCAAGAGTATTGGGCGAAACAAAACTGTTTAATTATGCAGGCTTATGATGTAGAAAAAGGCGCGGGGACGATGAACCCGATGACGTTCTTAAGAAGTATCGGACCGGAACCGTGGAATGTAGCATATGTGGAGCCTTCTAGAAGGCCTGCTGATGGGCGGTACGGAGAAAATCCAAACCGGCTCTACCAGCATCATCAATTTCAGGTGATCATGAAACCTTCTCCGGCAAACATTCAAGAGCTCTATTTAGACAGCTTAAGGGCACTAGGAATTGATCCAAAGAAACATGACATTCGTTTTGTTGAAGATAACTGGGAAGCACCGACTCTAAGTGCATGGGGTCTCGGCTGGGAAGTGTGGCTTGATGGAATGGAAATCACCCAATTCACTTATTTTCAACAGGTTGGCGGGCTGGATGCCAACCCGGTGGCAGTGGAGATTACATATGGAATAGAGAGACTTGCATCCTACATTCAGGATAAAGAAGATGTATTCGACCTCGTCTGGGTAGGAGGGTTTACTTACGGAGATGTGTTTAAGCAGCCTGAGTACGAACATTCAACGTATACATTCGAGATAGCGGATCATCAGATGTTATTTGAACAATTTGCTACGTTTGAAAAAGAGGCAGACCGAGCCATTCAAACGGGGCTTGTATTTCCTGCCTATGATTACGTGCTGAAATGTTCTCACATATTCAACTTGTTAGATGCAGGGGGAGCGATTTCCGTAACGGAGCGGACTGGGTATATTAGCCGGGTACGCAACTTAGCGCGAAAATGTGCGCAAGCGTATTACGAAAAACGTGAACAATTAGGATTCCCGATGCTTCAAGAGAAAGGGCGTGAACATGATGGCCAACAATGATTTTTTACTTGAAATTGGAATGGAAGAAATGCCCGCCCGTTTCGTTTCTAGTGCCACAGAGCAGCTTAGAAACCGAATGACAGAGTGGCTGGATGAAAATAGAATACGCTACGAGTCTGTAGAAGCTTTTTCCACACCACGCCGCTTGGCTGTACGAGTGAAGCAAATGGCAGAGCGTCAGGAGGATATCACGACGGAAGCGCGCGGTCCATCTAAAAAAATAGCGAGGAACGAGAACGAAGAATGGTCAAAAGCAGCTATCGGATTTGCAAAAGGACAAGGAGTGGAACTTGCCGACCTTTATTTTAAAGACCAGAAAGGAACAGAATATCTTTTTGCAAAAAAAGAAGTAAAAGGGAAAGCAACGTCTGAACTGCTTCCTGCAGTGAAAGAGCTAATTACGGGGATGAATTTCCCGAAAAACATGCGTTGGGGCTCTTATTCACTAAAGTACGTTCGTCCGATTCACTGGATAATAGCACTGCTTGGTGATACGGTTGTTCCAATAGAGATCGCAGGAGTCAAAAGCGGCAGACAATCCGTCGGCCACCGTTTTCTTGGAGAAGAAACGGTTATTCACGATCCACAGGAATATGAGAAAGCTCTAGAAAAAGAATATGTGATCGTGCAGCCGGAACAGAGAAAGTCAATCATCCGCAGCCAGATTAAAGCACTCGAAGAAGAAAAAAATTGGGTTATCCCGATTGACGAAAACCTTCTGGAGGAAGTCAACAATCTTGTAGAATATCCAACGGTACTTTCAGGAGGATTTGCGGAAGAATTCCTGGAATTACCTGAAGAAGTATTAGTTACGTCGATGAGAGAACATCAACGGTATTTTCCGGTGGAAGATCATCACGGAAAATTGCTTCCTTTTTTTGTAACCGTTAGAAATGGAAACCGTGATTACATTGACAACGTTCAGAAAGGAAATGAAAAAGTTTTAAGGGCCAGGCTGTCAGACGCCGATTTCTTCTTTCAAGAAGACCAGAAGCTTTCACCAGATGAGGCAGCTGCGAAGCTTGATCAGGTAGTATTCCAGGAAGAATTAGGTACAATTGGTGACAAAACTCGTCGACTTCAAAAGTTAGGAATATCCATCGCTTCCACATTACGTGTGAGTGAGGAATCGCTTCATCAAATCGAACGAGCAGCAGCTTTGTGTAAGTTTGATCTTGTCACGCTGATGGTGGATGAATTCACAGAACTGCAAGGGCTGATGGGTGAGAAGTATGCACTTCTTGCCGGGGAAAAGAGCGAAACAGCTACGGCCATTAAAGAGCATTACCAACCTCGTTTTGCGGATGACGAAATACCGTCTTCCTTAACAGGTTCGCTTCTTGCGATTACTGATAAAGTCGATACAATTGCGGCATGCTTTGGTATTGGTCTCATACCGACAGGCTCTCAAGACCCTTACGCCCTAAGACGGCAGGCTGCCGGGATTGTCCAAATTTTATGGGAGTATGACTATCAGCTGTCATTGGATGACCTCGTGACAGCGGCGTTGGACATCTTGGAGACGGAAGAGCTTCTTAAGAAGGAACGAAAGACAGTCCATCAAGAAATGATATCCTTCTTTAAAGCCCGGCTGAAAAACTTACTTATGGATCGCTCTATCCGTTATGATATTGCTGACTCTGTGCTGGAAGATGTAAAGGATACGGTGGGAGTCATGGTGAAAAAAGCAGAATTTCTGCAGGCCAAGTTAAAGGATAGTGATTTTAAAGATACGGTCGAAGCTTTAAGCCGTGTGACAAATATTGCAAAAGATGAGACAAGTGAACCCGTGTCTGTTCAGTTATTAGAGGAGCAGCCTGAAAAAGATTTACATGATGCATACGAGTCACTTTCTGTACATTTACCTGAGCAACTTGAAAACGGCAATATTGACAGTGCCTACCGTTTGCTGGAAGAAATAAAACCGGCCATCCATTCTTATTTCGATCATGTTATGGTTATGACAGATGACGAACGTATAAGAAAAAACCGGCTTGCCCAGATGGTACACTTATCTCAAGAAATACGTCGTTTTGCGAACTTCCAATATATTGTCTTCTCTTCGTGATAAATGCTTTCGATAGTCATCCATCATGCTGGAAGGTATAATAAAAAAAGATAAAAAGCAGTAGAGTTGTGGTTCCTGAAGTAGAAAATGGCCAAAACTCTGGTGCCGTTGGATGGGACTTCGTTCGTTAAAAGATAGTCTTAAGGCGGTGATGACAATCGAACTGACAGGGAGACAGGAGCAGATCTTGAATATCGTGAAAGATAATGGGCCGATTACAGGTGAGAAGATCGCAGACCAATTATCCTTGACGAGAGCGACACTGCGGCCGGATCTATCCATTTTAACGATGGCAGGTTTTCTTGATGCAAGACCACGGGTTGGATACTTTTATACGGGTAAAACCGGAACAGAACTATTAACAGACAAAGTGAAAAAAATTACTGTTCAAGATTACCAATCGATTCCAGTTGTCGTCGATGAATCCAGCTCTGTTTATGATGCCATCTGTACGATGTTTTTAGAGGATGTAGGCACTTTGTTTGTAGTGGATAAACAAGCAGCTTTAGTCGGTGTATTATCACGAAAAGATTTGCTGCGGGCGAGTATTGGAAAGCAAGATCTCGAAGCTATGCCGGTAAGTATCATTATGACGAGGATGCCGAACATAACAATCTGTCAAAAGGATGACCTAATCATCGAAGTGGCAAACAAGCTGATTGAAAAGCAAATCGATGCTTTGCCTGTTGTCAAGAAAAAGGCGGATGGAAACTTTGAAGTAACAGGAAGAGTGACAAAAACTAACATAACGAAAGTGCTCGTAGATCTTTCGAACAATCAACTGCTGTAATAGAAAATAGCAAGCAGAAAATAAACAGCAGGAGGGAGGATAAGGATTGACAAACATGAATGATCAGCATCCAATTGTGTACGTGGTGTCGGATTCAGTTGGTGAAACAGCGGAATTAGTTGTCAAGGCAGCAGCTAGTCAATTTGGGGATCAAGGCGTCGAAATTCGCCGCATTCCTTATGTGGAAGATGAAGGCACCATTGATGAAGTGATCGATCTTGCGAAAGAAGCAAATGCCTTTATTGCCTTTACGCTCGTCATTCCTGAAAAAAACGAGTACTTAATAAAGAAAGCAAAAGCAGCAGGCGTAGATACCGTAGACATTATCGGTCCGATGCTCGATAAACTGGTAAGTTTAACAGGTCAGCGTCCTAAATATGAACCTGGCCTAGTATACCGTTTAGACGAAGATTACTTCCGCAAAGTAGAGGCTATTGAATTTGCCGTTAAATATGATGATGGCCGGGACCCACGCGGTATCGAAAGGGCAGATATCGTATTAATTGGAGTATCACGAACATCAAAAACACCGCTTTCTCAGTACTTGGCTCATAAGCGCATTAAAGTAGCGAATGTTCCACTTGTACCAGAAGTGGAGCCGCCGGAAGAGTTGTTTAAGATTTCTCCAAAAAAATGCATTGGCTTAAAAATAAGCCCGGAAAAGTTAAATGAAATTCGCACGGAAAGACTAAAAGCATTAGGATTAAAAGCGGAAGCGAATTACGCGAAGCTGGAACGAATTGAAGAGGAACTTGCTTATTCCGAAGAAGTTATGAAAAAAATAGGATGTACCGTTATCGACGTATCTAACAAAGCTGTCGAAGAAACAGCTAACTTAATATCAAATATGTTTCAGCGCTAACTCGAAAGGTCTGACTCTTTTTAGGTGAGAGTCTGACCTTTTTACTGTCCGATTATTTTTTTGGGATAGTTGGTTAAAAGTTATTGTTAACGGTTAACAATAATGGAATAAGAAAAGGAATTTTGCAGTACTCTGTCGAATTGAAGAAAGGAACGAGGAAGTATCGTTATTTATACGGATGCCGATGCTTGTCCAGTAAAAGATGAAATAGACGGGCTCGCTCGAACTTATCAAAGTCGTTCATATTTTGTGTCTACTTTCTCCCATGTCACGACAAAACGTTTTTATTCCAAAACTATCATGCTAGATCCAGACCCAGAAGCAGTTGATCTTTACATCTTGAATCACCTTCAAAAGGGTGACATTCTGATTACCCAGGATAACGGATTAGCGGCTGGAGCCATCCAAAAAGGCGGGTTGGTACTTTCGCCACGTGGGAAACTTTACAACAATGCTGAGATCCATTCCCTTTTGTTAAGTCGTTATGAAGGAGTTTTAGCAAAACAGGGCAAAGTAAAGCCAAAGTCTACCCGTTCTTTTACCAAAAAAGATCGACAGCAATTTAGTCATGCTCTCGAGGAATTGTTGAAGAACCAAGATTAATAAGCGAGGGTGAGGAGATTTGGCTAATTATATCCCTGAAGAAACAATTGCCGAAATTCGTCGTTCTTTAGATATAGTAGAGGTCATTAGTGAGTATGTTCAGCTGCAAAAACGGGGGAAACATTATACAGGGCTGTGCCCATTTCACGAAGAAAAAACACCCTCTTTTTCGGTATCGCCGGATAAGCAGCTTTACCATTGTTTTGGTTGTGGGGCCGGTGGCAATGTGATCACCTTTATAATGGAAATAGAACAGCTTCAGTTTGCTGAAGCGGTTCAGCGTTTAGCTGAAAACAAGGGACTTTCTGTTCCGGATATCCCGCTCTCAGGTACGGTAAAAGATTCCACCCACAACCGCAAGAAAGAAGCTCATCAATTAGCATCCAGATTTTATCATCATTTGTTAATGAGCACAGAACAAGGAAGAGAATCTTTTGAGTATTTGCTACAGCGGGGCTTTGAGAAGGAAACGATCGAGCTCTTTCAACTCGGATTTGCCCCTGACCATGACGGACTCCTAAAGGAGCTTCTCGTCAAACGAGGGTTTGACTTGACGGACATGGAAGAGTGTGGGCTTTTACGCCGGCACGAAGCAGCTTGGGAACTTCATGACCGCTTTCGCAATAGGGTGATGTTCCCAATTCGTGACATGAGAGGATATACAGTTGGTTTTGGAGGAAGAGTATTAGGAACGGGTGAACCTAAATATTTAAATAGCCCTGAGACATCTATTTTCAATAAAAGCGATACGCTATACGGAATGGATCTGGCGAAAAAGGAAATTCGTAAACAGAACACAGCTGTATTGTTTGAAGGTTATATGGATGTCATATCCGCCTATCAAGCAAATGTGAAAAACGGTGTTGCCTCACTCGGTACATCGTTGACAGAAAGACAGGCGCAAGTGTTAAGCCGGAATGCCGAACGTATTATTATTTGCTTCGATGGCGATAATGCGGGACAGGAGGCTGCTGTCAAGTCAGCAAACATGTTGGAAAAACATGGACTAAACGTACAAGTGGCCGTTCTTCCTGAGAGAATGGACCCTGATGATTATATTCATTCAAAAGGGGCAGAGCAGTTCAAGAAAGAGATTATTGAAGCTGCTATTCCATTCATGGCTTTTAAAATGGAGACCTTAAAGAAAAATAAAAACCTTCATATTGAAGGAGATAAACTCAGTTACATCGAAGAAGTATTGAAACAAATTACTACGCTATCTAAAGCGGTTGAACGTGACTTTTATATGCGGCGGCTTGCCGACGAATTTTCCTTGTCCTTTGACGCCTTAAAACAGGAACAATATCGTATCTATAAAGAGACAAGGCGTTCTTTTGATAAGGTTGGGAAGCCCCGTTTTAACCAGGTGCAAAGGGAACGGCGTGGAACCGCCCCGTTTGTCAATAAAAGAATCCTTCCTGCCTTCCAAAATGCGGAAAGATTTTTACTGGCGCATATGATGCAAAGTAAAGAAATTACAGCTGAGGTAGGGGAAAGGCTGGGCGGCGGGTTTAATGTAGATGAACATATTGCCCTCGCGGCTTATCTTTATTCGTATTACGGGGACAATAATCCAGCCGATCCAGGAGCATTTATTAACCAGCTTGACGATGCCAACCTCGTTAAAAAGGCATCCGAAATAGCAATGCTTGACATCTCTCGACACTTGTCGGAAAATGAATTGGTTGATTATATTCATCAGATTAAAAATTATCCAAAGTGGGTAGAAATAGAAGAAAAAGAACAAAAAATGAAAGAAGCTGAAAAAAAAAGTGATCTCAAGCAGGCTTTACAGCTTGCAGCCGAAATAGTTGACATGAAAAAAGCATTAAAAAAATAAACATTGTAAGGTGGGCAGAAATCTCTCTGATCATCTAGAGGTATACTACAGGTTTTTTCTTGTTTCATATAGATAGATTTAGTTTGGAACGGTGTGAAGATTGGAAGGAGGGGATCGAGTGGCTGAGAAACCAATCCGCCCATTAGCGGAAGGTGAAGTGTCTATCGATCAAGTGAAGGAGCAATTAATTGAAACGGGTAAAAAACGGGGAGTGCTTTCCTACGCGGAGATTACAGAGAAGCTTGCCCCGTATGATCAAGATTCTGAACAAATGGACGAGTTTTTTGAATACTTGGGTGAACAAGGAATTGATTTACTTAACGAAGGTGAAGAAGTTCCGAGTATGGATCAAGTAGAGAAAGAAGAAGAGCTTGATTTAAACGATTTAAGTGTACCACCCGGTATTAAAATAAACGATCCTGTCCGAATGTATTTAAAAGAAATTGGCAGGGTTCCACTTTTATCAGCAGCAGAGGAAGTGGAGTATGCAAAGTTAATTGAAGAAGGTGACGAGGAAGCAAAACGCCGCCTTGCAGAAGCAAACCTTCGTCTTGTCGTCTCTATAGCGAAGCGTTATGTAGGACGGGGTATGCTGTTTCTCGATTTAATTCAGGAAGGTAACATGGGCCTGATTAAAGCCGTTGAGAAATTTGATTATAACAAGGGCTATAAATTTAGTACGTATGCAACGTGGTGGATCCGCCAGGCGATCACTCGAGCTATTGCCGATCAGGCACGTACGATTCGTATACCAGTGCATATGGTTGAAACAATCAATAAGCTGATCCGGGTTCAGCGCCAGCTTCTACAGGATTTGGGCCGGGAGCCGACGCCGGAAGAGGTTTCTAAAGAGATGGATCTTACCCCGGACAAAGTCCGTGAAATCCTAAAGATAGCCCAGGAGCCGGTATCACTCGAGACGCCAATTGGGGAAGAAGATGATTCGCATCTAGGTGACTTTATCGAAGATCAGGAAGCGTTAGCCCCGTCAGATGCAGCAGCTTATGAATTATTAAAAGAACAATTAGAAGATGTGCTTGACACGTTAACGGATCGTGAGGAGAATGTGCTGCGCCTCCGTTTTGGGCTGGATGACGGGAGAACACGAACACTCGAAGAAGTCGGGAAAGTATTCGGAGTTACGAGAGAGCGAATTCGTCAGATTGAAGCTAAGGCTTTGCGTAAACTCCGGCATCCAAGTCGCAGCAAGCGCCTGAAGGACTTTCTTGATTAAACGTCTTTCATTTGAGAAAGGGATTGCCTTACCAAAAAAGGGGCAATCCTTTTACATAGCACCGGCCAACCTTCAGCAGAACGGCTGGCGAGCGGGTTGTATGTTTTAGGTATAATTGAACGACTGATGACAAAAGCTACAAAAAACAGCTTTCATCTTTTCTAATCACCTATAATCGAGTAAAATATAGAAGGAATGAGGATTTATATCCCGTCATTATAGGACTACATAGAGTAAAGGGGGAAACAATGTGAGAGCTAAACCGCTAATTCCATTTTATTTGGTAGCAATCGGAGCGTTAATGCTCATGCTCGGATTATCCCTCGTTGGTTTTTACCAACAAGCGGATGACTCAGAGGGTGGAGAAGCTGAAAAAGAAGATCCTGTTGAATATGGGGAAGAACTCGTGAGTTCTAGTTGTATTTCTTGTCACGGGGAGAACCTTGAAGGAGCAAGTGGTCCTGATATTCATGACGTTGGAGCTAAAATGTCCAAGGAAGAAATTGCGGATATTGCTCAAAACGGTGTTGGAGCGATGCCTTCAGGAATTGCGAACCCTGAAGAAGCAGCAGCAATCGCTGAATACTTAACATCTATAGCTGAAGAATAAAAATAAGAAGGAGCGGGCTGTCCATCCCCTCCTTCTTATTTTTAAAGGCGCTCTAGCTTTCACAGCTGAAGTTAAAGCCAGCAATATAACAGGAGAGGACAATCTCTATGAAAGAGAATTCTGTTTCAAGACGTTTACAGATGATAGCGAGCGAAGTTCCTGAGGGAGCGCGGATCGCCGATATCGGTACTGATCACGGCTATCTGCCGTTGTATTTAATAAAGGAAGGGAAGGTCCAGTGGGCGCTTGCCTCTGATGTGAATCAAGGGCCTCTCAACTCTGCAATTGCTAAAATCAAAGAGAATGGCCTTCAGCAATGTATTGAGGCGCGTCGAGGTAGCGGCTTGTCCGTCATTAAACAGGAAGATCAAATTGATACCGTTATAATCGCGGGAATGGGCGGCCCGCTCATCACCACTATTTTAAGTGAAGGAGTTTTCGCTCTGGAGCATGTTAAACGGCTTATTTTGCAGCCTAACGTTCATGCTCTTGTCATTAGAAAATGGCTCGCACGAAACGACTGGGAATTAATCGAGGAGCATATAGTGGAAGAGGAAGGACGCATCTATGAAGTCCTCGTTGCTGAACCTGGCAACCCGTCTCACCCTTATGACTCTCTGCCGTTTGCAAAAGAAGCCGGTTTTCTATTTGGACCTTTTCTCATTAGAAAACAGTCACAAGCTTTTATAAAAAAATGGGAACGGGAAAAGGAATTATGGCAGCAAATTACAACGGAATTAGAAAAAGCTTCAGGGAAAAAAGATAACAGAGCGAAGAAAAAGGAATTGGAAGAAAACATAAAGCTCGTAAAGGAGGTCCTTCAATATGGCAGCAGCTAACGGACAGGCTATTATTCAGCTCTTTGAAGAATGGGCCCCGAGAACCTTCGCCATGGAAGGCGATAAAGTTGGTTTGATGGTCGGATCATTAAACAAACCAGTACATCGTGTCATGGTTGCTCTTGATGTGTTGGAAGAAGTAGTAGATGAAGCGATTGAAAAGCGAGTGGACTTGATTATCGCTCATCACCCGCTAATTTTCAAACCGCTGCGAAAAATAGATACAGCAAACGGGCAGGGCCCGATCATAGAAAAGTGCATTAAGCATGACATTACCGTTTATGCCGCGCACACGAACTTGGATATAGCAAAGGGCGGGGTTAACGATATGATGGCAGAGGCCCTTGGCCTCGAGAACACAAAAGTACTCGTTCCGACAAAAGAAATCACCTTAAAGAAGGTAACAGCTTTTGTTCCTGATGACCACGTTTCGGAAGTAAGACAAGCTCTTGGGGATGCCGGCGCCGGTTACATCGGTGGGTACAGTCATTGTACGTTTGCAAGCAGTGGAACAGGTACTTTTATTCCTGGTGCGGGGACGAATCCTTACTTGGGAAAGCAGGGCGAAATGGAATTTGCCTCTGAAAAAAGAATAGAGACAGTCGTTCCGGAAACAATTCTAAACAGAGTAATCCGCGCTTTAGAGGAAGCTCATCCTTATGAAGAACCCGCATATGACGTTTATCCGCTAGATTTAGAGGGCGAACGATTAGGGTTGGGAAGGATTGGACAGTTGTCAGAACCTCTTCCTTTTAATGAGTTTGTTAACAAAGTGAAGGATGCCTTTCAAGTGGAACATGTCCGTGCCGTCGGGCCTTTTACTGATCTGGTGCGGAAAGTCGCTCTTTTAGGAGGGGATGGAAATAAGTACTGGTCCTATGCGAAACGGCAAGGGGCAGACGTTTATATAACGGGAGACTTGTACTATCACATTGCTCATGACGCGCAGATGGCCGGTTTAAATATCATAGACCCTGGCCATAACGTGGAGAAGATAATGAAGGAAGGCGTCAAAAAGGAGATGGAGAAGCGGGTCGAAAAGAAGAAATGGGACACAACTTTTATTGCATCCGCTGTATCCACTGATCCATTTACATTCCTATAAACTAGTATACTAGCAAAAAAGGGATCCGCCCTTATCATAAGATAAGGAAGATCCCTTTTTGTAATGTTTACTTTGTCTTTACTTTTGGCAGTATTTTGGAGCTCTTGACTTTTCTATCTGTGTTCCAGGTAGTTGGGTCATTCTTGTCGTATTGATCTAAAAACAAAATCACTTCTTTTGTGATCGGGGTCGGAGTGGATGCGCCTGCTGTGACAGCCACTTTATTAACGTTGTCCAGCCATTCAAGTTTCAGTTCGGAAAGATCAGCAATCCGATAAGCCGGTGTTCCGGCAACTTCATGAGAAACTTGGGCAAGACGATTTGAATTGTTACTCTTTGGATCTCCGACTACGAGCATTAAATCGGCGTCCTTTGCTTGTTCTGCTACCGCCTCTTGACGAACTTGAGTCGCCATGCAAATCTCATTATGCACCTCAGCATGAGGATACCGAGTTAAGGCCGCTTTTACAATATCATTAACATCCCACTGGCTCATTGTTGTCTGGTTCGTGACAGTGATCTTGTCGGCTTGGATATCGAGCTCGTGGACATCCTCAACAGATTCAACAAGATGGACAATATCTGGTGCAACTCCAAGAGCTCCTTCCGGCTCTGGATGCCCTTTCTTGCCAATATAAATGATATGATAGCCTTCTTCGCGTTTTTGCAGAATAAGGTCATGCGTGCGCGTAACATCCGGGCATGTGGCATCTATAGTGGTCAGCCCTTTTTCTTTTGCCAGTCTGCGGACTTCGGGTGAAACACCATGTGCAGTAAAGATAACGGTGCCTTTATCTACTCCTTTTAAAATTTCAAGTCGATTCGGCCCGTCCAAAGAAACAATCCCATCTTCCGTAAAAGCATCGGTTACATGTTTATTATGAACGATCATTCCCAGGATATAGATCGGACGAGGTAAATCCGGATTATTTGCTGCTTGTTTAGCGAGCACCATAGCATCGACGACCCCGTAACAATATCCACGTGGTGATATCTTAACTACTTCCATAACAGCCTCCTCTGAAACTGGTTCAAGCGGTATTTTTTCGTTAAACTTGAAAACCTATAGAAACAAACCATCAGCAGGTTAAAAACCTACTAATGGAGGTTTCCTTTTTCACTCAACGTGCATGCCTTTCCAAATGAATGGAAAGGATTGAATTACTAGAGTCATTATACTATCTATCGTCTTAATTGTAAAAGAGAGAAGAAGGAGGATCTCAAACGTAAAGTTTTGGCGGCGGTGCTTCCGAAAAATATGCCGAGCTTGGGCTTTCTGACGGTAACGCTTCCGCAGTCGATTTCAATGAATGACTGGGAGTACTGTTCGCTGCTGACTGTTCTGGCAGTGTCTCTTCGTTTTGAGAGGGCGCAGCAGAAAGCATTTTCCAAAGAGCCGGAAGCTGTTTAACAAGCGGATAATATTGGCGGACCATCGGGGTTACCGTTTGTGCAATCCCTGCAAATTTTTGAATAGAAGGCAAGATGGTCGTAAGCATCCCTGATTGTGATGGTACCGATGAAGCAAGGGAAGAGGCGGCTGGTCCGTATTGGGCTGTAAAAGGAGCTACATTACCGGCAACATGAGCCGGAAAGGGAGGAGGCGGTGTCGGGTAGGGTTGGTATGGAAACATATTTATTCATCCTTTCTCACGGAAGTTCATTTATTCATGATAGCTGTGTTACTTCACAGTTTATGATAAAATATGATAGCAATCCGCCTATTGTGAAGGAAAGAGGAACAAGGGCAGAATAGTCTTAAAAAAGATCTAAACAAACTTGATGAATGAGTGAAAGGCGGTGGAGAAATGAGCGGTTTTAATCGCTTTACTATCTCTCCTTTTTTAATTGAATCACTTCAACAGCAAAACATTCAAAAACCAATGGACATACAGGAACGATTAATCCCAGCAATATTAAACGGCCGTGATGTGATTGGTCAGTCCCAGACAGGATCCGGTAAGACACTCGCTTTCTTGCTGCCGTTGTTAACGAGAATAGAACCTGAAAAGGAACACACTCAGGCAGTTATAACGGCACCTACAAGGGAATTGGCGGAACAAATATATCAGGAGATTCGTAAATTATTGGAAAATCCGGGTCAGCCAGGTATTACTGTAAAACGAGTTACAGGTGGGATAGATCGACGACGAACGATTGAAAACTTACAGAATCAGCCACACATTATAGTGGCAACACCGGGGCGGTTGCGGGATCTGGCGGCTAATCAGCTTATTGATGTTCACCAAGTTCGCATGTTAGTTGTGGACGAAGCAGACCAAATGCTTGACATGGGTTTTATCGAAGAAATTGATCCAGTAGCAGGCTTGATGCCGGAAAACTTACAGATGTTGGTGTTTTCCGCCACTTTTCCGGAAAAGCTGCAGCCTTTTTTACAAAAATATATGACGAATCCACGTCACGTCCATGTGAAACCATCAGAAGCGACACCGGCTAAAATAGAGCATATTTTTATCCCTTTGAAACATCGCGATCGCACCGAGTTAACGATACGCCTTGCAGCGAATCTCCGTCCATACTTTGCAATCGTATTTACAACAACGAAAGAAGAGGCGGATGTGTTGTTTGAGGAGATGATGGCTGCCGGTCTGAATGCGGATGTGCTTCACGGTGGCCTGCAGCCAAGGCAGAGAAAGCAGGTAATGCGAAAAGTAAAAGCGCTGGACATTCAATATCTAGTTGCAACCGACTTAGCGGCAAGAGGCATGGATATACGTGGGGTGTCCCACGTGATTAATCATTCCTTGCCAAAAGAGTTGGAATATTATATTCATCGGGTTGGTCGTTCTGCTCGTGCCGGGGAAACAGGAGAGGCATACACATTTGTGGAGAAAGAGGAATTTTCTGACGTTCGTAAGCTTCAAGAAAAAGGAATTTCGCTTCAGTTTAACGAATTTAAAAACGAGAGCCTAATTCCGATTGATCTTCCATGGAGAAATCACAAAGCTAGTGGTGAGCGCAGTTCCTCAACCGAGAAATCATTAAAAACGAAAAAAGTGAAACCAGGGTATAAAAAGAAAGCTCGTCAAGAAAGAGAAAAGCAGCAAAGAAGGGTGCAGAAATTAAGCAAGAAGAAGAAAAAATAGGGGGAGACAAACATGTTACTCGGCTCACACGTTTCAATGAATGGCAAGAAAATGCTGCTCGGATCCAGTGAAGAAGCAGCTTCTTACGGGGCGACAACGATGATGATTTATACAGGCGCGCCCCAAAACACAAGGAGAAAGCCGATTGAAGAACTGAACATAGAAGCAGGCAGGGCACACATGGACGAGCACGGTATTAAAGAGGTAGTCGTTCATGCACCGTATATTATTAACATCGCTAATACCACCAAACCGGAAACCTTTCAGCTCGGTGTAGACTTTCTCCGTTCTGAAATTGAGCGTACTGAAGCGATAGGTGCAAGACAGATCGTTCTTCATCCCGGGGCGCATGTGGGAGCGGGAGCCGAAGCTGGTATAAAAAAAATTATTGAAGGATTGAATGAAGTCATCGACCCGAAACAAAAGGTACAGATTGCGCTTGAGACAATGGCCGGGAAAGGATCAGAATGCGGTCGTACTTTTGAAGAGCTAGCTGAGATCATCGAAGGAGTGACTTATAACGACAAGTTATCGGTTTGTTTTGACACGTGTCACACTCATGATGCAGGCTATGATATTGTGGACGATTTGGAAGGTGTATTAAACAGCTTTGACAGCATCATTGGGCTGGACCGCCTTAAAGTTCTGCATGTGAATGACAGTAAAAATGAAAAAGGAGCTGCAAAAGACCGTCACGAAAACATTGGCTTCGGCCACATCGGTTTTGAGGCACTCAATAAAATTGTCCACCATCCTGTTTTTGAAGAAGTGCCAAAAATTTTAGAAACTCCTTACGTTGGAGTTGACAAAAAGAACAAGAAGGCACCATATAAGCATGAAATTGTTATGTTGAAGGACCAATGCTTTAATGAAAACCTCAAAGAAGAGCTTATGCCGCAAGAAATATAGTTCTTTCTCCATAAGCTTGTTCGTTTCAAACGTTTAAAAACACCAGGACCCTTTAAACAGCCCTGGTGTTTTTAGACAGCTCCAAGTACCTAGAGACCGACATAGTCTTGGAATAGCTTTTCTAAAACTTCATACGTTTTCGACGATACGTTTGATTTAGCCTCTCGGAGCAATGCGTACATCGATTGTTTGTCGGATGTTGACCATTCACGGTGTTGGACGATCTCGAGCAGAGCAGACGCCTCCTGAAATGAAACGTTTGCGCCATAGAGCCTTCCATATTGGATCAGATCATTGGGATGCAATTCTGAAATTTTATATTTAATCAATTGATCTTTAAAAGGATTCACGGCCATCCCCCTTTTTTCTTTAAAGAATGAAATGTCATTATTTATCATATGGATGGATATAAGGGGTGTGACTCCAAAAAAGTGGAATAATTATGGATTTTCATCCGAAAAAGAGGATGCGTTTTCTCAAATCTTTAGTATAATTATAGTGGGGAATTATATAAAAGCATGGTTGAATCACGTGGGAAGTGCCAAGGGTTGGCTGTAAGCAGGGATCTGGGAATCAAGGAGGGGTTATTATATGCACAAGTTAATGTACACATTGAGCATAAACGATTATAAACGAAAGTTTAAAGAAATAAAACAAGATATTGAATTAATCCTTGACCATGAAGGCTATATACTAGCCAAGAATGAATACGGAGAGAAGTACTTCGATGACAGTCACTGCTTCTATGATTACTTTATACCATATGACGCGAAGCGAGCGAATTGTTATATTAGACAAATAATATTGGGTGAATCTTGTCCAGATCTTATACTGTTTCATAAAACGGAGCGAGGAACGATCTATATTCAGTACAGGGGAGCCGTTTCAGAGGAAGGGTATATCTTACTGCACGGACGGCCTTGCGCGGCAACGCCATCACAGTCAGCTGCATTGGCACAATTTTTGCCGCATTTTGAACATGCATATGGAATCATTGATCACCAGATGAGAATGGTGCAATCCAACAAAGCATTTCAAGATTACTGCACGGACAGCTTCTTGAACGGGGAGGATTCGATCTTAAACTTTGCTGACAGAGAAGATGGTCTGGCTGTCATTCCGCGGCTGATAAGAGATGTGCAAAAGAGAAAGGTCGCTTTAGATCTGGAAGTAAAAAACGAAACACAAACAGAACACTGGAAGCTGAAAGCAATTTATTTGCAGGACACACATAGCGTTTTGCTTATGGTGTATGACTTATCTCCGGAGAAGAAGTACATGCACTTGTTAACCTATAAAGATCAGATGGAGTCTGTTTCTTATTTATCCGCAGGCGTAGCTCACGAACTTCGTAATCCACTGTCGGTGATCAAAGGATTTTTACAGCTTTCAACGTTAACAGACAGCTTTCATAAATATTCAAATACCATTCTTTCAGAAACGGAGAGAATGAATGAAATCATTGATAATTTTTTATCGTTAGCGCGGAAGAAAGCAACGAAAGAGTTTCAATCACCGCAACAACTCTTAAGCAGTGTGATCGACATTATTCGTTCAGAGTGCTTGATGCAAGGAGTGCATTTTGATTATCAGGTGCAGCCTGTCACAGATCAGGTGGAAGTAAATGTGTCGTCATTTAAACAAATTATTTTAAATGTACTCCGTAATGCAATGGAGTCATACCCTGCACAGAGCAGGCGCAAAGTCTTTCGCTTACACTCATACAAAGAAGACAAACAGCTAATTATTCAATTGAGTGACAATGGGGAAGGAATTCCAGCGCACGTTTTAGAGAACTTAGGTAAACCATTTTATACTACAAAGGACAAAGGGACAGGGGTCGGCGTTCCTTTGTGTAAAAAAATCATGGAAGAACATAACGGAACATTTGATATAAAAAGCCAACATAGAAAAGGAACAATTGTTACATTAACATTCCCACTTATGTGATTATTTAAAACTGCTGTTTTACGGCGGTTTTTTTTATTTTCGATGCCGCTTCATTTACAACCTGTTTTCTTTCTTGTATACTCAAACGAGCACAAATCGTAATCATTCTTATCAAGAAAGGAAGATATCTTGCAGATGCTTCCAGTTAATCAGCAGACCGTCTTGGAGACAGACAATGTTTCGTACCGATACAGTAAACAACCCGTTCTAGAAAACGTTAGTATGGAAATAAAAAAAGGATCTTTTTTGGGGCTGGTAGGACCTAATGGTTCCGGAAAATCTACTCTTATTAAAATTTTACTCGGTTTAATTGCCCCGGATGCCGGAGAGATCCGCCTCTTCGGTACTCCTTTGAAAAAATTTAAACACTGGGAAAAAATAGGATACGTTTCCCAGAAAGCGAACAGTTTCAACAGTGGGTTCCCAGCGACTGTCCAGGAAGTAGTGGCTATGGGTCTTTACGGACAAATGGGCCTATTTCGCTTCTTGAATAAAACACATAAAAGAAAAATTGAGAATGCCCTAGAACAGGTTGGCATGAGCGATTATAAAAAACGTACGATTGGAGAATTATCCGGAGGCCAACAGCAACGAGTTTTTATTGCAAGGGCCCTTGTGAGTGAACCAGACATCCTTATTCTCGACGAGCCTACTGTAGGAGTTGATGCCCAATCGGTTCAGCAATTCTATACGCTGTTGAGCACGTTGAACATTGAAAAGGGTATGACGCTATTATTAGTCACGCATGATGTAGGGGTGATGACGAGATATGTCTCACATGTAGCGTGCTTGAATCGAATCCTCCACTTCCATGGAACTTCTGAAGAGTTTGAAGAACAGAATTTATCTTCTGTATATGGCCATGATGTAACAATGATCACTCATGGACATGAAAGCGGGGGACCTCTGTGATGCTTGCGGTCTTTTTACAATACAGTTTTTTACGCTATGCCCTTATCATTGGCCTGCTCGTTGGCTTTTTGGCGCCTGTACTTGGTGTCTTTATCGTGATGCGCAGGCAAGCGTTAATAACGGATGCACTCTCACACATAACATTAACAGGAATCGCTTTTCATTTATTAATGGCACAAAGTCTTACTGTCCTTCAGCCTGTTAATCCGGTATACATGGGCATGGGTTTTTCTGTAACAGGTTCTCTCTTATTGGAGCGACTCCGGCATGTTTATGCTTCTTATAAGGAATTGGCTGTACCGATTATCTTATCTTCCGGTATCGGTTTTGGTGTTGTCTTTCTCTCACTCGCTGATGAGTTTGGCAGTGATCTTTTTCGTTATTTATTTGGCAGCATTATTGCCGTTACTTCCCAGGATGCTTTAGTAGTCAGTCTCATTGCGGTGATTGTTATTTTATTTATTATTTTCTTTTATAAAGAGTTATTTTTTTTATCATTTGATGAAGAACAAGCGAAAATAAACGGTATTCCAACGAAAACCATTAATTTCCTATTTACGGTGATTGCCGCGTTAGTGATTGCCTCTTCCATTAGAATTGTCGGAATATTACTAGTCTCTTCCTTAATGATTCTGCCGGTAGCAGCGTCTGTACGCCTGTCAAAAAGCTTTAAGCAAATGTTTGTTTATGCTTTTCTTTTTGGGGAGCTATCGGTAGCCGTCGGGCTTTTGACAGCTTTTTACTTTGATGTAGCCCCTGGAGGGATGATTGCGCTCACTGCGCTTCTCATACTGGGAATCGTTATCGGGTTAAAAAAAGAGACGCATTAAGTACGTACGTCAGGAAAGGAACGGATACATGAATGTGGAATGGACGTTTATAGAAAGGGGCATAACAGCTGCCGTGATTGTCGGAACGATGGCACCGCTAATCGGTACGATACTGGCGGTGCGACGATCTTCCGTTGTGTCGGAATCTCTATCCCATGTTACCTTAACAGGAATTTCGGCAGGGGTGTTACTCAGCCAACTAGCTGGCACAGAGATCAATCCATTATACACTGGTTTTGCCTTCTCTCTAATCGGCTCCCTGGTTATTGAAAAGCTGAGGCAACTATACCCTGATTTCCAGGACTTGGCCGCGCCGATTATTTTGTCAGCTGGACTTGGACTTAGCGCACTTATCATGAGTATGTCAAAGTCAGGATACGGCGAGTGGTATGATTATTTATTTGGGAATATTGTTTCTGTTACAAGGGGAGATTTACAATTTATTGGATTCACCGCCGGAATCGTTATATTGCTGTTTTTCTTATTTTTTAAAGAGATAAAGGCCGTCTCTTTTGATAAGGAATATGCACAAGTGTCAGGTATACCGTTGTCTTTGGTTAATTTTTTGTTTTCCCTGTTGACCGCTCTTGTCATCGCGATGTCCATGAAGGTTGTCGGCATATTGTTAGTAGGAGCGCTCGTGTCATTACCGGTAGCCTCAGCACTTCAACTCTCTAAAAGTTTTAAGCAATTACTCGTATGGAGTGTCGTTTTCGGAGAGGCAGCGGTAATTACTGGGGTGTTTTTCTCTTATCACTTTAATATTGCAACTGGTGGTATGATTGTAGTCATGATGTCTGTCATGCTCGCTGTTGTTGTCGTATGGAGTGAAAAATGGAGATTTTCTGATTAAAAAGCTGGAGGTTTTTACCATGAATGTACAACAGGCGTTGGAAAAACTAAAAGATAAGGGTTATAAATATACGGATAAACGGGAAATGATGCTGCGGCTGATTGATAAAGAAAAAAGATACATGACTGCCAAAGAAGTATTGATCGCGATGCAGGAATTATATCCGCATATAAGCTTTGATACTGTGTACCGAAACCTTTCTGTATTTGAAGAGATGGCGATTTTAGAAATGACAGAATTTGATGGAGAAAAACGCTACCGATTCAATTGTTCTCTCTCTTCCCATCACCATCACATTATCTGTTTAGAGTGCGGGAAAACACAGCATATTAAGGCGTGTCCAATGGAGTGGCTGGAGGAAAGCGTGGAAAGTCAATTTTCCGTCACTGGACATAAATTTGAAATTTATGGTTGCTGTGCAGATTGCCAAGCCCAGGCAGAACACTGCTAATTGCAGTGAAACCGGGGGGGAAATGGATGTAGAGCACGCCGAACAGGCAAAAAAACGTGCGGAAGAACGCCTCCAGCGTGCCAAACAGGGTGATACCGCTTTTAAATGAGCCCAGCTCTCCTGACGACGTGCCCTCCTTGACACCTTTAAAAGTGGCAGGCCCATATAAGATAAGAGACAACCCGGCCCGTTCTCATAACAAGCCAGCCCAATCATAAATGAAAAGCTGTTCTGAACGTGAAAACGGATCAGAACAGCTTTTTTGCACCTGCAGCAGGCAACTATGACATCGTCAAATACCGCTCTTTGAAAAATAACTACCCCAGAGAGGGTGGATGACGTCATGAAAAAGTGTGACCTGGAAGATGGCAACCCCATAGAGGTCGTATGACGACGTGAAAAAATGCACTTAAGATAATAACAGCCATATAGCACCGATATGACGTTGCGAAAAAGCACACACTGGAAAATGACGACACCATAAAGGTCTTACGACGCCGCGAAACACTGCTCGTTGAAAAATAACGCCATTATACGGGATGTATGACGCCGTGAAAAGAACGATCCGGAAAATAACAGCACCATAAAGAATAAATTACTCACGGACACTTCATTAGACCCAATATCCGCTAGGGCGGTGCTAAATTTGAAAGTCCTAAATAAGGTTTAATTGTAAACTGAAAAAACATGGTTTCCTTACTCCTAATTTCCAGGCTGGAACTGCAACAGACGGATATAATAAAAATGCTCTCTTCTATAGAAGAGCAGGGAGGGGGATGCAGCATGGATGAAAACGAGACGCGCTCTGATACCCTAAAAGAACCGGAAGAGAACGGATTGCTGGCAGAAGATGAGGAGAGAACGGATGCGCCGGTGCTTGAGGACGAAGATTATAATTTAGAGACTGCCGCGGAAATTGCGGCTCCTGGTATCGGCGATGAAGCTCATTTAACGAGACAGGATGAAGATATCGAGGAAGACTCCGGTGGAAGAGGCCTCGGTATAACGGCGATCATTTTAAGTATCGCCTCGTTATTCTTTCTTCCTGTCATATTGGGAGCAGCGGGTATTGTAATTGGTTTTATGGCAGCAAGAAGAGGAGCGACAGCAACAGGGTATTGGGCAATAGGGATTGGAGCTTTATCTATCGTCGTGAAACTTTTTTTCGGCGCGCTCATGTAGCCTACGCTTGGTTGTATCGTATAAAAAAGCTGTTCCGAAGTTGGCTTAGCTTCGGAACAGCTTTTCTTAATGTGTGGCTGTTTTTTCCTCTTTCATGTATTCGGCAGCTATGGCATCGACTTCCTTTTTTAATTCCTCGACCATGATTTCTTCTGGTACTTTCCGAATGATCTCTCCATGACGGAAGAGGAGCCCTTCTCCGCGTGCACCGGCAATGCCGATATCTGCTTCGCGTGCTTCTCCCGGCCCGTTTACGGCACAGCCAAGTACAGCTACTTTTATTGGTGCTTTAATAGTGGAAATGTACTCTTCCACTTCGTTTGCAATGCTGATCAGGTCAATTTCAATACGGCCACATGTTGGGCATGAAATTAAGGTGGCTGCATTGGAAGCAAGGCCGAACGTTTTTAGTAATTCACGTCCTACTTTTACTTCCTCTACAGGATCCGCACTTAATGAGATACGGAGAGTGTTTCCGATACCTTTACTTAAAATTGCTCCAAGTCCGGCGGCACTTTTAACCGTACCGGCAAATTGTGTGCCTGATTCTGTAATACCTAAATGAAGCGGGTAAGAGAAGGCCTTGGCCGCTTTTTCATATGCTTCAATGGCCAGGGTCACATCCGATGCTTTCATAGACACGATAATATCATGAAAATCGAGGTCCTCTAAAATTTTAATATGGTGAAGAGCACTTTCTACCATGCCATCCGCTGTTGGATAACCATATTTTTCGAGGATTCTTTTTTCGAGAGATCCTGCATTTACCCCAATACGGATTGGAATTTTTTTCGCTTTGGCGGCTTCAACGACAGCGATGACTTTTTCCTTTGTTCCAATATTACCCGGGTTAATGCGGATTTTATCGGCGCCGCCTTCAATTGCTTTTAAAGCAAGGCGATAATCGAAATGTATATCTACAACGAGCGGTATATTAATCTGTTTTTTTATCTCTGGAATCGCTTCGGCAGCTGCCATGTTTGGACAGGCAACCCGTACGATTTGACAACCAGCTTCTTCCAAGCGTTTAATCTCTGCTACTGTTGCTTCGACATCTTGTGTTTTGGTAGTCGTCATGCTCTGTACAACGACTTCATTGTTACCGCCAATGACAAGATCGCCGACTTTCACTTGTCTTGTATTTGTACGATGGGTTATTTGGCTCATGTATCCATTCGCCCCTTTAACGATGGTAAATTTCATTGACTGTTGCAATGTCTTCATCCAATTAAAATAAGACTCACGAACTTATTGTATCAGCGTAGAGAATAGTTTGGCAAGCGAAGGAGTGAACCCACTCTCTTAGATGTCCGGTTCTTTTTCATAAATTGGGAAAACGTACGGCTTGTCCACTTGAATGTTCTCTGGTAGAAGTCCATTGTTCAGCTTCTTGAAGTCTTGTGTGATTTGGTTAATCGAAGCCGGGACAGGCCCGTTGTGTAGCTTTTCTACGATAGTTAGGACCGTTTGACCAGGCTCGACTGTAACCTCTACACGTTGAACGCCGTCAAAACTAGGAGGGGGTGCAGAACCGGTTTCATTTTCCAGTGAAGTTGTCATCAAGGTACCAGTCGTGACATCATAATAAGCAGAAACGGCAATTAAAATAAATAATAAAAACAATAACAGTTTTTTCATAATGTTACCCTCCATAAGCATACATTCGAGTTATAATGTATACATATGTCCAGATCCATTATGTATAACTAAAAAAAGACCGATATTAAAGGAGCGTTCATTTATGTCAAGGTGGAGATCTTTTCTTGCAGGCAGTTGTGCATTCATGGTAATAGCCCTTTTTCCGGCTGCTGTATTTGCTGATGCAGCACCGGGGGACACGATCGTTACACTAGGAGAAAATTTAAGCAAGGAGGAACGGACGAGCATATTAAACGAAATGAACGTGTCGGAAGACGTAGAGATCGTGACGGTCACGAATGAAGAGGAGCACAATTATCTAGGTGATTACATGAGTGCCGGCGATATTGGAAGCAGAGCTCTTTCCTCAGCGAAAATCACGTTGACAAAACAGGGTCAAGGTATACATGTCGACACAAACAACATCACAAAGGTTTCTGAAGGTATGTATGCAAATACCATGATAACAGCCGGTGTGGAAGATGCGGATGTGTACATCACCGCCCCGTTCGGTGTTTCGGGCACAGCGGCCTTAACTGGGATTATAAAAGCATATGAGATCCAAAACGACATTCAAATCCCCGAAGAACAGAAGAAAGTTGCGAATGAGGAAATGGTAAAGACTTCCGAGTTAGGTGAACGAATTGGTACGGAAGAAGCGACCGAACTGATAACAAGAATTAAAGAAGAATTAGGAAAAAAACCGGTTGAATCGGAGGCAGACCTGCGAGATTTAATAAAAAGAGTAGCCAGTGAGCTGGGTATAGATTTAACCGAGGACGAATTGGATGGATTAGTATCTCTTTTTAATAGGATGAAGGATTTAAATATTGATTGGGATCAAGTGCAAAGCCAAATCACGAAAGTAAGGGATAATCTGGATGAGTTTTTGAACAGGGAGGATACTCAATCTGTTATTCAGAAGTTCCTTGACTTTGTTAATGAATTAATCGATTCATTACGCGGTTGGTTAGGCGGTGAAAGTGAATCCTCGTAAAGGAGCGCGGGAACAATGGAATTGCTCAACTACGCTAGTATAGGTTTTTTAATCGTTTTTTTAGGCACACTGTTCTTGTTAGGCGAAATGTTGGTAAAAGCAAAAGGTCTTTTTGCCGTTTTAGGCATTGCATTTATGAGCTTATTTTTTTCCTTTCATATCGATTCCGCTTCAAGTATATGGATCATTGTCTTGTATGCGGCCGGGGCTGGCCTTATTATCCTTGATGGAAAAATAATTAGTGACGGTACGGTTGCTTTATTAGGAGCACTCTTGATGAGTTTGGGTTTAGCTGTACCAACTCCAACACTGACTTATGGCATTTTGGTCGTTTTCGGTTTCTTGTTGGGACTAGTGGCATCAGCACTCTTTTTAAAGGTGTTTCCGCGAAGGAACTTATGGTCAAAATTAACATTGAAGGAACGAATGAGTGGGGATCTAGGCTTTAACTCGCTCAATGAAAAGTACAAAGGATTAGAGGGAAAAGAAGGGAAGACGATAACCCCTTTCCGGCCGATCGGAACCGTCATCATAGATGGCCATCATTACAGTGCTACCAGTGGGAATGAATGGCTGGAAGAAGGAATACAAGTAGAAGTTGTTTCTGTGGATGGAACAAGAATTTTAATCAAAAAAAGAACTAATTGAAGAGGAAAAGCCAAAAAACTATCTACACAGATAGCTTTTTGGCTTTTTTAGGTTGTTGCTTTTTTTCGTGGTTTGGGTAAGTGTCTGTATACTTGATAAAGCATAATAAACGCTAGCGCCCAGTAAATAATAAAACCGCCGGGCAACGGAAAAGGCAGCAGTTCAGCCAGGGATAGAAGAATGGTCGGTAATGTAACGGTATAGGCACATAACATCCAGATATGGCGGTAAGATAAAGACAAGGGTGCAACATTACGAATTAAAAGACCAAACAAGGAGAGCGCGGTGATCCCGACAAATTTTAATGCAGTGGAGAACAGGTAAAGAATGAGCAGGAAAACCGGGATGAAAATAGGCAGTAAGCTTTCGATCGTACTCATCATGGAGACGATATCTTCCTTTGTTAATTGAAGGTCACCGGCTTGTTCGTATCGGAACGTATTTTTATTACCGTTATCGATTATAATTATCTTTTCGCGAAGCAATGCCAATGTATCGGATGTGTTGTCAATGTCACTTTCCTTCATCTCTCCAGTCGAATCAAAAATAATCGTCTCCGCATTTTCTTTATTAATTAATGGAGTGTCTTGGTTGGAGTGAAGGACACCATCCTCTAATGTGAAGTCCGGGATTTCATCTGTAAAGGCATCGTCGATCCGGTCAGTCACAGACAGAATCGTGTTGGTTAGAAGAATACTGGAGGGAATACTTGCCAAGAGCATCAGAAAAAACACATAGCCGATCGTTTTACCAATACCGTGAAAACGAAAGCGGCCAATATAAACGGACGAATATAAACTTTTAATAAATGTTTGTATGAGGTTCATCGTGTCCTCTCCTTTCCTAACACTAAATTGTAACGGAAAAGCAAGGCCTAAGAAAGATATATTCCTTAACAGTTGATAGGCTATGGCCCGTCTTTGGCAATCTGGTGATAACTTTACAAAAATCTTAATAAAATCTTTACAAAAGGGAAACAATCACTCAACATTAGACACGTATTATGTAAGAGGTTTGTCGAACGATGTATTTTATTTTTTACTGAGGGGATGAACGAGTGTGGATCTTCAATCGATCTTATTCACATTTTTCGGTGGTCTTGGGATCTTTTTGTTCGGGATCAAATTCATGGGGGATGGCCTGCAAAAAGTAGCTGGGGACCGTTTGCGCGATATTTTGGACAAGTTCACAAGCAATCCTATTATGGGAGTTATGGCTGGCATCATCGTGACTGTCTTAATTCAGACAAGTTCAGGAACAACGGTATTAACGGTTGGCTTGGTAAACGCTGGGTTTATGACGCTGCATCAAGCAATCGGTGTTATTATGGGGGCGAATATTGGAACGACTGTAACTGCCTTTATTATCGGTATTGATATCGAAGAGTACTCCCTGCCGATTTTGTTTATCGGTACATTTCTCATTTTTTTCTTTAAAAATAAAAAAGTACATAACATTGGGCAAGTATTCTTTGGCTTTGGTGCGCTTTTTTTCGGTTTGTCGTTAATGGGTGACGGGGTTTCTCCACTAAGGGAATTGGAGTCCTTTCGAAGCCTGACGGTAAGTATGGGGAACAACCCGATTCTCGGGGTGCTGATCGGGATGATTTTCACCGTTACGGTACAAAGTTCTTCTGCTTCAATTGGTCTTCTCCAGGAGCTATACACGCAAGGAACGATGATGCTCGATGCGGTTCTTCCTGTTTTATTTGGTGACAACATCGGTACAACCATCACAGCCGTTCTGGCATCCATAGGAGCGTCGGTTGGAGCGAAACGAGCCGCCCTCACTCATGTAATTTTTAATTTAATCGGCACCACGGTTATACTTATTTTCCTAGTGCCTTACACGAACTTGATCGAGCACTTAGAAGGCTTGCTCAACTTGAATAAACCGATGACGGTTGCTTTTTCCCATGGGATTTTTAACTTCGCGAACACACTCGTGCAACTACCTTTTATTGGGTTCTTGGCATTAATTGTTACGAAACTAATACCGGGAAGTGATACGGAGATAGAAGTTAAAGCCAAACATCTAGACCCTTCGTTTATTCGGCGTTCGCCGTCTATTGCCCTTGGTCAAGCTAAGTCGGAAACATTGCGGATGGCTGAGTTTGCCGAAAAAGGGTTGGTAGAAGCGAAAAATTACTTAAAAACAAATCAGAAGCGTCACTCCGAATTAACCGTTCAATACGAAGAGGCAATTAATAATCTTGATCGAAAAATCACCGATTACCTAATTCTCATTTCCGAGCGTTCGCTCTCAGATGAGAATTCGCGGATGCATTCTGTTCTGATGGACACGGTTCGCGATATTGAACGTGTCGGGGATCACATGGAAAATGTGGTTGAACTTGTTGATTACCAGCTCACCAATAAAGTGGCCTTGTCTGCTGACGCGTACGCTGATCTGGAGGATATGTTCTCTTTAACCGTCCAAACGCTGCAAAAAGCGATCAGTGCGCTTGATAATGACAATTTGGAGGAAGCGCGTGAAGTGGTCGAACAAGAAGAAGAGATTGACAAGATGGAAAGAAAGCTTCGCAAAAAGCATATTCTACGCTTAAATGAAGGAAAGTGTTCCGGTTCAGCAGGCATAGTCTTTGTGGACATCGTCAGTAATCTAGAAAGAATAGGCGATCACTCGGTCAATATTGCTTTTGCCGTGCTCGATGAGTATATTTAAAAAGGATATAGCAGAAGTGTACGTGTACGAAAGACGCTTTTGCTCTCCCTAGAAATTTTATGCAAAAAGTATTGACGTGTCATCTTTATCATGATATTATCATCATTGTCGTTGAAAACAGATGACACGTCTTTTACTCATATTCCACAGTAGCTCAGTGGTAGAGCTATCGGCTGTTAACCGATCGGTCGCAGGTTCGAATCCTGCCTGTGGAGCCATGGCGGTGTAGCTCAGCTGGCTAGAGCGTACGGTTCATACCCGTGAGGTCGGGGGTTCGATCCCCTCCGCCGCTACCAAATTAAAAATGTATGTTACTTGTGAGAGATAGCACATGTGTATGTCTAAAAGGTATAGCACATGTCTAGCTTCAGCGCCCAGCCGCTCGGGGTTTCTTCGCCTTCACCTTCGGCCATCAGGATGGCCTGCGGAGAATGCAGAAGAACCTGTCGCAGCTGACCAGGGCGCTTACGCTTTTCTATATGGCGGCTGTGGCGAAGTGGTTAACGCACCGGATTGTGGCTCCGGCATTCGTGGGTTCGATTCCCACTAGTCGCCCCATTTTCATTATAAAAAGGACCCTTAGCTCAGTTGGTCAGAGCTGACGGCTCATAACCGTCCGGTCGTAGGTTCGAGTCCTACAGGGTCCACCATTTCATCAAGCATGTTAAAAACGTGCTTTTTTGCGTTTAAGGGGTCAAGAAGTGGGAATCAACAGGCGCTTCTGCTTTTCTTTGGAGGGATACCCAAGTCTGGCTGAAGGGAGCGGTCTCGAAAACCGCCAGGGGTCCGTCAAGGGCTCGCGAGGGTTCGAATCCCTCTTCCTCCGCCACTTATTATGTACCGTCTAAAAATGACATACTACAGGAAATTTAGCAATGGGGGACTCTTTGGCCGATTGCTTTTTTGTTGAATTCATTTAAAGACTTTGGTAATGTTGGGGTGTAATCAAGTGCAATCCCTTGTACTTAAAGGACTGGACATGCAGTGTCACTGCAAGCCGGTCGAAGAAAATACACTTTTTAGGAGGAGATTTAATGGCTAATCATCAACTGCCAGAACTACCTTACGCACCAGACGCTCTTGAACCACACATCGATGAAGAAACAATGAAGATTCATCATGGTAAACACCACAACACCTATGTAACAAAGCTTAACGCTGCACTTGAAGGACATGACGACCTTGCTGGTAAAGATGTAGATGAACTCATTAAAGATTTAAATGCCCTTCCTGAAAGTATCCGCACGGCTGTAAGAAATAACGGCGGCGGTCACTCGAACCACACTTTTTTCTGGCAAATTCTCAGCCCAAATGGAGGCGGCGCACCAAGCGGTGAATTAAGTGACGCTATTTCCAGTAAGTGGGGAAGCTTGGACAGTTTTAAAGATGAATTTGCGAAAGCAGCAGCTGGTCGCTTTGGCTCTGGCTGGGCATGGCTCGTTGTAAACAATGGCGATCTTGAAATCGTTGACACTCCTAACCAAGATTCGCCGCTTACAGACGGCAAAACACCAATCCTTGGTCTTGACGTATGGGAGCATGCGTACTATCTAAAATATCAAAACCGCCGTCCTGATTATATTAGTGCATTCTGGAATGTTGTAAACTGGGACGAAGTAGAAAAGCGTTACAAAGCAGCAAAATAAACAGGAAACGCCGTCGCATTTATTGCGGCGGTTTTTTTGCTGTCGATATCTAAAGGAATCTCCATTATCCCTCAAACTCTGCCCGCTTTTTTCTTGTGCATAGCTCATTTTACTTTGCGGCACAATAGAAATAAGGCGGTGGAGTAAGATGGCTAATTCATTCGCAAAAATCTTCCTTGGAAATGTACGGATAACGAGCAATTTGTTACTCTTACTCGTTATCGGCGGACTATATGCAATTTCTATTGCCTTGTCAAACACGTTTGTGAATATTTATTTATGGAAACAGTCGGGTGAAATCGCTGATATAGCGCTTTACCAGCTGGCTTCCGTCGTCATGCAGCCACTCTCTTTTTTGGCAGCGGGATTTTTAGCTAAAAAAGCTGACCGGATAATTGCGCTCCGTATAGGAGTGTTTATTTTAACAGGGTTTTACTCAGCTGTTTTGCTTGCTGGTGATCATGCCGGAAGTATTCTGCTTCTTTTAGGTGTCCTATTAGGCATGGGATTTGGCTTTTACTGGCTTGGTTATAATGTGTTAACCTTTGAAATTACAGAGCCGGACACCCGTGATTTTTTTAACGGTTTCTCCGGGTTGTTAACGTCATTTGCTGGCATGATTGGTCCTTTAAGTGCGGGGGCGATCATTACGTGGATGCCGGATGCCAAAGGGTACAATTTTATTTTCTTTATTTCATTTTCCCTATTTATTCTTGCCGTTTTGCTCAGCTTTAAAATGAAACATCGTCATGCCGAGGGGCCGTTGAGAGTCAGGCAGGCGATCGCAGAGATTAAACGAAATTCCTCATGGAGAAAAGTGTTGTTCTCCCACTTTTTGCAAGGAATTCGTGAAGGGATCTTCGTGTTTATTATTATTTTATGGGTTTATACGGCAACGAATAGCGAAATGGCTCTCGGTGGTTATGGGTTTGTCACCTCGGCTGTTTCATTTGCAGGTTATTTTTTCGTGAGCAGATTTTTAAAACCGACACAACGAAAAAAAGCAATTCTTATAGGAGGCGCATTATTGTTCGGCGCCGTTTTTCTCATTATCTTTAAACCTGTTTACTCCCTGTTAATCACGTACGGTATCATTATTTCAGCGGCATACCCTCTTCTCCTAGTTCCTTATGTTTCCTTAACCTATGACGTTCTTGGAAAAGCAACTGACGCAGCGTTGTTACGGATCGAATATTTGATATCCAAAGAATGGTTCATAAACGGGGGAAGGGTCGTGTCAATTTTGCTTTTGTTGATTGGAATATCTGTATTTAAAGAAGAAAAAGCCATCCCCGTGTTAATGGTGATATGCGGTGCTGGATCTTTACTCGTGTACGCTTTCATTCGAAACATTGACATGACCTTGCTAACGAATACGAAAGAAGCTAAAAACAGTATGCCGGAACGTGAAGGAGGAGATTCTCTTAGTTGAGGATTTTCTCCTCTTTTTGTTGAAATGTGTGCTAAAATGTAAATGGTATTTTTTTTGAACAGGGGAGAGGAACGGGATGACAAAATTGAAAAATGGAAAGAACCATATCCCTTTCCGTTTAAATGTATTATTCTTTGCCGTTTTTTTATTGTTTTCAACGTTGGTCTTGCGGCTTGGATATATTCAGATTGTACAAGGTGATGATTTTGAAAGAGATCTTGAACAGTCTACGAGTGAAGTTTCCCGGGTGGATGCTCCGCGCGGGTTAATGTATGATCGAAATGGCGAGCTGCTTGTAGATAATGAGCTGACCCTTTCACTTACTTATACGAATAAACGCGATGTGACAGAAGAAGAACGGATAAAGATTGCGAAAGAACTGTCTGAATTAATAAATGTGGAAGAAAAAGAACTAAAACGGCTTCCAGAGCGAAATAAAAAAGACTATTGGCTTGCAACCCATCCGGATGAAGCTCAAAAATTAATTACCCAGGAAGATAAGGAAAAAGTGGAGGAGGAAGAAGAATTATATGAACTTCAACTCGCACGGATTACAGATGAGAAGCTGAGAGCGCTGGAGGGCGAACGGGAAACGATTTTTATTTGGGGAGAGATGATCAGTGGTTATTATGATGCCCCGCAACGGATCAAAAAAGGATTGACACGAGACGAGGCTCACAGTATCGGCGAGCGCTTAGATAAAATGCCGGGTGTCGATATTTTGCGTGATGCTAATCGCAAGTATCTCTACGAAGATGCATTCCCAAGATTTTTTGGTCGGACTGGGCCGATTCCGCGGGAAAATATCGCAGAATACATAGCGAAAGGCTATAATCGTTCCGATGAAGTAGGCACAAGCTTCCTAGAAGAGTACTATGAAAAAACGCTCCGCGGTAAAAAAGCGGTGGTGAAAGCGAAGACAACCGAAGAGGAATCGACAACAGAAACGAATGGCAGCAGGGGAAACGATTTGATCCTTTCGATTGATATGGCCCTGCAGCAAGAAGTGGAAAACATCATTGATCAGGAAGTCGGACGGTCTTCCGGCAGTTTTATTAATTCACCGCAAGCGTATGTTGTTATGATGGAACCGGATACTGGCGAAATTCTTGCGATCTCGGGATATACGGATCATCTCGGCACGGTAGCTAATTCTTACGAAATGGGTTCGACCGTGAAAGTTGCTACTGTTGCGCTCGGCTTGCAAACTGGAGTAGTCGGTCCTGGAACGGTTATATACGATCAACCGATCAAGCTGCCTTATACACCGGAAATCAGCTCAGTGGGCACCTTAGGACCAGTCAACTATTTATCAGCATTAGAGCGCTCTTCTAACGTTTACATGGCGCAGATTGCGATGAAGCTCGCGGGCTACCAGTACGGAGTCAGCCAGAGTTGGAATACTGCCCAATATCATAAAGCGTACGAGACGTTTCGTTATTATTACAGTCAGTTTGGGCTTGGCGTTGAAACGGGGATCGACCTTCCTTCCGAAACAACAGGAATTAACGGTGGTAAGGCGAACCCCGGTAACCTCCTATATTTAAGCTTTGGGCAGTTTGACACGTATACACCGATGCAACTTGCCCAATTTGTAGCAACAATTGCCAATGACGGATACCGGATGAAGCCTCGGTTAGTGAAGGGGATACGGGAGCCTAATACAAATAAAAATGAGCTTGGTCCTGTTAAAAAGCAATTTGAACCTACGGTGTTGAATAAAGTAGAAATAAACGACGCCTATATTAAAATGGTGCAGCAAGGAATGTGGCGCGTCACGAACGGCAGCCGGGGAACAGCACGTTCCTATTTCACAAATACCCCGTACACGGTTGCGGGCAAAACAGGAACGGCGCAATTCCGAACCCGCCAGGAAAGCACGAACCGGCTGGTAGACGGCAACAATCAGGCGTTTGTTGGCTATGCACCTTTTGATAACCCGGAAGTGTCTATTGCGGTAGTTGTGCCGGGAGTATACAAAAGCGGGCGCAGTGGCATCTCTCATACGATAGCCAGAAGATCCCTTGATGCGTATTTTGATCTACAAAAAAAGCGCCCGGATCTCGAACCAAATGAAGAGACGGAAGAATAGAGCTTCGCTTGTATTCTTCCGCCTCTTTTTGTTTTGCTAACTGAATCAATCTCACCTTATTTAGATAATAAATATGAACAATAACATACATTACATGTTATTCATTTATTTCCACAGATATCCATTGTTGATTGT
>NZ_JAJJJF010000006.1 GCF_022458745.1 Bacillus piscicola
AAGCATCTCCCTTTTGGTTTATCGGTGGAAGAAAGAAAAAAAGGTGGATATCGTTTAATAAGCAGACGTTTATTCAGGAAAAGGGCGCAATTGCGGAATAACATAAGTAGAAATGATCAAACTTTATATAAAAATTGTATACGACTTCACAAATAACGAATCCATTTTGATCAATCTTTTTTCCAAAATGGATTCGTTTGTTTGTGGTAATATACAGGTTTGTGAGGTATTTATGATCAAACTTTATTTTAAAGCTACACACCGATTACTCATCAACAACGGTAATAGGCCAAACCAAACGTACAATGCTCAGAACCCGAGCGGGGATCGGATTTATCTCCAGTCCCCGCTCGGTTTTTATGTTTTCTAAGGGAGAGACCCCTAAAAAAGAAGGCATATTGTAAATGAACTACGAAATAAACCGGTGTAGGAAACTTTGCAGGCGCTCGTTTTTTGGATTCTGAATTACTTCTTGCGGGCTGCCTTGTTCAGCAATGACCCCACCGTCGAGGAAAAGCACTTTATCCGCAATATCAACGGCAAAGTCCATTTCGTGAGTGACGAGAATCATGGCCATATCTCCCTCTTTGGCGATTTCCCGGATCACTTCGAGTACCTCACCGACGAGCTCCGGGTCGAGGGCAGAGGTTACTTCATCAAAGAGCATTACCTTCGGATTCATCACCAGAGCTCGTGCCATTGCGACCCGCTGTTTTTGACCACCGGAGAGTTGGCTTGGATATTGTTCAATTTTGTCTCCAAGTCCCACCTTCCCCAGCATCTGAGCAGATTTTTCTCTAGCTTCCTCCTTGTTCATATTTTTAACGTGAATTAAAGCTGTGGTGCAGTTCTCCATTATCGTCATGTGCGGGAACAGATTAAAATGCTGGAATACCATGCCGATATCCCCGCGGACATTGCGGAGATGTTTATCATTTGCCCGCACCATCTTTCCGTTTTTCTCCATTTTCCAGAGGTTGTTACCGTCTACAATAATGTCACCGGAGGTCGGCTCTTCCAGGGTCATCAACATGCGAATAATGGTTGTTTTTCCTGATCCACTCGGCCCGATGACGGCTACTTTTTCAGCTGGAGCGATATCTAGGTTGATGCCTTTTAAGACGTCGACATCTCCAAATGATTTGTGTACTTCTTTAAAACGGACAATGGGATCTTTCATCACATGACAGCTCCTTTGTTATCTGGTATAGGCCTTGATCCGGATGGTGCTTTTTTATCAAAACGGCGATTCATTTTCTTTTCCAATTTGTTGATTAAGAGTGCTGAAGGATAACTTAACACGAGGAAAAGAATAGCAACGATTGTTAATGCTTCTAAGTAATTAAAATGCTGGGCTCCGTAGTTTTTGGCTAGCTGCAGGATGCCGACTACACCGATCGTGGATGCAAGTGGAATTTCTTTAAACATAATAATTAAATAGTTTCCGAGCATCGGAATCGTTGGTGGCAAGGCTTGCGGCAATATGATTTTCGTCCACCGTTTTCCCGTTGAAAAGTTGAGTGCTTTTGCTGCTTCCCACTGTCCCTTGTCTACGGATTCAATGCCGGAGCGATATACCTCGCCAATGTATGTGCTAAAGTGTATGCCGAGACCGAGTACGGCGCTCGTAAACGGGGATAATGTCATTCCGATTCCGGGGATCATCGGGAAGGCGTAAAATATAAAAAACAACTGCACGAGCGGCGGTGTGGAACGGATAAATTCCATGATCCATATGATACATCCGCGAATGAATCCGATAGGAATTTGCCGAACGAGTACCCAAAAAAATCCGAAGATCAAAGAAAATAGAAAACAGGCAAACGTTAATCCGGCTGTAATGCCAAGTCCCTGGATCACAATAGGGAAGGCTTCGAAAAAGGTCTCCCAGCTCCAATTATTAGTATTCATTGACTAGCCACCCCTTTTTTCGATACGCTTTCCATTTTACGCGTTAACCAAATTAAAGGCAGCGCAAGGATGAAGTAGAAGATAAGCACCATGAAATAAATACCGGGTGCCATCGAAATATTTGAACTTCTCAATATATCACCGTGGTACAGAACATCCGTAAGTCCAATAAGCGAAACCAGGGATGTCGCTTTTAACATTTGAATGAGATAGTTACCGAATTCAGGAAGCATCATTCGGACAGCTTGCGGAAAAATAATGAGACGCATCCGTTGGAATCTGGACATGTTTAATGCGGTCGCTGCTTCCGACTGACCTTTTGAAACAGATAGAATCGATCCACGGACAATCTCGGACATGTAAGCTCCGTAATTCAGTCCTATGGCAATCGATCCGGCCCAAAATTCACTGCCTAAATCAATGTTGAATAAGATGGGTAAAGCATAAAATAGCCAGAATAACTGAACAATTAGAGAAGTGCCTCGGAAGACTTCCACATAAAAGGCTGTGAACCCTCTAAGAATAGGATTTTGGGACAGACGGCACAGTCCAGCGATAAAAGCCATGGCATAGCCAAAAACAGCAGAAGCTAGAAGGACGGTAAGCGTGATGTGGATTCCTTTAACAAGAAAAGGAAAAATATCAATAATTGCACTAATAGTAATCACTCCTTTAGCGGATCATCGTTGGTCTCAAGCAAAAATGAAGGGTCTGGCCCCGGAAGAGCCAGACCCTACCTAATGGAGTCGACCTAGTGTCTGCCTGGATTATTCTTCTCCTTGGCAAACCATTTCTGCTGTGACACCTTCATCAGGGAAATTCAAATCCGCACTGAATCCATTGTCTTCTAAAATCTGAGCTACTGTTCCGTCTGCTTTTAATTCTGCTAATTTCTCGTTAAAAGCTTTTAGCAGTTCTTCATGTTCCGGATGAAAAGCTACGGCACCGTAACTCGGCACGCCTTCAATGTCAGGTTGCTCAAAATCTCCAACAAACTCCAATTCATCGGTATCAGCAGATTCCAATGCCATTTTAATGGTCATTTCTGTTCCGGTAGTCGCATGAGCACGACCAGACTGGACGGCTGCGAAAGTGGCTGGAATATCAGGGGCACTCTGAATTTGGTCAGGGTCCACACCTTCTGATTTTAAGAAATCGTTCTCAGTGGCACCGGACATAACGGATACGATTACGTCCGGATTGTCGGCAATATCTTTGTAACTGTGCAGATCTAACGGATTGCCTTTTTGTACGATTAATCCTTCCCCGTATTTCATATCCGGCTCAGCAAAATTTACGCTTTCACAGCGGTCCGGCGTGATCGCCATTCCAGAAGTGATCGCGTCAAACTTTTTCGCAGAAAGACCAGAAACCAGCTGACTGTAGTCGGCTAATTGTCCCTCCATGTTATCGATGCCTAACTCTTTAAAAACGGCTCTTGCTGTTTCGACAGAGGCACCGGTCAGTTCCCCTTCGTCATTTTGATAGCCATATGGCTTTTCATTCGCAAAACCGACTTTCACTGTCCCTTTTTCTTGTAATTCTTCTAAATAACTTCCCGCACTTTCACTGTTTGCATCACTTTCTCCGCTTGACGCCGCTTCATCGGACGTTGCGTCATCGGACGCCGCTTCATCTTCCGTTCCGCAGGCTGCGAGCATCATGATGAAAGCTGTTAAAAAAAATGCCGCAAATACAGATTTTTTCATTTTCATGTACCCCCCAATAAGTAGACTATCGTTACATATGTTGCATCCGACCATTCTCTCATTTGTTTTAAACGGTCGTATTTTTATGTTATAGGTATTTACCAATATCTACAAACTCAGTATATTCAGAAAAATGGTAATAAATGTTTATTTGACGCAATTAGTTCTAGTTGGCTCAGAGTAACAACTACATGCTGTCGTATGATCCAGATTACGCCTTTAAGCGCCAGAATTATTAGAAAAAACGGTGCTTGTTTTTTCAAAGCTCCGTTTTTTCTTGCACCTGCTTAAGGATACGGGATTACGTGCTCCAAACGGTTAGTTCTTTATTATGCCGTAACAGATCAATAAATACCTGCAAAGATTTTGTTTTAAATGGTGAAGCTGTAACGATCGAAAACTGTCTTGTAAACGGCAGCCCCTTTACGTTAAGTATTTGCAGATCACCATTTCGAAGTTCTTTTTGAATGGCCCACTGCGATAATAAACTAATGCCCAAGCCCGCTTCAACCGCTTCTTTAATCGGCTGTGTGCTTCCAAAGCTCATAATAGAGGCGGGGGATATATCATAGCGCTCGAAAACCTTTTCCGTTGCTTCCCTTGTACCCGAACCCGTTTCCCGCAAAATCCATCTCTGTTGTTCCAAATCCTTTATTAATACTTTATCTCTTTTGTTTACTAATGGATGCTTTGGTGACGCAACTACTACCATATAGTCTTCGGCGAACTCCTCGACTTCCATTTGTTTCTCTTTGTCAAAGTGTCCTTCTACAATGCCAATATCAAGTTGATGACTCATCACATAACCGGCTATTTCTGCAGTGTTGCCGATTGTTACAGAGGGTAGAATATCAGGTGTATTTTCCTGCATTTTTGCAATGACATGGGGAAGGACATACTCACCGAATGTAAAGCTGGCACCGATTGACAGGGGCCCACTTGCTTTATTGACTAAATCATCCACAAGGTTTTGCATTCTTGAATATAGTCCCACTATTTCTTTCGCATGATGATAGACGATTTCACCAGCTTTGTTCAAACGAACGTACTTGTTTGTCCGCTCCAGCAGCCTCATACCTATATTCTCTTCAAATGTTCGGATGTACTGACTTACAGCCGGCTGAGTCATTAATAATTCTTCCGCTGCCCTTGAGAAGTTCTTTTTTTCCGCAACCGTTATAAAGACCTGCAATTGTTGATCCACCCGACATTCACCGCTTTCCTGATTTACGTTATCTTGTTTTAGCAACATCATTTTAACTTATTATAACATTTTACTTATGGTTATAATTATTAATAATTATTTTCCTTATGCGCATATTACCAGTATCCTTATAACAGGAGGTGTTTCCGTGGCAATGTCAAATACGAACACACAGGCTTCAAAAAGACCTTCTCCACAAACTGCGTGGAGCGGAGGTGTAGCCTTTACTTTTCTGATCGCTTTATTAGGTTACTTGCTAGCGATGGTACCAGGATTTGATCATGTTGGACAGCTGGCGTGTGCCATTATTATCGCTATTTTTTACCGACAAATTTTTGGTTATCCAGAAGCTATTCGAACGGGAATTGCTTTTTCGTCCAAACGTTTACTTCGAGCCGCAATTATTTTATACGGACTTAAACTCAACATAGATACTGTTTTAAGTGATGGTTTGGGGCTGCTATTGCGAGATGCTGGTGTCATTGTGTTTGCGATTTTTATAACAGTTTGGCTGGCGAAAGCATTTAAGGCAGACAAAACAATCTCATTATTATTAGGAGTTGGAACTGGCGTCTGTGGTGCAGCGGCAATTGCAGCTGTTGCACCAATTATTAAATCAAAAGACGAAGATACGGCGATTGGTGTAGGGATTATCGCCCTCATGGGTACTGTTTTTGCAATTGGCTACACTATTTTGCGGCCGTTTCTACCACTTGATGCCATTCAATATGGTATTTGGTCTGGAACCAGCCTTCATGAAGTTGCCCATGTGGCATTGGCGGGGGCCCCTGCTGGAGAAGATGGGTTAGCTATCGCATTGCTGGCAAAATTGGGACGTGTCTTTTTACTTGTGCCGCTTTGCTTTGTCTTTATTTATATAATGAAGCGGAAAAACAAAGGAAACGAGGAAACGAATGCAAAAATCGAATTCCCATGGTTTCTTGTTGGCTTTATCGTTTTAAGTCTTCTAGGAAGCTATGTGTTTGGTCATTCTATCCCTGTATCTGAAGACGTCATGAACGGTGTATTTACTTTGACAACGTGGTTGTTAACAGCAGCGATGGTCGGGCTCGGTTTGAATGTCAGCTTGAAGGATTTACGTACAAGAGCAATGCGCCCATTAGCAGCAATGACGATTACTTCCATTGCGTTATCCATCATTGTTTACTTTATTGTGTAAGGTTAGGTAGGAACACACGTTTGATTACAGAAGTGTAATCAAAAACGTGTGTTTTTTTACTGAAAGCAATTCCTGTAACTAAGCTGTTCTCCGGAAATACGACTAAAAAAAGCGTTTTGTACAAAATATAAGAGCAGTAGTTACTAAACAACAAAAGGGTGTTTATAGTGAAAGTGGCAGAACTGCTTGTAAAGTGCTTAGAGCATGAAGGGGTAGAATACGTTTTTGGGGTGCCGGGCGAGGAAAACATCGATCTTATGGATGCTTTTCGTGACTCACCGATTGAATTTATTGTCACGAGGCATGAAGCAGGAGCAGCTTTTATGGCAGGAATTTATGGAAGATTGACGGGAAAGCCGGGTGTCTGTTTAGCGACGCTTGGACCGGGGGCGACGAATCTTTTAACAGGGGTAGCCAATGCCAATATGGACCTGAACCCCATCATTGCCATCACCGGACAGGCGGGTCTGTACCGTCAGCATAAAATTTCTCATCAATACTATGATCTGGTATCCGTGTACGATCCAGTTACGAAATGGAGTGTGCAGGTAAAAACACCGGAAATTGTTCCGGAAGTGGTGCGAAAAGCATTCCAAGTCGCAACCGAGCCAAAATCAGGTGCTGCTCATATTGATGTGCCGGAGGATATTGCCAATGCGGAAGTAGAGGGTTCACCGCTATCTTTAACAAGCCATGCACACGTGGAAGCGAATAATGAAGTGGTAAGCGAAGCAGCTGCACGTATCGGAAGAGCTAAACATCCGCTTATTTTGGCGGGTAATGGTGTGACAAGAGCAAATGCAGCCGAAGCTTTTCGTTCGTTTGTTAAAAAGACAAATATCCCCGTTGTTCATTCCTTTATGGGAAAAGGAGCGTTGTCCTGGAAAGATGAGCTTAGTTTATTGACCGCGGGGATTGGTGGCAACGATTATATCACGTGCGGTTTTACCGAAGCAGATTTGATTATAGCAGTTGGGTTTGACATGGTTGAATATGCTCCGGAAAGCTGGAACCCGGATGCAAAAGTACCAATCATGCATATCGATACCAGGGAAGCTGAAACAGATGCCCATTATCCAGTGGCTTTGCACGTGATCGGGGACATCGAAAGAAACTTACAAAAACTAGATCAAGCCTTTTCCCCGGTAGATAGAGATAATGAGTGGGTGAAGGGAGTGAGAGACAAGGCATTCGCAGAGCTGGAAGCATATGAAAACAACGATCATTTTCCCGTGAAGCCACAGAAGATTGTCTCTGACTTGCGATCGGTTTTGCAAGAACAGGATATTGTTGTTTCCGATGTAGGGGCCCATAAAATGTGGCTTGCTAGAATGTATCATACCTTTGAGCCTAACACGTGTTTGATTTCAAATGGGCTTGCCTCCATGGGGGTTGCTGTACCCGGGGCTATTGCAGCTAAAATGGTTTACCCGGAACGATCAGTCGTAGCTGTTTGTGGAGATGGTTCATTTCAGATGACGAGTGCCGAATTAGAAACTGCACAAAGGCTGAACCTGCCGATTGTCATTTTGCTATGGAGAGACGAAGGTTACGGTTTGATTGAATGGCATCAAATGAAGAAATTCCAGCGGTCCTCGTACATTAAATTTGGGAATCCAGATTTTCTACAGCTGGCGGGTTCTTACGGATTTGAGACGATTGCAGTCAAAGAGAGTGAAGCGCTAAAACCAGCATTAGAAAAAGCCATCGCGCTCAAGAAGCCGGTATTAATTGATTGTCCGGTTGATTACAGCGAAAACATGAAATTGACTGAAAAGTTAGGGGACATCATTTGTTAGCGGGGTGAAACGATGCGTATTGGTTCCATTATTAATGGAAAAGAGAGAAAGGAAAGCAATCGAGATAAGATAGAGGTTCAGAACCCGTTTCATGACGAGGTTGTAGCAGAGCTGGCCTTGGCAACCCGTGTGGATGTAGACGAGGCTGTTCGTAACAGCTTTGATACGTTTCATGGGACCATGAAAGGAATGCCGGCTTACAGGCGAGCGGCAATTCTCCGGAAGGCGGCTGACTTGCTGGAAGAACGAATGGAGGATTTTGCGCAAACAATTACAGTAGAAGCCGGGAAGCCGATTACATTCAGCCGTGCTGAAGTGGAACGGTCCGTGCAGGTAATCCGCTTTGCTTCTGAATTGGCTAAAAACATTACCGGTGAGGTTATTCCGATGGATGCGGCGATCGGCGGTGAGAATAGAATAGGGATGATCAAGCGTCAACCACTAGGCGTTGTTGCAGCCATCACTCCGTTTAACTTCCCGCTTAATCTGTCCCTTCATAAAATTGCGCCCGCTCTTGCCGCGGGAAACACAATTGTATTTAAACCAGCTGAGAAAACGCCTGTCTCTGCCTACAAATTGGTTCAATTGTTTCATGATGCCGGTCTCCCGGAAGGAGTATTAAACTTATTGATTGGAACTGGAAAAGAAACGGGCGAACCGCTTACGACTCACGATAAAGTTCATAAAATTACTTTCACGGGAAGTTTGCCTGTTGGCAGGGAAATTCGAAAATCAGCAGACTTTAAAAAAGTAACCTTAGAATTAGGGTCCAACTCCCCAAATATTATTTTCGAAGATGCGAATATTAATGAAGCAGTTGATGCCTTAGTCAAGGGGGCGTTTTCTTTTTCCGGCCAAGTCTGTATATCCGCGCAGCGTATTTATGTACAAAAAGAGATTTATGATCAGTTTCTTCAACAATTCATCCAAGAGACAGAACAACTAAGCGTTGGAGATCCGAAAGAAACGAGTACCGACATCGGCCCAATGATTACGGAGGAAGAGGCGAAGCGTGCAAAGCTGTGGATTGATGATGCTGTTGAAAAGGGAGCAGTCATTCAAACAGGAGGAGACAGAGACGGGACGATTTTAAAACCGACCATTATGACAGATGTAGACCGCAACATGAAAGTTATTGCCAAGGAAGTGTTTGCTCCTATCGTCTCGGTAATTCCTTTTGATACAGAAGATGAAGTCGTAGGCTATGCGAATGATTCGATATACGGCTTGCAGGCAGGTGTCTTTACCCAGGATATTGATCGGGCACTGCGGGTAGCGGATCAACTAGAAACAGGAGGAGTATGGATTAACGAGGTTTCTACTTACCGCCAGGATAATCATCCATACGGCGGGGTAAAACAAAGCGGTCTGGGGAGAGAAGGGGTGAAGTATGCAATAGACGAAATGACGGAAATGAAGTTTATCGGCGTAAAGCTTAATGGAAAATAATAATTGCGAATAAAAGGAGTGTCCCACAGGGATAACTCCTTTTTTGGTGAAGTCCGATCGAAAATATTTTCCTTTTATCGTTCTAATAATTTTAATCTTAGGCTTTTTGTTATATAACGTGCTCCTTCTGTAAATAACTATACATAAAGTCATAATATTGCAGGTGATTGTAAAGTGGAAGACAATGAATTAACATTTCATTTCAATGATGAACGAATAAAGACAAAACCAGGAAAATCAATTTTTGAAGCCTGTAGGGATAATGACGAGTATGTCCCGGGGATTTGTGCCAGTCAACCTGACCTTGGGATCGGGGTCATCCAAACATGTGATACATGTTTTGTAGATGTGGATGGAGAACTGCAGCGTTCCTGTACCACAGAGGTTAAATCAGGAATGAAAGTAAGCTCCGTTTCGGGTAAAGCAAAAGCCGCTCAGCTGGAAGGCATGTCACGCATACTCGAAAATCATGAGCTGTATTGTACGGTTTGTGACAACAATAATGGTAATTGTGAAGTTCACAACACAGCGGAATTTTTAGAGTTGGATCATCAGAAATATGAATTCACCCCCAAGCCGTATCCACCGGATAACTCGCATCCCAATTACCGTTACGAACCTGATCAGTGTATTTTGTGCGGTCTATGCGTGGAGGCTTGCCAGGATCTTCAAGTGAGTGAAGTGTTAAGTATAGATTGGGAAAGGCAAGAGCCAAGAGTGATCTGGGATAATGATGTACCTATAGATGAATCCTCATGCGTTTCCTGTGGTCATTGCGTGACTGTCTGTCCATGTAACGCATTGATGGAAAAATCGATGCTTGGCGAAGCTGGTTACATGACAGGCATACCAAAAAATATCCTGGAGCCAATGATTGATCTAACAAAGGAAGTGGAGCCGGGATACCAAGAAATTTTCACAATATCCAATGTGGAAGCATCCATGCGTGAGGACCGAATAGATCGGACCAAAACGGTTTGTACCTATTGCGGAGTGGGATGCAGCTTCGAGGTTTGGACGAAGGACCGGGATATCCTAAAAATTCAACCGCAGCCTGAAGCGCCTGTTAATGGTATTTCTACATGTGTGAAAGGGAAGTTCGGATGGGATTTTGTCAATAGTGAAGAACGGTTAACCTCACCGCTAATAAGGAAAGGCGATAGATTTGTTGAAGCATCATGGGATGAAGCGCTATCCCTAATAGCAAGTAAGTTCCAAGAAATAAAAGAAAAAGAGGGACCAGAAGCGCTTGGTTTTATCTCGTCTTCTAAGTGTACGAATGAAGAAAATTTCTTGTTTCAAAAACTAGCACGATCTGTTTTTCAAACGAACAATGTAGATAATTGTTCAAGATATTGCCAGACGCCGGCATCAGCCGGTTTAATGCGAACGATTGGGATTGGCGGGGATTCCGGAACGATAAAAGATATCGCGAGTGCAGGTCTAGTGATCGTGGTCGGCGCCAATCCAGCTGAATCGCATCCTGTTCTAGCAACAAGGGTCAAAAGAGCGAATAAACTTCATGATCAGAAACTGATAGTGGCAGATCTAAGAGAAAACGAACTCGCAAAACGAGCAGATCTTCATATTCACCCAAAGCCTGGTACAGACTTAGTTTGGTTATCGGCGGTCACGAAGTACATGTTGGATCAAGGGTGGGATGATAACGAATTTTTAGAGAGCCGTGTGAACCATGTGGAGAAATATAAAGAGTCCCTTGAGAAGTATACGCTTGAATATGCTGAAAAAATTACGGGTCTGCCGAAAGATCATCTCATATCAATTGCTAAAATGATTCATGAGTCAAAGGGAACCTGCATTCTTTGGGCCATGGGAGTTACGCAGCATATTGGAGGTACGGATACGAGTACTGCAATTGCTAACTTGCTTCTTGTCACAGGGAATTTCGGAAAAGAAGGAACAGGCGCCTACCCGCTCCGTGGTCACAATAACGTGCAAGGAGCGAGTGACTTCGGAACAATGCCGAACTTCTTCCCGGGGTATGAACCTGTTGAAAGTAAAGAAGTGAGATCCCGCTATGAAAAAGCATGGCAAACAACACTTCCAAAGGAGCCAGGCTTGGATAATCACCAGATTGTAGAAGCGATTAACGATGGTTCGGTCAAAGGCATGTATTTATTTGGAGAAGAAATGGCACTCGTTGATTCGAATATTAATTATGTACAGGAACAGTTTGAAAAGCTTGAGTTTTTCGTTGTGCAAGACATCTTCTTTTCAAGAACCGCTCAATTCGCGGACGTCGTACTACCTGCTTCGCCCAGTCTAGAAAAAGAAGGTACGTTCACGAACACGGAACGACGTATCCAACGTTTTTACCAAGTGTTTGAGCCTCTGGGAAACAGCAAACCGGATTGGGAAATATTCGTAGAACTTGCCAACAAGTGTGGTGCAAATTGGGAATACACAGACCCTGGAGAAATCATGGACGAGGCAGCGTCGCTAGCCCCTATGTTTGCCGGAGTGAGTTATGAGCGTTTGGAAAACTGGGAAAGCCTAGTCTGGCCTGTAGATAAGGACGGCCACGATACTCCGCTTTTATATCAAGAATCGTTTGGTTTTCCTGACGGTAAGGCGCGGTTGTTCCCAGTAGAGTGGAGTGAACCGTTTGAAGCTGGCGGTGAATATGATCTTCATCTGAATAATGGGCGGATTTTGGAACAATTCCATGAAGGTAACATGACTAATAAAGCAGAGGGAATTAGACATAAAGCCCCAAATCCGTGGTTGGAGGTATCTCATGAACTGGCGGAAGAAAGAAAGATCAAAACGGGCGCTCTTGTTCGCTTAACATCCCCTTATGGAAAAGTCAAAGTACGTGTGCTCGTGACAGACAGTGTGAAGGGCAAAGAATTATATCTACCGATGAACTCCATGCAGGATGTTAGAGCGGTCAATAAATTAACAAGCAGTTACCACGACAAAGACACGCACACCCCTAACTATAAAGAAATGCAGGTCAAGATGGATGTACTAGAAGCAGATGGTGAATCACCACTGCCTCATGTGAACTTCCGGTTTGGCAATCCGCAGCCCCAAATTGGTGTGAATGTCAACAAAAAATGGGACAGACCCGATTTTACACCGGTGCCAGAGGTTGTAGAAAAGGAGGGCATTGAGGATGGCAAAAGCAATAACGCAAATTGATATTCATAAAGAAACAGAGCAGGAACAACAACGTAAAGCCCATGAAGCATTGCTCGGACAAATAGCAGACAATCGCGAGTCTATCCAGACAACGCTTGAAATTCTAGAAGAGCTTCAACAATCCGGGGTTCTTGATATGGCAAGAAGCGCACTGAAGATGAGGGAGAAAATAGGGGCAATCAGTATAGATACCATTAATCAGCCATCCGTACATCATCTCATTAAGAACAGCTTTAATGTCGTTGAATTCATAGGCAAAATTGAGCCGGAAGAGTTAGAAAGAATGCTAAATGGGCTTGCTCTTGGAATGGAACGATTATCAGAAGAAGTCGAGAAAAATGAAAAAGTCAGTAAGTGGGGGCTTATTAAAACGATGAGTGATCCTCATGTCTTGTCGGCACTTTCATATCTGACAGCCTTTTTAAACGGTATGGGGGAAGAAATGGTTAGGAAAAATGCCAAGAGAAAGGAAGGATGATCTACTTGGTCACTCGTACGCTATCGATTGTAGACATGAGTGCAGCAGATGAAAAACGAATCCATGAAGCACTTTACGATGTGTGGGGAGTACGAAACGTCACCCTTCACCCAGAAAAAGGGACAGCGATTATATCTTTTAATGATAAAGCTGCATCTTTCACGGACTTTGAACAAGCTGTCCGGGATAGCGGATTCGAAGTAGCAGAGCATACCTCACACACAGAAATGGAGGAGTCTTAATGGCAAAGCTTTGTGAGATTTGCGGGCATAAAGAAGTGAAAGAGCAAGAAGAAGAAGAAGAAAAGGGATACAATATCTTAGGTATTTGCCAGAACTGTATGGAGGATCGTTCTCAAAAACAATAATGAAATAAAGAAAAACATCCTTTTCTCATGAAAAGGATGTTTTTCTGTTATTGTGGTGACGGCTCTGGTACTGATGTTTCCACTGCCCCTTCGCGTATTTTTGTAATGTTTCTTTTCATTAAAAAGGACAGGACAAGCGCTACCACTAAGAAGCCTACAAATAGAAAAAATGTTAACGTATAGCTTTGTGTTGCTTCGTGCACATTGGATACGATCATAGGCCCAACCACACCAGCTAAGGACCAAGATGTCAGCAGGTAACCGTGAATGGCTCCTAACTGCTTCGTACCAAACAAATCACCGATAAAGGCAGGTAAACAGGAAAAGCCACCTCCGTAGCAGGAGACGATAATGAAAAGCAAGATGGAAAAGAAGATAACATTACTGATGAAAGGTAGTAACAAGAAAGCAACGACCTGAATGATAAAAAAGGTTAAATAGGTGTTGGAACGGCCCATATAATCGGATGCTGATGCCCAGCCAATCCTACCGCCTCCATTAAACAATCCCATAATCCCAACGATTGAGGCGGCTGTTGCAGCAGTAGCACCAGTGATTTCCTGAGACATTGGGGATGCCACAGATAATATCATAATCCCGGCTGAAATATTAATAAACATTATAAACCATAACAACCAAAATCGTAATGTTTTGATGGCTTCATTTGCATTAAGATAAGCTAAATCCTTGCTATTTCCATTTTCTTCTTTTATTTTTTTGCCGTGTGGTGCCCAATCTTCTGGAGGCCTTGCAATATAGAGTCCGCCAAAAAGCATAAGAAGAAAGTAAGCAATACCAAGAATATAAAACGTCATTGGAATTGTTAATTGAATCATTAACTGATTGGCAACCGGACTCGTTATTAGTGCTCCCGCACCAAAACCCATCACTGCCATCCCTGTAGCAAGCCCTCTTCGATCCGGAAACCATTTGACAAGAGTGGATACAGGAGCAATGTAACCAAAACCAAGACCAAGTCCTCCAATTACCCCAAAAAATAGTAAGAACAGGAAATAATTTTCAAGTTGAATGGAAAAACCGGCTCCTGTCGTTCCGATACCAAATAATACCGCTGCGATTATAGCGGAAGGACGAGGGCCTTTTGCTTCAACAAATTTACCGAAAAATGCTGCGGAGAATCCGAGAATGAAGATGGCAATCGTAAAGGCAAGCGACACATCTGTCTTCTCCCAACCGAGGGTTTCATTTAAAGGAATTTGATACACGCTATATGCATAAATAGACCCGATGGATACATGTATAGCAATAGCGGAAAGGGCAATGAGCCATCTGTTTTTATTTGGCAATACCATCTCTCCTTTCTTAAGAGGATATCCTTATTGTGAGCATGGAACGGGGATAATATGAGCAAATAAAAAAACACCAAATCGTTTTCTTAGAAACGAATTGGTGGGAACTCCAAGTCTTTTATAAATAGTATGTCGGCCTTGGCCCTATTGGATTCTTTATCCTTTTGCCAGTTTTTTATGGTTAGGTATTTGCGGCGGCTGCTCCATCCATTTGTTTTTGATCATTAAAGTCATACCATCTGTTGCGAACTGGGCATTCTCTGTTGTTAACCGAACGTAGGACGTCGCAATATCCGTTCGTAAACTGGCAGCGGATGCGGTTGCATAGTTAGAGATGCCCGATGCGATTAAAGTGGTTGTATGAAACATCATCAGCTTATCTGAAAAAGGGGCAACCGTGGAATCCGTGAGTTCTACATCTCATGCCATGGGAGCAGGAAGATCATCATCGGTCAGCAATTTTGCAAAAATGTTAATATGCTTCTTCGCTATCTCTGCTCCTCTCCGGCAATACTCACGAACTTTCTTCGACTTCGCTACTTGGGAAAAACCAGTCAGAAGTATGCTGCCTACCGTATTTGTTTCAACGTTAGCTTCTATATGCGTGATTTCTATCACGTTTAGCGGTCTTTTACTGGTCGTGAGAAAGCCGCTTATATAGTCTTTACTGTTGATAAACTCAACCGTGTCCGGAGTTGTCACGTAAGGGGTTCTTATGAATAGACCCTTGTCTAATAAGACAGCGGCCGTTTTATTATAGAGCTCTGTCGATGTTTGGATCGCCTGGCTGAAGAAAGCACGAACATCCGTGTCTGCTGCCGTACTTAATGCTACCCCGTATACGGACAACCCTACTTTTGCCATGTTTTTCAAGTAATATAAATAAAAAGCATCGGAGAAAAGGCGCGGGGCGTTAGGACTTATATCCTCCTCTCGAAAACCGATAGGGATAGGCTGTTGATTTTTCTCTAGAATATCCTTGCTTCTCTGTAAATCATATTGAGAGATTCCGAGCGCAAATTCTAAAACAGATGCCACATCTGGATCATCCACATTAGCTAAAAAATAGTTTAACATGCATACAGAAAGGCCGTTATTCGCACAGCTGCTCCAAATAACCGATATCTCAGCAGCTGTTAGTCTTGGGTTATGTTCTTCCGGCATGAGCCACCCTCCAAATTATTGATATGTTTATTATTTACGTTAAACCTGTGGAATATTCCAGGAAGAATAGGGGCTGTATCAAAAGCCTTTAACCAAAAAAGCCATGAGGCCATCTGAACTGCACCCTTTCAAGTAGACAGTAGAAATAATAAAAACAACGCTAAGCGGCTTTAGCTCTATATTCCATAGGGCTGAGGCCGTTTAGTCGTTTTTGATAGCGATCGTGGTTATAGAATTCAATGTATTCATTAATTCCCTTATAAAGTTCTTCAAACGACCTATACTTATGTAAATAATACTCCTCACACTTGAGAGTTCCCCAAAAAGATTCCATTGGGCCGTTATCAATGCATCTACCGACACGAGACATACTTTGAGTCATCCCGGCTTTATCTACTCTACGTTTGAACCCACGAGATGTATATTGAAATCCACGATCACTATGAATCAGTGGTTGGTCTCCCTCCAAAACCTTTGTAGCTTGGTCAAGCGTCTCGAAAACAAGATGATTATTATTAGAATATCCTAAAACATAGCTAACAATAGAGCCGTCATATAGATCAAGAATGGCACTTAAATAGGCTTTCTGGGAAGAGCCATATTTACATTCCGTGACATCGGTTACCCATTTTTCATTCGGTTTTTCCGCTTGGAATTCACGATTTAACACATTCTCCGCCACATGTTGAGGGATAGAGCGCTTGTAAGGACTTTTCTTTCTTCGAATTACAGACCGTAAACCAGCAGCCCTCATCAACCTATAAATGCGTTTGTGATTAATCTTCTGTGTAAACTTTCGATCTATATTTAACGTCATACGGCGATAACCATAGATCCCATTCACTTTTTGATGGAGGGCTTTCATTTCTCTAATGATCTCTTTATTTTCAAGCTCTCGGGTAGAAGGTGTACGTTTCAGCCACTTATAGTAAGCAGCTCGTGAAATACCAGCGATTTCACAAAGTACTACAATGCTTACGCCTTCTTCCTCATGAAGCTTCTGGATAGCGATATATTTCGTTTCAAATTGGATTTGATTTATTTTCGCCCCCTTTCTATTTCCTCTAACTTTTTTAAGAATGCATTCTCCGCACGTAACCGTTCATTTTCTCGGGCAAGTTTTTTCATTTCAAATGTGACCTTCTCTTCTGCCGTTAGCTCTATTTCAGGTTTGGTTCTTCCGCGTTTATCTTGAAGAGCGTCAGCTCCACCATCTTCATACTTCTTTACCCATTGGTATGCCTGCTGGTACGAGACTTGATAGACCTCCGCTGTTCTATGATAATCTTTATGATGTTCCATGCAATATGACGCTATTTCTATTTTCTCTTTCACCGTTGTTTTTCTACCTTTGGCCATAGACCGGTCTCTCCCCTTCGATGTTTCTTTTAACTCTCTATGACCATTATAAAGTTTTATCCATCTTCTAAGTACAGAATGACTAGAAATGTTGTATTTATGAGTTACCTCAATAAGAGAATATTCTCCAGATAAAGCATCTATTACCGCAGCTTCCTTTACCTCTTTGGAGTATTTCTTCCAACCACTTGACCTTTCTAGACCAACCAACCCAAAATGTTCATATTTTTCTCTCCAGGAGTAAAGAGTTCGTTCAGATATTTGGTGTTTCCGAAGACAGTCACGCAATGTTATTTCTCCAGTTTCATGAGCCATTAAAATCTCGTACTTTTCTTCTTTTGAAAATTTACTTTTTGCCATAAAAATACTCCCCCAAAGATAAACAGATTTTTTATTTCATCTGTCTACCTTTAGGGGAGCATATCAATCTAGTAAGATGGGAACCATGGCTTTTTTGGTTGTGTTTATGCTGTTTGTTTCTTTTGGCGGCGCTTCGTCGCCGCCACCGTATGTTGTGGGCCAGGGCCACCCAACCGAACTCCACCTGGACTTTTTCTTGCCCTCTCAGGTGGAATCACTGAAAGCCGAGATTTTGTTTGACATGACCAAATACACTCTCCACGTCCGTTTTTCGGTGCGCGTAGAGTGTTCGTCCGAATTCACTTTTCAGTTTGAACGCTTTTTTCGCTTTGAGTTCCTTGTAAACCGGATTATAATAGACCTTCCGGTTGCCTTTGGCGGTGGTACAGTCCGCTTTGAATGGGCATCCTTCACAGGACTCACATTCATAGATTTTAAAGTCCCGGCTGTATACCTCTTGATACTTTTACGCCAAACAAACGTGTATTTGTTAGCATTGGCTTCGATCTTGGTTCCATCGATAAAAATAGTCTCTTCCATCCACATACCCTTCCTCGATTAGCAGCCGAACCATCTCCGGATATAAGGTATCCATCAACGATTTGCAGCGTTCCGAACGAAACCGGTTGATCGTGTTGAAGTCTGGTGTCTGACTGGCCGCCATCCACATCATGGGCAAGTGTTCGGTTAGTGCTCCTTCGATAGCGCGCGCAGAAAACAGGCTCTGGGTGTATCCGTACAGGACGATTTTCGCCATCATCTTCGGATGATAGGCAGGGCGGCCGCCCCCTTTATAAGCATCAAAAAACAGCTGATCGTCCAGGGCGTCGATCATGTCGCTTACGATCCGGGCAACGTGATCTTCCGGAATTAAATCCGAAAAATCCATAGGAAGATACAGCTGATTCATGGTATCCTCTTGGAAAGTGACCGTTTGGCTACTCATAAAAATGTTAGATTGTTTTTTCGTTCCACTACTTTGAATGGCGATCAGGTGAGACGCCTGCGGGAAAAGCAAGAGCTGAAGATCCACCGACGGTGATCTTCCGTCGGTTAGCTGAAGCCTTGCCCGCGGCAAGCGAACCTGAAGAGCCATCTATCTGAAAGGGTATTAATTAATCTTAACGATAAATCTTATAGAATTAAAAAAAGGGCTGTCAAAAGGTCATTTTTTATGACCTTTTGATACAGCCCCCTAGTTAGGATTGTTTTTTAGGTGAGGCGGTTGATCGACTTCTCTACATCAGGAAGGTCCATTTTTCCAGTTTCGAAAAAGTTTTTTATAATATATTTCGAGAAATTGACAGCTGACTGATAATCGATATGGCCGGGGAGCGGTGCTTGGTCTTCGATGGATACGTCTATAATGACAGGGCTCTCTGAGTTGAACGCTTGTTTCATTTTCTTTCCTAAATCCTCATATTTTTCGATGCGATACCCTTCTCCCCCGCATGCCTCCGCAAATTTGGCAAAATCAATCTCTTCAATCTTTGTCTCGTAGTTTAAGTGGCCCATCAGTTGTTGCTCGTATTTAATCATACCGATTTTACGATTGTTAAGAACGATCATTTTTACGGGGAGCTCGTATTTTACAGCTGTAATAAAATCTTGCATCCCCATTGAAAAGCCGCCGTCCCCGCAGATACTGACGACTTGTTTGTCTGGGTAAGAAAGCTGCGCTGCAATCGCACCGGGAATACCACTTCCCATTGTAGCCATTCGTCCCGAGATGACAAACTTTTGGTTGGCAAATGGCAGGAAACGGGCTGTCCACACGGTTACATTGCCGACATCTGCGGACACTACTGCATCAGGTTTCATGACCTGCTCTAATTGATGCATCACTTGCGGTGCTCGGATTGGGGTCGTCTCTGCTTCTTTTTCTTTCTGAAGATTATTGCGCCACTCTTCCATTTTGGCCTGGCACTTTTCTAGGAATATATGAGAATCGTTGGGCGCAATGGAGTCTGTTAAGGATGTGAATGTTTCCTTAGTGTCACCAGCAAGTCCAAGATCAATCGGATAATACCTTCCCAGGTTCTCGGGCTTATTATCAATCTGTATCGCCTTCGCCTTGTCCGGTAAAAAGTCGCGATAAGGGAACTGGGTGCCGGCGAGGATCAGCAAATCGGCTTCTTTCATCGCATAGTAGGCGGGTTTTGTGCCTATTTGTCCATGTTGTCCGAGACAATAAGGATGATTATCCGGGATTACTCCTTTCGCCAGCAGACTAAGAACGATGGGAGCACCGATTGTTTTCGCAAAGGTTAGCAACTCTTCCCTTGCATGTGCCGTTCCCTTTCCAGCGAGAATGACGGGTTTTTCCGCCTGTTCCATTAATGTTTTAGCCTTGGCTATATGCGACTCTTTCGAAACAATCTCCGGTTGATAATAGTGATTGGCAGTTAACCGATCAAATTCTTTCTGTTTTTTCGCAAATAGATCGTCTGGAACAATGAGGACAGAAACTCCTTTATGTGCGTATGCTTCCCGGATCGCCTGGTTGAGCATATCAGGTAGTTGTGCTTCTGTTTCAGCACGTTTATTAAAAACAGCAACATCCTCAAACATTTGCTCAAGATTCACTTCTTGAAAGGCACTCGTACCGACTTGATCGCTGTGTACCTGTCCAACGATAGCAAGGACAGGTGCATGATCTGCTTTTGCATCGTATAAACCATTTAATAAGTGAACGGCTCCAGGTCCAGCAATGGAGGAGCACACGCCAAGCTTTCCAGTTAGTTTTGCGTAAGCGGAAGCGGCTAGAGCCCCTGTTTCCTCGTGACGTACTTGAATGAAAGATATTTCATCTTGTTTTTTTCTAAGATCATCGATGAATTCATTGATGGAATCACCGGGCATCCCGTATATATGATGGACTCCCCAGTCAATCAGCTGTTCTGTAAGAATTTCTCCCGTTCTCTTCTCAAACACCGTAGTCACTCCTCCTCTACTTTCACTTGATTGTAAGATACTTATTACCTTTTCAGGCTTCTTACAAACGGAAAAACGGAGTGAACTTAAAGAGTGAGGTATTAAGTCTCATTCTGTGTCAGCCTTAATCGTTTTGCTAATGGAGTCATTGTAAAACCGTGAATGCTTACGGTGGTGAAGATTAAGGCAAGTGTGATGGGCACTATTAAGACTGCATCGGAAAAGCCGGCTTGCAACAAAGCGGACTGAAAATAGCTGCTCACTGTCATTGCCACAATACCCCGGGGAGCAATCCACGCAATTAACGCTTTTTCACGGACTGGAAGCCCTGTGTTAGTCAGTGCTAAAGAGACAGTTAACGGCCGAATAACAAAAATCATCACAAGCACGAACCCGACGAGGCGGATATCAAGCATTCCGATAAGCTCCTCTCTCGTTATAGAGGCAGCCAAAATAATAAACACAGACGAGACCAACAGAACAGATATATTTTCTTTAAAATGGCGGATGTTTTTCAAGATGTGATCATCTATTCCCATATTCGCAAGAGCAAGTCCCATGGCCGTAACTGTTAATAGACCACTTTCCGGCATCAGCATATCAGAGATGCTGAAACTGAGAACAACAACGGCAAACATCAAGGAAGTCTGCATGTATTGCGGGATTAATTCTTTTTGGAAGACATATCCCATTAGAAAACCAACAAAGTAACCACTTATCAAAGCAATCGCAGCCGCTAAGAAAAATAAAAAAAGATAAGCTGATTCGGTCACACCTGCTACAACCAGTCCGATTTGAAAAGCGAGAAGGGCGAATAATGGACCAATAGGGTCAACCATAATGCCTTCCCAACGAAGCAAGGCTGCCGGGCGCTCCTGAAGTTTAGATTGACGTAGAAGCGGCCCGATCACGGTAGGCCCTGTGACTACAAATAAACCGCCAATGACAAATGCCGTTACCCAGGTGAGACCGATGATATAGTGGGTCGCTGCAGCAGAGAAAACCCAAGAAAGCAAAGGGACGATCGTTACCATTCGCCGCACTGGTTTCTGAAAATGAAAAATTTCTCTACGTTCTAAACTTAGACTTCCCTCAAACAAAATGATCGCAACTGCCATAGAAATTAAGGGTTCCAAAACCGGACCGAAAATTTCTTCAGGACGAAGGAGGTTTAAGCCTGGGCCCAACAGTACCCCTGTGATTGTCATGACAACAATGGCAGGCAATCCCCGGCGCCATGAATACCACTGCGAGAACATCCCAATAAATAAAATGATACCGATTACAACTAACGTTAATTCCATAAAAGTCCACCTTTATTCAGGAACATAATGATAATAGAAAACACAGCTACTATTTTGTTTTTAGGATTGCCAAAACGTCGTCAATATATTTTTCAATGGTGATAAGTTCTTGAAAATTAGAAAGCATTCCACGAATAACCGGATACCTCGGGTTTACCTTAGAGAGCTCCTCTTCCATGACTTCCAAAGAGACAAGTTGTTCTTCCTGTGTCGTTATGCTGGGCAGCGTATTTTTTTCTTTTTTACATTTCTTTTTATTCTTTCTTAGTAGCTGACTGTTCCTCTGTTTTTTTTGAGAAGATGAGGAATTTGGATCGCGGATAATGGATGTTGTTCTTGAATAATTTTTTTACGATTCACTAAGGTAATCCCCTCGTTCATATGGTTTGCGAGAACAAAACGAGTCAGGACTGATAATAGTCCTGACTCGTTTGAGACTAGCCTTGATCGAGAAGGGTCTGTACCGTAACGAATTGGTACCCTTTTTCCCGTAAATCATCGATAATGTCAGGAAGTGATTTTACCGATCCTGCCAGTATCTGCCGATCTTTCGAAGGGAAGTTATGCTGCAAAATGATGCCACCGGGGGAAATCTCACGGTTTACAGTAGTTACGATTTCTTCCGCCGTTTTTCCTTCCCAGTCTTCCGAGTCAACTGACCATGTAATGGCTCTTAACCCCATTTTATGCAGAATCCAGGCATCGGTCTTTGTGATTGCTCCGTATGGAGGGCGGAAGATATCTGGTTTAAGCCCTACTGTTTTCTCCAGTGCGGTTTGTGTGGAGGCGATTTCCTGATAGACATCGGCAGACATTTTGTTTGGCAATAAAGGATGATTTTGTGTATGGTTGCCAATCGCGTGTCCTTCCTTAACAATGCGCTTCATCATATCCGGGAACTCGGTTACATGTTTTCCCATGACAAAAAAAGTCGCTTTTACATCTTTCTTTTTAAGGATATCTAAAATTTTTGGTGTGAAGTAGTCATCAGGACCGTCGTCAAAAGTGAGTGCGACCAATTTTTTGTCGGAACTTCCTTTGCTTATCCCCTTTGGAGGTTTCGGGATGTTCGTTGTTACGAAAGTTTGTGACGTTTTCGAGTTATACGTTACCTCCATGTCAAGTTTTTTACCTACGTCGACAAGGGGCACGAATACCTTCCCATTTTTTTCAATGGTTTTGGTAGAAAGGTTAGATCGTTTCCACGCTTTCGTGCCAACATAATGATCCGCGTACGATTTTCCGATAGGTATGGCAAATTTGACATTACCACTTCGAAAAATTATGGAATGATATTTGTTACTTTCATCAACTAGAACACCAGTATGTTTGAAAAACAAAGCAGGGACGAGCAAGTGGCCATCTTGCAAGAGGTACTCTGTTTTTGTCGGTTGATTGTCTATGAAAACAGACCCCTTTGCTAACTCGGGTTCCTTCGCGCCAATTGCTGTTCCGGCAGCCGACAAGTTAATCAGGAAAAGGAAAATAACAGCAACTGCCACTTTTTTCATTAAAAGTCCACGCTTTCTAGAAGATATCTTTTTATTATTACTCATGAACAGGCTCACCCTTTTGGAAAGAAATAATGTGTTGTAAAATTTAGGTTATCCTAGTTTTGACAAAATTATTTATGAGAGAAGAGAAGCGAAAGAGGGGGGATGGATTATTGCTTATCGTTTTATAGGTTCCGTAAAGGGGGAAGAGTATCTGCCTCATGCTCACAGGTGGAGGCCTGAGGAAGGAATTTTTAACATGAAGCCGTACCACGTATCGTTTCCGATTGATATCATAAAGGAACGAGAGGCATCGATGTGGCGTTACCTGGAAGCATTACCCTTTGAGAAAACCAATATTTATTCATCGGTTACGCTCGGGGAAGGAATGACACCGCTTGTACGCTTCGAACGAGGCGAGCCCCGTTTTTTATTGAAATTGGATTATCTAATGCCGACCGGGTCTTTTAAAGACAGAGGGGCTGCGGTGTTAATCGCAAAGGCAAAAGAACTTGGAGTTTCTGCCGTGTTGGCCGATAGCAGTGGTAATGCAGGTACGGCCATTGCCGCGTACAGTGCACGAGCCGGCATTCCTTGTCATATTTATGTTCCGGCGGCGATTTCGGAGAAAAAGTTATCCCAAATTAAGATGCATGGTGCGTACTTGCATAAAATTCCGGGTACAAGAGAAGAGACAGCCGAAGCAGCGAAAGTAGCAGTAGACAGGGAAAAGATATTTTACGCCAGTCACGTGTACAATCCGTTTTTCCTAGAAGGAACGAAAACATTCGCTTTTGAAATCTGGGAACAGCTTCAGTATCAAGTACCGGATACCGTAGTTTTACCGGTTGGCAATGGTACTCTTGTGTTAGGAGCTTATATTGGGTTTAAGAATCTAGTGGAGGCAGGAGCAGCGGATAAAATGCCACGGATTATTGCTGTCCAGGCAGAGCCGTGTTCTCCGATTGCTGCTGCATTCAAGGACAACAGGCAGGTACGTCCGGTTGAAAACACAGGGACACAAGCAGAGGGAATTGCCATCGCCAACCCGGAAAGAGGGGATCAAATTATAGAAGCGGTGAAAGCAACAGGTGGGACCATCGTCACCGCCCCCGAAGAAGACATTGCAACCGCACAAGCTGGGCTCGCCGGAAAAGGTTTTTACGTCGAACCGACAACTGCCGCTACGTATGCCGCTTACAAAAAACACCGTGACATTCATATTAATGAAAAGGAAGTAGTTGTGCTGGCATTATGCGGAACTGGCTTGAAAAAGTAATCATAAACTTGCTAAGCTTTTTTATTAAACAAACGTTTGATTAACTCCTCTGATATAAAGTGGAGTCCAGTCACAGCTATTCCAGTCTTGGAATATTTTCATATATGAAAGGGTTAAGAGAGATGCACAGGGAAGATGTTCGAGAGCGGGTGCTGCGCTGCAATGAATCTGAGTTATATCAATGGCGGGAACATGTGCTGTTTTGTTTGAAGTGGTTTCGGAAGGCGAATAATACCTTCGAGATAGAGGAATGTGAATACCTGTTGGGTTTACTCAATAGCAGGCTTGCCACATTAGAGAAAGACATTAGGGAGGAATAAACCCATACTTTCCTGAAAACGGAAGCAATAGGGGAATTGTTCATAAATAGGAGTGACACTGGGTACTATAAGGGAAATCAATTGAAAGGAGGTTTCCGATGAGTACTCGGTATTGCTGTCCTAATTGTAAAACGAACCGGTCCAGGTTCAATATTATTGAACAGACGGCCCATGCGGTAAAACTGGATCCGCAGACAGGAGAGGTGATGGAACGCTTTGAGAACTCGGAGGACCCAGGACCGCTCCATACGCTTTATCAAGGTCCCGAACGGAGGATCCAATGTGCGGTCTGCGGACTGATAGAAAATGAACTTATGTTTATTAAATTTGCAGATAAATAATCTTAAAAGGCAACCCTCTGAAGCAATTCATTCATCATGCCTACTCTAACAAATTGTTGGTAGGGAAGGATGCTCTGTACCTAAAACAGGATTATTTAACTCGCAAGCGCGGAGGCGGCTGTTTCCGGATTTCTTTCTGTTGCTTTAATGCGGAGGAACAGTTAGGACAAATTACAGCTTGCGATGGGATCGGCAGGCAGCAATACGGACATTCTTTCTTACTCATGGCCTCGAGCGGATGCAAATGCGGCTTTTTCCAGCGGTTGATTTGCCTGACGACGAGAAATACAGCAAATAAAATGATGAGAAAGCGTACGGATGTCGTAAGAAAAAGACCATAATTAATCGTGGCCACGCCGGCTTCCTTTGCTTCGGCAAGAGAAGGGTACGTCTCGCCGGTTAAGCTGATATGTAAATTCTCTACGTTCATTTTAGAGTATAACAATCCGATTGGCGGGAGCAGTAAGTCTTTGACGAGAGAATCCATAAAGTTGCTGAAGGCTGCTCCTAACACCATCCCTACTCCGATATCAATCGCACTGCCTTTTACGGCAAATTGGCGAAACTCGTGAAATAATCCCATGTCGTCCACTCCTTTTACTTCTATTCTATGAGAAGCAGCCAGGACTATGAAAAGGAGTAGGGATACGAAATGCATTTCGAAGATTCTAAACGTAAAGACCCTAGAAAGGTGTTCCTACGGCCTTAACACGATTTCAGGCTGGCCAATTTCCTTGCAATAAAACGAAACCATTCTTTGTTCTTTTCCTCGAGCGCCTGGTCGATCTGTTCATTCCAAACGCTGCGCTTCATCTCCATGTCTGCTGCATTCATCATGATTCTGCGCTCCAAACAGTTCTCGATATCGTGAAATGAAACGAACACTCGGACAGCTCCGTTAATTATTGTGGAAATAAACCAGCCTTTTCCTTCAATATAAAAGCCTTGGTCCGTTATTTGCAATTGGTCTCCCCGTTTTAAAGAGAAAACTCTCTCCTGCTCATTTTTTACATAATGGATATCCGTAGGAGATGGGTGAACGACAGTAAAATAGGAGTGCATGATAATTCCCTCCGTAACCGATGGTAAATATAAACCGGAAGCTCGGCTGATAGTGTTATTTCTGAATAATCACTTGAATGACATGCCCTTTTCCAGTATGCAATAACCCTTCTACTCTTTCTTGTTCTCCGTAAAAAAAGTGAAGGACGTTGTAGTCATATACCCATGATAGCACATCGTTAGGATGATAAAGCATTTCTTTTACCTTAGGTCCGCCCGTAAGATAGCGGAGCTGGTCTTCAGAGTAGACTTCAAACATAATGGTGCCACCGCTTTTGACACTGGCAATGATTTTATCAAGGACGGTCTTTTGGTCTTTCTTCAAAAAGTGGCCGAAGACCATGATCGCACCGTCAAACTTTTCCACTGGGAGAGAGTCATGAATAAGATCGGTTTGAATCGTTTCAACTTCTACATTAAAACGATTGGCGAGTTTTTTTGTTTTTTGTAAACCGTTTTCCGCGAAGTCAAATGTGGTTACCTCATGATTATGCTGCGCTAAATAGACGGCATTCCGCCCCTCTCCTTCCGCAAAAGCAGCAATCTTCTTGTTTCCTCTTAGAAAGTGAGCCTGCTCTTTAACAAATACATTCGGCACTTCTCCATATACATACTCCTCCGCAGAAAAACGATCGTTCCAATGGTTAGACAAAATGAACAACTCCTTATTGAACTTTTTCATAGAGCCCAGTTTTTGTTATCACTACAATGACAGTAATCCTCTCATTAGGCAAGAGATCAATTGACGACGACAGTTTCTGCTTTATATTCGTGTATTTCACCTTCCGACCCTTTATGTAAGGTGCGGACTTTTATGTTAAGAAGTGGGGAGAGGAAGGACTGTCAATCAGCCACCGATGATTCCTAACCATGCTTTTTAAATAAGATCTACCTTTTACTACATCTTTATTCAGGGGGAAGCACGTATAGTGCTCTCCGTCCAGCAAGGTATAAATATCAATCTGTATTGGTACCTTTCCGAAGGCATCCTGTGAAAATACAGTAAGCAGGTGAGTATACAACTGGATGACTTCTTCGTTTCTATTTGAAGACCGTCTGGCTTTGCAAGTGTCCGGTCCGCTCAGCGCAATTTATTCTTCATACCATCATTTCGCATTGATAATCCGTTAGATTTCTTCGGGAAGGAAGACGAGTGTGATGAACGGAGTGATGCTCCCCCTTTTCATTCTTATTCGTGCTTAAACCGCATACTTCATCGCTTGGTAGATGGAACACCATGATCGTTTTGCGTAGTAAATCGGAATTGATTCGTCTTTCGCTCGTTCTTTTATTGACTTGGCAAGATTATGATTGACATAATCCGTTAATACAAGAATGCAGGTAATGTCAGAGGGGATATTTTTTTTAATCTTTTGTGCCTTCCTTCCATCCATATGTAAGATCTTATCAAAGCCAACAGCAGAGAGTTTATTAGGAATCAGTCCTAAATGATCAGCACCTACGACAAGAAGTGAACGCATATTTTTCTCCTCCGTTTTCTTTAAATTAGTATCGGACAAGCTAATAATGAAATCAAATGAAAACCGTTCTCAGTTGTTTGGTTTTTATTGTAAATGATAATCATTTTCATTGTCAAGTGTTTAAAAAATGCTGTCGTGATAAAACAGAGACATGTTTAAAGATAATATAGGAGGGTATCCTCATAAATGCAGAAATAGGTGGCATTGTATCAGGAGGTCATTGTTGTGCAGGAAATAAGAGTTGGCATTATTCCGGCACCAGAATTGCCAGAAAGCATCGCACGTGATTTATTAGATAAATTTCCTGACTATTTTTCCAAATACATTGACGATCAAGTCTCTTGGAATGTAGATATATTGGTAGATCCGCTTACTGGGGCAGCGGAAAATGTTAATGATATTATTGATGAAGCGATCATGCGCAGGAAGCAGAAAAACTGGCATTATGCCATCTGTTTGACGGATCTGCCGATTTTTACAGGCAAAGACATCGTGTTAGCAGATGCCAACTACGAGGAAAGGGTAGCCCAAGTGTCGCTGCCGGCTTTTGGTTCGGTTCCAATGAAAAATAGAATATGTAATACGATCATCGAACTGTTAAGTGAATTGTATAAAGGTTTTTCGGATATAAAAGGCGCCAATCAGAATTCCATGCAGGGAAAAGACATGTCTCACAAAGAAAAAAAACAAGTCCATTACTATGGCTTTAAACAGGAGAAGACTCGGAAATTTTCCTCGATACGAAAAACGAAATTTATACGTAAAGATGAGAAAGTAGATGTTCGTTATATTGTTATTCCGCGTATGAATGGACGTCTGCGCATTTTGTTGGGAATGACGCATGCAAATCGGCCGTGGACGGTTTTTCCATCCTTTAAAAATGTAATAGCCATCGCTTTTGCAACGGGAGCGTATGGGCTGATTTTCCCTACGTTGTGGAAGTTAAGCGCAGCGTTTGCACTTCCACGTCTCCTTGGTTTGACAGCAGTTTCCCTTTTCAGCATGGTTGTATGGGTGACGATCGCGCATGGCTTGTGGGAAAAACGGACGGCTAAAAGCAAAAAGAAACTACGACGGCTGTATAATACAGCTACTCTCTCAACTCTTAGCATAGCGGTAATGTTTTATTATATTGTCTTAGTGATTCTATTCTTTGGGATGGTTTCTATTTTTGTCCCGCCAGAGTTGTTTGCTGAAGAAGCAGGGTTAAAAGAATCAGCCACGATAGTCGACTACGTTAAGCTGGCTTGGCTGGCAGCATCGGTGGCGACGGTAGCCGGCGCGATGGGAGCAGGACTTGAAAACGATGAACTAGTACGTACTATTACGTATGGATATCGGCAGAGACGCCGATACAAGGAAATGAACACAGAAAAAGAGAACAGCACGAAACTTACTAGGGAGATAGATCAATAGAAAGAAGGCAGGCGAGAGAGCCTGTCTTTTTTATCGTGGGAAACGTTTGTAACATAACGGATTCTAGTTGTAATAGGATGGGAAAGGGTCTGATATATTCTTGTAATCTTTCTATGTTAAAGTGACTGTGGATTACAAAAAGGGAGTTGATTTTTTGAAGAAGTTACTAACGGTTGCTAGTTTAGCAATCGCCATTTTACTAGGAACGGCTATGGAAGAAGCTGATGCTGCAAGCAATACATATACAGTAAAAAGCGGAGATACGCTGTACCGTATTTCCTTACATCATGATATGTCAGTGAAAGAACTTAAATCGATTAATGACCTCTCATCCAATCTTATTTATCCCGGTCAGACTCTTCAGCTTTCTGAAAGTGGGGCGGCCCGTGTTAATTCTGCATCGGACAAACCTTCATCGGAACAAAAGGCAATCCGGGAACTGACTGTTTCATCGACAGCTTACACGGCTAATTGCCGAGGCTGTTCCGGAATTACAGCTACCGGTATTAATTTAAAAGCGAACCCTAATCAGAAAGTTATCGCAGTGGACCCGAATGTTATTCCATTAGGAACTAAAGTACACGTGGAAGGTTACGGCACTGCCATTGCCGGCGATACCGGGGGTGCCATCCGCGGAAACAAAATTGACGTATTTTTTAAAGACCGCAGTTCCGCCTTGCGCTGGGGACGAAAACAAGTAAAAATTAAAATTCTCGAATAGAAGAAGAGATACCTGCCTGATCGATTCCAGGCAGGTTTTTTATGTGAGCTTCGTTTTTTTATACATATAGTTATCTAAAAATTATTGACTTTCAGAATTAAAACGTATAGTATTTTATTAAAACTACTGTCGTTTATTTTACGTCATAACAAAAATCGTAACTTAAAGCCGAGGAGGGATAAAGCAACAATGGGAGAATTTTTGCAGTTTTCGGTAACAGGGTTAACGATTGGGAGCATTTATGCCATTGTAGCACTTGGTTTTGTCACTATTTATAGTGTTACGAAAGTGATCAACCTCGCTCAAGGAGAGTTTGTCATGCTTGGTGGCATGATTATGTTTACGTTTTTAAACATAGGAATCAACTATTGGATTTCATTTTTACTAACCCTTATTTTGGTTATGATAATTGGCTGGCTGGTGGAGTGGACCATCATTCGGAGAGCTAAAGGGGCGGATCCGATAAGCCTGATCATCTTAACCATCGGAATCGCTATATTTATAAGGGGTGTTGCAAGCGTCGTATGGGGAAAAGGCCAAGTGCGGATACCTGCTTTTTCATCAAATCAGTCAATCAATATTGGTCCAGCATCCATTACGCCGCAGAGTATGTGGGTTGTGTTTATTATGCTTTTAGTTGTTATTTTCCTCTATATACTTATCGATAAAACGATTGTCGGCAAAGCGTTTCAAGCCTGTTCGGCTAACCCGCCAGCGGCAAGGTTGATGGGAATCAGTCCGGCCCGGATGTCTTCCTTTTCTTTTACCTTAAGTGCAGGGCTTGGTGCACTTGCGGGACTTGCTGTGGCGCCAATCTTATTTCCTGCTTACGATATGGGGGTCATGCTGGGTATTAAAGGCTTTTCCGCAGCCATCCTCGGTGGTCTCGGCAGTGCACCTGGTGCGGTTGCAGGTGGTTTGATTATTGGATTCTTGGAGTCATACGGAGCCGGCTACATTAGTTCAGGCTTGAAAGATGCTATTGCTTTTACAGCCATTTTGCTCATTCTCCTCATCCGTCCAAGCGGCATTCTAGGTGAAAAAAACGTTGGAAAGGGAGGACTGTAATGAAGCTTCCAGGGGTGCAGCAGACTAAGTGGACGGGAGTGGCTATTTTTGTAGGAATTGTTCTAATCTTCCCTTTTGTCATTACCCAGTCCTTCTTGTTAAGCCAAGCAACTTTTACTGGTATTTATGTCATTGTTGCATTGGGGCTCGGTCTTTTAATGGGTTATGCCGGGCAGATTTCTCTTGGCCAGGCAGCGTTTTACGGAGTAGGTGCTTACGCCACAGCTGTTTTGACGACCTCTTATGGGCTAAGTCCGTGGCTGGGCCTGTTATTTTCTATCTTGATACCAGCTCTCCTTGCATACGTGATGGGATATACGATGGCACGGCTAAGCGGCTACTATTTGGCAATGGCAACCCTTGCTTTTGGTATCATTATTCACGGAGTGCTCGTAGAATGGCGCGGGGTGACGTTAGGGGCTTCTGGATTGTACGGGATACCGCAGATTCAATTATTCGGAATGTCGCTGTCACAAGGATTGCCATATTACTATTTTGTGTGGACATTTGCAATCGTTGCTATCGTCATTTGTCTAAATATTGTGCATTCTCATGTCGGCCGGGCCCTTCGTTCTATTCATGACAGTGAAATAGCAGCAAGCGCGATGGGGGTCAACACAGGAAAGTATAAGACACAGATATTTGTCTTAAGTGCTATATTGGCAGGAGTGGCTGGCTGGTTATTTGCCCATATGAGCTATAGTATTTCTCCGGGTTCCTTTACGTTAGACGCCTCTATTATGTTCCTGACGATGGTAGTACTTGGTGGAAGCAGCAGTGTGTGGGGAGCAGTCTTTGGTACTGTACTTATTACCGTCATTCGCATTATTGTACATGAATTAGGAGAAACCGTCCCATTTATCACGAGTGACTTTGAACACGTCGTCTACGGGTTGATTCTCATATTGGTCATCGTCTTTACACCGAGGGGGTTGTTTCCACCAATTGCCGGCTGGTTTACGAGGATAATGAAGCAACGGTTTAGAAAGAACATAGAGCAGACAAAGGCAAGTTGAAGTTGAAACAGCAGGATTTCACAAGAGTGAGGTGAAGCGTGATGCTGCAAGTAAAAAATGTAACAAAAACCTTCGGAGGGGTGGTAGCGAACAAAGAAGTCAATTTTTCGGTTGGGAAAGGAGAAATTGTCGGGCTTATCGGGCCAAATGGGGCAGGGAAAAGTACGATGTTTAACATGATATCTGCTATTTTTCCACCGACAAAAGGGGAAATTATTTTTCGCGACCTGAATATTGAAAAGAAGTCTACGAACGAAATGGCGCCACTCGGAATTTCGCGTACATTTCAAAATCTACAGATCTTTAAACGTATGACGGTTGTGGAAAATGTCATGATTGGTCGTCATATTCGCACTAAAACAGGAATGTTGAAAGCCGCACTTAAGTTACCAAGTGCCAAAGATGAAGAGAGAAAGGCCTATGAGAGTGCGTTAGAATGTATTCATTTTGTCGGGCTTGAAAAGGTTTTAGATCAACAAGCCGGGAATCTCGCGCTCGGAGATCTGCGGCTTCTTGAACTGGCAAGAGCATTAGCCGTGAACCCTGAACTGCTGTTGCTCGATGAAATTGCAGCGGGGTTGAATCAAAAAGAGTCTAAAGACATGAGCAAGCTAATCCAGAAAATAAGAGAACAAGGGATTACCGTCTTTGTGGTAGAGCATGATATGGATCTGGTGATGTCTATTTGTGACAAGGTGATCGTTCTAGATCAAGGTGAAAAAATAGCAGAAGGAACACCGCAGGAAATACAGGGTAACCAACAGGTCATTACGGCTTACTTGGGAGCAGAGGAAATGGAAGAGGTAAAGCAGGGGGGAGGTGCATGAAAAACGAACAAGTCATTTTAGAAACCAGGGACTTATCTGTTAGTTATGGGGCTATTCAGGCACTCCGACATGTCTCTATGCACGTTGAAAAAGGAGAAATTGTCGCCCTGCTTGGTGCAAACGGGGCGGGAAAGACAACGCTTTTGCAAACGCTTTCTGGATTGATAACCCCTGACGACGGCACGATTATCTACAGGGGAGTGGAGATGATAGGACAAGAAGCCGAAGAAGTGGCAGCAAAGCATCTGATTCATGTTCCGGAACACCGGCAAGTGTTTCCTACGCTGTCTGTCTTAGATAATTTAACATTAGGAGCGTATCACCACTACCGCAAAACCGGGGCAAAAGCAGTAGAAACGGAAATGGAAAAGGTTTTTTCCTTTTTCCCGATTTTGAAAGAAAGGAAAGAACAGCTGGCAGGAACGTTGTCAGGCGGACAGCAGCAAATGCTGGCGATTGCACGTGGTGTGATGGCGAAACCATCCCTTCTTCTCCTTGATGAACCAACACTCGGATTAGCGCCAATTATTGCGCAGGAAGTGCTTGGTCTTGTCGCCGACCTGCGGAATGAATTCGAGACAACTGTTCTCTTAGTAGAGCAGAATGTCGTTTCATCACTGCGAATTGCCGACCGCGGTTACGTCATTTCTCACGGAGAGATTGTCAAAAGTGGAAGCGCATCTGAGTTACGTAATGATAAAGAAATAAAGGAAGCATATCTCGGTCAAAGTGTGTAACAACCAAACTTGCAGGGGGGTTACGAAAATGAAAAAAGGTTTACTAGTTTTTCTGTTGATGTTGGCGGCTGTAGTGCTTGGAGCCTGTGGAGGAGACAGCGGGACTAGTGAAGAAACCGGCAATGAGGGAGACAGCCCGGAAAGCGCTGAAGCTGAAAAGGATGCAGAAGAGTATGTACTCGGTGCTATTTACTCGAAAACGGGTCCGAACAGTCCGCTCGGTGAACCGGAATGGAATACGACTGAAATGTTAGTGGAACAAATTAATGAAGAAGGTGGAATTAACGGTGTGCCACTCCGGGTGGTATTAGCGGACGATGAATCAAGCCAGGAAAAAGCAGTTCAGGAAATCAACCGTCTTATCAATGACGAAAATGTCCTCGCAGTACTTGGTTCATCAGGAACGACTGAAAGCTTGGCGATGAAAGGGGTGGCGATGCAGAATGAAGTCCCTATGATCTCTGCGGCAGCGGCGGCTCAGGTGGTAGAACCGGTGGAAGATTCCAAGTGGATTTTTAAAACACCGCAGTCTGACCGATTAGCGGTCGAGCGTATTTATATGTATTTAAACGATGAAAACATCAGCAAAGTAGGATTATTAACGGATTCGAATGCATTTGGAACGACTGGTCTTGAGCAGCTGGAAAATCTATCAGGAGAGTACAACATCGAGATTACTGCGAAGGAGAGCTACAATACGCAAGATCCTGATATGAGTACCCAGCTGACCAATATCAATAGTTCCGGTGCAGAAGCACTCATTGTCTGGGGTACCAATCCCGGACCGGCCATTATTGCAAGTAATCTTGATTCATTAGGATTTGACATGCCGTTTATCGGCAGTCATGGCATCGCCAACCAAAAGTTTATTGAGTTAGCGGGAGAGGGCGCAGAAGGGGTCGTTATTCCGACTGGGAAGGCTTTATTCCCTGACCAAATTCCAGAAGGTGATACACAGTATGATGTTTTGAATACGTATTATGAAGATTACGTAGCAACATTCGATAGTGAACCAACTAACTTCGGTTCCTATGGGTATGATAACTTAATGCTTGCTGTTGAAGCACTTAAAAATGGCGCAACCGATCGTGCCTCGATCCGTGATTATTTGGAAAATGAGATTAGTAACTGGGTTGGTACAACTGGCGTGTTCAATCTCTCTTCTGAAGATCACAACGGACTAGAGGCAGACAGCCTTGTCGTCGCCACGGTAAAAGACGGAGAGTGGGTACTGATGGAAGATAACTAAAATAGTAGCAGGGAGAGGCTCGGGAATGCAACCCGGGTCTTTTTTTATGAAATTAAAGAAGGGTGTCAGCTTGATCCGAGAATGATAGGTTACCCGATGCTCAGAGAAAAAAGGTCAATTAGTAAATCACGGCGCCATTGAAGGTGAATGAAGTCGTGAAAAAGCGTATGCGAGGAAACAGCGACGTCATAGAGGGTGGATGAAGTCGTGAAAAAGCGTATGCGAGGAAACAGCGACGTCATAGAGGGTGAATGAAGTCGTGAAAAAGCGTATGCGAGGAAACAGCGACGTCATAGAGGGTGAATGAAGTCGTGAAAAAGCGTGTGCGAGAAAATAACGACGTCATAGAGGGTGGATGAAGTCGTGAAAAAGCGTATGCGAGGAAACAGCGACGTCATAGGGGGTGGATGAAGTCGTGAAAAAGCGTATGTGAGAAAACAGCGACGTCATAGGGGGTGGATGAAGTCGTGAAAAAGCGTATGCGAGGAAACAGCGACGTCATAGAGGGTGGATGAAGTCGTGAAAAAGCGTATGCGAGAAAATAACGACGTCATAGGTGGTGAATGAAGTCGTGAAAAAGCGTATGCGAGAAAACAGCGACGTCATAGGTGGTGGATGAAGTCGTGAAAAAGCGTATGCGAGAAAACAGCGACGTCATAGGGGGTGAATGAAGTCGTGAAAAAGCGTGTGCGAGAAAATAACGACGTCATAGGGGGTGAATGAAGTCGTGAAAACAGGCTTCTGTGGAAATAGTGATACCGTAGCGACTTCCCCCTTTGATTGCGAGGATACTGGTTTAGTAGTCGAGGATAAAAAAGGATTGAATAGCAAAAAAACCCGCTCGCTGAATAAATCAGCAACGGGTCTCTGCGGTTGCGTTCTTAATTGTTTTCCCAAGCTTCTGGTAAAATGAAGCCGTCGTATTTGCCCTCGCTGTTAATATACTCTTCAAACTCCGGTGACTCATAAGCGGCTTTTAAATCTTTTGCCCACTGGGAGTCAAGGTCTTTTTCGTTAATGGAGACAATGATGCGATGTTCTTCAGGTGTATTTTCAATTTTTAGTGCTTCCGTAATTTTTCGGCCTGAATTCGCGATGTAGTTGCCATTCACGACCCCGTAATCAACGTCATCAAGTGACACGAGAATTTGTGCCGGATCTAGGATTTCCACCTGAATATCATAGTCGCCAGGATGAATACTGTTCACGTTAAAGTCCGTAGTGCCGGCATCCTCATCAATGGTAATCCACCCTAGTTCCTCAAGAATACGCGCGGCACGTTCCTGGTTTACCGGGTCATTTGGGAAAGCGACGGTTGTGCCGTCTTCTACTTCATCTAAGGAAGAGTGGCGCGTGGAATATAGTCCTTGGGGGGCACCGGGAGCGAAAGCGAGACGAGCCATATTCGTATTTAACTCCGTATTGATCCCTTCCATGTAAGCTGTACTTTGGAACACACTCGCATCAATGGCCCCTTCATCCATGGCCGGATTCACCTGCATGTTTTGAGAAAATGTTTTGATATCAACGGTATATCCTTGTTCCTCCAAAATTGGCAGAATCCCTTTTCTAAACTGCTCCTCATAGGTGCCTACGCCAAACCCCATCGTCATTTCTTTTTTAGCTTCATCCCCTTCTATTCCTTGCTCGGAAACTTCTTCTCCACCGCTATTACCGCATGCTGAAATGATAAACAGCAGTCCAGTTAAAAGGATCAACCCTATTTTTCTCATTATTTATCTCCTTCCCTTCAATTCATAGTTTTCTAATTGGATTAATAAAATATTAGCACCGAAGTAAACGTTCGTCAATTAAATTTTTAATCTCCTTTCCCGGTAAAATGGGCGGATAAAGGATTGACAGAAAGAAAAAGAAAAGCTAACATAATTAAATAAATAATTCTTATTAGTTTACTATGATTTTTTATATAGGCACTGCCAGGAATGAAAGAATAGAAGGGGAGAGCCATGATTGAATTGCGGGATATAACGAAAATATATAACAAAAAAGGTGCGGCAGTTACTGCTTTAAGGAATGTCGACTTACAGGTTGAAAAGGGTGACATTTATGGGGTGATTGGCTACAGCGGTGCAGGGAAGAGCACGTTAGTCCGGCTTATTAATTACTTGGAGGAGCCGACAGAAGGCCAAGTGCTCATTGAAGGGGTAGATTTAGCCTCTTATTCGGTATCTGAATTACGGGCGAAGAAAAAACAGATCGGGATGATTTTTCAGCATTTTAACTTGCTTGAGTCGAAAACAGTGTTCGATAATGTGGCCTTGCCGCTTGTGTTATTAAAAGAAAAGAAGCAAGTGATCGAAAAACGGGTGTATGAATTACTAGCATTCGTCGGTCTTGAGGATAAGGCAAAGCAGTATCCGAATGAACTGTCAGGTGGACAAAAGCAGCGCGTCGGTATTGCCCGTGCTCTTGCTTCTAACCCAACCATCTTACTATGTGATGAGGCGACTTCCGCTTTAGACCCGCAGACGACCGATTCGATTTTAAAGCTGCTAAAGAAGATAAATGAAGAATATAACATAACAGTTGTCATCATCACCCATGAAATGGAAGTGGTGAAGCAAATTTGCGATAAAGTCGCCGTGATGGAAAAAGGAGAAATCATCGAGCAGGGAGCGGTCATTGAAGTTTTTGGTAATCCTAAGCACCCAACAACCGAAACATTCGTACGGACAGTCATTAAAAATGAAGTGCCGGACAGTTTAAAACAGGCGATACAAAAAGACGGCAACTCGAAACTTTTGAAACTTGATTTTTTAAACCAGAGCTCGTCGGAACCGTTAATTAGCAAGTTGATTCAACGCTTTCATGTGAAAGTGAATATTCTGTTTGCCAACACCACTGATATCCAGGGAGCGATGCTCGTCACCTTAATTGTTCAATTAGAGGGTGAAGGTGCCAAGGCGAAAGAGGTTATTCAATTTTTGGAGGGAAATGATGTGGCAGTACAGGAGGTGGTGTACCCATGATATCGACAACGATTACAATGGATCAATTTATGCTGTCCATTTATCAAACAATCCAAATGGTTAGTATTTCCCTTATCATCGGTTCCGTACTTGGCATTCCGCTCGGCATTCTCGTAGTTGTGACGAGACCAGGAGGAATTATCGAGAATAAATGGGTTTATGGGCTGTTGAACCCTATTATAAACATTGTAAGATCGGTTCCGTTTATTATTTTACTCGTGGCGATTATTCCGCTGACCAAATTAATTGTTCAGACGTCTATTGGCACTAGTGCCGCCATCGTTCCGTTAACGATTTATATTGCTCCTTATATAGGGCGGCTCGTGGAAAATTCACTTCTCGAGGTAAACCCGGGAATTATGGAAGCGGCGGAGGCAATGGGGGCAACACCATATCAAGTGATTCGCTATTTTTTGCTGCCAGAAGCATTTGGGTCTTTGATTTTAAGTCTTACTACGGCGACTATCGGGCTTATCGGGGCAACCGCAATGGCCGGAGCTGTGGGGGCAGGAGGCGTTGGTGATATGGCCATCGTCTATGGCTACCAGCGCTTTGACACATTTGTAATCATCGCAACGGTTGTAGTCTTAGTCGTTTTCGTGCAAGTTATACAATCATTAGGAAATGTTCTCGCTCGTAAAGTCCGACGCGGCTAAGAGAATCAACGTGAGTTCCCTTTCTGTGCACATACTTTTTACATTTTATCACACACTAAAATGCAAAGAGAAAGGGGATAGGAACAATATGAATCACATTGCAGCTCTTAGCCTCAAAGCCACGATCATTTTCTTTGCACTTAGCATTGTGTTGTCATTATTTAATGGTTATGCCATCTGGAATACGTTGGGGCTGGCATTAATAATTACGGCGGTTGCTTATGTCGTTGGAGATCTTTTGATTTTACGGTTGAGCAATAACACGCTATCAACCGTTTTAGATATTGGCATGTGTACGCTACTCATATGGCTGGTCGGGCCGCTTATCCTTAACCAGCCAGTGTCTTTTCTGGTAGCCTTCCTGGCATCTATTGCTATCGGTGCAGGTGAATGGTTATTCCACAAATATGTGACCCGGACCATTTTTAAAAACAACGAAAGTGGCGCTTTGACGTAATTCTCTGTCAGACCTTCCTTGGAGAAAGGAATAAATCTCTTAGGAAGGTCTTTTTGTTCTTTCAACAGAAAAAAGTTTGTTTTCTTCAAAGAGCTTCATTTTTTGCAATCGTAAAGAGTTTACTACGACGGATACGGAGCTGCATGCCATGGCCGCTCCAGCAAGCCAAGGAGCCAGGAAACCCAGTGCAGCAAAGGGGATGCTGATCATGTTATAAAGAAATGCCCATACAAAATTCTGTTTCATATTCGTGGTTGTTGCCTGGCTGGTTGTGATGGCATCGACCACGCGGTTTAAGTCTCCTTTCATTACGGTAACATCAGCAGCCTCCATAGCCACGTCGGCGCCAGTACCAAGGGCAATGCCGATGTCGGCAGTAGTCAAAGCAGGCGCATCGTTTATCCCGTCTCCTACCATGACGACTTTTCTTCCTGCCTTTTGCAGCTGTTGAATCAACGCTGCTTTTTCCTGTGGCGTTCTATTTGCCTCGACTTGTCTAATCCCGGTCTTTTGCGCAATGGCGGCCGCTGTCACCTCGTTGTCGCCGGTAAGCATGATAACCTCTAGTCCCATTTGCTGTAAACGATTGATCGCTGGGGGAGAGGCAGGTTTTACTTGATCAGAAACTGCAACAATTCCAGCAAAACGATCGTCGAAAGTAGCGATCATCACCGTTTTGCCTTCCCTTTCCAAATGACGAATCAGTTCCCTGGCATGGGAGGGAAGGGGCAGTTTTTGTTTATGGAAATACCGTGCGTTAGCAACGATTACGCTTTTGCCGTTGACAAAGGCTTTTATCCCGTAACCAGGCATGGAAAGAACGTGACTGGCTTCCGGTAAGGTAAAAATTTTTTCGCCTGCTTTGGTGAGAATCGCATGGGCTAAAGGGTGACTCGACCCCTTTTCTGCTGCTGCAATTATCTTTAAAAATTCACTTTCCCTGTAATGTTCAGCATATACATTGGTTACTTGAGGTTCACCTTCTGTGATGGTGCCTGTTTTATCCAGGACAACGACATTACTTTTATTTAACACTTCGATAAACTGACCTTCTTTAAAAAGAATCCCCCTCGTGGCTGCTCGTCCACTACCGACCATGATAGAAGTTGGGGTGGCAAGTCCAAGTGCACAAGGGCAAGCAATAATTAAAACGGCAATGGTATGTTCCAACGCTTCGTGAAACTCTCCAGGTTCCCAAACCGTATACCAAGCTGCAAAGGTAACCATTGCAAGAAGGACTACAATTGGGACGAACCATCCGGTAATTTGATCGGCAATCCGCTGTATTGGTGCCTTTGAGGCCTGAGCATCTTCTACAATGCGGATAACTCGTGACAGCGCAGTGTCAGCGTCGCTTGTTACCGCCTTTACTTTCAAGAGTCCGTTATGATTCAACGTTCCTGCATAAACCGGATCTCTATACGTTTTTGCAACGGGGAAACTTTCCCCGGTTAGAAGGGATTCGTCAAGTGTGGAGCTGCCTTCGATGACGTACCCATCTATAGGTATTTTCTCTCCTGGTTTCACGAGGACGATATTTCCGGGTACGATGCTTGTAATCGGAACTTTCCGTTCTTTGCCGCTTTCATATAGCGACGCTGTATTCGTTTGAAGTTGATACAGCTTCTTCATCGACTCGGTTGTCTTACGTTTAGTTTTTGCTTCCATTACTTTTCCTAAAAGAATAAAGGTAATAATAAGGGCACTTGTTTCGTAAAACAAATCCAACGAATAAAAACGATGCGGATCTTTGATCGACGAAAAGGTGAGGTAATGAGAATAGAAAAAGGCGGCTGATGTACTTAAAACGACTAACACATCCATGTTGGCACTCTTGTTTTTTAGAGCAGACCACGCACTCTTATAAAAAGGGAATCCAATAAAAAATTGGATCGGAAAAGCTAATACCAGTTGAAACAATGGGTTGGTAAACAGTCCTGGAACGGTGATGAAGGAAGCCCATGTAAAGTGAGCAAACATGGCCCAAATTAAAGGGAAAGAAAGCAGAGCAGCGCAAATAAATGATAATTGCAGCTTTCTGATTTCATTTTGTTTTTGTGCACTTGCATATTCCTTTGTAGAAGGGGTGGGGGCTGCATGAAAGCCAATTTTTTGTATTTTATTAAGAATATCAGCAAGGCTGGTCTGGCTTTTGTTGAAGGTAACTCGCCCTTTTTCTGTAGCGAGATTTACCGATACCGTGGTAACCCCTTCCATTTTAGAAACTACTTTTTCAATACGGGCCGCACAAGCTGCACAATGCATCCCAGTGATTTCTAATGCTATTGTTTGTTGGTTCATTCATCTCAACCCCCTTTTGAAAACCACCTTGTTATGGCTAGTCTATTAGGAGCCTGTCCCTAATAGAACGTACTTGTCCTATAAAAAATGTTATAATAAGCCCATCGCTTCTTACAGATCACAGTGTAAATACATGAAAGTTTGCTAAAATAAGATGTATTGGTGGAGCCGCCTTAGTAAAACAAGTTGGAGGTTATCGAGATGAGGCAAGAATATGAAGCCGACTATTCAGCACTACATACTGATCTTTACCAGATAAACATGATTCAGACCTATTGGGCGGATCAATTACATAACCGTAAAGCCGTGTTCGAGCTTTACTTTCGCAATATGCCTTTCGATAATGGCTATGCGATCTTTGCAGGGTTGGAGAAAGTGGTTGATTTTCTTTGCAACCTGCGTTTTACGCAAGGTGACATCGCCTATTTGCGTGATGAGTTAGGATACGACGAGGAGTTTCTCGATTATTTAGCGGATCTGCGCTTCACCGGCACACTTCGGTCGATGAGAGAAGGAGAACTTGTATTTGGAAATGAGCCGTTGCTTCGGGTGGAGGGACCGCTTGCGGAGCTTCAATTAATCGAAACGGCACTCCTGAATATCGTGAACTATCAAACCTTAATCGCGACAAAAGCCTCACGTATCAAACAAGTAGTCGGCAAACAGACGGCGATTGATTTTGGTAGTCGCCGTGCACAGGAGATGGAAGCGGCAATTTGGGGAGCGCGGGCTGCTTATATTGGAGGTTTTGCGGCGACATCTAACGTAAAAGCGGGAAAAATGTTTGGTATGCCTGTCGCGGGCACCCACGCTCATGCGATGATTCAAGTATACCGGGACGAATATACAGCTTTTCATAAATATGCCGAGTGTCACCGTGACTGTGTCTTCCTTGTGGATACGTATGATACATTGAAATCCGGGGTGCCTACAGCGATTAAAGTGGCAAAAGAACTTGGTGATAAAATTAACTTTAAAGGCATTCGTTTGGACAGTGGAGACCTTGCTTACCTTTCCAAAGAAGCGAGAGTAATGCTGGATGAGGCTGGTTTTACAGAAACAGAGATAATCGCCTCTAATGATCTTGACGAAGAAACCATTATTAATTTGAAAGCGCAGGACGCCCAGATTGATGTTTGGGGAGTTGGAACAAAGTTAATTACGGCTTTTGATCAGCCAGCCCTTGGAGCAGTTTATAAAATTGTATCCATTGAAGATGACAACGGAAAAATGGCGGATACGATTAAAATAAGTGGTAATCCAGAAAAGGTAACGACACCCGGGTTAAAAAAGGTGTACCGTATCATAAATAGAAAAGACGGTAAATCGGAAGGGGACTACATTACTCTTGAAGGAGAAGAACCTCAAAAAGAAGAACAGCTAAAAATGTTTCACCCTGTACATACTTTCATAAGCAAGTTTGTTACGGATTTTGACGCGGTTGAACTACATCGAGAGATTTTCAAAGAAGGTCAGCTAGTCTACAAGCTTCCACCGTTGCAAAATATTCAAGACTTCGCTGCGGACAACTTGGGCTTACTATGGGAAGAATACTTGCGGACATTGAATCCAGAGGAATATCCGGTAGATCTTAGTCAGGCATGCTGGGATAATAAGATGGAGAACATCAGGGAAGTGAAGCAGGCAGTAAAAGCATTGAAAAAACAAGCCCCTTCCTCTCAGCAAGAGAGACGCCGAAGAAGATAAACGAGTAATCAAGAAGGAACGGCTATTATCTTCCGTCCTTCTTGCTCTCTTTTTGATGCCTTTTCTCGATTTCCTGGGAGACGATATGAGCCAGGTCATCGTTGCCGAATAAAGATAGTACACCAAGTACGGTGTCGTCAGGAATATCCCCGGCCTCCTCTTTAGGAACAGTCAACTGACAAGCTTGCTGGAGAGGAGGATTGGCTGCTTGATCTGGATAGGCCTGGACATAAAGAGCTTGCGGATCGAGATTGTGGTTGACACACCACTGCGCAAACACAAGAATCATCATATGCTCATCCTGCTGGTAGCTGTTAATTATTTTTTCTTCCATATCCTTCTGATCCATCATCATTCTCCTTTTTAACATACAAACTGTTAAGATGCTCCATGATTTATAATAACAAGTGAAGGACAAAAAATCTGTTCTAGAGGACTGAAGGATTGTAGAAGAATAAGTGTTCATACAGTGTCAAGCCAGATTAGGGCCATGAGAATCGAATATCAAGAAGGAATGATTGTATGGTTGAGGAACAGGAGACGATTACGAGACTTCACGTTAACGGCAAGGAAATCATTTTAATTGGAACCGCCCACGTGTCCAGGAAAAGTGCCGAACAAGTGAAGGAAATGATTGAAAGGGAACAACCGGACTCGGTATGTATTGAACTGGATGAGCAACGGTACCAATCCATGATGGACCACGATAAGTGGAAAAACATGGACATTTTCCAGGTGCTAAAAGAGAAAAAAGCAACCCTGTTGTTAATGAATCTTGCTGTCTCCGCCTTTCAAAAACGGGCCGCGAAACAATTAGGGATCAAGGCAGGAGAAGAAATGCTTCAAGGAATACAATCGGCAAAAGACACGGGAGCCGAGATTGTACTCGCCGACAGAGATATCCAAATCACTTTTTCCCGTATTTGGAACGGAGTAGGGCTGTGGGGACGCATGAAGCTGCTGTCGGGAATCATTTTGAGCATTTTCAGCAGCGAAAGCATATCGGAAGAAGAATTGGAAAAACTGAAATCTCAAGATACTCTAAATGCAATGCTCCATGAATTCACGGTGACATTTCCGGAACTAAAGAAACCTCTAATTGATGAACGTGATCAGTATTTATCGCAAAAAATCAAACATGCTCCCGGGAAAAAGATAATTGCTGTACTCGGGGCGGCCCACGTACCCGGCATTACAGAAGAGATTCAAAAGGAACATGATCTAAAACAACTAACGAAACGGCCTCCTAAGTCGAAAGTGCCTGCCATTATTGGCTGGGCGATCCCGATCCTGATCATAGCGCTTATCGTCTATACCTTTGTCGCTAATCCATCAGCAGGTATACAGCAAACAATTAGTTGGGTGTTATGGAATGGCTCCTTCTCGGCACTTGGGGCAGCAGTAGCTTTCGGCCATCCGCTTACCATTTTGTCCGCTTTTGTAGCAGCTCCCATCACTTCCTTAAATCCTTTCATAGCAGCAGGGTGGTTTGCAGGTATTGTCCAAGCCCTGATCCGCCGGCCCCACGTTAGGGATTTTGAAGTCCTTAATGAGGATGTTTTTAGTCTGAAAGGTTTTTGGAGAAACAGAGTAACACGGATACTGCTTATCGTCGTGTTAGCTAATCTCGGAAGTACGTTGGGTACCGTGATAGGTGGGGCTGATGTCGTACGCCTGTTTCTTGAGAATCTATAATAGATAGAGACAAAAAACAGCGGAGAGAGGATCTCCGCTGTTTTTTGAAGCTGTTCATAGGGTGGCGTGCGTAAGCTGCTACACCATTATTTTGCATATATCGTCCGTGAATGCGACTGGATCTTCTACAGACAACCCTTCAATGAGCAGGGCTTGATTGTATAAGAGGTTTGTATAGAGCGTTAATTTATCTTTGTCTTTGTTAAAGTTATCTTTTAGGGACTGATAGACATCATGGTCTGTGTTGATTTCTAAAACTTTTTCGGCTTGGATATCTTGATTATCCGGCATGGATTTTAATACTTTTTCCATTTCTATCGATATTTCGCCTTCTGCTGTTAAACAGACGGGGTGACTTCTTAAACGTTTGGAGGCCCGGACATCTTTGACTTTGCCGGCTAAGATCTCTTTCATTGCGGCGAACAGTTCTTGGTTCTGTTCTTCTTCGGCTTTTTCCTCCTTCTCATCATCCTCGCTTTCAATCCCCAAATCCCCACTCGATACGGACTTGAACTCTTTGTCTTGATAGGACATTAACGTTTTAATTGCGAATTCGTCGATGTCCTCTGTGAAGTAAAGAATTTCATACCCTTTATCGAGCACCATTTCCGTTTGCGGCATTTTCTCAATACGGCTGTAAGATTCTCCGGTCGCATAATAGATGTACGGCTGTTCTTCCGGCATTCTCTCTACGTATTCCGCAAGTGTTACCATTTTCTTTTCTTTCGACGAGTAAAAGAGAAGTAAATCCTCAAGATCCTTTTTATGTGCGCCGAAATCCATCTGCACTCCGAACTTTAATTGGCGTCCGAAAGCTTGATAAAACGTTTCATACTTCTCTCGATCGTTTTTCAATAGGTCCTTTAACTGGCCTTTGATTTTGTTTTTAATATTTTTGGCAATAAGCTGAAGCTGCCGATCATGCTGCAGCATCTCTCTTGATATGTTAAGCGATAAATCTTCTGAGTCGACCATCCCTTTGACGAAGCCGAAATAATCAGGGAGCAGGTCCGGGCACTTTTCCATAATAAGCACACTATTAGAATAAAGCTCAAGTCCTTTTTCGTATTCCTTTGTGTAATAATCAAAAGGAGTCTGTTCGGGGATGAACAGCACAGCTTGATAACGGACCGCGCCATCTACACTTAAATGAATATGCTGTAACGGTTTATCAAAACCGTAATGCTTTTCGGCATAAAACGCTTCATAGTCTTCTTTCGTTAACTCGTTCTTATTTTTCCGCCAAATAGGAACCATACTGTTAATGGTCTGTTCCTCGGTGACTTCAGCAAGTTCTTCTTTGTCATCATCTTCTGGTTTCTGAACAGTCACATCCATTTTAATCGGGTAGCGGATGAAATCAGAGTATTTCTTAATAATCGACTTCAAACGATATTCTTCTAAAAACTCATCGTAATTCTCTTCCTCCGTGTTTGCACGGAGCTTGATCACCACTTCGGTTCCAACGGTATTCTTATCAGTCGGCTCAATCGTAAAGCCATCTAAACCGTTGGATTCCCATTTAAAAGCTTGGTTGCTGTTAACTGATTTCGTGTAAACAGTCACGGTATCGGCCACCATAAACGCGGAGTAAAAACCGACCCCGAATTGGCCGATAATATCATGGCCGTCTTTCATTTCATTTTCATTTTTGAAAGCTAGGGATCCGCTTTTTGCAATCGTCCCAAGATTTGCTTCCAGTTCTTCCTCGGTCATCCCTATACCAGTGTCCGTTATCGTAAGTTCCCGGTTTTTCTTATCTGCCGTTACTTTTATGTAATAGCTGTCTTGATGAAATGAAAGGGAATCATCGGTCAGTGCCTTGTAATAAAGCTTATCGATGGCATCGCTTGCATTGGATATTAATTCTCTCAGAAAAATCTCCTTCTGCGAGTAAATGGAGTTAATCATCATTTCCAGTAACCGTTTGGATTCCGCTTGAAACTCTTTTACCGCCATTTTTGTATCTCCTTCCACATTTGTTTTTATTGTTATTTATATTAGCACTCACATGACTAGAGTGCTAAATACTTCTCCTATTATTTTACAGATTGCTTTTTCTATGTCAATGGCTGAACTTGGAGGTAATCTGGGGAAAGCAAAGCAGTAAACTTCGTATGATAATAATATTTCTTAATTTTTTGACTAAAGCATTTCGAAAAGATTCAAAGTGACGTACAATATATTTGGAGACTGGTTTTTTCACCAACATTGTTACTAAGGAGGCTTCATAAATGGGCAGTTCGTTAGATAGCAATGAAATTAAAGGAATGGATCAGACCGCAAACCTTCAGAATTATGAAAGAGCCGTTGAAACGATGGATTGGAAAGACATTGAAAAGTATTTCACATGGTCACAAACAGGGAAAGTAAATATGGTGCACGAAGCGATTGATCGTCATGTGGATGAAGGAAGAGGGAACAAGATCGCGTTTATTTATACGGATAGCTCGCGTGAAGAAACGTTTACCTATGCAGACTTGAAAACGCTCACATGCCGTTTTGCGAATGGATTACGTGCCCAAGGAATTGAAAAAGGAGACCGTGTGTTTATCTTTATGCCCCGCAGTCCGGAGTTGTATATTGCGATGCTCGGTATTCTGAGAATTGGGGCTATTGCCGGTCCGATGTTCGAAGCGTTTATGGAGGGTGCGGTAAAAGAGCGCCTAAAGGACAGCGGAGCAAAAGCAGTTGTAACAACACCTGAACTGCTTGAGCGTGTCCCGGATGAAGAGCTTCCCGACCTGCAATATGTAATTTTAGCAGGGGCTGATAAAAAAACAAAAGACAATCAACTTTTATATAATGATTTAATCGAAAGTTCCTCTGAATATACGATGGAGTGGGTAGACCGGGAGGACGGCATGCTATTGATTTATACGTCAGGGTCGACCGGAAAACCAAAAGGTGTTCTCCAAGTTCACGATGCGATGCTACATCAATATGTAGCGGGAAAATGGGTCTATGACTTGCGAGAAGATGACGTTTATTGGTGTACGGCTGATCCGGGCTGGGTGACAGGAACATCAGCAGGGATGTGGTCACCGTGGTTAAATGGGGTAACGAACGTAGTGCGTGGAGGACGTTTCAATGCGGAGGAATGGTTTCATACATTGGAAAAGCATAACGTAACCGTGTGGTTCAGTGCGCCAACTGCTTTTCGTCTCCTAATGAGCAGTGGCGATGAGCTCCCGAAAAAGTATGACATTTCGAAGTTGAGGCATTTGCTGTCAGCAGGTGAACCACTAAACCCGGAAGTGATCCGTTGGGGAACGGATGTATTGAATTTACGAATTCATGACAACTGGTGGATGACAGAGACCGGTGCCTCCACGTGTGCCAATTTCCGCTGCAACCCAATTCGTCCAGGTTCCATGGGGAAGCCGCTCCCGGGTATTGAAGTGACAATTATTGATGATAACGGGAACGAATTGCCGCCACGGCGGATGGGTAACCTTGCAATTAAACCGAAATGGCCGGCGATGGTCCGGACAATTTGGAATAATCCCGAGCGCTATGAACAGTATTTTTTAAATGGCTGGTTTATTTCGGGTGATACGGCTTATAAAGATGACGATGGCTATTTTTGGTTTGAAGGCCGGGTCGATGATGTCATTAATACATCTGGAGAACGAGTCGGACCATTTGAAGTGGAGAGCAAGCTGGTCGAGCATCCGGCTGTTGCCGAAGCAGGCGTGATCGGGGTGCCGGATTCCGTTCGCGGAGAAGTGATAAAAGCGTTTATCACATTGCGTGACGGATATGAGGAAAGTGAAGAATTGCTCGAGGAAATTCGTCAACATGTCAAAACAAAGCTGGCTGCACATGCAGCACCGCGACAGTTTGAGGTACGAAGCTCTATTCCAAAAACACGCTCTGGGAAGATTATGCGCCGCGTCTTGAAAGCATGGGAGCTCGGCCTTCCAACCGGCGACTTGTCCACGATGGAAGAATAAACAGAACATATCCAAGTCCCATTCAGTCAATGAGTGGGACCTTCTTGTTTGATGCAGGGGGTTGCTATACTGGTCAAGCAAATTATTTAGAAAGAAGTATAGAATATAATATGATAGAGAAATAAAGCGATAGAATGGGAAGGGAGTTTACTGCTGGTGAAAGGCTATCAAGAGCTTGCGGCAAGTGTCCGTATGAAACGTTCAGCGTCACAAGCAGTTCTGCTAGAGAAGGAAGAAAGTCTGGAACTTATTGGGAGGGGACGCAGTGCTTATGTGTTTAGAATTACTAACTCCAATAAAGTGTTAAAGGTCTTCTTCCCAGGGTTGGAGTATATGGCGTTAGAAGAAGCGGATGTATACCGTAAGTTGACAGGGTTGAGGTGGTTTCCATCCCTATATGATGCAGGAGGCAATTATTTAGTCATTGATTTTGTAGAAGGATATACGTTGTTTGAATGTTTACAGCGGGGAATACCTGTTTCGGAAGAAAATGTAGAGGAAATTGATCGTGCTTTGCAGATGGCCCGAAAGAAAGGTTTAAACCCTTCGGATATCCATCTGCGTAACATAATTGTTACACTAGAAGGACAGATTAAGGTCATCGATGTTGCGCGTTATAGACAGTCGAAACGGTGCACCCAGTGGGATGATTTAAAAAAAGCATTCAATCATGTTTATAAAAAACGTTATTGTCCGCGGAAGTTGCCGGCTTTTTTATTAAACTTTATCGCTGTACTCTATAAAAAAAGATGGTTTACTACATTTTTTACTATTACCTAGAACAGGCTGTACACCGAACATAAATTATGAAAGGAAGAGGAAAATGCCACATCTTTTTTCACCTTTTCAACTGAAAGGTCTTGAACTGAAAAATAGAATTATGATGTCGCCGATGTGTCAGTATTCGGTTACGGCGGAAGACGGAGCTCCTAACAATTGGCACCTGCAGCATTATGTGTCACGTGCGGTAGGGGGCGCCGGGCTAATAATGGTGGAAATGACGGACGTGGAACCAGACGGCCGTATCACAAACAGGGATCTCGGCATTTGGTCTGACGATCACATTGAAGCGTTTGCCAAAATTGTAGACGAGGTGCATGAACACGGCGCAAAAATAGGTATTCAAATTGCTCATGCAGGCCGAAAAGCAGAAGACGCAGAAGTTCCAGTTGCGCCATCTGCGATTGCCTTTGATGAAAAGCTTAAAACACCACGTGCTTTGGAAACGGAAGAAGTAAAGGAAATGGTGGAAAAATATCGGTTGGGAGTGAGAAGAGCAGTGCAAGCGGGTGTTGACGTCGTGGAACTGCACGGGGCACACGGCTATTTAATCCACCAATTTACGTCCCCTTATACTAACAAACGAAAAGACGAATATGGAGTAGATCTAACAAGATTTGGAAAAGAAGTCATCCAAGCGGCTAAACAGGAAATGCCGGCTGATATGCCATTGTTCATGCGTATCTCTGCAAAAGAGTATGTGGAGGGCGGATATCACCTTGATTATAGTAAGTCGTTTGTTAAGGCGTTTAAAGAAGCAGGAGTGGACCTTTTTGATGTAAGTTCAGGAGGAGAAGGGCCAATAAGAGGCGGCGGTAAGCCTGGAAGCCATGCAGGGTACCAAGTTCCGTTTGCAAGAGAAATAAGGAGAGATGCTGACACACCCGTTGCCGCAGTCGGTCGTTTGGAAGATCCAGTTCTGGCCAATGCCGTCATAGGGAATGAGGAAGCTGACTTGGTGATCATCGGAAGAGGAATGCTTCGTAATCCCTATTGGTCATTGGAAGCTGCAGCAACACTAAACAAAGAAACTGCTTTCCCCAAACAGTACAGGATGGGCTTTTCCAATTAAATAAACGTTTGTTTACGTGTTCAGTTCGGATTGATAGCGACAATATGTTGGAAAAAAGATAGCAGGTGATCGCATGTATAGACGGGATGAAGGGTTCCGCGTTACGTTTCAAGAGCCGCTTTCAGCTTCCTTTACGATCCTAAAACTGAAAGGACAAGATGTCGAACATAAGACAGGCAAGCTTCATATTATCGATATGAGTTTAAAAGGAGCGAAAGTTGTCTCCCCCTTGAATTTGCCTGCGGACGGCACCGAACTATTGTTGGAGTTTGTTCTAGATAAAAATCCGGTGAGCGCTATTGGGGAGTTAGTCTGGAAAAAAGGTAGTTATCAACGGTTTACCTACGGAGTTAAACTGAACCCGGATACATACTCAGACCGGCAGTTGTTCACAGAACTTAAACAGTATGTCCATCACCATAAATCTCAAAAGTGAAGCGGGATTCTCCCTCCGCAGGAACTATTGACAAACACCGGCTGTGTGTCGCAACCGGTGTTTTGTGTTGTAAAAAAAGTTTCTCAAAAGATTACGCTCACCTTGCCGATAATAAAGGAAGAAGCTAATTTTATTAAAATATGGGAGCTGTGAACAGTTATTTGGATGTGGGCACTTGGAATAACTGGGAGCTAGTAGTGCAACCGACCCTTTGTTTGTAGAGGGGTCGGTTGTTTTGTAAACTATATGACAGGGGTGGGGATAAAGTGAGTATTTTTACGAAAAAAACGCGACCATGGAATGCACATTTAGAATTTTCAGGCACCACGAACATCCAAGTTGGGGAGCGGGCAAAAGAACGGCTAGTATTCTTGGGAATAGACGAAGAGACGCTTCAGCACGTCCGGGAAGCGGCACAAGTGCTTACGCCGTTCAAAAAGGAGATCGTCAACCATTTTTATGATAATATTACGGCTGTTGATCATCTACGAGGCATCATAGAAGATCATTCTACAGTAGAGCGCTTACGGAAGACGATGGAAAGGTACTTGGACCAATTTCTAGAAGCAGATGTGAACAAAGAATACATAAAGACAAGAATTGTTGTCGGCGAAGTACATAGCCGTATTCATTTGACAGCAGAGCATTTTATTTCAGCCCACCATTTACTGCTGCAGATGATGACAACAATTTTAATGGAAAAACTGCACCATAAACCGGATGATATGATGGCTGCAGTTTTGGCGGTACAAAAATTAGCTGCTTTTGACCAGCAGCTCATCGTCGAAGTGTACATGGAAGATACATTCAAGTCCTTCCTCTTCGGTATCTCGGAAATGTTAGACCATACGACGCAGCTTGATACGACGAAAAAGTTACTTGTCGGAATGGATGCGCAGATTGAAGAGACTCATAGTGTGTCTGCAGCTACTGAGGAAATGAGTGCCTCCATTAATGAAGTCGCAGATTATGCTGTCAAAGTTTCAGAAGGAACAGGAGATGCTGTTGAGTCGGCAGAACAAAGCAAGGAAGTCATTGATAAAGCGCTTGATGATATTAAAAAAGTAGGCGGCGTCTACGAGCAGGTCGTCGATCGGGTAAATGCGCTTGATAAAGAGATTGAACATACCCAAAACGTGATTGAGATTATTAAAGGAATTGCGGATCAAACGAATCTACTCGCCCTTAATGCAAGTATTGAAGCAGCAAGAGCCGGGGAACATGGAAGAGGCTTTGCGGTAGTTGCCTCGGAGGTGAGGAGTTTGTCAGAACACACGCAGGAGCAAATCACTCAGATTACTTCGAGTATGGAGTCATTGCAGCAAGTGTCTCATGAAGTGACAGAACAAATTCAGCAAACGGGTGAGTGGGTGGAACAAAGTGTGACTGGTTCGGAGTATGCAGGAAGCGCGCTTACTAATATCGTAACAACGATGAAAGAAATTAATGAATCCATTTCGCAGATTGCAGCAATGAGTGAGGAACAGACGTCAACGGTAATGGACATCGCCCAACGCAATACGGTGATTTATGATCTGAGCAGTGACACTCAAGAAATCGCGAAGCAGACGGGCCGGCTGGTATTTAATTTAAGTCAGCAAATGGATGAACACCGTCAGACCTTCTTTCATATCAATGTGGCCTTCAATAACAAAGACATTGTGAAAGTGGCGAAAACAGATCACCTGCATTGGAAATGGAAAGTATACAACATGATTATTGGAATCGGCACAATTGATCCGGAAGAAGTTACCTCCCATGAATCCTGCCGGTTCGGAAAGTGGTATTACAGTGACCTTCCAGCCAAAGTAAGAGAGAAGAACACATTTAAACAAATTGAAGAACCGCATAAAGCGGTCCATCATTACGCAAATGAAGCGGTGGAACGGTATAGTGACGGCGATTTGAATGGTGCACAAGAAGCTTATGACTACTTAGACAAGGCTTCCCAGCAAGTGGTGGAGCTATTGACGAAATTAGAGCAAGAGCTATAAGGGAAATCTGCTTGCCTCCTGTTTTTTTATTGCTCTTTGGGGAACAGTATAAGCATAATAAGGAGGTAACGGAAAATGGAACTAATAAAGGTTAACGGGCGCGTGAACAAAAAACGTCTTATTTTTCATGTGCTTGCTCCAATTATAGGAGGTTCGATTACTGGGTGGCTTGCTAACCGAAAGGCTCAGGAAAAATTTAAAAGGTTAGAGCAACCATCTTTTTCACCTCCGGCTGCAGTGTTTCCTGTTGCATGGACAACTCTTTATGGATTGATGGGGCTTGCGAAATATCGGATAAGTGAGACCGAAAAACAAACAACTATTGATTCTATTCCGTTGTATGAATTACAACTGGGGCTAAACTACATGTGGTCCTTCCTGTTTTTCAAATGGAATCTTCGTGGCACGGCACTTATGGAAATGACTGCACTTCTTGGTATGATAATGATTACTACGTATGTGTTTTATAAGAAGGATCGTGTCGCGGGAACGCTAATGATACCTTATATTGGTTGGGTAACTTTTGCATTAGGTCTTAACTATTCTTTCTGGAAATTAAATAAATCAATTTCATGAGGGATAGAGAAAAGAGGGATGGTTTTTAAGCGAAGCGATGGTCTATCGTCATCGCCAATTAAAAAAGTCCCTCCCTTTCTCATGGGAAAGACCAACTTGTTACATTTCCAATATTTGGGGTTCTGTTCCTTTCTTGTTTAACAAGCTGATTTGGGTTGGTTCGATTTCTAATACGAGATAGTTGGGGTCTTCTGGTCCGTCAAACCATTCTTCCATATTTTTATTCCACAACTTTTCTTTCATTTCTTCTGACTCATTGATCGATACTTTTCCCTCATACTCTACATACTCATCACCGAATCCATCTCCTTCATATCCAAGCAAGATATGTGTATGTGGATTAGCGTTTATATCATCTATTTTCTCTGTTTCCTTGTCTGTCACCGTATATAATTGCAAGCCTTCGTGAAAAAAAGTCATATACCTAGAGTGCGGTTTATCATTATTCACTGTTGCCATTGTCCCGACATGACTATTCTCTAATATGTTTTCGATATTCTTTTTAATTTGTTTTTGTTCCACTAATATTCACTCCTTATAAGGCTGTTAACCACTAGTATTCCACACTAAAAGATAAACATGCATTGACCTTTGATGACCGGTTAGGATTTATTACAATCTAACAGTAGAGTTATCCGCTTTAGTTTGTGTGACTAATAAAGATTTTGTAGAGTTAAAAGGAAAATAACAACCAAAAAAGGCAGGAGAGCCATAATGACAGATGAGCAAGACCAGCGTATTGCGGAGCTGGAACGCAGGGTCCTGTTGCTTGAAAAACGCTTGGAACAAGAGCAATCATCTAAATTACTCCCAAATACATACAAAGAAAAATCCTCCGAATCACCAGCTCTAGAAGAAGAGCGTAGTTTCGGAGCGTTGGAGAAGCACTTTGGGAAAACGTGGCTGCCTCGAATATTTTTATTTGTTTTGCTTCTGGGAGTAGTATGGGCATTTGCCGCTGCATATGACAGCGGCTTGATAACAGAGCCAGTTGTTCTTACCATCGGCTACGTTGTTTCCGGCGGACTGGCAGCAGCTGGAATGTGGCAGTATCGGCGAAAGCATACAGGGTTAGCGCAAGTAATCTTAGCAGCAGCAGTGATCATACCAACTCTTACAACCTTTGCCGGGCATGCTTTATATCATCTTATCCCGTTGTCCATTGCTTTTTCTACCAATTTAGTAATTGCACTAGCGACAATAATATTAACGGCGAAGTACCGATCCCAGGCTCTTGCTATTTTAGCAGCTATTGGTGGTTTTCTGAATCCGATCCTTTTGGACAACAGTGATCCAAGTGTTGTGTTTTTTATTGTCTATGAATTTATTGCTTACATTCTGTTCTTTTCCGTAGCAGCGTGGTTTCGTTTTCTATTTCTCTTTTATGTATCAATTGCTGCTTTACATATCGTATATCTTCCCGTGTCTTTTTTTGCATCCAATACAGACATGTATCTTATGTATACAGCGCTCGCCCTTCAACACTTGTTACTTCTCGGATTTTTCTTTTATTGGAGGAAGCATAAAGAATACCCGTTGGGGATGGTGTTTTCTCAATATGTGTTACTGACAGGGTGGGGCGTATTGTTCTTAACTAAACAGCAATTTTTAATAGTCTTACTTGGTTGGCTGATCTTTCATTTGCTGGCAGCGGGGCATGCTTATTGGCGCCTTCAAAGCAGATTGCGTACGGGGATGCTGCTTGCTGCCATCTCGTTTACCATCTTTTCGCTGTCCGTACGGTTTTTCGATGAATGGATGACTTCTACTCTTATCATTTCAGGCATTGTCTCAGTCTTACTCGGATACATTTTAAACTCGCAGTTGCAACGGGTGGTTGGCTTCGTCTCGTTAGGAATCAGCTTGTGGCTGCTTGCGATTCAAACGCCTTTTGAAACTTTATCAACTGAGCATGTTAATTGGGTCGTTGCGGTTCTTGGTCTTGGTGCGCTCTACGCTATAGGGTTGCGCTGGCGTCCTCCTCAGCACGTACAGAGATTTTTTCAAGTCTATGAAATGATAGTTGTCACCATCTTATTGACGTATACAAGTTTAGTCGTTTATGCCGTTACACATAGTATCTCGGAAGAAGTATGGCTGTATTCCTTGTCATTTGTATGGATCGTATTTGCTGCTGCTTCCATTATTATCGGATTCTGGAAAAATAACGGCAGGTTGCGGGTATTCGGGGTCATCCTGTTGTTCGTCACACTTGCTAAAGTGTTTTTCGTCGATATTTCAGAAGTATCATTAGCAGTGCGAGCGTTACTATTTATTGCTCTCGGAGGCATGGGCGTGGCCTTATCCCGCTTTTTCTACGCCGGCAAAGGCGATTAACTTTACACCGCTTTTAAGAGGAATCTAGCAGTTTGGCAGCCACCCTTCTACATAGAAGGGAGGCTGTAGCACTGTCATTCTTCTATCGTTTTCGTCATATTTTGTGAAGCTCTTCATTCAATTTTTTGGCTGCATTTTTATGATAAAAGTAGAAGACGGACCAAATGATAAGATAAATGACAAGAAATATAACAGTGAAAAAGATAATGCTTCTTGCATTAAAAGGAATCCAGCCGACCCCTAGTGATAAAGTGAAATAGAGAACAGTGACCGTCACGAAATGAAGTGCTGTCTGCTGGAAGAGATGTAATCGATTCATCTCAAAGAAAAGCGGGGTCACAGTGAAGAACCAACCACAAAACATAAAACCAAGAGAATTTTTTAGGAAAAGGCCTCCATCTAATTGCTCGTGTCCTCCCATTAATACAATGCCATTTGTAACGATTACCATTAAGAAAGCACCGTAAAAAATACCAATCACACTTCTCCATAGAAAAGTTTTCATGATTTTTTCCTCCTGTTCATTTGCAACGCTGTTTTGATGGTGTTGACGTAATGCCTGGAAACATACTCTTTTTCTCCTGATTTAAAATACACGCAAAGGGTGCCGTTAAAAGAATGTTCAAAACGTCTTAATTCGTAAAGATTGGCGATAACTGACTTAGAAAGACGAACAAAGCGGTCTTGCGGCAGCATTTCTTCTAGTTCATAGAGTTTCTCCTTCACCTTAAAAGAACCATCCGCTGTGACAGCAAGTACCGACTCTTTATTGGTATGAAAGTAATGAATCTCATCGGGCTGCAAGATATGCTGCATATCACCGTCTCTGCCGACGATAAAGGCAGCTTCGCGCTTATTGAGAAAATTAAGTATATCTTGGATTGAATCATCGACCTCTCTGCAATGAACCGTGACTGACGTCTCTTTATAATCACTGCTAATATCTACGGTTACTTTCAATCGTTCAGCCTCCGATCTAACTTTGTACTTGTGAGACTATTGTAGTCTTAAATTTTTGTGTTGTCTTGAGTTGTCGGGTGAAAAGTGAGAAATGAAAGGTGAGCTGCACATTCTAGCTGCTCACCTGTCGTTCATTTGTAAAAGGAAGGCTGGAAAAAGGGGAGGAAGTGCCGTGTCTAGTTAAAAGTTAAGAGTTTCTTCCGAGATATGAATGGAGGGAGAAGAAGCATCATGTCGTAAAGCAGAGTGATTGATACGTTTTGATTCATCGAGAAACATAACACTGCTATGGATTGCTCCGGTTATGTACGTCTTTGCTTTTTTGACAGCCTCTCGAACAGAATCTTCTTTCGCTAATTCAGCTGCAATTGCAGCGGAAAACGTACAGCCGGCACCGTTTGTATCTGTAGATATACGTTTACATGAAAACGTGACGAAGCGTTCACCATCAAACAAAACATCGACTGCTTCTTCAGAGTCCAGGCGTCCACCTTTGACGACTACACTTTTCGGACCAAGCGCATGAATGTCTACAGCAGCTCTTTTCATATCTTCGGTTGACTCAATGTGCGAACGTCCACTTAGTTTTAATGCTTCCGGCACGTTTGGGGTGACGATCGCTGCTTTTGGAAGTATCACCTTCTTTAGGCGTTCAATTGCCTCATGCTCGATAAGCTCAGCACCGCTTTTCGTAACGATAACAGGGTCTACGACTACATGCTTAAGATTGTGGTCTTGAATGAGCTGCGCTGTGTATTCCATCTGCTCCACAGAATGAAGCAACCCTGTTTTAAGCGCGTCGACTCCGATCGTGTTGAGGGCGGTTAGTACCTGTGCTTCCATGACTCCCAGTGGCTGCGGGAAAATATTCCGGCCTTTTTCTTTGCTGATCGTTACAAACGCGGTGATTGCTCCCATCCCGTAAACGCCGCATTCTTGAAAGGTTTTTAGGTCTGCTTGAATGCCGGCACCGCCCATGCTGCTAGAGCCGGCAATGGATAATACTCGTTTCATTATAAAAGTCTCCTTTTTTTATCCAGGCTGCTACTATTATAGGATCTCCTGTTATTCTTTTCTAGCACTTAAGGTGATACAATGAGAGCAAAATGTTTCTTTGGAGGTAATGATGATTAACGTTCTATTTGTTTGTTTAGGGAATATTTGCCGTTCGCCAATGGCAGAAGCGGTGTTTCGCCACCAAGTGAAAAAACAAGGCCTGGAAGAAAAAATTACTGTTGATTCTGCTGGTACTGGCGACTGGCACATTGGTGAAGCACCGCATGAAGGAACATGCCAGCTGCTCCAAGAAAAACAAATTGATTATTCGGATATTCAGGCACGGCAAGTAACGAAAAAAGATCTGGAACAATTCGACTATATAATCGCCATGGACATGGATAACCTGGCATACTTACAAAAACTTGCAGATGATGAAAAAAAGCCTAAACTGATGAAACTGCTTGATTTCGTTCCGGACAGCCCGCTAGAAAATGTGCCGGATCCTTATTTTACGGGTAATTTTGACGAAGTGTATGAGATGGTTCAAAAGGGCTGTGCGCGGATTCTTGAGCAGATCAAGGAAGAAACTGCCCAGTGAAACATCAGGCGGTCTTTATACTGAACGAAATTGGCACTCATTCTGATATACAGGAAGTGACACCTGTTAGCGGTGGAGATAGTAGTGAAGCATGGAAAATAGTGACGGGTACAGACAGTTTTTTTGTTAAGTATAACCAAGCGGATCCAGAAGATTTATTTGAAAAAGAAGCGTACAATCTTTCCTTGCTGAGAGAGACAGGGACAATACGCGTTCCGGAGGTGCTTGGCAAAGGCAGCGGTTATATCGTGATGGAATGGCTGGAAGGAAGACAAGCTGAACATACAGATGAAGCTTTAGGGAGAGGGCTGGCACGCTTGCACCAATACAGCGGAGACCGGTTTGGTCTTGATGTGGATAATTACATCGGTACCCTTCCACAGCCAAATGAATGGGAGAAAGATTGGATTACTTTTTTCAGGGAGAAGCGTCTCGGTTTTCAATTTCGGTTAGCGGAGGAACAGGGTCATATCCTGGGGACGAGACGACAGAAGATGATTCGTCTCTTAGATAACCTCGAGAAATGGATCCCGCGGAACCCTAAGCCGGCACTTCTCCACGGTGATTTATGGGGAGGAAATTGGCTGGCCGGCCCCGACGGCGAGCCGTATCTAATTGATCCGGCAGTCTTTTACGGTGACAGTGAACTTGAGATCGCTTTTACAGAGTTGTTTGGTGGTTTCTCGGAACATTTTTATTATGCTTATCAAGAAATACTTCCGCTTTCCAGCCTTTATGAGGAACGAAAGCCCCTTTACCAGCTGTATTATTTGCTTGTTCATCTAACTGCATTTGGTGAGATGTACGGAAGCGCAGTAGATCGAATACTTTCCATGTACGTGTAGCTAGTTGTTTTTTTAAAAGAATGCAAGAGGAAAAAGAATGTCGTCAAACTTTTTGCCTAAAAAACAGAATAGATGTGCCGATAAAATAGATAGATATGCGCACGTACAATGTATAAGGAGGAAGAACATGGAAACCCAAGCGAGGAAAGTGGTCTGTCAAATTGGTGAAGAGGAATTTGCCTTCCCGGTAGAACATATAACAGGAATTGAGAAGCCGCAGCCAATCACGAAGGTCCCGAATACGGCTGAACATATTAAAGGAGTAACAAATATCCGCGGCGAAGTTACCCCGCTATTAGATTTGCGCTCTTACCTATTAAAAAGAGAAGCGACACTCGACGAAGACTACAAAATTTTGCTTGCGCAAGTAGGGGAGATCAAAATAGGTTTGATCGTAGACAAAGCAAATGAAGTCTTGGACATCCCAGAAGATCTGCTAGAGTCGGTAACCGTCGAAGGAAATGAAAATGAACGTTCGATACAAGTGGCGAAAATGGAGAACCGTCTTATCATTTTGCTGGATATCGATTATATGTTAAATGAAATGGATGCGGAGACTTTAGGCAAGCTGAAAACCATGGTATAAGGCACCGGAACATAGATGAAAGACGCAGGCAAGAATCGGTGCCTGCTTTTTTCTGAAAAGAGTGAGGAGATAACCGATGAGTACGAACCAATATATGGATCTCTTTATCGAGGAAAGTGAAGAGCACCTGCAAGCTGTTAACACCAATCTACTAGCCTTAGAAAAAGATCCTGAAAATCTGCCAATCGTTAACGAAATCTTTAGGTCGGCCCATACGTTAAAAGGCATGGCGGCGACGATGGGTTTTGAGGATCTAACGAAGTTGACCCACCAAATGGAAAATGTTTTAGATGCGATACGCAATGAACAGCTCAAGGTCACCACCGATATTTTAAATGTCGTTTTCGACGCAGTGGAATTCTTAGAGAAAATGATCATCGACATTTCTCAAGGTGGGGATGGGAAAGAGGATATCATTGCCATCGTTTCCGAACTTGAGAAGGTAGAGAACGGAGTGGCAGACGAACTAGCAGCGCCCGCTAATTCTCTCCAAGAGGAAACAACCGCTTCACCTCTCAACAAAGATGTTGTGTACGACGATTATGTGCAGAATGTCCTCATCCAGGCTTTTGAAGAAGGTTACTTTGTGTACCAAGCAAGTATAACTCTTCGTGAGGATTGTGTGCTGAAAAGAGCACGGATTTTCATGATATTAGAAGCGCTGGAAGGAAAGGCAGAGATCATACATGCTCTTCCTTCGGTAGAAGACTTAGAAGAAGAAAAGTTCGATTTTGACTTTACCATGACGCTCACTTCTAAAGAAAGCACGGAAGAGTTAGAGGAGACTATCGGCCGTATTTCAGAAGTGGAAAAGGTTACGATCCAGAGCTTGCTGGAAGCAGATCTAGCTCCATCTGAGGAACCGGGTCAGCCATCTCCGTCTCCCGCTGTGGATGCCGATGCTGGTACGGAAGAAAAAGTAGAGCGGCCTACAAAAGAAGAATCGAAGGGTTCCAAAAGCTCGAATATCGCCTCCAAATCAATCCGTGTTAATATTGACCGAATTGACCAGTTAATGAGGTCTTTTGAAGAACTATTAATCTATCGTGGACGGTTAGAACAGCTGGCCAAAGAAAGCGATAATAAAGAAAACATTGAAACGCTGGAGAAAATGACACGTGTCTCTAACGACTTGCAAAACCTGATTCTGAGCATGCGAATGGTCCCGGTTGAACGAGTTTTTAATCGTTTTCCACGTATGGTACGAAGTCTGGCGCAGGAAATGGGTAAGCATATTAACTTGAAAATAACCGGGGCCGATACAGAACTGGACCGCACGGTAGTGGATCAAATCGGAGACCCTTTGGTACACTTAATTCGCAACTCGGTCGATCACGGTCTGGAATTACCTGACGTTCGTTTAGAGCGAAATAAGCCGGCGACAGGCGTCATTCAGTTACGAGCGTATCATAGCGGCAATCATGTCATGATTGAAATTGAAGATGACGGAGCTGGCATCGACCGTGACAAAGTTGTACAGAAGGCAGTCTCTTCAGGACTCATTTCAAAAGAAGAAGGAGAGCAGCTACCAAACAGTGAAGTCTATGATCTTCTGTTTTCTTCAGGCCTTAGTACGGCAGACCAAATATCCAACGTATCAGGCCGGGGAGTGGGTCTTGACGTTGTGAAAACGACAATCGAATCACTCGGTGGCGCAATTACGGTAACCTCTACTCCCGGGGAAGGCAGTTTATTTACGATTGAGCTTCCACTTACGTTGTCGATCATTCTTGCTTTGTTAGTAAAAGTAGAAGAGGAAACATACGCCATTTCGTTGTCTTCGATAAAAGAGACGACGATTATACCGAAATCTTCCATCAGGAAAGTACATGAACAGAAAGTGGTTAATTTCAGAGATTCCGTGATTCCGATTATTTCGCTTCGGGAGACGTTTGGTTTTCCGGAAGAAGAGCAAGAGGAGTGCCCGGCTGTTATCGTGCAGAAGGGTGACAAGCAGGCAGCATTGCTTGTCGATTCATTAATTGGCCAGGAAGAGATCGTTATCAAATCACTGGGAGAATTTTTGACGAATGTATTTGCCATCTCCGGAGCAACGATATTAGGGGACGGCAAGGTAGCGTTGATCATTGACAGTAATGCGTTAGTCTCCTAAAACAGTACGGAAGGTAACATTTCGTTTTTGACTATGATAGAGGAGCCGAACAATGAAAGTGGATGATTTTCAGCAATTTATGGTAAAGGTGAAGAATAAGTCAGGTATCGACTTATCGCAGTATAAAGAAAACCAAATGAAAAGAAGGTTGACCTCATTACGGGATCGCCGGGGATTTACGTGTTTTGAATCCTATTTTGCCTCTATGGAAAAAGATCAGGCATTGTTTGATGAATTTTTGGAGCGAATGACCATTAACGTGACACAGTTTTTTCGCAACATGCCACAGTGGTCAATTTTGGAAAAAGAACTGCCGAAGCTGCTTGCAGGGAAAACACGGATAAAAGCTTGGTCAGCCGCTTGTTCTACTGGGGAAGAACCGTATTCATTGGCGATGCTATTGATGAATATGCCTTCCCTTCAAGGGATCGACATAGTGGCTACCGACCTGGATGAAAATGCATTGCGAAAAGCACGGGAAGCGTCTTACACCGTGGAATCGATGAAAGAGCTCCCCGCCTCTTACAAAACGAAATATTTTCATAAAGAAAGCACTCATTACAAGCTTGCGCAGGAAGTGAAAAACAATGTTACGTTTAAACGCCACAACTTATTGAGTGATCCTTATGAACGAGACGTTGATCTGATTATTTGTCGAAATGTCATGATTTATTTTACGGAGGAAACGAAGAAGGAGATCTATCAACGCTTTGCTGACGCACTGCGCCCTGGCGGTCTCCTTTTCGTCGGGAATACAGAGCAAATTTTTCAACCGAAAGAGTTTGGACTGCAACTAAAACGATCTTTTTTCTATACGAAGGAATAATAGAAGGTCCAACTTGTCTAAGTGACCCTTGAGATAGGGAAGAGTTATATAAAAAAAACGTGATTTTTGGTATACTCAACTTTACCTCATGAAAGTTGAAGGAGGAGACATCGTTGAGTAACAGATCCGGAGTTCAAAAAGACGCGATGCGCGTATTGAAAGAAACGAGCAGAACATTTTACATACCGATCAGCTTGTTAGTGCCGACATTAAAGAAAACAGTAGGGTCGGCATATTTGTGTATGAGAGCGATTGATGAAATAGAAGATCATGAAGGGCTGTCCCCGGAAACGAAGCAGCATTTGCTCTCCGCTGTCAGTAAAATGCTTCTGGAAAGGGAATTTGATGAGTGTGCTTATACGGCCCTTTTGGCACCATATCAAGCCCAGCTCCCAGAGGTAACACTGCGCCTTGGTGATTGGATTTCCTTTTGTCCAACAGAAATTAGAGACAAAGTAAAGGGCTCAACAAGTGAGATGGCAGCTGGGATGGCTGAATGGACAGCGAAAGACTGGCGAATCGGTACCGAAGAGGATTTGGATGATTACACGTACTACGTCGCTGGACTTGTTGGGGTTATGCTGTCGGACATTTGGGAATGGTACGACGGCACGAGGACTGATCGCGACCTTGCTATTGCGTTTGGCCGGGGGCTACAGTCTGTGAATATACTGCGTAATCAGGAGGAAGACCATGAACGCGGGGTCGAATTTTTTCCTGACGGCTGGCAGCGGGAGGATATGTTCTGCTATGCAAGGCGCAATATAAGCCTTGCCGATGAATATATGAAGAGCCTTCATACGCGCAACATCCGCTTATTTTGTAAAATTCCGCTCTCCCTTGCAAAAAGAACTTTAAAGGCCCTTCAAAGAGGCGATGAAAAAATGTCACGGCAGGAAGTAGAAGAAGTCGTCGAGCAGTTAAAGAATGAATAAATAAGCAACCACTCCAAAAGGGGTGGTTTTTATTGGGAGTAAAATTGGCAAAAAACATTCTACATTTTCTGATAAATGTTTGTTATAATAGGTGCAAAGTAAATACACGTAGGTAAAGGCGCCTGAATTGCAGAGAATGACTAAAGGTCTGTCTGCATTATGGGGGCTTTTTTTATTTTAGAGACAGTAGGAAGGTGAAGGAATGAGACTTACATGTGAATTAAAAAATAGTCATTTTCAATTTCATTCTGTAAGAGAAGTGCTGGCCAAGGCAAGTGAAGAGAAATCCGGGGATACGATGGCGAAAATTGGTGCTGCCTCCTCTCTCGAAAGAATGGCAGCAAAACTTGTCCTTAGTGAATTGCAGTTGACAGATATTTATGAAAACCCGGTCATTCCATATGAAACGGACGAAACGACTCAAATTATTTATGATGATATGAACAAGTTGATTTACCAAAGCATAGCCTCGTGGACGGTTGGAGAGCTGCGAAATTACATTTTGTCGCATGATACAAATGCTTCTGACCTGAAGAAACTCAGCAGAGGACTGACTAGCGAAATGATCTCAGCAGCAGCTAAGCTGATGTCTAGTCTGGATCTTGTGTTAGCTTCGCAGAAAATGAAGCACCAGGCTCATTGCAATACTACGATAGGAGAGCCGGGGCGGCTGGCGTTCCGTTGCCAGGCGAATCACCCGATAGACAACATTGATGGAATTATTGCCTCCGTAAAAGAAGGACTTTCTTATGGGTCAGGTGATGCTGTGATTGGCATTAATCCAAACAATGAAAGTGTCGAATCGGTGTCCCGTATTTTAACAGCAACACATGAGTTTATCGAGAAATGGGAAATACCCACCCAGAACTGTACCCTTGCCCACATTACAACGCAGATGGAAGCGCTGCGCACGGGGGCGCCAATTGCATTGATGTTTCAAAGCTTAGCTGGCAGCCAGGTGGCTAATGAAGATTTTGGCGTTTCAAAAGCAATTTTAGATGAAGCCCATGACTTAATGAAGACAAAAGGAACTTCCGCAGGGCCGAATTTCTTCTACTTTGAAACAGGACAAGGGTCCGAAGTGTCACTGGGTGCGCATGCTGACGTTGATATGCAGACGTTGGAAGCGCGTACATATGGCTACGCAAAACATTGGAAGCCATTCATGGTAAATAATGTATCCGGCTTTATCGGGCCAGAGACACTTTATGACGGCCGCCAAGTAATCCGGGCTGATCTGGAAGATTTATTTATGGGTAAGCTTCACAATTTGCCAATGGGGATTGCTCCTACGTACACGAACCATATGAATGCGGACCAAAATGATCAAGAAATCGCCGGGATGTTAACGACAGTCGGGGGTGCGAACTTTTACATGGGAGTTCCTGGGGGTGACGACGTGATGCTCAGTTATCAAGATACGAGTTACCATGATGATGCTTCCTTACGGGAAATGCTTGGGCTGCGGCCATTAGCGGAATTTGAAAAGTGGCTTGAAAAAATGGGAATTATGGAAAACGGCCGCCTTACCAAACATGCCGGTGACTTGTCTATCTTTGATGAATAACAGTGAAGGGGGCAAAAGATGTGGACGTAGAAAAAATTATAAAAGAGGTACTGGAAGAATTGAAAAAAAATACGTCACAGAAAGGAAATGATATAGATGAGCACAGCCCAGATGCGAGAACGTTTACGCACGATGAACGAAAAATAGTATCTGTAGATAATCCGAAAAACTTACAGACGATTGAACATGCACGGAGCCTGACCCCCGCCAGAATCGGTATTGGGCGTACTGGAACGAGAATGAAAACGAAACACTATCTTGATTTTCGGATTGACCATGCTGCCGCTCAGGATGCTGTTTTTAAGGATGTGGACGACTCCGTTCTAAAAGAGTTGAATCTTCCGGAATTGCGATCCCGGGCCAAAGACCAGGAAGAGTATCTCATGAACTTGGATGCAGGGAGAAAATTGGATAAAGCTTCTGCGGAGTGGCTAACAACACATAGTGAAAAGGACAAGCAAGTACAAATTGTCGTCTCAGATGGATTAAGTTCTACCGGTGTAGAAGAAACAATCCCTGACTTACTTCCGGCGCTTATTCAAGGGCTTCAGGTGAAAGGAATAACATTCGGTCAACCTGTTTTTATTAAAAAAAGCCGCGTCTGGGTTCAAGACGAAGTCGCAACTCTTACGAACTGTGATGTTGTTATTTCTTTAATCGGGGAACGCCCGGGTCTTGCCACTTCGAAAAGTGTAAGTGCCTATCTTGTCTACCGTCCCAATGAGAAAACCGTAGAAGCGGATCGAACTGTTTTTTCAAATATTCATGAAGGGGGCGTTCCTCCCGTCGAAGCAGGTGCTTATCTAGCCGATGTGATTTCTGAAATGCTGAGGCACAAAGCGAGTGGCGTGAGGTTTGCAAGTCGTAAAAAAGAGTAAATAAGATGCGCAATAATAGTCGCCTATATTGACAAAAATCGCAAAGCAGATTACAATTTCAACTATCCGATGGAGGAGATAAGTCCTAAAAATAGGAGGGGAACGGCATGCTTCAAACTCATTCTGTCGCGAGCTTATGCCAGGCGTATACTACCTTATCTCCACAAGATATTAAAGAAATTGAAAAAGTAAATGAAACTTTGCAGCTGACTGCTGATTTATATAAAGCAAATGTTTTTATCGACTGCTTAATCGATGAAGGTAAGCACGCAATGGTGGTTGCCGAGGCCAGTCCGGCTACGACAGAGTCTATATATGTCGAACCTGTCGTAGGTCGGAAGGTATACGAAGCTTTTGAACCTGCTGTTTTCCAAACATTGCATGCCGGCAAGGCAATGTTTGCGAACCGTGCGCTTAACCAAGAAGGAATCCCAGTTGAACAAAATGTAGTGCCAATAAAGGGAGGAAATGGAAGAGTAATCGGTGCCCTTATTATGGAAAAAGATATTAGCGAACGCCTCAAGGGTCAAGCGGAGTTGAAAGCGTTGTCACGCACGGCAGAATCACTAAGTAATGTGTTGATCGGGATGACTGAGAACCGTCCGATCATTCCGGAGATTATCGAAGAAGCGTTATTTTTCGTGAAAACCGATGGCAGTCTTTTATATTTCAACCCTCCAGCTATTAACCTAGTAAGTGATCTTAGCGGTAAGAAGCTCCATCACGGTGTTCAAGTTGTCAAGTATCTTCCTGAATTGAACGAGATGCTCCATTATTCCGAGGAACTTGCAGTTAAAGAAATGCAGATCTCCGGTAAAACTTTTCAAGTGAAACGAATCTCTCTCCCTTATAATGAGAAATACGTGGGGTTGTTTCTCATACTGCAGGATATTACAGAGCTACGTGAAAAAGAAAAGCAGCTCATCATGAAATCCGTAGCGATTCAAGAAATTCATCATCGAGTAAAAAATAACCTCCAGACAGTTGCGAGTCTATTGCGGTTGCAAATGAGAAGGGGATTGCCGGAAGAGAGCAAGGTTCATTTTTTGGACAGTTTAAACCGGATTTCGAGTATCGCTTCCGTTTACGAAGTGATCCTTGCTAACAGTAGTATTGATGAAGTGGACATCTTTACGTTATCGCAAAAAATTGGCAACATGCTCGTGCATGATGGTACCAATCCAGAAGGACAAATTCTCATCCACTATGTGGGAGAGGAACTGACCATTGAGTCTGAACGAGCTGTTTCTATCGCACTTGTTATTAACGAATTAATTCAGAACTGCTTGAAGCATGCCTTCAAAGACAGACAATCCGGTGTAATCAAAGTATATTTCATGAAAAGTGAAGAGACGATTACGGTCGAAGTACGCGATAATGGCGTAGGATATGTTCCGTCAGGTGAATCTTCTTTAGGACTGGACATCGTGAAAATGGTAAGCAAGCATGACCTGTCCGGGAGGTTTGAAATGAAGCGGGTGGAAGATGGGACAATTGCGAGAGTGGTGTTCCCGTTTAGAAAGCAGGGGTTGGATGAAAAGTAGAATATTAGTAGTAGAAGATGAGTCCATTGTACGGCTGGATGTCTCGATGATGCTTAAAGATGCAGGGTACGAAGTAATTGGTGAAGCCGGTGACGGAGAAGAGGCGGTGGAGTTTGTACATCACACACAGCCTGATCTGTTAATTATGGATATTAAAATGCCGAAGCTTGACGGATTAAAAGCCAGCAGGATCATTAATAAACGGTTTGATATACCGATATTGTTGCTAACAGCATACAGTCAGCGGGATTTTATTGAAAAAGCGAAGGAAGCCAATATCGTCGGCTATATTATTAAACCGGTTTCTGAAGACCGGCTCATCCCGGCAGTCGAAATTGCCCTCCATCAGGGGAAAGTGGCTGCTGAACATCGAAAGAAACTAGAAGAAGCTTCTTACAAATTGGAAGAGCGCAAGTTAGTTGAAAAGGCAAAAGGACTTCTCATGAAGAGGTTTTCTTATACGGAAGAGACCGCCTTTAAAAAAATGCGTAAACTCAGCATGGACCGGCAAGTTTCTTTAGAAAAAGTCGCCAGGCAAGTGCTGAAAAAATATTCCTCAGATCCTTCCAAAGTCGACAAGTGAATAAATCCTTGCTAGCAAAGGTGCTAGGCGAAATGCGGAGCATTTCGCATGGTACCTTTTTGCTTTTTTTAAGTGGTTCTCGTTGCGAGTCAGATTCTTTGTACTGATAAATTTTTAACAATATCCTAATATGTTTAAGAAAGAAAGGAAGGTAATGCTTTATGGTGATGGTTGGTAATATTGTTATTTATATTATTATGGCTTGTGCTGTTGCGGGTGCGATTGCTGCAATCCGGGACAGTGATCACGGCTTAGGCGGCCAGTTCATGGAAGGGATTCACCAAGTTGGGCACATTTTTGTACCGGCTGCGGGGATTATGGCGTCTATTCCTTATTTATCTTTATTCATAGATAAAGTGGCAGGTCCGTTTTTCGGAATGATCGGGGCTGACCCGGCTATTGCTGCCACAACGATTCTCGCTTCCGACATGGGAGGTTATCCGCTCGCTGATGTGTTAAAGCAGTCTCAGGAAGGTTTGATCATGGCGTTGATTACCGGTTTTATGGCCGGGGCAACCATTGTGTTCTCTATTCCGATGGGGCTGGCACTTCTTGATAAACGTGATCACAAATACATGGCACTTGGGGTTATGTCCGGTGTTTTGACAATCCCTATTGGTGTGTTTATTGCTTCCTCGATCATTGTTCTGACTAATTCTAAAGTGCGGGACGTTATCTCCACAACTTCAGATTCAGCATACGAATTTGCCTGGGGATATGGAAAAGTACTGCTGAATGTTACACCATTGTTTATATTTGTTATCATTATTGCACTCGGTTTATATTTCTTGCCAGACCTTATGGTTCGAGGTTTTATGTGGTTCGGGCGTATTATGGATGCAGGTATTAAGCTTGTACTTGTTTTCTCAATTGTGGAAGTTTTCACTGGTTTGTTCTCTTCGACAATGGGTTGGGGCTTTGATCCGATTATGGCGGATACCGAAGACCAATTCCGTGCCTTAGAAACTGCCGGTTATATCGGTATTATGTTGGCCGGGGCATTCCCGATGGTGTATTTATTACAAAAATATGCATCCGCGCCATTACAATCTATTGGGCGTATGCTTGGTTTAAGCAAAGAGGGAAGTGCCGGTCTTGTGGCAACGATCGCGAACATTTTAGCGATGTTCAAGTTGGTTCGTTCCATGCCGCCAAAAGACAAAGTACTAAACATCGCATTTGGCGTTTGTGCGGCTTTCCTACTTGGTGACCACTTATCTTTTACTGCAAACTTCCAGCCGACGTTGATCTTGCCAATTGTAATTGGTAAATTATCTGCAGGCCTTATCGCAATTGGTATTGCCTATTGGATTTCAGTACCAAAAGCGCGAGATTTAGAGAAGAAAGACAGGGAAATGGGAATCATTGGCGAAGATGAATATAGAGATAAAGAGTTACACGGTGATGTAAGTGAAGCGAAAGCAAATTAACACATTTCGCAGCATTTTAAAGTGAGGGTTGTTTTATGGATGAAGAAAAGCAACGATTTATACAAGAGTTTGTGCCAGGAAAGCAGATTACTCTTAGCCATTTGATTGCGAACCCGGAGCCCGATATGTTTGAAAAATTAGGTGTAGATCAGGCTGGCGCACTTGGTATCATGACCTTGACCCCTAGTGAAACAGTTATCATCGCGGGCGATTATGCAACAAAAGCAGCCCATGTGAAAATTGGCTTTCTTGATCGCTTTACGGGTAGTTTGGTGATTGTTGGCAGTGTTTCCGAAGTGGAAATGGCGATGCAAGAGGTTAATCGTTTCCTTAAAGAATCGCTTGCCTATACTCCTGCTACTATCACTAAATCATAGTAGGGAAAGGAGCTATCCGTGATGAAAAACAGAGCGATGATTATAGGGGCCATTGAAGCTGGAAAGTCTACCCTTACAAAGGCCCTTCTCGGCCGCGAAGTCAAGGCAAAAAAAACACAGACTCTTCATTATTACGACTGGATAGTGGACACACCGGGTGAATACACTGAAAATCCGCTCTTTTATAAGAACATTATGGCGACAGCCTTAGAAGTCACACACGTTCTTTACATTCAAGATGCAACGAAAAAAAAGTCTATTTTTCCGCCTGGGTTCAGTACCGGTATTAATAAACTGCCAATTGGTGTCGTGACGAAAGCAGACGCCGAGGAGGCGGATATTGTAAGGGCAGTCTCCCAATTAAAAAAAGTAATGCCTAAAGGTCCGATTGTTACCACCTCTGCTTATACAGGACAAGGTATTGAGGAAATACGAAACCTTGTTCAGCTCAACTCGCTTCATGATATGAAACACTATGTAGAAGAGGTAAATGATAACAACGTTGTCTACCATGAAACCCTTTACAAATGATCATTTTTGTCCTACTATTTTAAGTAGATGAGTTGGAACAAAAGTGAATAGAATGAAGGCAAAGGCGCCTTGTACAGCGGTCACATGGCCGCCTGTATGAGGCGCTTTTTTTACAAGAGTGGGTTTAATGCTTGCGGAGGTGGTGTACGGTTTATGAGAAATTCCAAAGCAGCAGAAGAAATCATAAGTGTCGGTATAGATATTGGGACAAGTACTACAAAGCTTGTTATCAGCAGATTTTCCCTTATGAACATGGCAGGTACCTCACATGTTCCGCGCATTGAAATTATTGACAAAGAAGTCATTTACGAAAGTCCGATTTTCCGCACACCCCTTCTTTCTGCGACTGAAATTGATATGAATGAAGTGGAAAAGTTAGTCGTATCTCAATACGAAAAAGCAGGTATTTCAGCAGAGGAAATTAAGACAGGCGCCGTTATTATTACGGGGGAGACTGCGACGAAGAGTAACGCCCAGGAGATGATTCATCATCTTTCCGATCACGCCGGTGAATTTTTAGTGGCAACTGCCGGCCCGGACTTGGAAGGGATTATCGCAGCTAAAGGATCAGGCGCACACGCATATTCGGAGGAGTTCAACAAAACGATTGCCAATATTGATATTGGCGGCGGCACTGCCAATACGGCCGTTTATCGTAATGGTGAACTGCTTGGTACGTGCACTCTCCATATAGGCGGAAAGTTGATAGAGATGAGAGACGATAGGATTCAATATATTTCTCCTGCTCTCGAAAATGTGTGCAGCCGTCTGGGAGTCTCCCTTGAGATCGGCAGCCTTTATGCAGAATTAGATAGTAAGAAGATTACGGATTATATGGCTTCTGTTATTGCGCGTATGCTTCGAAAAGAATTGACCGATGCTGATAAGGATCTGTTGCTGGGGCACGAACCGAGCTGGGAAGGGAATATTGACACGATCATGTTCTCAGGAGGCGTCTCCGAATGTATATACAAGCTCGAGAAAAATGATGAGGAAGCACGTGCCATGTACGGAGATATCGGTATGCTGCTGGCTTCTTCGCTGACAGGGAGCACAGATTTGTCGGAATGGCAGTGGCTTGCTCCGAATGAAACGGTCCGTGCTACCGTTTTAGGGGCGGGAACACAGACAACTGAAATCAGCGGTGTGACCATTCAAGTCGACACAGACGTACTGCCGCTAAAGAATTTACCGGTCTATAATATTGATTTTACTAACGATTTTGAGCACGGTATGCAGAAATTGCCTGCTTTGATCGAAGAAGGGGTACAAATATTCGACCCGAATCGAGAAGGGCAGAATTTTGCTTTATACTTATCGGATGTTCCACTTATTGGTTTCCGGGATATTCAAAGATTAGCCCGGACGATAGTGGAGGCTGCTCAGAAGAAGCCAGTACCGAGGCAGCCGCTAGTCATCGTCCTGGAACGTGATCTCGCAAAGGCATTAGGGCAGACGATTAATACACAGTATAAAGAGCAAAGTGCGGTCTGTGTTGATCAGATCCGAGTCGAACACGGAGATTACCTGGATATCGGCAGACTACTGCAATCAGGGGTCGTGCCGGTAGTAGTGAAGACATTGGCGTTTCACTAATGTTTGAAAGGGGGGCTTTGCGTTGAAACTTAGTGCCACACACTTAGGCAAAACATATCAATTTTCAACTTTAAAGGATCTGTTCGCAAAAGCAAACGAAGAGAAATCAGGAGACAGGCTGGCGGGAATAGCGGCGGAAACTGTGCAGGAAAGAATTGCTGCTAAAGAAGTACTTAGTGAATTGACGCTTGCTGATATCCGTAATAACCCGCTCGTGCCTCCCGAGGAAGATGAAGTTTCCCGTTTAATTGATGGGCAGGTCAATGAGAAAATCTACAGTACCATAAAGAATTGGTCTGTCGCAGAGTTGAGAGAATATATACTGGCAACTGAAACAGGGAGCGAACAGCTGAAAAGGATCAGCCGAGGCTTAACGAGCGAAATGATCGCAGCTTCTGCCAAGTTAATGTCAAACTTAGACTTAGTTCATGCGGCAAATAAACTTGAAATTCTTACGAAATGCAACATTACGATTGGCCACAAAGGGACACTTACATCACGGCTTCAGCCGAACCACCCGACTGATAATGTTGAAGGCATGATGGCTTCGTTAAAAGAGGGACTTTCATATGGGATCGGAGACGCCGTTATTGGTATCAATCCGGTTGATGATTCCGTTGAGAGCGTCAAACGTTTACTCCATGCTACCCATGATTTCATTGAGGAATGGGAAATACCGACGCAAAACTGTGTGTTGGCCCATGTTACCGCACAAATGCGGGCCATTGAACAAGGGGCCCCTGCCGATATGATTTTCCAAAGTATTGCCGGTACCGAAAAGGCGAATCGTTCATTCGGGATTACTGCTTCTCTTTTAGAGGAAGCAAATGAACTTGCCCGTCTGCAAGGGACAGGCACGGGACCTCAACGGCTTTACTTTGAAACCGGACAGGGGTCTGAACTTTCAGCAGAGGCTCATCACGGTGTCGATCAGATGACTCTTGAATCACGCAATTACGGGTTTGCCAGATGTTATGATCCGTACATTGTAAATACTGTCGTAGGCTTTATCGGTCCTGAGTATTTGTATAATAATAAACAAGTTATTCGTGCCGGTTTAGAAGATCATTTCATGGGTAAAATGCACCTTATTCCAATGGGGGTTGACATTTGTTATACAAATCACGCGAAAGTTGACCAAAATGACATTGAGGATTTAGGTATACTGCTTACGGCAGCAGGAGTGAACTTCATCATCGCAACACCGATGGGCGATGACTGTATGTTAAATTATCAGTCTATGAGCTTCCATGACGTGGCGACGATCAGGCAGACATTGAATAAGCGTCCTGCTCCGCAATTTGAAGAATGGCTTCACAAGATGGAAATTATAGAAGCAGATGGCACCCTAAGTAAGCGTGCCGGTGATGCTACCATCTTTTCCAAGTAGGAGGTGCAAGTAATGGATCTGGATCCAACTCTAGTAGAAAAGGTGACCAAGTTAGTACTATCGAAGTTAGAAGAACCAACGTCCAATGAACCATCTACCGAAGAACAAGAAGTTAAAATATGGAATCATCAAACGGCTTCTCCGGAAGCAACGACAATTTCTTCTTCTGCCAAGGAAGAAAACGTGGATGGAAATGTCGCATTTTCACCGTTCCCTACCGAAGGCCGGACGGTTAAGCGGGTAAAAGAGCCTGCGGAATCATCTGATCATGGTCATCCACATAAGAAGCACAACGTTAAGCAGGAAGAGGCTCCAAGTGATGAGTTAAAAGAGCTAATGAGTAAGACACCTGCCCGTATTGGAGTCGGGAGAGTCGGACCGCGACCAAAGACGAATACGTGGCTGAAGTTCCGCTATGATCATGCTGCAGCAGTTGATGCGGTGTCTGGAGAAGTCACTGGGTCTATTTTAGACTCATTGAAGCTTTTTACCGTGCAGACGAAGGTGACGGATAACGACATCTATATCCGCCGCCCTGACTACGGAAGACGTCTCTCCGATGAAGCGAAAAAGCTGATCAAAGAAACGTGTAAATTTCAGCCCGAAGTACAAATTATTGTCTCTGACGGTCTGAGTTCAAAAGCGGTTGAAGAAAATGTAGAAGACGTTTACCTGTCTCTCGAACAATCCCTTAATAGTTTAGGGTTTGACGTCGGCACCCCATTTTACATTGAAAAAGGAAGAGTTGCTGTTATGGATGACGTTGGGGAATTGCTGCAACCGAGAGTAGTCATTTTATTAATAGGTGAACGGCCGGGACTTGTCAGTGCTGAATCTCTCAGTGCTTATATGTGTTACGAGCCGAGGCACGGGACGATCGAGGCAGATCGAATGGTCGTCTCCAACATTCACAGCGGCGGTATCCCGCCCGTAGAAGCGGGAGCTTATCTTGGAAGCGTCGTCGAGAAAATAATGAAATATGAAGCGAGCGGTGTTTCGCTTGTCCAAAAGGAACAATAGGAGGATGACAGAATGAAGCTGCCACCAATTCATGCTGACCTGCTAGCTGCCCGGGTCATCCCTAATGTAGACGGAGCTCTTGCTTCCCAATTGGATCTTAATCCAAACCACCGCAGCCTTGCTATGTTCACAGTCACACTTGACGACGTAGGGGTTACAGCCTTGGATGAAGCGACGAAACGGGCAGATGTGGAAGTTGCATATGCCAGATCTTTTTACGCCGGGGCCGATCACGCGTCCGGTCCTTTATCCGGTGAATTCATCGGCATCTTATCAGGTCCGAACCCGGATGAAGTGAAAAGTGGATTAGATGCAGCCATTCAAACGGTAGAATATGATGCCTACTTTGAAGCTCTTAACGATGAAAAGACACACTGCCTTTTCGCTCACGTTGTCGCGAGGACAGGGTCCTTTTTATCGAAAGAAGCAGGGATTGAGCAAGGGGAACCCCTCGCCTATTTAATCGCACCTCCTCTTGAAGCGATGTACGGATTGGATGCTGCTTTAAAAGCTGCCGACGTTCAGCTCGTAACGTTTTACGGGCCACCGACCGAAACGAACTTTGGCGGCGGGCTTCTGACAGGAACGCAATCCGCTTGTAAAGCAGCGGCGGATGCTTTTCGAGACTCTGTGATGGATACGGCACAGGATCCCAAACGTTATTAGGAAGGAGTGTTGGAAGTGGATTTTGATCGTGATTTGCAATCGATCCAAGAGATGAGAACGGCTGTGCAAAGAGCAAAGACAGCACAAAAGACGTACAGCCGTTACACACAGGAACAGGTCGATAAAATCGTAAAACATGTAGCGAATGTTGCCTATAAAGAAGCAGGTTCTCTAGCTCAGTTAGCTGTTGAAGAAACCGGCATGGGCGTCGTAGAACATAAGAAGATTAAAAATGAAGTAGGCTCATGGGATGTATATGAAACGATTAAAGATGAAAAAACGGTAGGGGTTATCCGTGAAGATCGGGCTAACAAAGTCAAGGAGATTGCTTATCCGTTTGGTGTCATTGCCGGTATTATACCGACAACAAATCCGACTTCAACGGCTATTTTCAAAACATTAATTTCCTTGAAAACACGGAATGCTATTGTAGTCAGTCCTCACCCGCGTGCGGTGAAATGTACAATAGAAGCCTTGAAAATTTGCAGCCAGGCTGCGGTGGAAGCAGGGGCCCCGGATGGCCTTGTCGGCTGGATCTCAAAACCGACGATGGGAGCTACGAATGAGCTTATGCATCATAATGATATCAACCTGATACTCGCCACAGGAGGCGGGGGTTTGGTGAAAGCTGCATATAGCTCAGGGAAACCAGCTTACGGGGTAGGCCCGGGGAATGTGCCGGTCTACATTGAGAAAACTGCAAACGTGAAGCAGGCAGCCAAAATGATTGTCGACAGCAAGACCTTTGATAACGGAACGATTTGCGCAACCGAACAATCAATCGTTGTCGATCAAAATGTAAAAGAGATGTCCGTCCGGGAGCTGAAAAACAACGGCGCCTACTTCGTGAATGCTTCTGAAAAAGCAAAACTTGAAGATATCATCTCGCCTATCCGAGGAAAGCTAAATCCTGATATAGTCGGCAAGCCGGCGAAAGTGATCGCGAGCATGGCTGGCATTGAAGTGCCAGAAGACACGCGTTTACTGATCGCGGAAGAAGACAAGATTGCGAAGGATGTACCATTTTCCATCGAGAAACTTGCACCTATTTTTGCGCTGTATACAGCTCGTGATGCAGATGAAGCAAAAGAGCTTTGCATAAAGCTTTTGGATCTGGGCGGCAGAGGTCACAGCTTTTCCATTCATACGAATGACGACAAAGTCGCTGATATGTATGGAGAAGAAATGCCTGTTTCCCGTGTAATGGTCAATACATTAGCTTCTGTCGGAGCAGTAGGTGGTACGACAGGACTCGAAGCATCCATGACTCTTGGATGCGGCTCATACGGCGGCAACATTACAGGTGATAATATTAGTGCCCGCCATTTGATTAACATCAAACGGCTCGCTTATGGGATTAAGGATGTCAACATCCCTCAGCCAAAAGGAAACTCAGGGCAGGAATCGTCATCTTCTGCAGCGAAACAAGATAATGTAGAAGAGATCGTCAGCGAAGTCATGAAAAATGTGAACACCACTGACAATGCGGTGGATCCAAATATGGTGTCTGCACTCGTGCAAGACGTTTTAAAAAAATATCAAAACCAATAACCAGGGAGGAATTATAAATGGCAAGAGAAATTAATGGAGCACTTGGAATGATCGAGACAAAAGGTTTGGTAGCATCTGTAGAAGCAGCAGACGCTATGGTAAAGGCAGCAAACGTGAACTTGATTGGAAAAGTACACGTAGGCGGCGGTATTGTCACAGTATTAGTAAGCGGGGATGTAGGCGCTGTGAAAGCAGCAACAGATGCAGGTAGTGCAGCAGCACAGCGTGTCGGTGAGCTTCTGTCTGTACACGTAATTCCTCGTCCTCACAATGAACTGGATGGTATCCTTCCAAAGATCGGAACGGACGCATAATCCCTCTTTCCGCTACTGACTAAAAGTGCAATCAGTGCAGAGAAAGGAAGGACCAGCCTATGATGGAACGTGACACTCGCCAAATTGTAGAAGAAGTAGTGAAACAACTAATGGAAAGTAACAGCACCGCGTCAGAGATCCCTATTGGGGTCTCTGCGCGGCACTGTCATTTAACGCGAAAAGACTTGGATACGTTGTTTGGTCCAGGTTATGAATTAACTAAAAAAGTCGATTTATCCCAACCTGGCCAGTTTGCCGCTAATGAAACGGTAACGATTGCGGGCCCGAAAGGAAGCATTTCAAAAGTTCGCATTCTCGGACCTTTACGGAAGGCTTCACAAGTTGAAATCAGTAAGACTGATACATTTACGCTCGGTTTAAAACCACCTGTCCGTGAGTCAGGTAATATATCCGGCTCTTCTCCTGTCACATTAGTAGGTCCAAAGGGTAGTGTGTACTTGCAAGAAGGCTTGATTATCGCACAAACGCATATTCATATGACACCGAAAGATGCAGATCGATTTCGTGTAGATAATGGTGATCTTGTAAGTGTGGCATGTAAAAATGCCCATCGTTCCATTCGCTTTGAGAATGTCCTTATCCGTACATCTCCAAAGTACAAACTGGAAATGCATATTGACACGGATGAGGCAAACGCAGGATTAATTGAAACCGGGGACACGGGAACACTGTTCAAGACAGGAGAATCTTAATATGGACCGGCGATTGATTGAAGACATTGTCACGCAAGTCCTTGAGAAAATGGAGAAGCGGGAAAAACCGAAAAAACCCCCTCTACTTGCCATTCATCCTGCGTCCGCTGACATGGAGGCACAACTTGCTTTCTTAAACAGATATTGGAACGTCACCTTGGTTAACCCTGCTGATTATGCTGCACATTCTGCTCTAGTAGAGAGGGCCGTGTTTTTAGAGGTAGACCAAGATCTGTTAGTGAAGGGAGCTCTCGGCCTTGCGGACAGTCCTCAGAGTGTATTGTTTGCCGAGCTGATGACCGCGGGATGTTCCGTGCACATGGTCCTGTCAAAGGCACTGCAGTGGATGGAAAACGCTGTTGTGGGATATCAGCATAATGCATATCGATTACACCTTCTGCAGTATAAAAAACAACTTGAGGAATTTGGTGTGCAGTTTACAACTATAGAAACGTTAAGACCGGCAAATAATATGCAACCAAGTGCTCACTCCGAACATGCAAATAGGTATCCGGATAAACTGCTGACACATCAAAAGGTAGAGACGTGGACAGGGAAACAGATTATCGTTTCAGCTGACACGATCATCACCCCTTTGGCACGAGATACGGCAAGAGAAATGGGGATAACAATCAGCATTTTGGAGTCATGAGGGGGAGGATGACATGGTAGTTGGTACAGTAGTTGGGAATATCTGGGCTACTCGAAAAGAAGATGATTTAACCGGCCTCAAGTTTTTAGTCATTGAGCCCGAGCCTACCTACGCAGAAGCATCCAGCCGTTCTCGCTTTATTGCTGTGGACCGGATCGGTGCCGGAGTAGGAGATCAAGTGATGGTGACAAAAGGTACTTCTGCTTCGTTTATTAGCACGGAGTTTAAATTGCCTATTGATGCCGCGGTAATCGGAATTGTCGATTCGATCGAAGTAGAAAGAGGGGATGGTCGTGTCTAAAGCGTTAGGAATGATTGAGACACGGGGGTTGATTGCTTCTATTGAGGCTGCAGATGCGATGGTAAAAGCAGCCGATGTAAGCCTCGTCAATCAAGAGAAAGTTGATGCTGCCCTCGTTACGATTTTAGTAGAAGGGGACGTTAGTGCCGTGCAGGCTGCAGTAGAAGCCGGAAAAGTGGCTGCGGAACGAGTAGGTACGCTTATATCCGCGTATGTGATCCCTCATCCAGATAGCGGTACACGGGATCTTATTAAGAAAAAAGAAGAAAAGGCAGCCGTAGCGGAGGCTAAAGAAGCCCCTGCCAGTCAAAAGCAAGTTGATGAGGAAGAACAGTCTACTGTGAGTGAGGAAACGAAACAGGAAAAGAAAGAAACGGCTAAAACCTCGGCACCCAAAAAGAAGAAAACAACCAATACGAAATCCGATAAGTCATAGCACGTGACCAATAGGAATAAGTTGGAGGGCAGACTATGTCATCATTTAAACGTAGAAAATTCGCTGTCATTGGGGCAGGTTTCACTGGAACAACAGCCGCTCTTTTGCTTGCCCAAAAAGAGCTTGGCGACGTTGTACTCGTAGATATTCCAGAGATGAAAAATCCGACAAAAGGAAAAGCACTCGACATGCTTGAAGCAGGACCGGTAGAGCGGTTTGATGCTGATATTATCGGGACTTCCGATTATGCAGATATCACTGATGCCGATATGGTCATTATTACGGCTGGAATTGCACGCAAACCGGGGATGAGCCGGGATGATTTAGTGGCGACCAATGCAGACATCATGAAAGGGGTATCGGAGCAAGTTGCACGCTACGCACCGGAGAGCTATGTGTTAGTGTTGAGCAATCCGGTTGATGCGATGACGTTCACGTGCTTTCAAACGACCGGTTTTCCTAAGAATCGAGTGATCGGACAGTCAGGTGTGCTGGATACTGCCCGCTTTAACACGTTCGTCGCCCAAGAATTGAACGTATCCGTTGAAGATGTGTCAGGTTTCGTATTAGGCGGGCACGGCGACAGCATGGTGCCGCTCATTCGCTATTCCAACGCCGGTGGGATTCCTCTTGATAAAATTCTCTCGAAGCAGCAGATTGACGCGATTGTAGAGCGAACTCGTAAGGGCGGCGGTGAAATTGTGAACCTGCTCGGTAAAGGCAGTGCCTACTATGCGCCAGCTGCTTCCATCGTGCAAATGGCTGAAGCGATTGTAAAGGATAAAAAACGAATTTTGCCGGCAATCGCCTATTTGGAAGGGGAATATGGCTATCATGATATTTATCTCGGTGTCCCGACTATTCTCGGCGGAAATGGTATCGAGAGTGTAATCGAGCTGCCATTGACGCATGAAGAAAAGACAGCACTGGACGCTTCGGCAGAAGACGTGAAAAAAGTATTAAGTATTTTATAACTTTAGCTTAAAGAAAATCTCGTGGAGCATTTATTCCATGGGATTTTTTTGTTTCTGTTTATAGAAACACTGCTTTCTGAAGCGAACAAGTAGAAGGCGATAGCTGTTTTACTTCTATGTGTGACGGGTACAAGGAATTTATCATTGGTTACCGAGGTGAGTTCATGAATATGGTAAAGAGTAATTTGTTAAAGAAGGAAGACATGCGCGACCCACGGGTCGTCCCGGACTGGGTTGTAAAAGAATACAGCACGTTTCACGATGTCGTCACCAACGAGACATTTCCATGCTTCTTCGGCATGGCAGCAGAGAAAAAAGGAGAATTGCGTTATTCTTACATTTCCCATGAAGACTGGTCTCATTTACCTCATACTTTAGAGGATTTTAATTCTCTATTTGGAGAAGACCAACCACTTATACGACACGGGTTCTTTTTGTTTGTAGAACCCGAAGAAGAAGAAAAATCGATCCCTTATTATCGACAGTATTTTTGGAATATCCTTCAGTATTTACATGACCACGACACAAAACCGTGGGCAGAAGGTTATCCACGCGATCCTGACCACCACTTATGGGCGTTTTCATTTGCAGGGGAGCCATTCTTTGCTTTTGGGAATGCACCAGCCTATAAGCAAAGAAAAACGAGAGATTTAGGCAACAGTTTAGTCATCGGCTTTCAACCGCGACGCATCTTTGAGGGACTTGAGGGGACCTCAAAAGGCGGCGCGATGTCCCGTGAGAAAGTAAGAGAGCGGGTTGAAAAGTGGGACAAGATTCCGAAACACCCGAATATCAGCCATTACGGAGACACAGAACACAGAGAATGGAAGCAATATTTTATCGGCGATGACACGGAGCCAATCGAAGGTAAGTGTCCATTCCATCCAAAATAACAAAACACATGAAAAAACCGGGCATTACTATTCACGACTAATGCCCGGGCTGATGATCCAGAATCTCTTTTAATACCTGTGCTTGGTTGTGCTTTTCGTCTTTGGCGGCAAACAGAAGCGTTACCTGTTTGTTATTGTCTCTGACAACTTGTTTCAGTTTATTAAGCGTTGCTTGTTTTTCCTGATGTTGTTTTAATTCTTCCTTATATTTTTCCTTAAATTCCTGGAACTTGTCAGCATCATGATTAAACCATTGCCGTAACTCTTTGGAGGGAGCAACCTCTTTCATCCAGTGATCTACCTCTGCCTCTTCTTTTTTCATTCCTCGCGGCCAGATACCGTCCACGAGAACACGAACGCCGTCATTCTTGTCTGGTTCTTCATAAACCCGCTTTATCGAAACCGCCATGTGCATAACCTCCTTTTTATTATGTTTCCCCTTTCAGACCAAAGAGAAAACATAGAGTGGAGGTGGGGCTATCGTCTGTCACCGCCAAAGAAGTTATCGAACAAGCCGCCTGCGAGGCTGCCTTCACCCTTCGAACCGCCTTCCTGAGGCATCGCGGCAAATACCCGGCTTGCCAGTCTGCTAAACGGCAAAGACTGTATCCATACGGTGCCCGGTCCGCGGAGTGTAGCAAAAAAGACACCTTCTCCGCCAAACAGGGCAGTCTTTACGCCGCCGACAAATTCAATGTTGTAATCGACATCCCCCGTCATGGCTGTCAGGCAACCTGTATCGACTCGCAGTGTTTCGCCGGCTGTGAGTGTCCGTTCATGGATCGTGCCCCCGGCATGAATAAAAGCCATTCCGTCACCTTCCAACTTCTGCATAATAAATCCTTCCCCACCGAAAAAGCCTGTTCCAAGTTTACGTTGAAATTCGACACCGATGGACACGCCTTTAGCGGCTGCCAGAAATGCATCTTTTTGGCAGATTACTTTTCCATTTTGTTCACTTAAATCGATTGGAATAATTTTTCCCGGGTAGGGGGAGGCGAAGGAGACATGCTTTTTTTCCATCCCTTCGTTCGTGAAAGTAGTCATAAATAAACTTTCTCCGGTAATCACGCGTTTGCCGGCACCGAGCAATTTGCCCATAATGCCTCCGCCCCCGGAACTGCTGGAACCGTCGCCAAAAATAGTTTCCATTCGGATGCCGTCATCCATCATCATCAGCCCGCCTGCTTCAGCAATGACGGTTTCTTCCGGATCCAGCTCTACCTCTACAAACTGCATGTCATCACCGTACAGCTTATAATCAATCTCATGGTTATTCATTGATTTCCTCCTCATTTTCGTCTGCAAGAAAAAGGACAAACTTTCAGGTTGAGTGGAAAGTTTGCCCTCGGTGTCTATGCCTTTACCTTTAATAGCACGTGTTCTCGCACATTCTTGAATTTCTTCACTTAATGAATAAGTTAGGATAATGGTACACGGAATAGCTTGATTTGACAATAGTGAATTATTAGTTTTTTGTGAAATCATCATTTACTTTTGTAACGGCATTAGGAAGAAAGACGTTCAGAATCAACGTGATAACAGCAAGAATGGCAATAAACCAAAAAATGCTTTGAATCGAAATAGCGAGTCCTTCTTGAAGAACCCCGAGGACATCGTTGGGAAGTTGTTCTCTTTGTACCGGATCAAGAAGTGCATCGGCTAACCCAAGTCCAAGTGACTCTTCCGATGATGGGACGTGTTCCTCTAAATACACAAGGAGGCGAGTGTTTAAAAGAGCTCCCATTAACGATACGCCCATTGTGTTTCCTAGTATCCGCATAAACATATTGGAAGCTGTTGCTACCCCGCGGATGCTCCACTCGACATTACTTTGAATCGATACGATATACGTCGTCGTACAAAATCCCATCCCCGCCCCGACAAAAAACGATCCGAACCCAGTAGGAACCGGACCATATTCCGGCTGTGAAATTAATAGAAGGAGTGAACCGATCATCAGACAGCTTGCACCAATGAGTGCTGTTTTCATAAAACCGATTTTTATAAGAATTCTCCCTGCAATAGTCGAACAGATCGGCCATCCGATCGACATGACCGCAAGTGTGAATCCACCAACGATCGCGGACGTGCACGTCGGGAAGGGAACTTCTACTAAGAGCGCAAACGTCCTGTGGCAACGCCTTTGTGACCAACATCCTGTTGGTCCGAGGCCGTGCGCGTGGAGAGCGTCCGCCTGCAGTGGAAATCAACCTTCTATTCAATAGACAAACTTTTCAGATACCACCCATAACTGTATCTGAATCTACTCTCACTAGAAAAGCAAGTATCATCTAATAATATAGAGGACAAAGTTAGTCCGGTGCATGTAAAATGCTTTTTACTGTGTGTAAATATGTAATACTCAATATTTTTTAAATGATTACAATATTAACCATAATTGTGTAACCAATTTGTAAATGAAAGGTTAACGTTTTTGGGTTTGTTTTCATTTTAAAAAGGAAAGATAAGAATAGTTTGGTGTATGTCTATATAAGGAGGCACTTTTTATGAAAGGAATTATATTAGCGGGTGGCAGCGGTACGAGACTGTATCCAATGACTAAATCAATTTCGAAGCAATTGCTCCCTGTGTATGATAAGCCAATGATTTTTTATCCGCTATCTGTGTTAATGCTCGCAGGGATTAAAGATATTTTAATCATTTCGACGCCGGAAGATACGCCTCGTTTTGAAGAACTGCTTGGGGATGGCAGCCAATTTGGTATTTCGCTATCCTATGCGAAGCAGGAATCACCGGATGGCCTTGCCCAGGCGTTTCTTATCGGTGAGTCCTTCATTGGGCGTGACCGGGTAGCGCTTATTTTAGGTGATAATATTTTTTACGGACAAGGATTTACACCGCTTCTGCAAAAAGCAGCGCAAAAGAAAACAGGAGCGACCGTTTTCGGATACCGAGTCAGCAGCCCGGAACGGTTCGGCGTGGTCGAATTTGATGAACGGCAGCGGGTGAAATCGCTTGAAGAAAAGCCAAAAAAACCAAAATCCGATTTTGCGGTGACAGGTCTCTATTTTTATGATAATGAGGTGGTGGATATTGCCAAAAGTATCCGGCCGTCGCATCGGGGCGAGTTGGAGATTACGGATGTGAATAAGGCATACTTGCAAAAGGATACCTTACAAGTAGAGTTGCTCGGGCGCGGCTTTGCATGGCTGGACACCGGGACTCCAGCTTCATTATTTGATGCCTCACAGTTTATTGAAACGGTAGAAAAGCGTCAAGGCTTCAAAGTGGCCTGCCTTGAGGAGATCGCGTATTACATGGATTATATAACCCGGGACGAACTGCTGAAGAAGGTTGCGGAGATGAAAAACAGTGATTACAAAAAATACTTGCTCCGGATTGTGGAACGCACAGATAATCTTCCGTATTGGCTCGAAAGCAATCACGGCCGCAGAATGGAATTAATGCAATGAGAAATGAACCAGGCCAGACAGTGTTAGTAACAGGAGGGGCAGGTTTCATCGGTCTTCATTTTATTCAGCATTTAATGGAGACGTACCCGGAAATGAACGTGATTAATCTTGATAAAATGACATACGCAGCAGATCGTGCGGCCGAGAGAAAGCTTCGGCGCTTTGGCAACTATCGTTTGATCGAAGGGGATATCAGAGACCGTGCGCTCGTTGAGAAACTATTTAAGGATGAAGACATCCGCGGTGTCTTTCATTTTGCTGCGGAGTCTCACGTGGACAGGTCGATTACCGGGCCGGGTTTATTTATCGAGACAAACATCAACGGGACATTTACACTGTTAGAAACAGCAATGCGTTACTGGATGCCGGCACCGGGTAAGTGGTATCCCGGATATGAAGAGGCGCGCTTTCTTCATGTTTCAACGGATGAAGTGTACGGAACTTTGGGGAAGACAGGGTTGTTTTCTGAAACCTCGCCTTATGCACCGAACAGTCCTTACAGCGCCAGTAAAGCCAGCGCGGATATGCTGGTGCGGAGTTATTACCACACTTACGGCATGAACACCGTGATGACCCATTGTTCCAATAATTACGGCCCGAACCAGCATAGTGAAAAATTAATCCCGACCATTATCCGGAAAGCGCGTGCTTTAGAGCCGATCCCCATTTACGGGGACGGCCAGAACATCCGCGACTGGCTTTATGTAAAGGACCACTGCCAAGGGATCATGCTTGCATACGAGAAGGGACATGCCGGCGAAAGCTATAACATCGGCGGGAATAATGAACGGACGAACCTATATATCGCAGAGACGATCTGCAAGTTGTTGGACGAGCTCTTGCCGGAACAGCTGGGGAGTGCAGGGATGGACAGCTATACAAGTCTTATTACCTTTGTGGACGACCGTCCCGGTCATGACCGCAGGTATGCAGTAGATGCAAGCAAAATACGCCGGGAACTTGGCTGGCAGCCGCAAGAAAACTTTGAAACTGGAATAAAAAAGACAGTGGAGTGGTATATCCGTCATGAAAACAACTAAACCGCATCTCTCCGTGGTCACTCCCGTATACGGATGCGGAGAATGTTTAATTCAGTTATATAACCGCTTGAAAGAAACATTGCAGCCTATCACTCGTCATTTTGAAATCATTATGGTCGAGGATTGCAGCCCGGATCAGTCATGGAATGTAATTCAGCAGCTAGTTAACAAAGACAACAGGGTGAAGGGCATTCGCTTTTCGCGCAACTTTGGCCAGCACGCCGCGATTACCGCCGGTCTTGATCAGGCTTCGGGTGATTGGGTAGTCGTGATGGACTGTGACCTGCAAGACCAGCCTGAAGAAATCAGCAAGCTGTACAAAAAGGCTCAAGAAGGCTATGATGTCGTGTTTGCAAGACGTTACGAGCGCCAGGATACATGGTTGAAGCGCTCAGGATCACGGCTGTTCTATAAAATTTATGATTATTTTACGGACGGGAAAACCGATCCAACGATTGCGAACTTCAGCATTTCATCGCACAAGGTCGTAGAAAATTTTCGACGGCTTCGCGAACAAAATCGCAACTTTCCATTGTTTTTAAAATGGATGGGTTTTCATTGTGCATACGTTAACGTGGAACACCATGAGCGTATTCACGGGAAGTCGTCTTATAAGCTTGGGAAGCTTGTGAATCTAGCGATTGATGGTATTGTGTCGCAGTCGAATAAGCCGCTTCGTCTCTCCATTAAATTTGGGTTTTTGTTGGCTTTTGGTGCTGTGCTTTATGGTCTTTATTTGATGTATCAGTACTTTTTTATGTTTGAACCGGTACCGGGATGGACGAGCATTATGGTATCTATTTACTTTGTCGGCGGCCTGCTATTCGCTAATCTCGGCATCTTAGGGTTATACATGGGGAAAGTATTTGATGAAGTGAAAAATCGACCGCTTTATATCATTGAAGAGACTACCGGTTTGTCAGAAGAAGGCAGGCTCTCTGGCTATCCAGCGGCGGAGGGCGGAGAATAGAAAGGAGAGGTGGTTATGACAAGTGCTTTGTTACGTAGTACGCCCTGGGATAAGCGTGCACTTGGAATTGATACGTATGAGCTGCTCGAATACTCAGAAGAAGCGTTGGCAAAGAGCTTTGAAAAGCAAGGTCACTTTACGATTAAAGTCGACCCGTTAGTATCCAAGGAGCTGCTTCATCAGTACGGGTTTTATTATACAGACACGCTTTTAACCCCTGTTTTGAAGCGAGAGCAGTTTGTATCGTTTGATGATGACAAAATAACGATTACAAGGGACGTGGCACGAGAAGAGGTAATTGCTATTTCCGAAGGCATTTATGAGCATGGCCGTTTTCACCGTGATTTCCAATTAGACCGCTGTCTTGCCGATCAGCGTTACGATAACTGGCTCGGACAGCTTTATGACGTAGGCACAGTTTGGGGGCTCCTTTACGAAGGAGAACTTGCCGGTTTTTTTGCTTATTCCGGCAATCAAGTACTTCTGCAAGCATTTAAAAAAGAATATCAAGGGCGCGGACTGGCCAAATACTTTTGGACGCGTGCCGTGCGGACGTTATTCGACGAAGGTGCGGAGGAAGTGGCAACGTCTATTTCAGCCGCTAATCTGGCAATGATGAATCTCGTTGCGTCACTAGGTTTTAAATTTACGAAAGCGGTAGATATTTACCACAAAATCAACCGTTAAGAGAGGATTTTACGAAGTGGGTTATGTGTATATATTCGGAACGATATTTTTTACGGTTTATGGACAAATCATGTTAAAGTGGCGTATCTCCAAATATGGAAGCCTGCCGGAAGAGACACTTGATAAAATTAGTTACCTTTTTCGGCTTTTACTGGACCCGCTGATCTTGTCGGGTTTTCTTTCTGCTTTTGTCGCCTCCCTATTCTGGATGGCAGCAATGACAAAATTTGATATCAGCTATGCATACCCATTTATGAGCCTATCCTTTATGCTAGTTTTTTTCTTGTCTATTTTTCTATTTCAAGAGCCGGTTACGACTCATAAAGTTGTTGGGCTTGGGCTTATCGTTGCGGGCATCTTTGTAACGAGTCAATCTGTTTAAGAGAGGAGGAGAGCCATGATTTCTTTTAACATACCGCCTTATACAGGGAGGGAGCGTCCATACATCGATCAAGTACTAGGCAGTCAGCACCTTGCAGGTGACGGGGCTTTTACGAAAGCTTGCCGGAAGTGGCTAGAGAGCTATTCCGGCTGCGAAAGTGTGCTTCTTACGCCGTCGTGCACTCATGCTTTGGAGATGGCAGCGCTTCTTGCTGAAATAGAGCCGGGAGATGAAGTAATTATGCCATCTTATACCTTTGTGTCAACGGCGAATGCCTTCGTCTTAAGAGGGGCAAAGATCGTATTTGTTGACATACGACCAGATACGATGAATGTAAACGAACGTTTGATTGAAGATGCGATCACCCCCCGTACAAAAGCGATTGTGCCTGTTCATTATGCCGGGGTGGCTTGTGAAATGGACACCATTATGTCAATTGCCAAAAAATATAACCTGGTTGTGATCGAGGATGCTGCCCAAGGGGTAATGAGTACATATAAGGACAAGGTGCTCGGCACGATCGGTGATGCAGGAGCCTACAGCTTCCACCAGACGAAAAATTATACAAGTGGCGGAGAAGGGGGAGCCCTTCTGGTTAGTACGCCGGCATGGCAGGAGCGTGCTGAGATAATCCGCGAAAAAGGAACGAACCGCTCCCAGTTCTTTCGCGGTCAAGTTGATAAATATACATGGATGGATATCGGCTCATCCTATTTGCCGAGTGAGTTAAATGCGGCTTATTTGTATGCACAACTAGAAGAAGCAGAAGCGATCAATACCAGACGTATTGCGTCGTGGGAGAATTACTATAAACAGCTCCAGCCTGAGGCGGAATCGGGGAAAATTGAGCTTCCGTACATACCGGAAGAGTGCTGCCATAACGCGCATATGTTCTACATTAAAACAAAAGATGTGGAAGAACGATCAGCCTTGATGGAATGGTTGAAGCACCGTAACATTCAGAGTGCCTTTCATTACGTGCCGCTTCATACATCGCGAGCGGGACAGACGTTTGGCCGCTTTCACGGTGAGGATGAGTATACTACGAAAGAAAGCGAACGGCTGCTGCGGCTTCCGATGTATGACGGTCTTCGCGAAGAAGACATTAAGGCGATTACAGATGCCGTCAGGAGATTCTATGCATGAATAAAGAGCGGCTGCTTTTAGGGATCTCTGTTCTGGCTATTTTGGCATATGTCTCACCGTTTTTCTTTCTCGGCGAAGACGTTCATGTTCGCATTCATGACCATCTTGATTCCAATGTTATCTGGTATAAAACATTAATAGAGAGCGGCAAAACGTTTGCGCCGAGCAGTGCAGAGATTGCCGTGATGATGAACGGGCTGCCGCGCGGTTCCCTTGACACTCAGTTCAGCCTGTATGTCTTATTATTTTATCTATTTAAGCCGCTTACTGTGCTCACCATTAATGAGCTGTTCATGCGTTTTATCGCTTTTTTTGGTATGTATGTTTTCTTAACTTCTTATGTGTTGAAAAAAGAAACCACGAGCTCAATCGTAATTGCTGCCGGCAGTGCCTTGGCATTTTCACTGCTGCCATTTTGGCCGTTTGGAGGAGCTAGTATTGCCGGTATTCCACTAGCGTTATATGCTTTTTTAAACATTCGCGGTCGGAAGTCTTCCTGGAAAGATTGGCTCATCATCAGCCTCTTGCCATTCTACTCCAGTTTCGTCTTGTCGTTTATTTTTTTTCTCGGACTGATGGGCGTGCTCTGGCTCGTAGACTGGATACGAAGCAAACGGGCAAACTGGTGTTTCTTTTTTAGCATAGCATGGATGTCAGCACTCTTTCTGGTAAAACAATACCGACTTGTAACGGGTGTGCTGCTCGAACAAGGCTTTACCGATCACCGCGTAGAATTCTCCCGCGGGTATAATACGTTTTCGCGAACGCTTGGGCTCTTTCAAGAGAATTTTTTAACGGCCCACACTCACTCGTATTCCTTGCATGACACGATTATCATCTATGTCGTCTTGGTTGCGCTTCTCCTCTTAGTAGTAGGCAAGCTCACACGGAAAATCTTTACCGGTGAAGCGCTCGCATATTCAAAGCAAGAAAAGGCTCTGCCGTTGTTGCTTCTCTTAGCCGCTCTGTTTTCCTTTTGGTATGCGCTTTGGTATTGGGAAGGATTCCGTGTTTTAAAAAATACGATTGAGATTACGAATACGTTTAACTTCGGGCGGTTTCATCTATTAAATGCGGTGATATGGTACATCTTGTTTGCGCTTGCCCTGACGGTGATCAATCGTACAGTCAAACGCTCGATTTGGCTCATCGCTCTCCTTATCGCCGGGCAATTATTCGTCGTTTCCTATGAAAACTTTGAGTGGAAGTATGCGCGGGCGGGCATGCCAACGTATGGGGAGTTCTATGCGGAAGAACAGTTTGCTGAAATTAGAGATTATATCGGCAGGCCGCCGGAAGATTACCGGATTGTCAGTATCGGTATGTACCCGGCCGTCGCTCATTTTAATGGTTTTTACTCACTTGATATGTATGTCACGATGTATCCGCTCTCCTACAAACATCAATTCCGAGAAATAATAGAAGGGGAGCTCGCGAAAAACGAAAAAATGGAAAACTATTACGATACGTGGGGAAGCCGTGTGTATGTGTTTACGGATGAGCTCGGAAAAGAGTATCTCTATACGAAAGATAAACACGCTTCTGTGGAGGACTTAGACTTTGGAACTGAAGCGTTTAAAAAAATGGGAGGGGATTATGTACTGTCAGCCGTTGAGATAAAAAACGCCGCTGACAATAATTTAAAACTGTTGCAGGTGTTTGAAAATGACAATTCCGCCTGGCGTATTTATCTTTATGAAGCCGAGTGAAAAACACTCGGCTATTGTTATGTAGAAAATGGTTATTTTTCTTCTTCTCTATTAAGCGTTTCACCCATCTGCTATATTAATAGAAAGGAAATCTATAGCAGGGGGAGAGGGGTACGATGAAGTTTTTTCATACGGCGGATTGGCATCTGGGCAAGCTCGTACAGGGAGTATACATGACGGAGGATCAAGCATATATTCTGCAGCAGTTTAAACGCGCGGTGAAAGAGGAGAAGCCGGATGCTGTCATTATAGCCGGTGATTTGTACGACCGTGCCGTCCCGCCTACGGAAGCAGTTCAATTACTAGATAAAACACTTGAGGAGATTGTCATTGATTTAAAGACTCCTGTTCTTGCGATAGCGGGCAACCATGATAGTCCAAGCAGGCTTCATTTTGGAAGTGAAGTTATGAAGGAGAGGGGCCTTCACATTGCCGGTCGTTTTACTGGTGATTTAGAGCCAATTGTACTTAGTGATGAGTACGGGGAGGTTCACTTTCATCTCATCCCCTATTGTGATCCGAGTGTTGTGCGGAGTGTCTTTCAAGAGGAGGATATACGCTCTCACCACGATGCAGCTGAAAAGATTACAGAACGCATTCATGAGAAGATGGATCCGCATGCCCGTCATGTGTTTGTCGGGCATGCGTTTGTGACACCATACGGTGAAGAAGAGGCAAATACGAGTGATTCGGAGCGGCCGCTTGCGATTGGTGGTACCGAGCATATTGATTGTCGTCTTTTTGATTGCTTTCATTACACGGCTCTTGGCCATTTGCACCAGTCCCATTATGTAGGAAAAGAGACGATCCGCTATGCTGGCTCCATTTTGAAATACTCGATATCCGAAGAACATCATAACAAAGGTTTTACGATTGTTGAACTGCATAAAGACGGCACCATCACTACCGAGAAGCGTGCCCTTATGCCGAGGCGGGATATGCGTACAGTCACCGGAACGCTTGCGGAGCTGTTGGAACAATCTATTAACGAGGATTATGTATTTGTGCGTCTCGAGGATAAAGCACCGGTACTGTCACCAATGGAAAAAATCCGCTCTATTTATCCGAATGCGATGCATGTTGAGCGAAAACATTTCATGCTCACCCCCGGCGAGAATAGAACGGAATTGTCCCCCGAACGTCATAAGATGAGTGATGTAGAATTGTTTCAAGCTTTTTATAGGGAAGTAAAAGGAATGAAGCCTGATTCCGAAACAGAAGCTATTTTTAAAGAAGTCTTGGAGGAACTGTTACACGTGGAACAAGAAGCAGAAGGGCAGAGAGTTTCTGAAACGGAGATGATCAAAGGATGACTACTGGAAAGGAGGGGAAACGTGCATGCAACCATTAAAGTTGACATTGACCGCGTTCGGTCCTTATAAGGATACGGAAGCGATTGATTTTGCGGAGTTAGACGGCAACAGTTTATTTGTAATCTCGGGGAACACCGGCGCAGGCAAGACGACGATTTTTGACGGGATTTGTTTTGCTTTATACGGGTCGGCAAGCGGACAGGATCGGGAAAACCACCTGATGCTGCGCAGTGATTTTGCTGATGATCGTACGCATACAGCCGCGGAGCTGGAATTTTCATTAAATGGGCGTACTTACCGAATTCTTCGCCAGCTCGGACACGTGAAAAAAGGAAATAAGACAAAAACGGGAGAGCGCTATGAGTTTTTTGAACGCAGAGACGGAGAGGAATATCCGTGTGTTGACCGGCAAATTGTTTCGGAAATTGATAAAAAGGTGGAGGCACTTCTTGGCCTCACCCAGGACCAGTTCAAGCAGATTGTTATGCTGCCCCAGGGAGAGTTTCGCAAGCTGTTAACGTCGCAAACAGAAAATAAAGAAGACATTTTGCGGCGTCTTTTTAAAACGGAACCTTACAAACAAATGATTGAGCGTTTGCGGCGAAAGAAAAAAGCGACAGAGGAACGCTACAACCAAGAGAAGCATACGAGTAATACATATGTCGACAGCATTCAGACAACGTTACCGATGCGCGAAGAGTCTCTCCTTTTTCGTACACTGGACGCAGATTATTACAATGAACAGCAGATCATTGTCGGGCTAGAGGAAGAAACAGCGTTTTACGACGCCAGGCTCCGAGATGAGCAAAGCGCGTCTGAAAAAGCCTATCAACTTCATGATAAAAAGCAAAAAGAATGGAGCCGTGCCGAAGAGTGGAACAAGCAGTTTGATGAACTGGGACGAAAAGAACGTGAGCTGCAAGTATTGAATGAGCGGACAAGTTTTTTTGTGGAAAGAGAGAAACAGCTGAAAGATGCAGAACGTGCGAGCCACATCGAGCCCTATGAAAAACAGGCAGAGTCGTGGCGGGAGGAGGAACGTAGGAAAAGAGAATTACTGGATCAAGTAGAGAAAAAGAAAGCCAAAACAGTAGAAATGCTGCGAAAGGCAGAAGCTGTCTATCAACAAGAAGAAGGAAGGCAGGACGAGCGGGACGCGATACGCAGTCAGCTTCAACGTTATGAGGAAATGGTTCCCGCCGTGAAAGAATTAGACAATAAGAAACGGGAAGCGGAAGAACATAAGCGGTCCGCGCAGCAATCGGAAGGACATCTCGAAAAGACTCGTGAGGAACGGCAAGAGAGAAAACAACGTCTGGAACATATGAACGAACAAATTCGTGAAATGGATCACGCCGTCAGCCAGCTTCCCGAGAAGCACCAGTCCTTACTTGACATGCGTGAACAGGCGCAGACCTTGAAGACCTATAACGACTGGGTTGTGAAGCATGAGAAGCATCAACAGGAAGCAGCGAACAAAGAACGACTGTATGAGAAAAAGAAAGCGGAGTATGAGAAAATCGAAAGCATTTGGCTGAGCAACCAAGCCAGCTTTTTGGCTAGTCACTTGGTTGAAGGGGAAGCCTGTCCTGTCTGTGGAAGTCACGAACACCCCCAAAAAGCGACAGGAAGCGCAGGGGGCGTGACGAAAACAGAGGTGGAAACTGCTAAAAGGGCGTTAACAGAGGTGGAAACGAATTTCCGACAGGCACAGGCGAATCTCGACTCTGCCGCTCACCAACTGCAAGAAACAGAAAAAATGGTCCTTTCTCACGACGTCGCAGTCGATGAGGCAACGGGTGTCTATGAACAGTTAGTAACAACGGGTACCCGGCTAAAAAAAGAGGTAGATGAGCTGAAAGAGACAAAAAAGCAACTGGACGAGCTTCGTGTAAAAGCAGAACGAGAAAAGGAGACGTACAAGCAAGTAGAGGAGCGCGAGAGAAAACAAGATGCGGTTTTCCAAAAACACCAGGCGAATTATCAAGCCGCTCTTGCCGTCTACAAGGATCGTCTCCAGAACATTCCAGAGGCAGTCCAAACAATGTCTGACTTAGAAAAGACAATAGCGGAAATGACACACCTTAAGAAAGAACGGGAAAAAGCCTGGGAAGAGGCACAGCAAGGTAGACAGCAGGCTCGGGAAATAGACACACAAGTAACATCACAGGTAACCGCTGCAAGAGAGCAACTTGAAGAAACGAAACAAAAGAAGGCAGGGGCAGAAAGCCAATTTCAAGATGCACTGAAAGAGGCAGGGTTTACGGAGGAGGTCGGCTACCATGAAGCCAAGCTTCCGGAAGATACTCGTACTCAATGGAAAGAAGATCTCTCACAGTTTAACGAACAGTTAGCGGTCCTTCGCAAGCATGTTAAGGAACGAAAAGAGGCATTAGCGGATAAAGAAAGGGTAGATTTAACGAAGCTTGCGGAAGAAGTCTCTCAACTTAAAGAAGCATATGAACAAGCGTATAACCGTGTTGTCGAAACAAAAAAATATCGGGAAGCAGCATTCACCTTGATCACACAAATTACAGAGACAGGTAAGCGCGTCAAAAAGTGGGAGAAAGAGCTTAGCGTAACCGCTGATTTATATGACGTCCTCCGCGGGCAAAATGAACGTAAGATCTCATTCGAGCGCTACTTGCAAATTGAATACTTGGAACAGATCATAGAGGCGGCTAACCTAAGGCTGAATCGGTTATCAAACGGACAATTTTTATTAAGCCGCAGCGACCGCCAGGAATCACACGGACGACAAAGCGGTCTGGCCTTTGATGTTTATGACTCTTATACCGGACAAACACGTGACGTGAAGACACTTTCAGGCGGGGAAAAGTTTAATGCCTCGCTCTGCCTCGCCTTAGGTATGTCCGATGTCATTCAAAGTGTCCAAGGAAATATCTCCATTAATACCATGTTTATTGATGAGGGATTTGGTTCTTTAGATGAAGAATCGCTGCATAAGGCAATTGACACACTAATTGATTTACAAAAATCGGGCCGAATGATTGGAGTTATTTCACACGTGCAAGACCTAAAAGCGATATTCCCAGCAACACTCGAAGTGAAGAAAACAAAGGCAGGGTACAGCGAAACACAGTTTGTTATTAAATAACTAACTTTCACACGGGAAAAGGGTGGAACATTCCCGCTTATTGACGTCACCAACCCTTATGATGCCCTATTTTTCAAAGAACTGCATTTTCACGACGTCATATTCTTAGTATGACGTCGTTATTTTCTTGGAAGCTAAAAATCATGTCATCATTCAGCCGCTATGACCCCTCTATTTTCAGTACAGCCGTTTTTCGTAGCCTCATACAATCGTTATGACGTCGTTATTATGGAAGAGTCCTTATTTCAAGGTATTAACGTTTGCTATGGTGTTGTTATTATCAGACGTGGCTTGTTTCGTGACACCTTACCATTTACAATATATCCACACAAAATCCGTCTTTCACTGATAGTCTTGTTCACCAAGCGTATAGCCGTCCGTAAACAGGAAATGCTAATTCTTGAGAATGTGGAAGCGGAGGGAATTAGTATGACGGAGCAAACGAACGGCCGGTTGCCGAAGAATCCAGAGCCACTCTGGAGAGAAGATATGGATATACCAGAGTACACGCCTCTTGAGGAGCATATTGAAACAGATGTTGTCGTTGTTGGGGCAGGGATTACTGGACTTACGTCCGCTTATTTACTAGCGAAAGAAGGCCTGAACGTGACTGTTTTGGAAGCGGGCAGGATATTGAATGGCACAACCGGTCATACGACGGCAAAGATCACCGCCCAGCATGGGCTTATTTATGACGAACTGATTCAAAATGTGGGGCAGAGTCAGGCACGTTTGTACTATGAAGCAAATAAAGAAGCTCTCGATTTTATTAAGGAAACGGTCAATGAAGACAAGATTGAATGCGATTTCAAGGAACAGGATGCGTATCTCTACGCCACAACAGAACGATCTGCCAGTAAAATAGAAAAGGAATATGAAGCATATCAGAAGCTGCGTATCGGTGGGGATCTTGGGGATCAGTTACCCTTCTCCATTCAGGTATCACGAACACTTAGGATGAAAAGCCAAGCCCAGTTTCATCCATTACGTTATCTTTCCCAGCTGGCCGAGCAGGTGAAGAAGAATGGCGGGAACATGTATGAGCAGACAACCGCGGTGAACATTGACAAACAAGACGGAAAGCGGATCGTTCACACCAGGAATGAAAAGCGAGTGACTGCAGACTTTGTGCTTGTTTGCTCTCACTTCCCGTTTTATGAAGGAAGCGCGTTTTACTCGGCCAGGATGTATGCCGATCGTTCGTACATTCTAGGTGTCAAAACGAAACACCCCTATCCAGGCGGCATGTACCTGAGTGTGGATCAGCCCAATCGCTCTCTCCGTTCTGCTCAGCTGCACGGAGAAGAAATCGTGTTAATCGGCGGCGAAAGTCATAAAACCGGTCAAGGAAAAGACACGATGAAACATTATCAGGCATTGGAAAAATTTGGACAAGACGTTTTTGAAATGAAGGACATTGCGTATCGTTGGTCTGCGCAGGATCTGACAACGTTAGATAAGCTTCCGTATATTGGAGAATTATCACCGGGTGAAGACCGTGTCCTTATCGCAACCGGCTTTCGAAAATGGGGAATGACAAACGGAACCGCGGCAGCACTTATGTTTCGAGACTTAGTGCTTGGAAAGAAAAGTCCGTATGTAGAAGTGTTTTCACCTTCGCGATTCAACGTGCATCCAAGTTTGAAGAACTTTCTCGTAGAAAACGGGGATGTCGCCAAGCATTTAATGAAAGGAAAACTTGATGTGCCGGACCGTCGTCCCGAAGACGTGGCGAAGGGAGAAGGAAAAATTGTCTCTATAAAAGGTCACCGTAAAGGCGCTTACCGCGATGAAAACGGTGAATTATTTGTTGTGGACACTACTTGCACTCATGTCGGCTGCGAAGTGGAGTGGAACAGTGGCGACTGTACGTGGGATTGTCCTTGTCACGGTTCCCGTTTCTCTTATAAAGGAGACGTGATTGAGGGACCGGCTGAGAAACCACTTCAGCAGCATGACCACACGATATTTGACAACTTTACTTCGGAAGACTCTGGGTACTAAAATCTTTTAGTTAAACAAACGTTTGATTGAAAGAAGGAAGGCGGTACACTTTTGCTAAAAAGAAAGGGCATTTCCTCGCATAGACGGAGAAGTCACTCCCCTCTCGTGCTCTTTTTGTTTAACGTATAGCAGCCCATTTGGTATGCTCATCGTAGAAACGTTTTTCGTAAACAAAGGGGATGAGACGATGAAAACAGTGAGACTGCCCGATGGCAAACACGTTCCGCAGCTTGGCCAAGGGACATGGCATATGGGAGAGAACCCGCACACTAGAACGCAGGAAGTGAAAGCACTCCAGCTCGGCATCGAACGAGGAATGACACTGATTGACACGGCAGAGATGTACGCGGATGGTGAAGCGGAGCGTGTAACAGGTGAAGCCATACAAGGGCGAAGAGATGATATTTTTCTCGTTTCGAAAGTATATCCATTTAATGCCGGACTTTCGACTATTGAACAAGCATGCGAAAACAGCCTGAAACGCCTGCAAACCGATTATTTAGACCTTTATTTACTGCATTGGCGGGGTGGTGTACCGCTCTCTGAAACGATTGAGGGCATGGAAAAACTACAAGCAGCTGGGAAAATTAAACGTTGGGGTGTATCCAATTTAGATAGGGACGATATGGAAGAGCTATGGAAAGCATCGGGAAGTGAAGGATGTGCGGTGAACCAAGTACTTTACCACTTAGGCTCCCGTGGTATTGAGTATGACTTGCTGCCGTGGCAGGAAGAACATAGTATACCGATTATGGCTTACTGCCCGCTCGCCCAAGGAGGCAAACTGCGCAGTCAATTAATAAACGATCCGACCATTGCCGAAATAGCGGAAGAACATCAGGCGACATCATTACAAATCGCACTTGCTTGGACAATGCGTCAACACAACGTCATCTCGATACCGAAAGCGGTTCAAGAACAACACGTGATAGATAATGCAGAAGCAGCAGCAATTACACTTACGAAAGATGAACTTAGTAAACTAGACAGAGCCTTTCCGCCGCCACAGCGCAAACTGCCACTTGATATTGTGTGAAAAGCAAGGCACATAACAAGATAGATATTAGCGACGTCGTACCTGGTCGTAATGACGTCGCTACATTAAAAGGCAGCAAACGTTTGCCTCCAGCGAATAAGATATATGAGAATCCAACCAAATGGTCGGGTTCTTTTTTGTAGGTAAAAAAGAGTGTTTTCAACCAGTAACAATAAATCGAAGGTTAAGTATTGGTGTTCTGGGTATATACAATACACGATTCCATTAAATAAAAAAGCGAGGTTGAGCATCGATGAATATCTTATTAACATCAGGCGCCAGACGAATAGATTTTGTAAATTTTTTCCGAGATGAACTAACAAAAGCCGGTAAAAAAGGGAAAGTGATCGTTGCAGACCCAGATCCAAATGCCCCTTCCCTTCAAGCGGCAGATGAAGGCTATGTTATTCCTCACCAAACCGATTCTCGTTATATCGAAGCAGTTGACAACCTTTGCAGAGAACAGGAGATCGATTGCCTTGTTCCATTAAACGACTGGGAAGTACCTAAAATTGCCGCGCATAAACGAGAATTAGAAAAACAAGGTGTAGCGGTGTTTGCACCAGATCCTAACATCGTTCAAAAAGTCCGTGATAAAGGAAAGTACAGAGAGCTTCTAGGAAGCATGGGCATTAAAGCACCTCTTTCTTATTTTACGGTAGAATCAGCAGAAGAGGCGTTAAAAAAAGAAGAAGTTCGTTTTCCATTAATCGTCAAACCGCGTAATGGCTCGGCATCCGTCGGTATTGAAATCGTCGATAGTGTAGAGGACATGGCTTTTGCCTATAAGCATGCGATCAAAACGATTAAAGAAACACCGCTTGACGATGCGACGTCCAAGGAGGCGGAAGAGAACGTCATTATCCAGGAAGTGATAGAAGGTGAAAAATACAGTCTCGATATGTTTAACGATTTGAACGGACGCTTTGTTACGTCTCTCACTTTGAAACAACTAGAAATGAGGGGCGGTGATGTAGATAAGTGTATATCCGTACGAATACCTGAGTTATTAGACATGGGAAGGAAAATGGGTGAAGGACTCAAGCATGTTGGTTATATGAACGCAGATGTATTTTACGACGGGACCGACTACTATGTCATTGATATTAATCCCCGATTTGGCGGGAGCTACGCCTTTTCCCATGCTGCAGGGGCTAATATTCCAGCTGCATATATCGCGATGACTGCCGGAGAAGCACTAAAAGCAGAGTGGCTGACGGACGAGCCCGATATCGAATTGGCACGTCATGATACGGTCGTTAGCATTCATAAAGAGAAGGTTAAGGACGCTCTCTTGTCCCCGGCTCGACACTCTTAATCTTTTTATAAATAGATGTTTACTTTCAGCGGCCGACAGGAAAAAGTTTTGACAGGATATTAAAAGTAGGAGGGGAAACAATGGGTGATCCAATCCCACTTTTAAAAGATTTAATTGAAATAGACAGTTCAACAAAAGAAGGAGCAAATAAGGCCGTAGCGTTTTGCGAAAAATGGTTAAAGAAGCATAACGTCCCTGTAAAGAAACTACACAATAATGGGTATGATATGCTGGTTTCTGAGATGGGGGAAGGCGACAAGACGATCGTCTTAAACGGCCATGTTGATGTCGTCGATGGAAAAGAAGAACAGTTCCACCCTTATGAAAAAGAGGGTAAGCTTTATGGGCGCGGCTCTGCCGATATGAAAGCAGGAGTGGCTGCAATGATGGAAACGATGAATCAAGTAAAGGATCAGGATATGCACAACCGTATTCAGCTGCAGATTGTGCCCGATGAAGAAACAGGAGGCGTCAACGGGACAAGGTATCTAGCAGAGCAAGGGTACTTGGGCGATTTTGTGATTTGCGGTGAACCTACAGACATGGGCATTGGCATTCAGTCGAAGGGCGTACTGCAGCTCGATTTTGATATTCGCGGAAAAGCCGCGCACGGCAGCCGTCCGTGGGAAGGACAAAATGCGATCAAAAAAGCATATGAGCTCTATGAAGAAATATTGGAACTTCCTTTTGCGCAGGAAACAGACCGTCCTATGTTTGACAAGCCTTCTATTAACTTAGCAACACTTACAGGCGGGACGGTTTACAATAAAGTACCAGAAAGTTGTAAAATGTCGATCGATATCCGGTACCTGCCGGAGCAGTCACCAGAGAAGATCCAAAAACAAATCAAAGAATTAACGGACGGAGACGGGGATGTACACCTTCATACGTGCCACAACCCGGTAAAAACAAAAGCAGATAACCCTTACGTGGAAGCATTAGCAGATGCTATTACGAAGAATACCCAACTGGAAAGAGTTAATATTTTCGGCCAGCATGGTTCATCGGACGGTCAATATTTCACAAAGTACGGGAAGCCTGCTGTTGAATTTGGACCATTTGGAGCCAATTGGCACGGTGACAATGAACTAGTCTATATAAATACCGTCAAGTCCTACTATGAGGTTATCGCTGATTTCGTCCTCGATTTCGCTCATGTCCAAGACAAGCTAGCAGAAAATATATAGAGACACCAAGAGCCGGAAGCCGCCAGAGGTTTCCGGCTCTCATGTTGGAGTTGACAAGCTAAAAGACCAGGCTCTCGGTTACAGAGAGAGCCTGGTCTTTGAGGTACGCGTGTTTGATAGAAGGCACTTTATGATGCTTTGACCCAGTAAGCTGCTTCATTTTCGGAAGGAGTTGGTGGAAACTGATCCCCTTCATTAATTTCAATTTCGGTATTATCCTGGCTGGCAGAACCGCCATTTACAAGTTTGTCCACTTTATACGTGCCGCTTTCCGGTGCTTTTTCTCCAGTTTTAAAATGTTCTTTTGCCATAGTGATATACCTCCTTTATTGTTGGTTCACAGATGATATTCCCACCGTAAAGGACGTCTAAACAATATTAAAAGAATTTCATCGATAATAAAATTAATAATGAAGTGTTCTGTGACCAACATCCTGTTGGCTTGAGGAGGCCCAAGACATGCTTTTTTAATGAGGAAGGAGTGCTTTTTCTTTTTTGCGTAATTGCGGACGCTGCCATTGCAGTTTAGCCTTGAGAAATAGCACGATTTCGTATAACAAAAAGAGTAGGACAATCCACGGTCCGACTGCCAACACGAAATTACGGACAGTAATCAAAAGGGCACCGTCATTAATAGTAAAGCGTGCGGTGAACGCATAGAGCATACCGAATGTAAAGTTCCGGGACCACTGGGAAACGTCATATACGGCGAGTGCTTGCTTGAAACCGAACCTATTAATGCGAAAGACAGCCCGTGCGGCCTCTATAGCCTCTACGATTAGAAACCAGGCGATTACCCACACCCACAACATTAACATTACCGTATAAGGAAACGCTCCGGTCGTAGCAGTTGCAAGTCCAGTGATTGAAATAGCACCGTGCAAAATACAATTTGTGTTTTTCCAGTCATCCATAGATTCCCAGTGCCGTACGATGAAGTACCTTCTGACAATGAGATAAAAGCCAATGATATACAATATAAGTCCAAAGCTGATCAGCACAGCATTTCCCCATGAAGGGAGAATACGGTTAAAAATATTAAATAGCAGCAGTACAATGGATTGTGTACTAACCGTCGCGAGAAGCAGAACGCCGTGTACATTATTTTTTGCTTTCGTTCGAAAGATTACGGGGTAGGCACGTAAAACGAGTGCTATGTACCAAACGTAAAGAAGAACATTCAGTGTTCCCATTACATAAGGGAAAAATCCCAAATGTAAGGAAAACGTGTGTATCACATTGCCTAACACGGAAGTACCTGCAACCCAAGTGCCGATCGCAAAAAGATGAATTTCGTTTGGCAGATGCCTTTTTTGAAACGTACGGTCTACTAGCGTTGCGGCAACGGAGAAGACGATGAACAACCAGACAGCTGCTAAGATAAAGGTAAAGGGTTTCCCGTAAGCAAAAAGCAAAGGGAACTGCTGCATCGCACTGTACAAGAAAATACCGATTGCCATGATGATCGCACCGGCAGGCGTGGCAGCCGGCTCTTTTTTTAAAAAAAAGAAGCGAAACAAGCCACAAATAATAAACGTAAGCCCAAACCATAACAAGTTAATCATTAAGGAGACCTCCAAGGCGGCAGGGGTATACTATTATTGTACTACCTTTTTTCAATAAAAAGAAACCACCCTTAGGGAACGAAGCCCCTAAGGGTGGACGTTTAATACTAAGGGAAGGTTTAGTAGCCGCCGTAACCTGCTCCGTATCCGCCGCCCCAAGCAGCACCAACGATGATCAAGAGGATAAACAACACAACGATCAAGGCAAAGCCTCCGCCGTATCCGCCTGCGTAACTCATTATAGCATCTCTCCTTTTGAATTAGTTTTCAGTGATGTCCACTGACAATATATCTATATGTCGTTGTCAGCAGAATGGGAAAGGAAGAGCGCCTATTTTTTTATGTTTGGAGGCCGCTCATTTCTGAGGGCCGGCCAATCACACTTTTTGAGCTATAAAATCCGCTTTTAGATATTAGAAAAAGCACCTTAGGGATTGTCCTGAATTGTCTCTAATTTCCAGGTCTGTTTTTGATCAGTTTCATAAATGCCCAGAGTGACGTCGTCAATGTCAGGATCTTCTAACACTTTGTTCACGACTCGGTCTTTGATATCATCCGCTTCATCTAAGGTTAAGCCTTTTTTCAGCTCAACGTAACATTCCACATGATACTGTCTCCCTTCTTGAAGGATGCGCATTTTTTTAATATCTTCTACGTCTTGATCACTTAAAATCACGTCGGCGACTCGGTTCTCTATTTTTTTCGGGGCTGCTACACCGATTAAGCCAATTGTGTTTTCATAGCCGACTTTAAGGGCGATTCCGATTAAAAGCAAGCCGATTAAAAGTGTACCTGCTCCGTCAAGAAACAGCATGCCTGTAAAGTGCGCCAAGAGAACAAAGATTAAGGCAAGCAGCGTCCCGAATGTGGCAATAATATCCTCATAAAAAACAAGACGTGTCGGCGGTGCGGCGTAGCGAACATTTTTTATCGCTGCCGGGATCATCTGCCACCCTTTTGCCTCCGAGCGGGATTCCTTGACAATTTCTTTAATCACTTTTATTAAAACGAAACCATCTGTGAGAACAGCAATGGATAAAATAGTCACATTGAGCCAAAAATTAGTAGAAGGCTGTGGGTTCCAAAGTAATTCCCATCCTTTTAAAATCGATTCATAAGCCATAATCGCGACGACCATGACGGCTACGAGTACAAATAAATTTACGACCCTTCCGAAGCCGGCGGGGAAACGTTTAGTAGGTTCTTTTTCGGCAATTGCGCTTCCAAAGAAGACTAAACCTTGGTTCGTCGTGTCTGCGGCTGAGTGCAAAGTGGTCGCAAACATTGTACCGCTTCCGCTTAAAGCGGCAGCTACACCTTTTACAACAGCGAGCAGTAAATTACCTAATGCAGCAGTGCCGGAGGATTTATTTCCTTGTTTAAGAAATTGAATTATGCCCATGATTTTTTGTCACCCTTTGGCTTTTTTTCGAACAACGAAGATACTGTTAACTTGCCCCTAAATAGCGTTCTTTATGAGAATTTTTCAGTAACTTGAAACTTAAATTTTCATTTAACGTCCATAATAGTAAGGAAAATCAGTTTTGAAAGGAGGTTTTTGCATTGGAAAGAAAAAGTATTTATGCTATTAGCGTTATAGCGACAGGATTAGTAGTGGCAGCTTTTGCTTATATTTTTTTAAGCAATCAGTCTTCTCCAGAAGCGATACAAGCTAGTGCACCGGCTGCCGTACAGAGCGGCACATTACTTGTCGGAGGAGAGGGGAAGCTTGATGTACCCCCCGACTTGGCAATCATTCGCTTAGGTGCAGAAGCACAGGATCAATCTGCTGAAAAAGCGCAGCAGGCCGTCAGTAAAAAAATGAAAGGAGTTCAAAAGCTCCTACACGATTATGGAATCAAAGAAGAGAACATCAAAACGGTTCGTATCGGTGTACATCCGTACCAAAGTAATCAAGAAGACAAGGAAAAATTTCGTGCCCAACACATTCTAGAGATTCAATTTGAAGATATGGAAAAAGTCGGGGAATTGTTAGATGACGCTGCTGCTGCCGGAGCCAACCGCATTGAGCAGGTAAGTTTTACGTTGCGAGATGCTTCGACAGCAGAAGAGCAGGCGCTTCAGCAAGCAATTAAAAGTACAAAGTCGAAAGCAGCTGCGATGGCTAAAAGTGCCGGTAGATCTGTAGGGGAGATCATTCAGATTTCAGAAAGAGGCACACAAGCCGGGATTCCCATGCAGTCTTATCAAAGAGAAGAATTGGCAACACAGGATTCTAGCAATGGTACAAGCGTATCACCAGGAGAAATCAAAATAAGACAGCAAGTCGACGTTGTTTATGAACTAAAGTAGTCGTAAAAAGAGAGCTGGTAGAAAAAAACCAAAAACTCAGTTGACAACTAGGATATTATTTATTACACTATAGAAAATTGCATACACTTTTATCAAGAGCGGTGGAGGAACCTGGTCCTATGAGCCCGCGGCAACCATTTATATGTTTATAAAAAAGGTGCCCATTCCAGCAGACTTATGTCTGAAAGATAAAAGGTGGAAACTTATACGTTAACCCCTTTTTCTTTTCAGGAAAAGGGGTTTTATTAATTGGTAGGAACTAAGGAGGTCATAAGAATGCCATCAGACATGTGCAGGGGAAAAGCTAAAAACAGTAATACGTGTAGCGAGTCGGAAAGACTGGTTTTTCAAAAAAAATTTACAATGAAAACACACTAAACTTATCAAATTTATATAAATATAGGGAGTTGGAGATGGATGAGTTCTTACGGAATATGGACGATTAGTTTTGCTTTAATCTATACACTTGCTTTGATCATAGCGGGGAACGTTGCGAAACGAAAAGCAACTCGTGGGGATGGTTATTTTGTCGGAGGGAGGAATTTCCGCTGGTGGACGGTAGCCTTTTGTATTACTGGTTTGTTTTCTGGGTCTACGTACATATCAATCGTTGAGTTATCTTACTTGACCGGAATTTCGGCGGTCTGGTACGGGGTCGCAGAAACACTTCAAGTTTTAATTATTGCGCTTCTCATTATAAAACCATTTCGAAGAAGAATGTTAACGACAGTATCTGGATTAATTGGTGACCGTTACGGACGCAGCGCAAAAGCGTTGGCGGGTGCCATTACGGCATTTGCATTTCCAATGTGGTCAGTGGCGACAGCCATCGCTTTTGCCTCCGCTTTTCACGTATTTACCGGAGTGTCGCTGTCCATTTCAGTCGCGTTTACTGCGCTTTTATTATTTTTATATCTGCAAGCCGGTGGAATGTGGTCGGTTGCTTTTACGCAAACGATGAATTCCGTCGTATTCGCACTTATGTTTATAGTAGGAGCTATTGCCTTTTTCATTAACCCAGGCATCTCCGGTCTTCAAGAACTGGCTGTCGAACGTCCTGAAATGTTTGAATGGGGTGGGGCAGGACTGCAAGTGATACTCGCATGGTTCGGCACTTTCCTGGTCAACGTTATTTTAGCCCAAGCCGCGTTTCAGATGGCGTTGTCAGCACGGACGCCGGAAGAAGGCCAAAAAGGGCTGTTGGTCGCAGAAATCATGGGTCTGCCTTTCATTTTTTTCGGAGTAATCTTTGGCTTGTCAGCAGCTGTCGTGGTGCCTGACGCAGGTCTTGGTTTAGTAGCACTTCCTGAATATTTAATGACTGTGCTGCCGGCACCGCTTGTTGGATTGTTCTTCCTTGGTATTTGGGCCTGCGCGTTAGGATGGGGCGCACCGTGTCAGTTTTCCGGCGCGACGAGCTTAGGTAAAGACGTCGGGAGTGCTTTGTTTCCGCTGGCAGACCCAGAACGGTTAGTCACATACACAAAAGTCTCGCTCTTATTATTGACGGGATTGATGATTGTGTTCGGGACGCTGCGCACGGAACAATCGGCATGGTGGAACGTGCTTGCCTGGACCATCCGCAACTCGGCTACCTTTGCTCCGGTCGTCGCAGCGCTGTTCTGGCCGCTCGTGACTCGAAGTGCTGTCGTCGCTTCTCTGGGGACCGGTTTTTTCTCAGGATTACTTTGGTATCACCTGGGTGGGTGGGCGCCTGACCACTTCTACTTAAACATCCATCCGGTGTGGGTTGGAATGTCTGTCAATATCGTGACTATTGTGTCGGTGACGGTACTGACGACTTTTGGGACATGGAGCATTCAAACGAAACAGGCGGCCGTTAAAGGATACAGCTTTTTAGGAGCGGGGGTCATTCTAACTTATACCAGTATCGCCTATTTTGATATCCTTCACAGACAAGGGTTGTTCGGACTGTTTGCGTTTGCGGCGATTATCGCATTTTTCATCACTACCCTCCTGTTTGTGAAAGAGAAAAATACCTCATCTTTAGAAACAGCAAGAAGCGCATAGTTTCTCAAAAAAAACCAAGGCACCCGCAGAGAGTGCACTTGGTTTTATTTTTGACTGAATAAGATTTGCACGCCAATAATGGTGAACAAGGTTCCTTCGATAACATTCATACGTTTCGCTATTTTAGGGTTGTTCATGAAGAGCCGTCCCGCCTTATTCGCAATGACGCTAATGGTGGAGAAGATGAAGAGAGCTTGCAACAAAAAGAGCAGTCCTAATAGAATCATTTGCAAGGCAATTGGCATGCCGGCTTCATTTGTGAACTGTGGTAAAAGTGCCAAAAAGAATAAGGACACTTTAGGGTTGAGCAAATTCATCACGATTCCTTTTTTATAAAGCGCGCTATATTGCATGGTTGGACGTGATTCGATGGTGGCCGCCGCTTGATTCCGGGTACGGAATGCTTGCCAGGCGAGATACAGTAAGTAGGCGGCGCCGGCGTATTTGACGATAGTAAAAGCAAGTGTTGACTGATAAATTAGTGCCGAAATCCCTAACGCGGCAGCACTGATATGGACAAGCAGTCCGGAACAGAGACCGAGTGCCGTAACGATACCCGCTTTTTTATCTTGAGAAATACTTTGGGCAATTACAAATAAAATGTCAGGGCCGGGCGCAAGTGTCAGAGCGATGGCTGTGCCTAAAAATGCAAAAATAATGACTAGATCCACACGATTCCCCTCTTTTCTGTGCAAGTTTGGTTTTAATTGAAAAGGCTTCTTTAAACGGGGGCATCTTTCTGAAGAAACTGCTGTACGAAGGTACTGAACTGCTCAACAGACTCTTTTGGGAAGCGCTGTACACGGCGGGCTGCCCAGAGAGGACGCTGAATGTGAATGCCGCTCACTTTCACTTCGGCAAGTAATCCTGCCTGCAATTCCTGGCGGACCGCGAGCCGTGACACAAACCCGTAGCCGAGACCGGACAGGACAGCGCTTTTGATCGCCTGCGTCGTGCTTAACTCAAGAACGTCTGTCACTTTTTCTAGCGGTACTTTCTCCCTTATATGATTTTCAATAATACGGCGGGTTGCGGAGTTTTCTTCGCGGCGAATCAGTCGTTCTTCAAGGAGGTCTTTCGGAACGATACGCTGTTGAGATGCCCATTTATGGCCAGGTGCTGTAATCAACACAATATTGTCATATGTAATAATTTTTTTATCTAGGTCAAGGGTTGTGATATCTCCTTCGACAAAGGCAAGATCAATGGCTCGTTCCTCGAGGGCAGAAAGGACACTCGGCGTATTGCTGATCGATAATTGGATCCGCTGAGCAGGATGATCATGCTGAAAGGCACTGATTATCTCTGACAATACATATTCACCAAGCGTATAAGAGGAGCCGATTTTTAACGTTTGTGACCCTGGATTGCGCTCCTGTTCCAAGACTTCCTTCGATTCTTCGTATTCTTGAACGATGGTGCTGGCATAGTAGTATAGCTTTTTTCCGGCAGGAGTGAGTAGGAGAGGAGTATGGTGACGCTCAAAAAGCAGGGTGGAATAATGATCCTCTAGCTGCTTCATTTTCTTGGTAGCGGCCGGCTGCGAAAGAAATGCTCGTTTGGCCGCGCCGCTTATGCTTTTTTCTTCAACTGCGTAACAAAATAGCTGAAACGTTTGGATATTCATTGGATCCGTCCTCATCTACATTTGGAAAAACATATTGATTCCCATCACGATGACAACTACTGCTAACAACCGTGTGATAGTCGCACCTTTCATCTTTTTCGAGAGTATAGCCCCGACTTGTGCACCAATCAGGACACCAATTCCGCTCATGGCAACAACCTGCCAATCAACTGCGCCATCAACAATGGATGGAATAAGGCCGATAAGTGAGTATAAAGCGAGTGAGAACATCGAAGTAGCAGTGGCTGATTTAATCGGCAGGCTGAAACCATACACTAAAATCGGTACGAGCAGCCAGCCGCCGCCAATCCCGAAAAAAGACGAGACAACTCCAAGTAAGCCGCCGACCGCGATGAGTTTCCATGTTTTTACCGTTTCCTCGTCTAACTCTGGCATCAGGGTCATTTCCCCAGCTGCTTCTGCCGTGGCAGCTGTTTCAGCCTGTGTATTCGCTTGTTTTTGTTTTGGTTTCTTTAGAGTTAAGAATAAACCAAGACCGATTAGAAGACAAGCGAACAGTGCATAAAAGACAGCTTCCGGACTGTACGTAACGAGCCATTTTCCTAGAAAAGTAGCCGGCGCTGCTCCGAGGGACAGCAACAGACCCGTCCGGATTAACACGCGGCGCTGTTTCATAAGCATTGGCATCCCCGATACGGCATTAATGAAGACAACGGCAAGCCCGGTCGCCGCCGCTGCTTCCGGGCTAATTTGATAAAAGGTTAAAAGCGCCGGTACGAATAAAAAGCCGCCTCCCGCTCCAATAATTGTCCCGTAGGCGCTGGCCACAAAGCCTAATAAAATAAGAGCCAAAAAAAGCATGTAAAATACCTCCTCTTATCCTCATTTATATCATGAAAAACACGGATCAGAAGGGAAAGCAGCCATTTAGAATAGCATATAACAGATTGTTATCAGACAAGCTTTGCGCTTCAAGCAAGGAATAAACAGGAAAAGGAAAATCTCAGAAGGTTGTCTTCTGAGATTGGTGAGTAAAGGGGGTATTTAATTTTGGCTTATTTATATCTCTGGTGAATATTATTCTTTTTGTAAGTGGCACTCTGGAATTCGTGCAGCTCAAAGGAGAGAGCGAGGTAGCGCTTTTCAAAAAGAGCGGCAAAGTGGTCCGTCATAACTTCGAAAATGGCGTCGCACACTTTTTTCTTATCCGCTTCGCTGCGGCCGCCACCAATCTTCAGCTGGCCATGAACAAAGGCATCATCTTCTGACCCGTCAGCTGTTACATAATCATGAAGCTCGATTGCCCGCGAACGAATACCACCAACTGGGAATGTACCACCTTGTGCAATAATCGCGTCATTAATCTTTTTTAAGAGAGAGGAGATGTCTCCTTCCTCTTTTAGGTTATCGGTATACTCTATCGTTACATGAGGCATATGAATTCCTCCTTATCAATCAAGCATATTTATTAAGACTTTTGGAAAACTCCGTCACTGACAATATGATTCTTCAGGGAGCCGAGCCCCTCAATTTCCGTAATGACTTCGTCCCCAGCGTTTACGCCAGTAGTCCCTTTCGGAGTGCCAGTCAGGATGATATCGTTCTCATTTAATGTCATGAATCCGCTCAAGTACTCAATTAAGCCTGGTACGGTAAAAATCATGTCTTTCGTGCTGCCTTCTTGCGTGACTTCCCCATTAACAATCGTACGGAGAGAGAGATTCATCGGATCTTCAATATCGTCGCGGTCCACGAGCCACGGTCCGATCGGTGTGCAAGTGTCGCGGTTTTTTACACGAAGATTAGGTCGGTAATAGTTTTCCAAGTAGTCCCGGATCGCATAGTCGTTCGAAATGGTATACCCTTTGACATACTTATAGGCGTCTTCTTTTTTAACATTTTTTGCTGTTTTCCCGATGACGACACCTAACTCACATTCATAGTGCATAAAGGTTACTTCATCAGGGCGCTTGGTAGAAGCGTTATGGCCGATAAATGTATTTGGCCCCTTCAAAAAGGCAAGCGGCTCTTTCGGAGCACTGAAGGAAAGCTCCTTCGCGTGGTCTGCATAATTTAATCCTAAAGCAAATACAGTCTGAGGCTGAACAGGCGGCAGCCATTCCACCTCTTGTTCGGAAAATACGCGTCCGTCTGTTAATTTCACTTTTCCATTGTATTCAAATGCGTCGTGGACAGCACCGCCCACAGCTACACGTGCTCGTTTCATTGCATTTCCTCCTCGTATCTGTGTGTTGTTGTACGATCTTATCTATCTTATCCCTGCTTGTCGGAGAGTACTTTGTTCTCGAGAGCGCCAATTTCATCGATTTCCACTTTAACTTTGTCGCCGTCTTTCACGAGCGGTGGGTTTTCTGGAGTGCCGACCAAGAGAACGTCTCCTGGATAGAAAGTCATAAACTCCGTAACGTCTGCAATCAGCTGCTTTACATCCCGGACTAGGTTTTTGGTAGATGCCGTCTGCTTCAGCTCATTATTAACGTATACGCGAAGCTCGAGATCATCAGGGTTGGATACTTGGTCTTTTTGTACAACCCAAGGTCCGATCGGGCAAAAACCGTCGCGGGCTTTTTGTTTAATGGCTGGGCGATGCACGCTTTCATGCGGGATACTGATGTCATTCACTACCGTATAGCCTTCCACATAATCGAGCGCTGACTCGGCGTTCACCTGGGTTGCTGTTTTTCCGAAAACGACAGCCAGTGCAGCTCCTGCTTGTAATTCTTTTTCCTCTGCAGGCAAAGGAATGACGGATTGATGCGGGGAGAGGGTATTAATCGGTTTAATGTATAAGACGGGTGCTTTGGGCGGCTCTTTATAAGGGTCCTCGTGGAGCTGATCACCGAGCTTGTCTAATTCACCTTTATAATTCAACGCCGCGCCGTAAACAGTGCCGGAAACTGGGACACGCCAGTGCAGCTCATCAGCTTGATGTGTGTTATTTTTTACTGTTACCTCATTGGCGGCAGCATTCACTTCTATGGCAGCCGGCTGGTACAAATCGTTAAACAGTGCTTTTGCTTTAACCATATTTTTCGTACAACTCCTTTGCGGTTGGTTGGATGGATGGAACATTTTATATATGTTATTGTATATGATTTACATAGTTGTTTCAATAAAGGCATATTGGTTCCAAACAAAAAAACCCGTACTTAACAAGGAAGCACAGGTTCCGGTTACTATTATACCCGGTTTTGGTAAGCCGTCAGTGTATTGAGTTTATGTTGGCGAGTAAACGACTCAATTTTCTCTGCGGAAGCTTTATCTTTAATAAGCTCGATGAGTTGAGCATGTTCCTTTACCGATTCTGGGGCACGCATCGGGAAAAACGAGAAACCTGATTTTCTTACCGTATCGAGCCGTCCCCACGATTGTTCGATGTTTTGAATAAGTAATTTATTCGGGCAGCGGGAATAAATTGCGAAATGGAACTTTTTATTTAGGTCACTAAACGTATTTAGATCATATTTCATTAACGCTTCATTCATCTCATTGTTAATCGTCTCGAGCACTTCAATATCCGCTTCCTTCATATGAGGAACGCTGAGGTTGGTGGCATAGCCTTCGAGAACCCCTAACAGCTCAAGTGTCTCTTTATACACTTTTTCATCGAATGAAAGGACGACAGCACCGGCATTTGGCTTATACTCAATCAGTTGGTCTGCTTCAAGGCGGCGAATGGCCTCTCTCACAGGAATGTGGCTGGATCCCACCTCCTTTGCAATTTGGTCCAAAATAATCCGTTGACCAGGTGCATAAGTGCCGTCTAAAATACGAGCACGGATAACATTATAGGCGTGTTTGCTTTTGTTTAATTTTTTCTGTGTCATAACTCACATTATATATGATTTCATATATAATTACAACTTCCTCCCTTACATAGTATGTGGATAGGCCCCTTTAAATAATTCGAGCAGCCGTTGTGCGGACTTAGTCAAATAGTGATCCTTATTCCAGATAATCCCTAATTCAGCGGCAATGTTGGCATCCTCCAACTCGAGGACACGAATTTGCTCATTTGGGAATCCGTATAAAGTAGATTTAGGCACGATCGTAGCTCCCACCCCAGCTGCTGCCAAAGAGATCAGCATGGACGCATCAGGGCATTCACAAATGACTTGCGGTTCAAAACCGTGGTTGCGGCATTCACTGACAATCAATTCAAATTGGCCCGTTCCGCTGATCCGATGAAGGAGCATGAGTGGCAGTTCCTTAAGCTCTTTCATCGATATTCGTTGAATATCAGGAGCGAAAGTTGGCCACTCAACCGGTGTAACAAGCACATATGGTTCCGAGGGGAGGCGTAGAATCGAGAACTTCTCCAAGTCAACCGGCAGTCGGACAAGCGCCAATTCAATATCCCGGTTTATCACTCTTTCAGCTAAAAAAGAAGTATCTCCTTCACGGAGTTGATACGCAATTTGCGGGTGCAGGCTGCGCAGCCTTTTCAGTTGTTCGGGGAGATAAGAAAAACAAGATTTATTGGAGCCGATGGACAGGGTACCACGTATTCCTTGCTTTGTCTCCTGTACTTCCAAGACTGTGTCTTCCAGCTCCTGCAAAATTTTTTTTGCTTTCTTATATAAGACACGCCCCGGCTCAGTAAGCACAAGGGAGCGACCCTCCCTTTCAAAAAGCTCACTTCCCAATTCTTTTTCGATATTTTTAATTTGCTGGCTGAGAGGAGGTTGAGCCATATGCAGTTTTTTTGCTGCTTTTGTCACTTGTCCTTCCTCAGCAACAACACAGAAATAACGCAACTGTTTAATATCCATTGACTGTTAACTCCTTTCCCCTTTTATAATATACGAAAAAAGTATAATTAATCAATTATTTTTATATTTTTCATATGAATTTAAACGTGATATATTGGGTATAGAAAGTTTTTAGACAATTGAATATATAAAATCATATATTTTTTAAATCACAAAGTAAGCGTTAACAAAAGTAGGAGGAATGTATACATGAGTACCGATCGACTTACAGACGTTAGTGAAGCAGGAAAAAAGGTAATTTCTTCCATCTCAGACATTAAACTTTACATTGATGGTGCTTTTGTGGATGCAGAAAGTAAAGAACAATTTGATAATATCAGCCCCTATACGAATGAAAAAATCAATTCCGTTGCCTCTGGTGACAAAGCGGATGTTGACAAAGCCGTCAAGGCAGCAAGAAAAGCATTCAAAGGGGAATGGGGAAGCTTGAAGCTGAAAGACCGCCTTGCTTATATCTACAAGATTGCTGATCTAATTGATGAGCACATTGAAGAAATTGCGCCGCTCGAGTCTTATGACACCGGGCTTCCAATCAGCCAAACGAGAAAAATGGTAGCGCGCGCAGCTAATAACTTCCGCTTTTACGCTGAAATGGTTTCTGCCCGCCTTGTTGGCGAAGTGTACCAGGTAGATGATGAGTTCTTAAACTACACCGTGCAGTCACCGGTAGGGATTGCAGGACTCATTACACCTTGGAACGCGCCATTTATGCTTGAAACATGGAAGATCGCACCGGCTCTCGCGACAGGGAACACGGTTGTTCTCAAGCCGGCTGAATGGTCACCGCTGACAGCAAACCGTCTTGCTGAGATCATCGACAAAGCAGGACTACCAGACGGTGTCTTCAACGTTGTTCACGGTTATGGTGAAACCGCTGGAGCGTCACTCGTTGCGAACCCGGATGTAGAGTTAATTTCCTTTACAGGAGAGACAACAACTGGTTCGGAAATTATGAAAAACGGTGCAGATTCCTTAAAACGCTTCTCGATGGAGTTGGGCGGAAAGTCACCGATCATCGTGTTTGAAGATGCGGATTTAGACCGTGCACTTGACGCAGCAACATGGGGTATTTTCTCCTTCAACGGAGAACGCTGTACGGCTAACTCTAGATTGTACCTTCATGAAAGCATTGCTGATTCTTTCATTGAAAAGCTGAAAGATCGAGTCGAGAATATCGTCGTCGGTGATCCAATGAAAAATGAAACTCAAGTCGGCCCGCTCATTCACCGCAATCATTTTGAGAATGTGAAGAGCTATCTTGAAATCGCAAGAGAAGAAGGCTGTGAAGTTGTAAGCGGCCATATTCCAGAAGAGCTAAGCCGTGGCAACTATGTAGCACCGACTATGTTATTGAATGCGGACAACAAAATGCGTGTCGTCCAGGAGGAAATTTTCGGCCCGGTTATTGCTGTAATGACCTTTAAAGACGAAGAAGAAGTGATTGAAAAAGCAAATGATGTTCGTTATGGCCTTGCTGGTTATGTTTGGACAAATGACATTAAACGCGGTCATCGGGTAGCGCAGGCGGTTGAGTCTGGAATGCTATGGGTAAATGCACAGAACGTACGCGACCTTCGCACACCGTTTGGCGGTTCCAAGCACAGTGGAATCGGACGGGAAGGCGGACATTACGCGTTTGAATTTTATACCGAGACAAAGATTATCCACGTAGCTATCGGCGATCATCACATCCCGCAGTTTGGAAAGAAATAAATTTTTAATTAAACGAGGAGGAGATTTACATGCCAGCTAAAACTGGAGCTGAATACAAAGAGAGAATTCGTAATGCGAAAAATAACGTTTATATTCACGGGGAGCGCGTCGAAGATCCAACGACGCATCCTGGCTTTAAAAATGTAATCAACTCAATGGCTAACCTTTATGACCTTCAATATGAACAACCAGAAAAAATGCTATACACGTCACCAACCAGTGGCGACAAAGTAGGGATGACATTCCTTCGCCCGGAATCCATTGATGATTTAGTGAAGAGAAGAGAAGCAATTCAAGCTTGGGCACGCACTTCCGGAGGTATGATGGGACGCTCCCCAGACTACTTGAACGCAGAAGTGATGGCAATGGGAGTGGCAAATGACCTGTTTGCTGAAGATGATCCAATGTTTGCGGAAAACGCGAAAAACTACTATGAATATGCACGTGAGAATGATATCAGCTTAACACACACTCTTATTCACCCGCAGGTGAACCGCCAGAAGGCTCAGCATGAACAGAAAGACGCTAACGTTGCGCTTCACCTCGTTGAGAAGAAATCAGACGGGATTATTGTAGACGGCGCTCGACTGTTAGCGACACAAGGTGGTATTACGGACGAAATTCTTGTATTCCCATCGACAGTAAAACAAGCCGGAGAACTTGATGACCCGTATTCACTTGCCTTCGTATTACCAAACAACACACCAGGCTTGAAATATATCAGCCGTGAGTCCTTTGATTATGGTAAAAACGAATGGGATCACCCAATGAGTAGCCGCTTTGAAGAGGGAGACGCCATTGTATACTTTGACAATGTGTTTGTTCCTTGGGAGAAAGTATTTGTATGCGGGAACTCCTCTATCTGTAACCGTACGTTCCGCGATACAAACGCCGTTGTACACATGTCACATCAAGTGATCTCAAAAAACGTTGTAAAAACTGAATTTATGCTTGGGATTATCTTAAGCATAATGGATGCAATAGGCATTGATAAGTTTCAGCATGTCCAAGATAAAGGTACGGAAGTTATGCTTATATTGGAAACAATGAAATCTCACTTGTTCCGCGCTGAACAGAACGCGAAGCTCGATAAGTGGGGCACAATGACACCTGATTTTGAAGCGCTGAATGCAGCGAGAAACTGGTACCCAAGAATCTATCCGCGCATTGTGGAGATCTTAAGAATTCTCGGTGCATCCGGCTTGATGGGAATACCAACAGAAGCAGACTTCACAAACGAAGAGCTTGGCCCTATTGTGAATAGAGCATTGCAAGCGAAGAACCTTGAGGGTTACGAAAGAGTACAGCTATTCCGTCTTGCTTGGGACGTAACGATGAGCGCATTCGGAAGTCGTCAAATGCATTATGAATACTACTTCTTTGGCGATCCAATCAAAATGGGCATGACGTACTTTGAAGGTTTTGATAAAGAACCATATAAAAATTATGTCAAAGATTTCTTAAACCAAGTTAAATCAAACAAACCAGACTATTCCAAACTATAAAACTGTAAATAACAAGGAGGGTAACACATGAATTTTGATATCATTCGTACAGGACGTGCCGTATTACACGTGACTGATTTAGAAAAGTCCCGGGAATTTTATGATGCCCTTGGTTTTATCGAAACAGAATCCGACAGCGAAAACATTTTCTATCGCAGCATTGAGGATCATAACCATCACTGCTTATGGCTGAAGAAAAAGCCAGAAGCCGCTGTGGAGGCGATCAGCTATAAGGTTGCGTCTGAAAAAGACCTTGATGAGCTAGAAACTCATTTCAAAAATGAAGGAAATGAAGTAAAATGGATGGAGAAGGGCACCCAAAAAGCGATTGGACGGACATTGCGTGTTCAAGACCTTTCCGGATTGCCTGTAGAGTTTTACGCAGAAATGGATCAGGCGGAGCGTATGCTTCAGAAGTTCCATCTTCATAAAGGGGCAAAGGTTCAGCGTATTGACCACTTTAACTGTGCGGTGCCAGATGTAGAGAAAGCATACGATTACTATACGAAAGAACTAGGATTTGCCTGCTCTGAGTATACAGCAAATGAAGAAGATCGTATTTGGGCTGCTTGGCTGCATCGTAAACCGAGCGTTCACGACGTTGCCTTTATGAACAGCAAAGGACCGCGTCTTCACCATATTGGCTTCTGGTTGAAAGATCCGCTTTCCTTGATTGATGCTTGTGATGTATTGGCTTCAATGGGACTCGGCAAGTCAATTGAACGTGGACCTGGCCGTCACGGACTTTCAAATGCATTTTTCCTTTACTTGAGAGATCCGGATGGTCACCGTATCGAGCTTTATAATGGGGACTACTTGACAAGCGACCCAGACTTCAACCCAATTCGTTGGGATCTCGATGATCCAATGCGCCAGACTTTTTGGGGGCATGAAGCACCGGATAGCTGGTTTGAAGAAGCTTCTGAAGTTCTCGACGTTAAAACAGGCGAGAAAGTTAAACTCTCCGAACCTACCCTGGCTAAGCGTAAACCAAATTTTGTAATTTAATTTACTAAAGGCGGAGTGATGAGATTCCATGACACAAACACGAGTTACTAAAAGACAGAATCTCTTCATTAATGGAGAGTGGAAAGAGGCGGAGGAATATACTCCCCTCTATTCTCCGTATAATGGGGAAATATTAGCTGAGATTCCGAAAGCGTCCATTCAAGAGGCAGATGAAGCAATCGATGCAGCAGTTGCTGCACAAACAGCGATGAAGAAGTTGGCTGCCCATGAACGGAGCGAGATTCTTTCTAATCTCGTGCAGCTACTGGAAGAAAATGCAGAGAAAGCAGCTGAGATTATTGCAAAAGAAGCAGCTAAGCCGCTAACTACTGCTCGCGGCGAGGTAGCACGGACCATTCAGACTTACAAGTTTGCGGCACAAGAAGCGAACCATATCTATGGTGAAACGCTTCCTTTAGATGCAGCGCCGGGCGGAGAAAAAAGACTCGCTTATACGAAGCATGAGCCTCTTGGTGTAATAGGTGCTATTACGCCGTTTAATTTCCCTATGAATCTAGTAGCTCATAAGGTAGGACCGGCGATTGCGACCGGGAATACGATCGTGTTAAAGCCTGCTTCGCAAACACCACTTTCTTCATACTTTCTAGCAGAGCTTCTCGAAAAAGCAGGTCTTCCAGCAGGCGCCTTGAATGTAATTACGGGAAGCGGCCGTGTTGTCGGCGACCGAATCGTGACAGACGATCGTGTAAGCATGATTACGTTCACCGGAAGCCCGGAAGTTGGGAAAGAAATCCGTAGTAAAGCCGGCTTGAAACGCACGACTCTTGAACTAGGTTCGAATGCAGCTGTCATTGTCGATGAAGACGTTGACCTTGATCGCATTATCGGCCGTTGTGTGCAAGGAGCCTTCGGTTTCCAGGGGCAAGTATGTATTTCCCTGCAACGTGTATACGTTCATGAAAAACTGTACGATGCTTTTGTTGAAAAGTTTGTTGCAAAAACAAAAGAACTCGTGACAGGTGATCCTCTGGACGAGAAAACAGACGTATCTGCTTTGATCTCAGAAGGTGATGTTGACCGTGTACTTGCTTGGGTGAAGGAAGCAGAAGAAAACGGTGCAGAAGTGAAAACCGGCGGCAAACGAGACGGTAACGTGGTGCTGCCAACAGTACTTACAAACGTTCCGGCTGATGCAAAAGTATCTTGCCAGGAAGTTTTCGGGCCGACTGTTATGATTAATTCTGTCAAATCAGTTGACGATGCGATCGCGGAAGTAAACAATTCTCGTTACGGCCTGCAGGCAGGTATTTATACGAATAATATTCATAAAGCCATGAACGCCTCGGATGAACTCGAGGTAGGCGGCGTCATGATTAATGACATTCCGACATTCCGTGTCGACCATATGCCATACGGCGGTGTCAAAGAAAGTGGAACTGGTCGGGAAGGTATTAAATATGCGGTAGAAGAAATGACAGAACTTAAGCTTGTAGTAGTTAACCATAACATCTAATAGGAACTAAAAGGGGGGGAGCATTCCCCCTTTTGTTTCACCCTCTTCTTAGGATGATGCTTGAAACCCATTACCTGAATGGGATAAAATATAGCAGAAAAGGTGAGAACTAATGGATGATCGTATGTTTCGAACCGCGATGGGGAAATTTGCAACCGGTGTCACGGTAATTACAACCGAAGTAGACGGAGAAGTGCACGGTATGACTGCAAATGCCTTCATGTCCGTTTCACTTGATCCAAAGCTTGTTCTGATTTCTATAGCGGAGAAAGCTAAAATGCTTGAGCTAATCAAACAATCTGGTAAGTATGCTGTTAATATTTTGTCTGAACACCAGCAAGAGATGTCCATGCTGTTTGCCGGGCAGATAAAAGAAGAAAGAAACGTAGAATTCGAAACTTTCGAAGGGTTGCCAATCATAAAAGATTCACTCGTGAATTTATCTTGTAAAGTTTACGACTCCCACGTAGCAGGAGACCACACTTTATTTGTGGGTGAAGTATTGAATCTGAAACTGCAAGACAGCAATCCACTTGCTATCTTTGAAGGAAAATATAAAGAATTGAAATAGGCTTTTGTATTTTAGGAGGGGCAGCGATGAAAAGCATCCGTGTAAGTTATCCAATGTCTGATTTCGTACAGCAGAATAGTGAACCGTGTGTGATGGCGCTAGGCTTTTTTGACGGAGTCCATTTAGGGCACCAGGAAATTATCAAAACGGCTAAAGCGATTGCTAATCAACGTGATGTGAAGCTTGCAGTAATGACATTTTCCCCACACCCTAGCGCCGTTATTAAAAAAGGAAAGCAAGTTACGAAGTATATGACACCGCTTTCCGTTAAAGAAAAAGTATTCAAGAGACTCGGGGCAGATCTGTTGTATGTGGTAGATTTTACGCCTGAAGTCGCAAAGATTCCCCACGAACAATTTGTGGAGGACTACTTGATTGGCTTACAGTGCAAGCATGCTGTCGCCGGCTTTGACTATTCGTACGGCTTCAAGGGAAAAGGCAATATGGCGCAGCTTAATATTGACGCCGCCGGACGCTTTGGCGTCACGACAGTCGAAAAGCTGGAAAAACGTCACCATAAAGTGAGTTCTACCTTGCTTCGCGAGCTTATCTCTTCAGGGCGCGTGGAGGAGATTCCCGCATACTTGGGCAGCCGCTACGAAATGGAAGGTGTACTCGAGAAGAAAGGGACAGGCTACACGTTACGTATCGATCCTGACTATTTTCTACCTTGTTCAGGAAGTTATGAAGTAACTTTGTTGAATGGAATCGTTGCAGCCAAAGGAGTCTGTGACGTTAGAGCAGATGACCGTCAAGGGGAACTACAAATAGAAATGTTTCATGGGGACCCCTTTGCTGATCGAACCAAAGTTCGCTTACATTGGGAGAATTTCATTGCCGATTATCAGATGGATGCCTTTCACGCCCAAGCACGCTTTGATGAAATCGAATTAAGTATGTAATGCAGCACCCCCTCCTAGAGCCTTGCAATGCTTGCTCTTACTTCCTTATATCAAGGTAGTGAGGGCTTTTTTGCATGCGATGAACAGCCAAACATTGATGAAAAACGTGCTTACCAAGAAGCGGCAGCTGTGTTTGACGGAGAAGTGATCATCGGACAGGATCTGCAAACGATTGAATGAATACCTCAACAGGCAAAATAAAAAACAACGCAACAAAAAGGCGAAGGCACTCATTGAGGAATGCCTTCGCTTTTCGTGTTAATCTTTATTCCATTTCTTTGATCTGATCAATGGTATCTCCGAACTTGTCACTGTACTTGTCGTGGAGTGGTTCAATTGCTTTGCGGAATGCTTCGATATCAACATCATCCGCCTCTACAATTTCCATACCATCGGCAATCACTTCTTCTTTCGCTTTTTCCCCAATTTCTTTGTTAATCTCACGCTCTTTTTGAGCGTATTCTTTACCTAGATCAACGATTGTTTTCTGGATATCTTCCGGCAAGGACTCATAAAAGTCATTATTCATCAGAAGAGTCGCAGATGCATAGTAGAAGCCAACCTCAGATAAATGGTCCTGCACTTCATAGAGCTTTTTCCCCCACAAGATCGGATAAGGGTTATCGTTTCCATCAATGACACCTTGCTGTAGGGACGAGTATACCTCTGGGAAGGCCATCGGTACTGGATCAGCGCCTAATAGTTTGTAAGCATCAAGGAACATCTCGTTTTCTACTGTACGCATCTTCAATCCATCCATATCTTCAGGAGAATGAATCGGACGAACGTTATTTGTAAAATGACGGTTCCCGTTTTCCCAGAAGGCAATTCCTTTTAAGCCGACATCGCTCATGCCGTCCAGCACGCCCTGGCCGATGTCGCCGTCCAGTACGTTGTATGCGTGGTCTAGATCTCGGAATAAAAATGGCAGTTCAAAAACGGTGACATCCTCATAAAAGTTCCCGACCACCCCAGTGGTTACAAGGCTCATATCGAGACTGCCGAGCTGGACCTGCTCCGTGACATCCCGCTCGCCGCCAAGCTGTCCGTTACCGAAAATTTCAAACTCAACCCGGCCGTCAGTAGCTTCTTCAACAGCTTCTGCATATTGTTCCATCCCAATGGAATAAGACTCATCGGGACCCGCAATGTGTCCGACTTTGATTTTAATGACTTCTTCATCGGATGCCTGGGCGTCTTCCTTACTGTCGGTGCCAGCGGAACTGTCTTCGGAGTTTTCATCGGCACTCGTATCTTCGTTTCCATTCCCACACGCTGCAATCAAAGCAAGCATTAACAAAAACAAACAGGATAATAGCAGTTTTCTCATGGTTCTAATCTCCTCCCCCATATCAATTACCATTTAATATACACGTGATCATAGTGACTGGCAACACATTTATAAGATTATTTTAAAAAATCAACTTGTTTTTGAAATCTTCGATCCCTGGAAGGGGAAATAGTAAATACCTAGAAATATCAATAATTCTCCAAAAATTTACATTATTTATTCTTTCATGTCAACTGTTTGCTGTTAACACTAAAATAGTTTTTTTATATTAATAGCACGATGTTATTCTCCAACATTATCAAGAATGTGATACAGTCCGCATTGGATATGGTTTCGCATTTCCTCACATGCCTTTTCTACCTCACGGGCCTGCAGTGCGTTTACTATATGTACATGTTGTTCCATAAAGGGAGGGTAGACTGCTTCATGGCTAATGGCACTGCGCATATACATCACTTTTGTTTTGATAAGTCCCATTAACTGAATAAGCTGTTTATTTTTCGTACATTCAATAATTGAATCATGAAAATTTTGGTCTAACTGTGCTAATTTGTAGACATTCCCCTGCTTAAAAGTTTCTTTGATTATATCAGTCGTTACGGCAATTTGCTCATCGGACATCACCTGTATCGCTAATTCAACCCCTAGTATTTCCAGAATTTCCCGACATTTAAAGACATCGATAATATCCGTTCGTGATGGCTTATAAACTGTATTATCCGATTCAAGCAGTCCATCTTGAATCAGCATGCGCAAAGCTTCACGAACGGGGCCACGGCTGATGCCTAGTTTTTTCGCTAACCGAAGTTCGACAACGCGCTCGCCAGGCTCAAATTCCTTCTCTAAAATTAACTGTTTAATTAATTGATATGCCTGCAGATGAAGGGGATCTGCTTTCACAATGTGGGTCAACTTCGACTACCTCCCAAAAATCTGTATTTTTTTACTATTTTATACATTCATTTTCAAAAAGTAAACTTTTCTGCAAAGGTTTGGATAATACAGAGAAAGAGGATAGATAAATAAAAATTTCTTGAAATCATATATGAAACTATATACAATGGTAATAGAAGTTATCTTTATAGACACAACCTTTCTCATAATCAAACAAAAGGGAGGAAATAGAATTGAGTAAAAATTACGATGAAATCAAGCAAAAGTTAAGAGGGTCTATTTGCCCGGTAATCACACCATTTAAAGCGAATGGTGAGGTTGATTTTGAAAAACAAGCAGAACTCATCAACTGGCAGTTAGAAAATGGGACGCATGCTATTTCGGTAACGGGAACTTCCGGAGAGCCTAGTTCTTTGACAACCGAAGAACGTGTTCAAGTAATGGAAAACGCGATGAAAGCAATTGACGGCCGTGTTCCGTTTGCTCCTGGTACAGGCTCTGTCAATCATGATGAGACCATGTACTTAACGAAGAAAGCAGAAGAAATGGGCGTTGACGCTGCGATGGTGATCGTCCCTTACTACAACAAGCCAAACCAGGAAGCGCTTTACAATCATTTTAAAACCGTAGCGGATTCAGTTGATATTCCAATTATCATCTACAATATCCCAGGACGTACTGCACAAAACATGGAAGTTTCGACAATGGCTCGCCTAGTAAAAGATTGCCCGAATATTGTCGGTGCAAAAGAGTCTAACAAAGATTTCGAACATGTAAATCGGGTTATGCTCAACTGTGGCAGAGATTTCCTCCTTTATTCCGGGATTGAACTCTTATGTTACCCGATGCTTGCTATCGGCGGCGCTGGCTCTATCAGTGCTACTGCGAATGTCGAGCCTAAGAGAGTTGCTGAGATGCACGACGCTTGGGAAGCTGGCGACGTGAAAAAAGCACAAGACCTCCACTATGAATTGATGAACCTAAATGACGTCCTCTTTAAAGACACGAATCCGGCACCTGTAAAAGCAGCCCTCGGTATGATGGGTAAAATCGAGCCAGTTCTTCGTATGCCAATGGGTCTGCCATCAAAAGAACTACAGGCGGAAATCCGTGAAACGTTGAAAGAATATGACATCGACGCACCAAATCAGATGTAATTAATGAGAAGGAAAGGAAGAGTCAAGCCAATCTTCCTTTTCTTGGTTTAGTTGAAAACGCTTTATAAAAAATACAGGAGGGGTGTTTTTAATGAAAAATAGACGAATGAGACACTGGAAGTCACTCACCGCTGTTGCGGCTGCCAGTATGCTTGTGCTCGGTGCCTGTTCCTCTGAATCAGATGGCGGAGGAGAAGAAGGGGCTTCCGAAGAAACCTATACATTTGATTTTTCCCATATGTTCCCATCCAATCATATCATGGAGACGGACGTCGTTCAGCCTTTTATCGATAAAACAGCTGAATTAACGGAGGATCAAGTAGAGATCACTTCTTACCCGGGAGCGCAGCTGGCAGAACCGGACGCTCAATATGAAGCAGCTGCAACGGGTATCGCTGATATGGGCTTTAGTGTTCACAGCTACACACCGGGACAATTTCCGCTTACTTCCGTGATGGAATTACCTTTCTTGAGTGAAACCGGTACAGAAGGATCAGAAATCTTGTGGCAGTTAAATCAAGAATTTCCAGAAATGCAGGAAGAGTATGCAGATACGGAACCACTGTGGATCGCAACCTCTGAACCTGGTCAAATTTTCACCGTCGGAAAGCAAGTTAAAAGCGTAGAAGATCTGAAGGGAATGCGCATCCGCTCCCCATCCCCAGAAGTGAATAAGTGGCTGGAAGCAATGGGGGCTACACCGGTTTCCATGTCAATGAATGAAACGTATGAGGCACTGCAGAAAGGTGTTGTAGACGGAACAGTTGGTCCGTACCATACACTCTTAGATTACAGCCTTCAAGATGTTATTGACTATGTTACAGTTGGGGACTTCTATATGACGACATTTTATGCTGTGATGAACCAGGATAGCTGGGACTCGATTGATGAAGAAACACAGAATGAGATGGCAGAAGTAAAAGGCGAATACATGTCTAAACTAGTTGGTGAAACGTTAGATGGCCGTGCAGAAGAAGCTATTCAAGCCGCGAAAGATGCGGGGGCTGAATTTTACGAGCTGGACGAAGGCGAAATTGAAGAATGGAAAGAATACATGCAGCCAGCCATTGATGAATGGATTAAAGATAAAGAAGAAAAAGGCCTTCCTGGACAAGAAGTATATGATAGAGCTGTTGAATTAAGCTCAAAATAATGGGAGTTTTTTAATTATGGGACGATTAGCGAATGGATTAGAAGCAGTGTTAAATGTCTTAAGTTTAGTATTGCATCACATTTCTAATGCTGTTCTTTGTTTCGTCACCTTTCTCATTACCTTTGATGTTATTGGCCGGTATTTTTTCCACCGGCCGATAACGGGAAGTTTTGAATTGACGGAATTAGGGTCGGCAATTTTGGTTTTCTTCACCTTTGCGATCACACATAAATATAAAGAACACATTGCCGTTGGATTTCTCGTTGATAAGCTCCCGGAAAGAGTGCATCATGTCGTAGAGGGTTTGATTGAATTACTGATCTGTGTTGTGATTTTTGTCATGGGATGGCAGATTTTCCAGGATGCTTTACGCGCAATGGGGCGAAATTTGACGACAACAGACCTCGGCCTGCCCGTATATCCGTTTATTATGATTGCCTCTATCGGTGCGTTTGTCTTTGCTTTAGTAGCTCTTACCAATGGGCTCCAGCACTTTGTTAGGGCGGTGGTAAGATCATGAGTCCAGAAATGATAGGTATTATTGGTATTATTGTGCTGCTTCTATTGTTTATATTGAAAGTTCCGGTGAGTATTGCCTTGATTGTTGTAGGCACGATCGGGTTTGGGATGGTGCGTGGTTTTGATACCGGACTCGTTCAGTTAGGTAAGACCCCTTTTGGAACAGCAAGCTCATATTCCTTAAGTGTCATTCCGCTATTCATATTAATGGGAATGATACTTTCTTATAGCGAATTTGGGCGAGATTTGTTTAAGGCTGTCGATTCTTGGATTGGTCACATTCGAGGCGGTATGGCGTTGACGACAATTGGAACAAGTGCTCTTTTTTCTTCTATCTCAGGGTCGGTTAATGCTACGACAGCTACAATGGCGAGAATAACGATCCCAGAGATGAAAAAGTATAATTATAGCCCGTCTTTATCCAGCGCTTGTGTAGCCGCAGGCGGGACACTGGGTATTTTGATTCCGCCGAGTGTTATCTTAATCCTTTATGGCATTTTAACAATGGAGCCAATTGGCGAGCTGTTAATTGCCGGTTTAATTCCAGGGATTTTACAGATGCTTCTCTTTATGATCGTCGTGTTCTTGTGGGTACGCAAAGATCCAGAAGCAGGACCGGCAACAGAAAAATCAGGCTGGGGCGCCCGTTTTCGATCATTATCTAAAGTTTGGCCGTTCTTCGTGCTGTTTATTCTAACGATCGGCGGAATCTATTTCGGCGTTTTTACACCGACGGAAGCAGGGGCGGTCGGCTCATTCGGAGCTTTGATCCTTGCGCTCGCCACTCGTAGGTTGAACGCGAAAAAATTCATCCAGTCATTAGGAGAGACAACGAGATTGTCAGCGATGATTTTCCTCATTTTAATCGGGGCCGACATTTTTAGTCAATTTTTATCGATCAGTCGTATACCGGCTAAAATTACGATGTTTGTAAATGGCCTTGATTGGTCACCGATGATGATTATGATTGCAATCCTCGCTGTCTATTTTATACTAGGATTATTTCTCGAAGGAATTGCTATCTTTGTTCTAACACTTCCGGTCATTTATCCGCTTATTACACAGTTAGGATTTGACGGTGTCTGGTTCGGTGTCATGATGGTCATGGTGATGAACATGGGCTTAATCACACCACCGCTCGGGATCAGTGTGTATATCATTAACGGGGTGATGAAAGACGTACCAATTGAACGTATATTCAAAGGCGTTACCCCGATGCTGCTTGCGATGATAGCGGCGATTATCTTATTTTTAATATTCCCTGACCTGATTACCTATCTACCAGCTTTAATGAGGGGCTGATGAAAAGCTGTCAAACGCAGAACCACTGTGGTTGACAGCTTTTTTTTTGAAAGTACGACCGCCGAAATAGCGGTAGAGCGCGTATGAATCCGTGAAACAATGTAGCAACCGAAATAACGCCCCCAACGAGCGTGTATGATGACTCGAAGCAACACGCCACCCAAAATAGCGACCCCAACGAGCGTGTATGACGACTCGAAACAACGCAGCCATCAAAATAGCGACATCAAAGAGCACGTATGAAGCCATGAATCAGCGCAGCAACCGAAATAACGCCCCCAACGAGCGTGTATGACGACTCGAAACAACACGCCGCCCAAAATAGCTACCCCATAGAAGGCGTAATATTCCTTTTGTAAAAAAGAGCACCCTTATGGCACTGAGCCTAAAAAGGGTGCGAGGCATGCATTTATTTGGGGGAAGTGAGATTACTCAACGTGTCCCAGATCACACGAGTGGCATCGAGCTGCTGGCTGACAGCACCATTTGCAGCTGGAGGCTGAAGTTTAGGACCTCCCGGCCACGTGTGCCCGCCGCCTTTCACCGTGTAAAAAGTAACGCGCGCACGTTCTTGCTTATCTAGAAATTTGGTCCTGTCAACGCGTGTCGGATCCTCGAGCAAAACGGTTGGCAGGCGTTCTGTTTGAATATCGGTAACATCGAAGGAACCATAAGCAAAGGCTTCTGCCGTTTTACGGGCCCCAAGCAGATCATAGATGAAATACTTTTTCTCACCGGCGGCATCGGCGGCGGTGAAGGGGATGACCGGATCCGCATCCCCCATAATAAATACGAGTGGCGGCATATTCTCGACCTTGTTGCTGAATACGATCGGGAGAGGGCCCGCGACACCTCCCACGCCGGTAAATGTATTCGGAAGGTCGATAGCAAGTCGCAGGCTGAAACCAGAGCCGTTTGAAAAACCGGTCGTGAAAATTTTGTTTTTGTTGACGTGGTACTTTTGTTTCCATTGTTCCAGCAGCTCGGCGATGAAACCAACATCATCTACGTTGGCCGCTTTTGCTGGATTTCCGTCGACTCCTTCATTCCATTGCTTGGCTGCTGGGTTAGCAGGGTCAACATGAGTGGATTCCGGATAAAGGACGAAAAACTTCTCTGTCTCCGCAAGTTTGTGAAACTGGGTTAAGCGACTGTGATGTTCTGCGTTACTCGTCGCTCCATGAAAGCTGAACAAGAGGGGGAGCGGCGTTTTTTCATCGTAATCGGACGGAATATAGTAGACATAGGAGCGCTCTTGTCCGGCAACCACTATCGTGTCTTTTGTCAATTTACCTTTCTGCATATGCTGTGTCTCACCTCGTTGGCATAAAAATAGATAATCAGGAGGCTAAGCTCGATGAATTGCTTTGTCTTTTAACGCTTCAGCGGCTTCCAGCCACGCTTCATTCAGGCTTGGATGGGGGTAATAAGGATACGTGAGGTCTTCATCACGCGCTCCCATTTCAAGAGCTAGCACCGCTTGGCTGATCATTTCGATGGACCCTTCGCCAATCGCATGGACTCCTAATATAAGGTCGGATTCTTTTTCGCTGATCACCTTTATAATTCCTTCTTTTTTATTCATTAACGTGGCATAGCCGTTACCAGCTAATGGAAGATCACCGACTAAGACGTCAAAGCCTTCTTGTTTCGCTTCTTCTTCCGTGAGACCAACAAAAGCAATCGGTCTAATGCTGTGTGTGATGTTCGGAAGCGCGTAGGGATCCCATTCGCTGTTTTCCCCAGCTATCCGTTCGCCGGCTGTCTTTCCTTGCTTAATTGCTTCAACGGCATAGAAGGAGTGCGTTGTGACGTCACCAACTGCATAAATGTGAGGCTGATTTGTTTGCGCGGTTTCCGTGATCGGAATAAAGCCGTCGTCACTTACTTCTATCCCGGCAGCTTCAACACGGATCGCTTCCGTGTTAGCTTGCTGCTTACATGATAAAAAGACGTGAGAGGCTGTTCGAACCTGTTCTTCCTCGCCAGCATTCACTATGATCTCCAGATGATTATCCTGTGGGGTAATGTCACGGAGCTCTGTATTTTTCAACACTTTGATTTTGTGTTTTTTCATCAGGCGTATAAGTTCTTTCGTGATGGCAGGATCATAAGGGAGTATTTCGGAAAAGGCCCATGTGACTTTTGAACCGAACGCTGAAAAGGTTGAAGCTACCTCCACCGCTTGATAATCAGAGCCGTAAACGAATAACTCATCCGGTAGTTCTGTCGTTTCATAAATGGTGGAAGGGTCCAGAATACGTTCGCTTTCCGTCTCAAATCCAGTCGGGCGTCTGTACCTAGCCCCTGTCGCGATCACCGCTTGTTCAAATTGATATTTGTCAAACGCTTCTCCGTGTTCGACACCGATTTGGTTATTAGCAAGAAAAGTTGCTTCTCCTTGGATGACTTCGATATTATGCTTTTTTAAGAGAGTTTTGACCCCCGTTGTTAAATTAGCAATGACGCTCGCTTTTTGTTCTTGTAAGGCAGGGAGGTCAAACGTAACGGGCTCTTGCTGGATTCCAAATTTTTGAGCATCCGCGGTATCACGCATACGCTTAGCTGCTTCCGCGAAAAGTTTGGAGGAAATACAGCCGTTATTTAAGCAAATGCCGCCAATGGCTTCTTTTTCAATGACAGCGACTTCTTTGCCAAGCTGGGCTGCGCGGATCGCAGCATGATAGCCGCCGGGACCGCCGCCGATAACGATAACATCTTTTTCATGTGCAAAATCTCCAACGACCACTTATACCAACTCCATTAACAAGAGATTTGGATTTTCTGCCAATTGTTTAACGCGGCTAAGAAAAGCGGTTGCTTCAAAAGCACTGGCCGCGCGGGTATCATAAAAAAGCGCAATACTTGCTGTATCGCGAATAACGATCTCACCGTTCTGAACAGCCGGTTTTTCCGTTGCAGGGAATAAGACAGCGCTAGCTGCCTGGCCATTAGAAAGAGAAGGTGCTGGTTGATTGTTTTCCGCAAAATGAATAGAAAATGTCTTGTGCGAGCTGCTGTTGGGGTTGTCTGTTAAGTTATCATCAATAGCACGCAGAGTCTGATGCCCGACGTTTTCCAGTATCCAGTTTTTTCCGTTCGAGAAAACGTCAACGTGATAGTCTGCTAAAAAGCTCACTTTTTGTGCTGTTTCATCAACATGCGCATTTAGAGATGGGTAATCCTTCAGCGCAACCTGCATGGTTTTTACGAAAAAGGAGGTACGGGAGACGTCAAGCTGGTTACTCAGATCAGCAAGAGCCGTTACATCGATTTCAACACTTGTTGTACCGCTCGGTGCTGAGAGAAATGCCCTTTCATTCTGAATTTTTTGGGAAGGCGGTGCCTGCACAGCTGACGTTCCCGGTGTGTTCGTTTCGGCAGCGTGAGTACCTGCTGCTTCCTGGTGTTCAACTTCCGGGGTGTCGGAGGTGTCGCCGTTTTTAATGAAAGCATACACGTCTTCATCCGTAACACGGCCAGCCGGTCCGGTGCCTGAAACTTGTTCAATATCAATCTGATGGTCACGGGCAATTTTCCGTGTATACGGAGCTGCAAGCACACGACGTCTTGCGGCTGGTTTTGATGGCTGTGGCACATGAACATCCGTTTCATCTGAGACAGTGCCTGGCACGGGCTGTTTTTGGTCCGACTGTGGTTCTAGGCTCGGTGCAATCGCATCTGGCTCGTCTGTACTTGAGTTCGGGTCCGTCTCATTGGCGCCACCAATTTTAAGAATCGTATCCCCCACTTCAACGACATCCCCAACCTGGACTTCAATTGCGGTGATTGTCCCTGCCGAAGGGGCAGTGAGCTCAGCTGTCATTTTATCGGTTTGAATTTCAACGAGAGGGGCATCATTTTCAACTGTGTCTCCCTTTTTGACGAGAAACTGCAGAATTTCCGCTTCGTGCATACCCTCTCCAATATCATGGAGTTTAACATCTACCATCGTTTTGTGACGCTCCTTTCAAAAAATACACATTTGAGAGTTTTCTTCTTTATACTAAAACTCATAAATCTGGTCATTAATTATTTCTATTAATGACCAGATTGTATAGCAGTTACTTCCCTGGGTACTAACAAGGAAACCGTTCAGACCCTAGAAGTCGATAGCTTTTTCGATGGCAGCTTGGATTTTGGCGCTGCTTGGCAAGTATTCTTGTTCAAGTGAATAAACAGGTACTGGTGTATCAAAGCCAGTGACGCGTTCGATTGGTGATCGCAGATAAAGGAACGATGTATCATTAATGACTGAAAGAACGTCGTTGCTGACCCCGCCGGTTGCAGGTGCTTCATGAACAATGGCTGCACGCCCTGTCTTTTGAACGGATGAAGCAATCGCTTCTTTATCTAGTGGGTAAAGAGTTCGTAGATCGATCACTTCACACGAGATGTTACGTTTTTCTTCTAATTCCTTGACCGCTTTCATGGTATCCATCACCATTGCGCCCCACGTGAAGACAGAAATGTCTTCGCCTTCTTTCAATACAGATGCTTTACCGATATCAACATAGTATTTTTCATCTGGCACTTCAGTCCGGCTTGACCGGTAGCAGCGGAGCGGTTCTAAAAAGATAACCGGATCAGGGTCTTCTAGACTTGCGATCAAAAGTCCTTTTGCATCGTAAGCGTTCGAAGGTACAACAACTTTGATTCCTGGCATTTGCGTAAACAGCCCTTCCACACTATCCGAATGAATCTCTGGTGCACGGACACCTGCACCATACGGAGCGCGGACAACAAGAGGTACGGTATAGCGCCCCATCGAACGCTGGCGTAGTCTCGTAGCATGCGTCATCAGTTGGTTAAAAGCAGGATAAATAAATCCAAGAAATTGGATCTCTGCAATAGGCCGGAAACCATTAACAGCAAGGCCGATGGAATTCCCGATAATACCGGACTCTGCAAGCGGCGTGTCGATAACGCGGTCTTCGCCGAATTCTTCATATAACCCCTCGGTGGCGCGGAAAACACCACCGTTAATACCGACATCTTCCCCGAGGATCAGAACGTCATCGTTTTCTTTTAGCATGAGGCGCATGGCATCCCGGACACCTTCAATCATTGTCATCTTTTTTACTTTTACGTCAGTCGCATTCATTGTGACTGCCTCCTTTTAATAGCAAGATGATCATTCACTTGTTCTTGAATCGTCCAAGTAGGCGTATCAAACACGTGATCAAACATATGAGCAAATTCAGGATCAGGATAAGCTTCCATCTCTTTGATGGTAGACTCTATTTCCTCTGTAATTGCTTCTTCCCGCTCTTTCAACCAACTCTGTTCCCAAGCGGATTGTGATTTCAAGTATCGTTCAATCCGAAGAAGTGGATCGGCTGTCTTACGGCGTTTCTCACTTTCCGATTGGTCCCGGTATTTCGATGCATCGTCTGCCGTGGTATGAGCGCCGTACCGCCACGTCACTGCTTCAATTAAAGTCGGACCCTCGCCGGCACGGGCGCGTTCCACTGCTTTTTTTGTTGTGAAATACACAGCGAACACATCATTTCCGTCAATACGGACAGAAGGGATATTGTAACCTAATCCTTTTTGCGCGATCGTTTTGGATTTCATCTGTTTTTCCATTGGTACACTAATAGCGTAGCCATTGTTTTGATTGAAGAAGACAGTTGGTGTATTAAAAACACTTCCGAAGTTGAGGGCTTCATGGAAGTCGCCCTCAGATGTGGCACCGTCGCCAAAATATACGATGGAAACGCGGTCTGTTCCACGTTTTTTCTCTGCCCACGCGGCGCCGGTAGCGTGTAGTAGCTGTGAAGCAATTGGAATGCCAGGAGGGAAGATATTGACTCCTTCTGGCGGTACGTTGCCTTCATAACGTCCGAGCCAATTCAACAGTAAATTTCGCATGGAATGGCCAAATGTTAACGTAGCGGCATGGTCACGGTAAGTGGGAAACATCCAGTCCCCTTGTTCAAGAGCGACAGCGCTTCCGATCTGAGCTGCTTCTTGGCCCTCATATTGCACGTAGGTGCCGATTCTTCCTTGACGTTGCAAATTGACACATTTTTTGTCGAGCATGCGTGCCCGCAGCATATATTCATATAACTCCTTCGCTTTCTCAATCGTAATTTCGCTTTTATATGTCTCATCAACAAGCGCACCATCGCCATTAATGACTTGCTGCATCGGAAATTGGTCAATCATTCTATTAACCCCTTTCTGTTACTTCCTGTAATTGAAGCACTTCATCGAGTGCTTTGATAAACAAGTGATTCTCATCTTCTGTCCCGATTGTCACGCGAATCATGGTTGGATATCCCATCATGTGACCCGGCCGGATAATAACGCCTCTTTTTAATAATTCATTGTAGACCTTTTCCGCCGGACGCTTCGTGTCGACCATAATAAAATTCGTGTGGGACGGAAAGGAGGGGAGTTCCCGTTTTTGACATTCATCTTCTAGATAACGTCTTCCCGCGTCGTTCCACGTTTTCGTATTATTCATGAACTCCTCATCATCCAGAGAGGCAAGCGCTGCAACTTGAGCAAAACGATTCACATTGAACGGATCTTTGTTTTTCAGTAGTTCTCCTGCGATATCGGGGTGCATAATTCCGTAGCCGACACGCAGTGACGCTAGGCCGTAGATTTTGGAAAAAGTACGCAAAGAAATAAGGTTTGGGTATTGTTCCATGTAATCGAGCGTTTCGAGATAGTCGTCCGTGTGTACATACTCATAATAGGCTTCGTCTACCACGACGACTATATGCGCGGGAACGCTTTCAATAAACTCCAGCAGCTCTTTTGCACCAACAATCGTTCCGGTTGGATTGTTTGGATTGCAGACGAATATCATTTTCGTTTTATCGGTAATAGCCGCACGCATCGCTTGCAGGTCATGGGTTCCTTCTTTCATTTCCACTTCTACCGGGACACCGCCATCAATGATGACATTCGTCTTATAACGTGGGAATGTCACACTGGCCATAATGACTTCATCGTTTTCTTCTATATAGGTACGGGTGAGAAGTCGAATGATCTCGTCCGATCCATTCCCGAAAATGAGGCGGTTCTTATCAATATTCAGATGTGCGGCAAGTTTTTCTGCGAGTACCGGCGCTGTTATTTCAGGATAATAATGTGTATTCTTTATTTCATTTTGGACCGCTTGCTGTGCAAGTGGTGAGGAACCGTACGGATTCTCATTTGATGCCATTTTGATAACGTGGGTAATGCCGAGCTCTCGTTGCAGTTCTTCAACCGGTTTGCCTGGTGCGTACATCGCGATTTGTTCCATTTGTTTCCTCGGTTTGACTGTGCTCATTTATGTGGCCTCCCTAAAAAGTTCAATTAGCCTCTTACCGTTACAATATAGTTATCTCAATCTTCATGCAAGAACGTAAATTAAAGCTTTTAAGCTTTTATGTGTTAAAATAATTTTATTGCGCAAAAGCATTAAAGCTTTAAATGACATGCTTGCAAAAGAGAATTAACACGAATAAAGTTATTTCTACAACATTTCTTAAGTATTCAAATATTCTTTGTTTTTTAAAGGAGGCATTTTTGTTATGGCGCCACAGAAGCCGTCATTCTTGGCAGCTAGTCTTATTGTTGTGTTAATCGTAGCTGTTCTCGGTGTTACCATCCTCGGATACGGTGTTGCACCGCACATACCAATTTTAATAGCAGCGGTAATAGTGGGGATTTATGGATTAGTGCTTGGTTATAAATGGAAGGACTTGGAGAAGGCACTTTCTACCGGCATTTATCACGGAACACCGGCAATTATTATTTTATTGCTAATTGGAACGTTAGTAGGGGTGTGGGTGCTGAATGGCACGGTTCAAACCATTACCTATTACGGACTTCAAATTCTGTCACCTACCTTTTTCCTTGTGTCTGCAGTGGCAATTACCGCGGTTGTCGCGATTGCTGCCGGAAGTTCGTTGAGTGCCATTAGTACGATCGGGATTGCTTTAATGGGAGTGGCTTACGGAATGGGTATCTCACCGGCAATGACAGCGGGAGCAATTGTAAGCGGTGCCATTTTTGGGGATAAAATGTCACCGCTCTCAGATACTACCAATTTGGCAGCAGCTACAGCAAAAGTGGATATTTTTCAGCATATAAAGCATATGATGTGGACGACCATCCCGAGTCTTGTGATTACGATGCTCATCTTTACGGTTATCGGACTGTCCACAAGCAAAGATGCAGCCGATATCAGCCAAGTAGAAGAAATGGTTCAGATTTTGAATAACGAGTTTACTATCAGCCTTGTGACATTGTTGTCACCATTATTAATCGTGATTTTAGCCATGCGGCGTATAAATCCTATTCCAGCTCTTATCATCGGACTTGTAGTTGCTGTTCTGACAGCCTTTTATACGGTACCAGGTGTGACATTCGGCGATATTATGAATGCAGCGCATGTTGGCTATACAGCCGAGACGGGCAATGAAGCAATTGATAATCTTCTGTCCTTGGGCGGATTGGAAAGCATGTTATTCGGTGTGTCGCTCATCCTGATATCTCTGTCGCTTGGAGGTATGGTCAGTGAAATCGGTCTTACCCATGCGATTATTGATGGTTTTAAAAGCTTTTTACAAACACGTGGCAACGTCATCATGTTAACTGTATTCTCTTGTTTAGGAATTAACGTAACGGTTGGAGAACAGTATTTATCGATTATTTTGCCGGGGCAGATGTTGGAAGACAGTTACAAAAGGGCGAATATGCATCCCGTAAACTTATCACGAACACTCGAGGATGCCGGTACAATCATTCACCCGATTATCCCGTGGGGTGTTATCGGTGCCTTTATCATGACGACATTAAACATCGGAGTTGAATATGTTCCGTATACGTTTATCAGCTTTATCACACCGCTTATAGCAATTATTTACGGGTATACTGGCTTTTCGCTGAAGCCACTAGCTTCAACCGGGGGATATAGTTACCAGGATGCAAGCGGAACTGAGGAGGAAGAAGAGAAAAGATTCTATAAATCATAGAATCATAAAGGCCGTCTCTATGGTTGACACCTAGAGACGGCCCATTTGTAGGTTTATGCGCGCTGCATGTCCTCTTTTTCAATTTTTTGCAGGCGTTCTTCCACTTCTTCAGGAGAGAGTTTATTTTCAATAACGTAACGGTTGCGCGGGGAAACCCGGCATTCGTGCGTACAGCCGCCAAGGTATTTATGCTCGTTCTCTTCGGAACAGATGATTTGCTTGTTACAGTCAGGTTCGGCACAGTTAATGTAGCGCTCACACGGAGTACCGTCGAAATAGTCGCGGCCGACAATGTTGTGTTCAATCTGGTTGATCGGTACGCTGATCCGCTCGTCGAATACATAGCATTTACCGTCCCAAAGGTCGCCTTTTACTTCTTCATCTTTTGCGTAGGTGACAATACCGCCATGCAACTGAGCCACATCTTCAAATCCTTGCTTTTTCAGCCAGCCAGAAAATTTCTCACAACGAATGCCACCTGTGCAGTACGTTAAGATTTTCTTGCCTTCAAGTTTATTCTTGTTTTCTTCCACCCATTCTGGTAATTCACGGAAAGTGCTGATATCCGGGCGGATAGCGCCGCGGAAATGACCGAGATCATATTCATAGTCATTGCGCGCGTCGAGAACGACGGTGTCTTCTTCCAAAAGGGCATCGCGAAATTCTTTCGGACTCAGATACTCGCCCGTTACCTCTTTCGGGTTCACGTCATCTTCCAGACGAAGGGTGACGAGTTCCGGCCGAGGACGCACGTGCATTTTTTTGAAAGCATGTCCCTCTGCTTCGTCTATTTTGAAAACAATACCCGCGAAACGCGGATCATTTTTTAGGTCATCCATGTATTTCGTTGTCTGTTCTACCGTGCCGGATACGGTACCGTTAATTCCTTCTTTAGCCACGAGAATACGGCCTTTTAGTTCGAGGTCTTTGCAATAAGCAAGGTGCTCTGCTGCAAAAGCTTCCGGATCTTCAATGGGGGTGTAATAGTAATAAAGAAGTACACGGTAATTCAATTTTTCCATTTCCATCACCTATCTGTGTTATATTTGCAAGATATAATCTCGTATAGGTGTATACGATGTCTCTTACAATACACTATTGTATAAAGAAATGACCATAGTTTGCAACTCCAATTTTATGCAGTGTTATGAAAGCGACAGTGGGAATATGAATAAGGTTATCAGTGATATTAATCGAGACGATCAGCGACACTCTCAAAAAACCCTATTAATGATACAATAGAAGAAAAGCGACCGTAGTAAAAAGAATATTTGGGGGGATGAGCATGGTTAAATCAGTGGACCGGGCCTTGAGGATTGTTAAGATGGTAAGCACAAAAAAAGACGGTTATAGTGTCACGGAACTAGCAGAAAAGCTGGAACTGAATAAAAGTTCCGTGTTCCGGCTGCTCGCCACCCTTATTGAACATGGTTTTATCGAGCAGGACGATGAGACGAAACGTTATCGGCTCGGCTATCAATACCTGGAGTTGAGTGCGAAGCTCCTCGATTCGATGGATATTAGGAAAGAGGCCACACCCTATTTGAAGGAACTGGAAGCGCTGACGAACGAAGTCGTACACCTTGTTATTTATTCTCAGAAAGAAGCGGTCTACATAGAAAAGCTCGAAGGAAATGAAACACTTCGCATGCACTCCCAAGTCGGCAAGCGTGCCCCTATGCATTGCACAAGCGCGGGCAAAACAATTCTTTCCTATCTGCCAGAAAGAGAAGCACGCGATATCTTAAAACAACGCGGACTGCCGGTTCATACAGAGAACACCATCACCGATCCGGATCTTCTGCTTGAAAACTTAAAAGAAATCCGCGAACGTGGCTACGGCCAGGAAGTCGAAGAAAACGAAGTCGGTATCACTTGCATTGCTGCCCCTATTTTTAATTTCCACGGAGATATCACAGGTTCTATCAGCATTTCCGGTCCGACCATTCGCATGGGGGAGGAACGAATCCAAGAGCTGAAAAATCCTCTGATGGAAGCCGGAAGAAAGGTGTCGAAAAGGTTGGGATACAGGGATAACAATAATATAGAATAAACAGGTGTCTTGTTGATAGTAAATAGTAGCTCTTTAGGAAGCAGCGGTCCAAGTGGTCGCTGTTTTTTTAGTTATTGACACTTCCTCTTGTAGAACATATACTATTACCATAAAACCTATAAAACATATAGGGATTAATTAAAGTTGGTGAGTATCGTTATGACGGATGTCGTCATCGAACAAGTGGAAAAGACGTTTTTTGATAAAACGAAAGACACATCGTTTACGGTTTTTCAACATATTGACGCAGAGATTAAGTCTGGTGAATTTGTTTCCTTGCTGGGACCCTCAGGCTGCGGGAAATCGACGCTTTTAAATATCATCGCCGGTCTGGAAAGCCCGACTAAAGGCAAGATTACAGCTGGTGGCGCAGAGGTGACCGGACCGGGGCCGGACCGCGGGGTTGTCTTTCAAGAATCGGCCCTCATGCCATGGCTGTCAGTGTTGGATAACGTCATGTTCGGCCTGCGAAAACGGATGAAGAAGGAAGAAGCAAAAGAAAGAGCAGAATATTTTTTGAAACTGGTACATTTAAGTAAGTTTATTCATGCGTACCCGCACGAACTGTCGGGTGGTATGAAACAGCGCGTTTCCATTGCACGGACGCTCGCTTTTGATCCGGACATTTTATTGATGGATGAACCGTTCGGAGCTTTGGATGAGCAAACGAGATCGATGTTGCACAAAGAAGTGATGTACATCTGGGAGAAAACGAAGAAAACAGTTATTTTCGTAACACACAACATTCGGGAGTCCATCTTGTTGTCGGATCGGATCGTGCTGATGGGAACAAGGCCCGGCCGCATCGTAGAAACATTTGATGTACCACTCGAGCGACCGCGGAAAACGTCGAGTGCAGCGTTTGGCAAACTGGAGGAACAAATTCAGCAGAAGCTTGCCGTTGAAATTGAAAAAGTGATGAAGGAGGAGTTAGGGGATGATTACAACAGTAAGAAGAGTGCTCTTCTTTATCACACTGATCGTGATATGGGAAATCATATATAGGCTGAATCTTTCGTTTGAATTCTTTTCTGTTACTGCCTTTCCTTCCCCGCTCCAATCTGTTCGGGAACTGTATCTTGGTTTTTTTGAGACAGGAATTTTGACTGAAGCACTCGTGACGAGTTTTCAACGGTTGATTGTTGGTTTTGTTATTGCGATTATCGTTGGCTCGCTATTAGGTCTCGTACTAGCGCGTTCAAAATTTGCAGATGAAACGCTTGGCTCTCTCGTAATCGCTCTCCAGTCGATTCCGAGTATTGTGTGGCTGCCAATTATGTTAATGCTATTTGGCGGTGGGAACTCGTCGATTATTATTATTGTCGCTTTAGGCGGCACGTGGGTGATGACCTCGAACATGAGATTAGGCATTAAATCGGTACAGCCGATTTTGATAAGAGCCGCGCGTACAATGGGGTACAAAGGGGCAGAACTCGTCTGGCGGGTGATGATCCCGGCTTCTGTTCCATCTTTTCTCTCGGGGACACGCCTCGCATGGGCATTTGGCTGGCGTGCCTTGATGGCCGCTGAATTAATTGGCTCGGGCGGATTAGGAAGAACATTAATGGACGCCCGTGACTTTTACAATATGAATCTTGTCATCGCGATTATGATCATCATCGCAGTGATCGGGATTATCATGGAGTACGTGATTTTCGACCGCATCGAAAAGAAAGTGTTTGCTCGTTGGGGCTTAGCATAAAATAAGGGGGAGAGTTTCATGAAAAAAGGACTCGTCGTGTTTGTTGTCTCGGTGTTTGCTACGATTGCTACGGCATGTGGCCAGGATGACTCTGCCACAGGGAGCGGCGGAGATGCAGAGCCGATTGAAATTGGCTATTTTCCAAACTTGGATCATGCTGCTGGAATTATTGGAATCCAAGAAGGGTACTTTGAAGAGGAATTAGGAGGAGACAACGTAACGTTCAAGAACTTTCCAAACGGAAATGATTTCATTGAAGCACTTGACTCTGGATCACTTGACATAGGGTATGTCGGCCCAGGTCCGGTCATTAACTACTTTTTATCTGGCGGCGACGTTAACATATTAAGCGGAGCCGCAAATGGGGCTACCTTAATCGTTTCAAGTGAAGACTCTGGCATTAAAAGCTTGGATGATTTCGACGGAAAGTCTTTCTGTACCCCTGGAAACGGATGTACACACAACGTGCAATTGGAAATTATGTTGAAAGAGCTGGGATTGGAATCGAACCGGGTTGGCGGGACCGTTGAGCATCAATCACGCGTCGATCCAGCTTCCATGATGGTTCGCTTTGAGCAGGGAGAAGTGGATGCGGCCGCTGCACCGGAGCCGTGGGGGACGTATCTCGTAGAAGAGCTGAACGCGAACGTCGTAACCGAATGGAACCAAGTCTTTCTAGGAGAGACACTTCCAAGTGTTGTCCTCGTGACATCAGAGGAATTTATGAACTCCCACCCTGAGCAAGTGAAAGCGGTCCTTGCTGCTCACCAAAAAGCGGTTGACTTTGCAAAAGAAAATGAAAAAGAGACCTTAACCGCGGTTAATGACTTAATCTATGAGCTTTCGCAGACAAAGTTCTCCGATGACGTGTTGACGAAAGCATGGGGGCGCATGAACATTACCTCCGATGTGTCTGGCGAAGCCCTGCAAAGTTGGGCCGATGCCTCCTATGAACTAGACTTCCTTGATGAGAAGCCAAATCTAGAAGGACTCGTTGACACTTCCCTGATTGAAAGTCTTTCGGAAGAAAAGTCACAATAACAACAACTCCGAAACCCTGAAAACAATTTCTATGACATGCCTACTTCCAAACCGGAAATAGGCATGTTTTATTGTAATATTGATTAAGAGCAGTATGTTTTTATTAATATAATGCTTTGTCAAACTTTGTTACTATTTGTGGTAATATAGGATAGAATAATTAACAGTCAGAATAATTTATACATATTAAGAGAGGGAAATCATGATCTATGTAAAAAATACACCTAATAATACTGGGGTAACTGTCTATGGGGATTATTTAGATTTTGAAACTCTTTACGAATCGTTACATACGATTGTTGGAAATGAAGATGAATGGGAGAGATATGAAGGCGCGCGGCTGAGAGTGCTGGCGGTTTGTTATGATATCCGTCATTCACTCATGGGCGACCGTGACATAACGTTTGTTGACAATGGATTGGATAAGGACAAGATGCGATACCAGTCGACCATTGCAAATGAGAAAAATGTTTATTTATCATTCAATGTACTGTGGCCTGAAATTCTTTTCGTAACGATGACGTTAAATGATTTTGTAAGTCTTTATGCATATAAGCAAGTTAATCATGATTACCGCACGATCCTAGACTATCGTAATATTTGGGATGCACCCATTGCGCGTGTTCGCAACTTTCAGGCTGCCATTGGAACGTGCATCAAAGAAACGATACCTTCAACCTCCATTAACAGGGTCTTAAGATTGATGAACCGTGATTACACGTGGTCCGATAACTATGTCACTCAGTACCTGGATGAGTTGAACTGTAGATTCATTGATATGGATAGCGAGAAACGTTTAAAGAACATAACGATTATGGCGAAGCGTATCGCGGAAAAAGGACGGGAGTATCAGGAGGTAGAATATGCTGTAATGGAGGCTGCAATAAGATATAAGTGTCATCCGACAGATCTTGAATCCGTCGTTGAATATCCAGAAGTCATTGAGTGGTAATTCAGATCCCGAATTGTGCTCTTCTTTCTGAGTGGATGACTATAAGATAAAGAAAGGATTTTGTTTTGAAATGGAGGATAAGGTTAAAGAGCTTTCCTTGCTATTATTATACCTAACATCGTGGGAAGAAGATGAGCTTCCCGTCGAGTCAAGAAGAAGCTGGAAGGGCTATCCCTTTGATATTTTAAATGAATTAACGGATAAGGATTTAATTCGAGGGAGCAAGCGCTCTAAATCAGTTTCCTTAACTGAAGCAGGAATCAAAGAGGCGCAGGTTCTAGTCGATAAATATCTGAAATAATAGGGGTTAGAAGCGCTATATGAATATAATCTTGACAGAGTGACTTTAGAACAAGTAAGGATCCTTGCAGGTGCTTACTTGTTCTATATTACTTCAAGCTACTCACCAAAAGCTTCCGGAAGCATCTTGAAGCCGTCAATCTCCGCATCCTCTTCCACTTCAATCATAATACAGCGTTTCCCTTTGTAGTTGACTTGCCTAACGTACTCTAGGTCCTGCGGGCTAATGGAGATGTTAGCTATTTTTGTATTAATTTTAATCGATTTTGATTTATATTTGGGAACGATATTGCTTGCTTTAATCTCGTAGTCTTCTTCATCCGTGATTCGCTGAAAGGCTGTTTTTACTTTTTCCGAATTGACTTGTTCGCCGCTTTGATTCAAAACTCGTTCTACGTCTTTGTAGTCGAGGGTCGGAGGAGAATCTTCCTCACTTTCTTCAACGACACGGTTGATTTCCCCGTACATATTGGCAAGCGTAGCGGGGTTAAGCTGGTCTCCTATAACGTCTCTGATAACTTCCTCGAACAATGCTTTGTCTTCTTGCGCTGTCATGATGTCTTCTCCGTTTAATACATCCTCTATAAATCGGTAGTCAGGCTCGTTCGCTTTACCTGCTGCGTATAAAATGTGGTTTACATCAGAGGCCCCGTCTGTAATAGCGGGGAAAAGAAATCCTGACAGCGGATTTTTGAGATCAATAACCGGATCTGCCTCAATCTTGTATTTGAATTCCTTTTCGATATAGTCAAACTGGATTTCTTTTTTTGGCTCCTCTGTTTTGTTGATACTACAAAGAATAAAGGGGTTGGAATAAACAGCATCTCTTTCACTTTCCTCCGCTTCTTCATTCCGTTTTTTCGTTGGTTTCAAGTATTCGGCGCGAATGAAAGTGATAACAATATCCCGTTCATGCGGCTGGTCTTCTATCATCTTTTGTGTCATGAGGAGCATCTGTTCCTTCCAATCTTCTTCCCCAGTGCTTAGTAAGCCTTTATGCAAAATGAGTTGGCTGGAATTCTCTGCATCACGCTTAAATTTTAGTTCGAATAATTTTTCATCTAGTTGACCTGTCAGTACTTTCTTGAAATTATTCATGAACAGCTCTTGCTGATCTCGGTCGAGTAGGGCAAACGGTTGCATTTGGTGATGATAAATTTCGGTTGATTCCTTCATGATGTATACGTTGAAAATGTTAGAGATTTTCAGTAAGTCATTATCCATTTTCAATTGTCGCCGGATACCCGCTATGTCCTTTTTATCCATCTATCGTTCACTCCTGCGCTACTTAATTTCATTCTATGAATGTCCATCTTACCACAAGAATTCTTTCCAAATGGGAGGAAATACGCATTAAAAATGCGCAAAAAACAACGCCGGCTCTTTTAGATACCGGCGCTTCCTCCTTTTGTAAAGTGAGGTGGGATGTGGTGAGTCTTTTCTAAGATTAATAGATAATTTTTCCGGGCTGCTTTAATGTAGCGTACGATAATCCAAACGGTTAGGGCAGCCTGAACGGCAAATAGGACGTATAGAAGTGGTGGTGAATTAGTATTGATGAGGAGTAAGACTGCGAACCATAAGACTTCAGGAATGAAAGTTTTAATATCACGTATAATTAAAGTCATAGCAAGGGTAATAATAGCGGTAATTAACACGAAGCCTCCAAAATTAATGTTGAACATTTCCATTCTAATCAACCTGCCTTTCTTTTTAAGTTCTTATACTTCTTTTCCTGTACTACTTGTAATTCTGTCTGCCACATAACTTGTCCGCCTTCATTAATCATCCGATCAATTCCTTCGTAACAGCTGCAAGTTACTCTGTTCTCCCGTTGCATGTGTGCCGCCTCGTTTGCTTTCTTTGTATCTTCATTATAAAAGAGCTCCTGGATCGTTTATTTGATTCGTATCAAGTTTTGAAAAAATAATAGAAAAAAGTTATCAGAACAATTGAAAAGGAAAAAAAGTCATGGTATCATTTTAATTATAAGAAACAGGGTTTCGTAATAAGCAACAAGGTAGAGAGAGGGGAGAGGCGTACGATGTCTAGTTATATCCAGATTGCTGATCTAAAGGTGGCCAAAGAGTTATATGCTTTTATTAATGAGGAAGCCATACCGGGAACGGGACTAGGTACGGATGAATTCTGGCAAGGTTTTGCCGGGCTGATTCACGAATTGTCACCTGAGAACAAAGCACTTTTAGAAAAACGGATAGACTTACAAGAAAAAATAAATACATGGCACAAAGATAATAAAAGGTCATTCGACTTCAAGGCGTACAAGACATTTTTACAAGATATTGGGTATTTAGAGCCGGAAGTGGAAAATTTTGAAGTAACAACGGAAAACGTGGATGATGAGATTGCGGTACAGGCCGGTTCGCAGCTTGTGGTGCCGATGAGTAACGCCCGTTATGCTTTGAATGCAGCGAATGCCCGCTGGGGAAGCTTGTATGATGCGCTTTACGGAACTGATGCGATCCCAGAAGAAAACGGGGCAGAGCGTACGAATTCGTATAATCCAGTTCGCGGGGAAAGAGTCATTGAGTATGCGAAGCGTTTTCTTGATGAGACAGCACCGCTTGCGGAAGGGTCTCATGGGGATGCAGCGTCCTATGTGATTGCTGAAGGCAACGTCCGCGTGACACTTGAAAACGGCACAGAGACGGGCTTGCGCGAGGAAGCCAAATTTGCCGGATATCAAGGGGAAGCAAGTACACCGTCTGCAATATTGATTGAAAACAACGGCATTCATTTTGAGATTCAAATCGACCGCAGCCATCCGATCGGCAAGACGGACAAAGCAGGGGTAAAAGACATCTTAATGGAATCAGCATTATCAACGTTAATGGACTGCGAGGATTCCGTTTCTACCGTGGATGCGGAGGATAAGGTGCTGGTGTATCGTAACTGGCTTGGCCTTACAAAGGGAAATCTAACAACAACGTTTAAAAAAGGTAGCTCAACGGTGACACGTGCAATGAATCCGGACCGCGTCTATAAGAATCCAGCCGGTGAAGAGATTACACGGAACGGCCGCTCGAAAATGTTTGTCCGCAATGTTGGCCACTTGACTACGATCCAAGCAATTTTAGATAAGAACGGCGACGAAATTCCAGAAGGGATTCTTGACGGGGTTGTAACGAGTTTAATCGCCAAACATGATTTATTAGGGAACGGTGTTTACCGTAATTCGGAAAAGGGTTCCATTTATATCGTAAAGCCGAAAATGCACGGCTCCGAAGAAGTTGCATTTGCAGCGAAGTTATTTTCAAAGATTGAAGACTTGCTCGGTCTGGAGCGCTATACGCTGAAAATGGGGGTCATGGATGAAGAGCGCCGCACCTCATTGAATCTAAAAGCATGTATCCGTGAAGCGAAAGAGCGCGTGGCGTTTATTAACACAGGTTTCTTGGATCGAACAGGAGATGAGATTCACACATCGATGGAAGCGGGTCCAATGATACGCAAGGCAGACATGAAAAAGACTGTCTGGCTAGATGCGTATGAAAAATCGAACGTGTACCGCGGTTTAGAGACGGGTCTCCAAGGCCATGCCCAAATTGGGAAAGGTATGTGGGCGATGCCGGATATGATGGCTGCCATGTTGGAGCAGAAAATCGGTCAGGTGAAGGCTGGCGCTAATACAGCGTGGGTACCGTCACCAACCGCTGCTACACTTCATGCGCTTCACTACCATCAAGTGGACGTGAAAGCCGTCCAAAATGAGCTGAAAAAGCACTTGGAACATGTAGAAGATGATATGTTACAAATCCCAGTCGCTGACAACCCGAACTGGAGTCCGGAAGAAATTCAGCAGGAGCTTGATAATAACGCGCAAGGAATCCTCGGTTATGTTGTCCGCTGGATTGACATGGGTGTAGGTTGCTCCAAAGTACCAGATATTAATAATATCGGATTAATGGAAGACCGTGCAACACTTCGGATTTCGAGCCAACATATGGCGAACTGGCTGCATCACGGCATTTGTACAGAAGAGCAGGCCATGGAAACGATGAAGCGGATGGCCAAAGTGGTCGACGAACAAAATGCGGGTGACCCGGAATACCAGCCGATGTCCGCTGACTTTGAGCGTTCGATCGCCTTCCAAGCAGCATGTGATCTTGTCTTTAAAGGATATGAGCAGCCAAATGGATACACAGAGCCGATCCTACATGCTCGCCGTCTTGAGGTAAAAGAACAAGCGCTTGCTCAAAAATGATAAAAAGCTGTCTCTCCAACGCGGGAGGCAGCTTTTTTAGTTATATTCGTTTTAACTTTGTAAGTCTAGGGTGGACCATGACGTCGTGAAAAGTACGAACCTAGAAAACAGCAGCGTCAAAGTGTGCCAATGTAGTCGTAAAAAGAGCGAACTTCAGAAATAGCAACGTCAAAGCGAGCCAATGGGGTCATGAAAAGAGCAAACTTCAAAAACAGATGCATCATAGCGTTTCAACGGAGTCGTAAAAAGCATGAACTCTAAAAATAACGACGTCACAGGCTTCCCATGGTGTGTTGAAAAGAATGACCATCTAAAATAGTGATGTCATCGTAGACCAATGATGTTGTAAAAGTCATCATGCCCTATTCTTTCGCAGCGTCAATTTTCGCCGAAGCCGGTCCAAAATACAGATTCACATACTTGGAGTTCCTTTTTCGTATGAAATTTTTCATTCCACACAAGCTAGGGGAGAGGTGAGAAAAATGGATCCTAAAGATAAAAAGAAGAAAAAGCTAACTGCAAAGGCTGATTCAGCGATAGAAGAAGCGGTGAAAAACGGACTGCAAGCAGATCACCCGTTTCAAACAGAAGCACGATATAATGGAGAAACTGATAGCAGTATCCAAGCGCTACAAAAGGCAAATGCAGATCTTGCTGAAAAAGAAACCCAACAAACCTTTCGAAATTCCTAAATCCGCCAACTTACGCTGCAAATATGCCGTCTAGAAAGAACAAAGCTGGTCTGCAGAAAAGGAATAACGTTGTGAAATGTGGATTCACAAAAATAATGACTCCATAGGGAGCGAATGGCGTTGCGAAATGGAGGGTTTACTGTAATAACAACGTTATAGGCAGTGAATGAGGTCATGAAATTTCGAATTTGTTAAAATAATGACCTCATAGAGCACGAATGATGTCATGAAACCCAAAAATTTCTGAAATGACAACTTTAATGGGATTAGAGGATGCTTCATAACTGCAGCTTCGTTAGAATAGCGACATCAAGGAGTGTATGGCGCAACGAAACTATCGTAACATCAAAAACGATATTCATATGTAAACAAAAAAAGAGAGACGGGAAATGGTAATGGGTGCCCGCTCTCTTTTTTCTTTTCCAGTTTAAAACAACAGGTTCGGCAACCAGGTAACGAGGGATGGGAAGAGGGTTAATATTACAATCCCGAGTCCAAGCAGGAATACGTAGGGGATCGATCCTTTGATAATGTCATTGGTTGGTATATCTGGGGCAATACCTTTCACGACGAAGATGTTAAGCCCAACAGGAGGTGTAATCAAGCCCATTTCCATATTTAACGTCATGACAATCCCGAACCAGATAGGATCAAAACCAAGACCGGTAATGATCGGGAACAGGATAGGAGTTGTCATTAAAATAATCGCTGCCGGGGGCAAGAAAAACCCTAACACAAGCAGAAACAGGTTGATGAAAATTAAAATCATCCATTTGGACATGTCGAGGCTGGTAATATAGTTTGCCAAGTCTTGCGGAATATGGAGATAACTCATGGTCGTCCCAATTAACGCGGAGAAGGCAATGATCATTAATACCATCGTGCTTTCCTTCGTTGAATCAAGCAAGAGACTCATTAGTTTCTTCCATGTCATGGAGCGATAAACAACAATAACCATAATGAGAGCAAGAACAGCACCGAAAGCAGCAGCTTCACTTGGTGTAGCAATACCCATATAAAGAGCGACCAGGACACCGACAATCAACAACAGAAATGGAAGAACGTGGACGAGCGAAGCAAACCGATTTTTCCATGAGAAATCGACAGATGGTGCTTCTGGTACCTCGTCTGCAGGCTCTGCTGCAGCAGACAATTCTACTTGTTGTGGTTGTTTTTTTTCAAAACGGGTTGCTATAAAAATCCAAATACAGAAGATAATAACGACTAAGATTCCTGGGATAACTCCAGCGACGAATAACTGTCCAATCGATTCTTCCACAGCAATTCCGTATAAAATGAGCGTAACACTCGGTGGAATCAAAATACCAAGAGTACCGCCTGCAACAACAGCTCCTGTTGCAATTTGATTCGAATAGCCCCATTTTTTCATTTGCGGGATGGCAACTTTTCCAATGGCCGCAGCAGTTGCCGGGCTTGACCCCGAAAGAGCGGCAAATAGGGCGGAAGATACGACACTGCTGATTGCCAACCCTCCGGAAATTCTCCCAGTCCAAACTTGAGCGGTGTTAAATAAATCGGTACTCGCCCGGGAACCGGAAAAGATCCCGCCCATCAAAATAAATAAAGGGATCGCCAATAGCGCAAAGTTATCTAAAGATCCGTAAAGAAAATCTCCCACTTGATTAAAAACATTAATATCTAAAAAGAGCAGAATTGACCCTACTGCTATGATTCCTAAAGCAAAAGCAATGGGGATCCCCGTTAACATTAGAGCTAACGTGGCCACTCCCATGATGATTCCTATCGTTAAGGAAGACAATAGTATTCACTCCTTTTCGTCTGTAATGGTTGAATTAGGATGACGCACCGTTATTTTTAAAGTGGCTTGCTTCCTCATAGAGAATGGCCAAAAATTGTAAGCTTAACAGGGTCATGCCGAGTGGAAGGATGAAATAAGGAAATGTTAGCGGCGGAGCCCATAACGAAGAAGATGTCCATCCTTGTTCAGTGACATGCCACCATAACGCCCATGCTTTCCAGGAAAGAACGATCGTTAATAAGATACTCAAGAAAGAAGTCACAATCCGGATGGCACTTTTCCCACGCGGAGAAAGTTTTTCCACAATAACGTCAACCCCAACATGGGAGCCGTGTTTCAGGCCATAGGAAGCTCCAATAAAAGTAGCAAACATGAGCAGGTACACGCTTAATTCAGTCTGCCAAATCGTCGGTTTACCGAGGACGAAGCGAACAAAAACTTGATAGACGATAATGAGAGTGGCTAAAAAGATGGAGATACCACCAAGGTAGCCGCTAATTTCACTAATCCAATTAATGAATTTCACCCAAGCGGGTTTCTTTTTCGGTTCGGTGTTCATATGACGATATACCTCCTTTTAAAAGAGTGGTTGTGTAGCATGTCGTTTTCCTTGTCACTTTGACAACATCGATTCTGACAAAACATTGAAAAAAACAAGCGCCCAAGCAGATTATCATAGTTTTATCCTCTCGCACCTTTCAGGTTGATAAACGAAAAGGCTGGGACAACAACTAGAACAGCTGGGCGCTGGGGGTATTGCTATGAGGAGAGCAACAATACCTTTTTACTTACTGCAACATTACTCTTCATTTTGGACTTTTTTAGCTAACTCTAGTAATTCTTCACCGTTTTCAACGTTTTCAGCCCATTTTTCCCAAACAGGCTCAGCTAATTCAAGCCACTCATCAAAAGCTTCATCCGGCATGTCTACCACATTTAAGCCTTCTTCTTTGAAAAGTTCAGTAACCCGTTTATCATCTTCTTCAGATGCTTCGTACGCCCATGGCTGCAAATCTGCAGCTACTTCCTCAAAGAGCTGCTGTTGTTCTGGCGGTAACTTTTCCCAGCTGTCCATGCTTATGACTAACGGCTCTGCCATGAACCAGAATGTATTTTCAGAAGACGTAGTGAAAGACTTAATTTGTTCCTGCAAGTTATAAGAAGCAAAAGAGGAGTTAGAAGTAATGCCAGCATCTAAAACTCCTGTTTGGAAAGCTGAATACATTTCAGAGGATGCCATGCTTGTGATGCTTGCTCCAGCATTTTTAAGCATTTCTTCCACTCGGGCACCGGCTGCGCGCATCGTTACATTACCGACATCATCCGGTGTAACGATCGGATCTCCGGTGTTGCCGATTGCACCAGCATTCCAAACCCAAACGAGGATTTTCATTCCGTTTTCTTCGGCGATTTCTTCAATTCTTTCTCCGATCTCGGAAGTCTCCCACGCTTTAGCCTGTTCATGATTCCGCACCATGGCAGGCATTAAAGTAATCCCGAATTCCGGTACTTTACCACCCGCATAATCTAATGGGAAAACCGACATGTCAAGAGAGCCGTTTAACATTGCGTCATATTGTTCTTTTGCACCGACTAATGAAGAAGATGGATAAGTGGAAAAGGTGACTTCACCATCCGACTTTTCCTCCACTTGTTGTACAAACTTTTCTGCCAATTGTGAGCGAAAGTCACCTTCTTCCGGTGTTGCTTTTGGCCATTGGTGGGAAAGTTTCAGCTCTACCGAACTGCCGCCTTCATCTCCACCTTCCGCATTGTCACCGGAACCATTGTCTGAACCTTCACTTAGACCGCAGCCTACCATGACACTCATTAACAACGCAATTGGCACAGTTGTAAACAAACTTTTTTTAAATTTCTTCATAAAAAAACCCCCTAAAATAAATTGTCTTTCTAGAAAAACGTTCCCTCACACCTCCTGAAGTTGTAAACGCTTACCACACAAGATGCGTCAACTGTCGACTGAGAAAAGCTTGTATTAAAATTATAATAAAAAAATAAAAAATTGCAACAAGTTTTTAAAAGAAACATAGCAAGGGATAAAAATCTAACATATCTAATCATATATACATTTGGGTAGTCAGATAGCGCACTGAATTAACGTATTTATCAACTTTTTGCAATTAATAAAAAAATTTTATAATGAATGATTTTTTTGTTGATTATTTTAAAAGTTGGGTTTATAGTGTAGGTATTAAATCATCGACTGTCGACAGTCCACTAAATGACTTACAAGGTATCGACGTCTATAGCTGTACAGGATAGGGGGCGCCGCCGTGAAGGAACAACGGACGATCGATAATAATTCTTTGTCTCACATCATCGCAGAAAAAATTACCGAGCAGATTATGACGGGGGAACTAAAACCCGGCGAAAAAGTAGTGGAGACCGTGTATGCTGACGAGTTTGGGACGAGCCGAGCTCCTATCCGAGAAGCGTTGTATTTGCTTACGATTGAGGGATTGATTGAGCGTACTCCACGAAAAGGAGCGACAGTAAAAGGGTACACGGAGGCCGAGATTTATGATCTATTAGAAATTAGAATGATGCTCGAAGCGCTTGCGATGGAGCGGATTGCCGTGATGCCGGCAGAGGAAATATGTGTAGATAAAATGGAGAAACTAATTCCTGAAATGGAAAAAGCAGAGCAGGACAATATTGAATATGCCAAGCTTAACCAGGAGTACCATCTTGCTCTTATCGAAATGACGAAAAGTGAAATTATTAAAGGCATGTACAGTCGTCTTGGTTTGCCGCTGCTCTCTTTACAGCGAATGACTTTTTTGGAAGAAAAAAATACTCACAAATCGGTCCGTGAACATCGCCTAATTAATAAACTGCTACGAGAGCACAACGTAGCGGAAGCAAAAGATGTCCTTCAGAAGCATAATGCCGATGTCATTGAACGTGTGAAAAGTAAGCTTTCAAAAAAAGAATAAATGGAGAAAGGGGACCCACATTCCCATGCGAGTATCAATCAGCAGAGTTGAAAAAAATGGTAAGATTACCCTCCAAGAAAGTGGTGGCATTGCGATCGTAACGATCCATCGCCCGGCTGCAAAAAACGCAATGACAGCGAACATGTGGAAGGAATTAGCTGCCCTCGGAAAAAGAATTCCGAAAAACGAAAAGACGCGAGTCGTTATTTTGCGTGGGGCAGAAGGACTTTTTACAGCTGGTTCGGACATTAAGGAATTTAATCGAATGTCGATTGATGAAGCAAATGAGTCATTTGGTTATATGGAAGAGGCAATTTCTACTTTTGAAGAAATTGAGCTTCCGACCGTCGGCGTCATTAGCGGACCGGCGATGGGAGCAGGTTTTGAACTGGCGCTTGCCTGTGACCTTCGTATTGGAACGCCGCGGACGAAAATGGGTATGCCGATTGGCCGCCTTGGAATTACTCTAAGTAAATCATTTGTGAAACGAATTGTCGATTTAATTGGGCCAAGTAAAATGAAGGATCTCGTTTACACTGGCAGACTCCTGAATCCAGTGGAATGTAGGGATTGGGGACTGGTTAATTATCTGCTTGACGAGGATACGAACGCGGACAATTATGCCATTTCGCTTGCGAATATTATTAAAGAACAATCGCCAGCGTCATTGCGTGCAGCCAAGGAAAGCGCGGCATTTGCCAACTCACGACTCGATATTCCTTTGAAAAGTACGTTTGAGAAAAGTGCTCATCCCGTTGATTTTCCGGAAGGAGTCCGGGCTTTTGTTGAAAAACGGAAACCGAATTTTCAATCACGTTAACAAGTATGACACGGGTCGTCGAAGGAATAGCGACCGGTTGCCGGAGTAGAAACACACTGTGTAGAAAAACTTTGGAAAAATACAGGAGGAATTTTAGAAGATGATGCCATTAGAAGGAATTAAAGTACTGGATCTTACACGTATTCTAAGCGGACCGTTCTGTACGATGACGCTCGCTGATTTAGGTGCGGAAGTGACCAAAATTGAAAGCCCAAACGGTGATGATACGAGACAATGGGGACCACCTTTTATCGGGGATGAGAGCGCTTATTTCTTAAGCATCAACCGAAACAAAAAGAGTGTTGTCTTGAATTTGAAAGAAGAAAAAGGAAAAGAGATTTTTTACAAGCTCGTAGAAGAGTCAGATATTGTCGTGGAGAACTTCCGACCGGGAACGCTTGATCGGCTCGGTATTGGCTATGAATCTCTGAAAAAACATAACCCTCGCATTATTTTAGGATCCATTTCTGGGTTTGGCCAATCAGGTCCGTATTCGAAAAAACCAGGTTACGATGTACTTGCACAAGGTATGGGCGGTTTGATGTCTGTAACAGGTGAGCCGGGCGGAACCCCTGTAAAAGGTGGATATTCGCTTGCCGACATTGGATCCGGCATGTGGGCAATCATTGGTATTCTAGCGGCTTTGCGTGAGCGCGAAATTTCAGGGGAAGGCCAGTGGGTTGATTCTTCCTTGCTCGACACGATGGTCTCTTGGCAGACGTATTTGGCTGGAAACTATTTTGCGACGAAAGAAAATCCAAAACCTTTAGGAGGCGCACACCCGAATATCGTTCCTTACGAGGTATTTAAAGCGTCCGACGGGTATTTCATCCTGGCAGTAGGAAATGACAGCCTCTGGCAGCGGTTCCTCGATGTTCTCGGTGAAGATAAGTTCCGTGATGAGCGTTTCGCTACGAACCCACAGAGAGTGGAGCACCGTGATGAGTTAGTAGCAATGCTGAACGACACCTTCCAGTCTAAGACGAAGGACGAGTGGGTAGAAATTATTGAAAAAGCAGGTGTGCCATGTGGACCTGTTAATAAATTCTCCGATGTCTTGAATGATCCACATGTCAAAGAGCGAGAGATGGTCGTTGAAAAAGAACATCCAAAGTTAGGCACTTTCCAAATGCTTGGTATTCCTGTAAAACTGTCAAGAACACCAGGGCAGATTGAAAGCATACCGCCTGGACTTGGAGAGCATTCAGAAGAAGTGTTAAAAAGGCTCGGCTACACAGATGAAGAAATTGAATCTTTTAGCAAAAATGGAATTACTAATTAAGTATTGGATAGAAATTAGCTTCCTGGTTTACATGCCAGGAAGCCTATTTTTGATTAATACTGTTCCTTATCATACATTCACTATCGTCATACACGCCTCATGAAATAGTCGCAAACACTTTTTTACCATATAGCGACGCGTTTTCAATAAAACCCGAAAAAAAGCGAACCCCGGGTGGTCCCCTGAGACTCGCAGATCAGTCATTGTTTTCTTTATTGTATTGATCGATACCCTTTTTAAAGAGTTCCAGCACGATATCATGCTGCGACTTGCTCATCACATGGTCTCTGATTTCATTCAATTCCGCAACGAGGTCAGCGTCGAGATGGATGTTCACTGTTTTACCTTTATCGACAGGCTGTATCTCGATCCCACCATTCTTTTCTTTTGCCTGCCCCTCAACCAACATATCCTTGGAGTACCACGTTTTATCCGGTATCCAAATTCCCTCTCCTTCAAAATAGATCTCTTTTAAATCATCGCTGAAGGTGATTTCAGCTAATTTCGTGTTGTCCCGATTAGCGTCTCTAATCTCACGGGCCTTTTTTTGATTATCAAGGGTATTTTTCATTTTAATTTTTGCTTTCATGGCATTCACCCTCTATTCTTTTTTTGTAAGGAATTCTTCTTTTACATTCTTAATTACTTCAAATGTGTCTTCTGCTTGGATTGTGTAATGAAACTGATCTAGCTCTAAAACGGAATCAACTACGGTTCCGGTGATAATTTCGTTATCAGGCTGATTTATTTCAACCAGGTCCAATATGTCAAATTCAGGGTGAAGATACCCCTTCTCGTGTAAAAAACTGTGCGTGTCAACTTTAGGATACAGAAAACGTTTTTTCCCTTGCTTCGTTCGAAGTGCCCAGAACTTGTCCTTTTCATCAATGACTTCTCCTAGATATCCTTCATCGGCCCATCGTTTCACTGTAGACATATTTATTTTTTTACCAGTGTTTTTATATATTAAATCAATGATTTCCTTAGAAGAAATGTAGTGTTTGCGTTCTTTCTCTTGTTCAATAACTACCGTAAGTTGCTTTCGCATATTCTGTAATTCTTGTTCATATTCTTTAATCTTGTCTTCGGTTGCTCTTATTAATCCCTCGAGTTCTTTTCGTTTCATCGCCTTCACTCTTCCTCTTTCTATGTCTCGTTCATGGGCCCGTTATTGTTTTCAGCAAGCTTAAATCCTAATGGTTCGAGTCTATATATAGTTAATATGCAATGAAAGTAAATTTAATAATATATTTAGATGTTTATTAATATATATAAGTATATCAATAAAAAGGCTGTAAACATACCATTTATCCCAAAAGAAATGATAATGATTATCATTAATATACTAATATTTAGAAAAATATCAATAGATTTTTAAAAAAATATTTTAAGTTAAAATCTGTTATTTCCTTGGATTACCGCTATTCGACAAGGGTCGTGATTATTTGTTCAAAAACAGCAATATATTAAATGCAATTAATGTTATTGACAATACGATATTGATATTATAATATTACACTCAAGAAGATTAAGAAAATTTCAAAGGGGGTGAATAACAGAAAAGCCTGAGTTTGGATAGGAGTCACGCTAAACATATGGAGGGATGTAACAGTGGCAGTTACAGAAAAAACACGAGTTTACCATAATGTAATAGGTGAAAATTCTGTCCCGGCCTCTACGGGAAAGACGTTTACCGTCACGAACCCGTCGGACACACGAATTGAACTGGGTATCTGTCAGCAGTCCAATGAAGAAGATGTACATGCAGCAGTGGCCGCTGCAAAAGAAGCGCTGCCGACTTGGCGAGAAGAAGCAGCACCGGAACGAGGAACTTATATTTTACGAGCTGCAGCTTATATTGAAGAACGTTCCGAAGAATACATTGAACAGCTAATTAAAGAAGTAGGGAAATCTTATAAAGATGCAAAAGCTGAGGTAGTGCGCACAGTCCGCTGCATGCGATATCTTGCCGGTGAAGCGGAACGTTTAAAAGGCGAAACGGTTCCGTCTTGGGACAAGGAAGTAATCGGCTACACGAAGCGTGAAGCGATCGGTGTTGTTGGTGTGATTACTCCATGGAACGTACCGCTTGCGATTGCCGCGTGGAAAATTGCAACAGCACTTACCTGCGGATGTACCGTTGTCTTTAAACCGTCTAGTCAAACTCCTGTTGTCAGCTACTGGCTGGTGGAAGCATATCAAGCAGTTGGACTTCCTGGCGGGGTACTGAACTTTGTGACAGGTCCAGGGTCAAAAGTTGGTAACGCGCTTGCAAACCATCCAGAAATTAAAGCCCTTAGCTTTACAGGATCAAACGGGGTTGGACTTGCGATCAATGAACTGATTGCAAAGCGGGGTGCGCGTTTTCAAGCAGAAATGGGTGGTAAAAACCCTTTTGTTGTTCTCGAAGATGCAGATCTAGAACTTGCCGCCAATCATGTTATTGCAGGAGGGTTTGGTGAGAGTGGACAACGGTGTACCGCTACAAGCCGCGTGATTGTTGTGAAAGCGATTGCAGATAAATTCATCGACATTCTTGTTAAAAAAGTTAAAAAGCTTAACATAGGAAATCCATTAAACTCTGATTCAGACATGGGGCCGGTAATAGACAAAGGATCCATGGAAGATATTCTACGCTATATCGAAATTGCGAAAGAAGAAGGCGGAGAATTGCTTGCCGGAGGCAGTCAGTTGACAGAGGGCGATCATGCGCACGGCTATTTTGTAGAACCTACACTATTCCGCAATATCACTCCAGACAAAACCATTGCCCAGGAAGAAATTTTCGGTCCTGTCATCAGTATCATGGAGGCAGACGATTTCGATCAAGCATTAGAATGGGCAAACCAAGTAGAATACGGCTTATCATCTACCATTTATACGAACGACCTGGAACGTGCCATGAAGTTTGTCAACAGTATTGAAGCAGGCTTTACCCACGTGAATATGCCATCCACTTACAGTGAGCCTCAGTACCCATTTGGGGGCATTAAAGATACTGGAGTTGGCGGCTTTAGAGAAGTGGGCAGCACGGCAATTGATTTCTACACAGAATACAAAACAGTCTATATCAAACCACACGGAAATAAGTAAGGAGGGTGTCCGTATGAATATGAATCGTTTTAAAGAAAAGTCGATTTCCCTGGTAGATTTAGAGAGTAACTTTCAAGAGATAGAACCAGATCTCGCTCCGAACGAGACGATTGACGAATCTAACCGCTGTCTGTACTGTTATGACGCACCATGTATAAAGGCCTGTCCAACTGGTATTGATATTCCATCCTTTATTAAGAAGATTGCTTCTGGAAACCTGAAGGGTTCTGCTCGCGTTATCATGGAAGCTAACCCAGTAGGTGCGAGCTGTTCCCGCGTATGTCCAGTTGAGGAATTGTGCGAAGGCGCCTGCGTACTGAATGATGCCTCCATGCCGATCATGATCGGTAACTTGCAGCGTCATGCAACGAACTGGGCAATCAAAAATAACGCTACTTTGTTTGAGGCTGGCGAAGACAATGGCAAGAGCGTTGCTATTGTTGGTGGAGGACCAGCTGGACTTGCTTCAGCACGTGAACTTGCTCGACTCGGTTTCAAAGTGACTATTTTTGAAGCAAAAGAAAAAGCCGGCGGACTCGACACTTACGGAATCGTTTCTTTCCGTCTCCCGCAGGAGGTTTCTCTCTGGGAAGTAGAACAAGTAGAAAAACTTGGTGTAGAGATCCGTACCAATACGATGGTAGGCCGTGACATCTCAGTGGATGACATTGTAAACGGTTACGATGCAGTTGTGCTTGCTGTCGGAATGTCTAAAGTACCAATGCTTGGCATTGACGGAGAAGATGCGAAAGGCGTTTACGATGCAATTGAATATGTAGAAAGCACGAAAACACCTCCATTTAGCAAAGACATTGTTGGCAAGAAAGTTGCGGTTATCGGGGCTGGAAACACAGCAATTGACGCAGCTACTTGTTCTGTACGACTCGGTGCTGAAGAAGTAAATATGGTGTACCGCCGTACGGAAGCAGAAATGACAGCATATGAATTTGAGTATGAATTCGCCAAACAAGACCGCATTGGTTTCAAGTGGTTGACACAGCCGGTGGGAATCTTAACAAACGAAAAAGGCGAAGTTAACGGCCTTAAATGTGTGAAGATGGAGCTTGGTGAACCAGAAGCAGATGGCCGCCGTCGTCCGAAACCGGTAGAAGGTTCCGAGTTTGTAATGGAAGTGGATGCCGTCATTAAAGCGATTGGCCAATCCCGTTATGTGGATCTGATCGAAGAGTTCGGTCTAGAACATAAGTGGGGCATTGTACAGATTAACCAAGATACCTTCCAGACTTCGAATCCAAAGGTTTACTCAGCAGGTGACGTGATCTTCGGTGACGGACAAGGGGAAGCAATGGTTGTTACGGCAGCGGAACAGGGTAAACAGGCAGCTTATGCGATTCATAAAGAATTGATTGGTGAAACCGAGACTGCAGCTGTTTAAATGAATTTACTATAAAGTCAGGAGGTATTTATATATGGTAGACTTGCGTACAAATTTTGCTGGTATTAAAGCACCTAACCCATTTTGGCTGGCTTCGGCGCCGCCGACAAATACAGGGTATCAAGTGCAAAGAGCTTTTGAAGCAGGATGGGGCGGAGCTGTTTGGAAAACATTAGGGGATCCGATCTTGAACGTATCTTCCCGCTTTGCCGGAACAAGCTTTAACGGTCAGCAAGTTGCAGGCTTTAACAACATTGAATTAATTTCAGACCGTCCACTTGAAGTGAACCTACAAGAAATCTATGAAACAAAAAAGAAGTACCCGAACCATGCCGTAATCGCGTCTCTAATGGTAGAACCGACACAAGAAAAGTGGCATGAAATCGTAAAGAAAACACAAGCAGTCGGTGTTGACGGCTTTGAACTTAACTTTGGCTGTCCGCATGGTATGGCAGAACGTGGAATGGGTGCTGCTTCCGGGCAGGTGCCGGAGCTTGTACAAAAGCAAACTACGTGGGCGAAAGAAGCGGCAGAAGTGCCGGTTATTGTTAAACTTACTCCGAACATCACAGATATTACAGCGACTGCTTATGCAGCAGTTCAGGGCGGGGCAGACGCGATCAGCATGATCAACACGATTAACAGTCTCGCCGGAGTAGACTTAGACAGCTGGAATACGATTCCGAACGTAGCGGGCAAAGGTGCACACGGTGGTTACTGTGGACCTGCTGTTAAGCCAATCGCGTTGAACATGGTAGCTGAATGTGCGCGTGATCCAGAATTAAACAACATCCCAATCTCCGGAATGGGCGGTATCTCTACTTGGCAGGATGCAGTTGAGTACATGCTGATGGGAGCAGGAAGCGTACAAGTTTGTACAGCAGCAATGCACCACGGTTTCAGTATCGTCGAAGATATGGTTGACGGGTTGTCTAACTATATGGAAGAAAAAGGTCTCCAATCTCTTGATGACATTGTAGGAAAGTCTGTTCCTAAGTATTCCGACTGGGGTAACTTGGACTTGAACTTTAAAACCGTAGCACGCATCAATAACGATGTATGTATTAACTGTAACAAGTGTCACATCGCTTGTGAGGACACTTCTCACCAGTGTATCGATATGCTGACTGCAAACGACGGTACAGAGTATTTGGAAGTACGTGAAGAAGACTGTGTTGGCTGTAACTTGTGTTCTATTGTCTGCCCGGTTGACGGAGCTATTGACATGATTGATATTCCTAGTAAAGAACCAATGACTTGGAACGAGCGTCAAGCGGCAATTAAGCAATCTGCAACTAGTGCAAAAGAGTTAATCTAATCTTTTCTAAATCAACAGATAGGGGCTGATACGCATGAAGAAGTTAATTAAAAACGGCACAATTGTCACTGCAACTGACCAATACGAAGCTGATATTCTAATCGAAGATGAGAAAGTAGCAGCAATTGGTGTTAATTTGAATGAGCAGGCCGACGAAGTTATAGATGCCCAAGGAGCGTATATTTTCCCAGGCGGTATCGACCCACACACACATTTGGATATGCCTTTCGGGGGCACGATGACAGCTGATGATTATGAAACAGGCACGATTGCGGCAGCACACGGTGGTACTACTTCCATTGTTGACTTCTGTTTAACAGAAAAAGGACAGCCACTGCAAAAATCAATTGACAAGTGGCATGAAAAGGCTAACGGGAAAGCAGTTATCGATTATGGATTCCACTTGCAGCTTTTAGAAGCAACGGAAAATACCTTAAAGGAACTTCCAGCTATCGTAAAAGACGGGATTACTTCTTTTAAAGTATTTATGGCTTATAAAAATGTCTTCCAGGCAGACGATGAAACACTTTACAAAGCACTTCTTACGGCAAAAGAAGAAGGCGCACTCGTCATGGTCCATGCGGAGAATGGTGACGTCATCGATCACTTGGTAAAAGAAGCATTAGCAAACGGCAATACAGATCCAATTTATCATGCGCTGACAAGACCGCCGGAAGTAGAGGGAGAAGCAACAGGAAGAGCCGCCCAGCTTACAGGGCTTGCTGATTCCCAGCTGTATGTCGTTCACGTCAGCTGCCAGGAAGCGATTGAAAAAATCGCGGAAGCAAGAGAGAAAGGTTTCCGTGTATATGGTGAGACTTGTCATCAATATGTAACGCTAGACGTCTCACATTTAGATCAGCCGAACTTTGAAGGGGCAAAGTACGTTTGGTCACCACCATTACGTGATAAGAAAAACCACGAGCTGATTTGGAAAGCAATTCAAAACGGCACCTTGCAAACGATAGGGTCTGACCAGTGCTCATTTAATTTCAAAGGCCAGAAAGACCTTGGTATTGACGACTTCACGAAGATTCCAAACGGAGGCCCACTTATTGAGGATCGTTTCAGCATTATGTTCTCAGAAGGTGTGAGAAAAGGCCGCATCTCAATCAACCAATTTGTCGATCTAGTTTCGACACGTACTGCCAAACTGTTCGGTATGTTCCCGAAAAAAGGAACAATTGCTGTGGGCAGTGACGCTGATATTGTTATTTTTGACCCGAACGCAGAAAGAACGATTTCCGCGGAAACACATCACATGAACGTAGACTATAATCCATTCGAGGGCATGAAGGTAACAGGTGAACCGATTTCTGTACTATCCAGAGGCGAGTTTGTCATCCGTGAAAAAGAATTTGTCGGTAAGCCAGGACGCGGTCAATTTATGAAACGTAAACGTTTTAATGAAGATGCAGTAATTGAAACAGCTACTGCGAAATAAATTGATCTGCTGGTAGGAAGGCAGAAAGCGAACTGAGCGGGATAAAGAGGAGGGCCTCCTCTTTATCCTAAAACTTCATGGGGCAAACACGGAAGGAGTACAGTTTATGAAATCCGATAATAGCTATCTAAAGTCCCCTGACCTGCTTCCTATTCCTCACAACAAGAGAGAAATTAATACGCTTGGTTTCTTTATATTGTGGATTGGAATGGCTGTTGTATTAGCAGCTTTTGCTGTTGGTGGTGCAGGCGTTCAAGAAATGCCCCTTATTTGGGTGTTAGTTGCATCGTTTGCAGGTTGTCTTATTATTGGGGGATTCATTTGTTTAATTGCAGACATAGGGGTTGAACACGGCATATCTTTTCCGGTCTACTTACGAGCTCCGTTCGGAGTGGTGGGAACGCATCTTCCTGCGGGGTTACGTGGTCTTGCTGCATCAATTTGGTTTGGTATTAACACGTACTTTGGAGCAGCAGCAATAAATGGCATTCTTAATATTGCTTTTGGGTTTGATAACTGGTTTGTCTGCTTTGTTTTGTTTGTTGTAGCACAGGTTATTAATACATCAATCGGCATTAAAGCGATTGAAAAATTTGCAAATTTGGCTGCACCGACAATAATTATTATTTCCATCTGGATGTATAGCAGTCTTAGCAGTCAAGCAGCTGCAATTGATCGTGATGTATGGAGCTGGGTTGAAAGCCCTGTTTCAGGCGGACTCTTGTTTAGTGCCGTTATGATGGTCATTATTGGTAATATGGGATATTGGGCTACATTAGCTGCTGACATTTCTTCCTTATCCCGTTTTATTAAAGCGCCTCAAAATGAAAGAAACTGGTTTAAACGTAACAAAAGTGTATGGGTTGGAACACTTGTGGCTCTCCCGCTTACACAGACATTTGTCGTAGCGATCGGGGGCGTTGCGTATATTGCCGTTGGAAACTACGACCCGATTGTAGCGCTACAGGAGTCTTCTACGGGGATTGTGTTGGCGATTCTTTTACTTATGATCGTACTGGCACAGTGGTCAACAAACACGACCGCGAATCTAGTACCGGCAGCCACAATATTTTCAAACATTGGCGGACCTAGAGTGCCATTTTACTCCGGGGTTATCCTCGCAGGCATTATCGGTATGGTGACTCAGCCATGGAATTTATTTGATGTACTCATGCCGTTTCTCACTGTCGCCGCCGGAATCCTCGCAGGTATTATCGGGGTCTTATTTGCGGACTACTACTTAATCCGCAAAAGGCGAGTGAACGTGCCCGATCTGTATGAAAAGCACGGACAGTTCCAGTTCCATTACGGATTTAACTGGGCTGGGATCATTGCTTGGGCTGTCAGCGGGGTTTTTGCTACTGTATTTTCAACTTATTCCTTTTTCGTAGGGTTCGTCTTTGGGGCAGTTGTTTACTACGTACTTGCTAAATATTGGTGGTTTAAGAAGTACCCGCAAGCTGAACTCGATGAACCGGATGATGAGCAATATTTAGGCATTACAGTCGGCAGAGACTGGGAGATTGAAAGCAACGAGAATGAATCATCGCGAGATTACGTTGCTGCAACAAGAGACTGAATATTATGGAATAGAAAAGGGAGATGAAACAATGTCATCACACAAAGAATTTTTAGAAGAAAAGGAAAAAATTGATAAATTAGTTGAAAACGGTTTCCGTATTGCGAAAGTTGAGGAAAATTTAAGTGGTGCATTTGTCGATTTTGAAAAGCCGAATGAGAAAAAACAAGTAGAAAAGAAACAGCTTCATATTTTGAATGCAGATGCTAGAATCTATTTCTCTAACCTGTTAATTAAACAGCAGAAACAGCAATAAGCGAATACTGTTGAAAATAAGGGAGGAACGCTTCTTGAGTTTAAAAGAAAAAGCTTTAGCCGTTCACCGACAATATAAGGGCAAATTATCTGTCGAAGTAAAAACTCCAGTGGAAGGAGCAGAAGATTTAAGTTTAATCTATTCTCCTGGGGTAGCTGAACCTTGTAAGGCGATAGCTGAAAATGAAGACGAGATGTATAACTACACAATCAAAGGAAATAGTGTAGCCGTTGTGACAGACGGTTCAGCTGTTCTTGGCCTTGGTAACATTGGTGCTGGAGCGGCTATGCCTGTCATGGAAGGAAAAGGAGCGCTCTTCAAATTATTCGGGGGAATCGATGCCATTCCCCTCTGTTTAAATACTAATGATGTGGACCAAATTGTCGAAACGGTTAAGCTCTTAGAACCAACATTCGGCGGCGTGAACTTAGAAGACATTTCTGCTCCAAATTGTTTTGTTATCGAAGAACGATTAAAACAAGAAATGAATATCCCTGTATTTCACGATGACCAGCACGGGACAGCTATTGTTACAGCTGCGGGTCTTATAAACGCTTTGAAATTAACGGATAAGCGCCTAGCTGACATTAAGGTCGTCGTCAATGGTGCCGGGTCTGCTGGAATTGCTGTTGTGAAACTACTGTTATCAATGGGTGTGCGGGATATTGTATTGTGTGATTCAAAAGGACCTATCTATGCAGGGCGTCCTTATGGAATGAATGAAATTAAAGAAGAAATTGCTTGCCAGACAAATTTGGGTAATATGGATGGATCATTGGAAGAGGCAGTCAAAGGGAGCGACGTATTCATCGGAGTCTCGGTGGCCGGAGCGCTGACTGCTGAAATGGTGCAATCGATGAATGAAGATGCGATTATCTTTGCAATGGCGAATCCTGATCCGGAAATTTTACCGGAAACCGCTAAAGCTGCTGGTGCCAGAGTGATCGGAACGGGGAGATCGGATTTTCCGAACCAAATTAATAATGTTCTGGCATTTCCTGGGATTTTTCGTGGAGCGCTTGACGTGCGCGCTTCGGCTATCAATGAAGACATGAAAGTGGCTGCTGTTTATGCCATTGCCGACCTGATTGAAGACGGTGAACTTCATGAGGATTACGTGATCCCGTCACCATTCAATGAGCAAGTAGCCACTCGTGTTGCAGAAGCCGTCGCAAACGCCGCCATTAAAAGTGGAGTGGCAAAGAGTAAACCAAAGGCACAAACAATTACAGCAGATGTATAAATTAAATCAGTGATCTTCAGAGTGGAGGGTTTTGCATGACAACGGAAGTAAACACCAAAAACCTTGTTCAAAAAGATAAAGAACATTTGTGGCACTCCATGTCCAAGTACAATGAGAAAGCGGTACCAACCGTAGCCAAACAAGGTGAAGGCTCTTGGTTTACTGATATTGACGGTAATAAATTTTTAGACGGAGTATCCGGCCTCTGGTGCTTAAACCTCGGCTACGGACGGGAAGAAATAGCGAAAGCAGCTTATGAGCAAATGGTGAATGTCTCCTACTTCCCGCTCACGATGAGCCATGTACCAGCGATTGAATTGTCGGCGAAGTTAAGTGAACTTCTAAAAGGATCGTATACGACATTTTTCTCCAACAGTGGATCGGAAGCAAATGAAGTGGCATTTAAAATTGCCCGGCAGTATCACTCACAAAGCGGTCATCCTGAAAAATATAAAATAATTTCCCGCTACCGTGCTTATCATGGTTCTACATTAGGGGCACTTAGTGCGACTGCCCAAGCGAATCGTAAGTCGAAATACGGTCCAAGTGCCCCTGGGTTTCTTCAGGTCCCGCCTCCGTACAGCTACCGCAGCCGTTTCGGGGAAGGCGCTGACAGTGACTTGGCAGCGGCTGACTATTTAGAAGATGTTATTAATTTTGAAGGACCGGAGACGGTAGCTGCTGTCGTTTTAGAACCATTCATCTCAGGCGGTGGTGTCCTAGTACCGTCTCCTGGATACTTAACAAGAGTTCAAGAGATTTGTAAGAAATACGACGTACTTCTCATCGCTGACGAAGTAGTTTCCGGGTTTGGCCGCACTGGTGAAATGTTTGGTTTCATGCACTCCGAGGGTGTCCAGCCCGACATTGTAACAATGGCAAAAGGACTGACAGCAGGTTACTTCCCGCTTGGTGCAACAGCTGTATCCACGGCCATTTATGATGAGTTTAAAAAACAAGGTGATAGTGAGCATTTCCGTCATGTTTCCACATTCGGCGGCCATCCGGCAGCATGTGCGGTCGGGCTTAAGTCCATCGACATTCTAGAAAGAGAGAATGTAACCGCAAGAGTAGCCAGCAAAGGAAAGGATATTCTAAGCGAGCTACGTGAACTAGAACAGTTCGACACAGTTGGGGAAGTAAGAGGCGCTGGTTTCTTGTTTGGTATTGAATTAGTTACTGACAAAGAATCCAAGACCCCAAATGAAGAGCTAACGGTTAAGGTCATTGCCGCGTGTAAAGAAAAGGGTTTGATTATCGGGCGCAACGGCGACACCGTTCCCCGTCATCAAAACGTGCTCATTATTGCACCGCCGCTCACGTCAACCGATGAAGATCTTCGTTTCTTACTTGACACGGTTAAGACGGCTGTGGAAGACAATCAATAGAAGAACTAAATAACATCAGGAACAAAAACCCTATCGTTTTTGTTCCTTAACATACATATTATATGAGGGAGTGAAGAGCGTCATGAGTTTATCAGAGCAGCAAGTGCGGGAACTACTACAGTCAGTAAACGACCCCCTCTTAAAAAGAAGTATCGTAATTCGTGATGTGAAAATATCAGATAAACATATAAGTGTTAAAGCAGCCCTTGCGAAAACGGCTTCTGCGGAGCAAATGGACGTGCAACAAGAAGCGGTCAATAAGTTAAAAGAGGCAGGTGCGGACTCGGTAGGGCTACGCTTTGAAGAGCTTGCCGACGATGAATTGTCTCCAGCCGATAAAGAAAAGATTAACCCAGGAACGCCTCCACTATTGTCTGAGGGAAATGACACACACTTTATCGCTGTCGCGAGTGGGAAAGGCGGCGTGGGAAAATCAACGGTTTCTGCTAATTTATCCGCCGCTCTCGCCCGACAAGGGAAGCGTGTTGGACTCATTGATGCTGACATCTACGGCTTCAGCATACCGGCAATCTTTGAATTAGAACGAAGACCGGAAGTGAAAAATGATAAGATTATCCCACCCGAAAAAAATGGGGTAAAGATCATGTCCATGGCCTTTTTCTCTGAGGATAATTCTCCAGTTCTGTGGAGAGGCCCGATGCTTGGAAAGATGCTTAATAACTTCTTCACAGAAGTAGTGTGGGGGGAGCTTGACTATCTAGTCCTGGATCTACCGCCTGGAACTGGCGACATTGCACTTGATGTGCACCGGCTTCTCCCAACTTCAAAAGAAATCATGGTTACGACGCCGCACCCGACAGCCGCTTACGTTGCAGAGCGTGCTGGAAAAATGGCTGAGAAAGCAGAGCATGAAATGATAGGTGTTATTGAGAATATGGCATATTATGAAAGCAAAGAGACAGGGAAGCGAGAATATGTTTTCGGACGAGGTGGCGGTGATGCTATTGCAGACAAATTCACTGTTCCATTGCTTGGGAGAATACCTCTTGCCCAGCCGAATGAAAACGGGGAAAGTGGATCTTCTTCGATCTTTACCGAGGATCATCCGATAGGTGGCATCTATAAAACAATTGCCGGTCAAGTAATCAATAAACTGGAACGTGTTTACACGCATTAGAAGTGAGACACAGACACAGAGAAAAACTGCCTACTTCTTTACATTTAGGCAGTTTTTGGCATGTCTAAAAATAAAGAAGAATGAAAAGAATAGAAAAAGCCATTGTTTTATGGTAAAATGAAGATTACTAATTTAATAGTAGCGTCCCTTTTTCGTTTTAGAAGGCACTTAGGGGGTATAAGAAAATGAAAAGGCTTGCATATCGTGGAATCAGCTTTAATGAGGCACAAGAAGTGATTGTAGACCAACGATATACGCGCGATGAACCGAGAGATTTCCAGAATGGCATTAAGGCTCGCTCTGTTTTCGGTTCCGGTATTTATTTGATTAATGACATTGAAACGGTAGCCTCTTACGCTTTTTGTCACGCTGAGGTGGAAGGGGATCCATTGGCCATGGTTCTTAAGCAGGAGCTTACTTTGCAGAATCCTTTTATTCTCAACTATAAATATACGGAAGAAAAACTGCGAAAAAAAGCACTGAACTGGAAGTATGGAAAAGAAGAGAGCCCTTTCATGGGGGGGACCAGCAGTGTTGATAGTGTAGAAGTGATGAAACAAGTAGGAAGCGTCATCAAAGAGTACCTTCTAGCCCATCATTATGATGGAATTATTTACCATATTAATGATGAAATTATTTATTACGTGGCGTATAACCAAGACGAGCAGATTACAAATATTGAGCCTGACTTCTTTTTTAGAGTAGAAGATTTAAAAAAATATAGTGCATCCTCCTTACGTCGCAGTTACAAACAAGCAAAATAAGCAAGCTGATTCCTTCCTTTGCAACGAGACAAAAGAAGGAATGGCCTTCCTACTCTGTTTTTATCATAGCCGTTTCACCCGAACCCAAGGCCGTTCATCTTCCCATTGTATGGAAACAGGGAGACGAAAGGTATGTTCGAGTAGCGATTCTGTTAAAACAACCTGCTTTTCTCCACTTGCGACTACAGTCCCTGATTGTATAAGTAATGTATGTGTAATAGACGGAACGATCTCTTCGATGTGATGGGTCACCAACAGTAAAGTGGGACCTTCAGGGTCGTTATTCATCTCCTCGATAGCAGTAAGCAGTTCTTCTTGTGAATAAATGTCAAGGCCGCTACAAGGCTCGTCTAAAATAAGAAGTTCAGGTGAAGCCATTAAGGCACGGGCGAGTATTACCTTTTTCTTCTCGCCTTGTGAGAGGGACGTAAAGCGTTGATCGGCTAATCCATGTATATGAAAGCGACATAGTAATTCCTCAGCTTTCCTCACATCTTGTTCAATAATGTCTTCATACACACCAACTGACGCATGTTTTCCGCTTAGCACGATAGAGAGGGCACTATCACTTGGACGAGTTTGGAACCGTTCCTCAATCGATGCACTGACCCAGCCGATAGCTTTACGTAACTCATGGATGTTTGTCTTACCAAAGCGTTGACCCAAGACGTCAACTTCCCCGCAGCTTGGCCATTGATAGCCGGTTATTATCTTCAAAAGCGACGTTTTTCCGGAGCCGTTTAGCCCAAGGATTGCCCAGTGTTGCCCTTTCTTTACTTCCCACGAAATATTGTCCAATATCTGCTTTCCTTGCTGCCTCCAGCCGACTTGGTTAAGTTCGAGGATGCTCATATCCTGGCTCCTTTCCCGAAATAATAACAGAAATTCCCTCAAGACCAAGATCTTGAGGGAATACATATAGTGTTACTCTACATTATAAGGATTCAATTGCTTCTTGCACAGAAGTGTATTCATAGCCGAGATCTTCTGCTACTTTTTGGTGAGTGATCTTTCCGCCGGCTGCGTTCAATCCTGGCTCAAGTGCTTTGTTGTCTTGGATTGCTTTCTTGACACCTTTGTTCGCAATCTGAAGTGCGTAAGGAACAGTTACGTTTGTAAGTCCCTGTGTTGAAGTACGCGGAACTGCTCCTGGCATATTCGCTACAGCATAGTGGAGAACACCATGCTTCGTGTAAGTTGGGTTGTCGTGAGTTGTCACGCGGTCAGCAGTTTCGAAGATACCGCCTTGGTCAATCGCAACGTCTACTACGACAGAGCCTTCTTTCATGTTCTTCACCATGTCTTCGCTGACAAGCTTTGGTGCCTTTGATCCTGGGATCAGAACAGCTCCAATAACAAGGTCAGATTCAGCAACAGATTCTGCGATGTTTACTGGAGAAGACATAAGTGTTTGGACACTCTTGCCAAAAATGTCTTCCAGTTCGCGAAGACGCTCAGGATTCAAGTCAATGATTGTTACGTCTGCGCCAAGACCAACTGCGATCTTTGCTGCATTCATCCCCACAATACCGCCTCCGACAACGGTAACTTTTCCGCGCTGCACGCCTGGGATGCCCGAAAGAAGCACACCTTTGCCGCCTTTTGATTTCTCAAGGAACTGTGCACCGATTTGTGCTGCCATCCGACCAGCTACTTCACTCATTGGTGTTAAGAGAGGAAGCGTACCGTTCACCGTGACAGTTTCGTATGCAAGCGCTGTACAACCGCTGTCTGCAAGTGCTTTCGTCAGAGCAGGCTCAGCCGCTAGATGTAAATAAGTAAACACGATTAGATCAGAGCGTAAGTATTGAAATTCAGACTCAAGAGGCTCTTTGACTTTCATGATCATATTTGCTTTTGCCCAAACATCTGCAGCATTATCAATGATCGTAGCGCCTTCATTGCGGTAGTCTTCGTCTGTGTATCCGCTGCCAGTTCCGGCGTTTGTTTCCACGATGACCTCATGGCCGGCTTTTGTAAACGCAACAACCCCTGCCGGCGTTAACGAGACGCGATTTTCGTTGTTTTTAATTTCCTTAGGAATACCAATAATCATAAAAAATCCTCCTTCTGACTCCACTGAGCTAATATGTATGGTTCTTATACAATACAAGAATCATCTATCTTCCATAGTATTATACTATTTTAAAAAAAACAATTGAAATATAGGTTTTCTGTGAAATGTCCATATTTTACTCACAAGTAGCCGGAAAAGGTACCTAGTCTTATGCTTATCCCTCCATAATAGGAAGAACCCGGCATCGAATAGAATGCCGGGTTTGTGAAAATGTTTAGTTGTTGTCGTGGGTCTTGATGTAGCCCGTTTTCCACTCAGTATAAAAGTCGATGCCGACGCTGCCTTGTTCGCGGAAGCCGCCGAGTCCAGTTCCTTTAATACCACCGAATGGAAATTGAGGCTCGCTGTGCATCGTCATCATGTTGACGTGGGTAAAGCCTGCTTCGATGTTATCCATGAAGTGCATCGCTTTGTCCATGTTGTTCGTATAAATAGTTGAGGAGAGGCCGTAATCAATGTCGTTGGCCCAATCGAGTGCCTGTTCATACGAGTCTGCCACCATGATGCTGATGACAGGGCCAAAAATTTCTTCCTGTGCAATCGTCATATCGGGAGTCACACCGCCGAAGACAGTCGGTGCTACGAAATATCCGTTGCTGCACTCATCGTCGGTAAGCTGCTTTCCACCGGCAAGAAGTTCAGCGCCTTCTTTTTTACCAGTTTCAATATATTCGAGAATAGACTTCATAGAGCCCTCATCGACAACCGGTCCCATTTGGGTATCGTTGTTCATTGGGTTACCGACTTTTAATTTTTCAACCTTCGGGATTAGCTTTTCGATAAATTCATCGGCAATGTCTTTCATTAAGATCACCCGACTAGTAGCCGTGCAACGCTGGCCGCTTTCACCGAAACCACCATCGATAACGTTACTTGTCGCTAATTCCAAATCCGCGTCCTCGAGGACAACAAATGGGTTTTTTCCGCCCATTTCGGCTTGGAAACGTGCGCCGCGCTCAGCGATTAGCTTATTAATCGTGTTTCCGACTGGATTAGAGCCTGTAAAGGAGACGGCTTTAATATCTTTGTGCTTTGCAATACCGTTTCCGATGACAGAACCGGAGCCTGTAACGAAATTGAGAACACCGGCTGGCAAATCTACTGCTTTATACGCTTCGACTAACCACTGGCTGATTAGTGGTGTTTGACTGGACGGTTTAAAGACAACGGTGCATCCGCAAGCGAAGGCTGTCGCAATTTTCCATGCAGCGATTGCTAATGGCACGTTCCACGGTGTGATCACACCAACAACACCGATAGGTTCACGCTTCGTATAGCCGCGCACCTGCGAATCCCAGGATGGAATTGTCTCCCCTGTCAGTCTTTCTGATTCTCCGCTTAAATAGCGCATCGCACGGATGGTGCGGATTACTTCTGCGTCCGCATCTTTATAGGACTTACCAACTTCACGAACGAGTTGGAGCTTGTATTCTTCCGCATGCTCTTCAATATAGCGGGCTGCTTTTTGAATATATTCTCCGCGTGCTGGCGCAGCAGTCTTTTTCCATGAAGGGAGGGCTGCTTTTGCTGCTTCAACCGCTTGGTTCAGTTCGGCTTCTGTTGATTTTTGAAATTCACCCAGTATTTCGGACTTGTTCGCTGGGTTCTCTACCTTGAATGTTTCATTGGAGCTTGATGCCACTTCTTGTCCATCAATATAGTTATAATATGTGGTTAAGCTTGACGTCTGTGTCATGTGTATATACCTCCATAATTTTAATTATTTAGTCGAAATCCTACTTTTTTACAAGTCCTATTCTATTACAGTTCCACTTGTTTTGCTAGTTTTTTGAGGTGGAAGTAGACGGTTGACATATCCTTTGGCCCGTAGCCTGCTTTAGAAACACTCTCGTACCAGTCGATGAGCTTATCACCAATGGGAAGCTCGGTGCCGGATTCTTCCGCCATCTCTTTTGCAAGTTTTAAGTCTTTTAAAAGAAGGTCTGTCGAGAAGCCGGGCTCCATGTCATTTTCTTTAATATACTCTTTATAGTTACGGTCATAGATTTTACTCTGTCCGTAGCTGGCGTTAAGGATCTCATACATTTTCTCACGATCAAGTCCCATGTTTTCTCCGAGTGTTAATGCTTCTCCGACTGCTTCGGTGTAGAAGCCGATCATCAAGTTGTTGATAAGCTTAATGACAGTACCGTTGTCGTAGCTTTCTCCGAGGTGAAACAAGTTACCACCTAAGATATCAAGAAGTGGGTAAACTTCATCGAAATATTCTTTAGGACCACCAACCATAAACGTTAATGTCGCGTTGACGGACCCGATAACACCACCGCTAACCGGGGAACCTAAATAGCGGAGTCCTTGTTTTTGGCACGCTTCCCCTAGTTCTCGGTTTAGTTCTGGCGCGACCGTGCTTGTGTCAACAATAAGCAGGTTAGCCGGTGCGCTGTCTATAATTCCTCCTTTGTCGAAATATACACTCTTAACAACAGCAGGGGTTGGCAGGCTGACAAATAGAACATCCGCCTGTTCAACGGCGTTGCTCATCTTGGAACATGCTTCTCCGCCTTTTTCAGCAAACGCTTGGCGCGCTGTTTCATTGATGTCATATCCATACACCGTGAAGTTATTTTTAATTAAATTCTCAGCCATAGGGAAGCCCATGTTCCCAAGTCCGATAAAACCGATCTTCGCATTGTTGTTCATTTTGTTCACTCCTGTTGTGTAGGTTTTGGGAATGTTCGTCATAAATGTCTAGAAAATAGTTTTTAGTAAAAGATTGTGTAGCCAATGACTGCGAGTATTAACACAATTGTTGGGATAATAATGCTGATCACGACAATTGGCTTGTAAGCTCGCTGGTGGGTCTCATTCGAAATTGCCCGTACGGTCGTAACCACATAACCATTGTGTGGAAGGGAATCAAGACCGCCGGAAGCTAGTGCTGAAATACGGTGCATGGCTCCTGGATCGAGACCTTGTGTTTGGTAAATTGGCGCAAGAATTGGAAGCGCGATACCAAGCCCTCCAGAAGCAGAACCGGAAATACCAGCGATAACAGTGACTGCAACGGCTAACCCTGCATATTCGAGACCAGGCATGCCGGTAAGGGTGTCGACGATCGATTGGAAAGACGGTACATTAGACGCAACGCCTCCAAAACCAACGACACCACATGTGTTCGTAATTGCAACCAAGGCATTATCAGTTCCTTGCGCAAGCGCTTTCCAATAATGAGGTGTAAATTTATACATGAGTAGCCATCCGGATATGATCCCAGCAAATAATGCGAATAAGACGGCATCGTCCGTTGGAACCGAGAAGCCATTCGCCAACAAGTTCAGAACACCGACAACGATTACTAAAGGAAGAATTGCAAGGATCGCATGCGGCAACTCTTTTTCTTGTGTACTTGTTTCTTCTGTCCCTGCTGCTTCATCGGCACCAGCTCCGGCAGCGATAGGGAGAGCAAAAGTTTCTCCGTTTGCTTTTGCCTTGTTAACCATGCGACCTAACGCTAGACCACCCACTACCATAATCGCAAAGGCGGCGAGAAAGCCGATAATTCCCCCGGCAGTCGGGGTTGTCCCAAAATGCTCTGTCGGGATCAAGTTTTGGATTTCTGGAGATCCTGGTGCTGTCATTGTAAATGAAATGGAGCCAAATACTAGACACGCCGGAATAAATCGGTGTGGCAGGTTTGCGGTTTTAAAGAGGGCAGCTGCAATCGGATACACAGAAAAGCCGACGATAAATACACTAACCCCTCCGTACGTCATGATCGCGCAAGCAGCTACAACCGCAAAAACAGCTCGCTGAGCCCCGAACTTATTTTTAACAAATTCGGCAATGGAATCAGCTGCCCGGGTGTCTTCCATGACTTTTCCGAAAATAGCCCCAAGTAGAAAGACTAAAAACCAAGAAGCAAAAAATCCTGTAAAGCTTTCCATGTACGGACCGGTCAGTGCCTCAATAAGATTAAGTCCGCCGGTAAGTGCTACGATGATGGAACTGATCACCGCTGCGATAATAATGTTAATTCCTCGCATCGTTAAGAACATTAACAGACCTAGCCCGACGATTAGACCAATATAACTAAGTACCATAATATTTCCTCCTATTCAGTGGTTTCTGGATAGTTTTCCTTTGCAAAATCGTACGTATAACAAATGCGATATAAATCGATAACTTCTTCTTTCGTTGGAACGCGCGGGTTATTAGCAGGACTGCCGCTTGCCAGTGCATCATCTGCCATTTTCTCTAAAGAACGTTCAAATGAATCGGCCTCGATTCCCCATGTGTGCAAGTTGGGGATGTCCAAATCAACGCATAATTGTTTAATAAATGAGATCAATTCTTCGCAAATGGCACGTGTAGATAAGCCAACTGTGTCACTGAGCACAACGCGGCCGATATCAGCGAGCCTTTCCTCGCAGTCGCGGCGACTGAATTCCAATACTGCTGTTAGTAGCATCGCGTTCGAGATTCCGTGCGGAACGTGGTATAGCGCGCCTATTGGACGTGACATGCCGTGAACGAGGCAGACTGATGAATTGGAAAAGGCAATACCCGCCTGCATGGATGCCTGAGCCATCTTTTCTCGTGCTGTCCGGTCGCTGCCGTCTTCATACACTCGCTTGATATTCGCTGTGATTGCTTGAATGGCATCGAGCGCAAGGACATCGGAAATCGGGTGCGACAGTTTTGAAAGATAAGCTTCGATGGCGTGGCAGAGCGCGTCAATACCAGTTGCTGCGGTCAGTCCCTTAGGTGCAGACATCGTGAATGCAGGATCGACAATCGCCACGTTCGGCATGATAACCGGCTGTTTGATCATCATTTTGATATCTTTTTTCGTGTTTGTAACAACGAAAGCATCCGTTACCTCAGAACCGGTTCCGGCTGTTGTTGGAATGGCAATGACGGGCAAAGGAGTGCGGGCAATTTCTTTTTTGTTCCCGACATACTCCATTAAATCGCTTTCATTATTCGCGAGAACAGCGGTGGCCTTAGCAGCATCAATGCAGCTGCCGCCTCCGAGCGCAATGATAAGGTCGCAGTTATGTTGACGTAAGAGAGCCAGTGCCTCGTTAACGTGAGTGTCTTTCGTTTCGCTATCCACACCTGTGTACGGAACACTAATAACTCCGGCTTCCTTAAGACGCTTTGATACGTCTGTTACATAGCCTAGAGACTGCATCGGTTTATCACTGATTAACAGTGCCGACTGGCCAAGTTTTGCGGCCTCTTCTCCAAGCTTTTCGATACTGTTGTCTCCGTAATAGACTGCATCGGGAATTCGCAGTGAGTTTGTTTTCATAGTTGTTCTCCTCCCTTTTTAAAATTGTAGTAGTGTTTTTACTATTCATACATAATGCAAGCTGCGTGCCAACTCTGGGAGACTCTGCAATTCCACCTTGTTATATTTCTATGACTTGTTTATTGTATAATAAGGGAGACGAAAATTCACTTTTATTGTCTCGCTAAAAAGACATTACGTTGATTTGGGGAGACAGGTGAGCAATTGCAGCACGGAAGGGTGAAAATGATGGATGTGTTAACGGTAAAAGATTGGATGAATCGGGAAGTCGTGACAATTGCACCGAGGGATTCTATCTATAAGGCGGCAAGTATTGTTGCGTATTATGAACAGGATTATGCAGTAGTCACAGACTCGGATAAAAAGGTAGCGGGTGTTGCTTCTTTTGCGGCTATTATGGAGGCTTTGTTAAAAGGAGGGGACAAACAAGAGAAAATAGAAACTGTTATTAGTCGCCAGTTCCCGGTTTGCCATCAGGATGATTCGATTCACGAGCTTGTATTTCCTGACCGGGGCCCTCTTCTCGTCGTCGACAGGGAAGGCCGTCTGCAGGGTTCCATTGCTCCAATTGATATTACAAGAAAAAGTATCGAGAGAATTGATTACACGCAGTCACTTGAACAAATGATTGAGTGGTTTACGTTTTGTTTTGACACCGCTTATGAAGGGATTACTGTTGTAGACAGAGACGGATTTATTAGGCTTTTTAATGAATCGTATACGCGTTACGTCGGAGTGAGCCAGGAAGAGGCGGTTGGTAAACATTGTACGGAGGTAATCGAAAACACCCGTCTGCCGGTTGTGCTGGAAACAGGTCTTCCTGAACGCAATCAGCCCCATACGCTTCAAGGAGTTCCGATGATTGTGCACCGTCTGCCTATATGGAGAGGGGACGAGCTGATTGGGGCCGTCGGTATGCTGATTTTTGAAGGGGTGTCGGAGTTATATGACACCTACAATCGGATGCAGAACTTTCAGCCGGTTGCAAAGCAGTCACGGGTCTTTTTTGATACGCCCAAATTGCGAAGGGAGTCGATGGTGACATTCGATCATATTATCGGTTCGAGCACCCAGATCAGTCAAGCGAAAAAACAGGCGATTCGGGCAGCAAAAACGGCAGCCTCGATTCTCATCACCGGGGAAAGCGGGGTCGGAAAAGAAATGTTCGTGCGAGCGATCCATCAGGTGAGCCCGATGAACAAGGGACCGCTTATTTCCTTGAATTGTGCAGCTATCCCAGAAGATTTGTTGGAGTCGGAACTGTTCGGCTATGATGCTGGTGCTTTTACAGGGGCGCGTCAGGGAGGCAAGCCAGGGAAGTTTGAACTTGCACATGAGGGAACTTTGCTTCTCGACGAAATTGGCGACATGTCTCCTCATTTGCAGGCAAAATTGCTGCGCGTGCTTCAAGACCAGACGTTTGAAAGAGTCGGTGGCACAAAAGAGGTGAATGTAAACGTACGTATCATTGCTGCAACGAATCAGCCGCTTGCGGACATGATTGAAACAGGGGAATTTCGCGCGGACTTGTATTACCGCTTAAATATTTTGCCGATTAATATTCCGCCGCTACGTGAGCGGAAAACAGACATTCCACTTTTGGTCTCGCATTTAATCCGACATGCAGCCGAGAAGCACAATCTTGCAGTTGTAGAAGTAGACCAGCAGGCAGTTATCGCGTTTATGCGCTATCACTGGCCGGGGAATGTACGCGAAATGGCAAACTTGTTAGAACGGTTAGTAATTATGACCGATCATAAAAGGATCGAATTTGTGGATTTACCTGATTACATCAAAGAATGCTATGAAGAGGCGGGTCCTGCTCCGGAAAAAACAGCGAGCACACCGCAAGAGGCAGCCGAGGTGGAAGAAGCAGTCTCTCAACCCCTACTTAAGCAAATGAAAGAAACAGATAAGGAAAGAGAACGGGAACTTTTGTTAAGCAGTTTACAGCAGGCAGATGGCAATAAGACGAAAGCTGCCGCCCTGCTCGGCATTCACCGCTCCACATTTTATAAAAAGATAAAGAAGCTTTTCCCGGAAGAAAAGCTTTAAATGTCGGGGGGCGTAAAAACAGGCCGGTTCATTGAAAACACCGCAGGTTCTCTATCTAGTTACTTGAACGTGAGCTGTGCTACACGAATACTAATCGTATACAGTTCAATATTTAAGTATTGAAGGAAGTCTTGATGGATTTTATTCTGGGCATCCACGGTTATGTCTTTAATATTTTCTCCTGGGGACGCATATAGACCAATATCGAGTGCTACTTTTGGTAAGTTGCCGAGTGTGATTTTGATATTGTTGTGGCTTGCTACAGCGGGATGAGTGTCGCAAGCAGCTGCGACAATTTTTTTTAGAACCTCTGGCGAAATAATAATGGACCCCATCTGGAAATTAGGTTCGACGACGGTCGTTTCTCCAATCACTTCTTTTTTTAGGTTGAACACTTTATTTCCTTTCGCAATTAATTTTTTGAAAAAATTTTGTTCGACTTGGACATATGGAATCGGAATAATATGCTTCCCTTGGGTACGGCGCACGAACAGGGCCATCTTAATTTCAGCTGAGGAACGGATGTCGTTAATGTCGACGTATGTATCAATTTCCCCGAGCTGGAGTTTGGAGGCGATCAACTGCACCATTTTTACAGATGTCCCGAGCACGAGAATCCTTGTGATTGGCAGTTCTTTTAAGGCACTTCTTACTTCTTCGGTATGATCTTTATAAAAAAACGTAGCCCGCTTTATCGCAGTAATGTAATTTTCTTCATATTTCGCTGACTTCCCGGCAATTTTTTTTCCTTTATAAATTAAAAGTCCATCATCAATAATGGCGGGGATATGGTGATTGTGCGCATATAAAAGCGCGCTTGAACTTTTCCCCGTCCCGCTTGGTCCTGACAATGCGTATACCTTCATCGCGTTTGCTCCTTTCTTGCTCTGATTTAAAGAAAGCATATCTTATTCAAGGGGTACGGTCTAGTTTGGCTTTCGATTGGATGAGTATGAGTCGATCATCCATTGTTTTTCTTATGTATATAAAGGGACTTTTAAAAGCCATAAAGAATGCCCCATCCGCGAACTTTAATAGTCACACAGAAGGGGTCTCGTTAGATTTCTATAAAATTTCTCTACTTATTACTAAATAGTTATTTGTACAGTATGGCGCCCTAGACAGGATTCGAACCTGTGACCTACAGCTTAGGAGGCTGTTGCTCTTCCTCTGAGCTACTAGGGCAGGGAAACAACAGGGAAACACTTCTATTTTATCACTTTTCCAGTGTTGTGCAACCTGCCTAAGGGAGCAAAATATCTTTTTCCACCTGTCTGTTTTTAAAAAATTCAACCAAATGGATCTTTGTGATATCATAACAGTAATAATCATTTGGTAATTTGAAGAGTCATCTAAAGGAATTCAGAGGAAGGCTCTGTTTTAGATGTTATTTAATGTGGGGAGAGGGAGATTTTATTTGGACATCATAACGGTTGCGCTTGCGATTGCGATGATGGGGATCATTATTGCCATTGGAGTCGTGGTGGCAAAACAGATAACAATCACAGAAAATATAAAGAAGTTGTTTGTCGTGTTGATTATTAATGTGGCGGTTCCGTCGATTATATTGAACGGTGTTTTTAACACGGAGATGACCGATGCCATACTCCGCCAAGTGTTTACGGTGTTTGGATTTTCGATTGTTTTTAATGCAAGTGCTGTCCTGTTTGCGGTTATCGTTGGGAAAATGTTTCGGCTGGAAACATCACTTGCAAAAAAATTGTCTTTGTTAGCGGCACTTGGGAACACAGGGTTTATTGGCATTCCGCTAAGCCTGGCGATATTCGGTCCGCTGGGTGGTTTATTGGCAGCAGTTTTTGACGCCGGTCTCGATGTGATTTTGTTTTCGGTCGGGGTTTATTTGCTACAATCTAATCAAGGGTTTGATATTAGACAGCTTAAAGCACTTCTGAATCCTCCGCTTATCGCGATTACGTTCGGTATGCTATTCGCGGTGAGTGGCTTTGAAGCCCCTGTGCTCCTGCAGGATTTAACGGCAATGTTATCGGGGCTAGCGGCACCGTTGGCAATGTTTTACATTGGTTTCCTACTGCCACCGTTCTTTAAAAAAGGAGAAGCATTTTTCTTTCCACAGATGTGGCTTCCTGTGTCGCTTAAGCTTCTTGTCATACCGCTCTTGGCAATGCCACTCATACTTCTGTTATCCTTGGATGGCATTTTGCCGCATCTGCTTATCCTGTTATCCGCTATGCCGAATATCATGTTGGCAGCGCCGTTATTTGGCCGCTATACGAATGACGAAGACAAGGCAGCGATGACGACAATATATTCAACATTGCTGTCTCTTTTAACGATTCCACTCGTGGCATGGCTCGCGAACATCGTCGTCACTACCTAAAGGGGGGGGGCTTTCATGAAAACGCTGCTCGCGATTGGGATCGGTGCTGGCGTGGGATCATATGGCCGTTATTTGGTATCCTTGCCGGATTTCTCGCTCGTCTACCCGGCCGGCACTTTCCTAGCAAACGTATCAGGAAGTCTATTATTAGGGATCTTTTCCGGATACTTCAGCGTTAAAAAGCCGAAGGAGTGGATGAAAGCAGGGTTGGGTGTGGGGCTCTGCGGAGGATATACAACCTTTTCGACTTTTGCTTTTGAGGTGAATATGTTTCTCTTTCACGAACAATGGTTGGAAGCTGCCATCTACATGGCAGGAACATTGGCAGGCGGGATCACGCTAGTGTTTCTCGGCTTTTATCTCGGAGAAAGAATGGGAGGGGGAGAGGAATGATAGGTGTTTACATCGCTGTCGGCGGGGCGGCGGGTGCAGTCTGTCGTTACCTTCTTGGCCGTTTTGTTGCGCGTTTTCAAGCGGGTATCCCCATTCCTATTAGTATGCTCGTGGTGAATGTACTTGGCTCATTCGGGCTAGGTGTTCTTGTTGGTACACTATATGGCGGTATGTCTGCGGATGCCAGCACGGAGCCTTTGTACCTTTTGGTTGGGACTGGTTTTTTTGGTGCCTTTACGACTTTCTCTACGTTTTCGCTAGAGATAATGCAGCTGTTGCATTACAAGAAAATACAGTTAGTAGTCTATTACGTGATGCTCTCTTACGTTGGAATAACACTGTCCTTTTATATCGGTTTGTCTGCCGTTGTTTAACTAGGGTTACGCAGAGCATGTCATATACCAAATGAGAAACAGCCTTCCCCTTTGATAGGGGGAGGTTATTTTTATTGAAAGGATTTAAACGAAAGTCTATTTTAACAAAATCAGCAGATTTCCTGATGAATCACCCCACAACAAGTAGCGTCCAGTCCACTATACTATCAGTACATTAAGAGAAAGGAGGAAGTTCATGTGAACGAGAACAGAATAAGAGGTAAAAAGAAGAAAAAGGAAAAGCTTCTTCAGGAATTACAAGAGTTAGAGAAAGAAATAGAAAAAGAGAAAGAAAAAGAAGAAAAATCTTAAGGTTGGTTCGATCAGTTGTCATCTTATCGCGGTACAGTTGATTGATTGTCATTATCTCCAGTCACCATTTAGTAAACGGGAACAGAAAATTCTCGTATCTCACATCAAGAAAAGGAGAGTTTGTTAATGGGGAAACACGATAATTTCAGATTGTCTAGATTGTTAGAGAAAAAAGAAAGACTGTTGGAAAAGTTGGAGGAGCTAGAGGAGTTTATTGAAAACGCAGGTAATGAATCAAGTAGAGGAAATGGTTCTTACCCATCCAATGGTGAAGTGAACGTGGAAGCAAACGCTGAGGCGGATGCCGATTCTCAAGCAGACGCCGATTCCGAATCAGATTCCGATTCCGAATCTCAAGCGGACGCCGATTCCGAATCAGGTTCCGACTCTGATTCTCAAGCGGACGCCGATTCTGAATCAGGTTCCGATTCCGATTCTCAAGCGGATGCAGATTCTGAGTCAGATTCCGATTCCGATTCTCAAGCAGACGCCGATTCCGAATCAGATTCCGATTCCGATTCTCAAGCGGATGCAGATTCTGAATCAGATTCCGATTCCGATTCTCAAGCAGATGCAGATTCTGAATCAGATTCCGATTCCGACGCTCAAGCAGACGCTGATTCCGAATCAGATTCCGATTCCGATTCTCAAGCGGATGCAGATTCTGAATCAGATTCCGATTCCGATTCTCAAGCGGATGCAGATTCTGAATCAGATTCCGATTCCGATTCTCAAGCAGATGCCGATTCTGAATCAGATTCTGATTCCGACGCTCAAGCAGACGCTGATTCCGAATCAGATTCCGATTCTCAAGCAGATGCGGATTCCCAGTCAGACTCGGACGCAGATGC
>NZ_JAJJJF010000007.1 GCF_022458745.1 Bacillus piscicola
ATTGCATTGTCACAATACAGGTTTTAACGTGATTGTATCAAACTTTATTACAAAGCCATCCTGCGTCCATGTAAGTTTTTAGAGACATAGAAAAAACCGCCAATTAACGATTAGCGGTTTCGATACTTAACATGTTTTTAAGTTTTCTAGAATCTTGTATGGCCATTTCTTACGATTCGTTAATCGGTTGTATGCATTTCTCCAACTCAGCTGCCAAATAATGAATACAATCATTTTCCCTAAACCGTTCATCTTTCGCAACATGCACCGTGAAATCCTCGGCTGTTTCTTCTTCCATCGTTAATTCCCATCCATTTATATTCAAGAAAGTTTCCAATACCGTAAGACCGGTACGCTTGTTTCCGTTATGAAAGATATGTCCCGCCACGATAGAACGAACATAGCAACACGCTTTTTCAAGCACGGTGGGAAACTGCTCGGTCCCAAAATAATCCGTCTTGGGTCGATCCAACATTAGTTCAAATTTCTCGCGACTTTTAATTCCTGCCTAGTCACTATCTTCATGTAACTCCATTAATGTATAATGGGTAATTTCAATTTCCTCTCCTGTTAAATAGGTTACATCAATGATACATCCCCCATTTTTTCATTATTCCATTTATCGATGTTTTAAATTGCGAAGAGCATGATCATACTTGTTGATGGCTTTATTCATGGCAGCCAAAACCTCTGGGCGCACATTTTTGGGTAGATGGTTTCGTTCTACTTTCTTCATAATAACTTCGCCCCTTTGTTCATCACAGGTTACTTCTATTTCATCCCCTTTATCCATCCCTAACACATTCGCAAACTCTTTCGGTATACTGGCTGACAGACTGTTCCCTACTTTTCCTAAGCGCCGGCTATACCGTTTGTCTTGCCCTTCCCCTTTTTTTCTCACCCATCATCTTCACGCTCATTTCATCATAATCTCCCGTCATTATTATACGGTAACGGTTCTTTTTATACTTGTTTATATATATATAATTAATATTGTTTAAACAATTATAACACCGTTCCCTAAAAAAAAAAGCATGCCCAGCACAAAATAGGTGACAGTGCTGGGCGTTTTGTTTTATTTCATGTTTGCTTAGGCTTCCAAAGATAGCGATTGGTTGCGTTGTCGATTCCATTCGGGACTTGAACCCTAAAGCGTGCGCGCATGCCGGGCACACCACAAACAGGCTGAACATTACCCATGTTCAGCCCCACTTATGCCAAGGGTAGAGTCATTACCTTAACGATATTGGCTGTGGACTGTATCAAGTTCCGCCGCGATAGGATGAAAAATGCTATTATTCAAAATTAGGGGGAATCCGCTCCCAGAGATTACCGTGCACGCCTGGTTCGTAGCCAGACGGCAGTTTCGTTTTATCCCCAATTGGCGCGCACGTCGGCGGGGATGCCGGCGAGGGCTGCTTTGTCGGCGATGATCGTGAAGTCGGGGTGTTTTTTCAAAATCGAGGCCGGTGCTTCTTCGTTGATAGCGCCGGCGATCAAGCGTGTCATGGCATCTTTTTTCCGGTCGCCGTTTGCGAGGAGAACGACTTTACGCGCTTCCATAATCGACGTGATCCCCATCGTGATCGCACGGTGCGGCACATCTTCCAAACGGTCAAAGAAACGGGCATTGACTTCCCGGGTGTTCGCTGTCAGATCCACTACGTGCGTGCGCGTCGTAAACGGCGTCCCTGGTTCGTTAAAACCGATGTGGCCGTTTTCGCCAATTCCTAAAAGCTGCAAGTCAATGCCGCCACACTCCTGGATGAGGCGCTCATACCGTTCCGCCTCCTCGTACAAGTCCGGCGCGTCTCCTTTCGGCAGATGCGTCTGCGCTTCGGAAAGACCGAGCGGTTGATACAAATGCTCTTTCATAAAAGCATGGTAGCTCATCGGGTGATCCGGGGAAAGTCCTTCATATTCATCTAAGTTAATCGTCGTTAACCGGGATGTATCCAATTTTCGCGTGTTGATTTTTTTGATAAGCTTTTTGTACGTGTCTTCCGGTGTACTTCCTGTGGCAAGGCCAAGTACCGCATCTGGTTTTTTTTCCACGAGCTCCGCCAGCATCTCTGATGAAAGCTCGCCTAACGTCTCTTTTCCGTCCACTTCAATCACTTTCAATTCTCTCACCTCTCCAATCACTTTATTCCTGAAAAGAAAAAGAATGAACCATGTTTTTTCTACGATGGTTCATCTCCTGCATGAATCCGCCTGTTGGTATGTAGTGGTTTTTTTCACTTGCTTAAAAACCACTTTCCTTGTACCAGTTGATGATCGCGTCGGTTACGTCCTGCGGGGAAAGTCCGTCGGTGAGCAGCTGATAGGTACAATCGGCGTACACCCTGCTTCTTTTTTCAAAAAGCTCCCGTACTGCTTCTGTGCTCTTGTTCTGGAGAAGCGGACGGCCTTCCTTTAATTCTTCCGAACGCGCGAGCCAAGCCGGCCACGACAGTTCGAGAGCAACCACAGAGCAATCGGCTAAACAAGCGTCACGGATCGCCGGCTGCATATACGCCCCGCCCCCAAGCGAAATGACTTTTCCGGTCGTGTTTCGGCAGTAGTCAATGGTAATGTCCCTCTCCAGCTGCCGAAACGCCTGCTCTCCCTCTTCCGCAAAAATCTCCGGGATCGTTTTGCCGCTTTCTCTCTCAATCACGTCATCCATATCGAGAAAGTCACGTCCCAGCCGCGCCGCGAGCATACGGCCAACCGTCGTCTTGCCCGTACCCATAAATCCAATTAACACAATATTTTTCTCAACCATCCGTGTGCGTACTCCTTTTTGTTTCTTTTATCGTATGAGCTAGCGGCGGCGAGGTCAAGAGGAAGTTATATGATTATGAAAAATAATTGCGGGACTGTGGTTTTCGTATTGGCGGCGTAGGGGAAGGGGCGGACGTTGTCTATGGGGTCGTTATTTCTTTGATAACAGTTTTTCACGGCTTCATACGGAAGCTGTGACGTCGCTATTTTCACGACAGCGCTGTTTCATGCCTTCATAGGCCTCCTATGAAGTTGTTATTTTGACATCAACACGGTTTCGGGACTCCATACAGTCCCTATGACGCTGCTATTTTGGTACCAACACGGTTTCATGACTTCATCCACCCTCTATGATGTTGTTATTTTCACCACAACGTAATTTCATGACCTCATCCACCCTCTATGGCGTCGCTATTTTGGTTCCCATGTTGTTTCACGACTTCATACAGCCCCTATGACGTCGCTATTTTCATCCCAGCGCGATTTCATGACTTCATACATCCTTTATGACGCTGCTATTTTGGCACCAACACGGTTTCGTGACTTCATCTGGCACCAACACGGTTTCGTGACTTCATCCACCCTCTATGATGTTGTTATTTTAACCACAACGCTATTTCATGGCTTCATACACCCTCCATGGCGTCGCTATTTTCATCCCAGCGCGATTTCATGACTTCATACATCCTTTATGACGCTGCTATTTTGGTACCAACACGGTTTCATGACTTCATCCACCCTCTATGATGTTGTTATTTTCACCACAGCGTAATTTCATGACCTCATCCACCCTCTATGGCGTCGCTATTTCGGTACCAACACGGTTTCGCGGCTTCATACACCTCCTATGACGTCGCTATTTTTACGTATGCGTTTTTTCATGACTTCCTTCGTCCTCACTGGCAGTGTGGATTACGTTTTCGTTGTTATGCGAATGGGTACACTACAAAAAACAGGGGAACTACTGTTGAAGCTAGCTTTCGAGGAGGTAATTGGATGAATATACAGGTTCCGAAAACAACGGAGCGGGTGGAGCAACATACTAAAGACGAAATCAATGAACGGATGGAGAAAGAGATCGAACAGAATATTGAATATTATCGCGATAAGAGTCCGGACATCATCAAAAACAGGATCGATGAATTAGAAAGCGAATGGGATACAGAAAGAGTATTAGAAGCAAACGCATCTACTTTGGTACTCGCCGCGAGCGTCCTAAGTTTGAGTGTTAATAAAAAATGGAGCCTGCTGTCAGGAATAGTGGGCGGATTTTTACTGCAACACGCGATTCAGGGATGGTGCCCCCCGTTATCCATCATTCGCCGGGCAGGGGTTCGAACAGCAGCAGAAATTAACAAAGAAAAAACAGCTTTAGATGATGTCTTAAAAAATAACTAACCCTTTATGTTTTTGCCTCTACTGGCTTGTAAGCATTTCCTGCCCGGCGCTGGGTAGATCGGTACCATTGCAGACAAAGGATACAGATCATACCTGCATCAATGGCATCTCCGCCGTAATACATCAGCATGCCACCCGCTTTTGCCTCGTCGAAGGGCACGCCGGGAGGAGGATGTGCATACACGAATTTTGAAAGGATGCCATGACCGGCTAGGGCGAAAACCAAGACGACCGCACGATAGAGAAAAGATACCCTATGAGGCATTGGATCCACGTAAAGCATGGAGACGGTGAACAGATAGCCGGCTAGAAAAACATGAAAATGAATGACAAGATGGAGAAGTAGATTTTCATGCATAAGCGAATAAAGCTCTGTCGTGTATAATACCCACAGCCCTCCTATATTTAAGAGGGAGGCAACGATGGGATGTGTCGCGATTCGCGAAGGGGTGCTCCTGAGAAGACGTGTAAGGCGACGTGCTACCGGAACAGGTAGCGTTCGCAACACGAGCGTCATCGGGGCAGCCACCACCATAAGCAACGGAGCAAGCATGCCTAAAAACAAATGGCCCAGCATGTGCGCCGTAAAATGTTGATGCGCAAGATGGGCCAAGGGACCGGCAACAGACACGACAGCAAAGAGAACTCCCAGAATCCAGCAAACCGTACGGTAGATCGGCCATCTTTTAGGATGATTCGAAAAACTAACAAAAAGGATATACACAATAAGCGCGATTACAAACGGCACGGCTAACAGCAGTTGCGGCACGATTCCAATTGTATGAGGGATATCATGATTCATAGGAAGCCGTTACTCCCTGTTGTTTCTTTCTCGTACGCCTTACTAGAAGAAGGCCAACGAGAATCATCCCCACAGCAAGAAGGTTCCATATTATGTCATACGTAATAAGGTTCTCTACGTACCGAATTTGGTGTACGCGCAAAAGTTTGTGATGAATGATTCCATCAAATAATTGAAACCCTCCTGTACCAAGCAACACGCCTCCCCACCATCTCGTGAGCCACAACGCTTTTCGGCTTCGAAGACCAGCAAGGAGAAACAACCCCCCAATGGTCGCAAACCAGCTAAACGCATGAAAAAAACCATCTGACACTAGCCCCATCGCAGTGGTCGACTTATCATAAAAATGATGCCAGCGTAATAGTTGATGAAAAAGGACTTCATCTAAAAAGGCAGCTAGACCAATCCCAAAAAGAAACCCAGCCCACACATTTCTCCTCGCGTCATTCGATCGATTTGCGCTAGTCGCGCTGTTATTGTCGCGATTCGTGGTCATGTGCAACCCCTCCCTCCAAAAGTAGATGATCACTAACTATGAGGCTTTCTCTTCTTTTCGTGCAGAGATCGATTAAGACCCTTTCAGACAAAAATATCAATGAAGTAGAATCCTCATTTCCTAAAAACAATACTTCCCTTCTTCCGATTCATTTAACCTTTTCCCCTTACATTTTTAACGAACTGACAAAGCTTCACGTTCGTGGTGACTCCTGGCTTCCTTCAGCCTTTAAGACGTTGTTATTTTGATGTCTACGCTTTTTCATGTCTTCATCCAGTCACTATGGCGTCGTTATTTTGACGCCAGGGTTATTTCATGACCTTATACACCTCCTATGACGTCGTTATCTTAATGCCTGCGCTAGTTCATGACTTCATCCACCCTCTATGACGTCGCTGTTTCAGCACCAATGCGGTTTCGCAACTTCATACAACCCCTATGACGTAATTATTTTCATCCCAGCGCAATTTTATGACTTCATCCACCCTCTATGACGTCGCTATTTTCATCCCAGCGCTTTTTCACAACTTCATCCAACCCTATGACGTCGCTATTTTCATCCCAGCGCAATTTCATGACTTCATCCACCCTCTATGACGTCGCTATTTTCATCCCAGCGCTTTTTCACGACTTCATCCATCCTCTATGACGTCACTATTTTCATCCCAGCGCTTTTTCACGACTTCATCCAACCCCTATGACGTAATTATTTTCCTCTCAGCGCAATTTCATGACTTCATCCACCCTCTATGACGTCACTATTTTCATCCCAGCGCTTTTTCACGACTTCATCCAACCCCTATGACGTAATTATTTTCATCCCAGCGCTTTTTCATGACTTCATCCACCCTCTATGACGTCGCTATTTCAGTACCAGCGCGGTTTCGCGACTTCATACAACCCCTATGACGTAATTATTTTCATCCCAGCTCAATTTCATGGCTTCATCCACCCTCTATGACGTAATTATTTTCATCCCAGCGCGATTTATGGCTTCATCCACCCTCTATGACGTCGCTATTTTCATCCCAGCGCAATTTCATGACTTCATCCACCCTCTATGACGTCGCTATTTTCGCACCAACACAGTTTCACGACTTTATACAACCCCTATAGCGTCATTATTTTGACGCCAGGGCTATTTCATGAACTCATACACCTCCTATGACGTCGTTATTTTGACGACTGCATTGTTTCGCGACTTCATACAAACAAAGGCTTTCCTTTTGCATGTAAAAACGCTCAGATGCATGGATGCGCACCTGAGCGTTTTGCTTTTTTTCTTTTATCCGCGTTCTTTCTCATGGGCGTCGGAGTCGTTGACGCTGACGACGGCCGGGATAAACAGTGGCAGGATGACGAGGCCGAATAGCATGAGTCCGGTGATGACGACGGTGGCAACTTGAATGAGTGTGAGCACGCCGGATGGGAGCATCGCCGCGAAGGTGCCGGATAAAATAATGGCGGCGGTGATGATGACGGTTCCCATTTTCACCATGGACTTCATGAGGCCTTCGCGAACACCGAGGGCGCGTTCTTCCCGGTAACGATCAAATAGGAAGATCGAATAGTCGACGCCGAGTGCGGTCAGCATGACGAATGAGAAGAACGGCACGGGCCACATTAAGCCGGGATAATCGAACCCGTTGACAAATATCATTTCTGCGACGCCGAGTGACGTGAAATACGTCAACAAGAGTCCGCCCATGATGAAGATGGGCTGGAACAACGAGCGCAGCAGGATGATAAGGATGATAAACAGGCCGGTCATGATAATAATGATGCTGTTCGTGAAATCTCCGGAAGAGACCTCTTTTAAATCAGAGTTGATGCTTGGGACTCCGCTGTACGCGATGGTGGCGTCTTCGAGCGGGGTGCCGAGTGTTTCTTGGGCCACTAATTCTTTGATGTGATTAGCCGCATCAATTGCTTCGAGGGAATAGGGATCGGCTTTTAACGCGACGTCGATCGTCATTCCTTTCCCGTCTGCAAAGGTGTACTGGTCCACTGCCTGCTGAAAATCGTCGTTTTCGAGAAATTCGTCCGGCACGTAGATCCCGGTACCCCGTGTATACGCGGCTTCGGAGATTTTCTTCGTGAACTCTTCTGCGTCTTTCAGGCCGTCTTCAATATCGGCGACCCCTTGATTGGCGTCCTTCACTCCTTGGTTCAATTGATCGAGGCCGGATGCGAGTTCGCCAACTTGCGACTGTTGGGCTGCGAGTTTCTCGGTGCCTTGGTTGAGACCGGCTTGGATCTCAGACAGCCCTTGTTGGACGCCGGCTAGCTGTTGGGCAGCTGTCGCAACGTCGCCTGTTTGTTGCAAGCGCTGGGAAATGCCGCCAATCTGTTCGTTCACTTGGCCAAGTCCTGCAGCCGCTTCTTGTAAGGATCCGCCTCCGCTGCTTCCGGACGGGATCTGATTATTCATGGACTGCAATCCGCTTTGGATATCATCGAGCCCTTTTTGGACGTCGCGCAGTCCGGAGCGCGCGTCGCCAATTCCGTTTGAAATTTCTTCCATTTGGTTATCGATATAAAGTTCATCGATGACCGAGCCGACCGGCCGGGTCACGCTGCGAACTTCGTCAACCTCGGCTGATTTCGCAATCGTTCGTGATAAACTTTCCACTGCAGCCAAATATTCGTCGGTGACCATGTCGGAGTCAGCGTCAATGACAATCTCAAGCGGCAAGGCGTCTCCCATGCCGAACGCTTCTTCAATCACATGAAGGCCGTCGAGTGATTCCGAGCCGGCACTATTTTCATCCGTATTATTATAGGAAACCGCGTTATCATACGACCAGATAAACGGAACGGTCACGACAGCGACAACAATAATCGAAAGAAGCGGCCGGTAGATTGAGAAGCGTCCCAATACTTTCCACAATCTGTTATCACTGTGCGAACCTGCTTTTTTCGAAGGCCAGAAAAGCTTTTCTTTTAACACCGCCATGAAAAACGGCATGAGCGTGTACAAGACGATTAACAGGACGAGGATGCCGACTGCGACCCCGACGGCTGATTGGTAAATGGCAAAATCAGCAAAACCGATCGCCGAAAAACCGACGAGCACCGCAAGACCGCTGTAAAGAAGCGTTTTTCCTGCTGTTTTGTACGTGTTCACGATCGCCTCGTGAATGTCGTGCCCAGCACCCAGTTCTTCTTTGTAACGGCTTAAGAGTAAAATACAGTAGTCCGTTCCGATTCCGAATAACACCGCCACGAGGAAAACCTGCGTGTACGTGGATATTGGAAAACCGAGGCCGTCCGCTAAAAAGGCGATGATGGACTGGCTCATCAAATAAGTGAGCCCTACTGTGAGAAGCGGGACGAACGGTGTGACGACGGCGCGGAAAACGATTAATAAAAGGACGAAAATCAGTACAACCGTAATGCCTTCCGTCGTCTTCAACCCTTCCTGCGCCTGCTGGTCGATGTCATTGGTGATGACCGCGTTCCCGGTCACATACCGGTCCATGTCGGCGGGTTTTTCAATCTTTCTGATCTGTTCACTTGCTGTGACCGCGTCGTCTTCGGTACCTTCCACGGAAACAGGCACAAGAACGACTTTTTCATTTTCAGACACGAGCAAATCGGTCAGTTCTTCGCGCTCGAACGGATTTTGGACGTCGGATACGTTATCCACGGACTTGACGTCTGCGATGTACTCTTTTATCGCTTTTTCCGAGGTATCCTCAAGCGGCTTCTCGAGCTCAAGCACCAGGCTGAGCGTCTCACCGCCGGCCCCCGCTTTTTCTAGTATCTCGCTTGCCTCTTGGGACGTCACGTCATCCGGCAGCTGGAAACTCTCTTCATCCGCTGCCAGGTCAGATAAGTTCGGGGACAACAGAAACAAAGCAGCTGTTACCACCACAAGAGCCGCCGCAATCCACCAACGAAGTCGTAAAATCGTACGCATACCTCACCCTTCTTTTCTACTGTTTTTTCTATACAAATGCCTAACAAAATAACGAAAAACAAACGATGGCATAAAGACCACTTAATATTGTTCGTAGTTAAGTATGAACACCTGTTGATTGAAACGGAAGGCGGCGACTCCAGCGTGCGTCGGCTAAAATAGTGGAACTTCTGCTAAAACCGTGCACGTCCTGTGCACAACGCAGAAGCCAGCACGTCGTGTGCAAGTACGTCCTGCGCCTGCGGTTACTCGGCGCAAAAATAGCAAAGATGTTACTCATTGTAGTGTTCTTGTGACCAACGTCGACACTAGAACGTCCTGTTCGTCGAAGCAACAGTCCGAAGATCCCGCAGACCTGCTTGAAAGGACACAACCTAACTACGCGACGTCCTGTCGCAACGGTTGCATGACCTACATCCTGTAGGCCTGAAGCTGAGGCGTTGCCCGCGGCATAGAAGACACAGTGAGAGAGCAAGCGTAAGCGCAGTCTCGAATTGATGTCGCCCTTGTGCCTGTAGGTGAAAGCGTCCGCCTGCAGTGAAAATCAACAATCTTATCTCCCATGTTTTATATACCTGTATTTCACCTATGAGATTGACCCCTATGATTGGTTTTTTAAGAGGTCTTTTACTTTTTGGAAGATGAAAATGAACTGATCGATTTCTTCTTCTTTGATGCCGGCTAAGACGGTGCGTAAGTATTCGTTGACTTGTTCTTCTGTTTCTTTGTACACCACGGCGCCGAGTTCCGTGAGTTCCACATATTTGACGCGCTTGTCTTTCTTATCTTGCACCACTTGGACGTATTCTTTCTCAAGCAATTTTTTTAGGCGGCTTGAGGTGGCACTTTTGTGTGTGCCCTGCATCTCGGTGAGTTCCTTGGACGTTAGCGGTCCGTAGCGGTGTAGCACATTCAGCATTTTGATCTGCTCCATCGACAATTCTCGGTACAGCTCATTTTCGACTTTTCGATAGACGTTGTTTTGCCCGTAAATCATTACGTCGGTGAAAAGCTGAAGGGCCTCCTGTAGTTTCGTATCCATAAAGTTTACCCCCTAAACATATTTTTTAGTTTATCCCCTTAACTAATTTCCCGTCAACTGGGAAAACATTCTGGCTGAGGACAAAAAAAGACAACCCACCATGGCTGGTGAATTGTCTTTCGTTTCGTATTAGGAATTACAGGGAGCGAACTGCTTCTTCGACCGGCTGTGTTCCTTTTACAACCTGGAATTCTTTTCCAATTGTGGACTCTTGCTCTAAAACGGCTACGATGACGCGCGCAATGTCTTCTCTTGGCACTTCGGCAATGTCGAGATCCATGTCTTGGGATACCGTTACTTGTCCGGTTCCTTCGTCGTTTCGCAAGGAGCCGGGATGGACGATCGTATAGTCCAAGTCCGTGTCGCGCAGCCATTCGTCGGCGTAATGCTTGGCTACTACGTAAGGGGAGAACGAGGAGGAAGCGGCCTGGATCGCGGCCCGTCTGGTGTCGAAGGAGCTAACCATGACGAAACGCTTCACGCCGGCTTGTTTAGCGGCTTCAATTGTTTTCACAGCCCCGTCTAAGTCAATTAAAATCGTTTTGTCTTTCCCGGTGTGCGGTCCGGAACCTGCGGTGAACACGACGGCATCGACGCCCTCCGCTGCTTTCGCAATCGCATCGACGTCGTCTTCGAGATCCACCACTGTCGTCTCCGCGCTTGCGTTTTCAAAAAAAGACGCCTGCTCCGGGTTCCGGATCATCGCCCTTGCCTCCATCCCATCCGTATCCTGGATAAACGTAACGAGATGTTTCCCAATTTGGCCATTCGCCCCGACAACAAGAACTTTCATAACCTACACCCTTTCTACAAAAGAATCCGTTTTTTTGTTATACATGATAAGCATCCCCTTTATTGTAACCCGTTCCAACAGCGGATTGTCCAGTAACACGCCTTCCCCCTATTCCCTGCCAGCGGTAGATGATAACATTGTAGGATAGGGACAAAGGAACGGAGGAGAAGGTATCGTGGCTAAAAGATATTCTTGGATTAGTTACCTGGCGTTTGGTCTAGCTGTACTATCTCTCATCCTCTGGCAAATTCGAGATGTGGGGTCTTTCACTTTTTTGAATCAGGCCGGGATGTTTTTCTTCCCGCCGCTTGCCCTCCTATTTGCTTTAATTGGTTTGGGGAAAGCCGAGGAGAAAAACACACTGTCCGTGTTAGCCATCCTTATCACCAGCATTATGTTTTTCTTATTAGGCTATTTTTATCACATGATGCTGTAAGTTTCAGCTGCTGCCTTTTCCTTTCTTGATGTCCTCGACAATGACACTGAGCTGTTCAGAGATTCGTAGTAATAAGCCTACCATTACCCCGATTAAAATACCCGGCGGTCCATATATGGCAAAACCAACAATACCTCCGACGATTATCCAAAGGAATAACGCCATATTCATATCACACCCCTCGTTAAGAATAGGAGAAGGCATACCTAATGAGATTTTCTCAAAGGCAATGCCTTTCCTTCTTGATCAATATGTTTCTTTACATTTTCATTTTGCAGTCTTTCATACTGGACGACATAGGATGCAATCTTTCTAATAGAACAATGATCTGTTTATTGGAAAAATGCGGCAACTTTAATGTTGGAGAAATGTACCATTTCCTGATGCTGCTCCTTTAAGAGGAAGCCCCCTTAAGGTTATTTGAAATTACCTTAAGGGCGCTTCCAACAAAAATGGAGTTTTTATATTTCGGCAGTCTTATGATGACCATGGTTCGCATCAATGATTAAGGGAGTTTCTAATGCATCAGATAATGCCAAAAGTGTTTTATAATTGGGTTGTGTAAGACCAGCTTCCAACCGGCCAATTGTAGATTTTGCCACGTTTATTGCTGTTGCTAATTCCTGCTGGGTCATGTTTTTTTTACGACGATGACTCATAATTTGGGCAGCCAAGAACCCCCGTTGTTCGAGCTCTTTTACTCGATAATTTCCAACTATCTCAGCTAATTGTTTGTTGAAGTCATCGTTTGATGTGAAAGACACGAGAATCACTCTCCTTTTGTAATCGGATAAAGGGAAGGGTCATCTATACAGTAATCAAAATACCGTATTTCAGCAGGTTGGATATCTTGCCTTTTAATAGCTCCATTATATTGTTTGTCAAAATGATGGAGTAAGATAACCTTATAATAATTGTGGAAGACATATAAAAGACGATGATTCCCTGTAGCTTGACCTGGAAGCCCCCAACGAAAAAGGCTTATTAGCTCCGTGTTGCGCTCTAGATGCTTTATGATCGGCGGGTTTTCTTCCTCTGGCGTCCGATTGTTAAAGTCTTCAGGTAATGGGTAAAGACGGATACGTTCTTTTTGAATGATGTAGCGTTCTGCAAGGGCAATCCAAGGCCCACGTCCTTTTGTTCGCTTTTCTTGTTTAACATTCTCCAATAATGTGTTTTCGTGAAAAACAAGTTGGTAGGTCATTATTTTCCAGCCTTTATTTTATAATTTTATGACAGTGATAGCATAAATGCAACCATGATTAAAGTTCTAATAACGAGAACATGGTAACCTGGCAGTATTTTCTAGTTATTTTTGGTCTTTCGTTCCTTATTTACGGTTACCACAAATGGCAACAAAAAATATTTAAATCAGATTAACCTATTCGTGCCGATGCTTTCACTACTTTTTCTTTTCAATTGCCTACGCCCTCTAAGGTATTGTCATAAAAAACAGTTTTTTCCTTCCCGAACGACGGTGCTGCGATTTTTACCTTTCTTTTCAGAACAATTCCCTTCTTACGTTGTATAATGGATGCGTTCCCTTATTCTTTCAAGGGCAATAGGGTTCGGCCAATTACTAGGTGGGGGGAGTAGGTTTGCATGAGCGGTGTTTATGATGTCGTGATTATCGGCGCGGGGCAGGCCGGGATTGCCATGAGTCAGCAATTACAAGAACGTGGAAGAAACAATCATCTGATGCTTGAGGCAGGGAAGCGTATTGGGGATTCTTGGCGATCGCGATACGAGTCTCTTGTGTTGTTTACTCCGAAATCTTACTCTTCTCTTCCTGGTTTACAAATGAAAGGCGACCCTCGTGCCTACCCGACAAAAGACGAGATGGCGGACTACTTGGAGGAGTATGTTTCGCACTTTGACTTGCCGTTTCAATTGGATTCGGCAGTGACGGGGATCGAAAAGAAACAGTCTCTTTTCCACGTACATACATCAACCGAAACGATTCAATCCAAGAAAGTCGTGGTAGCGTCTGGAGCCTTTCAACAGCCATACATTCCACCTATTATTCAACACGCAGACGCTGTATCACACATACACTCTTCCCAATACACCGAACCATCGGCATTGATGGATGGACCTGTGTTGGTTGTAGGGGGCGGGAGTTCCGGCGCGCAAATTGCGGTGGAGCTGGCTGCAGACCGGGACGTGACACTGGCAACGTCCACACGTCCCGCGTTTCTTCCTTTGGAGGTATTTGGCAAAAGTATTTTTTACTGGCTGGAAACATTCGGTCTTTTGTACGCCAGCACCGATACAAGGAGAGGCAAGTTCCTGCAAAAACGACGGGACCCGATTTTTGGAAAAGAACTGAAACAAGCCATGGATGGCGGAAAAGTAAACATGAAACCGCGCGTCAGTGAAGTGAACGGAAAACAAGCGGTCTTCTCCGACGGAAGCACCGTTCACGTGAGTCACATCATCTGGGCAACTGGTTTTGTCCCGTCTTATGACATCGTGCACATAGAGGGGGCTCTCGACAAAAACGGGAAACCTCTGCATCACCGGGGTGTCAGCCCGATTGAAGGGTTATTTTACATCGGGTTGCCGTGGCAGCACCATCGAGGTTCCGCCCTCGTCTGCGGTGTCGGCAAGGATGCGGAATATTTGGCGGAGAGGATCTGACACGTGTGGATGCATTCGTATCAACGCGAATTATCCCGTACCACGTATTACGTGATACGGGATTTTTTTGAAGCCACCTGCTGTGCAGTCTCTTTGGATTGAGCATTTCATTAGTTGGAAATAACATGTTTGGGTGTTTTTCCGTGGACGCCGTCGACGCATTGGCGGGCCGCATCGACGAACATGGCGTGGCGGGTTTCAACGGTGGCGGTGCCGTGGTGCGGCAAGGTGACGACATTGTCCATGTGGAGGAGCGGGTTGTCTGGATCGACAGGTTCTGTTTCAAACACATCGACCCCGGCTGCTTTGATTGTCCCGGCGCGCAACGCTTCAATCAAATCTTCTTCGACGACGACAGCGCCGCGGCCTCCGTTTAAGAAAATCGCATCCTTTTTCATTTTTTGAAATTCACGGGCGCCAATCATGCCACGGGTGGCGTCGGTGAGTGGTGTGAGCACCATGACAAAGTCAGATTGTGCCAAGAGGTCGTCGAGCTCAGCAAAGCGAACGCCGATTTCTTTTTCCACTGCTTCTTTGCGGCTGCGATTGTGGTACAGGACCTCCATGTGAAACCCGATGGCAGCGCGGCGGGCAACTTCTTCTCCAATACGGCCCATGCCGATGATACCGAGTTTTTTATGATGGATATCCGTGCCGAACATCTCGGGGGTGAGCGGCTTTTGCCAGTCGCCGTTTTTGACGTAGCGATCGAGCTCCGGCATGCGGCGGGCAGTCGCAATCATCATTCCGATCATCGTGTCGCCCATCGTATCGATCAAGACCGACGGCGTATGGGTCGCGGTGATTCCTTTTTCTGTCAGCGCTTGGATGTCTAAGTTGTCATAGCCGACGGAAACGTTGCTGACGACTTTCAGATTCGGCGCATGTTCGAGCAGCTCCGCATCTACTTTCAGCCCGGAGCCATACAATCCATCTGCTTCTTTTAAGTATTCGTAAAAAAGCTCTTTCTGCTTTCGTGGCCGCGCAATGCGAACCTCACTATGTTCCTTCATATAATCGAGGACATCCTGCGGCGGCTCCACGTATGATAAAATGACCGGCATCGAACGTGCCTCCTTTCCCAATATTCCACTTTTTCTCTGTTCCATCATAGCATATTTCCTTGTTTTACATGACCCTCAGGCTTTTTATAATGAAGATCCCCGCTTCCGCTTCCAGTCTTGTGCTGCGGTCATAAGACCAATTCCTCCGGCGCGCTGCCTCTTTTCGGTCTTTTGAAGCCTCCATAAGACGCTTTTCGCATGGATTCCGCGCAGTTTTGGTCTTTTGAATGCTCTATAAGACCAATTCCTACGGCGCGGCTCCCCCTTTTGGTCTTTTGACGCTTCCATAAGACGCTTTTCGCATGGATTCCGCACGGGGTTGGTCTTTGGAACGCTCTTTAAGACCAATTTCCTCAGCGCGGCTCCGCTTTTTGGTCTTTTGAAGCCTTCTTAAGACACTTTTTACACGGATTCCACTCGAATTTGGTCTTTGGAACGCTCTTTAAGACCGATTTCCTCGGCGCGGCTCCCCCTTTTGGTCTTTTGAAGCCTTCTTAAGACGCTTTTCAACCCGATTCCGTGCGGTTTTGGTCTTTTGTACGCTCTTTAAGACCAATTCCCATAACACGCTGCCGTTTTTTCGTCTTTTGAAGCTTCCAAGAGACAGCTTGCATCCTGGTCTTATGAACGCTTCATGAGACCGGCCCCACCCTGCTTCCGTCAATTGTTGGTTTTATGAATGGCCGGGCTCCGACTTCAATGAAAAAAAGCCCCTTCGTGAGAGTGGTCTCTTTCGAAGGGGCTTGGCATTGGTTACAGGGGATGGTATTTGCCGGAGATGGCGTCGACGATCAAGGTGTATCCGTCTGGCGCTGCTTTTGTTCCTTCGGCTACCCAGTAGGGCCGGTAAAATATTTCGGAGCGCGTGAGTTTCATTTGCGGCGGCGCCAGTATTTTCATGCGATACGTGATGGAGTGGTTGAGAAAATCGACGGCGAGCTTTTTTGCTTCTGTTTCCTCAAGTTCCACCGGGATCATCTGCTGCGACGGCACCTCTTTTTCTGTGAACACGGGTGACTTGTCGATGACCGATCCGACTTTATTTACGGCGTCCATCGCACATCCTACCGAGCCGCCTCCTTTTGGCTGAAGGAGACTCCTCCGCTCCAGCTTATACTCAAAAAAGTAGTACGGATAATACAATAGCTGCTCCACTGTAAATTCCTGATTTTTGTCGAGGCTTTCCAACACTTTTTTCACTTCTTCTTGATCAAAAGTAAGCTCTTCTGTTTTAATCCATTCCGTTCTTGGCGCTGTCATCGTGATCATTCTTTAACCGGAGTGCGCCCGAGGAAGTCGGAAATGGATCTCGCTTCCGGACCGATGTCGCGGGCCACATTTTTATCGATATTCTTCGGCAGTCTCCGTGGTCCTTTCGCTTCTTCAAATGCTTCTTGAATCGGCTCGGACGGCGGCGTGCCGAACAAGTTACCGATGATCATCGCAAGAATGGAAACAATTAATCCGCCAAGGAACGGGTGAATGGCGGTTGCGGATTGCCAGTCGAAGCTGGTCCACAGAATATGAGTAACCGCTCCTGCCACCATCGAAGAAACGACGCCGACTTTGTTGGCATTTTTCCAATAAACCGAGCACACATACGGAACGAGAAAGCTGTTGCCGAGGGTTCCAAATGCAAAAATAACAAGAGCAAATACGCTTGGCGGCTGATTAATCGCCACGATCACCCCGATAATTCCTGCTAGTAAAATACAAATACGCGAAACTAACACGATGCGGCCGTGGTCTGCTTTTTTGTCAATAAACCGGTGATACACGTCCCGCGAAAGGATCGTTCCGGCCTGCATTAAAATCGAGTCGGACGTGGACATAATCGCTGCCATGACAGCCGAAAGCAAGATAGCGGCAACAATGCCCGGGAAGAACGTGTACGCGAGTGTCGGGATAACCATTTCCGGGTCCGCTAAATTCGGGAGCATCGCAATCCCGATAAAACCAACAATATACGGAGAATACGCGAACAATTGGTTATACACCGCAGTCCAGAGCACCGCGTTTTTTACTTCCTTCGTGCTGGAGATGGACATATGGCGGACGACAACGTGCGGAAGTCCCATGTAACCGATGGAATAAATGAGAACGGCACCTAACACGACACCCCATTGGCCGTAAAATTCAAGATCCTTCCCCCACATGCTCAAGTAAGTAGGATCAATTTGGGCGAGCTGTTCGTTCAAGCCGGAAAGACCGCCAACATGAATAAGACCCATAATAACAATGCCGGAAAGACCGATTAACATCACGATTGCCTGGAAAAAGTCTGTCCACACAACCGCTAAGTAACCGCCGACAACCGTATAAATAATAATCACGCTGACACCGATAATCAGTGCCCAGCTGTACGGAAGGCCTGTCAATGATTCCAATGCCTTACCGGAAGCGATAAACTGAGCGAAAACGTAAGCAAATAAAAACACAATCGAGATAATTCCGCCGATAATGCGCACAGCTGCGCTTTCATAACGCTTTTCTAGATATTCAATCGGCGAAAGCGCTCCCAATCTTTCAGAGAGGCGTCTCATTCTTTTCCCTAACACAGTCAGGTTGACGATACCACCACCGGCGTCACCGATCGCATAATAGATCGCAAACCAGCCTTGCTGGAAAGCCTGCGCCGGTCCCCCTAAAAACATAAAACCACTCATGGAGGTACTTTGCATCGTAAACGCTGTTACAGCAGGTCCAATGTTGCGGTCCCCTAACAAATAACTGTCAGCTGATTGAGAAGCACGTCGTGAAAAGTAAATCCCCACGATCATTAAAATTAATAAATAAATAATAAATATTATTGCATCACTGCTCATGTTCATTCAACTCCTTGCTGTCTTGTGTTAACGAATCTTCGTAGTCATCATCACGCTTTTTAATGATAAACACGACAATGCCAAATAAAACCCAAATAAAAGGCCACGGAACAATCATCCAAAAAGTAGAAGCTGGCAAATTCAACAAGTTTATTCACCTCCTTTTAAAGCGTATGTTAGAATTATCTTTTTCTTGACTCTATTATAACGATTTTTAATTATTTTTCCAGTATAATTATAAGTATTTTTCTAACATTAAAACTTCCTCTAAAAAAGAAAGCAACAGATTCTTTATCGAGAGAATCGAGTTGCTTTCTTTTTCCCTTATCCTATTTTACGATTCCTGCATGCCGAGCATTTTAACAGAGTATGGAAATAATTCTTCTTTCACCACATCATAAAAGGTACAAGCCTGTTCTTTTGATTCAAAAATAATGCCATTTTTTTCCTTGTTTTCCATGTAATGCTCGAGCCCGACCTCGTTTCCTTCCTGGTCGACCGCAATAATCATATACTTTTTCATCGTATCCCCGCCTTTATTTCTTTCTTCGTAATAGATATATGCCTCTGATGGGATGGTTGGGAATCATTTCTTTCAAGAGAACTGATCTTTCGGTAAGTACTATATACCACCTTTTTCACGTTTGAAACCTTCTTTTTAAGGAAAAACAATAAGAGGTTTTCAAATTGTAAATAAGGGTATACCTTATGTATATATTACAGCAGTGTTACAAAGTAATGACTGACTTACTAAAAGGAGCATGTTCATGAACTATCTACTTTCACGGCACTCCACGTATTGCGAACATGTCAAACGGTATGTGAATTATGAGATTTCTGTCCATAAAGAAAAGGGTTACGTCTCCTGCACTGCGACGTGTACCGGCATTGAAGAATCATGCAGCCAATGCCCGGTGATTCAATTTAACCGTAATTACCCCGAGTCCTCCAAGAGAAAGTTGAATATTCATCTGGCCCCGCTTGCAAGCCGGGAACGTTTTCAATATACGATTAAACTTTAAAAAGAGCTTAAGGCGTCGACATGCGCCTTAAGCTCTCTTCTTTTAGCGGGAGGGCGTGGACGGCTCTTCATGGAGACTGCAGTCGGCTTCGGATAATTCTGTTTCAATCGTGATATGGCTGAATTGGTACGGGCTCACCGCTTGTTTCACCGCTCGTTTCACCTCTGCGATTTCGTCTACGGACAGGCCGTCAGCCAGGACGACGTGCAGCGTCAAAACGTGTTCTTCGCCGTCAAGCGACCAAACATGAACGTGGTGCGTATCCGCCACGTTCGCCAGCTTCTGTATCTCGGTTGCAATGGCATCTGGGTCAATCTCTTCCGGCACCCCGTCCAGGAAAATAAATAATGTTTTTTTCAAGTTGCGGATAACATTAACTAAAATATAACAGGTAATCAACACCGCGAGGAGCGGATCGAGGATAGGAAAGTTCCAGAAGTACATCACGATACTGACAATAAGAACCGCTATCCAGCCGAGCACGTCTTCCAACAGATGCCAGGAGACCACCTTCATATTCATGGATGTCCCGGATCTCGTTTTCAGCACCGCCGTCCCGTTCACGACCACCCCGAGTATCGCTAAAAAGAACATGCCGACCGATTGAGGGGGCTGGGGATCCAAGATGCGCGGCACCGCTTCGCTCAGCACAAACAGGGACCCAACAATCAAGACGATGCTGTTGATTAATGCGCCAAGCAGGGAAAAACGCCGGTACCCGTACGTGAAGGTGTTATTGCTTTTTTGTTTGGATTTATTTTGTAAAAACCACGACAACCCGAGGGACAAGGAATCCCCGAGATCATGGATCGCGTCCGACATAATCGCGACACTGTTCGTTAACACGCCGCCAATCAGTTCAATAATCGTGAAGGAAAAATTAAGAAAAAAAGCGGTTTTTATATTGCTTGACCCGTGGTGGTGCTCATGATCATGCCCCATAGCATCCTCCTCGTTCGTTACTCGTTCTCTCGTTCGTTCAATTCCTGTTGGTGGTCGACCGCGAGCTCCACGATTTGCTGCACGTGGCTGTCATCGAGCGAATAATAAACAAGCTTGCCTTCTTTCCGGTACTTGGCCAGACCGAGTTTACGTAAATACCGTAAATGGTGCGAAGTAGAAGCGGTCGACGCCCCGAGAATATTCGCGGCATCGCAAACGCAAAGCTCGCCTTCCATCGCGAGTGCTTGCACGATCGTCATCCGGTTTTTATCGGCGAGCCCTTTAAACATATTCGCCATCCGCTCGCTTTCCTCCTCATTAATCTGCTGCTTCACTCGCTCTACCTTTTCTCTTTCCACACACGCCGTTTCACAAACATCCTCCGCTTTCACGTTTGCTTTCGCCATCCAACCCGCCTCCTTTATTTATGTTCCTGTCTTTCATTGGGCTTCCTGCAACAAGCTTCCTAACCTAACGTTTCTATCTATTATAGAGTATTCAAGTGATTATTTGAATTAAGGAAGACTAGAAGTGTGTGTCAAGTTTTTCTCGACATGGTTATCAGAGCAATATTGCAGCACTCTATTTTTCAAATCGACCTCCGGCTTCCAATCGCTCTGGGCGGATGCTTTCCGCGGGCAACGCTTCAGCTTCCTCGTGAGCAAAGAGCGCTCACTGCGGGATCTTCAGCTGTTGCTTTTCCCGCTGGAGTCACCGCCCGACGCTTTTTTCAGCCCGCAGTATCCAATTTCTCTTTAGTTAAAGAGTGAAATTTTACACATACGGCCTAGAGATGTCAGAAAAATTCCTATGACGCTGTTATTTTCTTTCAAGTCGTTTTTCGCGGCTTCATTCACCCTCTATGGTGTCGCTATTTTCACCAGAAGCCTTTTTCACGACTCCATACACTCCCTATGACGTCGCTATTCTCTGTGCTTCGGTTTTTCATGGCGTCATACAAGCCCTATGCCGTCACTATTTTTGCCAGTACCGTTTTTCACGACGGCATTCGGTCGCTAGGGCGTCGTTATTTTCATGACTGCGCTGTTTCGCGATCTCCTACACCCTCTATGCTGTTGTTATTTTTACCAAAACGGTTTTTCACGACATCATCCAATCGGTATGGCGTCGCTATTCTCCATGCTTCGATTTTTCACGGCGTCATACACGACTATGGTGTTGTTATTTTCACCAAAAGTCTCTTTCACAACTCCATTCATTCCCTATGACGTCGGTATTCTCCGTGCTTCGGTTTTTCGTGGCGTCATACAACCCCTATGCTGTCGCTATTTTCATGGCTGTGCTGTTTCGCGACGTCATACAACCTCTATGATGTCGTTGTTTTTACTAACAGCGTTTTTCATGACTCCATTCATGTCGTATGACGTTGTTATTTTCATGCAGGCGGTTTTTCACGGCTTCATTCACCCTCTATGATGTCGTTATTTACTTGAGGGCGCTGTTTTGCGACGTCATTCACCTCCTATGCCGTCGCTATTTTTGCCAGTAACGTTTTTCACGACGTCATTCGTCCCGTGTGGCGTTGTTATTTTCGCCAGAAGCCTTTTTCGCAACTTCATACACCGCCTATGCCATCTGCTTTTTTCTAAAACATGCTTTTTCACTGCCCCTCTCGCAGAAATGTTGGGAAAATAGGATTAATATTTCGGTGGTGGCGGGTACACTATAACTAGAGTAAGGATGAGAAAAGGGGCGACGTACAATGATTGAGGAAAATTTGCATCATAACGATTACACTGATTTTCTGCTGCGTTATTTGATTCGGCTTGCGGATAACGGGGCGGAGATGGATGTGACGCTGCAGGTGAACGGGACGACGATCACGGGGCAGCTTATTGGCAATGTGACGTACATGCAGGAAGTGAGGCGGCGGCTCAAAAGTGAGGATGAGGAATTGGGAGAGAAGATCAGTGCGTTTCTCGATAAAATGACGGATAAATTTGCGAAGCACACCGACGCGGATGAGTATGAGACCGGCTATCTCCACCTCCGTCAGGCAAAAATGGTGGTCGGCAAGGAGCAGATTCCACTGGAGGGTGACCTGTGGAGGGGGAAAGCGGCCGACGTTAACGGTTTCAGCTTCGGCTCCATTGCGGTTAAAAAAGAAGAAGGCGACCGCTTTGTTTAACCAATAAAGCTGAGCGCACGGCAGACTTGCCGGGCTCAGCTTTTTCTATGTTTCTTTTGGCACAGCAAACATCCGCTCTATCGCAAGCAAGGACTGTTCCTTGACGTCTTCCGGAACACGGATGATGTGGTGAGGGTGGCCGTCCCGGATGCTTTCAAGCGACCAAAGCAAATGGGCAAGATCGATGCGGTTCATCGTCAAGCACGGGCACATGTTAGGATTTAAGGAAAAAACGGTTTTGTCCGTCATGGTGGCGGCTAGCCGGTTGACGAGGTTCATTTCGGTGCCCACGGCCCACTTGCTTCCGGCGGGGGCTTTTTGTATCGCGTCGATAATAAAACTGGTGGACCCGGCTTGATCCGCCGCGTCGACAACGTCAAACGTGCATTCCGGATGAACGATGACATTGACGTCTGGATCACGGCGCCGCACCTCGCGGATGTTGTCGAGCGTGAATTTTTCATGAACGGAGCAATGCCCTTTCCAGAGAATCATGCGGATGTTCTCCGGATCTCCTCCCCATTCAAGTTTTTCCTGAATTGGATCCCAAACGGCCATGTCTGCGAGCGGAATTCCCATCTGGTACGCCGTATTGCGGCCGAGATGCTGATCAGGCAAAAATAAAATCCGTTCTTTTTTCGTAAACGCCCACTCGAGCAGCGCACGTGCGTTTGATGAGGTCAGCGTGGCTCCGTCGTGCTCTCCGCAAAATGCTTTAATCGCCGCGGTGCTGTTCACGTAGGTGAGCGGGATGATCGTGTCACCGAGCTCTTGCTGCAACGCTTCCCACGCTTTTTCCACTTGATGGATGTCCGCCATATCGGCCATCGAACAGCCGGCACGCAGATCAGGCAGCAGGACGGTTTGATCGTGATCGGACAAAATATCAGCTGTTTCCGCCATGAAATGAACGCCGCAAAAAACGATGTGTTCGGCTTCTTTATTGGCAGCGGCTGCCTTCGCAAGTTGGAGGGAATCACCGGTTGCGTCAGCAAATTGAATGACTTCATCTTTTTGATAATAATGCCCGGGCATAAAAAGACGTGAACCCAGTTCTTTTTTTATCTCCCAGACGCGCGCTTCCATCGCTTCTCGGGATAGCGCGCGGATCGATTCAGGAAGGGAGTGTACGTGAAAATTCTCTAATACGTTCATCGGACACATTCCTTTCTAGGTCTGACTTTGTTGTTGGAGAGAATAGCAGCATACTTATATCCGCAGCCTTAACCGAATGAGTGAGGGAACCGAGTGATATCATATCCACCCCGCAGCCGCTGTACTCCTGAATGTTCGCAAGCGTTATATTGCCGGACGCCTCGGTCACAACCGTCGAGGGAATATGAGGAAGGAGCGTTTTGATTTTCTCCGGGCTGCAATTGTCGAGCATGATAACATCGGCCTGCGCAGCGACGGCTTCTTTCACTTCTTGCTCATTCGTCACTTCGACTTCGATTTTCACCATATGCCCGGCAGCTGCCTTCACTTTGGCGACCGCTTCTGCAATTCCGCCGGCCGCGGCAATGTGATTGTCTTTAATCATAACGGCGTCGTACAAACCGTACCGATGATTGGCGGCGCCCCCCATGCGCACGGCATATTTATCAAACATGCGCATCCCGGGCACGGTTTTACGTGTATCGCAAATGCGGATGGACGGGTCAGCGAGTGTAGTAACGGCCTTCCGCGCGGCAGTTGCGATCCCGCTCATCCGCTGCACGATGTTTAACAGAACCCGTTCGCCGCTGAGCAGGGCGCGTGTGCGACCGCTCACCTCGGCAATCACTTGCCCACGGGCAACGCTCTCCCCGTCTTGTACGTACACGGTTACTACCGCGTTTTCATCAAGCAGCTTGTACCCCTCCTGCAAGATGATGCTGCCGCAAAACACGATGTCGTCTCCTTTGGAAATGAGCTGTCCTGCGGCTTCCTCTTCTGGTGAAAAAATCGCGTCCGTCGTTACATCGCCGGAACCAATATCCTCGATAAAAAATTCCTGCAGTTTCTCCCGAATGTGTAAGGCATTCATAGTATGACCTCCTCTTTTTCCCTACTCTTTACGTCTCGCGAACAGACAACAGGGAAACGGCTGTGCGACTGCCAGACGATGGAGTGCGCTTGCCAGTCCGGTTGTTCGCCCGGGTAGTCACTCCGAATATGAGCCCCGCGTGTTTCCGTCCGTTTTAACGCAGCGTGCGTAATAAGAAACGCAGTCGTCAGCATATTTTTTAATTCGATCTCCTCTTTGTCGGCGGCAGGGTCGTACGGGCTTTCGATAAAAGCTTGATAGGAGTCAAGCCACTCCGCCATGCGCCGCAGCCCCTCTCTGTCTTTGACGATACCGACCCATTGGTCCATGGTGGTTTTCAATTCCTGCAGGCTCGGTTTCCGAAAAGATGGAACGGTTGCCGGCAGCTTGAGCATGGTTTGACGCGTGCGCCTTTGTTGCGGCGGTACAGGAAGGGCGTTTGCGAGCAGTAAAGCGGACGCGGCGCCTTCCAACAAGGAGTTGCTTGCGAGGCGGTTGGCCCCGTGCATGCCGGTGCAGGCAGTCTCTCCGATCGCGTACAGGCCGGGGATACTCGTGGTGCCGCATGCATCCGCTGCGACCCCGCCCATCATAAAGTGCGCACCGGGGCGTACGGGAAGCAGTCCTTTTTCCACCTCGATCCCGTTTTCACGTAAGCGCTTCGTGATCGTCGGGAATTTCTTTTCAAAGTCTGGAATGGCCCGAATGGAAAGAAAAACATCCTTCCCGGCCTGGCGGGTGTCATGCACCGCTTTCGCCACGACCGCGCGCGGCGCCAGATCACCAAGCTCATGCCGCCCTTTCATAATCGGTGTCCCGTTTTCGTCAAGGAGCACACCGCCTTCCCCGCGGATCGCCTCTGACAACAGACCGGCTCCCTTTCCTGCGGCGAACAACATCGTCGGATGAAATTGCAAAAACTCCATGTCGACAAGCTCAGCACCGGCCCGCCACGCGATCGCATAACCGTCACCGGTCGCTTCTTCCGCATTGGATGTCACCGAGTAAAGCTGGCCGCAACCACCCGTAGCAAGCACCGTGTACGAAGCATGAATGGTCAGGCGGCTGCCACTTTCATCTGTGCCGATGACCCCTATGCAGGTGTCATTTTCGATTATTGCGTCTTGGATGGTTACCTTTTCTAGCATGGTCACCTGAACGGGAAGCGCAAGACGAAGCTGTTTCATAATCTCGCGCCCGGTCGCGTCCCCGCCCGCATGGAAAATCCGCCGGCAGCTGTGCGCCCCTTCTTTTGCCAAATGAAAACGGCCGTCCTCCTTCTGATCAAAAAGGACTCCGTACTGGAGAAGCCGCCCCATCACGTGCGGCGCCTCCTTGACGAGCGCCTCTACGGCATCTGGCGCATTCAACCCGCCGCCACACGCAAGCGTATCGTCTACGTGCAGCGCCGCTTGTTGTTCGTTTTTATCCAAAGAAGCAGCAATCCCGCCTTGTGCTTTTTCCGAGTTCCCCGCTCCGCATGTCGATTTCGATACGAGCGTTACTGTCATTTTTTTCGATAGTTCGATAGCAGCCAGCATACCGGCAATCCCGCTGCCCACGATGACCGCATCCGTGTGGATCATAGACTCTTCCATCTCACCCCTCCTCCCGTTTTCCTGTGAATCTATGTATAGGTTGTCGCTAGTTTTGTTTTTACATGTGTCTTGACATCTATATTTACATAAAATTAAACTAGTGACAATACCCCGTAACGAAAAACTTGTGAAAAAATGAGCAAAAGGGGGAAACCAGGTCTCCGTTTCGAGGAATGCAGCTGGAGTTGGGCTGAAGTGATCTCAGGAGCGCTTCTTAAGACCAACATTCGGTTGATGTAAGGCGTGATTGGTCTCACGCACGCTTCTTAAGACCAACATTCGGTTGGAGTAAGGCGAATTTGGTCTCAGGGACGATTTATAAGACCGATAATCTACCGAATTTTGAATAAAGCGGTAACATGAATCTTTTATAAAACTAATAATCTGCTTGGACGAGGATAAAGTGGTCTCATAGCTTGTAGTTTTTTAGATTACGAGAAAAGAGGGAGCTGGAATGATTTATTTAGACTACTGCGCGACGACGCCGATGAGGGACGAAGCGCTTGAGACGTATGTACAGGCGTGTCGTTCGTTTAGCGGGAATGAACAGAGTTTGCATGATTACGGGGAGGAAGCAAAGCAGTTACTCCACTACTGCCGTGAAGAAATAGCCGCGCTTATCGGTGGTCATCCGCACGGGGTTTATTTTACAAATGGTGGTTCAGACAGTAACATCACGGCCTTACTCAGTTTAGCGTACGGGAACAGCGCGCGGGGCCGACATATTATTACGTCTCCTTTCGAGCATCCTTCCGTTTACCAGGCGCTTGGAAAATTGCAGGAAGAAGGGTTCACCGTTGAGGAGGCAGCTGCAAAGCCGAATGGGGAAGTGTGTCTGGAGTCAATCGCTTCGTTAATACGCGAAGATACGATACTCATCACTGTTTGCCACGCGAGCAGTGAAACCGGCGTGATTCAGCCGCTTGCCGAGATTGGGAAGCTCGCGAGCGATGCGGTGTTCCATACCGATGCGGTGCAGACGTTTGCAAAAGTACCGCTCGACGTGACCGCCCTCCGCCTTGATGCCATTTCGATGTCCGCGCACAAAATTTACGGTCCGAAAAATACCGGCGCCTGTTACATCGCCCCACATGTGCGCTGGAAAAGTATCTATCCCGGCGTTTCTCATCAAGACGGATTTAAACCGGGAACCGTTGATGTGCCTGGAATTGCGGCGTTCACCACGGCGGCGCGAGTGATGCATGATCAGCTCGAGGCGAACCGGGACAGATGGCAGAACATGCAGCGCTCTTTTTTACAACAAGTCGACGAGGAAACTTTTACATTATTCGGTGATCCGGTCAAGCGCCTCCCGCATCACCTTGCGTTAGGGGCGCGGGGGTACGAAGGACAGTGGATGTTGCTGGAGTGCAACCGCCGCGGTATCGCCATTTCCTCTGGCAGCGCCTGCCAATCGTCCCTGTCCGCCCCGCCGAAAAGCTTACTCGCGATGGGCTACACCCCGGAAGACGCCCACAGCCTGTTTCGGATCAGCTTCGGCATTCATACAACCGATGAACACCTTGAAAAAACAGCCGCCGCGCTTCAGGAAATAACGGCGCGCTCTCAAACAAACGTGTGATTGATAAGGAGAAGAAACAGTGCGATTATGCGACGTCATCCACTCCCCGATGACGTCGTTATTTTCGCAACTGCAAGGTTTCACGACTTCATTCACCCGCTACGACGTCGCTGTTTTCATGACCGCACAATTTCGTAGCTTCATCCAGCCCTTATGACGTCGTTATTTTTACAACTGCTCAACTTCGCGACTTCAGCCAGCCCTTATGAGGTCGTTATTTTCGCAACTACACGGTTTCGCGACTTCATTCATCCCCTATGGTGTTGCTATTTTCACAACTGAACAATTTCACGGCTTCATTCATCCTCTATGACGTCGTTATTTTCACAACTGCACAATTTCGCGGCTTCATCCACCCCCGATGGCGTCGTTATTTTCACAACTGCACAATTTCGTAGCTTCATCCAGCCCTTATGACGTCGCTATTTTCACAACTGCACAATTTCGTGACTTCATCCACCCCCTATGACGTCGCTATTTATACAACTACTCGATTTCGCGACTTCATCCACCCTCTATGATGTCGTTATCTGCACAACTGTGCGGTTTCACGACGTCACTCGCTCGCTTGTATTTTTTCTTAAAGCTCAGAAAAAAGTAATGTGTTATATTAGATTATATTTAATTCGATAGGGGTGTTAACGATTGGTGAAAAATGTACCTTTCTTGATGGCAATGTTAATAGTTGGTAGTGGTGCTTTCGTTATTTCTTTGACTACTGAACTTCCGCAATTTGCAAAATGGTTGCTATTACTAGTTGCTGTCGTTTTATCTATATGGAGTGCGGTTGCATTGATCATACACGCAGGCATACAAAGACTTAATGACAACTGAGCAGCAGTAGTTGATTGATTCGTTCATCAACTGCTGTTTTTTCTTCCCACCTCACTTAAACGCCTCCTTCCCCCCCATTCTCTTACCCATTTCAAGAAAGCAACAATCTATACGAAAACGGCCTAATGAAAAAGGGGTGTCTTCTGACTTTGGTAGCGGGGCCCCTATTCTTTCCTACTGAAAAATTACAGCTTTTGGAGTAAACTAGAGGGACGTTGAATTTTTAAGTTGAAAAAGGGGATGTCTGGATGGCACTTGAGTTAACGATTCACGAGAGGACCGACAAAAAAACGAAGCCGGATTATAATGATTTGAGCTTCGGTACGAATTTTACAGATCATATGTTTGTGATGGATTATGACAAGGAACAAGGGTGGCATGATGCGCGGATTACGCCGTATGAACCGGTTTCACTGGATCCGTCGGCGCTTGTTTTTCATTACGGGCAGGCGGTGTTTGAGGGGCTGAAAGCGTACAAAGCGAATGGCGAAATACTTCTGTTCCGTCCTGAAAAAAATTTCGAGCGCCTGAATATCTCCAATGAACGGATGAATATTCCACAAGTGGATGAATCGTTTTTGGTGGAAGCGCTCCAAACGCTTGTACATATGGACCAGGACTGGATTCCGACGAAGAAAGGACAGTCCTTGTATATCCGTCCGTTCGTAATCGCGACGGAGCCGGTGATTAATGTAAAGCCTTCCTCCCAGTATAAACTCATGATTATTCTTTCGCCGGTCGGGGCTTATTACTCGAATTCGGATCAGATGAGCCCGGTGAAAATTTACGTGGAAGATGAGTTTGTTCGTTCGGTCAAGGGTGGGGTCGGCTTCACAAAGACGTCGGGCAACTACGCCGCGAGTTTGCGTGCGCAGACGAAGGCGACTGAGCTTGGCTATGACCAAGTGCTGTGGCTTGATGCGCTTGAGAAAAAGTACGTGGAAGAAGTCGGCAGCATGAATATTTTCTTCAAAATAAACGGGGAAGTGGTAACGCCGGCGCTCAACGGGAGCATCCTTGCCGGGGTTACCCGTGATTCGGTCATTGAGTTGTTGAAGCATTGGGGCTACACCGTACAGGAGCGGCGCCTTTCCATGGAAGAAATTGCGGAAGCACACAAAGATGGTACGCTTGAAGAAGTATTCGGCACCGGTACCGCGGCCGTTATTTCACCGGTCGGCATGTTAAAGTGGAAAGACAAAGAGATGGTGGTCAACAACAAGGAGACGGGAAAACTCTCTCTCGACCTGTACCAAACCATTGCCGGGATTCAAACCGGAGAGGAAAAAGATCCATTCGGGTGGACGGTTCCGGTAGAGGTAAAATAACCGCAACCAACTGCATAAAGAAAACGAGGCTGGGACAAATCTGACACACGTAACTGAAAAATCGAACATTAAGATTGTGTACGTATAAACTAAGTGTAGTCAAAATACGAAGACTCCTGCGGGAACAGCACGAGCCGAAGATCCACTTGGTAAAGGGTTTTACTTTACCAAGTTAGCTGAGGCCGTGCCCGCGGAAAGCGAAGTATTTTGACGAAACAACGTTTATGATTACTGTCTTACCTTAATAATCCGAACTGATTGTATCCAATCGTTCGGATTATTCTGTGCGTAATATAATTTTATCCCGGCACCGTTTTTTGGTGCTGTCCTATAATTTTTTGTTACATTTCGTTGGTTTTGCCAGTGGGAACAGGCTGAAGTTTCTGCGGTTGCTTGGTTTTTTTGGCCGTGAACCGGAAAACAAGATTAAAAGAGAGAAGGAGCAAGACGAGAAAAAGCACGTCAAAAAAGACGATGATCGTGGTAAGTTTGGAAGACATGAGTACCATATTGCCGGTCATCGCCCCCATCATGCCGCCCATAATCCCTTCGACCGTGCCGCTCAGCATGACAAACGGATCAAAAAGCAGGCCGAGAAGGCAGCCGATCAACACGCCGTATGTGGTGGCGATAATCGTGGCGAGTACGAAATCGGTGCCGAGGACGATCCCGAGCAAAAACCCAAAAAAGAGACTCAGCATCATACTGACTGACATAACGATAATATGGGCATGAATGCTTGATGCGCGGAACCGGTCTTTTTCCTTATAAATGGCAGCCAGTAAACCGATGGAAAGCAGCGTGATGATAAGTAAGTTTGCTATCAACATGGTGGTTCATCCTCCCCCTTGTGATGAATGTAGCAGCATGACGCGGAAGATCATGCTGCTAAATCGAAACTACCATTCATGCAATAAGAGACATCCCCCTCTCTTAAATGGTTGGCATTAGGGTCTCTCAAACGCTTTTAGTGGCAGCAGTCTTCGTCGTTTTTCGGCTTTGATGGCGGTACGTCAAGGCTTGGGTTTCTGTCGAAAAAGCCGGATGGTTTTAGGGTGAAGCCCATGTAGGCTGTCGGCATGACCGGCCAATCTTCCGGGCGGGTGACGTGGTGGTGGCCCATCGTGTACCACACGACGACATCGGTGTTTTCGACATTTCTGTCGGCCGCTGTCCACTTCACGAGTCCTTCGCCGCCTTCATGCTGATTAATGTAGGTCCCGGCCGCGTATTTCTCCTCGGCTTGAAACGGGGTCACCCAGAGGTGGTTTTTAATAAAGCCGGCCCGTTTCATTAAACTTGATTCGTCATGGGCAAACGGGAAGCAGTTTTCGCCTGGGAAGAGCTTGTAGCCGACCGGTTCGCCGACGATATTTTTCTTCTCCGGATTGATGAATTTCCAGTAGCGGGCCGTTTCCAAGTTCAGGTTGCGGCGTGCTTCGGACTCTGTTTTTAACACGGTTGACTTCGCAAGGAAGCCGTTCTGATACGGGTTATGCTCGCCTTTCGTGTCAGGTTCTGTATTGACTTCGACGACAGAGTTATTCAGGCCGTCGACCATCATATCCATGCGCACGTTAAAGAAGTGCTGGTGATTCGGCGCCATCAGCTGCGGAGCCACAAGACTGCCGTATTTGGATTTTTCTCCTGGATGCATGGCCCGTGTGTGGACGATGCCGGTGAGCTTCACTTCATGTTCAATCGTGCCGTCCTGATAAAAATACCAGAAGAAGCCGTATTCATAGTTTCCTACCGTTGAAATGCTCGATAACACAAGACGGCGTGAACGGCGCACTTCGACTTCCTCGGTCGCCCAGTCTGTATGTTTCCACAAAATCCCGTAGTCTTCTTCGTGAAGACAAATCGCGTTTTTAATGATGATCGGATTCCCTTCACTGTCAGAGAGTGCGGCATCGAAGTAACGAATTTCACCGAGGCAGTCACAGCCGAGCGTTAGCGAGTTGACAAGCATGCCGATTCCGTATTCTCCGTTATCAAACGCATTGTTGCGGTTCACCGGGGGATTCGGGTCCCCGTACGGCACGACCATTTCCGACAGGGATGCCCGGTACAGAACAGGCCGGTCTTCTCCTTTGTCTTCATACGTCACGTTGTGGAGGACGAGCCCTTCCCGCTGGTTAAATCCGAAGCGGATGTTCCATTTTTGCCAGGCGATGTTGTGGCCGTCTATTTGAAAACTCGGTCCTTCCGGTTGGGTAATCTCGAGCGGTTTAATGTCGTCCCTAAATTTTTCAATCGATGCCTGATTGTAGTTACCGTCAAGCGGCGGCAGTGGATACGTTTCATTGTCGACGACTTCGATTACTTCCATTTTGTTAAGGTCGACATACGCATATAGTCCGGAGATCGGGCGGGCATAGCCGTTGTCGAACTCGGAGGTTTTTTTGAAACAAATTGCCCGCGCGAGCCGGATTCCTTTTTCCTCTTCATGACCGAAATTCCCCGCCGACCACGGGTCTACTTTGATATGTTCAAAACTGTCAATGCCGCGCTTCCGGAATGCTGCCTGCATGTCGGGATGATTTTTGACGACATTCTCACATTCCTCGAATTCATCAAGCATAATATTCGGCTGTACGCCCGGAATGTGCGTCCAGGAAGTTACTTTCGCATCATTTAAGTTTACCGTTGCTTCGTATGTTTTTGCCTCGGCATTGTTTAATAGCATGATCAGAACATCCCGCTGAATAATGTCTCCTTTCTTAAAATTCAGCACTACCTCCTTTGCCGGTTCGATGAGTGACACATTCGCAAAACGGTATTCTTTTCCGAGGTTCTTCTCTTTTTTCAAAATGGCAGCTGCATTTTCTATTTCCTCTGCCGTCAATGGCTCAAGCGGATGGTTCACCTGCATCGTTTCTTTCAACATATTTTCCTCTCCCTTTCGTCATTGTATTTGGCAAAAACCCCATTTATTCCTACAGTCCGTACCAGTTGAGTCCGTCGCTTAGGTCGACCCAGACGTTTTTTGTCTGTGTGTACATGTCCATGGCTTCGATGCCTAAGTCTCTGCCGAAGCCGCTCTGTTTGGTGCCTCCGAACGGGGCTGCGCTGTCGAGCATGCTGAATGTGTTAATGTAAACGGTTCCGGATTTTAATCCACGTGCCATCCGGTGTCCGCGTTTTATATCATTCGTCCATACGCCGGAAGTGAGGCCGTATATGGTGTCGTTCGCTTTTGCCAAGGCGTCGGCTTCGTCTGTAAAGCGTATAGCCGAGACGACCGGGCCGAAAATTTCTTCCTGCGCGATTCTCATATCACTTGTCACGTTTTCAAAAATAGTCGGCGTGTAATAGTAGCCGCCGCCGGCCCCCTGGTACCGTTCACCGCCTGTCCGCAGACTCGCCCCCTCTTCTACTCCGGCCGCCACATACCGTTCAATCGACTGCAAGTGTTTCTCGGTGACTTGCGGGCCCATCTGAGAAGTCGGGTCGAGTGGATCACCGACGCGGATCATTTCTGCTTTTTTCGCGAACAGATCCATGAATTCGTCGTAAATGGAGTCCTGAACAAACATCCGCGATCCTGATGCGCACACCTGACCCTGGGCAAAATAAATGCCGAACAGCGACCCGTTGACAGCGCTCTCGAGATCAGCATCTTCGAACACGATGTTCGGATTTTTCCCGCCAAGCTCAAGTGAAACCGGTTTCAAGTGTTTCGTCGCTGCCTGCATAATGAGGCGTCCTGTGTGAGTGGAACCGGTAAAAGCGACTTTATCAACGCCGGAATGCGATGCCAGTGCCTGCCCAGCTGTTTCTCCGTAACCCGGTACTACGTTGATGACGCCGTCTGGAAAGCCGACATCCTCGAAAATTTTCATTAATTCCAGTGTGCTGATCGGTGTCTGTTCCGCAGGCTTAATGACGATCGTGTTGCCTGCCGCCAAGGCCGGTGCGAGCTTCCACATCGTAATCATGATCGGGAAGTTCCACGGTACGATGGCGCCGACGACTCCGATTGGTTCTTTGAGCGTATAATTCAAGCGGTCTGCCGGTGATGCTAACGTGTCCCCCTGCACTTTGTTCGCAAGCCCGGCGTAAAATTCAAGTACGTCGACCGTTGCCGGCATCGCAATGTGCTTCGTTTCGTTGATCAGCAAGCCGTTATCTTTTGACTCTGTTTCTGCGAGAAAATCGAGCTTTTCGCTCATCTTTTGTGCTGCTTTATATAATAAGCGGCCGCGGTCGCCAGGAGCCATTTTGGCCCACGGGCCACTTTCAAATGCGCGCCGGGCCGCATTCACTGCACGGTCAATGTCTTCTTCTCCACCTTCTGCGACGACGCCGTTCACTTCGCCGGTACCCGGATTAATCGACTCAAACGTCCTTCCCGACGCTGCATCCACCCATTTTCCGTCAATGAATAATTGATAAAATGCCGCCATCCTCATTCCCCTTTTCCCTCTTTTATGATAGTTATTTTTTTTACAAAGATAGTACGCTTCTTTTTCTGCTCAGAAAACGTGTCGAACCGTCCCCCCTTTCTTCCCTACTGGTAATATATTGCAAAAGCCGTGCCACTTTGTTACCCCCTGTGAACAAGCCTTTTTGCTGTGTGCTGGTGTGTCAAAACGATGCACTGTGTCCTACAATGACGCATAAATGTATTGAATTTTCAAAATTATTATTTTGCTCCGGTTGCTGCTCCCGGGGCTGCCGGAGTTCCGTCGACCGGTGGTTCTTCTGCTCCTCCGTGGCGCTCTGCGATAACGATGGAGGCAATCACAAGGATCAGGGCAATGACATCGACGATCCGGATCGGTGCACCGAAAAACGCTACGGCTACGACAGTCGCCACAATCGGAATACAAGCGGTCGCCATTCCGGCTGTACTGGCATTAATACGAGGAAGCGCTAAGAAAGTAAAGGAGTAGGCAAACAACCAAGAAGTTAGAGCGTAAAACAGAATGTACCATAACGTGGCACTGTCGGCGAGAATAGCGGTATCAAAGGATTGGAACTCATAAATCGCCATCGGCAGTGTTTGCAGGGCACCGAAGAAACAAAGCCCGGTAGCCGTCGTAAACGGAGGCAGCTGCACTTCGACGGAGAATTTTTTCGCAAAGATGAAGAAGAGTGCCATCGAGATAACCGCGAGGATCATAAACAAAATGCCCAGTCCTCCGGAGCCGCCGTCGGGTGTGACCCCTGCCATTTCCATAATCAGCACGGCCACAACCGCCAAGGCGATCGCCGTAATTTTATTGAGGTTGAGACGTTCCCGGAGCAGGAAAACAGCCAGTATTAAGACGACAGCCGGGGTGATGCTCGTGATGATCCCCACCGCCACCGCGCTTGCATAGGTTAACCCGTAGAGCTGGAACACCGTGTACATTGTTACGGTGAGAAGAGCTTGAATAAAAATGGCAAGGTAATTCTTCCCACCGAGCTTAATCCAATTCGTTTTTTCATAAGCGGTTGCCGTAATAAAAAGAATAACGCCGGCAATTAAGATCGTCATACAAGTAAAAAGAAAGACGGGGAACTTTTCCATCATCAGGCCGCCGATCGGGATACTGATCCCGATGGAACTCATCGCTAAAATAATAAACAACAGTCCTCTGCTCATTGTAAAAACTCCCTCCTTTTTTCAAATAACCAAAGTCCAAAGCCGCGTGTCTTCTGTCACCCTCCTTTCCTAACATAAAATATTGCAAGAAGTGTGCCGTTTTAAAAACCGCGCAGCTACCGCATTTTCGTTTTCGGCAACCGTTACAAAACACCACAGTGTGCGCCGAAATGACACAAATTCTATTTTATTATTTTTAATTTTCACAACTGTTAAAATTTGATATACTGACGAGAGAAGAACTTTCGTCATGTGTTGGCTTCCTACTTCTTATATGTAAATACGAAAGGGAGTGATTGCTGGATGTTGGTGCCGTCTTCGTCCGTGCGCAATGAGTTCATTCAAAAGTCTTGGCAGCGCTGTCAGAATCAGAATTTCGAGCCTCGTGATTCACCGCCGGAACAACACATATCCTCGCATTTTGTGAAAGAACTTCAGTCCAAAAATGAAAAGCTGTTGCATTTTGCTGTTCCTGTTTTTGAAAAAATAACGCCGGTTATTGAACGCTCTCATCATATGGCGTCGCTGATTGATAAAGACGGACGGATCGTATATACCGCAGGCAAAGAGGCTTCGCTCGGGTTTACGAAAACGGAGAATTTACAGATTGGGATTAACTGGAGTGAGGAACGACGGGGAACGAACGCAGTCAGTCTGGTCCTGGCAGAAAAAACGCCGATAATTCTCCAAGGGGCGGAACACTTTTTTGAAGAAAACCAACTACTTACTTGTGCGGCCAATCCTATTTACGGCGCAGACGGTACGCTTATCGGCGTCATTAATGTTTACAGCAAAGTCGATCTCTTTGACCGAACGGCGATCTCGGTCGCGCAGATGGCTGCGGAGTCGATCCAAAACAAAATGATTGTCGACCAGATCGAACGAGAGAAATTCGTCGCCATTAATGAATTAGACCGTGTTTCCGATCACCATCCGCAGCCGCTCATTTCCCTCGACAACAACGAGGTCATCATTCGCGCGAATGAAGCGGCGCGCCGGCTGTTGGGAGAGCATTGTGTCGGGACTGTTTTTACGAAGCAAGACCATTTTCGTATGGAGATCATTAGTGACACGGCCAACAAATACTGGAAATCATTTGCTGTTCACACCCCATCACCGGAAAAACCGAAAAAAAACTCCTCCACTCTTTATTCGTTTGCTGATATTGTCGGAAGCTGTCCAACACTAAAAAAACAAATCCATCTCGGCAAAAAAGCAGCCGCCACGGATCTTTCTATTTTATTGCACGGGGAAAGCGGAACAGGAAAGGAATTGTTCGCGCAGTCGATTCATACGGAGAGCGCTCGGTCGTCTCAGCCCTTTGTCGCCGTGAACTGCGGGGCCATTCCCGAAAATCTTATCGAGAGCGAGCTCTTCGGCTATGAAAAAGGCGCTTTTACAGGAGCCAATCAGCACGGGCAAATCGGGAAATTTGAGGCGGCACATGGAGGCACTCTTTTTCTCGATGAAATCGGGGACATGCCGCCGCGCGCGCAAGTGTCTCTCCTCCGCGTTCTCCAGGAGCGCGCCATCACCCCGGTGGGAAGCACAAAAGTAAAGCCGGTCGACGTGAGAATTATCGCCGCGACCCACCGCAGTCTCCCGGAGGAAATACAAGCAGGACGCTTTCGCAGCGATTTGTATTACCGCTTGAAAGAAATCCAGCTGAACCTCCCTTCCCTCCACAACCGGACGGATTTGATGGAGATCGCTGCCTTTATTCTTGAGCAGTTGCAGCCCCCGAAAAAACTGGCGGAACAAGCAAAAGCGGCCGTCCAAAAACACCATTGGCCCGGCAATTTTCGCGAGTTAAAAAGCACGCTTCAGCAGGCCGCTTTTTTAGCCGACACGAACGTGATAGAAGCAGAAGATTTACAGATGGAAGAAAAAATCACCAACAGCGGCAGCCAGCCTATCCTCTCCTTAGTCGAATCCGAAAGCCGCGTGATTAAGCAGGCCCTCGAAGCGAGCGACTGGAACATCAAAAAATCCGCCGAATGGCTTGGTATCACGCGAAATCGTCTGTATCGGAAAATCGAACTGTACGGCCTCGAGCAGAGTAACGAGTAATCCAGAGTCGGACAGGATTTATCCAGACTTGGCGTTCGTATATCCAGATTTAGCTCGCGTGAATACACACGTAGAGCGCTTATATCCAGACTGAATACGTGAGTATCCAGATGTAGCGCGTCCATATCCAGACTTAGCTCTCATGAATCCACACTTCAACCGCGCGAATCGAGACTTAACTGAGAGTATCCACATTTAGAACGCATGAATCCAGATTTAGCCCGCGTGAATGCACACTTAAGCGCATGTATCCAGATTTAGACCTCGTGAATCCACACTTAAGCGCAAGAATCCAGACTTCGTACTCGCATATCCAAATGCAGCACGCCAGTATCCACACTTGGCGCGTTCTTATCCAGAGTGGAGCGCGGGATATCCAGACTTCCTGGCAAAATATCCGAACTCGGCGCGCTGCATGGAGACAGCGCGCCGAGAATGTTTATTTTTTTAAAAATCCTTTTGATTGGATAAAGTCTTTCATGTGTTCACGGCGCGCTTGCGATAAATAGTCAGCCATGTTTTCCGTCCAGGTGGCGGATTTCTGGTTGCTGGCGCGGCTTTCGTAATAGGCACGCAAGATAGCGTCGTATTCATCCAATATACCTTCGTATTTTTCTTCCTGATAACGATCCGTATGTAAAATGGCGTTCACCGGCAGGCGCGGCTTTACTGCATTTTTCGTCGCAGGGACGCCGATGGTTAAGCCGAACAAAGGGATCACATAGTCCGGCAGTTCGAGCACTTCGCTGATCGGCCCCGGATTGTTACGGACGCCACCGATGTAGCAGATTCCGTACCCTTTTGACTCCGCGGCGGTGACAAAATTTTGGGCGAACAGGGCCGTGTCGATCACGGAAACGACAAAGTTTTCGGTCGTACTGCCCTCGATCTGTTTTCCGTGTTTGGCTGCGGCGTGTTCGAGCCGCTTTAAGTCCGCACAAAAGACGAACGCACGAGCGGCTCCCTTGAATTGTACGGGGTTCTTAGATAATTCTGCGAGCTGTTCGCGTTTTTCTGGATCGACGACGTCAATCATCGAATAGGCCTGCACAAAGTGTGAAGAGGCGGCTGATTGAGCGGCCGTAATCATGTCATGGAGCGTTTCATCGGAAATGGGTTCATCCGTGTATTTGCGCACCGAAACGTGAGACTTCAACTGATCAAGCATGTTTATCTCCCCTTCCTTTCATCTCATGTTTAAATTTTTTTGTGAAAAAGCAGCGGGTTTGTGCGATCCGCCGCTGTCTTCCTAGTGTCTGTACTATGATTTGCCTTCCCACACTTCTTCATTCAATAGATTAGGCGGGCGCTTTCCTTCGAGAGCAGCGGTGACATTGTCTGCGGCCAACAAGGACATGTTGTCTTCCGTCTCGTCGGTGGAGGACCCGATATGCGGCGTTGTGACAACGTTGTCCAATTTTAAAAGCGGATTGTCCGGGGATGTCGGTTCCTCTTCAAACACGTCAAGACCGGCGGCGAGAATTTCCCCTGTTTGCAGCGCTTCTGCAAGGGCTGCTTCATCAACCGTTGCCCCGCGTGAGCCGTTGATAAAAATAGCGGTTTTCTTCATTTTCTTAAATTGGTCGCTGCTCATTAAATGCCGTGTCTCCGGCGTGGACGGGGTCATCAAGCAGACATAGTCCGAAGCTTCGAGCAGGTCGTCAAGCTGTTCACAGTATGTGGCGTTTAATTTTTCTTCCATTTCCGGTTTCCGCGAGCGGTTATGATAGAGAATGTCCATGTCGAAGCCGAAATGAGCCCGCTTCCCAATCACTTGTCCGATGCGGCCGGCACCGATAATGCCAAGCGTCTTATGGTGAACATCAATCCCGAATTTTTCATCCGGCAGCGACTCCGTCCACTCCCCGTTTTTCACGTAGCGGTCCAGCTCCGGAATCCGCCGTGCCGTCGCGATTAACAGACCGAAAATAGCATCCGCCACGGTATCATTCAAAATGTCAGGCGTATTGGTCGCCATCACCCCGTGCTTCGTAATCGCCTCCATGTCAAAATTATCATAGCCAACCGAGACGTTACTGACGATTTTCAAATTCGGAGCATGGCGCAGAAATTCATCGTCAATATTTTTCTCAAGTCCGATATACCCTTCCGCGTCTTGCAAATCTTTTTTAAAATTTTCATCGGTTAGCTCGGTTCCATATGGGTACACGCGAAGATCAAATTTTTCTGTCAGCTTCTCCTGCGCCGGCTTCCGCACCCGGCTGTAGGCCACAACTTTTTTCTTCATTCTAGCAAAACTCCCTTCCACAAAAAATGACGACGCACGTTCTCTTAAACAATACCACCATACCAACAAATAGCGGGATTGTGAATAAAAGTGAGATGAAAATATAGCCGGATAGGGGCGCTATGAAAGCAGAACAGCTTCCCACGGCTAAAAAAGGCTTTCCTTGGGCTAGGTCTCTCCTTCGTGGTTGCTATTTACCCCATTCCCTTTTTTCGCAACACCATACCTGCTCGATGACGCCGTTATTCGTGCACGCTAACGTTTTCGAGACTTCATGCTCGACCAATGACGTCGCTTTTCACACACAACGACAGTTTCGCGACTTCATACATGACCGATGACGTCGCTTTTTTCTACTTTCAGCTTTTTCACGACGCCATACGATCCCTTTGACGTCGTTATTTCCTCTCTCCCACCTTTTCGCGACTTCCTACCACCCCTATGACGTTGTTATTCGCGCACAACGACAGTTTCGCGACTTCATCCATGACCGATGGCGTCGCTCTTTTCTACTTTCAGCTTTTTCACGACGCCATACGATCCCTTTGACGTCGTTATTTCCTCACTACCACCTTTTCGCGACTTCCTACCACCCCTATGACGTTGTTATTCACGCACAACGACGGTTTCGTGACTCCATCCATGACCGATGGCGTCGCTCTTTTCTACTTTTAGCTTTTTCACGACGCCATACCACTCCTATGACGTCGTTATTTCCTCACTACCACTTTTTCGCGACTCCATACACACCCATTGACGTCGCTATTCGCGCACGACGACGGTTTCGCAACCTCGTAAATTTCCAATGACGCCACTAATCGCGCACAACCGTGGTTTCGCGTCTTCCTACCGCCTCTTATCGTGTTTCCGTTTCCGTTCATCGCTCACTTTTCCGTATATGTACTCTTCCAAATGAAAAGGGGACCGACAGAAAAATAAGCTGCCGCGTGTTGTCTTGGCAGCAGCTTCTTAATTATTCATCCCTGGTTTGTATAGGTTCGGGTTCGGTGTATGTGATTTATCACGGGGATTATCGGTGTCTACGGACAAGGTTCCATCTTGGTTATAGGTGGCTAAGGTAACGTCGGAAATATGCCGGATGTCCAGTTGGTGTGCTTTTAATTGCTGGTTTAACCACACCTCATTTTTCTGTAGAAATTGAAGATTGTGTTCGATAATTTGACCATTCATGATAATAGGGATGGGAATGAAAGTGGGGGTCGGGTGAAGCTGGACATCATTCGGTTCCAAAGGCCTGGCATGCGCTTTCGGAATAGCACTTATTTTTCCGGTGTCTTCCATCATGACCAGTTCCATGTCTTCCACTTTCGTGTATCCTTGTTGTCGCAGCGACGAAATCAGTTCATTTGTCGTCATTCGTTCTTTTCGCAGTCCCTTCTCATCAATGTCGCCATTTCTCACGAGAACCGTCGGGCTTGCAACGAGAAACCACCGCAGTTTATTATTTAGCGTCGCAAAGGCAAACAGGATATAGATAAGAACAAAGATGCCGCCATACAGAACAGCCTGCCATGGATTCGGCGACACGAGCGGTTCACTCATGATAGTGCCCAACACGATAATAAAGAGGATGTCGAAGCTGTTCATTTCAGACAGTGCCTTTTTTCCGCCAATTCGTATAAAAATGTATACGGTGATAAATATAAACAGCGGTTTCCACATAAGATCTATCAATGGATCCATTTTTACTGCCGCCTCCTCCTCATATAAGGAGCCCCTCGCTGCAGAAGCGAGGAGCAGGGGTTTGTCGATTACTGTTGTTTATACTGCGGTTCCTCCGACTCGATAAATTGCTGTCGGGTTTTTAAGTTCATCATAATTTGTTCCTGCTGGTTGGCCAGGTTTTGGAACATTTGTTTCGCATTCTGATCTTGCGTTTCTAAAGCGAAAGAATGGAGACTCGCAAGGGCACTCTCACAACTCGTAATACATTGTTGTATTTGTGTTCCAACTGTCATCGACTTTCACCTCCCACTCTATAAGGTGTACCGTTCTTGATTTTTTAAACACAAAAAAAGCCAGCCAAAAACACCGGAGTGGCATTCTGACTGGCATGTTTTTCCTATTTAAACGGGAAGGACGAACGGCAGCACGTTTCTTTCAGCCTGAACGGTGGTAACGTTCTTCAACGGTGCCGTCTTTTTTGTACACGACGGCTTCGGTTCCTTTATTGCCGGCAACTTCTTGGGCGCGCTTAATGGCGTCGGCTTTTTTATCAAACACTTTCGTAGGCTTCTTCGCATCTCTTGCCTGCACCGCCCATCCGTCTTCGTGCGGCACTACAAGTTCCGCTTTATCCATCAACTCGGGGCGGCTCTCGTATTGAGTATCATCATGGGTTGTCGGGTCTTCTTCTTCCATAAACGTATCGATTTCTTTTTCGGAGGCGTTGTCGTACCATTCCTTCGCCTGCTCGGTAGCAATGGGGATCGCCCGGCCTTCGTCATATCCTTCATCAACCATCGCATTCGCAATATCAATCGCTTTTTTCTTCACGGGTTTTTTAAGATTTTTTAAAGAAGACGGGTAATCATTCATCGTCCACGGCATGTGAATTCCTCCTCTTCTGCTGCTTAGTATTCGTATAGCCGGAAATGTTCCACGTGAAACTTCAAAAATTTGGCGCGCTATTATTTGCTTTTGTTTGAAAATAAACCGTGTAAATCTGTTAAAATTAAAAGAAGAACTGTCACCATTGTGTTGACAAATTAGGTGTGATTGCTTGTGAGAAAAAAGAAGAGTATCACCGTTAGCATTGTCTTATTGTTGTGTCTCGTTCTCCCTTTAGGGGGACTCGGTGGATGGTTGATCAGTAAGTCTTCGTCCGCCTCGGAAATGGTTACAACGAAGCAAGTACCTGAGCCACAAGCTGCCAAAGAAACAAGCGCAGAACCGGAGGTAACGAAGCCGGAGCGTAACGATATAGATGAGGAAGAAGAGAACGAAGAGAAGGAAAAGTCGATCAATCATGAGATTCAGACCGCGATCGCGGCGGTTGTTGAAGAAGCCCGCAGCCTCTTCATTCAGCCGGACTTGAAAATGGTCGCGGTTGGTGACTCGTTGACCCAAGGTGTCGGGGACCCGACCGGGAACGGCGGATATATTGGCATTTTGGAAGAAATTATTGAGGATACCAGTTCCGCTCCTTCTTTTGAAATAAAAAATTACGGAAAGCGCGGCAATCGAACCGATCAGCTGTTAAAACGCTTGGATGAGCCTAAACTATCGTTAGATCTAAAAGACGCGGATGTTGTTCTCATCACGATCGGCGCCAATGATATTATGAAGGTCGTGAAGGGGAATTTCACTCAATTGACGTACGAGGCGTTTTTCCAAGAAACGGATGACTATCGGGATCGCCTTGAAGACATTTTTGAAAAAATTCGTTCCAAAAACGAAGGGGCACCGATTTATTTAGTTGGGGTTTTTAACCCGTTTAATATGTACTTTTCTAACATTCCAGAACTCGACAAGATCGTGGAAGACTGGAATGCCATGGGACGGGAAACGGTGGAAGAGTATGAAGACGCGACATTCGTTCCAATTCATGACTTGTTTGAAAACGTTGGTGAGTCGTATTATGCAGACGATCATTTTCATCCGAACCGGCGCGGGTATGCACTGATGGCCGAGCGTGTCTTTCATTACCTTGAACCTGAACTAACCGAAAAACAAAGTGAATTGGCAGAAAATGAGGAGACGGAGCAGCATGTGGGACAAAATTAAAAAACACAACATTTGGAAATGGTTATTTTTTTCCTTGCTCGCAATCAACGCAGGGGTCCTTTTCTATCTGCTCCTACTTTTCAATTCTTCTCCCGCTGACCCGATCTTTCAAACAAGCAGGCAGGAAGAGAGCACCGACGTTGAATTCACGATTGTTTCCGATAAAAGGAACTTGAATCAGCTGATCAACCGCTACTTGGATCAGCTGTCAACCAGCACGTCGATTTCCTATTCCGTTTTTTTGGATAAAAAAGTACGGCTCTCTGGTTCGATCCGCGCCTTTAATCAGGAAATTCCCGCTACCGTTGTGCTCGATCCGGTCGTGCAAAAAAACGGCGATTTGGTGCTCCAGCAGGAATCGATCAGTCTCGGCCGTCTGCAACTGCCAAACCGGAAAGTGCTCGAGTACATTCAAGGAAATTACGAAATGCCGGAGTGGATTGAAGTGAATCCCGATAATGAAAATATTTATGTAGCCATCACCGAAATTAGTAAAAACGACCAAATTCAAGTACAAGCCCAGCAATTCGATTTAGACAAAGACCGCATTTCCTTCAGCATCCACGCCCCTTATGAAACACTACCGTTTAACGAACGTAAAATAATGAAGTATTTTAAATAACAGCCTTCCCTTTCGTATGCTTTTTCGACGGGAGCCGGTGCCCCAGTCACAAAAGCGTCTGGCGGCAACGGATCGGCCCGAAGCCTTCGAAAGTGGCTTGTAACTAATCGGGAGATCACTATTTTCTGAGATGAAATTGAGGCGAATATCGTATGAAACAATTAATTATAAACGGGGATGACTTCGGCTATTCGAGCGGAGTCAATTACGGAATCATCGATGCCCATCGAAACGGCATTTTGACGTCGGCCACGCTCCTGACCAACATGCCAGGGGCAGCCCAAGCGTATGAACTGGCTCGTGCTCACCCTGCACTCGGTGTCGGCATCCACTTAAATCTGACACTCGGAAAAGCCCTTTCAAGCGGACACGACACGCTTACTGGCAAAGACGGCAGCTTTCATCCTTGTTCTTACTACAGAAGCGGCGGTTCCGTTGATCCGGAAGAAGTGTACCGCGAATGGCAGGCACAAATGGAAAGCGCCCTTCGCGAGGGGCTGACCCCCACCCACTTGGACAGCCACCACCACGTCCACTCGTGCCCAGGGTTGACCGAAGTGTTTACCGAACTCGCGCGTGAATACAACTTACCGACGCGTACCTTGTTTCCCGAAGGCGCGGAGGTGGCGGTGAATGCTGGACAGAGACAGGAGGATGACAAGTTACGCGGCGTTCAGACAGTCGCTGCCAAGGAGATCCAGGCAGCGACGCCAGTGGATAAGAAGGAAAAAACTAACCCCGTGCCAAAGACGACGGTCCTCGGTTTTGCGCCTAAGACGCCTGACCATTTTGAAGCTAGCATTGACGTGCTTTATCAATCCCCGGACGTGCTTGCGACTCTATTTGCCGAAGCCGCAACGATAGAAATCATGACACATCCGGCCTACCTTGACAAACCACTCGTGGATCAGTCATCCCTTCTATATCCGCGCCTCGAAGACTTCACGGCACTAACCGACAAGACTATTTTGGATTCTCTTACCTCTGCCGTGAAGGTGGAACTCGTCTCTTACCGCGCCCTGCAGAGGGATTAAGAGGTTAGAAAAAGCACAGCACGCCGTCTTAGCGTGGATGTGCTTTTTTTAGGTGAAAAAGGCCCTGTTTATGTTTTTCACGATTATCGCAGCGTCACTCAGAGACGATGACGTCGCTATTTGGGTAAGCCATCGTATTCGCGGCATCGTGCAGACTTTATGACGTCGCTATTTTCACAAACCGCCGTTTTCACGACTTCATCCAGACCTTATGACGTCGCTATTTTCACAAACCGCCGTTTTCACGACTTCATCCTGACCTTATGACGTCGCTATTTTTGCACGCTGCCATTTTCATGGCGTCATTCAGTCTCTATGAGGACTCTATTTTCACGGACCGCATGTTTCATGACGTCATCCGGACTCTATGACGTCGTTATTTCCACGAGCCGCTGTTTTCACGACTTCATTCAGTCCCTATGACGTCACTATTTCTGCGAACCACTATTTTCACGACTCCATTCCAGCCCTATGAGGACTCTATTTTCACGAACCGCATGTTTCATGACTTCATCCAGACTCTTTGACGTCGTTATTTCCACGAGCCGCTGTTTTCACGACTTCATTCAGTCCCTATGACGTCGTTATTTCCACACACTGCTGTTTTCACAACGTCATTCAGACCCTATGACGTCGCTATTTTTGCACGCTGCCATTTTCATGACGTCATTCAAAGCCTTTGACGTCACTATTTTCACGGAACACATGTTTCGTGACTTCATCCTGACGCTATGACGCCGTTATTTCCACACACTGCTGTTTTCACAACGTCATTCAGACCCTGTGACGTCGCTATTTTTGCACGCTGCCATTTTCATGACGTCATTCAAAGCCTTTGACGTCACTATTTTCACAGAACACACGTTTCATGACTTCATCCTGACGCGATGACGTCGCTATTCCCGCGAACCGACTTTTTCATGGTTTCATTCTTCTTCTCGCTGGACGCGGTGCTGTTTTTTACTTGGTAGAGGGATAAGGGATAGAGGACCGGCTAAAATGCTACCTGGGACACGTTCATGACTTATTCCCCCACAAAGTTTGGTGTTTTTTTATTTAAAAAGGCATCGACGCCTTCTTGTTTGTCTTTCGTACCAAACAACACCGCCTGTAATGCTTTTTCCAATGCCATGCCGCTGTTCAGATCGGCCGTCGTGCTTTCGTTCAAGGCAATTTTAGCCAGTTTCACAGCAACAGGCGGTTTGGCAGCCAGTGTTTTTGCCATGTCTATCGCTGTTTCCAACACGTCTTCTTGCGGTACCACGTCATTCACGAGGCCGATAGTGAGCGCCTCTTCGGCGGTGATCACTTTTCCGGTCAAAATAAGTTCCTTTGCTTTCGCTAGTCCGACGAGCTTTGTGAGCTGCTGGGTGCCGCCGCCTGCCGGAAGAATGCCGAGATTGATTTCCGGCTGTCCCATTTTCGCAGTGTCACTGGCAATGCGGATATCACAGGCGGTCATCAATTCACAGCCGCCCCCGAGCGCATAGCCGTTCACCGCAGCAATGACCGGTTTGTGCGACCGGTACACATCGAGAAGAACATCCTGGACGGCAGATCCATAAATATCAAGCGGGACCCGGTCGCGAATCCAGCTAATATCGGCTCCGGCCGCAAAGGATTTTTTCCCCTGGCCGGTAATAATAATCGCGCGCACGTCGTCGTTCTCATTCATGTCCCGGACCGCTTTTTGGAGCTCCAGCCAGCTGTCCACGTCCATGGAATTACGCTTTTTTTCCCGCTCAATCGTGATGATCCCGACGTAATCTTCAACGGCCAGATTCATATGCTCGTAACTCATGTATCGTTCTCTCCTTTGGTGTAATCGTAGACACCTTTTCCGGTTTTTCTGCCGAGCCGATTCGCTTGTACATATTTTCGCAGCAGCGGACTTGGCCGAAACCTTTCGCCGAGTGTTTCATGCAAATATTCAAGATTGCGGAGGCGGGTATCGAGCCCGACGAGATCCCCGAGCTTGAACGGTCCCATCGGATAATTCAAGCCCAGCTCAATCGCGCGGTCAATTTCTTCCGGTGTACCGACGCCTTCCATCAGCATATGAAACGCTTCATTTCCGACTAAACTACTCATCCGGCTCGTGACAAATCCCGGAAATTCATTGACGACAACCGTTTCTTTTCCCATCTGCCGCGCCACTTTCTCCGTTGCCGCCGCGGTCTCGTCCTTCGTCTCGAGCCCGCGCACAATTTCGACGAGCTTCATTTTCGGAACCGGGTTAAAAAAGTGCATCGCAATCACTTTCTCCGGCTTCGATGTATAAGAACCGATCTCCGTCGGACTCATCGTTGACGTATTCGTTGCTAACATAACGTCCGCTTTCGTGTAGCGGTCGAGTTGTTCAAAAACATTCCGTTTAATGTCCATCTTTTCCGGCACGGCTTCGATAACAAAATCGGCTTTCTTCGCGTCTTCCTCCAGAGCCGTTGTGTACGTGATAGCGGCTTTTGCACGTTCGGCTTTCGCGGCGTCCAGTTTGTTGCGCTGTACGGCGCCTTGAAAAAAACCTGCGATCTCCGCTTCCGCTTGATTTAAAACATCCGTTGAAATATCATACAACGACACACGATATCCGCCAGCTGCTGCCGCGTAAGCGATCCCGCGACCCATAATACCGCCGCCGATCACCATTACGTTTTCTATGTTCAACACTTTCTCCTCCCTTGCTTGTAAATCTATCTTGCTTTGCGTGAATGTTATGGTGTCGCTCCGGGTTTGACGCTTCTATTCCTGCCCTCCTCGACTTTCATGACGTCATTTGGTGCCTATGAGGGCCTTATTTTTGAACCTTGCTATTTTCGCAACGTCATTGAGCCTCTATGAAGCATCTATTTGCACAACCTGCTATTTTCACAACGTCATTGCGCGGCTTTGAAGCCTCTATTTCCGCAACACGCCATTTTCACGACGTCATTAAGCGTTTATGAACCCTCTATTTCCGCACTCCGCTCTTTTCGCGACGTCATTGCGCGGCTTTGAAGCCTCTATTTCCGCACTCCGCTCTTTTCACGACGTCATTGCGCGGCTTTGAAGCCTCTATTTCCGCAACACGCCATTTTCACGACGTCATTAAGCGTTTATGAACCCTCTATTTCTACACTCCGCTCTTTTCGCGACGTCATTCCGCGGCTATGTTGCATCTATTTCCGCAATACGCTATTTTCGTGACGTCATTGAGCGTTTATGAACCCTCTATTTCTACACTCCGCTCTTTTCGCGACGTCATTGAGCGTTTATGAACCCTCTATTTCCGCAACACGCTCTTTTCACGACGTCATTCTCTAACGCGATGCTGCTGCGGGGATCCGTTCATGACTTTTACCGTTTATTTATTCAACGGGGCGCCGCAGTTGCCGCAGTGCTTGAAGTGTTCGGGGATGTCTTTGGTTCCGCATTGGCCGCATTCGAGCATGGGGGCGCCCCAGAGGTGCTCATAGGAATCGTTGTCTGCTAGGCGCTGGCGCAGCATGTGATAATCGGGTTTGCGTTTTTCAGTAAAGGCGCGGAGTCCCTCGAACGTTTCATAGGCGCCGGTGTGGACGGTGAGCCAGTCGCGCGCATGGCCTACGGTTGTATGGAAGGATTGTTTTCGCCAATAGTTGATTTGTTCCTTCGTGTAGCGCACGCATTCCGGCAATTTCTGCAACAGTTTCTGCGCCATGTTATCGACGGCATCATCGAGCTGGCTGTAAGGCACAACTTCGTTCACGAGTCCCCATTCGAGTGCTTTTTCTGGGCTGATTTCTTCATTGAGCCAGAGGATTTCTCGGGCACGGCGGTCGCCGACGATGAGCGGCAGCCACTGGGTTGCGCCTCCTGCTGCGACACTCCCGTGGGAATTCCCAACTTGGCGGATGTAAGCGTGGTCTGCCATAATGGCGAGGTCACAGTTAATGTTGAATTCGTTGCCGCCACCGACGGTCATGCCGTTTAGGCGGGCGATCGTCGGTTTTCCGATGTTCATTAATTTATCGTGAGCTTCAATAAACGCCCCCATCCATTTCCAGTAGTTATGCGGCCGGTCCATGATCTCATTGTGCTGCTCTTTCATGTCCGCCCCGGTGGAGAACGCCTTGTCGCCGGCTCCCGTCAAGACGACGACGCCGACCTCATTATCCCAGGACGCTGCTTCAAACGCTCGCGTCATTTCCCGAAGTGTCTGGAAGTTCAAGCAGTTGTAAACTTCCGGACGGTTAATCGTCACCGTCGCCACCATGTCTTTCTTTTCATACTTGACGTTTTCCAAATTCAGTTCTTCCGGCTGTGGGGGATTCAAAAAGTGATCCATCTTTCGTCGACCTCCTCCATATTGTTTTCACTTATAGTAAATGCAAGCCACATGCCAAAATCAGAAATTTCTTTAAAAATAAAAAAGAATGCGTCCGGTTTGTGTGCGGAGCATTCTTTTATCGTTTTTTTGTTGTAAGGGTTACCAGCCGTGTTCACTTTTTAAACAAAACCGTTCATTTATTAAACTTCACGGTGTTCATGTTGTGAACATTGGTGAGTTTTTTCCATAAGGTGGTCCGACTGATGTCGAGTACGCTGGCTATTTTTTGTTTGTTGCCGTTGTAGCGTTCCTCGAGTTCCTGGATGATTTGTTGTTCCATCTCTTTCATCGTGCCGATTTCTACCTCCATTCGATCAGCGAAATCTTTTTTACCGGAGTGCTTGTGCTTCTCGATATTTAGATGGTCAAAAATAAATTCATCTGCTTCGAGCTCGGAGCTGGACGATAACATTCGCAAACGTTCGACGACATTTTCCAGTTCTCTAATGTTACCCGGCCATTGGTGAGCCATGAGTTTGTTCCAGAGGCTTTCGCTCATTTCGCAGGGTTCCCCCGTTTTCTCCTGCCAAAAATAGCGAAACAGCGCTGGAATATCCGCTTTTCTTTCCCGCAACGGTGGAATCGTGACTTGCAAAATATTCAGGCGGTAATAGAGATCTTCGCGAAATTCGTCTTTCTTCATGCTTTCGTACAAATTTTTGTTCGTGGCGGAAATGACCCGGACATCAACAGGGATAATCTTCTGGCCGCCCACTCTCATGACTTCTTTTTCCTGCAGTACCCGTAACAGCCGCGTCTGCAGGTCGACTGGCAGGTCGCCGATTTCATCTAAAAACAGCGTTCCTTGATGAGCCATTTCAAACAAGCCCGCTTTCCCGCCTTTTTTCGCGCCGGTAAATGAGCCTTCTTCGTAGCCAAAGAGCTCACTTTCAAGCAAATTCGCCGGAAGTGCGGCACAGTTGATCGCAATAAACGGGCCTTCTTTTCGGTTGCTTTCATTATGGATGCTCTGTGCGAACAGTTCCTTCCCGACCCCGCTTTCTCCCTGGATCAGGACGGCGCTTTCGGACTTGCTGTAAACACGCGCGAGCTGGATAGTCTCTTCCATGACACCGCTTTCATATAAGATGTCGGGAAACGTATGTTTCGCGTAAAAACGCCGGTGATGCAGGCGGCTCCGTACGTCGGAGTTTAATTCGAGCAGCTGGTCAATTTCCTGAAAGGTGATCACCAGACTGTTTTCCCAGTCACCTAGCAACATCCGGTTTACGACAAAACGTTTGTCGCCGAGCGTGATAATGTCGCGGGTTCCTTCCTGCCCGTTATTCCACAGCTTACGAATGTAAGGATGCGTCACTTTTCCTACATAACGCCCGAGCATCTGTTCACGCTTCATCCCGATGATGTCGGCTGCTGCTTCATTGTAAACCGTTATCTTGCCTTCCTCATTCGTTGCAATGACCCCGTCAAACGCATTCGAGATGATCGTCTCCAAATGCGCTTGATGCAGTTTCTCTTTTTTATAGAGAACGGAAAGCTCGTACGCTTGCTGGAGCGCTTCCGAAATGGCGAGCTCGCTGGAGTTGACGACAAAAGCGGTCATCCCTTTTTTGGCAGCGGTCCGCGCCACGCACTGCGCCGTCCCCACCAAAGCAGGAGCACTTGTGCTGTCAAGCTGTTCGAGGTGTTCTGTAATTTCTTTTTCCAAATAATATTGCTTTAAGTCAATATCCACCCCAAGCAACTCTTCCATAAAAGATAAATCCGTCGTCGCTTCATGATCGTAATGGTCAATAAACGTAATCGTTTCAGAAATCTGTTTCGCTTCCCTGAATGCCTGTAACAAATCGTAATTGGAAAAAGTAATTTTAACGACGGGGACATCGAGCTTTTCTTCCAAAAAAGACGCGGTAGCCCCTCTTGCGACGATCACATTGACATCGTGCTCTTCCATCAGTTTGCGCGCCTGGTACAAGCCGCGATGGAGCGCGCCTTCCTTTATATGAACGGTTATGCCGGCCTTTGCGGCTATTTTTTCGACACTTGTCGTGAACTCCTGATACGGTGAAATTACCCCTACACTCACGTCTTCTCCACCTCCCCGGCACTTTCCGTTATGAACGGTTCAACTCACCATCCAGTGTGCCGTGCAGATATTCATAGCCTAACAACGCCATTTCGAGTGCCAGTCGCTTATGGTAGTCAAAAAAATCTGCCCCAATGATTTCTTCGATTTTGCGGAGCCGTTGATAGAGTGTCTGTCTCACGATAAATAAATCTTTCGCTGTCTCTTGCTTGTTGCCGTTATTTTTCATGTACGACTTTAACGTCAACAGTAACTCGCTGTTCCGACGCTTGTCATGTTGGACGATACCCACTAAATACTCGTTGACAAAATCCTCGAGCGCGTGGTTCTTCTCCATAAAATAGACGATCCGGTACGCGTGCAGCTGCTCATAAATCGGTGAAATGCCGGTGAGCCGCCGCTCCAGGGATTGCACAATCTGAGCCGTTTCATAGCTTTTGTTCAACTTTTCAAAATTGGTTTGCGGTTGGCCGACCGCAAAGGTATCAACGATCTTGTCTTTTCGCAGGACCGCAAACACGTCCGCAATTTCCTCATACAACTGCTTGGCTGGAGACTCTTTTACCGACAACAGCAAATAAACGGTCTGTTCCTGAAAAGGCGCTTTAATTAACGTAAAACCGCGCGCTTCAAAGAGAGAACGGGTGATCATGCTGTCGCCAAGCACCGAGGAATTATCATTTTTATGATGGCCTAAGCATACGACAAGGGAGGTAAATGTTGTATCCGGATAAATCGATTGAAGCTGGGTGCGAATTTCTTTATCCTTATATTCTCCGGACAACCAGCGCTGCAGCCATAACTCCTCCTTGCGCCGCTTCCGTTCTTCCACGTACATGGAACGCATCAATTCCTGGGCGAGCGCAATTTCGACACGGTCTGCCGCCAGCTTCTCAAATTCCCCGAATTCCTTCGCAGAATATATCGTTAAGTAAGCCATCGTGTGATTCATCACCTTGATCGCCCGAATATCTGAGTGCTTCTGAATCGCTTCTTTTAGGTCACTGGGAAAACTCATCGGCTCTCCTTGGGTCGGTTGAAACAACAATGAAAGTCCAGTAAATTGGTAAAATTCCTTCAATAAAGAGATGTGATTTTTCCCAGAAAGCAACGATTGGTTCAAGAGGGCCGACAATCGCTCTAGCTCTGTCACCATTTTATGATGGTAATTCAAAAATATGGCGTAATGATCTTGGGTAATATCAATATAGCGAACTTCTTTATGAAAAAGGATCAAGGGAAAATCATGCTTCTTTGCGAGCTGAATGGCAGACTCCGGCAGTTCTTTTGTATAGGCGACGAGCTCGATGCATAACCCGGCACAATCATTCTCAATTAATTGATGAAAAAAGGACAAACACGTTTCCTCATCATTTCTCCAGCCGAGTCCTGTGGACAGAATCAACTCCCCGCCGTTTAGCAGATGGCCCACGTTCGTCGAGTCCATCACATGAACCCATTTCACCTCACGTTTTAACGCGCTCGAAGAAGCAATGACTTCAGCTTCTTGAAAATAAGGCCTGTTCAAGAAATCTCCGACTGTAATACACTTTAGATTAACTTTCGCCATCACCCTCACCTCCTCCGTAAATAACGAATGCTGCTGTCTCGTTTTAAGGTATATGTATCTATTTCAAAATACCTATTAAGGGTGTATAGTTAATATCCATAATAGTTGAAATTTTGGATTTGTGCAACAAAAAAGATAACCCCGGAGAAACCGAGGTTATCTTCATTATACAATACGGAAACGCTTACATTCTTATTTTTATACGCTGATTTTATCTTTTTTGTCTTCTTCCATGTCTATTTGCCAATCTCTTCCGACGGTAAGTCCTAAATACTTCTCGTCGTCTGGATTTTCAATTTCTTCTTGTTTAAATTTCTTAAAGTACCAGTGTTTCGCGAGGAAGTAATAACAGCCGCCGCCGATAACAAATCCGAAGATGAAGGAGTAATCCATGAACAACATCGCGACACCACCGCCAATAACCCAAGAGATGATACCGGCTAGGTTTACGCCATTGTGGTAGCGGAACTGCCCTTCGCTCTTGTATAGATCTGGAACATTGACACGGCGCTTCCGCAAAATGTAGTAGTCAACCATGACAATTCCGATGATCGCTGACAAAATCGCACCGGAGAGAAGCAGATAAGGAACGATGACCTCAAATAACGCCCATGGCTGGAAAGCGGTTCCAATTAATCCTGCAAGAATAACACCTGCATAAAAAGGCACTTTCGGTCCGCCGGCATTTGAAAAGATAACGGCAGCCGGGATAACGTTCGCTGTCGTGTTCGTAGACCACTGGGCGAGCACGATCATGACGAGTAAAATAGCTAATACAATCCCAGAAGCTGTTTCTTGAAGCGCCACAACCGGATCAAAGTTACCGAGTGCGATGTAGGCGACGCCCCCAATTAGTACCATGAAGGTCTGAACGATCGGCATCGTAATCATATTACCGATAAAGGCACCTTTATTCCGTTTGAAAAAGTTCTTTTCGTACTTTGGTCCTTTAATAAAACGCGAAATTGACGGAATGTCTGTACCGAGTGTTGCCCAGAAACCCATCACCGAGAAAATCACGATAAGGAAGACACTGACAGCGCTCACACCATAAGCAGGTGCTTCCACACTGTTCCAGATACTATTTCCTTGACTGGCTGCTTCACCAGACAACACGTAGTAAATCCAGATAGAAATCAAAATGATGACTGGAGCCGCGAAATCCGCAAAACGCTCAACTGCTTTAATTCCGATCGCTGTATTAATTATTTGTGCGGTAGCGAAGATTGCGTAACAGAGAAACCAGTTGTCAAATCCAGTAAGAATAGTTAATATTCCATTAATGGCAGATGCTCCAAAAAACGTGTTTATACCGAACCATACTGATGCAGTAACACCCCGCGTGACCGAAGGGATGTGCGTTCCAATCGTCCCAAATGGTGCTCTTGCGTAAACGGGAAACGAAAGGCCGTGCTCAATGCCGATATCACCGACAACCGTAATGACGAGACCAATTAATAAACAACCAATAAATGCAGAAACCACAACCCAGCCGAGCGGAAGAGCAACTACTCCATCGCCGCCGATCGCAAAGGCAGCCAACACAACGGCCATACCGACCCACATAATCGCAAATCCGCCGGTCCCAACTTTCCTTTCATTGCTTCCAACTGGCATTAAATCCGGGGACTTTAAATAACTGTTCTTGTCACTCATGCCATTATCACTCCTTGGGCAAAATATTTTATTCGCACGACTGTACTACTTCCTCCTTTTGTCCCGTTTAGGGGTTGTATATAAAACTATACATCAACTCCCGTTTTCTGAAATCTTACATAGTGTTAACAATTCTGTCAAAATCGTTTTACTATTAAGAAAAGACTTTCATTGCTCCGAATAATATTTGTTTTTGCATGCATAATAAAAAATAATCATTATATCATTGCGAACAAAGAATACATACCACTGGAAAAGCTCACGAATGGATTAGTCTTTTTTACGCATAATATAGGGGAGAGTGTGCGCTCATGAACCGCAATAAATTTGGAAATGACAAGCTTGAAACGAGGTGAAACGCTTTGCCTGCGGCAGAAATGGTGATACGGATCTTTCTTTTCTTCATTGTTATTCTTGTGTTAACAAGAATCATGGGGAGAAAGGAACTGAGCAAGACTATATATCCGGGATTACAATTGGCGCGCTGACAGCAAACGTTGCTCTCAATCCAAAAATAAGTTTGCTAAACGGCTTTCTGGCCTTAGCCGTTTGGAGTGCATTAACCATTATCATAGACTTTTGGAACATTAAATCAAAAAGGTTCCGCAAACTCGTCACCGGGGACGCGGTTATCGTGATTAAAAACGGTGTAATTGTCGAGGATGCCCTGCGAAAGGTACGGCTAGACATTGATTCCTTACGCTCTTTGCTTCGTAAAAAGAATGTTTTCTCCGTCGCTGATGTGGCGTTTGCTGTCTTTGAAACAGACGGCAAACTTTCTGTATTGAAAAAGGAAAATAAACAGACTGTCACGAATGAATCGCTGAACCCGGCGTTTGTTCCAGTTAACCCTGACTTTTTGCCGACAGAAGTTATTTCGGATGGTACGGTCAACCAAAAAAATATAAAAAAGCTCAACCTCCGTGAAAACTGGATCACCCATCAAATTAAAAACGCAGGCCTGTCCTCTGTTTCCGATGTTTTCTACGCCGAGCTGCAAAAAGACGGCACCCTCTTCATCGACCACAAAAAACAGCCGTCCCCATCTTAAATGATGAGAGACGGCTGTTTCGCACGTCTACTATAGTGTTGTTGTTTCGTTCGTACTCTGTTTTGACATCCTCATACGCAGCCAATGATGCCTTTATTTCTTCCTTTTCTGCTTTTCATGCCTTCATAGGATGCGTATAGCGTTGTTATTTTGGTGCTTCTCGGATTTCATGACGTCATAGGACTCGTATGGGGGTGTTATTCTGACTCACTTCTTTTTTGATGGCTTCATTGAACCGCTATGAGGATGTTGTTTCGTTCGTACTCTGTTTTGACACCCTCATACGCAGCCAATGATGCCTTTATTTCTTCCTTTTCTGCTTTTCATGACTTCATAGGATGCGTGTGACGTTGTTAATTTCTTGATTCCCGGATTTCATGACGTCATAGGACTCGTATGCGGTTGTTATTCTGGCTCACTTCTTTTTTGATGGCTTCATTGAACCGCTATGAGGATGTGATTTCGTTCGTGCCCTGTTTTGACATCCTCATACGCAGCCAATGATGCCTTTATTTCTTCCTTTTCTGCTTTTCATGCCTTCATAGGATGCGTGTGACGTTGTTATTTTGATGCTTCTCGGATTTCATGGCGTCATAGGACTCGTATGGGGTTGTTATTTTTGCTTGCGACTATTTTAACGACTCCATCGAACCGCTATGACGCTGTTATTTCGCTCATTCGTGCTTTTCACACCCTCATACGCAGCCAATGATGCCTTTATTTCTTCCTTTTCTGCTTTTCATGACTTCATAGGATGCGTATGGCGTTGTTATTTTGGTGCTTCGCTAATTTCATAACGTCATAAGACTCGTATGGGGTTGTTATTCTGGCTCATGCCTCTTTTGATGGCTTCATTGAACCGCTATGAGGATGTTATTTCATTCGTTCTCTTTTTTCACGTCCCCATACGCAGCCAATGACGTTGTTATCACGCTGTCCTGCGGTTTTCATGGCTTACTTTACCGCGCGCAGGATCAGGGTGAGGATAAAGATGAAAATAATGGCGCCAAGTAAGGCGGGAAAGATGGCAATTCCGGCCAAGTCCGGTCCCCAGCTTCCGAATAAGCTGCTTCCGATCCATGATCCGACAACCCCGGCGACGATGTTACCGATAACGCCTCCAGGCAAATCTTTTCCAAGAATGATCCCGGCAATCCAGCCAATAATACCGCCAATGATTAAAAAGAGAATAAGTCCCATATGATCAGCCTCGCTTTCATTCTTTTTTTACTAAGGGGTGTAAGACCTCCTTTCCCGCTCCGTCCTTTTTTCAATCCTCCTTATAAAGTTTACGCACCGCTTGCCGCTCATATGAGTCAAAAAAATACCCCGTCTCCTCCAAGGAAGAGCGGGGCCGTAACGATAACTTAAACCGGTTTCGCGAGGGATGGCTTTTTCCCTTTCATGGGGTTTGTCTGTTCAAACGCAAGGCCGGTATTTAACACGAGATCTTCACGGAGGGCCGGCCCGATGATCTGCATCCCGACCGGCATATTATCACGCGCAATGCCGCACGGTACAGAAAGGGAAGGCAGGCCTGTTAGATTTCCGGGACCGGTGAAGCGGATAATGTGATTGATCAAATCAACCTGTTCTCCGTTTAAATTCACGGTATCCGCGCCAATTTCAGGTGGTACAATAGGAAGAGTCGGAGCGATTAATACATCGATTTTTTCGAATGCTTGTTGGAAGTCGAGTTTAAGCTGGCGTCTTAGTTGCTGGGCCTGCAGGTAATCGACAGCGGAAGGAAGCTCTCCCAGTTCGAAAAGAAGACGGATATCGCTTCCGTAATCGTCGGGGCGCGTCTGAAGGTTACGGTGGTGAATGGCTGACGCCTCCGACAAGCTCGTCACCAGCTCCGCATACTCGGCATGTTTTAAGCCGGGAATCCTGATGACCTCTATCTTCGCTCCCTGCTTCTCGAGCGTTTCTATTCCTTTTCTAACGAGTTTTTCCACTTCCGAATCGACTTGGTTAAAGAAGTATTCTTCATTTACGCCGATAACCAGATCTTTGACATTTCCGGTGAGCTTGTCCACGTAGTTTCCAGTTGGTGCCTGAAGCGAAGTCGGGTCGTTCGGATCGTACCCTTCAATCACTTCTAATAATCCAGCGGCGTCTTTTACTGTTTTCGTCATCGGGCCAATATGGTCAAGAGTCCAGGCTAACGGGAAGCACCCGTACTTACTGACTCTGCCGTGGGTCGGTTTCAATCCGACAATCCCGCAGGCAGAGGACGGAATACGAATCGAGCCTGCCGTGTCTGTTCCTAACGACGCAACACTCATATCCGATGCCACGGCGGCACCCGAACCACCGCTTGAGCCCCCTGGAATCATATCCGTGTTCCATGGGTTCCGGCACGCGCCAAAATGAGGATTATTGTTCGTAATGCCCCAGGCGTATTCATGCATATTCAGCTTGCCTGTAAATACGATGCCCGCGTCTCTCATTTTATCAATAATCGTCGCACTGTAGGCCGGTTTAAAATCCCGATCTATTTTTGACGCCATCGTCGTTACTTCATCTTTAAAATAAAGATTGTCTTTCACGGCCATCGGAATGCCATGATACATCCCTTTATACGTGCCGGAAGCAATCTCCTCATCTACCTTGGCCGCTTCTTTTTCTGCTTCCGCGCGTCGCATGGATACAAATGCATTAATTGTTTCATCCGTGCTCTCTGCGTGATCGAGCACCGCTTTTGTTAATTCCAGCGAGGAAACCTCTCTTTTTTGGATAAGCGGTGCTAGTTCTTCTACCGCCTTCGTCACCAACTCTTTACTCAATGTGGTCACCTCCCGGAATATTACGGAGTGAAATGTCGTAATCAGCCAACTTCTCTTGTTCCGTGGCTTCTTTCAATGCTTGCATCCCTTCCCAGCGTGTTTGTAGCATTGGCAAATGATCTTCTTTCACACGGATGTTTTTGCTCGCGAGTACTTCCTCGATTGCTGCCTTCACTGTACACACTCCTCCTGAAAAAATAGTAGGACCCTTCTATTTCGCAATTCTCCGGAGCCGCCAGCCCTCGCCCTTACTAAATGCAATTCCTGTGCCATGCCGCTTGCTCCGCCCTTCCCGCTTTTTATCCAAGAAAGATTGTCTCAAAAAAAGACAAAAATATTTCCAAATGTTCAGATAGTTGTTGTAAAATAGGGGTACACCATCCTTGTCCGATTTTGAAACAATTTTCTTAAAATGCTACACATTTGGAGGGAACGTGGCGTGCCTATTAAAATCGGGTTATTATTTTCATTAACCGGTACGACAGCGATCACGGAAAAGGGCCAGTGGGAAGCGGCCAAGTTTGCACTCGCCGGCTGTGAGAACCATGCATTTACGTTTGAAGCCGTCACCCGTGACATTGCTTCTGATCCGATACAGACAGCCCAGGCGGCGGAGGAACTCGCGAAATCAGGCGTTACCATTTTTATCGGCTGCTACACGTCCGCCTGCCGGAAAGCGGTGCTGCCTATTTTAGAAAAATACGGCTGTCTTCTCGTCTATCCGACACTCTATGAAGGACAGGAGTGTCATCCGCATGTTTTTTACACTGGCGAAGTCCCCAATCAGCAAGTACATACCCTCTTAGACTACGGAACCCGCCATTTCGGGAAGCGGGTGTATGCCGTCGGCAACGATTATATCTATCCCCGGGAAACGAATGAACAAGTGAAGACTTTTCTAAAAGAAAAAGGCGGCTCTCTCGTTGGAGAACGATACGTGCCGCTCGGCCATGCCTCTTTTTATGAGATGATGCAAGATATTCTTTTAACCAAACCAGACTTTATCTTTTCTACGTTAGTCGGCAGCAGTATTATCCCGTTCTATCAGACGTATCAGCGCATGTCTCTTGATTTTCAGACGATGCCTATTTTCAGCCCGATTACGAAGGAGACAGAAATAACGGCGATGGGAGCTTCATACGGAAAAGGCCACTTCAGCAGTGCCAGTTATTTTCAGTCCCTCCCTTCTCCGGAAAACCGAGCTTTTGTCACCAGCTTTCAACAATTTACCGGTGCTGAGACACCAATCTCTTCCGTCATGTTTAACACTTTTTTAGGGACAAAAATGGTGATCGACAGCATTATGGAAACGGCCAGGACGAACTACCGCGACATTATTTATCACTTAAGCGGGCAACGATTCAATACGGTTTGCGGAACAATCGAAGTGGACCCGGATCACCGCCATCTCTCCCGTCCGGTGAAAATTGGCAGAGTGTCTAAAGACGGCCAGTTTGAGACGGTTTGGGATTCGGAAGGGAAAATTACACCGAAACCGTTTAAAGTGAAGACAAAGCAAGCGGACTCCCTTCATGAACTTATCCTCCATACATGGGGAAAAGTAAGTGAAGAAGCAGTTATCGTGCTCTCCGATACAAACAGAATTATGTATGTAAGCAAAAAAGCGGCAGCGCTGACGCATTGGCAGGAGAATAAGGTAGTGACGCCGCAGATGCAGCGTACCTTGGCAGCCGCGTTTCACATCGAACGTTTTCCTGCCGACAACCAGCAGCTTCTCTTTTTAAAACAGAAAGACGCGGTTGGCCCGCAGCCTAAAGATTTGGTGACATTCGGCCGTATTAGCACGCTCAGTGCAGCCTATCAAAGGGAATTGGAAGTAGCCGGAATTGCTGCCCAGTCTGCCGCGAACGTTCTGATTCTTGGAGAAACAGGCACCGGAAAAGAAGTCGCTGCCCAGGCCATACACGAGGGGAGTGATCGGAAAGATGGTCCCTTTGTCGCGATTAACACGGGGATTCTGCCAAAAGATTTAGCAGCAAGTGAATTGTTCGGCTTCGTGGAAGGAGCGTTTACAGGAGCTCGCAAAGGCGGCGCAATTGGGAAATTTGAAGCCGCTCATAACGGGACTTTGTTCTTGGATGAAATTGGCGAGATGCCGCTCGATCTGCAGGTCGCGCTGTTACGGGCATTGGAGTCGAAAAGCATCGTCCGGATAGGCGATACGAAAGAACGTCCTGTTAACGCCCGCATTATTGCAGCGACCAACCGGGCACTGGAAGAAGAAATCGCCTATGGCAGCACGTTCCGCTCGGATCTTTTTTACCGATTAAACGTTTTGTCATTCACGATTCCTCCCCTCCGCGAACGTCCCGAAGATACTGCCCATTTGAGCAGCGAATTTCTTGAGCACTTCCGACACGTATACGGAGACGGGCCTGCTTCCATCGAAAAAGAGGCAATGCAAATGCTGGCCGCGTATCACTGGCCGGGCAATATCCGCGAATTGAAAAACATCATCGAACGCGCCTTCCTGCTCGCGAGAAAAGAAGGAGTGCCTATCGCACCGAAGCACCTGCCGCCTGTTTTGCACGGGGTCGTACAACGTAAAACACGGACCATCGGGTCGTTGAAATCATTGGAAGTGGAGAAAATCAAGGAAGCGTTAGCAGCAGCGAACACTGTCACCGAAGCCGCCTCCGCGCTCGGTATCGCCCGCAGCACCCTGTACCGAAAAATCAAAGAACACCGCTTATCGTTGTGAACCGTAAGCAGCATCAAAAGGGAGCTGGACGCATCCAGCTCCCTTCGGTGTGATCCGAAAAGACATCCACCGCTATTTCCTATCCATCAATCATCGTTATGCTCACTGCCATAGTCTTTGCCTCAATTATACTGGGATCGGTTTCCTAAATAGCGGAACACCAGGGTCTGGACGACGATCCCGATAAGAAGCAGAATAACCACACTTCCAATGAAAGAAGACAGGATATAGAGAACACCTGTGACGGCGGCGGTGACAAGCGCGTACGGAATCTGAGTCGTGACGTGTGCGATGTGGTCCGACCCGGCGAAGATCGATGCCATGACGGTTGTATCGGAAATAGGAGAAATATGATCCCCGAATATCGCGCCGGCGAAAATTGCCCCAATAACGACCGGAATAAACTCAACCCCGCTAATCGTAAACGCGAGCGGAATCGCAATCGGTGTGAGAATGGTCATCGTACCCCAAGACGTTCCGGTCGCAAACGAAATGAACATCGCGACGATAAAAATGAGCAGCGGCAGAAGTCCGGTTGTCATCCAGCCTTCCGTCAAACCGACGACATACTCGGCTGTGCCAAGCGTATCGACAACGGCGCCGATGGACCAGGCGAGCACCATAATAATGAGCGCCGGCAGCATCGTCCGGATCCCCGCGAGCATCGTTTCCTCGCACTCTTTTAGAGACATGCCTTGAATGAGGCCGATCACGAGGCCAACGATCGTCATCGCAAAAGCAGCCCACGTCAGCGCGACGGAAACATCCGTATTTTCAAGTGCTTCCATCAGCGACAACCCGTCAGGTCCGCCCCCTGTGTACCAAAGACCGAATATCCCGACAACAATTAACGTCGCAAGTGGCAGAATAAAATACCAGACGGACGGTTTTCTAGCAGATTCAAACGGCTCCCCGATATCTTCTTCAACCGACGAAAGCGGCACGGCCCCTTCTTCAATGAGCTGGCCGGTTTCCCGGGAACGTTTTTCCGCCTTCGCCATCGGGCCGAAATCTTTTCCCAAAATAACCGTCAGAACAGCCAACAATGATAAAATCGCGTAAAAGTTCCACGGAATTGACTGTAAAAACATTGAGTACGGCTGGGCGTCCACGAGGCTGAGCGCCGCAAAAGAACCGGCAATCACAGACACTTGAAACCCGATCCAATCCGAAACCGGACCGATCGTCGCCATCGGTGCCGCCGTCGCGTCGAGCACGTACGCCAGTTTCTCCCGCGATACCCGGTAGCGCGCGTTCAAATCCTTCGACGCGTTCCCAACAATCACCGAATTCACATAGTCATTAAAAAATACTAAAATACCAAGAATATACGCAAATAACAGCGACCGTTTTCCCGACGTGATCCGTTTTTCAAAAGTTCGGATCAGCGCCTGCGTCCCCCCGACTTTAAACAACAACGCAGCCCCGGCACCAAGAAAAGCGATTAACACAAGGAAACGCGCATTCCACGGGTCGATCATGACATCTTTCATCCACGTGAACGTTTCCGCAACGGCTGCAAGCGGATTGCCATTCGCCGCGATGAGACCGCCGACCCAAATACTAATAAACAATGAAAGCAAGACGCGTCTCGTTATAATCGCAAGCGCCACCGCCACGAGCGGCGGAACAATAGAGAGAATGTCCACTTCCCTCCTCCTCCCTTCCTATATTTCTACTAACTTATTCTCCTGTTCCCTCCCGTATGTTCCCAGCAATCCCCTTTTTTTCGACAAAAAAGCCAAGCAGAGGATGGAAGCCTCCCTGCTTGGCGGTGGATGATTTGCGGTCTTTTGCATTTTTCATGAGACCTCAATTGCTTGGGGCATGGGCGTTTATGGTTTTATCAAGCATTTATAAGACCAAGTTTGGCTGCATCTCCTGCCGTTTTAGTCTTATCAAGCGTTCATGAGACCAAATTGGGCTACATCCCGTACCGTTCTGGTCTTATCAAGCGTTCATGAGACCAAATTTGGTTGCATTTCATACCGTTTTGGTTTTATAAAGGGGCTTGGAGTCTGGTTTCGGCTGAATTTCCTTCCCGACTTCTCGATAACGAAAGAACCTGCCGCGTGGGCAGGTTCTTCTCCAAATTTATTCAGCTGATGCTTCTTCTTGGACTGCGTCTACTACAAACGTTTTACCGCCGAATAGGTCTTTCATTTTCACAATCGCTTTTTTATCGTTTGCGGAGTACGTTGTTTCTTCAACCATGTAGTCTTCCAGATCCGCGTCGCTTGAGCTAAGTTCTTCCAAATCTTTTATCTTACCTTCGGACGTTAACGTCAGTGAATCCGTTCCTTCAGCAAGGGTAAGATTGCTGATCTGTGGAAGGGTGTTTTCTACTTCGACTTCTACTTGGCCGAGCGTCGTTACGAAGTCACCTTCGATTTGCTCCAAGTAAAGGGTTGCTGTACCTTCGGTGCGGCCGTATGCTTCAAAGCCATCGGCTGCTTCTGCTGCGGTAAGAGACATCGTTTCTGTCTCACCATCATTTGCAAGGCTGGCAACGGCTTTATTGCTTGTACGTACTTGCAGCTCGCCGTCTAAATTACCAAGTACATCTTCCAGTTCATCCTCAGAGAGGGTGATGCCTTCGAATGTACCTGTTGCTGTCACAGCGAATGCTAAATCTGCATCGTCATTAGCAACACTGCCTTCTGTTGCAGCGTCTGCTAGATCAACAGTTTCTGGGTCTGCTTCAAGATCTAATTCGTCAAAGCCTTCCAGCTCCAAGAACTCAAGGTTTGTCGATCCAAGATTAGCGCCGTCATAAGCAAAATCGATTGTATATTCTCCGGAGGCATTCTCTGGGAACGTTACGTTAAATGTGCCGTCTGCTTGTACGGTCGCAACATCCGTTGTTTCCGCTCCATCTGCATCCGTAATCGTATAGGAGATTTCTTCACCTTCTCCAAACGGCTCACCATATTGGTCTACAACGGTAAACGTACCGGTTGTCGCATTCGTTGTATAACGCTTCGTTGTGTCATCTTCAGCAATGCCGGACACTTCTTGATCGGCTACAACTTTGACATCGATCGTAACCGTGTCTTCAACCCCTTCAAATTCTGCTGTCAGCGTTGTTTCTCCTTCACCGACTACTTGGAGACCGTTGTCCATGTCGTAGTATGCAACTTGGATGTCATCGGATGTGACAGATTCCAAGGTAGCGTTGTTCAGATCGTCTGCGTCTAATTCTTCGCCAAAGGCATTTTCTGCAGCTGTCGCTTTTATTTTCAATCCTTCATTAGCACTTGTAACGTAATCACGTTTCCATTCATCGTCTCCATCGAAAAATGCCACGTCTGTTACTTCGGCAATATTTGTTTCACCGTGAACGTCAACAGTCTGTTCTTCAGACTTCACGGTGTTGCCGTCTTCATCGGTAATTTCTACCGCGTAACGGAAGCTCTCCCCTGCAAGGTCGCTGGCATCAACGACTCCGTTATCACCATAAACCTCGCCTGTCTTGCTGTATTTAAATGCAACATCGTAGCCTGCTTCTTCTAGAGCTTCCACAGAAAGATTACGGAAACCGTTGACTGTAAAGGCAAGCTTCTGATCTGCCGCACTACGGATCGATGTCGTGGTTGCTTCCACGGACTCTACGTCGATTGTGTCATAGTCAAAGTCGTATTCGAAGCCGTTCACAACGAGAGTACCGGTTGTTCCTTCGAGATCGTTGTCCGCGTGTTCAACCGTAATCGTCTTGCGGTCGTCACTGATTGTTACACCAGTAATGTCAACGTCTGTTTGGTCATCCCCGTTCACTACGGCAACGTCTAGTTTCTCCTCCACGTCTTCTTCGTCCCAGTCTTCATTCAAGGCATTGTCAAGCTCAATATCGAAGCTTCCGGTAGAAACAGGAGTGATGTCTGCAACGGTGATATCATACATACCGGCGCCTTTTATCGATTGACCGGTCGCTTTTCCTTGATACTGAAGTTCATAGCTGATTTCTGCATCTTGCTCTTCCGTAGTCAGACGAACGACGCTTCCGGCGGCGTCTTGGCTTGCTTCGGAGTCGGATGGCTTAATGATTTCTGCATCGAGTACGGCCAATTCTGGCTCGAAGGTGAAGTCTTCGGCGTTTACGTCTTCCATTTCACCGTTAAAGCTTACTTCGACGGTGGTGTTGTTCACGGCTGTTGCGTTCACGACGCCTGTTTCTTTTGCTTGGTCGACTTTCATCGCTCGGTCAAGGAACGCAGCGAATTGCGCGCGTGTTACTGTTTCTTTCGGGCGGAAATTACCGCTTGCTGTTTTCGTAATATCATATTGTGCAAGAATTTCAATGTTATTGCGGTGGCTTTCGTGTGCTTCCTCGAGGTCCTTGACGTCAGCGTCTACTCCTGCTTTTTCGTCAAAGCCGAATGCCCGCACAAGGATGGAAGCCATTTGTTCACGGGACAGATCCATGCCCGCTGCGAATTGCGTGTTATCTTCGCGGCCTTTAATGAGACCTGCTTCTTTCACTGCTGCTGCAGCCGGTGTGAAGTAGCTTTCTTCGGACAAGTCTTCAAAAGGCGGCTCCACATTTTCATTAACAGGAAGGTCAAACGCTTCCACCAACATGGCTGCTACCTGGCCGCGGTTGATTTCCTGTCCCGGCCGGTATGTACCATCTTTATAACCGCCGATGATTCCTTGCTCCGCGAGGTTCTGGATGGAGCTAGACGCCCAGTAGTCGTCCGATACGTCTGGAAATGCTGCTGCCGCATCTGCCGTTACCGGTGCCACTGCCCCAAATGTTGTCGCTACAACGGCAGCGGATACAGAACCTGCTAAAAATTTACGATACGATTTTGGTTGATAAGCCAAAACAATTCCTCCTTCTATCTAGTAAACTATCAATTCTAATAATAACCATTATTCCACGTCGAAGGGTGATACAGGAACAGCTGTAACTATTTTGTTGTTTTCCTGTAAGAAAAGAGATTTAAACATAATAGTGGTAATCTACCCATTTCTCTCCCTGACGTATTTTATTCTAGCACTGATACGGTAGAAAAAAAGTACTCTGCCGGATTAGGTAACTATTGCATGTTACCCCCTGTATTTCCCAACACTGGCAGAGTGGGATACCCTCATCACATTGCCAGCCCCGTTCCTTTTGTAAACTTTTTAAAAATTTCAGCAAATATAGTGGTTATTATTTCCTGCTTGTGATATAAATAAAAGTATACATATATTCATAGGTCTATATACCCTTTCTCATGAAGGAGCGAAATGCGTTATGCTGACTAAATTTAAGTGGCAAAATCTTAGCATTGGTTGGAAATACAGTACCGCCCTCATCACGACAATCGTCTTATTTATGCTTGCCTCTGCTGTTATTTTTGTACTGCTCGGTAGCATGCGAGACAACATCAACGCGATGGACGAGCGTTCCGAACGTGCGGTGAATTTCACGGAGATGATTTCGCTCTTTCGGGCAAAAGACACACGTATCGCCGACTACATCCTGACAAAAGACCATGCGCTCCTCCAAGAGTACCAGGCGCACCGCAATGATTTTACCGCCCTGCAAGATACCATGGAACCATTAATGACGACGGATGAGCAAGTAAAGCTATTTAAGCAGATTCAGGCGAATGACCAAGAGACGGATACGATCTTTTTTGATTCGATCATCCCGGCTGTCGAACGGGCTGATAACGTACAAGTGCTTCTGCAACGAGACAACCTTGTGAAGCTACGCGCGGAGACGAATCACCATTTAACCGAGTTAAAAAACATCGTCGATGCAGAACACCGCAGTGCTGTCAGAAACGCGGTCCATGCCAGTGGAAGTGCGGTGTGGACACTGCTTCTTTCTGTGGCGATTGCTGCCGTGTTAGGAGCTATAACACTCTGGTTCGTCAACCGCCGTATCCAGCGGAATTTACACCAAGTTGTCGATGTTAGTAAGGAGATTGCGGACGGCAACTTGGCAGTAGACACGATTTCCTATGATGGAAAAGATGAGATCGGCCAATTGGCGCTCGGGTTCAATACCATGCGCGGCCACCTCCGAACGATGATCGAGCAGATTCAGGACATTGCGGAAAAAGTGAACAGACAGAGTGAAGGGCTGACTGACTCTTCCCAACAGGTGACGACAGGTGCCGAGCAAATTGCGTCTACCATGGGTGACCTTTCAGCCGGCGCCGAAGAACAAGCAGGTGCCTCCTCCGAGATCTCCAGCTTCGTACGTGATTTAAATAAACAAATTCATGTGACAAACGAAGACAGTGAAACGCTGGCCCACTCGTCACGGGACGTGTTTAACATGTCGCGGGAAGGGATGGAACAGATGGAGGTATCGGTACAGCAAATGAACGACATCACGGCGCTCGTGACCGATACGGCCGACAAAGTACAGGGACTCGACCGACGCTCGGCAGAAATTTCTAAATTAGTGGAAGTCATTGAAGGAATTGCCGACCAAACGAACTTGCTCGCCTTAAACGCAGCCATCGAAGCAGCCCGTGCCGGCGAAGCGGGAAGAGGCTTTTCTGTCGTCGCCGAAGAAGTGAAGAAGCTTGCCGAACAAGTAGGATATTCCGTTTCCGACATTACCTCAATCATTGAAGGGATTCAGGAAGAGACGAAGACGGTCGTTCACTCCTTACAAAAAGGCCATGAGAAAACCGAAGCCGGGAATGAACAGATCACCACGAGTCTCGAGTATTTTACCTCCATCAATGATTCGATTTCCGATATGCGCGGCCGCATTCAAAATATTGCCACGAGCTTAACAGACATTGCTTCGAACAGTGAAAAAGTCACCCAGTCTGCTGACGAGATCTCTGCCAACTCAGAAGAAACGGCAGCCGGAATCGAGCAAAGTTCCGCCACCGCCCAGCAGCAAAGCTCCTCGATGCAAGAAGTAGCCGGAAGCGCCGAAACGCTCTCCCGCTTAGCCGTTGATCTGAATGACCTCGTGCGTACCTTTAGACTTTCCTAGAAAAGATCTGACAAACCGTAAGAGGGTGTTTCGGCCCCCTCTTAATCTCTCATAGACTTTGTTGATTCGCTGTGTTATGAATTAGGGACGTAAGCTTTTTTCAAAATTTCATAACGAGTTATTCGGGCGGCTGTTTTTTCAGCCTTAATAGGGAAGCTGGTGTCATTCCAGCACTGCCCCCGCAACTGTAATAGTGGACGAAATGATAACAACCACTGCACGGGCTGCGCTTTTTTAAAAAGCAAGACTGTGCGGGAAGGATCAGAGTAGGAGGAAGCTTAAGTCAGGAGACCTGCCCGGGTAACATCTTTTCAAATCTCCGGGGAAATGAGGTGTGAAAGTTTAGCTAATAACGGGCGCAACATGGTGTCACCTGCGCTTTTTATAGAAGCCAGACTCTTCCCACACGGAAGGGTTTTTTTAGTATGAATTGAGGAGAGATAGCAGTTATGGCAACGTGGAATCTCGAAAGCACGCGGCATCATCTGCTGATTTGTAACGGCGGGAGCTGCATGAAAAACGGCGCGGAAGCATTAACAACAGCCGTACGAACAGCAATTAAAACAAACCATCTGGACGATTATATCCACACAACGCGGACTCGCTGCAATGGCCGCTGCCGTGACAAATGTGTACTCATCGCATACCCGGAAGGCCACTGGTACAAAAACATGGTCCCAGCGGACGCCCCGTCGTTGATTGAATCGCTGAAAAGCAATACGGCCTACCTCCCTAAACTCAGCCACTCCTTTACTGGCGAGGGATTCGCGAGGAAAGACGGCATCGAAAGCGGACGGGACAAGCCTGCAGAATGAACGAGCCACCGGGGATCATGATGAACGGATGCACGTCTTGTTCCTCTAATACGGCAAGACCCCGGTTTTGCCGGTTTTGTCCCACCCAGCAGACTTCGCGACGCCATTCCGCTTCTATGGCGTCGCTATTTTTGTGTGCCGCGATTTTGATGACATCATTCACCCCCTATGACGCTACTATTTTCGCCAACCATAGTTTTCACGACTTCATTCATCCCCTATGATGCCGTTATTTTCATCAGACACAAGTTTCACGGCTTCATTCAACCCCTATGACGTCACTATTTTAACCAGCCACAGTTTTCACGACTTCATTCAACCCCGATGACGTCACTATTTCTGCCAAGCACGATTTTCAAGACGCCATTCACTCCCTATGATGCTGCTATTTCCGACAACCGCTCTTTTCGCGACTCCATTCACTCCCTATGACGTCGCTATTCCCACCAACCACGATTTTCACGACTTCATTCAACCCCGATGACGTCACTATTTCCCCCATCCACAACTCTCATGACGTCATCCACTCCCTATGACGTCGCTATCTCTGCCAACCGCGATTTTCACAACTTCATCCAATCCCTATGATGCTTCTATTTTCAACAACCCCAAGTTTCACAACGCCATTCACTCCCTATGACGTCGCTATTCCCACCAACCACGATTTTCACGACTTCATTCACTCTCTATGACGTCGCTATTTCCGACAACCGCGATTTTCACAACTTCATCCAATCCCTATGATGCTTCTATTTTCGCCAACCGCGATTTTCACGACGTCATTCACACTCTTTGACGCCACCGTTTCCGCCATCCACGGTTTTCACGACGTCATTCACCTTTTCCGCAGTCAAAAAAACCAGCCCCGCTCTAAAAGGGACTGGTTTTTCTGTTATTCGAGTGTTTCCTGGGTGATCATTTCTCCGTCTTGGGCGATGATGAGGTCGACGGGTTGATCGGGGTATTTTTCCCGGATCATATCTTGGTATTTCGTGAGCCATTCTTCGTTCCATTCTTGATCCGCGGCAAGCTGAATGTCGATGTTGACAGACTGGCCGTCCTCCTCGGAATCAACGGTTTGTACCATAGCTTCGTCGACTTCTTCTTCGGCTGCGAGCTGGTCCTGTAAATCAGCGTCGCTGTCGAGCTCGGCAGCAGGCGGCTTTTCTTCTTCAGCCTGTGGTTGTTCTTCTTCCGCTTCTTGATTTGTATCTCCCTCGTTATCATCTGACGAACAGCCGACTACGCTGAGAATCGCTGCTGCGAGTGTCGTCAGTAAGAGCCATTTTCGAATTGACATCATAAGTGAGAACCCCTTTTCTTTCGAAGTATACTCCCATTCTACCTAAAAACCAGGGACACGCAAAGTCGCTACATGTTCCTTTTGATCAAAGAGAGGGGCTCGTCGCCCTCTCTCTTATTGGTGGAAAGAATCGAACGCATCTTCCTCCTGCTTGCGTTTTCTCCGGAAGCGGAGGCGTGGCAGTCGTTTTTTCAATCCTTGAATGATGTTGTCGGTTGTGGCATAGACGACCGGTATTAACACGAGTGTAAACAAGGTCGAGAACAAGAGGCCGAAAATGATGACAATCCCCATTGGTGCCTGGGCTTCGGCTCCTTCCCCAATTCCGAGGGCGACCGGGGTCATCGCAAGTACCGTCGTCAGCACCGTCATCAGAATCGGACGCAGACGTGCCGGTCCTGCTTCTAAGATCGCAGCATCCCGGTCCTCTCCTGCTTCCCGCCGCTGGTTAATGTAGTCAATCATGACGATGGCGTTGTTCACGACAACCCCCGCGAGCATGATAATCCCGATAAAGGCAGTGATGCTGAGGGGAGTACCGGTAATAAATAATCCGAACAACACGCCGATCAACGTCGCCGGCATCGAGAACATAATGACAAACGGCTGTACGAAGGATTCGAACTGAATCGCCATCACGGCGTACACAAGGAAGATCGAAGCTACCAAGGCAAAGGCAAGATCCATGAACGCATCCTGCATGTCTTCCGCTTCCCCGCCGTACTTAATAGAATATCCGTCCGGCATATTCATATGCTCTACTTCCGCCTGCACGTCACCCGCCACTTCAGACAGCGTTCGGCCCGTTACATCACTCGTGATGTTCACCTGGCGCTGCTGGTCCTGCCGGTTGATCTGGGTAGGACCGGTCGATTCCTCCAGCTCGGCAATAGAACTGAGCGGGATGCTTGTGCCGGTCGCGGTGGTCAGGGTTAAATTACGAAAATCAGCAAGCTGGGACCGTGACTGTTCCGGCAAAATGACTTCCACGTCGATTTCCTGTCCGTCGTCACGGAACTCGGTCGCCACTTGACCGTTAAAGGCGATAATAATCTGACTCATGACGTCCTGATAGGTTAATCCGTACTGCGCGGCCTGCTGCCGGTCGACATCGACGTCGATTTGAGGATTCCCTTCACCGGACGTTGTTTCGATATTCGTCGCTCCCGGAATCTGTTCCATCTGGAAAACGATTTCCTCCGCCAGCCGGTCGAGTACTTCCACCTCATCCCCTTTAATACTGACAGAAATCGGTGACGTACTTCCCATGGCGCCTGTCGTCATGCTGGCAACGGTGATGTCAGCGCCGGAAATGCGTTTCGCCTGTTCGGATAATTCATCAATCATCTCCGTCGTATCAATCGAACGCTCTCCTGCGGCCACGAGGGAAATATTGACGGAAGCTTGGTTACCGCCACCGCCGCCTCCCATGATAGGAGAGCCGCCACCGACCGTCGAATAAGTGGTCTCAATCACGTCTTCATATGGTTCCAACAAGGACCAGACGCGGTTCACTGCCGTTTGGGTTTCTTCCAGCGTCGAGGCCGTCGGCGTCTCGATGCTGATCATTATTTCCCCTTCATCCGATTCCGGAAGAAGCACGGCCCCGATCAACGGCACGAGGGCCAATGAAACGATCGTTAAGGCACTTGTGAGAATAATGACCGTCTTCCGGTGCCCGAGCGCCCAGCTTAACAGGCTGCGGTACCGATCATTTACCCACGTTCCCAACCGCGTAAAACGGCTTTCTTTTTCTTTCTCTTTATTTACCATTTCTTCTTTAATAAATTTCGAGGCAAGCATTGGAACGATCGTAAGCGCCGCAACGAGTGAGGCGATTAAGGAAAAGCTGACCGTCAAAGCAAGCGGTGCAAATAGCTCCGATGCTATGCCTTCCACAAACACGAGCGGCAAAAATACGACCAAGGTCGTCATCGTGGACGCGACTACCGCACCGCCCAGTTCTTCTGCACCGGCAATCGCTGCTTCAATCCGTGTTTTTCCTGCTTCAATATGTTTGTATATACTTTCCAAAATAACAATCGAACTGTCTACCATCATCCCGACACCGAGTGCCAAACCGCCCATTGTCAGGATGTTCAACGTCTCGCCTGTGAAGTACATCAAGGCAAACGTCGACACAACCGCGATTGGAATCGAAATCCCGATGACGAGTGTTGCCCGGACACTTCGTAAAAATGCTAACAGGACGATAATCGCAAAGATCGCACCGTAAATTAAGTTACTGGTGACACTGTTGATCGATTGTTTAATAAAATCAGCAGAATCGAAAACAACGTGAAGATCGGCGTCTTCGCCAAGCTCCTCATTTAAATCTGTTACAACGTCTTGAACAGCATCCGACACATCTACCGTGTTGGCGTCGGACTGCTTCATAATCGAAAACATATACGCCTGTGTCCCGTTCACATACGTGTCCGAGGACAGTTCTTCCACCGTATCTACTACCTCAGCGACGTCGCTAACCTTTACATTACTGCCGTCTCCGAGCGGGATCAACGTATTCGCAATGTCGGACACGTCATTAAAGTCTCCCTCAACCCGCAGCTGCAAGTCCCGTCCACCGCTTTCCACCTCACCTGCGGAAGCAGACGAGTTCTCAGACTCGAGGGTACGGATAATATCATTCGCCGATAAGTGATAGCGGTTTAACTCTTCCGGCTTTAACTGGACTTCAATTTTTCGCGACTGGATCCCTTCGATGGTTGCCGACGCGACGCCGTCCCCTTGTTCAAGCTTAGGCTGTATTCGTTCTTCGGCCAGACGTTTGGCTTCGTCTTCCGGCAAGTCCTCCGAGAACCCGAGCCACATAATCGCCTGCTGATTCGGATCGAACCGCAAGACGGACGGGTCATTGGCGCCGTCCGGGAGAGCTCCGGAAGTCCCGTCGACCGCTTCACGAATGTTCAACATCGCCTGATCAAGGTCCGTACCGAAATTAAATTGAATAATGACGAGTGACGATCCAGAAGAAGACTGTGACTGAATATTGTCTACGTTATCAATCGATGCCAGCGAATCTTCAATCGGTTTTGTTACCGTTTCTTCCATGTCTTCCGGCGCAGTTCCACTGTAGCTCGTTGCGACAACGGCAAGCGGCAGTTCCATATCCGGATAAAGATCAACGGCCAGGTTGCGGAGGGCGGTGAGCGACAGTACAATCACCATCAATACCGCCATGACAACCCCGACCGGTCGTTTTACAGACCAACGCGATAGTTTCAAGATGCTTCACCCCCGCCTCCTGCCAGTCTCGTAGAACCAGGGAGTTGAAGTGGTGCCACAGCGGCAGCTTTCGCGTCGTCCTTCACACTGCTGGTATCTTTCTCTTTCGTTTCCTCTGCGTTTTCATCCTCTTTTTTTGCTTCTTTGTCTTCCACTTCTTTTTCATCTACTTCAGTGACGTCTTCCGCTTTCGCTCCGTCATCGAGGAAATATTGACCGCGTGTCACGACGCTTTGGCCCGCCTTTAAGTCAGCTGCCTCAACCGCCGTAATGTCCGATTCCTCGCGGAGTACGTCAACCGGCACAAGGGACGCAACTTCTTCTTCGACGACAAAGACAGATGGTTGACCTTCTACTTCAATCAACGCCTCCGTTGGAATTAACAGACTGTCATCGATATACGTTTCCTCAATCAAAAACTCTCCGTATATCCCTGCCCGCAGTGCACCGTTCGGGTTGGCAATCTGCACTTCCACCGGGAACATCCCGTTGTCATCTGTGGAATCCGCGACATACGTAACCGTGCCGTTCACTTCTTTATCGATAGACGGAAACCGGACTTTCATCGTGTCTCCTTCTGTGAAAAGCATGAGTTGTTGGGGAGTGATGGCAGCTGTTACGTTTAAAGCCGTCATTTCACCAAGCATGACAAGCGGCTCCTGCTGCGAATATAACTCTCCCGGCTCACCGTTCACGCTAAGGACTTTCCCGGAGCTCGGGGCCCGCACGACGGCATTTTCTAAATCTTCCCGGGCTTGTTCCACGGAAATTCGTGCCTGTTCAAGCGCTGCGTTCGCATCTTGAATACCGCCGCTTGCTTCCTCAACGGACGCTTTCGACGAGTCGATACGCGCAGCAAGCTCTTTTTTAGAAGACTTCGCATCTTCCCAGCCGGCTTTAGCCTGCTTCACTTGCGATTCTAATACAGCAATATCATACGTCTGCTTCACTTGTTTGAGGTTGTCTTTCGCATCGGTCACACTGTCCTCCGCACTTGAGACATTGTCTTTCGCATCGTCCACCGCAGCCTCTGCACGTTCCATCTCCTGCTTAGAAATCAGCCCGCCATCGAACAATTGCTTGTTGCGGTCCCGGTCTTGTTCCGCGGTTTTCAGATTGCGTTTTGCCGTTTCCAACGAACGTTTCGCTGTTTCTAACGAACGCTTAGCCGCCGATATGCTTTGGCCTTCGTTTTCTTTTGCTTTCGCCAAGTTCGTTTTCGCCTGCTCATACTGTTCTCTAGCCTGGGCAATCGCATGGTCAGCATTTTGAAGGGCCACCTGGGATTGTTTCACTCCCGCCTCGGCGCCTTTTTTGCCTGCTTTCGAGACGGTCACGCCACTTTTGGCCCGTTCATAAGCTGCTTTCTCCTGCTCTAACGCATTGCGCAAATCCGTATCGTCCAACACCGCAAGCACTTGGCCTTTTTTGACCGTCTCGCCTTTCTTCACACGGACTTCCTCGATATCTGCGCTAATTTCCGGTGTTAATGCTACTTCCGACAACGCTTCTGTTGTAGCACTAATCTTCTGGAAACCTTCTAAAGACCCAGATAATACTTCGGTTGTTTCGACTGGTACTACTTCTTCCTCCGTCGTACTAACATCGGCTGATTGGCACGCCGTCATTGTAATGATCAGTGCTGCGGCGCCAATCGCCCCGCTCCATACTCTCTTTAGATGTGACCCCACTTGCTTCCTTCCTTCCCCATTACCTAGTATTTGTAAGATTGCTAGCATCCACGTCGTTCTTATGTACATCATTCAGCTTCATTATATCGTAAGCCAGAAGTCATGTTTTCGACGATTTTTGACATGAAAACGAATGTTGTCAACTGTGCGACTCTGTGGATGATTTTCGCTCTGCGTCTACAATTGTTTTTAACTTCAATGCAATTTCATGAAAAGCTGTCAGATCCTCACGGGAGAGCTTCAACAAATATTTAGAAGAAATCTCATTTCGCGTTTTCTCCATGCTTTCCAGCACGTCCCTGCCTTTTTCTCCTAATCGGACAAACGTCTGCCGGCGCTTCTCTACATCCAGCTCCCGAACGATGTAGTTTTCTTTCTCCATCTTGGATAACAACTGACTGACCGAGCTCGGTGACGCATGTAACAGGCGCGCCAAGTCCTTCACATATAAGGATTCGTATTTCGAAATGACAATTAGGACAAACCGGTACCTCTCCGGCACATCTATGTAATAGCCCCCAAATTCTTCATCTATTTTTAAAAATAGATCGAAGAGAGACTCATCAATCGCTCGTAACAACTCCTCTTTTTCCACCTCCTTCCCCCCTTCCTTCGTACATATGAATAATTTATTTTGCAAAACTATTAAACATATTAACTGTTAAAAAATATAAAGCAAAAAAACAGGCCCGTCAAGCGACAATTGTATGTCCACGTGAGACTTCAAACGGCGTATTTTTATGTCGGGGCAGGCGGAATGAAGAGATGAAAAAAGAAAGGTTGGAAAATAACAGCAGGATAGAAGGGGGGGTGTTGCTATATTGCGGTGTCGGCAAAATAACAGTGTCATAGAGGGCGGATGGTGTCTCTATCTCTCCATGATGACATAATAACAACCCCATTGGCGACGTATGAGGCTTTTATTTTGCAACGGCTGCATTATAACGACGTCATTGAGCACCTATGACGCTGCGAATTCGCAATGGTTGAAAAATTATGGCGTCATTGACCGTGAATGAGGGCGCTATATTGCAATGGCAGCAAAATAACAACACCATTGACCACGTATGAGTCCTCTATATTGCAAAACCAGCATTATAACGACATCATTGATCACCTATGACGCTACGAATTCGCAATGGTTGAAAAATAGTGGCGTCATTGATGGTGGATGAGGGTGTGAATTTGCACTGAGCGAATAATAACAACCTCATTGGCGACGTATGAGACTTCTATTTTGCAAGAGCAGCATTATAGCGACCCCATTGAGGACCTATGACGTCGCGAAATGATGCTGAGCGAAAAATAACAACGTCATTGGCCACGTATGGTGACGCTATCTCGCAGTGACGCCACAATAACAGCTTCCTTCGCGGCGGGTGAAATAGAAAAACACCCTGCGGAAATACTTCTCCACAGGGTGCTGGCTATTCCAAGCGCCCACCATTACTGCTGCTGAATGAGTCCGTTTCGTACGGATTCGACTTGCTGTTTGGCGAGGATATAGTTTTGTTTCGCTTGTTCGTATGCTACTTCTTTTTGTTCGACTTGCACGGAGGCGAGATCGTAATCTGCCTGGGCGATGACGCCGGCGTTGAGCTGCACGCGCAAGTTGTTGTAATCTTCTTTGGCAAAATCCAGTTCAAAGCGGGCGTCGAGCATGGCTTGGTACTGGTCTGCCGCCTGTTTAAAGGTGTTGTCAATTGCTTTCGTCAAGTCTTCTTTTAATTGAACGATATTTTTCTCTTCGATTTCAACGGCAATGTCGGCTTGATTTTTTTCATAAGTTGTAGCGTCTTCGTCCTCATGCGTTGCTTCACGGTCTGCTTTCGCGAGGGCAAGTGCCTCTTTCGCACTCTTCATGCTGTACGAGTTCTCGATTAACTCCTCGGTCGTTTTCTCTTGTGTCACTGCTGTCATGTCTTCGAGTTCTGGTGCTTGAAGCTTCAAATCCGGGTGGTTGACAATGCCGATGTCGAGCGTAAACACCGCGGTGTCATTCTTGATCTGTCTTTCCAGTTGATCGATTTGCGCCTGCAAACGCGTCAGTTCGCGCTGTGCGGTGTAAAATTCATTTCGTGACGCGACGCCAACTTCATAGCGCTTCTTCACGTTCGCTACCCGTTTTGATTCGGTTTCGAAAGAGTCTTGCAGAAGCTCAAGCTGTTCCTGGGAGCCGATTACCTGCATGAACTTGGAAGCAACCGCCAGCTTCACGCCCTCTTCTGCTTTTTCCTTTTCGTACGTAAGACTCGTTTCGCTGGAATTCATCTGCCGGAACGCATCTTCCAGCGGTTTCAGCTGATCCTCCAACGCTTCTATTTGATTTTGGATTTGCAGACGGGACTGAAAGGTGCGGTTCCCTGTTTCCTTTTGAATGTCACGTAATTCGTCCATTTTATCTTCCAGGTCTTCAATGTCCTCTTTCAAATCACGGTAGTCTTTTTCCGCTCCACCCAGCTCACTTTCTAAATTTCCTAACCGGTGATTGAGCAGAAGTAAGGATGTATTTTCATCAAGGGCAAATGCCACGGCCTCTTCAAGCGTCAGCGTCTCGATTAATTCCTCTTCCTCGCCCGCTTCTTCCTGATCGGCTTCGTCCTCTTCGTTATGTACTGCTTCCCCCTGTTCTTCTTCCGCATCCGGCTGAACCCCATCCGCGAAAGCTGCTGGTGTAAAAGAAGAAGCTGCGAGCATCACCGCTAAGCTCGTTGTCATTGCTTTTTTCATTTCCGTCTCCCCCATTCGCCTTCCCTCTATTGGTAATCATCGTTAACTGTTTCCTTATCGTACCATACTCTTATTTTATCACAAAGATGGTAGAAAAATAGAGGGAGGATGGGCGTTATGTTTTTTGTCCCATACAAGACAATTTTCGAAAAATGCGTTACATTTTCGATTCCCTCTTAAAAATCCGCTATCTTCAACCGATAAGTCATATATGAGAACTAATAACAGGAAAAATAGCCATCATAAAGTCCTAGTTCGTAGTGCAGGTAATCGCGACTAGCGTCCATTTTCCAATTCGTTCTTATTTCCAAAAATTACTAGTGACAGGGGGGTTGATTGTGCAAGTTCAGCAAAAGCAAAAACGAAGCAATCGTTTTCTTACAAAAAAATCCGTTACACTCATTTTTCCACTCCTGCTTGTTTTTTTCATCTTTTACTTAAATGAAAGCCTCTACGGCAGTATTGGCGAGGAAAATTTCCCGACTGCTCATTTATTGATTAGCTTCTTTATCGTCATCGTGTCGGCGTCAATTGCGTTGCAAGCCTGGATGGTGTTCCCGTATTCCCTGTCTAATCTGCGAATTGGCTTAGGGGCACTCTTTTTCGCCGTTTCCCTGCTCGAGATCGGTCACGCTGTTTCTTACGAGGGGATGCCGTTTTTCTTTACAGAAAGTTCCGCTTATCAAGCAACGTGGTTTTACATCATTAGTCGTCTCCTGCTCGCTTTCGGCCTCCTCTTCATCGTCCTTACAAAAGAAAGAAAGGTGCCCTTGCGAAGGCGATGGTCTCTTTACGGGACAGCACTTTTGGGTGCCGTTGTGTCGATTATCGTTTTGTATGTGACGGACCCGCTTCTTCCAAATTTAGTCATAGAAGGCCAGGGAACGACCGCTCTGAAAAATAACCTGCAGATCACGGCATTAGCGGTTCAGCTTGTTGTTGCTGCCGTCATCTTTTTCAAGCGGAAAACGGGGAATCCCTTTTATGCGATGATCCTGCTCGCTTCGCTTTACTTGATTTGCGGTGATGTGATGTACATGTCGTACAGCAGTGTTCATGGTTTGAGAAATTTCACCGGACATATTTACCAAGTAGTCAGTGTCTTCTTCCTGATGCGTGCCCTTTATTATACGGCCGTCCAGGAGCCTTTTCAGATGCTGAGACAAACAGAAGAAAAGCAGCAAAAAGGAAAAGCGATCATCGAGTATATGGCCTATTACGATGAACTGACCGCACTTCCGAACAAGCGTTACTTTAAAGAACAGGTACAAGAAGCGATTGAATGCGGTGAAAACGACCGGATGGCAGTTCTGCTTTTAGATATCGACCGCTTTAAAAACATTAACGAATCATTGGGATATCCGTTTGGCGATAAGCTGTTGGCGGCACTCACCACCCGTCTCCGCCAAGCCCTGGCACCGGAGATTGTCCTCGCTCGATTTAATGGGGATGAGTTTGCGCTCTTGATCGCACCGGTCACGACGGAAGAAGAAGTGAAAGCGACCTGCCTGCACATCAAAGAGCAGATAGAGGCACCTCTTCAGGTTCAGCATCTTCAATTGAAAGTAACCGTGAATATTGGTACGTCCCTCTATCCAGAGCACGGACAAGACGAAGAAGAACTGCTGAAAAATGCGAGTGTGGCGATGTTTAAGGCGCAAGAGCAAAAAAGCGGCTATCTTTTCTACGATGCTAGTATGGCCGAGGAACTGGAAGATCGGCTGCTTCTTGAGAATGACCTGTATCTGGCGCTTCCCCGCGATGAGTTATTTTTACTGTATCAGCCGCAAGTGAGGACGGATACGATGGACATCATCGCCTTTGAAGCACTGCTTCGGTGGGAACACCCGGAGAGAGGGCTCGTGTCGCCGGGAGAATTCATTCCGATTGCGGAACAAAACGGACTCATTATTCCGATCGGGGAATGGGTGCTGGATACGGCTTGCGGACAGTTAAAAAAATGGCATGACGACGGTTTTCCGCATTTGCGGATGTCTGTCAATCTCTCGACCCGGCAAATTTACCAAGACGATTTTCTCGACATGGTCGCAGACGTGTTGAGGAAACACGATTTGGCGGCGTCCTCCCTGGTGCTTGAAATTACGGAAAGCATGCTGATGACAAATATGGAACATTCCCTTGTCATCTTGCAAGAATTGAAAAAAATCGGGGTGCAAATAGCCGTCGACGACTTCGGGACCGGCTACTCTTCTTTAAGTTACTTAAAACACTTGCCGTTTGACTGTTTGAAAATTGACCAGACCTTTATTCGTGATTTCGTAACCGACCAAGAAACGGCTGCCCTAGTGTCCATGATCATCTCGATCGCCCAACATTTGCAGATGGACGTGATTGCGGAAGGCGTCGAGGACATCACACATTTTCAATTTTTACAAGATATGAATTGCTGGCACGTACAAGGCTACCTATTCAGCAAACCGCTCCCGCCAGAGAAGTGGACCGACTTTTTCATGACAAACGCCAAAGAACATTGGAGAAACCTTCCCAAACAAACAGAAAAAGACTCATCCACCGCCATTACATAAAAAGGGTGCAGCAAGAGGTGACAAGAGAAGATGAAAGAAAATTTCAAACGGAAACTGTTTCTCATCATGATCGGGTTCGCCCTTGTATTCTCGCTAACCATCGCAACCGTTGACCATTTACGCCTGAAAGAACAAGTCATGCACCATCATCAATTACAAATCGAACAGACCGAAGACATGGTCGTGTATGCGTTACAATCCCTTGAAAAAGCGTATTCCTTGTTTGATCAGGAAACAACCGTACGCATGAAAGAGAACACAACGATACTGATGGACCTTTACGAAAAGAAACCCCTCGATGACTGGGACTTCCGCGAATTACGCGAGCGTCTCGGCATGGATATTTATCTCATCAACGAAGAGAACACGATTACACACAGCAGCTACCGCGAAGATATCGGGATGAACTTTTCAGAGTGCTGCCAGAAATTAGCCCGGGTGTTAGACAAACGACGAGCATCCGGGGCTTTCTTCGATGACGGCCTCGACATCGAGCAAACGACCGGTGCCATCAAGAAATACAGTTACATGGCGACCCCCGACAAAAAATACATCATTGAGCTCGGCTACGCGCTTGAAGACGGGGCTATTTTTGAAGAATTTAATTTTCTACGCGTCATCGATGAGCTCGTCGACAAGTACCCTTCCATCGATGGCATCCACGTTCTGAACATTGGCGGTTATTCGTTAGGCACACCGGTCGACGATGCGAAACTTACGAAAGAACGCCGGGACGCATTCGAACATACTTTGGCAACGCACGAGATTTCGGAGATCGAAAGCAGCTGGCAGGGGGAACCGGCCACTTACCGTTACGTGCCTCACGTATCGGCGCTCGATACGGGCACAACAAGAAACAAAGTTGTCGAGGTTGTTTACAATGACCATGAACTTCAGGCCCTGCTCCTCGCCAACAAAAACAAGTTTGTCTGGGAACTCATCATCATCCTGCTGAGCGCAGTTGCTATTTCCCTTTTGATTTCTAAATGGGTCGCGAAACCGATGTACCTCGCTTTTCACGACAGCTTAACCGGCTTAAAAAACAGGGCTGCGTTTGATGAAGGGGTAACCGACGCTTTGTCCGCTGGCGAACATTTTGCTCTACTAATGATTGACCTTGATAATTTCAAAGCCGTCAATGACCACCTCGGCCATGACAAAGGGGACGAGCTTCTCCAACAAATGGCCGTGCTTCTCCGCGAGTCTATTCGTAAAACGGACACCCCTTTCCGTTTAGGAGGGGATGAGTTTGTGATTACGTTACCCGGGGCCTCGCAGCAGGAAGCAGAGGCAATTGCGATGCGCCTTATCGACCGGACGAAGGAGATGATCGAGACACGTTCGCCCGCCAAAGACATCGCAGTCACCGTCAGCATCGGCATCGCGCTTGCCCCCGAGCACGCACGTACCGCCGATGCGCTCTATAAGAAAGCTGACATCGCGCTATATACCTCTAAAGAAAAAGGGAAAAATCAACACTACGTGTACACCGAAACCATCAGGCACCAACTACTCTAAAACAAAAAAGGAGGAACACCGATCGGCTTGTTGCGACAAGGCAAGCAAGACCGGTGTAAAAAATTTGCCGTCACCGGTCACGAATTTTACGAATCGTGGCCGGTTTTTTTGCATCCTTTTCTGAAAAAAGAACGTGTTTTATTGCTCCCTGTGAGGGCCGTCACTGACAGTTTCTTTTTCCATTTTTACAATGGATAAAAGGAACAAAAGGAGTGAATTGACTTGAATGCGATTTTAGAAAAAATGCTCCATTTCCTCCGTCCTCCCTGACAGACGCCCTTTTACAAGCAGGAATTGACACCGCCTTTATGCCGGCACGTTCCCAGAGTTCGCCGCTTTTTCCCCCTGTTTTTGCAACAAGAATCCTTTCACCACACCATCATGATGCACGAACAGGCAGCGGTTCATGCGGCAGACAGTTTTGGCCGCGTTACGGGCAAGCCGGCAGTTGTCCTTGCAGCTGGCGGGGCGGCTGCCACTAATTGTGTCACCGGGCTTGCTGAAGCTTTTATGGACTCTGTTCCCCTGCTCCTGGTTGTCACGAATTTTCAGCCGGCTTATAACCACGGTACAACCGGGAATGAGATCGATTTTTATTCGATGGCCATGCCGATTACGAAATATCAGTACAGGGTTCACCGTTTTGCAGATCTCCCGGCTGTTCTTTCAGCTGCCGCGTCTCTTACAAAGGAGGGACGCCCGGGACCCGTCCTCCTTGACCTTACTCGGATGGAGACGGGAACAGCGGATGCAGACGCTTTTTTCTCCACCCCTAAAAAGCGTGCCCCTGCCATAGCGGAAAAATGCCTTGCACCCATCGTCACGCAAATAAAACGCGCGAAAAAGCCCGTCATCATCGCAGGCGGCGGCGTTATTATTTCAGGAGCAGCCGACATCGTACGAAAAACCGCGGAGAAAGCAGGCATTCCGGTCGTAAGCACACTGAAAGGACTGGATGCCGTTCCCGCAGACCACCCGCTATTCCTTGGCATGATTGGCATGCACGGCACGTATGCCGCAAACAAAGCCGTTCACTCAGCAGACTTGCTCATCTGCTTAGGGGTCCGCTTTAATGACCGCGTAACCGGTAAAGCGAAAACGTTTGCCCCAAAAGCGGTAAAAATTCATGTCGACATTGATGCAGCAGAGCTTAACAAAAATGTACACGTGGACTTCCCCATTCAAGCGGACATCTCCCGTCTTTTTCTGGAAGTCAACCGCAGACTCGTAAAAGGAGACACCTCGGAATGGGTGGGATTTGTTACGTCCCTGCACAAAAAAGTGCCCATGTGCGAGAAGTCCAACAGCATCTTAAAGCCACAGCATGTCATCCGCATGATTAGTGACATGACGGACCGCGATGCAATTCTGACAACCGACGTGGGCCAGCATCAGATTTGGTCCGCCCATCATTACACTTTTCGCCAGCCACGAACCTTTATCACGTCCGGTGGATTCGGAACGATGGGATTTGGCCTGCCCGCGGCAATCGGAGCGGCCATCGCTGCACCTCACCGCCAAATTGTCTGCGTCAGCGGGGACGGCAGCTTTCAAATGAACGTGCAAGAATGGATGACCGTCGCCCGCTACCAGCTGCCAATCAAAGTCGTCATTTTGAATAACGGCTATTTAGGAATGGTCCGGCAGTGGCAGGAATTGTTCTACAACCGCCGCTACTCTGCCGTCAAAATAGCTTCCCCCCATTTCTGCGCCCTGGCGGAAGCATACGGGACAGTCGGCTTGGAAGCAAAAACAACAGCCGAAGCACGCGAAGTCATACAAACCGGCCTATCCTTACCCGGCCCGGTGTTGATGGAATTTGATGTAAAAGAAGAGGAAAATGTATACCCGATGATCCCCCCAGGATCCGGAGTAGAAGCAACGATCCATTCCTAACCACACACAACAAAACGCCCTAGCTAGCACTATATGCCAGCCAAGGCGTTTTCTATTTTCACCAACAACCCCATCAAACGCTATGACATGGCTATTTTCCTTAAAACTACTTTTCACGATTCATTCCAGCCCTATGACGCCACTATTTTCACAGCAAGACGTTTTCACGGCCTCATTCAAGCTCTATGGTGTCGTTATTTTCACAACAACCGTTTTTCATGGCTTCATACAGCCTCTATGACGTCACTACCTTCACAACAACCGTTTTTCGTGACTCCATTCCATCCCTATGACGTTGCTATCTCCACATCATGCCATTTTCACGACTTCATTCAAGCTCTATGGTGTTGCTATTTTCGCAATAAACCTTTTTCATAGCTTCATACAGCCTCTATGACGTCACTATCTTCACGACAACCGTTTTTCATGACTCCATTCAAGCCCTATGACGCCGCTATTTCCGCAACATCCCTTTTTCATAACTTCACACAGCCTCTATGACGTCACTATCTTCACAACATCCATTTTTCGTGACTCCACTCAATCCCTATGACGTTGCTATCTCCATATCGTGCCATTTTCACGACTTCATTCAATCTCTATGGTGTTGCTATTTTCGCAATAGACCTTTTTCATAGCTTCATACAGCCTCTATGACGTCACTATCTTCACAACAAGCCGTTTTCGTGACTTCATTCAATCCCTATGACGTTGCTATCTCCACATCATGCCATTTTCAAGACTTCATTCAAGCTCTATGGTGTTGCTATTTCCGCAGCAATCCGTTTTCACGACCCCATTCAACCCCTATGACGTCACTATTTTCGCAACAATCCATTTTCACAACTTCATTCCAGCCCAATGACGCCGCTATTTTCGCAGCAACCCGTTTTCATGACTTCATTCACCCCTTATGACGTCGCTATTTCCGCAGCAATCCGTTTTCACGGTGTCATTCATTTCCCCCCTTACTATTTTTCACGGAGGTGCGGCAGTGAGGGCATGCAAAATGGCTCCTCCTTCGTTTGGGGGAGCCGTTTTTTTCGTATTTGTTAATCTCGGTTGCTTTCGTGAATGGGGTTGGCGGTTGGTATTGCTTTTTTCTTAAATAAGGCGGCCGGTTTCCATTCGTATCTGGCTTTGATCCATAGCAGCACTTCGTTCAGGAGGAAGAGCAGCACGATCCAAGCTCCGACTGTTAAAATGATTTCTCTCAATGTGACCAAGAAGCCTACTTCCGCAAAGGTGGTCGCGGCGAGGTCGAATTGCATTGTAAAAGCGTACAGCATGCCGAATGTAAAGTTTCGGGACCATTGGGTGGCGTTATATTGACCAAGCGCCCGCTCGGTGCCGTATTGGTTCACCCGCACTTTTGCCCGCCAGATCTCCACACTTTCGACGATCACAAACCAGGTGAGCACCCACAGCCAGACCGCCATTGTGAAAGAATCACTTACCGCTCCGGTGGTCGCCGCGGCAAGCCCCGTAATCGACATCGCGCCGTGAAGAATACAGTTCGTATTTTGCCAGTCGTCAGCAACGCTCCACTCGGAAAAGACGCGGTACCGTTTCATAATCAGGTAGAAGCCAAGTGCGTAAAATAGTACCCCTGCATAAATGATCAGTTTGAAAAAGAGTCCGGGCAGTTGTCCGCCAAACACATTGAAATACAATATGGCGATGGATTGGGTGCTAACCGTAGACAGCAATAAAATGCCGTGTGCTTGTTTGTAAAGATCGCTTGTATACAATTCCTTGAACCGTTTGATGACAATAGTAAGATAAAACAGCCACAAGGCTCCATTCCATATAGCAAGAACGAGAACGACGGAGCGCACTTCCGGAAACTGCTGCAGCAGGACATTCCCGAGTACGGAGGTACCAGCGACCCACGTTCCGATCGCAAAACTTTTTATTTTCGGCTCTGTAAATTGACGACGGAATTCTCCTTGGCGGGCTGTTTTTACAAAAGTGGCCGCGATCATGACGGCAACGGCCAAGAGAGCCATTGCCAGGAAGTCACCGAGCCAGCCGCTGAACATTGGAAAACGGTGGGCAGCCCCGAGCAGAAAGATCCCGGATGCCATTACAATCGCTCCGTTCGCTGGATTAGGGCTGCCGCTTTTAAACATACACGCTTTGACAACCAGCAAAACACTCAGTATGATGATAAATCCTACAATGAATTCCATATTTCCTTTCCCCTTTAAGTAAACTGCTGTTTTTTCTTTTAGTATACGAGTAAGCGTTGGGGACGGGGTGTGATATCGCGCACACCGTGTGCCTTTTTGTGAGAAGTTTCACAAAATATCCATATTCTTAATTACTCTCTGCTTGTCAGGCGAGCCAAATCACCATCACAATGAGAAAATAAACGGAATTGACTGCCTCGATCAGTGCGGTTTGCTTGGGTCGTAACGGCCTTTTATAAAAAACGAAAGAACGTAGAAAACTGAAGGAATACGCGATACCGAGGGTTATGAAGCCAAACACAAAACTGCTGATAAACACGAAACCGTGATAGGCCCAGGAATACCATTTAAACGTGGCATTTTTCTTCTCTCTAATAAACATTTTTACGAAAAAGACACTGCCGATGAAAAAGAGGACAGATGCCGCCCAAATGTACAGCGCCGTCTCATCCCAGGCGCCGGTCCCTGCATAATAGGCAGCAGGTCCGCCCGCGCACAGCCCGATAATGGCGGCTAAATCATTAAGAAGGGCTCGTTCGTTTTTTCTCTTTGCGTAGGAGAGGTTTACCGCGAGCACTGGCAGCAGGACCACCCCGACTAGGAGCAACTTTGGCTGAAGGAGGACAGGCACAAGCAGAAACAAGAGCGCGAGGCCGGTATAGGAAGCAAACCATTTTATATAGATACTTCTTTTCTTTTTGTTTTTGACAGCGTTGAGTAACGGATAAGAAGAAATGTATAAGAGCAGCCATCCCAGAAAGAGTAAAATATGTATCCAGTCGGGCCGGCCGACAATAACACCTATCAAAAAAGGCAGAAACACCATCACCCACGCACCGTGCTGCTTTGGTAACAGCAGTTTTTTCATAAGGTCCATCCTCCTCGTATGTTCATTATATTTTTTTAAAGACTCGCGTCTGAGGCTCCCACACCACGTCTCAATTCCTCGCGACTATAACTGGATTCTTCGTGCGCTTCTCTGGATTCTTTGCACACATGTTTGGATTCTTCGCGCCCATGTTTGGGTTTTCCACACACTTCTCTGGATTCTCCGCGCACATGTCTGGATTCCCCGCGCTTATATCTGGATTCTCACGCGCATGTCTGGATTACCCGCACTCATATCTGGATTTTCCACACTTCTCCGGATTCTCCGCGCGCATATCTGGATTCGTCGCACAAATGGTCTTTGATTCTCTTTCATTTTAATAGCTGTGGGGGAAAAAGGATGTGAGAAAAGTCACAAACACACCGCGTTCCCAAAAGAAAAAACCTCCCTGGGGTGGGAGGTGTTATACCGGCATTTCTTTATATGCTTTTGGGATGTACGAGCAGGCGGGTTCGCTTTCCAAATAGTCTCCGGTGACGGCATAGGCCCGGGCCCGTGAACCTCCGCAAACACGCCGGAATTCGCAGACACCGCACTTTCCTTTATACAAGTCAGGATTGCGGAGCTCTTGGAAAACGGGGTGATGGCGGTAAATATCCGCGAGCGGTGTTTTTCGAACATTTCCGCACGCAATGGGCAGGAAGCCGCTCGGATACACGTCGCCTGTGTGCGAAATAAAGAGAAAGCCATTCCCGTCTCGAATCCCTTTTGGAGCGCGGCCGACCGCACTTCCTGCATAGAGACTGCCTGCGGGTACCGGCCGCTCACCTGTGTCTTTCTCCTGCTTTTTCCGCTGCAAAGACACCCGGCGATAATGATGGGCTTCGGTCGTTTTCACATCAAACGAAGACCGTTTGCTGACGTCATACAACCAATTCAAGACGTCTTCATGTTCGTCCGGCGAAATCATATCATCCATCTTGCCGCGGCCAGTCGGGATAAGAAAGAAAACACTCCAGAGAACCGCTTTTACTTCCTCCACCAAGACAGCCATCTCTTCTAAGTGATCGACATTGTACCGTGAGACGGTCGTATTGATTTGCACGGGAATGTCTAATTCGTGCAAATAACGGATCGCGTTCATCGTTAAGTCGAAGGATCCGCTCGTTCCGCGGAAATGATCATGAATGGCGGCGTTCGGCCCGTCTAAACTGAAAGCCCAGCGTGACAACCCGACTTCTTTTGCCTTCTCGATCGCCTCTTTCGTCACAAGCGGTGTTGCACTTGGCGTCATCGAGACCCGGACTCCTTTTTGAACCGCATATTCGGCGAGATCAAACAAGTCACGCCTCATCAGCGGATCGCCGCCTGTAAACACGAAGACCGGATTATCCATGTCATAAATTTGATCAATCAGGTTTTTTCCCTCTGCAAACGTCAGCTCGCGCGGATCACGCCGGTACTGGGCCTCCGCCCGGCAGTGCAGACATTTCAATTCACAGGCCCGCGTCACTTCCCAGATAACGATAAACGGATTTTCATTAAAGTCCTGCATCGGCCTCTCCCCCCTTTCTGTTCCCTACAGACTTGTTCTATTTTTACCGCTTTGCGATTGCGACCCGCCACGTCTCCGGACCTTCTTCAAGGTATTTCCAATCAAAGGCCCCTTCCCGTTCGATAGCAAATTGATAATACAGCGGACGAGGATCGTGATCGTTTGTCAGCTCCATCGTCTGCCCGGAAGCCAGTCCATCAAACGTTTTGAAAATAACAGGATGCTTTTCCTTTGGCGGATACTTCGTTGCGTCTACCCTTGCATCATATTCCATTATTATTTATCCTCCTTTTAGATCACTTCATTGTTACAAAACAAGTATAAAACGCTTTTTTCGCTCTTGCTGTGATATTTCTCATACCATACAAGTGATTTCTATCACACAATAGAACCATAAAGCACTTTTCATAGAAAGGAGAAGTAACATGTCAATAGATGCCATTGCCCGGCACTTGCAGAAAGTGCCACTTTTTCGAGAGTTAACGAAGGAGGAATTGGGACCGATTGTCGGGATCGCGCAACTGCGAACGTTCACCCCGCATTCGTTTGTGTTTATGCAGGATGACCCGCTGGACCGTGTGTTTTTTATTCAGAAAGGAAAGGTGAAAATTTATAAAACAGACATACAAGGAAAAGAACAGATTGTTTCCATATTAAAGGAAGATGACATGTTTCCGCACGTCGGCTTCTTTCGAACGGGTAGCTATCCTGCGCACGCCGAGGTACTCGAAGAAACATCTCTTATCGTCATACCTATTAACGAATTTGAAAATATCCTGCTTCGCAATCCGGAAGTAAGCATTAAAATGTTTCGCGTCCTCGGTGAGAAAATCATCGATCTCCAGAACCGTTTAGAAGAACAAGTTTTGCATAACACCTATGAACAAATCTTAATGCTCCTGCTCCGCCTTTGCAGCTTGTACGGAAAATCGTACGATGACGAACGTACCGAGCTGGACACCCAGTTTACGAACCGCGACCTCGCGAATATGATCGGCACGTCACGGGAGACGGTGAGCCGGACGCTGACAAAGCTCCGAAAAAAAGACTTGGTTCGTTTCAGCAGTGCAGGCTTCTTGATTATTGCGAATGAGGCGATCCAAGACGAACTGTTCGATCTGTGACATTCATCACTACTTCCTCCCCTTTTCTTTTCTACAATAAAGACAGAGAAAAGAAAGGAGAGGGATAGAATGGCTGATCAAAAAACGGAGCCGGTTGTGCTTGATGTGCGGGAAATGCTTCGCAACAAACAGGAACCTTTGCACCTCATCAAGGACACCGTGCAAGCATTGAAACCGGATGAATCGTTAATCATTCATGCGACATTTAAGCCGCTTCCCCTTTTAACGTATATGAAACGAAAAGGGTATCAAAATGAGGTGGAGCATGTGGCAAAAGGACACTGGGCCGTTACGTTTTACCCAGAAAAGGGGGCGCAACCATGAAACTCGATAACCGCGGTCTCGAACCGCCTCAACCGATGATGCGGACGCTTGAAGCGCTCGAGGAATTAGAAGATACGAGCACCTTACTTATCATCAATGACCGGCAACCGATGTTTTTGTACCCTGAGCTCGAAGAAAGAGGATATACGCACGAGTCAGAACCGCTTGAAGACGGAAGCTGGCAGATAACCATTCGAAAGGAGACCGGGTGATGTTCCCGCAGGCGCTTTCGAAATCAGAAACCGACATCCGGCTGCCGATTCTCTTTATCCTCTTTGCCTTACTGTCTTTCGTCGCTTCACAGGGGCTTTTGTTCATGGACGCCGAAAACGTAGTGAATGGCTTTTACAGGACGCCGCTGATTTGGAGTGCTGCTCACCTGCTCCTCCTCGGATGGGGCACGATGGTGGCGATGGGTGCGATGTACCAGCTGGTCCCGGTTGCCTTTCTCGTCCCGATTTGGAGCATGCGTCTCGGCTATATGCAATTTTTTATTACCGCAGTCGGGATCGTGCTTCTGTGCGGCAGTTTTCTTTTCTATATGGACGGACTCGCTGTGAGCGGCGGCATCACGGTGATCGGCATTCTGTTGTTTCTCTTTCAAATGGCCATGAGTCTTCGCAAACAGCAGCAAAAAAATGTCATGACCCTGTTCGTTGTGGCGTCGCTTCTTTGCCTGTTTTTAACAATTGGGCTCGGCCTCCTGCTTGCGCTTAATCTCGGGCTCGGGTTGTCCGTTATCGACCATACCGTCCTCCTTAAGACGCACATTCTCCTAGGAATTGGCGGCTGGTTCACATTGTTGATCATCGGTTTTTCATACAAGTTAGTGCCGATGTTTGCCTTAGCTCATGGTTTTTCAATGAAACTTAGTAACTGGGTGTTCGGCTTGTACGCAGCCGGTCTCGTCGCTTCTGCCGGCTCCTTTTTCTTCGGGCAGCCCCTCCTGTTCATCGCTGGCCTTTTCTTACTTTTTGCAGCTTTTTCCTTATTCGCTCTCCATATGAGACAGATTGTCCGGAAGCGTCTCAAGAAACGGCTGGATAAAGGCTTTATGTTCTCCCTCGGATCGATTGCCGGCGGGTGGTTCCTCCATCTACTGGCTGTTTTAGCCGCAACATTGCCAGAAGCAGGCCGCGCCTTCGGATGGATTCTTTATTTTTATATTATCATTTGGATTACCTTTACAATCGCCGGCTATTTATACAAAGTCGTCCCGTTTCTATGGTGGACGTACAAATACAGCACAGTAGCCGGTAAAAAAGGAACCCCGCTTTTAAAAGATTTAATCAACGACCGTACGGCGGTTGTCACGTTCTCCTTGTTCATCATCGCCGCCCTCGGAATCGCTGCCGCTCTTGCCGTCCAAGCCAATGTCCTGTTCCTATTCAGCCAAGCCCTATTCTTTGCAGCCACCGCCCTATTTCTCATGATGATCGTCACCATCGCCACTCGGTAAAAAAAGAAGGAGTGAAGGAAAATGGAATTAAAAGATCAAATTGTGGAAGCGTTGAAAGAAGTGTATGATCCGGAGCTCGGTATCAATGTCGTAGATCTCGGCCTCATTTATGACGTAGACGTCGATGCGGAACAGAACGTCCATGTCACCATGACGTTAACCACACCCGGCTGCCCCCTTCATGACAGTATCGTCTTCGGTATGAAAGACCGCGTGCAAGAGGTACCCGCTGTCGCAGCGGTTGACGTCGACGTCGTCTGGGAACCTGCCTGGACACCCGAGAAAATGAGCAAAGACGCCATGGAACAGCTTGGTTTTTAACAGCCCTTCCACCAGAAAACAGCAACGTCATAGGGGGATGCGGTCGTGAAAATGACTCATCCCCCAAATTGCGGCATCCTAGCAGGCGGATGACGGTGCGAAATGATAGGATCTTAAAAATAGCGACGTCATTGAGGGGGAATGAAGGCGTGAAAAATGCGATCCTCGAAGATAACGACGTCATAGACGGTCAATGAAGTCATGAAAACGAGCGATTAACGAAATAGTGACGTCATAGCAAGCGTATGATGTCGTGAAAATGGCTCATCCCCCAAATAACAGCGTCATAGCTGGCGGATGACGTCGCCAAAACTGCGAACCGCAATAATAACGACTGCATTCAGGCGGGATGATGTCGTCAAAACTGTATCCCTTGAAAATAACGACGGCATAGTGACCCTATGATGTCGTGAAAATGCCTCATCCCCTAAATAACAGCGGCATAGCTGCCGGATGACGTTGTCAAATCACAAAATCGCAATAATAACGACTGCACTCAGGCCGGATGATGTCGTCAAAACTGTATCCCTTGAAAATAACGACGGCATAGTGACCCTATGATGTCGTGAAAATGCCTCCTCTCCCAAATAGCAACGTCATAGCTGGCGGTTGACGTCGCCAAATCACAAAATCGTTATTATAACGACGCCATTGAAGCGGTATGACGCCTTCAAAACTACATCACGCGAAAATAACGACTCCATTGACTGGCTATGACGTTGTGAAAAGGATCGAGCCACAAAACAGCGACGCCATACCCAGCAATGACGTCGCCAAAACTGCGTCCTGCGAAAATAACGGCACCATAGACGGGCTATGAGGTCGTCAAAAGTGTGGCCCACGAAGATAACGACGTCATAGTCGGTCTATGAAGTCATGAAAATGCCTCATCCCCCAAATAGCAACATCATAGCAGGCGGATGACGGTGTGAAATCACAGAATCGTCATAATAACGACGTCATAGACGCACAAAATAATACGTGAAAAAATCCGGTGATCCCAGGGAGAGGAGGCAGCGGATTTTTTATTGTTCTTTCTGGCATTTCATTAGTGCCGGCGACTCCCTCAAGCGTCGGCTAAAAGCGCCCGCCTGCAGTGAAAATCAACCGTTTTATACTATATCCGAATTGTTCGGCTTTAAATAAACATATCTAAGTTATGAAATTAATTCACTTCTTTTCGTTTTAGTGATGATAGTCACTACGTCGCCCGCTCCTTTTTTATACACTGAGGTTGTAAGCAGCTTACACAGAAAGGAGCGATGAGGATGGCTGAGAAACACCTGTCCCATCATTCGCAGTCACCGGAAAAAAACAACAACGAAGACGTGAACTCCATGAAAGGAACGATGGTGTCGGTAGGATTTGTAGCTGCCGTTATCGTGGTCATGTGGGTAGCTGTGTTTTGGTTGTATATGGCGAGAGTATAAGGAGGAGCGATTATGCATCGGCTGGAAGAAACATGGCTCACTGTTAGTGCTGGTATTTTAATCATATTTATGTTTATCGTCGGGTACCAAACCTTCGCAATGGGAATGGGGCCGCCGAGCAATAAAGAAACGATCGATCCGCAGAAAGTAGAGGAAACAGCTCCATTCGATCATCCGGGGGTGTTCAAAGTTGGTGAAAATAAATACGAGGTCGTCATGACAATGGAGGCTTTCAGTTTTAACCCAGATGACATCACCGTACCGAAGGGGGCAGAGGTTGAGTTTGTACTGACAACGAAAGACGTCGTGCATGGCTTCCAGGTTGCCGGTACCAACATCAATGCGATGGTGACACCCGGACACATTCAACGGATTTCACAAACCTTCGATGAGCCTGGAGAATATTTAATTCTCTGCAATGAATATTGCGGCGTGGCTCACCAATTAATGAGCACAACGATTACAGTCAACTAAGAAGGAGGGAAAAGGGATGGCACATGCATTAAAAGAAGTTTTCTATGAAAAACCGAAACAAGCCTTGGGCGCTCACCCCGAAGACGCCAGAGTGTCGCTCAGCTATTTATCTATCGCGTTTATTGCGCTCTTCATCGGCGGCGTTCTCGGACTCTTGCAAGGGTTGGAGCGGGCAGGCCTCATGCAGCTGCCGCCGTGGCTCAATTATTACCAAGTTTTAACCGCCCATGGTATTTTGCTCGTCATCGTTTTTACGACTACGTTTACAATCGGCTACCAGTTTGCGAATCTATCTCATTCACTAGGGGGACTTTTACCGAAAGTCCGTAAACTAGCTTGGACCGGGCTCGTTCTCATGGTCATCGGTGTCGCGCTCGTCACCACGACAATTGTCATGGGAGACGCCTCTGTCCTTTATACCTTTTATCCACCGCTTGCTGCGTCACCGTTCTTTTACATTGGCTTAGTCTTTCTCGTCCTTGGGATCTGGGCGTGCTGCTTCGGTGTCTTTATCAACTACCGGCATTGGCGCAAAAATCATCCCGGAGAGCCTGCTCCGCTGCTTGCTTTCTTCGCAATGGGAGTATTCACCCTCTGGTTCTTTGCAAGTCTCGGGGTGACCGTCGAAGTGTTAACGTTGATTCCGTGGACGCTTGGTTGGAAAGAGACCGTTAATGTGCTCGTTGCCCGTACGTTGTTCTGGTCATTCGGGCATACGCTCGTGAACATTTGGTACTTGGTTGCGACGTCAGCCTGGTACGCGATCGTTCCAAAAATTATCGGCGGAAAGCACTTTAATGAAAAATTAATTCGGCTTGTTGTTATTTTACTCGTCGTCTTGAATATTCCTGGAGGGTTCCATCACCAGATTATTGATCCTGGAATCTCGCTATCTATCAAATTTTTACATGTATTTATGAGCCTGTCTATTGCTGTCCCTTCGTTGATGACTGCCTTTGCGATGTTCCATGTGTTTGAGCGTACCGGCAGGCAAAAAGGCGGCCGCGGCCTACTCGGCTGGCTGAAAAAACTTCCGTGGGGCGATGTCCGCTTCCTTGCACCGATGATTGCGATGATTTCTTTTATTCCTGGCGGTGCCGGCGGTATTATTAACGGCAGCAACCAGTTAAACCAGGTGATTCACAATACAATGTGGGTGGTTGGACACTTTCACATCACAGTAGGCGTGTCGGTCGTGCTCACCTTCTTCGGTATTTGTTATTGGCTCGTTCCGTATCTTTCTAAACGGACCTTAACGAAAAAAATGAACAAGGTAGGGGTCATCCAAACGATTATTTGGACCGTCGGTATGGCGATTATGGCGGGTTCCATGCATATCGCAGGCCTGCTCGGTGATCCGCGCCGAACGTCGTACACGACCTACAAAGATCATCCAGACGCTTTAAGCTGGATCCCTTATGAATATATCTTTGCCGCCGGCGCAACTTTACTTCTCGTCGGTGTGATTATCCAAGTGTATGCGGTCTTCCATATGATGTTCCTGTCTCCAAAAGGAGTAACCGAGTTCCCTGCAGCAGAACCAGTTGCTGATGCTGCTCCTGCTCCATTATGGACAGAGCGTTGGGGCCTTTGGGTCGTCCTTTTGCTGATGGTTGTCGCGATGGCCTATGTCGTGCCAATTGTAGACATGATCGTACACGCACCACCGGGATCACCACCGATCCGCACATGGTAATGTAAAAATGGAGGCAATCCTTTCTCCAGAAAGCGAAGGACTGCCTCTTTAGACGTAAGGAAGTGTTCAGAAATGAGCATCCACCAGCGCACCCTGCTGTCATTGGTTGTTATCATCTTGTTTGGAGGGGTTCTTTTCTATCTGAGCACAGACGGATTCCGGGCATTCACCTCGGAAAGCGCACGAACGCTTGACCTCATGGAAAACAACCCGCCACTTCCTCCTGTTACGTTACAAGACAGCGAATTCCGTACGTTTGATCTTGACGAGTTCAGCGAGGACAAATACGTATTTATGACATTTATGTACACGAACTGTGCTACCGTTTGTCCGCAAATGGAGATGAACATGGCAGAAGTATATGAGCTCATTCCGCCTGAATCGATCGGAAAAGACATTGTGTTTCTTAGTATCAGCTTTGACCCGACTCGTGATGACCCGGAGACGTTAGCCAAATACCGTACGTATTACGGCAGTGACGGGGAGACGTGGCGGATGGCGCGAGCGCAGGATCAAGAGGAGCTCGACTCCTTGTTACACACACTCGGCGTCATCGTGATCCCTGATGAATACGGGAATTTCCAACATAACGCCGCTTTTTATTTAGTCGGAAAAACAGGTCGCCTGCTCGACGTATTGGATTTCACGGAAATTGAGGAAGCCGCTGCCGCTGTGAACGCTGTGCTAGCCAAAGGGGGAGAATAGAATGAAACAAGCTGTATATGGATTGCTGCTGTATCTCTTTTTGCTCCTGCCTCCCGTTGCCGATTTACTGGAATCGATTATGATCGTCCATATGCACATGCAAATGCCGCTTCTTGTGGCAGCCGGTTTTCTGATGGGGCGTTTTTTGCAAAACAAATTCCCGCTTTTCTTCGAGAAATGGAATCATAATGGCGTGCCGGGCATCGTGCTTTTTGTCATCATCTGGAGCTACTGGATGATTCCACGGGCGATGGACGAGGCCTTAACGTTCCAAACCGTTGAATGGTTCAAATTTTTCAGCCTGCCCTTTCTAGCCGGTGTTTCGCTTCGTGACAGCTGGAAGAAACTTACCAATGCCGGGAAAAACAGTGTCTTGATCTACGCCGCTGCAATGCTTCTTTTCATGGCGTTCTTGTACATCGGAGCAGACGAACAAATTTGCAACAATTATCTTGAAATCGAGCAACAAACACTCGGCTGGGGATCTCTTGCCATCGGAGTCTGTATCGTCATCTACTTGCTGCAATTATTATTTATCGATCAATCGGAATTCAGATAACGGTTTAATAACGAAATACCCGAGCCAGCTCCGTGAGATAGAGACCAAGCAGCACGACCGCAACGATTTGGCCCATTGCAGCGAGAAGCGGAACTTCCAGGAAAAAGGCGACACTGACGAAGAATGTACCGAGCACATATCCATACAAAAGCTTCGTCATTTTCCGTTCGTGCAGCATCTCTGAAAGCAAGACCTTCCTCTTCTTCTGCCACTTCGTTTGAAAAAGGTGCGCCCACCACAAAAACGGAACTATTTTGGATAAATAACTTAAAATCGAGCCGGAAAACCAGCCGAGAATGAGAAACAGAACGACCGTCTCCGTCAGCTTGTCGATTACAACGGTGCCCGGCCAAAATAAGACAGCCACAAGCCAGACTAGAAAGAGACCGTACACGAAAAACAACAGCCGGTAAGCGATCATAACCGGTCCCGGGCTCTTCCCGCGGCTTTGTGAGCGAATACGCCAAGCCATTCCTATGAAGACACTGACCGCAAGAAAGAGAAGAATGGCAGCTAAATATGCCGCCGCTTTTTGACCGCTCCAGATAGCTGCGGCCCATCCCCATACCCCTGCTAGCCACAAGCCGAGGATGAGGTACATATCCCGATTCGCGCGCTTCGCTGCCACCAGAAACATGGGCAGTAATTTAAACGAGTAGGTGATGATAAGTCCGCCGAGCCACCCGGCGATCCCGAACCATACATGAGAGTGCAGGACCGTTTCATAGGCAAATGGAAGGATCCTTTCACCAAACGCCGCCTGGACCCCCATCGCCAGTCCAAAGCCCGTTGTCACGAGTACATGCAAGAGCGAAAAGCCAACTCCGCATACATACGGATTCCACTCTTTTTTCTTTCCCGTCGTCACCGCTATATTCACGGTGTAGATGAGAACGCCTAGCACGATCAAACCCCCGCCAAGCGTGACACCCATCGTGATTCCCCGTGCAAAGCCAAGTACGAGCACCAGAACGCCAGCTGTGTAAAAAGAAAAATGCAGCCAGCCAAGAAAACGACTGAAAAGGACGGTTCGGAGTAGCACTTGCGTAAGCTGATAGCTCGCCCCCATCGCAATCATCGTCGCCCACCCGAGGACGAACAAATGGGCCAGCGCCCACCCCGCCGGTGACCGGACCGACCCTTCAAGAATTGCTGAGAAAAACCAAATGCCCCCCATCATCGCAATTAGAAATGACATCATTCCCGTAGCAAAAAAGGCAAAGGTTAACCGAACAATGACCTCATTAGGCGGAGTCTTGTCCTGCTTTCTCTCTGTCACTCGCAACACCTCCTCTGCTCATTTTAGCAAAGATCGGCCTTGGCTTCTGCACATGGCAGGAAGGGTGTTCTTTTCATGCATTTTTGCTTGTTTAATCGATCAACAAGAAAATCGACATCGTACCTGTACCAGCAAACGTAAGCGGCAGGTGGTAGGCCTTTTCGTAACCGGTGAGACTCGTGTCTCCTTGCAGAATCGTCGGGGCGGTGATGTCCGTTTTAATCGATTCTGCCATCATATTTGTCGAAAAACTGCCGGCAATCATGTTCCCCAGTTCCCCGCTAAACGACTGCAGCATCTCCCCTTCAATCGGCATGCCAAACATCGTTTCCCCGATCGAACCGAACACAGCCGGCTCCCCGGTTAACAACAGCTTCCCTTTCATATCACCGGTAATACCGATAAAAACACCAAAACGCAAGGTTAGCGCCTGCTCCAACGGCTGGGACTCCTCCACCGTAATACGAAGTGGAACCACCTGTTCAATCGATGTCGTGATCATGTTCAATAACGTAGAAGGCGCCGGCATTGCCGGGTTTAATGAATGTGGCATAACAATCACTCTCCTTGTTTTATGTAAAAAGGGGTATCGTTCCATGGGACTGCGGCTCGTTTTATTCGTCACATTTTCTGACACATTTTATATCGACAAAAGTACCCATTGTTTAGAGGGTATTTTTTGATTGCCCAAGACTTTTGCTTTACCAACCACGAATGGCATTGTTCTTTTCGAGCGGCGATCCTTTCACGACATCACAGACTCGCTATGACGTCGCTATTTTGGCATTCTGGAGTTTTCACGACGCCATTGTGCACCTACGACGTCACTATTTCGTAGATCAATCATTTTCATGACTTCATTCACCCCCTATGACGTTGTTATTTTTGCAATCTGCTGTTTTCGCTACGCCATACGACCACTATGACGACGCTATTTCATAGATCAACCATTTTCATGACTTCATTGACCAGCTACGACGGAGTTATTTTCGAGGCGCACTCTTTTCATGACCTCATTCACCCCCTATGACGGCGCTATTTTCACAATCTGCTGTTTTCGCTACGCCATACGACCACTATGACGACGCTATTTCGTAGATCAACCATTTTCATGACTTCATTGACCAGCTACGACGGAGTTATTCTTGAGGCGCACTCTTTTCATGACCTCATTCACCCCCTATGACGTCACTATTTTTGCAATCTGCTGTTTTCACGACGTCATAGCCTACCCACGCCGTCGCTATTCTGGCGCTTTCTTCCTTTCATCGCTTCATACGACCTCTATGGAGTCGTTATTTCTACAATCGTTTATTTTCATGACGTCATACGCCTGCTTGGGCGTCGCTTTTAAAGGAAAAAACCCACTGTGACGTAGATCATCACAATGGGTTTTCCGCTGGTGTTTAAATTGTATTTTCTTCGATAACGTCTTGGTTAACTTGCAGATCGGTGATGTAGAATTGTCCGTCTATTTGCTTGACGTGGTAAACGTTGTTATACTGCTTTTTCGTTTCGGTTCCGGTTTCCGTGGAGTAGATGGTAAAGATCTCTTCTACCCGTACGTGATAGCCGCTCTCTTTGGCGCTTTTTATTTCGGTGATGGTATAATTTACTAATTCTTCTTTCGTGTTTTTCGCATACATGTCGGCAATAAAAGCGGCTTGCTGGTCATAAAGGGGACTGGCTGGGTCTATGAAATCACTGATATAATACATTTCACCGTAGTTGACAGCACTCGCGAAGCTTTCAATGTATTGGCTCATGACCGCTTCGACCGCCAGTTTATCCGCGCGCAGCTGTTCATCGGCATAATACTCAGCTGCTTCTTCCGCCGTCGATTTAGTCAGCATAATCACCTGGCCGTTCGTGTCGAGCGAAAGTCCCCCTTCTACTCGGCGTAACGTGCTGTATTCCCCGTCTACCGTAAGTCCGAGTGACTCGTAAGTCTCCCCTGTCACGTCAAAATTCACTTTTTCCCCGTTTTCTAAGTGTTCGACCACACCGTCCTTATGAAACTGGAGAAAAGTCGAATCCCCTTCGTACTCCGCTTTCCAGACGCCGACGATATCATCCGCATCCATCAGGTTCGAATACACTCGTTCATTTTGATAAAAAACAGCCGAATACTTTTTCAAATCGATATCAATTCGCTCGGCTTCTTTCATATTTTCCATGATATAGAGCTCGTCTTTTGTTGTGGCATATGCCGTATTGCCGTAAGAATAAACGTAGTTATCCAGCTCTGTTTCCAACTTTGTTTTATTCAAAAACAACTCATGATTCGTATTGTTGTATAGTACTTTGTTGTCCCCCGTAATAGAAAAATCCATCACATCCGAGCCGACTTTTTGTTTTTCTTCCTTTTCAGTCCACTTGTAAAGGGAATCATCCTCGTCCATCAAGAAAATCGCATCTTTCGTGATCTCAAACCTGGCAACCTCACTCGTCATTCGTACCGCTTTATCGGCGTCTTCCTCTTTGCGATAAAAGGTGCCATCTTCAGTTGTGTAATAAAATTGATCGTTATAGTAATCGTACTGCTGAACCCCGTCGATTATTTTCACAGGACGCGTATTTTCCGCAAGGTCAGCGACATATAACGCCGGCTTGTCCTCTTCCGCAAAGCCGACGTAATAGAGTTTGCCGTTCATTTTCACCGCAGAATCCGGACGTACCGGGTCAGACGAGATTCTCACGGATTCCGCGTCGGCATTTTCTACATAATAGAGCGCATTTTCCCCATTCACGTAGGCAATATCTTCTTTGTCACTCAACAACTCAAAAACAAAAGCATCGGAGGAGAGCTTTTTCTCTTCCCGCGTGGAGACGTTATACAAACGAAAGTCCCCATCATCGTCGGTATAATACAAATGATCTCCCGCCAGCTCGTACTGAAAAACAGACGAGGCCACTTTCTCGGCGTCTTCTCCGTTTTTCACCATGTATAAGTCCATCTGTTCGTCGACAAAAGTCACCGTATCCACACCTGTCCGTTGATACGAACTGACGCTTTCTCCGAGCTTCACCGACCCCGCTTCTTCGGTAAACTCGTACAAATCACGATTCTCTGTCACGTATAATACCTTTTCATCCTCGTTGTAATACGTAAATTCATGATCAAGCACGTCGCTTGCTATGCGGCTCGGTTCCGCGTTTTTTCCCGTTATGTAAAGATTCCCGGCACTTCCGTAATCCGATTCATACTCCGATTCAAACAAAAGAAACGACGTATGCCCGGCAGCCGGCGATTTCTTCGTCCCCGCCTGCGTCTCCTCGTCGTTGCTGCAGCCGGCAGCGGCTAAAAGCAATAGAAAAATAAAAATAACACCCTTACCCCACTTCATTTCATGTCTCCCCCTTAACTAGTCCTGATGAAAAAGTCCTTTTGTATTCTTGTTAAGTATAATAATCTTTGAAAAAGGATTCAATGACAGAAAAGATTAGCTTTCCTGCGCTAATGTCGTCTCACGTAGCAGGTGGCGACACGAATAAAGACGTGAAATTAGAAAGAGCAAAGAATAGCAACGTCATTGCGGTCGAATGACGCCTTGAAATCGGCAAAGTCTAGATACTGCGGCGTTATGGGGGTCGTATGAGGCTATGAAAATGGAATGAACTTGATTTCACAACGTCATAGAGGAACAATGACGTTACGAAATCGAGATAGGATCGATGTCATGACTTCAACGAGCATGGTGACGCCGTCCTTTTGGCTGTTGCTCATGATAAATGGCGGGTTTCCACTTAGATCGGTTTTTCACGTTGGGCGAGATCATTTAACAATTCGTCTAACTCTTGACTGATCTGCACGACACGAGAGTCTGTAAAATCACCAATTTGCTCATAAAGAACGATCATCTTTAGCCGCAGCTCATCTATTTCTATTTTTAATTGCTCCACTTTCATTGCCCCCTTGTCCGTATTGGAAACAACTTCCGGTTCACAAAAAAACGACCTTCATAAAACAAGGACAGTTGCACTACTCACTCCACGTTATGAAAAAGTATCCACATCATCACCAACTGATCCTCGCAACTTTTTTACTAACGTTATTGATTTTATCGGCTGAAGTTCTTGATCTTTTATACCTACCCTGAAGTAATCATCACACATGTAGTACTCCTCTACCATTTCTTGCTCTATTATAAAACAAAACAGAAGGAAACAAAAGACAAAGTGCCACCACTTGCAACATTGAGGATACTCTAAAAAACAACACCGCCTTGGTGCTGTGAAAACCGGCGCGGGCTAAAATAACGACGCCAGCGGGCACCTATGACGTCGTCAACCCTAGCATGATTCATAATAACGACTCCATTGCACACGTAGGGTGTCGTCAAATCCGACGCGCGGCATCATAGCGACTACATTGGTCCTTTATGACGCCTCCAAATCCGGCGCAACGAAAAATAAGGACCTCATCGAGCCTCTATGACGTCGTCAATCCTAGCGTGATTCATAATAACGGCTCCATTGCACACGTATGGTGTCGTCAAATCCGACGCGCGGCATCATAGCGACTACATTAAACCTCTATGACGCCTCCAAATCCAACGCAACGTAAAATAAGGACCTCATCGAGCCTCTATGATGTCGTCAATCCTAGCATGATTCATAATAACGACTCCATTGCACACGTATGGTGTCGTCAAATCCGACGCGCGGCATCATAGCGACTACATTAGTCCTTTATGACGCCTCCAAATCCGGCGCAACGAAAAATAAGGACCTCATCGAGCCTCTATGACGTCGTCAATCCTAGCGTGATTCATAATAACGGCTCCATTGCACACGTATGGTGTCGTCAAATCCAACGCAACGAAAAATAGCGACGCCATATCTTGTATGACGTCGCGAGAGTGGTAGATGTTTAATTGATTTTGTATTGGGGGCTTTTTGTGTTTTCAGTAGGGTTGATGACTCGTTCTTTTCCAGCTGCAATACCGGTGAAGAGGATGACGACGGCAATGGCGATCAGTAGGAGGAGGGGGGTGCCCCATCCGTGGCTCATGTCATGCAGCGCCCCGACAAGGACCGGGCCGACCGCTGCCAAGAGATAGCCGAAAGACTGGGCCATGCCTGACAATTCGGCTGCTTCATACCCGTCGCTTGTTCGCAAGGTGAAAAACATCATTGATAAGCTGAAGGCACTGCCGCAGCCAATTCCAATGAAAATCGCATACAAAGGAACAAAAGTGGTGTTGCCTTGAAAAAGTCCGGCCACACCGAGGATAAACAAGACGGCAACCCCAATACTCAGTCCTACTTGGTTTTTCACTTTTTCTGCCAAGATCGGCATGATAAAGGTGAAAGGGATTAACGCAAATTGCATGAGAAACACGATCCAGCCGGCGGAGCTCGAGCCGAACCCGTTGGATTGTAAAATATCCGGAAGCCACGTGATCATGGTGTAAAAGATTAAGGACTGGAAGCCCATGAAAATCGTGATTTTCCAGGCTAGTGGCGAACGCCATAGATTTGGGCGTTTTTTCACTGTTTCGCCGCTGTGTATGTCCGGAAGATCTTTTTGTTTGCGAAGCTGTGGAATCCACACGAGCAGCGCGATGATCGCAAGTATTCCCCAAACGACAAGTGCGCCGCGCCAGCCGATCCCGCCAATAGATGAAATCGGGACACTAAGCCCGGAACCGAGCGCGCCGAAAATATTCATGAAAACCGCATATAACCCGGTCATGACACCGATTTTTAAGGGAAAATTCATTTTGATAAAACCAGGCAGCAGCACGTTTCCGATAGCAATTGCAAGCCCAATGAAGAGCGTTCCGATAAACAAAAAGCTAATCCCCGTCAGCGAACGGATCGCGATACCAAGAATAAGCAGCATCAAAGCGACAGCTATCGTCCATTCCATCCCAATACGGTTCGCTATTTTTGGAGCGAATGGGGACAGCAACGCAAACGCGAGTAACGGCAGCGTTGTAATGGACCCAGCGAGCGCATTCGAGATACCGAGGTCATCGCGGATAAACGTGATCAGCGCTCCCGCTGAAGTCAATGGCACCCTTAGATTGGAACCGATTAAGATCGCGCCGAGGAGCAGTAACCAACTGTTCGTGCTCGCGTTGTTTCTATTTCCTAGTGATCCGGTTTGTTTATTCACTGTTACTCCTCCATTGTTGTCGTTACTTGTTGTTGCAACTCATTCATGTATCGCTCCACATAGGCAGCCGCTCCCGCTTTGTCCTGTTTTTCAATGGCTTCCAAAAGTTCGAGATGCAGCTCTTTTTCAAAATGACCGGGAGGGTTCAACTCCATGACCTCGCGGATAAAGGTGTACAACCTATCCGTCATTGGTTCGTATAAATCAACGAGTAGCTGATTATGCGCAGCCGCTGCAATCGCTTCGTGAAAAGCAATGTCAGCAGTTATAAATTCATCCTGATTACCGCGTCCCGCCGCCGCTTGGCAGCCTTTGATACACGCGCGAAGTTGGACAAGATCGTCGTCCGTTCGCCGTTCCGCAGCCATGGCAGCCGCCTGCTTTTCTAACGCCACCCGAACTTCCAGCGTTTCGAGTAGGTTGGCTTTTTTTACATGCCGCTCAAGGGCCGCACCTAACGCGCTCGCCGACCGGACAACCGTGCCGCTTCCCTGCTTCGTCGTTAACAACCCTGCATGCACGAGCGCGCGGATCGCCTCTCTTAACGTGTTCCGGCTCACATCAAAGCGTTCCATCAGCTCCATCTCCGGGGGAATCCTCTCCCCGACCGCCCAATGCCCCGCTTCAATTAACTGTTCGATCTGAGACGCCACCTGTTCTACTAACGACAATCGATTTGTTTTTTTTATCATAGTTCCCTCTTTATAAAATTTGTAGGATGATTGGTTCATAGAACAGATTAACACAAGGCGCGAGGACGTGTAAATGAAGAAAACTTCGTCCCTGCGCAAGTCTGGATAAAACGTACAGATCTCTGAATTATGGTGCTCCGTGTATGGATTCATAGAAGGGAAGTCTGGATTCTCGGGTGACAACTCTGGATTAATGGAACTCAAGTAGGGATTCCAAGCCGCATCATCTGGATAAGGCGATAGGGAGATAACTGGATTCTTACTGCGCGAGTCTGGATTTCCGTTCCTTATGTATGGATTCTTCACTGGAGTCTCTGGATTTCCACGCCTGATGTGTGGATTCCATGCACTGTTGCCTGGATTCTTGCCCCTCAAGTCTGGATTTCCACACCCGTTGTATGGATTCCGTGCACGGATGTCTGGATATCTGCTTTCACACGACAATGGATTCCTGCTTTGTATTTCTCGATGTTACGGCGTGTTCACATTTACGTAAAAACACACGCCTACAAGCGAATAAAAGTTTGAATAGCGTTCCCGGAAGATGTATGGTAGATATGTATCATAGTGTTTTAATCATTTTTTAGGAAAAAAGGGAAGAGGATAATCATGCAGAGTTCAGATATCACCACAGAAAAGCAGACGTTCTCCCAAGTGTTAGGAAAAACGGTGAAAACCGGTATTATAAAATCAAATCTCGTACCGATGTTTGCTGGACTAACATTGGCACTTTATACGTACCAGATCAACCTTGTTGGAAAACTTCCGGATATCTTTTTTGCTTTAATTGGTACGACACTTGTGATTGGGGCCGCCGGGGCTTTCAATAATTTATACGACCGCGATATTGACGCGATTATGGAACGGACAAAGACGAGGCCTACGGTCACCGGGGATATCAAGCCGGCCGCTGTATTAGTCCTCGGTATCGTGATGTCGATTGTCGGAATAGCGGTTCTTTACTTCGCGACACCTCTCGCCGCGCTCCTCGGGTTTCTCGGATTATTCTTTTACGTGGTGCCGTACACGATGTGGAGTAAGCGGAGAACGATTTACAATACAGAAATTGGCAGCATTTCCGGGGCGATGCCGCCGCTTATCGGCTGGGCTGCGATGTATCCAGACATCACACACCCTGCGATTCTCGGACTTTTTGTCGTTATGATTATTTGGCAAATGCCGCACTTCTATGCGATCGCGATTCGAAATCATAAGGCGTATGAGGGAGCGAACATCCCGATGCTTCCCGTCGTAAAAGGAACCAAACGAACGTATCATCAAACAAATGTGTATTTAGTCATCATGATTTTGATCAGCTTTTTATTCGGATCCTTAAGCTTAGGACTCATGCTGGTTGCCCTCCTGTTAAGCGTGATTTGGCTCGTTATTAGTGTGCGTCGTTATGACGAAGCAGAACCTGAGCAATGGGCAAAATCAATGTTTTTCTATTCACTCATCCATATGACCGTCTTATTCTCCACCGTTATTATTTACTCGTTAGTCGGCATTATTTTTCGTTTATAATCATTGGAAAAAACAACGGCGCCATCCGCCTGACATCGTGGATGGCGCCTTTTTGTTGTGGCACCAAGCGTCGTGGGTCTGGATTCTTTCACGACATGTCTGGATTACCAGCGACTGACTTTGGATTCTCTCACACCGAGTCTGGATTTCCTCACACTAACTCTGGATTCTCTCGCACTATGTCTGGATTCCCAACCGCTAACTCTGGATTCTCTCGCACCGAGTCTGGATTCCCAACCGCTAACTCTGGATTCTCTTGCACCGAGTCTGGATTCCCTCCCGCTAACTCTGGATTCCATCGCAACAAGTGTGGATTTCTACGCCTGAACTCTGGATTCCAGCCGCTCTTCTCTGTATTTATCGCACAAAAAAGGCGGATCTCTCCTGTAGAGACATCCACCTACTTTATTTTCTAAACGAGCCCTAATGCTATTACGGTTTGGGCAATGATAAACGTAACGACGATTGCGATGGCTGTCGGTAAGGCGAAAGCCGTGAACGTCCATTTCGGACTTTTCGTTTCTTTCCAGATATTGAGCATCGTCGTGCCGCATGGATAGTGCAACAGGGAGAATAACATCATATTTAAGGCGGTCAACCAGGTCCAGCCGTGATCGAGGAAGATTTGTTTCAAGTCATGAAGATTTTCCACTTCAATCATCGATCCGGTAGCGAGGTAACCCATTAATAAGATCGGCAGCACAATTTCATTCGCGGGGAATCCAAGAATAAAGGCCATTAAAATGAAGCCATCTAGCCCAATCGCATGAGCAAACGGATCTAAGAAAGCCGCAATGTGCTCCAGAACACTAAGGTCTCCCACCATAATATTCGCGAGAATCCACGTAATCAGCGATGCCGGTGCTGCGATAATCACCGCTCGTTTTAACACAAACCACGATTTATCCAAAGTGGCGCGAACGATCGTATTCCAGAATTTTGGCTTCCGGTAAGGCGGCAGCTCCAACGTATAATGAGACGGCACCCCGCGCAGCAATGTTTTCGAAAGTGCCCATGACACGAAAAGAGTCATCACGACACCGAATAACACAATTCCTACCACCACGCCTGCAGAAATAAACGTATTCATGCCACCTGAGAAGCCGGCGGCCATAAACAAACCAGCGAGCACAATGATGAGCGGCCAGCGTCCATTACAAGGAACAAAGTTATTCGTCAAAATCGCAAGCATTCGTTCCCGCGGCGATTCGACAATACGAGTGGACATAATCGCAGCCGCATTACATCCGAATCCCATCGCCATCGTTAACGATTGTTTGCCGTGGGCTCCGGATTTTTTGAAAAAACGATCCAAGTTAAACGCCACCCTTGGCAAGTAACCGAAGTTTTCCAGTAACGCGAACATCGGAAAAAAGATTGCCATCGGCGGCAGCATCACGCTGACGACCCATGAGGTCCCGCGGTACAGCCCTTCCACTAATATGCCGTACAACCAATCCGGTGCGTGCACCCATTGAAACACGGCAGTCAATCCATCTTCCACCCTGGCAAATGCTTCCGCAATCACAATTCCGGGATAGTTCGCCCCGGCAATCGTGAGATAAATGACAACGGCGAGCATTGCCAGCATAATGGGAAAACCAAACATGCGCGATGTGAGTATTTGATCAAGGTTGGTATCCAGCCAGGACGCTTTTTTAGGAGAATACTGAACCGCCTCTTTGGTCAGTCCCTGCGTCGATTGATAAATACTCGACACGATGTGGTCGCGGAGGTCATCCGACCCCTCCTGAAATAAGTGATCCAACTGCTCTATTTTTTTTTCGGCACTATGCTCCATGACAGCATCCTCCTTGCGCAGGCTCGTGCTTGATCTCGACACTCTGAGGATCTCGAATATACGTTTTTAACGCCTGAAGCAAGTTTTTGTCGCCGTCTAGTAATCGCAAGGCCAGCCATCTAGAAGGCATCGAATCCCCGAAAATCTCTTTAATTCTCGGCTCCATCTCCTCGATCTTTTTTTCCACTTCTTCCTCATAAGGAATCAGATAAGGATCGGTACTGATCTTGCCGTCTACCATCTGGTCCATCGTTTTCATCAATTGGATCACACCAATTTTCTCTCTCGCGGAAAGTAACACGACGGGCACACCAAGCCGGCGGGAGAGCTCTTTCTTATCGACCGTTATTCCTTTTCGTCTCGCTTCATCAATCAAATTCACACATACAATTACGTTCTTCGTCATTTCTAACACTTGCAGCGCCAAGTTAAGATTCCGCTCCAACGACGTCGCATCCACCACTACTAACGTAATATCCGGCTTCTCAAAAATAATGTAATCGCGTGCAACTTCCTCATCCGCCGAATTGGAATAAAGCGAGTAAGTACCCGGGAGATCAATGATTTGAAAGGTGTGATTGTCGGTGCGGAGTTCCCCTTCCGCGCGAACGACCGTTTTCCCAGGCCAATTCCCCGTGTGCTGCCGCAAACCCGTCAACAAATTAAACAACGTACTTTTCCCGGTATTGGGATTACCGGCAAGCGCAACTCTATGACTCACTGGACCTTCACCTCGCTATCTTCTTCCATTTTCACCGCATGGATGAGAGAGCTTTCTTCCCGGCGCAACGCAATACTCGTGTTAAAAACCCGGAAGGCGATCGGATCTCCCAACGGGCTCTTTTGGACCACGTCAATGACCGCTCCCCGGACAAATCCCAGATCCAACAAGCGTCTCCGCATCACACCTTCCACCTGCACCGACGTAATTTCCAACCGATCACCCTTATGAAACTGGTAAATAGGCTTGCTTTCCATACTCGACCTCCCCTTTTGTACAGCCGTTAAACACTTGGTTAAGGGCAACATTCAGACGCTATTATTCATATGCACGAACACGGTTATGTGTGTGCATGATGTTTTCCTTTTGGCATGTAAGTTGATTATAAAACAAAAGTTTTACCTTGTGCAATACTGAAGAACTATTTTTCTAGATACATTGTAGGCAAGCATTCACTTGCTTTTTATAGGAAAAATTACTAGTACACTCTATGAAGCTAGTATTTGCTTCAATTTGGCGGTTTTCGCGGATCATGCAGGCACTATGACGCCGTTATTTACACGTTGTCGCTTTTTCACGGCTTCATACAAGCGCTATGACGTCGTTATTTTTCTGTTGCTTCCTTTTCGCAACCTCATTTAGTCTCTATGACGTTGTTATTTTGCCGCTCGCTCGTTTTTGAGGCGGCATTCGACAGTTATGGGTTTGCTATTTTCTCATGCGCTCGTTTTCGCTACGTCATTCGCTTGCTATGGCGTCGTTGTTTCTTCCTTTCCTCTTTTTCACGACGTCATTCAGTGTCTATGAGGCTGTTATTGTCGGTGTTCCGGTTTTTCGCGGCGTCATTCCTTTGTTGCGCTTCGATCTGCCCTTTTTTACTGTGGATTCCAGCACACTAAGTATGGATTCAAACACGTGGACTCTGGATTCCCGCGCGCCCGATATGGATATCATCGTTCTAACTATGGATTCATACACGCCAAGTTCGAATGCTGGCACAGGAAGTTTGGATTCCGGAGCTACAAGTGTGGATTCTAGCACATTGACTTCGGATTCTAACGTTCCAAGTCTGGATATCAACGTTCCGAATTTGGATTTCTGCACGCTAAGTGTGGATTCTGGCGTTCTTCCTGTGGATTCCAGCTTGCTCTATTCAAGCACCCCCTTTTCAACCATAAAAAAACGGAGAGCCTGCGTGGACTCTCCGTTTTTCGAATTCCTTTATTTGGTTACCGTAAAGGTGATGATCGCACCTTGTTTGAGGTTTCGGCCGTTTTCTCCTTTTACCTCCTCGGTGATTACTAATTCATACTCTCCTGGCTGGAATGGAGAGTTTCCCTTGATAAAGACCTTGTCCTTTTTCAAAGTGACGGTAGCGTTCACAGCTTCCTTGTGTTCGTTAAACACCAGTACGCTGTTTTTATCTACCGTGTCGGGATCAAGAGCTTGTGTGAAGGAAATGGTGATCGTTCCCGTTGGTTGTAGATGATTGTAGCGTGTCATTTTTCGGTATGCTGCTATTTCGTCCGCCGCAGGATAGGTCGGATCGGCTGTTTCCGGTTCCGCGTCTCCCCGAACGAATGTTAAATGGGAGTAAGCGCTGACTTGGTCGTGTTTCCCTGCTTTTTTGAGACGGGTCCGGATATAAACGGTATCCGTCTGATGCAGGGAAATCGATTTATCATATTCCGTCCATCCGTTCGCTTTTGTGTAATATTCCAGTACAAACTTGTCTTCGTCCTCCGCTGCCACTTCATTGCCAAAATCCATTTTTATTTTAATACCGGCTGCCAAATCTGCTACCGAGACTTTCTCTCCGTCTTCATAATTAACTAAAGACTCACTGCCCCCGCTGTAAACCATTTCCGTAAAAATCGGTTTCGGTACGGAATCGATGCTGATGCTGCTGTCATCGATTTTGTCCCCTTCCCCGTCATAAGGAATAATTTCATACTGATACCACTCCATCGGATCAATCGGGTGATCGACGTAGGAATAGAGATCAATACTGTCCTCATGATTTTTCACGTACAGCGTTTTGCCGTCGCGTGTCAATTCATAATACGCGGCTCCTGGAATGGGATCCCAGGCAATACGGATAAAATCTGTTCCGATTTCAATTCCGGGACTTTCAGGAGCATCGAGGTCGTCCGGATCCGTTACGGGTGGTGTCGTCGGCTGATTGCCCGGCTCGCCGATATTGCCGTTGTCCGGCGTTTCGTTATCGCTGTCCGGCCCGCCTGAATCAGAGCCGCCACTATTATCACTGCCGCCGCTATTATCGGATCCCCCGTCTTGGCCCGTGTCAGAACTGCCGTCATTGGAATTATTATTATCTGGGTCAGACCCACCGTCGTTCGAATTGGAGCCGCCTGAATCAGAGCCGTTGTTTGACCCCGGCCCATTATCATCATTCGATCCAGAGTCAGAATCGCCACCACCTGAATTACTATTATCGCCGTTGTTTGAATCACCGTTGGAGTTGGAGCCGCCGTCATTCGAGCCGCCCGAGTCATTGCCTCCGGATGTATCCTCCCCCGGAATTTCTATTTCCGGCCCTTCTGATCCATCTGCAAAAACGGGAACAACACTGTATCTGTTCGTTTCCCCAATTTCTGCCTCGTCGTCTGTATAGGACGTACCTTCGACAACCGCAATTTCCTGGCCATTTCGTAAAACTTGGTATTTTTCAGCTTCGTCCCCGTCGTCATTGTAGATAGGCAGCCAATGAAACGTTACCTGCTGGCCTGCATATTTATTCACCCATTTACCCGTTGCCTCATCATATTCGACGCGTGCTTGCTTGTACTGCCGCAGGTACGGAAGCGATTTCCCTTCCTCGATGCCCCAAACATGTCCGTAATTAAAACCGGCATCGGTATACGTCGACTTCTGCAATGCTTGGTTGAAATCAATGGTTCCATTCACGAAATCTCCATGCCCCGAAGCAGCAAGCCCCGATATTGCATAGATTTTCCCATATGTTCCCTCATACCTGCCAATCGTCGGCCCGACATTTCCTTTCCCTTTTACTTCAGGATTCAAAGCAAATGAACGAAAAATACCCCCGTTCATTTTTCCTGCAAGCCCGCCTACATTCTCTTTTCCCTTAACCGTTCCTGTCGCGTATGTCCGTTCAATAGTCATGCCGTTAAAAGCATAGCCGACTAAACCACCAGCATTCTCTGTTTCTCCGAGCACATCCCCCGTTGCATACGCGTTGTCTATTGTTCCATTTATACCTTTCCCCACAAGTCCGCCGACATGGCTCTCTCCACGAATATCACCGATTGCAAATGCGCTCGTAATGGAGGAATCATTGGCGTGAAAATAACCCGCTAAGCCTCCCACCTTATCGTCCCCAGTCACATCCACTGAGGTGTATGACTGTGTAATGGAAGACTTTTGCGAATCGCCAATCAGGCCGCCTGTGTCAGAGTCTCCTATCACATCACCCGTACTAACGGAGACATCCTCCATGTCCGTTGCCATCGCATACCCGATCAAGCCACCTGTATTATCCGCACCATCAACCGTAAGATACTGAATGGAGGACTTGCTAACATTCATGGAAGACTTGTCGTCAGTAGTCGAACCTTCCGTTTTTCCAAAAAGCCCCCCTGTATGTTTCTTTCCTTCAACTGAGAGGTATTGAGCGGCAACTTCTTTAACTTTCGAATTATCAACGTAACCAACTAATCCACCAGTATAATCTTCCCCATCAACCGAAACATGTTGAACGAAAACTTCTTCAATGTCTGAACCATTTGCCATCCTTCCAACTAAAGAGCCGACATTTTTTTGGCCCTCAATGTCAACATGGCTCAAAGTCAGATTTTTAATCGTCGCCCCTTCCACATACCCGAATAAACCGAGATTATCTTTCGTTTTGTCATTAATCGTTACATTGCTGATGACATGACCATTCCCGTCGAATTCCCCGGTAAACGGATCCGTGCTGTCACCGATCGGCTTCCAATTGCCATACTCGGATAAGTCGATGTCCTCCGTTAATTTATAATTCCCGTCCACTTCCATGTTCGCTAAATCATATGCCGAGTCTATTTTCTCATAGCTCTTGGCTGCAGCCACCTCTACGAGCGAGACAACACCGTTACCTGCCAAACTGCTAAAAGACGCTGGAAAAAGCACAACAACTGTAAAAAAAGCAATCGCGAACCTCATTGAGTTTAAGTAAAAAGTACCCTTTTTCTTTCTCCCCATATGTCACCCTCCATTACAAGACAAAAAAACATTGGTTTCTTTCCTAATATCGGCAAACCAGCGTGAAACTTCACCCCATGAGGACGGAAAAATAGATATTTATTCACGTTATTTGGATTTCAGCACGCTAACTCAGGATTCTCTTGCTGTAAGTGTGGATTCTATTACGCCGACTCTTGATTCCGAAGCTGTAAGTGTGGGTTCTTACACATTGACTCTGGATTACGAGTCCTGAAGTCTGGATACTAACGCTTCATCTCTGGATTCAAATGCCGCATGTGTGGATTTCTGCACTGCCACTCTGGATTTCAACACGGTCCAATTGCATAGCAAGACACCTCTCGATTGCACATTCTTTTATGCGCTGTCTCACATTCATGTTTAAGTCGGGAGGTGTTCGGGGATTAGCACTATAAAACTAGGAGGGATTGGATGGCACGAATTGCAGTAGAATACCCATTAACGGATGTGAAGCAGGAACTTCGCGAATTAGGGTATGAAGCCGAGATGTTAGAAGAGAAGACAGATTCACCGGAGTATGATTGCGTCGTTGTCAGAGCGATGGATGATTTAGTTGATATTCATATGAACGTACCGATCATCGAAGCGAGAGGACGCTCTGTTTCTGACATTGCCGAAGAGGTAAAAGTTCGGTTACAGCGTACGGGAGAAATGAGAGACCCGGAATCCGAATCGGAAGGAATGTCGGGAAAACCATTAATGAGCGGTATGGCTGTTGGCGCAGTAGTCGGCGTAACCGCCGGAATTTTGCTCGCTCCTAAAAGCGGCAAAGAACTTCGTCAAAATGTGAATGAAAAAGCAACCCAAACGAAAGAACAAACAACAAACCTTGCGACCAAAGTAAGAGAACAATCATCCGTCGCGAAGGAAAACGTTGCAAAAATAAGAAACAGAGCCAAAACCAATGCAAGAAACGAGCTAACGGGCATACCAGAAGGAGTACAAGAAAGACCCATTCCTGTTAAACAATAAAAAGAAGACAGCATCCGAGCTGACGGGTGCTGTTTTTTGTATTCACCTTCCATACTCCGTCTCGCTGAGTATGGATTTTAGCTCGTTATATCTGGATTATCTCTGCCCAAGTGTGGATTCCGGCGCTTTAAGTATGGATTCTTTCTCACGAAGTCTGGATTCCGGTGCTCCCACTATGGATTCTTCACCATTAAGTCTGGATTCTTGCGCTTTAACTTTGGATTCTCCCCCGTTGAGTATGGACTCTGTCCTAACAGTGTGGATTCCCGCGCTATATCTCTGGATTCCTGATCGCTAACTGTGAATTCTTATTCCATATGAATGGATTCTGTCTCGCTAAGTCTGGATTCCAACGCTGTATTTCTGGATTCCCGCTACGTAACTATGGATTCCCCTCCGCTATCTCTGGATTTCCGAGTGCTGTCTCTGGATACAACAAAAAAAGAGCCCTGCGGAGAGCGTTTCTCCACAGGACTATAGCAGTCACTTTATTTACCATCGACGATTTCTTTCAATAGTTCAAAAGAGCGTTTCTGTTTCTCCTGGTCGTAGACATACGTAACGGCCATGATTTCGTCGACGTGGAACTCTTCTTGAAAGGCTTCCAGTTGGTTTCGGACTGATTCTTTTCCTCCTAAAAAGGCCAGGTTGGATTTCGCGTTTACCATGGCTTTTTCGGAAGGGGTCCACACTTCGTCCATGTTTTCCACGGGAGGTTGTAATGGGTTCTGCGTGCCGCGGATAATGTTCAAGAAAAATTGGTACATGGTCGTGGCTAAAAATGCAGCTTCTTCGTCACTTTCCGCAGCGATAACGTTGTGGCCTGTCATCACGTACGGCGCCTCTAAGTACTCGGATGGTTTGAAGCGATTTCGGTAAATGGAAATAGCTTCTTTTATAAGTTTAGGAGCAAAGTGAGACGCAAACACATACGGCAGGCCTAACTCGGCAGCTAAGTATGCGGAATCGGTGGAGGAGCCGAGAATGTAAATCGGGATATTCGTGCCAGCGCCGGGATGAGCCTTCACAAACCCTTGGTCCTCTTCCGGTCCGAGGTAGGTTAAGAGCGATTGCACATCCTGAGGGAACGTATAGACCGACTCATGCATCGATCTTCTAAGCGCACTTGCTGTCATCATATCTGTTCCCGGTGCGCGGCCCAGTCCCAAGTCCACCCGGTCCGGATACATCGTCGCCAATGTTCCAAACTGTTCCGCCACTACTAACGGTGAATGGTTCGGCAGCATGATCCCGCCCGAGCCGACGCGGATCTGTTCGGTGTGTTCCAACACATGTTTAATCAAAATCGACGTCGCGGAACTTACTAACCGCGGTGTATTGTGATGCTCGGCGATCCAGTAACGGGTATACCCCATTTTCTCTACCGCTTGTGCTAAATCAGCCATATCATGAATCGCATCCCCGGCTTCCTGCCCCTCGCGAACAGGAACTAGGTTTAAAAGCGATACTGGTATTTGTATATTTGCCATGAGAATTATCCTTTCTGCACGTGGAGTTAACACAACTATCGTAACAATTTATTCACGACGGGGCCAATCTGGCAGCCTGTATGAAAACAGGGAAGGACTCATTCATCCCTTTTGAAAACGGTTTGATTAACCTTTGCCAGCGTATCTTCCGGCATTATGTCGTAGTCACCATCCCTTTATGGTAAATTAGATAGCATATGGAAGTCGTACACCATTGTTGAATAACCTTTTGAAAGAGAGGGGGGTGCCTGTTTTGGATCCGATCGTTTTCCTGCTAGGTAGTATTGCCGTGATGGCGGCAGGGATGGTTCAAGTTTTGACAGGGTTTGGCTTCGCGCTGGTTTCGATTCCGTTATTAATGTTTCTTTTCCCTGGTTATGAAGCCGTCTTAATCGGTATGGTGTTGTCTATCCTTATCCTTTTTCTTCAAGCAAGAAAAGACTGGAAAAAGGCTCGCTGGGATCTGGTTGGGCTTTTAACGGCTGTTGGCTTACTTGGATTATGTGTAGGTTTGCTGGGGAGCGATAGGCTGCATGCCGTTCATCTTAAAAGTATTGTCGGGGCATCGGTTTTAGTATACATCGTGGTTCAGTGGATTCAGAATGAAAGAGAGCGGCGTACCGCTAAGGTAGAACAAGCCGCAACGAGTGACTCTCCTACCGAGCTTTCCGCAAGCCGTAAAGCGGAAAAGAAAAAAGTACCGAGAGGGTTTTACATAGCGGGAATGTTTTCTGGTTTATTGACCGGGGTTGTTGGAATGCCCGGCCCTCCGGTAGTGGCCGTTCTAATAAATTTCCTGAAAAAAGATACCTTTCGCGCAACCCTTGTGAATTATTTCCTCATCAATTATGTATTGGCCTTTCTATTGGCTTTTTTTGTGGTTCATAAGGAAAATCAAGCAGACGTGCTGATAGCGGTGGGTGGCTTGATCATTCCCACTTTCATCGGCTATTTACTCGGGCACCCTTTACGTAAATACATCAATGATGAAAATTTCAAACGTCTCGTTTTCTTGATGTTGATCATCATTGGCATCACATCCATATGGCAGGCGGCCGCCTCGTTGTAAGGTGGTTACGATGTTCGTTGATGGGGCTGTCTCTCTGGATTTCAGCTCGTAATCTCTGAATGGGTCCCTTTTACGTGTGGATGCTTTCCAAAACACGATGGATTCTATGAAAAAAGCGGAGAGCACGCAACTGCTCTCCACCCGGTTTCTCGTATTTTTCAAATGCGTTAAATCGTCCATTGGTCGTGAATCACGCCAACCACGTACCAGCTGCCGTTTTGCTTTTCCATCGCAAGTCGCAGCGAGGACCAGTCCAGACCGTTTCCGGAATGGGTGAAGTGGTATTCGACGATCTCGGCATCGGGATAAGCGTCCTGGCTATTGTCAATCGTATTTCCCTGTCCGAGCCTCTCATTCACCGACGTTTCATCGGCATGGAGATAATCGCGGGCGTAAATGAACTCCTCATAGTATTCCTGGAACGTCAACTCAATTGGAAAGCCGGTGCCGTCGTACTGTCCCCACAAGTAAGTGGTCGAATCTCCCCATAACGTCTCCATTTCCGCCGCGGTGAACTGCTGATCATCTGCTATCTCTACGTAGGCATACGGAGAAAAACGTACCCCTTTATCCGGATGGACAAACGAGGAAAGGGCCTCCCAATCCTCCGCGCCTATGGCGGACAAGGCCGAGTCAGCTGCTGCTTTTGCTGCCGCTTCTTCCGACTCTCCTCCTGTCTCTAAACTTCGCATGGCATCCATGATTTCCTCTTCATGCGTATTAAAGAAATCCGGATGAGTCTCCCCGCTAATGTTATAGACGACGCCCTGGTGAACAAGCACCATGCTGAACTCTATGATGCTGGGATGGTGGTTCACGTAATACTCCGCCGTTTTGCCATCATCGAGTTGGAGCTGCTTTATTTCGACATTTCCCGGGAAATACTCGTCACTTACATGCGGTGCGGCAAATACTCTTATCATCCCGCCCTCTTTATCATAGAGAAACTTCCCTCTCTCATCCGGGTCATTTTGAAAATAACTGCCTTCTCCCCACGCTTCTGGATACGTCACAGTATAATCAAACTGTTCATTATGGTATGTCTGAGTGGCCGGGTCATCCGCATCCGTGTCCTCGTCACTATCATCGATAAATTGCTTCGGCGCTAACGTTCGCGAGAGGAATGCAGTAAACTGAGCCCGGGTCAATTTCTCGTACGGCTCGAAGCTCTCCCCTGACGTAATCGTCGTTATTTTCGCTTTCGCCACTGCCTGCACATCGTCGTAAAACGTATCGCCAGGCTCCATGTCGGCAATGGCGATGTTACCCGTGACCCGCTCCGGCAGATCAAAGGCACGGTTTAACACGGCTGCCATCTGCGCACGCGTCATGATAGCATTTGGAGAAAAGCTACCGTCTTTTTTCCCTCCGAAAATCCCTTCTGCTGCGGTTGCGGCAATGTAGTCATAGCCCGTGAAGTCACGGTTTATATCCGTAAACCCTGGGTCCGGCCGGTTTTCCAGCTCCAAATCCAATGCCTCGGACAGCATCTTGGCGACTTGACTTCGTTTTACCTCCTTGTTCGGCGCAAACGTTCCATCGCCGTAACCGGAAATAATCCCTTCATCCTTTAAGTACTCAATGTTCGATTTTGCCCAAAACTCTCCCCCCACATCTGAAAAACCTCCCCCAGCCATAGCAGCCGAGGTGAACAGCAAAAACGTCACCAGCACAAACACACCTTTTCTAACCATCCCAACACTCCTCCCCAAATATAACTGTAACCAGTATAACACGTTACCGCGTCCGCGCACTAAATATTCTACCTTTTCAAAAAATACAAGCCTTTTGAACGTTTAACCACCTTCACGGTTAGCATCTGAAGAATCGGGGTACGTATATATTGATAACAGAGACAGACGACCAAGAAGCCAAAAAGGAGTGCCTTAAAAAGCCAATGTCCAAAGAAAAAGAGTTATTTCAAAAACTATCTTTTGAGGATATTTCAATCATAGAAGAAATGCTCGATGCCATTTACAAACAAGGATACAAAAAGGGTTTTCACTATGGATACGAGGAAGGGTATGACGAGGGAAAAACTGAAGCAGAACAAGCAGCCGATCAAGAGCTTCTTAGGACGACCGTGGACGGCGTTATATTCACCCAACATGTCACCACAAACACAATCGATTTCTCGGAAGAGGTCGAGAATTTGTTCGGGTATCCGCGGCAGGCATTTCAAGAGGACGAGGACCTTTGGAAAAAAATCGTCCATCCGGATGACGAGGCTATACTGGTCCAGGCGGAAGAAGAACTGCTTACCGGAAACCCTGTAAAGGTCGAGTATCGGATCTTGCGCGCCGACCAACAACAAAAATGGATTTCGCTTCACGCTACACCTGTTATGGATGTGGATGGCACCGTCACAAAGGTGATGGGGCAATTTATCGACACTGCGGAACGAAAACAGCTGGAAGAAAAACTAAAGCAGATCGCCTACACAGATGATTTAACCGATTTGCCGAATCGGGTATGGCTGGATTCTCACCTACAAAAAGCCATTTCACGGGCGCAGCGCCACCACCGGAAAGTCATGGTGATGTTTATCGATTTGGATGACTTCAAACATGTCAACGACAACCACGGGCATCACGCGGGGGATTTCATTCTGCAGGAAGTGGCGGAAAGACTCTTTCGCAGCATGAGAAAAGAAGATTTTATCGCACGGGTCGGCGGCGATGAGTTTGTGGCGGTTTTTGAAAAAACGAGTCGAAAGGAAGTCGAATCCATCGCCTCTCGTATTATAAACAACATTTCCGAACCTTACCAAACCGAAGATACCGCCGAGAGCCTATCAAGCAGCATCGGTATTAGCGTTTATCCAGACGACGGGGAGGATGCAGAAACACTGCTTATGCATGCGGATAAAGCGATGTATAAGGTCAAACATAAACAGAAGAACGGGTTCACCTTTTATTCCCCGGCGCCAAAAGAAGAGAAGACATGGAGACTGCCACCGATGAGCGGCCTGCCACCTGCTTTTGACTAAAAAAACATTTAGAAAGCCTTTAGGGTGGGGGTGTCACATCATGCCACCCCCACCTCCTGCAAATAGCGGTGGACGCAAAAGACACTCTCAACAACAAAAGCAAAAAATCCCTAAAAAGATTCAACCTCCACAGATTTTATCCTCCGTTCTTTTTTCATGTACCTGCATCCTCTCCCCTTACCAGCGAATATTTTATTGTGTATAATAATTCCGGGACGTTCAATGGATGAAGAGGACTACCCGCTTAGCGGTGCAAGTCTTGAAACCCTTCCAAAGGAAAAGAACTGATTGTGTGTTCACCTTGCTCCAGTTCCGTTGCGCGGAGTGAAAAGACTAATGCTTCAGCTTCTTCCAGGTCTTCGAAGGTATCCATTCCCAATAAAGTATGTCTTACCAGATAATCATCATTATCTTTTTCGTTATACTTTCCCATGTCGCAGTATGTCCTTTATCAACTTAGGGGTTATTGAAGCCTTTGTATTCACAAGATGGAGTACTCTTTTCTGCATGTCGGGAGAAAGGCTCTGGCTTTCTAAGTGAAAATTGTGCAGAACTCGTTTGAAATCCTTTAAATCCCGTCTCAACTCCTTCATAAAAACCTGCTTTCACCGACGTGCTTTCTATTACATAGTCCTGCTAATCCACTAATACCATTTCCTCCGAGCCTTTGAAGCCGCGAAAAGTAGTATTACAGAAAATAACGACTCCATTGACCGTGTATGACGTCGTGAAATGGGGCTCTGGCCATAATAACGACTCCATTAAGAGCCTTTGACGTTGTGAAATGGATCATGAGATAAAATGACAGCATCATAGCGCCCCTATGAAGCTGCGAAAAGATGTTTTGCGAAAAATAACAGCACCGTAGTGCCCACTAACTCTCGATTCCAACGCTCATTCTCTGGTTATCATCATGATGAACAAAAACACTTCTCGCCTAAGTTCGATAAACAACACGGAAAATACAAAGCTGGTTCAGTTGAATATCAACCTCATCCCAATTTATCCATTTGACAAATTAGTTTATTTAGAATATTATTAAAATATGTACTATTTTGTCTTTTTAAACTTATCAACTACCATAAAACTACTACTGTCACCTTTCTTAAGAGCGAATCCGGTCGCTTGACTTGTGCGGAAAAGACATAAACGGAGACCTGCAACTGAACATTGTATAAGATTTGACAAATTTCCTTCCTGCTCGTCTGATCATATTGATGCTCCTCAGGGTTTATTATGACCTTATCGAATCTGTCCAGTTAAGTATAACCTATCCGAGGACAAGCCACTAGAATAGTCTGAGTTAGTAAGAGCAGTAGTTTGTACCTCAAATTGGCTTAGAATCGAGATTTAATGACAAGGGGGATTTTGGGGTGGTTCGGTCAAGTTTAGCGTTCCATTCAATAGACGAGCTCCCACACAAATTAAAGGAACTAGATAGTAATTGGGAGTATTTTATGAGTGAAAGGGAAGTTCCACAGTCTAACAAAGTACGTGTAGAAGTTTTAGAATCATGGAAACGTTGCCAACAATATGGAGTCGACCCATTACAAAAACAAACCCTAATCAAAGTAAGAGAAGATAAATTAAAAGAACAAATAAACCAATCCGCCTTGTATAACGCCTCCCTGCCCATTATCGAAAACTTTTCCAAACAAATAGCTGGTACGAATCACTTGATTACGTTAGGTGACCAAGAAGGAAAGATTATTTGTTTAAAAGGAGAAACCCCAATATTAGATAAAGCTGAACAGATGAACTTTGTCATTGGAGCGGATTGGAGTGAAAAGTCTGCAGGATCAAATGCCATTGGAACGTCTCTTGCCTCAAGAAAGCCGATTCAAATACTCTCTTCTGAACATTATTGTCAAGGGGTTCATCCTTGGGTATGTTCCTCTGCACCGATTCGTGATCCAAGAACGAATAACATCTTAGGTATCATTGACTTAACAGGACCTAGTCATCATGCGCAATCTCATTCTTTAAGCGTCGTCCAAAATGTTTCGTATTTAATCGAGCAACAGTTATTTATCCATTCCTATGATGTGTTTAAACATTTACAAGACACGTATCAAGAAATGAAAACCAATACCTCCGCCCACGTTGTAATATTGGACGAGATGTTACATGTTGTGCATGGAGATAGCGCATGTTTAGATCTCTTTTCGCTCTCCCATTGGACGCAGCTGTGGGAAAAGGAAGAGATATCTTCATTAAAAAGGGTGTTGCTAGCGAAAAAACCCTACGAACTAGAATGGGAAGTTGCATCCTTTCCATCAAAAATAAGGGTGCGACGCATTACATTTAACGCAGAACACATCGGTTTTGCCCTGTTTATCGAAAAAACGGGACTCTCTGCGCCTCCGAATACGAAACTAAAAGGGGTCATTGGACAATCGGCTGCTCTCAAACAAGCGGTTCAAAAAATCGGTGTCATCTCGGACAAAAATATACCTGTTCTTCTTACAGGAGTGAGCGGGACCGGCAAAGAAGTGTTTGCGCATAACATTCATTTGAAAAGCGAGCGCAAACATAACCCTTTCATTGCCATTAATTGTGGAGCGATTCCTGAGAACTTAATTACGAGTGAATTATTTGGCTATGCTCGCGGAGCGTTTACAGGCGGAGATCCCCAAGGAAAAAAAGGAAAGTTTGAAGAAGCCAATGGCGGGACGGTATTTCTTGATGAAATAGGGGAGATGCCCCTAGATTTACAAGTTCATCTGTTGCGAGTATTACAAGAAAAAGAAGTCGTTCCTGTCGGTTCCGCGAAACCCGTTCCGATCGATGTGAGAATTATCGCGGCAACGAACCAAGATTTAGAATCCTTAATACAGAAAGGTGCATTTCGCGCCGATCTTTACTATCGATTGAACGTGGTGGAAGTGCATTTGCCTCCGTTAAAAAATCGAAAAGGAGACATTCCACTCTTATGCCAACACTTTGCAAAGGAATTAGCGAACAGACACGGGAGAGAAGTACCGGCCATTAGTCAAGATGTGCTTGCTCTTTTTGAAGAGTATTCTTGGCCTGGAAATATTCGAGAAATGAAGAATGTGATGGAATACGCTATTCTCTTTCACGGGGGTCATTGTATTACGCTGGAATCATTGCCGAAATATATCTTAGAAAAACAGAATGAGTTTGATACTTACACAGCTGATCGGCTCACCCCGTTAGAACGGGCGGAAAGAGAAGAGATCATCGAATTAATCCATGCAACGAATGGCAATTTATCAGAAGTAGCACGACGATGCCAAATTGCGAGGACCACCTTATATCGCAGAATGAAAAAGTATGAGATAGATGTCATGAAGAAAGTATGACATCCTAACCTTTTTAATAAGAAAAGAGACTGTATTGGGGCTGTTCCCCATTTACAGTCTCTTTTCATGTAACGTTAGAGAGGATATTGTTCGAGTGGCCGCTTCAGGCCTCGTGCTCGCGTTCTTTTCACCGAGCGGGCGCCTGAAGCAGCACTTAGAAATTACTTAGATTTTACTTCAGGGAGAGGGAGCTTGACCCAGTCTTTGTAAAACGTATCAATATCCGGTTCAAAATCGTGAATGACAGGATACCAAGGAGTAACGGCTTCCACTTCTAATTGGGCGGCACAACTAGGGCAGTAATATTCACGGATGACCTGCCATTCTGGATCAGGTGCCATTAATACAGGATAAATTTCATTCATTTTTTCTTCGTCATCCCGGACAAATATATTCGCGTGGACCTTCCAGTTTTCTTGATAATCGCAGAATTCGTGACCGCAATCGCACTTTACAATCCGATCTCCATTTTCCTTTAACACGATATATAAGTGGAGTCCGAGCGGTAATAGAATGGGATCATCCCAGGATACTCTCTCTTGCATGACTTCCCGGTATACTTTAAAACGGTCGGCATCTTTATGACTAGACATCATGTTTTTGAGTTGGTACCACTCTAATGTACCTTCGACCAGTTCATTAATTACTTTGTGATCGTATTTGTAGTCGGCCATAACCATCCTCCTTTATTTGGCGTCTTTAAAACGATTAATGTGTCGTCCCAGTTTCGTTACGTTTAAGTCATCTTCATAAACCATCCAGTCTTCGTCGATGTCCCAAAATTCTTTAAATTCATCTGTGAATTTTTTACTTAAGGCGAAGCTCTCTGCAAACATGAGTTGGACTTGCTTGGAAGCATCCTTGTTCAAAATGCGTTCTTTTTCTTCTTTCATCCATTCTTTCGTTGGAACACTTTTTTCTAAGCGTTGTTGACGCATTTCTTTCCGCTTTTCTTTGGTTGCTTTAAGATCAACTACAAATTCACCGTCTTTCTCTTCGTACACGCAACCGAACGTGCTTTCAGCAAAACGAGGTAAAATAAACTGTTCATTTAAATCGTTTTCTACCTCTTTCGGATCTCTATCTAATGGATCGCCGAACCCTGGACCCCCACGTAGGTAATTCAACATGAGATCATAATCGCCGAACTCTTCTTGTGTCGTCACGGCCTGTCTGTCACGATTGATCGTTTCTGCCTTTAAGTTCTTCTCATAGCCTGGATCGTCTGGATCGGTATCCCCTCCGAGTGGAAGAGGTAATCTCTTTTCAATCCGTTCTTTCAAGTCGGTATTGTAGGCACTGAATCGATAACCGGCCGCTCCTGGGTAACCACCCATTAAACCGCAGTCTGTGGCCATGGCTCCTGAACCTGCAACCAACATGGTCCATTCTTTCGCACCCCAGCCAAGACGTAAGGATTGCCAGCCATTCCCGCCGCGATATTTACCCGAACCTCCTGAACCAGGTAATATTTCTCTTCCCATGAAGATGAGAGGTTCAAGAACTTCCCAAATTTCCATGTCGCCCATATCACCTTCTGGATTCCATAAAGCAGCAGAGTGGCTAATTCCATCTTTCACAGCGCTTGCGCCTACCCCGCAGGCTGCGGATTCAAAACTGTTTAAAGCAGACAGCTCTCCGTGATGGTCATACCCGCCGCCTTGCAGCCAGTTGGAAGTGTGAGCGTTGCCGGCATTGATTTCTTCTAAAAATCCTCGACCCCAATATCCGCGGCTCAGTCCACGCCATAGCGGTGTCCATCCTGCCACGAGACCATGCCATGTATTCGAGTGGGCCGATCGAATATCATCTGGGCTAAACCATGATCCTAACGGGATACCGAAGCTGCTCGCGTAATAGGCCCCGTCATTGATTCGATCATTTGGGACGAGAGTTTGAGCTAGCATAACCCATATCCCGCTCGTTATCGATACAGGTGTGGCGTTGAATGGGTGCCATCCCCAGCGGCTGGCGCCCTCGAAATCAATTTCTAAATGGGCATCCTTATGAATCTTTATTTCGGATGGGGTATGAATGATAGAGTCTTGTTGGGCAAACTTAGGCAAGTCAAGTCCTTCAAATGGCACATCGATAAACGAAGCGGCACGATACGTACCAGGAATCGTCATTGTTTTTACTTGGTTGACGAAGCCGCGGCGGCCATCTTCAATAATTTCGCGCATGAATTGTTTATAATTATCTGCGCCTTCTTCTTTCACGACGTCAAGAACTAAGTCACGAATCATATGACAACCGGCGACGCGAGTCTTCTCGTCCAATGTCCAATACTTGGAACCACGTACAGAACGAGTACTCTCTAGCAACCAGTCTTTGGACAACTCGTCATTTTCTCCAATTTTCCGGCAAGTGATCTGGTAGCCGTCATCATATCGTTGAACGGGTCCCATCGGCATGCTTCCCGGTCCAGAAGCTCCCGTATCGATGACGTGAGTGACTCCTCCAACCCATCCGAGCAACTCTCCTTCCCAGAAAATCGGAACGAGGGTATGAACGTCACACGTATGCACGTTACCGACGTGGTTGTCATTGTTACAGAAGATGTCACCGTCTTTTATACCAGGATTGTCTTCATAATCCTTATCAATCATGAACTTTATTGCGGCACCCATGGTTCCCACGTGGATGATAATACCGGTAGACGTAACGATGGAATCGGCCTCTGGTGTATATAAGCTGAAACATAGTTCCCCTTCTTGTTCAACGATAGGAGAAGCCGCAACTTTTTTCGCTGTTTCTCTCGCATGAACGACCCCGCCGCGAAGTTTAGAGAATATTTTTTCAAACCGGATTGGATCCGATTCTTTAAACTTTAAATCTTCAAGACCGGCGTAATATCCTGTTTCTTTACTTACTCTATCAATCTCGGCTCTCATTTCCTTTAACGTTTTTCCATCCCAACCAATCGGTACTTTCTTATTTTGAACCTCTTCGATTGTTTTCAAAAAGATAACCTCCTATCTTATTTGTTTAATTCTTTCAAATGGAAAATGCGGTTCTCATCCAAGTACGTCTCAAACCCAGGTGGAATAACGAGGGTCGTGGCTGTTGATTCAATGATCGATAACGATCCGATTTTATTTCCAGGCAGCAATTTTTCCATTTCATAAATATCTGCTTGGATCCATTCCCCATCCCAATATACAGAGCGTTTCCCCAAGAATGCTACCTCGGGTGGTTTGGGACTAGATAAAGGTTCTTGCGGTATTTTAGGAAGTGGTACGTCAACGACACCGCGAACGATAGCTCCCGTGATGGAGTAACCTAACTCAGGAGATAAGGCAGATTTGGCGTAGACACGCGTATACATGTCTTCAAACGCTTTTACGAGTGTGTTGTAGTCACTCACACCTTTGAATGCACTAATAGGTGCCTCAATCTCTAAGTCATTTAATTGTCCTTGGTATTGCATACGGAAAAATAGGCGATATTTTACATCATCTCCGGTGTATTCATTTTTCTTAAATTCATCGCCCACGTGTCCTTTCAGTTCATCCCAAGCCGCTTGCAGCTCTTTTCCAGCTGCTAAAATTTCTTGTTCCGTAGCTTTTTCAGCAAGGTTAAGGTCTAATGTTTTGTCATAACGGTACTCAAAGTCGGCAGCTCCGCACCCAAAGGCGGAAAAACCAGCAGCCCAAGCAGGGATGAGAATATCTTCAAATCCAAGCCCTTTTGTGTATCCTGCTGTATGAAGAGGGCCACCACCACCGTAAGAGAAGCATGCATATTGTGAAGGGGAGAAGCCTTTTCCTAAAATCATGGATTCCAAATAGTTTTTCAATTGAGATTCTAGTAGTTCAGTAACACCAAAGGCAGCATCTTCTACTGTCAGTCCAAGCGGGTCTGCCACTTGTTCTTTTACCGCCTGATACGCTTTTTCACGTGACAGTTTAATCGTCCCGCCAATAAAGTTGTCCGGATTGATGAGCCCTAACACGACGTGACAATCAGATACCGTTACTGTTTCAATGCCGCTGTCTGGATTACATACGCCGACGAGAGAGCCAGCACTGTCCGGACCTAGCGTTAAGTTTCCGTAGTTTGGATCGATACGGACGTAACTGCCTGTTCCCGCGCCGGTAGTGTCCATGGAAACGAGTGGTAGCGACAACACAAGACGTGCCATATCCGGGCTTGATTCAATATCCAAATCCCCTTGGGTAATGAGGCCGATATCAAAACTAGTGCCCCCGATATCGGAGCAGGCTACATTTTTAATACCTAAATTGTCACTTAAATATTTTGCGCCAACCATGCCTCCGATGGGACCAGATACGCATGTGCGGGCCAATTCATTTGCTTCAATACTAATTGTTCCACCATGGCTTGCCATAATGCGCAAATTAAAATCAGTTCCGCTTTCACGCAGCGCTTTATCAAGGTTTGCTAACGTTTCCCGAGATGGTTCCGCAGCGTATGCTTCGACGATCGTCGTATTCGTACGGTGAGATTCTTTCCGAACCGGGTAGTAGTCGGCCGTAGCAAATATTTTGATATTTTTATTTTGTTCGTTGATCATACGTGTCGCGATATCGCGAATTTTCCGTTCATGATCAGGATATGTGTAAGAATGCAATAAACTAATCACGATCGCTTCTACATCTTCATCAATTAACTTTTGGATGGCGCCTTCCACTTCATGTTCATATAAAGGGATCACCACATTACCAAACATATCGACTCGTTCCGTTACTCCTACTGTCCATTTACGAGGGACGAGTGGCTCATCAAAGTGGTGGGTGTTAATATGAACGCGGTCGGAGTAGGAATACCCAAGAAAAGACTGGAGCCCCCGTCCCATTCGGTGCATATCTTCTGTACCTTTATTCAGGACAAGTCCAACCCGCAAACCGACCCGGGAAACAAGGCGATTTAGCATCGCAGTACCGGAATACACACCAGCCAATAAGTTAGGAAACTCTTTGTCTACGGTTGTATCCCATTGTTCCAAAGCATCTCTGGAAGAATTCATGAGGCCAATATGTTCATCCTTTGGTGTCGTTTGGGCTTTCCCAACGACAAATTCTCCCTTCTCATCGATAATGAACGTGTCTGTCATTGTGCCGCCAGCATCAATTGCAAGAATCTGTGATTTTGCCAAATTACCTTCTCCTCCTTTTTTTGGATGTACTTTGTTTAAATGCAATTTGTGTGCCAATTTTAATTAAGTGTTCTATTCAGAGTTTTTCAAATACTAAATTAATGAAATGTATAGTATTGCTACACCTGTAGCGATACAAGTGTAGTGCAGCTGAATCTACCAACGGAGATTTTCCGTCGGTTGGCTGAATCCTTGCCCGCGCGGCAAGCGGACCTGAAGAGCCATTTATACGAAAGGGGATAAGTTAAAGTTAATCTTACCGATAAATCTTGTGGAATTGAAAAAAGAGCTGTATCAAAAGGTCATTTTTTATGACTTTTTGATACAGCCTCGGGAAACGTTCACAAATGGGAGATAGGAGATCTTCCCCTCTTCGCCTATTCATATTAAAACCAACTAGTTTAAAGTTTACGAGAATCCCTGATACTGGGTAGAAACTATGACTTTATCCAGGATGGCTCGTCCGTGAAAGATTTTGAAGAAGAGTATAGTGTTTTTCAAGATGCGTTATAGATTCCAGATCCTTGGTAAAACGATGAAGCTTAAAGACATGGATTTAGCGGATAACTGTAGATAAGTCAAGAAATACAAAAGAGCTTAATAAACGGGGCTGATCAGAAGAAAAAGTGAAGTTTTGCTCAATAGCAATATTGAATATCAAAAGAAAGCCCTGCAGAGAATAACTCCCTACAGGACTCCAACAGGCTTTTATTATTATTTACTCAGGTTTCCAAGAAGAGAATCTTTTTTCAATTAACCCGACCAATCCCGTTAGGACAACACCTGTGCCGGCAATCACTATTACCCCCACAAACATTTCAGCGGTTTTTAAGTTTTGTCCAGCGTTGGTTAATTGATATCCGATCCCAGCTGTTGAAGCATACATTTCACCGACAACAATTGCAATTAATCCCTGACCTAACCCAAGACGGATACCATTTAATAAGAACGGAACTGTAGATGGCAGCGCAATCGTTTTAAATATTTGAAACTCCGTTGCTGTAAAACTTCTTGCCGTCTTAATCAAATTCTGATCAAGTGTGCTCATTGCTTTTGTAGCACTCATCACGATAGGGAAGAACGCCATTAAGAATACAATCACTATTTTGGACGCAACACCAATACCAAACGCAATGATAATGATCGGCAATAACGCTACTTTTGGAGTTACATAGAGTGCAGAAACGAAAGGATTAATAATAGAGTTAAATGTGTGGTTCCATCCGGCGAAAATCCCCATCGGAATACCGATAATGATAGCGAGGAGGAATCCGACTGCAAATTCATAAGCACTCACGCGTATATTAGTCCAGAAGGAAACGTCGGTAAATAATATGCCGGCCGCCTGAATAATACCGATCGGCGAACTAATAAATAATGGATTGATTATTTGAAGATAAGAAATAATTTCCCAAAATATTAGGAAAGCTAAAACCGATACTACACTAATCATAAAATTTTTTTGTGACTTTGAAATTTTTTTAGGTCGGTTGACTTTTTTTTGTTCAGAAGTTTCATTTTTCATTGGAATCGCTTCTTCTTTACTCAATATTAAACCCCCTAACTAAAACCTTGTTTGGAAGACTCTTTTTCAATAAGGTCCCATATTCTATCTACATATTCCGTGAAGCGGGCATCCCTTTTTACTTTCAGTTCACGAGGGCGTTCTAACTCAATTTTTATATCTTCCACTAAATGACCAGGACGAGCGCCAAAGACGAAAACCCGGTCTGCCAGGTAAACAGCCTCGTCTATTTGGTGTGTGATAAAAATACTAGTTTTCCTGGTTTGACTCCAGATCCTCAAAAGCTCTTTTTGCATGAACTCTCGGGTTTGTGCGTCTAAAGCTGAGAAAGGTTCATCTAATAATAACAAAGAAGGTTCGACGCTTAATGCTCTTGCTAAATTAACTCGTTGCTGCATCCCCCCAGACAGCTCATGAGGGTAAGACTTCTCAAAACCTTTCAGACCAACTAATTCGATATACTGCAATGCTAAGGCTTTTGTTTCTTTAGATACTCTTTTCTGAAGCTCAATTCCATACATGACATTATCCAAGACGCTACGCCACGGGAGTAAATTAGGGGATTGGAAGACCATGGACCGGTCACGTCCAGGGCCTTCAATTTTAGTATCATCTAATAAAATCGTACCGTTACTAGGCTTAATGAAGCCCATCACTGTGTTCAGGAAAGTTGTTTTACCACATCCAGATGGTCCGACAATACAGATGAATTCTCCGTCTTCAATCGATAAATTGATGTTTTTAAGGGCGACAATTTCATCGCCTGTTTTATTATTGACATAGGTGACATCCAAAAATTGGCTCGTGAGTTTTTGTTGAGTCATTACGGTTTCTCCCATTTCATCAACCCCACATTAAAAATTTATTCAGAAAATGCCTCTTCAATATAGTTGTTTGTCCATAACCCGTCTTCTGTTGTGTCGTGTTTGTTTGTAACACCAGACATGTCACTGAACTCTACCAGAGGATCTTGAGCATTATCCCAAGCGGCTTGAGTCATTTCTCCGTGTCCAACATAAACAGGAGACAATCCTTCCAGAGATGATTTAATCATCTCCTCCTCTACTCCTTCAAAATAGGAAACAATTGAAGCTGCCGCTTCTCCAGGGTTATTTTTTGTAAATTCAATTCCTTTTCCTAAAGCCCGCACGACACTAACCGCAATATCAGGGTTCTTTTCTAAGTATTCACTCTTCGTGAAAACTGTTTCCCAAATTAATTCGGAATACATGGCGACCTCACTCAAGCGAATAGCGAGCTGTCCCCCTTCTTCAGCTTCAGCTAACGCTGAGAATGGTGGAGAAGCAATACCCCCATCAACAATACCTTCCTGCATACCGCCAACTTTTGTTCCATTGCCTGTCAGCTTAACAGTCTCAAGAGTGGAAGGGTCTTCACCAAATTCTTGTAATAAGTAACGCAAGTATACGTCACCGGAATCACCAATCTGGTTGGATCCTATTGTCGCCCCTGACAGGGCCGCTACTCTTTCTTCAATTGAAGAATCAAATGTAATATCCTTCTCTTTCATGTAAGAGTCGGAAAGTGCTACCTCATAAGTTAAAGCGGAGTTTAAGGACTGGATAGCGGTTAAATCTGCTCCGCTGTCAATAGCAGACAGCATAGCACGCGGCGCATTAATAGCAAATTGAGAATCTCCTGATAAAAGTGTAGCTGTTACTTGAGAGCCGCCACCACCAGAAGAAATTTGTGCATTAATTCCTTCTTCTTCAAAAAAACCACTCTCGATTGCAACGTACAACGGAGCGAAAGAGAGGATACGAGCCGGCTCTGCAAAAGTTATATCGGTCAGCTCCTCTGATTCACTCAGTCCATCTCCCGAATCTTGGTTGTCCGATCCGCTTGCTTCACTCTCTGAATTGGAACCGCCCGAAGAACCACAAGCGGCTAAAACAAACAATAAAAATGCCAAGAAAATAAAATATAAGTTTTTTTTCACGGTATACTCCGCCCTTCTTAATCAATTACCCAGCTTTACAGCTTGGTCTTTATTCTGTAGTAAGGATAAAATACTTAAGGCTGCTAAATAACTTGTTTTTGGGTTAGTAGGCATTGGCTCATTTTCAATTGTTAAATGAAATTTCCCAAACGTCCCTGTCGCTTCAATCGTGTGAGTGTTTCTTTTTACGTTTGGATCAGCCACGATAGTAACGTTAGTAAGATCTGCACCAATTCCTGTTAATGATAAAATAATGGATACATTTACATTCTTTGGAAAAGTGTCAATCGCTTCTTTTGCTTTTCCCTCAAAAACAATCATTTCTTTTTCCATGCTTTCATCTAGTCCGAGAGACTTTGGGCTTTTTATTGTCGTGATAGAAACCGCTTTCAATCCACCAAGAGAGTTAGATGATTTAATCATATCGATCCCACCAATTGCCCCAGATGGCAAATAAATATTTGCTTCATTCTGAGTAGCAATGGATTGAACACGTTCATAAAAGGCAAGATCACTCATCACGCCCACACTGCTTAAAAACAGATCCTTTCCCCGATCAAGAACCTTTTCAGAAAACGCTTTTGCCGCTTGTACGGTTGCAACTTCTATCACAACATCAATTGGAGAACTGAGAAAGTCATCTATATTTCCGTAAAAGTCAGTATGATAGCTTGCTGCAAGTTCTGCACCAGACTTCTCATTTCTTCCATATAGCGATACAACATGAAAGTCAGCGTTTCTATCGTTTTCTCCGTGAATGGCCTCTAATAAGAATTGAGCCATATTACCAGTTCCAATTAATCCTATATTCATATCTCATTACCTTTATTTTTGTATTTTATTTATCTATCTAGAACTACTACCTTGCCATAGTTTTATTTGATAACTACAGCAAGGCTGCTCACTACTTTACTTGTCGTTTATAATGGCTTCTCGTTCCTTAGCACGCTCTAAACGAACTTTTTCCAGCTCAGAGCCTTCCGGATACGTAGGCAAATTTGGTTTAACAGCTCCCAGCATCACAAGCATCAGAGCCTCTTCATCGGAATCATTATGAATGCCTCTGTAAACCCCTGGAGGACTCGATATGACATCTCGTTCATTCAATCTAATCTCTTGGACCGCTTCATCCTCCGGATACTGGATCATTGCTTTAACGGACCCTTTTAAAATAAAGAAAACTTCTTCTACGTCATCGTGAAGATGTAAAGGGCCGATACATCCAGCTGGCAAAACCATCGTGCTCAATGTGAAATGCTGTGCTTCAATAACATTTGCGTCATTATTAGCGGTAGCACCACGTCCAATATAGCGCATTTGCGCACGTTTGTAACGAGGATCAATATCCTCCTGAAACTTTAATACATTCCAATCTAACGTACGGTCACCAAGACGCGCAACATACTTTTTTTCAAATTCTTCTACGGATAATTTTTCAACAGACATTCAAATCCCTCCTAGATTTATTACAGACAATGTTTTATATACAATACATTGTTTTGTTAATGAAAATGATATCTTATGTAGAGTAATTCTGTCAATGCAATTTCAAGAAAATTTTAAAGAAAGAAAAACAATAAAAAAACTTACCCTCTTTGTATGAGGATAAGTATCTTCAAGTAAATAATATTAAAAAATAGATAATTCCTTGCTTGTCGCCAAAATCGTGGGCAACGCTTCCCTCTCTAAAAAATCTGAATCGAAAGCATTGGCTGGAATAGCCACGTTAATCGCAGCAAAAACTTCATTATTTCTATATACTGGTACAGCAACGGAAGAAACAGAGGCACGGAACTCCTTTTTCGATATAGCATATCCTTTTTCTCTGATTTGTTCCAATTCCTCCATGAATTTTTCTTTGGCTGTGTATGTAGTGTCTGTAAACTGCTCTAACAGGTTTCCGTTTTTAAATAAATCATTTATATACTGATCACTTTGAAAAGCTATTAGCAACTTTCCATTAGCCGTAGCATGAGCAGGTAATCTCAACCCAGGATTCACATTAATAGAAGTTAAACCTGGTATAGAGGCAACACCTACATAAACCACTTCTGTACCATCCAATATTGATAAATAACAAGAAGCCTTAATATCATCCTTTGCTTTCTCTAGATAAGGCTGAAATAATTGCGGGAAGCGCAAGCTGCTTAAATAACTAAACCCTAACTCCATGACCTTCGGTGTCAACTGATATCTTTTGGTCAAAGGATCCTGCTTTACGTACCCCATGTCCTGGAGAGTGAACATTAATCGATAGGGAATCGTACGACTTACATTAAGCATTTTTGAGATTTCAACTAAAGATAATGTTTCATGATTTTCATCAAATAACTTTATAACTTGTAGTCCTCTTTTTAAAGAATTTGCTATATATTTATCTTCTTTAGACATGTAAATACCACCCTTACTTCTTTTCTATGAGGAAGTCTTCAACTATTCCGTTAAATGAGTCGGGATCTTCCATATAGCACAAGTGACCTGTTCTCGGGATCAGCTGAAGAGTAGAATCCTGAAGCCGATCATGAATAAATTTTGAATCCTCAGGTGGTGTAATATTATCTAATTCTCCGCATATTACAAGTGTAGGTGCCGAAATTTTATTAAAAATCATTGTTTGGTCTAAGTTGTAAAGCGAGTAAGACACAGAACGGTAACCAGGCCCCCTTACTTGTGACATAATTTGTTCAGCTCTTTCTATCAACTCTTCACTTGCATAAGAAGAAAACAAATTTCTTGTTCTCTTTTTAGCCAAAGCTTCCGGACCTTCTACATCAATAGCATATATCCGGTTATTTAACTTTGCTTTATTTTTTGACTCCGTTACAACAGCAGCTCCCCTTGGAGGATCAGAAAGAACTAATTTATCAACTTTTTCTGCAAAACGATATGCAAAATCAATCGCAATGGCTGCCCCCATTGAATGTCCCAGTAGAAAAACGGATTTAATTTTTAATTTTTCAAGAACCTTATTTAATACATCTGAAAACTCCTGGAAAGTCTCAAAATCAGGGTGAGGATCTGAACTTTTCCCGTATCCTGGAGCATCCCACGCTATAACGCGAAATGATTTAGACAGTTCTTCTAATTGATTATCCCAAGATTGCGCATTATTTCCCAATCCGTGTAGAATAAATAAAACAGGACCATTGCCTTTCATTCGGTAATGAATCTTACCAAACTCTAATTGAACATATGGCATATTCCCCCTCCTTTCCGCAACATAGTTTTATATGCAAAACTTAATAAAAGTATATTTCTACAAGTAGGAAGTGTCAACCAATTTATTTCATTTGATGACAGTGTGTTTTTTTGGTTTTATTTACGTGTGTACCGGTCCCTATCCTTTTTTAATACTCCAGTACTTGTGGTCTGATCTCCGGCTCAACAGCTGATTCAGTGGCAATGGTAGGCGTTCCTACCACCCGCGGGAAGTCATCTCCCCTCATTCTAAATTCAACTCGAATGGTATATGCTGTATTCGGTTTCAAGTCCGTGATGGTATACTCGGAAGCCCCTCCCTCGGGATATTCTTCTTTATCATCGTACTGAACTCTAATATCAGTATGTCCCGCAATGTTACCCCAGGTAAGCGTAATCGAATTGCTTGTCGATATCGCACTCACTTCTACTATCTCTGTCCCTGGCTCCAGTCCGTTTATCGGACCTTCTACCGTTAATGTTACATCCTCATAACCGGCAGCCTTTATCGTAATCGTATACGAGCCTTCATCTGGAAATAATTCAGGGGTAAAGTCTTTCCTCTACATCCACTCTTGCTTTCACCGATGTGCTTTCTATTACATAATCCTGCTAATCCACTAATACCATTTCCTCCGAGCCTTTGAAGCCGCGAAAAGTAGTATTTCAGAAAATAACGACTCCATTGGCCGTATATGACGTTGTGAAATGGAGCATGGGATAAAATGACAGCATCATAGAGCACCTATGAAGCTGCGAAAAGATGTTTTGTGAAAAATAACAGCGCCGTAGTGCCCACTAACTCTCGATTCCAGCGCTCATTCTCTGGTTATAATCGAGTGTTTACGGTTGAAAGTACTGCAGGACAAATCGTATCCATTCCTTTGCAGCGTGAGACGGGTAGCTGTTTTTTCGCCAAATAATAGCGAGATCCCAGGAGAGTATCGGATTCGTTACTTCCAGGACAGCAACTCCCGCCAAGTCTGCCTTTTGACAAAGTGTCTCGGGGACGAAGGTAACCCCAAGGTTTTTTTTGGCCATCTCCATAAGAAAATCCCATTGGGTGCTTTCATGAATAATGTGTGGTTCAAATCCCGAACGAATACACCCTTCCCTCACCCGGTTATAAACGGAAAAACCTCGCTGGAACATAAGAAAGGGCTCGTTTCGCAGCTCTTCCATCCGTATGCGCTTTTTATTCGCCAGTCGATGAGCGGAGGAGACAATCAGCAACAGACGCTTGCGGACAATGGGATGGACCTCAAATAGGTCAGTTTCCACTGGCATAATGGCGATGCCGACATCAATGCTGCCTTCGAGGAGTGCTTCCTCCATAATTTTGGCCCCTTCCTCTTTAATAATCATCTCCGTATCAGGATAACGAGCTTGAAACGCTGCTATCACATCAGGGAACAAGGTGGATCCTATAACAGGAGGAAGGCCAAAACGAAAGCTCCCTTTTTTATGTGTTCTTATCTCATCAGCGACTCGTTCCATGTCGTCCGCGGCTCGTATGACTTGCTGGGCGTGTTTCAGCATCGTTTTTCCTTCTTCGGTTATACGCAAGTGCCGGGTAGAACGATCGAACAGCTTCATTCCCAGTTCTTCTTCCAGCTGGGAGATCACTTTGCTTAACGTTGGCTGCGAGACATGTAAGGCATGACTTGCTTTGGAAAAACTCTGTTCCTTGTTCACTTCTAAAAAGAAACGTAGTTGTTTCAATTCCATGTCGTCACCTTTATTCCTTTTTTGAATAAATATATGTTATTTATCTATTTTACTAATGTAAGCGCTATTAGTAAACTAGTAGTAAGCACGGAATTAATGAAACGAGGAGGTTATGTTATGTCAAAAGTGACGACGTCTTTTGAAGAAAGTGTCCGCTCCATTAAAGACGGGGACACGGTCATTGTTGGTGGATTCGGCCTGAGCGGCATTCCCGAAAACACAATAAAAGCACTGGCAGAACAAGGTACGAAAAATCTGACGGTGGTGAGTAATAACTGTGGTGTGGACGATTGGGGTCTTGGTCTGCTGCTTCAAAACAAGCAAATCAAAAAAATGATTGCCTCTTACGTAGGAGAAAACAAAACGTTTGAAGCGCAATATTTAAGCGGAGAACTGGAAGTAGAGCTTGTACCGCAGGGCACACTCGCAGAGAGAATCCGGGCTGGGGGTGCAGGTATCCGTGGATTTTACACACCCACCGGAGTAGGAACACCGATTGCTGAGGGGAAAGAACACAAGGAATTCAACGGAAAAATGTGCCTGCTTGAGGAAGCCATTACCGGAGATGTTGCCCTAGTAAAGGCATGGAAAGGCGACACTTTTGGGAACTTGGTATATCGCTATACTGCCCGTAACTTTAACCCGATCGCGGCAGCAGCCGGCCAGCACACAATCGCAGAAGTGGAAGAGTTGGTGGAGCCAGGCGATATCGATCCAAACTATGTCCATACTCCTGGCATCTACGTTCAGAATATTATAAAAGGGGAAGCTTTTGAAAAAAGAATTGAAAAATTAACCGTACGTCAAGCTTAAAAAGGATGGTGAGTGAGAATGAGTAATGCTCGTGAGAATATTATTTCCCGTGCTGTTCAAGAAGTAGAAGATGGAATGAACGTGAATCTAGGAATCGGCATGCCAACGTTGATTGCAGATCGCATCCCCGCTACAAAAAGTGTTTTTTTACACTCGGAAAATGGTTTACTCGGCATTGGACACTATCCTCTTGCTGGGGAAGAAGATGCCGATTTGATCAATGCCGGTAAGGAAACAGTTACCGCCAAAAAAGGCGCCTCTTGCTTTGATAATGCCGAGTCGTTCGGGATGATCCGCGGCGGTCATATTGATCTGGCAATCCTCGGTGGCATGGAAGTTTCGGAGACGGGTGATTTGGCGAACTGGATGATCCCCGGGAAAATGGTGAAAGGCATGGGCGGTGCGATGGACATTGTCCAAGGGGCCAAGAAAGTAGTCATCATCATGAACCATGTGAATAAACAAGGACAATCAAAAGTCAAATCCCGTTGTGAGCTGCCCCTAACGGGAAGTAATGTTGTCGACCGTTTAATTACGGATATGGCCGTGTTTGATTTCACTGATAAGGGCATGGTGTTAAAAGAGATTTTACCAGGCGCTGATCTTGAGTCTGTGCGAGCTCATACGGAAGCATCTTTTCAAGTAGATAAGGCTGTCTATCTGAAGGAGGAAGCCTAAGTGAGCGGGGAAAATATCGTCATCGCAAGTGCTGTTCGCACCCCTATTGCTACCTTTCGTGGTGCGTTTAAAAACGTCTCCGCAGTGGATCTTGGTGCCGTCGTTATCCAATCGGCTCTTGAGCGTGCCGGTGTAAAAAACGACCAAGTCGATGAAGTAATCATGGGCAATGTCCTGCAGGCCGGGATTGGGCAGAACCCAGCCCGGAATGCAGCACTGCAAGCTGGCCTTCCTGAAACCGTCCCGGCTATGACAATTAATAAAGTGTGCGGGTCCGGCTTAAAGGCCGTCCACCTCGCTTCCCAAGCCATCCAGACAGGAGACGCGGACATTGTCGTGGCCGGCGGGATGGAAAACATGAGCCAGGCCCCCTATTTGGTAAAAGGTGCACGCGACGGATTTGGAATGGGAGATCAGAAGCTCGTCGACAGCATGATTGCGGATGGTCTCACCTGTGCAATGGAAGGGTACCACATGGGAATCACAGCCGAAAATATCAACGAACGATTCGGCATTACACGAGAAGAACAAGACAACTTTGCAGCCCGGAGTCAGGAAAAAGCCACATATGCCCAGGAAAATGGCGTGTTTGCAGAAGAAATAGTTCCCGTTCCCGTGCCACAGCGGAAAGGCGATCCGCTCGTCGTAGAACACGACGAAGGCATTCGCCCAGGAACATCGACAGAAAAACTTGGGAAACTGCGGCCGGCTTTCCAAAAAGACGGAAGTGTGACGGCAGGGAACTCCTCCGGGATTAACGACGGAGCAGCTGCTCTTGTTGTCATGAGCGAAAGACGCGCGCAGGAACTCGGCATCACCCCGCTTTGTCGTATCCGGTCCAACGCAAGTGCTGCCATTAACCCAAGTGTCATGGGCCTCGGCCCCGTCACGGCAACCAAACGCGCACTAGAGAGAGCAGAAATGTCAATAAGTGACCTTGATTTAGTAGAGGCAAACGAAGCATTTGCTGCTCAATCTATTGCCGTCCAGCGGGAATTGAACATTGATCCGGAACGCTTGAATGTTAACGGAGGAGCTATCGCGCTTGGCCATCCCATTGGTGCAAGCGGAGCTCGTGTCCTCGTGACTCTCTTATATGAAATGAAACGACGCGGCAGCGCCACCGGTCTTGCCACTCTCTGTATTGGCGGCGGGCAAGGTGTCGCAACCGTGGTAGAGCAGCTCTAGCATGGTGCTCTCCAGAAATCGCAAAGAAAAATTTTTACAAGATAAGCCGTCAGATACACTTCACTCATTACATGCCAACCCAAGAACCCCTGGGTTGGCATTTTTCGTTTTTGCGTGCATTAAAGGAAGAGAAGGCCTATTGAAATGGGGATAATGCTGTAGATCAGTGTAATAACACAAAAACCAATAATATCTCTTACTTTAAGACCGGCGATCGCAAGAAGGGGTAACGTCCAAAAAGGCTGGATCATGTTTGTCCAGGAGTCTCCCCAAGCAACTGCCATTGCCGTTTTTGCCGTATCAACCCCTAATTCGATCGAAGCGGGGATCATAATAGGGCCTTGAACTGCCCATTGTCCCCCTCCAGAGGGAACGAAAAAGTTTACAACCCCTGCACTTAGGAAAGCAAACAGTGGAAAAGTAAATTCATTTGAAATGCTAACAAACCATAACGACATTTTCTCCGACAGCCCTGAGGCGACCATCATCCCCATAATACCTGCGTAAAATGGAAATTGGATAATGATCCCGCCGGCATTCTTGACCGCGTCGGAAACACAATTGAGAAAACGACGAGGCGTTTGATGCAGCAAAATACCAAGAAATAAAAATATAAAGTTCACAATATTAATGTTTAAGTCAAAACCGTTTTGTACGAAATGAATCACAATAAAAACAAGACCCATTGCTCCAACTAAATAGGAGAGGATGCGGCTGTTTTCCAATCGAGCGGCAGGCGTAAGGTCCTCATCAGCAGGAGTATCTTCTTCCGGCTCCTTATTTGAAGCGGGCTCAGAAGCAGCTGCCATTTGTTCTCTTGACAGGATCCCCGGGTCATTCGTAGCGCTTAATAATAAACGGTTTAAAATCGGCAATGTGACGAGTAGTACAAGTACAATAAAAATGTTGGCAGTAGAAAATAACGTTTCCGTAATAGGTATAATGCCCACAAGGTCTTCTGCAAAGTGGTCAGGAGTTGCGATTGTTAAAGGAATTGAACCAGAAAACCCTCCGTGCCAAAGCAAGTATCCGCTGTAGGCACTGGCAACAAGCAACCGGTAATCGACATTCGGAACCCTCTGTATAACATGGCGGGCAAACAAGGCACCGATCACGAGTCCAAATCCGTAATTTATTAAACAGGCCACTCCCGCTACAAATGTTACGAGAAGGATGGCTTGTCCAGGAGTGTGAGCGAGCTGGGCCAATTTGGATAAGAAAGATTTTACAATCGGAGTGTTAGCTAGTATATAACCCGTAACAACAATAAGGGACATCTGCATGGCAAATGCTAGTAAATCCCAAAAGCCATTTCCCCAATACTCCACCATGTCCATCGGGGAGCTTTCTGTTATGCCAAACCCTAGAACAAAGACAATTAATGTTAACAGGACTGCAAATAAATAAGCGTCTGGCAAGTACCTGCGTACGCAGCGGTCGATAAAAACAGTAAGGGCTTTTAACATTTTTCACTCGACCTCCTTTAGTAAGTAATTGTTAACGGCATCCCTTCCCTTTCTATTCTGGATGCCTTTTTCCGTACGGTGCAGCTTGCTCAAAAGCATGTCCAATACGAAGCACTTCAAAATCAGCACGGTGCGGCCCGACAATTTGGAGCCCGAGTGGTAACCCCTCCGCTGTGAAGCCTCCCGGAACAGACAAAGCAGGGTTTCCGACAGCCGAAATGTAATAACAAGAGCGCATCCAATCCAAGTACGTTTCCATAGGTACACCGTCGATGCTTTCTGGATACTCCAAGTCAGCATCAAATGGAGCAACCTGACTAACTGGTAAAAGCAAGGCATCGTACTTCTCGAAGAAGAGCCGCATGCGATGGTACAGACGTTGACGCAACATTTCTGCTCTCCCAATATCTACGCCTCTCAGCTCCTCGCCCTTTCTAAAATTCCAAACAAAACTAGGTTTTAAAAGAGTTTGAAAGCGGTTAAATATTTCTCGATAAGACATTTCAAATTCCCAGGCCCGAAGAACTTGAAAAACTTCCTCTGCTTCTTCTAATGGAGGGCAATCTTCTACTAACTCGCAACCCAGATCATCAAATATCTTTACTTGTTTTTCAAACACTTCCTTCACTTCCGGATCTACAGGAAGGATTCCGCCGAAATCTGCCGACCACGCGATACGCAGACCAGAGATATCTTCATCAAAGGGTTCAAGAAAAAGCGAACCGGGCTCTTCGATGGAAAGCGGAGACTTTTCATCCGGACCGGCTAGTACTGACATCATAAAAGAAATGTCCTTTGTGTTTCGGGCGATCGGCCCTTGAACGCCGAGGGAAGAATAAATGGCGGGCTTCGGGTATGTAGGAACCCGGCCTGGCGAAGGTCTTAATCCAACCACATTGTTAAATGCCGCTGGGAAACGAAGCGATCCGCCCATATCACTTCCATCTGCAAATGGAAGCATACCTGCTGCTACAGCAGCTGCTGCACCGCCACTGCTCCCTCCTGCTGTGCGGCTAAGGTCATATGGGTTACGGGTAACACCGTATACTTCATTGAAAGTATGAGCACCTGCCGCAAACTCCGGCACGTTTGTTTTCCCAATAACAATGGCTCCCGCTTCCTTTAACCTTTCAACAATCAAATCATCCTGTTGCGCCACATTATCTTTTAAAGCGAGAGAACCGCTTGTGGCTGGGAATCCTTTTGCATTATGAGTATCTTTTATGGCAATAGGCAGACCATGAAAGGGTCCTATTGATTTACCTTCCGCAAGATGCTTGTCTGCTTCTTCTGCCTGAGCTAAGGCTTCTTCTGCCTGCAAAGACACAATTGCATTTACTTTTGGGTTTACCTGCTCGATTTGAGTAAGGAAAGCTTCCATTACCTCAACCGCCGATAATTCACCACCCTTAATCGCAGAAGCGAGTTCTTGAGCCGACTGAAAACAAATAGTCAATGTCTGTTCCTCCTCGTTGTTTAAGTGACAACTTTCAAAAAAATAGAATTAATACAACTTTATCTGATAAAGTAATATATTGCAATAGTTTTTTAATAAATAATATTCTTAATGTTAATCGACAGATACCCAAGTGTCATGAGACTTGGTCCCGTCACGGCGACCAAACGTGCACTAGAGAAAGCAGCATGGTCAACAAGTGACCTTGATTTAATCGACGCAAACGAAGCTTATGCTGCCCAATCTATTCTTTTAACTACGTCAATGCCACAAAAAAGGCCCTGCAGAGATTATCTCTCCACAGAGCTTATCCTTTTATACGTTCAGACATCGGCCCTGAAACTTGTTTTTAATACTCCAGTACTTGTGGTCTGACTTCCGGCTCTACAGCTACATCAGTGGCAATGGTAGCCGTTCCTATCACCCGCGGGAAATCATCTCCATTCATTCTAAATTCAACTCGAATGGTATATTCTGTAGCCGGCGTTAAGTCCGTGATGGTATACTCGGAAGCCCCTCCCTCGGGATATTCTTCTTTATCATCGTACTGAACCCAAATCTCATTATATCCCGCAGTGTTATCCCAGGTAAGCGTAATCGAATTGCTTGTCGATGTCGCACTCAATTCCACTGTCTCTGCCCCTGGCTCCAGTCCGTTTTTCAGTCCTTCCACCGTTAATGTTACATCCTCATAACCGGCAGCCTTTATGGTAATCGTGTACGAGCCTTCATCTTGAAATAATTCAGGATTAAACATTATAACATGATCCCCATCTATATCAACTTCTTCTGGTATATCCTCTATTGCATAGTCCTGCTGATCGTTTAATTTCATTCCCTCCGAGCCATCAGGCCCCACCAGAGTAATCTCTGAAATTTTATCTCGCCAGGCTTGGTTATTATCTCGGAATACATATGGCAAGACGGGGATGTTTTCGTCTTCAATCCTTTTTAAGTCAGGCGGCAATAGCAGACTAGGTACAACTACCGTGTTTGATGGTCCGCTTTCCAGCTCGCCTACTGTCTTCGTCACATAGTAGCTTTTCCCATCAACCGGTACAATGAATTCCCCATTTTCATAGACTGCGTCCGCTACCTTAGTTTGTTCATTGGCATGATACAAGGTGTACGTGACATCCGGCTCTAGACCTTCTATCTTAATAAAATATTGATCCCCATCCTCGCTCCCGCTGCCTAATATCATCGGGGCATTCGGTAGGGCGGTTACGCTATCTGATGGTTCACTTTCCTGTCCCCTCACTGTCTTCGTCACATAGTAGCTGTTCCCATCAACCGGTACAGTGAATTCCCCATTTTCATAGACTGCGTCCGCTACCTTAGATTGATCATTGGCTTTGTACAAGGTGTACGCGACATCCGCTTCTTCATCTTCTTCTATTGTAATATAATAATATTCTCCATCCGCGCTTCCTGAAATCGTCGGTGGCTCCGGTTTTCTCGCAGCAACAATTATATTTGACCGGTCACTTTCCTGTCCATCCACAGTCTGCGTCACAGAATAGCTTTTGCCATCGGCTGGAACGATAAAGCGGCCATCTTCATACACAGCTCCCTCTACCGCTGAATCAGCACTGGCATCATACAAAGTGAGAATAGCCCCTGAGGCGATCCCTTCGACTACAATATAAAACTCATCTCCGTCCGCACTTCCTGTAAGCTGCGGTGCGGTTGGACGGTCTGGTTCCTGGTTTACATTTTCTGTAGCCACTATATTCGATCGTTTGCTTTCCTTACCAGCTACTATCTGCGTCACATAGTAGCTTTTGCCATCTGCCGCAACGATGAAACGACCATTCTCATATACCGCACCTTCTACCACTGATTCACTGTCGGCGTCATACAACACCAGTGTCGCACCCTCGGATACCCCCGATACTTCAATATGGTACTGATCCCCGTGTATACTCTCTGTAACATCAGGCGGTGATGGGGGTTGTGGCTTCGGGTCTGGTTTTGGGTCCGGTTGTGGATTTGGATCCGGCTTATCAGGTGTGCTTCCGGAACCTCCTCTATCTCCAGAGCTTCTTCCACTACTCCCTCTGTCACCAGCTCTACGTGGCGAATAGGTATTCACTTTCGGCACATTCGGAATAGTGTCTAACACGTCCTCCATCCTTTTTCGTGAGATGGCTTCTTTAGCAGCCCTTTCTTCTAATTCCTTTTTTCTATTCATTGCGTCTTCCCGCTGTTGCGCAAGTTGTCTTTCCAATTCCTGAAGATGTTCACGTTTCCGTTGTTGCAGTAAGGTGTTTAGCTCCTCCTCTCTCTTATTTTGATTAATCCCTTCCATTACATTCTGTTGCAGCTGCAGGAGTGATTCTGAGTACCTGTTCCTTCTCATCGACTCCAGCAAGTCGGTTGGGTCATTTCCCTGTTGTTCGAACCGGGTTGCATATTCATTTGCGAGGCGATCTTCTTCTTCCGCCTTATTCCTCATATCATGTAAAATTTCTGCCAATATTTCTGCTTCCGTCTCAGAAGTGAAATCAATAGGGTCTAACTTTCTCACTTCACTATTTTCGAGGGATGACCCATTTTGTCTTAACGTTTCATTCATACGGAGCTGTCTTTCGGTCTTCTCATCCCCGGGGTTTGAAGGTGATCTGGCGCCAACAATGCCGTCAAAAACATTCACCGTTGTTCTTCCAGATTCAGGGTCTATCCTGACTAAAAATAGTGTTCCGTGCGCTTCCATCATGGCTGTTTCGGTTCCAATTACATACGAATCATTTTCCCCCGTCAGCCCCTCCACGCTGTTCCATACTGCCCCGTCCACGACGTCCACTTGTATCTGTGTTCCTTCTTCCTCCTTCCGTAAATTGGAAAAGACGACTTTCGTGTTTTTTCCAAGCGTTATTTTGGAGCCATTTTCAAAAAGAATGTTGGCTGTTCCTTCTCCTTCCGTTCGAATCGTATCCCCTTGAGAGACCACCATCGCCTCTTCCGCCTTGAATTCACGTGTCCCCCCTTTTGATAAGAACGTGTCCCCATGAACATAACTGATAGATGCTTCTAACATGCCTGCTTGTTCTATCGGATCTTTATTTCTTTCCACTTCCGTCACTTGCAACGTCCGATAAATAAAACTGGCGAATTGACCATTGGTAACTTCTTTTTCCGGCATAAAATCTCCGTTATTTCCCGTCGTCACACCATTACTGTACAAATTGCTGACATAGTCAAACGCCCAATGATCCGGCTTCACATCTGGAAAGGGGTGGGTTCCCTTTCGTTCTAAATCAAATGTATTTACTAAAATTTTCGCCAACTGTGCTCTTGTTAAACGCCCCTCCCCGTCAAATCTGCCGTCCTTTCCATCGAATATCCCTACTTCATAGGACCACACGATCGGATAATAATTGGCGTTTTGCGGGGAAACGTCAGAAAAAGTGTTTACCTTGTATACTCGTTCTTCCTCAAAACTATTTCCGTATAACGTATACAACATATTTACAACTTCATTCCTGGTAATACTGCTGTTCGGTGCAAAAACACCCCCAGTCTTGTCACCATACACACCCGCTTTATGCAAATACATGATGCTCTCATAATGACTGCTGCTTTTTTTAACATCCTTAAAAGACTCTTCCGCTTCCACCCTTTCATAATGTGTCATCGAGAACAGGCAACATACAACGGCGAAAAACATCCCCAGTTTTTTAACCATTTTCCTAACTCTCATTCCACCTTCCCCGTGTTTTCGTCTGAACCATTCTCATTATAGAACAAAACACAGAAAAATTGTTTGAATTATTAAATTATTTTTAAGTTATCTGTGTTCTTCCTGCCCATTTTGCAGACAATCTTTCCGACAATCTTTCCTGCAATCTTTCTGACAATATTTCTGACAATATTTCCGACAATATTTCCCCATTATTTAAACGAAACAAGACTAAACAAAACAAAACGAAACAATACATCTTTGATTCTATGTTTACGGATATGGATCAAGAGGGGGGATGTAGAGGAGTACAGCAACACTTCGCCACTAATTAAATAACTATTGGTAATATTTTTAAAATTTGATTGCTTATTGCACAACTGTGTACTATACTCGAGTTAGCCGGTGGGGAGACCTATCGGCTTTTTTTATTCCCAATCGGAACCGACGCATTTCACCGGCCCTGAATGCCTCGGTTGCCTAGGGAATAAGCGACTATCTTGGGAAAGGAGGTGGCAAACATGGCAGCTAAAGAAACGTATGCAGCCCGCTTGAACCTAACGTTTGACATGGGTTTGGATGACGACGGCAAAACGATGACCCGCCGCACCGGCTATCCGTGTAAAATCGACGCGGAAGTCGACGCACTCCACGCAGTAGGCGCCGCTTTTTCAACGCTTACCGACAACCCGATCATCAACGTATCTCTCACCGAAAACAGTAACATTTTTTAGTAACAAAACGCTTAAAAAAGCGCGTCGGCGGGTACCAGCCAGCCAAGAGGAACCTCTCCTAACAGCCTTTGCACAAAGATAGGGTGGAGGCGGTGCCCGCACGGACGACGCTCGTAAAAAAACGTTTCCACACCACTGTAACAAAAAATCAGAAAAGAGGGAAAGAGAATGCCAGAGAAAACACTAGAAATGCGTTTTGTAAACGAGGAAAAACGAATTGTCACCATCCGTCTGCCAAGCCCGAAAGAGAATATAACATCACAGGAAGTATCCGCTGCGATGGACGAGTTGCTTACCCACTCCGTCTTTTCCGGCAGTGCCAGTGTGCTCGCATCCAAGGAAGGAGCACGCATCGTCTCCCGTGCCGTTGATCCGATTCCGTTATCGTAACCAGGTAAAAGACAGGCAGTCAGTACAAGCGGCTGCCTCCTTTTCCAACCAACAAGGAGGTGAACAAGATGGAAGAACTGATCGCCCTGATCTCAAACGTCGGCTTTCCGATCGCCGTTGCCTCGTACCTGCTCATCCGGCTCGAACCGGTTGTCAAAGACCTGCAAGCCTCCATATCCAGCCTGGCCGTGATGATCGGAAAACAAAACGAAGCCACCGTACAGCAAGTCGGAGAGCTCCTTGAAGTCATCCAGTATAACGAAAAATCTAAGTAACACCCAGCTCCCGGTAAACAGGGAGTTACATAGGACCTCTTCTCCAATAAAAGGAACGGTACACGAACGGCAAAAAACAAAAAAGCCTGCAGCGTTGTTCTCTCCACAGGCCATGCTACTAAAAGGTTTTTGCTAGCCAGTCACGTTTTCATTTTATCCAATTGTTTCTCCGCCATTTCCCCGACCACCGGCAGCTTGAACCACTTGCCTTGGTAAGCTTTGATCATCAGAACAACCCAGAGAATGACAGAAAGCGGCGCCAGGATGATACTAATCACCCACCCAATGACAGGGATAGCGGTTAAGACAAAACTTAGGACAAACAAGAACGCAAAAGTAAAAATCGACTGTAACGCATGGAAACGCACAAACCGGTTTTCCTTCTCTAACAGAATGAAGACAATTCCCGTGATCACACCAACTAAATAACATAAAAGACCCGCAACATTTTCATCCAATCCAGAAGAAGTGGCCGCTTGACTATTTTCTGTTTGCTTGGCGGCAGCAGGTACTTCTTCTTGTGATACCGGAGGCTTCTCGTCGTTATTGTCTCCCATAGTGTCCCCCCTTGTCGTTTGTCACATGTAAAAAAAGGCAATACCTCTTCCATGCCCTGTATACATATGCAAAGGCACCGGTGGATATGAGCAGTTTCTGCTTATTGGGTGAAATCTTCTTTATCCTCGACATCTAGAGCAGCAACCCAGAAAAAAACTAAGAGCCAAACGACTCTCCGCCATGTAATAGTTATGGGGTCTGACCCCGCTCCTTACTATACTATTGTAAAAATATTTTTTATATTTTACTTTATTTGTATGTTATGCTATATTTTTCTTATTATTTATTTATAAGGTCTTAAGTCTCAGAAGGTATTGGAAAATATCCGTTTTTTCTTTCACTCACAAAATAAAAAGCAAGCAAGGTGATCAAAATGGTTCGTTTGTCCCCCACGCCACCCAATGCTCCTTTCATACTTTTTGATACAAGTCCTTTTTCCAAAGGTTCTGTGATTGCTCAGTCTTTTCCTTTCCTGCAAGAGGTTTCGTCAAATCTTTTTGAAGAAAACATTGCCCCAGATCATTTTAATGATAAACTCTTATATTATATTTCAAGTATCAGCATAAAAAGAGTTGAAGAACTTTTACGTTTTTGGGGAAGGAAACAAAATTCCACTTACACCGTCATTGTTAACCTTCAGAAGAAAGCAGACGTTAGTACTCTTATTCAGTTAGGATGTAATCATTTTCTATTTGAAGAAACAAAAACCATAGAAGACTGGATCGACGAGTTGAAACAGGCAATGAGCTTCCCGAGTTATCTTCCATTGGACTATCAAAAGTATTATTTAGACCACGTACAACACGCATATTTGGAGCAGCTTCACGAACAGCAGGCTGACTGTAACCAGCTTTGGGACAAGCTATCTAAGCGAGAGATTATGATATTATCAAAACTTATTGAAGGAAAAAGCAACAAACAAATCGCGCATGACTGCCATTTAGCTGTTTCTACCATTCGTGACCATATAAGTGAACTTCTACGAAAATTAGAAGCGAATAACCGTACCCACTTAATCAGAAAATCAGTTGATATTGGACTTTTACATCCTCCTCTTGTTCTAGGTCAGTCCCCGGCTACTACCCTTCTCGTTCATTCCTAGAGTCAAACTAAGTCTTCGTGGTGTGACTGTATAAATAATGCTTTTTATACCGATACAAAAGTATTAAAAATCTAGCAGACTCTGCCGATATACTAGTTAAGAAAATGAATAAGAAAGTGTCGTAAGTAATCGAGGAAGCTAGGAACAGTCATGTCCACATGGGCACTTTTCATGACTGGGAGCGAGTAGTGCAACCGACCTTGTGTTTTTTTGAGGTCGGTTTTTTTCATGGGTAATTTTACACATTTAGAAGAAAGGAGTATCTTACATGAATGAACTAAAAAAAGAAGTGGAAGAATGTCGGAGAAAAATGACAGAACTTTACGAACAAGTTGGAGATTTTACAGACGTGCGTGTTGTCCAGGTCAGTCAAGAATTAGATGCCTTATTAAACGAGTTTCTTTTATGCAACAATCACGCTAGACGCACCCCTGCGCCACTATACATAGAAAAGGAGGAATGAGGTATGTGGGGGGTACGGGCATTCGTCCCATTATGTTTCCTACTTCTTTGCGCGTGCGCTCAAGAACAGAATGTTCCTCGTATCGAAGAAACTAACCAAACAGCGAAAGCGGAGATGGTACATACAGAGCGGATCCACATGCACGGTATAGGGGATCAGGTTGATGTTAATGGCTTGAAAATGACGTTACACGGCATTCGTATCAACGATGAGGTGTTTGATCACATGAAACCAGACCATGATCGTTACATAGCCGTAAAAATGACAGCAGTGAATCACACAGAAAAAAGCATACAGATCGATCCCTTTTCTATCTTTAAACTCCGTGATGGATCCGGCACTTCCTATAACGTTCTCTGTCTCATAGACGGTCTCAGCCAACTTTTTGAAGGAACCTTAAACCCAGGTGACAAACTTACAGGTGAAATTCCATTCGACACTTTCCAAAGCGATACATATGAACTACATATCAACCTCTCCAACAACTTTGGGAACAACAAAGCCGTTTGGCTCTTCACCAATCAAGATATCAAAGGAAAGCCATGAGCGCAGCACCAAGGTATTCTGCCTTTTTTATCAACTTAGCCCAATTTATTTACGTTGCTAATAAATAGTGTGTGAATCCTTAAGCCCTCTGGCTTCTCCTGAAACTATCCCACTACAAAAGTCACCTTATTTCATAAAATACCTTTAAGTGCCGGGTATTTGTGTCGATATAAAACGTGTCAGAAAATGTAACAGCAAACGGACAGCACAAAGGAGCCAGTTGGCTGTGTAACACAACTTAGAGGGGGAGAAAAATGGATAAAACATCGTTTATTGGGATTGTGCTTGGTTTTGTTGCTATATTTGTTGGCATGGTCATGAAGGGAGTCAGTGTGGAAGCGCTTGTAAACCCAGCTGCCTTACTGATTATCTTTCTTGGAACAGCTGCCTCCGTGTTGATTGCATTTCCGTTAACCACGATCAAAAAAGTGCCAATTTTACTGAAAATCATTTTTCAAGAAGAAAAGCCTGCCGATATTAACGGACTTATTGACCAATTTACCGAAATGTCAGAATTAACACGACGAGAAGGAATTTTAGCTTTAGCGGAACGAATTGAGAAACTGGATGACCCATTTCTAAAATCTGGTTTGCAGATGGTTACGGATGGTCAGACAGCAGATTTTATTCGAGATGTGTTGGCGGAGAAGGTCGATGCCATGGAAAAAAGACATCAGAAAGGGGCGGCGATTTTCACGCAAGCAGGTACGTACGCACCGACTTTAGGGGTGCTCGGGGCTGTCGTAGGTTTAATTGCTGCCTTAGGAAACCTCGAAGACATGGAAGTGTTAGGACACGCTATTTCCTCGGCGTTTATCGCTACATTATTTGGTATTTTTTCCGGATACGTACTCTGGCACCCATTTGCGAATAAGTTAAAGGAAAAATCGAATAATGAAGCCCAACGGATGAACGTCATGATTGAGGGAGTCCTCTCCATTGTGAACCAGGAATCGCCGTTAATTATCAAAGACAAGTTAAGCTCTTACCTTCCGTTAAATGAGAGATCAACAGGTAAGGAGCAGGTGAAGGGCAATGCGCAAACAGAAACAGCATAAAGAAGAGCATATCCAGGAATCATGGCTCTTGCCGTATGCCGACATGTTAACCCTGCTACTCGCCCTTTTCATTGTTTTGTTTGCTATGAGTGAAATCGATGCGGAGAAGTACGAAGAATTGGCGACCGTATTAAAAGGGGAACTCTCCGGGAGCAATGGCTTTTTAGAACAGAATCAGAGTTTGCAGCAGCTCCCTCACCGAACAGAGGAGTCCGCCACTGACGATGCGAACAAACAAGAGCTTGATGAACTAAAAAATTTGCAACAAAACATTAATACCTACATTGAAAAGAACAGCCTCTCTGACGTCCTTGAAACAAGGTTAACAGGAGAAGGACTTATGATCGCCATTTTAAATGATGTTTTTTTTGATTCAGGAAGCGCGGTCGTAAAAGAAGAAGGAAAGACGATCGCAAAAGAGATGGCTACCTTTCTAAACACCGATCCGCCGCGTCAAATCATTGTAAGCGGACATACCGATGATAAGCCTATCCACACACCAGAATTCACGTCGAACTGGGATTTAAGTGCGATGCGTGCCGTTAATTTTATGCGTCTCCTGTTAGAAAATGACGGACTGGAGCCGGGGCGTTTCAGCGCAAAAGGATACGGAGAGCATCAACCAAATGCCCCGAACAACAGCAAGGAAAATAGAGCAAAAAATCGACGCGTGGAAGTCCTGATCCTGCCGAATTATGTTGAAACCACGGGAAAAACTGACCGTGGTCTCAGTGATTCATAAGCCTTCTTTACATAATGAAGGAGAGTGATTTGTATGCTACATTCATCAAAGCCAGCAATATCGGTACCTTCTACTTTATTGGAAATGATCACAGCATCTATTGAACATGTCATTCCACTAAGTGTCACAGTAGAAGCGGTCCAACCGCTCGAGCAAGTGTTAACCTTGCGTTTTGGTGTCCTCATCGGCATCACCGGGGACATGAAGGGAAAGCTTTTGTTAACCGGAGAGTCGTCCGTGTTCGGTGCAATCGGAGAGACCATGTTTGGCATGCCGATTGAAGGAGAGATGCTGCATTCATTCAGTGGAGAACTGGGGAACATGATTGGCGGCAACTTTTCAACGAATCTCATGCAAGAAGCGATCAAAACGGACATCACGGCTCCGACCATTATGCAAGGTGACACGAGCCTGTCCGGGTACGAAAAAGCATACCGTCTTCCCTGTACGTTCGCAGACGCCGGAACCATGACGATTTACATGCTACTGGACGAAACGAATAGGAAGCGTGAGACCTTAACGAGACAACAGATCCGTACTATTCCTCCCGAGTGCACAGAGAACCACGAAGAGCCTAAAGTAAGTTTAGAAATTGAACAGCGAATCAGAAGAAATGGTCGCATCCATCTTTGAATCACGAAGAAAATGAACGTGGAAAGAGAAAGGAACCAGTAGAAATGAAACAAACAGACATCCTGCTTGAAAGCGGTACGAATGAATTAGAAATCGTCATGTTTCATATAGGAAAAAGTACATTTGGCATTAATGTGTTAAAAGTGAGAGAAATTATTCAAACCGTAGACGTAACCGAAACCCCGAATCAACATGAACATTACGAAGGGATTATTCATCTGCGGGAAGAGGTTTTCCCGGTCATTGATCTTGCGGGCGTGTTGGGCTATCCCCCATCTGAAAACCCTGAAAAGGACACGTTTATTATTGCAGAGTTAAATAAAATGAAAGTGGCCTTTCGTGTACAAGAAGTCACACGGATTCATCGAATTTCCTGGGAGAATATTGAAAAACTAGGCGGTCTTGCAGATTGGAATAACACCCATACGATAGGCGTTGTAAAAATGAAACAGGAGATGGCTTTGTTACTGGACTATGAAAAAATTGTTATGGACATTTGTCCAGGATCGGGGTTTCCCGGCTATTCCCCCGAAAAACGAAAAGAAAAAGATCGTTCGAATAAACATATTCTGGCTGCAGAAGATTCTTCGATATTACAAAAAATGTTAAAAGACACGTTGGAAGAAGCAGGATACACCATCACTCTTTTTCCCAATGGAAAAGAAGCCTGGGAATATATCAACTCCCTGTTAGAAGAGAAAAACAGCAACTATCCAGATCTCATTATTACAGACATCGAAATGCCGCAAATGGATGGCCACCATTTAACGAAAAAAATAAAGGAACATGCGATGTTGCGCGACATACCCGTAGTCATCTTTTCTTCATTAATAACGGACAGTTTGTATCACAAAGGAGAAAACGTGGGAGCTGACGCACAGATTAGTAAACCAGAAATAAATAAACTCATCGATAAGATTGATCAATTAATCCTTTAATTGGAACAACCGGAAAAAAGAGTCATCACGGGGACATCGCTCCTTTTTCACAGAGCTATCCCCCTGATTTTAATAGAAACCTCACTAAAATTATATTCATCATAGTCAATCACTTCTAATGGTTTTCTATAAAACATCCCTTCTCTCTTTTTCCCATTTGTTATCCCCCATTACGTCCTTCTATAATAGTTTTCTATTTTAGCAGCTCCAGCACCCCTTGTGGCAATTGATTCGCCTGAGCCAGCATAGCTGTTGCCGATTGATTTATAATGTTATTCTTAGTAAACTCTGTCATTTGCAGAGCCATGTCAGCATCAGCAATCCGTGACTCGGATGCTGTTACATTCTCATTGTAATTCCCTAAATTGTTATGAATGTGATCTAACCGGTTTTGATAGGCTCCATATTTTGTTCGTTCCTTTGAGATCGTTTCAATCGCTTGGTCTACTTTGTCTAAAGCTTCTAGAGCGTCTTCCTGGGATGTTACCTTTACGTCATCTAGCTCAAGAGCAGAGGTACGTGCATCCGTTAAGATCACCTCAAAACTCTCTCCCTCATTCGCTCCTACTTGAAGGATGATGTTTTGCCCGCTCGTCGTTTCCGTGTCTTCTCCCATTCCTGACAGAGTCACTTCCCAAAGCGTCCCAAAATCCCCATCTGTTTCATCAGAATGAAACACGATCTTATTTCCATCTGATGACCAGGAAGGATGGTGATTATGACTATGTTGGTCAGCCGTTTCCATAGGTGCAGTTAAGTTCTGCTGATTACTTCCATCAGCATCCATGATAAATATGTCTTCAGCATCTGAGAAAACTATCTTACTTCCGTCAGGTGAAAACACAGGCTGCTGCCCCTCTGCCACCTTTCGATTTTCTGTGCCATCTTGATTCACTATATATATATCTTGACCTTTCTGGTACACCACCTCTTTTCCATCCGGAGAAACAGAAGGAAAAGCTAGACTGGTGTCTTCAACAATCATTTCTCTTTCCTTTGAGCTTACATTTATTTTTTCTATCCCTTTGTTTGAACTAAAATAAATAAATGCATCATCAGCTGACCAGGAAGGGCTTGATTGATAAATAGAATGTCTGTAAGTCACATCATCAGTAGTCGTTAATTGTACGCTACCCGTTCCATCATCATTAGCCATATATAAATTATCCTCACGAATATAGGCCACTCTCTTCCCGTTACTGGAAAGCGCTGGCGCAAATCCTTCTAAGTTAGGAATCTCCTTCCCATTATCATCAGGATCGCTATAATCCTTCTTGTATATTTTAGCGTTAGTGCCCGTCGTATCGTCGGCACCCGAAAATACGATTCGCTTTTCACTCCAGCTAGGAGCAGTATCATACCTGGAACCAAATGTTAGCTGTGTCTCTGAACCATCTACTATTGTTACTTCTTTCGTTTCCGTAACCTCAGCTGTTCTGTTTAGTAAGGGAATCGTATTAAACTCTGTGTGGTTTGCCACATCATTAATCCCATGCTTGATTTGCTCTATTTCTTCCTGTAATTGGTTACGATCACTCTCTGTCAACGTATCATTCGATGCCTGTACCGTTAACTCACGTGTTCGTTGCAACATATTGTGAATACTATTCAACCCGGCCTCAGCCGTCTGTACCAATGACACACCATCCAACACATTACGGTCCGCCTGCGTCAACCCGCGTATCTGTCCCTTCATTTTCTGTGATATAGCCATACCAGCAGCATCATCACTTGCCCTGTTTATCCGCAAGCCAGATGACAGCTTTTCCAGCGTGTTAGACATTTTTTGATTATTTTGAGCTAATTTATTGTAAGCATTGAGCGCTGGAATATTATTATTAATAATCATAGGAACAACCTTCCCTCCACATAGTCCTTAATAACTATATCGGAATGAAATCTCCTATTCTTTAGGCTAGAGAAAAAAAGATGCAAGAATGACTTGATACATAGACCTAACTCCTCGATCAAAAATTCAGGGACAGTATTTCCATAAAAAGTGGTATTGACGAAGATCCTAAACAAACAAGAAAAAACTCTGCGAACGTCGACTGCTACGTCTCCGTTATTACATTGTTGTCGTTTCTGTCTGGCTCTGCATACCCAATATGATTTATAAATATGTCACATAATCCTTTACTCTTTTCCGTAGAATAGTATCTGGAATCATCTAATGGTTTTGGCGGCTTCCTCGTCATGAATTTCCACCTCCCTATCGATCGTATGATCAAGTTGTTTCGCGATTAATGCTTCTTCTGTCCATGTATTCGTTTCATAGTATCCAGTACTAGGGTCAAATGCTTGGTAAAACGTTTGGCCATGTCGCCTAATTTTATGGTAAACCAAAAATAATGCGTGGTTTTTACAAGGTAAATGAAATCCACACAGAAAAAGCAAATGATTTTGACGGAATTTTTGTTGCTCAATGTAAAAAAAAAGAGAGAAATCTAAGTCTGTTTTAGATTCCTCCCATCATCCCATTTAAATTGTAATTTTACGCTTCTAACCTAGATCGATTCATATGCCGGTCGTAAAATCAACCCAAAGGAAAGTCCTTCTAACAACCTATTTATTCTTGATGTTGGACTAACACCTCTTGTACTTTTTCTACTGAATAACCAGTCAATTCAGCTAATAATTCTAAATCAAGACCCTTTTTGGCTCCTGTTAAAATGACTTCTACCTTTGTTGCTTCACTTCCCTTATATTCCGCATAATCAATCTTCGCTTCTTCATCAATAATTTTTTTCAGACGAGACTCATAAGCAATGATGGAGTCAGGAGTTTGACTTAGTTCTTCCCAGGCACTAAAAGCATCCCTTAACCGTTCATCTGTCATCGCAAGCGCCTCCAATTCTTTATAAATTTCATTGTACACTCTTTGTTTTCTGGCATCTACCATGCCTAGTAAGAGTAACCAACGGACTAAAATATCATCGAATGGATCTAACTTATTCTCATGCCATAATTGAATAAACTTCCGCATTTCAATGAGATGAATTTCTAACACATCGTCCTTCTTTTCGAGCGTTCCATCGTCGAATCTTCATAAAGGTGATATGTGGTATGATAATGGGCTGTTTCGAATAACGTAAAATCGCAAATATTAATGGTGATCGTTGGAGAAAGTGTGTGATAACCCTTCCCACGTTGTAACTGGGATCCATATAGTCTGGACCAGTAATAAAGCGTTCGCTTCATCATGTCGTTATTATTTGACAACTGCATCTCGACGTTGATCAAATTTCCTGCTAGCGTGCGTACCACAATATCTAGACGAGATTGTTTGTCTGCCTCATACTGACCGCCATACTCTTGATTAAGGAACATGATTTTTTTAATCGTATCACGTCTTGTACGTTTTAGAATAGCGTTGAGGAATACAACCGTAATTTCTTTATTCTTCTCACTGCCGAACAATTGCTGCGGGTATAGATATACTTTAATATCCATTGCCGGTGTTCCTGGGGTAATTCTGAAGCGACGGTTCGCGTCATATAAAATGGGCATGAATGATAGCCAGAATTTCCGCTGCAATTCCAATGATCACTAGGATATCCCCTGTTCGCTCTTGTTTGTTTTTGCTCATCATGAATCACTCCTTCTTGGCTTCGGCCTGTATCTTTTGCTTAAAGCTTCTCAACGGCTGCTTGACGATCTTCGTTCGAATGATGAAGATAGTACCTAGCGGTAAGAGCCACAGAATGATGTTCCAACAAAGCCGGTACCATCGACAAGTCTGCCTTTTTTGCCAAAAGGCGTGAAGCGTATGTTCTTCTACATTTGTGGGGGTAAACCTGAAACGTCAGTTCCCTAGATAATCTGTTACATAGGCGATTAACAGTGTCTCGGTGCAACTTAGCGGCACGTTGGGAAAGTAACAAATAGGAGCTTTCTGCAAAGCGGCTTTCCCTCCGTTCTCCTCTTACGTAACTTTCTATCTGTTCCAGTACATCAGCCCGTAGTGGCAATTCTCGAATTTTCCCACCCTTCCCTGTGACTTGAAGGGTTCCTGTCAATCTATCAATGTCCCGTGTCCGAATATTTATTAATTCACTAACACGGACCCCGGTGTAGAGCAGAATATAAATTATCAGCCGATCCCTCTTCTTTGCTTGATTATGCATATGCATCATTAATTTATCTACTTCCTCATCCTTCAACACATCGACATATGAGTTCATTACATGCTTTCGATCTCTTTTGGGGTAAACAAATGGTTCTATACTCTCCCCCATGTGTTTGAAATACAGGTAGAGTACTTGAAAAGTGTTTATGGCTTTGTTGATAGTAGCAATGGCAAAACCATCGTTTCGCATGGTTTCCAAGTATCTTTTTACAAGGGAGCGCGAAAGATCATGTGGGGGTTGGATTTGCTCTTTAAGAAAGAGCCTTTTGACATCATGTACATAAGACTCAATCGTTTTGCAGCTTTTTCTTCCCGTTCCAACCATTTCTGAAATCCTTCCAGGATCTCTTTTTGTTTTTCCGTAAGTAGTAGCTCCTGATTCGTTGACATCGACCTCTCCCTTTCTTATGAATGAAAAACCACCTATACCGTCATGGCATAGGTGGCAATGGTTTATGAATCGGCAAAGTAACGGTCTAAAGCGTCATTCACAAGTCGCGTAATGCTTCTGCGAGTACTATATTTCTCCTTTTCTAATCGTTCTTGGTTCTCTATAGTAAAGTAGATGGTTTTTCGTACATGACTCTCGTCAAATGTTGGGGGGCGTTTCATATTGTTGGTTGGCACATGGGGATGTCGATTGCTTTTAAGACTTTTTTCCATAATCGGCGTCTCCGTTTGTTGTGTTTGATTTTTATCCTTTCGTTCTCCTTTTCCTGCGTCTAGTGTCTCGGCTTCTTCCTCTTGATCCAGCGGAATCACAGTGACAGGTTGTTGTACAATCGGGGAACGCACCTTCTTTTTCTTCACATAATAAGCCATACTTCTCCCTCTTTCTTTTTCAGATATACGTCGACTACTACGTCTCCGTTATTACATTGTTATCATTTGCGTGCTGATTTTTTTTACTTTTTTCATAGCGCAGGGAAATGAAGGAGAGAAAGCTGTGTCCAATGGTAGGTTATCGTGTTTATGGCATTCTAAAAATGTAGGTTTCGGAAGGCCTTCTATGTTGGTTGCCCAAGAAGGT
>NZ_JAJJJF010000008.1 GCF_022458745.1 Bacillus piscicola
TTACCTTCTTTGGCAACCAACATAGAAGGCCTTCCGAAACCTACATTTTTAGAATGCCATAAACAAACTAATTACGAAGATGGAATAGAAATGATTGCTCTTCCAATCTTATTTATCCTTTTTTATTTCCTTTTTGACTTCATTTCTTTAAAACGTTCTTACAAGAAAAACGACGAATTAGATGATTAAACAATCGGGCGCTAATCCGGGATAAAGAGCAGCGTCCACACTAGATCGTAGGGTGCTTATCAGGAATAAGTATTATCACTCAAACTAAAGATGGAATAAAGTCATATTTAAGCTTAGGACAAGGTATTCATAGTATTTATTGTGAATGCCTTTTTTCTCAACAAGCAACTTCAAGGTTGCTTTTACTTGATGAAACTTAACGGTTGCTTATGATCAATGTATGAATAAGAACAAAGACACTATATTCAAAGCTCTCAGTGACTCGACTCGACGGCTGATATTAGACGAACTATCTGAACGAAATGAGTTGACGTTGTTTGAATTAACTAGTCGTCTCATTATGAAGTCCGATCTTACCATTTCCCGACAGGGAGTATCTAAACATCGTTCTGTATTGGAAGATGCTGAGCTTGTCAAATCAATACGAAAGGGGAAATATCGAGTTCTTACGTTCAATAACGAACCACTTAAAAATTTGGTGAAAGGATGGATAGAGCAATTTTTCTTAAAACTTTAAACGAATTTATGGCTTTCTGTCTGGATAAGTTGTTAATTAGCATTAACTCAATTCAAAGGAGAGAAAGATATTATGAAAATCATTGTTAACAGTATATTTGTAAACGATCAATACAAAGCTTTGGAGTTTTATACAGAAAAACTAGGATTTGTAAAAAAGCATAATGAACCTGCTGGAGAGTTTAGGTGGATAACCGTTGTATCTCCCGATGATCAAAACGGTACCGAGCTACTGCTTGAACCGGATGAACATCCTGCTTCCAAAGAGTATCAACAGAAGATATTTGCCGATGGCATACCAGCAACAATGTTTGGTGTCGAAGATGTACAAAAAGAGTACAAACGATTGATAGAAAAAGACGTGAAGTTTACCATGGAGCCAACAGAAATGGGCGATGTAACAATAGCTGTCTTTGATGATACATGCGGCAACCTTATTCAGATAATACAGCAGTAATTCCATAATGAAAATTGTTTAAAGTTCATTTAAGCTATATCAGCTAATATCAGAAAAGAAAGTGCCATAAACGGGCGCATTTGTTGAATAAGAGCTGTGCCTTTAACTGGCCAGATTGTTTAAGACAAAGCAGCGGAAGAATTTAGCAGAGTTCCGTGGAGGTTTTAGGTTGAAAAATGGTAGAGAAAAAGGCTTTACCTATTGGAAGTTGAATTACAAAAGCAAGTTCATTAGAACCCTATGGATGATACCTATCGGTGTTTTAGCTATAATACTGCTATTCGTTACAAATACATCTACACAAATAAAGATAGTTCTAAGTGTGCTACTTTTTGTTGCTCTCTTAATGCAACTTATATACACCTACGTAAAATGGAAAAAAGAATTCCATTCTTAATGAAAACTTCAGCAAATGGGCGCCATTCCGGATTAAGGTTGTGTTGGTAAAGGGCCAGATAATTTAATAAGTTGTGTGAAAATTGGAGGGGGTTATTTGTATTTATTTTTTTCAATCATTCTAAGCGCAGTTCTAGGGTACATTTTATTGATGATGGGTCCAATTGTGGGAGGTATTGCTGCTTTTGGAATCGTTGTTGGTTGTATTTTCAGAGGATTGTATTTACTAACTGATATCCATAAAAGGGTTTCAAATGTATCACCCAAACAAGATAAAGCTCAAAAGGCTTATGAGGATTACTTAGAAGAAAAGAGTAAGTAGCTCTTATTATAGTAGAGTAACGGGCGCAAGAATGGAATAAGAATGTACGAGGGAGTGATGATGTGAAGAAAGTCTTTGAAACGACATATGACGGACATCACATACAAGTAGAAAATAAATGGTTAGGTGAAAAGTTATATATAAATGGAGAATTACAGGATGAAAATATTGGACTAGCTTTAAGAGCAACCTTAACAGGAAAACTAAATAATGATAGTCACGAAGCTAGAAATATAAAGGTGGCTCTTGGCGGTTTTTCCAAAATCCGCTGTAAAGTTTTTATCGACAATGTCTTAATTCCTTCTTCACACATTCGAATTAGAAGATGAAAATTAAGCATTTCAAGATTTTTTTAACCTATCCGGTGCAGTTCTCGAGTGTGAGGATTGTTTTGGGTATTGGAGGTATACGATGAAAATCAACTCATACCTTATTCAATTAGCAATTACTATAATAGCTATTTTTGGAGGAACTTTTACTATTCGTTATTTTAATACGGGGGAACTTCTAGTAGACCAAATTATTGGAGTTTCGGTTGGTGCGCTACTTTTCATTGCTTCATTGATTTGGAGAAAAGTGAACAATTAATGTCATTGCATTACCCGGCACTTTATTTGAACAATCCTATGCCGCAATCGAAGCCTTTTGATGGTTATGGGTAGGTATCTTTAAGAAATGAGAGGGTGTTTAGCCCTTCCTGCGACAGAAAGAGAGGGAGATAATGCCGAGCTAAGTTATTTCGTCATAAGAAGGACCTCAAAACAGAACATGCAAGATGTGTAACATTTTCATCAAGAGGAAACGCAGCAGTGGAGGAACAACGATGAAAGAACAAGAATTATTCTAGCGCTCGTTTTTCTTTATCGAACTTGGTAAAGATTATACACCAAAAGAGGCTGGGACAAATGATTTTGGTCAAAGAAAAATTCAGATAATCATTTGTCTATAAAGAGGAGTATCATAGATTTTAACTATGTTCCAGCTTCTTTTGTTAGTTATTTGTTGATATGAGTCAATTTCATAATTCAAATACAGTGGTTACATACGAATGATTCGAAAAATAGTGCAATGCTTTTTTGATTTTCACTGCAGGCGGACGCTTTCACCTACAGGCACAAGGGCGACATCAGTTCGAATTTCGCTTACGCTCGTTCTCACTGTGTCTTCTTAGCCGCGGGCATGGCTTGAGCCCCCCCTCAGGCCAGCACGACGTTGGTCACAAAGGCGTTGCCACAGGACGTGGCGTCTTTAGCCTTTGACCCTTAATTCCGCTACCTGCGGGGTCTCAAGGCTCATGCTACGACGAACACGATGTTCTAGTGTCGGCGTTGGTCACAAGAACACTACAAGGAGTAACATCTTTGCTATTTTTGCGCCGAGTAACCGCAGGCGCAGGACGTACTTGCACACGACGTGCTGGCTTCTGCGTTGACTTGTACAGGATGTACTGACTTCTACGTTGCAAACAGGACGTTTGCGTTCTTAGTAGAAGTTCCCTTCCCGACGTGCACGGTTTTAGCAGAAGTTCCACTATTTTAGCCGACACCTGCAGAAGTCGCCGCCTTTCGTTACAATCAATAATAGATATTTATGAAAATAAACGGATAGTATATAATTTATTTGCCTTATTGTTCGTATATTTAATCGAAATAAGTACTTGTGAAATTGATTCATATGTTATATTTCACGTATTAATAGTGTTTTTCTCTCCCGAAACGGAGTCTGTTAACGCATCCTTATCATGCGTTTATAATACAGCACCGAGAGCATCCCAAAGATAGAATATAATCCCGTATAGATCAGCATGACGATGGCCATAGGGATGACCATTTCCGTCCCAAAGAAAAACCAGCCGGATTTGACGGCAAAATAACTGTGGATCAGGCCGACGACAAGTGGAATGCCAAAGTTGAAGAGTTGCTTGCGCCGAATGCCTTTTAGCAAGTCGCTCTCTGTGAAGCCCAGTTTCCAAAGAATCGTGTAATTAGGCCGCTCATCTTCACTTTCATCCATTTGCTTAAAGTAAAGAATACACCCGGACGTAATAAGAAATGCTAACCCTAGAAATCCGACAATAAACATTGTGAGTCCAACACTCATCTTCTGATTAAGGGTCTTTGCATATCTTGATTCGTAACCAGCCCATTCATTAAATCCCAGATCGCGAAAAATCACATCTGCTTCTTCCACGTTACTGGTGTTTCTAATGTTAACCCCCTTATATGCAGTAAACTCCTGTCTGACATCAGGATCCTTGTCAGTAACTACCTTCTTGAAAATCGATTGATCCACAACAGCAACCGGAAATCCACCAGTCAGACGTGTAGGTATGGCGGAGATATCTTTGAATCCTTGATACTTCAGATCAAATGATGTCTTTTCCCCGCTTAGTGTAATTTGCCCCTGGTCTTTAAAGGGGAATATCTTCTCCATTGCTTTATCCCGATTGGCAAAAAATACGTCAGTTTGAGCGACATCCAAGTCTCCCACATCATCATCACTAATAACTGTCATTGTCGTATCACCGGCGTCAAATGCGGGCTCACCTCCGCCAGCTTCATCTGGTATGGAAATGATATCCCACAAATCAACCCTAGCGTCTATTAGATCAACATGCCTTGTTGTATAGTCAATGTTAGCTTCATCCAATGCATTCATGAACTTCTCTGCCGGTGGTGCCTCTGATGCATCATCCGGAGTCGGAATGGAAAAATGGTCTGGAATATTATCCATTGCCGTTTTTTCAGCAGAATAATAGGAAATATAACTGAGCGATAACAATCCAATCGCAAGTGCTGATAACGTTGTGATCACCGTCAAAAGAAATGAGTTGGACCTCATTCTAAACATAATCGATGACAGTGACAGAACATCATTTACATTTAAATAACCGCCTTTTTGCTTTCGGATGATATTGAAAATAAAGCTGACAGATCCTTTATAAAAAAGGTATGTTCCCAAAATAACGGATGCCAAAATCATCAGCATAACAATAAATAATTGATTGCCGAAAAATTCACTGCTGAACAGGCGTGATGACAAGTAATAGCCAAACACGATCAGACCAATTCCCAGTATGCCCACCAGAGCCTGCAATGGTGTCATTTTCTTTACCCGTTGCTCTGCGGTGGACGGCACATGGAACAATGCCAATATACTCTGACGTTTAATAAAAATATAGTTCATCAGCATGATTAGCAGATAGATTGCTGAGAAAACAACCAACGTCTGAATCAACGACTCTACAGAGAAGCTAAGCGTTGCCACATCGTTCACGCCCGTTACCTTGAACAAAATAAGCATTAATAGCCGTGAAACCGAAAATCCAAGAAAAATTCCAATCAGAAGTGAGCCAACATACAGCATTACATTTTCCACGCTTAACACCCGGAAAATCGCACTTTTTGTCATCCCAACCAATTGAAACAGCCCAATTTCTTTACTCCGCCGTTTGATAAAAAGATTGTTGGCATACAGAAGAAAGACTGCAACAATCACGATCAACATAATGGAACTCGCTTTCAAGGCTGCTGCCCCTCTGACCGTACCTTTCGTCGTGTCCAATGCAGGATCGTATTGCAAGGTAACGAAGGCAAAATACAATGCCACACTAAAGACCAGTGCAAAAATATACACATAATAATTCTTAATGTTTTTCTTTAGATTGCGATAAATGATCTGATTAATGTTCATACTTAATCCCACCTAAAACACCCTGGGCCTTGATGATATCCTGAAAAAATTCATCACGTGACTGCTCACCCTTATTGAGTTGTGTATATATTTGTCCGTCTTTTATAAAGACCACACGCTTACTAAAGCTTGCTGCCAATGGATCATGCGTCACCATAATAATCGATGCGTTTCTCTTGGCGTTTAAGTCACTTAGCTTATTCAACAGTTCTGACGCTGCTTTTGAATCAAGCGCACCTGTTGGTTCATCCGCGAAAATGATACTCGGTTCGTGAATAAATGCACGCGCCGCAGATGTCCGTTGCTTTTGCCCACCGGAAATTTCATTCGGGTATTTATTAGCGATATCTGCAATCCCCAACTCCGTAGCGACCATGTCAAATGCCTTGTTGGCCTCCTTTTTGGAAACCTTCTTAATGGAAAGCGGCAACAGAATGTTTTCTTTCACCGTTAAGGTATCCAGTAAATTATACTCCTGGAAAATAAACCCCAGGTGATGCTTTCTGAATTCAGCGAGCTGTTTATCTTTCATTTGGTTAAAATTCTGCCCTTCAATTGTAATCGTTCCCTGACTGACACGATCGATGGACGAGAGTACGTTCAGAAGAGTCGTCTTTCCAGAGCCAGATGCACCCATAATAGTTACAAATTCCCCTTCCTGCACCTGTAGATCAAGGGCACGAAGCACCTCTTGTTTTCTAAATTTGTTTCCATACGTTTTATAAATTTTTATTGCTTCAAGTATCGCCATGTCATTCACTCCTTTTGTCTCAATCTTACCTACATCACGCTGGGTTCTCCTTCACTATTTCTTACAATAACTAAAAAGCATGTGACAGATTCGTCACATGCCTGCAATCTCGTCGAAATCATTCTCTTTCGGGAACGTCAACGTAAACATTGTCCCCTCTCCTAATCTCGATGTCACGTCTATCGTGATATGAAGGGAGTCCGTCACTTGCTTGGCAAGGTACAGCCCCATACCCGTTGCCGTTTGATCGAAATGCGCAATCGTATTGGTAAACCCCTGGTCAAAAATACGCGGCACGTCTTTCGCATCAATCCCACGCCCCTGATCAGCAATCGTCAGCACACACCGCTCATCCTCGATAAAACTTTCAATCATGACATCTGATGCTTCACTGTATTTAACAGCGTTCGATAAAAGCTGTCTGGCAATAAATCCAAACCATTTTGCATCGGTCAGCACCTCTGTTACATGAAGATTGACATCAAAACCGATGCCTTTCTGCATACACCACAGTTTCAATGCTTTAATTTCCTCGAACATTAATGTTTCCAGATCCGTCTTTTCAATAAAAAGATCGTTATGCATGAAGGGGATGCGCTTTTGATGCAACTTTTGATCCAACAGTAAATGAACCCTTAGCCATTCATACATGAGCTGACCCTTAAGTGCATGGTTATCAACACGTTCAATGATTAACTGAAGCGTTGTCAGCGGCGTTTTCACCTCATGAATCCAACTCAGTGTATCATCTTTTTCTCGTTCCACACGTGTATGTAAATGGTCTAATTGTGTTTTGTATACCTCATTTTGCTTCTGAATCATTTCAGATGTCATTTCTTCAAACGGGCTGTCCGCCTCGGGTATCGTTGTTAAATCAAACGGCTGACTGTGACGCTTCAATGCTCTATAAAACCGAGTTTCCTTATGATAACGGACAACCAGGAAGACACTGAAGAAAAGTGACGTTATAAATACCATGTACAATACCGAATTAAAATGAATTCCGATATCCAGATAACCGATGAGCAGGACAAGAAGCTGGGAAATAACAAAAAACAAAATCCAGCTGAGGCGCTCTCTTAAAAATAACCTGATCATCTTGTTGCCTCTTCCTTTGCGACATAGCCTTGGCCGACTTTGGTTTCAATCAAGTCACCTAATTCCAATTCAGCCAGCTTTTTCCGCAGTCGGTTGATGTTCACGGTCAGTGTATTGTCACTCACAAATCGGTCGTCATCCCAAAGACTCGTAATCAATTCCTCCCGTGTCACAATGTCATTTTTCCTTTCAATCAAGATCTTTAATATATACATCTCATTTTTCGTGAGCTCAATCACTTTCTGATCACGGGAAACCGTTCCCTTTATAAAATCAACCGTTGCCCCGCACCACGTTTTTAATTCCAGCTGGGTACTTGTATTGTAATTGTACACCCGTCGCAGGGTCGCCTGGATTTTTGCAATAAGCACATCAAAATGAAATGGCTTCTGGACGAAATCATCCGCACCAAGCTGCATAGACATTACCATATCAGTCGGGTGATCACGCGACGATAAAAAAATAATCGGCACATTCGAATGCGATCGGATCAACCGGCACCAGTGAAAACCATCGAACTTCGGCAGTTGAATATCAATAATGACCAAATCTGGCTTGTTTTCTGTAAATTCTTCAAGCACATTACCAAAATCCATGACCCCATCCACACGATAAGACCACTGAGAAAGCCTATCCTTTACTTCCTGAAATAATGTTTCATCATCTTCGACCAACATAATTGTAAACAACACGTTCACCACACTTTAAAAAACTATTTAAACCTATAGTAATATGAGCTTTAGGAGGAAGTAAAATAAGTTCTCAAGAAAAGCTCAAGCGCCTAGGCGCCGAATCTAGACACTTATCCAGATAAACCAAATTATAATTTCATAAACAAGAACATAATATTCTTCTTTCGAATTATATACGAACGCGTTTCAAAATTACATGGGGGGAAAACGCATTGATTTATTTTGTTCGTTGGATTTAGAAAAGTGAACGGCCTCCCTTTAAACGCGGTAGGTGGCATAATGAAGAAAGGATGGTGATTAACTATGATTGACAGGAAAAAGTTACACCGGTTGGTGGACGAATTGCCAGAAGAAAAGTTACCCCGAATGGATGAATTTCTACGTCATTTATTTGATGAAGAGGAATTGGAATTGAATGATGAGACAAAAAAGGAAGTGGACGAAGCCCGTAAGCGCGTCAAAAACGGGGGATATGTTACACTTAATGAACTATTAGAGGAATCTCGGGATGTATGAACAGGATTTAGCTGAAAATCCATTTGCAGATACAAGCGTGAAACGGATGAAAGGTTATACGAGCACGTTCCGAAAGCGAATTGGCATATATTTGAGGTCGATCAAGGGCGTCTTATTGTGCTTGTTTTGAAGATTGGCAGCCGTGGAGACATTTATAAAAAATAGAAAAACGCCTTCTTTGCTTTTTGAAAAAGGGGCGTTTATTTTTGTACAGGCAAAGGCGCAAGAGTGGAATAAGAAAATACGAGGGAGTGATGATGTGAAGAAAGTATTTGAAACTACATATGACGGACATCACATACAAGTGGAAAATAAATGGTTAGGTGAAAAGTTATATGTAGATGGAGAATTACAGGATGAAAATATTGGACTAGCTTTAAGAGCAACCTTAACAGGAAAACTAAATAATGATAGTCACGAACCTAAAAATATAAAGGTGGCTCTTGGCGGTTTTTATAAAATCCGCTGTAAAGTTTTTATTGATAATGTCTTAATTCCTTCTCAACACATTCGAATAAGAAGATGAAAAGCTGGTTAAACGGCTTTTTCTCCTTATTTATCATTGGTATGCTTGCTTTCGGTATTAAAAATTATGTTGAGTCACAAGCAAGCGCCGGCCATCCAGGAAGCAGTCTCAACTGGGATGCTGTTATTCTCTTTAATATTCTCTATTCTCTAGGCGCGGCCATTTTGTTATCCCCGCTAAGCTATTTTGTCATAAGAAGAATGTCAAAACAGAAAATGCAAGATGTGTAACATTTTCATCAAGAGGAAACGCAGCTGTGGAGGAACAACAATGAAAGATCAAGAGTTATTTTCCGATGTAAAACACGATAAAGCCGACCACTAACATAACGGGGAAGAACCATTCCATGACCGTTCTCCTTTTTTAATGAAGTAATGTTTTAAGCCAAGGTTTCATTAGGGCCGGGAGAAGGGGGGTTCGAATGAAAAAGTTGGGGACAACATGTGCTTGCTTATCTATTAGGTGTCGGAATTTTATTCAGTCTTATTTATTTCATTAACGATTCTTCTCGAACGGAAGTGTTGTCCGGTTTTTTGAAAATATGGACAATTGTATTAGGCATTGATTTTTTAGTTGCTATCAGTCATCTTATATGGCCGAAAGCGAAGAGATAATATATTTCTAGCACATATTCATAGTTTTATGAAAGGAGATTACTCCTTCACCGGGCGGAGGCGCAAACCTTACTTTTAGGTTTGCGTCTTTCTAACATTAGCACAAAAGATCAAGTTGCTTACATAATACTTCGTTATACTGGATTTGTAAGGTGAAGAGGTGACCAAATGTCCTATCAAGCGCATGAAACGGCTATTCAACGATCATTAAAGTTTATTGAAGAACATCTGACCAATGAATTGCAGCTCACCCTTTTGGCTGAACAGGCTGGTTATTCGAAATTCCATTTTCAACGTATTTTCCGAAAGATTATTGGAAAATCAGTTGCTGCATATATACGAGAACGACGAATAACTCAAAGTGCGAGGGAGTTAATCACGACGGATCAAAGAGTGATTGACATAGCGATAACCTATCGCTTTCATTCTCAGGAATCTTTTACAAGGGCCTTTAAGAAAGTTTACAACACAACACCAGGAGATTATCGGAAACTGCTTAGGAAATTAGATAGCAAAGGGGAGTTTATTGTGAGTACTAATAGTAACGCGCCAAGCGGTTGGATTATGACAGGAGAATCGCCATTTGATTATGAAACTGGTTTAGATAACGGGATGGTACATAGCGGTAACTACTCGGCATATTTGAAATCGAAGAATGAAAAAGCAAAAGGCTTTGCGACATTGATGCAACAAATTAAGTCAGATAAATATCGGGGAGAGCGAGTTCGGTTTTCCGCATTTGTGAAGAGTACAGATGTGAAAGAGAGTGCTGGCTTGTGGATGCGGGTCGATCATTCTTCTGGAGAAGTCCTTGCTTTTGATAATATGATGAATCGTCCAATCAAAGGAACAAACGATTGGAATCACTTCAGCGTTGTATTGGATATTCCAATAAAAAGTGAAGTCATAGCATTTGGCGTGTTGTTAAATGGATCTGGTCAAATTTGGATGGACAAACTTGGTTTTGAAGTGGTAGACGATAGTGTCCCGGTGACAGAGCAAAATCCCACAGAAGGTTTACCCAATGAACCACTCAATTTGGATTTTGAAGATAATAATACTGTCAGATGACAAAAAACCAATTCAGAAAAAGGAGGAATGAAGCAGCCGTGAGAAAAGTGTTTTCGGTTGTATTACAACTTGTTCATTCACTCACTTTTCTTATTGGACTCGGGTTTTTATTTGGAGAAGATAAGAAAAAAGATAATGATTAAAAAAAGGAATAGTATGCAAACTCAATCTCTTGTCATTGGTGGTTGGAATGGCTCAACTACTCAAGTGAGCGTAATCGTCTTATAGGGTCAATCAGGCTAATTTCTGGTTGGCCTTTTTATTGTTTCTTTTTACCCTTTTAGAAACCTTTATAAGGAGTATGACCAAGCACCTTTTAAATAAAATTAAAATGTATTTTAATTTTATTTAATTTTATGTTACCATTGTTAACGAAAGAGGTGACAAAGTTGAAACGTGAAGATGTTCCAGAGTGGGTTTTATCTTTAGATAATGAATCCCTTGAGTTTATCAGGAAGTTTATTATGAATTCTGGTTCCTTAAAAAAGGTTGCGAAAATCTACGATGTTTCTTATCCGACAGTAAGGACGCGATTAGATAATTTAATTCATAAAATTGAACTGAACAGTAAAGCAGAAGATGTGGAATTCGTGAATATGGTTAAAAATCTTGTCATTGATGAACGTATTAGTTTAGACGTTGCCAAAATGATTATTGATACATATCAAAGGGAGAAACAGAACGAATAACAGTATTAAACCGGCAACTTCAAATCGAATCTTTGAAAACTAGAGGAGGCTATATAGGATGCACTACATTTTATGGGCTGCAGGAATAGCAACGCTGATTGTTCAATACTTTATTTCCAAGCAAAGGATCACGATTTTCGGTGCAATTTTACCGACCGCCTATATGATCTTTATCATTTGGTTGGTTGTAAATTGGGAGGTGCCTGCTACTACGGAAAATATTGTACCGCTTTCCCTTGGTTTGGTCCTCTTATTAAGTGGCTGGATCAATGGTAAGGAAGCCTACAAAAAGAAACAGAAAAAGGAAATGGATAAAATGAAAGGCAAAGATTTAAGTTATACGTGTTAGTTATAGGGCTGATCTGTTAATGAATATTGGTAGAGACGATTCAAGTATGAAAGAGAGTGTATGGACTCTTTTAAAAGTCTAATTTTAATGGTTGATAGAGCAAAGTTCATCCTGTTAAGAAGAATTGTTAAAAGTATAAAGAAATTATAAACTCTGAAGTTATTTGGTATTACCGTGTTACATTAATTTGCAGGAGGAATGACTCATGAATGCACGATTACTTCTTGTGGAGGATGACCCTGAAATTGCACGTGTTGTTCGTGATACGTTTTTGCGCGAAGGTTATGAGGTGACTTGGGCGACGACGGGGTTAGAAGGCTGGGAGGATTTTCAAGAGAGGTCGTATGATCTTGTCCTCATTGATCTCATGCTGCCAGAGATGGATGGTTTTACTTTATGTAAAAATATTCGTTGGAAGAGCGATATACCCATGATGATTATTAGTGCACGGAAAGAAGATGAAGATAAGGTAGAGGGACTGCAGCTCGGTGCCGATGATTATGTAGCAAAACCATTCAGCTTAGTGGAATTGAAAGCAAGAGTCGGGTCATTACTCCGTCGTTGGCGGCGTTACCAAGGCGTTCCAGATCTGGAAAATAAGACAGCGTACATGAATGGGTTGACCCTTCACTGGAACCAACAAAAAGTTTTGATTCATGGCCATGAAATTGATTTAACGGGAAAGGAATTTGACTTATTGAAAGTGATGGCACAAAATCCTCAGCGTACGTTTTCAAAAAGCGAATTGTATCAACATGTTTGGCATCAAGTAGATGCGGATGGTTTACATACGGTCACTGTCCATATTAAATCATTACGGGAAAAGTTAATGGATCCCGTGAAAACACCCCAATTTATTCAAACAGTATGGGGGAAAGGCTACCGATTTATTGGAGAACCGGTATGAAATTAAAAACTTGGCTGTTGTTCTCTTATTTCATCGTGATGATCCTTCCGCTTGCTGCTGCTTACACGTTGTTTGCTTGGATCAATGCCTATCATGAAGATCAGAAAGTGGAAGAATATTTTCAGAAGTGGACGGAATTACAAGCGATTACATCGGTTTTAGAAGATCCTACCCTTTATCAGCCAAATGTAGAGCGCCCGCAAGTTGACAACCTTGTCCAACCACAAGTGTCAATTGTTCTCTATAACGATGACGGGCTTGTTCTCTATGCTTCTGACCCTGTAAATGCCTCTTCCTTCCTTGCCCTCGGCAGAGAAGAGCGTTATAAAAATTTGTATTCCCTAGAACAAGGCTATCGAACCTACCGATACAAGCAGCCTGTCTTATCTGAAAACGAACTCGTCGGTTTTTTTGAGGTGGAAATGGCTCGTGATGAGTGGACGGCTGGCGTTGAAGATCGTAGTTGGTTCATGGCAGGTGTGTTTATTGTCTTTTTTTTACTAATCTATCTAACCGTTGTATATTTAGTCAATCGAAAACTAACCAGAAGATTGAACCGCTTAATGAAGCAAATGACGGCTTTCGCAAATAGAGAGGAAGTCGAGGAAGTACCAACGGAGAAAGACGAGATCGGAGAATTGACGACACATTTTAACGGAATGAGACAACAAATAGAAGCGGCAAGGAAGAAAATAGCAAAAGAACAACAAGAAAAAGAATACATGATTGCAACCATTTCTCATGATTTAAAAACGCCGCTCACCTCTATCCGTGCTTATACGGAGTCACTTGTTTCCGAACGAGAATTGTCTGTCGAAGAGCGGATGGAATACCGAGATGTGGTGGTCAATAAAGCACATTACATGAAACAAATGCTGGATGATTTATTGATGTATACCCTGTTACAATCACCGGCATACGAAATGGAACTTGTCGAAGTAGACGGCAATGAGTTTTTTGACATGCTTGTTTCCGATTACGAACCATTATGTAAGGAAAAAAACATACACTTGCATGTCCACTGTGACGTGACAGGGAAATACCGAGTGAACCCGAAACAAATGGTGCGTGTAGCTGATAATCTGATGAGCAATGCGATTCGGCATACAAAAGAAGGGGGGCATATTTGGATGACGGCTATTTCAGCGGACAGGCCACTCCCGGATTGGATGGTCCCCTTCTTATTACCACTCCTCAAAGAACAGAATGTTGATGCTGCGCAGGATAATGTGTATCTTATTGTTCAAAATCAGGGGAAAGGCATAACAGATGAAAAATTATCTCACGTTTTTGATCCTCTTTATCAGGCCGATCAAGCACGAAGCAAAAAAGATGCACGCGGAACGGGGCTGGGACTAAGTATTACAAAACAAATTATGGATAAACACGGTGGCGAAGTCCGGATACTCTCAAACAAAGGAATTGGTACATGTGTCATGTGTAAATTACCAAAATTACAGAGAAAAGGTGAGGACGATGAAACGAACTAAATTAGCTGGAATGATAAGTACCATAGGGGTGATAACAATCGGATTATTTGGGTGTTCGTCTCAAGAAAATCAATATTCACCAGAGCAAGTGATTAACAATGCATTAGAAGAGACAACCGAACTAGAAGCATACTATGCGGAAGCTGAAATGACGACGGAGGAAAAAGGAAAGGATCCTGAACAAATCCTCATGAAAGAATGGGTAAGCAAAGAAGGAAAAAGAAGAATAGAAACGGTAAATCAAGACGGAAGTGAAAAAAGCATTGCAGTAAATGACGGGGCTAACTTAACTAGTTACCAACCGGAAACAAAACAGGCATTTGTGATTGAAGACAACCCGGAACTTCTTTCGATTAATCAGATGTCGCCGAAACAACAAGCCGAACAATTACTGAAAATGGTTCAGGATACACATGATGTTTCGCTAGGTGGAGAAGAAGAGGTAGCGGGACGCGCGGCGTACCATCTTATTGCCAAAGCAAAAAAGGATAATGCTTTGATTGGGGATCAAGAACTGTGGGTGGATAAAGAAAATTGGATGGTATTAAAAATGGATTCGAGATCCGGTGATAGCCGAATAGAAATGACGTACACAGAAATAGAGCTGGATCCGGAAATTCCAACCGGAACATTTGCGCTTGACCTTCCCGATGATGTGGAAGTTCAAGATCTGGAAAACATGGATCAGACACGGGAAGTAACGCTTGAGGAAGCAGCTGATAATATTGGAAAAGCCTTTCTTTATTTCCCTGAAACAGACGGACTTTCTATCAGCCGAGTGGAACTCTTAGACATACAAGGTGAACTGCAAAGGAAGGAAGTAAACATTGATTACGAAAAGGATGGACTGCCTTATTTTACAATGACAGTGTTTGAATCTCTGGAAGAGTCAGAAGAGGACACAGAAGTGTTACCTGGCGAAGAAGCCGTTACGGTTCGCAATCAAGAGGGGACCTACATGGAAATGAATGATTTCCGCTCATTGGTCTGGCAGGAAAATGGCTCCAATTATTCGATCATCCTTACTGACCCGAATCTAACACTTGAAGATTTTAAAACGTTGACAGATGACATGCTCCCTGTTGAGTAGGAGACAGAAGGTGGTTTAGGAGCAGCTTCATACATTGTGCCTTGCCATCATCATTTTACTGGGCACTAATTGACAGGAGGAAAAGGGAAAAGCGAAGGGAACTGAAACAGCGCTTATAAGAGGTCAAGTCTATTAAAAAACGAATCATGAAAAAGATACCAGACGCCATTGTACTTGGCCTCATGTTAACATGGGAATTGTGTCTGAGAGTTCCCTTGTTTTTGCTTGTTTATGTCTGACACATTAGCTTTGTTTTAGAAAGTGTAGAGTTATAAAAATGGAGAGGATGACGACAATGTCTGACAAAACTATAGAGCCAAAACCATCCGTTTTAGGGATGATAGGAAGCCCGACTGAACAATTTGAACGTATAAAGAAAAGGCCCGCTATTTGGATTGCCATGATTCTTGTCATGGTTGTATCTGCCATTAGTACCTGGCTTATTGCCATGGGAGTAGAAACTCCAGAGATTGAAGGCATACCGGCGGATGAAGCCGCAGCGTTCAATGCATTTGGCCAAGCGATGGCACTTATTGGGGGACTCATTGGGCCACTGTTTAGCGTGTTAATTGCAAGTGCCATTTACATGCTTATCGCGAAAATTGCCCAGTCTCAGGTTTCGTTTAAACAACTGTTTTCGATGCATACCTATATTGCTGTTATCGGGGCACTAGGCTCCCTTTTGAATGGTATTATCATTGCAGTAGTTGGCGGTGCCCCGGGGATTATGTATACAAGTCTAGGTTCACTGATCGGTACGGAAGGTTCTGCTATGCTGAGTGGAATCGAGGTATTTTCCATTTGGCAAGTGATTCTCACTGCCATCGGACTTCAAGTCGTTGCCCGCTTTTCTAAAGTATTAGCATGGGCCATACCGCTCGCGTTCTTTGTTCTTGGTCTTCTATTTTCCATAATTAGTGCAGGTCTTGCTGGAATGGGAATGTAAATAGCATGAAAAAAATATGGATCGCAGCAGGGGTCATTGTATTAATTGGCGGATTGGTTAGTTTTAATATCTGGAAAAACCTTACCGAAGGAAGCATTACCGCTAAAGTGACGACACTATCGGAAGAAACTATTACAGAAAATGTGATGACGCCAGGTAGGTTAACATTGGCGGAGCAGCAGACGATTTATTATACACCTGAGAAAGGCGAAGTAGCTGAAATTTTCGTAGAAGAAGGGGAAAATGTCAAAAGAGGCACACCACTCATTCGTTATAAGAACGAACAGCTCGCACTGGAAAAAAAACAAAATGAACTGCAGCTTCAGTCGGGTACCTTACAGTTACATGATATTCGTGAACAACATAAAGAGCTGGATGAGCAATTGCAAGAAGATGAAGATAATGAACAGCTTCAAGCTGAACATGACCAAGTGAAACTTCAACAGCAACAGGCAAACATTGAAATCAAGCAAGCTCAACTTCAACAAGAGTCAACGGAACAGCAAATCGCCGAATTAGAGGCGAAAAGTGACATAGAAGGAATTGTGTTGGAAGTGAATGAAGAGGCGGCAGCGGGGTCAAACCAAATGGAACAACAACCGCTTGTTCGCATTGGCTCTCTTGATAAGCTTGTTGTGGAAGGGGTTATTTCGGAATATGACACGCTGAAAATCGAAGAAGGCCAGTCTGTTACGCTCCGTTCTGACGCGGTACCAGACAAAACGTGGGAAGGAAAAGTTAGTCTTGTTTCCTATTTGCCACAAGAAGCAGACAACGTTGCAGGAGCTGGCAATACACCGGGAGTCCAATATCCGATTGAAGTTACAATCGACGATAAAAACATGAACGTAAAACCAGGTTTTCAAATGATTTTGGAAATCCAAACGGATCAACATAAGGCGAAAACTCTCCCTCTAACGGCTGTGAAGCAGGACGGTGACGTTCATTACGTCTATGTTGTAAAGGATGGTCTAGCAAAGCGGCGAGAGGTGAAAGTTGGATCGGTTTCGGGGGAGACGATTGAAATGAAGGACGGACTGTCAGCTGACGAGCAAGTTATCATCAATCCAGCTGACGACATGACAGATGGGATGGAAGTGACTGTCACATGATTCGTCTTCAATCCATTGTCAAAAGCTATCCGATTGCAAAAGAACAAGTTAACGTCTTGAAAGGAATTGACTTAACGATACGTCAAGGTGAGTTTACTGCAATCATGGGTCCTTCTGGCTCCGGGAAATCAACGCTGATGAATATTATTGGTTGTCTGGATCGACCGACGAGTGGCAAATATTTGCTTCATGGTGAGCGTGTGTCACAACTCGATGAAAACGAGCTGGCACGCGTACGAAACCGTTCGATTGGATTTGTATTCCAGCAATTTCAACTGTTGCCACGCCTAAATGCGTTGAAGAATGTCGAGCTTCCGTTGATTTATGCGGGAAAACCTAAAAAAGAACGAGAAGAACTAGCAATAGATGCTTTAGATAAAGTTGGACTGTCTGATCGTATGAACCATTTACCAAATGAATTGTCTGGCGGACAAAAACAGCGTGTGGCGATTGCAAGAGCAATTGTTAATCAGCCTGACCTTATTTTAGCTGACGAGCCGACAGGCGCACTTGATACGAAAACGAGCATTCAAATAATGGAGTTATTTACCATGTTAAATCAGGAAGGTACGACAATTGCCGTTGTTACGCATGAAAATGAAGTGGCAGAGCATGCCGGAAGAATAGTGCTTGTACGAGACGGTATCCTTGTACAGGATGATCGTACTGCCGTGAACAAGGGGGAAGACGCAGAGTGAGTGTGATAGAAAATATTAAAATGGCGCTTTCCTCCCTTCGCGCTCATAAAATGCGCTCCATCTTAACCATGCTTGGTATCATTATTGGTGTTGGTTCTGTGATTGCCGTTGTCGCTGTTGGGCAAGGCGGGGAAGCGATGCTGAAATCGCAAATTGTCGGTGAGGGAAATACTATTGAATTATTTTACATGCCTTCAGACGAGGAATTACAGACAAGCCCGGATGTCATGTCACCTTTCACACAAGAGGATCTTCGTGCCGTTGAATCTATTCCCGAAGTGACGCAAGTCGTCGCCACGAGTTCGGAATTTGGGAGTGTCCGTTATAGAGAAAACACACTGGACTCCTCCATCACAGGCATTAACCAAGCCTATTTAGATGTTAATGAGCTTGAGGTGGCAAGCGGGAGAAATCTTTTATCTGCCGATTTTCTCGGTGGACGTCGTACCGCGATCGTGAGTGCCTCTTTTCAAGAAGAGCTTTTTGATGGAAAGAATCCGCTCGGCCAAGTTGTCTATGTTCACTCACAGCCAGTGGAAATCGTGGGTGTGTTAAAAAAACCTACAGGCATGCTTGCGTTTGGTACGAATGACATGTATCTCCCCTGGAATACATGGCGCACTGTATTTGCTACAAATGATATCAGCCAGGTGACGTTACAAGCAGATAATGCAGAAGATTTGCAGAAGGCGGGAAAGAAAGCAGCCGGGATGTTGAATCAAATGCATCATACAGAAGAAGCCTATCAAGTGATGAATATGGAAGAAATCGCAGCAGGAATCGGTCAAGTAACAAGGGTGATGACAATTATTATTGGAAGCATCGCAGGGGTATCGCTATTGGTTGGCGGTATTGGCGTGATGAACATTATGCTTGTCTCCGTCACAGAGCGTACACGTGAAATTGGCGTTCGTATGTCCCTTGGAGCTACTCGGGGGCAAATTCTTTTCCAGTTTCTGGTTGAGTCGGTGACACTTACTCTGATCGGAGGTGCAGTTGGCATTATGCTTGGAGGAAGTGCAGCGGCAATCGTTTCCTACTTTGCCGGTTGGCCTGCCCTTGTCTCATGGCCCGTTATTGTCGGTGGGTTATTATTCTCGATGGTTATCGGTGTTGTTTTTGGTATCTTACCAGCCAACAAGGCATCACGTCTCAACCCGATTGAATCACTGAGATATGAATAAGGAAACAATACACAACCGCCGCACGTAGCTGCGGTTGTTATTTTACATGTAGTCAGTAACATTTACATACAGAAAGAGGGGCACTATGACACAAACGATAGAAGAACCACAACAGCGGATTTCACCGGATGCGGTGAAAGTGTGGCGTATGAGCTCTCTAATAGAAGACTTCATTGCCTATGTCGTATTAGGGGCACTGCTGTTTTTACACCATTCCTATAACTGGGTAGAATGGGTAGGGCTTATTCTCTATATTCTTATTATACTTGGAGTTATTCATTCCATATATGAGATATTCATCCGTCCTATCTATCAACAGCGGACGTGGCGTTATGACATTGATGAACGGCACATTCAGTTAAAGCATGGAGCAATAAAGAAAACACATCTCATCGTTCCTATGACAAAGGTTCAATATGTAAATACAAATCAGGGACCGCTTTTACGGCGATACGGTCTTGCGACCATTAAGGTTGGAACGATGGCGTCTTCGCATGATATACCAGCTATTCCCGTAAAAGAAGCAGAGGAACTGCGGACGCGCATTGCCTTCCTAGCAGAAATTACTGAAACTGATGAATAGAAAAGGAGTTCTATCCGACAATGAACGATGAAACAACACGTGATCTAGTAGCTCGGCGAATGCATCCGCTGTGGATCATCTTTTCAATTGGTAAGTCCATAAAAGAAATGATTTTTTTCGTCATTTTTTTCATCATTAATATAAGTTCTGATTCTATGATCATGAACGTTGGAAAAATCGCGGTCATTCTGTATTTGATTTATAAGGTAGTCTCGATACTGTTTGGTTGGTGGCAGTTTAAATATGTATTTACAGATAAAGAGCTTCAAATTAATGAAGGGCGTTTCGTCAAGGAAAAGCGTTTTATTCCGTTGGAGCGTATTCAAAGCGTGGGGCGGAATACGTCGTTTTTTCATCGTTTGTTCGGGCTTACGTCTCTTACATTGAATACAGGAACGGTGGGGGATGAGTCTTCCATCAAGCTGGAGGTGATCTCCCGAAAAGAAGCGGAACGGATACAAAGGCATTTGAGACATGATAATGCTGTTCTGAGTGATGAGAGCCTGCAGGAGGCGGAGTCAAAAAAAGAGGAAGACCAACGGCAACATCCCACTCGAACGGATCATTACGAAATGACGTTAAAAGAAATTGTCGTTGCTTCTTTTACATCGTTTAGTCTTTTTGTCCTGATTCCATTACTGATAACTCTTTACTCAAAAATAGAGGATCTTTTTTCAGTAGACGGGTATATGGATGCCGCCATTCATATCTTCGAAAAGTCATGGGTCGTGACAGCGCTCGTTGTTGTCGCCGTTTTGATGCTGTCGGTGATTTTCGGGATAGGAAAGACCTACATTCAGTACGGTAATTTTCAAGTCACTTCAGATGAACATCGAATCTATATTCAAAAAGGGTTTTTCAATCACACTGAATTTTCGATTCCAAAGAAGAAGGTACAAGCAATAAAATGGAATCAAAGCTTCTTGCGAAGATGGCTCGGTATAGTGGAGGTGAAGCTTGTTAGTGCTGGTGGTGCGGGAGAAGAAAAAATAGAAGTAGCAAGCACTCTTTTTCCATTTATATCTAAAAAACGTGCCCTTTCTTTGGTGCCGGAAATATTGCCGTCCTTTGAAATAGAGACTGAATTGAAGAAACTTCCTAGAGCCGCTTTTTTTGTGAAACTGGCACGTCCCAGTTATGTTTGGATTATTGTCACAGCAGTCGTGTTTTACTTTTGGCCCGAACGCTGGTATATGTCAATTGCTTTGTTTGTGCTCATTGTCATCTCGCGCATACTGGATGGTCTCCACAGCAGCTATAGGATCAGCAGCCCTTATATCCAACTGCAAAGTGGATCCTTTTCCACAGAATTATTTTTAACAACACGAATGAAAATCGAAGAGCTGGAAATCACGGAATCATGGCTGCAGCGTAAGTTCGGGCTTGCCTCCCTGCAAATTTCCACAAGGGCCAAACCGGTCCGTGTGTCGACCCTTTCTGATATTCCACAGGATGAGGCTGTCCGTTGTTACCATTGGTATGCAAATAGGGGAGTGTATCATGTGAGAAAAGGAGAGGGATCACTCCCTAATAGTAATCTCAATCATCATTCCTAGGAGGAGAGAGAATGGATTTTGTATGGTTAGCGGCTGGTATTGCCGCTGCGGGGTATTTCATTGGCGAGGGGTTAAAGAATTTTAAAAATCCGGAAGCGAAGAATCTTATCGAATCATTCGATGAAGAGGACCAGCATGAACTGATTAAAGAGAAAGATGTACACTATTTCATGGGCATATCGAAAGAGGATGCCAAGAGACTCATACAGGAATATCCAAGCATCCCCCATATTAGAGTGAACGAAAATATATATTACCCTAAAGCCAAACTGCGTGAATGGCTGATGAAATTAGGGGAAGACAGCTGAAATATATTCTGATGAACACATATAAAAAAACGGGTATATCTTTGTGAAGGAGAGCCGAAGAGGATTACGTGGTTGCTTCACTGGCTGCGTTCGAGAAAGACATAACTAATCATTGCGACTAACAGTATTTTATGATTTTCAGGAAGGTCGTCTTTGAGGTCGACAATATCGTTCCCCACGTCCCGGAACACTTTCGTATATTCATGGGGAAAGTATCCATTGTAAAAATGTGCCCATTGTCGTCCTTCTTTGTCTTTCAGTGTGAAATCGCCGGAAAATCCCTTAATCTCTACGGGGAGAATAATCTCGCCACTAGCGTCTCTCAGCTCTCCTTGCACCTTCACCAGACTTTTAAAATCCTTTTGTACATACTCTCCAAGTCTCTCCCCTTGTGTATCTTTTACGGTAACCGTGGACTGCTTAATTCCTCTTCTCTTCAACGTAAGCATTACGCTGTCGTCATTGGAAAATACGCCGTAAGAAATAGGGAGCATCATAATAAGAGAATCTCGCAGTACTAGACTGACTGGGTAAAGGAGATATGGGATCTTCAATGGCTTGACAGTACCGATAAAACGCCCCTGTTTTTCGAATAATAGTAAACGGGGGAAGAAGCCGACATCCTTCTTTAGGACAAGGTGATCCAATTCCATCACAGAAGTGCTTCCTCTGGGGATATGAATATCTTTGACGTCTATGTATTTTTTCCGGCTGGAGAAAGCAATGGTTCCCATGAACAAACCAACCATCCCAATCGAAAAAATAGTAAGCCAGTCGTCAGAAGAATCAGGCCAATCGATAAGTATGACGCCAACAGCAATGAGAAAAATAACTATTGAAATAATGAACGCTGCTTTCATTCTACGTTGATACATGGAAGCAATCATCAAACCAACTCCATAAATGATACAATAATCAATGTCTTCATTATTTCAGTTTGACGGAGATAAGAAAAGTTTTCAACACATGATTTACGTGATAGGGGTGTAATTTTGGATAAAAGAATAGAAGAATTGGTTGACTATACAAAAGCAACGTTTGGCTTAGATGACTACAATCTACTTACACATCAACTTCGCAGATCTGTAAATATCTTTAATGAAACGGAGTACATATTAGGCATGGAGTGGCTTCCACCTCATGCTCAAGAAAGAGAAGAAGATGGTAGCAATCCAGAGGGGACAGCATCCATTGACATAGACATACATACCCGTCAGTTTAAGAGTGTTATTTTTGTCGGCGGCAAGTCCTATGCAAATGGAGTCCAGCTTCAACAACATGTCAGTAAGCATGACATCATAAAGGGATTGGAGAGAAGAACAGGGCTGACATATGGGGAGCAGTTCCAGCTTGTCAAGGAAGAAAAAGGTGAATACCGATTTCAAGAATGCATCGATGGAGTGAAAGTTTCTCCTTCTGGATTCCTTGAAATCAAGTTTGATAAGGATGGAAATCTCACTTTGTTTTCGATCGATGGTCATTTTCCACCGCAAGATAAAGTTAAAAAAGAATCTTTCTCATTAACGCAGGAAGAGGTAGAGCCGTTAGCAAAGCAGCAGTTAAAACTCATTGAATTTCCTTCCCATGAGCAAGAGCGGCTTATCCCTGTGTATGGCATGGAAGAAATTTTTGTGACCAATGATGCGCAATCTACCATCCCTTTTGAATTTATTGCAGAAAGAAGGTCATATTTACAAATCGACAAAACATTGGAATGGCAAACACCTATTGACCAACCGTTTGAAAGCACAAATATTGATTTACAAGAGAAAGTAGATGTGGAGCAAGTTTTTCAACGAGAGCCGCACCCTGATACATTTCCAATTACAAAAACAGAACAAGAACAATGCATCACTGCGGTCGAAAACTTTCTGCGCCAAGAGTTACCAAACGATACGGGGAAATGGGTTCTCAAGACATTGCATCGCAATCAGGGATATATTCTCGCTACAATAAAACACACTAAACCAGACAACCGTGTGTTTCAGCGAAAACTTCAAGTGTTTCTTGATGCAGAAAGCTTGCATGTTCTAAATTACATGGACAACAAATTTTTATTGGACATGTATCAAGGTTTTAAGGAACCTGAGAAAATAACCCTCAGTAAAGAGGGGGCATACGATAAAATCAAGTCATACCTTGAAATAACCCCAGTGTATGTGTATGACTTTGAACGACATCAATATCTATTATGCGGAAAGCTGGATTGTCCGTACGGTGTCCATGCGGTAAGTGGTGAAGTAGTCTTGTTAGATGAATTGTAGGTGGGAGGCGAGGGGAATGAGAAGAAAGCAGAAGGAAAGGAAATGGGACGGGATTCTTGATCTCATTCTGTTCGTTCCTGAAATGATTCTCATGCCAATTAAACTTATTTTTAGAGGGTTAGCTCATCTGATAAGATCGCTGATTCAATGGTTTTAACCTATATTTTCAATAAGGTATCTCCGAAAAAGGAGGCTTTCTGATACACGTCCAGCTGGGCGTGTTTTTTGTTTCAAAAAATGATTGATGTTTATATATAAAGTGTTATACTGTGTATATTGATATACACACATTATCACTGTTAGGGGTTGCTTACGATGAGAGAGATTGTTCGATTAGCGCTGTTTGAGTGGAGGCAAGTGGATGTACGCGTGGTTTTTAACGGGCTTACAGCTTGTATATTATGTGCTCTTGTATTTTATTTACTGACGAGTGCTGAGGCAGGGATCAATATTGTTAAAGGATTTCTTGATTTTGGTTTTTTATTGACGACCACGATCTGGATAGGAATGGTACATGAGAAAGGCTTTATGCTAATGGAATTACCACCATCGACGTGGTCGAGTCCTTTCTATTCCTACGCAAGGCGCCTGCCTATCTCCGAAAAGCAATTATTTCGCAGCAGGGTTCTGGTGAAGGGTGTTCAGGCACCGGTGATTGTCGTCATTGGGATATGTCTCATGGAAATTTTTCAACCTATACTACCTTTTTCGTTTTCCGATGCATCCTTCTACAGCTTTCTTGCTCTCTGGGCTTCTATTGCTTTTATATCCACATCAACAGCACTGGATGAGATTGGCGTGCGTTATCAAAAACGTATTCACTTATACGGTCAGGCTTATTTATATATTCTCCTCTTGGTGCTGTTCTATTTGGTGGTCTGGGTTTGGTTCATACCGTTTGATGATACGTTTATGATGTTTTCTGTTTATTTGGCGGAGAAATTTCCCTTCCTTAGTTTCGGTATTGCTATTTTGATCGGCATTGTCACTTTCATTACCGTTCTTTTCTTGGGTGATAAACGAATCAATCGGAAGGGGAAGATGGCATGACACTGCCGATTGAAATAAGCCAAGACCGTCAAGAACCCATATACCATCAAATTGAAGAACAATTAAAAGCCCTCATTGTATCCGGGTATTTGCCGGCGGATACGGCGCTCCCGTCGATACGAACACTTGCTAGTGAATTGGGTTGCAGCGTTATTACGACACGGCGGGCGTATCAAAACTTGGAGCTGCAAGACTATATTAAGACATACCGTGGGAAGGGAACCTATGTGCAAAAGGTAGATCAAGAGAAGCGGTCTCAATTAAAAGAAAAAGCGGTGCTGGATGCCCTGCGACAAGCAGTTAAAATTGCTCGCCAGCATGAATATGCCGATACGGAGATCGAACGATTATTTAAAGCCATTTTGAAAGAGAGGAAATGAATGATATGTATACGCTCACGTGCAAAAATATTGTTAGAAAGGTCGACAATGATTTCACCCTCGGCCCGGTAAATGTCAAATTCCCAGCTGGCACGATTACAGCAGTGGTCGGTAATAACGGTGCAGGGAAGACGACACTTTTTCAAGCGTTAAGCGGAGATTATCCTGGAGAAGGAGAAGCAAAAATTCTCGGGCATAATAATCATGATATGGAAGGGAAAGCTTCTTTTAGTTATGTACCGCAGTCTTTTCCGGAAATGCTGCCCTTTCGTTTACAGCAGTTACGGAATTTTCATGCCGCTCATGATGCAACATGGCAAGAAGATCGTTTTCAAACGTACATCCAGCAGTTCAACCTTCCAATGAAAAAAAGAATGCAACATCTCTCCATTGGAATGCAGCGGAAAGCGGTTATTGCCTTACAACTTAGTCGTGATACGTCACTGCTTCTGCTCGATGAACCATTCGCAGGGTTGGATATAGAAGGACAGACACAGCTACAGAAAATACTTCTATCCAAAATGGAGGAAGATCCTGACTGTTGTATTGTTTTTGCCACCCATGTCGCCGACGAAGTGCAGCGTCTCGCTGATTTCATTGTGCTTATGAAACAGGGAAAAGCTTCCGCTCCAATGGAAAAAGATATGCTTGGAGAGCGATGGAAACGAGTCTGGGTAGAAAAACCAATAGAAGGCATGGAGAATGCTCCGGGAGTGAGAGATGTGCAAAGAGAGCCTGCGTTGCAATTGGTTACGAGTCATGCTCCGGAAACAGAGAAATGGCTAGAAAACAAGGGAGTAAATGTGGTGAAACGAACCACTTTACCCCTGCACGAATCTCTTCCGCTCATGCTCAATGACGAGGGACATACGGAAGACATAGGAAAGGAGAATATACGAGGATGACATTAATGATTGACCATGTAAAAAAACAATTCGGTAAACATAAAGCTGTGGACGGCGTCAGTCTCACGGTAGAGAAAGGTAGTATGTTTGGGATGCTCGGGGCTAATGGAGCGGGAAAAACGACGACATTTCGTATGATCTTGGGCCTCTTGGACCCAACAGAAGGTTCTGTGACCTGGGAAGGGAGTCCGCTTTCATACAAACGAACAAACTTAATTGGCTATCTTCCGGAGGAGAGAGGATTATACCCGAAGCTCACAGTGGAAGAACAATTGCTCTATTTGATGAGACTGAAAGGGATGAAAAAAAAGGAAATCATCAAGTCCATGCGTGAATGGTTAGCGAGATTTTCCGTAGAAGAGTATGAGAATAAAAAAATAGAAGAATTATCAAAAGGGAATCAGCAAAAAATTCAATTTATTGCTAGTGTACTTCATCAGCCTGAACTTTTAATTCTGGATGAACCATTCAGCGGTCTCGATCCAGTAAATACAGACATGCTGAAAGATGCGGTTCAGGACCTTCAGGCAGCCGGCACTACCATTGTTTTTTCCAGTCACCAGATGAGGAATGTAGAAGAACTGTGCGAAGATCTTATTATGTTAAAACGCGGAAGGGCAGTACTTCAGGGGAACTTAAGAGACATTAAACGATCCTATGGGACGAAAAATGTTGTCATTCATTCGGATCATGATTTGCAATTTTTGGAGTCGATTCAGGGGGTCACTAATTTGGAACAAACAGCGGATGGTGTGACGGTACAAATAAAAAAGGAAAAAGTGGCGGAGGATCTTTTTTACGCGATTGCCGAAGAAGGTTTCGTTCGCAAATTTGAAGTGGAAGAGCCATCTTTACACGATATATTTGTCGATCATGCAGGAGGAGACACCAATGAATAATTTCTGGATCACAGTCATGCATACAGCCAGCAAACGAATGCAATCAAAAGCTTTTATATGGTCCACCGTTATTACGATGCTGATTATTATCGGGATTATAAATGCAAACAACATTATGTCTGCTTTTTCCAATAATGAGCAGTCTGGGGAAAGCCCTTCGACCGTTGCAGTTGTGGATAATACAACCAATGATGATACGATAGCTGAAATGCTCGCGTCCTATGAAGAAGGAACATTTGATTATCAGAACTACACGGAAGGTAATCAAGCGGAAGCTTTGGAAGCAGTAAAAGATGGAGAATTTGATTTTGTATTAACACTGAAAGGTGAGACAACTAATCTGGAAGTTGAATTTTTCGGAAGTAGTACTGATTATACGGTTGGGCAAGAGGTAAAGCAGGATGTTCAACGTATAAAAGAGTCCGTAGTCACAAATCAACTTGATTTAAATGAAGAAGAAATCGCCAAAATTTATCTTCCTATTTCTTTCAGTGAGCAACCTCTTACAGAGAACGGAGAAGTACAAACCGAGGAAACACACATGCAAGCATATTGGATGGTGTATGGGCTTGTTTTTGTTATTTACCTTATTGTTATCTCACTTGGATCGATGATTGCCACCGAAGTTGCAACAGAGAAATCTTCACGAGTGATGGAGCTTATCGTGTCTAGTGTAAACCCCATCGTACAAATGTTTGGGAAGCTGGTGGGAATTGGAATTGTTGGCCTTATTAATCTAGCTGCTCTTGTAGTCGCTGGAATTATCGGATTTATGATCAGCGATGACAATATACTTCAGTCCATTCTAGGTGAAGCCATCGATGTGTCCTTGTTGTTATACGCGTTCGTCTTTATTATGCTTGGATATTTTGTCTACGGTGGTATGGCTGCGATGCTGGGGGCTCTGGTAAGCCGGGCAGAAGAAGTTAACCAGGCTATTCAGCCATTGATTTTTCTTGCTATGATCGCCTTTTTTATTTCTATCTTTGGATTAAACACACCAGACAGCACTTTGGTTCAAGTCCTGTCTTATATACCCTTTTTCACTCCGCAGCTTTTATTCCTTCGTATTGGAATGGGAAACGTGCCGACGTGGGAAATTATTTTGGTAATTGGGATATTAATAGTTAGTGCCATACTCATCAATATCCTTGCCGCACGTATATACAAAGGTGGAGTACTCATGTACGGTAAATTTTCATTCAAGAATGGAATAAAACAAGCATTTACGATGTCGAAAAAAGAAAACTAATTTATAAGTCATACAGGTATATGAGAAAACAAGAGTGGGAGGGTAAATCCCACTTTTGACTTTGTGGTGAGAATAACGACGCTATTGGGTCGGTTTGTTGTCGTGAAAAAGTGTTACCCAGAAAAGAGCAACTATATAGAATAGTGGCAGGCGTTATTAGAAAGGTCTAACACCAGACAATCACTTTATATGGCGTTGTTAAGGCGGGAATACTTTTGGTGGCCGGTCCATAGACGGCGATGAGGTGGTGGTTTGCAGGGTTTTGGGAAAAGATTTGGTTATTAGTCAGAAAAATGGAGGTATCAGGATTTAAATTTAACTGCAATTGCCCGTCACTGCTTAGCAAATGAGAATCAAAATAATCCACTTTCACTTGCTGCTGTGGATGTTCTTTCACCATGAGAAGCGCTTGATATTGCGGAGGATAAATCATGATAGTAGGCGCATTGCCGTCATAATACCCTGTAACACGATCACCGATTGCAAGCGTCACATGATCCAGGAAATAGGTAGTAGGAGACACGATGAAATGGACGATAGCACCCATTCCGTTCTCTATGGTGAACATCTTATAGCATCCAGTGTCGTTCTCGTTCTGACCTAAGTCGCTGATCATCGTAACAATTCCTGAAAAAAAACGGAAATCTATCATATCATCACCTGCTTTCTGTGGTTGCTCTTAGTGAACTTTATGTAATTTAAGCCTGGTTGGTGACAGTATTCAAGATTACCGTAGTCATAAATAATTCACTATGGATGTGAAGGGGATGTTTAGGGGAAGACAGTTGGATGGTATAAGTACAGCGAGAGTGGAGATCCTCTGTAATGCTTGAATGAATTTAATAATTCGAATTTAGTGGCTAAAACACGAACAATTTGATTTCACTGGATGCGGACAATTTTTTCTACAGTAACAGTTGCCATAAAAGTATTGGATAAACTTTCCCTGGTCAGATGAAAAGCCCATAAATTCGAAAAAAAGTATGGCCCTACCACCAAAATGGATGCGTTACACATTAACACACCTGGACCACCCTTCACTTTCCAAAGTTTGTGCAGGGAAAAATACAATATTTCTGCAAGCTGGCAGGCTGTAGAAAATAAGGTGACAGGTAAAAATGTCTTATATGCTTTTTTGGGGAGCAATAAAGCGGAAACAATGGTACCTAACACAATTAAAACCCGTATGGTATTTTTTATCATACCGATCTAACCTTTCGCATCTATCTTTATTTATAGCTTAATTAAAAGTGCACTTCCTATACTTAGGGAATGGATGCATCGATTATATGGGGGTTGGCTTCGTTTGGCGTTGCATCATTTTTGAGGAATAGTACGAGCCCCAGCTAACCTGGCTGGGGCCGTGTTCGCGTATTCAATCGTTCGGAGTATGATTGTTCGAGACTCTTTAAAAGAATTACCCGGCTTTTGGATCAGCAAACTGGCTGTTATATAAATCAGCATAGAAACCTTTTTTCTCCAGTAATTCCTCATGGGTTCCCTGTTCTATGACATCCCCTTGATCCATAACGAGTATGTTATCAGCATCTTTAATAGTGGAGAGGCGATGGGCGATAACGAAACTGGTTCGCCCTTCCATCATTTTGTTCATCGCTTCCTGAATGAAGACTTCGGTTCGTGTATCAACACTGGAAGTCGCTTCATCCAGAATCATAATGGGTGGATCAGCTAATAGAGCTCTTGCAATGGTGATCAGCTGCCGCTGTCCCTGTGAAATATTAGATGCCTCTTCATTCAGGATCGTTTCATACCCATCCGGTAATGTCCGGATAAAGTGATCAGCTCTTGCAGCTTTCGCGGCGGCCACTATTTCCTTATCCGTGGCATTATTTTTACCGTATGCAATGTTTTCTTTAATAGTGCCATGAAACAACCAAGTATCCTGCAGGACCATTCCGAGGTTTTCCCGTAATTCCTCGCGGGACATGGCCGTAATATCCACACCATCAATGGTGATGTTGCCGCCATTCAACTCGTAGAACCGTAACAACAGATTGATCAAGGTTGTTTTGCCTGCTCCGGTTGGACCAACGATGGCGATGGTTTCCCCGGGTTTTGCATGAATGGTCAGGTCTTTCATCAGAAGTTTCTCCCCATAGCCGAAATCAACCTGTTCAAAGGAAACGGAACCCTCTGTTATTGTAAGTTTGGCGGAACTTTCTTCCTGCACTTCTTCTTTTTCATCAAGAAAGATAAAGACCCGCTCGGCAGCTGCTATGGTAGCCTGAATGATATTAGCGATGTTGGCTGTCTGGGTGATAGGCTGGTTAAATTGTTTGGAATAAGTCAGGAATGCTTGAATGTCACCAATGGAAATCGTTCGCTGCGTGACGAGAATTCCGCCTACGATACTGATCAGCACATAACTTACGTTTTCGATAAACTTCATAACGGGCATAATAAGACCGGATATAAACTGCGCCCGGCGTCCTGCTTCATACAATTCTTCATTCACTTGATTAAACGTTTCTAATGCTTGTTTCTCCTGCCCAAAGGCTTTCACGACTTCATGTCCTGTGTACATTTCTTCAATGTGGCCATTTAGATTACCAAGGGTATGTTGCTGGCGAGCGAAATATCGCTGCGACTTTTTTAGAAACGGCCGAATGACAAACACAGATAACGGGAGGCTGACAAGGGCAATCAAGGTGAGCAATGGACTGATGGTTACCATCATGATAATAATACCAACAATCGTCACGGCTGACCTGATAAACTGCGTAATACTTTGCTGCAAGGTGTTGCCAATCGTATCGATATCGTTCGTGACACGGCTCAGAATATCCCCGTGCGAATGGTTATCGTAATATGTCAAGGGTAGTTTTTTGAGTTTATTAAAAATATCCATGCGCATATCAAAGACGGTTTTCTGAGCGACGCTCGCCATTAAATACTGTTGGATAAACGTAAAGATACTGCTAAAAACATACAAACCGCCAAGCAACAAAAGCAGTTCTGCTGCTTTGTTAAAGTTAATAGCCGCTCCGGGTGTTCCCTGCAGTTTGGCATAGGCTCCTTCAAATATAACGGTAATCGTGTCACCCATTACTTTTGGTGCGAGGATGGCAAACGCCGTGCCCAAAATTGCCGCAAAAAAGACGGTGATGAGTCGTTTTCGGCGTGGGACGAGATAACCGAGGAGGCGGCGGAAGGTTCCCTTAAAATCTTCGGGCTTTTGCTGTTGAACCTGCAACCCCCCATGGCCGCGTGGTGCTTGTTGTTTATCCTGGTGCTTACTCATGCTGTCTCCTCCTCTCCAAGCTGAGATTTTACAATTTCCTGGTAAACTTCATTATCTTTCAGTAATTGTTCATGGGTGCTCACTCCAGCCACGTGTCCTTCATCCAGGACAATAATCCGGTCAGCGTCCATCACAGTGCTTACGCGCTGGGCAACAATAACAATGGATGCTTGGGTTACTTCCTCTTTTAGTGCCTGGCGGAGGGAAGCATCTGTTTTATAATCCAGTGCAGAAAAGCTGTCGTCAAACAGATAGACGTCTGGCTTCCTGACAAGTGCCCGGGCAATGGCAAGACGCTGTTTCTGACCACCAGAGAGGTTCGAGCCTCCTTGGTCAATAAGAGACTCGTACCCATGCTCGGTGTTTTGGATGAAATCATCGGCCTGGGCAATCCGTGCCGCATGCTGAATGTCCTCCATGGTTGCATCTTCTTTTCCGTAGCGAATGTTATCGGCAATGGTTCCGGAAAAAAGAAATGCTTTTTGTGGAACAAGACCGAGGTGCGCCCGGACCTCTTCTTGGGGAACATTGCGGATGTCCACTCCATTGACCCGTATCGCTCCTTTGGAAACATCAAAAAAGCGTGGAATAAGGTTGACAAGAGTTGTTTTTCCGGACCCGGTACCACCAATGATGGCAGTGACTTCACCTGGCCTTGAATAAAAATGGACATCGGTTAAAGCCGGCTCTTCTGCTTCTGGATAATGGAAGGTAACATGGTCAAACTCCAATGTCCCTTTTTCCTTTTCTGCTTTTTCCAACCCGTTATCGATAATCGTAGGCTCCAGTTCCAGCACTTCTTTAATCCGGTTGGCGGAAACCGCTGCCCGAGGAATAACGACAAACAACATGGATGCCATCGCAAGCGCAAACATGATCTGCATCACATACTGGATAAACGCCATTAAATCACCAATCTGCATGTTGCCATGATCAATCCGGATACCACCAAACCAGATCACAGCCACAATGGTAAGATTCATTACCAACATCATCGTTGGCATCATAAAGGCCATAATTTTATTCACTTTAATGGACACATCTGTCAAATTTGTGTTGGCCGTTTTTAATCTTTTTGCTTCCTCTTTTTCGCGGGTGAAGGCACGAATGACACGGATTCCGGTTAAATTCTCCCGCATAGTCAGGTTAAGTTTATCGAGTCGCTCCTGTACGGCTTTAAAGAGCGGCATCCCTTTCTTTAAAATAAACAGGATAGAACCTAGAAGAAAAGGCATAGTAGCAACAATGATGAGGGAGAGTTTGGCGTCTTTGGAGACAGCCATCATGATTCCGCCTGCAAGCATAATGGGTGCTGTGATCACCATGCGCAATATCATCATCATGACTTGCTGGATCTGTGTAATGTCATTGGTTGTTCTCGTGATAAGGGAAGCTGTACCAATCTCGTCAAATTCCTTCAGCGAAAACTGTTGGACATGTTGAAAGACACTTCGGCGTATATCTCTGCCGTGCCCCATAGCCACTTTGGAGGAATAATAGCTTGCCAGTATGGACACACCAACTCCTGCTGCTGCAACAAGAAGCATAAGGCTGCCAACTTTCCAAATATAGGCAACGTCCCCTTTTACCACTCCATTGTCTACGATGTCACCCATCAAAGTAGGTAAATAAAGATCCGCCATCGCTTGGGCAAACACCAATATAAAAATAAGTACGACCAGCCATTTATAAACAGATAATTTTTTCAGGATGTGTAGCATTACTCTTCACTCCCTTGATCAACATACGCAGCGATCTGAGCATGCATAGCAAGTAATTCACGAAAGGTATCATCGGAAAAAGAGGCAGCCGCCTGCTGAAATCGATAGGGGACACTATCTTTCTGTGTTTTCATTCGGTCTAATCGTTCTTTTCCAGCGTTACTAAGGGATAGGTCCATTTCCCGCCGATTGTCCTTGGCGTAAGTCCGATGAAGCAAGCCCTTCTGAACAAGTCCATCAATGGCATGACTTAGCGTACTTTTAGGAAAACTTGTTCTTTCCTGTAGCTTTTTCTGGGCGATTTGATGGTAATGGGTCATCGTAATCAGAATGATAAACTGCGGAACGGACAGATTATTTTGTGCGGCTGTGTGTTTAATATGCTTCATTATTAACTTTTCAATCTGCCAGAACGATTGCATAAGTTCTAATGAGCGACGATCTGTTTTATTGTTCTCATTCATTTCTTCACCAATTTTCTTTTAATCAATTTTATAATTCAAATACAGCTGTAAATACGAATGATTTGAAAATAGTGTAGTGCTTTTGATTTTCACTGCAGGCGGACGCTTTCACCTACAGGCACAAGAGCGACATCAGTTCGAGACTGCGCTTACGCTTGCTCTCACTGTGTCTTCTTTGCCGCGGGCAACGCCTTAGCCTCGGGCCTACAGGATGTAGGTCATGCAACCGTTGCGACAGGACGTCGCGGCAGTTAGGTTGCCTTCCTTTCAGCCAGGTCTGTGGGGGTCTTCGGACTGTTGCTTTCGACGAACACGACGTTCTAGTGTCGGCGTTGGTCACAGGACGTGACCGCTTTTAGCCGACGCACGCTGGAGTCGCCGCCTTCCGTTGCAATCAACAGGTAGTAGTCACGATTTCAGGAGAAATATTTAAACAACTTTTTTAGATGAATGTTCATCTTTTTCACCTAACTAATCACTTGTGAAATTGATTGAAGCTACTTGAGAAATATATTCAAACAAGTTTTGTGAATAAACTGTTCTGAAATGAACTATGTCATCGTACTCCTCAACATTGCTGTGTGTCAAGAATGATGACCTTAAAAGGAATGGAGTAGGAGGGGGCTGTGAAACGAGGAGAGGTTGCAATAAACTCCAATGGAGTCATGAAAAGGAGCGGTTGTCGAAATAGAGGTATCATAGATGATGCATGGAGGCGTGAAATCTAAAAGCATCAAAATAAAAACATCATACCGGCACAATGAAGCCATGAAAAGGAGCGGACGTGAAAATAATGGCTTTATAGGCCGCGTATGATGCGGTGGAAATAGGGAATTGTCAAAATAACAGCGTCATTGCCTACGGTTGGCTGTCTTTTTTGTGCTTGTTATTTACCCAATAAAAAAACCACTTGATGATGGGAGGTATTGCAAAAAAGATAAATAATGTCCGAAACAGCTGATACCCGGATACGATCGACAAGTCTGCGTGTATCTCATGCGCGATAACGCCCATTTGATCCATCCCTCCTGGGGCCAGGCTTAACAATCCAGTAGCATGGTCTAATGGCTGGAGACTTGTCAACAAGAAGCTTAATAGAATGGAACCTGCTACAAGCAACATTCCACTTGCAAAAGCGAGGCTGATCGTGCGCATTTTGTTGGGTAGTTGGGCAAGATGGAGCATTAATCCAACGTGTGTCCCGATCAAAAACTGTGCTGCGTGAATGAGGCTGTCAGGTAATTCTGGCCCGTTCATTCCCCCTAATTGTAAGAGGACCGTTCCAACTATCGGTCCCAGCAAAAAAGCCGTAGGGAATCTTATTTTAATCAACACAAGAATAGCAAGGAAGGCTGCGACCATAAACAACAAGATTGTAGGGAACAAGCTGACGGTTGTCGTTTCAGAGATGATTTCGCTGGTATGCGGCTGATTTGTCCCTTTGAAAAATGGCAGCAGGACGAGTAAAGGCATAGAAAGAATAATTAGCATTAAACGGATAATTTGTGTAATGGTTACTACTGCTAAGTTAACCCCTTTCGTTTCCTCTGCCAGAAGCAGTACCTGCGAAAGCCCACCCGGAATACTTGCCAGAAGCGATGTATGGAAATCACTATCGGATATTTTGGAGATGACAAAAGCAATGATCGAACACAAGAGCAGTAATAGGAGTGTCATCAGCAACATGATCGGAAGCTGGAGAGCCATATCATGTAAGGCTTGTGCCGTCATGGAAAGGCCGATTGTGTAACCAACAATAACCAAGCCGATATTGCGTAAGAAAGGGTGCCATCTAAAGGTATATGGAAACATATTTGTTCCGATGACCATGGCGACCATCGGCCCGAGCAGCCAAGGAACCGGGATATGAAGGAGCATAAAAAGTAATCCTCCGACTCCACTTGCTACTCCTGTAACTACATAGTTTCGGCCCAGTGTAAAAGCTCGTCTATTCATACAGCGACAAACTCCGTTTCTATTATGTAAAAACAAAATCTTTCTCTCATTCTAAGTCAATACAAATCAGCTTGCAAAAGATGGAGGTTCTTTTAGAGCCTAAGAAAAAGGAAAGTGACTCAAAAGAATAACTTTTTGAGTCACTTTCCTTATATTTTCTGTATGAGTCCTATTAGTGTATTCGATTCACAAAACGCCCATAATCTGGGATCGCTATCTTATCAAATTCCCTTATTAATCGTTCCAAACCATCTGAAAGTTCTTTCCCAGACATCGGATGCCCATGTCCAGTCGTGGCAACTGCTGGTTTTAATGCTTCCAGTTTTTCGACGGACTCTCTGGCTGCATCCCAATCAGTCGTTAAATACCTTGGTGGACCATTGATTTCCTTTGCTTGTGTCGTTACCTTATAAAGCGATTCTTGTTTCACCGTAATAAAGGCGTCACCCGCAATGAGTGCCTGGTCTTGGTCTCTAAATAAGGATATATGCCCTGGTGCATGTCCTGGTGTGTGGATCCATCGCCAACCAGGCATATGAGGAACACTGCCATCAGAAGGGAGAGCTTCTACGTTGCTTCCTAAATCAATTGGTTCATTCGGAAACATTGGCGACATTTTAGCTACAAGTCCGCCTTCCACTGATCCGTCAGGCTCAGGGTAGCTTTGTTTTCCAGTTAAATAAGGCAGTTCTGCTTCATGCGCATATACTTTTACTCCCCATTTTTCGACCAAATCCACCACGCCACCAACATGGTCAAAGTGACCGTGTGTCAGGATGATTGCTTTTGGTTTGTTATTTTCACCAAACCGTTCTTCTGCCGCCTCCGAAATACGGTTGGCGGATTCAGGCATACCCGTGTCAATCATAACCCATTCATTTGTTTTTTCAGGGTCTCCCACGAAACTCACATTCACAATTTGGTTTGTATAACAGTAAAGATCGGGAAGTACCTCGCGTCCCAATCCACTTGAAATAGAGAACATTGGCAAAAATTGGTCTTGCATTGTATCTGTCATATCATTATGTCTATTGACATCCATTGAATTTCACCACTTTTTTTTGTGATGTGTTTATTATTAGGAGTATCGAATAAATTATGTACCTTTTTTCTTGTGCGATTTATCTATATTTGTGATGTATCAGTAATGAGCCCCAATAACCAGTCTTATTTAAATGAAAAAAGGGCATGACATGTTATTCACAACATGAAACACCCTTTCACTAAATCTATTCATGTTTATAAGCATCACCGTCGAACGGTGTTTCATGTACTTTAATCGAATCGGTCGGGCAGCCTTCGAAGGCATCCAGGGTGTCCTCCTCCAATTCAGCAGGTATTTCCCCGGTGCCGGTATTATCATCAAGGATCACGTGTGCGAGTCCTTCCTCATCAAAATCATACACATCGGGCGCGGCTGCCCCGCAGGCTCCGCAGGCGATGCACGTGTCTTTATCAACGATCGTATACTTTATCATGAACTTTCCCTCCCGGAACTAACACGGGACACATGTCACGGTTCCATTCTTTTCGACAAGAGTCTATTCCACATTTTATGCTTTCATGGTACACTTTTCAATACATACACCTTCGCATCGCAACCTTCCCATGTGCATTACGACACTACCGGACTTGGAGGCCCATTATGATCGCATCCTTCACGTTTCGTCATTACATATTCCTTCTCGTGCTGCGTTCCTTAGAAGGAGACCGTACGCCTAGCTCTTTGTTTCATATCCTCACTGGAAAAAAGACATCCCAGACGATCCAAGATATAAAGTGGTATCGTTTGACCGAATATTTCCGCATGTTTCCTTACTGGGATAAAGAAACGTTTCAGAAAGACATCGACATGCTGGAAAGAGCAGGTATGTATCGTGAAGAAGAAGAGCGTGCTTATTTAACTCTCAAAGGAAAGAAAGAGATCGAGCGTTATTTTCATGATTATAAGTGGCCGCGGCTTTATAATGGTTGGAAATACAGTCATGCTGCCGGCAGGTTCTGGGAACGATTGGCTCTTTTTATTCAAAGCCTTTCCTTTTCTCTTGCGAAACGTTCCTTTCTGCCAGTGTTCCGGGACTTTGATACTCAACAGTGGGTAAAACAGCATTGGCCGCGTCAGCTTTCGAAAAAGAAAACAATCGCACAGAAGTTGCACGAAGAATTAGTGATGCTGCTTCGAGAACTGCCAGAGCAGGACGCGCTTCTTTTTACCTGCCGGCTTTCTGGTCATAATCACTCAGGATACACGTTGCAGCAGGCCGCCCAGCATGTAGAGCAGCATGATATGGATGAGCTTTACTATCGTTTTCACGCCGTTCTTCATTACTTGCTTGAGGCCGGAAGCGATCTTCCTTTTTTAGGGACATTTTGTACGGATTTGCTTTCACAAAAAATACTGACTGATTCTGCGCGGAAAACGCAAGAGTACTTAGCGCAAGGAATGTCGCTCTCAGATATTGCGACTATCAGAGATCTAAAACAGAGCACGATTGAAGACCATGTCGTTGAAATTGCCTCCGAGGAAGCTCATTTTCCTATTTCTTTATACGTGCCGGAGAAAGTACAACAGGCAATTATACGCGCAGCTCAGAATTCGACAACGTACAGGTTAAAGGTGCTAAAAGAAAAGCTCGAAGACAAAAGTGTTGATTATTTTTCAATCCGTTTAACGCTGGCATACTTTGGAGGAACAGATGGACAAGCTTGAGTGGTATCTACAGAAATGGTTCGGATATACGTCGTTCAAGGATGGACAGCGCGACATTATGGAAGCTGTCTTAGCAGGAAAAGATGTCGTTACCGTCCTGCCAACCGGGACAGGGAAATCACTGTGCTATCAACTGCCTGCGCTTGTGCAGCCGGGGTTGACAGTCGTAGTTTCCCCGCTGTTGTCGCTGATGGAAAATCAAGTGCACGAGTTAAAGCAGGCAGGCCAAAAACGGGTCGCGGCTTATAATAGCTTTTTAACATTCCAGGAGAAACATTATATCCTGAACCATTTACAATCCCTTAAGATCTTATACATTTCACCGGAAAGCCTGCAGCAGAGTATGGTAATGAAACAGTTGAAAAGACACCACATCTCCTTACTTGCGGTGGATGAAGCACATTGTATTTCCCAATGGGGGCACGAGTTCAGGACGGATTATATGAAAATCGGGAGCGTCCGCAAGGAAATGGGACAACCTCCTTGTCTCGCCCTGACGGCAACAGCGACTGCCGATGTACAGAGGGATATTATCCGAAGGCTGCAGCTATCAGATCCGGCGATTTTTTATCATTCTGTGGATCGGGCGAACATTTCACTTGAAGTAATACAAGCCGGTTTAGAGACGGAAAAGCGTGCCTGCCTGTTGCAGGAAGTAAGTCGACTGCCAATCCCGGGGATTGTATACACCGCAAGCCGCCGAAAAACGGAGACGACTGCAAGGTTGATTGAGTCAGAGACGGACTTGGCAGCAGCGGCCTACCACGGCGGTATGTCTCAAGAAGACCGCAATTTAATACAACAGCAGTTTTTAGCAGGTGATATAGACGTCATATGCTGCACAAATGCTTTCGGGATGGGCATAAATAAACCGAACGTTCGATTCGTCATTCATGTTGATTATCCGAAAGATTTAGAGTCCTATGTGCAGGAAATCGGCCGTGCGGGTCGGGACGGGCTTGAGAGCTGTGCCATCCTGCTTCTCGGTGACAAAGACGGCGTTATTCCTCGTTCGATTATTGAACAGGAATTTCCCGATTCCCGGCAGGTCCGAGAAGGAATCAGTTTCATAAGCACAGAAGATAGCGCGCTTGCTGCCGAGAAAAAATTAATCGAAATAGGTGGATATGAAGAACAGCATGCACGTTTTTTGGTTCATTATTGGCAGGAGTGGCATCAAGAGAGCGGAAACAGGGATGTGCTCGAGGCAGCAGCATACATAAATGAAATTGTAGAACGCAGAACCATGTGGAAGTTAAATAAGTTACGGAAAATGGAAGAGTGGCTGTGGAACGAGAGCATGTGCAGGCGTGAAAAACTGCTTCATTATTTTGAGGAGAGCACCGGTGAACGACCGCAACGTTGCTGTGATGTTTGCGGACTTCCAGAAACCTTGCCGTCACCAGCAACCCCTGACAGGAAAAGAATTCCTTTTAACTGGGAAGAGCAGCTGCGGCTCCTTTTCCATCAAGAGGGGTAAACCGTTTCCAAACATTTTTTGATAAGCCGTGGGAGGTATGTAATGAGAGAAGATAAACGGCCAAAAGACCAAGCGGAACAGCTGCGCCGGCACATTCACCAGCATTCGTCAGCCGTTCGGGAAGAACAGCATCCGGATATTTTAGCGTTGCCGCCCCGAAGTGAAGCGCATAAGCAAAAAAAGAAAAAGAAAGTAAAAAAGAAGCCTTCCCAAATTCCAGTAGCACACATTCTATTGGTGCTGTTCCTTTTATTAGTTTTGACGGCCATCATTGGTGCTTTTTATTGGTTTGGGTGGATATAACAGCGGATGAGGCAGACTGTTCTGTATGAATCTTTTCATACAATGGGGCCGTATTCCGCTCCATATCCGTTAAAGGGGAGGACAGCATCAGCCCGACGAAGCATATGAGAACGCCGACGCCCATCAAAACAAACGGAATTACGATGCTTTTCTTTTTCCACAATAAAAACAGCAACAGAAAAAACCCGCCCGCAAAGAAGCCCGCCCCAACTAGAAAAATGATGAAATCCATGATCGTCACCTTCTCATCTTGTATTTCTACCCCTCATTATACCCTAGTAAACGATGAACTTTCTACTATTCGGAAGCAAGTTCACACACTTCTCGATCTTATGTCCCTTATTGTATAACAGACAAAAGTTTCCTTTCTGCCAATACCCCGAAAGTTCAGCTGTACAGCTCGAAAGGGAGATTTTTTTCACTCCAGTCCAGATGCTTTCCACTCCACAGGCGCCTTTTGTCTACTATAACTCGTTCCTTTATAGTGAACTTTTAGAAAACATAAAAAATATTTTAAAAAATGTTGTAAAACAAGTTGACAATTTAAATACTGTTATAATACAATATAGAAAAGGTTAGCGAAAGGGGATTTTCAAAATGAAAAAAATAACTGAATTCTTTAGGAACTTGCCGCCGAAGCACTGCACGGACTGTGGAGATGTATTGGAAGAACAGCATGAATCATATATGAACCAATGTGATAAATGTTTAAGACAGACAGAGCTATAAATTGAAATATTACGAATATGAATGAAGAACGGGAAACCGTTCTTTTTTTTGTCTGCTTTTTTGTACAATATAAGAGGGGTTGCTGTTAATGAATGAGGAAGGTTGTTTAACGTATGAACTTTATGAAAACATTGCTTGGCGGTACGGTTCTCTTTGGGATATACATGTGGGCGGAGGCTCATCGGAACCGGATAAGAGAGGAAGTGGCCTGGATCAATCACCTGCCGGACAGTTTTGAAGGGAAAAAAGTATTTTTTATTTCCGATATTCATACGAGGCTGATTCCTATTCAGCTGATTTCGCGAATAAAAGGGGAAGCAGATTTAGTGATTATCGGAGGAGATCTATTAGAGGCAGGTGTTTCGTTGAAAAGGGTAAAAACAAATTTACAGCGCCTTCGTGAAGTCGCTGCGGTTATATTCGTTTGGGGAAATAATGATCGAGAACAACAAAAAGGGCTTGCTTCCCTGCTTATAGAAGAAAATATCATCACGCTTGAAAACGAGATCTATGAATGGAAGATCAATCAGGACTCTCTTTTAATCGCAGGGCTTGGTGATCAACATTTAAAAATCGACGAAGCGAAAACAAAGCACAGGGGTAAAAAAGAAGTCGCGCTGTTAGTCACCCATGATCCAGCTTCGCTACACAGACTCACGCGTCCTGACGTATTTGACACAGCTTTGACTGGTCATACGCACGGTGGCCAAATCCGGCTGGGGCCGTTTGCGATTCGCGAAAAAGCAGGATGGAAAATGCGGTGCGGCATTCGAACACTTATTAGCAACGGCTACGGAACAAGTACACTTCCACTCCGGCTCGGCGCACCAGCCGAGACACACCTGCTAACGTTGAAGAAACGCTAACTTTTTCCTCAAGTCAAGTGCATGATGCCGCGAAAAAGCACTAATGACAAGATAGCGACGTCATAGAGTATGAATGCCGTCGCCAAAAGTGGCAATCGGTGAAATAGCGGCGTCAATGAGGGTGTATAAGGTCGCCAAAACCGGCATACGTCCAGATAGCGCCGTCATAGGTAGTGAATGCTGTCGTCAAAAGCGTTATGGTGCAAAATAGTGACGTCATTGGTGGTGTATGAGGTCGCCAAAAACGGCATACGTCCAGATAGTGACCTCAATGGTGATGAATGCTGTCGTCAAAAGCGTTATGATGCAAAATAGTGACATCATTGGTGGTGTATGAGGTCGTCAAAAACGTCATGGTGCAAGATAGCGACGTCATAGAGGGTGTATGAAGTCGTCAAAAGCGTTATCGTGCAAGATAGCGACGTCATAGATGGTGTATGAAGTCGTCAAAAACGTCATGGTGCAAGATAGCGACGTCATAGATGGTGTATGAAGTCGTCAAAAACGTCATGGTGCCAGATAGCGACGTCAATGAGGGTGTGTGAAGTCGTTAAAAACGTCATGGTGCCAGATAGCGACGTCATAGAGTGTGTATGAAGTCGTCAAAAGCGTCGCGGTTCAAAATAGCGACGTCATTGGTGGTGCATGATGTCTCGAAAATGCTGTCACGGAAAAATAACAACATCATTAAAATGGTTAACACGCTATTTTTGCCGTGTTTGCCTTAGCTGGACTGCTGTGTCCTCTGAACCATTTTAGTTTTTGCCCAGTGGATTATCTTCAAACTTCTCACCTCTTCTTCTCTCCTGAATACACTGTAGCAACGATATTCGCCGTAATGAATTTGTTGATACGGCGGGGAGCAGGAGGATGGGAAGATGGAAATGTATACATGGACGGGGGATAGTGTGAAGGTTCTCATCAGTTATGCCGAATTATCAAAAAGCGGGGTTGATCCGTATAACGGAGTCGTGGATGATCATGATGCTCACCTGTTTTTCACATCGCTTTTACAAACCATTTCCCGTCATTATAATATGAAACCAACGATGCAGTTGGATGCGGAGATTAGCGAATCGGAAACGGATGACGTGTTGTCGCTTGTTATACGTTTTTTTGATGAAGATGGGAATAAATTAACTCTTCGTCCCCCGAATCAGAAAGGGTTGTTGTATCGATTTTCGAAAAAAGAAGATTTGTTTGCGTTGGCGGATTTAGCCGACCGGCATGACTTCCAGGGCGGTACGTTAGTGAAATGGGCCCCGTTTTACTATTTACAATTCGCCGAGCAGGATAGTGATAATGGCTTACTTCTGGCGTTGTTAGGGGAATACGGAGAAAAGGCTTATATTAATGCCGGGTTAGTTCTCAAAAAAGGAAGCGTACTTGTAGGAAATGAAGCGTTAGCGTCATTAAAAGCCCGGCAGTTATGACTCGTTTTTCTCCTCTATAGCTGTACAGTGGAAAAAAGTGCTTGATTTCTTTATAGTAGAAGATGTACAGCAGAAACAAGAGAGTGAGAATTCCGAGGTGAATAGAAGTGCCAGAGAGAGATGAGAGAATGAGTGACTCGATGGATATCCTTGAGTCCACCCAAACCGTTATCAAAAATGCTTTAGATAAATTAGGTTATTCGGATGATGTCTTTGAATTGCTGAAAGAACCGCTGCGGATGCTTACTGTACGGATTCCGGTGAAAATGGACGATGGCTCTACTGAAATATTTACAGGGTATCGGGCGCAGCATAACGATGCTGTTGGCCCGACAAAAGGCGGGATCCGCTTTCATCCAAATGTGTCCGAACGAGAAATAAAAGCACTTTCCATCTGGATGTCTTTGAAAACAGGAATTATTAACCTCCCATATGGAGGCAGCAAAGGCGGCATTGTGTGTGATCCGCGAAAAATGTCGTTTCAAGAACTGGAGCGGCTGAGTCGCGGGTATATTCGGGCGATCGGGCAACTCATCGGTCCGTCTAAAGATATCCCGGCACCGGAGATCTTTACGAATTCGCAAATTATGGCTTGGATGCTTGATGAATACAGTAAGATGCGGGAATTCGATTCCCCGCGCTTCATAACAGGAAAGCCCCTCCCGCTCGGCGGTTCCCACGGGCGCGAATTTGCGACAGCTAAAGGAGTAGCGATCTGTATAGAGAAGGCCGCGGCCAAACAAGGCTTGGATATAAGAGAGACCCGCATCGCCATTCAAGGGTTTGGAAATGCCGGCAGTTATCTGGCGAAGCACATGTTTGATGCAGGTGCTAAGGTGGTAGGGATTGCGGATGCCCAAGGTGCTTTATATGATCATGACGGTCTTGACATTGATTATCTTCTCGACCGCCGGGACTCTTTTGGGTCGGTGACGAACCTTTTTAAAAATCGCCTCTCCAATCAGGAGATACTCGAAGTTGATTGTGATATACTCGTGCCGGCTGCGATCGAAAACCAAATTACGGAACAAAATGTGGACGACATCAAAGCGTCTGTAGTCGTGGAAGCAGCCAGTGGCTCCACGTCCTTAACAGCGACAGAGCGTTTGTTTGAAAAAGGGATTCTACTCGTGCCGGATGTACTGGCTAGCACAGGGGGAGTCATTGTTTCCTATTTTGAATGGGTACAGAACAATCAAGGTTACTACTGGGACGAAGAAGAGATAGAAAAGAAACTTGAAGAAGTGATTGGGGACGCATTCACTAATATTTATGATCTATCCAGCAGGAGAAAAATAGATATGCGGTTAGCCGCTTATATGATCGGAGTTCGCAAGATGGCCGAAGCTTCTCGTCTGCGCGGATGGATTTAGCACCTACTAGATGGAATGATTGTGGAAAAGGGGAAAGCTTCGATGTCAGGAAAAGAAACTGTGATTATCATTGGAGCAGGTCCGTGTGGGCTTGCTGCTGGACTAGCTCTGCAAGAAAAGGGATATGACCCGCTCATTATTGAAAAAGGGAATGTCGTACACACGATTTATCGGTATCCTGCGCATCAAACCTTTTTCAGTTCAAGTGAAAAGCTGGAAATCGGCGGTATTCCGTTTCCTTCCATTGAAAGAAAGCCGAAGCGACACGAAGCACTTGTTTATTACCGGAAAACGGCGGAAAGAAGTAAGTTGAGAATTCATGCGTATGAAGAAGTGACCGGTGTAACGAAGAGAGAGAACGATTTCCTCCTTTGTTCGAAAACGATGCATGGCGAGGAAAAAGAATACACAGCATGTTTTATCGTGATGGCTACAGGGTATTACGACAATCCTAATTATCTCGGGGTGGAAGGGGAAAACCTTCCCCATGTTTTTCATTATTTTAAAGAAAGCCATCCGTTTTTTCAAAAGAAGGTCACGATCATCGGCGGAAAAAACTCGGCGGTGGATGCGGCCCTGGCCTTGGAACAGGCGGGGGCTGAGGTGACGGTGTTGTACCGGGGGCATGAGTTTTCCAACGCAGTGAAACCGTGGATTTTGCCTAATTTTCATTCTCTCGTCCGCCGTGAGCTCGTTACGATGAGGTACGGGGCCGAGGTGACTAAAATCACTCCGGAGCGCGTCCACTACCAGCATCAGGGAAAGCTCCGAGAGGTGAAAGCCGATTTTGTTTTTGCGATGACCGGCTACCATCCCGATCACTCGCTTCTGCAACGGGTAGGGGTCCAAGTGGAAGAAGAAACAGGGAGGCCGTTTTTTAACAAAGAGACGATGGAGTCGAATGTAGAAGGCCTATTCATCGCCGGCGTTATTGCTGCTGGAAACGAAGCGAATGAAATTTTTATCGAAAACGGCCGCTTCCACGGCGAGCAAATTGCGGATGCGATAGCTGCCCGCTGTTAAAGCTCCTCAAAGAACTGTCGCAATTCCGCTGTGCTTGTGAAAGCCTCTAAAGCTGCTAGTAAGTGTAAGCGTGCTTTCGGTCCACTCAGTCCTTTCGCGAAGATGACGCCGGCCTCCTGCAATTTACGCCCTCCGCCTTCGTAATCATAGACTGGCTGGACGTAACCGCTTATACATCTGGACGTCAGGACAACAGGTATGCCGTTTTCAAGCAAGGAGTCGAGAGCAGGCACAATCGCAGGAGGTACATTCCCGATTCCCATTGCTTCGATAACGACACCATCTATAGACTGTGCGATTAGGGAAGAGAACATAGACGCTTCCATGCCGGCATACGTTTTCACGAGCGGTACTTTTTTAGTGAGAGACGAAACGGTAACATGCGCCCTTTCAGGAAGCCGGCAGTGAAACATAACCTCCTGCCTGGTGATGCTTCCGACGGGGCCAAAAGCAGGACTTTTAAAAGCGGCAATATTCGCTGCATCCGTTTTCACGACGTGGCGGGCGGCATGTATCTCCTCATTCATGACAACGAGGACGCCCATCCCGGATGCATGATCAGAGAGTGCCGTGCGTAAGGCGGAATGATAATTATGAGGACCGTCCGCAAGCTCCTCATTACTCGAATGCATGGCGCCTGTTAGGATGACGGGCGTCTTTTGTGTATGTAAAAGATCGAGAATGTATGCCGTCTCCTCCAATGTATCCGTGCCGTGCGTGATGACGACGCCGTCCGCGTTCTCTGTTTTTATCATTGTTGTGAGGTGGGTATACAATTCAAACATACGGGCCGGTGTCATGTGCGGGGAAGGGACGTTTGCAAAATGGTTGACTTTAATTTCCGCTTCAGGCAAATGACCGTTCCACTCATGAAGCGGACTGTCTGTGTGCTGGGAAACAGTTCCTGTGCGTTTGTCTTCTTTCATTGCAATCGTTCCACCGGTATGAATGACAATAATTTTTTTCATGTGTATCCGTCCTTTCCTGTTTTTCCTCTCCATCATAATAGCTTGCCGCGAAAATAGGAAACAATCCAGTCGTATTTCCATGCTCGCACACGTTCACAGCTCATCCGTCCTCTGTACTCGTAGTGAATAATTTACAAGGCTCTTTTTGTTTGCTATTATTAATCACCCGAATCAATTTCATAATTCAAGTACAGTTGTTAAATACGAACAATTCGAAAATGCTATCGAACAGTTGATTTCCACTGCAGGCGGACGCTTTCCGCGGGCAACGCCTCAGCCTCGGGCCTACAGGATGTAGGTCATGCAACCGTTGCGACAGGACGTCGCGCAGTTAGGTTGTTTCCTTTTAAATAGGTCTGCGGTGTCTTCGGGCTGTTGCTTTCGACGAACAGGACGTTCTAGTGTCGGCGTTGGTCACAGGACGTGACCGTTGTTAGCCGACGCCCGCTGGAGTCGCCGCCTTCCGTTACAATCAACAATAGATGTTTACCAATTTAACGAACATTATATATAATAAATATTTATAATATTGTTCGTATTTACGTCTAATTAGCACTTGTGAAATTGATTCACCATGAAAAATGTATAATAAATTAGGATCTATTAGAATGAAAAAAGACTGTAGAAAGGATGGGTTTCATGGTTGCCTCCTCCCGCTACCGCGTGATTATCCGCTGTCCGAAGTGCGGAGAAAAATACATTCTCCGCGGTCGCCTGGATCAAAAGGGAGAACTGGAAACAGGTTTTAAACAGTGCGTGTGTGGGAATGAATCCACTCTTCATATAGACATATCACCGGAATAATATATTTGCAAAACTTCTTAGGATGAGGTATTGTAGGTGTAACAAATAAATGATATTTCTTATCCAGAGAGATGGAGGGAAGGGCCCGATGAAATCTCAGCAACCAGCCAGCGATGGTCAGGTGCTAACTCCTGCAGGTTTTATGACCTGGAAGATAAGATGAAGCATAGCCGAATAAAAGCAGGCCTTCTTCTTATCGAAGAAGGCCTGCTTTTTTAGGGGCGATAAAACAAAAAGAGATAAAGAGAAGAGGGGCTGTACATAATGTCTCATCGTTATCATATTGAAACCAATCTTGTCCAAATTGGTAATCGAAAGGACCCTAGAACGGGTGCAGTCAGTGCTCCTGTTTATCACACTACGGCTTTTCATCACAGTGGGATTGGAGAATCGTCGGGCTACGATTATTCACGCACCAATAACCCGACCCGCGAGATTCTCGAAAACGCCATCGCTAAGCTCGAAGGCGGGACACGTGGTTTTGCGTTTAGTTCGGGGATGGCTGCGATTCATTCATTGTTTTCTATGTTTGCGCCAGGTGATGAGATTTTGGCCACTCTTGATTTATACGGTGGCACATACCGCTTGTTCGAACAGGGATGGAAACAGTGGGGGATTACATTTCGTTATGGGGACCCCCGAAGCCTGGAAGGGTTTGAGAAACTGATCACGGACAAAACGAAGGCATTGTTTATTGAGACGCCCACGAATCCCTTAATGCAGGAAGCCGATATTCCTGCGTTAGCTGCGATGACGAAGGAGCGTAACATCCTGCTGATTGTGGACAACACGTTTTACACCCCCTATTTGCAGCAGCCTTTGAAGATGGGGGCAGATATCGTCATTCACAGTGCTTCCAAGTATTTAGGCGGGCATAACGATGTCGTTGCCGGATTGATTGTGGCGGAAGGGGAAGAGCTTTGTGAAAAAATGGGCCAGTGGCAAAATGGCATGGGAGCGATTTTATCACCGACTGATTCATGGCTGTTGATGCGCGGGATGAAGACATTATCGCTGCGGATGGAAAAGCACACGGAAAATGCGCAAAAGATCGCCGCCTATTTAGAAGGCCATGATAAAATTATCGATGTTTTCTATCCGGGAAAAGGCGGGATGCTGTCTTTTAAGGTGCAGAAAGAAGAATGGGTGAATCCGTTGCTGCAAAGGCTCAAGCTGATTACGTTCGCAGAAAGCCTTGGCGGCGTCGAGAGTTTTATGACATATCCGGCAACCCAGACGCACGCAGATGTACCAGAAGAAGTCAGGCTCAAGAACGGTGTTTGTAATCGGCTGCTTCGTTTTTCAGTAGGGGTGGAGTATGCAGAAGATTTGATTCAAGATGTAGACCAGGCACTTGAAAAGCTGCAGTGAAGGTGATTTGGTGGGAAAGGGTGACTGTACATTGGACATAAAAACAGAGATGAAGAAAAGAATTCTTGTCGGTGACGGAGCAATGGGGACCTATTTGTATGATCAGGGCTTCAGTGAGTCTTTTGAAGCGTTAAATGTAAGGAATCCAGACGTCATCCGCCGAGTGCATATGGAATATCACGCAGCTGGTGCCGACGTTCTCCAAACGAACACGTACGCGGCTAACCGTATAAAGTTAAAAAAGTACGGACTTGAGGGTGATGCTGTCGTTATTAATAAAAGCGGGGTGCGACTTTGCAAAGAGGTTGCTGGTGACAGTGCCTTTGTGATGGCAACCATTGGCGGAATTAAGGGCGTGCAGCGCCTGGATGTTACAAAGGAAGAGATTGAGGCTGCCTTCCGGGAACAAGTCGAGGCACTATGGTCAGAGGGTCCCGACGGCTTCATGTTAGAGACGTTCTATGATCTAACAGAAGCGCTTACGGCAATCGGCATTATTCGCGAATATACGGACTGTCCGGTAATTTCCCAGGTTGCACTTGGAGAAATTGGTGTCATGCAAGGCGGAATACCGCTTCGTGAGGCATTTGCGCAATTAAAAGCAGCTGGCGCTGATATAGTGGGAATCAATTGCCGCATGGGACCTTACCATATTCTCCGCTCCCTTGAAACACTCCCGTTGCAGGAAGATCTTTTTATTTCCGCTTATCCGAATGCCAGCATGCCTGCTTTTGATGACGGCAGGGTTATTTTTCAATCCAACCCCGATTACTTTTATGAAAAATCTCAAGAGTTAAGGGCGCAAGGGGTTCATTTAATAGGCGGGTGTTGCGGGACGACGCCTGAGCATATTGCGGCGATCGCAAAAGCGGTAAAAGGAAGTGCTCCGGTCACGGAAAAAACAACGGTTATTGTGACTCCTGTAGAGCCTGTTCCGGACTCATCTGTTCAACTAGAACGGCTGGATGATATCGTCAAAAAAGAGGTATCCGTTATCGTCGAGTTAGACCCACCGAAAAAGCTTGCCACAAAGAAGTTTTTCGAAGGGGCACAGTTGCTGCATGAAAGTGGAGCGCACGCTGTGACGATGGCGGATAACTCGCTTGCCTCCCCACGGATTGATAACGTCGCAATGGGAGCGATGATGAAAACCGAAACGAAAGCAAGACCGCTCCTACACGTCGGCTGCCGCGATCGTAATCTGATTGGGCTTCAGTCCCAACTCCTTGGCATACATGCGCTTGGCATACAGGACGTCCTTGCGATCACCGGGGACCCTACGAAGGTTGGGGACTTCCCAGGGGCTGCTTCTGTGTACGATGTAAATTCATTTGAATTGATTTCATTAATGAAAGAAATGAATGAAGGCCGCTCCTTCTCTGGGAAATCGCTCGGGGAGAAAACGTCCTTTACCGTTGCGGCTGCGTTTAACCCAAATGTCCGCAGTCTCGATCGTGCCGTGAAAAGGTTGGAGAAAAAAATCACCGCAGGCGCGGATTACTTTATTACGCAGCCGGTGTACGATGTGGACAAGTTTAAGGAAACCTATGAAGCGATCAAGCATTTGCCTACTCCGATGTATGTGGGAATTATGCCGCTCGTAAGCAGCAGAAACGCAGAATTCCTTCACAACGAGGTGCCGGGGATAACGCTGACCGACGATGTGAGAAAACGAATGGCAGCCTGCGGAGATGACCGGGAAAAGGCTGCACGTGAAGGCATTGAGATTGCGAAATCGTTAATTGATGAAGCAGTCAAATACTTTAACGGCATTTATTTAATTACGCCTTTTCTCCGTTATGACGTAACAGCAGAATTGACAACTTATATCCGAAACGCCACGACTCACGAAATACAGAACTAACTGAACAGTTGATTTCCTCTGCAGGTGGAAGCTTTCACCTACAGGCACAAGGGCGACATCAGTTCGAGACCGCGCTTACACTTGCTCTCACTGTGTCTTCTTTGCCGCAGCAACGCCTCAGCCCCGGGTCTACAGGATGGTCATGCAACCGTTGCGACAGGACGTCGCGTTGTTAGGTTGCCTTCCTTTCAGACAGGTCTACGGGTCTTCGGACTGTTGCTTTCGACGAACACGACGTTCTAGTGTCGGCGTTGGTCACAGGACGTGACCGCTTTTAGCCGACGCCCGCTGGAGTCTCCGCTTTCCGTTACAAAATCAACATCGGAAGTAGTAAGCTAACACGATAATAACGTGGCGTATACGAACTAACGAAGGAAGTGGTAATATGGGGAAAATTCCATTTACAGATAGAATAAAAGAATCCATTTTAATACTGGACGGCGCAATGGGGACGATGCTGCAAAATGCCGATTTAAGTCCGGAAGACTTTGGCGGTGACCATTACGATGGCTGTAACGAGTACCTTAATGTTACCGCACCTCATGTGCTCGAGAAAATTCACCGAGATTATTTAGAAGCAGGTGCAGATATTATTTCGACAAATACGTTCGGCGCGACAAATATCGTCCTCGCCGATTACGACCTCGAGGATAAAGCAGAGGAGTTAAATATTGCCGCCGCCCGACTTGCCAAAGAAGCGGCTGATGCGTACACAACCGGAGATTTTCCGCGTTACGTAGCCGGAGCCATGGGACCGACGACAAAATCATTGTCCGTCACAGGTGGTGCCACCTTCGAAGAACTCCGCGACGGCTACGAGGAACAGGCGCGTGGCTTGATAAAAGGCGGCGTAGATATTCTGCTTTTGGAAACGAGTCAAGATATGCGCAATGTAAAAGCTGCCTGTATCGGCATTCAACGTGCGGAAAAAGAAACCGGCGTGCACCTGCCGCTAATGGTGTCGGGTACGATCGAACCGATGGGAACGACCCTTGCCGGGCAGACGATTGAATCATTTTATATTTCGATTGAACATATGAACCCGACCGTCGTCGGATTAAACTGTGCAACGGGTCCTGAATTTATGAGGGACCATCTACGCTCGCTCTCGGAACTTGCGACAACGTACGTGCACTGCTATCCGAACGCCGGTCTCCCGGATGAGGAAGGACATTACCACGAATCTCCGCAGTCTTTAGCGCAAAAACTGGAGGCTTTCGGGGAAAAAGGCTGGCTCAATATCGTCGGTGGTTGTTGTGGTACCACCCCTGAACATATCCGTGTGATGCGGGAAACGTTACAAAAGTTTTCCCCGCGGGTTCCGGTAGAATCCAGCCAGCACGCGGTATCCGGCATTGATCCGCTGCTTTACACCGAAGATATGCGGCCGCTGTTCGTCGGGGAACGAACAAATGTCATCGGTTCACGGAAGTTTAAGCGTCTGATTCGTGAAGGAGCATTTGAGGAAGCGTCGGAAGTCGCCCGAGCCCAGGTGAAAAAGGGCGCTCACGTGATCGACGTGTGTCTCGCTGACCCCGATAGTGACGAAAAAGAAGATATGGCTACGTTTCTCCGTTATGTCGTCAATAAAGTGAAAGTCCCGCTGATGATTGATTCAACTGACGAAGATGTCATCGAAAAAGCGTTAACCTATTGTCAGGGGAAAGCGATTATTAACTCGATCAACTTGGAAGACGGCGAGGACCGTTTTGAAAAGGTTATCCCGCTTGTTAAGCAGTACGGAGCAGCGGTCGTTGTCGGAACCATTGATGAAACGGGCATGGCCGTTACCGCCGAACGAAAACTGGAAGTCGCGAAGCGCTCTTACGATCTGTTAGTCCATACGTATGGACTAAAGCCACAGGATATTATCTTTGACCCGCTCGTGTTCCCGGTCGGTACCGGAGACCAGCAGTATATCGGCTCAGCGGAAGCAACCGTGGAAGGCATTCGTCTGATTAAAGAAGCGATGCCAGAATGCCTGACCATCCTCGGTGTCAGCAACGTCTCGTTCGGGCTTCCTCCGGTCGGCCGCGAAGTCTTGAATTCCGCTTTTATGTATTACTGTACGAATGCCGGGTTGGATTACGCGATTGTGAACACCGAAAAACTGGAGCGCTACGCCAGTATTCCGGAAAAAGAAAAAGAACTCTGTCGTGCCTTGCTCTTTGAAACAACAGACGACACACTTGCCGAATTTACGGCACATTACCGCGGAAAAAAAGCAGAGAAAAAACAAGTAGAGCAGAACCTTTCCTTAGAAGAAAGACTCGCAGAATACGTCGTCGAAGGGACAAAAGAAGGGCTTTATAAAGACCTCGATGAAGCTCTGGCGAAGTATGACGATCCACTCGATATTATTAACGGCCCTTTGATGAACGGGATGGATAAAGTCGGAAAGTTATTTAACAATAATGAATTAATCGTTGCCGAAGTGCTCCAAAGTGCAGAAGTGATGAAAGCTTCCGTCTCGCACCTGGAACCGCATATGGAGAAAAAAGAGGATGATTCCGGCAAAGGGAAAATCATCCTGGCGACGGTGAAAGGAGACGTTCACGATATCGGGAAAAACCTCGTTGACATTATCTTGTCAAACAACGGGTTTAAAATTGTGAATCTCGGAATCAAAGTCACCCCAAATGAATTAATTGAAGCAGTCGCGAAAGAAAAACCCGATGCGATCGGCTTAAGCGGTTTGCTCGTAAAATCGGCTCAGCAGATGGTACTGACGGCTCAAGATTTAAAAGAACAGAACATCTCCATTCCGATGCTCGTAGGCGGTGCGGCGTTAACACGTAAATTCACCGATGAAAAAATCAGTGCCGAATACGAAGGTATGGTGCTCTATGCGAAAGATGCGATGAACGGGCTTGATATAGCGAACAAGTTGATCGTTCCTGAGGAGAGAACAAAGCTGGCCCAAGATTTAGAGGAGAAGAAACAACAGCGTTCCGCTAAAGAAACGGCAAAGAAAGCAACAACAGAGGCATCTGTAGCCACTCTGCCGGCAAGGTCTGACGTTTCCTTAGAGGTACCGGTGCAGACACCGCCGGATTTCAAAGAACGGATCTTAAAAAATTACAGCATCGCCCATCTGGAGCCATATGTGAACTTGCAGATGCTCATGGGAAAACACCTCGGTTTACAAGGGAAGGTCAGTCGTCTGCTTGACGAAAAACACGAAAAAGCCGTTAAGCTGAAGGAACAGGTGGATCATATTATGACCCGGGCGAAACAGGAAGGTATTTTAACAGCGAACGGCATGTATCGCTTTTTCCCTGCGCAATCGGACGGGAACGATGTGATTGTGTACCGGGGCCCAGAAGGAAAAGAAGAAGCGGCCCGCTTTTCTTTCCCGCGCCAGGTGCGTCCGCCGCACCTATGTTTAGCTGATTTTCTTCGTCCTGTCTCAAGCGGTGAAATGGACTACGTCGGGTTTTTAGCCGTGACGGCTGGGCAAGGTGTCCGAGGTTTAGCAGAAGAGGCAAAAGCAGATGGCGATTATTTATTCAGCCATTTAATCCAAGCAACCGCGCTCGAAATGGCAGAAGGGTTTGCTGAGCGAATCCATCAAATGATGAGAGATGAATGGGGCATACCAGACTCTCCGGATATGACGATGCAGGACCGTTTTTCTGCCAAGTACCGGGGTGTGCGTGTCTCGTTCGGATACCCGGCCTGTCCAGACCTTGAAGACCAAAAAAAGCTCTTTCAATTGCTACAACCGGAAAAAATCGGTATTCAATTAACAGAAGGCTGCATGATGGAACCAGAAGCATCCGTCACCGCCATGGTATTTGCACACCCAGAAGGACGCTACTTTAGTGTGCTTTAAAATAGAAGAGAAAAGAACCGACTCTTGAAATAGCGAGAGTCGGTTCTTTTCTTGTTATGGAGTTTTTATTTTACCGCCCTGGCAAATATACGCCATCATAGGCACGCTGTGAGGTAGTTATTTTCATGCTTCGGTATTTTCGCGACGTCAACCATTGCGAATGGAGTTGCTATTTTCATACTGACGCATATTCAAGGCGTCATTGGTGCTCAATGTGGTTGTTATTCCCATGCTGGAGCATTTTCACGACGTCATCCGCCTCCAATGCGGTCGTTATTCTTACCCAGCACATTTTCGCAGCCCCATATACAGACAATGAAGTCGTTATTTTTCTAAAGGTGCAATTATGCGACACCATAGAACCCAAATGACGCGGCTAATTTTCTTTACTTCACTTTTTCGCAACGTTATTCAATCTCTTTTCGTTATTTCCCCAGAGGTTCCGCTTACTGAGGCATCGTTTTCTTGAGAGTTACATTTAGTACGCCGCTAATCCTTTATAAAATCAACTTGGTACATACGTTATTTTTCTTTCTTATGAATAAAAAAGCGGAACTGGAAGAAAATAATCGTAACCTCAATCAAAATCGGATTGCGTAAAAAAGGAGGGGCAGATGAAAAATGAAGGTATCTAACATAATACCGATCACGATTATTTCCATGATTATTAGTTTGGCCATACCAACTGAGCAAACACATGCTTTTTCGGACCAGGTTATTCAAAAAGGTGCGACGGGAGATGATGTCGTTGAACTGCAAGCCCGTCTGCAGCACAACGGATTTTATAATGGAACGATAGACGGTGTTTTTGGTTGGGGAACATATTGGGCAGTGAAAAATTTCCAAGAGGAATTTGGCTTGGAAGAAGTGGATGGTCTCGTTGGTGATAAGATGAAAGCGATGCTTGAAAAATCAACAGAATATGACGAGGCACATGTGAAAGATGCGTTGCGAAACGCGCGGAAATTCACAAATTACGGAGGAACACCAAAAGGGACCCAAAAAGGGCCAAAAGGAAGTGCAGAACAGCCAAGCCAACAAAAACAAGCACCTCAGCCAAAGCAAGAGAAGCAGGCACCACAGCCAAACGAACAGCCAAACCAACAAAAACCAGCTCCACAACAAGAGCAAAAAGCACAACAACCTCAGCAACCAGCACCGGGGCAAGCTGAAGAGCAAGATCAACCTCAACAACAGAATATAGAGGAACAATCAGACGATGCTAACATTCAAAAAGCAATGAACGTTCCGGCGGGTTACTCGGAGAATGATATTCAGATAATATCAAATGCTGTTCACGGGGAAGCACGCGGTGAGCCGTATATCGGCCAAGTAGCTGTAGCAGCCGTCATTCTCAATCGTGTAAACAGTCCATCCTTCCCTAATACAGCAAGCGGGGTTATTTTTGAACCGCGCGCGTTCACGGCGGTTTCCGATGGGCAAATATATATGAAACCAAATGAGCAAGCACGAAAAGCTGTTCTCGATGCGATCAACGGCCAAGACCCGTCCAACGGTGCTCTTTATTACTATAACCCTGCGAAAACAACGTCCAATTGGATTTATTCCCGGCCGACGATCAAAAGAATTGGGAAGCACGTATTTGCTAAATAATGGAGGTGAACGTTTAACATGATTCGATTTGGGATTATTGGTTTACTCATTGTCGGATTGATCGGAACAGGAGTATGGGGATACAACCAGGCTAGTGAGAAGGAAGCGCTGCTCGTGCATAATGAAAATAACTATCAGCGCGCTTTTCATGATTTATCCTTCCATATGAACCAACTAGAAGATGAAGTGGGAACAACGCTTGCCATGAACTCGCGGGAGCAATTGTCGAGTTCGATGGCACAGGTATGGCGGATTACTTCCATGGCACAAAACGAATTAGGACAGTTGCCGCTTGGCATGATGGCATTGCACAAAACAGAAGAGTTTTTACACAAAATCGGTGATTTTAGTTATAAAACAACCATACGAGAATTGAATGATGATCCGCTGACCAATGAAGAGTATCAAAAGCTGCAAACGTTCTATAAAGAGTCGGGGGATATCAAACACGAGCTTCGTAAACTGCAAGCAGGTGTACTCAAGGAAGACCAGCGGTGGACCGACGCGATAAATGCGATGGATGCGAACGAGGAACCGATGGACAATTCAATTGTAAACGGCTTTCAAATGATAGATGAAAAGGTAAAAGGGTACACCGAGACCGATTTTAGTCCAGCGAATGATTTTGCACCTGATTTAGATGAACAAATTGCAAAGAAGGTAAAAGGGAAAAAAGTGAGCAAGGAAGAAGCGGCCCAGATAGCAAGGGAATTTTTGGACATACCCGATTCCATGAACGTGGAAGTGGATGAACTAAAGGAAGGACTGCAGTTTGAAGGGTACAGTCTGACGATTCAAGAGCCGGAGGGCGAAGCAGCGATCCACATGGATATGACGAAAAAAGGCGGCCACCCTCTTTGGTTCATGCAGTCACGTCCTATTGAAGAGATCAATATCAGTTTAAATGAAGCGACGAATAAAGCGCAAAAGTTTTTAAAACGGAACGGATTTGAGCATATGGAGCTCGTAGACGGAAAACAATACGACACAATCGGGTCCTTTAAGTTTGTACCGGTTGAAAATGACGTACGAATATATCCAGACGTCGTTTACGTAGATGTTGCGTTAGACGACGGAGAAATCGTCAATTACAAAGGGGCGGAGTATATTACCAATCATAAGAAACGCAAAAAGCTAAGTCCGAAATTAAGCGTGAATGAAGCAAGAGACAGAGTGAATCCAAATGTAGACGTCATGGAAGAGCATGTTGCCCTGATTAAGAATGACGAAGAGGAAGAAGTTCTTTGCTATGAATTTTATGGTACAATTGACAAAGATACCTTCCAGATTTACATTAACGCCGAGACAGGCGACGAGGAACGGGTACAAAAGATGGAAAACGCAGAACCTGTTTATGATACGATGTAAAAGAAGAAGCAGTCTGCTTCTTCTTTTTTCTCTATAAAGACAGGATATAGACGAATGGAGAGGGAAGAATGTTTAGTATTGGGGATACCTTTCATTTATCACCAGTTGAGCAGCACGAGGATCCTGTAGCAGGAAATACGAAATACCGTGCAAAGCTTATCGACGTAAAAGAGGGGTTGTTTGTGATTGACCCTCCCGTAAATGAAGATACGAAGAAAACAGGATTCTTCACAGAAGGAACACAATTTGAAGTTTGGTTTGTAGGAAAAGATGGGGCTGTTTATTCCTTTCACTCGGAGGTCAAACGTATCCAAAGAATGAAGTTGAAAGCCTTGTTAATAAATAATCCGGGAAGGGAACATTATACCCGTATACAGCGAAGAGATTATGTACGGATCCAAGCATCTCTAGACGTTGCGGTCCACTCAGTAAATGATGAATTCCCACCGTTTGTTACGTCAACGATAGACGTAAGCGGCGGTGGAATGGCAATCAGTCTCCCGCGTGGCTGCTCGTTGCATGGTTACAGGGAGATTATCGCATGGATATCGCTTCATTTGGAGGATGAGTCCATTCATTATATTAATAGCCGTTGTCGAGTGGTAAGAGTAAATCAATCTGACAAAAAGAGTACGAGAGACAGCTGTTCGCTGCAATTTAAACAAATTGGAGAGCACGACAGGCAGAAGATTATCCGCTACTGTTTCGAACAGCAGCGCCATAGCAGATTAGAAAGTCGGAATCGTTAGATTTGTTGTCCGTTTTATGGTATGATATGCTGTGAAATAATTGCCAAAACAATACTTCTAAGTAAATACATAACCTCGGGGTGGGGAGCAAGATGGACAAGATAAATATCGCAATAGACGGCCCGGCTGGTGCGGGGAAAAGTACGGTAGCGAAGATGGTTGCCGCACGACTGTCTTATGTGTATATCGACACAGGAGCGATGTACCGCGCATTAGCATGGCGGGCCCTTCAATCACACACGGATATCCTTGATGAAGCCTCTCTCACTTCATTATTACAAGAGACAGAGATTGAAATGGTCCCCGGTGTAAACGGGAATAAAGTATACGTAAACAACAGGGAAGTCACCGAAGACATCCGCTCCAGCGAGGTAACCGCTTCGGTGTCTGCTGTTTCCGCCCATGCAGGAGTTCGGCAGAAAATGGTAACGACACAGCAGCAATTAGCAAGCCGTAAAGGGGCGGTGCTCGATGGCCGGGATATCGGTACAGTCGTCCTTCCAGACGCGGAACTGAAAATCTTTTTAACCGCTTCCGTGGAAGAACGAGCGCGCCGCCGACATCTTGAGAATGTAGAAAAAGGAAGAGAGTCCGAATTGCAAAGGATCTTGGAGGACATTGAACAAAGAGATCTGAAAGATTCAACTCGTAAAGAATCGCCTTTAAAAAAAGCTCACGATGCAGTTGAAATTGATTCTACCAACCTCTCGAGTGAAGAGGTGGCAGCGAAGATATGCGGGTTGGCTACAGAAAGGATCCAGGGGTTATGAATCTGTATGCATTAGGAAAGTTTATCTGCCAAGTCTTTTTCTTTTTATTTATGAGAGTAGAAGCGAAAGGGCAGGAAAACATTCCAACAGAAGGACCTGTTCTTATTTGCTCGAACCACTTAAGTAACCTGGACCCCCCTCTAGTTGGCTCCTTTATGAAAAGGCCGCTCAACTTCATGGCAAAAGAAGAGTTGTTCGGAGCGCCGCTCTTAGGCAAGCTGCTCCCTTATATCAATGCATTTCCTATAAAAAGAGGGACAGGTGACCGCCAGGCATTACGTAAAGGTCTTGGTATTCTGAAAGAAGGGAAGGTTCTTTGTTTATTTCCAGAAGGGACGAGAAGCAAGACAGGCGAAATCGGTAAAGGTCTTTCCGGATCTGGTTTCTTTGCTCTTCGTTCAGAAGCGGTCGTCATACCGGCAGTTATTATCGGGCGCTACAAGCCGTTTGGCAAAATCACACTGCGTTACGGTAAACCGATTCCGTTTCAAGCAATTCGCGAAGAAAAAGTAGACGCAGCCCACGCGACAGAAGTAATCATGGAACACATTCAGCAGCTGAAAGATTATCATCAGGAAAATAAGGGAAAATAAATATCTCGAGAACCATATGTGTAAATTTTACTTTTTAAAAAGAAAATTGACATTTAGTTGACTGGAAAGAGCAGCGGGCGGCGACTCCGGCGGGAATAGCATAACGGAACTTCTGCTAAAACCGCACACGTCCTGTGTGCAACGCAGAAGCCACCGCATCCTGTGGAAGTAAGATCCCGAAGTGAGCGATGAAAGGGAGGCAACCTAAATTCGCGACGTCCTGTCGCAACGGTTGCATGACCTACATCCTGCAGGCCCAAGGAAGCTGAAGCGTTGCCCGCGGCAAAGAAGACACAGTGAGAACGAGCGTAAGCGAAGTTTCGAACTGATGTCGCACTTGTGCCCTCGGGGTGAAAGCGTCCGGCCAGAGCGATTGGAAGTCAACATATGGCAGACGAGTGATTCATGTTATGATGGAATAAATTCTTTTACAGAATTTATCATATTTTAGTCAAATTGTTTAAGGATAGTGAAGGAGGCATTTGTCAATGGTTGATGAGATGAATAATGAATTAGCCGGGATGCAAGACTTACATGTAGGTGATGTGGTAACCGCAACAATTACCAAAGTTGAGGATAAGCAAGCATATGCGGATGCAGGCTACAAAGTAGATGCAGTTATTCCGATTAGTGAATTATCAAGCCTTCATGTAGAAAAGGTCAGTGATGTTCTGCAAGAAGGCGATGAAATTCAGTTGAAAGTAATTAAATTAGAAGATGATGAGTTAGTCTTATCACGCCGGGCCGCTCTTGCTGAAAAAGCATGGGAGGATTTGCAAGCAAAATATGAGTCCGGTGAAGTGATAGAAGCGGAGGTTGCCGAAGTAGTGAAAGGCGGACTCGTTGTGGATTTAGGAGTTCGCGGCTTTATTCCTGCTTCCCTGGTAGAGCGTCACTTTGTTGAGGACTTTAGTGATTACAAAGGACGTACGCTCCGACTAAAAGTAGTTGAAATTGATCCGAATGACAACAAGCTGATTCTCTCACAGCGTGCGGTACTTGATGAAGAGGCGGAGCAGACGAAAAAAGAACTGCTTGATAATCTCCAAGTCGGTGATACTGTCACCGGTACCGTGCAGCGTTTGACAGATTTTGGTGCTTTTGTTGATATTGGCGGAGTAGATGGGCTCGTTCACATTTCCCAAATGGCCCACCACCGTGTGGAATCTCCAGGGGAAATCGTGAAAGAGGGTGAGGAAATCGAAGTGAAGATTCTTGCTGTCGACTCAGAAAGTGAGCGTGTTTCCTTATCGATTAAAGAAACTCTCCCTGGACCATGGACAACGATCGAAGGACAGATCCAACCGGGAGATGTCATCGAAGGACAAGTGAAGCGTCTCGTTTCTTTCGGAGCATTCGTTGAAGTCGCTCCTGGGGTCGAAGGACTCGTTCACATTTCCCAAATTGCGAACCGCCACATTGGAACACCAGGCGAAGTTCTGGAAGAAGGACAGGCAGTTGAAGCGAAAGTACTCGATATCAACCCTTCCGAACAACGAATTTCGCTAAGCATTCGCGAATTGGAGAAAGAGGACACAACGGACCAGAAAGTTCATCAAGAATACGAAGCACCAGAAGAAGACCATTCCGGCTTCTCCCTCGGTGACATGATCGGCGACCAGTTGAAAAAGTATAAGCAATAAGAATAGAAATCGGCGGACTACACAGAAGCCCGCCGATTTTTCTCGTTTTTTATTATGTTGGGGCTTTATGATAGGAAACGCAGCTTTTCAGAAGCCGTCTTAGCTAGTAAGAATCGCGCTTGGGGACTGAGAATCCATACTTGAGTGGGAACTATCCAGTTTTGGAAGTGAAGAATCCAAACTGTTTCGGAAAGAATCCACACTCAGCGAGGAATATCCATACTTGATCAGGAAGAATCCAAACGTAACGCGAAATATCCATACTTCATTGGAAAGTCTCCCGTGAGTATTTCTACTAAGGAAGAATAGGAAGTTTGAAATTTGGACAGCCTGTTAGTAAAAAAGGAAAAAAATGCATATTATCTTTATGAGCTGCTGGGTGTTATGGATCATCCAAACTTTTTTAGTCTCGCGTCGTCATTCATGGAGGCTCGTGACATCCGCGATTCTGTTACTGATTATCTGGTCACTGCCGGCAGAGTGGGAGTTCGGTCCCATCTTAATCAAGCCTGTTTTTATTATTTTATTGCTCGGGGGGTTCGGGACCGCCTGCACCCTCTCGAAAACAAGGCGTATCCGGATGCTTACGCTCGCAGGCGGCTTTGCGTTTTTATTTGCTGCTTTACGTATGGCAGAATGGTATGAACCGGTTATCTTCCTATTCGGGCCGCTTTTGACTTATGTGGTGTGCTTTTTACTCCTTCACATACTTGTGATGCGCACATTCATAGAACGGTTAGCTTCCGTTCTCATCGCCTCATGCAGTGGAGAGATTATTTACCAAGCACACATGTATGACTTCACTTCCAGTATGCTGTTCGGACAAACACTATACTTGCAATACATGTTTCTCATGATCATGATGTTGTATGCGTTTGATTGGTTATGCCGCCCCCTGTCCGTCAAAAAAAGAAATCCCGTATTTTCACGGTTCAACTTGCCCGGTTCATGATCTGTCTGCTAAAATAAGTAAGCTGTACATGTACGGGTCGTTATATAAAAAGGATAAGTGTGAGAGAAGAAAGGGAAGAGTCATTTATGTCTAAACCTGTTATAGCAATAGTCGGACGTCCGAATGTAGGAAAGTCTACGACGTTCAACCGGATTGTCGGGGAACGCCAGGCAATCGTAGAAGATACGCCGGGAGTTACCCGTGACCGTATTTACAACCAAGCAGAATGGTTAAACAGAGAATTTCATGTCATTGACACAGGCGGCATTGAGCTGGGGGACGAGCCTTTATTAACGCAAATAAGGGAACAAGCCCAAATTGCGATGGATGAAGCAGATGTCATTCTATTTTTAGTTAACGGAAGAGACGGGTTAACAGGAGCAGATGAAGAAGTTGCGTCCATTCTGCGGCGTTCCAAAAAACCGGTAGTAGTCGGAGTCAATAAAATAGATAGTTACGAATTGCAAGATAGAGTGTATGAATTTTACTCTCTCGGTGTTGGAGAAGTCTTTGGCATTTCAGGAGAACATGGACTTGGGCTTGGGGATTTATTGGACGAAGTAGTACGCGCCCTTCCAGCCGATACAGACGAAGAGTACGAAGAAGATACGATTCGAATTGCTGTGATTGGCAGACCGAACGTAGGTAAATCTTCTCTTGTTAATGCCGTTCTTGGGGAAGAGCGGGTGATTGTGAGTGATATCCCGGGGACGACTCGCGACGCGGTGGATACCGTTTTTGAAAGAGATGACCAGGAATATGTGTTGATTGACACCGCCGGCATGCGTAAGCGCGGCAAGGTGTATGAAGCAACGGAGAAATACAGCGTCCTTCGTGCGTTACGGGCGATGGAACGTTCCGATGTCGTGTTGATGGTAATAAACGGGGAAGAAGGAATTCGCGAGCAGGATAAAAAAATTGCCGGGTATGCCCACGAGGCTGGCCGTGCGCTTATTATCGTCGTGAACAAGTGGGATGCGGTGGAAAAAGATGAAAAAACAATGCTTCGCTTTACGGAAGATATAAGAGACGAGTTCCAGTTTTTGTCGTATGCTCCGATTCTGTTTTTATCTGCAAAAACGAAACAACGCCTACAGCATTTACTGCCTGCCGTGAAGGAAGCGGCGGACAATCACAACTTACGTGTTCCAACGAATGTGTTAAATGACGTGATCATGGATGCGGTCGCGATGAATCCGACGCCGACTGAAAATAATAAACGGCTGCGGATCAACTATGCCACCCAAGTCGCTGTCGCACCTCCCGTCATTGTTTTGTTTGTGAATGACCCTGAACTTTTACATTTTTCCTATCGGCGTTATTTAGAAAATAAGTTACGGGAAGCCTTTCATTTTGAAGGAACACCTCTTAAAATTTATGCCCGTAAAAAAAATGACTAAACAAATGGGTGAGGGAGAAGAGGAACAATGGAACTAATCGTTTCAATTATCGCAGGGTACTTGCTCGGTTCCATTAGCTTCAGTTATGTCGTGGCGTGGAACATAAAAAAAATCGACATACGAAAACATGGGAGCGGCAATGCCGGCGCTACCAATATATTGCGGGTGCTGGGGAAAGGACCCGCTATTACCGTATTATCGCTTGATATTTTGAAAGGGATTGCTGCTGTTTGGCTTGCGAAGGGACTAGAGGCGACTGCATTTTTGCCCGCCCTCACACCACTTGGAAACATGGAAGGCCTGGCTCCGGCTCTCGCTGGTCTAGCTGCTATTCTCGGACATAATTGGCCTATCTTTTACGGATTTAAAGGTGGAAAAGGAGTAGCACCAGCAATCGGTGTCGTCAGCAGTCTTGTCTTCATCCCTGCTGTTTACATAGGAATTGTTGCTATCCTCGCTATTGTCGTTACCCGCTATGTGTCCTTAGGGTCGCTTATTTTTGGTGCGGGTACTCCCCTTATTATTTGGCTTACAAAAGATTATTACAGCATTCCCGATCCGTATTTTTATTTGACGGCTTTGCTCGGGTTGATGTCATTATGGAAGCATCGCACGAATATTGGTCGGTTAGTAAAGGGAGAAGAGAACAAAATTGGAGAAAAGCATATAAAGGAAGGGTGACTCTCATATGAACGTAGCGGTCATCGGTGCTGGGAGCTGGGGAACGGCACTCGCTACCGTGCTTGCAGATAACGGACATATGGTAAAAGTATGGACCCGTCGCAGGGAGCAAGCGGCGGAGATGAACGAGAAACGTACGAATCATAAGTATTTACCAGGATTTACACTCCCTGACAGTATTGAAGCATCTACTGATCTGAAGTGGTGTGCTGCGGAAACGAATTACATTCTTCTCGTAGTCCCGACAAAAGCTATCCGGGAAACGATGAAACAGCTCGAACCCTATGTGCATGAGGATACCATTTTAATTCATGCTTCCAAAGGAATTGAACCAGGGACCTCGAAACGAATCTCCGAAATGATAAAAGAAGAACTGGGAGAAAAAAGGGTAAAAGACGTTGTGGTGCTGTCCGGTCCGAGCCACGCGGAAGAAGTGTGCGAGCGAAAACCAACTACGGTAACTGCCTCCTCGCCGGCAGGGGAAGCATCTGTCCTCGTACAGGAATTGTTTATGAATAATCAATTCCGCGTCTACACGAATCACGATATGGTCGGTGTGGAAATCGGAGGCGCGTTAAAGAATATCATCGCAATCGGAATCGGTATGAATGACGGTCTTGGATACGGAGATAACGCGAAAGCTGCGCTGATGACGAGAGGGCTCGCGGAAATTGCCCGTCTCGGTGTGAAACTCGGCGCAAGCCCGCTCACTTTTACAGGGCTATCGGGTTTGGGTGACCTTATCGTGACTTGCACAAGTGAACATAGCCGCAATTGGCGGGCCGGCTATAAGCTCGGCACAGGGAAGAATTTAGATGAAGTGTTAAACGAAATGGGAATGGTCGTAGAAGGAGTACGGACGACCAAAGCCGTGTATGAGCTCGCCAATGAATTAGAAGTGGAGATGCCAATAACAACAGCACTGCACGACGTATTGTTTGCCGGGAAAGAACCAAACGTGGCGGCACGTCAGTTGATGGGCAGAGTAAAAAAACACGAAGAAGAAAATGTCTCTATCTTAATGAGGCAAAAGGCGTCCGATAAATAACTGTATTTGCGGCTGGCACGCCTTCCTTTAATCACGCATAAGATACTTTGAATAGAGATTAAAGGAGGCTTCGCCGCATGCGAAATCAAAACGATCCACTTTTTGACAAAATTGAACAAAAAACAAATGTGAATAAAGATGATTTATTTCGTTTAGTACAATCATTGAACGGAGCAGATTTCAAGGATGAAAGTACGGTACGTCGTGTGATAGGAGACGTTGCAAAACTCGCAGGAAAACGAGTACCAAAACAACAAGAAGATGAACTAGTAAACGCCATTGTTAATGGAAATGTCCCTCTTGACCTTTCTTCTTTAAGCAAATGGATGAAATAAAGCAATATTTCCTTAATAGTCAAGGCACTTGCTCATCCCAAACGGCTTTTCAGTGAATACAATAAAGAGAAACAAAAAGGCTGCTTGAAAGTGGAAAGAATACAAGGAACCAGTCGGGCTTGCTCCTGCTCGGCTGGATTTTTGTGATTTGTGTACAAGTCTCCGTAAGAACATTCAAGAAATGATCGGAAATCATCGGAAATGAGCGAATCGGCTATGTTATAATATGTGCTGAGTTAGAGGAGGTTGATTGGATGACACCGCTACAGAATATGTGGTTTTCCTTTTTTGGTCTATTTTTAATGTTTGTCTCTGCAGGGGCGACGGTGCTGGCACAAAAACTACCATCTTTTTGGAGAATTCTTGTCCTCATTATCGCGTTTATCTGCCTCGTAGTCGCCGGTTTGATAGTATTTGCTGTCGTAGTCAGAGGACCGATAGCTGAATAAAACGTTATACTTACATAGAAAGGAGGCGGGGCATTGCGAACGAAACGAATCAGCTTATTCATCACCGGGCTCATTGTTTGTTTTATGTTATCCGGGTGCTTGTATCCGGCAGAAAAGAAAGCTGATAATCAGGTTTCGAACGATGCGCAGCTTGCTTCTGTCCAGCAGGCAATCGATCAATTTAAAGAGGATACCGGAGTTCTGCCGATCAAAACAAAAGAAGCCGACACTCCGATTTATCAAAAGTATGTCGTTGATTTCCGAAAGTTAATTCCAAGATACATACAAGAACCCCCCAAAAACGCATTTGAAAATGGCGGGGTCTATCAATATGTGATTATTGATCCTGAGAACAGCGCGGAAACAAAAGTGATTGATTTGCGTATGATGAATGAAATTCAAGCGTTTCAACTGGATATTAATCGTTATATTAAAAAACACGGCTATGCGCCCATTGAGAAGCCAATTGGGCCGGAGGTTTTTTCTGTAAACTATAAGCAGCTCAAGTATGACTCTCCCCCTAAGGTGAAAAGTCCGTACCACCGCGGGACGTATTTGCCATTGATCATCAATCAGCGCGGGGAAGTAATCGTGGACTATGCCATTGACTTAAATATGGCATTAGAAGAATTTGACAGCAATTACGAAACAGGCGAAGACATCCGCAGTATTTTAACGGATCACTATCCCATCGTCCCCGCTTTTTCGGTACCCTATACCATTGACGAAAACGGCGACCCACAATTTAAAAAATAAGGCTCCTTTCCATTAGGATAGGGGGCCTTATTTGTGTTCGAGTGGCATATCTCTATTATATGGCGTCATACGTTAGAAATGGGGTCGTTATTTTCACAACAATGGCTTTTCGCTGCGTCATATCCATGCTATGAAGTCACTATTTACTAGTTGGTACATTTTCACTACATCATACAAGTAGTATGGCGTTGTTATTTCTCTGGGAGTGCCATTTCATGACTGCAAACGCCTGCAATGGGGTCGCTATTTTCCTGGTTGTGCATGTTGAAGGCTTCATCCGCTGATTATGTGGTTGCCATTATCTTATTTGTTCCTTTTCAAGGTTTCATACACGTACCCAGTTATCATGATCAGCAGGCAACCTTTTGTTTTCTTTTCGTCAGAATGTCATATCCCTCGTACAACGTCATAAATATATAATGATCATGTATGCAAGACCGGTATCGGAATTTATTTTTACAGGAGGGGATCTAGTGGAAAAGGTTGATATCTTTAAAGATATCGCGGAGCGGACCGGAGGAGATATTTATCTAGGGGTCGTCGGTGCAGTCCGTACCGGTAAATCCACTTTCATTAAAAAATTCATGGAGCTTGTTGTCCTTCCCAATATGGAGAATGAAACAGACAAGGCGCGAGCGAAAGATGAATTGCCGCAGAGTGCTGCCGGTAAGACGATCATGACGACGGAACCGAAATTTGTTCCGAATAATGCCGTATCGTTGAAAGTGGATGAAGGGCTGGAAGTGAATGTAAGACTCGTGGATTGTGTGGGCTACGCGGTTGAAGGAGCCAAGGGATATGAAGATGAAAACGGGCCGCGGATGATTAACACGCCGTGGTATGAAGAGCCGATTCCTTTCCAGGATGCTGCCGAAATCGGAACCCGGAAAGTAATTCAGGAACACTCTACTCTTGGGGTGGTTGTAACCTCTGACGGGACAATCGGCGACATTCCGCGTATGGATTATGTCGAAGCGGAAGAGAGAGTAGTAGACGAGTTAAAAGAAGTAGGAAAGCCGTTTATTATGGTTATTAACACTGTCCGGCCTCATCATCCCGATACAGAGGCAATGCGGGCGGAGCTCTCAGAAAAACATGATATTCCGGTGCTTGCCCTGAGTATTGAAAGCATGACAGAACATGATATTAACAACGTCCTTCGCGAAGTGCTCTTTGAGTTCCCTGTTCACGAAGTCAACGTCAACTTGCCGAGCTGGGTCATGGTGCTGCGGGAAGATCACTGGCTGCGTCAGGAATATGAGCAATCCGTCCGAAACACGGTGAAAGATATTAAGAGATTGAGAGATGTAGACCGCGTGGTACAGCATTTCGCCACCGAGTTTGAATTTATCGAAGAAGCCGGACTTGCCGGAATTGAGATGGGGCAAGGTGTCGCAGAGATTGATTTGTACGCGCCGGATGAGTTGTATGATCAAATCTTAAAAGAAGTAGTCGGCGTGGAAATCCGCGGGAAAGACCATCTGCTCCAACTCATGCAGGACTTTTCCTACGCGAAAAGTGAATACGATCAAGTTAGTGATGCCCTGAAAATGGTGAAGCAGACAGGTTACGGCATTGCTGCACCGGCCTTAACCGATATGAGTTTGGACGAACCGGAAATCATCCGACAAGGATCAAGATTCGGCGTTCGTCTGCGGGCGGTTGCGCCATCTATCCATATGATAAAAGTAGACGTGGAGTCTGAATTTGCCCCGATCATAGGAACAGAAAAACAGAGTGAAGAACTCGTACGCTATCTCATGCAAGACTTTGAGGAAAACCCGCTTTCCATTTGGAACTCAGACATCTTTGGACGTTCCTTGAATTCAATTGTCAGAGAAGGCATCCAGGCGAAAATTTCCTTAATGCCGGAAAACGCCAGATACAAATTAAAAGAAACGTTAGAGCGTATCATCAACGAAGGCTCCGGAGGCTTAATAGCGATCATATTATAAATTATAGCGACAGAAGCGGCTTTCACAAAGTCAGCTTCTGTTTTATTTTGAGGTGAAGTTTGGATTCCTGGCTCAGTAGTGTGGATTCAACCAGTATGATTCTGGATTCTGAAGGTTATAGTCTGGATATTATCGACAAAAGTCTGGATTCCAGGCATTGCAGTCTGGATTTTTGCGATACAATAAGAGGGGAAAGGAATTGAAGAACCCCCCAAAAAGAGGGTTGGTTCATAACGTGGAGCATCAACCCTGCTCCATTTTCGTTAAATAGAATCAGGGAGGTACATGCATGATACAGTCAATCGAGATACACATGCTGCCTAAAAGTGCAAGTACGAACATAGAGGATATGGAACGCTTGACGAACATCATTAACCGAGTATACGCGGCGGCGGAGGGAAGTTTGTGGTCACCCGGAACAGTAAGGACGACTGTGGACGAAATGACAGAACTGACGAGGGATGGTGAGATCGCTGTGGCCCGTGCAACGGGGCAAATCGTTGGATGTGTCCGTATCCGGCAGGTCGATCAAGAAATGGGAGAGTTCGGATTGCTTGCGGTCGATAGCGATTATCAAGGGGCCGGGATCGGACGAGCGTTAATCCGCTTTGCCGAACAGAAAGGTCAAAAGGAACACCTTCATCGAATGCAACTTGAATTGTTAGTGCCAGAGGAGGGCTCTCACCCGACAAAAGTCACCCTGGAAAATTGGTACACCCGTCTCGGCTATCTCCCGGTACGTGCCGAAACCGTTGCTGCATCGTTTCCGAAACTCGCACCACTGCTCGCAACACCCTGTCAGTTTAAGGTTTTTCAAAAAGAATTACGAGAGTGAATCAATTTCAAAAGTACGTATTCAGTTAATAAACACGAATAATCATCTAATATAATGATTAGTTGTTCGTTTTATTTATATAGCCACCGCATCCTTCGGAAAAGAAGACACAGTGAGAGCAAGCGTAAGCGCAGTCTCGAACTGATGTTTTCCTTGTGCCTGTAGGTGAAAGCGTCCGCCTGCAGTGGAGATCAACCGTTCTGCGCTACATAGGAATAGTTCGGATTTAAGTAGCTGTATTTGAATGATGAAATTAACTCAGAGTAGTAGAAAAATGAATAGAATTTCTTCAAGGGATTGAATATACCCGAACAGGATGACACTGTTCGGGCTTCTATATTCCTTCATCCATTTGGTACAGCTGCTTGTAGTAGTTATTTGTTTTCAGCAATTGTCTGTGTGGTCCGCGGAGTTTCACTTTTCCTGCTTCCATGAAGATGATGTCATCCATCAGTTTGGCGCCGGCCAGGTGGTGGGTGACCCAGATGATCGTTTTGTCTTTGGCCGCTTCCAAAATGGTAACAAGCAAGTCATGTTCTGTGCGCGGGTCGAGCCCGGTTGTTGGCTCATCCATCAGCAGGATGGGCGTATCCTGCAACAGAACGCGTGCGAAGGCGACCCGCTGTCTTTCCCCGCCGGAGAAGCGTCCGCCCATTTCATCCATTTGCGTATGGATCCCACCAGGCAGCTGATCGATCATTCGCATCACCTGTGCCTGCTCAAGTACGGCGATTATCTCTTCCTCTGACGCGTCCGGCTTGCCAATCCGGACGTTATTCGCGATCGTTGTATGGAAGATATGCGGCTTCTGGTTTAAAACAGACACCGCACTCGACAGGTAGTGGCTGCTCATTTCTGTGTTATTCAAATGGATCTTCCCCGTTGCCGGCTGAATGACCCCGGACAGAAGTTTTAACAAAGTAGATTTCCCCGTACCGCTCTTACCAAGCACGGCCACTTTTTTCCCGGGCTCGATGGTAAGTGATAAGTCATCGATAACAGGAGGGGCGGACCGGTTATAAGAATAGGTGACATGATCCAAGTGAATGGCCGGTCTGTCCCAGATGATGTTTTCTCTAACAGCAGGCAGGTCTGCCATGCTGTCTTTCTCTTCAAATGCCTCCATACGTTTGATGGAGTCCGTGTACAAGGGGATCTCTTCTACAGCCTCACTAATCGGAAGTAAAGCATCAGCAACCGAGAACATCATCAAGACGAAGGCGGCGATAATAGTGGGGGAGATGCTGCTGCCTGTTTGCGCATCAGACCAAACCATGACAAGAATTATGGCAATCCCTGCAGTGAAGCGCAGAATTGCCTCCCGTTTGTGATGCCACAATTTCATTTTATTTTCACTTGTAATCAAGTTTTTGTTATCTTCGGCCACTTGATGGACAATCTCCTGTACTCTTCCGCTGACCATCCAGTCCAGCTTCCCGAACATCGCATCCGTCACGTGTTGGTAGAGACTGCCTCGTTTCTTTTTTATGGCAAGATGTTTTCTCCGCATTGTTTTATAGGACAAAAAAGGTACCAGAAACACAATGATTCCCAAGAAGGCAAGCATCATAAGCATGAACGGCAGGTCAAAGAAGCCGAATACTACTGCAAGCACACCGTATACGACAATTCCGATAATACTTGGAAACAAGGTACGTATATAAAAATCCTGCAGTTTTTCGATGTCATCTGCCAGTATGCTTAAAATATCACCTGTCTGATAGCGGCTCTGCAGGAATATGGCCTGCGGTTCCAGCGTATCGTATAACCTTTGGCGGTAATGAGACAGAATGCGGAGGACGATATCGTGGCTCACCAGCTTCTGTAAGTAAGGGAACAACGCCTGTCCGATACTGAAAGCTCGCACTGCCACAATCGGTACGTATACGATCATTATATTTTCCGGACGCAACGATGACTTGGAAATTAAATAACCGGATACGAAAAGCAGCATGGCGCCTGAGGTGACACCTAGTAGTCCGTATATAACAGATAGAGACATCCGGCCTTTGTACAGGTGTATATAAGGGATAATCCATCGATTCATCCGCTCTCCTCCTTTCCCCACCGGACAAACGATACATAGTTGCCCGACTGATTCATTAATTGTTCATGTGTTCCCTGATGCTTCAACTCGCCGCTTTCCAGGAACAGAATATGATCCAACTGCTTCAGCCAATGCAGGCGGTGGGTTGCCAAGATGACAAACTTATCTTTAAATACCCGGAGCATTAACTGTTTGATTTCATATTCGGTTTCAATGTCCAGATGGGCTGTTGGCTCATCCAACAAGATGACGGGCTTTCCGCTAAGCAGTGCCCGGGCGATGGCGATACGCTGCTCTTGCCCGCCGCTTATGGAACGGCCTCCTTCACCGATTTTTTCATGGATGCCGGCCGGAAACGACCTCACCAGATCCTCTAGCCCAATTTCCTGAATCATCTGCTGTACCTCTTCATCTGAAGCGTCCAGGGCATAAAACCGGATGTTGTCGGCGAGGGACAGTGGGAAAACATACGGAGCCTGAGGGATGTAGGCAATCTGTTCGAACCAAGATTCATTTTTCAAAGAAGAAACTGGTTGATCATTGATCTGGATGGAACCGTCCGTAGGCAGCAACAGCCCCGCCAATACGTTAATCAAAGTGGACTTTCCTGAGCCGCTCGCTCCGATGATACCGTTCCAACCGGTACGAATGTTAAAACGTAAGTCATCCAGCAGCTTTTTTTCAGCAATACCTACTGTTACTTTGTCAAACGTCAATACGCTGTCCTGCTGCCAGTCGAATAGCTCTGTCTGTTCGTTTGTCTGCCGGCTTTCTTCTGTGCTGATCAAATTGTCAATTTCTTGCATAGCGAGCTGTCCGTCCAACGTCGCATGATAATCTTTTCCGACCTGTTTAATCGGTGAGAAGTATTCCGGAGCCAAAATGAGAATGGTAAGGGCTGGCAAGAGAGTGATGTCCCCCTCAATGAGACGAAGACCCAAACCGACAGCCACAAACGCAATGGATAAGCTGGTAAAAAAATCCAACGCAAATGTCGACAGGAAAGCTACACGCAAGGTGCGCATGGTGGCGTTGCGATAATCCCCGCTTACTTGCTCGATCTTTTTGGCGTGTTCCCGGCTTTTTCCAAGGTAAGCCAAGGTTTCAAGCCCTTTTAACGAATCAATGAAATGGTTGGATAATCTCGTGTACGTTTCGTATTGCCGATCGGCCATCATCTGAGCAGCCAGTCCTAATAAAATCATAAAAATCACGATAATCGGCACGGCAAGTACTAAGATGACGGAAGATATCGGATCATAAAGAAAGACAAAAATGACAATGAATGCTGGGATCACCGCTGTTTTGATCATCCGGACGCCGATAATTTCCACATATCTCTTTACGTGATCCACCCCTTCCATAGCTAGAGTGACCAGGTGGCCGATGCCGATCTGCCGAACAAATGCATGGCTTCGTCCAAAATACGTCTGCATCAAACGGTCACGAAGCATCTGCGCCGACTTGGCAGCGTATTTGTCGGCTGCAGCCATTTCTATATGGGTGATAAGGTAGCGGATTACAAAAGCAACAAAAAAGAAGCCAATGTCAGGGATAACTTCTCCGATTGGCATTCTATCAAATAAAAAGGTGATTGCCCGAGCCAGAAAATAAGCTTGGGCAATGATAGCGACGGCTTCACATAGTATGAAAATGGTTAAGAGACTATGGGTTTTTAAAGAACCCGGGTAGTTTGGTAGTTTTTTTACGCGTTGTTTTTTCATCAGTATTCCAACTCATCTTCTTGTTTTACTCTTTTTCTAAAAATATAGTAACTCCATGCCTGATAGCCGAGAACAAAAGGAAGCAGGGCAATGGAAAAGTACGTCATGAGCTTAAGAGTGTACCCTCCAGATGAAGCATTATAAACCGTTAAGCTGAATGCATCTGAGATCGAGCTGATCATTACACGGGGGAACATACCGATAAAGATACTTCCCGTCAACAGAATGATTGTCACGGTTGTTAAAGCAAATGCATTGAAATCCATTTTCTGCGCATTGTACAAATTGGCAAATAACAGAGCGACCCAAGCCAAAATCGGAAGTACCATAAATGTCTGACCGTGGTTGGTGAACACATCGGAAGTAAAATAAGCGATGATAATGAACGCCAGGAAAAGGACGATGGTTACTGGTGTTACTCTTTGTCCCAGCTTGCGCGCACGCTCCTGCAGGTCACCGGTCGTGCGGATGGTGATAAACTGCAGTCCGTGAGTGATGGTCAAAAATAGGAACATCGCACCGCCTAGCAGGGCAAAAGGATGCAAGAACTGCAGGAATCCGCCGACCATCTCTTTATCCTGATTAATCGGCATACCGGTAATGAAGTTGGCGAGGACCACGCCCCAAAGAATCGGTGGCAGAAGACTCCCGGCAAACATCGCCCAGTCCCATGTATGCCTCCATCGCTGGTCTTTGACTTTTCCCCGGAATTCGAACGAGACCCCTCGTATAATCAGCGCCAGAAGCATGAAGACAAGAGGAATGTACAATCCGCTGAACATCGTCGCATACCAGTGCGGGAAAGCGGCGAACATGGCGCCGCCTGCCGTGATGAGCCACACTTCATTCGCATCCCAGAAGGGGCCGACCGTGTTAATATACACCCGTTTCTCCTGATCATCTTTTCCTAAAAAGCGTGAGACAATCCCAACTCCGAAGTCGAACCCTTCTAATACGAAGAAACCGACAAATAGAATCGTGATCAAAATGAACCAAAACTCACTAAGAGACAATTTCGGCACCACCTTTTCTATCGAAGGGATCTGACGCTGTTGGCAAGTCTGTGTCAAAATGATCCGTTTTCTTAATATGGCGAGCGAACAAATAGATCGTCACGATCGCAAGAACACTGTAAAGAGCCGTGAAGGCAATGAGAGAGAAGAGCATCTCATTTGCCGTAACGGACGGTGATACCGCATCCTCCGTTTTCATCAAACCGAAAACAACGAACGGCTGGCGGCCCATTTCCGTTAAGATCCATCCGCAGGTGTTGGCGATAAAAGGAAGGATCATCGCAAATGGCATCAGTTTTAAATACAGATTGTTCTTCGGTAACTTTCCTCTCCGAGAGGCATACATGCCGTAAAAACCAAGGAGCAGCATGACACCGCCGGCACCTGTCATAATCCGGAACACCCAAAAGAGGGTAGTGACAGGCGGAATGTAATCCCCGGGGCCGTATTTTTCCACGTATTGTTCTTGAAGTTCATTTATTCCTTCGACAGAACCGTTGAACTGGTTGAAAGACAAGAAGCTGAGCAGATAAGGAATTTGAATTTCAAAGTTATTTTTTTTCTCTTCTGTATTGATATCAGCAAAAACAGTGAAGGGAGCAGGATCGCCGCTGTTTTCCCAAAGCGCTTCGGCTGCGGCCATTTTCATCGGCTGTGACTTTACGAGATATTGTGCCTGCCAGTGGCCTGTGAATAAAATGGCGAACGCTGACAAGGCTCCGACAGTAATGGCAATGCGGAAGGAACGCTTGAATAGGTCCACATCATGCCGGCGAATGAGCTTCCAGGCACTGATACCCGCGATCAGGAATGCACCTGTCGCAAAAGATGTCAAGAGGACGTGCGGGAATTGTGCCCATAGGTGCGGGTTTGTCAAAATAGCACCGAAGCTGTTCATTTGGGCCCGGTCACCCGCAAATTCAAAACCTACCGGGTTCTGCATAAAAGAGTTCGCTGATAAAATCCAAAAGGCGGACATGATCGTGCCAATGGATACAAGCCACACAGAAGCGAGGTGCAAACGCTTGGAAAGCCTGTTCCATCCAAACACCCATACGCCGATAAAGGTAGATTCCAGAAAGAATGCGAGCAGGCCTTCAATCGCCAAGGACGGACCAAACACGTCACCGACAAATCGCGAATAGGTGGACCAGTTCATCCCAAACTGAAACTCTTGCAAAATACCTGTCACGACACCGACGGCAAAGTTAATAAGAAATAATGTGCCGAAAAACTGGGTCAGCCGCTTATAACGATCGTCCCCTTTGATCACATACATGGTCTGCATGATCGCGATCGTCAGGGCCATGCCAATGGAAACAGGAACAAAGAAGTAGTGAAAAATGGTTGTGGATGCAAATTGGAGCCTTGCGATGAGTAAGGGATCCATCTTTATCCAACTCCTCTGCTTTTGATAAAATACAATTTTATTCTGAAAAATTAACTGTATCTTTAGTATAAGCCGGCTTTCACCCTACTCTGTTCTCTAATCGTTACAACTTAGGGACTTATTTGCGACAGCTTTATGTCGGAAAAAATAGTATTTCTAATTGTAAACGGTTACAAACGGGAATGCTGGCACAGAAAGTGTTTTGGGGGAGAAATATTTATTTTTGCATATTGAGGCTTTCTTGAAACAACAGGTCATAGCGATCCTCTGGAGTTGTGAATGGTGAAAATGGGAACGGGGAGAAATCGCGCCATCCTAGCACTCGTATGTAGCCGTGAAAAAAGCGGTTTGCTAAAATAACGACGTCACAACGCCTGTATGTAGTTGTTAAAACAGAGAATGGCTTTTATAACAGCATCATAGTGGTTGTATGGTGTTGTGAAAAGAGAGTACCAGTAAAATAACGACATCAAACCCGTCCCCAACGAAGCCGAAAAAAGAAAGCCTTTGTTTGCAATGCTCGTAAAACAGAGGCTCATTCTCAGGGGCGTTGCCTGAAGTTTGCCTTTATATTCGCTCTTTGAACCAGTGCAGTACTTGGTCGATCTCTTCTTTGGTTGTGTATCTGCCAAGACTGAAGCGGATCGCTCCCATACCGATATGTTCGGGGACACGCATTTCTTTTAAAACAGGGGATAACTCAACGTTTCCCGCGTGACAGGCAGACCCTGTCGAAGTAGCGAGCATGGGAATGGAGTCTAAGATCTCCTGGCCGATTTTATTTGTAAAGCAGACATTCAACGTGTTGGGCAGGCGCTTTTCCTCATGTCCATTTAGAACGATCCCATTTCCAAAAATCTCCCGCAGTTGCTTCCAAAAATATTTCGTTAACGGCTCGAGTTTGTTATCATTTACGTCCTCTTTTGCCATTTCACACGCTTTTCCCAGCCCCACCGCAAGCAAGGTATTTTCCGTACCTGCGCGTAAACCATACTCATGCCCGGCTCCATGAATAAGAGGTTCGATTTCCGTCCCCTTCCGTAAGTAGAGCGCACCGATTCCTTTTGGTGCATACAGTTTGTGACCGGCAATGGTCAGCATATCGACATCGAGTTGATCCACGTTGATGGGTACTTTCCCAACGGACTGAGAAGCATCGGTGTGAAAAGCGATGGCATGTTTTTTAGCAATTTTTCCGATTTCCGCGATCGGCTGAAGGGTGCCTACTTCGTTATTCGAATGCATAATAGTGATCAAGATTGTGTCCGGTTGGATGGCACTCTCAATATCCGCAGGGGAAAGTCTGCCGTATCTATCAGGAGCGATCATCGTAACGGTTGCTCCGAGTTGTTCCAAAAAGGGTAATTGATTTAAGATGGCAGGGTGTTCAATGGTTGACGTAATGATATGTTTTCCTTTTTGAAGGTTTTGGAAAAAATATCCTTTTAATGCCAGATTATTTGCTTCGCTTCCTCCACTTGTGAAAATCACTTCATCGGCGGAGCAGTGCAGGAGATCAGCTACTTGTTTTCTTGCATTCATCAGTTTCTCTTTAACCGGATTTCCTGCCCAGTGGAGCGCAGAAGGGTTGCCGTAATAATCTGTTAAAAACGGATTCATTTCTTCTATTACCTCCGGCGCGATCGGTGTACTTGCATTGTAATCTAGATAAACGTTATCCATCGTTATGCCTTCCTTTCAAATGTGTCATTGGAATAACTGTAATGCTATTAAATGAATAGGACAAGGATCAAGCCTCCCTTACCCGTACTACAGCTGCATAGAAGAGGCCAGTGAGGGTAGCACGCAACGATTGGTTGAAAAAGCGACGTCATCGTGGTTGTATGGGTCGTGAAAAGAGGGTGGCGATGAAATAACGTCATCATAGCCCGCGAATGAAGGCGTGAAATGGAGCAGGAGCCAAAATAACAACCTTATAGAAGATGGATGAAGCTATGAAACCAGAGATCGTTTGAAAAAGCGACGTCATCAGAGATGTATGACGCTGTGAAAAGAGTGCGGCGCGAAAATAAAGACGTCATAGTGTTCGGATGAAGTCGTCAAAAGGGGAGGGTGTGAAAATAACGACGTCATTGAGGATGTATGATGTCGCGAAATGGAGGGGCCACTGAGATAACGACCTCATAGCCTCCGAATGAAGACGTGAAATCGAGTGCGAGCCAAAATAACAACGTCATAAAGGACGTATGAAGCTATGAAACCGTGGAGGGTTTGAAATAACAACGCCATCGGGGTTGCATGGCGTCGTGGAAGAGTTTTTAGTCGTTCTCCAGTTTCAATATTTGACGGTCGAACTGAAAAGTTTACATTGGTGGAACTTCATCCGGCAGGACAATCCTGTTGCGGCTGCTTGCGAGGCTGGAGCTCGATCCAGCGCGAAATCACCTGTTAACCGCTTTTTTTGAAACATATTTGGCACTCTTGGATAAGGAAGAGCGCATGTTACAAACGGAGATAAATAACCTGGATCCCGAAGAGGAGGCGAAAGTGATGGAACTGATCACTTCTTACGAAAAGAAAGGGATAGAACAAGGGAAATAGGAAGGTATAGTGAAGGGGAAGCAGGAGGCTGTTTCCGCGATTCTGGAAACGCGGTTTGGATCCGCTGCCGCAAGTGAAGTAAAGAAAGTCCACTTAATCTGTGAAGAGAAGTTGCCGGATGACTTATTAAAACAGATCCTTATCGCGGATTCTCTCGAAGACACCAGTAAGATAGTTGAAAAGGCAACAGAAAAATAAAACAGGCAAACCTCCTTGTATATGTCAAGGAGGCTTCTTTTTGTGTATCAGGGCTTTTATTTAGTTTTTTAATTAATAATTATTATCAACAAAAAATTCGATTCGCAACGGTTTAATAGGGAATATAAGTTGTGAAAGTAATTTTCATTATCAATTAAGTAAAAATATTATCAATTAGAATTGATTTTAACTGCAGTTGGTGGTATTGTTTATTATATAAGATTGATTTTAATTTATAGAGGGTGTGAGTGATGTGAAAAATTATGATTATCATCACCTTAATCATGTGAAAGAACAACAAACATCGAAAAGAACGTTATGGATGACGTTACTGATAACTTTGTTTTTTACGATTGTTGAAATTGTGGGAGGGTTGCTGTCACATTCACTTGCTCTGTTATCCGATTCAGCGCACATGATTTCTGACGTGTTCGCTCTCGGTCTCAGCATGACGGCTATTTACATGGCAACCCGGAAACCGAATCAGAAATACACGTTCGGATTTTTGCGTTTTGAGGTCATTGCTTCGTTTCTAAATGGTCTAGCCCTCGCTGTCATTGCGATTGGTATTTTCATTGAAGGAATTAATCGCATGATCCATCCCCAAGATATTAACTTACCGTTGATGCTTTTCATTGCTTCTATCGGATTAATCGTAAACATCGTGTTGACTTTCCTCTTAAGCCGGAGTATGAAAGAGGAAGAGAATCTTAATATTAAAAGTGCGCTTTGGCATTTTATCGGTGATCTTCTTAGCTCGGTCGGGATTGTTGTTTCAGCGGCTTTGATCTACTTCACCGGTTATCACGTCTTCGATCCTTTGATCAGTATGATTATCGCAGCCATCATTTTTACCGGTGGAGCCAGAATTATTCGCGAGTCTTACCTGATTTTAATGGAATCGGTACCGGACAAGTTTGATCTTGAGACGATTCGCCGGGATATTGGCGCGGTGGAAGGAGTGGAGGACGTCCATGAGATGCACTTGTGGACGGTGTCAACTGATCACCACTCGTTAACAGCCCATGTTTTCATCCAAAAAGATACCCAATCGTTTGAAATCATTGCAGCGATTAATCAGATGCTGAAAGAAAAATACGGGATACACCATTCGACGATACAAATGGAACACCCGGCCATTCATGATCACGGCGAATATGGCAAACAGTTTTTGCTTCCATAAAATCGTGCGACGGAAGAAGATAACTAGATGGATGAAACAGCTCATCTGTTATCTTCTTTTTTTTGCCCTGTTGCTGACTGGAGATCGCATAACAGATGTATAACGCCGTCAACTTTGAAAATTGGAAAAGTAACAGTGCCATAGCGGCTGCATGATGTCGTGAAATGGGGGAGACGAAGAAATAAAGACATCATAGGAACGGCATGAAGCGTTAAAAACGGTGATCTATGAAAATAACAGTATCATAGCACTCGTATGAAGCCTTGAAATGAGCGATTCGTCAAAATAACAACATCATGCGCTCGCATGAGATGGTTTGTTAAATGAATTACTTGTTTAAATGACAGAAATTTGACATAATTGATCAAACTGAAGGGTAGTTAAATTAGTACACATTACCAATAGAAAAGAGGGATGGGGTTATGGTGACTGAATCGCAAATGAAAGCAGCCATGCAACAATATATTGATGGCTTTAATCAAAAAGATGCAAACATGCTGATATCCTTGTTCGCCGACCATGCAAGGATTGAAGACCCGGTTGGCGGTGGGAAAATAGTAGAAGGAAAAGCTGCCATTACCTCTTTTTATGAGCTAGCCGTGACGCTTGTCGATAATCTTGAGTTATCCGCACCGATCCGTGGATCGCATAGCCATTATGCTGCGATGGCATTTAGGATATTTATGAAAAATGATGGAAAGCCCATCCAAATCGACACCATTGATGTGATGACCTTCGATGACGATGGGCGGATTATCGATATGAAAGCCTATCATGGTCCTGGCGATGTGACTGAACAATAACCGGGAAAGTGAAAATATTAACGCAATTAATGATGACTTTTGTCGGAAAAGTGGTAAAATAGATACAATGAAGAATAGAAAGGGGTTGACTTATGCTGCAATCTGAATTGTTTGAATTTGTAGATGTTGCGGAAGTAAACGAAAATTACATGGCGAAAGGTTGGACGGACGGGCTACCAATAATCCCGCCAACTCCTGAAAAAGTACAGCAAATGCTGGATTTCGCGGGATTGTCTCCGGATTTTGTCATCGGTGGTATTCCAGAGCGGCAAAAGGTTTTTACCGCGGAAAAGGTGGCGGCCAATGCGGTGATGGCAGGATGTCTGCCAGATTATTTTCCTGTTCTCGTCGCCGCATTGACAGCGATGAGTGATGAAAAATTCGGTTTGCATGGACCGACTGCGAGTACGCATGGTCCCGGTATTTTGGTAATCGTGAATGGCCCCGTGGTGGAACAACTTGGATTCAATAACGGGCAAAGTGTTTTTGGTCCTGGTCATCGTGCCAATGCGACGATTGGACGAGCCGTTCGTCTTGTGTTACATAATCTTGGCGGTTGCCGCGAATTTGATCGTGCCACCCTCGGTCACCCGGGGAAGTTTTCTTTTTGTATTGCTGAAAAAGAAACAGACTGGGCACCCCTTCACGTCGAAAAAGGCTTTGATCGTGAAGAAAGTACGGTTACCGTCATTGCCGCAGAAGGACCGAATCAAATCCAAAACCATTCTGCTTTAGAGCCGGAAGGTATTTTAATGACCATGGCGGATCGTATGGCCGCTGTTGGGACGTTCAATATGCTGAAAAATCAGCAATTCACTGTCGTGCTTTGTCCCGAACATTACCGAACCTGCCAAAAATATGGATGGGATAAACAGAAAGTGAAAGAATTTTTATTTGAACATGCCAAACGGTCGACAGCCGACATGAAAAAATACGGAATGGTATCTGGTGAAATTACGGCCGAAGCGGAAGAAACATGGGAAACGGCAGTCCCTTCACCGGATGATATTTTATTAATTGTGGCTGGAGGGGAAGCTGGACGTTTCTCTGCGTGCTTGCCGGGATGGGGAACAAAACAACAAACCCAAGCCATCACCCGCTCGATTAAATCCTGTACAGACGGTGGCTGACAATTGTAAAACCGCTCATTAGGTTAATGAGCTTTTGAAAAGGATTGCAACACATTTGAAAAAGGAGTGACATCCATGACCACTATTAAAGTGTTAGACCCGACCAATGGGATCGTTTCAGAAAAATCAGCAATGGCGGAGCGGCTTGATACACTCGAAGACGCCACGATTGGTTTGATTGACAATGGGAAGGCGAATTCCGCTGTTGTCTTAGAAGCGATTGGTCAACGATTGAAAGACACCTACAAGTTGAAAAAGGTCATCTACTTTCTCAAACGATCATCTTCGCATCCGATCGCAGACGACGAAGCGAAAGCACTCGCGCAGCAATGCGACGGTGTCATTACAGGTACCGGTGACTGAGGATCTTGTAGTTCGGGCAGTTTGCTCGATGCATTAGTAATGGAAAAGCTAGGTATTCCCGCAGGAGCAGTATTGACGGAACCTTTCGTTCCATCCGGCAAGGCGATGGCGATGGTACAAGGTTTCACTGACTATCCGTTTGCCGTAATCCCACATCCGATTGCAGCAACGGAACAACGAGTGCTTGAAGACAGAGCGGTTCAAGTGAGCGAAGATGTGGTATCGCTTTTAGTGAGATAAAGAATAAAAAGAGCAGAAACTGGAAAAAAGTTTCTGCTCTTTTTCGTGGGTTTGTATTCGGATTACGTGTAAAGAGACCATATGTAGGATGACCCCTTGTGTAGACTATTTTTCTTTTGCGAGTTCTTTTCGATTGGGAGCGAGCGGTGGTTGTTCTAACCACTTATTTTGAACCATAAGGTTAAACCATTTTTTTGTTACCGTTAGATTTTTTAGAATGATACCTTCATAAGTGGTTACAAGGTCTGTTCGCATGGCTGTCGCTAATCCTGTCCCTTGGTATACCTGCGCAGTTTGAAACAAGAAACCGATATGATATAACATTAACTTGTCGGAAAACGGAGAATTCGTAGAAACGGTTACTTCCGTTTCTATGGACTTAGGAACGGGTAAATTATCTTTGTGCATTATTTTTGACAGAGACTGTATTTGATTATCAATTGTTTTCTCCGCATTCTCTAAGAACTTTCTTACCTCCTTTGATTGTGTCACTTGACTAAACCCAATGGAAAGCGCTTTAGCCATTATACTTTTTTTAAGGTTAAAAGAAATACTTATGATTTCAGTCGCGGTTAAACGTCTTCCTTTTCCGAAAAAACCATCTTTAAAATCCTGGCTGGACACATATTCCGGTGCTTTTGTAGGGTAAAAGATTGGATCCCTTTGAAATATTCCTTTCTCCAGCATTAACTCTATGGTTTGATGATACATCCTTTTACCGTCATTACCACATGCATCATAAAACTCTCGTAAATCCTTTCTAACAGAAATGCTTAATGAAGACGTATGGCCTAACAAACCGTGTAACGTCATGACATGTAAATAAATTAAGCAAAACTGGTCAGAGAATAATTTCTCTGAACCTTTATGAAGATCTGATTCCGTAAATCCGATGGGGACTGGATACCCTTCGTTCTCCATAAAAGTGGCTAGTTGATTTTTTTGCTTTTCAAATGTCTTAAGTGCATCATCAAAAATATTTTTTATAGCCGTATCTTCAATAATGGAAAACATATATCTATTTACTATATCTGTCATGGTCCCATTCACGTACTCCATCCATAGGGACCCAATTTCGGAAGACGTAAGTGTTAAATGATTCTTGTCCATCTCACTATCACCTCATTAGTAAGGTTCACCACTTTACCAAAAAATATAAATGCAAATGGTAATTTTGAGGTGAGTTAATTTCATGATTTAATTAGATTTTCACTGCAGGCGGCCGCTTTCACCGACAGGCACAAGGGCTCGCTAATCATTCGGATAGTGTCCTTTCCAGACGATATCCAAGTAATGTTCGTGGTTCGTATCCCCTTCTGTATTTAACACAAGGACGTTAGCGTTTTCATCGAGTTTTAGGTTTTGACAAGCTGCGTTTTCTTCATACGCCCGGAGGAAGAAGAGTAGTCCTAGAGGCACTGCACCGGATTCTCCGGAAATAATTTTAGGATCTGTGGACAGTGGATTTCCGAGCACGCGCATTCCGAGCGCTGCAATTGGGTCTGCACATGAATAGGAGGCATAAGCATACTGTTTCAATATTCGAAATGCTCGGTTGTTGGGCTCGCCGCAACATAGCCCGGCCATGATCGAATTCATATGCCCGGTAACAAATTCCATTTCACCGTCTGGATTGGCAAAGGAACGGTAGTAACAATCTGCTAAATCAGGCTCCACGACAACGATGATGGGGGGATTGTCGCGATAATATTGTGTGAAATAAGCGGCTATTCCGGCAGCAAAAGAACCGACACCCGCCTGCAGGAAAATATGAGTCGGTGCTTTTTCCTCGTCAGACTCCAGCTTTTCGACGATTTCCGCAGCGATGGCTGAATAGCCCTGCATAATCCAAAGCGGTATTTCCTCATATCCTTCCCACGCCGTATCCTGGACAAGAACCCAGCCGTTGTCTTCCGCTAACGTAGAACACATTCGAATCGTATCATCATAATTTAGGTCGGTTATTTCCGCGAAAGCCCCTTCCTGTTGAATAGCTTCCAGCCGGGTGGCAGACGAACCTTTTGGCATGTAAACAACAGACTTTTGTCCAAGTTCCCTTGCGGCCCAAGCAATCCCGCGGCCATGGTTTCCGTCCGTTGCGGTAATAAAGGTCACATCCCCTATTTGTTCTTTCATTTCGGGAGATTGCAGCTCCGAAAACGTTAAGTCCGCGATATCTCGATCCAATTTCTTTGCTATGTATTTTCCTACAGCGTAAATACCGCCCATTATTTTAAACGCATTTAAACCAAAGCGCTGCGACTCATCTTTCACTTTAATGTCCGCAACTTGCAAATAGGCAGCCAAGTTCTTTAATGAATACAGCGGTGTGTTTGTGTAAAGTGGATGCGATTGTTGAAACGTCAGTACTTCGTTTATGTTCTCCGGTGAAAAAAAGGCAAGCTCCTCTTCATTGTATACGGGCTTGTATGCTTTGTTTAAAATACCCTTACTTCTGTTATCAGCTAATGTATCCATGTGTTGTATGCTCCTTGCGCGATTTAGTGTTTTATGTTGTTTCATGATTTAATGAAAAATATAACACACTTTACATAATAGTCAATCAACTCTTGGTGGCAGTAATGAGTTTCTCGATAAAACGTATGCCAGCGCTGAAATAACAACGGCAACGCACTCGTATGGAGTCGTGAAAAGAGAGGGGGGAGAAAATACGTGCATCATAGGAATGGAATGAAGCTATGAAACGGAAGATCCGTCGAAATAGAGGCACCATAGCGGTTGTATGAGGTCGTGAAACGGAAGATCTGTTGAAATAAAGACATCATAGTGTTCGAATGAAGCCGTGAAATGAACAACTCATTAAAATAACAGCGCCATAGCGGTTGTATGAGGTCATGAAACGGAAGGTCTGTTGAAATAAAGACATCATAGCACTCGAATGAAGTCATGAAATCATCGTTTCTCCAAAATAACAGCATCATACCAGCCCTGCGGTGCCCTAAAAATGGAATTCTTGTAAAATAAAGGCGTTATAAACGTGTGACTGGGTGCCAATCAGATGACTAAGAGGTAAATGAACTGGTTTCATGCTTTCATAATAAGGTCCGGATGCGTAATATTGTCCCCACCTTAAGTTAATCTTTGCCTTCGTAATTACAGTGTGTTACCTTTTTTTAAAGAAGTGCGGATAGAAGGGTTGACAATATACCTTAGGGGGTATATTCTATCTATAGAAACATTAAAGGAAGTGACCACATGGAATACAACGATCAAATGAAAAATAGAGTGAAAAGAGTGGAAGGGCAAGTGAAGGCTATCTTGCGCATGATGGAAGAGGACAAAGACTGCCGTGACGTAGTTGGACAGATGTCAGCAGCAAGGAATGCGTTGGATCGTGCGATTGGTCTTGTTGTCAGTACAAACTTGGAAGAATGCATTCGCGAAAATGTGGAAAAAGGCGAAGATACAGAAAAGCTAGTGCAAGAGGCGGTTAATTTACTAGTAAAAAGTAGATAAAAAAATAGAGCAAAAAGGTTTCTCTATTTTTTTAACTTCCTGTATACCCGTACAGGTATATGTAATTAATAAAAAGGAGTGAGGAACATGTCAGAGAAGAAAAAGACGAATATTATTTTATTCAGCGGAGATTATGACAAGGCAATGGCTGCTTTTATTATTGCAAACGGGGCCGCGGCCTATGACCATGAGGTAACCATCTTCGCCACGTTTTGGGGACTGAATGCTTTTCGTAAGGATAAGCACGTCGCTGTTAAAAAGAACATGATAGAGAAAATGTTTGGGAAGTTGATGCCGAGAGGTGCAGACAAAATGAGTCTCTCGAAAATGAATTTTGCAGGAATGGGACCTAAAATGATCAAGCATGTGATTAAAAAGCATAATGCGATGCCTTTGCCGGATTTAGTTGACATGGCACGAGAGCAAGATATTAAACTCGTTGCCTGTACGATGACGATGGATTTGCTTGGGCTTCAAAAAGATGAATTGTTGGATGACATTGAATATGCCGGGGTTGCGGCTTATTTAGGAGATGCTGAAGAAGGCAACGTGAACTTATTTATCTAAGAGTGCCTAAGGAGGAAGTCGAGATGACAATCAAAACAGATTACGTATTAGACGCCAAAGGACTGGCTTGTCCGATGCCGATTGTGAAGACGAAGAAAGCGTTGAAAGATCTTGCTTCGGGGGAAGTAGTGGAGATTCTCGCAACAGATGCAGGATCGACTGCAGACCTGAAAGCATGGGCAGGGAGTACAGGGAACCATTACCTTGGAACCGTGCAAGAAGGGGAGGTATGGAAACATTATATCCGTAAAAAAGGGGGCGAGGATAGAGAGGAAATGAGCTATCCAAAGACAGTAAAGAATGAAGAACTAGGGAAAAGACTGGATGATATGATCACCATTATTGATGTACGGGAGCATGCAGAATATGCATTTAACCATATTCCCGGCGCGATATCGATCCCACTCGGCAGCCTGGAAAATCGCCTGGAAGAATTACAAAAAGAAGATGAGATTTATGTGGTTTGTCGAACAGGGAATCGTAGTGACATGGCAGCTCAATTACTGTCAAAACACGGTTTTGCCAATGTCACGAATGTCCTGCCAGGAATGAGTGATTGGCAAGGAAAGACGGAGAGTCTTTAAAAATTTTTTAAAAAATATATACCCAGGGAGGTAATTGTCATGTCTGTGACAACATGGACTGCTGCGGATGTAGCGAAAAAGGTAATAAACAAAGACGAATTATTTATTCTCGATGTCCGGAATCAGGACGCCTTTGCTGATTGGAAAATCGAAGGGGAGAATATCGAGTACTTGAATGTACCGTACTTTGAGCTGTTGGATGGGGTGGAGCCTATTATCGATAAAATACCAACCGATAAAGATGTCCTGGTTGTTTGTGCGAAAGAAGGTTCCTCTGAAATGATTGCGGAGATGCTTTCGGATGAGGGAATGGATGTGTATCAGCTGCAGGGCGGCATGAAAACATGGAGTGAGCATCTGGAACCCGTCAAAATTAGTGACTTAAAAGGCGGGGGAGCCATCTATCAGTTTGTCCGTCTTGGTAAAGGATGTCTTTCTTACATGGTGATATCCGGGAAGGAAGCAGCGGTTATTGATGCCACGAGGATGACAGATGTATTCAAAGATTTTGCAGAAAAAATGGGTGTTTCCATCCAACATGTCTTTGACACGCATCTGCATGCGGACCACATTTCTGGTGGGAAAAATCTCGCCGATGAAACGGGCGCCACCTATTGGCTGCCGCCAAAAGACGCGGTGGAAGTAACATTCTCTTATGAACCGCTAGAGGATGGGAATCAGATCACGATCGGGGAGACAGCGATTCAGATTCATGCTCTTTATTCACCGGGTCATACGATTGGCTCCACTTCGTTTATCGTAGACGACACGTATTTATTTACCGGTGACATCTTATTTATCGACTCGATTGGACGTCCTGACTTGGCCGGGAAGGCAGAAGACTGGGTAGCTGATCTACGAGAATCCCTTTACTCGCGGTACCGAGAACTTTCTGAAGAGTTGACGGTACTTCCTGCACACTTTATGATCACGTCTGAATTAAATGAGGATGGAAGTGTAGCGGAGCGGCTCGGCACGTTATTTGCCCGTAATCATGGGTTAAATATCAAGGATGAAGATGAATTCCGGAGCCTCGTAACGGAAAACCTGCCCCCACAGCCCAACGCATATGATGAAATCAGGAAAACAAACATGGGGAAGATTGTCCCAAATGAAGAAGCGCAACGTGAAATGGAAATTGGCCCAAATCGTTGTGCCGTTCGGTAAAAGAAAAATAACTATATACAGGAGTGAGGAAAGATGACTATGAAAGCAGATATGGTAATCGATGCAAAAGGATTGGCTTGTCCCATGCCAATCGTACGAACAAAGAAAGCGATGAACCAGTTAGAAGCTGGACAAATTTTAGAAGTGCACGCGACCGACAAAGGATCAAAAAGTGACCTGACAGCCTGGGCTAAGTCAGGCGGACACGAGCTCTTAGACGATACCGAGCAAGACGGCGTGTTTATCTTTTGGATTAAAAAAGCGGAATAACTGAAAGGGGCTGACCAACACCAGCCCCTTTCTTATGGGAAAAGAGGGGTGAATAATGGAATATACTATTTTATCTGTCCTGTTACTCTTTCTAATTGGTTTTGTAGGTTCCTTTCTTTCAGGAATGGTAGGAATTGGCGGTTCCATCATTAAGTATCCGATGCTTTTATACATCCCGCCTCTTTTAGGCTTCACGGCATTTACAGCCCATGAAGTCTCAGGGATAAGCGCTGTACAAGTTTTCTTTGCTACGATTGGCGGTGTATGGGCTTACCGAAAAGGGGGATACTTAAATAAAACATTAATTCTGTATATGGGGGGCAGTATTCTGTTAGGAAGCTTTATCGGCAGCTTCGGTTCGAATATGATGCCTGACTCGGCAATTAATATCGTGTACGGTGGGATGGCAGCTATGGCTGCGATCATGATGTTTATCCCGAAGAAGGGCATAGATGATATTCCGTTGCAAGACGTGTCCTTCAATAAGTGGCTGGCCGCATCATTTGCTTTTGTAACAGGGATAGGAGCAGGGATTGTAGGGGCAGCCGGTTCGTTTATTTTAGTGCCAATCATGCTTCTCGTATTAAAAATTCCCACTAGAATGACCATCGCCAGTTCATTAGCGATCACCTTCATCTCGTCAATCGGTTCGACAGCGGGGAAAGTGGCCACAGGTCAAGTGCTAATCATTCCGGCTGTCATTATGATTATCGCAAGCCTTTTGGCCTCTCCATTAGGAGCCAATGCAGGGAAAAAAGTAAACACCAAGACACTGCAGATCATACTCGGCTTACTTATCCTAACTACCGCGGTCAAAATGTGGATAGATATCTTGTTTTAAAAAGCCAAAATAGGGGAATATAACAAAAAGAAACGTATAAATAAGGGGCGTGTATATATGAACCGCCCCGGTGAATTTTAAAAAACGGAGGAGTGGATCGAATGGAACTACAAGAAGTACTGAATAAGCAAATTGCAAATTGGAATGTGTTGTTTGTGAAACTTCATAATTATCACTGGTATGTGAAAGGGGATCAGTTCTTCACGTTACATACCAAGTTTGAGGAGTTGTATAATGAGGCCGCTCTCCATAACGATGAGCTGGCAGAAAGACTCCTCGCTATCGGAGGAAAGCCGATCGCTACACTAAAAGATTACCTGGAGACGGCTTCTATTCAAGATGCAACAGGAGCAGAGGCTGCTGATGAGATGGTCCAGACTGTCGTCAACGATTTTAGTGCGATTATTGGGGAGTTAAAAGAAGGCATGTCAGTCGCCGAACAGGCCGGTGATGAAACAACGAGTGATATGCTGCTCGCGATCCATACTAGTCTTGAAAAACACGTGTGGATGTTAAAAGCTTATTTAGGGAAATCAGTCTAACGTTTCCTGAAAGAAAAGGGGCTGTCCATTTAGTTGACACGAATTTCAAACGGACAGCCCGCTTGGTTGCTGCCTATCTGTCAACAGATTCAAACATTTTTGTATCGTATTCTTGCTCTAACTCCTCTTTTCAGCTATTCTGATAGCAAGAGAAAGAATGAGGAGTGGTATAGTGGTGGATGTTTCTGTAACCTCATTGATCGAAAGCTTCGAAGAAATTTTTCCTCAAGAGACTTCCTACGCGGTAGCAGACCCTCATCACTTTATTTACTATAAACCAAGCAAATTAATAGATTTAAAAATCAAACCAGGGGATAAACTACATGAACACACAGTCAGCTATCGAGCTTTAACCGGACAGAAAAAAACATCGAAAAATGTAAGCAGCCAAGTATTTGGAGTTCCCTATTTTGGGACGTCCGTACCGATAATAAGGGATGGTAGTCCGGCAGGGTGTGTGACTGCTATTCTTCCTGCGAAAAGAAGGCAGCTGTTTTCCGATATTTTAACCATACGAGCAGGAGACAGTTGGAAGCCGGTTGTTTTACAAGATGTTATCTACGTAGAGGCCCACAATAGAAAAACATGGGTTCAATCTGTAAAAGGTTTAGGAACGAATAAACATACCTTAAGTGAGCTCGAATACTTGCTTCCACGAGATGCATTTATACGCTGTCACCGGTCTTATATCGTTAATGTTACCTTTATAGAAGAAATTCAGCCTGATTCCCACTCTACGTTCTTGTTGATCCTGAAAGACGGATCAAAGGTGCCGGTCGGCCAGACCTATGCCAAGTATTTTCGACACACACTTGGATTTTAATAGCTAAACGTAGAGCCATGAGTACATATATTCATGGCTTTTTTCTATTGCAGCTTTCTGGTTCATGTGTCTTTTTTTCTGTTTTATCCATTGATTAAGCCCTTTCATTCAAAATGACAAGAATAATACAAAAAATACTGATAAGATTGTAAAAAATACGTTGAAATGAGGGATTGTCGTGGGTAAAAGCGTTGTGGAACGTATACGCTATCCGCAGCTGCAAGATCGAGTAGTCTCCCGCCAAACAGCAGCTTCGTGGATAAAAGATGGAATGACACTGGGCTTAAGTGGCTTCACGAGAGCGGGAGACGCGAAGGCGGTTCCGCTGGCACTCGTTGAGCGTGCTGAGAAAGAAAAATTGAAAGTGAATGTATACACAGGGGCCTCGTTAGGATCCGATGTGGACCGTTTAATGGCAGAGGCTGGTATTATAAATAAACGTCTTCCGTTTCAGGCGGATTCTGTTATGAGAAAGAAAATAAATAGTGGCGATATGCTTTTTGTCGATCAACACCTTTCTCATACTGCCGAGTACTTGCGGAATGACGCATTGCATAAGATTGACTTTGCAATTGTGGAAGCGGTTTCGATTACAGAGGATGGATTAATTATTCCGACGACTTCTGTTGGAAACTCATCCATTTTTATAGAAAAGGCAGAGTCGGTCATTATTGAAGTAAACACGGCACAGCCCGAGTTGTTAGAAGGCATGCATGATATTTATGAATTGGCTGCGCAAGGGAAACGAGATCCGATACCTCTTAAACAAGTAGACGAGCGCATGGGAACCATTGGAATTCCCGTTGATTTAACTAAAGTAAAAGGCATTGTTCTCACCAGCCAGCAAGACAGTCCGTCCACGATTGTACCGCCCGATGAGGAAACCGCCCAAATCGCCGAGCATCTCATTGACTTTTTGAAAAAAGAACATCAGGAAGGCAGGCTTCCTAAAAATTTAGCACCGTTGCAATCAGGAGTCGGGTCGGTAGCAAATGCTGTTCTATATGGTTTGTTAGAGTCTGAATTTACAGACTTGGAAGTATACTCGGAAGTGTTGCAGGATGCGGTGTTCGATCTACTGGATGCAGGGAAAATACGTTTTGCTTCCGGTTGTTCTTTAACCTTATCAGAAGCCAAGTTTGAAAAGGTATTCTCGAACTTGGAGAACTACAAAGATCGTCTTGTGCTGCGCCCGCAGGAAATATCCAATCATCCGGAAATCATTAGACGATTAGGTCTGATTGCGATGAATACAGCGTTAGAATTCGATATTTATGGAAATGTCAACTCTACCCATGTATCGGGAACAAAAATGATGAATGGAATCGGAGGATCGGGCGATTTTGCACGACATGCAAAGCTATCTATTTTTGTAACAAAATCAATCGCGAAAAACGGGGACATCTCAAGTGTGGTGCCATTTGTGTCCCACGTTGATCATACCGAGCATGATGTAGATGTGGTAGTTACTGAACAAGGGTATGCGGATCTGCGGGGATTGTCTCCCATTGAACGCCCGCCCGTCATCATTCGCAACTGTGCCCACCCCATGTACCGGGATCAGCTAGAAAACTATTTTGAGGAAGCATGCGAACGAGGCGGACAAACGCCACACGTACTAGAAAAAGCCTTTTCCTGGCATACCAACTTTGCAAAACATGGAACGATGCTTGAAAAAACACATCAGTATACGTAAAGAATAGACTATCCAGACCTCATAGGCGACATGATTGCCTGTATAGTTGGGAAAGTTGTTCTATCACCCGCTTTGCGAGTTTTCTAAGCGGCTGTCCAATCGGTTGACGAACTGATATGAAGCGGACAGCCGCTATTCTTTTTGCTTGTCGAATGGTTAAACCTTCAATATGGATGTTTTATCTTTATTCCTCGAGCCATTTTTTGGCTGCTTCTTTTTCATCTGTTTCAAAATAAGCTACTCTTAACCCTGGATACAAATTTTCTATTTTCGAGTCTGCCTTGAGAAAGTTACTGTCGGCGACAACGGCTGCTTTGTCCATTTTTTTCATGTGCTTAACCATTTTGAAATCTTCCAAAAGCCCCTTTAACGTCAAACCTTCCCAATCCCCCATGAGAAGTAGAATATTCACGGTTTCATTTTCACTCACTCTGTTCTCAAAGAAATCATCCATCTCTTGGATATCATCTTTCGTTAATTTATCACTTACGTCTACTTCTATTACCGGACTGTTTTGAATGCTTGCAATTTCAATCATGGATTAAGCCTCCTTTCATTTTATTGTTCATATACTGTTCCTTTTTTAAAAATGAGTGAAACAAGGAAACAACTATCCCAATGAAGCCATGAAAGGTAGCGAGCGGGAAAATAAAGGACTCATAGACGTTGTATGAAGGCTTGAAAGTAAGAAAATGTTAAAATAAGATCACCATACGGCCTTTGTGACGCCATGAAATTGAACGGTCGTAGAAATAGATACCTTATAGCCTGCGTATGATGCTATAAAAACAAGAATTTGTTGAAACAACAGCGTCATGTCAATCGGCTCTTTATTTTATTTATAAAAACACAAAACGAAAAAAACAATGCGGACTAATTAGTGAACGGCAAAAGGAAAGACTGTTTTCCCTCATATAACAGAAGGTACTTGCTTCCATAAGAGGACACTAGAATTTGTCCCTTCAATAGATTACGTTACTTCATCGTTTCAATTGGGAAGTGAAACGATAGTATTATGTAGAGGGCAACCGATAGCGCTAACAGCCATGCCAACAATGGTTTGTGATGGTGAATGTATAAGATAGGAAACATGACACAGTTGAAGAGTACAGACAACCCGAAATTCCAGCCGTTTTCATACGCCCCTAATCCAGATGCGACTGAAATAAATTCAGTCACACTAAATGTGGTAATCCACAATAGAATCCAGCCAATTTGTGCCATCCTCTTACTTGGACAATTTGCCAGGAAAAGCAAGATGACAGTTGGATACATAATAAAAACAATAAAAAAGTCAGTCAATGTGTGGTTGGGAAGGAAAAGAGATTCTTTATATATCCAAAGTGGATGCTCGTACATTAAAATGGAGCTGAAGAAATCCAGGCAAATAATGAATAAGATGGTTGGATAATACTTCTCCCAATTTCGCCAATCTCCCCATTTGAAAGTAGCTATTAGAAGTAGTAAAGGTTGTATGATTTGAAGCAGAATGGAAGTAAGGACAAATTTCATCACGAAGATCCACCGCCAGACGTATTTTTAAAGAACCATTTATAATAAGCATGCGACAGGAGGTTGGAAATCCCAATTGTAATAAAGCTTACATACCATGTCCATTTTTTATAATGAATTAAGCCTGTGTACGTCACAATGAATTGTTCTATCCCTGTAAGCAAAGATGTATGGAATAAATTGTATAACGCTCTTACTAGAATATTTCTATGATCTGGGTAATAAAGATTGTACATAACACTAAGAACCGGGAATAAAAAATACTCAAAAGAAAAGCTGCCTTTGTAAGTATGTTTAAATAAAAAACGCTTTGGATATTCGATAAGGTTCAAACTAACAACAATCAGCCCGAAAAGTTGAGTGGTTGCCTGTTTAGAAAGAAAAGAGAAATGGGCATGGCGAAGTTTATTTTTCGGGACAAACTTACCAATAAAAAAATGCCAATTATATAAGAAAGACCAATAATTATCCTTTCTTTACGATTACCAGTCATGCGAATCCTCCTGTTGGGAATGTTTGCTACCAGGTAGTATCGACAGAAAGAATAAGATTTATCTATTTACGAATGGGTCGTTTTTTGTAGTGGAGGCTATTGGAAAAACAATGGTTTACTTGCCCGATTGTGACATTTGTCTTAGTGATGTTGGAAAAGTTGCCGGGAGAAGATAACAAGGGCGGAGCTGTAGAATAGACAATTTTCTTATATGCTATACTGAAAAGAAAACAGGGTGGATATGTTAGATGACGCAAAAAAGGCTGTCTGACAGCGTAGCAGACGATATTATGTCAATGATTGCGATAGAGAAACGCTTTCTTCCGGGGGACAAGCTTCCAAATGAAAATGAGTTCTCCGTGGAATTAAATGTGAGTAGAACAACACTTCGTGAAGCAATCCGCATATTGGTCACAAATGGTATCTTAGAAATTAAACGCGGGAGAGGGACGTTCGTTAAAGAAGATATTGATTTAAGCATCATGGAATCGTTTGATACGATTTCGGAAGCGAAGATTAATGCAAAAGATTTGTATGAAATGCGCTTAATCTTTGAGCCAGAAGCGGCTTATTATGCAACGATCCGAGCAAGTGAGGCGGAGCTTGAGAGCATTTTAGAGTATGGACGGCAAATCGAACAAAAAATTAAACGTAAGGAAGACCGGACCGAAGTGGAACAAAAATTTCATCAGTCGATCGTCAAGGCGACCCATAATGAATTTATGGAGAAATTAATGCCGGTTATTTATCAAGCGATTGACAAGGGTGTGATCCTGTCTAAGAAAAAAGAGTCGGCCATTCAAGAAACGGTCACGGACCATAAACTGATTATGGAATTTATGAAAAGCCGTAATCCAGAAGGTGCCAAAAGTGCCATGCAAATTCATATTTTGCACGCGATGCAGGAGTTGGGAATTGAATAATTCAATTTCGCACTTCCAGTAAATTGGTTTCTGAAAAGTTGAATGTAAGGAAAGTAAATGTTAAGTGTAGTCAAAATACGAAGTCTCCTGCGGGAACAGCGCGAGCCGAAGATCCAAGTGAGAAGAAGGAACAAAGGCTAAGATCGCCACTCCTGTGGCAACGCCCTTGTGACCAACATCCTGTTGGCCCGAGGCCGTGCCCGCGGAAAGCGAAGTATTTTGACGAAACGACGTTAGCAATTACCTTCTTAAATATCCGAACAGATTGCACGCAATCGTTCGGATTATTTTATGGTTCATGTCCTTTGTCATACAACCATATTGACAGCAGACAACATACGATTTAATATAATTTTATACAAATAAAAAGCAAGGTTGTGTGCTGGTATGAGAAGAAGTGACATGATTAAAATCGGAGTGGATCGTGCTCCTCACCGTAGTCTTTTATATGCGACAGGGAAAGTAAAGGCAAGAGATTTAGATAAACCGTTTATTGGGATTTGTAACTCATATATCGATATTATCCCAGGTCACGTTCATTTGCGTGAATTTGCAGAAGTCGTGAAGGACGCCATCATCGAAGCTGGCGGTATTCCATTTGAGTTCAACACCATTGGGGTGGATGACGGTATTGCGATGGGGCATATTGGCATGCGCTATTCGTTGCCAAGCCGTGAGCTCATTGCGGACAGTGCGGAAACTGTTATTAATGCCCACTGGTTTGACGGTGTTTTTTACATTCCGAACTGTGACAAAATCACACCTGGTATGTTAATGGCTGCTGTTCGTACGAATGTTCCTTCTGTTTTCGTTTCAGGGGGGCCAATGGAGGCAGGAGTGAGTTCCAGCGGAAAACAACTTTCCTTAACCTCTGTTTTCGAAGGAGTCGGCGCGTATAAATCAGGAAAAATGTCGGAAGAGGAATTTAACGAAATTGAAAATAACGCCTGCCCGACTTGTGGTTCTTGTTCCGGTATGTTCACCGCAAACTCGATGAACTGTTTAATGGAGATGCTCGGGGTAGCGCTTCCGGGGAACGGTTCCATTGTCGCAACGAGCGAAAAACGGAAAGAATTGATTTATGAAGCGGCTAAACATTTAGTGCGCATGATCGAAGAAGACGTCAAGCCTCGTGATATTATCACGAAAGAAGCGATTGATGATGCCTTTGCACTCGATATGGCGATGGGTGGTTCCACGAATACCGTTCTCCATACGTTAGCGATTGCGAACGAAGCAGAAATTGAGTATGACTTAGCGGATATTAATAAAGTAGCAGCCCGCGTTCCGTATCTTGCCAAAATTATGCCGGCATCGGATCTGTCCATGGATGATATCAACAAAGCCGGCGGTGTCAGTGCCATCATTAATGAACTAACAAAAATTCCTGATGCAATTCATCCAGATCGCTTGACGATCACCGGTCAAACAATGGGCGAACTGGTCAAAGGATACGACATCACGAATGACCAGGTGATCCGTACGAAAGATAACCCTCACAGTCCCGTTGGCGGATTGTCCATTTTATTTGGAAATCTCGCCCCCGAAGGCGCTGTGATTAAAGTAGGAGCGGTGGACCCATCCATTAAAGAGTTTGAAGGAGAAGCCATTGTTTTTGAATCACAGGAAGAGGCCCAGGAAGCCATTGATAATGGAGCTGTCAAAGAAGGACATGTTGTGGTCATTCGCTATGAAGGACCGAAAGGCGGGCCGGGTATGCCGGAAATGCTAGCCCCAACTTCCGCTATTATGGGCCGTGGTTTAGGAAGCACCGTAGCCCTCTTGACCGATGGCCGTTTCTCAGGCGCATCCCGCGGCATTTCCATCGGACATATTTCGCCGGAAGCGGCAGAAGGCGGACCGATTGCCTTGATTGAAAACGGGGATATTATCGTGATCGACCTACCAAATCGAACGTTAAACGTAAACGTAACGGATGATGTTTTAGAAGAACGCCGCCAAGCGCTAAAACCTTTCGAACCGAAGATCAAAAAAGGCTGGTTGGGAAGGTATTCCAAACTGGTCACAAACGCATCAAAAGGCGGCATTATGAGTATTTAATTTTCATAGTTTACGATTTTTCATAAAGACTGCCTTCTTCAGGCGGTCTTTATTTTCTTCGCAGTTCAGTTACAGTGTTCCAGCTCCATGACGGGTTCACGAAAAGGATGCGTGAATGAACGATCACAACTGGAACCAATGAAACAAAGATATCACAGCACCCTTATGCAGCCGTGAAATGAGTGGATCGCCAAAATAGCAGCATCATAGTGGTTGTTTGCGGTCGTGAAAACAAAGTACCATAGAAATAGAAGCATCATAGCCCTCGTATGAAGTCGTGAAAATAGTAATTGTCTAAAATAACGGTTTCATAGCGGGTCGATGAAGCCATGAAAATAGAGATTGGTTAGAATAACAGCGTCATAGGGGTTGTATGAGGTTGTGAAAACGAAGGATCGATGAAATAATGGCGCCATAGCCCCTGCATGAAGCCACGAAATTAGCGGAACGCCAATATAGCGACGTCATAGGGATTGTATGCAGCTATGAAAATTGAAGAGTCCCAGAATAACAACGTCATCCGTACCCGATGGGGCTATGAAAACAGTTTTTGCTTCGAACGACTTACTTGTTTTTGATAACAAACTAGTGTTGAGATGATATCATAATGAATAAGACGTTGATCTGTTGGGATCGAAAAGTCCCCATCTAAATCTGGAAGGGTTGAATTGTCACCAGACCGCGTTACCGGGTTGTTGCCCGAACAAAAAAGCCAACAGGAAGGTTTTTAAGAAACACAGGGTTCCGCTGTGTAACAGACAGCGAAAAGGAGACTTTTTACATAAAAAAGCGGGAGAGGTTCAGGATGAAAAATGTATATATCACGGATCATGTAATGGAAGATTTGACGATTGAAAAGGATATTCTCGGGGACTATTATTCAGAAGAGTCCAAAGATGAAATTGAGGTCTTACTTGTTTGGAGAAATGAAATTACAAAAGAGGTGATCGATCAATATCCGAACTTACGTGGAATGGTTCGTTTTGGGGTCGGGTTTGAAAATTTTGATTTAGACTATGCACGAGAAAAAGGGATCTATGTTTGTAACAATCCCGATTACGGAACCGATGAAGTGAGTGATACGGCGATCACGATGATTATGAATATTGCCCGGGGAATGACCGGTTATGACTACCATGCCCGCTCGTACCGCGATACGTGGCAGGCAAATACAAACCCGGCGATCCACCGTACTTCCTCAACCGTTGTCGGCTTTATCGGTGCCGGGCGTATTGGCGGAAGCACGATTCTAAAGGCAAACCATATGAATTTTCAGACCGTATTTTATGACCCATATAAAGAACGAGGCCACGACAAACTACTCGGAGCAAAGAGAGTTGAGTCTCTTGATGACCTGTTAAAAGAGAGTGATATCATCTCTGTTCACGCCCCTCTGACGAAGGAAACGGTGGGAATGATTGACGAAAACTTCATCAGTAAGATGAAGGACGGAGCTTCACTTGTGAATACCGGAAGAGGAAAGATCTTGAAAAATACAGATGTTATCTATGACGCGTTGAGAACAGGGAAGCTGGCAAACGTTGCCCTCGATGTAATGCCCGACGAGCCGCCCAAAGATGATAAATTAATCGAGGCGTGGCGTAACCGTGAAGATTGGCTCGGCGGTCGCTTGATTATTAATCCGCACAGCGCCTTTTATTCACAGGAAGCGTTTCTCGAATTACGTCAAAAAGCAGCAAATACCGCATTGATGATCGCCAAAGGAGAACGACCTTATAACATTGTGAACGGATTATAAATACTATTCTACGATAATCAGGGCTTTATAAAATGCAAGTTTCCACCTATATAGAAAGAGGGCTGTCCATTCAGATATAATGGCAGCCCCTTTGTGATGCCGTTAACAAAAACATGTCTGGGTAATTTAATGAAGCTAGGAACCGACAAGAAAACGGAAATAACAGTGACACGTAGATTGTATGTTGCTAATCGAGACATTTAGCTTTTAAATAAAATTTGATTGAAAAGAACCCATAGATCCATACTTCAAGGCAAATAAAAACAATCCAATTTGAAAAAAGATTGATTAAAATGGATTGTTTCTATTGTGAATTATTATTCATTTTTATTAAAATCTGCGATCTCCCACAATCGCGCCGATTGCGGGAGACTTGAAAGCAAGACAAACAAGGAAATAGAAATATCGAAGCAACTATGTAACCTCTCGAACGGTTCGCTTAAAATCTCTCAACTCTCCATCTTACCTACAACCTTAATAAGATCCGTCAGTTCACGGATTTCAAACGTCGGTTTTATTCCTATATTGTTTTCCTTACGATGCGGATTGAACCAGCAGGTGTCAATTCCGTAATTGATTCCCCCTTGAATATCGGAGGTCAAAGAATCGCCCACGATCAACACTTTCGCCTTATCTGTGACCTGCAGCTTGGAAAACGCATAATCGAAAATACCCTTTTCGGGCTTCTGGCATCCAGCTTCTTCAGAAATAATAATATGCTCAAATGTATGGCAGAGAGGAGAGCTCTCGATTCGTGATGTCTGCACATCCGTGAATCCATTTGTTATAATGGCCAGCCGACAACCGGCAAGATTGTCACATACTTCTACGGCGCCCTGTACAAGATGTGTTTCATTGCCCAAATATCCAAGATAAACACGGCTAAACGTATCTGCATCGATTTCAAGCTCATGCGCAAGGAATAACCTCCTAAATCTCTCTACTTTCAGCTCTGATAAAGTAATAAGTCCTTGCTCTAGGTCACTCCATAAAACCTTGCTAATTTCTTTGTAAGTAGCCTCATAATCCACCAATCCCGTAGGTAACCCGAACTCTACAAAAGCTTTATGTAGTGCCTTTTTTTCCGACATACCAAAGTCAAACAACGTATCATCCACATCGAACAATATGATTTCGTATTTCATCGCTACCTCCATTTCTCATGACCGACCCCTAATTGGGACACTTAGATATTCCATATTATATATCAAGCAAATTGTATCAAACTTTTTTATGAATTAATGCCTTTAATTCAAAACCACAGAAAACGTTAAAAACAAAAGGGCATCATCCAGGTTCCAATAGAGGCGTGAAATGGAGAGAACGAACGCAAAAATTAAGACCTCATAGCCCGTATATGAAGACGTGAAACCAGGAAGCCGTTGAAATAAGAGCATCATACGGCCTCAATGATGTCCTGAAATGGAGCGGTGATAAAAATAGAGGCATCATACCCTTCGTAGGAAGACATGAAAACAAAGGGGCGCTGAAATAACGACAGCATACACCCTTCATGAGGCCATGAAATCGCGAGGTAGATGAAATAGATATCTCATAACTCTTGTAGGATGCATTGAAAATAGAGGACTGTCAACATAACAGTGTCGCAGTGGACGATGGAGGGCATAGAGTGATGGGAAGCGGAATTTTTCGTCATGAAGATGACGTTGAGGGAAGAAATTTGTTTCTAAGGAAAAGGAGTCACGTACAATGACGGACTCCATATGGTACCAGGAAGAGAGGATAGCTCCATAGGGTTTGAGGAGACGTTGCCATAGTTTGCTTGGAAAAAGTCTGTGAGATCCCGGCAGAATTTTTAAGAAGGTGCCTTTTTTGTTCTCCCGCTGTTGATTAACCACCGATGTTGAAATATTTCGTTGATGGTTAATAAAGCGCCGGTAATAAAAGCGCCAATGATTGTTACCTGGGTTTGTTGGAACAGAGAAACAAAATAAACGATGAAAGAGGCAACAAAAAAATCGACCACTGTACTAAGCCAGAAAGTTCCATTCCTTAAGAGGAATATCTCCATCATATGAGCGGCTGCAGCAAGGATGAAACCCACGATAATGGGTTGATACAGCTCTGTATAGCTAACATTTGGGAATATCAACCAGGCAATAATGACGGTGAGGGGACAAACAATTAGTTTAACAAATAACCCAACCATTTTGATCACACTCCTTTAGCATTGTAAGATTACCAACAATGTTCATTTTACTCTCCATACCATGGTCGTTCGTAATATTTATCCCACCCACACCCCATAATAGAAAAATACTGCTCCAAAGGGCTAGATAACAATTTGACTTTGCTTTGAAACATTGGGTAAAATCTGAATTATCAAAAACGCGTACGTCGCACGTGAGATATCGGAACCTTTGTTATTACATAAACCCCATAAGGGACTGTGAGTGACGAAAATTTTCGATGTCTTTGTGTACATGAGAGCGAAACAAGTTATACGAGGAGGTTCAAGGATTGAATATCTTAACTCGCATCGCAAGCTATTGTCCTTATACGATAGCCGGTAGGAAAGTCTTAAGAAAAGCAAAGGGGGATCAACCTGCGGAGAAAAAATCAAAGCCGGCCGATGATGATGAAAAACGTTTGATACAGAGGATAAAAACAGGTCGCAATATTTCATTAATAGGGATCTTTTGCCCTTTGTTCTGGTCAGCACTAATTATGGGATCAAGTGATTCCGTATTGTTGTTTAATGCTGTCCACTCCGGTCTTTTTATTGTTTTTGGCGCTATCTATGCCCTTTCTTCTTCACAGGCACTTCGTAAACATCGTCTAAAAAAGCCAAACGAAAAAGGATACACAATGGAATATCAAAAATAAATAGGATTGTATCAAAAGCCTCTAATCTGATAAGCCATGGAGCCATCTAGTAAGATGAGAAACATGGCTTTTTTGGTGGCGTTTATGTTGCTGGTGGTACAGCAGCCTTCTTTGAACGGACACCCGGGTGTATCCGTGTTTATCTGGACGGCGTCGGTAGTGGCGGAATGTGACTACCCGCTAGTTCGTATTTTTAGATGAATTTCACACGCGGCATATGCAGTGGTGAAAAGAGGCTTTTGCTGATATAGAAGCACCATAGCCCGTGTATGATGTCGTGAAAACCCGAGATCGTTGGAATAACACCCTCATACGCGCGTGATGACGCCATGAAATTGAGCGGTGTATGAAGTCGTGAAAAGCCGGGATGGTTGAGATAACGACACCAAATGCGTGGTATGACGCCATAAAAGTGGGCAATCGCAAAACTAGCTACCGTATATACCTTGTAGGATGTTTTAAAAATAGAAGTATGCGGAAACAGCGCCATAGCGGTTCGGGGAGTCGTGGAAAAAAGTATGAGTGAGCTGATTGATTGGAAAGTTATAACAAGTTTCTTAATAAGTGCAACTCCAACTTTTGAGGAAGAGTTGAGTTTCACATAAGAACAAGTATTTTTAATGATCCAATTTTATAATGTTGTTAATAATAACGAGGCGGTGTTTAAATGAGCGTTAACCGTGAAGAACTAAAGCGGCTAATTGATTTTATTCACGAAGAAGATGCGGCTGAAGTATATGATTTTATTGGTTATCTAAACATGAAACGAGAAAGAGAAGCGATAGAGCAAATCGATTTAGACTTGTTATCTAAGGATAAGGAACTCCGCCGTCAAATACAGAAAAGCCGGGAAGATCGTACAAATGGACGCACCTATGATCAAAAGCATGGACTAAAGTATCTTCAAAATAAAATCAAGGAATTTGATAGTGAACAACATTTATAATGTTTATTGGTCGCAAACTGCCCTCGATGAATTGAGTAATATACTTGCTTATCCTCCAGAAGTAAAGGAACGGATCTATTTGGACGCTTATAAGCGATTATCATATATGCCCACTTTGACTGCAAAACAAATACCGGATGGGACGTTAAAAGGGTATTGGGTTAGATTGGGCTTACACCAAGCAAAAATGCAGGGTTTATCTGTATTTGTTTTAATTAATAAGCATTACTTTGGGTACAGTTTAATTTTGATGGACCAATTGTTGCTTTTGGAAGTTTAGAAGGCTATATTTTTAGAGTTGTGTCTTTACTAATTGATATTCATAAACAAAAAATAAAGATCAAAAAGGGTATGGGGTAGAAGAAAACTCAAGAAAAACTTGTTGTATATATCAGGTTATAATGGACATTGACAATTTCTGCATATTGAATTATGATTTTATAGACTATAGTCTATAATTTGAGGAGAATGACTTTAAACAAATTTTTTTGAATATTTTAAAGTTTCTTTATCAATTAAGACGAATATGGACGTTTTAAACAGGAAAGGGGTAAATCTCCATGGAATTAGCATCTGTTATCGGAGTGGGCAGTTCTCGTTATGGGAATTTAGATTCTACTTTTTTGGAATTAGTCACTGAAGCGGCAGATAAGGCTTTAGAAGATGCCAATGTTCATCCGGATGAAATTGACGCCTTGTATTTAGGAAACTTCGCGGGTGATCAGTTTTTTGACCAAAATCACTTGGCATCCTATGCTGCTTCTGCCATTGGTTTAAATGGAACGCCGGCTACGAGAGTAGAGGGAGCATGTGCATCAGGAAGCCTGGCAATTCGGGAAGCCATTTTTGCGATTAAAAGCGGATTATGTCAACGTGTTTTGGTGGTGGGAGCAGAGAAAATGACGTCTCTTTCTACCTCGGGGGTAACTGGAGTATTAGCCCAAGCGAGTAATCAGGAACTGGAGGTGGCAGTTGGATTGACTTTTCCGGGGTCCTTCGCATTGATGGCAATGAGGCATATGCATCGTTATGGAACCACACGAGAACACCTTGCTGCCGTGGCTGTCAAAAACCATGAACATGGTTTTCTTAATCCTGATGCACACATGAGAAAGAAAATTACGATGGAGGAAGTCTGTTCTTCCAATGCGATGGTAGCGAAACCATTTAATCGATATGATTGTTCGTTAATCTCCGACGGAGCATCCGCCATGGTTTTATCTTCTCCCGACTTGGCTTCAGAACATCACGAAAAAGTGATTGACATTATCGGATCTGGGCAAGCGTCAGCACCATTTGAGGTCTTCTTGAATGAAGAAATGACATCCTTCTCATCAACTCGTTTAGCAGCGGGCAAGGCTTATGAGATGGCCCAAATACAACCGGCAGATGTTCAGTTGGCAGAAGTCCATGATTGTTTTACAATTGCCGAGATTATTGCTACAGAAGACTTGGGGTTTTTCAAACCGGGTGAAGGTGGACCGGCAGTAGAAGTAGGTTTAACAAAAATAGGAGGAAAGATTCCTGTAAATCCAAGCGGCGGGTTAAAAGCCAAAGGGCATCCCGTCGGCTCAACGGGTGTAGGGCAAGGGGTGGAAATGGTTTATCAACTGAGAAGACAAGCAGGAGATAGACAAGTGAAGGATGCATCCATTGGATTAACACATAACGTTGGTGGATCTGGTGGCACATGTAATGTCCATATCTATCGAAGGAGGGGATAATGTTGGATTCCAAATTACTCGTTTATCAATGCCAGAAATGTGGACGGCGAACTCTCATTCCCCAGGGTTATTGCACGAATTGTCGGGCTAGAAATAGCTTTCACTCTTTGCACGTGCCAGGAGAAGGGACAGTTTTTTCTTACACGGAAATTCATGTGGCAGAAGAAAGGTTAAAGGAGGAAGTGCCTTATATTGTAGCGGTTATCGAATGTGAGGGTGAATTAAGATTGATGGCAAGGATCAGGCGCGAAGATTCAGAACAAGTGGCAATCGGAGCAACCGTTGAGCTCGTTGAATGGAAAGAAGATACCCCTCTATTCAAGGTGAGTCAGTATTCATAAGGTACCTTTACGAATAGGAGCAAATACCTTAACTAAGGAGAGTACCGCATGTCCAGTTTAACCCCTAGACAGTTAAAAGCTAAAAGAACAAAAAAAAAATCGTTGAAACGGCTCTCAGACTTTTTAGTGAAAAAGGATTTGACCAGGTCACTGTTGATGAAATTGTACGACTAAGCAAAACATCCAAAGGAGCCTTTTACGGGCACTTTACATCTAAATACGAAATTTTCCTAGAAAAATTTAAAGAGATTGATAATTTCTATAATGAGTTCATCCATTCTCTTCCGCAAGAAGTAGTGAGTGCGAGTGAAAAGATCCTACGTTTCTTTACGGCGCAGATGAGCTATTTACGAGACGTCTTAGGTAAAGATTTGATGAGGACGGTATATTTAAATGCGTTAATGCTTGAATCTGATAATTATTTTTCTAATCCAAATCGAAATTTGTATAAAATTATACATTCTTTTGTAGAAGAAGGAATAGGGTCGGGGGAATTTAAAAATGAACTTGATTCTCAAGAATTAACCTTGTTAATTACACGCTGCATGAGAGGGAGTCTTTATGATTGGTTTATTTTTGGAGACAACTTCAATCTTATAGGGGAAAGTCAAAAATTTATAGTTATCGTTTTGGACGGCATAAAAAGGCGACAGCTAGGAAACGGTTCAATTGTATGACAACTTAAAGTTAGGAGATGATTACGATAAATAGGAATAATATACGTTCAGAGTTTATCCAATCTTCGGAATCCATCTCAACTATTAAAAATGCCAAGGAAGCATATATAGAAAAAGGAAAACAACCTGACATTCCCTTTCGTTCGGAAATTCTATTGTCTTGGGAAAGATCGAAGAATTTTGGAGTTAATCCTTTTCAAAAACAAGTAAACAAAAATGTAAAAACAACAGAATTGTTAGACTCCCAAGAAAGAAATGAAAAACTACTTCATTTTGCGAGACAAGATATGCAGCACCTCATTCAGTCGATTGGGGATTCTAGGACTATTATAACGATTAGTGACAAAGATGGGCTTCTGTTGGATGCGTATGGACACCTTAACATCAAGAAAAAAGCGGGAGAAATAAACTTTTTACCGGGAGCAGTTTGGAACGAAGAGACAGCTGGAACGAATGCTATTGGTACAGTTATAAAAAATAAATTACCTATTCATATTTTTTTTACCGAACACTTTAGTGAAGGATGGCAAGATTGGTTTTGTGCAGCCGCTCCCATTTTTCATCCTTTCACTAATGAGCTAATGGGAGTACTTGACTTATCAGGAAAATGGAAAAACATTAACTCTCATACATTAGGATTGGCTATTTCTAAAGCCAACAACATATCGAGACGAATTGAGGGGCTCTTATATCGCGAAGGACTTGAAATGAATCCGCTCTTAAAAACATTACTCGGTTCTATGGATGATGGAGTAATGTTAGTAGACGAGAATCGTAACGTTCTGAAAGTAAATGAAAAAATGGAATCAATCTTAACCGGCATCAACAAAAATAAAAAGATTGCTGACTATCCAGAGATAGAAAAACTTGTTAATTTGATTTTACTTAAGAAAACACAGTCTGTCGTGGAGGAAGAAATCTCTATCCATAATGGTAAGGGGAAATATATTTTAACGGCTCAGCCTGTGAGCATGGATACAAATCGTATGCTCGGTATCTTCATTCGCTTGCGGCCGAGTATACAAAAAAGTCAAATCAAACAAAGTAAAATACTAAATCGCCATCAACCAGCTGCAAGATCAACAGAGTATACATTTGAGAACATGATTGGTTCGTCCAATTCATTTGTTAAGGTAATAGAGAAAGCAAAAAAAGCAGCATCTTTACAGTCTACACTTCTTCTGAATGGGGAGACAGGTACGGGGAAAGAGTGGTTTGCACAGGCGATTCACAACCATAGTGAAAGAAGTGATAACCCCTTTATTGCCTTGAACTGTGGAGCCATCCCACGAGAATTGGTGGAAAGTGAATTATTTGGATATGAACATGGGGCTTTCACAGGTGCGAAACAAAAAGGGCAACTTGGGAAATTCGAATTGGCGAATGGGGGAACAATTTTTCTTGATGAAATAGGAGACATGCCGTTAAACGTTCAAGTACACTTACTTCGAGTATTAGAGGAAAGGACTGTTACACGAATTGGAGGGAACAGTCCTACTCCTGTAGACGTGAGAGTCATTGCTGCCACTCATAGAAATCTCACCGAAGCGGTTCAGAACGGTACCTTTAGAGAAGATCTGTTGTATCGCCTTCGAGTGATTCAACTACAAATCCCGAGCTTACACGAGAGGATGGAGGATATTCCGCTTCTTATTCATCATTATATTCACGAGCTAAGCAGCAGCTTTGATAAAAAGAATGTTGAGATTGATCCTACTGCGATGAAATATCTACAGTCTTATTCATGGCCGGGAAATATACGAGAGATTAAAAATGTAGTAGAACAATTGCTTTTTAATATGGAAGGTACTAGCATCCTTCCTTGCGACATACCACCCGAAATACACAGGACACAAGAAACGGAATCTGAAAAAAATAACCTTGTTCAAGCGATACGATCCTCCAAAGGGAATGTCACACAAGCGGCAGAACGTTTAGGAATCTCTCGGGCTACAATGTATAGAAAAATGAAAAAATTTGGTGTTGCAGCAAACCAAGATTGAAAAGACAAAAACATAAAATATAGATATGTAAACTTCCATTATGGGGGTTTATTTTTTTTGAAATTGAGACAAGTGAGACGAATTTTGTCTCACTGATACAGATACAAAAAGAGAACACGATGAAACGATGAATCGAAAAATCCTGTATTAACAGTGGTTATAAATGTTTACTAAAAGTTGGCACAATTATTGCTTTATATATTAGTAAGTAAAAAGGGGGGAGATATCACCGATTCCGTAAACAGAAAATGGAAAATAAAAAAATGGAAAGGGGAAAGCAGAATGGGGCTATTAATGACGATTGATAATGGGGGTACTTTTACGGATGCTTGCTTGATCAATAAAGATCGAGTAATAAGCACGAAATCCCTTACGACACCGTATGACCTGACTAAATGCTTTGTTGATGTAATTAAAAAAGGTTCAAAAGAACTTTATGGGAAGGAGGATATCCGGACTATTTTAACAGAGATTGATTATCTTCGTTATTCGACTACAGCGGGTACAAATGCAATCGTTCAAAAAAAGGGTCCACGTGTAGGGCTCATTATGAGGGAAAGGACAGACCCCTCTATACTTCAGGCAAGCTCAGAGGAACGAGAAATGTTTTCCATCATCGTGGAAGATCGGATAGCTGGATTGGATCTCGACGCTGATGAAAGTATGCTAGAAGGCAATGTGGTAGAAGCTGTAAACCAATTACTATCTCAAGGGGTGGAACGGATCGTTGTAAGTTTAAGTGAACCGAGTTTAGTTAGTGATGAGAATAAAATAAAAAATATTATTTTACGTAAATACCCGCGTCACCTTTTAGGTGCAGTACCTATCTTAATATCTCATGAACTGGTGGATGATAAGGACGATCGAAGACGCACTTGGGGAGCTCTTATTAATTCGTTTCTTCATCCAGGCATGGAGAATTTTCTTTACAACGCTGAAAATGTTCTACGGGATCATCGTACAAAGAATCCATTACTAATTTTTCAAAATGACGGAAATTCGGCAAGGGTAGCAAAAACAACAGCGATTAAATCGTACGGTTCAGGCCCGCGTGGAGGGATGGAAGGCGCAAAAGCACTGGCTGAACAATACAACATATCAGGCATGTTGACTCTAGACATTGGGGGGACCACATCTGATGCTGGGTTAGTTAAAAGAGGCGAAGTAAAAGAGGAACGGTATGGAAAGGTCGAAAGCATTCAAACATCATTCTCACTGAGTGATTTAATTAGTGTCGGTGCTGGCGGAAGTTCCATTTTTACCGTAACCGACGGAAAGATTGCTGTTGGGCCTGAAAGCGTAGGGGCTGCACCGGGACCGGCTTGCTTTAGCCGAGGTGGTAAAGAAGCAACTATTACGGATGCCAATTTGCTCATGGGTATTTTAGATTCCCGTTCTTATTTTGGCGGGTCGATGGTGTTGGATGAATCACGAGCGAGAGAAGTCATCGAAAAAAATGTCGCCGCTCCTCTTGGAGTCAGTCTCGAAGAAGCTTTGATTTTAATGGAGCAGGCTTATGAGGAAAAGATTGCTCAAGGAATTTCTCCGTATCAAACCCAGGTCGATGATGCTACACTTCTAGCTTTTGGAGGCGCCGGTCCAATGAGTGCTTGTGGAGTGGCAGAATCTGCAGGTATTAAGAATGTCATTATTCCTCGTCAGGCAGCTATCTTCAGTGCTTTTGGGATTAGTTTCAGTGATATTGCCCATGACTATCAAGCTAATATTACAGAAGTAAGCACCTCAACCATAGAAGAGAAAATGGATCTACTAATGGAACGAGCAACAAAAGATATGTTTGCAGAAGGCTTTGATCTGTCGGAGTGTAAAATTCAAACATATCTTAATTTCAGTCAAAATGGAAAATACGAAACAGTCATTTTTGACAATCCACATTCATTGAAACTGAAAGAAAAAACGATGGAAGATATTCATCTTCATGTGAAAGTGGAAAAACCAATTGAACATTTTGAATTGGAAGAGAAAAGCAAACTAAATAAACAACAACCAACGCCTTCATATGAAAAAACAATTTTAAATTCACAAAGGAAGACAAGTGACATTCCAGTGTATCATTTTGATGACTTGCAGCCAGGCACTATTGGAGAAGGGCCAGCATTAATTGAGGATGAATTCTTTACTAGCCGTGTTTTAGATGGATGGACATTCCGGATTAATGAAAATAGCGATATTTTCTTACAGAACGAGGAGGCGAAGTAAAATGAAAACAAACATGACCGAATATTTAGCAATTGATTTGGAAAGTGAGTTATGGTGCTGCCGAAAGTGTGAGCACGAGCTGGCATCCGCACGCGGAAATTACAAAGAGGGACTTCTCGTTTATGACCGTGACCCAAGAGAAATCCATAAGCCTATTATTAATCCGGACTTATATGAGTATACTTTCGCTCCGGATCCAGAATGGTGCAGAATTTTAGAGTATTATTGTCCAAACTGCGCAACACAAATTGAAGTCGAATATCTCCCACCAGGACATCCTCCAATGTTTGATATGGAATTTGATATTGATTCATTAAAAGAGCGTTATTTAGAGAGAAAGGGGCAAAAAGCATGAAACAAGTAAGCGTAGATATTGGCGGGACGTTTACAGACTGCTTCTTGGTTTGGGATGAAATATCACTAGAAACGAAAGCGCTGACCACACACCATAACTTGGCGCTTGGTTTTATGGAGGCTCTAGAACAGGCTTGCCAGGAACTCGGCAAAGATATTAGAAGCGTTCTTTCCCAGTTGGATTCCGTGCGCTACGCTACGACATTGGGAACAAACGCTCTCATTGAACGTAAGGGGCCGAAAATAGGCTTACTAACAACTGCAGGTTATGAAAGTCAAGTTCCATTGAGCCGGGGGCGGGGATACGGTGACGGATTAACCCCGCAAGAACAGCAGGACCTTCCGGCAGGTAAGCGGCCTGAGCCTATTGTACCGATTCCAATGATTGCAGGTATTCGTGAACGGATTGACTATAAAGGTGAAGTCCTTATGCCTTTAGATGAAGGACACTTGCGAAAACAAATCAGGCATCTCGTTGACCAAGGTGCAGAAGGTATCGTTGTGGGTCTTATGAATTCTGTAATAAACCCCATTCATGAACGGAGAGTGGAGGAGATTTTTCTAGAGGAATATCCAACGCATATGTTAGGCGCTATCCCTATTATCCTTTCTCATCAGGTAGCAGAAAGAAAAGGGGAATATGTGAGAATCACTTCTTCGATATTAGATGCTTATTTGCACGCTCAAATGCACTACGCGTTAAGCTCATTGGAGATGACGTTGAAAGAATACGGATATAAGAAACCAATGTCCGTTGTCCACAACATTGGAGGAATGGCTCAACTGAATTCCACCCATGCCTTGCAAACGATTCATTCTGGTCCAACGGCAGGGGTTAATGCAGCTGAACACCTTTCAGAAGATTTTGATGTTGGTCAATTAATTGCCATGGATATGGGCGGAACAAGCTGTGACATTGGAATAGTAGTAGGTGGAGGAATCCGTTTCTATGATTTCAACCCAGTAATAGATCGATGGTTAGTTGGGATTCCGATGCTCCATTTAGGAATTATAGGGGCAGGCGGTGGTTCTATAGCACGCTATGATAATACTCTAAAGCAGATCGAGGTCGGCCCCACAAGTGCTGGGTCAGAACCCGGACCAGCAAGTTTTGACCGTGGTGGAATGGATCCAACGGTAACTGATGCGGATTTAATCTTGGGGTATCTTGATCCAGAATATTACGCCGAAGGAAGCATTGGTTTAAAAAAGAAGCGTTCTGAATTTGCGATTCGTGAAGAGATATGCGAAGAGACAGATATCTCATTGATCGACGCAGCTCGTCAAATTAAAAAGAAGGTAGACACCAACATGGCCCACACCATCTTTAAGGAACTAGGGGTAAAAGGCTATGATCCGAAAAACTTCACCCTACTTGCTTATGGCGGAAATGGGCCACTTCACTGTTGTGGAATTGCAGAGGTTCTTGAGATCGATAAGGTATTAATACCTCCTTTTGCTCCTATTTTCTCCGCAGTTGGAGCTGGTCTGATGAACCAGGTTAACATTCATGAAAAATCAGTATTTATGAACATCTATGATTCGAATACACGCAGTCTTTTGGAAGATTATGACCGCTTCAATGATCTTGTTGCAGAATTAGAAATGGCGGGGAAAGAAGAGCTTATGCGTCAGGATATTCCAGAGACAGCCATTCAGCACCGCTTAGAATTGGATATGCGCTATGGAAATCAGTTAACCCAAACATCTGTCATTTCACCTGTTAACCGTTTATCAAACAAAACAGAAGTGCTTGAGATGGCTAAAGCATTTAGTGAAAACTACGGGGAACGTTTTGGGGATGGAAGTCAGCAGCCTGAGGCTGGTATTCGTATTAATACAATTCGAGTAGTATCTTACGTTGAATTAGAACAAGTTGCTTTCAACAAACCAGTAGAGGGGTCGGTTGAACCGCCGAAACCGGTTAGTAAGCGTGAATGTTATTTCGTGGATTTCGAAGAGCCGGTAGCAACAAATGTGTATCGTTCCGAGATGATTCAACCAGGCACTGCTATTGAGGGACCGGCACTTGTCGAATCACCGCGTGCCACCTATTTGATCGAACCAGGGTGGAAATTAATTATGGGAGAAAATAATTCCAGTTGGATTGTCAATGAGGCTAAGATCAGAAGTAAAAAAAGTTTACACAGCGGAACGATGAAGGTGAACTAAATCGATTGCAGTAGAGTTGGTGCTCACTTGAAAGTACAAATAATAAGAAGGAGTGATAAAAATTGGCTACAGAATTTAAAAATGAAGAGGAATTGGTAAAAAAGTTTTTAAATGAAACGACTCTTTTTCTCGGTCCTGAACCAGATTTTATGCAAGACCACACCTTAGCATCTATAACAGAAAGAGAAAAGGTAGCTATACGTAATGCCGATCCTTCGGTGCTTAGTGTTACACGAAGTAAGATGCAGGCGGGTACAAATGAATCGTTTGAAATGCTTGAGCAAATAGGGGCTGCACCCGGAGCAAAATGGGGAGATTTGATTTCTTGTCTTTTTACTGCGAAAGGGGATCTATCCATTGTCAGCTCTGGCGGGGTGTTACTCTTTGCCGCATGTGTACAGTACGGTGTGAAATACATCGTTAAACATTGGCTTAATGATCCAGATGTAGGTGTTAAACCTGGTGATATTTTCTATTATAATGATGCCCGATATGGGGGAGTGCACAACACGGATCAAGTTCTAATTATGCCGTACTTTCATGAAGGAGAATTGATTGCCTGGATTTCTACCATTGTTCATGAAGGCGAAAATGGAGCTGTTGAGCCTGGTGGAATGCCATCTGCCGCGGAGCAAGTGTATGATCAAGGCCTCGCTATTTCACCAATTAAAATTGGAGAAAACTATCAATTTTATAAGGATATTGTTACCTTTTTTCAGAATTCCGTACGAGAGCCAAAATTGATGGTAGTAGACCTAAAAGCTAAGCTGTATGCTGCACTTCGAATTGAACAGCGGGTTGCTGAAGCCATTGAAGAATATGGAGTAGACCCTGTAATAGCAGTACTGAGAAAAACACTTGATGACACAGTTGACGAAGTGAAACGCCGTGTTTCTCAGTGGCCGGACGGGACCGTACGGATGATGGGAGTTGCTGATAGCACGTTACGTGAAAACTGCTTAATTAAAGTAAACCTTGAACTTAAGAAAAAAGGGGATGTATTGACACTTGATTTTCGCGGTTCATCGCCCGAGTTTGCGAATCGTCCGAACAACGCGGTAACCAGTGCCTTGAAAGGAACACTGGGGCAATTATTCCTCTCGTACGTTTGGCCGGATTTACCGAGAAATCAGGCTGTGTTGGCTCCTATGGAAGTTATTGTTGATGAAAAGTCAGTTTTTAACCCTTCGTTTGAAGTTCCGAACTCACAAAGCATGATGACAATGTGGCCAGCATTTTCCGTTACGCAAGCAGCTCTCGCAAAATTCTTATATAACAGCCCAGAGAAATCAACAAATGTAATTGCCCCTTGGTACAACATGATTACAACCTGCATTTACGGAGGAGTAACACAACATGGAGAAACAGTCGGTAACTTATGCGCCGATTTAAACGGAATGTCTGGCGGTGCAAGAGACGGAATGGATGGAGAACATTCGATTGCTCCACTTTTTGCCCCGATGGCAGAACAAGGCGAGCAAGAGCAGATTGAAGAAGAAGTTCCAATTATCCAGCTTTCTCGTAGAATTATGAAGGACAATCAAGGGTTTGGTCAGTATCGAGGCGGTCAAGGGTATCAAATGTTCCTCACACAACAAGATTCAGACTTTTTCGGGTTCATGACAACGACGATCGGTTCAAAGTATCCCTCTGCTCACGGTATTTTTGGTGGCTACGGGGCTCCCACATACCCACTTTGCAAAATAAAGGGAGTAAATGTGTTTGACGTCTTGAAAAATGAACCAGAAAAAATGGCTTTTACAACGGAAGAGATCATGAATAACCAACCGCTTGAAGATGCAACTTATTCTACTCATCATACAGGACTGCAGTTTGAATTAGCCGAAGAAGGTGAAATTTATATAATCACTCAAGGAGCGGGCGGCGGATATGGAGATGTGCTCGACCGCGATCCAAATATGGTGATGAAGGACGTAGAGGAAGATCTTATTTCACAAACAACTGCCAATGATATTTACAAGGTGTTCTATGATCCTGAAACGTTGGTGTTAGATTGGGAGACAACAGAAGTAACACGTAAAAAAGAGAGAGAAGCACGGAAAAAACGAGGGGTACCTTTTAACGAGTTTATAAATAACTGGGTGACGGAAAAACCAGCAGAACATCTTCCGTTCTATGGTTCGTGGTCAGATAGAAGCGTTGTGTATGCGGGGTCAACAGAAAAGATAATGGAGGAAGGTAAATTAAAATCAGTAATGATGCCTAATCCAAAGGACGTTCAGATTTCTAAGTTAGAAAAGGAGATCCAATCATTAAAAAAATAGATAAGCGGAGTGGAAGGGGGGAGCTGTAAAATGAATATTCGCGATATGGTTATGCCTCTAGAAGAAGGAAGTAAGGTATGGATTAATTTCATACCTTACGCGGAACGTCTTTTTTCTGCCGGACGGGATGACCTATGGAACAATTCGGACACTTTTATATCCGTCTATAGTCAAGGTCAGGGATTAATACGTTCAGACGTGCTAAGTATTCCAGCGGGTGATGTTTATATGGATTTGATTCAGCGAGAGGAGGAATTGTTCCAACCTTGGATGGGAAAGAAACCAACATTTTCCTTAAAGAAACTTCTCGCTCTTGAAGAACCACGTGGATTTCTGACCGATGTATTAACTGCACTGCAAAATCTTTATCGGGGAGATCTGCCTGTTGTATTAGTGGTGCCTTCCCCCCAAACCATACTGCAAATCTTACACGAAAAAGTTCGCCCAGACCAAGAAGTGACAATTCAGGAGCATGATATCGAAGCTGCATCTATGTATTTGGCTGAGTACTTGAGGAAGTTCTCCACACTAGGTTTGTCAGCGATTGTCATAAAAGAAGAGGAGCCTGCTTACGGAAAGCTATCAGAAACTCTTTCCCTCTATGAGCCAATCCTAAATATAGCACAACATTACCAATGGTCAGTCGGCATGGAGCTTCAAGGTCCAGCCAAAGAAATAAAAGATTGTGAGGATAAAGTTGATTTTTATCTCTTTGGAACCAGCGATTTAAATAGCTTATTTCCCCTGTGGCAGAAAGGAATTGCCAGTGGAGGAGGATTAAATACAGAATTTTGGACGGAGACTTCCAATGGAATAGAACGAACTCCAACGGGTCTCATTTACGGAGAAATACCTAAAGATGCAAATCCAGAAGGGGTATTAGCACGGCTGCAAGAGCTGCGTACTTGAATCCTAGTCTACCTCATGGCTTTTGTCATGAGGTAGATGGCTATTTGTAGAAGAAGGGGAAGCATGGCAAGGGGGGAAGGAAATGAATGATGTTATCGGGAAGAGGACGTTGAGGGATCTGCTGAATGAAAAAGTTGTCATGTATCCTGACAAACGTTTTCTCTCCTTTCAAGATAAGGAAGACAGACTATTCCATTTAACGTATAAAGAGTTTTCTGATAGTGTGAATCGTTTAAGTCATGTGTTTATCGAATATGGAGTAAAAAAGGGAGATAACGTGACACTCCATCTTCCAAACTGTTTAGATTTTATGGTGGCTTGGTTTGCACTCGCAAATATTGGGGCCGTCATGGTACCAACGAATGTTTTATCCACAAAAGACGAGATGAAGTATATTTTAACGCATTCTGAATCTGTTCTTTTAATTACTGAAGAAGAATATTTGGAGAAGTTCAACAGCATCCAACACCAATTACCCTTGCTTCGTGATATTTTGCTTACTAGATATAAGGGAGAGGAACGCGCGGATAAAAGTATTGCCAAGTTGATGCAAAACGCGGGAGCAGAATCACCTGATATTCCCCTTTACTCAGAAGATGTAGCTGCTATGCTTTACACTTCGGGAACGACTTCTCGACCAAAAGGAGTTCTCATCACGCATGCAAACTATCTTTACGTGGGGGAAACAATGTCTAAGTCGATTCGGTTAGCACCTGATGATCGGCAGTTAATTGTTTTACCTCTATTTCATGGGAATGCTCAGTACTACTCCACCATGTCCGCCTTAACTGTAGGAGCCAGTATCGCGATAACAGAGCGGTTTAGTGCATCACGTTATTTTAAGCAAGCTAAAAAAATGGGTGCCACGGTTGGATCCCTTTTTGCGGCACCCATTCGGATGATTCTCGCTCAAAAATATGACCCGGCAGATTATGACAACAACATGAGGTTAATCTGGTTTGCTCAATCAATAACAAACGCACAGTTATTACAATTTGAAGAAAACTACAATACCAATTTACTGCAATTATATGGAATGACAGAAACGGTAGGCGTACCGCTAATGAACCCATTGGATAGTGTTCGAAAAAATATGGGGATTGGAAAACCAGTCATTGGCTATGAAGTGAAAGTGATTGATGACTCGGGAAACGAGGTTCCGACTGGAGAAGTTGGTCAACTAGCTGTTAAGGGTATCCCAGGGCGTACCTTGACGAAAGGATATTTTAAAAATCAACAAGCAACGAATAAAATGTTGCAGGATAATTGGCTGTATACAGAGGACAATGCTTATGTGGATGAAGACGGTTATTTTTTCTTTGTTGATCGAAAAAAAGATATGATTAAACGAGCCGGGGAGAATGTAGCAGCTAATGAAATTGAGAAAGTAATCGCCGGGCATTCAGGTGTGTATGAAGCCGCAGTTATTGGAATCCCTGATGAAATGCGGGATGAATCGATCAAAGCCTATGTGATCCTAAGAGATGGTCAGCAAGTAAAGGAAGAAGACATCCTTCATTACTGCAGATCACGTCTGGCAAAGTTCAAAGTTCCGGAGTATATTGAGTTTGTTACGGAATTTCCACGAACATCCGTTGGTAAAGTCCAGAAACATCTCCTGCGCAAATGGCACGAAGCGGATGAAAAACCAATCGAAAGTAAAAAATAATATGGGGTCAGTTTTAAGACTTCATTACACATACAGGGCTGTCATTGAAGTGACAAACCCGGTACTCTCTTGGGATCTTGCCATAATTTGGAGAAAACAGAGCTACCCGTCCCACGCCGTAAAGGAATGGATACGATTTATTCTTAAATTTTTTCACAATGCACAATAGTTGTGCTTCCTAACATGGGGCAGCCGTTTGAAAAATGTAGATTGATGATAGAATATAAACATGTTTAAAAACCATGGGTTTTCTCCAATGGAAAGATAGTTGAAATAGCATAGCAGCACGCTAAAGACTGTATGCAACTATGAAATTAAGAAAGAATCGGAATAAAAACATCAATCAGTTCTAATGGACACGTGAAAGGGAGAGGTTGCAAAAATAAAGACCTCATAGCCCTGGAATGAAGTTGCGAAAACCCAGGATTGTTAAAATAACGACCTAATCCATCCACAATGAGGTAATGAAATCGTTTTGCAGGCAAAATAGAGGCACCATAGCCCGTGTATGAAGTTGCGAAATCAAGAATGCATTAAAATAACGACCTAATCCACCTCCAATGAGGCCATCAAATAAGGCAGTTGCAAAAATAGAAGCCTCATAGCCCTCGTTTGATGCCATGAAATCAAACGCTTGGAAAAATAACAGCGTCATAGCTGTCCGCTTCTGAGTCGTGAAAACAGAGTTCTGGTAGGTGAAAATCCAAAAATACTACACTATTTTTGAATTGTTTGTGTTTAAACAACTGTATTTGAATTATGAAATTGATTCACCTATATAATTTTTAAAGTATCTTTTGTTTACGTAAAAGATACTTTTTTTAATTTCATCATGTTATTAATTCAATAATAATATATACTTTTATAATAAATATTTATTATTATTCGATAAATAACCATGTTACGATTACAATGAAGAAAATAAGTGAGGTGCTTTTTATGGAACGAGGGATGACGCTTTTTTTAAAGATAGCTGTTTATTTTATTGGGATTATGGTACTTGCTCTGTTTATATTCTGGCTGCCTAGGTTAGCATCCGGCACGGCAGAAATGTTTCCAGAGTTTGCATACTTGCAATTTCCCGTTTTATTCGGTTTGTATGTAACAGGCATACCGTTTTTCTTTGTGCTGTATCAGGCTTTGAAGCTTTTAACTTACATTGATAAAAACAATGCTTTCTCAGAAACCTCTGTAAAGTCTCTAAAGTATATAAAGTATTGTGCCGTTATGATTAGCGTCTTATATGCAATAGGTATTGTTTTCTTTTTGTCACAAAAGGCGATACACCCTGGAATAGCAATGATCGGATGTACAATTATTTTTAGTTCGGTCGTTATTGCAGTCTTCACTATGGTTCTTCAGAAGTTGTTGAAAAGTGCTTTAGATATAAAATCAGAAAATGATTTAACGGTCTGAGGTGAGAACAGTGGCAATTATAATCAATCTTGATGTGATGTTAGCAAAAAGAAAAATGAGTGTAACAGAATTATCTAAAAAAGTTGGAGTCACAATGGCTAACATATCTATTTTAAAAAATGGAAAGGCCAAGGCGATTCGATTATCAACTTTAGAATCGATTTGCAAGGCTTTAGATTGTCAGCCGGGGGATATTCTTGAATATCGCAGGGATTAAAATCAAGACAGGGGAATGAAATTGGCGTCAGTACTTGTCTTGTATAAAGTGAAAGGAAGTGGTCATTATTGGACTTTCATTAATATTTTTAATGATCATCGGTATTATTGCAATTTTAACATTTATCTTTCCTATATTTATGGCGCTCAGAAGAAACGAGAAAAGAAAACCACCTCGAAAGGGTTCTTATGTCATAGCAGGGCTGTTGCTTGTACATTGGTTATTTTTCTTAACTAGCGGTTATGCTCTATTACCACCAAATATTGCAGATGCCATATTTATGCCTGTATGGTTAGTGTTGTGCGCAGCAGGTGCATTTACGGCCATTTATGAATTTAAAAACAATAAAGTCTCTGCCATCCCGATTGCAGGTTTAACGACAATTAGTGTATTATTTAGCATTTTCATTAACGGAATCTCAAAAATGTAAATGTCGTAATTAATTGGCTTTGTTATGTTGAGAAAGATGCTGGAAATTCACCATTAATCTCCAGGACGGGGTATCTTCCATTAAAGAAATAGCACCAATAGGAGGTTTTTTTGAAAACACAGTTTGAAATAGTAATTTTCAGTTTATTTATGTTTTTAGTTTTGTTCGGTTGTGACCCACTAGCAAAGGACACGATGGACTTTTATCAAAATACAAAAAGTACTGACCTCTCCGATGAAAGTGTAAATTCTATTACAATAAATTCACGAGAGGGGGAGGTCACCACTACTTTTGGAAAACCTTATGAGGTTGAGGAAGTAGCAAATCCAGAATCAAAATATTTCAATTACAATGGGATTGAGTTTAGGATAGTAGATGACAAAGTTGTTCGCTATTACTTTAATAGTACTTATGAAACTGCAAAACAATTGAAAGTCGGAGATACAAAAGACAAAGTAATTGCGGCATATGGATAGAATTATTATGAAAGAGTTGAAGGCGGTTTAGATGTTCTTGGGTACTTTGATAAAGAAAATAAGATTAATATAGAGATTGGATTTCACGAAAATGAAGTTGAATTGGTAATAATTGAGAAAATTGGATAGAGAGAAGATCACTAGTTGTTTTTGCCATAAAAGTTATGATTAACGGGTGAAAAATAAGGAGTCATTATGAGAATTGTAAATGCAGGATTATTGTTGCAAATTATTTACATATTGTTTTACTTATTACAAATTAGAACATTTGTCTTACAGCATTTTGGTATATATGCGGTTGCATACACTGAATTAACTATGAGTATTATTAGCTTAATTTTAGGGATAACTGCTTTAATCCTTAAGGACTGGTCAAAACGAACACTTTTTGTAATTTCATTTGGTATATTATCGTGCCTATGGTTTATCGTAATTTATCTATTGCCTGAGGCCGGTATCCCGCCTGCGATTCCTTGGTTTTATTCAAATTAAGATATTGAAAAAACAACCAAAAGGTCACTCAGAAAACATTTGTTGAGTGACTTTTTTTATGTTCATCTGCTCATCTGTTGGAACCCTCCGTTCAGCGAGTTAGGAAGCACAAGTTTTAATAAAGTTAAAATATAGTTTAATATTGTTAAACTATATGTTATTATTATTCAAGTAGGAGGTGAGTAAGATTAATCGTGAAGATATCCCGGATTGGGTTTTGTCGTTAGATAAGGAATCTCTTGAATTTATAAGGAAGTTTGTTTTGAATTCCGGTTCTTTAAAAAAGGTTGCAAAAATTTATGATGTTTCGTATCCGACAGTAAGGACTCGTTTGGACAATCTCATTCAAAAAATAGAATTGAATAGTAAGGCGGAAGATGTGGAATTCATCAATATGGTTAAAAACCTTGTCATTGATGAACGCATTAGTTTAGACGTTGCCAAAATGATTATTGATAAATATAAAAGCGAGAAAAGCAAGAAATAGCCTGGATTGGAATGACAAATCAAATGAATGAACGTTACAGGAGGGGAACGATGATGCATTATCTTTTATGGGGAGCAGGAATGGCCTTGCTCGTTATTCAATATTTTATATCCAAACAGAGAATTGTTATGTTGGGAGCGATTTTACCAACTGTTTATATTATATTTTTGGTATGGCTTTTTGTAGAGCGAGACGCTTCATGGAAGGATAGTATTATACTGTTTATCATAGGTATGGCATTACTTTTAGGAGAATGGATAGCAGGGTGGGAAGCTTACAAAAAGAAACAAAAAAGAGAGTTGGAGAAAATGAAGGGAAGGGATTTGACATGAATGTGTCGTTCACAAGGCTGATCAATCAGCAGACCGCTCATCATGGGCTTAGAGAAAAATGAGGAGGTCTGTTATCTTACATACGGTGAATAAAGCGATATGGAAGCGGTCTATTACCATTTTTATAGTCGCGTTATCCATCACAATTCTAGCAACGATTATAACGTACATCATTAACCCGGATTTACAAGAGGTAATGGATACAGTAGGAAATAATAGAGCGGAGCCATTGAAAGATGCTACAGGGATAAAAAAAGTATGGTTATATGTTGTCAATAACGGATTTTTGGTTCCGTTACAAATGTTTATCTTGGCCTTCATTCCGATACAATTCCTATATCTCATAAACGTCATTGCCACTGTCTCATTGCCCGGGGTTCTATTTGGGGTTGTGTTACAATCTGACTCAAATCAAGGAGTAGAGCTCATTATTTCTGCAATTCCTCATTTTGTTGTTGAGATTTTCGCATTTTGTCTACTGGCAGCCGCTCTCTTTGAGTTAAACCGAGTGGTACGAAGTAAGATAAGACATATTTTTAAGAGAGACAAAGGTGGAATATCTCTTATTCAAAAAATGTTAGAGACAGTAAAAATTTACGTTGTCGTAATCGTGCCGCTGATCGTGGTGGCTGCATTTTTAGAAACGTACATAGCGGATTTGATATTTAACTTATTACAATAGTTTTTTGAGCGGGGCAAAATCACTTTTTGTTATATTGATAGAAGGAAAGAATAGGTTATTGTTTTCATATGCGACAGATACAGTCGTGAAAAAGGGCGTGTGCTGATATAGAGGCACCATAACTCGTATAAGACGTCGCGAAATCAAGAAAGTGTTGAAATAAAAGCACTATACGAACTTAATGATGTTGTGAAACAAGCATCTGCTGGAAGAAAGGCCCCATAGCACTCGTATGAAGCCGTAAAAATCAGGGATCGTTGAAATAACGACACCCTACGCACGCAATGACGTCATGAAAACGATAGGCTGCCAAAATAGCTGCCGCATAGCCCTTGTATGAAGTTGTGAAAACCCAGGAGCATTGGAATAACACCCTCATACGCATGCGATGACGCCATGAAATCAGGCGGTTACCGAAATGGCTACCGCATAGCTCTTGTATGAAGTCGTGAAAAGCCGGAATGGTTGAAATAACGACACCATATGCGTGGTATGACGCCATGAAAGTGGGCGATCGCAAAAATAGTTACCTCACAGTGCTTGTATGATGTCATGAAAATTAAAATATGCGAAAATAACGGCGTCATTGCGCGCAAATGAGGTTGTTCATTTGGAGGACGGTCGAAATAACAGCGCCATAACGCCGAAACATTGTTCACTTCGTCGAACAATGGTCAAAACCCAAAGAGCCGTCAGAGTGATATTATCTGGCGGCTTCTATTTTTTTCTTCTAATGCATGAACAGTGGCTGAAGATAAAGGAAAGCAGATTAGCCCGTATGTCGTTCTTTGAATACCCCCAGTCTACATGCCAGAATTGAAATAGGTTTGGTGCGATTGCAACCATCAAACGATCGGCTGCGAAGGTCGTGTCGAAAGGGTGCGTCTCGTATTTGCATGGAATCTCTTCCAGCAGATTTCGGAATATATCATGTCTGGATGTGTAAATTGGTGAGTGATAGATGAGGGTGCGGTCATCCTTGCATTGCCTCCTAAGAGTAAGAACATTGACTAACGGACAACTGTCCGGTAAGGTCATGAACACACGTGGATAAAGATGATATACCATTCTATCCTTGAATCTGTAACTTGGTCAAGGTAAGGAAGCCGATGCACATGAACCGAAAAATAAGGGGGAGAGTGGATGAGCCGAATGAAGGCGATTGTGAAACAAAGTGCAAGTCCCCATGACTTTGATCTAATGGAAGTTCCCATCCCAGGAATAAGCGAAAATGAATTGCTCGTTCGCGTGAAGGCGATTGGGGTGGGTATTCATGATGGCTATTTTTTGCCAAATGATATCCACTACCCGTACCCAATCGGTATTGAAGCGGCCGGTATTATCGAAAAAACAGGCCAAAATGTCACGGATTTCCAAGCGGGGGATGAGGTTGTATTTGTCAGTTCGATGCAGAAGAAAGGCGGCACATGGGCGGAGTACGCCGTTGTGGCAGCCAACTCTCTTATCCTTCCGATACCAAACGGGATGAGCTTTGCAGAAGCAGCAGCCATTCCCGTTGCCGGAAATACAGCATTAAAAGCTCTTCATGCCCTTGACTTGAAACCAAACGACTCTCTTTTCATCGCCGGTGCCTCGGGTGCCATTGGTACGTTCGCGATCCAGTTAGCCGCAGACATGGGATGCACCGTGGCAGGGTCCGCTTCGAAAAGAAATCAGGACTACATGCGCTCCCTTGGTGCGACGAAAACCGTTGATTACCACGACGCCGACTGGCAGGAGCAAATTAAACAGTGGATGCCTGGCGGGGTGGATGCGGCATTGGCGATTCAACCGGACACAGGCCAGCCGAGTATGGAGATTTTGAAAGATGACGGGAGAGTCGTTGCGGTATCCGGTGACCAACTTACGCCACAGAGAAACGTTGCTATCAAGCCATTTCCATATCAAGTGGATGTAACAGACGAGTTACTCCAACTTATGAAAAAAATCAATTCAAAAGAAATCAAGCTTTTTATCGAGCAAACCTATCCTTTTCAACAAGCACTCGACGCCTTGGAGAAAACTGGTACGCGTCATGCCCGCGGGAAGCTGGTCATTACAGCGCCGTAATTAGCCTTTACATGAAGGATTTACAGTTTACGAATGAAGATAACACGGTTGAGGAAATTGATCGTTTGTTATCTTCTTTTTTATATATTGGGAGAGGCGTGAGCAGCGCCCTGTGACATGGTTGTGTTTGTCTGCGGACGAGGCTTGGTTGTTTAAAGGACGGGGGAAAAAGGAATACACATATATTTGTAACTTCTGTATACTCCAACAACATCATTGAATCATGACGAAAGGGTGAGATGATGAGAGCCATTACGATGGAACAATACGGTCATGCGGACGTGTTGCATGAAACGGAAGTCGCGGAGCCTGAGGTAGGGGCGAACGATATATTAATAGAAATAAAGGCCACTTCGGTCAACCCGATTGACTGGAAAATACGGGAAGGTTATCTTAAAGAAAGAATTCCGTATACCTTCCCTCTTATTCTCGGGTGGGATGCGGCCGGCGTCGTGAAAAAGATCGGCACGGCGGTCACAAGGTTTGCCGTCGGGGATGAAGTATTTTCAAGCCCGGACTTGATGCGAAACGGCACATATGCAGAATACGTCGCGGTTGATGAAAACATGGCAGCAAAAAAACCAAGTAACCTCTCTTTTGAAGAAGCTGCCTCTGTTCCGCTTGTCGGGTTAACTGCCTGGACAAGCCTTATCGATGTGGCAAACATGAAAGAAGGAGAACGAGTATTAGTCCATGCCGGGGCCGGCGGGGTTGGCAGCTTTGCCATCCAATTAGCCAAAGCGCATGGCTGCTGGGTCGCAACCACCGGAAGCGGTAAAAACATCGAGTTTTTAAAAGAACTTGGCGCTGACCAAGTTATCAATTATGAAGAAGAAAATTTCGAAGATGTCCTTTCCCCCGTCGATGTTGTGCTTGATACACTGGGAGGAGAGATCCAAGAGCGCAGCTTCCACGTGTTAAAAAAAGGCGGGCGTCTTTCATCCATCACTACCGCTCCGGATGAACAATTGGCGAAGGTCCATGCGGTCAAAACGTATCACGTATCGATGGGAAGAGACGGAGACACTTTGGCGAAAATTGCTGAGCTGCTGGAAAACGGAAAAATCCGCCCGGTTGTAGAGAAAGTATTAGACCTTTCAGACGTTCAGGAAGCACATCGAATTAGTGAAACCCGCCACGCGCGCGGCAAAATTGTACTAAAAGTGTAGCGGACAGGCTGTTTTGTTGAGAGGGAAAAGCGAACTGGAAAGGCTTTAAAAAGGTGCGAGTCATGTCGCGCCTTTTGTCATCGGAAAAACCATTTTTAATGCTTCTTTAAGATACTGGCTTCCATGCATCATAAGCGGATGGTCGCGCCAATGCGTCCATCGTCAAAGTATGCGGATGAAGTCGTGAAACCAGGATTGGGTTGAAATAACAGCCCCATCCATGCTGAATGAGGTCATGAAACAGGGTGACCACGGAAATAAAGACGTCAAAGCGCGTGTATGAAGTTGTGAAACCAAGACTGGGTGGAAATAAGTGCGTTATACGGGTTGAATGAAGCCATGAAAAAGGTTGGATGCAGAAATAACGTCGTCAAAGCGCGTGTATGAAGACGTGAAAACACGATTGAGTCAAAATAAGAGCTTCATCCGGAGGGAATGAAGTCATAAAATAGAGCGATCGTGGAAATAAAGACGTCAAAGCGGTTGGATGAAGTCGCGAAATCGGGAACGGGTCAAAATAACAGCCCCATCCGTGTTGAATGGAGTAGTGAAATAGAGCGATCGCGGAAATAAAGACGTCAAAGCGGGCGGACGGATTATGATTTTGTTCCCGCGGGTTGTTTTGGAATAACGTGGACGGCTGCCCTTTTAAAGTCATGACTTATGCGTTTTAGATAATCTTGAGAGAGTAGCCCGATTTTTTTGGGGGGCGGTTAGTGTGGCTTTCATGCCTGCTAATAAAAACAGATCCAGACCTGACGGTGACTTTCTAGGCGCATGGGGCATAGGATGGTGGTGTGATCCGATTATCTTGAGGGGGAAAGCTGCAATGAATTACCATTCTTATATGTATCCCTATCCATATGCTTACTATCCAAGGGTCCCCGTGTATAACCATGGAAATATGGGGGCGCCCGGTTATTGGAACATGGCCGTTGAACCTAGTCATGCAACCTCATTTTCACCGTTTCCAAACAACAGGAGTTATACCGATACGGGGTTAAAAGATCATGGGAAAACACCCTATGTTGTGGATATTAACCAAGCTGCTAAGCAAAACAACACATTTCGTACTGCCATCTGGTCTGGATACCATTTGCAAGTGACATTGATGAGTATTAACGTTGGCGAAGATATCGGCTTAGAGGTTCATCCGGATCTTGATCAATTCCTACGCATTGAAGAAGGGCAGGGACTTGTACAGATGGGAAGCAAGGAAAGTGTTGATTTTCTCAGACATGTTGATGATGACTCTGCCATTATGGTACCTGCAGGCACATGGCATAATATAACGAATACAGGCAATACCCCGTTGAAGCTCTACTCTATTTATGCACCACCTGAACATCCATTTGGTACGGTTCATCAAACGAAAGCAGAGGCTGTTGCGGCCGAAAAAAGCCGCGACTGAAAAACGGAAATGCCACAGCGAAACCTCTCCTGACTCCTGATAGCGGCAGGCAGGAGAGGTTAGCGAGTGGTTTTTTTAAAACGAAGAGCCCCTAATGACGGGCATATGGTATTATGTGGAAATATCTCTTTGTTGTTACGTTGTTTTTCTAGTCCAGAAGCGTTGCTGAGCGATGGCCGAGACAAAGTCCTCTCCGATGTCTGCGTTATTTTCGGCCAAGACGACACCGGCTGCATTATTTTCTACCATGGAGGGAAGAAGCGGCTGTCCCGTTGAGGCAACGCCAATTGGTTTATAGTGTCTATAGGTCACTTCTATGAAATACGTCATGTCAGAGGTGAATTTTTCTTGGTTTTTAGAATTGCCGCCAACGACATAAAGGGAGTCTAACAAGTAAGGGCTTGCTGTAAGAAATGTTTGATCCACCTGGAGTGTGGCACCATTGGCCCCTGTGACAGTACCGAGCCTTTCACTTACGATAACAACAAAAACCCCGTGTTGCTCTAATAGGTTGAGTACATTTTGTACCTCTTCTTCATTAAAACCGTCACCAATTAGTACACCTACTTTTAGCGTACTGGCATTACTAGGAGGTGTATGGTACTGGCTAAGGGACGGGTAACTTGTCGAAACAGGGACGTGGGAGCCACTTGGGCGATCGACACCAATATTATCAGCGACGGTGTATGCCAGTTCTTGATCTACATGGACCAGCAAATTAACGTTTTGCTGACGGACAGATTCACTTTTTACACTTCCAAGTTGATAGCTGAACGCATGAATCATGTGCTGCTTTTCAACAGGTGTCAAACTATTCCAGAATATTCGTGGTTGCGAAAAGTGATCCCTGAACGAATCACTGCGGTCTCGGATGAGGTGACCCTCCACTTTCGTCGGGTAATGCTCGTATCCACCTTCTTCTGGTGGGGTTGTGTACGGTGTGTTATCCGCAAGTGAATTGTTGTGATAATCCACTTGATCGACATCAATCCGATATCTCATCGGGCCTCGCCGGTGATTGTTATGAAACGGGCAGACCGGTTTATTGATCGGTAATTCTTGGTGGTTCGCTCCAATTCGATGATACTGTGCGCTTTGATACGCAATTAATCTTCCCTGCAGGACGGGATCATTGGAAAAGTCAATCCCTGGAACGACATTTGCAGGGTTAAAAGCCACTTGTTCTGATTCTGTGTGGTAGTTATCAATGTTCCGATTTAACGTCATCTTTCCAACAAGTTGAACCGGTACGAGTTCTTCTGGCCAAAACTTGGCAGGATCGAGAACATCAAAGTCGTATTTGAATTCATCCTCCATCGGGATCAGTTGGACACCCAATTCATACTCCGGATAAGCCCCGCGGTCAATTGCCTCTCGTAGATCCCGCCGGTGGAAATCTGGATCAATGCCGCCGATTTTCTGCGCTTCATCTTGAAGCAGGGAGTGAACACCGAGAACAGGTTTCCAAACAAACCGGACAAAGGTCGCTTCCCCTTGCTCGTTAACAAAGAGATACGTGTTGATTGACCACGATTCCATCATTCGATAACTTCTTACCAGACCTCGATCCGACATGATCCACTGCACCATATGAAGAGATTCAGGATTATTGGCGACATAATCCCAAAAAGTGTCATGGGCACCAGTAGCGGTTGGTATGTCATTATCCTGCTTAGCCTGGTACGCGTGAATCATATCTGGAAATTTCATCGCGTCTTGGTTGATTAACACCGGCATGGCAATTGTGGTCAGGTCATAATTTCCTTCTTCTGTGTACATCTTCACGCCCTTACACCGTAAATCCCTTGCCGTATCATAAGACCCTCGAGACCCTTGCACGGTAGAAAAACGGACAGTTAAAGGAGTCTTTTTGCCAGGTTCCTGTAAAAAACATGCTTGTGTCACATGCTTCATCGACTGATAGCACTCAAACTCCCCATAGGCGCTGTAACCTCTTGCATGAACCACTCTTTCTGGTTGCTCTTCATGGACAAAACGTGTCATTTTTTCAAAAAAATCGTAATCCTGACGTAAGCTAGGACCGCGTTCACCAGCTTTTAATTGGTCTTGGTCGTTGGATATTTTTCTCCCTTGGTTGGTTGTGAGGGGCTTCCCTGTGTTCTGTGTACGGTACTGATCCAGCTGTTCCTGTTTGGCGTTTTGCTCATCCATGTCATCACCTATCCTTTACTAGTCCTCAACATCGTTTTTTATTGTGCGTTATGAGTGCTACGAATATTCACTGTTTGGTAGCGTAAAGTGTGGTTTTTACGTGCATCTGGATGGAAAGGATAGCGGAACATGGAATCCGCTCGTAGTTCGTGCTTTTACCGGACGAACGGATGGCTGGGCGCCAAGCGTGGAGGTGGGCGTCCCTAACGAAAAGGAGGGGATGCCAACAGATCATCGACTTGAGAAACGATGTCCGTTATCATTTTACGAGCGGGTTGTCGCTTGCTTAAGCGGACGTTTTGGCCGCTCCATAGGTGAAGCCATTCTGGTCGATTTTGCTTCGCTGCTTCTCTTCGAATCTCTTTCGTTAACGTGTTTTGGATCGGATAATCCGGTAATTCGTGTTCGTATGGGGCCATTTTCGTCATAAACTCATTTTCGATACCTCTTGCTGGTTTCCCACTAAATGCCGAGGTAAGAACGGGCTCTTCTTCGGTGCTGTTTAAAATTGCTTCAATTTGTTGTTTTTTCGCCCCACTTTCCAGGCTTGTGACGAAAGCGGTACCCATTTGGACGGCTTGGGCTCCGAGGGTGAGCGCCGCCAACACGCTTCTTCCGTCCATTATTCCTCCTGCGGCAATAACCGGAATCGTGACATGATCCACCGCTTGCGGAATGAGCGCCATCGTTCCAATCATGGCTTTATCAAACGGCCCGGAAAAAGTACCGCGATGACCGCCGGCTTCACTTCCTTGCATGACGACCATGTCCATTCCGATGTCTTCATTGATGATGGCTTCCTTGACAGTCGTTGCCGTGCCAATTAACATAATATTTTGTTTCTTTAACTGTTGGACTCTTTCTTTAGAGGGAACGCCGAATGTAAAACTGCAAACGGGTACCCGTTCTTCCATTATAATGTCCATTTGCTTTTCAAAAATAGTGGCCGATGGCTTGGTCACTTCCGGTTCTTCAGGTAGATGAAGTGCTTCGCGAAAGGGACGCAGTAATTCACGGGCTTTTTCAATATCTTTTTCACTGACTTTTGGTACTTCTGGAATGAAGACATTGACCGCAAAAGAGTGATTCGTTAATTCTTTGATTTTACGAATGGAATCTCTCATCTGTTCCGGGCTCATATACCCTGCCCCGAGCGTACCAAGACCTCCCGCATTGGAAACCGCGGCAACTAATTCGGGTGTCGTCGTTCCACCAGCCATTCCAGCCTGGATAATCGGATATGTCATGCCTATCTTCTGAGTAATCTGGTTTTCATGCCACATACAATCGTGCCTCCTACCGTTCAAAAATAGGAAAAGATTTCCGTAAATAATTATCTTGATTATAATGGAAGAAAGATCACACGTAAAATGATCTCAATTGATACTCCTGAGAGGGAAGCGTATAGTTACATAATGAACGCGGATGCGAATGAGAATGTAGAACGAATAGTGGAAAAACGGAGGAGGTTAATTCTAAAGACCGGGGGCTTTCAATGTCCTTACAGGCAGTGTAAACATCTATGAATGGAAGTGTTGTCAATTAATAAAATGCTCAAACCTACTATTATATCGATTTCCATGGCGACGGTGATGGCCGGGGCCGCTATTTCGCCTGCTCTTGGGCTGATCGCGCAAGCCTTTCCGGAGGCAAGTCCCACGATGGTTAAGCTGATATTAACAGCGCCCTCGATTATGATTATCCCCTTTTCTTTTTTATCCGGATATTTAACATCAAAATTAACAAAACGCACGATTGTCATGATGGGCTTATTGATATACTTAGTCGGAGGGATTGTCCCTCAATTCGTCCCCACGATTGAATTGCTGTTGGCACTTCGTTTGCTCTTAGGTGCCGGGGTAGGCCTCTTGATGCCTTTAGCGATGTCACTCATTAATGACTATTACACGGGGAAAGAACGAACGAAGATGATGGGCTATAACTCGGCTTTCAGTAACTTCGGCGGTATTATTACGATGTTGTTGGCAGGGTGGCTGGCGACGTTTGGGTGGCGAACCCCGTTTAATGTCTATTTCTTAGGATTAGTGATCTTTTTACTCGTTTTTTTCTTCCTGCCGAAAGGAGAAGTGCAAAAAGCCCCGGAACAGGAAGGGAAATCAAAAATGCCGTTCGCTGTTTATGGATACGCACTCGCCATGGGCGGCATTATGCTCGCTTATTATTCCATTGCTACCAACATGGCGCTTTATTTGGAACAAAACAGTTTTGGAGGGCCTGCCCTTGCCGGGACCGTTGTTGCCTTCACTACGGTTGGTGGTATGATTACGAGTTTATTACTCGTTCAGATCGAATTAACATTCAAGAAATATGTGATCCCTGTTATGCTTTTTGGAATGGGGGCGGCCTTCTGCGTTTTGGCATTGACAAACAGTGTAGCCCTCGTGATGATTAGCGTTTGTTTAGTTGGATTTGGGCAAGGGTCGTTGTTCCCCATTATCGTATTAAAGGTATTGGACAGCGTTCCGTTACATCAATCGGACCAAGCGGTTGCGATGACGTCGAGCTTTACATTTTTAGGACAGTTTTTATCACCAGTTGTCCTTGATGGAATTGGAAAGCTTGTTCATAATCCTGCCATCCGCTTTCAATACGGCACACTTGCCGTTGTTATCTTAATTATTGTGTTGATAACCTTATCCTATATATGGCGATCGAATAAACGGTTGTCAGTATCCAGTAACCATTCATCTACATAAGTAAAAAGGATGAAGCACCCTTTTAATTGTTTTGCTGTTTGTTTTTTGCCAGTTGCTGCTTGTCCATGGTGCCAGGGGGCTGTTCTAGCCATGAATGTTGAATCATAATGTCCGCGCCGTCTTTGGCGTATTTCCCGATTTCAAGCGATAAACGCTCATAATTTAAGGCTAAATCACTTCGCTGACTTGCAGCTGATGCTGTTGCATAATTGCCGACTCCAATGGCACTTAACAAGGACATTAGAAACATGGTTAACTTGTCTGAAAAAGGTGGTATTGTTGAATCATTAATACCAACTTCTGCAGCAACAGGGGCAGTTAGATCATTATCTGTAAGTGCCTTAGTAAATAATTGAATATGTTTTCTGGAAATCTCATTCCCCCTCAACATCCATTTTTGGACTTGCTCTCTCGGTGACGTTTGGGCAAAACTTAAGGAAAATTTTCTGCCTATGTGGTTGGTTTGGATATTCATATGCAAATAGGCTACTTCCACTGCGTTTAATGGCCTTTTAGATGTAAATGGGTTTAATCCACTTAAGTATTTTTTGCTGTCTATAAAGTCTGTTTGAGTTGGATAAGCCATATAAGGTGCGCGGACAAACAATCCTTTTGCCAGGGAAACACTCGCACCCGCGTCGTATAACTGAGAGGTTTCCTGAAGAGCTTCCATGAAATAAGCTCTAACATCTTTGCGAGTACTCATCGAAACAAATCCGCCGTATGAAAGCAAGCCGGCCCTTGTCACATGGCCAATATATTCAAGCATAAACGTATCCGTATATAAACGAGGGGCATTCATATTCACATCGTCACTCGTAAATCCTGTAGGTAAGGGTAATTGCTCCTCTTGAAACAAATGAGTAAGTTTCTCTATATGCGTTGCTGAACTGTCATACGCCTGTTGGAGAACAGAACGAATTTCCTCATCTTCCACATCTTTTAGAAAATAACCTAAAATCAGTTTGGCCGCACTGTCATTCATATAAGCTGTCCAAATGGAAGCAATTTCACCAGAAGTTAGTTGGATATGGTTTTCAGTCATCATAGTTACCTCCAAAGTTTCCTAACATGCTTCCTTATTCTTTGCAAATTACCATAAATTATGCAAGAAACTGAGAAAACTTCCATACCAAACAAAAGGACATCTGTAAGCTATGTTTCGTACTTTCCTAGGGTCAGGTCCCCATTGCTTGAGGGTGAGCCCCTGATAATCTTAGGCAAATCTGTTCATCTAAAGGGTTTTCCTATGATCCATTTATCCCGGGCGTGCTGATCGAATAGTGCGTCCTTATTTAATGGATTTTTGCGAGAGGTGGACGCGTTTGCTGGAAGAGTCGCCCGGATGAAGTTGTGAAATCAGCTAATGGCGAAAATAACAGCGTCAAAGTGTCTGTATGAAGTTGTGAAAACGGGAAGTCACCAAAATAATGGCATCATAACGGCCCTATGGAGGCGTGAAAAAAGAAAACTAGAAAAATAAAGACATCAAAGCCCTCTTATGAAGTCGTGAAACTAGTGTTTCTCTGAAATAATAGCGTCATAACGCACCGATATGGTAAAAAAAGAAATACCTATGTCTTTTTTTAAAAGGGTATAGGTCTATCTTCTAGATTATGGCTTCTACGTAGGATTTCGACTTGTTCCTGTATAAGAAGGAGGGGGAGGAAGAATAGGAGGGGTAATGAAATGAGGAAAGTGATGCATAGCTGGATAGTGTTACTTGTAGCGGCGGGGGTATTTTTCACACTCGTGCCGGATGAATCCAAAGCGAACAGTGACATGCTGCAGAGAGAAGACCGTGGCTCGACGGTTGTTCCTTTGCAGCAAAAACTAATAAACATGGGATACTTACATACGGACGCGACGGGGTACTACGGACCGATGACGGAACAGGCGGTAAAAGAATTTCAACGTGATTTCAGCTTAGCGGCAGATGGGATAAGTGGAGCTAACACGTTACACCAGTTAGAAAATGTAAGAAAAATAGCCAAAGCCGTACACGGAGAAGCTCGCGGAGAATCCTTTGAAGGGCAGGTAGCGGTTGCCGCCGTCATTCGCAACCGTTTGAATTCGTCCGATTTTCCGGGAACGGTAGACGAAGTCGTCATGCAGAAAAATGCATTTACAGCAGTTGCAGACGGGCAATATGACCTCGAACCGAATCGGACTGCCTACCAAGCCGTCAAAGAAGCGTGGCAGGGATGGGATCCATCGAAAGGGTCTCACTACTATTACAACCCGGTGCTTGCTACGTCCGACTGGATCTTCACAAGAGAAACGACGCGCCAAATTGGGAAGCATGTGTTTGCGAATTAAAGGGTATTGGGACAAAAAGATGTTTTTTTGCCACGATCCGAACGGTTGCCTGCCATCCGTTCGGATTATTTGGCAAGAATCTCAATTGCTAGTTCCGTCAAAAGATTTCACTTTCCGCGGGCACAGCCTCGGGGTTGGTTACAGCTTTGCCACAGACGTACTTGCAGACGATGCATGCTATTAGCTAAAGTTTCTTTCTTAGCCTTTGTTCCATCGTCTCGGTTAGATGGTCTCGGCTCATGATGTTCTTACAGGAATCTTCTTATTTTGACTTCACGTCGAACGTACTAAGCTTATTGTTCGGTTTTTCATTAACATGTGTTAGATTTGTTTCAGTCTCTTTTTGTGGCATTAGTTAACAGGAGAGCTTACATTTGTTAGAAGTTGCGAGTGATTTTAATGCGTGCAGGGTAGAGTAGGAATAGTGGAAAAAGGGTGAAAGGAGGAGGAGAGACATGATCATATCAGCCATTGCCAAGTTTGTTTCGGGAGGGTTTGAAGCATTGCTTGCAATCCCGTTTATCGGAGGAAGCATTGTCATCTTCAGTGGATATTCTGCGCTCGGAACAGCACTTTTCCTTCATATTGTGACGCTCCTTATCACATTTGTATACCGGACGGCGAAAACCCCGAGCGTCGTTGGCATTGTTACGTCCCTTTTGTCAGCGATACCCGTGGTTGGCTGGATACTGCATACGATAACCGCGATAGTGCTGTTAATTAGTGCAGTCCGTGACTTAGCCCGGTGAGAGAACAGGCCGAATGGGCGTGACGACAAGGATGGTTGAACTACGAACAATGTTATAGCTGATCAACGGTGAACGGCGCCCTTCTGTAACAAAGAAGAGTAACGGGTTCAGTTACGAGGAAGAAAACATAACATATTATTTGGGGGTGCAAATCGCAATAGATTTAGCCCCTTTTTTTGTTGAATTAATAGTACTTACGCTTGGGGACCATTAACAAAACGTTTTGATTAAAAGGAAATATTTTGTCTTTCCTGAAAAGATATGACTTTTTAGAAGGTATCAGCATGAATGAATACACGGTTATGAAATATTTCTTCTACAAACGGACCCACTTCTGGAATAAGACTTGGCAATCAATCATGAAGAAAAAGCCATATTGTTTAATATGGCTTTTTTTATTGACTTTATTTTAAATATGCCCTAATATTACGTTATACGATGTAACGATAAACGTAATAAATGTTTCAAAGGAGTGAAAATATGACTAAAAGTAAATTCTCAGAACCCACATTGTTTATTTTGATAAGTCTTGCTGAACAAAATCGTCATGGCTATGCGATTATGGAAGATATTCAAAAAAATTATGATGTTAAATTAGGACCTGGCACATTGTATGGAGCCATTTCACGTTTAGAAAAAGCAGGATATATAATTGCCATTGAAACTCAAGATCGTAAAAAACCTTACAAGCTGACAGGGGAAGGACAAATATATTTAACAGAACAAATTAAAGAAATTCAAAAAATAACCAATATAGGAATGAAAAGGCTCGGATTAGTATGAGATGGCTCGTTTATTTGTATCCTAAAACTTGGAGAAAACGTTATGGTAATGAGTTAATTGATGTATTAAAACAAACAGATACGTCATTAAAAACAATAATTGATCTACTTATAGGAATAATTGATGCTTGGCATATGGAACTAAATGAAAGATATATTTTCAGCTATCGTATAAGTCAAATATTAGTTGCAGTTACTATAGTTAATGCTTTTATTGTTTTGAAATTAAAGCCATTAGGGGAGGTAATTGAAGTGGAAATATTTGCGACGATTGCAGTATTAATTGCTATGCTGTCATTGTTTTTGGCTGTTGTTACTCTTGTAGTAAGCATATTTAAATTTGGAAAAGAAGGCTTAACCCTCAAACCAAAATTAACTAAAACATCGGTTGGCTTGATGGGGGCTTATGGGGTTTTCATGGTAACATTTTTAGTGTTAATCAATTAAAATGGTTCCTCAATCGGAGCGAAGTTGTTGAAGAAGCAAAATAACGAAGGGAACACGTCATTAAAGATTGTATCTTATTGGTTTTCCATTCCAAGAATTTTACGTGTTGGACTTTTTTGGCTGATAATGATCATACTTGCAATGTTTGGCTGGGTGAAGATAATCAAAAGTTATTTTTAGAAAGAATAGGGAGTATTCAAGAAAAGGCGCAGTTGTCACATAACGGCTGTGCCACACTCTGGCTGGATTTTATAAAACTGAGTAGTGCAATAATTATTATGGAGGGGAGAGATAAGAGTGAAATCATATAAACCGTATATAATGTTCATTTCTTCTGTTTTATTTTTAATCGTATCACTTTTGTCGTTTACATCAAAAGCTGGTTTATGGTGGTTATGGCCGATATTATTTGTGTTTTCAGTTATTAGTACAGTAATCTTGTTTAAAAACAATACCAAGGAAAGTGTGGGATAATCCTTTATCTTTGAGCATAATTGTTATACCGCATAAGGGCGCGATTCCAGAACTTGGATCGTGCCCGTTCCGGTTACGGAGCCTGTTATCGTTTCCGCGATTACTCAAGTATGCATTTCGATTGTTGAATAAAGGTATTATATCCTGACCATACTGGAGTCGAGATAATTGATTCATAGTTTGGAGTGTGAAAAACATCCTCACCAATTACGTCACAGCTATGCAACACATATGGTCGACAATGGTGCTCCACTTGAAGTGATTCAAAGCCTTCTAGGTCTTGAAAAGAGTGAAGCAATAAGGATTTACGCTCATCTAAGTGGGAAATTAAGACACGACTTTTATAGAAAGATTTTTAGAACAACAGAAACATTATGTTACCGAACAAGGGCGCTGTTTGGTTTGACGTACTCCTTTAAAAAGAACATCTGCCACCCAAACATCGCCCTGCCCCATTTTAATGCTCATTGTTCCTATCTAGTTCACTCAGCATTCAATTTCCTTTATCATTCTTTCGGGGATGGACACATAACACACCTCCATTGAGCTTTACTCTTATTATACCTTATAATTATTGATGGAAATGAAATTGCTTTGGATGTAGATGTCATTATTGCACCGGTCACGATGATCTAGAGCGGGCACTTACTATGTGCAAAAAGTTATTTTAGTATTGAAATTTGCAAAGGGCCATTATGTTGAAGGACAGGGGGTGAAATAATGGATACTTTTTCTCAGCTTTTACATTTTAAGAATCCATTTTTTTATTTAATACTTGTTTGGTCATTTATTTGGAAAGGCATAGCTCTTTGGCATTCTGCTCGTAATAAACAGTTAGCTTGGTTTGTTGCGCTTTTGGTAGTAAATACAATCGGGATTTTAGAAATTATTTATCTGATTTTCTTTAGAAAAGATAAGAAGTTATATACATAAAAAATCTGTTATATAAAGATTGTTCAAGAAACGAGCGCACTTGTTTAACTGCTTGGAAGGTCGTCCTGTGAGATAATGGCTTGGAGCAGAATATCGAGGAGGTTTTTGAAATGGGTCAACTACAAGGAAAAACAGCGATTATTACAGGAGCGAGCAGCGGCATTGGCGCCGGCATTGCGAAGGAACTGGTACAAGAAGGGGCAAATGTGGTGTTGGCTGCGCGTCGCACGGAGAAATTGGTTGAATTACAAAAAGAAATAGAGGAACAAGGAAGCGGGAAAGTGCTCCCGATAGAGACAAATGTCGCGAATAAAGAAGATATTGAGGGATTAGTAAAGCAAGCAGAAGAAGCTTTTCATCACGTTGATTTTTTCGTGAATAATGCCGCGCAAATGCTTTCAGGTCCCGTTACTTCAGGTAAGGTAGACGAATGGGAACAAATGATTGATGTGAATATAAAAGGAGTGCTTTTCGGCATTAACGCTGTATTGCCATCCATGCTTGAACGCTCCAGTGGTCACATTATAAACATCGGCTCTGTGTCGGGGTCTGAAGTGACAAAAGGCAGTACTGTCTACAGTGCCACAAAATTCGCCGTTCGTGCCATTTCCACAGGACTTGAAAAAGAATTGGCTAACACAGGTGTCCGTGTCACGAATATTTCCCCAGGTATGGTGGACACGCCTTCCAACACTGTCACTTGGACAAACGGACGCAGGAAATTAGAGACGAAGGATATCGCAAGAGCCGTCATCTATGCCGTAACACAGCCAGATTACGTGAACGTCAACGAAATCACCGTCCGCCCGGTTTAACCCGTCCTTTTTATAGACTCTACCATGTAAGGTCCTCCTTAGATGTATGGTTTTGTGTATAGCTGCATCTTAACGGAGGACCTTTTTTCGTTTCAAAAGAAGAGATGCCCCCATAGGAATACTTCAGACATCTAAAATCCGGTTGCTTATGACGCTTCGGCTACTACAAGTGCTTGATAAAATTAGTGGTAATTTAAAGGGAACCAACTGTTTTTGTGGAAGTAGATACATTGGCCGCACGAAGGCTTGTGGGAAAAATTTAAAATGAGGGGTGTTCATGATGAAAATTTTACGGCTGGGGCATGCGTCTTATTTGTTAACGAGCAGGAAGGGGAAGAAGTATCTGGTTGATCCGTTTTTAAGTGCTAATCCTGGTTGTCCCAAAGAATACACAAAGTCAGAATTTTTAAAAACAGTAGATGCGGTGTTTGTCACGCATGCTCATTTTGACCACACAAGCGGTCTTGACGAAGTGTTACATGCCAATCCGGAGGTCCCGGTAATCTGTCAGTATGATTTTGGTTTGTTGCTTATGCAAAATGGCGTTCAGAATGTGCAGCTTCTCAATTACGGCGGCTCTGTTGATCTGGGTGATATGAAAGCCGTGATGGTGCAGGCCGTTCACACGTCATCTTACCGGGAAACGGAAGGACAACCGGTATATGCCGGTCAGCCTGCCGGATATGTTTTTGACTTTGAAGGGGACCGGACCTTGTACCATTCTGGAGACACAGCGATGACCCTCGACATGAAATTAATCCAAGAGTTTTACCAGCCGGATGTAGCGATTCTTTCTAGTTCCGGACAATTTGTGATGGGGCCGGAGGAAGCGGTGTATGTGGTGAAAAACTTACTAGACGTGGAATATGTGATTCCGAACCATCATTTTCCGAACGAAACCAACGCCCCGCAGCCAGAAGTATTGCAACAAATGCTCGAGCAGTTCCCAGTCATTCAAAGCATGATCGACGCCGATAAAACGTTTATTAAATTATTGGATAATTATGAAAAAACAACAGCCGTCCAGATAAGTTTTGGTGAAGAAATAGAACTAGCAAAGAGCCAAACAGATAAAATTGGATCATAACATATTGTCTAGGGTCAGCCCCCCCATTGCTATCATGTGTAAATGCGATGGGGGGCTAGTCCTGCTATGTCATTGTGTTGGAAGGCAGTGGTGAAATCAGTTATATGTGAAAATAACGACCTCAAAGCCATTGTATGAAGTTGTGAAAATGAAAGTACGTGGAAATAACAGCATCATAGGGGCTCTATGGTGTCATGAAAGCATTTATTCCCGAAAGAGAGTCATCATAGTGTTCGAATAAAACCCCGAAACCAGACAGTCGGGGCCTTAATCGTAGCACTGCTGTCGCACAAAAAATAACTCACCTTGAGTTAGCGCTACACGGGTGAGTTATTTTCATCCCAGCCGATCCCCCTTGCAGGGAACCAAACTATTGTGGACCGTAGGTGTTAGCGCACCTATGGTCTTTTTTATTATATGGAGTATTTACTTATAGTATACCCGAATTCGAGTGTGCTGGAAACTATATTTCATCAGGCTCAGCCCCCCATTGCTTTCACCTATAAATACGATGGGGGTCTGGGACTGTGCGTCAAAGCGTTCGATTGAAGCCGTGGTTTACAGTATCATCTAGTTTTTCCTTTATAAAAAGAGAGGTGACAACTTTTATGGACGGCAACCTTGCTGTCTTTTTAGGTATGTTACCATGGAATTAGAGAGAAAGAGAATGCAATCAAGATAGGAAAGTATATTTTATGAAAATAGTAATCTTGTTAGCAATTGTATTTGTCATTTCCTTTTTACTGATTTTTAAATTAGTTTATAGTGGCAATAAGGAAGAAACTAAGGAAGAAAAAATAAATTTCCTCCAGGTTCTTTTTGTTACAGGCTTGCTCGCGCTGCTTCCTACGATTGCAATCGGGCTGATTGTATTTGCATTGCTCGGTTCCGCGCATGCGGTTAATATGATTTTTTCCTTACAGGTAAGCACGAGCCAGTTAATCGTGCTGGCCGTTTCTTTTTTCGTTTATTTGTTTACCGTGGACAGTGTTATTGAAATTATTGTGGAATACATAATCGGCAAAAATATAGTTAGTAATCTTACAATGCTCCTTATTCGGATCGGTGTTTTTTATCTAATTGGAGCGTTTGCTGGCCTCGATCAAACGGTGAATATCACGATTGCAGCAGGGATTGGCCTGATTATCCTTATCGTTGAAACGCTGTATAACTGGAGAGAAAAAAATAAAGCAAACAATGTGGAAGAAGAATGACATCGTTTGCTTCCTGCCGCTGTTTCCATGAAAGTTGGGAACAGCGCTTTTTTGTACCAGTTCATGCAGCTGGTCGCGAATCGTCATAGCACGTGTATGAAGTCGTGAAAACGGCCGCCAGCCGAAATAACACCCCCATAGCACGTGTATGGGATCGCGAAACTGGCAGTCGGCCGGAATAGTAGCGTCATAGGGTTGCGATGGGGTCGTGAAAACGAAGGATCATCGAAATAAGGGCCTCCAAGCGTTCGTAAGGTAGGCCAGCCCAGTCCAGCGGCAGGGAGGGGCTGGCCTTACCAGGATTTTTTTTGGATATAAGTTCTTCCAGGTACCCGCAAAAGCAAATTGGCGCTTGCATGAGAGAGTAGAACAGTAAGAAGTAGAGATAATCCATCTTTTTATAATCAATGGAAAGGTGAAGGTTGTTTAAAATTTTCTTTTGATAAAAATACGTAACCGCTGATAACAAAAGGGAAAACGGGATAACAAATATTGTGTAGAAACCGACGATTAAAAAATTTTGAAAAAAAAGTGCCAGTACTAGTCCTGGAACTAAAACGAAAAGCAACGCTAAATCAACGAGCGGAAAGGCCAAGTTGAGAGCGATTAAGAACCTGGATAACCCTTTATTTTTCATTAGAATCGCCGGGTGCGCGCGGAAACCTTCAAACATTCCCCGTGCCCAGCGTTTTCGCTGCCGAAAGAAACCGTAGAGTGTGTTCGGAACCATAGTGAACCCTATTGCTGACGGGGCATAGAAGACTTTGTAATTTTGGCTCAGCATTCCCCAGGTTAACACGATATCTTCTCCTACAACCGGCGACCATTTCCCGGCGCGAGAGATAGCTTCTTTTCGGTAAGCGCTAAACGATCCTTGTGCGACAAGAACCCCTTCATAGATACTTTGTTGGCGTTTGACTGCTGCAATTCCGATGAAATAATCCCAGACTTGCAGCCGGGTTAACCAACTGTCGTGCTTGTTGTGCACGAGAAGGGAACCTGCGACGGCTCCGGTGTCAGGGGAATGATTAAAAGGTTTGAGTAAGTGCTGAAGAGCATCAGGATGGATGAATGTATCAGCGTCTATCGTCACGATATAAGGGTGGGAGGCATAGGAAAGACCTACATTTAATGCGGCTGCTTTTCCTTTGTTTTCTTTCTCCTCTATCACCGTGATGTCAGTTGAATATTGATGTTGCGCTGACTGAAGCACTTCTTGGGTTCGGTCGGTGGATCCATCATTGATCACGATGATTTCCATATGGGATGTTGGGTAGTTGCTTTCCATCACGTGGTCGATGGTTCGAAGGATATTTTTTTCTTCATTGTGGGCAGGAATGAGAATGGAAATAGGGATCGGAGGGGTAGCACTCTTTTCGTTGTCAGGCTTGTTTTTATTGCCACACAATAAGGTAAAAAATAGAAAAGCATGAATGAACCCCGGTACAATTGCAATCCCACAAACGCATAAAACGGCAATACTCATCGGTACATACTCGGCAACATCCAAAATCCAAGGCCAGTCAATCCATAGGAATAGAAGAATCGTTAAAAAAGTTACAGACATTGAACAGGTGAAAATCACTCTCGGTTGCATCGCATTCCCCCATATGGAAGTTAATGGTTTATCCTATGGGGGAGGGAGTAAAAATGTTTAGGCATGAAGGTTCCGAATGGAAAATCTCCACATATAGGAACTGTCATACACCCTCTTTTTCCACATGCATATACTAGGGTATGTCGTTTTGGATTATGGGGGGTTCACTAATATGGGGAAAAAACATAAGCAAGGTGGAAGTGGGGAGTCTCGACCCAATTTTTTGTTTTTGATGGCAGACGAATGGCGGGCTCCGGTTGTGTATGAAAATGCGGAATTACTAAGTTGGAGAAAAAGTCATTTACGAACACCGCAACTCTTGGCTGAGCATGGCATGAGTTTTGAAAATCATTATATTGGCAGCACGGCCTGTTCCCCGAGCCGGGCTACACTGTTTACCGGTCAGTATCCGTCCCTTCACGGTGTAACCCAAACACCTGGGGCTGCGAAAAGCTCCTTTGACGCAGATATGTTTTGGCTTGATCCGAACACGGTTCCAACATTAGGAGATTACTTTCGGCATGCGGGGTACCGAACATTTTGGAAGGGGAAGTGGCACATTTCCAATGAGGATATCATCCTGCCTGGAACCACTGATGCCTTTCCAAGTTATGATCCGAATACTGGAAAGCCGGATAAGAAAAAAGAACAGATCTATCAGGAAGCAAACCGTCTCGATCCATTTGGCTTTTCAGGATGGATTGGCCCAGAACCACACGGTGCCGACCCAAATAATTCAGGATCATCCGCAGCGCAAAGATGGAAAGGCAGGGACAGTGTCTATGCGGATGAAGCAGTATCTTTAATAAAAGAACTGGAAGAGGAACAGACGAATGATAGGGAGCCGTGGTTCATCGTTTCCTCCTTTGTAAATCCTCATGACATCACTTTGTACGGTCTGTTAACGAGTTTACTCCCTGCCTATGATTTCTCGATCGATCCATCTGTTCCAAACATTCCGCCGGCGCCGACAGCACGTGAGTCTTTAGACACAAAACCGTCCGCACAAAAAAGTTACCGGAACACCTATCACCAGGCGCTGCAGCCTACCGTGAATACACCAACATTCAGAAGGCTGTATTATTCGCTACAAAAAGAAGTGGATCGGGAAATGCAGAAAGTATTTGAAGCACTAAGAAAATCGATTTTCTATGACAATACGATTGTTGTTTTTACGTCCGATCACGGCGATTTATTAGGAGCTCACGGTGGTTTGTTTCAAAAATGGCACAACGCGTACGAAGAATCGATCCATGTTCCGTTAATTATACACAGCCCTAAGCATTTCTGCGGAGAAGAAAAGACAACGGCGTTAACGAGCCATGTAGATATTGTCCCAACCTTACTGGGCTTGGCTGATATTTCCGTTACGGACATCCAAGAGCAGCTTCGACAAGACCATACCGATGTACCCCCTTTTCCAGGAAGAAATCTAGCTCCGCCTTTACGCGATAAGGAAATGGAACGAGTGAATGACCCGTTATATTTCATGAGCGATGATGAATTTTCCAAAGGATTGCATCAGGAGACACTGTGGGGAACGGAATATGAGTCGGTGGAACAGCCAAACCATGTAGAAACGGTTATACAGAAATTAAAAACAGGTGACAATCAAGGCGAGGAGGTTTGGAAATTCTCTCGTTATTTTGACGGTACAACCTATTCGGAAAAATCCAGCGAACATGAGAACAGGAAGAATGGTATTCAAAACAAACCGGTCGAGGAACAGTATGAGTTATATAACTTGACCCAAGATCCGTTGGAAGAGAAGAACCTGGCCCATCCGGTGTACGCTACCGCAGAAACAAAGCGGGTACAGAAAATGATGCACAGCACGTTAAAAAAACAAGCCAACGCGAAAAGAATTTCTTCCACTTAAGCCTAGAGGAAGAGAGCGGCCCTTGCTCTCTTCCTTTATTTATGTGCCGTAAGCCTTCATCGATAAAATATTAACGACTATTTGCAATGAAATGTCTCGGCAGCATTGGAGGAGACTGAAAAATCAGATATGATGAAATCGTTTAAGATATGATCATTTTTACCTTGAGCAAGGTGCCCTACACAAATGAATAGAGGAGATAATGACGATGAGACATGTACGAGAAACGATTGCTTTTTACGAACGCCAGGAAATGGACCCGCTCAGCAACGCCGCCGCGTCTCTGTGGCATGCGTTGCAGTATACCCGGATAAAAGCCGGACATCCGGATACGTTTCAGGTCGCCATTCCCATTATTACGTGTCGGGCGGGGCTCAAAAAGCGCATGTTCTTTTACGCCCGTGAAGAATTGGTTGAAAAAGGCTACCTCGACTATGACAAAACAGGAGGATCCTACCACTTGATTTCACTTACGCCAGAAGAGGGAATAGGCGCATTACCGGAAGACCCGGATACTGTACATAGGGAAGCGGTGAGTGAAATAATCACTGAAACAGCCGGCGAAGCAGCCGGTACAACAGAATGTGAAACGGTTAATGAAATAAATGAAACTAAAAGCAGCAGTGAAATAAACTGTGCCCCACCAAGTGCAATGGCAATGATGGGATACAAAAAAGCAGGCACCCTCTCCTACATGGAAGGGTGCCTATCACATTCTAAAAAGTCACAAGGCGAAGCGGCGGCTTACACGTCACGGTATTGCTTCATTAACCTAATTTAGCCAGGATCTCACGTACAAAAGCAGGCTCATCTTTTGGGGTTCTGGATGTCACAAGGTTATCGCTGACAACAACTTCCTCATCTTTATAGTGGGCTCCTGCCAGTTTCACATCGTCACGTATCCCGATATAGCATGTGGCCGTTTTTCCTTTCAGAATGTCCGCACTGATCATCACTTGCGGGCCATGACAGATTCCTGCGATTAGCTTTCCTTGTGTATGTACCGCTTTCACAAATTGCACAACGTCGTCATTCACGCGCAATGCTTCCGGCGCACTGCCGCCTGGTATGACAACCGCATCAAAATCATCGGCTTTCGCGTCAGAAGCTGCGAGATCAGCTGTATAGGTAACGGTTCCTTTTTTGCCTTTGCATTCCCCGCCTTTTTCAAGACCGACAATGGTGGTGTCATGCCCTGCTTCCTGCACTGCTTCGTACGGTACTTTCATTTCTGAATCCTCAAAGTCATTCGCTAAAAGAAACGCTACTTTTGCCATAAAATTATCCCTCCATTACCTATCGTTAGATCCACTGTAAATGATATTTTTATGGAAATCAAAGAGCGTGCTTTTCCCTCCGAAGAACCCTACATGTCATCATGAAGCGCTGCTGACTCCAATAACGCTGGTGGTCGCTTGAATGAGTCCCTGAAATCAGCTATTCGTGAAAATAACAATGTCCTAGCAGGTGTATGAAGTCGTGAAAGAGTCAGTCAGCTGGAAAAGAAACGTCATAGGGGTTCTATGGAGTCATGAAAATGAAGGATCTCTGAAATAAAGGCGTCAAAGCACTTGAATGAAGCCCTAAAACCAACTAATTGTGAAAATACTAGCGTCATAGTAGGTGTATGAAGTCATGAAAACGAAGAACCTCCGAAATAAAGGTATCAAAGCGTCCGAATGAAGTCCTGAAATCAGCAACTGATAACAGGGTAGCCCTCATCGTATCAATGTACGAAGGTATGAGTAATACTTACAAAAAATTGAAATAGTTATGATTATTTACTAGAATAGGGGGAAGATTAGGGGGGAGAAAATGAGGAAATTAATAGGGACACTAGTGACGGTTGGTCTGTTGTTTTCTCCATCCGTTGTGGCGGCGAAGTCTTTTCCGGATGTGTCGGAAGACTTTTGGGCCGCATCGTCGATTGATGTTCTTTCCGACAGAGGGACGATGAGCGGGTTTCCGGACGGCACATTTAAACCGAACGAACCCGTAAAACGTATTCAAGCGGCCGCGATGATCATGAAGGAGCTTGGCTTGGAGGCAGGAGACGACACAGAGCTGGAAAGCACTGATATCAAAGAAGACTTTCCGGCAAAAGACGTCGTAGCGGTTATGGAGGAAACGGGGATTATGCGGGGGAGCGATGGGAATTTCAGGCCTTATGAGCCCCTTTCCCGAGCACAAATGGCAACCATTTTAACCCGTGCCTTTGAGCTGCAGAAAAATGAACACTTCTATTTCACCGATATTCCGCGGGATTATTGGAATTTCACAGATATTGGAGCGCTTGCGGAGAGCGGCATCACAGGAGGAAAAGGAGACGGCACATTCGCCCCGTCGGAAACGACCACTCGAGCCCAATTCGTCACCTTCCTGCACCGGGCGACGGATAAACTGGATGAAAGAGAGCCGGCCGAGCGGCTTGCAGGAGATTACAGTCAATTCGTACTGCATAACGGAAAACTTCATACACTTGATAATGAAGAGGAAGCTTTCGTTACTTATCGTGAATTGGAAAATGGTGAGTACGAAGAAGTAGAAAGAGTAGATTTAACAGAACTCGCTTTTTATGACAAGTTAGAGGAGTCTAGCTTTGTGGATAGACAACAAGAGATTCAAGTGGTCGGTGATTCTTTGTATTTTTCTGTGAGAGTGTTGGAGAATCCAGGGGAATACCCGGAGAAGTACCGGCACGACCTGTACGCATATAAAGACGAGGACGTCACACTGGTTGAAAAAGATGCAGGGGAAAACGTGTATTTTGTTCGTGGGGAAAAATATGATGTGAAAAATAATACGTTATATCAAAACGACCGCGCCCTTGATACCGTGGCTGGTAAACCTAACCCGGTTATTGACTTTTCCGGTCATTATGCTTTTTATAAACACGGGGATGAAGTTCGGAAGTTGAACTTGTTAAACGGTGACAGGCACGTCCTGTATAAAGGGGAAGATCTACGAGATATCGACGTGTTTGATGAATACTTAATCATTTTAGGTGAGGAAAAAAATGCGCTAATGGTGTATGATCTTGATGGGAATATAATCAGGAAGAAAGCAGCTTATGCAGGGGACGGGAACATACCCGAAGCATTCATAGAAGAACCAGGCGGTTTGCTAATAGCAGAAGGGGTCTTTTATAATCAAGTAGAATATATAGAACGATAAGAGGGCGAACAGGCTCTCTTTTTCTTTTTAAATGAAAAATAAAGGAAAGGGTGGTCCGCAATGCCAGAGTCCGAAAAAGCGAATAAAGAAACGGATATCAAAAGCCTTATCTCCAGTCTTTCAAAAGAGGAAATGGCGGCGATTATCCTAGATGTTTGCGAAAGATATCCTGAAGTGGAAAAGCGCATCGTGTTTACCTATGCCCCTGCGGAGGATGAGGTGAAAGCGGCAAAAAAAGTGATAAAGGAATGCATCAACCGCTACAAAAAACGGGGTTTTATTAACTACCATGACGTATTTCCGGCTCTTCAAGGTGCGGAAATGACGCTTGAGAAAGCGGATGATAAGGTAGAGAGGGGAGAGACAGAGACGGCAGTTTTACTTTCGCTGACGGTGATGGGAAGCGTCGTGGCGATGATCGGACATAGCGATGATTCAAGCGGTCATGCAGGATTTGTGATCGACCAGGCCTTAAAAGCGATTAACAAGGCAATCGAGAGCGGTGTGAAAGATATGAATGAGAGCGAGCGACATACGTTATTCACCGCTTTGATGAAGGAAGCGCGTCTGAAGCGCTATGATGGCTGGACGAATTGGCGGCTGGCGTTGATGAGGTGCTGTGTGTACCTCTGTGATACGAACGAAAGGCGAAAAAAATTAGAAAACGAGTTGTCAAAAATGCTTGAGGCAGTACCGAAGCAGGCGTGGGGCAGACAATCTCAAATCCAACAAGTGAAATTAATTCAGCTGGAGGTCATCGAGTTTTGTGATGGAGACGCGGCTGCCGAAACGTTTATCCACGCCAACCTGGAGCACAGTGCTTTTCGAGAAAAGGCGATAGAGCGTCTGCTCGCAAAAGAAGAGTATAAGGAAGTGATCAAGCTTTGCGAGCAAGGTCTGGAAATCGACAAGGATTACCGTGGATTAGGCACGACATGGAAAAAGTATCAACTGCAAGCGTACGAAGCGCTAGGCGATATCCAAAAACAACGAGAATTACTGCTCGAATTTTTATACGGGAATGACTCTACGTATTATCCAAAATTAAAAAATCTTTATTCGCCGGAAGAGTGGCCGCAGGTTCTGCAGGAGATCGTTGACACTTTCAAGCAAATGCCGTACCTGCCTTCGACGTATGAGGAAATCCTAATAGAAGAAGGCTTAACGGCAGAACTGCTGGAGTCCTGTAAAAAAACTCTCCTTGCTATCGAGCATCTCTACCCGTACCTTGTTGAAGAATATCCGGAAGCAGTAAATGAGTTATTTATCAAACACATTAAAGAAGAGGCAGATCGTTCGACTGAGCGAAAACAGTATCGCCAAGTGTGCAAAACCATTCGGCTGTATCAAAAAGCATGCGGCACCGACCCCGCGCAAACGCTCATCGAAGAGCTGAAAGACACACATAAAAGAAGACCGGCTTTCCTGGATGAACTGAACAAAATAAAATAATCGACTGATGGGGGAAGGAAGAATGGACTGAGGGACTGCACCTGTTATACAGATGGTGATGGTAACTTCGGGGTCTTACTCGTAGCACTGCTGTCGCACAAAAAATAACTCACCCTTGAGTTAGCAGCCCACGGGTGAGTTATTTTCATCTTGGCCGATCCCCCTTGAAGGGAACCAAACTATTGTCGACCGTAGGTGTTAGCGCACCTATGGTCTTTTTTAATGTATGCAATGTTTACTCCTAGTATATTCGAATTTTAGTGTGATGAAAACTATCTGTAGTTATTTTTACACATCTCCGCGATAATTTTCGTGAAAACGGTGGAAAGACGAAAAATAGACATCAAAGCCTCTAGATGAAGCATTGAAATTAGCTATTCATGAAAATAACAACCTCAGCGCCACGGTATGGAGTCGTGAAAATGGGGATGAGCGGAAATAGGAGCATCATAGGGGCTCGATGGCGTCGTGAAAATGCAGGAATCCAGAAATAAAGACTTCTAAAGATCTGGATGAAGCATTGAAATCACCTGCTCATGAAAATAAGAGCGTCATAGCCCCTGTGTGACGTCGCGAAAAGGAGGGATTCTCGAAACAAAGCCATCAAAGCGTTTGAATGAAGTACTGAAAGCAAGACATTGTGAAAATAAGAAGCTTACAGCCCTTGTATGATGTCGCGAAAACGGGGAGAAGTGGAAATAAAAGCATCACCGGGTCTCGATGACGTCGTGAAAATGGCAAAGAGCTAAAATAAGTAAGGGACTTGGAAAACAAGGAGCGTTGAAACAAGGACTGTCATCCAAAACGTATGAGTATAGATTCCTGAAGATATATTGTTAAACGTATTTCAAATCGCGCCGGAATTAACAAGACAATTCATCCACTTCAATTACGTCATAGTTACGCTACACACATGGTTGATAATGGTGCGCCTTTGGAAGTGATTCAAAGCCTGCTAGGCCATGAAAAGAGTGAAACAACTAGAATATATGCACATCTTAGCGGGAAATTAAGGTATGATTTTTACAACAAATATTTTTGATGAATTACTTAAGTTAAAAATGTATGAGCATTTATGTTACTAAAAGAATAATGCATAATAAGGATACAGCTTAATGGAGGTGTGACGTATGTCTATTCCTGAAAAAATTATAAAAGAAATTGATATGTTGAGTGAACAAGAAAGACGAAAGGTACTTGATAAAATAAAGGAGAAATATATGACTCCTGATGTAATTTTGTTAGGGGAAAACTACTCCTGGTGGGATAATGAGGAGGATGACATATACAATGAGCAATAAACTAAAGCAGGGCGAGGTTTGGTTGGCAGATGTTCGTTTTAAAGGAACGTATCAAATCAAACAACGCCCTGTTATTATTGTTGGAATGAGTTGGCGTTATATGTAGATGTCATTATTGCACCGGTTACCAGTCAGAAACCAAGAAACCAATTTGACGTTGTTTTGGAGTATTGGAAAGAAGCAGGTTTGGTAAAACCATCTGTTGCACGTACTTCTAAGATCACTTCTATACACGGTTCAGAATTGAAACGTCATTTAGGTAATTTACATAACCATGACCTTGAAAGCGTCTTAAATATATGTAAAAGATTATTTTAAGAAGAAACTTATTAGTTCTGC
>NZ_JAJJJF010000009.1 GCF_022458745.1 Bacillus piscicola
CGAGTTATTGGCATACTGAAGCCAGCTTCTTTTGCTTCTTTAATCGTCACCTTCCCATTTCCATTTATATCAACACTAGAAATGTCACCGTTTTTGTCTGAGCTGGTGTGTGAATTGGTGTTTGAGTTGTTTGATTCAGAAGATTTGCTACCTGTTAGTCCAAGTGATTCGTTTGTTTTATCAGGGTTTCCATTAACAAATGTATCAACAATCTCGTTACCTCTTAAAGTATAAGTATACTTGTAACTGGAAGGAATCTGCGTTTCCGTATCTGGATAGGTAATAATTGCTTCAAAGTTGGTAGCCCCACCTGCATCACGGATTACCTTCTCCATATACGCTTGATCACCGTGTCGGTTGAGCGTACTATCTTGTGGGGTAATATTATAAGCATTCGATACTCCTCCGAGAGAATCGGCAATAATATGGCCTTCATCTAGAACGTCACTTTCGACACCAGGAACCTTTGCCTCGTCATAATAGTATCTGCCATTTGACTTTACAGGTTCGCTACTGTCATCTTGTATAGTAATTTCGTCAGCAATGACTCGCACCAGTTGCCCGTGTTCGTTAGTAAATGCCCAATATTCACGATTCCCATAACCAATATCAACGACGACTTTAGGTTTGCGGTGTCCAGACAAATCACCACCATCAACTTCAATGAGTTTGTATTCTGAGAACAGTTCATCATTTGTTTCGTGTGGTGTTTTCTCTTCTACGGTTTCATCGGCAACCGTAGTGGCAGCCTCTTCCTTTTCGCTATTTGTATCAGCTGTGGTTTCTTCAACTGTTTTTTCGTCAGTATTACTATTTTCATCGGTGTTAACTGTAGTTTCTTCTTGTGTTTTTGTTTCATTTGTACTGGATGCATCTTCTATGTCGGAACAGCCAACCATAAAGATAATTGTTAAAAGTAAAATTAAATAGTTTATTTTCCTTTTCATTCTGTGACTCTCCTGTACTATCAATTTTTTTGCGGCAGCCCATTCCCTGGTTATAGAGCATTATTTAATTATTGTGCTAGGCCGTTTTACGGACAAAGTTATTTAGAAATGAACTTATTGTGAGAGAAACAATCCTTATTGTTACGTGCAACACATGTGCTCCACATAACTAGGTATAACAAAGAATATAGCCATCATTTAACAGCCTCTATATAAACCGAAAGGCTTTCCTCAACACATTCCATTATTAATTGGATGAACGGAGTATAATCGTCATTCATACTAGCGTTTTCAAGGGCTTCATAGTATTTATATCGCTTCTCATCTTCCGCTTTTACAATGGCTGGCGGATAACCATTCTCCATAAGGATAAGATTCATAAGCAAACGTGCCGTTCTTCCATTCCCGTCAACAAAGGGATGAATATACACAAATTTGAAATGAAACAAAGCAGCCAATTCAACCGCATGTAATTCTTCTTTATTCTTTTCATACCACGATATTAATTGATCCATCTCGTTTTTCACTTGCAAAAAATGCGGAGGGGTATGTTTACTACCTGATATGCGAACGTTCAACTGTCGATACTGGCCAGCATTTTCATTATCTATGTTCTTTAACACTAGATAATGAAGGTTTTTGATGAGTTGATGGGTAATCTCTGTTTCTTGTTTTACTTGCTCTTCAATATAGTCAATGGCTTCTGCATGGTTGATCACTTCAAAGTGTTCTCGAAGCTTTTTTCCCCCAACCGTTAACCCTTCTTCTAACACGATTTTTGTTTCCATTAAAGACAGGGTATTCCCCTCAATGGCATTAGAATGGTACGTCCATTCTACTTTGTAGTATTCTTTTAAATTTTTCAAAGCAGCAGGCGGTAACGGACGTAATTGGTCCAGTTTATCCTTCAGTTGATTCACTTTACTAAAGTCCATGTTTTCACTCCCTCTTCTCCCTCATTATCGCCTGTATTATTGAGAAAACAACCTTCTTTTCTTGATTTTTAACGCAGCATGCTCCCTGTACTTTCTCTTATTTAACATGTACCGCTCGGTCGTCTGAACGGATGCATGCCCTAACATATCCCGGACAGAAGCGATATCCGCTCCATGCTCCAACATATAATACGTTGCATAGTGCCGGCATGTATGCGGCGTGATCGGATCTTTACGGTTTTTTATAAAATCGAAAGGAACGGCGTTTACCCGCTCTGAAAAAACGGCACTTAAATAGGCCGGATGATAGTGGTCCCCGTTTGCTTTTGGGAAAAAAGCAGTTTCTCCTTCAAACCGGTTTATTTCACATCCCCTTCTTGCCCGTAACTCTTTTAGAATATCTAACACATCTTCAAATAACAATACGGGCCGAATTTTTTTCCCTTTCCCTTCTATTTCAAGGAAATACGCTTGTTCCGCGATACGCCAGTGTACATCCTTCCATTTCGCGGTAGCTAACTCTTCAATCCGCATCCCCGTTGTCGTGAGAACCGCTAACATGGTATACGTAAACCAATCTTTGGAACGAAAATAGTGAAGCAGCTCTTCGACTTCTTCTTCATGTAGATCGCGATCCACCAATTCATTCTTTGGCTTGGCCACTTTCACCATCTTATACGTCAGGTCTGTCGATAAAATGTCTTCGTTACGAAGAAAGCGGAGGAATTGCTTGATAACGGTTGAGTGTCTGCTGAGCGTGGTGGCCTGGTAATCGCGCTCCCTTTCTAAATGAAGTTGATACGCATACACCAGCTGCGGGGTGAGTTGTCTCAGTCCCCCATACGTTCTTGCATACTCTAAGAAAGGGCGCAGCGTTTCTATATATTTTGCCTTCGTTCGTTCGGATCGTTTTCGATTAATCTGTGTGTCTTTGTGCAAGTATATATATAGAAGAAACTCGTCAGGAATATTTTCCCATTCGACCCCTTCAAAACCTTCTGCGGAAATTTGTACATACAATTGTTCGTTTAAAAAAGAGAGGGTGTTCGAAAGATCTAAAACATCTTGATTGGATGAATGAACAATCAAATTATTTTCATTATTTACACCTATCCCATTTTTCAATACAATCTCTCCTTGTTCACTTTATTACTTCATAAAATCATTGTATCATGTTATAAATTTCATTTTGGAGGAAAACCTAAAGAAACTAGTTATTTCTTCATCTGTAAAATTAAATTATAAAATAAGTATATTTAGTCATTATTTTATGTTATAGTTTAACGTATACATAAATAAATTGCCATGATTGATTAATTTTATAAGGAAAGTTGGTTATGATGAGGGAGAATTTACCAAGACGATACGTTACCGCAAAAAAATTACAGGAATTAACGTATAAGTCATCGTCCACGATAAATCGATGGATAAAGAATGAGTGGCTGCATCCTATCAATCTGGATACCTATAAAGCTGACGGTGGATACGTCTTCGATGAAGAAGAAGTTGAGCGATTTTTAGCATCGACAAAAAGAGATTTAAGTTTAAAAGAAGCAGCGGAGTATATGGGAATAACACCACAATACTTATCTTTTTTGAGGAAAAAAGGTGAAATTGAAGGAAGAGAAGTCTTTTATGGAAAACAAAAAAGATGGTCTTTCTCCGAAAAAGATTGTGAGATGTGGATGGATAGACGGGGGCAGCCCTCGTTAACAAACAATAACGAAAAACCGTTATTTCCTTATGCCAATGGATACCGTCTGTTTCACGTTATCGAGGGCGAATCTGGACAGCATGGCCGCGTTATTCAGACAACGCCGCCGAAAATTCTCCAGGAAGATGGAAGCATATCAACAGCTTCTCATTATTCGTTAGACTATGAAATGGAAAAATGGCCGGAAAGAGCATATGTCAGGAACAAAGGGTTTACTTATTTCCGATTTCCTATTCCACGCCATCCTTTGCATCCTGTTTACTCGCTATTGAATAAACTTTTATCTGAAATTGGGATCAGAAATGTCAAGGTTTTTGAGGAAGAACTCGGGAACTACCTTGTTAGAGTAAGGAATACCACCATTGATGCCACAAACCAAGAGTATCAACTGCTAAACAGTAACCTTATACAAGGACATGTCAAATGGAATGATGGTCGTGTGTCTATATATAGTGACAACCTCCCCATTACCGTTTACCTTAGCGAAGAAGAAAAACGAACAATTAGTATGCATAAACCACCCGACGAAGCACTTGGCAGCGCAATAAAACGACTAGCATTTCATCATCTAAACAATAATGAAAAACAGGAAGTAGAGAGTGAAAATATCCGCTCTGAAATATGGTGGGAGTTAGTCAGAAAAAATTTTCTTGAAGGATATATTGAGTTAAAGAAAGTACAAGTCATGGAATGTATTCGTCACAGAGGGTATTCCCAAAAGTTTGGGGATAGTGTGTGGGAAGAAGTGTCCACTCATAAACGTGGGTACAGCACACCGCGCGTTCCTTATTTGTTAGATGCTTTTCTTTATAATAATGAGCGGATACTCATGGATCAAGAATTCGAATATATCGAAGAAAAAGTCTTGTTTGCCCTTATTGAGCACATTCGAAAAAACAGATAAAGAAGGGGATTATTTTGTTCAAGCGACAAGAGATTCAACACTTTTATCAGCCTGTGGTTAATTCGCTAGGCAAAGCAGTGGGATTTGAAGCGTTACTAAGGCACAATTTTTACTCTACAGCAGAAATATTTGAAGCGGCGAAAGAAAATGGTAGTATATATTTACTGGACACGTTATCCATTGAAGTTGCATTAGAAACTTTCCAATGCGACGTCCACGGTACCCTGTTGCTTAATATTTTTCCAACGACGCTTATTTCAGATGAGTTCCCGGAATTTTTGAAAAGTTTAATGAAGAAGTATCATTTTCATCCTCAGAATATCGTGTTTGAAATCAATGAATCTGAAACGGTTTCAGAGTTGCGCTTGCTGCAAAAGAGGGTACAATGGTTACGAAAGTTAGGATTCCTCATCGCTTTAGATGACGTGGGAACAGGCTCATCCTCAATAAGACGGATCATCGAGATACAACCAGATATCATTAAGATGGACAGGTATTTTTCGTTTAATCTGTCAGAACAATTATTAAAACAAGACGTTCTGACTTTATTTATCAACCTAGCTAAAAACCAGAAGATGGCACTTGTATTAGAAGGACTGGAAAGAGAAACAGACTATCAATTATCTGAACAACTAGGTGTTCCTTTCATGCAAGGGTATTACTTGGGGCATCCAGTGCCTTATTCTCAACTGAAGAAGTTTTCCGCAGAAAAAACCGACTTTGAAGTAAAGTCGGTTTCCTCCTAAACCTATCTATATAAAAAATAGAATCTAGGAGGATCAAAATATGGAGTACCTAGAATATAGCAAATGGGAGAATGGTAGTCAATATATTGTTTTGCGGAAAGATGGAGGGGAAGAGACATGAAACAAAAAAAGGATTTTCTTATTTTTAAGACTGAGCTAAGAGACAGTTTTGATTTCCATTTACACGAATTTGTTGGTTTTATACCTAATCAATATAACTCTACTTATGCTCATCTGGAAATAAGAAAGTTTTTGAGAGAAAAGGGTAACTTCGAGGAAGGGAAATATTGGCTCATTAACAAAGATGACATACTTGATTACACCGATGGTCGTCTAACGTTAAATGAGTATGCTGATGTATCATATAGCTATCATGCTACAGAACGAATAAACCAAGAGGAGAACGACCCCTTTGACGATAATACTTATGACATCTAAAATAAAAAAATCCATTTCGACTAAATGTGTCGAAATGGATTCTTTGCTTAACTGTCGTTTAAGGTAACTCAAGAATTAATTTTTCTTGTGCTCTAGTAATAGCAGTGTATAAGAGCTTTTTTTGACTGTCTTGGTCCCCTCTCATCGGTTGAAAATAGGCAACAACGTTGGGCCATTGTGAACCTTGGGCTTTGTGTGTTGTTATCGCATAGCCATAATCGAACATGTCAAACTCTTGTTTTTGTTTCAGTGAGACTTCTTTCTCCAAAAAGGTGTCTTCCAGGGTCCGAAGCTTGCGAAAAAGCTGATTCGTTGAAAACTCTGGTAAAAAATCCAATTCTATAATATTTGAGTCCTCAATTTTTTTCAAACGGTTTACTGTTCCAATCAATCCATTAATGAGAGATATACCATTCACATTTTCCTCCCAGTTGTTTTTGGTGCAGATGATTTTATCATTTTTCTCTGGAAGTTTGCTTGTGAATCCCTTAATTCTTCTCATTTTCATGTTCAATTCTCGTCTTTTATTGTTTGTTGAACATAATACTTGATTCGCACGCAGTAAGGTTTCTGGATTGATTCTTGACTGGCCTTTCCGTAATACATAGACCTCGTTTCCCATTTTCCCAAGAGGAAGGGTTCTCCCTTCGCGCGCAAGCATGGATAAGTGAATAATGGGGTTATCTTTCGCTTGCCTGTGAATCTCGGTTAGTATCACGTCAGGTTTTTTGAGCAATCCATTATCTTTCCCTATTGGATCCAATTGTCCATGATCTCCCAGCGCGATAACAGGAATTCCGAATGAAAGCAAATCCTGTAAGATGTCCTGGGACACCATTGACACCTCATCAATCACGATTAATTGATACGGTAAACTGCCTGCCGGTTTTTTCACAAACTCCACCTGGCCATTCACGGTGTTCACATCATAAATCAAACGATGGATGGTTTCTGCTTCATTTCCATTACGTCTTAATTGAAGGGCTGCCTTTCCGGTAAAAGCGGCGAAGGTGATATGATCTTTCCCAATACCCAATTCTTCTATTAAAACTCTAACGATAGTCGTCTTTCCCGTGCCGGCATAACCAGCTATGGTGAATACTTGTTTCTTATGCGTTTCTTTTTTGAACCAGTAAACCGCTTTGTTTATCGAATTTTTTTGGCTTTCCGTCAGTGCCACGTTAGGTAGTACAGCTGTTTCGCTCATTTTATATCTCCTCTTAATTATAAAACTGTAAGTGACTGACATGCATGTGCAGCCACTTACAGTTCCGTATTTTACTTTTTGTTCCATCGTATATGGCTATCATGGTATTTTTATTTGAATAACTGTAATTGTTCGATGACGGAGGGCTCTACCAACGAATCAGACGCATTGGAGGCTACCGTTTCTTCTATTTTTCTATTTTCTTCTGGAATTTCAATGGAATGGGCATACGCTACTTCTTCTGATAACTTATCGAAACAGCGCGTCACACGTTCAATGAAAGCATTATCCAGGGGATAAACCACTTCATTTTGTAATTCCTCTTTTGTCTTGTGTAATGAATTGTTGAGACCCTTCTCTGCAATATAGATTTCTCCGCAACGAGCAAATACTTCTGTCGGCGTGAAATAATAGGACTTATTGAACTTTGATGTACCGTTCCATTGTTGTTTAAAAGGATCATCCATTGGCAATTTCCTTATCTTTTCTATGATCAATTCCTTGTATTCCCTAAGAAAAGGGCGGAAATTAATCGTTTCACTATAATAATCTTCCCGTTTACTTTCGCCCAGAATATGATCTATTTGGTGCCATAATTCATGAACAAACGCATTAGGATGGTTTAAATCGAATATCGTCGTTTTGAAATAGGGGTAAAATAAGCCAGCTGCTCGATGTTTCCCCAACTTTTTGATGCGAAATTGATAATCTTTTCGTTTTGGTACAGTCATGGTTTTGCATAACTCTTGGAAATTCTCTTCTATGATTGAAAACTTCTCCAAGCACACATCATTATCTAATTCGACAAACCCAAAATAATCTAAGAACGAATTATGTTTCATCCGCTCCTGATGAGTTTTTTTAATATGTTTTTTTGTCTGAAATGCTTTGGCGTAATCACTGCGCATTCTATATTCATCATTCGTTTTTTGTCTAACCTCATGAGAATGTTGAATGAATGCTTTAACAACACGTCGAAGTAAAAAGTCATTCAAAATTCCCCTGCTGTTTCCTATGCTGTCTTTAGTCAGATAGAAGTCTTCTGCATGACGTTCCACCATCTCAGATTCTGTTGGTCGATATAGAGGGAACTCATACCGGTTGACAACGGCCATAAAGTCTTTCTTGAAGGTCTCTGATATTGGGAGATTCGAATTTTGCTTCATATTGCTGCTATCGATGAAGTGTTCTACAAACAAATATTGTACTAATTCTTTATTCCTCTCCGAAAAATCCAATAATGACTGAATGGCTACCATTTCAGCAATCAGGGAACATATATCGAATACAGGGATATATCCATAAGGTTTCGAGCCTGAGAAAGCACGTGTCGTTCTGTGGTAAGTGCTTCCTATTTCTCCATCCAAAAAGGTATAACCTTCTGTTGTTTTACTTCCATTACGCACAATCACTTTCGCCATCATTTGCTTCTCTTTAATTTTTTTAGCGCGTATGTTCTGTGGCTGACATCGAAACAATAAGTCTCGTACATAATTATTGAATTTCATATCCTCCAGGAACTCATCCGTTCTCATCTCGATCTTTTTAAACTCCACTTGATACATTGAGTCGCTATTATTGATACTAGCGAGATATTCCATTCTTGCTTCCATTCCCTGCTGGTTCAAATACTCTTTTTTAAATGTCCTTTTAACAGCAGCAATGAATTTTTTGAGCTGGGTCCGTGGTAGTTCTTCCTCTATTTTTAACATCAGAGATGAAACGTTAACTTCACTTAATAACTCCGGAAGCCCTTTTTTCTTGAAATTTTCTTTCATCATTTCTTGTTTATCTACCATAACCGTGGTTATTTTTTTTGACATATTCTCATTCTCCCTTTTTGATTTATTTTAAAAATGATAACCCAAAGGCTATCTCCTCATGTCGTTTACACGACTTTTTATTACTGTTTTTTTATTCTTTATTTTTTGGCCTCTACTGCCATCAGTTTAAGTAATTCAACCGCTTCTAGGGGAGTCAAGCTCTCCACCAGTTTGAACGCAGCATAAGAATGTTCAGCTGTAACAAACTTACGATAGACAGTTGAAATCCTTTTCTGTGATTTTGTATGTTTTTTCATTACCATTTCATTCCTTTCTATTAAAAAGAGGATCGGCTTTATAGCCGTTCCTCTATCTTTTGGTCATTCTCAACTATTGAGGAAGCTCCACCAACACATCACACACGCCGCCTTGCGATAAAGGCAAAACGTCGTATTTGATGTAGTGTTCTTCCAATTTTTTCGTAATGAAAGTCATAATTTTTTCTTTCGATGAAAACAAGACATAGCCGCGAGCATAGAGCAATGCAAATATGTCCCAATAATACGGATCATCGATTGTTTGAAAAAGGGAAGAAAATGCTTCTCTTTCCCTCTCATTAAAGGTTGGCACTTTTCTCATGAGATCCCCTCTTTTTAGAATTTTAGAAAGAAAACAAGGATAATTGTTCTATATCCTCTTTTTTATCGGCTGGTGTGAAAGCATTCAACTCGACAACATGAGTCACTTTTTCAATAGTTGTCTCTGGTCTTGTATCTTCCGTCAGATGCTTTTCTTCTGGTTCGTCGGATAGTTGGTCCAGCGTATCCAAGAAGTCCAGGATTTCATTGATATTGTCCTCAGTGATAGGAACACCTTCTTGTTTTACTTCAAGGGTCTCATCGGCTTCAGAAGTATCAGACATCCGCTCTTCTTCCAGTCCGCAAAGTTTTATTGTTTCCGCTGTCAGATTCGCAAACGCCTTTTTGATATTTTGTTGAAAATCCTTTTCGCTCACTAGCTCCAGGTCTTCATCAATATCTTTTTTAGCCATAGCCTCCCATGCCGAAGTAAGGTCAGATGATGCTAGTTGTTTAGATAAATCACTGGTCAATTGTCCAGCCCCTGCATCAGCATATTGAGCCAATGAGTCGGAACGTTCAATACGTCCCTCCGTTATCATAGCCGATACCCGCCGAGACATAAGGCGCTTAAATTGACTCAGTTGTTGGGTCCCGTCATTGACAAGGAATAGAACTTTACACTTTTTTGGCTGACCAAGTCGCCATGCTCTTCTGCTGGATTGACGAAGGGTAGACACTTCATCACACAACTGAAAATAGATGATCGTCGGGAAAGACATTAAATCCAAACCACACTCGACGAGCTTCATATTTGTGATGATGACTTTAGTTCCTTCTGTTTCTTGTCGTTCCAACCATTCAAATCGCTTGTTAGAAGCAATGGTGTCATCAAGAATTTTGGCATCAATTCCATGTCTTTTTAACACTTTTTGTATACGGCTGTTGGTACGATAATCTCCACTTTTGCCTGTAAAGTTATTGTAGATAATGCAAGGTCTGTTCTGGTTTAATTCATCCTCTACAATCTCCAACAGTGTCCTTTCTTTTGCTGTTAAATATTCTGTTGGAAACGTTGTTGCCGTCACACAGCCTAGTATTTCGGAGTCACCTTTCTTTTTCCAGATAACTTCTACTGGTACAGATGGCTGATCGGCATAGTTGAGGGTGGCAGGATTGAATTTTGCCCAGGCTCCCGTTCCTACTTCTTTCTGCATTTTTTTACACGTTTCATACAACTCGGAATGCATTTGATCGTAGGCATATTTATGTTCCTCGTCTAAGTCGATGATTACAGGTTTCTCTTCAATTTCGACAAGCGGTACCTGCAGGTCTTGAAGCTCTACGAAAATACACTTATCAAGCAAGTGATTTGCTACAAGCTCTGGAGCAATCCCCGGCTTTTCTTTTACAATTGTCGTATCTTTATACCGATTGGTCGTTGAACCAACGTTTTTGTTGTCTTCTCCTGTTTTAGTGGTTTTTTCAATAACACCATAGCGGGTAGCCCATGCTTCTTTTGATGTATTATGAGAAAAACCAGCTTCTATCAATTCTCCAGGGAAGGCCCGCCATAACGTTGCAAAAATCGACGATGATTCCCCATTGGTAAGTGTTCCTGTGAGGAACATGGATTTTCTACATGCTTTTAAAAGCTTGTGAAAAGCGGCTCCGCGCCCGGAATCGGTTGCTTTCATGTGTTGTATTTCATCAAATATACCTAAATGGAAATGGTTTGGTAGCATTCGTTGCATCATCTGTGCAATCATCCAACGATGGTTTCCCTTTACTTCTTTCCATTTCTTTTGTGCAGGACGCGCTAAAGAACAGTCCCTTTTACTTTCTGGATCGTAACTTTCCTGAAAAGAACGGAAGCCATCTTTCCATCGTGTGATATATCCGATCGGCACACCGTTTTTTCCTAGTTTATTTTCTTTTCGTGCTGTGTTTATTTCTTCTCGTGTCGGAGGAACCGCAGGAGATGCTACTGCGTCCGTCCATTGAGCCAATGCGTCTGCATCGCTCTCTTTTCGCTCTTTCTCAATCTTTTCTGGCGGGGCTTGTAAAGGAAGTCCGGTGTCTGGAGAACGCCAGACAAAACGATGAGAATCCCACTTTCCCGCAAAGACAAATTTTTGAGCACTCAATTTCATACGATCTGTACTCACTAGGACGAAGTGTATTTTTCCTCGTGGTACGACCCAACCCTTTCGTACAGCATCAATATATTGCGCAGCATCTTCTGTGCTGTTTAACATGGTGATTAGAAAACGCTCTTTCTTACGTAAAAAGCGCTCGCCGCTTACGTACTGGTATAAGTCTTTCGCTGGCAAGATTTTTGATTGTGTTTTCCCTAATATTTCAGGAATCTCAGATTTAGCCCATTTTGGCAGTACATTAGATGGTCCAACAATTAATGTTCTAAGACCATCGGCTGCTCCGCTTTCTTCACGTTCACGTGCAATCGTGTAGGCTGTAGTTAATGAAACCTGCGTTTATGGCGATAGGTAGGCTTTTGAAATTATCTCCAGCCTTTCCCCCGCCCCACACCGTGCATGCACCTTTCAATGCACACGGCGTTCCATCGAAAAGGATTGATATAGGTTTGGTTTGTACCATCCTATTTCATACTGTTTGAATTGTCGCCGCATCAAACAGTTTCGGTTTACTTTTTAACAGTTCTCCTCATAAGACGTTCTCGGTATTTCATAATTTTGTCTTTCCTTTTGGAGTCAAATATTTCTTTCTTGCTGTGAATTAGAAGATGGCATTTACGGCAAACCGTGGCCAGATTGCTAACCTTATTTACCTTGTCTAGTGGTAGATATGGTTTGATGTGATGACAATGAAGGATTCCCTTTCTAATGTCATCATCACAGCATTTGCATCTTCCTTTATCCCGTAAGAGCGCATATTCCCGATTCATTAAGAATTCAAAGTTTCTGAGAGGATTCCGGTATTTCTTGTAAGCGTCATAGGAATACCATAATTCCATCACCGTATAGTAAGTCCCTCGTTGTAGCGGTAGTTTTTTTCCACTTCTCTTCTCAAACAGTTTCCTGCCTTCTTTAGAGAAAGGTGTCATTTTCTCGTTGAATTTCATGGCTCTGACACTCTTGGTGAATTGAAACTTCGTTAACCCTACATGTATATTATCTATTTCAATGGCAAACAGGCGGTCTTTCCGCCTTTTATGACGATCAGTACGGTTAGAGAGCTGATTGGATGGGATGGTTAAATCCTCCCAATACTTCTTCTTTCCATAGATTTTCCGCCATGTGTGCCAAGCTTGATTGTAGATTCTCTGATCGAGAGATTTATAGATGTGTGAACATGTAGTGATTTTATAGTATTCTGCTAAGCCCACAATTTTGGCATTTGCTCTCTCCGTTTTGACAGCTGCCCATCTGATGAAATCATCTTCTTTTATGGGCTGATGTCTGCCTATCCATCTCACGTCCTTCAACACTTCTCTTACTTTGTTGTTCAGTGATTTCATGTCGGGAATTGCTTTACCGAAATATTTCTGTTTATTACGGTAATCGCTCTGTGCGAAAATCTTCAGACCAAGAAAAGTAATCTTGTTCTCCAAAATATTCGTTATCTTTGTTTTCTCCTTAGACAGTTCAATACCTAAAACGTGCCAGAGGTATTTATCAATCTTTGTTAATATCCTCTGCGCTTGTTCTTTTGTCTCGCATAGTATGATCCAGTCATCAGCATATCGGACTAGGTGACATCTTAGATGTCTGCGTCTCACGTAACTGAGCCCTTGTCTCAGTGGGTCTTTAACTGCTTGTCTAGCAGGGTGTTTTTGGAACATGTGTGCAATCATCCAGTCGAAATTGTTCAAGTAGATGTTTGCCAATAAAGGAGATATGATACCCCCTTGTGGAGATCCAGTTTCATTAGGTGTAACTGTGTTGTCCTCCATGACCCCTGCTCTTAGCATTTTCTTAATTAACATGAGAAACCTTTTGTCCTTTATGCCCATCCCCCACAATATTTCTATTAATTTATTATGGTTGATGTTGTCAAAGAATGATTTTATATCCCCCTCTATAACCCAATACGTTTTAGACCGTCTGATTCGTTCTAGTATTTCCGCTGTGGCATGTTCTGCAGAACGGTATGGGCGGAAACCATAACTGTAATCGTAGAATTTTGCTTCTGCGATTGGTTCTAGAACAATTCGAGCCATTTCTTGAATGATACGGTCTATTATTGCAGGTATACCTAAAGGGCGTTTCTTCCCGCTTTTCTTTTTGATATATACTCTTCGAACTGGTAGCGGATTGTAGTTTCCGACCACTGAGCGTACGCAATTTATGACTTTCTCCATGTCCATATGCAGAAAATCGTCCATTACTTTATTGTCTATACCCGCAGTTTTGCTACCTTTGTTCGACTTTATATTATGAATAGCTGTAATGATCACTTCACGATTAGTCATGAGTTCCACTAAGCCAAAAAACGGTTTTGATTCATTCCTTGACGTGGCGTACATACTATCGAGAACGCCTTGGAGTTCCATTTCATTGGTGACTTTCCGCTGATTAACCCTCATAGACATTCCTCCATCGGGAGATAATGGTCTTATGAGTTGACTGTTTGACTCCCACTATGGTTCGTATGGCGAAAAGTCCGTAAACCTCTTCCTTTCCGACTAGTGCCCTTCGCTATATCGATTTTTCCTCTCAGAAGAATTTCCACAATGCTTCCATTGTTTTATATCTCCGTCTTTGAGCCGATAATTGTCGCTACTATGACACTGCTGACTCTCCACATAATTCAACGGTTCCATGACCTCCTTATATGGAGCCTCAAACGTTCCGTATCTTCTATCCCTTCATTTACAATCCCTTAGACGCCCTCTATACACCGAAGGTACTCACTAACAGAGATAACCCTTAAACTTGTTAGTTCCGACACCATAGGTCAGGAAAAACTATGATGTGGCAGAATTACGTCAGGCAAAAGTAAGTCTATTCCCTTAGAATCCACCCGTTTACCTACAGTAAGGTGGGCATGGGTTACGATGCGTACATATCGAGGGTTCGACTTCGCTCGTCATAGGATGTTTTTAAGGACCACCGCAGATATATTGAAGGTTGTAGGTACTTCTCAATCCACGACTTCACCTGGCTCTCATACCTTTCTGAACATGGATTCAGAAACGCATGCAGGAGTATTATGGCGGGAATATCATTGGGTTTTATTCCCGACTAGGGATTTCACCTAGTTAGTCAAAGATACAGTTAGAACCAATGAAGGTTCCCAACATTTCGTGCTCATGCTGCACTTATAGTTGAACGTTTCACACTTCCGGTGCCCATATCTCCAACATTAAAGACACCATTTTTCTTTTTGAGTACATGATAAGAACCCATCACCGCTCTTGCTTGAGCAGGAACACATACACGCTCTGTTTCACCTATATATTTGAGAAATGACTTTCCATCATATATAGGCTTTAAATGGTGTTCTACTTTAGAGGCCAAGATATTTGCATTTGTTCTTAAATAATCTTCGGTACTCATGTTTTGTTCAAATTGGGCTTGCTCGGACTTTATGGAATCCGGCTCATCATTTCTCCGTATTTGCAGTCGTCCATCCGTAATGGCTGCTTCTATTTTTTTAAGAACGTCTGACTCCTTCATGCCTTCGATCTCGATGACACTCATGTTTTTCCATGAACCTGAAAGAGACGTCGTTTGTACTTTTAATTCCGTGCAGTGCTCTTTTAAAATATCGATATATTGTTCTTTCCATGTTTTCGGTAAGCCATACGCATCGGCAAGAAAGTTTCCAGCCATTTCCCGTATGTTCCCGTTTTTGGCGACAATTGTCCGAGACGGTAGTACGGGATCGTCTGTGTTCTCCTTTAACCGCTGGTATAACTCTTCTTGATAGTCATTTGTGACAGCATTACGTGGGAGTGCAAAACAGTGTCTGACGTCACCGGCTTTGGTTAATGTTCTTCTGTACAATCCTGTTGAATGCACGGATTCAACGGCTCCAGTTCTGTCATCCACTATTTCTATTTCCTCTGATAGATAAAGTGAAGCATAGACTGACGCAACCGCTGATGCATTACCAGCCATGTCAATACCGATAAGTAATTTTTCGCCTAATGATGTTTCTTTATATATCAATGTTTTTGCAAATAACTCTACTGTTTTATTTTCTTCATTAACTCGAATTTTTAACATTTACTTGCCCTTACGTAAAGGAAAAGAGGGGAGATGACCCCTCATGTACAATCAACCTTTACATGAAGGGCTGTCCCTCCCTTTTATTTTTAGTTTTTTCCTTGCTTATTGGTATTCACTTCACCCTGTTTAAAAACGAAGGCTCCCTGCTTAAAGAACGGGAGCCTTTTGTGTTTTCCTCTCTTTTTATTTGTTGTCATCATTATAAGAATGATTGTAAAAACAGCCATTGTGATACTGATGATAAACAGCATAGAGGCTATTGTCGTTTGAATGCTGTATAGCCACTCTACCTCTCGGGTATGGGGATTGGAATGAAACAACCATCCCAGTACCAAGCTAAAGAGAGAGTAAAAAGCACAATATAGAGCGTACACCATCTTTTTATCCATATTTTGATCCTCCTGATTCTCTTTTTTACACTTTTTATTCGATACCTTTTTAAGCTATTTCATCGGAAAGATAACCAAGAATATTCCAGTCTTCGTTTCCAATTCTTTTGACGGAAACCAACTGATTTTCGTTCTCTACCTTTATATCTACGTTGACTACTTTCTCTTGCTTTAACATAGATAGGTTTTCTTTCCACACTCCCCTAAAATATTTTGCGTGACAGTCTTCTTGATACATGTGATCCACATGATCAAATTCAAATAGTTTTTTCAATGCTCGTTCCACGATATTCAACTCCTTTGGATTTTTACGCACAAAAAAAGGGCGTACCCAAAAATCAATTGATTTTTAGATACGCCCTGTGCGCTTGTATTTATATTTTTGTGAACAGAAGACATACGTCTCCCGTTATCACCCCTGGGATAAAAAAATTATCCGCTTTCCACATGAAGGTTTGATTTCCTCCGGCTCACATAGTTACGTGGGAAGGTATTCAAACGGTACTCTTAGACATATAGAAGCTTAGCTTACACTACATGTCTATTGAAACGTCCACATCCTCCGGCTCACCTATTAGGTGGAGAGGTACAAGACAACATTGACGACATAAATTACACCTTATATTATAGCATAATTTGTTGAGTCATCAAACAATATCAAAGATCTGTGTCTTTATACTCCGACCACATATGAAGCACACTTCACTTGTGGTCCACATCGTTTTTAATTAACTGACTATTAACCAAGCATAACTTTGCAATGGAAGACTAATTGTAAAAAGGAATATTGAAATGCAAAAAGAATGTGTAAACTAAGTGGTTTGGGTCCGCCTATATCTTGTAACAGTGTTACACATGGGGGATGTGCTTCACATGTAGAAAAGATGATGTGGACTACATGTTTTTTGTGCTCTCCACGTGTTCTATATTATTATTAAGAGGGGGGGATAGCGTTGACGGATCATTGGAAGATTAGTGATTTTGCGAATCAATTGGGGAAACATGCAAACACAGTAGATACTTGGTTCAAAAAACTGGAGAATCAACGGATACATTACGTAAATAGGGTGAACCAGGAAAAGGTTTACGATACTCTTGATTATGAAATTGGGTTATTTATTAGACAGAAAAGAGAGGAAAAATGGACACTTGAAGGGATATTTAATGTATTAGGAAACCATTTTACATTAAGACCTTTCCCGCTAGACGATGAGTTTCCAGAAACCAACGAGTTAAACGTTGGTGCCCTGAAGCGAGAATTAACACAAGAGATCCAAGATTCATTAGAGCGTATAGCTGCAACTCAAGAAAATCGACTAGAGCACAAAATGGAATCTATTTTGAAACGCCTGTCTAGCGAACCATCACAGGAAGAAATAGAAGCAGCACGTATTCAGAAAAGGCAAGAAAAAGTTAATGAAATATTAACACGAAGAAAAGTGGAAAGAAAATTAGAGCAAGAGGCTCTAGAATTATGGAATCAAAAACCTGAAGAAGAACGTTTGATACGCACAGGACTTTTTCGAAAAGAAGAAAACGTGGAGAAAAAACAAGAGTTCATAAAAAAACATATCGATAATCATTTTGAATCTGAACTACTTGAAGCGTTTGGTTTAGATGAGTGAAAAAGACTCACTCGACCCACAGGCCACACTTCTTCGCTCAAATTATGCAGTAATAATACTTTAAACACGAATAACCCCGCTCACCATTGACGGCGGGGTTATTCGGTTTATCTTGTAAGGATGTCGATATTATGAAACGGTGATGGTTAGAGTATCATTTTCTAATGACTGGTCATCTCCCAAAGGAAGAAAACCATTCACATAAAGCTTGTAATTCCCGGATTCTAGGTTTTCTAGAAGTGCCGTGCCATCTTCTTGGATCGAGAAAAGGGTAACCTCACCTTCCGCATCATACGCTGTAATCACATCCCCAGCCCGACTAGTAGCGAGTTGGAGTTTGAACCCATTTGGTAAGTCTGTTACGGTGGCGCTCTCCGCGTCGACTGTGCCAACGACAAAGGCAAAGGCATGCTTCTTACCATCTATATACAGGTCATATACTCCGTCAGATACGGAGCGGAATTTTACATTGCCTTTGCGAGATGTAGCGGTTTTAATCACTTCTTCCCCTTGTTTCAGCTCTACCTCCGAACCTTTGGGCAACCCTTCCAATTGGAGAGTCTTACTACCACGGAAACCGTCTTTTATGGTAAATGGTGTGGTAACAAGAGACGGTTCTTCCGGCTCCGGCGCTCCCGGATCTCCGACAGTGAACGTGTCTTGGTGCTTCGTTCCATCAATAAATACATCGTATACTCCATCCACTACTTCCCCAAACTGCACCTCTTGCCGTAGTGATGTGGCTGCTGCAACAACCTGGTCTCCGGATTGAAGAGTAAACATAACACCGTCCCGAAGTCCTTCCATCGAGAGGCCGATGGATCCCCGATAGCCGTGAACAATTTCAAACGGTGTTGTGGTATAGTCTGCCGAAGAATCGCTGCCACCTGGCTGACTGCCGCCATTTCCCCCTGCACTCACGACAAACGGTTGATTATGCTTCGTGCCTTGAATATGCAGCTCGTACTCCCCGTCTGCCACGAAACCAAAGTTCGCCGTGCCACTGGAAGACGTATCAGAAGCCACCACTTCTCCGTTTTGGTGAAGCTCCACACGTAACCCGCTCGCTAACCCTTCCATCTCCATGTTGATGGTGTTGCGGAAACCGTTGGACACTGTGAACGGTGTATCTTGGTAGTCCTCGCCACTAGCGTCGTTTCCACTATCCGAATTATCCTGTAACGAGAATGGCGTCTCATGACGCTTATCATTGATATACAGGTCATAGGTGCCATCGGCAACAATGCCAAAGTTTACTTTGTCGTTTGTGGAGGTTGCTGTTTTGATGACCGAGCCATCTAAGCGAAGCTCTACTTTCTGCCCTTTCGGCAGTCCTTCCATATTCAGAAGTACGGCATTACGGAATCCGCGTTCCACCTCATACGGCAACGCCGTAAAATCACCGTCCGGTGTTGTACCGCCCTCGTCCTCGCCGGCAGCATCTCCTACAACCATCGGGGTCTCGTGTTCCTGACCGTTAATCACGAGCGTATACGTGCCGTCCTGTAAGCGGCCAAAGTACGCTTCGGTATTTTTAGACGTGGCATCGGCGATAACTTCACCGTTTTGCGTGACTTCCAGCGTTTCGCCGTCCTGGAGTCCCGTCATGCGAATGCCAATGCTTCCTCGAAAGCCTTCCACAACCTCATACGGGGTGGTGCTGTAATCCAGGTCTTCCCCCGGCTCCCCAGTGTCGCCCTCTCCGCTTCCATCTTCACCGGAAGCATCGCCGATGACCGCTTGGTCTTGGTGCTTCGCCCCGTCAAAGTACACGTCATAGGTGCCGGCGGCTACCTTGCCAAAGTTTGCTTGTCCGTTCCGTACGTAGGCATCATACTTTGTTTCATCCTGCTGCTTCAATTCAACGGTCACGCCGTCTTCCAGTTCCTCCATCTCCAACACTTTACTGCCACGGAAACCATCGGTGATGGTGAACGGAATAGCGGTGTAATCTTTCGATGGGTCGTCTTTTCCTTCGTCCTCGCCCTGATTGTTTCCATCCCCCGCATCAGGGATTCCAATTATATTCGCAAACGTTAAAAAGCTGTAGGCACTCACACTGTTGTCACCTGGGTCTGTGGAACGCACGCGCAGGATCACATCCCCGTTTTCCGTTAAGGTAATGGTGTCGTTATACGTGGTCCAGCCATCCGCATCCGTGTAATACTCTGCCACCTGGCCTTCCTTGACGTCGTGATAGTCAGCGGTTAACACCAGACTTTCCGCTTCTGGAGAAGCGACTGTGGAGCCGTTCGATAGATCGGAAAGATCCAGTAAGAGATTCCCGTCTGCATCCTGCATCTCCGTGAAGGTTGGTTTTGCCAGCACATCAAACGGTGGGATTGGATTGTTATCGCCTTCTTCGGTGACGTTATCACCATTCGCTGCGTATGGAATGATCTCATATCGGTGTGAAACTGTCGGGTCAATCGGCTGATCGATGTAGCTGTAAACATTTGTGCCTGCTACATGCTCTTCGGTATGAATCAAGTTGCCGTTCCGTTTGATCTCGTAGTAATCAGCCCCGTCGATGGCATCCCAAGCAATCCTCAAAAAGTCTTTTCCTACATCGACTCCGGGACCAGTGGGATCTTCTAAGTCATCTGCCGGATTGTTTCCTTGATCCTGATCGGCAGGAGGATCAACTTCCACGTCCTCTCCGTCAACAGGCACTTCAATATCTCCTATTTCGATCTCCTGTCCGTCCGTACCATCTTTAAATACGGGAATGACCCCATATTTATTCATTTCTCCAGGTACCGCTTTATCGTCGGTGTATGAATAGCCAGTTGTTGTCGCTACCACTTCTCCGTTTTTTGTAACTTTGTATTTGATTGCCTTCTCTCCGTTGTTATCGTATATTGGCAACCAATTAAATATTACAGTCTGATAAACGAAATCCCCCGTAACGGTAAACGTCTGAGACACTTTTCCACCGTTCCCATCTTTCGCGACCACCGTAACGTCCGTTGCCGCCATGTCCAGCACTTCAATAGTTAGCTCACTGCCATTTATCTCTGTGGTGGCGATGGAAGTGTCTTCCGTATTTGCCGAAAATGTTAACGTATCACCATCTTCATCATGAAAATACTCGTTTAAATCCAGAGTGATATATTTTTTTTGTTTATCATTGACAATAGCTGTTTGATTATCTATCGCCGCAATCACCGCAGGGGCATGATTTGTAGTGGAAGCGGTAAGTGTGACAGGTTCAGATGAACCACCCTCCCCTATGGCAACTAGCTCATAGGTGTAATCTGTGTTTGCTTGTAACTCTTCATCTGTAAAAGATGTGCCGCTTCCTTCGTAGATAACTTCCCCGTCCCGTTTTAATTGGTAAGAAGTTGCATCTTGTTCGTCGGACCACTGCAACTGAATAGTGTTTGGTGTGGTATCCGTTACTTGTAGGGATGGTTCTGCAGGTGGTTGTGCTACCTCCGGTACGCTCATCGTTAAGTAGGGAAGGCTAGTTCCTTCGTCTATTTCCCAAGTATCTTGGAAGTCAAATCCCTGATCTACATAAGTTTGTTTTTGGTGAGCTGCGGCCGACGAGATCCTTCCTGCCACTCCATAATCATTCATATTTCTATCCGTCTTCGAAAGAATATGAGCAGAAATCGTACTGTACTCGTGATCACCAACCACCCATCCTAGATCATACCGATAGACTATTCTAATATCCGCATTCAGGGCAAAAGAATCGGTCATGACAGTATCATTTGCATACCCTATTAAGCCACCCACGTAGTCTGGTTGTTTTGCCGAAATTAGACTTGATGAATACACTCTTTTTACAGTAGCATCACTACTATGACCTATCAAACCACCAATAGCATTACCTCCTCCACCATTTAGTTCACCTGTAGAATATGAATCATAAACAAAACCCTGTTCTTTAGAAGTCGAGAACACCCATCCAATTAGTCCTCCCATTGTTTCAGCGTTATCATTTGTTAGATTTACGTCAGAATAACTTTTTTCTATGAGCAAAATCTCATCGCTCATATTTTCAGCAAGGCCAATCAAACCACCGATATTCTCAACCCCACTATATTTTTCGCTCGTGGTAGTACCTCCTTTGATAAATATACCTGAAAAGGTGCCACCTCCTTCCGATTTACCAGCTAAAAAACCGGCACTTGACATATAATCATCGTAAGCGAACACTATCTCGGGATTTTCAATGATTAAATTACGAATTTCAGCAGAACGCACAATGCCGAAGAGACCGACATCACTAAAACTATCCATATTTGTTGTATCGATTTTTAAGTTTTTAATCACATGACCGTTACCATCCAAAACGCCTTCAAATTCATTCCTGTAACTACCAATCGGTTCCCAGTCGACTCCAGACAGGTCTAAATCATTCATCAACCGATAATGGCCAGAAGGATTATTCCTTATATTATCTAAATCTTGAACCGTATGAATCTCAATCACATCCGCCGCTTCCGCTGTCGCAGGGGCCACTTGATCCTTTACAAACGCCAACGGTTTCGCCAGTACATTAAATGGTGTGTTATCGTCATTTTGGTCGTTTTGCTGAGCGTCCGCGCCCGGTGCTTCTTGCACCATCGCTGGTACGATCATGGTTGTTGCGACTACCATTGCTGGGTACTTAACCAGCGGTGAGAGTTTTTGATTAGTTTTTTTCATTTTTCCTTTAATCCTCCTCTATTATGTTCATGCCACATACAAAAAAGCCCTCGGCATTCCATACGAACTCTTCTCTTTCACTAGAAAAAGAGTTTGTATCAAACGCCGAGGGCTTCGGTAGTTTTTTATTATTCTGTTAAAAATACATGTTGGACAAACAACATATATGTATATTATATAAAAAATGTGATTATTATGCAATAAATTTAAACGATTAAATAAAAAGGGAAGGCTTTAATTTAACCTTCCTTCCCTTTATCCCTTAAATTATTGGTTAGTTTGAAGTTGCTACGGAATACCTTGAAGCTGCTACAAAAGCATTCTTCACTTTTTTGGCAATCGCTTTAGCAAGCGATACAGGAACGGAATTGCAAATTTGTTGTTGCATCGATGATAATGTTCCTTTGAAAGTAAAGGTGTCGGGAACGTCAAACAATCTGGCACATTCACGTACGGAAAGAATTCGATTCAACGATGGATGAAGTATATTAGCTTTCCTCGGGTTTACGATAGATGGTGCCACCTCATTCCATTCCAAACGACGATAGTAAATGGAATGTCCACCTTTTGGTCGAATATCTTCCGGTATGTCAAATATGTTACCTCCTGGCGGTACATGTTTAAACCGTTTTATCGTCGTATCTGTCGATTGGGAATAATCCCGTTGATTTGGTATGTCGTCATGCAGACCACAGAGGGCTTGCTTTACTGTATTTACCAGCCCTTCCCTTGGTTTAGGAAGTTTTATTTTCCCAATTTTACTACCGATCATGAAGGCTCGCTTTCTATTTTGAGCCGTTCCAAAATGCGATGCATTCAATATACCGGATGTGATGTCAAAATCGCTTAATGCCTCTTCAATTTCGTTTTTAAATTGTCCGTTGCCCGCTGTTAAAAGCTGCGGAACATTCTCTAATACAAATACCTTACAATTTTCATTGGAGTTTACTGAATCAATGAACTGACGAACTAAAAGGTTATTAGGATTGTGTAAAAAGTGAGTGTGTCGATTGGCGTTGGAAAACCCCTGGCAGGGAGAGCCACCGATTATCACGTCAGCTTTTGGGAGCAACGATTTTTCTGTATAGACAATATCTGTTTCCTGAACATGGTCACCAATATTGTAGCGATAGGTTTTTACAGCATCTGAGTCTTTTTCCAATGCTAAAATAATCTTGAAATCATCAAGAAACCCTAAGTCAAAAACACCGGCGCCCGAAAATAAACTAACCGCTGTTATGACTTCATCAAGCGGCGGTCTGATTGTTTTTAATGAGCGACCGTACGTGTCTTTAAGAGAATGCTCTTGAATAAGAGAACGTATTTGTACTCTCGAAAAAGATACTTCAGCTAACTTTTGTGAAGACTGATGATCTGTTAGAGGTTCATTATTCCTGTAACCGGCTATGGTGATGTGATCCTTAAAAATCTCTACTTCCAGGTAATCTACACCTCTAAACACTTCAAGGGCTTCTTTTTTTCGAATGTCAATGACAGACTTATACGTGTCTTTATATTTCCGTTTGGAAACTTTATTTTGGCTGCCAGACGTAGGCTGAATGAGTATAGATTTAGACGTTGGATCTATTTTATACGTGTAATGGGCTCCGGGTTTAAATACCGTTTGAAGAAGCTCACGATCTTGTAGATATATACCGCGTTTCGATAGTTTGGCTTTCCTCTGTTTTATTAACATGATTTTTAATCCCCCATAAAAAAAGCGCACCGAAATACACATCTTTCATTGCATGTGTTTTCGATACGCTTATTACTCTTATTTTTTGAACTCTTTAATTTCCTATATTGCTACCTTTTTGAAAGAACAGGGCCAACCGGTCCAGAGTATTGTTCTTCAAATGTTTCAACCTTTTTAAATGTAATGCCGTCTTTTTTCATTTCGTTTAGCAGATCCTCTAAACTTACTTCAGGTTCGTGTTCCTTTGTTCTTTGCCTATTTTTTAAGTGGGGAGACATGCTTTTTTCAATGAACCTTTTTCTAAAGAACATTTCAAGATCCGCCCCTTTCTTATTTCTTATTTTATCAAACTTTTTCCCTTTTGTGTCAGCATTTGTTCGTACCTTTTTACAATTTCATCCATGTAATGATCTTTCTGCTCTCTATCCATATGGATAAGTGATTCAGACAAAGTCACCAATATTAGCAGTGGTTTTCCTTCTACTTTGAAAGAAATGTAGGTACGACCACTTTTGGTGGAATATGCGTTATTACGAAAAATGTATCGTTCTTCTTTTAAAATCTCACTGTTTAACACAGCTCTAAAAAGACCTGTATTTTCATTTTCAATGACTTCTCTCTGTACTTCCTTTATTGGTTCCACTTTTTCCTGAGTAAAGTAAGAACCCTCATTCTTCAACCTTAAAAGGTATTCTGTAATCAACAAAAAAATAGAGTAATTATTGGTGGCCTCTCCCATCTTTTGTTTTGTTAATCCATTCTTTTGAATACTGAATACCTCTTTTAAGCTAGAATGATAAACATTTTTTAACTGTTTAAATTCAGACTTTTTATGGGCTAAGTGAACACCTTTTTCTAGCCCGATGAGGATAGAAGGTTTTATTGAGTACACATGCTGAGCGATATGCTTAATGTTCTCCCTTCTCGCATAAACTCCATCCCTGAATTTTATAATGACCTCTCCTTTGGCGGGAGAATAGTCATATTCATATAGTTGAGTTGCTATAACATAAGATCGCCTTACATTTTCAGTGAAATCATGCAACGTCTTATGAAGCGTTTGTTTTTGGTTTGGTTTATGAGTAATTGGAAACTTTTGTCTTGCCACGATTGCTACTACAATAACGAGATTTATAGCAATTAAAATGGGCCATACTTTGATTGTCATCTCCTGATTGAAATTGATGTTATTGAAGATATTTTCGCTAACCCAATAACTAATTAAACCTATCATAAATAAGTTTAATATTATCCAACCACTGACAAAAGTGATCATTTTCCATCCTTTTTTCAAGTTCACTCCCCCAAATAGTGAAAAGGAACAGCGTCATCATCTGCTCTTTAAATTGTAGCGCAATACTTCCATTTATCTAAATGAAGAAAGAAAGGATGCTGCTTAAACAGCTTCCCTTCACCATCTATTTTGATTACGATGTATTCCTTAGAATAAATATCTGACATCAAGGCGGTAAAATAGAGGTTATTCTCTTTCTCTAATAGGAAACGCACGTCCTCAATCTCCTTGATGTTAGAAAGGCTTTGCATCACTTTATCTTTTTTCACTTCCATTTTTTGATCCCCCTACCGCAAGTTGAAAATGCCCATTTCGCTGTAAATACGGATCAGCGATGTAGGTTGTGTTGTCACGACCTTTTCTTCTTTACCACTTTTTTCGTTTATTTGGTTCTTTTCATTCCTTGTACGTTTTGATACCCCAACAAGTAAATGATCCTCTCCCATTTGCTCTGGTAACACACCAGAGGCAATAGCGGTTGCTATGTGAGCTGTTTTCAATGGCATGGCGGGTGTTAGGCTCTTTTTGGATTCCATCACATAAATGTCTGACATTTGTTTCTCTATATTTGAGTCTATTTCTTCGACGGATTCTGCATTGCTCATACTATCCAAGATGTCCTGGGCCGTTACTTTATCAGATCGAAACGTTTCTAAACATTCTAGTGCCGGTTTCACGGTGTACTGAACGTCGTCCCAATCTTCTTCATCTAACGGCGGAAAAGCGTCTTTTCCCTGCTGAGACAGTTTTTCTAACATTTTTTTTGTTTTTGCTTTTTTTCGTTCGCTATCTTCGGTTGGCAGGTGTAAGCCCCGACGCACCCCGTATACGATGACCTGCTTGTATGAATCATAATTTTCATCAGTGAAGCGGTACACTCGTATGTGTTCGAAACGTCTGGTGAGTAAATCCGCACAATCTTTTAAAACATATTGCGGGAGATTAAACACAAATATCCCATCAGGACTCAAACGTTTTGCGGTTAAATCTCGCATAAATGTTTTCTCCATGCGTTCTTTGTCCGCTTCTTGAAAGGGTGGGTTGAGGTAAAGGAAACTAAAGGCTTCAGCAGACGTCTGCATTTCCTCATAACTACAATGGAGCATATGATCTATCCGCTGCTTCGCCTTGTTTGCTCTGGATTCCTCTATTTCTACACCATACGAGGTGACAAGGCCCCCTTTATTACTAAGATGATTTTTAGTCATCTCTAAAGGAATCCCGTCCCCTGCACAAGGGTCAAGTATGGTTACTGATTCTCCTTGTGAGATTGTAATGCGTTTTAAAATATACTCCATTTCTTTTGTTGGGGTGGGATAAAATCCCAATTTTTGTTCGCTTACCATTCTACTCATTTGATATAGCTCCTTTTGCCATTTTGTTTTTTATTTTTAATCTCGTATTGTATAACACGCTTTTGCACCATCTAAGATAGCTCCTGTTGCCCCTCCGTGCGAAAAGCGGATTGGGGTGTTTGTAGCTTTAGCAATTCGTTTAGCCAACCACATCGCCTTGTGAGAACAGTCTCTCACGATGATGACAACACAATCGGCTTGCGTGATGATGCTATGATATCTATCTTTTTTAGGTTTATAGGCATTATCAAAAAGGATCTCAAAGCCTGCCTGTTTACCTATTTTTTTAAATGTCTTCTCTTGGGTACCGCCTATAACGGCTAATTTATACAGACACACATCTGTAACCACATTCCTTTTTTCGAGTAATTGCTCATTCAATTTGAATCATTCCTTTTCGACTTTTGTTCACATACCGCTGGCACGCAATGTATTTTCTGTCATGCTCAACGGGATAGCGATAGTAGCAAGTGTAATAATTATTTTTTTTTCGCATACAAAAAGCGCAGGATTGACATTTCGACCTTGCGCCTTTCTTCTTTCCGTATGCACGTACCATCGGATTTTTATTTGCTTCTCCCCAATCTTGAGACGAGAGCGGAAGCATGTTAAACAACTCCTTCAAGTAATTGTTGTGGTTCATCCATTGCTTCAAGCTGTTCGATAAACTCCTGAAAAGAGGTCAATTCCTCGAACGTCTTTTTTAGATCCGTTTCTTTGTTATACATTTTTTCTTCCCCATCATAAATTACACAGTTAATGTCTGGTTTTGGTGCCATCATAGCACCGCAATAATTCAAAAGCGCTTCTATCACTTTCTCGTCCCTAGTTTCAGCAAGCCAAATACATTTGGCCTGAGTGGGTGTAAGCGTCTGTATATCAAGAAAAGATACCTTATCATGGTTAATCCAAGGAGCCTTTGTGTTATATACAAACTCTCCTTTACATAGTCCATGTGTTTTTAGGTAATGACTTACACTTTCAGGTGTTGTTCTTTGACGAATTGCATCGACTACTTTTTCTCTAGTTTTTTTTGAGTACCGTGAAAAGATATTCATTTTGTGTCCAGCTGCCTTTGGGTTTTTTTTGAAATGGTTTACTCCCAGTTCTTTTGCTATAAAATTAAGTCTCGTTTCTAAAACGTCAGAAGCAGACTTCTCTTCTTTTGGATCTGTGTGCATGGAAATGGAAAAAGTGGTTCTTAGGCTGAGAAGATCATAAAATACAGCACCATTTTCCAACGCCGTATAACAGGCTTCTTTAAACGAATCGTCGATTTCATCGGCAGTGTGGTAATCTCTATATTCCTCACGGAGGGAGAAAAATTCTCCATCAAATTCAACCATGCCTTCATCGCGTAAACGCCAAAGCATGGATCGGATATTGTGAGGAATTGACACAACCTCCACTTGTCCGAAGGGATTAACTTTTGTCGCTGTTTTTTCTACACCTAAACGTCTGGGATTTCCCATTTTTTTGTAGAAGGTTCTTGTGCTTTCCAATGCCTCTTGAATATCTCTTTTGCTTACATGAAATGTGTAGTCAAATAGGTCTAACTTGTCACTCATGTTTACTCATCTCTCCTTTGGATTTTTACGCACAAAAAAAGGGCGTACCCAAAAATCAATTGATTTTTAGATACGCCCTGTGCGTTTATATTTATATTTTGTGAACAGAAGACATACGTCTCCCATTGTCACCCCTGGGATAAAAAAAATATCCGCTTTCCACATGAAGGTTTGATTTCCTCCGGCTCACATAGTTACGTGGGAAGGTATTCAAACGGTACTCTTAGACAAGCAGCAACTTACACTACAAGTCTATTGAAACGTCCACATCCTCCGGCTCACCCATTAGGTGGAGAGGTACAAGACAACATTGACGACATAAATTACACTTTATATTATAGCATGATTTGTTGAGTTATCAAACAAAACTCACTATAGCAACCTCAAAAGAACAAGTAGTATACATGTGGTGTGTGTGCCACATGTGGACCAATCCTCGTATTTTTCTTTCACTACAATGTGCTACACATGTAGACTGTGGTCTACATGTGTAGCAGTGTATAAATGAATTAGTTGATAAATATCATATCTAACACTTCAATTTTCACGCGTTTGTAGAGAGTAGTCAGCTCTATAATCAGCAATTATTAAAAAAGATGCAAACGCAATGTGATAAGCCCTGATATTCTGAGATATCAGGGCTGTGCGTATATTAACTGTTAGTCTTATTAAATTGTTTCACTTCCACCTTCGTTCACATATTCTATCTTTTTTAGCTCAACTAACGCTTCTTTCGGGTCCTTCACGATGAATGGAATCTCTACTTGCCATATATACGAAGCAAATTCCTGTTCATAGGGTGTTCCTTCGTAGCTCACCATAACTTCACAATACGTGTAATTACGCTGCCAGATCCGTTCGATGGAGAGAGAAACGTTCCCTAAAAAGTGAGAGTCATTTATAATATTTAAATTATCCATTTTTTCGCTCCTTTAGTTTTAACTAACCATTAAAACAAAGTTAGTTGTTCCGTTTCTTGAACTATCTCTTCTTCAGACTGAGTTTTTATTTCTTTTTGTGTGAACCTGGGGTCTATCTCTTCAAATTCTTCAAACCAATGTAGAGGGAAACAACCACAAAACTGTTTCAGGCTCTCGTCTTGATAAAAATACGCATGCGTTTTTATCGGACACAAAAAATATTCTTTTAGTTGCCTTGATTTGTAGCCATCATCCCTATACACCAGTTTCGCTTTATATACCTTCTCTGAGTCAAGCTCAGGGTAGTTTCTTATCGTTGTATGTTCTTCCTTTTCAACGAGCTGAAACAACTCTTTTTTGTAGCAGCCACAATGGGCACTCTTTCGATTAAAGTGGCTCACATATAGATGATCCGGACCATTCCAGAAAACAAAGTAAGTCTGCCCTTTTACAAGCATAGCCCCGGCATTTTCATCCATGCACACTGCTTTCATGACTTGTTCTCCTTATTACTCTTCTCATCCCAAATCATTTCAAATAAACTCTCTATGAATTTTTCCTTTTCTTCATCCTTCTGTTCCATCTGTTGATATATATTTTTTATTTCTTCGAACGACACAAATTCAACTGTCATACCCATTTCATCAACATTTCCTACAAAACGGTAATCTCCGAACACCCTAGTACCTTCTCCGTTCTGTAAATTGTAATAAGAAATGGTTCCGTCATCTTGAATCTCCAACGTATCATGTATATTTGTGCCAACAATGTGCTCGGTTTTTTGTGCAATATCTTTTACTTTGATAATAGGGAAACGCATATAATACATCCTTTCTTTAGAAAGCCCCTGTATCAAATACAAGGGCTTGTTGGTTATTGGTTTATTTTATTGGCTGGTCCTAGCCATCCAACCTCGCCTATCTCATTGAAAGGGTAGATACACTTTTTTTATAAAGTGAGCATCCACATTCACCATTGTTGTGGCTTTTCTAGACAAGATGTCTGCCGGTGCTTGATTGTCAAGCATCGTTGAATGGTGATTAAATAGATCACTACCTTCTTCGACGATGACATAACCTTTTTCTAATGCAACCGTTTGTCCATCATGGTTGAGTGACACTTTACATCGCCCCCAATCGACTGTAATTACGAGACGATATGTGTGTTTTTTTCGAAAACCACTCAAACATGGATTGCTCTTTTTCAATATCCATAATGATGAAGTCTACTCTTCGGTCTACTTCTTGACGGAAAGGATGTAAGTCACTTTCCTTTAATACGCCATCTAAAAAGAAGCGTTCTAATTTTTTTCTGTTTGGTTTTCCGTACTTAATGAGGAAATCTTCTCCGAACATATCTAATTCCAGGATAGCGGCTATATCATATGTTTTCGGTTTCTTTCTTAAATACAAAGAACCATATTCATGTTCAACTTTTTTCTTCGTTTCATAAACCAAAACGTTCATCGCTTTTCCTTTAATGGCCTTATACTCATCCTGTATTGCTTCAAAATGACTTCTTGCATGAATGAAATGCCGCATATACCAGTCAAATCCCTCGTTTGGCAAATATACTTCTTGAATTTGCGCCAATTCTTTTCCTTTTTTGTTAAAAGAAGCACCAAGAGTGTACTCGGCTGGGTTTTCAAAAGCTTCAATAATTTCTAGTATTTCAGCATTGTTTTCTTTTATTGATTTTATGTTAATGTCAGCCACCATAGGTAACAATCCAATATCATTTAAATATTCATTTAAAGAGGGATAATCCCACTCGTATATAGGTTTGGTCATAAACTTAGCTACCGTTCCATAATGTTCAAACACATGCCGTCGAGTTTCATACTCTTCGGCAATAGAACGTATTTTCTTTTGATAATTGTCTTTCTTTTTTTCGAAATTTTTATAATCACTGTATCTTCCGGTTTCAATAAATTTCTCCATTAGTTTGCCTACAACTGTTACATTTTCCATTTTTAGATTCCTCCTAAGATAAGTTGAGTTTTTTAAATTAAAAAAGAGCAAGCTTAAAACAGCTCACTCTTTTGCATTTGGGATAGCGTCCATCATATCTCTTGCTCGTTTATCACGAATAATATGACGGATCTTATTTATATCAAAATTTTTGAGTAGTGTAGGGTCATGATGAGCACGGGCGCCTAGTATTAATAGGGCAATCAATGCCTGTTGACTCCCGTGACGTGCTGCTAAAAGTTGGAGGTAATTATCCATTTAGAGATGCCCCCATTCTTTCAGTGAGTAGCAGTTTTCCCCCACAATGATGTGGTCTAACAATTCAATGCCTGTTAACTTGCCTACTTCGGCTAATCGTTTGGTAGCGCTGATGTCTTCAGACGAAGGCTGGCTTATATACGATGGATGGTTATGCGCAACAATGATTGATGCACATCCTTTTTTGAGTGCGTATTGAAAAACTTCGCGTGGGTGCACCACACTGGAATTCAAAGATCCAGTAAAAAGTGTCTTTCTCCCAATCACTTTATTTTTTACATCCAGTGCTGCAACTACAAAGTGTTCTTGATTTTCGTGTTTTAAATAATTAAAGAGTTCATAAGCATCCTCTGGAGATTTAATAACGGCCTCTTGTTGCATATTCCCAGTAGCAGCTAATTTTTTTGCGAAGCCAATGGTTGCTAAAAATTTAGCGGCACGTCCAGACCCTATCCCTTCAATTTCTAACAATTCCGCTTTAGACAACTGATAAATGTCTTTGAGCGGAAGTTGACATAGCTCCGGGATATGTTCACCAAGGATAATACTCATTAATTCATTCATTTCGATATTTTCGTATCCATAATACTCGGCTTTTTCTTTTGCAAGCTCTACATAGTTTTTAGTAAGCATTTTTTCCATTTTTGTATCCTCCTTCACGCACTTCGGCCACCACAAGGTGACAGAAGATACGTGCCACCTTGTTTTTAGCCGAAGGGGAAGGCTTACTATTGATCAAACGGATATTTTTTTAGACTAAACATCAACAGCGCAGGTTAGATCAAAATGGTAAATGATCATCACCAAAAGGATCGTCCATGTTTACGGGCTTATAACTGCCTGACAGTGCCCCGCTATTGGATGAATGTTGTTCTTTCCTGCTGTTTTGATTTCCCTTTTGGGTGTCTTTATTGCTTTCCAGGAATTGTATACTATCGGCCACGACTTCAATAACGGTTTGCTGCTGTCCATCTTGACGCTCGTACTTACGGGACTGCAACCTTCCATCAATGCCGATAAGATTTCCTTTTTTCATAAATTGAGATAGATTTTCCGCTTGTTTTCTCCAAACAACTCCATTGAAAAAGTCGGTTTCTCTTTCCCCTTTTTGATTGGAATACGGACGATGTACCGCAACACTAAAGTTGGCTACAGCAACTCCGTTTGGTGTGTAACGTAGCTCAGGGTCTCTTGTTAATCTTCCCACTAATACCACTCGATTGATCATGTGAACATCATCCTCATTATTTATTTAGATAATCCTTTAGGCCAAGACTGGTTCAGCTTGCTGTTTTCTTTCTGATTCTTCCTCTTTGTGCAAAGTGGTTGTATTATCCATTACCGGGATATCCACGTTTTGTTCCAAAAAGAGAAGATATACTAACGCATTGTTTCCATCCATTTCTCCAGAATCAAAGGACGTTCGGAGGCTAGAAACAGCCAACTGAAGGCTCTCCACCATCCACTGCTCCGTCCATTGTTTACTGGAAAATGCTTCTAACACAATTTGAGTTAGATCAGATACGTAGGATGTTTCTTCTTGTTTTTGAATATTTCCTATCACTTCATTATATTTTCCTGTCGCATTTGCCACTAAAAGCTTTGCGAGAGCTAGTCGCTTATTCCGGTAACAGTGTGTGTTCCAATCCTGGTAGACTGTGGCTAAATGATTCCGAAAATGATCATACGACTCCTGTTTCGCCTTCTGCCATTCGATAGCACTAAGTTGTTTTGGGCTAAGCATTTCTGCTGGATGGTAAGAACGTTTTCGCTGACCGAAATACTTCTTTTTCACTTCTGCAAATGATTGTCCGCTCAGCAATGCCTCAAATTGCAAAACGCCACCTGCATTTTTGCATATCCAGCACTTAAATACTTTTTTAACTTGATTCAGAGAAAGCTTATATTTCCCCCGTCTACCGGAATCACCGTGACAAAACGGGCATTTCGCCATGACTTCTTTGTTGTTCAGTGTCTTTGTATTCAACTCAAGCCCATACTCTTCGGCAATATCAACGATACACGGAAGGTTATTCATCTTTCTCCTCCTTTTAAAATATCTATCATGACAGCTGTTTCATATCAGGAGCCAAAATAATCTTTTTTTCTTCCAATACTACGTCCTCGTATGTCTCTTGTGTCACTGTTAAATAGGCATTAATAGCTGCTTCAACACATGGACAGGACGCATGCTTGTTTTTTTCGACCACACCACATTCATGAGTCACAAAAAGGTCACTAGCCAATTTTTCAACTCTGACTAAAACCTGACCATAAACAATGTCATCCTGATGGTAGGAATAGGAGGGAAGAACGACGACAATCGCTCTTCCATCTTGGAATACCGATAAAACTTCTTTAGCCATTGATTACGGCTCCTTCTGTCATTGGTAATTTAAAATCAAGTAACACTAAAAACTCTCCCTTTTTCACTACCTTCACATAAATCTTGCTGTTAAGTTGTAGTTCATCCAATTGATTAAGTTGATCTTCGTTATTTACGAAGATCGTCTTTCGATTCAAGGATTTTTCTGTTCGGTGTACGCATGTGATCTGTCCGATTACTCGGTTACTAGTTTTTTTGATTTCTATGTCTTCCATTGTCACTTCCACATAGCCACTATTTTGCTGCGGTGCAGTAGAAGGTTTTTGGTCATTTTGATTAGAAGGAATCTTCGTAATCTCCGTTTCCTGTGTTGTTTCCCGCTTATACGAAGGTGTTTGTCGGCTACCCATCTGTTCAGCTTTTTCTTCTTGTTGCTCATTACCTTCTGGGGCTTTATTTACTTTTTGTGCAGTTTGAGGCGCTGAATCAGCCGATGTATTAACTTTTTCTTTTAATTGGGATGTTTTAGCTTTGGAGTTCCCTGCTGATTGAGAAGAGGGAGAAGAGTTGGGTTGTCCTGAGGAACGTTCAGAAGGTGTTGTGGCCTCCTGAGTTTCATCTTGTTTGTTGGTGGACTTTTGTGGGGTTTTCGCTTTTTCTTTTTGTTTCTCGTTTATTTCTGTTTTCGCTTCTGAATCTTGTTGTTCGGGAGAAGTAGAGGATAAATTAGACGTAGCGTCTTCCTCTTTCAATTGTTCCTGTTTCATTTTTTCTTTTAAATCTTTTAACCAATTGTTAAGTTGTTTAAATATGCTTGCGAAATTCTCTTTTTTCACTTTTGTAAAGGATGGTATATCAAAGTGATTGAGATAACCTTCGCTTGGCACTCCTCGAATCTCGGCTAATTCCTTAGACAAGTTTTCCAGTTTTTCAGCTTGCTTAATTGAAATATATGGTGATTCCGTTTTTTGCTGGAACGCATCTGGGTCTACCTCATCGGTTGGTATATTAAATTGCTTTAGTAAAAAATACTTTTCCGCATGAGTGTAGGCTTTAGCCGGTCCTTTATCACGATTATCCATCCCTTGCGAATAAAAAGTATATTCGATGGTTTCCTCTGGATTATCGACGTTGATCCATGTAAATACGATGTATAGTTCCGTTAATATACCTTGTTGCCCTATCGTGACTTTCGTGTCTTTTACATGAGTAGATAGAAAAAGTCCTACTTCATTTAGCTTTTCGCGCAGCGGTGCGATTACGTCACTAGAACTTGCGTAAGAAAACTCCTCACCATGCACTTGTTTTTGAATATAGGGCACTGCCTTTTTAACATTTAATAGCTTTTGATAAATATTCTGTCCATTTTTTGAGTTACACATTTTACATTCCTCCAATAAATTAATAAAATTTTAGATTTTAAATTCGACTAATTGTTTTGATACGTGTTCTTTACAATCATTTTTATACATGACTCTTCGCATAACGACTGATGAGTCCCACTAGAATCTCGTATACTTCTCCTTCCAGTCTCTGTTCAAAAATAATGTCGAGGCCGTTCACCTTTTTTTCTAAGGTAGACGCAGCATACGTTTTTCCGGTCTCTATAAGGTATTTACCTTGTATATAAGACCTTTTGTTTTTCACTCTTGTTAGAACGTCAATTCCATGCTTGTCTTTTAAATATTCATAGAGTTCATTCCAACATTCATTAATGTTTCGCGTACCTTTCATGCGTGCGTACTCCATCACTTTTCGATTGATGTGCGCTCGGGAAGGTTTTTCAGTGAGGTAATTAGAGATTGATGTAACTTTGGATTCGGTGTCTTGAGAATTTTTTTCTAATTCATTAACTTTCGCTTCTTGGCTTACTAACTGCTGCGCTAGTTGAAGGATCACTTCAGCCGGCGACGAGTGTGTTTTTAATTGGGAGGGAGTTTCTGCTATTTCCTCTTTTAAATCAAAATATTCATCCAACAGTCTGTCGTAGTAGATCCAAGATGCTTCATCATCAAATATTTTCATGAGTTTCGCGTATCCTCGTTCAGATAATAGATAGATATTATTCGATCTATTCACTGCTTTTTGTTTTAAGATTCCGTGGTACATGAGATGTACCAGAAAATCATGCTCCTTGAGGTCGATAATATCCACGTGATTCCGAAAGCGAGAGCGGTGCATGTTAATGGCTCTATTGACCGCTTTGAGTGACTTACCATGAATATCCGCGATGTGATGAGCTAACATTGCTTTTTTGTTCTTGCCAAACCCTCCGTAAATACAGGGGATGTCTACTCCACATACCAGTGCTGATTCTTGTAACTGTAATTCCATCTTTTGATCCTCCTATTTTTTGGTTTTTACGCACAAAAAAAGGGCGTACCCAAAAATCAATTGATTTTTAGATACGCCCTGTGCGTTTATATTTATATTTTGTGAACAGAAGACATACGTCTCCCATTGTCACCCCTGGGATAAAAAAATTATCCGCTTTCCACATGAAGGTTTGATTTCCTCCGGCTCACATAGTTACGTGGGAAGGTATTCAAACGGTACTCTTAGACAAGCAGCAACTTACACTACAAGTCTATTGAAATGTCCACATCCTCCGGCTCACCTATTAGGTGGAGAGGTACAAGACAACATTGACGACATAAATTACAATTAACATTATACATCAACTAAGATAAGTTTACAATATTTTTTGTAAGCTTTACTATTCTTGCACGAGTCTTCTGGGATTTTCAGCATTTGACTTCGCCCCGTTCCAACCTCCTCCAACATGTGTTTCAAAATGAAGGTGAGGGCCTGTAGATCTTCCGGTGTTACCCATTTTTGCAATTTCCTGCCCTGCTGACACCTTGTCCCCTACAGAGACAGAGAATTGATTGAGATGCGCATAGAGTGTCTCGTATGTTTGACCATTAATGAAATGTTTAATCGTAACCGTGTTCCCATATCCGTTCATGTGTCTAGCCCTCGTTACTTCACCGTCTGCTGCTGCGATGACACTGGTTCCTATCTTATTCGCATAATCAATTCCATTATGCATTCGCCCCCAGCGAGAGCCAAACTCTGAAGAAATAACACCAGTCGTCGGACGAAGGAACACTTTCCCCTCGGCAAGAGCTACTTGGTCTAGATTGGTCGTCTGTGCTGAATTTATGCGATTCTGTTCTGCTTTTTCTTCTTTTGCTTTGGCTAATCTTTTCTCTGTTTCTTTTAATTGTTGGTGAACTGTTTCAATGGCTTCCTTTTTTCCTTTTTCTAATTCTCTGTATCTACTTTCTAGCGCTTTCATTGTCTCATTCTTTTCTTTTAATAAAATTAATTCGTGGGTAAGTTCTTCTTCTCCGTATTCCAAAGAAGCTTTGATGGACTCATATTGATCTTGCATTGTTGCATTCGTGCTCACGATTTTCTGATGATCGATAAATCGACTGAGCATATCTCCTAAATCTCTACTATCAAATAAGAGGTCCAAATACGATTCACTTTTCTGTTGCATACGTCCACTATCTTGAATAAAATGTTTATATTTTTCTCTAGTTTGTTCATTTTTTTCCCAGACACGTCCGATTTTATCAATTTCTTTTTGTTTTTTTATTATTTGTTCTTGATAGTCATGCATGATCTCACCCAAAAAAGCAATCTTCTCATCGTGCTCCTTTGTCTCTTTCTCCAGTTCTTTTGCTTTGCCTTTCAACACGGAAACTTGATCACGTAGCTCAGGAAGTTTAAATTCATTATCTTCTGTTTGGTTTAATTCAGTTTTTGTTTCTACAACATGTGGTTCAGTCTCAGCTTGTCCGTTAGCAAATACGGAGGTTGGAAGAGATAGAATAAGAGAAGCACCAACTACCCCTGTCACAACCATTGTTTGAAGTGCTTTCATTCACCTTTACCTTCTTTCTATTTATGAGTATTCGAATATATATACAGAAAGCAAAAGAAAGCTGTCTCCCTTTCGTACTACTGGTGATCGACAGCTTTCGTTTGATTATTGTTTTTCTCTTGCAGTAGCGCGTTTTCGTTTACCCATCCTCCTTGATGCCATAGGTAAAACATGCTCTCAAAATCTTTATGTCTCAGTTCTTTGTCTGTCGTTACCCTTATTTTGTTTTGCTTCAAATAGGGATTTAAGGATTCCAAGTATATTAAATCTTCACATACACAAATAATAGGTTTTTTAGGGTTAGAGCGGGCAAGCAACTTTTGTATTTTTTCTTTGTTTTCACGAACAACTAATACATTAAAATGTTTTTTTTCGCCTTTTGCCTGAATCCCCCCGATAAAAGGGGGCTCGACTTCGGTGATTTGTAAGTCTGAATAGATGTTTTTTAGCTTGTCATACAGTTGAAAGAAGATCAGACGTTCAAGCACCATATATTCATTTAACTGAAACCACTCGTTTTTTTTAGATGGACATCGCAAAAACTCTATACCGGTTGCTCCTAATGTATAAATAGGAATGATTTCGTTATTGCGTATAAGTTCATGGCGCTTAATCTGGCGATATCTTTCCATTTTTTTAACTCTCTGATTATCTCGACCCAGGAATATAGCTTTTAATTGTGCCCGTCCAATTACTCCTATTTTTTCTATGGCGTGCAGGGCATTTAGTTCTTTTTCACTTTGAATGTCTAATCCTTTTATAAGGCTAGATTCAGTGGAAAGTATACGATTCCACTTTATTGTATAAGAGTGGAATGCCGACAAACGAGATAGTTCCATAGGTAACCCCTACTTTTTAGCCCTCTGAATAACTTTTATAACACGGCCCGTAATTTTTTGATTCTCCTCATCAATTTCTCTTATTCTGACGAGCACTTTATCCCCGGCGTTTAGTGCCTCAAATTTCATATGTGGGGCTAAACAATTAATCCCTGGCATTAACTTAATGAAATTACCAAATTCTCTTACACCTGACACTGTGCCGGAGTATTCAAAACGTTCATTGTAGAACTTTCTAACGTTTATCCAAGGATCTGAGATTGTCTGTTTCCGGCTGACTTCAATTCTTTCATTTTCTCGGTCAAAACTAAGTACCTTTACTGGAATTTTTTCTTCCACTTTTACTTTTTCGCGAAGATCGTTTATCCAGTCATAATCGTATTCTGATACATCCATAGTTGTTTCAATGCCCCCTATTTGGAGCAGCATGTAGTTTTTATTAACAAAACGAACAACAGCGTTTACGATAACATTGCTTTCGACACCCTTTTCTTCTGCCTTCCGGAATGCCTCTTCTAACCTATTGAATGTGGCCCCCTTCATGTGTTCCAGAGCCGCTTTTCTGCTTCCTATAAAAAGATCTCGCTCTCTATCAATCCCAATCACTTTAAAATCAATTGACGTACCCATCATGTTTCGGAGCTGACGATAGTCTTTCGCTTCCATTTGTTCCATAGGAATTATCCCTTTGACCGTTCCTATTCTTACTACCGCGCAAGGAGTGTCATTTTCTCCTTGTCCATGATTTTCAATCGCTATCATTTCTGACTGTAAGATGGTACTGTTCTGTCTAGCTGAATACACTTTTTCTAATGCACGTTGCCTTTCCTCTTCCTCCGTAATAGGTTCATTGGTTTGATAACCTTCAACAAAAATATCAAGCATTGTTTCTTCGCTCATTGTTTTTTCCTCCTTAATCTTGATCAATATAGTTGCTAAAAGAAAACTCCGAGATCCTCTCCCCCTTCTCCTTTGGGTGATGATTCATCTTTGTTTTCATGATTTGTATCTTGGTCATAATCAAGTTCGTTATCAGTGGCATATATTGTGTCTTTTCTCAGTTGTTCCTTGTCCTCTTCGATGGGAGACTCTTTAGTTGTTTCAACCAGTTCATTTACAATATTGACATCGACGACAGCTTCATTTTCTTCTTCCTCGAGGACTTGTTCTCTTATGTCGCCTTCCGCTATTTTCGTTGTTTCCAAGTTTTCCTGTTCGTTCATTCCTTTTCCATCCATCTGTTCCTCTTCCACGCTATCTATTGATAAGGTATTATGATCCTTCTTTCTTTCTAGCGGTTGATAGCTGATCAACGATGGGGAAAAGGTATGGCCGACACTTTCTGATGCCACCATTGTTTCTTGTGTTTCTGCATTTTCTTCATGTGCAACCTTATCTAAAACAGGGCTGACGGAAGAGGATTCTTTCATCGCATCATTATGTTGTTTTTTCTCTTCTAGTTGCTTACGAATAATGGCCAACTTCTTCTGCTTTTTTATAAATTTCCGAAACTGCCATTTAGGGACATGTTGATTTACCAATTCTTTTTCTTCTTTTTCCAATGTTTGATTTTTTACCTTGCGAAAGTGCTCACGTAACTCCTTAGGGTCTCTCGGAATAAAGTTTCCCATCCCAACACCTGGTGGTTGGGGCGTTCCATCTTTTAGAAGCTTATGAATGAAATGCATCTTGGGTAAACCATCCATGATGAGAGAGTACGAAAATCGCTCTTTCTCCATCTCTCTGTCACTGGTCATTTTCGGTTGCCATTGCTTCAAAATGTTTCCGTCATACCGCTTTTCTGTCACTGACAGTAGGTCCATTCCCATTTCTTTCGATACTTCCTGGGCGTCTTCGGCACTAAGCCCTCCAAAGATAATTTTGTTACGGCAGGAAGTTAGAATCGCTTTTTTCATGGCTCGTGCGTTGATTTGACCAGAATCGACTTCCAACTGTCCCAAAGATTGAACAGCGAATAGTCCAGCCACTCTGTATTCAGCAGCGATGGACAAAAAGCGCTCTACGTCTGGGTTTATATAACGGCTATACTCATCAATGATGAGATAATGCGGAATGCGAGTGTTTTCAGTTCCTGGACGACGGAATGTAGCTAACTGCATGTGCATGGCAACAAACTGTCCAAAAGCATCACCTGCAGCACCCAGTTTTCCAAGTGCTGTGTTGATCGCAAGGATACCACCCTCTTTAAAATGGAGATCAAGATCCATGTCACTTTTTTTCGATATGAGCGGACGCAGGTAATCATTGGACATTAGATTATCTAATTGCGCTCTCAATCCTAAAACAAGACTTCGGAACTTATCCGCATCCTTACCTTGCAGTAGTTCGTTTTCAAAGAACTCAACCAGTTCCGGGTCAAGCCTGGACTGTCTCAGCTTCTCCACGTTTGATTTTAGTACCTTTTCATTACGGAGGTTTCGAAGAACATCGATTAAGTACATGTCGTCTTCATACAACGTTTTTAACAAGAGAGTGATTTTTCTTGTCGATAATTCCTGTACTAACTGAAAAAAAGCTTCCTGTTTCCCGAACATTGACTTGAGCACTGCAACCGTTGCCTCTGCAATATCGGTTTTGGGTCCTTTCATGACGTTCAGTGCTTCTGATTCATCGGGATACAGCGGGTCAATGTAATGATAGGGGATTTCCAATTCATCACATATTTCTTTGACAGCACGTACAATATCCCCCTTCGGCTCAATCACGGTTAAGCCAGCCGGAATGCCCTTAGCACGCTGTTCTAATACCTGCAATACAATAGGTTTCAGAATAGTCGCGGTTTTTCCGCTTCTCGTTGGACCGACGATCAATGTATGGGTAAAAGCATCGGAGCCGCCCCATTTTAATACTTCATGTTTGTTTGCACCATTCACGTCTCACTCCCCCCTATTGAAATCAAATCTGTGCTAACGGTTCGTTGATTTTCTTTTTTCTAATTCGACCTCTTCTCCTAACACAAAATACAATGAGTTGTCCGTCTTTACTTCATCTTCTGGAGTCATAAACCACCCAATCCATCCAAATTGTTTCACTTTATTTTTCTTATATTGAATCGTGGTATCTAAGCTCGCTAGGGATTCTCTTGCTGACCGTGGTGTTTTTTTCACCTGCATACGCACTTTTGGTTCCTCATGAAAATGTTTTTTATAACTAAGAAATATTCCAACACCAACCGCAATACTGCTCACAAGTGTAAGAACTAACATGAGGAGACGGTGAATCGGCCAATTCAGCACAACGTTAAGAATAGAAAGAAAAGATACCCACGTAGCCATACCTGCAAAAATCATGGCAAAGTAACCAAAATACCGGCGAAACCGTGTTATGGAAAACAACGTTAATGGGATACCGATGATAAGGGTCAACCATTTGCTCACAACAGAGATAACAGCAAAAAATAAAGCGCAAATGTACAAAAGAAACATAAAAATAATGCTCATACAAGATCCCTTCTTACAGATTTTCTGTACGAGAAACCCCTTTGCAATTCTGAAGCGCACCCTTTTGGAAAAGGATAACACCGACATCAAGCTACAGTTTTCTTGAGAGTTTCAGTATGTGACCCTAAACTATCAGGAGCTAAAGGATACGATTGAAAGACGCTTATCGCTAACGTCACCCCCAATAAAGAGATCATTAAACCATACGCCAGAGTATCTCTTTTCTTTTGAGGACGGTTTGTCATGGAGCTGTTCACCTCCTCTCGTTATTGCATCATCTCTGCGTTATACTCGTGAATTTTATAGTGAATAGTAAGGAAATGAATATCGTCTTTTGTGCACTCTTTATATGCCTCGTATATTGATTTTTGTGCGTCCTCTTTCATCCCACTCAGTTGCTCTAAAACCTCCTGTTTGGGGAGTAAGTCTGGGACGGATTGAAACAAGATCTTCCATTCAGAAATCAAGCTATTTATCACATCTGTTTTCATTCTTTAAAGCACCTCCTTACGCTAATTTCCGTCACCTTTTTAGTTTTGGTTTGGTGAGGATTATAAACTGTAAGCAATCAATGAATCGTTTTATACAAATAAAACCCCCAGAGTCACTCGTGTCTATTAATAAAAGACCTCGAGCAAACTCTGGGGGTTCCAGTGGTTTGCATGTATGAAATTGTTAACATGCTACTACTATGCGTGTAATGGGGGACACATAGGGTTAAGAATCATTGCAATCTTTAGGATCATTGGGGTCGTTAATTTATTTTAACGATAAGTAAATTGTAAGATATAAATTTACAAAAATCAAGATAAAAACGTCATTTTTTAACTAATAATTAAAATTTATGGTTTTCTATCTATTTTTATCAGGAAAACGAAATTGCAACGAACAACTTTCGTTTAGTTTTAAATACGCATTATACTTCTTGCCACTTTTGGAGATAAATCCTTTTATCAAGGGAGTTTCTTTCCCTTCTATCAAAGCAAACACCATTTTTTTATTTAATTCTTTTCCGCTCACATTCTTTATGATTCGAAAATCGCAGTTTGGGTAATTGGAGCATCCGTATAACTTTTCACGATTTGTGACGTATCCTTCTTTGCACTTTGGACAACGTATTTGCTCTTGTTTCTCTTCATTTTTCATTTCTGTATTAGTTGAACGATTCATAAATTCTAACTCAAGCGTTCCTTCATTTATGTCCTTTATCTTTAGTCGTGCTTTATATTCCTTACCAGCTTTGCTTTTAAATTTTAGTACAGACGTTTTTCCGTGTTCTATCAAATCAACACACTGCTTTTTTGTGACTGTTTTTTTCCCAAATGTTGTCTTCCAAATTTTAAAATGGCAACCATCTTTCCAACGAGTGCAGCCAAATGCCTTTTTGGTGTCAACAATTTTCCCCTGCTTACAGGAAGGGCAGTCAGTCAATGCATCAACTACACCTACGTCCTGTCTCTCCATATTCTTAATCTCTTCTACCATAAGCGATGTGAACGGCTCGATACTTCCTAAAAAGGCATCTTTTCTTCCGTCCCCTTTCGCAATAGCATGAAGTTTTTGTTCCCATTCTCCGGTGAGTTCAGGAGATGTAAGGGTACGTATCCTGGTACTTTTCAGCATTTCAATAAGGATTCGACCCTTTGGGGTAATTTCAATCAATTTCTTTTGCCCATTGATATATCCAATATCTTTTAGCCTCTCCACAATCGATGCTCTGGTTGCTGGAGTGCCTAGACCTGTCCCTTTCATCGCGTCCCTCATATCCTCGTCGTCTAGTTCTTTGCCTGCCACTTCCATTGCTTTTACTAGCGTTCCCTCGGTGTACGGCTTAGGAGGCTTGCTGACCCGTTTTTTGATCTCTGTCTTAGCGCACTGTACTGCTTTGTCAGGAGTCAAATGAACCCCTTCTCGTTCTTCTGTATCCTCTTCTTCGTCCCTCTGCTTTGATAGTGTTGTTCGCCACCCCTTATCTTCCCATTCTTTAATCATTGTTTTAAAAGAGTGTCCGGAGACATCAGTCGTGATGTGGTGTTCTTGAAACCTTGCTGCAGGGAAGAATTGAAGAAAAAAACGACGTGCAATCATGACGTAGATTTGCTGTTCATCATTCGTAAGATTACCTGTTGGAACTTTTTCTGTTGGAAAGATTGCATGGTGATCAGTTACCTTGTCCGGACGACACACTCGCTTACAGTTTTCTGTAATCACTTCTTTTTTGGCCAGCTCTACGCCCGGTAATTTCATCTTTTGAAAACGCGGCTTTATGAGATCAAAAACATCGTGCATTAGCGGAATCTCTTCCTTCGTGACATAACGCGAGTCTGTGCGAGGATACGTAATGGCTTCATGCTTTTCATATAGACTCTGCGCGATATTAAGTGTCTGCTGCAACGTGTACCCATACACTTTATTCGCTTCCGACTGTAAAGCAGATAAATCAAACAGTTTTGGAGCTGACTCTTTTCCCTTTTTAATTTTATAATCAATAATTTTTCCCGGCTTCTCTTTTACACTCATTGCTAGTTGAGTTGCTTGTTGTGCATCTTTAATCACGCCTGAACCTTCCCATTTTCCCTCATAATTCTCTGACTCTTGAGTAAAAGTGGCTATAACATCATAGTGTGTATTACTTTGAAAGTTCTCTATCTCTTTGGCACGATCATACACCATAGCCAAGGTAGGAGTCTGAACCCTCCCTATGGTTAGCTTTGCATGATGCTTGGCAGAAAGCCCCCTGGTCCCATTAATGCCGACTAACCAGTCCGCTTTTGACCTTGCGTCTGCAGCTTCAAATAATGGTTCGTATTCGTTGTTATTCTTCAAACAATCAAAGGCTTTTCTTATTCCACTCTTTGTTAAGGAATTGGTCCACAGTCGTTTGACAGGATGGTGTAGCCTTAGATGTCGGTAAATGAGTCCGAAAATGTATTGTCCTTCGCGCCCAGCATCACAAGCGTTCACAAGTAAGTTTGACTGAGAGGCTAGTTCACGTATAGTCTTAATACGTTCCATTTTCATCTTACTGGTATCCGCAATGTACTGAAAAGGATCTGGCATTATAGGGAGTTGTTCGAGATTCCAGTCCTTATATTTGTCATCGTATAGTGCTGGTGGAGCTATCCCAATTAAATGCCCCACTGCCCAAGTGATATAGTATCCATTCCCTTCAATGTACCCTTTTTGCTTCTTTCCTCCATCTGAGAGTATCGCTTTAGCTATTTTTGATCCCATATCTGGTTTTTCTGCAACTATTAAGGTAGCCATATTTCTCACCTTTCTTGTTTTTTAATAAAAAAATAATCACAACGTTTTACGCTATGATTATTGTGTCAGCTATTAAACTGTTGTATTGTTTCCGTACTGTTCTGGTATCCATGTTAATCAATGTCGCCCAAGTTTTTTTCGGCGCTCCTTACTTGTTTGATTTCATGAAAAGCAACCGTACCGCTTGCTTTATCCCATGCCCAATAGGTTTTATCGGTAAGGTTCACTAAAGCCAACTTTCCGGATGGTCGGAATACGCCGAGATCACAGCTAATCCTTGCTTCATCTTCTATTACTTCGTTCATTGGTGTGTGGCCATGAACTACCTTGCGTTGTTCACTTTTATTTAAAATTTTTTGTGGATCAGCTTCAAGAAAAGGCTCTCTTATCCATACAAACAAATCCATAGGCTGAGCATTGAGTGGTATGTCTGGATGAAAACCAGCGTGAACGTACATAAACTCTTCGTCCGAATGAGCACTAACGGATAGACTGGTTAACCACCTTATATGCGTTTCACGCTCACGTTTACTTTTGAAGGTTTGTTCAAAACTATCTAGTGTAGCGGCTCCACCATTAATGAAAAATGACTTCTCCTCTAATTCTCCTTCGAGATACTGTTCTAGCATCCGTTCATGATTACCGCGCTGTACCCGTACATTAGGAAAAGTTTTATCAAGCCACCTCGCATACTTCACCACTTCTCCACTGTCGGGACCGCGATCAATCAAATCACCTCCTATAAGGAGCTTATCTTCTTCTAAATTAATATCAGATTTTTGTATCAATTTCTTAAAAGGTTCTGCATATCCGTGAATATCACTGATCCACCATTTCTTATTTGTCATTTTTCTACCTTATCCTTTCTCTGTTTTATTTCCAGTTGGTGTTCCTCAATAAAGTTATAGATGATCGTTTCCTCGACTGAATACTGTTTGGCCGAAAGAGCTACTGCTACTTCTTTCGGGTACCCCAATGGATCTATCTTATTCATCGCAGATAAGATAGCTTTGAACGTTGTTATCTCCAGGGGAATGTTTTTAACTATCATTAAACGAATTAACTTCTCGAAGTTATCTTGAAAAATCTGCTCATTGGTTGTCTGAGGTAATGTTTTGCTCAAAAGATTTACCTACTTTCTGTTGTTGTTGGTTTGTATATCCTTCCAAGCGGATGAGTATATTCTACGGTGCCTTCATCCATCTCTTTTGTTCCTTCTTTGAACATTTCTATTCTGCTGTCGATCATATCGACTTGATGCAGCAACATGGCTTCCAGTGTCATGGGCTCCTTTGGTGAACCATATTCCATCTTTCCATGATGGGATTGTATGAGATGAATTAATTGGATGACTTTTTCATCATCAAATGTCTGTAATTCTTCTCTGATTGACTGAGCGGTACGATCGATTTCCATTACCATGAGTGTGATATGACCAATCATATTGCCTTCGACTGTGTAAGATGCATCTAATGGACCGGATATCTCTTTGCATTTCCCCATGTCGTGCAGTAAGACACCAGCCATCAGTACATCTTTGTTGACGATTGGATATAGATTGAACAAAGCCTCCGCTATCCTTGCCATAGAAAGTGTATGATAGGCCAATCCTCCAACGTATGCATGGTGATTTTTAGAAGCAGCTGGATATCGGAAGAAGGATCTGTCAAACTTCATAAACAACTTTGTTGTTATGCTACGCAATGTAGGATCTTCTATATTTTCTATAAATCGATTGATTTCTTTTTTTATTTCTCCTGCCGGCAGAGGGGCTGTCCGGATTAAATTTCCTATGTTTACATTGGGATCATCATCCGCTACTGCTTCTATACTTGTTATTTTGATCTGTAGCTTATCGCGGAAAACCGTGGTTTCCCCTCTTAATTGAACGATTGTACCGGCTTTAAATTTCTGATGAAGCATCTGCTCTGTTTCTCCAAGAGGAAATTCGCCTTTCCAGAGCTTACCCTCAACTTCTTTCTCTTTTTGACCAAATCGAAATGTCAGAAAAGGATCTTGATTTTTGGTGTATCCAATGTTGCAATCCAGAATAATCACATAATCCTGGAAAATTTGACCGCCTTGCTTTAACTCTTGAAATGTGTGTGTTATCATTTTTTCCTCCTAAAATATGTTTAACAGTTACAGCCAATAAGTATTCCTTTTTAAGCAGGCTATGTGGTTCATAGCTGTCTTTACGCCTGCTTAATAGACCTACTTTTCTTTTTTAGCGGAACGTCGTTATCTAATTTCCATCTTCGTAAGTATGAGTAACTCACTCCATACCTTTGCGCAATAGCGGCATCGGTTATCTTTTGAGAAAGCCATTTGTATTTTTCAGTTGTCAAGTTTATTTCTTTTTTATTGGCCATGTGTTGTATTGCCTCCCTTTAAAAAAATAATGCGAGTTCTACTTGCTACTCAAACATCACCTTCACACCGCAGGAGGTGCACGTAGTGCCTGAGTAACGTAGTGTGTCTTCCGATGGTAGGGACACTCCACAACTGGGGCAGAAATGAACCGTTTCGGCATACACCTTCAGTAAATGTACAGATACGTTGCTATTTTTTGTTTGATAGACAGCTCTTTCTTCACTCATGAATGACATCATCCCTTCTTTTTTGGTTTCTAACTATGGTGAAGAGTTTTTATATATGTCCCTTCTTGAAATGACGACGCCGGTAGTCGGTACCATTCATAATGAGCGGAGTGGTATGCATCATCATCCGGGAAAATATCCGTCGCATTTCTAAAGTAGAGTTGAAATCTTTAGACATGAGATTAGTCGTAAAGATATTGTGCTTTCCAGCTCGATCATCCATAATTTCAAACAGTTTCTGCATTCCCCAACCGGTTATGTCCCCTTCTGCTCCTATATCATCGAAAACAACAATGTCAGCTTGAGAGATAGCGTTCAGTAGTTGAACCTCTGTATAAGCTGTTTTTTTGTCATATGAATGCCGGACTTTGGTTAATAACTTTGGTGTGGAGATAAATATGGCTGAATATCCTCTTTCCATCAAGTTTTTTGTGACACTTGCAGACAGATGGCTCTTTCCTGTACCGACCGTACCTTGGAATAGCAAGTTTTCCGGATGATTCAGGTCGAATCTTTTTACAAATGATTTAGCCTGCTCCCATGCAGATTGGAATTCTCCTGGCTCAAACGTTTCAAAGGTTGCATCTTTTAGGGAAGAATTGATCAAGCTGTTCTCTTCAAATAATTGTTGTACTCGGTTTACCTTTGCTTGTTGTTGGTTGACCTTCACTTTTGCAAGTGCTTCGCAGTCGCATGGACTGGGTTTTTCAACCCACTGTCCCTTTTTGGGGCCGAAGGGAATATACATCTTATAAACCACAACGGAACAGCCACAGCCTTCGCAAACATATTCGCTGATCGCTTCTCTTTTAAATGGTGATGAATCCTCTTTTTCTTCCTGTTTAGAATCCATAATCATACTGGTGGTTAACTGATCCAACGTCTTCATGATCGATTCCTTCATTGTGAATCTCCTCCCTTCGACGATTTTTGATTTTCATTAATCTTCTTCTCGCTTCATGAACATTTGTGTTACGCAGAATACCGGCGGTATACTCTTCTCGTTTGTCTTCATGATCGAGTACGTGTTTGTACAAGGCGTAGTGGACCACATCAAGCGGATATTTAGAGAACCGCTCGGCCAATCGAATAAGAATATTCGTAGTTACTTTGCATGTGGCACGTGTCATTCGAATGACCTCAATGTATCGAACGAGCAATCGCTTGTTAATCTCAGACACTTGATCAATATTTTGTATTATTTCGACAAAAGTTTCGGAATCCGTTGATGAGCGAACCGCTGGTAATTTCTTTTTACATATAGCTGCCACATCTTTATATGTAAGCGGTTTTTGGTATAGGTTCATTTCTTCCCCACTGTCACCTGGCGTGATTTCTTCACTTGTTTCGGTATCCATACTATCTGGCTTTATGCAAACTTCATTTACATCCTCTTTTACTTTCTCTTTTACATACCTCCTACCTTGATATTCAGGAGCCTTACTCTCCCAATGCTTTTCACTGTCGTTATCATTTACATTCCCTTTTACAATCATTTTTACATTTCCTTCGCTTTCTTGATCTACTGTATCTTCGAAAGTATAAAAGTCATTGATTGTAATACGAATGCCATGTCCTTTTTTCGCGGAGTCCACGTTTATATATCCTTGGTTTTCCAAACGTTTGATTATTCCACGTACAATCCGATATCCCCATCCCACTTCTTTAGACAAGGAATGAGCAGATACTAATATTGTTCCCTTTTCATCACTTTTTGCTGATTGGATATAAAGATAATGGTAAATCAGCTGATCTTTCACATCATCAAACGATAAACACGGCTGTACCGTGAAGTCCTTTGGATGCAAGTCTCTCCTACTCTCCTGTTTTGGCATGTTCACTACCACCTAAACGCATAATGAAACTTTTTATATCTTAAATGTTATTAAAAACATATCATAATTTTTTAGTATAATCAACATAATTGACACTAAAAAATTAAACTTTTATAATGTAATTATAAATGTGTAGCGAAGGAGACTACCTTATGGCCGTGCCTATAAAAGAAATTTACATTGATCTTTCTCCTGTTTTAGAGAGAACAGGACTAAACTTAAATAAATTGAGCGAGTTAACCAAAATACACCCGACAGTGCTATATAAACTTCAATGGTCAAGAGAAGAAGGGGAAAACAAGAGAGCTACATTGGATGTGTTAGAAAAGATTTGCACGATCACCCAGTGTCACCTTGATCAATTCATGTTTATTGAAGGGGAATCTCCTCCAATGACATATCTACCAAACTTGGACCCTAAGTCTGAAAAAATTGAAATCACCTGTAATTTGCGCTATCTCCTTGCTAAAGAAGGGATGTCTTTACGGCAGCTTTCTCAAAGAATAGACGAAACGTATAATAACCTTTGGAAACTTGCGAACCAAGAGGTAAAACGATTATCCTTTCGGACCATCGGGAAGATTCTTGCTTTTTTTGACTGTGGGATCAGTGATCTCTTCCGTTTGGATATCCGTGATGGTACGGTTTTGAAAGAAACGACTTCCCCTTACGGACAATTAGAGTACAGCATATTCATCAATTTAAGCGCTGTATTAAAAAAGAAAAACACTTCGATGTTAAAGGTTTCCCAGGGGAGCGGTGTACCTTATTCTTTGATTCGACGGATGAAAAACAATGAAGCGGTTCAGGTTGATATTGAATCGCTTGAAAAGATTTGTAATTATCTCCAAGTGCCGCCTGATGAGATTATTAAGTACCGGAGAAAAAGCCCAGGTAACTCTCAAACCCAACCACCAAGAGAGTGATTAAATCAAAGAACACAAAAAGGACTTCCCAGCCCATATTTGCTGGAAAGTCCTACTTTATCAAGTGTAGTTAAGTAACGGACAGTTAACAAGACACATTGATCCCTATGTAAATTGTAAACTCCATTATACCACCTATATATAATGTCCTTCAAATTTAGGGCATATCATTCAGCTTATTTTGGAACGGTACATCGACTTTACAAGTTGATCACGATCTATTAGTTGTACATCCGTTTTTGCTGCTAGCTTCTTTGCGGCCTTCGTGAAATAACTATTGGTTACTACCCAAGCTATGTCCGCATTGTAATAACTCTTACCCGATACGACTTCTTGGACAGCTTTAATCCCAACATACGATTTGTACCTCTTAGCTTGGACAGCAATTTTTACCTTGTCTTTATATAATAATAGATCCACTCCATAATCAGATGTCTTGGGAGTGGTCTTAACTTTATATCCTTTAGAACGGTATAATTCTGCCAGGTATTCCTCGAACGCTATACCGCTCATCTGATCTATTTCCAGTATGCCTGACTGTTTTATTCTATTTTTTCTCCATGCTGACCACACGAACGCAAGTATAATCAAAATTATAAGTGACGTGACCGACGCTAAGGCTGCGGTAGCAAAGGAATTGGTCTGGTTCAGTGTGATGACTCCAGTCACAAGCACTATAAGGCTTGCTAGGGATTCCATACTGTTTTTCATGTCTATTCTCCCCCCTTGTCGCTAATCGCTAACTCTTTATCATAGAAGAAAACTTCCTTCTTTTCTTTATCCAGCCAAATACCAACGGCATACATATACCGCGTATCTTTACTACTTGTTGGTTTGATGCAGGTTACTATACCGCACTTATTTTTATAGAGTTCGAAATAACCAAGTGTATCTGCGGCATCGTCAACCGCTCTTATTATTTTGACAACATCTCCTTTGTCTACTTTGCAACGTCGTGAGGTGCTTTCTTGGGATGGCAGGTGGTTGTCTGATGAATCAAATAAACTTAGCTGTGTTGGCATTTCTGTCCGATCACTTCCCATTAGTCCTTATTTCAGTAGTGAGCAAAGTATGTATGTTTTTTCCCTGTATTATTAAAATGCTATCACCTCCCTACTCAATCTTCTTCTTTTTTGTTGCTGTTTGTAGTGCAATCGTTCCTTAAAATACTTGTTGTGCGGTGGGTATGGTGTATTCCGTATAAAGCGGCTTCCCGTTGATCATAGCTGCCAATTCAGCATGATGGATGAAATCCAATACCTCATGCGACATCTTTAACGCTTCTTCATAGCTAATATAGGCTTGTACATTAGTATCCTTTCTCACGAGCTGAATGGCTCCTGTTTGGGTTTTCCTCCCAAGTCCTTCATCAACTGTAAAGACGTATTGACGTTTGGTGTGCTCCCCTTCGCCACTTTTTTTGTACTGGATTTTAAATACTCTTGCTCGCGGCTCCCCATTCACAATACTTCCCCCGTAAACTGTGAATCCATTGGTGAATACTCGTGGAAAGTTGTGAGAGGCAATGGCGTGTAACACGGGTTTGATCGCCGCCTTATCAACATAAGCTTTTTGATATGCAGCTTTGTTTTTCTCTGATGTATGTAATTGCGTGATGGAGAAAATAATTTTACCCTTGTACTCATTGTCATTGTTTTTTTGTACAAAGTGATTTAACGCCTGCGTTACATCCATTGCACTTCGCTTGTTTACGTGCCTGTATAATTTATGTCCTGTTATTTCTTTGTTTGTAGTATCCCGATATGCCCCTATGGTTTTCGTCATCATACTCACCCCATCCTACGTTTTGATCTTCTCAAAAACTCATTTTAGAAAAATCAGACACCGTTTTTCTAATTAAGTGTTCACCTAGTTCCTCCACATAATCAAAAAACGCCTCGATAGAGCAGGTTTTAAATTTCTGATATTCTTTTATATCATATCTCTTAAACGACTCTAGGAAGTGAACTGGGCGCTCTTTTGATTGCATGCATGCGTATATGTCCGTCTCGCAAAGGTGTAAAAAATCCAATTTTATTCCGTGTTGATAACAGAAATCAATAAGGGTTGGGAAGTCAATGTAAAGCTCTGGTATTCTTTCTATGCGTCTCTCGACAACATGAACCTTCTCCTCTGATTTTTCCAGTACCACATAATGACCGAATAAGTGCTTGTTTTCAATCTCAAAAAGTAATTCGAGTGATTGGTTATAGGCATTGTAGAAGAGATAGTGTGGGTGATTTTGCTGCAATCTGTGAAATAAAATGTCTTTTAATTTCTCGTCATCCATAACGCTCTCTCTTGCCTTTTCGATTGCCTTTTTGATGACCCCTTGAAACTTGTGATGCACATCCATTTAAGTTCCCCCTATTTAACTTAAATATAACAACATTTAAGCTTTAATATACCATTATTATAACATTTACAATCATTTATTTCAATTATTATTATATCTAAAAAGACATAAATGCAACGTGTCTAACGTAGCTTTGTTATTGCTCCCCCTATAAGGCTGTAACGATGGCATGTTGCAAGAGATTTATTTTCCGTAATCTTTTTCGGCAATTTTTTAGTGGTAACTCATGGCTGAAGCGGTTAGAGAAAAGTGAAAGAAGCTGATCCAATGGAGGTGTCCCATGTAGTTCAGCCCCTTTTTTTGTTGCATCTAAGAGTTTAGTCCTTTTCCTCTCCTTCTTGTCCTAACTTTTGAAATGTTTGCTTCAACTCTTGTAGTAGCGTGGCTTGTGTTTCTTTAATCTCCACATAACTGTTTCTTAGTTTCTGTTTATCTATTGGGCGTTTATCGTTATTAACCATTTCGACTGCATCTAATATCATTTGATGTTGGTAATTCAGCAGCGAAATAACTTTTCGATGGTATTCGTATAATCCTTCATCTACGTCATACATAATTTGATCCAGATTGGTTGCTATTTCATTGGCCCGAGGGACATACCCTTTAACTTGTCGTCCAAACTCTTTATCGGATATGTCTTCTGCATATAATTTGTCTAATGAATGATTAAAGTCGTTCAATAACTTATTTGATTCGTTAAAAGTTGTAGTCATCAACGTGGCGTATTTTTCCATAGGGTCTTCTTCAGCCGCTTTACTTTCCTCTTTTTCTCCAAATAAGCCGCAACCGCTTAAAATAATTACCGAGGCGGCTGTAATTAGTAGCAATATTTGTTTCACAATAAGATCTTCCTTTCTTCTCTTCTTTAATTTGTTTTGTATTCAAAAAGGCACTGCTCTCCTAAAAAGAGAACAATGCCTTTTGTGAGCTTTCTATTTCACTGTGAATGTTAAGTACCCTTCTTGCTTTATGGATCGTCCTGAAGTTGCTGTGATGCCTTTGGTGATCACCATTGTATACGTGCCAGGCGCAAACCCTTCTGTTGATTTTATTCCAATGCTCCTATTATTGTTATAGACGCGAACCTCCGTGTCTATCGCTTCTTTGTTTTTATCATAAATCAATACTGAGTGTTCATTTGCTGTCTTTGGATCGATTGCACCTGTAATATTAATAGTGAACTCCCAGTCATTCGGCACTTTTTGAATGGTAGGGAACTTTTTATACCCTTTGAAGGACTTCGGAAAGTCCGGTTTGCCTCCGTCTGTAACCGTCTCTTCTTCATCTATAGAGGGAGCTTCTGTTTCATCCTCATCTTGTTTCTCTTCCTCGTCTACTTCCTCTTCCTGTTCATCTGATGGCGACCCTTCTTCTTCGACATCTTCTTCAGCATCTGGCGTTCCCTCTTCTTCCGGTTCTTCTGGTGCCGGTACTTCTTCATCTACTGGTGGCTCATTCTCTTCTTCCGGTGTCCCGTTATCAGTATCCTTATCTTCAGTTGGATCCTCTGGATTATTTGTATCCTCTTCTGTTTTGTCATCAGGTTGTGGTGGGTTATTCTCTGCTTGGAAAACGACACTGCGCTCTCCGGCGTCGTTTTCCACTACGTCAAAGAACAATTCTTCTTTTCCGTCCATATACTCGGTAGTAAACACAGCCCTGTATTTACCTGTTTCTGGCGTCTTCGGTGTATAGTGGTACTTCTTCCCATTTCTAACACGATAACTATGATACGTACCCGTGTGTCCTTCTTTATAGATATCAACAGCGTATTCATCTACATGCCCTACGTTTGTATTAAATTGAAACTGCTTTCCTTTGATCCCAATGTCTTTCAATTGTGGAGAGGATGCTGTGGTAAATGACCATTCTTTCTGGAATGATTCACCCTCTCCTGAGAATGCTGGTTTTTCCTCTAACATATCAACTGTCACGGTATACGTGCTACTTGGCTTCAATGGCTGAACAGGTATAAGGATTAAATGATTTAAACGTCCTGTTCCGCTTAATTCTTTTTTGCTGTCTATCGTGTATGTCTCTACTTCCTTACCATCTTCATCACGAAGCGTTGCTTTATTGGTCACTAACCGCTCAACGCCTCCCCAACGCTTCTGAACGGTTATAGGATAACCAACATACGTGTTTTCTTTCCCAACAGTTTGAAGTGGGTTTGGTTCCTCGGCTCCGTCCCACCCAATTGGTACTTCTGTTTGGCCGGGATAGGGATATACAATTGGTTCTGAAACAGATGGTGTTTCCAGTGAGCGATTACGGCCTAAGTGAGCTACGGTCGTTCTGTATGTATTCCCTATTTTAAGTTTCTCACCGACTCCAATGCTATTTAAGTGAGGTGACAGCATACTCATACGGTGATAGGGAGCTGCCATAAGTACATCAAATCCATGTGTTGAATTGATACTACCTGGCGCTATTACTTCCGTAGTGTCCATTGATCCTTTATTTTCAAAGCCAAAATACTTCATACGATCCCACGGATTTGCGCCTACATAAAAATCAGATTCCTTTTCGGAATGCGTATGTGCGTTGTTGATGTCCAACGATATATTATTACCATGATAATGCTCAAACCAGTAATTTGCTGTTGCTCTTGCGGAAAACAGTAAACGTTCGTCATGATGAAGTTCACTCAAACCTAACGCTTCTCGAACTATATTTAATTCTTCTTTGAAGCGATTTGATTCCTCAATGTACCAATCTAACGAGGTATTTGTACCCGTGAAAGGGTTGACTTTTCCACTTTCATTTAATTGATCCTCTATCGCCTCGATTTTTTCCGGCAACTGTTCTTCTTTATTCTCTTGTGCTAATACTGCATGAATGTCACCACTAGATAGCGCTATGGTAGTAAATAACAAAGCAGCAGTCAGCTTCCCACTTCTCTTCTTCATAGACTCACCTTCTTATATTGTTTTATATCTAAAATACTGTAATTTAATTATATAACTTTTTAGTGGTAATTACAATATAAGAATCAACTTATTTATCTTTTTATCGGTAAGTAAAATAATTTTTCAAGCAAATACTCAATTCTAAACAGAACTAGGAGGAATGACCCCGGTTTTTTGTTTGATTACATTAAGACAAAGCGCCATCCAAACCCACACTTTCTCTTCGTCAGTAAAATAAAAAGGTGTTATTCCTACATTTCCTTTGCGTCTAACTGTTGCTTCATCAAATGAAAATTCCAAATCCCCAGCTAGCGGCGTAACACCACTTAACACAAAATTGTATCCATCTAGCTGAAACTCTACCGAGAGTGATTCCTTGTCTTTTGAGATCATTGAATGCACATTTAAAAAGAACACTCGTTCCATAAACTGCATCATGGACGGTGTTCGTTTCAACCAAACATTTTTCATGTTAATGGTTTCTTTCATCCCATTCCCCTTTCTTATTATTTGTTTATTTTCCTCTTGTCGCTTTAGCCCTGATCGTTTTTTCTGCTGCTATCTCTGTTTCAGTTATGTCTAAATTTAAATTATCCGCTAAATTTTTCATGTGTTTTTTGTAAAACCTAGCAAGGTTAACATCACGGTCCAACATCATTTCTAAGCCATCCATCAAGTACTCTTTTGTCTTTCCTGTTGACGCATACATAACTACAACTCCTTGTTTTCCTAATTTTTTTATTATATAGAAAAAATGACTTACTACACATGTTTTTTATTGCCTATCATCCTAAAGATATACTGTCTATTGTCTAATACTATAAACAAGGGGGTAATTATTTTATTCGTTTTCCAATGGAACATTTGTTTTTTATATTATAATATTGCTATTTTCATAAGTCAAAAGAACCTTTAAATTTAATCAATAATTAAAATAAAAAAATAACCTCCACTTGTATGGACCAAACTTCTCATACAAGCGGAGGTTATTTACTGTCTATTTATACATTTTCTTGTCGATTTAGCTTTCTTTGCGCCCTCTCTATTGCAGATAACTTAATTTCCTTGTTACTTTTTTCATTCTCTTTGGTAATATAATCATTTGTACGAAAATTTTCTGATTCCTGAGTTGGTGCTTCTTGCTCACCTGTTCTCGATGGTGGGGTCGCTGGTTCTGCAAAATGTGTTTGCTGCCAAAACGCGAATTTAACAATACCATCGATGTAATCTCTACCTTGTTCTGAACGGAGATATTGAATTTGTTCTTGCGACAAGCCGTCATGGCGGATCGTGATCGTGCTGGAATCAGGTTGACGCATGGAAAGTGCCCAGCGCAAGAGGTGTTCCGTTAAACTATTTCTGCTCCATCCAGGTTCCTGTTTCAATATGCGATTGAAGTGATCGACCCAATCCGCTTTTCGGGAAGGGGTGAATGTTCGGCCAACCCCTTTTCCATACCCTTTTTCATTTCCTGGCTTCATTGATCCTTTTGCCCCCCTTCTTTCGCATGGTGGTAATTGGCTTATCTATTTACCGTCATGCAGAAGGTTGTGTTTGATTAATTATGGTGTTCATAAAGTTTGCAATCAAGTAACCTCTTGATGTAAAGAAAGGAGCATCTTCAATGTTATCAGGGAAAACGACCCAATCCTCTCCATAAGCTTCTCTGAACTGCTGCTGTACGTCTTTAAATACTGGATAGCCAAATAACACTCCGCCACCTACTAGAACTAAATCCTTCACACCAGAGTTGTTCCACGCTTTACTAAGCGCTGCTTTATGTTCATCTGCATATAATCGCAGCTCTGACATCACGATATCTGTGACATCCACTTTTTTCTTTTTCATTAATCGCACTTCAAATAGTGGTCTTTCCTCGTTTCCATTAATGAATGCCAAAATACCAGGTTCTACCACCTCATTCATGAAATCTTCTCTTGATTGATAGGCTTTCTCTTCTTCACCCAAGCCAATGAGCCTCTTTAATTTCTCGTACTCTGGGAGCTTGTTAACTGCTTCAATCATGCGATCGATGTAAGGATTTGTACCCTCTATGTTCAAACTTTGGGATAATGTACCGTCAATGCCATCCTCTGTAAAGATAATGATGTCACTTGTACCTGCTCCTAAATCACCTAATGCATAGGTATCGTCTAAACGTTCTTCTAGTGACGTTTCCGTCAATACCCCGTTTTGGATATCAAAATTCAAGGATAAGTCAGTGATAGCCCCTTCGCCGTACATTTTTCCTTTTTCAATGATCACCGTTACTTCCGTGCCTTCCATCGGACCATCTATGAACTTCACCACATGTGTACCTTTTACACTTTCCAAAGCCTTCTCTGGACCTAATTCCTTCATTTCGCTGACAGGGAGGCCACCAGCATACGGTATACGTACAGTTGTCTTGTTCGTTTTCCCCGCCATTACTGCTAATCCAGCTAATGTAGTGATTATATGAAGTTCATTCGAAAACTTTGTTTTGGCGGTGCTCCTTTCCTTTCCTACCTCGACGTGATAACTAGGCTCCTCTTTCCCTTCTTTGTTTCTTGCGAAGTGCCCTACATACACGTACCGTTCTTCAAGTGCTGCAATGGAGTCGGATGATATTTTCAAATGTAAATGATTCTCCAGAATACTAGAATTCGTCGCACCCTCTAAGGATGATTTTTTATTATTAGCAGGAGCCACTACCGTTGGAATTGCAAACGATTTTATGTTGCCATGTTCGTCTAAGTAACTAAACTTAGCACTTTTATTCCCTTGGTCAACCCCCGCAATTAATGTATCTTGCTCATATAATTCTTTTACTTTCTCCAAGTTATCCATTCTATTCCTCCATCCTCAATTACAATATTGAACTAGTTTAACAATTAAATGGTAATGCAATAATACCACAAATAAACTAGTTTATCCATTTATTTGATGTCAACTAGTTGATCAACTGAGGGTGGGGGTGTGGCTTTCAACTTTTCCCTTCTGAAAAACAAGAAAGGCCGCACCACTAAGGTATTCTGTTTTTTCTACGCCGCATTTGTCTATTTTTCTTTTCAATAGTTAACTAGTTTACCAATTTATTTAACAACAACTAGTTGATCAACTAGTTGTGGCGGAGGCGTCACTTTTCGCCTTTTTGCTTTTGAGTTACGGGAGGGGATCAATTAAGACCTTCCTCATCTTTCATCGTTATTTTCTTATTTTCTTGCAGTTCTCGCAGCTCTCTTAGCCGCTTCTCGGGGGCGCGGAAGTCTCTTTCCGTTATCCGTTTCTTGTAGGTAGGATAAAATGGATGAAAGGAAAGATCATTTACTGTGATCCCTATTAGCTTAATCTTTTCAGGGTCAACGTTTTTCCCAAATTCGTCTAGTTTTTCCTTCCAGCATACAAGTAAAACTCGCTTCTGGTGTCTTTCGTAACCGTTAGATTGGTAGCGTAAGACTTGCCCAAACTTCATATAGTCATTTAACAACAAATCCGCAACGTAAAATGTTTCTTTGTCCAGAGTAACCTCATAATCTGCAAAGTCATTCTCCATGTCTTTTCCTTCTTTAATTAGATAAGGAGTAGTTTGAAACGTTTTTTCTAAGTACGGTACCAACGGAGGCGTATCTATCAAAAAACCTAATCGTAACGGCAAATACAAGTAGGAAAACATTAGTAGTTCCAGCTTTCCATTTACCATTCTTTCATATCGGAATCGCTCAAATGAGGATTGCCCTTTAAAAAATAGTATATAGCGGCTTAATTTTTTCTCCGCTTCTATTTCTCTCTGTATCCGTTTTAATGTGCGATCGTGGCTTTCGTCATTAATGAGGTATACATGATACTCCTTGCCCAAAAAACGTATTCCTGCTGCCACATAGTCGGTCCTACGCATTTGATGGCGCTCTTTCCACTCACGTTTCTCATATATATCAGCACCCAAACCTTTAAGTTGCACATATATCTCGTTATCATCCAAAATATCATCAATACGTTTCCAATCAGGAGTATTATATTCCCAACGACGTGAAGTCTCTATGATCCCCCTCCCCATTAAATCCTTTATCCCGTATTCTGATAAGTAATACGTTGTTTCTGCTTTTTTCCCCCCACGTACTACAGGTTTTGCAAGAACCATCCCTTTTTTCTTCAATTGATGCATTTTCACGTATAAATAATTTTCTCGTCCTTGAAAATGTAGCGTTCTTATCTGTTGAGCCGATAACGTCTTGTGGCGACATATATCCTTTAACAATTGATCCTCATCTATCGTTCTTGGTCTACCACGCCCTCGTTTTCGAGAAGCTACCGATTTAGTCATCAATGATCACGTCCTTTTCATATGCCAGGCTGTTGCGTCCGGGAGACAAATAGACTCCCGGACGCAACAACCATATTTCCAGTAAATACGAATAATATTATTGAATATAACCATATTCATTCGTACCGTTAAACTGATTTTTTTCTTGTTATTTCTTCCATTATATGTTTGTTTTCTTTTTTTCACATCTATGACATGCTTGTCATCCCATCTGTTTCTGATTCATTTTTATCTTTTTGTTTACGTATTTTCCAGATCATTTTTTCCCTTTTCAACAGAAATCTGACTCTTAACTTTTTATCTCTCTCTCTTCAAAAACCTCTTCTTCGATGGTGCCATTTCTTCGTGTTTTCACTCCATTTTTCCGAAAGGCTTAAACCAGTGTCTGTTAGTCGTGCTTCCCAGAAGCACATCCTAACTTTCTTTTTTGCTCCCTTTCGGAGTTTTTAGTGAGAAATGCTGTTACACCAATGTTTTATGCTTTATATTTTTATAAGAACAATATCATTTTACGTCTCTATCGTGATTTTTTTAATCAAACCTTGATATGTCAGCTTTACCGTTCACTTTTTAACTAAGAACAATGCTGTTATTAATTAGTTAAGATCATGATATGCAAAAAAACGACATTGTTCTTAGATAAATAAAGACATTGTTCTTAGTTTATTTACCACGCATAAAGACTATATTGTTCTTAGTTTATTATAGGTCCAATTTCTGGAGAAATTCTTTTGCTGAATTTTTTGGAACAACATAAATAACCGTCTTATCTTCTACCTTTCTCCTAACACTTTTTTCAAACAACATTACATTGTTGATGTCATCATCTTTAATAATCCCCCCTCGTATAAGAGAGTCTAAAAGAAAAGAACGGAACCTGTTGTCAATATCAAATTGAAGGTTATTTGGAATGTTCTGCTGGATGTATATTAATGAGTTTTCCATTGGAACGTTCGGTTTTACGTTCAAAAATGATTCTGTCATCCTTGGGATATAGTAATCACGTAATGTTTGATATTCCGGAAGAGTGAACACTTTTTTCATGCGAGGCAACAAATGATTTGCCTGAACAACAAGACACCCTTCCTCCCACTTTGCTTCGCATTTAAAAGGCGGTGAATCTAATTTATTTAATTTATCGTTTTTAAAATTATCACCGTGATGTTGTTTGTCATTATCAATCCACTTCATTACCTTTTCGTACCGTTCATGCAAATATATTTGCAAAACAGCATTTCGACTCATTTGGTGATTCAAAAAAGACAATTCTTCATCTAATTCTCTCCTTGTATAAAAAGCAGTAATGTCGTTAGGCATCGATGAACCAAAATAACCTGGCAAACTATCTTCCCAAAATATTCCGTATTTTTCTTTTAACTCTTTTATCTCTTCTTCGGTTAAACGCTCCGTATAATCGATGTACTCACTCATGTGCTTTACTCCTTTTCTTTGAATTATTCATTGTCTAATTGCTTTGCCAAACGGCGAAACGAAATCATTGACTCAGGAATTGGTTTTACAGAGGCGGACACCGTTAGACCTTCAGGATCTCCTTGAACAGATACATAACCGTGGCTGCTGGATAAAACCTTATCTATAAGTACCTGCACATCTTTTTTGCTATCTTTCAATTGGTACCGTCGCTTGACTGTCAGCATTGTGATTTTGTGATCCTTTTCGATAAAAGAAACTTCTCCTTTCCACAGAGAAGCTAATTTCTCTATGTCTTTTTCTAAGAAACCTTTCTCCATTGTCAATATCTCCTTACATATATGGTTTATTAACGACAAAAGAGGACCAACCTAACAGTGGCCCTCTTGAATGAGATTTTTATTTTTCAGAAAGTCGTGTAAACTATCCTTGGTAATTCGTAAATAAGCGGTGGTGATTTGACGGTTAGTATCCAGCACCATGTCGATGTGATGAGGATACATGGACTTAATACTCTTTTTTAATCGCTGTGATTCTCTAAAGTTTGTGCAAGGATAATCTAAGATAAGTGTGACAGAGGTTATTTGGTCATTATGTTTTGTCATCTTATAACTGCCATTCCACCCATCTATAACGTTTTTAATTTCCGAAGTGGTTATGTGTTTTTTAAGCTGCTGCTTGTTTGTTTTCAATAGTAGACCACCTTTCTCCATTCTAAAAACACCGTATAGCTACTAAGATGATCGCCGCACGCTGATATTCATTTTCTTGTTTTTGAAATTAAAAGACCATAAACATAGTAACCATAAGCACTACTACCATATAAATTGAAATGACTAATACCCCTGCATATGTGGGTACTCTTGCTTGCGCTTTCTTATCTTCTATTTTTTTGTTTGTCATTTCATCATCCATGTCGTTCAAGGTTTCTCGCAGACGAATATTGATTTCCTGGTTATTGCTATCCCCTTTTTGCATAGCCAAAATAATATTATTCACGAACCGTTCGACATATGGAAACTTAACGAGTCGTTCCGAAAATCGCCGGAGAGCTTCTTCTGGTGTTCGCGTTAACATTTCATTTTTCAATTCTGTTAAATACAAACCGAGGGCTGGTGTGCGTTTTTCCGTCCTTTCAATGGAGTTAATAATGGCATCATAAGGCGTTTTGTTTCCTGCACTGATCAACATATAAATTGTTGTGAATCTTGTCATATCCTCCAACATTTGTTGATCGTTCTTTTTTACCTTAGCACGAAGCCCCCTAATAGGCGTTCTATACATGTAGAAGCCAGCCACTAATCCAAACAGAAATACGTAAACCTGATAATCACCAACAAAAAACGATAATACTGTGAATATAAGAGGATACAAGATGGCGTTAAAGAGTTGGCCTATTTGTATGTCTTCTGGTGTTGTGTCATGTTCACCCGCTTCTTCAATCAACTTTAACAAGCGATCATGATACTCATCGTTTGTTGGTCGCCAAGCCTCCACTTTCTGATAAATTGGATACGTAATTTGGTGAATAAGGGAGCGGTGAATGATATTACGTTCCACTTCTTCTATATTCTCTGCTCGTATAAAATCATCGCTTGCATACGATGCCTTTTTGGGAATCATGATTCGGACAATAGCCCAAAAAACTAAAAAACCAACGATGATGGCATATATTTTAAGATCCACCGATGCAACCTCCTTCTGCCCAAAATAGGACTTGTTTCAAATTAGATAATATTTCTTGGTTTTAATTTCTTCATGTAAGACCAGGTGACCCAGCCAGATATCGTGACACAAATTAAATCAATAGCTAAGTGAAACGGAGTCCCCGCAAAAGGAATAATACGTTCATCCAGCATGAAGCGGAAGGAGAGCACCATAATGACAACTAGCCAAAACATCCACTTCATTTCCGTCATACTAGACGCTATTTCTTGAATTAAACGAGTACGGTGTTTCTGACGACGTCGTAACGTATCCGAAGAGTCACGAATAATATCGCCTGCTTTTTCTTCGGTTTCTTCCGCTACTTCAAGGATCATATGAAAGTATTCCAATTCTGACAGGTTCAACTTTTCTGGAATGTGTTCTACGGCTTGTTTTATTGGTATGTTCGCTCTTTCGATTTTTTCGATAGCTTTTTCATACTCTTCTTTAATTGGAGACTGCATATAAGCCGTGGCCTTCTTCAACGCTTCAAATGTCGGGATGTCTGATTGCATTTGTTGCTCGACCGCGTTAATAGCTTGTTCTGCTCGAAGGGGAAGCTCTCGATCAAACGCATCTTCTTTCTTCTTTAACTGGTAATAAGGAAAAAAGAGACCAGCAGCTATTCCTGCGAGAATGAGGGAAGGCATTTCCAAAATAAAAGCAACGATGGAACTTCCCACCGTTGCTGCGATAAAAATATTTTGTTGATACAATTGTTTTACCTGCCAATTGACTCGTTTCGCTCTGCTATGAAAGCTCTCATTTTCTTTTTGTCTCTTTTTCTTTTCTTTTTTATTAACGCTCGGGCTGTCCTCTTCGTTCTGTGCCATAACAACAGACAAGGGTTTCCTTTGTATTCGCTTAACTATTTCATATAGGACAAAGATCAGAAAGGCTCCCGCCATTATAAAATAAACCATTGAATTCACTTCATCTCACCTTCCTTTTCCTTTCAGTGTTTTACACTCGTCATGTGTGACATTGATCATAATTTGTGAGCTGCGTGGTGAGTATCATATGAAAATACTCCGGTTACGGCTGAAAAAGTTGGTTCTCCATGTCCCCGCCATAGTAGTTGTCAATAATATTGTCAAATGACGTTTCTGGTAGAAGTTCAGGTTCTTGCATGAAGTTTTCAATAACCTCAATTGGTGCCCCTTCATGTATTAAGTGTTCTGCCGACTCTCTTGAAAGCTTTCCCGTGCGGTAGTGTCGACCTTGAAAAGTACCATCAGCATTTTTCCCCTCTACTACAAACTTAAAAATAGTATTGAATATAGGGCGACCCTGCTTATAATCCACTAGCTCAATCACTTCTTTGACACGTCTCACTTTATCCTCATAAAGTTTCTGGAAGATAATTATATCAATGGACTCCGCGATCCAACTCCCAATACTATCTGCGTCCATTTTTGAACCGTGTTCTAGCACCATGTTTTTTAATCGTTGAACGGAGCGTGCTGCAGAACGAGAGTGTAACGTACACCATACGCGGTGTCCTGTGTTTGCACCGTTTAGCATGTCATACGCTGCTTTATCACGAACTTCCCCGTATATCATATAATCAGGCTTCTGACGGAGGGCATTGGTGGTGAGTCGAGACAAATCGAAGTTTTTTTCTTGATCTCGGTCAAATTTGCACTCTTCGGTGATAATATGCTTCTCTGGGTACTTATGGCGCAGACGCATTTCTTCCGTGTCTTCCATTAGTAAAATACGATGATCCTCTGAGATGGCTTCCAAACTTGCCGTTAAAAGCGTAGTTTTTCCCGAACCAGTAGGACCTACCATTAGCCCATTAAGCCCGTATTGGATAGACATCTCGATAAACTGCCATAAATCCTGGTTCATGGAGCCGCCGTCTATTAAATGACGGGCTTGTAATGTGTCTTTCGGAAATAAGCGGAAAGATATATATGGACCGCCGCCCCCTGTGGCAATTGGCCCTCTTACAAGGTTTACACGACCGTCAGGGTACCGGACATTGGCTACCGGCTTCGCATCCCCCCATTGTTGTTGACCATTCCTTGCGATTTTTTGAGCAATCTTATAAGCATGCTCTTGATCCCGAAATTGTAAATGTGGTTCTTCTACTTTATATTTTTTTCCACTAGCTTCATAAAATATGTCCACGTTCCTCGTGACCGGATTCTCACCGTTAATCCATATTTCATTGATTGCACCTTGCCCTTGGCGGATGATCTCGTCAATCGGACCTAAACCAGCAATTTCATCGACTAACATTTTCGTTAACTCTTTTTCATCATTGAACCCCGATATAATGACTTTTCGATCCAATATATACTTTTCTATGATCGGATACAGACGGTTTCTCACTGTTAAATCAAACATAGATCCTTGCAAATCCGCAGAATGATGTTCAGTTAGATGATCAGCAATCCTTTCTGTTAGTTTTTCTAATTGATTTTTTCGGTTTTGTTGTTCATACTCCTTTTCATGTTCTGGGATTAACTGTTGCTTTTGCTCCTCTTTTACTTGTTGCTGTCTGTAGGCTACCTCTTGAAGTCCTTTCCTTTTCTTCGATCTTTCATGACGTTGTAGCGCTAACTCTTTTCGTTCTTCTAGTGTCATTTTGGTGGTATGACTCATTTTTACCGACGGTAAATCAAACCCGTCTATGCTAAGCATACGGGTACCGCCGTTCACCCCTTCCTACTTATTTAATTCTCTTTATAATTAAGTTCCCCTCGCCGCTGCCTGCTATCGACCAAACAAAGCCAGCTTTTTCTTCCCTTCTCTTTTTTTGGTTTTTTCTAGTCCGTAACGCGTCACAAACGTTTCAATGGCATCCATATAAGCTTCTCCCCCATTAAACCGAAGATCCAGTTGCTGATAAAAAAGATCAGGGTCGTAGGGTAGCTCAAGTACAGGAGATGTTTCATAAAAGCTCGCTATATGTTCTGCAGATTCTCTGTCCCTATATTTATTAATAATTAATTCAAAATCCTCTTTTTCAAAATCAATGTTCTCTAAGGCTTTCATAGAGTTTTTGTACACGCCGGAAGTTGCATAGCTCTCATCGACTATCGCAAAACGTTCGTCGGCATATAAAAAAGAAAGAGTAGTAAATAAGTTGTCTGGACTTGATGGGACGTCGACTAGGATATGCTGAAAACCCTCTTGTTTGGCTTGGTAAAACAATAGATCAATAACTCTATCATTGTTTATCTCAGGCTCATCTTTGTAACCGATCATGGAATCCCTGCTTAGCACGTACAAATTAGACGGAAGGTAACGCAAGCTGCTTTTCGCTTCTTTAAATCGGAATGATAGATTATCCATTGCCAATTCACTATTGACTATGTTATCTCGAAGCGCATATTCTTTTTCGGTTTCTAATGCAGATATAGCTCGGTATAGATCCCTCTCTGTGTGTGTTAATGACGTAGTTCGGGCTAATTTCGCAAGTTCCGTGTCTAATTCAATAATTAATACTTTTCTAGAACGCAGTGCGAGGGTGTATCCGAGTGCTTTTGTTAACGTATTTACTCCAACATTCGGTATCGGTGACCAAAACACACTTACAAGCGGACGATTCAGGGAATTGTCCTTCCCTTTTAGCTCTAATGAAAGTGTCTCCTGTCCTGGAAGTTCAGAGATTTCATACTTTGGAGCCTTATCAAAAGTAATTGAATCAGCGCGATCATTTGAATTATTCTCTCCATCATGTTGATAATCGCTTTCTTTTTCAGGAACCAATACTCGCCTCGTTGATTTTTGTATACCTTCATATGAAGGGGTTTCTCGTTCACTTTCGATAACAGAGGTTTCTTGTTGGGGCCTGGATACTTTGTGAATGTATTCTTCTTGCGGACTCCCATACGTCACTTCGTTATAATCAAAGAGATAAAAGAGCTCTTTTTCGTTTTGTGGCGGTTCCAGTAAATGCTCTAGCTTATCAATAGGAATGATTTGATAAAATCCTATATGGCACAACTGCTTCACTAGGAGATTTTCTAAGGATTGTTCCGTCACCAAACGAATTGTGAGTTTCCCTTGCCATGTTGTAATAAACTCTTTAAGCCTTACTTCTTTTGCTAGCTCACTCCCCTTCCCTTTTACATCAAACCCTTCATGAATGATCACTTGGTGGTTCTGGCCATCTTGAAGTATCACTTCTACATCTTCCAAATAATCACATAGCTGAAAAGAGACAGCTTCATTCTGTTGGCGCAACTGCGCCATGATTTTGTTATTCACTTTCATATCTGATGATAAAATGATGAAATGTTCCATAGTTTAACTTCCTTTCTTTCCAATAAAATTTCCCCGCCTCTCTTCTGAGAAGCGGGGTGGAGTAAAATTAGTCTTCTTCCTCTAACTTTTTAATTTCCTTAAAATACTGATCCAGTTCGGCCTCGCTCATTTCTTGCAACACATATTTACTTCTTTCAAATCTCTCCCGATTTTCAAAATATCTTAGTTCATTTAGTTCCTCATCATACACAACAATCTCCCTGTCTGGAGTAACATAGTACCCTTTCTCGGTAAACTGGCTGTCTAGTGTGTGCGACATAGCGTCAATGAACAGTTTAACCTTATTGCCATCAAAGACCTCTCCATGCCCTTTAAGGGGTTCCTTCTCTAGTTGTTTTATCATTTCCTCTAGCAACTTCTTCTGACGCTTGGCTTCTTTCTTATCTTTTGTGTTTTTTTCGATTGTCTTTATCATGGCCTTTACATCTTTTATTTTTTCACTATTTGTTTGTTCTTCTTTGTCTTTCTCTCCTTTACTATCTTTCTCTTCCTTTGTGATTTTATCTATTTCTTCTTTTCCTTCTGTAATCGTTCCTTCTTCATCTAATTCATCTTCGTTCTCCTCACTAATCGCTAATATGTTAATATCGCCAAGTTGCTGTGCACGTAGCAAATAACTGGCCTGTTCATCGGTTGCTTCAAATACTACGATTGTCGGTACACGTCCTGTGTTTCTTTTTTCTTTCTTTTCTTCCTCTGTCATTTCTTCATACACCGGTCCGCTCACATCTTCCCCTTTGGAATCTCGCACGGCAAGGACTTTTATGCGTTCTTCCAACACACCTTCAAAGGCTTTTCCGCTAGGAGTTTGTTTGGTGAAAAACCGAACCTGCACGTCTATTCCATCAGTCAATGAGTTAGCCACAGACTTTTCTAAATCCACTCTCATCGTTAATCCTAATTCCCCCTCATCCAACATCATTCCAATACGAGAAGGAATGTCTTTTAATTCCGCTACCGATTCCTTTAAAAACATGGAATTAGTCGGTAACGCACTTTTCGTGTTAATAACTTTCCCTAACAAATCATCTGGCTTGGTAATTGCATTCGGCGGTACACTAGAGGCAGGTAATTCCTTCACTAAAATGTCCTCTTTTGTTATCACATCATGCTCTTCTAGGTTTTTAGCAGCAAGCGGCACCTGTACGGGTTTGATGATTTCCTCCGCTTTTTTAGCTGAACCGGTATAAAAGAAGAAGGCGACCAATCCCGCGATAATGATTGGTATTAATATTGATGGTTTTTTTCTCCGTTTGACAACTGAACGTTTTTTACTCATGAACGCTTGTTCCTCCCTTTGATAATATAAAAGAGACAGAATTTTATCTGTCTCTTTCTCCAACAATGTATTCTTTTCGAATCCCAGAAACTTTCAAGCTTAATGCACACTTTCAACTCCTTCCCCCTACTCTCTAATTGCAGCCCATAATCATTCATTGTAAATTTAATCTGTTTCTTTCATCTCCAATATGATAACTTTCTCATTTTGAATCACATAATCAGCATTTCGGTCTGTCAGCAGCTTTGCCACTGATCGAAAGCCTATCGCCGTATTCACGGTGTTTGTACGAAGGGCAATCATAGGTGGGCTATGCGAAATACCAACGTTTGTGTCTTGATCTGCTACGTTAATCAAACTTCCCTGGGTATGCCTGTTCATTGAGCCATTAAAACCTTTTTCTACTAATGTTGGATCTGGGTCAACCGCTATCTGTGTGCGATACTTGTCAGTATAGCTTCCGTCTTTTTCTTCTGTCACATTGGTATCTCTCAGACTCCCTTCCACAACGCCTTGCTTCATAGCATAAAGGCCACCTTGTTCGGTCGCCGTGCCAGCATCGTTTTTAGCAAGTGTATGACTCGCGTAATCAACAATCAAGAACAGGGCGGGGACCACCATGAACAGGAGAATAAGCGTATATTTAAATGTAAATTGCAAATTTTACTTCCCCCATTCTACACCAAATAGCTGCCTAGCTCTTTCAAACAATGACGGTACTTCATCTTTAGCTTCCTGTTCACGACTTTCATAATCTCTGTCCCCTGTATGGTACCAATCATCAAGATTCGTAATGGTTTCCTCATGACCTTGCCAATTAAGCCCTGTTTCGTCGGGGAAAGGATTAGAAGGATCGACGGTTCTGAAAACAAAATCATCATATGGAGAACCTTGAACCTCGACTGTGCCTGCATCGCAAACAGTCATATCATTGTACCCCCCTTTTGCCTCCGCTTCTATGTGTATGACCTCACCGTCCGGTACATCAAATCCTGTGTACCAACGTTGGAAGCCCCCATAATGAAACGGGTCAGCATTGACGAAATTCATCGCGTCTGACTCACTATTCGTCATATCCCATGTCCCATCTTTATGGATTTTAGCGTATGGCAATCCCCATTCCACGGTTCGTCCGCTACCCCAGTAATAAGATGGCATTGCTACATCCGTTAACATATTAACTGTTTTTTGATGTACGTATGGCCATTCATCCGTAATATCTCCTGTGGCTGTGGCTGTCCCTGGAGCATAAGGTCGCCCTGAATGGGAAGGATTGTCATTCGTATAGTAAGTCCTTGCTTTCATCTCTGTTCCTTGTCCTGCTTTAACGGTGGATGGATTAGGGCCGTCCATATCAATGGTTAGCGTTTCATAGTAATAGCAAGTAGAACACCCATCCTCCGAGCAAGGCGGACACGAATAAGTACCGGATATCTTAGTGACCGAGGTTACAATGTTTCCCCCACACACATCTGGATCGGAAGGAGTGCTCGTGTCAATCAGCATGGGAGCCGTTTTGACTGTACGTTGTACTGCGTCAGTGACTTCCAATTCAAAAATGTTGGTTCCTTCTTTCAACGTCACGGATGGCACTTGTACGGACTGTCCCCAATGACGATGAATGTATTGGGTGCTAGGACTGATTGTTTTGTTGGTTGCGATGACTTTCTCCCGCAGCATCCCATTCTCATAAAATTTATGTTTCAATTCAAACGTATATCGACTGACATCTTTCCAGTCGAAACCGGAGTCGGTTGGGTTATTTCCAATCAGGGCATACGCTTGTGCGCGGAATTGTGGCTGAAACGACTGACCAGACTCAAAAGATTGCCCCTGTGGTTTGATGAACTCAGCTTCCGGGTACTTAGATGTATATACGTGGGCGATGTCTCGAGAGCTGTCGTACTCGGTGTAAGCCCCTGATTGTCTTGCTACTTCACGAATATAAAATTTATGACCGATATAAGTGGAGTTTAGGTAAACAGGGAACAACAATTCGTTTCTCATGTACGAATTGGTTACATAATCTCTATTCCCATTAAAGCTTTGGGCGACGGCTCCTAAAGACGTTTCATCTCGAATAGCCCTTGCCAAGTCATCCAATATATGATGTTGAAACGGGTAAGAGTTTAAATGTTCCCACTCAGAATATGGCTTATACGGAATATATTTATCCCAGGTATTGTTTTGAGTGGAACGAAGATTTGTCGTGCTATTTGGTTCATAAATCCGCACTTGAACATAACCATCTGTTGACCAGTATGGTATCCATGAAGAAGTATCATTGTTGTCATAATATAAACGCTCGTTAGTATATAATTGGTCTGCCTGTGCGACGGATGGTATGACAATCACTGAAAATACAAGAAAAAAAAGAAGGGACATGAAGAATTTCTTCATGATTTATCCCCTTCTCTCTTTTTTACTTTATTTATACCAATGATGGTTTGATCTGGCGCAGAGGTACCACCAATACTTACGGAATACCCGCTTTCACTATTATAATATCCTGCTGAACTTAAACCTTCAAAGTAATTCGTTGATTCATGTGCTTCTTCAATCATTTTCTGATAATCTTTTTGGGAAATGTCAGGAAACAAGGCATGAGCGATGTATCCTGCCGCTTCTGCTGCATGTTTATTTTTATTTCCTCCTATTGTGATATGAACGTTTGTGTTATGGCGTATTTTCCCATCCACTGTTTCACCACTATAAGCCCCTGAAACTCTCATATTATCGTTGTTTAACTTAACAAAAATATTATGTTGGTCTATTTCTGCCTTATACGGCTTATTTTTCGCTACCTTCTGTAACTCAACGAAGACTTCTTGCATGTCACGAACAACATCTAATTGTTCACCAGCACTTACATAATTCGCATAATCTCCTCGTTCAACTAACTCAAACGTACCTTCTTTATCTTCAATATCCTCGACTGTATCATCGTCACTTCCATTCGACGGTTGTTCTAAACCTACAAGATCGGTGTATCCTAACTCTGCCATTCGATACATGAATGTCACGAGTTGCGCTCTTGTGAGCGGGTCATCAGCACCGAACCCTTCTATGGTTTGTTCTCCATCTCTACCAGTTGATATGTCTTTTTCAAATAAATAAGCAATTGCTTCAGTTTCATGTAAGTCTTTTCCAAGATACGCACTCAAAATACGAGCAATATCTCCCCGTCTGACCGGCTGATTACGTTCTCTGTCCGTGGCTTCACCTACAATTGGGAAGTTACGTTCCGCTAAATAATCGTAGTGAACATCTGCCCAATGGTCTTCCGACAAGGATTCGTTTAGATCTTCCCCTGCAAACCTTGTAAGAATCGCGAGAAATTGAGCTTGCGTGGCGAGTTTACTAGGACGGAACGTTCCGTCATCATAACCAAAAACTAATCCTTGTCCGACACCCCAATTGATTTCGGTGTATGCCCAATAATTAGCATCAACATCTGTGAACGGATTTTCAGGCGTCACTTCATGTTCAGAAGCTATATCCATCAAACCGTCTTTAGTTTTGGAAAACGTAGTTCCTCCTACCGTAAGCAGGCTGCTTGCTACTAAGGTTCCCACCAACACTAATTTTGTTCCTTTACGCATAACCATTGCGTCACCGTCCTTTTTTTCTGTTAAATATTAGATCGGTTTAAAAAAGAAAGCTTTAAGTATCGTCTAACTGTTTCCTGCTTCTCCCCACTCTCCCTCTTGTTCAGACACCTTCCCTGTTGAATCAGGATGGAAAAGGTAAAGCGAAGAATATGTGATACCAGCCGACAATACCATCGCTCCTAAGAAAAGAATGAGCGTTCCAATCACCTTGGTTCCAGTCGAGTACATCCAAAATCCCCTTCAATACATCTTTTTATGAATATACCACTAAATAATTATGATTTCAATAACTTAATTATTTAGTTATAAAAAGAGCAATAAAAAAACTACACATAATAACGAATGTGCCAGGCATCTTTCCATACGTTTCATTCACTTTTGTGGTTAGAGATAACATATATTTTTTAAGATTGAATTTGTACTTTTTAAGCCCAAGTATGTGCCCGATAATTAGATGAAACACCAAAAAGGCTAGGTAATAAAAAAGAACAAACAACAAGTTTGGACCCATAATAAACATGCCCCACACGGCACTTGAAAGAATTAGCTTGGTGTCGCCTGCCTTCCACAAATTAATAACCCACCCGATTCCCCCAATTATGATCAGAAGGACTACATAGAGACTGACATGGAGCGGATGGAAATAAAAAAAGGATAAAATCAACCCGATTAAAGCAGCCGGCAATGTAACGATGTTTTTGATTCTCCATCCCTTCGTATCCGTATATAAAGAGATAGCAAACATCAATACAATTATAGCAATCCCGACGTACATCATCGAACAAACACCTTTTTCAATTGAGTAAAGAAGCCTGTTTTTTCTTGAAACCATTCATCCTCAATGGAGAGAATGCCGAGTTTCTTCACCACATCCCCAATGGCTTGAGAAAAGTTGCTGTTTTTATGAGTAAGGTACATAAACTGCCGTTTGTTTCGGCATACACTAATTTCCGGATCAAAATAAGCATAACTTGCTGTTGTGACCGAACTTCCGTTACTCCAATACAGTTCTTCTATACGTTCTGCTTGGCTGCCCGCGTCTTTTTTCGGAACTTGATTGATAAATAAAAGGATATTCGTTGGTTGAACACCATGTGCAATTAAATCTTCCTTATATTGATGGTTATTGTAAACAGAGCCGTTTTGCATAGAAGTGACAAGAATAATTTTGTCAGAAGATACTAATGCGGTTTTCGTACAACTGCTAAGGTCTACTCCGCTGTCCACAATTACATAATCATAAAACACTAGTAACTGTTCCAATATCCTTTTGGCAGCGGCCCCATCAAACCTTTTAGCATCCATCGTGTTTGCAATCGCGGGAATAAAATCAATTCCTGTTTTCTCGTCTTGAATCACTAAACTTTCGGCTTGTCGCGGGGTTAATAGTACGTCTGGATCAATGTCCATCCAATCCGTAAGAGAGCGTTCTTTTGAAAAAGACATCGCCTGGGCAACCCCCCCATACGGAATATCAAAATCAACAACAACTACCCGCTTCCCAGTTTGTTGTTTTACCGCCGCCGCTACGTTCAACGATACCTCTGTTTTACCGACTCCGCCTTTCATACTTGTAACCGTGATGATTTTTGCGTTTGTATCCACCATGAAAAACTCCTTTCACATTTATGATTTGTTTAGCATCCCCTGAAACATGCTTGGTGACTTGCCCTTACGCTTCTGCCTTTTTGCAGAGTCTGACATCAGCCCCAGCCCGTCCAACACCATATCAATGCCTAATGAAAAAGAGTGATGTGGCTTTTCGTAATATATCCACTCTCCCCGATTCCTAAATCGCCTGACCATATCATCGTAAGGAGCGTAAGCGATAATAGGGGAAGGAAATGGACTGTCTTCTAACGCCTCTGCAATCGTGCCTTTCGAGATATCCTCTGTTTTCGGAACCTGATTTAAGAAGATAGATATTTTCTCATAGTCAATTCCAAAAGAGCGGATAATATCTTCTTTCAATGCAAGACACTGACTAATACTTGCTACATCATGCGTAACCAACATGATAATGTCTGTCGCACGTTCTAGCATTAATTTCGTAACAGGGGTAAATCCAGCTGTATCGACTAAGATTACATCATAAAAATTCTTTAATACGTCGATCATGAACCCTGCGTGTTCGACTTGGAAATCGAACGATTCACGTATGTTCAGCGGTAGGGGTATGAAATCCATGCCCTCCCTGGATACAACCATGTTTTTTAGCCCTTCCTCGGTCACTTTTTTCGATGCTAATCTCCAATTCGACACATTCGAGGTGCGATTCAAATCCAAAGCAGCAGCAATACTTCCGTACGGAAATCCCAGATCGACTATACAAATACGATCAATAAACGTGTGTTCTTTTAACGCGGCTGCTAGATTAATTGTTACATCGGTTTTTCCTATGCCGCCTTTTGTACCTGTCACCACCATGACTTTGGAAGAAAAAGAACGGTATTCATAATGAATTTCCGGTGTTTGACGGTTGGTGAATTGAACGGCTATCTCCGAAATATTCTTTAATATATTGTACTGCCTGGGTTCGTTCTTTTTATCTGTTTCAGACGAAGAACTGTTTTTCGTTATGTCATTGGAATCCTCTTTATTTTTTTCTTTTGTTGAAAAAATGCCAGACAATGGTTTTTTCGGTCTGGTGCTCTTTGTAGCGTCTCTTATCTTCCTTTTTCTGAATTTTTCTTCAAGTGTATCTCCATCCTCGAACTCTTCTTCTTCTGTTTCATAGAAATTCGGGGTTGAAATTTCTTCTTCTTCGTCTGTTGCTTTGTAATCTGTAAGCAACCGCTCTACATATTGAAACCCCTTTGGCTGATTGATCCAGCTTACCAAATCATGTGCATCAATAGAGTCATTAAAATGAATGTCATAAATCATGAGTTGAGCAATCTTGGAGATAAACTCTTTATCATGTTTTATCATTTCTGGGAACATAACAATTAAACGAAGATTCTCTCGATAGAAACGTACATTTTTTAAATGCTGGTAGACAGCCTCTTTAATGTGATTCGTTCCCTCTTTAGATGTAACAGCCAACCCATAAATAAGGGCACAATCCGCAGACTCTTCTGCTGTAGATTGTGCCCAGTCTACCATCGTATCCAATGATGAGTCTTTTTGGACAATCGGGTAGCCAATTTCTTCTAAATCTGAAGCAATGTTATCTAATATGTTTCCGTCCGTAGGAAATACAAGGTGTAATTTTTCGATGGCCAATCGACCTCCCCCTTTTTGTGAAATCCCAATACAAAAAAGCTCTTTTCCCCACAAAATTGCAGGGAAAGAGCATTTTTTAAAAATGGACACAACTCTTGCGCTTCGTTATGTCAATATTTTAACACTTTTCATACAGTTAATGCAAGTCGGTTATTCTCCAACTGATACAATCCAATCCACCAATCCCAGTAACATTGACAGTATTTCTTCATGATAGGTGATAACTCCAAAGCCTAATACCCCTAGCACAGTGATACGTACCGCCCATTTGAAGGAGAAAAAAAAGAGAATACCAGCAGCGAGTATCCACACTACTAGCAAGTGAAAGGAAATGTCCTTCACTTTATTAATGGCTTTACCAAAGCTGAAATCTTCTGCGTTCGCCTTTATTGCTGCTGTATCTATGTCGATGTCTGGTTCTGAAGCATTTACATTGATTTCCCCAGTTATAGAAGAACTTGCCGCGTCACTTATGGCAGGGGATAGTAAAAAAAGAGAGCTCAATATGGCTCCCAAAATCACTAAGACTGTGAATCTCTTTATATATATTGGCATGTGTCGGCCAGCTCCTTTAATTTAGTTGATAGTCGGATAATAATGCAAAGGATCACGCTTTACCCCATCAATGATGATCTCAAAATGTAAATGTGTGGCTCTTGAATTTCCGGTGTTTCCCATTGTTCCAATGACATCTCCTTTTTTAACCTTCTGACCGCTTTTTACTCCTATTTGTGACAAATGCAAATAACGCGATTGAAGATTGTTTCCGTGTCCAATACGAACATAATTACCAGCCGCAGAGTGATATGTTGCAATTTCTACAACACCATCTTCCATCGCAAAGATAGGATCACCATCTACACCAGGTGTAAGCCCCCCTACATCTACACCCCTATGAAACTTGGAACAACCTGTACACGATCTAGGGCCATATCGACTTGTTACTCGTTTAGAAACGGCAGGCCATCGCCAATTATTTGAACCCTCTATGACTGGATAATTACCGGGATACAAGCCTTGTAAATCATCTTGAAGGCTTGCATATTTTTCATCGTACATGTCCATCAGTTCCAAAACGAGATCTATATCTAGTTGTTCGGTAATGCCAAATTGAGTCAACTGATCGAATAGTGGCTGCATGTATTCCTCTTCGGTAGGTGGTTCCACCCCTGTGGTCACCGGCTCTGTCACTTTGTAATTACGCACACTTCCACTTCCGTATTTCCCTTCCGATAATGATCTGGTTTGTATGGTGTACGAATGTGTGTACGTTCCTTCATAAGTGTGGGCTGCGGTAAGAATTTCGGTTTTTTCTTCTTTCTTTTTGTCAACCCAACGACAAACTTTCTTTGTGCCTCCATCCTCGGTTTTTTTGGTTTTACAAACTCTTTCCTCCCATGTATGAATCCTTGTTTCTTCTTCCCATTCAAATTCAGGTCTAAGTATTTCCATTATTCCATAAGGATCAGGCGTAATGAGGTTATCGTAGTCGTTTACCAAATCAAAAAACTCAAAGTCGGTAATATCCATTCCGTCTAAATCGTATTCTTCTACTTCTCCTTCTTCTTTCTTTATTCCGAACATTTGATGGATTTGTTCAGCGGTCGCCAATACCTTTTGTACATACCAATCGGCATGGTTGTAGGCTAAAATCGCTTTATATTTATCTCGTCGATATCCGTTCTTGGATAAATACTTAGCAGCAGAATGAATCGCATCAATATTGTTCATAATGTCTGCCTTCCCATCCCCATTTCCATCTACCCCGTATCCGCCATTTTTGCGGATTAAATTAGGATTGCTCAACTCGGATGACGGAATATTACCCTTTCCTTTTCCACCGCAAGTGGAATGGGACCACCCAAACCAAGTACAAGGCATGAACATCATAGGCCCTTTTGCACCTACGGCTGATTCATTTCCTACCGGATACGTGCTGTATGTGCTCTCGATATGGTGTATCGCACTAAGGACTTCCCAATCCACTTTGTACTTTTTTGCAGCTTGAAGGTAAATCGGTATAAACGGTCTTGGAGGAAACACGCCTTCTACGTTGATTTCATTGTCCCCTACATGCATCACAATGGTTCCCTTCTCTTTCATCAAAGGATCATTGCGCATCCGATCCACACCGGCTAACACACCCCAAGACATTGCATAGGGGGCTGCTTGTGACCGTTGGTTATCATTTAAGCCTTCGTCCCATGTAGCGGCAGCATCCTCGTAATCTTTAAATACGTCATCGCCGCTATATTGATCTTGGTCTACTTGAGAAAAACCAAAAAAGCTTTTAATCTTATCCGCTTGTTCACCAATTGAATCCTCTGCTACTGCTCGTGGAATGGCATAGATAAGCAAAAAAGCGAGCACCCCTACCATAAATAACAGTAGAATAGGTGCCCACATAACAGATGTCTTTATCAAAATACTTTTCACCAAAGAAGCAGACGAAAGAAGCAGCTTCTGAAAGAGTTTTCTACCGATTCTAGCTCCGATCCGTTTTCCAAGTTTTTGAGTTTGTTGACCAATTAGATTGCCTACTTTGGATAAAGGATCTCGCTCTGAGTGCTGATTATCGTGTTGCTTGTTAATCATAGTTTACCTCGTCCTCGACGCATCATACTCAGGTCTTGCATCGTTACGTCAGGGGCACGATTAACCTTTTCCTTCCCTGTGGATGCTGGTTTAATTTGAGTATTATGTGGCTCTGCCTTTGTTTGTTGCTTCTGAACAGATGTCCCTTTTGTATGATAACGTTCGCCTTTTAAAGATGAGGATTGTGTTTTATTGTTCTGAGCAGTTTTTTGATTCACGATAGAAGCTTCATCATGCTCTCTTCTTACTGTTGATGCGGCTCCGGGTTGATTCTCCACTCTGCTTTGAACAGGGTTTACATTGCTCCCCATATTACTGTCATTGCTGATAGAACTTGGAGCGGCAGACTGTGTCATGACCCCATTGTTACCGGTAGATACTTGTTGTCTTGAAGTCTGTGATCTCACTATATTCGATGTACTTGAAACACCGTTATCTTCTATTGTTGGCGATATAGGGGCTACGCCTGACTGACCGATAGCCGAGTTCGTTTGTGTTTGGATCTGTGTTTGCGGAACAGCTGCAGATGAGTAGTTAGCTGGTGCATTATTAATCTGTTCTTGAAGTTGGCTCACCATGCTACTGTTCCCGGTATCTAACGAATGATTATAATTCACGATGGATTCCTGTAGTGCAGGGTTCTGCAGTTGCGGATACTCTCTATTTGCATAACCTACGCTGTGATTCATTACCGATCTAGCATTTTGCACTACTTCCTCTTGCCTAGCATGACTTTCCGTACCAGCGTTCATTTGTGACAGAGCCCTCTGTGCTTCTTGATAGTTGCGTGTTGCTAAAGAAGCCTGGCGAGTTGCCTGAGCAGGGGTTGCCATATGAAGCTGTGGATTCGAAAGATTTCTTGCCAAGTTTCGTGTGCTTCGAGATTGGGCTGCACTAACCTGCGCAAAACGGTAAGCGGTTGGGTCGGTATTTCTACGATTCATTTGTTTCAGTCGGTCTTTGGCGTTCTGGTAACCTTCGTTCGCACGATTCACCGCTATACTACGCCCTCTTTCATTAGTTGGATACGCTATTCCTGGTGGTCGCACACTTGTTTCTCCATTATTACTATTACTTGATGTACTCCCGTTGATATTTGAATATCGTAATTGCTCCGGAGAACTTGCAAACGTTTGATAATATCTAGGCAAGTGGCTCGGATGATCAGGGCCTTGAGAAGGTGGTTCTTCATCGCTCTCATCGTTATTGATTTGACTATTATTATCAAATCCACCAATCATACCTTCCGACGCTAAGTTTCCTGCCATTAATCCAGGAATCGTGTTACCGGTTGCCATTGCACTTAGCGCACCGCCGGCCGCCATAGCACCAGCTCGTACACCTCCACGTACAATCGGATCATTTAAGTTCGTCATGGCTCTTGTAGCTCTCCCTAGAGATCTCATGTTTCTTGCGGTTGCTTCTCTTTGCTCTCCCCAACCAGTTATGCCAGATGTTGTTCTATTACGGCTTGTCCCGTCACTCATGGGCACTCTGCTTCCCCTTCCATTGTTGCTGGATCCAAGAGTGCCGGTGCTTGGTCCTAGATTATTCATGTTGGAGTTATTCGAGTGGTTAGACGTTCCTGCATCATCACTATTTGAATTTGCTCCACCGGTGGACCTTCCTTTAGAAGCGTTTTGTAACATACGCCCCATATTCATGAGAGACATTACACCTAGTGCTGTACCGAAGTTTTCTGCTCGTCCCCCGCTTGTTACTCCTGTAAAAGCACCTACGATCTTCTGTACCAAGAAGGCAACGGTAGGAAGGCCAAACATAAATGCGCAAACAATCCAAAACGATAAACCATCCCCAAATTGATGTCGAACATAAAAGAACATCCCAAGAGCAAGGGCATGGGCTGCCTGAATAAATACTTGCGACGTAAATTCATGGACCCATATGTTCATCGCATCCCGCCTGCTTGGGAAAATTAACGATAAACTCACTAATGGGAAGGTGAAAATAAGAATAGATAACGTTATCATTCGCATGGTGTACTGGAAATTCAGGATAAATGTCATAAAAAAGGCAACCAATGCTAATAGGCCAATCCCCATTGATTCGATGATGTTCAAATCAACTTGACTGCCAAACACTACGTTTATAAAGCGTCCAGTCCATATTCCATTGTCGGAAAGGGTAACCCAAATCAAATCTACAATGAAATAGTTGACATCAAAAATAATCCCCCACAAGACGTGGCCAAAACGTAAGCACACTACAACAAATATGGTACCTGCGATATAATCTTTAAATTTCGAGCGGTCCTGGGAATTAAAATTGTTAATAAGGAGTACCAGTCCTGCAAACGTCAACATCATCGCTAGTGGAATCGTTAGTAAGTCATGAAATGCATCATATAACATGGCTATTCCTTCAAAATACTCCTTTGGAAATACACCAAAAAACATTTCATCTCTTACTCCACTTACTCCATCATCAGTGGTTTCTTTGTGAATATAAGTTCCATCCTCTTCGGAATACTTACCAAACATAGGAGCAAGCTCTGGTCGCTGAAACACGAGGTAGGACACGTCTCTTGCACCAAACAAATCTAAGACAAAATTTACAGGTGCAAGCATAATAGACGTCATAAAGCGTTCCCCGTAGTTCGCCTCATCATTACGTTCTTTTATCTCTTCTTCTGTGATGAGTGAGCTTTCATTGTTGTTTTCAGAAGATTCCTCTGCAAAAACGGAAACGGTAGGGAACAATAGCAGCAATAGAGAGAGTAGTAATACAATAGTTCTTACCTTTATGATCAATATCGCACCTCCCTTCTTCTCTATTCGTTGGGGTCGGTGGTAAATAACTCGTGCTCCAAAGGTGTTGAATCAATTTTGATAATACTTGCTTCATCATCTACACGAATAATGCCGAGACCTTTTTCAGCTTGGTGCACGAGAAAAGAGCCTTCCCCTTCCGTTAAGTCAAATTTTCCTTTCACTTCTTCAATATCAATCGGTTCTTGTTTTAAAAAAATTTTTGTTGGTGCATTCTTTAAAATACCCATTCCTTGTTCTACACGAGTAAATACTTCAAATCCCTGTGTAACAGCAGTCATTGAACAATTAAAAAATCTAACTGTTCTGAACTCTTGTTCTAACCACTGTGCCGTTTCCGGTTCATACATAGCGGTTTGAGCTTCATCAAATACAACCCGCTTTCGTAACTTTCTATTTTTTTTAGCAAATTTAGTTGACTGCCACTTTGTGGCAATAAATAAACCTATAGGACGCATAACTTCCTCATCTAACAAACCCAATCCAAAGGCAAAAATTGGAGTATCTTGAATACTCACGTTAGATTGTGTATCAAATATAGCTTGTGTTGGTGAATCCCCGTGTCTCGTGAAATTTCGTAGCAATTGAGCAACCTCTTCTAATTCTGGTTCCTGAGTCATGCTAGTGTACAAATCCCCAAGTGTAGGCATTTCTTTATATGCTCCACTCAACTTGTACGTTTTTTGGCCATCTTCTGTTGTAATAACTTGTTGGTTTGGGTCAATAAGACTTTTTGGGTCTTCGTTGATTCCTGCATCCCGGTATAATTGGCGAATTGCATTTTCAATTTTTACCTTGATTTTCCCTGTTAATACCGTGTCATCCATAACACGTATCATTTTAAATACAATGGCACGGACGCCTTGAACAGTCTCTTCAATATTGACGTAATCTGTACCGTCTTCTCTATCTTCCACGTCTACATCAAAGAAATTAATGCGGTATTGACTGTCTGGTGCTAAGTCCACATACGGGCACCCCATCGTGGTTACAAATCGTCTGTAATCACCTTTTGGATCGATAATTACTGTTCTTATGCCAAGATGCGCTGAGCGGTGTGTTAGTGTGAGTGTACAGAATGTTTTACCGCCGCCGGAACGTCCAAGAATGACCATGTTATGATTCATCAACTTAGGATGCCAAGCATCATAGTAAATGGGACGCCCTAAATCATCGGAACCTAGCACAATGCCACTTCTGTGAGATATACCTCCATGACCAAAGGGGAAAAAGTCAGCTACATTACTCGTTTCATAGCTAAACGTGTGTTCTTTGTACATGAAATTTTGACTAAAAGGTGTGATATTAAAAAGCGCATCTAACTGTTTACCATCAGGGCTTCTCATATATATCTCTCTACCAGCAAAACGTCTAACTAAGTTGTTTGTGAACTTTTTTAATAGCTTCAAATCAAGTGAACTGACCACAGCCTGTATACTAACACGAAAAGGTTTTTCTATATTGGTTCGGAGGCGCCGCTGCCGATCTTTTAAGTCTGCAATTTCATCACGCATATCAATAGCACGAGAATCATTTTTTTCAAGCATTAAATCTGATTCTAACCCCTGTATGCGCCGCTTCACCTCTTCTAGCTCAACAGTGGTGTCTACGGGCTCTACATGGATAGCAACATCGGTATCGCCTTTTCCAAACTCTCCTAGTATAAGCGGATCAAGCATCGACGCCCACGTGTTCCCACCTTTTATTTCGGCAAAAAAACTACGGTAATATCTTGCTTGTTCTACCGTAGAGCCCACTTCAACGAGATAGTCGTTATAACGTCCGAACACCCCGTGTTCTTCTGGTAATGTCTCTTTGACTAGCGACGGAGATACAAAATCAATTCCCGTAGGTGAAGTGTTTTCCGATGGTATTTGTTCTACAGGTAGAGAAGTATTTTTCCTTTTCTTTTTACTAATTCGTGGTTGCTTGTTCGGAGAGGATTCTTCTTTACTTTTTTTATATCTAATCATCCGACATCCTCCTTACGTTTTCTATTTTGTTGTGCCTTTGTGTCCCGAAAAGCTTCGTGTTGTTGCTCTGACAAGTAAGGTGTAAGACTTTGAACAGCATCACTAAACCCACCTGAATCGTAAATATCATGTAGATGTTGATAAGAGGCAATGTCGCGATTCATTGTGTAATGCAACATATTCAAGACTCCAATTTTATTTAAGCGGCTGACCTTGCAGCCGATACTGTCAAAACTCTGAAAAACTAGTTCAGCCACTTCATCCATCATATTAACCGCTAGCTCCTCAGCTTCATCCTGGGGCATCGTATTAGCTCCTCCCCGCAATTGTTGAACAAGGGTATCGATCTTTGTATTACCCGTCATAACTCCCGCTTCTGTCCCTTGTGTATATGGATTGTATCGAGCAATAATATAACCACGATAATCCCGTGTTTTGCGTTCGGAAAATCCCTTTAAGTGGTTGGCCACATTCTCGGATGATTCCAGCAGTTGAGGTGTTAGATGGTTGTCAGGATTATGAGCAGAAGCTACATAGTCATCGAGGTAATCGCTCATATCTAAGTACTGTGATTGAACTAGCAAAGTGAAATGAGTTGGCATTGAATTGACAAAGCTTCTGAAATGAAGCCAAGCACTGTCCTTTTCACTAGGAGACTTCATTTTGATATTGATTGACTGAACATCCAACACCATAGCAACCGTTCCATCCGGCATGAAAACTAGTCCATTTTCTTCTATTTTTTTATAATTAAATAACTCTTGAACAGAGTCAGCATTTTCTTTATCTTTGACATTGCCTTTATGCTTCTTTTGCAAACGGTAATATAGAAACCCGAACGCAGCGAGTGTGAGGATTAAACCTATTGTGCTTCCCATTAATTATGTTTCTCTCCCCTTCACTTGAAATTTGGATAAGTTTTCTTTTTTATAATAAAAAACTCGCTTCCGTTTACGTATCTTGTAAAAACTCCACATCATCTGAGCTAGAGATAAATTGGTTTTTCCGTGTTTAAAATAAGCAAAAACTAAAGCGATGATAATAGGTATTGTTAAATGTAATCGTTGAAAAACAGGGTTGTCTGTAAAAGGAAGCGTTGGAAGTACCGAAGCAACTTGATTAGACACGATGATCGCCGGCACAATCCATGCTAATTTTGAAAACGAAAAAGGACCTACTATTTTCTCCTCTAATCCTGACTGGTATGGTACTTCATGATAATCTCCCCAAGCCATAAAAAACTCCTCTCTTTTACGACCGTTTACATAAAAAATCCCGCCCTTCAAGTTGAAAAGAGCGGGGTTTCTCAATATATTTTTTTATCACAAAAACGGAAGGATAATACTGGGCACCTCCGCACCAAGTATTCCAAAGATCCAAGACAGGACATCTTCTGTTTTAAAAGCCAAAATAAGAGCCAAAACAAAACCACCAATTTTAACTTTCATGTTTCCAATGGACTGGGCATTTCCCGAGAAAAATAAAGTAACACCAATCCATAACAACAAAGCAATGGCTATTACAATCGCAATGGCGCGTACCGACTTCACGAATGCTCCTCCTGCAGTGTCAGCAGCTGTCGTCAGACCGGTTGTGTTACTTGAGATCTTAGAGGTGATGGAAGCCATTGCTTGATCGGGAGGGAGAGCTACTAAAAAGGTGAACGCCAATACTCCCATGATAACACCTAAACTAACCCACCATTTTTTATTCATTTTCATGCTATTCCTCCTTTACTTTTCCTTCATTTCTCATATTTTGTTGAAATAAAAACATATCGCCTATCCATATGACATCCTTAAATATCCCTCCCACCTCACCTACCGTTTTAGCTTGTAAGTACCATTAGAATCACCTCCCATACATCAAATCCAATATGCGAAACTCCTAAAATTACATTCGAAAGAAGCAAAATCATAGCGACTAAATTTTCTGAAATGTTAAGTTCCCCTGGGCGTTTCGTACGCGCCGTTACAAAGAATTTATACTTCCGTTTAATAAATGGATAAAAAAGAGGAACACCACCGTCAAAAAAGAAATCTCCTAACACGTGGGAAGCAACTCCAATCGCTAGTGCAGAAGATAGATACCACTCCCAGTCCACGGCCATTCCGAATCCCCATCCAATCACCAGCACTATCGCTATGAAAGTAAAAGAATGTGACCATGTACGATGTCCAAACAGCCAATTAAACGGATAACTAATGAAAAAAAATGGGAAACGTCCACCTAACTTTGATCGGGGTGTATCCAAGTCTGGCAACAATGAACCAAACAATACTATTAGAAAAAATAATATAAGCTCTGTACCGTGTTCTGGTGTAATAGAAAATAGGTTAAAAAAAGTAATTGTGATTAGGCCGAATAACATACCGGTTAATTGATGAGTGGTCGCAGTCAACCCCAATCACCCCCTCTTCTGCAAAAATCCCCACAAAAATAAGCAGTAAATCTAATCAAAATGATAGATTTACTGCCATAGGCGCCTTTATAATGCCAGACACAAACTATTTAATGGCAAGCAGCTTCCCTTGCACGCTATACCATAAATTAATTTTGTTTTCAGCAACAGACTTTGCATCTTCTAGTGTTAAAAAACCTTCTCTTTTCTCAACAAAAGTCTCATGTGTAATTTCATATTGATACATACCAGTTTTACGATTTTTAGTGATTACACCAGTAACATTATGTTTTTTGAAACGCCAGCTTTCTATAATGCCAAAATCAACAGTAGGTATTAGCTTCATTGCGTAACTCTCCTTACGTTTATATTTGCCCATAACAAAAGCAGTCATACGCACCTGGTTATATTTACCAGATAATATGACTGCTCGATATAATGTCTCGCAAGATAATCATTGAAATTAATGATATATTAAAAATAAACATAGAAATAGCGATATGAATTGTCAATTTTTATAATAACGAAAATTTATAATGAAAGCAACCCTTTAAAAATGAAATAGTCGACACCTTTTATAGTTTTTTTATAAATACGATCATTTTAGAAGGTCTGCTGAATTTTTTCTAATACTCGGTATGGTTGATTGCTCCCTGAGAACAGCAAAAATGACCCCTTATTATGCTCTTTCATAAGCATTGATCGCTGTTTTTTTGTGATGAAAAGTGGAGGTGTGAGGTACATGTGGTGCGCGAAATGTTTCTGGGAGGCGCTCCCAGCTTGCAGAAATTTTTTTAACGGCTAAAACCTCTTGATCTTGCTTACCTTCTTCAATAGTACCGCTTACATTGTGTGATAACACATCCACAATAGTTTTAAGCGTTTCAGGAGTTACTTTATAATATTTTTGCCCATAAGCAGTTTCAAAGAGTTTAACTTTCGTCATCTTTGTTAATAAATCAGCGCAATTTAGTTCTCTATTCGTTGTGAACATACTACATGGCCCCTAACCTAAATGAACTAGCATACTGTTCAAATATATTTGATGAAAGGAAAACGTGAATTTGGACAAAGGAAAATAAGGCCATTGCGCGAGCGCACATGTCCCAGGGAAGTTAAGTAAAAAAGAGACACTTCCAGAATTTTATGTCAAGTTACACAAAAACGATTTTGTAAGTCTTGACAAATTAAATCTAAGATATATTTAGGTTCACTAAAATCCTTAATATGCAGGCTATTCATCAGTGGCTTTAAGGCATTAGCAAAAATGCTGTGCGGCATGTGAAAAGAAACTCTTTTTTGGTCTTTATGTACTTTTTCGGTAATAGTAATGGTCTTAAAATATTGCAACCCTTTCTTTTTACCCTTTTGAATAGTACGCAGCATTTTTTCTGTAACGCAAGAGGGCGTGTTCATCTCCTGCTCCAAGTGTTTTTCTGCTTTCTTACGTTCTTTTGGTATTTTAATTTGATTTACATGTTTAATAGAATCACTTAATGTGCGTTCGTGCTCCTCTTTTGTTTCAATGACAACTTGCGAATCTACAATATGAGCTTCTTCTGGTTCCTTATCTATATCAGTACCGACGTTTTCACAAAAGTCTCTAACTTCATTTTCTGGTATTTCCTCTGGTATAATTTTTTGAACAAAGGGAATACTTTTCAGAAAATGGTAAAGATCATTTGAAATAGTTGATGTTTCTTCGGCTACTTTTATAAATACATAGCCCAGCGAGGAATTAACCCGGTTCTTTGACGGGGAATTAGAGGTTATTTTTGTTCTAATAATGGCTGGCGAAATTATTTTTTTGATCATTTGCTTCACTTTTTTATTGTCAATTTTATCAATCAAATATTCTAATTCAAATTCCTCACCGTTTCTGCAAAGAACCGCAAAATAACTCATGAAAAAACCCCCTCCCTATCAATTTCTTAAAACTTTTTACGCGATAGTTAAATTAGATTATGTTAGAATAAATATTATATTGCACACAGAAATTCTGTAATAATATCCATACTTTCAGTACACTTATTAGCACTTATTGAATGATTGAATGCTTTGTTTGCAAGCATCTTTTTTAACCTTTTTAAAAGAAGGTTCATACAAAGTATCTTTTTTCTGCTCACTGGAATTGTCAAAGGCGATTATTTTATCCATTTTCTCGTATTGGTGGTATAATTCTTGGATCATAGCTTGGATTTTTTTGTTTCGTGATTTAATGACGAGTTGATCGACTGAAATACCAGGGGAGAGAATGTCATTGATATTTTCTTTCTCAAACTCTGGTCGTATTTGTTTTTGAAGCTCATGGATTTGATTCTTGATTTCTTTTTTTAATTCGAGCCAGTTTGTCTTTTCCTGGAGCATGTTTTATTCCACCTCTTTCTTTTTAGGTGCACTATGCCATGTCGGGATAAAGATTTTATTATGTATATATTATGTGTTTATTATTGTTAAACACTGTTAAATAGGTTATATTATTTAACAAATATATAAAACAAAGGTGTATTTTACGATTAATTCTATTATAAATTATACATATATTTAATTAAAGGTCAATGATTCCTATTTTTTTGTTAAACATTAAAAAACGAGAGGTGTGTAATGAACTTGACTACATTCGGTAAACGTTTACGAAAAGTCAGAGTCGAGAAAGGGTATTCTCAGTTAGAGTTAGCTGAATTAATGAATCATGAGATTTCAAATGTCCGACTTTCTCAATTTGAACGTGATAAAAATCATCCAAAGGCAGATGAAATAACGACAATTTGTAATGCACTTGGTGTGGATGCCAACACATTATTTGGTCATAATCAGGAAGTTGAAAGCCTGGAAAATCTATACAAAGACCAAGATTTCCACGTATTCCAAGAGAGATTGTTTTCTACACGAGTGAAAAAGGATATTTCCAGAAGAAAATTGAGCAAGAGGTCCGGAGTACCGGTGGAGGAAATAAAACGACTAGAAGTAGAGGATGTAAATGAAATCCCTGCTGCAAAAACTCTATTTGATTTGGCAGCAAGTCTTGGTGTAACACCTGATTATTTATCTGGATATGTGGATCAAGAAGATGAGTTTAGCTCTAGGACTCCCCAAACAGCTGATTTGGAAGAGTTTTTAGAAAAGAACTTAACTGTATATAGGGGTATGCCATTAACGGTAGAGGATATAGATCGACTAAAAAAAATATTATCCAGCTTATTTTTTGAGGCATATGAAAGAGATCTCCTTGATAAAGAAAGGCAGGAAGATGAGGAAAACTTAGAGGATTCATAGATGCAATAAGGTTCCTTGATTGAGGAATTCGGCTTTTTTTGTCTAATTTTTCTTAACGTATAATATCTGCGATTGTCGGCAGGGCCCCCAATAAGGAAATATAAGAATAAAAAAAGAGCGAGAATTTTCATCGCTCTTTTTTTGACGTGTGCCCGGCATGTGCACACGCTTTAGGGTTCAAGTCCCGAACGGTGAAGGTTGCTGTAGCCGTTAGCTAAAGGCAAGGGTGTCCACCGTAAGGTGGAATCTGAAGGAAGCTGGAGGCAAATCTCCGACCTGAGGAACACGAATCTCATAGAAGGCTGTCCTTCTTGGATGAGGCTGCATCACAAGTCGAAGTCCGAGCGACCAAAGGGAAGGACAGTAAATGAGGCAGGTACATGGAGAGGAAGTTTGTGCACTTACCCGGGGAGGTCTGATCGGCACGCCGTACCCTTGCGGTAACCGGCTTCGAAAGAGGCCGCTGAACGATCAGAAGTCAGCCGAGGCCATAGTACCTGTTATTCTAGAGAACAGGGAAGGGCTGAATCATGTAAGGAGAATGACAACTTTACGTACGTACCACTTGATGAAGCAGAAACATGAAAACCTTCCTAGCGGAGGATGCGGTGAATCCCGCGGGGGACGTTAGAAGGGCCGAGAGATGGTGCCACACAAGAAGATACTGTCATTCACGAGGAGAGATATCATGTTGGAGGAAATTCTTGATTACTACAATGTACATCAAGCACTCGAAAGAGTGGAAAGAAATAAAGGGAGTCATGGCATAGATGGAATGCCCGCAAAATCCCTGCGAGAGCACCTCATGAACCATTGGCCATCCCTCCGGGATCAACTCACGAAGGGCACCTATGTTCCTGAACCCGTCCGTCGCGTAGAAATCCCTAAACCGAATGGAGGTAAAAGGAAACTAGGTATCCCAACGGTGACGGACCGATTCCTCCAACAAGCCATTGCACAGGTTCTCACTAAAGTCTATGATCCAACCTTCTCTGACCACAGTTATGGATTTCGTCCGAATAGAAGAGGACATGATGCGGTAAGGAAAGCGAAGTCTTATATGAAAGAAGGCTACCGTTGGGTTATAGACATGGACCTTGAGAAATTTTTCGATAAAGTCAATCATGATCGATTGATGAGAACGCTTAGTGAACGCATTAAGGACAAGAAGGTTCTACGTTTTATCCGTCGCTATTTACAGGCAGGAGTATTGGAAGATGGACTGGTTCGTCCAAACACGGAAGGTGCCCCGCAAGGTGGCCCATTAAGCCCTCTTCTCTCCAATATTGTGCTGGACGAATTGGACAAAGAACTGGAAAGAAGAGGTCTGCGTTTCGTAAGATATGCGGACGATTGTAACATCTACGTGCGTTCCAGGCGAGCTGGAATACGGGTGATGAATTCCATTACCCTCTTTATTGAAAAGAAACTCAAGCTAAAAGTGAACCATGAGAAAAGTGCAGTAGACCGTCCCTGGAAACGGAAGTTTCTAGGTTTCAGTTTCACTAACCACCGAAAGAGTCCAAAGATACGAATAGCCAAGGAAAGTATTAAACGGTTCAAAACACGTATCCGTGAATTAACAAGCCGGAAGAAATCTATTGCGATGGAAGATCGCTTGGAGAAACTCAATAAATACCTCGTTGGCTGGCTGGGTTATTATCAATTGACTGATGCCCCGAGTATCCTAAAAGAAATGGATAGTTGGATTCGCCGCAGGCTTCGAATGATTCGGTGGAAGGAATGGAAGAAAGTGAAGACAAAGGGAAAGATGCTTCGAAGATTCGGTGTCCCAAGGCCAAAGGCCTGGGAATGGGCAAATTCACGAAAAGCCTATTGGCGAATTGCCGGAAGTGCCATTCTTCACAAAACCCTTGATGACCAATACTGGGCCAGTCAAGGGTTAAAGAGTCTATGGAAAAGATATCAAACTCATCGTTGGACTTAGATGAAACCGCCGAGTACGGATCCGTACGCTCGGTGGTGTGAGAGGTCGGGGGTTAGTCACCCCCTCCTACTCGATTGAAAATAAAAGTGAATAACCTGTATTTACTAGGAATAAGAAAGAATGCTGTCTTCGCCTCTGCCATTATAATCAGATTAAAAACTTAAAACAAGTATTTCCTATTAGGATTTTATATGTTATTGTTAAATTCAATGATTCAAAAACGTTTATTTTTTCTTCTCGTTTATTTTTAACCTAAAAAAATATAATATAAAGACAGGGAAAAACCTACATACCAACCGTAAAAAAGAATGAGAAGTTTGGCAGCTCGCTCATATAACACGGTAGTTGTAGGTTCCATTGAACATTATTTAAATGTGTCATGTATTAATTATAATACCATACAATTAAGACGCATGCAACCGGTTCATGGAACTTTTTAGCCTTTCCACGCTCAACATTTATTCGGTTGGTGTGTACGGTCTTCCCTCCTATTAGGAGGTCATTAAATATGTCAGTTACTGCTCAACAACCACGTTTTTTAATTCCTTTCAAAGAAGAAAAAAAAGAAGGTCTTTCCATACCCTTTTTCATGATTCCCCAACCCCTTACCGTCTATGTAGCTAGAGGTGCTCTAAAGCCACTTGATCTATTGGTTTATGGCCTACTTGCTCAACGATACCGTTTGTCTCTTGACAACAAGAAGGATTACACGGATAAAAACGGCTGTGTTTATTGTGTGTATACGCTTCAAAAATTAGGAAATAAATTAGGATATCATAAATCCTCTATTCAACGAAGTATTAAGAGATTGAAAGAATCTGGACTGATCGCTACGGATAAGGATGAAAACGAAAACAATGATCGCATTTACGTCTTCTATCCGAAACAATCAGAAGATAATCAGCACAACAGTAGCCGTGAAGAGAACCATTCGCAAGTGGCGCAACAACAAGTGTCAGATTCCCTATCTACCACGTCGAAAAATGGTATTCATGCATATAAAAGCCAAGACGAAACAACAAAAAACCTTACAAATGAAGAAATTGAAGAAGAATTTAATCGACTGATGGCATTACGTGAAAAAAGGGAAAGGCAAAGTGAACAGCAGATCCCTGATGACTCCCTTGCAAACATAAATAGCGACACTGTGTTCGAAAAAGACCATAAAGCATTAAAACTCGCTGAGCAAGGTTGCAAGGAAGAATCAGACCGTTGCAAGGATGCAACTAGGCCCATTGCAGACATGCAACAGGCCGTTGCGCACACGCAACCTATGTATATAGACTCTAGTAATACTAATTCTAGTAATATTAAATCATCAAAAAATGTCCATGTGCCCGATCAGATAGTAAACTTCATTAACAAAAATAAAGATAGATTGACTGACTCTATGATTCAACAAACGTATACTCTTTGGGAAAAAAGAATAGTTAACAACCCATTTGCTTTTACCGACGTCCTAGATACCGTACTAGACTACCAGCCAAGTAATTTTTATCGATACTTTAAAAAAGCGTTAAAAGCATTTACTGACACACCAATGCCATCTCACCGGCACAGGGGGATCAGTCGTGCATTGCCTGTACGTCAAGACACACTCCCTTCCTGGCTGACTAACGAAAATCAAGATCAATCTCACTATTCCCAGGAAGAGATGTCAATACATCTAGCAGAATTTGAGCGTTTAATGCAAATAAGGAAACAGAGACGAGAAACAGCAGAGAAAACCTCTGTATGCTAAGTACAGTGAACGCACGCTTTTGTTCTTTGACAACTGCATAACCTACAACTCAAGGCTCAATTTCGTCAGTCACAGGAAGGTCGATATATCCATATTCAACGGCCTTGTTGATAAGATGAATACGATTACTTGCTTCTAATTTTCTTAGAATATGACTCATGTGGTCACGTACGGTGGAGACTGCAAAATGGCATGCTTCTGCGATTTGCCTGTTGCTTTTGCCTTGAATTAACTCCATGAATACTTTCATCTCAGCCTGTGTGAGTAAGTGTTCTAACGATTCTTTTTTTAAGCGTTTTTCGCTCATTTGATTCCGGTAAGGGGCTTGAATGTACCTTAATACATAATCTTGATATTCCAGTGGTAAGTAACCAGGGAAGCTCATCGCCTGTTTGAGCTCACGAATCCACCTGGATATGTTTTGTACCCTTTCCATGAGAAAATGATTGCACCCTAGTGTAATCAAGGCGTTCAAACCTGTGTAATCTTGGGTATTCACAATGGGAAGATAAGAATGTAACCTGTTTCTCCTCAAAAAAAATAGGATTTCTTCCATGTGCTGCAAGCTACAATTGGGGATATAACAGATACATTCCTCTTTTAGTTCTGTGTAGTCTATATCTTCCACAAAAGGAAGGGAGCCAAACGTTTTTAACTGGTTATCAAACGAGGAAGCCAGAATAGTCTCTTTTGAAGAGAATTCATCTAACAAAAAGTATAAATTCATACTAATATCACCTAATTCTATGTGGTTAGGGTTATGTTTTTGTGGTCTACATTTACTCTGTGGATCACTAGTGGGGGCTGCATTCTCTTTCTAGAGATACATAGAGAAGACGAGTGTCGTAATGTAAGGTGATTCCCGTTTTTTTTTTGTGTCACTTAACAAAATGATCGTACACCGCTGTAGCTTGCTTTCAATCGACTACCGCCGCTAACTATTACATTTCGAGGAGTAGACAGCTACATCTTAACGTGACATAGTGTGAGATAGATCATCTTTCTGTCGCCAAACACGCTCATATGTCTTTTTTGAAATGGGCAGGAACACAGTTTTCGCAGAAGTATAGGGTAATATGGTGTTCCTTTAACCATGTGATTTGACTTTCTGATAATGGTTCTTGGCACTTTTGACAAGTAGGAACGGCCACTCCTGCTGTTGCGTTGCGGTGTTTTTGCTGTTTACTACGAGAACCTTTCAGGTTCGTCCACCCCATCCCGAATAAGTCACAAGCATCCCGCAAGGCGTCTTGGGAAGCGGAACGTAAAGCATATTTTAGGTTCGTGGTCCGACCGTCTTGGTTTTTTAGTGGTGCTGTTCCAATGCCATCTCTTTTGGCTCCCATGATCGTTAAGGTGCCAATGACAAGCACGTCGCGATCATAGAACACGGGGTCATTGGATAAGCGCCAGCTCCAATGCTGTCCAGCCATTTGATTTAACCGTTCTACATAGTTATCCGTTTCGATGTACGAAATCGTTAAGCTATCGCTGATTTTGCGATGTTTGACCGCTTCTTTTGGAAATGGTTGTTGGAGAGATTCAAGTAAATCAGAAAAAGTAGTGTCGTCCACTTGTGCTTTGGGGTCCACTGGTGGCTCCCTCCCTTTCTCGACATGTGGGATACATAGAAATCACATGTGGTCTACAATTCACTTTAGCCATATTTCACTTGTTCCGCATGAACTTCATGAATAGTCGTTTGATGTTGGTGGTGCTGCCTTGCCTGTATTCTACCGATCACCGCTATCGCCATTCCTTGTCGCAGGTCATTGGCTAGCCGCTCGGCATAGGAACGCCAGGCTAACACGGAAAGGTAATCATTGACCGCTTCATTATTTTCTTTGGATGTATAATCGCGTTCGACGGCGACCGTAAACTGGCACACCGCAATCGCATCTGTTCCTACATAATGAAGCTCAGGATCAACGGTCAGCCGACCGGTAAAGAAGATGTGATTGATGTCCTTCGAGAGACCCCGTTGCGTTTGACCAAAAATCACGTCTTGAGCAAGAATCTCGTAGGTATTGATCTTGATGTCCGCTCGGACCCGTGATTGCAGTCGTCCCGTAATAGCGCACTCTTGCCCTTTTTCAAGGTTATTTGCGATTCGTTCTCCGTAAGAACGCCAGGCAATGATAGGAAGAAAATCGACTTGTTTTTCTCCGTTTTTCCCGGTGAAGGGCCGCTCACAGGCAATGGGAAAGCGAACGACCGCTATTCCTTGCTTGGTGTAATGGAGTTGAGGATGTACCGTCAGTCGTCCGTGTACAATACAACGGTTCATATCCATAGCTGGGCCTCCTACTTTTCCAGATAACCAGTGACGCGATCGATATAGTGAATGGTGCTTCTTGCTCGGTCTGCTGTGTCCTGTTTGAGCCGTGGAAAAAAACGATAACCATCTTCTGTGATCTTCCAGAAACGTCGGGTTCTCATTCGCGGATCTTCCCATTTCCCTTTTAAGAGAGGACCGGTAACCGTGTCATCTTCCATCTCCATCGCAAGTTGATAGACATATCCACGGGAAGGTGTCCAGCCGAAATGATCTTCAATGCTGCGCATCATATCAGCCATGACGATATAGGGCTGCTTCATGGCTTCTTGAAGGACATAGAAACGAAAAATGTCTTTAGTTGAAACAATATAGCTGAAAAAGGTTCGGTCTTTCCCTTCCAATGTGACGAATTGGGAAGGCATTTCACCGTCCCGTGTGATGTCATACAGAATCCGTCTGGCGACCACCTGGCAGTCTTTTAGTTTCGATACAACCGCTTTCCTTCGATCTCGAAAGACCTTTCTTCCTTCATCGGTAAGGGAATAGTACGGAGTCGTCCACTCTTGAAAAGAAACAGTGATCCATTGCTGGTGAAGCATCTGCTGAATGGCTTTTTTACAATATCGTTCATTGGGAGCTTGCTCTCCGGTAACGGAGCGGACAAGCTCATATATCTCCCTTGTGCTGCGATGCGTGTAATAAAGGTCTCGTGACGCAATCATTTGAACGAGCAAGTGCTGGGATAAACTAACCACCGCCAAGCCTCCTATTCTTCATACAAAGGTACGCAATGATTATACCATACACTCCCCCAGCCTCATACAATCACCAACACACTCTCCTCCTCGCTTCTCCTTTCTGAACTAAAACTTACCTTTAACTGTTTATTTCCCAACGTATTTATTTAATTAGTACGTAGGAACTTAATAAGTACGTATTGATTAAATTGGTCGTTTGGGGGGATGTTAGGCAGCACAAAAACATATAGGGAAAAGGAAGGGAAGAAAAGGAGGAGGGGGTTGATGTGTTTTGTATGTTACTAGTATACAGCATGGTGTTTACTGGGGGGTTCGTGTTAGTCTAAAAACAGGGTCACTATTATTAAGTTGTTTTTTTAACATAACCCTTTCTAAAAAAGAAAGGGTTATGTCAGGTATGTTGCTACTTTCGCTAAGCATTCATCAATTATTTCATCAATTTGATCATCTTCTGGATTATACTTCTTTAACACTTTTAGATTCCGGGCTGTCCAATCTAGTGATTTTACCTGATCAGTTAAAATCACTCCTGTTATGGGATAGCCTTCCCCGGCAAGAGATATTCCTTCTTCGGGCAATGCTACTTCAAAGGGATACCCCTTTTTTTGATTGGTAATCGGACAAACGACTACAAATCCTGTTGCTTCATTGAATTCTTTGGGCGATAAAACAATAGCATTCCTTCTCCCAGCTTGTTCATGACCAGCTTGTGGATTGAAATTTAAAACAATTAAATCGCCTCTTTCTGTGATGGATGCCGACATTACATTAATTCACGTCCCTCGATTCCAAAGTCAATTTCCTTGTGTCGATTTTCAGGAGTAATCTGTGCTAATAATTCTTCTAATTTGTATTCTTTTCGTGATTTCTTGGGTTTCAATGTGATAGTACTTTCACTCCTACTCACATTTATTTCCATTTCTGAACCTTGGTCGATACCTATTCTGTCAGCAGCTTCTTTTGGGATACGAATGCCCAAACTGTTTCCCCATTTTTGAGCAGTAACTGTAGACATGTAGTCAACCCCTTTACTCTGGTTTATTTTAGTTTCTTTCGATTCCATTATATCACCTCCGACCGAAAATGTATATACGTAGTATATACACGTTAGAAGGAAATGATACTCATGATTCTTCAAATACTTTTTTGTTTTTTTACTTTTTCTACATCAAAATTCGTAGGTTATGCGACTCTTTGACATCCTCCCCCACCTAAAATTCTAACCAAGTCAAAGAAATCCCAAGAATTAACGTTTCGGTCGCTGCGCTTCCAGTGTTTCTGCATGGAACGGATATGTTTTACATCTTCGATTTTAATAGACCACTGTGGAATTTAATAATTATACGTATTATAATGGTTATAACGGACATAATTATATATTAGAAAAGGAGGAAGGGAATATTATGTCTATGGTGGTGAATAATTTGGAAAGAAAAGTTACAAAGATTGGCCGCAGTTATGGTATAACCATACCTCTTGATATGTTAAAGGAACATGGCATTAAACCAGGTGATACCGTAAGCGTAACAGGGAAAGATGGCGAAATTTCTTTTAAGAAAAGTCGTAAAGTGGATTTGCCAGATGGCATTAGCTCAGACTTTTTTGAAGTACTAGAACGGAATACTCAAAAACACGATGAAACATTAAAGGGGTTAATCGACCGATAAGATGCGTTATTTGACTGTCAAAGAAGTTGAAGCGATCAATCAATATATCATCTTAAAGTATTCACCGAATGAACCAATCGGAGTGAAAGACCGTTCGATGCTTGAATCATCGGTTTATCGTCCTCAACAGTCAGCGTTTGGAGAAGATGCATACCCGACGATGGAAACAAAGGCGGCTGCCCTTTTTGAATCGTTAGCACAGAATCATCCGTTTCACAATGCCAATAAGAGGACGGCTTTTACATCACTCACCCAATTTCTTTATTACAATGGTTTTGATTTTGAAATGCTGAACCAAAAAGCACAAGAAGATTTTACGGTTGATGTCGTTAACCATAAAAATGATTTTGAGCAGATCGCTTCGATCATTAAAGAATACTCGTTCAAGGTTTGAACCGAAACCCTCAAAATTTGAGGGTTCTTTTTTTAGATTCAACAATCGCGCCCGTTTGCGGAATATTTATAATGCTTCAGTTTCAGAAATTAATTCTTTTAAGTTGTTTACAGCTTGGTTTGTTTTATCTTTATCCGTTGAAAGAAAGGAAACAATTTCATCAATACGTTTTTTATAGTTTATAGGTTTTATTGAAAAATCTTGAATCATGGCTACAGCTTTCTTTTCGTTGATGCAATACACCTTGTTTTTTGAAAAGATAACTTGATTCAAGCAAGAAATACTCCGAAAACAATGCCCCATCACGTATGAAATGTCGTCTTTATTCGCATTGGCTTCCATAAACATCAGGGAAAAAGAAGCTTCAAAGGAAAAATATTGAATCATCGCTTCTTGAAATTTCTCGGGATAAGGTTCTGTTTTCTTTTTTAATTCACTTAACGTACCTTCAGGGTCAGATAAAACATTACAAACAGCTAATTCCCCCATATACATGGCATTCAAATAACCGTGAGGATGTCCTGTTTGATAATGAATGGATACTAGACCTGATAAACAATCGTCAATAACTTTACTGACTCGTTTAATATCACGAAAGATAAGATCTACATGATAACCCTGTATAACTAACCAGCCACCTCCATTTATCCATTCGCCCCATTCACCTAAAGAAGTAATTAAATGCTCTTTTTTATCGTCATTAAGATTAAACGCTGCTTTTTCTATATCATTGGTATTAAACCCTTTTGATTCATCATAGTAAATTCCAATATCTATATCAGAATCTGGACTATGAGTTCCTCTTGCCCTAGACCCACCTAATACAACTCCTACTACACCTGGCAGTCCATCTAGTTCCTGTTTTATGTCTTGAATTATATTATCGACAGTTGCCATTATATTTCACTCCAATTTAAATTCAATAATCTGGCCCGATTGTTGCATTGTCGTATTTCAGCTAGTCATTGCAATTGTATCAAACTTTTTATGAATTTCGGCACAATCGACATTCCACATGACTAGAAAAAAAAGAAGCCCGCCAAGGACTTCATCACTTCACCATATTGCATGTCTTATATAATCCTTGGTGTTCCCCTTACGGGGCTATTTTTACATGCCGCTAAAATGGCTAATCCCCTTTCATTCGCAACTATCTCGATAAGATGGAGCTCTCCGAACATAGATTCCGATAAAATTCCCTTATGTATATTCGACAAAATATCATAATACATCCTAATTATTGAACTACCCACCACTTATCACCCTTTGGGTTGATTGAAGTGGGGGATTCTTAGGTCGTAGGTGCTTTTGATAGCCACCTAAGTTTACTAAGCTATCCCCGCAGCCCCTGCGGTTGTAGAAGCCTTATTGCTTCCTTTTTTAGATTTATTCCTGCGTTAATATCTCTGTCGTGGTGAGTATGACATTTAGGACAATTCCACTCACGAAGGTTTAGATTCTTAACGTCTTTGTGTTTATGACCACATCTTGAACAAAGCTGACTGGAAGGGAAGTTTTTCGCAACAGCGACCACTTTCTTCCCATACCACTCTGCCTTGTATTCAAGCATGGTTCGAAAATCTGACCAACTGACTTCACTAATGGCTTTTGCTAATTTGTGGTTCTTCAACATATTAGACACCTGCAAATCTTCAATACCGATGATGTCGTGGTTTTTGACAAGTTTGGTGGAGATTTTATGCAAGTAATCATTACGTGCGTTTTGTATTTTTTCATGGATGCACGCAACCTTAATGCGTTGTTTATTCCAATTAGAAGAACCTTTCTTTCTTCTTGAAAGAATTCGTTGCGCTTTTACTAACTTCTTTTCTAATGTGCGGAAATACTTATGATTTTTGTACACTGTACCATCAGAAAGAATAGCAAAGTCTTTTAAACCAACATCAATACCTACGCTAGAATTGGTTTTAGGTAATTTGTGCACTTCTGTTTCAACAAGAATAGAAACAAAGTATTTTCCACTAGGATTACGTCTAACAGTAGTGTTAATAATCCGTCCTTCTACTTCACGACTTTTTGCAAACTTAACTAACCCAAGTTTAGGTAGCTTAATTTTATTGCCTACAATAGCAATATTTCCGTTGGTATACTTTGTCGTATAAGACTGTACCTTGTTCTTTTTAGACTTGAATCGCGGTGCTTTATTTTGTTTCTTGAAGAATCGTGTATACGAATCAGCAAGGTTTTTAAGTGATGACTGGATAGCAATACTGTCCACTTCTTTGAGCCATCCCAACTCTTTCTTTAGTTTTGTTAGTTGGGAGGAACAAGTGTTATACGTTAATCCCTTTCCAGTTTTTTTGTACGTATCATTCCATTTGGATAAGAAGTGGTTAAACACAAAGCGAGAGCAGCCAATTGTTTTAGAAATCAAGATTTCTTGTTCTTTGTTAGGATAGATGCGAAATTTGTATGCTTTGTTGACCATTGATTTTCACCCCCTTTATCATGTATTGTTTTAATATACAGTAATTATATCATGTATTATTTTAATACACAAGGAGGGTGAATGATGTCTCAAGTTTTAAATATGCGTTATCCGAAAGAATTATTGAAACGTATTGATGAATTTAAAGAAAAGAAGGGGTTTACGACTCGCACCCAAACGATTATCTATCTTATTCAATATGCTTTAGAACAGTCGGACAATCGAGATAGCTAAAGCTATCCCTTGTCCGAAGGCGATTCATCTCCCACTTACTCGCTAACGCTCCTTGAAGTGGGAGTCTTCTCGCCTAATCAAGAGAAATTATTGATTTGGCTGAACAAGAGGGACTCGAAGCGTATATCACCTGGAAATGGGATGAAAAAGATCATGATGACAGACGATTTGAGTTTGCGAGCACCATGTCTCACTTCAATACCAAGCAGTTGAAGTGGTTATTTAAACGAGCAAAAGACTGGATTGGCGAAATACTTCCTGTCCTCCACCAACGGTTAGAATCCTATCAAAAATGCGAGGAAGCTTCTTCCCTGCCAGGAATGGTCACCTATCGCGACATCGCTCATTTTCATCAATTTGACGTGGAGTGGTACGTAGAGAAGGAGTACCAGCTACTGGAACACGCTAGGGTACATGGAGTAGATCAAGCCCTCCATTGGTTTGGAGCCTGTTTCTCAGAACGTCTTGCGCAGCATCGCCAGAGATTTCCGCTGGAAGAATGGAAGTTTGAGGATTATCTCTTAGCCCATGCTCCTCTGCTTCCTTAGTGAAACAGCAGACTAAAAATTATAACCAACAGTCCTTCAAACCTGTATTTATCAATGGTTTTGCGGACAAATAGCCCCCTGTTTTTGAAAAATATTAAAAGAGGGGTTTTAGGTATGCTCTTTTACCTGTTGCCTTTCTTTTTTGTTTTTCTTTGCTTTTATCCTTTTCCTTTTCTTCCCTTCTAACCACTATTAAGAGTACAACGTTGTATATTCATTCCTCTGTTTATCCTTATTTTCAGCCATATCTCTTAAAAAAACAAAAACATACATGAGGATAAAATATGGTTAACACCTTATCAATTGCTTATTCTCTTACAAAACCAAAAACCTTTGTCTGGACATTGTGAAAGGAGGGGATAACCGCCACAAAAAAAGCTACTTCATGGGAAGCATGTTCATTCATTGGGTTGTATCAATATTCTTTTGTTTTTTTAAGGATAATTGTAATCGTATTTTCGCTTTTTTAATAGTTATGGCTTCATAATTTCGGTTTTTTGTTTGGGTTACAAAGGGAAACGCTTGCGCCAGAACAAGTAGCAACGTTGTATAGAAGCTTTCCTTCTTAAAAGTCCTTCTAAATAAAAGCTTTCTTTTAGTAAAAACAAATGTTAATTCTCTTTCTGTATACCCGTGAAACTTGTTTTTAACTCACTTTTTCATGCCCATTAACATTCTCAAACCACATGGAGGACACATATTCATCTCCACAAGTGATCTACATGCCACATGTATACCACTGATCACTTGTACCTCACATATGCTTTTCCTCATTCTCTGGTGCATGGAATGTACCACAAAACATCGTCGTTTACTTATTTCGTCTACGTTAGGATTTTGTTTCTGTTCTTTGGCACAACCACGATCTTTCAACTCTTGCCGCCAAATAACGATCTAACTCTTCTAACAACTGATCCACCTCTTCTTTTGTTGGTACAGTATTGGTCTCTTTAGGAACATGCTTCATTGTTCTCCCTCTTTCAAAACTATTTTACTACTACTATTTTATCATGAAGAATAAATTTTTTAAATATTGAAAGTATAGATGTTCAATCAGTAGGCACAACAGGACATTTAATTTAGGTTACTTATATTGTAAAATAAAAGTAACTTTTATTAGTGGGAGGAACTGAAAAATGAATGCAACTCACTTATGCGATCGCTGTGATGGACGTGATAATGTGAAGCAAATCCATATCAACGACGAACTTAAAGTATACTGTCAGCATTGCTACACTGAATTGTTCTCGAAGAAAAAGCCTGTGGGTCGTCCACCGGTTGGTACGACTAAAAAAATCTCTTTAACACTCCCAGAGCATGAATGGGAATGGTTTGAGAAAGAAGCTCAAGGAAATCGTTCGCAATTCCTGCGCCACCTGGTTTGGGAAGCTCAGTCTACGGAAAATAAGTGGAGTAATCAAGCCTGCCTTGGTTATGCGATCGTTGGAGCCCAAAAGCTTGGTTATGAAGAAAAACAAATCAAAGAGCTTATCCAGGCCATCTATGGTGTATTTGATGTAAAGTCCATTACAGAGGCTGAGGATATGTATCGTGATTCTCCTTACTAAAAGTTTAAGATAACCACACGACACTACAAACAAAAAACCGATCCCTAACTGAAATTATTAGTAAGGGTTCGGTTCTATTTTCACGCTTAATTCCTATTTCCTATTGGGAAAGGAGTTTTCGTAAATAATTTGGGCATTCATGTAGAGTACATATAGAGAACATTCCACATGTAGACCACAAATTGTCTTTCACATGGACTGCACATTCCACATGTAGACCACAAAATGGGTTTTTTTACAGGGAAGCAAAAAGAAGCGCACAGACCCGTGTGAAAGCCTGCGCGCTGTTTGAACAATCTTATTCGATGGTAATAGAAAGAGTGTTTTCTGAATCGGCTTCCTCCACTAGACTAATGTATCCCCTATAAAATAGGTCATAGTCGCCAGGGGGTAGATTCTCGATGTGCGCTGTGCCGTTATCGTTGATTGTAAATACAGAAACTCTTCCTTCGTTGTCAAAAGCGGCTACTACATTGCCGGCTTTCGCTTTGTCTAATTGAAGCGTGTACCCATCCGCTTCTTTCGTCACCGCCACCTCTTCCGAGGCTGGTTTACCGATCACAACGGAAAAAGCATGCTGCTCGCCGTCTATGAACAGGTCATAAATGCCGTTCTTCAAGGAGCGTAGCTTCACTTTTCCTTTCCTAGCGGTAGCGGTTTGAACCAACTCATCGGCTTGTTTCAGTTCCACCTCCGAACCTTTGGGCAACCCTTCCATCTGGAGAGTCTTACTACCACGAAAGCCGTCTTTTATGGTAAACGGTGTGGTGACAAGAGACGGTTCATCCGGCTCCGGCGCTCCCGGATCTCCGACGGTAAACGTGTCTTGGTGCTTCTCTCCTTCGACGTACACGTCATAGGTGCCAACGGCAACCTCACCGAATTGGACTTCGCCGCGAAGCGATGTAGCGGTAGCGACGGCTTTATCGTCAGCTTTCAGCAAAAAGGATACCCCGTCTTGAAGTCCTTCCATCGAGAAGCCGATGGATCCCCGGTAGCCGTGAACGATTTCAAACGGTGTTGTGGTATAGTCTGCCGAAGAATCGCTGCCACCTGGCTGACTGCCGCCATTTCCCCCTGCACTCACGACAAACGGTTGATTATGCTTCGTGCCTTGAATATACAGCTCGTACTCCCCGTCTGCCACGAAACCAAAGTTCGCCGTGCCACTGGAAGACGTATCAGAAGCCACCACTTCTCCGTTTTGGTGAAGCTCCACACGTAACCCGCTCGCTAACCCTTCCATCTCCATGTTGATGGTGTTGCGGAAACCGTTGGACACTGTGAACGGTGTATCTTGGTAGTCCTCGCCACTAGCGTCGTTTCCACTATCCGAATTATCCTGTAACGAGAATGGCGTCTCATGACGCTTATCATTGATATACAGGTCATAGGTGCCATCGGCAACAATGCCAAAGTTTACTTTGTCGTTTGTGGAGGTTGCTGTTTTGATGACCGAGCCATCTAAGCGAAGCTCTACTTTCTGCCCTTTCGGCAGTCCTTCCATATTCAGAAGTACGGCATTACGGAATCCGCGTTCCACCTCATACGGCAACGCCGTAAAATCACCGTCCGGTGTTGTACCGCCCTCGTCCTCGCCGGCAGCATCTCCTACAACCATCGGGGTCTCGTGTTCCTGACCGTTAATCACGAGCGTATACGTGCCGTCCTGTAAGCGGCCAAAGTACGCTTCGGTATTTTTAGACGTGGCACTAGCAACAACTTCGCCGTTTTGCGTGACTTCCAGCGTTTCGCCGTCCTGGAGTCCCGTCATGCGAATGCCAATGCTTCCTCGAAAGCCTTCCACAACCTCATACGGGGTGGTGCTGTAATCCAGGTCTTCCCCCGGCTCCCCAGTGTCGCCCTCTCCGCTTCCATCTTCACCGGAAGCATCGCCGATGACCGCTTGGTCTTGGTGCTTCGCCCCGTCAAAGTACACGTCATAGGTGCCGGCGGCTACCTTTCCAAAATTTGCTTGTCCGTTCCGTGCGTAGGCATCATACTTTGTTTCATCCTGTTGCCTCAATTCAACGGTCACGCCGTCTTCCAGTTCTTCCATCTCTAACACTTTACTGCCACGGAAGCCGTCTGTGATCGCAAACGGAATAGCGGTATAATCTTTCGATGGTTCTTCATCGCCATTGCCATCTCCGATGATATTCGCAAACGTCAAGAAAGAGTAAGCACTCACGCTATCGTCGTTTGGCTCAGTGGATCGCACGCGCAGGAACACATCCCCGTTTTCCGTTAAAGAAATGGTGTCGTTATACGTGGTCCAGCCATCCGCATCGGTGTAATACTCTGCCACTTGGCCTTCCTTGACGTCGTGATAGTCAGCCGTTAACACCAGACTTTCCGCTTCTGGAGACGCGACTGTGGAGCCGTTCGATAGGTCGGAGAGATCCAGTAAGAGATTCCCGTCCGCGTCCTGCATCTCTGTGAATGTTGGCTTTGCCAGCACATCAAACGGTGGAATTGGATTGTTTCCGTCCTCATCCGTGATGTTGTCGCCATTCGCCGCATAAGGAATGATTTCATAATGGTACGACACCGTTGGGTCGATAGGCTGATCGGTATAGCTGTAAAGATCGTGCCCGGACACGTGATCTTCGGTGTGAATGATGGTGCCGTTTCGTTTGATTTCATAGTAAGCAGCCCCATCAATCGCACCCCAAGCAAGACGCATGTAGTCGGGTCCAACGTCTACACCGGGAGCGTCCGGTTTATCCAAGTCGCCGGGATCTTCTTTGTCTGTTGGATTTGGAGGATTCGAAGGTGTTCCAATATTCCCGTTATCCGGCTTCTCTAACTGATCCTCATCCGCCGGCGGTACTATCGGTGTGTTGTCGTCCTCATCGGTGACAGGAGGTGTAGGATCGCTACCATCCTCTCCACTACCAGGATCTGTTGAATCGTTACCATCCTCACCTGTACCATCCTCTCCACTACCAGGATCTGTTGGGTCGCTACCATCCTCACCACCCGTGTCCCCATCTCCACCAGTGTTCTCTCCGTCACCGCCGGAGCCCTCTCCATTTCCAGGATCAGTAGGGTCATTCTCGTCGCCGGAATCTGGGTCTGTTGGATTTTCTCCATCTCCATCCCCTTCTTCGGGTGGTGGATTCCCCTGGTCTTGATCCGCTGGCGGATCAACCACAACATCGTCCTCTCCTTCTGGTACAACAATATCGTCAATGATAATGTCGTCACCTTTGGTGCCATCCGCGAATATTGGTGTTGCACGGTAGAGATTCGTTTCACCTGGTACAGCCTTCGTGTCGGTGTAAGATGTACCGGTTACTGTATCCACAATTTCTCCGTTTTTAGAAACTTCATATGCCTCCGCTTCTTCATGGTTGTCATCGTACACTGGGAGCCAGTGGAAGGTAACTATTTGATAGGTATAAGCTTCTTGAATGGCTGATTCCGTTTCACTGTTTTTATTAACAGCCTTTAGTCGGTACTCATATCGAGAACCTTTTCGCAAGTTGTCGTCCGTAAAAGAGGTACCAGAGCTGCGGTACACTTCTTCAAACCCATCACCTGCGGTAAAAGGGGAGAAAGCAGATAGTGTACGGAATACACCCGCTTGTTTCGGACGACGCTCTAACACATATTCATCAGCGCCTATTAATTCGTTCCAATTGAGCGAAATGGAACTATTTGTAGTTTCTCCTACTACCAGTTCTGGTACTTCACTTAAAATGTACTCCCCTTTTACGGTGAAAGTCTGTGAAGTTAAACCCCCGTTACCGTCTCTAGCTGTAACTGTTATTTCTGTTTCCGCGTCTTTTAGGACTTCAACCGTTAATCTATGACCATTAACTTCAGTGGTAGCAATGGACTTGTCAGCTGATGTGGCATCGAATGATAAACTGTCTCCATCTTCATCACGGAAATATATATTAAGATCCTCAATAGTGATGTATTTGTGTTCATCGTGGTTCACGACTGCTGTTTGATTTTTGATATTTTTATCAATCGTCGGAGAATTGTTCGTCGTAGAAACAGTCAATGTTGAGGGGTCTGAGGCTCCACTTTCATTTATGGCAATAAGTTCATACTCATAGGTAGTATTGGCTTCTAACGACTCGTCTTTAAAAGTAGTACTGTTACCTTCATAAATTATTGTTCCGTCCCGTTTTAAAACATATGATTCTGCATCTTTATCTTTACCCCATTGTAGAGTGATAGAGTCAGGGGTTACATTAGTTTCTTTAAAATCTACCGGAACTTCTGGAATAGGTATTTCAGGCTCGAAAGTTAAGAACGGTTCAGACAAATAAGGGACACTTCTTCCTTCATCAATAGACCATGCCCCAGGTCCGAAATCAAAGGAATACCCTCTTGGTGCTCCTAGTTCCTCGTATGTTTGTTGATGTACTATTTGTTCATCGCTAATAAATTTATTGAAGTAATTGTTTGTAGTGTTAGTGGTAGATTTTAACTTATCACTAACGTGGACATTCCAATACCCACTATAAGTTGATCTGTAGCCACCAAAAGCTAATCCAACATCAGACTTCCCCACTATCTGTCTATTAAGCGCAAATAAATTCGAGTTCCTTCCAGCTAAGTTATTCCCCACCAATCCACCTACATAATCTACTCCGATAACACTAGATGTCGTAAGTACATTATGAATTTCCGGACCATTTGACTCGGATCTTCCAATCACTCCCCCTACGTTTATGCGCCCTTCAACGCTTCCGGTAGTGTATGCATTAACAACTATATCTCCCCATAAAAATCCTATTAATCCTCCAACGTCTTTTGTTCCATTGATGTTACCGGTTGAATAAACATTTTCAACAAAGTTATTATGTGTTCTTGTATCATAATACTTAGCTCTACCTATTAATCCTCCAACTTCACGACGGCCTGTTACATCAACAGTGGTGTGACTGTTTTTTAAGTCCCCTCTTAATTGACCAATAATACCCCCTACATAGTCGTACCCGTTAACACTGCCACCCTCTACGCTAATCCCACTTATCTTACTTCCTTCAGCCATTCCGGTTAACGTACCTGTATAATACCTAGCATTAATATCCACGTTTTCAAATACAATATCTCGTACTTCTCCATCTTCATTCACTAAGTTGAATAGCCCAACATAATCCAAGCTAGGTCTATTAATAGTTAAATTGGTGATTTTAAAGCCATTACCATCTAATGTTCCCTTAAAATAATTTATTGGTTCCCAATTAATCCCTGATAAATCAATATCATTGGCAAGCTCATAATGTCCTGATGTATTATTACGTATATTGTCTAAATCTTCCGGTGTTTCAATCATAATTACACTCGCCGCTTCCGCTGTCGCAGGGGCCACTTGGTCCTTTACAAACGCCAATGGCTTCGCCAGCACATTAAACGGCGTATTCTCGTCTTTCTGGTCGTTTTGCTGGGCATCCGCGCCCGGTGCTTCTTGCACCATCGCTGGTACGATCATGGTTGCTGCCAATGTTGCTGTCACAGTGGAGTACTTCCCTATATTAGAAATGGTTTTATCGTGTTTAGCACCTTTATTCACTATCAATACCTCCTAAAAAAGATAAATGAGATTTTCATAAATTTATAAGTTGGATATATAGCTAATCTCTTACATACGGTGTTGCCGACGCCATTTTAGTAAAAGACATATTAATAACTCCCTCTTCCATTGCAAGCGAGTCATTTAGCCGTAACGAAGGGAGAACCTGTAATATTGCAGGCTTGTGTTTCATGACAACCTTTACTTCTACGTCGGGATCTGGACTATTCATCCCTTTCATTTCGGTGCTACCATACAGTTCATAGCATGATCGCCCGCTCCCGCTACTGTCGCAATCCGGTATATCTCGTGCATTCAAGTAGCTTATTACGTCACTAGCTAACGCGTCGTTCATTTGGCCTTGATCGGCTGCTCTTTCAACTGCATAACTGCTGGCGCTGTGACCATAAAACGCAACTCGTCCAATCATGATGAGATCCGGGAGCAAAATGAAAAGGAGAATCATAAAAATCAAGGTAAGTTTACTCCATTCAAAAATCAGATAATGACCAGATTCATTCTTTAGCACATTTCTCATCCGCTTACCCTGTTGAAAAACGTTGAAGTGCTTCATTTGCCTCCACCTCATTTCCAATGAACTCGTTTTCCATACGGGTGTACTCGTATGCCATGATCACTAGGAAGATACTGATCACACCCGTAGCAACGATCAAGCTCCCCTTCACCAGCCCTAATGACTCAAAGACAATAAAGCCATCTTCTTCGTTCCACCATTTGATAAATGGATTTGTCATTTAAAAAACCTCCTTTCAAAAGAAAAACTCCCGCTATCCAGCGAGAGTTTTTCAGCGGTCGACTTACTGCCATCCAGTTTGCCCAGTAGTAGAAGTTCCCCAGTTCATCATTTCAGCGTTTGATGGGTCTACGAAACCATCAATACCTGTATCGGAACTGAAGTATTGTCCTCCTACTTCACCCCAGTAGTTATTCATAACAACCACACAGACTGCAGCAACACCTAGTGCAAGCAAAACACCGCCCTGTGTCAGACCAAATTTTTCAAATACCTGGAAACCTTCTTCTTCTTTTAACCATTTTTTCATCAGATTCATATTTCTGTATTCCTCCTTAAAATAATTTTTATTTTTTCTAAAAGGTTTTCATTTCGATTCTGTGGTGATGTCTTTTATAAGCACCACCTTACCGTTCCCTTCTAGTTACCTATTTGGAAAACGCATATAACATCTCATCTGAACCAATCACAGAAGAACGAGACACAGAGAATAACTTTGTAGATTATAGGGTTGGTCATAGATCGAGAACGTTACAAAATCGACATCTAGAAACTTCATCTAACAGCAGTATTTTTTATGTATCTCCCCCTTAAACACAAATAAACCCCCGACGTTGTTATATGAAAATCAACTTGTACGGTAATTGAATTTATGTATCCAAAGATTCCTGAATACAGGAAGTGAATACAAGAAATACATACGTACACTTGTTGAGATCATATACAAACATCGGGGGTTCCGGTAGTTTGGTTTATTATTTTTTTAAAAAAGCAAGTTATTTTTTGCTTACCCTTATAGTATTATAAGATTTAATAAATATCAAGTGTTTTTATAATAATTTAATCGTATATTTTTAAAAAAATTAATGAAAGAGTAAAATTACGCTTTTTATCTTAGGAACAAATATTATTTTTAAACATACAATAAACATTGAAACAGCACACACATCGGCTTGAAACTCTGCGCGCTGTATGACGTCAATGTGATTCCTTGTTCTGGTCATCGATGTTCCCACATCGTTTATTTTTTGCCCAGCCGTCTATTTTTCTCAATCATTTTATTTACCTGTTGGATAATGCTCTTACCAAACTGACTCCAAATACTGTTCATCTGTTCTTCATCTTCTATTTTCAAGTCTATTTTTAATACACTTTTTGCCGTTTCTTCAATTAACCACCCAGGTACAGTACCTTTTTCACCCTTATACGTATCACAAATTGCCTTACACAACCTATCGTACACGCTGCTTTCCATTGCTTCTGGGGCGTCATGCAGGTTTTGTAAGATACCCTTTAGGTAGCTTACTGGATAATTAACGCTCCCAGATCTCATTTTATTATTGAGTTGTTCCATTGCATTTTGGACTACCATTTCAGGATAACTCGTAATTTCTTTTAGATCATCTTCTCGAATATACACTCCTAAAGCAAAAAAAGCATTTTTTACTTTTTCTTCTAACGGAGTATCGGTCACAAAAGCTTCTTCATACGAATTAAATTCAGCCTCCATAAATTTAATATCGTAAAATTTTATTTTCTGGACGCTGCGACCTTTCTTAATCTCCTCGACTTCAAAGCGAAGATCCGTTTTTCCTTTGATCTCATCAATAGCCCTCAGTAGAATACGCTGTTTGAAGTTACTATAACGTTTATATTTGTCTTCCACATCGAGCATTTTCCTCAAATCCTCTAGATCAATGATTCGATGACCAATGACTAAGTACTGTTTGATTAATTCAAACATGCGTATAGAATGTGTACTTTTAAGACTGGAGATTTGCCTAAAGGTGTATTGTAGAAAATTCCCTTCAAGATTTAATAGGTAAGGCTTTAAATTGGCATCAAATCGAACTTCAATGTATCCGTCATTTCTTCTATATCGTATGTAACTAAACCAGTTGCTTATTTGGAAGCCTTCTTCATCCACAAACTTAATAGGCTTAGACATAATTTCTTCACTAATATTTTCAATTTCTTTATGGTAGGCATTTCCCTTCACGCCAATAGCTTGTGTGAATTCACGTACTGGTATTTTGTATGTTTTGAAATCTTTATCCGCTTTTTTAATCTTAGATGCAATATACAGAACTAGTTTATATTCTATCGAGCTTAAATTAAACAGAGCTTCATTCAACTTATTTGATTTAACTATTGTATCGTTTTCAATTGTTTTAAGAGCTACCATATATACCAGCACCTACTTAACTGTGTTCTTTAACATAATTATGGTACATTTTTCAAAGTGCGACAAGGCTACGGCGAATATTTAAAGGCAACAATTTTAGGATGGATATAGGCATTTAAAGACCTCGCATCCTAAAATTGTTGCCTTTCATTTTATATTTTCTAATTTTTTCACTCAATATATTATCCTTAATCCTTTCATTTCAAATTCATCCTATTTTTGTTGCCTTTATACGTGTTTTTTTATTGTCATCACTCGTTTGTTTATTCGTTTAGAAATTACCATCCTAAAACTGTTGCCTTTCCATCCTAAATTTGTTGCCTTACTGTGTACCCTTCTTATCCTAAAACTGTTGCCTTTATAAACAAAGTGATTGCTTTCTTGTCCTAGAATTGTTGCCCATCATCCTAAAATCGTTGCTTCTTATCCTAAATTTGTTGCTTGTCATCCTAAAATCGTTGCCTTCTATCCTAATAGTGTTGCTCATCATCCTAATAGTGTTGCCTTAATAGACTCTAAGGCTTGTTTCTAAAGGCTTTTTTTCGTTCTAAAACTATTAAATATAAAAAATAGTTAAATATAACAAATTGATAAAACACGTCCTAAAACTGTTGCCTTTCTTATATCATTTTTTCTTTAATGGAAAGTTCCAGATAACTAAAGTCACTATACTGTGTAATAGTCGGCTCATAGCATAACAATGCCAGGCTCGTTATCTATAATGACCACCTATTTTTTTAGCACGCTCTTTAGCTAAACCTGCAGCAGTTAAGGATGTCGCATACATAATGGCATCTGCTCCGTATCTCTCTTTAATACTGTCTACGGTCTCATTTAATTCTTCACGCTCTAATGATGATTCAAACAAGCTTAATTGTCGATAAGTTCCGTCCTCTAATCCGTTTAAACTGACTCCTAAACTCCGAATCGGGTAACCATCCCAAAATTTATCGAACAAATTCTTCGCTGCTTGATAAATGACTTTCCCATCATTTGTAGGTTCATGCAGGGATACTTGACGATGAAATCCAGTACGTTCATTTAAGTCTTGGCCACCAGCCCCTACTCCAACAACTTTCCCCATATAACCATTGGCGCGCACTCTCCTGGCCACCTCTTCACTAAGTTCCTGCAAGGGAACTCGTATGTCCTTCCACAACGCATAGTCTTTTGGCAAAGTGATATGATGACCAATTGCTTTATTGCGATTATGAGTGTTAGGCGATACAGGAGAAGAGTCGATTCCCCATGCTGTTTGATGAAGGACCACGCCGTTAATACCCCAACGTTTTTGCAACAAGTCTACTGGGTAATTAGCTAGTTGCCCAATGGTTCGTATTGCCATATTGCGGAAGTGCGCTTCCATTCTCTTTCCCACACCGAATAACTTTCCAATATCAAGCGGCCATAATGTATCTTCTAATTGATCTTGTCGCAGACGATAAATCCCCTTATTGTTTTTCTTTGCAAAGTGGTCGCATGCCATTTTAGCTAACGATTTAGTAGTGCCTATACCCACTCTGCTTTGCAATCCTAGATGTCGCAGAATATCTTCTTGTAACGAGGCTGCTACCTGATCAGCCACAACATCATCAACCTCTAAGAATTGTTCATCTATTGAAAATATCTCAACCTTATCGGTATAGCTTTGCATCAATTCTGTAATAGCCAGAGAAATCTCTATATATGTTTGCATTCGTGGTTTAATGACAACAACATGAGGACAATGATTTTGAGCTTCCCATAACGGCATCGCTGTTTTCACACCGTATCGTTTGGCGACTGGACATGCAGCCAAAATCACGCCCGATCTTCTTTCGGGATCACCGGCAACTACCACCGGCTTATTGTCCAAGTCTGGTCGATGTAGTTTTTCTACACTGGCATAGAAAGAAACCATGTCACATAATAGGATTGCTTTCCCCATAATCCAACCCTCCGAAAAAGGAACTAGTGTTCTGTATATAACATACCCTAACTGTCTATTTTTTAAAAGAGGAACATATTGGTGGACTTGGTGTAAATATTCACTAAAATATAGATAATAGCGCCGTTTCAGATTACCGTCGTCTTTTTGAATGCGATCCTCAAGCAAAGCGGTCACGAAGAAATCCAGGACATTTCTTTTCAAAATACCGAGTTTAGTGGTGAATACGAGGAAGATAAGCGTTCCAGATTAGACATTTTAGCGATGACTAATACCGGAGAATGGATTAACATCGAGATACAATTTACAAACCAATACAATATGGTGAAACGCTCTATTTATTACTGGTCCACTGTATATCGTGCCCCCATGAAGAGAAGGATGGGATACAGCGAGCTTCGTCCCGTCATTGCCATCAACATCATGAATTTTTCCTTATTTGAGCAAACAGACCGCTTTCATACCACCTATCATTTATACGAGGATGAAGAGTGCTTCCGGTTGACCGATGTCATGGAATTTCATTTTTTAGAGATGCCAAAGCTTATGAGCGATTGGAAGCAGGAGAAACTCGATCCGTGGAATGATGTTCTTGCAAGATGGATGCTGCTGTTAGGGATGGTAGATCATCGGAATGGCCAGGTATACGAAGATATCTATAAAGAGTTGGAGGTAATTGCCATGAAAGATGAAACATTAAAAAGTGCCTTCCAAGGATGGGATGTACTCAGTGCATCAACGGAGGAAGTCCTCGCATATGATGCTCGCCTCAAACAGGTGCTGGATGAAGAAGCAGCCAAACGAGAAGCAGAATTACGAGTAAAAGAGGCGAGAGAGGAAGCAAGAGAAGCTACCATTAAAGAAACGGCAAAAAGAATGCTCAAAGAAGGTTTGAACGTGGAAATGGTTGCCAAGTTTACGGATTTGTCAAAAGAACAGATCCAAATACTAAAAGAAGAGATGAAACTATAAAAAAGTGTATTAAGGTAGAAGGAACAGTTGATGATTATTTGGCAAATAGATCATAACCACTATTCCGTCTCATAAACTGGCATGGGAACCGTCCGTACCACTACCTTATCTCCAAACACTTCTCGTTTTTCCGAAGCTGCCTCTCGAAACCGGTTTTTCATTGTTTTTAAGTGCTCCTGCCCCGCTCGCCTGAGGCAGACGGATAGGACGCTATATTGGAAGCAGGCACTATGTTCCCTTTGTAGAGTCCGATTCAATCCATACTGTTTTTTCTTCAAAAGGGACTCTACGACTTTTACTCTTAAAAGTATCTGCATAGCCCAAATAGATAAATCCTAAAACTTCATCTTTCTCTGAAAGACCAAAAAAACTTTTCATCAGTGGGTGGTAACAAGGTTCACCTGTCCTCCAAATAGCACCAACCCCTGAGATCAGCCTAAGTAGGACTATTGCTCAGGAGCTGCGGGCCGCCTACGGGGTAAATTGGGAACAACAAATACAAGAGCATCGCGCGTTGGAAACTTGTTATTTTCATGAGCTAATCCCCTATTTTGCCAAGTCCCCTCCCTTACAAGGCTTTTTTTCCAGAATAGAGCGGCAGCATTTATATCAATTAACCGATATTCGGAATAAAATTTGCCATATGGAAACACTGGATACAAAAGAATTTAGACATTTAGAGAGCTGCTATCAGCTAATTAAGAACCGTCTACCATTAATAAATAACTTAACTGTGTGAATTTTTTACTAAAGAACATGCAGGGTACGTGGACAACACTTTTCTTCGCTTCCAATATTAGTCTATTTTGACACAATTTTTGCAGATTCCTCCATTACAGTTCCTTCCCCACCCTCAGGTTGCGGTACTATAACAGTAGGTATATAGTAATGGCAGGAGGTATCTATTATGAGCTATTTAACAAAAAAATCATCAGATAATTGTTATCCAACGAAAGAAGATATTGATAATTTACTGAAACAATTAGAATTATACTTAGCTCAGATTGATAAAAAAAAACGACGCCTGACATGATTATCTTTTAATTACCCTCAAAGATATCCCAACTTCATTTGCATGCGATCGTCCTCCCTTACAGGAGTCCCAATAGTTGTGAGTTAACGATAAAACGAGCACCTATTTTCCTTCTCCCTTTATTTAGCTATTCCTGCTGATGTAGATGTCGCATACATAATGGCATCAGTCCCGTAACGTTCCTTAATTTCATCAACCGTATGATTCAACTCATCTCGATCTAAGAGATGGCTCAAACAAACTAATTGACGGGCACCATCATGTAGTCTGTTTAAACTAACTCTTATGCTTCGAATCGGACAGCTACCCCAAAACGTTCGTTTTTGAGACAGTCCACACTTTCATTTGAAACTCTTAAAAATTCCCGAAACTTGGCCTGAACTCAAGTTTCAAAAGTCGTATCAAAAACAAAGTTACAATATGTGCTTATTTAATCATTTTTGATAACATATAAGTAACGAAATTCAAAAAGGGGTTCCAAAAAATGTTATTTGGCTATGCTCGGGTTAGTACTGAGTACGGCGGACGATTTTTACCACCACTGCAATCTTTTTTACCACCTTTTGCGAGTAAATGTACCACTCTTTGCGTTACCTCTTACCACGCTTGAAAAAGGATGAAACCCACTTGTGATTTCATCCTTTTTTGTCCTTTATCCCTTTCTTTAGAGGAGAACGTCGTTCTCTTCGTTCCTTGCTTCTTGGTGCACACCAAAGCGTTCTCGCATGGATACCTTTCCATCAATAAATATATCATAGGAATCATGGACAATCCGGTCGAGAATAGCTTCGGCCAGCGTACCATCTCCCAGCTTTTCATACCATCCATCAATATCGAATTGGGAACAGAATATGTTGGATTGTTTTGCTTGGCGCCTGGCGTTAATGATTTCAAGCAGGAGAGCTGCTTCTTCATTGGTCAAAGCATGAAGTAGCCATTCATCTAGAATCAATAGATCCACCTTCAACAGCCTTTTCATCAATTTGACGTAACTGTTATCTGCTTGATATTTGGCTATTTTAAATTCCTCTAGTAAGTCAGGCAAACGCGTGTATTGCACTTGAAAAAATTGACGGCATGCCTGCACACCAAGCGCAATGGCTATCCACGACTTTCCGGCTCCGGATATTCCTTTTAATATAACGTTTCGTCCATCTAGAAGATAACTTCCGCTAGCTAAGCGTAGGAGTAACTCTTTATCCAGCTTCCGATCATCGTAATACAGAATATCCTCTATCGAGGCTTCTTCCGGAAACGCGGCCTGTTTGAGTAGGCGATGAAGTTTATTGTTTTTTCGCCTAGATTCTTCATGATCAATTAATATGCCCAATAACGTATCAAAATCCATTTCTTTGTTTTCTTCCTTCAGAAAAAGAGCTTCATAGGCTTCTGCCATCCCTGATAATTTCAGTGTTCTAAGTTTATCGATATTCTGCTGGTTCATTTGCTTTTCCCTCCAAAGTAAGAAGCACCGCGAGTAAAACCATGTTTATTGTCGACTTCTCGTTTCCTCTGTGCAAAAGCTTTCTCTGTGGCTGCTTTTTTGTTATTCTTGATCAGCGTTTGGATACTTTTGACCGTAGGTCTTTTCGTGATTTGGCAGACCATTTGGCACGCTCGTTCGATCTCATAAACGGTATAGCTGTGCTCCAGCTTCTTGAGGGCAAAAATGGACTTCATTGCCTGTTTTTCTACGTCATAGCTATCTATCAGGAATTTCACGACTAAAAGGGTATGTTCTCCTACATTCGCGGCCCACTCCAACGCATCTTGAGGTGTTTGTTCAGCATAACGTTTATGGTTATCCGGCATGTGATCATCCAAGGTAGAATGTTGGCCGTATTTCCCATATAATGTTCGATGAGAGGCTATTCTCATATGATGAAAATACACTTCTATTGCTTCCTCTGAGACTTTCACGTCCACTTGTTTTCCTATGTATTCATAGGGAACGGAGTAAAACATACTTTTTACAGAGATGTGATAATCGGGCTGTACCTTGGCAGTCCGCCATTCAGACATCTGGTAGTCTTTTGCGGGAAGAGGGGAAAGGGCAAATTTCTCTTCTTCCATAAACGCTGACCACCGTGAACCCTCTTTTTTCGTAAACGGCCGATGGTTAAACTCTTCTAGTTTCTTCTGAATCTCCTGATTCAGTTCTTCCAATGTAAAACACTGAACATTCCTTAATGCAGCGATAATCCACGTGGAAACCGTGTTGACGGAACTTTCCACACTGGCTTTATCTTTTGGAGACCGGACGCGTGCCGGCATAACGATGGAACGATAATGGTGTGCCATTTCTTCGTATGTTTTATTTAATACCAGCTCTTTGGAAGTGTGCTTCGTCACTCCGGTCTTCAGGTTATCCGGAACGATGATTTGGGTGGTCCCTCCCATGTAGGCAAACGCGTGTTGATGAAGCTTAATCCAGTCCGATAAACCCATGGATAAAGATCCTTCCACATAAGAAAGCTGTGAACAAGGAAGAGTAGCTACAAATACATATACTTTAACTTTTTCTCCCGTGTCAGGGTCGGTGATAAACAAAGGCGAACCTGCCCAGTCCACTTCTAATGCCTCTCCTGGTTTTCTCCGAATTCGCATGGTTGCTTTATATTTCTGGGCAAAACGATGGTAGTGCTCCGTGAAAGTTCGGTAAGCGTAGGGAATTTTATCTTGAGCCCTGGCTTTTCTCACATATTCCTCATGAAGCAGCGTTAATGTGACATGCGGTTTAGCCAGTTCGGCATGCAGATAATCAAAATCAATCATATACCGCCCTGATGCTTCCAATTTCTTCTCCGGATAAAGGAAATCCTCAAGCCATGGATCTGTCATTTCCTCGTCTAATGGACATTTCAGTCCTCTCTTCTCGGCAAGTCTTATCACCTCCGTTACTTTTTGCCGGGAGTGACGAGTGATGGCAGCGATACTTCGGAAACTTCTCTCTTCCTCGAAATGCAATTCCAACATCCTCCGATATGGGAACATAAAAAACCTCCTGTATTCCTCATGTCATGCCGCTTGGCATGCTCATTAAGTATACAGGAGGTAGAGGAATGGTAAAGCCTTCCGCAAAAAGTGGTAAACTTCTCCGCATTTATTGGTAAAAAAGATTGCAAGAGTGGTACAAATTGAATGCCGTCTTCAAGTACCAAGGATCAAAATCTACATATGCAGTTTGATGCGTTAAAGAAATATGGAGTGGAAGAGAAAAACATCTTCTTAGAAAAAATTACGGGGACGAAAAAAGACCGGCCGGCATTTAATGAAATGGTGAAGTATCTTCGTGAGGGAGATACCGTTGTCGTTTACAAACTCGATCGGATCGGCCGCAGCACAAAACACTTAGTGGACTTGATCAATGACTTCCAAGAAAAGGGAATTAACTTTGTCTCGATTAATGAAAACATTGATACAACTACGGGAATGGGCAAGCTTGTCTTCACTATATTTAGTGGCTTAGCGCAGTTTGAACGTGACATTATCTCAGAACGTACAAAGTCAGGGTTGGATGCAGCAAGAGCTCGAGGAAGAAAAGGTGGCAGACCAAGAAAAGACCAATCCAAGCTAGAATTGGCCTTTAAGATGTATGATAGTAAAGAGTACAGTATTAAAGAAATATTGGGTGCTACAGGGATAAGCAGGGCGACGTTTAATCGATATTTGGCGGACCACAAAGTAAAATAAATAATATTTTCACTAAAAATGTTTTACGTTTTATCAAAATTTAATGCATTTTATTTTTGTGTTTATTTAGAGTTTTAGCTGCTTCACTTTTTTTCTTTTTAGATTTTGAGGTGGCTAATACTTTTCCAGCTTTTCCTAATGGGCCCCCGGAGTGTTTCGCCAATGTGATCACCTCTTATTGATATATGTTCTACAAAATTTAACATACAACAGACTATAGGAAATAAAATATGAGCAACATCATTTTTAGATTATGTGGCTTCCCTCAAACCGTATTATAAAGTGGTAATTAGGAACCCACCCCTCAAAAATGTTTACCGGAAAATAGAAACTTATTAAACTTCTCCTTGCCAAATTAAATACCTTATACTCCCATGCTAAAAAACCAATATACCCTACTTTACTCCTTTCTTTAGATAATAGTTTAATAAGTGTTCGCCTACGTTTATAATGTACCATACCAACTGAATATTTACAATATATAGTATGTAATCCAAACTTAGATACTATATGTGTAAAAATAGAAATAATATATTTACTGAGATCCTTCACAGCAATGAGATTGAAGGTAGGAAATCAATTATTTCAAAAAAGAACCCTAAATTGATAGGGTTAGGGTTCTTTCGTCTTTCTACACATGCTATAAATTAAATAACGTCTTATTAAAGTTCTCACGAAAGCCTTGCTTTAATCTCTTATCATTGGAATAGAACTTCACACCTAGCAGCCTGACATCTTCATTCTCCGTTAAGACTTCTATGTCAGTTCTGGAAGATAAGGAGGTCAGGAAGTCTTCTTTCCACTGGTCTTGTAAACGTAGATGGTCTCCTTTCGGCTCAAGAAAAACCTGATACGTATATTGCTCATCCTGAAGGTAAAGCAGAAAATCAGGCATAAATCCACGTGTGCCATTAATTTCAACGATTTTTACTTTGCGTTCATTCCTTATCAGGAATACTTCCTGATATTTTTCTTTCAGCTGCTCCATATAATCATTGATAAAATCAATGAAGGAGCTCTCCAAGTTATTAACGATCGCTTTATCATAGATATACCAATGGTTATCACGCATACTTCTTGGTTGGACAACTTCATTTATGTTGGATATTTTAGCATTCACTTTATTGAGTTCAATGTAGTAGTCGTTGATCAAGTCCGGCATAGAAATCCCTTCGAATACTGCAGTACCTCGCTCTTTCATATAATTGGACCGGATGTTCTTCTCAATATAATCCAAATATTTTTCGACCATCTTGAGTTTGGCCAAAGGCTTCAAGTGTTCAATCTCCACTCCTAAAGGAAGAGATACATAAAAGGTGAGCTCCCCTAAGAAATCCGGACTTTCCATAAATTCCTTCATGCTGGTTAAAGCAGGAACATAATGCCTGAAATTTTCAAAATGAAAAAATGGCTTCCTCTGGATCGCTTTCTGGATAAATCTGCACTCCACGACCCATATTCGTTCATGCTTCTGTCCTGTACTAATCTGTTGCTTCTTTTTGCCATAATGTTGTTCTACTGTTACCTCAAAAGGAATTTCATAATCTGTGGTAACATTATATTGCTCCAATGTCTTATAATCATCAGCTGTCGTCTTCACCAGCTTGTTGATATAAATCTTCCCATTTTTAAAGATCGGATGCTTCTTAAACGAAGGTTTGATTTTCGCTTCTAACCGATCGTATTCATCTTCTTTAATTTGAATACTCGCAGACTCCAGGGACTTCTCTAGGTTCTTAATATACGCATTATCATTAATGGTATGGTAATGAAGGCTTTCAATCACTTTCAAATCAGTTTGTAATCGATCGAACCTACGTGTGTATGAACGTTCCCCTTTATATTCAAAAGGATAATACCTTGCTCCACGGCCAATCAATTGAGCTTCACTGTCCGTCGTAGTTTTCGTCGAACTAGCCCCTTCACTGATCCGTACGATGTCAAACAGATTCAATACGTCCCAACCTTCGTTAAGCTTAGCCACTGCAAAAATAGCACGGATAGGGTTGTTCTGTTCTTCCAGTGTATTTAATAGCAACGCATTATCTTCTGAAAGAAAAGCTTTGTCATTGGCATTTAGAATCGTTTCTTCCGTGAAATCCCACTGCAAGTCACGAATCACCTCTTCAAGAGGTTGTTCCTTGTAATATTGGAACATTTTACTCCAAATGCTGTTCTCATGCTTATAAATCGAATGGCCAAGGTCAATAATTCGTGATAATTCCTGCAGTGTTAATCCATGGACCATACTTAAAAGCTTTTCGTTTGCTGCCAGAGAGGTGGCAATTTTATTCGATTTAAACAAGATGATCGGCTTCAATTCTATGCATTGTTCTTTGGCCACATATTTCCGGTATTGGCTTAAGAGGACGCCGTTCAACATCTTATTCTCGTCTTCTTCATCCGCACGAAGTAAAACTACGTTCTTCGAATAGCCATCTTCCATAAAGCGTCGCAAATCATACTGATATACAATCTTATCCTTGTACTTCTCGAACAGGACATCTTGATTCAAGTTGACCGTAGCCGTATATTCCAATAAACGGTTCGATGGATGAAGCTTTAATAAGGTGCTAACGGTGTTTTCCCACGTTTTCTCTTCCGCTTCCTTCGTATTCAGCTTCCGTTTGTCTCTTCTGGTCCATGCATTGATATGGTGCGCTTCATCGGCAAGTAGTACCAGTTTCATATTCTCTAAGGATTCATAAGTCAATGAATTCTCTTTCGGCTCCGTTAAATCCCCATGAAGTTTTTGTATAGTGGTTAACTTCAGATAGACGGTGTTGGGATCAGGGAAAGCTGGAAATACATCAACGACTTGGATAGAAATGCGTTGCCCATCAATGACGATGCCCTCTTTGCGGAACAGATACTTCGCAGACTGATCATTCGTCAGGTTATCATAAGTCTTTCGAATGATGGCATCGCTATTTACAAAGAAAATGAAATTTTGCTGATCGTGTTCCTTGAAAAGATACAGAATGGTTGCAGCTAACACCAATGTTTTCCCGGAACCCGTAGCCATATGGAATAAAAGATGGTTGAATGACATGTCGGCACTATCCAGTTCTTGCGTATAGATTAATTGGCGCAAGGCTTGTTCCTGGTATCCTCGTAAAGGATGACTTAAGTTATCCTTTATATAATCCGGAACGTCCGGAGGAGTAACAAACAAGGAATTGAACTGATCTTCTATTCGCCGGTGAAGAATTTCATTACTCATTCGTAGCACCTTCTTTTTGGTAGAAGGAATAATTAAATGCTTTTACTGAATCAGAAATATCATATTGGCTGTCTTCAATTTCCGAATAATTCAGGTATAGTTGATTCAAGTCCAGAACCTGAATGAGTACATCCTTCTGTTCCTCCAAGGATAACTCTTGAAAATTCTCATTTTCCGCAGTTACCTTTTCCAAATCCACCTTAAAATTCAAATAGGCTGCTTTCTTCATATGATCAATAACGGGCTCTAATTCATCGGAGTTCTGACACGCTTGAATACCATGAAGAAACTCTTCGTTTAATCTATATAACTCTGCATAAACGAAACTGCCTCCACCTTGCCAATTAACTTCCTCTGAGATACCTCCTTGTTCCCCTTCAATGACCTTTTGAAGACGAGGTACTGAAACACTGTTGATATAATCCATCTGTTCAATTCCAATAAATTGACGGTTCATTTTCATTGCAACTGCTGCAGTTGTTCCTGTACCCAAAAAGAAATCTAGGACAATGTCATTTTCTTCCGAGGCTATTTGAATAATTTTACGAAGAAGTTTTTCAGGTTTAGGAGTAGAAAATACTGATTGACCAAATAATGCTTTAAGTTCACTATTTGCTTCTCGAGTAGTCCCAGAGTCTGTACTATCCCAAATATTTTCAGGAGTTCTCCCTGATTGATCTGATAAATATATTTTCCGGATAATACCTGAATTATCTGGCTTGAATATAATTTCTTTTGTTTTAATTTTTTCCTCAATCGACTCCTTAGACCATCTCCACCCATTTTCCGGAGGGTGTATAATGGTTCCGTCAGGAGATTCAATATTAAACTTTAAAGTTTGACGCAAGTTTGGACTTCTTACATCTCCAGCTCTCCATAATCCTTTAGGATCGTTATCTGGATTTCTATAATTCTTATTATCCTCATCTGTTCTAGGCAACTCGAAAGGTTTCATTGTCTCTTTATTTTTAGCGTAGACCAATAAATGATTATAATGTCTTGAAAAAAACCTTTCGTCGTTCTTGCTCTGTTTAGTATGATTCCATATCACGTCTGCAATAAAGTTTTCCTTTTCAAAAATTGAATCTAGCAATACATTCAAATAATGACTTTCATTATTATCAATATTGATCCAAATACTTCCATTTTCGGCCAATAAGTCTTTTGCTGCTTCTAAACGATTTTTCATGAATGTAAGCCACGTAGAGTGATTAAAGCGATCGTTATATCTAAAACTATCTCCACCAGTGTTATAAGGAGGATCTATATAAATTAATTTGACCTTTCCGGCATATCGTTCCTTTAAGCTATGTAAAGCTATAAGGTTGTTTCCTTTTAGAATTAAATTTTCTTTCTCTGAGAAAACATCAATATCCTTTTCTCCACGTTCATCTAATTTCTTTACGTTCCTTAGGATTTTTGATGAAAAAAGTGTATCTATTTCTTCCTTTGCAATGACATTATGATAGTAAACTTCCCTTTTACCAACATCTTCTTTGGTCATTCCGCCTTCCAGTACAGCATCTTTATGAGGAAAGTCTAGTACGACGTCTGTGTTGTACTTTAGATACTTACCCTCACTTGTAAGACCAACTTCATTTGTGTATTTTGTGTAACTATTATCCCAATAATTTTTATACCGTAGCATACTAATAAATACTTCTGATTTAAACAATAGGCCTGACGTCAATTTGATTGAGTATGTATTTTTCACCAATTCATTAGATAACAGCGCCTCAATAACGGTTTCATTATAGGACCTTATTTCTTCGATTAATTTATTCTTCAAAAGTGTATCTCCATCCCAATACTCAGGAAAGCCACTTAATACCTTATGTATTTCTTGTAATAACTTAGTTTCCATAAGCTTCATCCCTTCCAACTTCTGGTTCCATTTCATGCTGGATTTTATACACCGTATTACGAGACACCCCTGTTTTACGGTGGATATTCATAACTGACTCCTTCTCTTTTAACAACCGGACCACTTCATCATAGATAATTTTATCTTTTCCAGTTGCTCCTTTATGGTAACGTTTCTTTCCACCTTTGACCGATGAATTATGTGATGTTTTGCCAACATACAAGAAAAGAGAAACGAAGAACAATACAACTAAACCAATTATAATAATTATATAAATTGTCTCCATCATTTTAACTCACCGCCTTTATGCGACTAAATGGCTCGTTTGTTTAAAAGTCTGCTTGTTAGTGAAAATATTCTAGAGGC